>NZ_CM146911.1:0-3838233 GCF_055755345.1 Marinobacter sp. E2
ATGTGGCATCAATGTCTTGAAGTTCTTAGGGATGAGTTTCCCGCACAACAGTTCAATACCTGGTTAAGGCCATTGCAATCCGATCACCGGGAGGGCCAGCTGATGCTGTTCGCGCCCAACCGGTTTGTCATGGACTGGGTCAACGAGAAATACCTGCGCCGTATAGAGGAGGTCCTCAAGGACCTCAACGGTGGTCAGGCACCTCGGGTCAACATGAAGGTGGGCTCTGCCCCGAGGGAAAGCGAACCCGTCGAGCGGTCGGAAGCGCCGGCCCGGGTTAACGGACAGGTCCACGAAGAGACCGGCAGCCAGGTGACCGAGGAAGAGAAAGGGGTCGCCGCAACGGTGGCGGGACCTGCCTCGATCAAACCCAAGAGCAGCGGTGACCGGCGGCCCGTCCAGGTGGAAGGGGACATTAAGCACCAGAGCTTTCTGAACGAAGGTTTTACCTTTGAGACCTTCGTTGAGGGCAAATCCAACCAGCTGGCCCGGGCCGCGTCCATGCAGGTTGCGGAAAATCCCGGCGGCGCCTACAACCCGCTGTTCCTGTACGGTGGTGTGGGCCTGGGTAAAACCCACCTGATGCACGCCATTGGCAACGAGATCGTGCGCCGCAATCCCCGGGCGAAAGTCGCCTATCTACGGTCTGAGCGCTTTGTGGCTGATATGGTCAAGGCGCTGCAGTTGAACGCGATCAACGAGTTCAAACGGTATTACCGGTCGGTGGATGCCCTGCTGATTGACGATATTCAGTTCTTTGCCCGAAAGGAACGCTCCCAGGAAGAGTTTTTCCACACCTTCAACGCCCTGCTCGAAGGCGGCCAGCAGGTGATTGTGACCTGCGACCGGTTCCCGAAAGAGATCGTGGACATGGAGGAGCGGCTCAAGTCCCGGTTTGGCTGGGGGCTGACAGTGATGGTAGAACCGCCGGAACTGGAAACCCGGGTTGCCATCCTGATGAAAAAAGCCGACCAGGCGAATGTGAAACTCAGCAGCGAAGCGGCGTTTTTTATTGCCCAGAAAATACGATCGAACGTTCGAGAACTCGAAGGCGCACTGCGTCTGGTGATAGCGAATGCTCACTTCACCGGTTCCGAGATCACCCCGCCGTTCATCCGGGAAAGCCTGAAAGATCTGCTGGCACTGCACGAAAAGCAGGTCAGTATCGACAACATTCAGCGTACGGTGGCGGAGTACTACAAGATCAAGGTGGCGGATCTGTTGTCCAAGCGTCGGACCCGTACCGTAACCCGACCGCGCCAGGTGGCGATGGCGTTGTCGAAGGAACTGACCAACCACAGCCTGCCGGAAATCGGTGACGCGTTTGGCGGTCGGGACCACACCACCGTGTTGCATGCCTGTAAGAAGATCGTGGAGTTGCAGGAGACTGACCCCAGCATCCGCGAGGATTATCAGAATTTTATGAGGTTGCTGACCACCTGATGCCGGGCGTCGGCGAACAACATTCACCCTTCCAACATCAAGAAAGCTGAGTGCCATGAAACTGACGATCAGCCGTGAATCCCTGCTTACCCCGCTGCAAAGCATTGCCGGCGTGGTGGAAAAGAAACAGACCATGCCGGTGCTGTCGAACGTGCTGCTGGTGGCCGAGGACAACACCCTCACCCTTACCGGTACCAATATGGAAGTGGAACTGGTGGCGCGGGTTACGCCAGTACATGTGGATCAACCGGGGCAGATTACCGTACCGGCCCGCAAACTCTCCGACATCTGTCGGGCCCTGGGTGACGAATCGCCCATCGACCTGTCTCTGGAGGGCGATCGGCTGCACGTGCGTTCGGGCGCCAGTCATTTCACCCTGTCCACCCTGCCGGCGGAGCATTTCCCGAACGTTGAGGACGAAGCCGAGAGTTTCCGTCTGGAATTGCCCCAGAAAGAACTCGGCAGAATGCTGGATGCAACTGCCTTTGCCATGGCCCAGCAGGACGTTCGTTATTACCTGAACGGTCTCTTGCTGGAGGTGGACAAGGATCACGTGCGGACGGTCGCCACCGACGGGCACCGACTGGCCATGGCGCATCTGGAGTTGGCTACCCAGTGTCCGGATCTGCGGCAGGTGATTGTGCCCCGCAAGGGGGTTCTGGAACTGGCGCGGCTGCTCGATGACGTGGAAACGCCGGTGACCCTGGTGATTGGTGATAATCATCTTCGCGCCACCGTAGGCAGCTATACCTTCACCTCGAAACTGATCGAGGGCAAGTTCCCGGACTACAACCGGGTGATCCCCCGTGGCGGCGACAAGGTGGTGCTGGCCGACAGGGCTACGCTCAAGAATACCCTTCAGCGCGCTGGCATCCTCTCTCACGAGAACATCCGTGGCGTACGCCTGAATCTGTCAGCCAACGAGTTGCAGGTGTTCGCCAATAACCCGGACCAGGAACAGGCCGAAGACGCGCTGCCCGTGGAGTATCAGGGCGAATCCCTGCAGATCGGATTTAATGTAGGCTATCTGGTGGATGTGATGAACGCGCTGGATGAGGATCAGGTGAAGATAACGCTCTCCAATCCGAACAGCAGCGCACTGATTGAAGCGGAAAACGACAGTCGCTGCCTGTATGTCGTTATGCCCATGAGGCTGTAGGAGTTATTAGTTTGATGAGTACCGTAACGAATGGAATCAAGGGTGCGTTCCGGATCGGACAAACCGTGTCGGTGCTCGGGCGCACCGGGATCAACTGGCTTCGGGGGGATCGGCCTCCGACGCCCCGTCTGTTGCGACAGACCTTTGAATCCCTGGGTGCCACCTACATCAAACTGGGCCAGTTCATTGCGAGCTCGCCGACGTTTTTCCCCAAGGAGTATGTGGAGGAGTTTCAATACTGCCTCGACAAGACGCCCGTGCTTCCGTTCGGGGTGATCAAGAAGATTATCCGGGATGAATTGGGTCGTCCCCTGGATGAAGTTTACTCGGAGATTGATCCTGTGGCTCTGGCCTCCGCGTCCATCGCGCAGGTCCATTCCGCGCGGCTGGTGTCAGGCGAAGAGGTGGTGATCAAGGTACAGAAGCCGGGTGTCGAGAACATCCTGCTGACGGATCTCAACTTTCTCTATCTGTCTGCGCGAATTCTGGAGACGCTGGCGCCGAAACTGTCCTGGACCTCGTTGTCGGGTATTGTCGAGGAGATCCAGCGCACCATGATGGAGGAATGCGACTTTATCAAGGAGGCCAACAATCTCAAGGTGTTCCGGGACTTTCTGCACGACACCCATAACGAGGATGCGGCGGTACCCCGGGTGTTTGAGCATTGCAGCACACGCCGCATTCTGACGATGGAGCGCTTCCATGGGGTGCCGCTGACCGACCTGGAAAGCATCCGTGGTTATGCCCGGGATCCGGAGCGCACTCTGATCACTGCCATGAATACCTGGTTTGCGAGCCTGACCCAGTGCGAGTTTTTCCACGCCGATGTCCACGCGGGCAATCTCATGGTGTTGAAGGATGGCCGGGTTGGTTTCATTGATTTCGGCATTGTTGGGCGGATCAAGCCTGATACCTGGCAGGCGGTCAGTGATTTCATTTCCTCGATCATGGTCGGTAACTTTGAAGGTATGGCAGACGCCATGATCCGGATCGGCATCACCCGGCAGACGGTTCGGGTAGAGGATCTGGCCGGCGACCTGCGTCGTCTATACCAGCAGATGGACAAGATGGTTCCGGATCAGGTGCCCTACGAAGCCGACCAGGCGGAAGACGATGTAAACCACATTCTGATGGATATGGTGAAGATCGGAGAAAGCCACGGTCTTCATTTTCCGAGGGAATTCGCTTTGCTGCTCAAACAGTTCCTGTACTTTGACCGGTACGTGCATATCCTGGCCCCGGAAATGGACGTGTTCATGGATGAGCGCCTGAACATGTTGCACTGAGCCTGTCGCCTTCGGGCACCGGCTTTTGTACACTAAGGCAGCACCTTCTTCGGGTGCTGCCTTTTTCGTTGGGTTCCGCTTTTTCACCGGGCTTGGCCGCCCTCCTCGCTTCCTCGTTGAGCTTGCTCCCGTATGGCGCTTGTCAGATTCCAGACCGAGAACTTCCGAAACCTGTCCTCTGAGCCCGTCCGCTTTTCTCCCTCTTTTAACCTGCTCTACGGTGAGAATGGCAGCGGCAAGACCAGCGTACTCGAAGCGATCGGTTACCTTGGGCTTGGCCGGTCATTTCGGGTGAGTCGGCATCAGGCGGTGGCGAGGCACGGTGAGCAGCGATTCACGGTCTTTGGCGGTCTGGATCAGGGGTTGGAAACCGTCGGGTCCGGCTCGTCGGACGACAACGAACTGGTACACAGGCTTGGCATTGGGAGGGACCTTTCCCAGAAAGAAACCACGTTGCGGGTTGATGGCGAAAGTGTGCGAAGTCTGTCGTCCCTGGCCAGGCATCTGCCGGTGTCGGTGATAGATCCCGGGGTATTCGATGTTGTGGCGGGTGGACCGGGCAAGCGTCGACAGTTTCTGGATTGGGCAGTGTTCCACGTGGAACCTTCGTTCGGATCGGTGTGGCAGCAGTGTCAGAGAGTGACATCACAGCGGAATCAAACTCTCAGAAATGGTAGACTAGACGAAGCCATGATGCGGGTCTGGGACCGACAATACGCCGCGCTGAGCACTCAGATATCCGAGGCCCGTGCTGCCACTTTCAGCCAGTTCAAAGCGGCGTTCGAGACACTGGTGCATGAAGTGGATGTACCCTGGACCGATGGTTTGAAGCTGGAGTTTTTCCCGGGTTGGGATGTCAGCCAACCCCTGGAGAGCCTGTTGCTGAACCATCGGGAACAGGAGCGAAAGATGGGGCATACCCTGTATGGACCTAATCGCGCGGATGTCCGGCTGAAGTTCCAGGGAAGGCCCGTTGCGGAGACGTTCTCCCGGGGCCAGCAGAAAACGCTGGTGATTCTGATGAAAATCGCTCAGGGCATGGTGTTAAGTGCACTGGGCAAGCAGGTGACGTTTCTGCTGGATGATATTAATGCCGAGCTGGATGAGGGGCACCGGGCCATGCTAGCGCAGCGACTGCAGTCCCTTCGTTGCCAGGTGTTTATGACATCGATCGAACATCCGGTCGTTGACCAGCTCTGGCCCCGGGGTAGCGCCCCGGATTACAGATTGTTCCACGTGGAACATGGAAAATTGACGGAAGAATAAAGCGGCGGGGTCTGTCAGGGTCCCTCCCATTCCAGGCTTCAGGAGTTTCCGAATGAGCGAATCGAACTACAATTCCTCCAGTATCAAAGTCTTGAAGGGCCTCGATGCGGTGCGAAAGCGACCGGGTATGTACATCGGTGATACCGATGATGGCACCGGCCTGCACCACATGGTCTTTGAATTGGTGGATAACTCCATTGATGAAGCGCTGGCGGGCTACTGCTCGGAAATTGGCGTGGTGATTCATCCCGACGAATCCGTCACCGTCAAGGATAACGGCCGCGGTATCCCGGTAGACCTGCACGAAGAAGAGGGTGTGTCGGCGGCGGAAGTCATCATGACCGTCCTGCATGCAGGCGGCAAGTTCGATGACAACTCCTACAAGGTCTCCGGTGGTTTGCACGGCGTTGGTGTTTCCGTGGTGAACGCCCTCTCCTCCACTCTGACTCTCACCATCCGTCGCGACGGGAAAGTGTACGAACAGAGCTACACCCATGGCGTGCCCAATGCCCCACTGGCGGAAGTGGGCGAAACCGATGCCTCGGGTACCAAGGTCCATTTCATTCCGTCCCCGGACACCTTTACCCACATCGAGTTCCACTACGACATCCTGGCCAAACGGCTTCGGGAACTGGCGTTCCTGAACAGCGGCGTACGCATTCGCCTGACCGATGAGCGCACTGGCAAGGAGGAAGTCTTTGAGTACGAGGGTGGTCTGCGGGCGTTCGTTGAGCACCTGAATGCCAACAAGACGCCGATCAACCGGGTGTTTCATTTCAACCGCGAGCGGGAGGATGGGATCGCCGTGGAGGTGTCCATGCAGTGGAACGACGCCTTCCAGGAGAACATCTACTGCTTCACCAACAACATCCCGCAGCGCGACGGTGGTACCCACCTGGCTGGTTTCCGGGCGGCACTGACCCGTTCCCTGAACAATTACATTGAACAGGAAGGTCTGGGCAAGAAAGCCAAAGTGGCCACCTCTGGTGACGATGCCCGTGAAGGGCTGACGGCGATCATCAGCGTCAAGGTACCGGACCCGAAATTCTCCTCCCAGACCAAGGACAAACTGGTCTCCTCCGAGGTGAAAACCGCCGTTGAACAGGAGCTGTACCAGAGCTTTGCCGAGTACCTCCAGGAACAGCCCAACGAAGCCAAGCTGATCGTCAACAAGATGATCGAGGCCGCGCGCGCCCGGGAAGCGGCCCGAAAGGCCCGCGACATGACCCGTCGTAAAGGTGCTCTGGACATCGCCGGCCTGCCTGGCAAACTGGCCGATTGCCAGGAGAAGGACCCCGCCCTTTCCGAACTCTACATTGTGGAGGGTGATTCCGCGGGCGGTAGCGCCAAGCAGGGCCGGGACCGAAAAACCCAGGCCATCCTGCCCCTGAAAGGCAAGATCCTGAACGTGGAAAAAGCCCGGTTCGACAAGATGCTTTCTTCGGCCGAAGTTGGCACCCTCATCACGGCCCTAGGTTGCGGCATTGGTCGCGAGGAGTTCAACCCGGACAAGCTGCGTTACCACTCCATCATCATCATGACGGATGCCGACGTGGATGGTTCGCACATCCGCACCCTGCTGCTGACGTTCCTGTTCCGCCAGATGCGGGAGATTATCGAGCGCGGCCACGTGTTCATTGCCATGCCGCCACTGTACAAGGTCAAGCGTGGCAAGCAGGAGCAGTATCTGAAAGACGAAAAGGCAAGGGAAGCCTACCTGACACAGACTGCCCTGGAGAATGCCCAGCTGTTTGTGAACCCGGAGGCACCGGCGATCAAGGAGTCCGCTCTGGAAACCATGGTCAAGGACTACCAGGCCGTCATGGCGATGATCGGGCGCCTTTCCCGTGCTTACCCGGCCAAGGTGCTGGAGCAGATGCTCCAGAACGTGACCCTGAAATCCGAGCATCTCAAAGACGAAGCCGAAGTCGCTCGTTGGGTTGCACGTCTGGGCGACGGTCTGGATCTGGACACCCGCACAGGCACCAAGTACACCTTCTCAGTGACCCGCGACACCGAGCGCGACCTGTACCTGCCGAAGGTGACCATCTACGTGCACGGTATTCCCCACGAGCACGTGTTCAGCCACGATTTCTTCGAATCCTCATCGTACGCGGCCATCGCCCGGATGGGCGAAACCCTGGACGGGCTGATTGAAGAAGGCGCCTACGTGCAGCGCGGCGAGCGCAAGCAGGCGGTGCTGTCATTCGAGGGTGCCCTGGACTGGCTGATGAAGGAAGCCCAGCGTGGCCTGAACATCCAGCGCTACAAGGGTCTCGGCGAGATGAACCCGGAACAGCTGTGGGAAACCACTATGGACCCGGAGACCCGCCGGATGATGAAGGTAACCATCGAGGATGCCATCGCCGCCGACCAGATCTTTACCACCCTGATGGGCGACGACGTAGAGCCCCGCCGGGACTTCATCCAGACCAATGCCCTGGAAGTGACCAACCTGGACGTCTGATCGACCGGTACGTCCTGAATTGGGCAGAAAAAAAGCGGCGATGGCTTTAAGCCACCGCCGCTTTTTTATTGGTTATTAGATCTTGCCCGGGCAGATACACCCCGGACTTGATGGGGTTATTCAGGACTCGGAGGACTTCTCCCGGGCCGCCTTTTCCTTCTCCGCCAGATGTGGCGCCATAACTTCTTCAAGGGTATACCCGGTCAGCCGCCGGATAGTCCGCCACAGGTAGTAGAAAATCAGCATCATCATGATCATGGAGGGAATGGCGATCATCGGGTAGCTAACCAGCGTCATCCGGCCCAGTTCCTCATTGAACGCCTCGGTACCCGAGGGGCTGACTACGATCCACTTGGCCAGTACATAGTTCATGATGGAGGAGAACAGGAAGGTGCCGGCAAAAAAGTAGCTGGCTTTCAGTAAGCGAGCTTCGAATTCCGCCACGCAGCCCTTCTCTTCCAGCGACCGGTGCACCTTGTCCACATCCAGAACGCTCGGGTTGTAAAGCAGGGTCCGCACCAACGGGTACCGGGTGCGGGTGGATACCAGCACCGCGAGACCAATGATGGCGGGAATCGCCGCTTCCTTGATGGCCAGCCAGCCGGCGTCCAGCTCGAGCAGGCCAATGCCGCCGGTCAGCCCGACACTGATCAGCCCCAGCACGGCGATGAAGTTTTTCTTGCGATAACGGACCAGCTCGAACAAACCCCACCCCAGGGGAAACGCCAGACCAATGATCAACGCATTGACACTGCCCAGGTGCTCATCTCCGCTGAACTTCATCAGAATCACGGAGGGAATAACGATACTCACCAGCAGATCAATCCAGGGCCTGGGTTTGTGGTCTCTGGACTGCGACTGGGAACTACTGGAAGAACTCGGAGACGTCATGACGGAACCTGATTGGTGAAACAGCGGCAGCTCCGGGCGGACTGCCGGAAGACTCCCGGCAGTATACGACGAATCCGAGCCAGGACGTAACCGCCCTCAGAAGCTCCCGGATGTGCCGGCGGTGCTGCCGGCGTTGCCCGTCTGCAGGGTATTGTTGGCCCCGGATTGCCACTGGACCTGGGCCGCCGGGTCGGTCTCGCTGCGTTTGAGGCACTTCCACTCTACGGCGGAGTTGGCCGGCAGGTCCAGCTGCCCGGTCCAGGTCGGATAGGCGGAGGGCTCCAGCTTGCGGGCGGAGGCCGGTGACCAGGCCCCCAGTTCGGCAAGGTTGCCGGTAACGTACACACTCTGACCCCACTCGGTGGTACCGTTGCCGCAGGTAAACAGGGTGGCCACCGTGCCGCCATCCGCGGCACCACCGTCACTGCCACTGCAATCGGCACCGACATGCAACGCTGCTGCTTCCATCGCGGCGACGTTGAGAGTTACCTGGCCACCCTGCACCGTTGCGCAGCTGCCGTCTCCCGCTACGTTGCGATACTGGCCATCCGGCAATCCGGTGTTGAAGGTTCTGGACAGGGGCGCACCCTCCCGGTTGATGACCACAAAACCGCGGTCGCCGCGCCCGAACGCAATCTGGTCATTGCCGTTATCCCACCAGTAGGAAACCCCGGTACCGTCGGTGGCATTGCGGAAGCCCACCATGTTGGCGATGGAATCCCACCGGTGTTCGCAGATCCAGGCCCCGCCGCACTGGGCACTGCCGTTCTGGTACACCGACTGCGCGGGAGGCCCCTGGTCACCGTCCGAGAACCCGTAGCTGGACATCACCTTGGGATAACCATAAGGCCAGGCGAGCATGAACACATTGGCGAGGTTATACAAACTGCCGTCCTTGTAGGTCAGCACATTGCTGCCTCCAGCCCCGTGGCCCCGCTGGTTGTCGTGGTTATCGGTGAAGACCACCGCATCACCGCCGGCCAGAAAGCCCCAGCTTTCGCCAAAATTGGCCAGGTAAGCCAGGTTCTGGTTCTTGAAGACATTGCCGAGGGACGCACTGTAGCGGAACTCGGTGACATCCGACGTGCCGGTATACTCCGTGGCGCTGACTGCCTCACCACCCAGGTCAATCACCTCCTGGAAAACATAAAGCGGGCTGTTCACCTGGCCGAGAATGCCGCTGATGTCCGAGGGCGACATATGCTTGGCGGCGTCGACCCGGATGCCGGCGACCCCCAACGAGGCCAGCTCATTCAGGTAACCGGCAATCGTGTCCTGAACATAGTTATCGGCAGTATCCAGATCCGGAAGCCCGACCAGCTGGCAGTTCCGGACCCGCCAGGCATCGGTGCCGTAGTCTTCCGGATTGATTCCGCAGGGGGCGTGAAAATCGTTGCTGCTGTACATCGGATAACTGAGGGAGCTGGAACTGTAGGAAGAACCCGCGGTACCCGTGCCGCTCCCGTTAGCCATGTGGTTGATGACCGCATCGGCGTACACGTCCACCCCGGCGGCGTTACACCGCTGAACCATATCGGCAAAGGCCGCCGCGTCACCGCTGCGGCTGCTCAACTGATAACTGACCGGCTGATAGCGTGTCCACCAGGCACTGCCCTGGATATGCTCCTGGGGCGGCGATACCTGCACCGCGCTGAAGCCCTTGGGCCCCAGGAAGTTTTCACACTCCTGGGCGACATCGCTCCACTTCCATTCGAACAAATGCACAAACGCCCCGGCGTGGGCCGTCTGAACCGGAAGTGCCAAAGCCGCGCCCAGCGTGGCACCGGCGATAAACCGAGAAAACTGACTCATTGCATGCTCCTGTCTTGTCTTTGTTGTGGTGCATTCAACAGGCGATCTGAAAAAGAGAACCCCTTTTTCGCCTGCTACAGGACAACATGCAGTGATCAACTTTTGCTCAAAACATCCTTACCGAAAATCGGTGGGGCGTAGAAAAAGGGAGGGTATATTTTTTGGTCACATTTCAAGTTCCGCGAGACTGGGAAGGCTGTAGCCCTCCCACGCTCATCCACCCAAACCTGAAGACCAAAAAAAGCCGGGCATCAGCCCGGCTCGATCATTCAGAAATGAAACGCCTGTATCAGGCACCCACCTCCTTGAGGCTCTCTTCCACAATCGCGAGCCCTTCCTCCAGCACATCATCCTCGATGGTCACCGGCATCAGGAACCGCAGGGTATTGCCGTACATACCGCAGCTCAGCAGAATCAGCCCCTTTTCCTTGGCCTTCTTGGTCACGGCCGCAGCCAGCTCCGGCTTGGGTGTCCGGCTCTGCTTGCTTTCCACCAGCTCGAACGCCGCCATGGGCCCGAGGTTGCGGACATTGTCCACGTGCTCGAACTGCTCCTGCCACTGGCTGAAGCGCTGCTTCAGTTTCTCGCCCAGGGCCTGGGATTTGCCAAGGATATTTTCTTCCTTGAACACATCGAACACCGCCAACGCCGCGGCACAGGCTGTGGGGCTACCAGTGTAGGTACCGCCCAGGGAATTGGGTCCGGAGGAGTCCATGATCTTGTCGGTACCGACGATCGCCGAAATCGGCATGCCGTCGGCCATGCTCTTGGCCATGGTCATGATGTCCGGCTCAATGCCGCTGTGCTCAATGGCAAACATCTTGCCAGTACGGCCAAAACCGCTCTGTACTTCGTCCACCACCATCAGGATGTCGTTCTCATCGCAGATCTTGCGAATTTCCTTCAGGAAGCTGGTGGGCGCGGCGTAGAAACCGCCCTCGCCCAGTACCGGTTCAATCACGATGGCGGCCGTGTTGCGGGCCGGGGAATCCGCCTTCATGGCCATTTTCAGGCCACGCAGGGCTTCTTCCTCGGACACGCCGTGGTAAGGCACCGGATAGGGAGCGCGATAGACGTTACCGGGCATGGGGCCGAAGTCAGTCTGATACGGCGCCGCCTTGCCGTTCATGGCCATGGTGTAGAAGGTACGGCCGTGGTAACCGCCGTCAAAACAGATAACGTTGGTCTTGCCGGTGGCCGCCCGGGCAATCTTCATGGCGTTTTCCAGGGCTTCCGCGCCGGAGTTGGCCAGCATGACCTTGGCGTGGCCCTTAACCGGAACCACTTCACTGAGTTTCTGTGCCAGCTTCACGTAGCCCTCATAGGGCATTACCGTCTGGCAGGTGTGCATCAGCTTGTCGAGCTGCGCCTTGACGGCCTCCACCACCTTCGGGTGGCGATGGCCAATGTTGAGAACACCGATACCGCCGGCAAAATCGATCATGCGCTTGCCGTCGGCATCCCACAGTTCCGCATTGGTTGCGTGGTCGGCAAACTGCTCATTGGGACTTGCCGCGCCCGCCGCAACGTAGCGTTCTTTGAGTGCCTGCAATTCTTTATTGCTCACTTTGCCATTCTCCCTGAGTTCAGGTTCGAAAGTTTCACATACCAGTGTAAGTAGTACGGGAGCAGGAAACAAACCGACCATGGTCGCCGTCAGTCGGTATTTTCACGGAACTGCAGGTTGGCCAGGCGCCGATAGAGACTGTTTTCCCGCATCAGTTGCTCGTGGGAACCGACGGCGAGCAGCTGGCCGCCGTCCATCACGGCAATCCGGTCGGCGTCCCGCACCGTGGCCAGACGGTGGGCAATCACCAGCGTGGTGCGGCCCTCGGTGAGCGCCGGCATGGCCTGCTGTATCAGGTTTTCACTCTCGGCATCCAGGGCACTGGTGGCTTCATCCAGCAGCAGGATCGGAGCATCGGCGAGCAGCGCCCGGGCAATGGCCAGCCGCTGTTTCTGGCCACCGGAAAGACCCTGACCGGCGTCACCCAGCCGGGTGTCATAGCCCTGAGGCAGGGCCAGAATGAAATCGTGGGCATGGGCAACCTTAGCCGCCTGCTCTACCGCTTGCTGACTGGCCTCCGGCCGGGCATAGCGGATGTTGTCGGCAACCGTGCCATGAAACAGGGCCGGGGTCTGGGGCACCAGGGCAAAGCACCGGCGCAGGGAGTCCAGGGGCCAGCCGGCCGTATCCACACCGTCGATGAGAATACGGCCACTGTCCGGCTGATAGAAATGCAGCAGCAGATCGAACAGGGTGGATTTCCCGGCACCCGAGGGGCCCACCAGGGCCAGGGTTTCGCCGGCCCGGATATCGAGGGTAAGACCGGCGATGGCGGGCCGGTCCTGGCGGCCGGGGTAGCTGAAGAACACCTGGTCCAGCCGCAGTTCGCCGCGCACGACCGCGGGCAGATCCCCAACGCCCTTTTCCCGCTCGCCTTCACGCGCGAACGCCGATTCAGTCTGCAATAACTCGAACAGACGTGCCGCCGAGCCTGCCGCCCGCTGAAGCTCACCAATAACCTCGCTAATGGCGCCGGCCGCCACTCCCACCAGCAGGCTGTAAAACACAAAGGCCGCCAGCTCGCCCGGGCTGATGCGCCCGTGGATCACATCCAGCCCGCCAATCCAGATCACAACGCCCACCGCGCCCATCACCAGGGAAATCGCCAGGGTGGTCAGCCAGGCCCGCTGGCGAATACGCTGCCGGGCAATCTCGAACGCGCGCTCGGACACCTCGGAAAAATACCGGCGATCGTGGGGCTGGTGGTTGAACGCCTGCACCGTCTTTATCTGGGTAAGATTTTCCCCCACGTAGCTGCCGACATCGGCCACGCGATCCTGGCTGAGCCGGGACAGCGCACGAACCCGTCGGCCGAAGAACAGGATGGGAGCAATCACCAGCGGAAAGCCCAGAAGAATAATGCTCGCCAGTTTGGCGTTGGTGATGAACAGCAGCAGCAAGCCGCCCACCAGCATCAGTGCGTTGCGCAGGGCAATGGACACCGTGGAGCCGATTACCGACTGAAGCACCGTGGTATCGGCTGTGAACCGGGACTGGATCTCCAGGGCCCGGTTCTGCTCGAAAAACCCCGGGTGCAGGTCAATCAGGTGGTTGAAGACTTTCTTGCGAATGTCTGCCACCACCCGCTCGCCAATCCAGGACACCAGATAGAAACGGGCAAAGGAACCGAACGCCAGGCCCAGCACCAGCACGAAAAACAGCCCGATGGCCCTGGCCAGGTTCGCCGGCGATTCCGTGGCCAGACCCTGGTCCACCAGGATACGCAGCCCCTGGCCCAGCCCCAGGGTAATACCGGCGGTGATGACCAACGCCACCAGGGCGCCGGCCACGGCCCGGCGATAGGGACTGATAAACTCGATGACGAGTTTCAGGGCTTTACGGTGGCGTGTGTTAATGATGTGCCTCCAGGGTGTTGGCTGCTGTAGACTCCAGCGTCAATACGGTTTGTTCTCGAAACAGGACCTATCATACCTTCGGGCAGAGCCCACGTGGGCTCCCAGAGTCTGGAGATAATTCGTAGGTCGGATTAGCGCAGCGTAATCCGACACCATTGCCAAAGGATACTTCTACAGTGCGCGCCTACGCCGACAACGATTACCCGGCAGATCACAAACCGGACTGGAAAATCATTTCAGGCCTCTGGCCGTACCTTACCGAGTTCCGGGGCCGGGTCGCGCTGGCGCTGGCACTGTTGGTGCTTGCGAAGCTGGCGACCGTGGCGACGCCGATTGCCCTGAAGTACATCGTCGACTATCTCGACCAGAACCGTGGCGCCGATCTGCTGCTGTGGATACCGATGCTGCTGGTGCTGGCGTACGGCTTGCTGAGATTCGGCGCGACGCTGTTCAACGAACTCCGAGACGCCGTGTTCGCTCGGGTGGCCGAGCGGGCCATGCGGCGTGTCTCCCTCCGGGTGTTTGAGCACCTGCACCAGAGGGAACTGGCGTTTCATCTGGATCGGAAGACCGGTGGCCTGGCGCGGGATATCGAGCGGGGCACCAACGGCATCAGCTTCCTGCTTCGTTTTACCCTGTTCAATATCGTGCCCACCCTGCTGGAAATCCTGCTGGTTGCCGGCATTCTGTTTGTGGTGTTCAACGTCGGCTATGTGCTGGCGATTCTGGTGGCCGTGGTGGTTTACGTGGTGTTCTCCATCAAAGTGACCGAGTGGCGCACCCGTTTCGTGCGCGAAGCCAACGCCCGCGACAATCAGTCTAACTCCCGAGCGGTGGACAGCCTGCTGAACTACGAGACGGTGAAGTATTTCAACAACGAACGTTATGAGGCTCAGGTGTACGACCAGGACCTGGACGAGTGGGAGCAGGCCCGCCTCAAGAACCGGCTGTCCCTTGCGGCCCTGAACTCCGGGCAGGCGCTGATTATCGGCCTGGCGATGATCGTGATCATGGCCATGGCGGTGCGGGAGGTCGCCAGTGGCCAGATCACCCTGGGCGACTTCACCATGATCAACGCCTACCTGCTGCAGCTGTTCATACCGTTGAATGCCCTGGGGTTTGTCTACCGGGAGATTCGCCAGGCGCTGGTCAACGTGGAGCGCTTGTTCAAACTGCTCGGCGACCAGCCCGCGATCCAGAACGCGGAAGATGCCAGGCCCCTGAGCGTGGACAAGGGCGAGGTGCGCTTCGACCATATCCACTTTGCCTACCGGGCCGACCGACCGATCCTGCAGGATGTGGACTTTACCATTCCGGCCGGGCACAAAGTCGCAGTGGTGGGTGCCAGTGGGGCCGGCAAGTCCACCCTCGCCCGCTTGCTGTTCCGATTCTACGACGTGGATCGGGGTGCCATCCGCATTGACGGCCAGGATATCCGGCAAGTGACCCAGGACAGCCTGCGCTCGGCCATCGGCGTGGTGCCCCAGGACACCGTGCTGTTCAACGATACGCTGTACCGCAATCTGGCCTATGGCCGCCCCGAAGCCACCGAGGAGGAGGTCTATCGCGCGGCCCGCCTGGCGCACCTGGACGGTTTTATCAACAGCCTGCCGGAAGGGTATGAGACGAAGGTGGGCGAGCGGGGCCTGAAGCTGTCCGGGGGCGAAAAGCAGCGCGTGGCCATCGCCCGTGTGATTCTCAAGAACCCGCCGCTGCTGATTCTGGACGAAGCGACGTCGTCATTGGATTCGCTCTCAGAACAGGCCATCCTGGGCGCCCTCAAAGAAGTCAGCCAGCAGCGCACCACCCTGGTCATCGCCCACCGGCTGTCCACGATTCGTGACGCCGATACCATTCTGGTTATGGATGGCGGACGGATTGTAGAGAGCGGCAGCCACAGTGAACTGCTGGCCGCCGGCGGGCACTACGCCCATCTGTGGGAGCAGCAGCACCGACGTGAGGATAACTGAAAAGTCAGGGATTCGGCGGGGGAGGCCTTTCCAAAACCGTGCGGAGCCATGGATGGCGGAGCCGAGCGTACAGGGAGGTATTCACAGCGTGTTTTGGAAAGGCCTCCCCCGCCGGAGCCCGGGGCTAGAACTCCGCTAGCCGAAGCGCCAGCCCCGAAGCTCGCACCACCTGTTGCTCCACACTGTCTTTGAACACCTGGGTATTGCCAGTAATCAGACTGAACCAGTTCCTGGCCCGGGTGATGCCGGTGTACACCAGCTCCCTGGTGAGTACCGGGCTCAGGCGGTCCGGCAGCACCAGGCAGGTGTGGTTGAACTCCGATCCCTGGGACTTGTGCACCGTCATGGCGTACACGGTTTCCAGCTGTTGCAGGCGGCTGGGGGATATCCAGCGGATACCGCCCTCGGCATCGGCGCTGGGGAAGGCGACTCGCAGGGTGTCTTTCGGCTGGCCGTCGTCGCTGGTGTCCCAGGGTACCCTGAAGGTAATGCCGATATCGCCGTTCATCAGGCCCAGGTTGTAGTCGTTGCCGGTGATCAGCACCGGGCGGCCGGGGTACCAGCCCTCGGTTTTGTCGATCAGCTTTTCCGTCATGAGCTGCTGGGCGATGCGCTGATTCAGGCCTTCCACGCCCCAGGGACCGCGACGCAGAGCGCACAGAATCTGGAAATCGCTGAATGCGTCCAGTACGGCCGCGGCGTGGGTATCCCAGGCCTCCCGGGGGCTGTCTGCCGTCAATCCTGCGTTGGCCATCACCTCAAGATAGTGGCGATAGCCCACGGGGGGCGGCAGCGTCTGCCCATTCACGACCCGGTCCTTGCCCTCGTTGCGGAAGCGCTCCGGGCTGCCGCTGATGGCATGGTGGCAGATCAGCTCGAGCGTCTGTTCCGGATCCGACGTTGGCCTCTGGCCATTCAGCCAGACCACATCGTCAAAGCCCGGATCCCTTATCCTGGCCAGCATGGTACCGGTCAACGCGCTGGTGTTGACTGCTTCGGCAAGCTGGCGGATGCCGCTGTCCTCGCCAAACCGGTAGCTTTTGCGCAGCATGGCTACGGCCTGGTCCATGGGCTGGCCGTGATCATCCACCAGGTTCGCCGGCACCTCGGCGCCGGTGATAGCTTCAAGCCAACGGGCGGTTTCCGGGGTGTAGTGGGCGTCGGAGGCGCGTTGGCACAGTTCCCCGAGCACCGCTCCGGCGTCCACGGAGGCCAGCTGGTCCTTGTCGCCCAGCAGAATCAGCCGGGCGCTGGCGGGCAGCGCGTCGAACACCGAGGCCATCAGATCGACATCCACCATGGAGGCTTCATCAATGACCAGGATATCCACCAGCAGCGGATTGTCCCGGTGATGACGGAACTGACGGGTGTCCGGCCGACTGCCCAGCAGTCGATGCAGGGTCGTGACCCTGGTCGGGATATCGTCCAGTTGCACGGCGCCGGGCAGTTCCGCCAGCGGCAACCGTTGCACCGCCCCGCCGATGGATTCGTTCAGGCGGGCCGCGGCTTTGCCGGTGGGAGCCGCCAGGCGGATGCGGTATTTGCGCCCTGCTCGCCCCGGGTCGGCGCCGGCCACAGCCTGCAGCGCCGCCAGCAGATTGACCACGGTGGTGGTCTTGCCGGTGCCGGGGCCGCCGGTGATCACTGCAAAGCCGTTGCGGGCGGCCAGGGCACAGGCCAGCTTCTGGTAGTCTACGGGCTCTTTTGACTGAAACAGAGTGGCCAGCGCCCGGGACAGGGTTTGGGCGGGCAACGCGTCCGGGTCTGCCAGCGCCGAGGTCAACGCCAGCCGCTGCCTGATACCCTCGGCAATGCGTTGTTCGTAACGCCAGAACCGGCGCAGGTACAGTCGGCTGCCGTTCAGCACCAGGGGTGTTGGCACCGCCCCGTCGCTCACGGCCGCTGATGTCTGAAGCGCTGCCAGGCAGTTAGCCAGTTGTACCCGGGCCAGCAGATCCTGGGGGTGCAGGCCCTGCAGTGCCGCGGCCTCCGTGTCGGTCAGCGCTGGCCTGGCCGGCTCCTCCGGCGGCAACGCCAGGGTGTTGCCGGCATCCGCCAGCAGGTGCTTGAGGTCTACGCACACGTGGCCCCGGCCCACCTGGTGGGAGGTGAGCGCGGACAGCAACAGCACCAGGGGCTGCGGGCTCTCGCCCTGCTCTTCGCCCAGTTGCCGGATCAGCCGGGCAAAGCCCACATCCAGGGGGCGAATCCAGCCGGCCTGCTGCCACTGGTCCAGAAGGGCCTCGGTCTCTACAAGGCTGGTCAGTCGCTCAACGTTATCTACAGCGCCGGGCCGGTCGGGCGTGCTGTCGCCCAGGTCCAGGGCAAACTGATTCTCAGTGTTACGGGTCCGGCTCATGCGGCCACCTCCCCTTCGGTCAGCTCGCCATCGAACAGCGCATCCAGCTGCTCCATCAGTGCTCTTGGCGGTTTGTCGGTGAAGGCCCCGTGGCTTGGGGAATTCACCCCGCGCAGGAACAGATAGACCGCGCCGCCGATGTGGCGGTCGTAATCGTAGCCGGGCAGCCGGGCTTTCAGCAGCCGGTGCAGCGCCAGCAGGTAGAGCACGTATTGCAGGTCGTAGCGCTTGGCCAGGATGGCATCGCCCATGGCCTGGCGAGTGTAGGCGGCGTCGTCCTCGCCCAGGGTGTTGGATTTGTAATCGAGCACGTAGTACTGGCCCTCGTGTTCAAACACCAGGTCGATAAAGCCCTTGAGCATGCCGTTGAACCGACCGGTCTCGGCTTGCGGCCGGTCGGCGCCGTTCAGGGTATGGTCGGTGACCAGCCGGTCCAGGGTCTGGATGTCCACATTCCGGCTTTCGAACCAGAATTCCAGCTCCGGGCGCAGGCTGGTCAGTTGCGCTAGGCTGGCGGAGCGCTGGCCGTCGCTGGCCAGCGGTAACGGCTGGCGGATCAGCGCCAGCAGCCATTGGTGCAGGGGTTCCACCCATTCGCTCCAGCCACGGGTACCGCAGCGGCGGGCCAGCTGATCGTGAAGCAGCGCCGGCTGGTCCAGTACCCGCTGGAAACCCTGGGCGGTGCACCATTCCAGCAGCTCGTGAAGAAACGTGCCGGGGCCTGCGCCTTTCGGGAATTGATGGTGATCGCGGGCGGCGACCGGGCTGGAGGGCTCGTCGGCGTCTGCGTTGTCCTGAGCGCTTTCCTCCAGCAGGTTCTGGGTCTGGGCGTCTTCCACCTCGCCGGTGAACCCGATGCCGCTGCCGGACAGACCGGTGTACTCAATGCTGGAGTAGCTGGCAATCCACCAGTCCTCCTTCGCTTCGCGCGTTGATACCAGGGACGGCCCCAGCGCCTCGGGTGCCGTCTCGATGTACACCCGGTCTTCGGGTTCTGGCAGTGGCAACACCGCAATTTCCGGGCGCCCTTGGGCCAGGGGTGCCAGGGCGCCCGCCAGCCCCTGTTCCGGACTGCCCGCAATGGCGTAACCCAGGCCGCTCTGGTGCCAGTTGTCCAGGGCAGCGGCACCCACCCAGGTGGCGAACCGGGCGCGGGTCAGGGCCACGTAGAGTTTGCGGATGTCCTCGCCCAGACGTTCCTGGTCGGCTCGGGCAATGTCTTCGGGGGTGGGATCAAACACGGTCACCAGGCGACCCTGTTCATTGTGGTAGCGCACGTAGGCCTGTTTCGGGTTCTCTGCCCGGTACGCGGTGCCGAAGGGCAGGAACACCAGCGGGTATTCCAGGCCCTTGGATTTGTGCACGGTGATTACCTTTACCAGTCCGGCGTCGCTTTCCAGGCGCAGGGTGCGGTGTTCGTCTTCTTCGTCGGCCGCCCGCAGGATCTGGGTGAAGTGGTGCACCAGCGCGTGTTCCCCGTCCAGCTGCAGGCTGTCCTGCTGCAGCAGCTCTGCGATGTGCAGGATGTCGGTGAGTCTTCGCTCACCGTCTGGCCGTTGCAGCAGGCGGCCGGGCACCTCGAAATCCATGAGGAAGGTGCGCAGCATGGGCAGCACGCCCTGGCTTTGCCACTGGGCCTGGTAGCCCTGGAAGCGGGCGATCTCCCGCTCCAGCACGTTCTCGTCGGTCAATAGCCGGTCCAGGGCCTGCCAGCTCTGGCCCAGCGTCGGCGTCGCCAGGGCGGCGCGAATCAGCGACAGCTGGCGGGGTTCGGCGAAGGCCTGCAGCCAGCACAGCAGTTCCGCCGCCTCCGGCGAGGTGAGCACCGAATCCCGGTCCGACAGGTACACGCTCTTGATGCGCCGGCGGCCCAGGGCATCGCGTACCGCCGCGGCCTCGTTTCGGTTGTTCACCAGTACCGCGATGTCTTTCGGCTGCACCGGCTCCAGATCCGCCGGGTTCTCCGACAGGGCAAAGCCGGCCTGGTTCGCCTGGCCGAGGGTGAGCAGACGGGCGATCTCGCTGGCGCAGGTCTCGGCCAGGTCGGCGGTGGCGGTGCCCTTGGCGAGGCCTTTCGGGCTGCCCTCCTTGCCGGTGTCCCCGGACTCGTGGGTCCAGAACACCAGGCTGGGCTGAACCTCCCCCTGCACCGACCACAGGCGTTTGGTGCCGTTGGCGTCCACCCCCTGGAACGGCAGCGGCGTGGTGTCGCCCTGGCCAAACAGGAACGCGCCCTGCGGGCTGTGCCGGTCGCTGTGCTCGAACACCCGGTTAACGGCAGCGACCATGGGCTCGGCCGAGCGGTAATTGGTGCCCAGCGTCCAGGTACGGTCCTGCACGCCGAGCCGCGCCTGCAGGTAGGTGTAGATGTCCGCGCCCCGGAAGCCGTAGATGGCCTGCTTGGGGTCGCCGATCATTAGCAGGCAGGTGTCCGGGCGGTTGTGCTCTACCTGATAGATCCGGTTGAAGATGCGGTATTGCACCGGGTCGGTATCCTGGAACTCGTCGATCAGCGCCACCGGGAACTGGCGGCGGATGGTGGCAGCCAGCTGGTCGCCCCGGGGGCCGTGGAGGGCGTCGTCCAGGCGGGTGAGCAGATCGTCGAAACCCATTTCCGAACGTTGCTGTTTTTCCGCGTCCAGCCGATTGGCGATCCAGTGGCTGGCGTGGCGCAGGATGTCGGATTTGGCGCTGGGTGGGTTCCGGCTGAACGCCAGGATGGCCCCGATGGCGTCGAACGCCGGGTGCCGGGGCGCCGGTTCCTCGCCTTTAAGAATACTGTCCAGCCCCTCCGGCGTCTGGTTCCTGAAGCCGGCCTTATCGAGGTCTTCCGGCAGCGGGTCCTCGGAGTCGGCCCAGGCGGTCAGGGCATCCCAGGCCGTCAGCATGGACTTCTTGCTGCCCCCGTGCAGGCGTTTGGCCTTCTGCAACTCGTCCAGCAGCGGCAGCACCTCGTCGCGCCAGGCGGCCCAGGGGTGGGCCTTCAGCTCGGCGGACCGGGCCAGGCGCTGATCCACCACCTGACCAATGGCCTGATGCACGCTCTCCGGTGGCGTTCCCAGGGCATGCGGATCGTCGATCAGGTTGCGCAGGTCCGCCGGCGTTTGCCAGTGCCCCAGGGCTTCGTCCATCAACGCCGGGGGCAGCGGATACACGAAGGTGCGCCAGTAATCCCGGGCCACCTCGTCCAGCAGCTCGCTCTGGTCGGTTTCCAGGGTCAGCTTGAACAGGCTGCCGCTGTCGAACGCATGCTCGCTGAGCATCCGGTTGCACCAGCCGTGGATGGTGGACACCGCCGCCTCGTCCATCCACTCGGCGGCCAGCAGCAGTTTCTTGCGGCAGTCGGGCCAGCTGGCCCGGTCCGGGTAGCTCTGGTTTCGCAGGTCATAGATCAGTTTGGTTTCGGCCGGTGGGTTCGGGTCGTCCGGGCCGTCGGAGAACACCTCGGCGGCCTGGGTCAGCCGGGTGCGGATGCGGTCCCGCAGCTCCTTGGTGGCGGCGTCGGTGAACGTCACCACCAGCAGGTTGGGCGGCAGCAGGTTCTGCAGGGGGCTGTCGTCAGGCTGGCCGTGGCCCAGCACCAGGCGCACGTACAGGATGGCGATGGTGAAGGTTTTGCCGGTGCCGGCGCTGGCCTCGATCAGGGCGCTGCCGTTCAGGGGCAGTGCCAGCGGATCCAGGTTCGGGTTACGGTTTTTGGTCTGATCGGTCATGCCACGCTCCCGATCTGCTCTGCCGCCGATTTGCCCTGCTCCGCTTCCCACAGGGGCACATAGAGCTGGTGCAGCAGGGCCTCGAATTCGCCGCTGGCCATCAGCGTCTCTGGGCTGTCAAAGCTGCCGCGCAGGTAGCCGGTGTCCCGCTCCAGGGCGGTCAGGTAGGCCGTTTCCGCCTCGCTGATGGCCCGTTCGTGGTCGCCCAGATACTTCTTGCCGCCGTAGTAACTGGTGACCCAGGCAAAGCCCGCCTCGCAGTGCAGCGGCAGGGCGCGGGTGGTGGCTTCCATCCAGCGAGTGAGAATGGCGTGGAACGGCGTTCTGGCCTGCTCCGGCGTCATGGCCGGGAAGTGGAATTTGCGGTCTTCCTCCTTGCCCAGAATCACGGTCTCGAAGGGCTGCCCGCCGAGCTGGCCGGCCAGGTGAATCAGCCAGTCCCGCAGCAGGTTGGCGTAGCGCACCTTCTTGCCGCTGCCGGCGCTGGTTAGCAGGCTGGAGCCGGCGATCACAAGCCGGCACAGCTGTCCCTCCGGGTTGCAGCGCAGGTTGTCGATCAGATCGACCACCTCCACCGAGCCAAGATCGGTGTCGTGGCGCACCTCGAACGGCAGCGGTTCGGCCACCGCTTCTGGCCAGTCCGCAAGCGCCATGCGATAACGCTCGAACAGGTTCGGCAGCCGGCCCGCCAGCTCCGTACGTAGCCGGTGTTCGGTCACGCCCATGCCCAGGTCCCCGCGCCGGGCCATTCGGTCCAGGGTCATTTCCAGCCGCTCGTGCAACTCCTCCTCGCTGGCCGCCTTCACCACGCCTTCCTGGATCAGCTCGTTGTCCAGGCGCCAGCGGTCCAGGCCGTTCAGGTCGAAGTTCTCGTTGTCGGTGTCCTCATCCTCTACCGCCTCGAACCGCACCTGCAGCCGACGCTGATAGAAGGTCTCGATGGGCCGTTTCAGGAAGTTGGCCAGGTCGTTCAGGCTGATGGGCTCCTCCGGCGCCAGATAGGGCAGCGGCTGGTGCGACTGCTCGGCAGTGTCGACACCGTGGGCGCTGCGCCATTCCCGCTCGAAGGTGAACAGGCGCCGGTCCTCCAGCACCTCGGCCAGCGGCCGGGGCTGGGCGTTGTCGCCCTCGCCCTCGCCCATACCGTTGGCTTTCGGAAAATAGTCCCGGCTGAACGGCTGCAGCGGGTGCCGGGTAGTCAGAGCCTCGACCACCTTCATCGTCGGTTGCCCGGCTACTTTCCACAGGCTGTCCAGATGATCCTGCAGCTGGCCCACCAGTACCGACGGCGGCCGTTCGGAATCGTCACGGATGCTGCGCCCGACCCAGCTGATGTACAGCTGTTCCCGGGCCGACAGCAGAGCTTCCATGAACAGGTAGCGGTCGTCCTCCCGGCGGGAGCGGTCCCCCGGCCGGTAGTCCTGGGCCATCAGGTCGAAATCCACCGGCGGCCGGGAGCGGGGGTAGTCGCCGTCGTTCATGCCCAGCAGGCACACCCGGCGGAAGGGAATCGCCCGCATCGGCATCAGCGTGGCGAAGTTCACCTTGCCGGCCAGGAAGCGCTGGTTCAGGCCGCCTTCGTCCAGGCCTTGCAGCAGCACGTCCTTGACGATGTTCAACGGCAGCGTCTGCTCGCCCAGGCCGGCGGCCAGGGCGTCGTCCAGCCACTGTTCCAGCTGGCGCCGGAAGCGGTTCAGCAACAGCAGGTCCTGGCCCTCCACTCTGGCGAAGAATTGCATCAGCATGTCGGAAAACAGGGTTTCCCAGTCCGCCGGTGTGCGCTGGTTCTGCAGCGCCTGCCACAGGGTTTCCAGCTGGTGTACAAAGTCCGCCAGCCGTCCGGCCAGGCTGGCCTGCAGACCACCGATCTCGCCGTAGGGCTCGACGCCGGCCCAGGGCTCGTCGTCGCCCATGCCGTAGCCCAGCAGCATCGAGCGCAGGCCAGCCTGCCAGGTGTTGCGCTCCAGTTCGGCCGGCAGGTCCAGGCTTGCCCGGTGCTGGCCGTGCAGCCCCCAGCGGATGTTGGCCCCTTCCACCCAGCGCCGGGCCAGGGGAATCTCGTCCTCGCGAATGTCAAAGCGGTCGCGAATGCCGGGCACTTCCAGCAGGCTCAGGATCTCGCTTACGCCGAAGCGGCTGCGAGGCAGCGACATCAGGGTTTCCAGGGCAATCAGTAACGGCTCGTGGTGGCGCTGGCCCTGGTCGGAAATGGTGAACGGAATGTGGCGCCTGCGCCCGGGGGCATAGCGGCCAAATACCGCCTGGATGTGGGGCGCGTAGACGTTGATGTCCGGCACCATCACAATCACATCCCGGGGCCGCAGCGTTGGGTCTGCGTTGAAGGCAGCGAGCAGCTGGTCGTGCAGTATCTCCACCTCCCGCTGGGGGCTGTGGGCGTCGTGGAATACCAGGGAGTGGTCGGCGGCGAGATCCACTGTGCGCTGCTGATCGCGGATCTCCTGCAGCGGCGTCAGGTTGTGGATGTCGTTCTGCAGCTGGTGCAGCAGCCGGGGCTCGTCGGGGTGCCCGTGGTCGGTGAAAATGTCGATCTTCTGGCCGGGGGTCTGGAAGCTGGCGCGGTACTCGTCCGGGTTGTCGAACTCGTCCAGCAGCCGGATGTAGTCCCGGCCCTGTTTGCCCCAGGCCGCCAATAGCGGGTTGGCGTGCTGGTGCAGCTGATCCGGGTCGTCGATGGTGGCGAGCACCGGGTGCACCGCGCCCCGCTTGCGCTCGGCCTTGAGCAGTTCCCGGTCGCTGATGATGTCGGCCCAGTAATACTGGCAGGGGTTGTGAACGCACAGCACCACCTGGCTGAACCGGCTGAGCACGTAGAGTGCCTCCAGCGCCTGCCGGGGCAGGGACGACACCCCAAACACCACGATGCGCCCGGGCAGCCTGCCCGAATTGGCCGGCTGGCTCAGGCGCTGGCCCTGTTCCATGAATCGGGTGTGGATCTGCGAGCGGCTGGTGTGGGCCTCGGCACCGACGTCCTGCACCAGGGCGCGCCAGAGCAGCGGCTGCCAGCGGTTATCGGCCTCCAGCGGCTTTTCCTCCCCGCGAGCGGTGATTACCACATCCTTGCCCTGCTCCCAGGCGGTGAGCCAGTCGGCCCGGAACACCTGGTACTGGTCGAACAGGTCGGCCACCTTCTCGGCCAGCTGGAAATTACGCAGGTCGGTGTCGCTGCCGTCCAGGAAACGCGCCAGGGGCGTGAAGGCCTCGTCCTGGCCCACCAGCGCGGGCAACAGGCGGTACAGCCGCCACACCAGGCGAGCTTTGTCGAAAGGGGACTGCTCCGGCACCTCGCCGTCGGGCAGCACCGCCCGGTAGGCCTGCCAGATAAACCGCGCCGGGAACAGGAAATCCATGCCGGCAGCAATGCCCAGCCCGCCGTCCATGCCTTCGTCAGTGCGCTTCTCCGCCAGTGCCAGCTTCAGCCACTGGGCAATGCCGTTACTCTGCACCAGGAAGGTCTCGCTCTGCAGCGGCGGCATGGGGTTCTGCCGGCAGATGTACACCACGGCCCGGCGCAGGTCCTCCAGATGATTGGCGTGGATGGCGTGAAAGCCCGGTTCAATGGCGGATGGCGTGGCCATGGGTTTCCTTGTCTGGGAGTCGGTTCAATCCTGATCCCAAAGGTTACCGTATGTGACCTCAGATGCCGATAACCGAACATCGATGCCAACAAGCGAACACCCAGGCAACCGAGGAGACAGCGCAATGTGGACACTGATTACCGGGGCGAGCTCCGGCATCGGCCGGGCCCTGGCCCTGGAGCTGGGGCAACAGGGCCATAACCTCCTGTTGTCCGGTCGCGACAAGAGCCGGCTGAGCCAGGTGGCGGAAACGATCCGGGAGCAATCGCCTGAAAGCCGGTGTGAGATCCTGCCTGCCGATCTCTCCGATCCGGGCAGCACACGGGAAATGGCGGCCAGGATCGGCGATGTGGTGGAACGCCTCGATGCTTTCGTGTACTGCGCCGGCATTGGCGAGCCGGCACCGGATTTCGCCAGCCTGGAACTGATTGATTTCCAGGAAGCGCTGGCGGTGAATGTCTCGGCGCCCCTGTTGCTTTGCCAGCAGCTGCTCCCACTGATGCGTGGTGGCGATGCGGCGTCGCGCATCGTGATGATCGGCGCGGGCATGGATAAACAGGCCCAGCCTGGGACGGGCAGCTATGGCATCAGCAAGATGGCCCTGCGTCGGCTGGTGCGCCAGATGGCGGTGGAATTCGATACCATGGCGGACGGCCCGGTGGTCAGTCTGTTCCAACCGGGGTTGGTGGACACACCGGGCATCCGGAAGCACATCGCCAAGGCGGAAACCCTCGACCTGCCCCACGGCCGTTGGCTGGCGGGTCGGCTTGACGCCGGCGAATGCCTCACCGCGGAGCAGGCGGCCAGCGCTTTGGTCTTCACCCTCAGGCAGGTGCCCGACAGCGATTTCCACGGAGCGGTCTTCAATGGCCGGGATCTGGTGGACTCGCTGTCGTTCGTAGCCAGTTAACGGGGCCCGGAGGCCTCATCAACCTCGCTGCAGGCTAGAGCGGCACCCGCATGGTTTCCGAACCGCTCTCCGGCATGCCGATCATCTCATCGGTGCCGGTGGGCGGAATCACCTCGGTCTGATCCACCTGGTAATCGTGGAAATATTCCCTCACTGCGCAGGCGCCGGAAAACATCACCGGCTTGTCGTACGCGTCGGTGAGCACGTAGCCCTGACCGTCCAGGTAAAACCGCGCCATGTAATAGCGGCCCTCCATGGACACAATTTCCAGCAGGGAAATGCGGTCGTGTTTGTGGGATCTCAGCTCGCCGGTATCCATATGCATGGGAAGTCTCCCGCAGGTTTGTTGTCGTAAATACCTGTACGGCAGATCCTGGCAAACAGGTCATATAATGATCAGAAAAGGGAGGCGTCCAGGGCAGGTCGTATTGATCCGTGAACGAGCAACCACGAGGTGGTGCTATGAGATACAAACAGGAGCAGGTCGGGACCCCACCGGCCCTATGGCTGCTGGCGGCGGTCTTCGCCTCGGCACTGGCCTGGGCGGCCGGCGTTCAGGCCGATAGCGCTGACAAAGACGCGGACATCCAGGAAACCATCCTCCGGCAGATCGAGGCGTTTGCCAACGATGATCGTGAACAGGCCTGGGCCTTTGCCTCCGAAGGTGTCAAACGACGTTTTGGTTCGTCCGATGTCTTCGTCGCCATGGTACGGGAGGCCTATCCGGCGGTGCACCAGGCCACGGCCATCGAGTTCACCGAACGGGTGCCCCACGGCGCCTTCGAAATTCAGGTGGTGCGTTTGCAGGGCCCCGATGGCAAGCGCTGGGATGCCTACTACCGGATGGTGATGAGCGAGGGCGACTGGAAAGTTGCGGGGGTGCGGTTGCACCCCGCCGAGCTGGGTATCTGAACCCGGGCTTCAGGCCAGATGCCGGCCCCCGTCCAGCGGCAGCGTGCGGCCGGTAATGTAAGGGTTGTCCAGCAGGAACTGGATGGTGTCTACGGCCACCCGGGTGCCCGGTTCGATGCCCATCAGGGATTTTTTCAGGGTTTTCTCCCGGTATTCGGCGCTGTCGTCCTCGTTGAAGATGATCAGCGAAGGGGCCAGGCTGTTCACCTTCACCCTGGGCGCCAACAACCGCGCAAACGACAGAGTGAGGTTGGTCAGCGCCGCCTTGCTCGCCGCGTAGGCAATGTGTTTGGCGCTGCCCTTCTCCACAACGTAGTCGGTCATGTGAATGATATCGGTGGTCGAATCCCCCCTCTCAAGCAGATCCCGGCAGGCCAGGTTGATGCGGTAGGGCGCCATGGCGTGGATCTGCATCATGGCGCTCATCACGGCTTCTGGTGGCTGGTCGGGATTTTCCGGGAGCCAGTCGGAGGCATTGTGGATGATGGCTCGCAAGTGGTCGGTCTCACTCCGGAGTGTCTCGATAAACCGGTCGATGCCCTCGTTGGTGCCAAAGTCCGCCTGTATGCAGCAGGCGCCGGCTTGCCGTAGTTCGTCGATTCCCGGCCGGTGCGAGCGATAGGTGGCAATTACAGGCTGGTTGCGGGACAGGCAGGCTTTGGCGTAGGCCAGGCCAATTCTCTGGCCGGCACCAGTGATCAGGATGGGGGCGGTCATGTTATGTTTCCACTGTTGAAGCAATCATACGCACTACGTTGTTTCCGCCATTGCGGGTCAGTGGAACTTTCCAACATCTTCTCCCAAATCCAACTTTTTCATGGCTGAATCAATGGCAGCACTGAGCGTTGTCAAGGCGAAACCCGGTACCGCAGATCTGAACAATCCGCTGTACTACCTCGAGAACATGGAGACCGTGGTGGGCTGGGTGTACCGTCATCACCCGGACCTGCTCACCCCGGAGGAAGGTGACCGGCTGGCGGACTTTACCCGATTGACGGTGCCGGCCCGGGCCCTGTTGACCCGGATGGTGATGCGCTCGGGTGAATTGTTCCGCACCGACAAGCTGCATTACCCGGAGCTTGGCGCGCCGGCGTCGCAGGCGCTGGCCGAGCTGGCTGGCACCGGCTGGCTGGACGCCGAACCGTCGGTGAGCCTGGATGACCTGTTCAGGCTGTTCACCCTGGCCGAACTGCGCCCCGTTTTCGCCGACACCCTCAAGGGCGCGGGCGCGCCCCCCTCCCTCCCCAAAGCCCAGGTGCGTGAGACGTTACGCGCCCGATTTCCCGATGCGCGGTCCATTGAAGACTGGCTGGGTGCGGGTCAGCCAGGCGTCGTGAAGCTGAACACCATGGCCCTGTTCGATCGGGTCCGCCTGATGTTTTTCGGCAATCTGCGCCAGAGCTGGTCGGATTTCGTGCTCGTGGAGCTGGGTCATCAGCGCTATGAAACCGTCCCCTTTACACCGGAATCCCGGGCGTTCCAGCACCGGGCGGAAGTGGACCTGTACCTGGCCATGCATCGGTGCCGTGAATGGCTGGATGAGGGCCTGCCCCCCCGGGAGGTGTGGCCAGAGGTGCCGCCCCCTTCCGATAACGCCTGGCTGGCCAGCCGCCGCGACCGGCTGCTGCTGGAGCTGGGCCGCCAGGCCGAGCGTCAGGGTGATCGGGAACTGGCCCTGGAGGCCTTTTCTGTCAGCAGCCACCGGGAGGCCCGGCTGAAGCAGCTGCGCCTGCTGGAGCGGATGAAACGGTTCGCTCAGGCCTGGAAGATCGCCACCGCCTGGGACGCAAAGGAGCTGAGCGACGCCGAAGTCCAGGGGCTCGGTCGAATCCTCCGGCGGCTGGCCCCAAAGGTTGGAGAACCGGCTCCGGTAGCGGCCGCCTCGCCTGCCATTAGCGAAACCGTTCTCACCTTGCCAAAACCCGAGGCAGGGTCGGTGGAGCACGCCGTCCAGCAGCACCTGTCGCGGCCCGATGCACCCGCCTACTACGTGGAGAACACCCTGATCAACGGGCTGTTTGGTCTTTTGTGCTGGCCAACGATCTTCGCGCCGGTGCCTGGGGCTTTCTTCCATCCCTTCCATGTGGGGCCGGCGGATCTGACCCGGGAAGATTTTGTCAGCCGGCGACGCCTTGCCCTCGAGCAGGCCTTCGGCTATCTGCAGGATGGCAGCTACCGGCAGCGTATCCTCGATCATTACCGGGCCAAGTACGGCATCAGCAACCCGTTCGTAGTCTGGCCGGTGCTCACCGAAGACCTTCTGGAGGTGGCTCTGGACTGCCTGCCGGCCGACGACCTTGAGAAGCTGTTCCGTCGCCTGCTGCGCAACATCCGGGAGCACCGCAGCGGCCTGCCCGATCTGATCCACTTTTTCCCCGACCGAACCGATGGCGTTAAACGCTACGAACTGATCGAGGTGAAGGGCCCGGGGGACCGATTGCAGGATCACCAGGTGCGCTGGCTCCAATTCTTCGCCCGGGAGGGGATGCCCGCCAGCGTCTGCTACGTGCGCTGGCAAGCGGAAGAGGAGGCCGGATGACCATCAAGGTAGCCGTCCGGACGCTGTGCGAATTCGCTGCCCGCCGGGGCGACCTGGATTTCAGGTATACGCCCGCACCCACTGCCGAGGAGGGCATCGCCGGCCATCAGGCCATCCAGTCGCGGCGTGGCTACGGCTATCAGAGTGAGTACCCGCTGACCGGTGAGTGCCTCGGGTTGACGCTGTCCGGGCGCTCGGATGGCTACCACCCGCACGCGGGTCGGCTCGAGGAGATCAAGACCCACCGGGGCGACCTCTCCCGCATCCGCGAGCACCAGCGGGCGCTCCACCGGGCCCAGTTGCGGGCCTACGGTGCCCTGCTGTGCCGCCAGGAGCAACGAGCCAGCGTGGAGCTGGCGCTGATTTACTACGATACCGGTAAGGACCGGGAAACCACCGTGGTGGAAACCGCCACGGCGGGAGAGCTCTGGCAGGAGCTGGAAGACCTGTGCGGGCGCTATCGGGCCTGGGCTGAACAGGAGGAACACCACCACGAGCAGCGTAACGCGCTGCTGGCCGGCCTGACTTTCCCATTCCCGACGTTTCGCCCGGTGCAACGGCGGCTGGCGGAAACGGTGTACAAGAACACGGTGCGATCCGGCACGCTGCTGCTGGAGGCGCCCACTGGCCTGGGCAAGACCCTGGGTACCCTGTTCCCGGCCCTGAAGGCGATGCCGACCACCGGCCAGGACCGGCTGTTCTACCTGACCTGCCGCAACACCGCCCGCCAGTTGGCCAGGGAGGCGGTGGCCCGGTTGCACGATGCCCAGGACAGTCCGGCCTGGCCGTTGAGGACCCTGGAGCTGGTATCCAGGGACGACGCCTGTGAGCACCCGGACAAGGCCTGCCATGGCGAATCCTGCCCGCTGGCAAAAGGCTTCTTCGATCGGCTGCCGGATGCCCGCGCCGAGGCGGCACAGACCCGGGGCGTTCTGGACCAGGCCGCGCTGGCGAGGATTGCCGCCGGCCACGACATCTGCCCCTATTTTCTGGCCCAGGAAATGGCCCGCTGGAGCGATCTGGTGATCGGTGATGTGAACCGGCTGTTCGATCAATCCGCCCTGCTCCATGGCCTGCTTCGCCAGAACAACTGGAAGGCTGGCGTGCTCGTGGACGAGGCCCACAACCTGGTGGACCGCGGCCGGGGCATGTATTCGGTACGGCTGGACCAACAACGGTTGTTGCGGTTGCGCAAATCCGCGCCGAAGGTGCTGAAATCGGCGCTGGATCGTACCGCCCGGGCCTGGCAAAGCCTGATTCGCGACCACGGGAACGAACAGGACGCGCCGGTGTTCCTGGATACCTTGCCGGGGCCGCTGATCGGTGCTCTCCAGGGTCTGGTTTCCAGTCTCACCGATTACCTGGCGGAACATCCGCCCGATCTGGCCCTGCAGGAGCTGCTGTTCGAAAGCGTGGCTTTCATGAAACTGGCGGACACCTTCGGTGACCACTCCCTGTGTGAGTTCCAGCGTGCTGGCCGGGGCCGCGCCAGCGTGAGTATCCAGAATCTGATTCCGGCCGATTTCCTGCGGGAGCGGTTCGAGGCCGCGCATTCGGTGCTGTTGTTCTCCGCCACCCTGAGCCCCGGGGTGTATTACCGGGACCTTCTGGGCTTGCCGGACCATGCCCGCTTTGCCGCACTGCCCAGTCCGTTCAACGCCGACCAGCTACAGGTACAGTTCACGCCCGGCATCAGTACCCGCCAGGTTCACCGGGAGGCATCGCTGGTACCGATTGCCTACCTGATTGCCCGCCAGTTCCGCGAACGGCCCGGGCATTACCTGGCGTTCTTCAGCAGCTTTCAGTACGCCCGGCAGGTCAGTGAAGCACTGGCCCGGCAGGCGCCGGACGTGCCCCAGCGCTCCCAGCAGCCGGGCATGTCGGCACAGCAGCGGAGCGAGTTTCTGGCCGGATTCCGGGAGCCGGCGGGCGCGGTGGCGTTTGCGGTGCTGGGCGGGGTGTTCAGCGAGGGCATTGATCTGCCCGGTAACCAGTTGATCGGCGCCTTTGTGGCCACCCTCGGTCTGCCACCCTTCGATGCCTGGCACGAGCGGCTGAAGGTTCGCCTGGAACAGCGTTTCCAGGCTGGCTACGACTACACCTACCAGGTTCCAGGATTGCAGAAAGTGGCCCAGGCGGCAGGCCGGGTCATCCGGACACCGGAGGACCGGGGCGTGATCTGGCTGATTGACGACCGCTTCCTGCAGCCCGGTGTCAGTCGGCTGCTGCCCCGGTGGTGGTTTGCGGAGCCCGCGGGCCCGCCGCTCTCGGGCGAGTCTTCAGCGAACGGTTGATGGTGACCGTTTTGCACGGGGTTCCGGGCACCAGCGCCGCCATGGCCTGATCAAGGGTCGCCCGGGCGATGGCTTCGTGGTCCTGGGGCAGGGAATTGACCGAAACCGGCAGGAAATCCAGCAGCCGGTCATCGCCGAAGGTGGCCAGGCGTAGCTGCTCCGGTAGCCCTCCCGGAAGCTCAAGCAACACGTCCAGTACCCCCTGAAGCAGCGTGTACGAGGCGGTGACCAGCGCGTCCGGCAGCCCGTCTTCGCGAAGAATCCGCCGCATCATGGCGGCACCGGAATCCCGGTCGTAATGGGAGCCGCTCTCGATGAGCGTGGAGACGCCGGCCTCGCCAGCGGCGGCCTGAAAGCCTGCCCGCCGGTCCCGGGTCATCGCCAGTTCCGGTACGGCATCCAGCCACGCGATGCGGGCGGTGCCAGGCGCGAGAACCGAGTGGGTCAGTTCGTGGGCCGCCGCGCGGTTGTCGCTGAGCACGCAGTGCAACTGATCGGGTGACTGGGCCCGATCCACCGCCACCACCGGCAATCCGGCCTTTTGTAATTGCGGGTAGAAGGGGTCGTCCGGCGCCAGCGCGCTAGCCACGATCAGGGCATCGCAGCGCCGGGCTTTCAGGGCTTTCGCAAGGGCTTTCTCGGTGGCGGGATTGTCGTCGGAGCCGGCAATCAGCAACTGATAACCCTTGGCCCGGGCACCCTGCTCGAGCAGCTTGGCCAGCCGGGCGTAGCTGGTGTTTTCCAGATCCGGAAGGATGAAGCCAAGCGTGCGGCTGGCCCCACCCCGAAGGGCCGCGGCCTGGGTATCCACCTGGAAGTCATGGGCCTGTGCCACTGCCAGCACCTTGTCGATGGTTTCCGGTTTGATGCGCCGGGCCGGCCCCTGCCCGTTTAGCACGTAGCTGGCGGTGGTTCGGGATACGCCGGCCAGTCGGGCCAGTTCCGCAAGCGTCATGGTGAACCGCTCCCCTCAAAGATTGCTTGATTTCTGATCATATCTGTTTCATGATCGATTTTAAGCATGCTGACACGATTCAGCAAACAAAAACGACGAGGCGTTACCAGAACGGAACGCGCAACCAGAACAAAAAGCGAGGCACGCACATGCTGACGCTCACTGCCAACGACGTTCGACTGGGTGCCAGGGCCACTGACTGGCAGGATGCCCTGACCCAGGCAGCCCGAGACCTTGAACAGGCCGGCCGAACCGCCACCGCTTACCGGGACGGCATGATGGCCCGGGAACAGCAATCCTCCACGGTACTGGGCAACGGCATCGCCATTCCCCACGGCACGCCCCAGAGCCGCGAGGCGGTGCTGGCCACCGGTATCCGGCTGCTGCAGTTCCCGGATGGCGTCACCTGGCACGACGGCGCCCGCGTTCACGTGCTGGTGGCCATCGCCGCCCAGTCAGATGAACATCTGGAGATTCTCCGCCACCTCACCCGCGTGCTGGACAAGCCCGGCCTTGCCGACAAGCTCGCCCGGGCAACGGAGGCGGAGGAACTGGTGGCGCTGTTGTCGAAAGCGCCAACGGTGGCCAGGTGCGACAGCGAGACCCTGTGCCTGGGCGTCGACGCCACCACCACTAATGAGCTGGCCCTGGTGGCGGCAGCGCGTCTGCAGCGCCTGAACTGCGTCGGCACCGACTTCCTCGCCAGTATCATCGGTCAGCCGCCAGTGGACCTGGGCCAGGGCTTCTGGCTGACCCACCATACCGTTGGCGCCCGGCGTCCGACCCTGGCTCTGGCCACTCCGAAGCGCACCTCTCCCGAACTGCAAGGGGTGTTCTGCCTGGCTGGCCCCGGCGACGAATGCCACGACCTGCTCGATCGTATCGATCACTTCCTGGCCAGCGGCGAGCCGATCGACGGCCTGAGCGCCGAGGCCGTGCTGGCCAGACTGTCCGGCGAAGCGGCCGATGCGGTCACCGCCAGGGTGACCCTGCTCAATACCCACGGTCTGCACGCCCGGCCCGCCAAACAGCTGGTGCAGGAGGCGCGTCGCCACAATGCCGCCATCCGGATTCGACTGCTCGAAGGCGACGGCAGTGCGGTATCGGCCACCAGCCTCACCCGGGTGATCGGCCTGGGCGCTCGCCGGGGCCAGACGCTCCTGCTGTCGGCCACCGGCGACGAGGCCGAAACGGCCATCCAGGCCCTGACCCGGGCCATTGAGGAAGGCCTTGGCGAAACGGTGTCGCCCCTGCGTCAGGCCGAGCGGCCGTCCTCCGAGTCGAAACCCCAACCCGCTGAACCCCTGGCCGATGACCAGCCTGTGAAAGCCGTGGCGGCCTCGCCGGGCCTGGCGCTGGCGCCGGCGTTTGTCATGCGCCAGCCGGTACTGGAATACCAGGCATCCGCAGCCGACAGCGAGCACGAGATCCAGCGTCTGAACCGGGCCCTGGACGACTCGGATGGCCAGCTGCGGAGCCTGATCCGGCAGGCTGAAGGCGGGGAGGCCGCGCCGATTCTCTCGGTGCATGTAGAAATGCTGCAGGACGAGGACCTGTATCAGGCGGCACTGGAAGCGATCAACGAAGGCAGCTCCGCGGAGGCCGGCTGGTGGCAGGCCATCGATACCGCGGCCCGGGCCCAGGAAGCCCTGGCCGATCGCCTGCTGGCGGAACGGGCCGCGGATCTTCGGGATGTCGGCCGCCGGGTGCTGGCGAATCTCTGCGGTGTCGCCATGCCGACACCACCGGATACACCCTATGTGCTGGTGGCCGACGATCTTGGGCCATCGGACGTGGCCCGGCTCGACACCACCCGGGTGCGGGGCCTGGTCACTGCCCGGGGCGGCGCCACCTCCCACAGCGCCATCCTGGCACGGGCCCTGGGTTTGCCGGCGGTGGTGGGTGCCGGGGAGCGCATACTGACCATCCCCGAGGGTGCCAATCTGGTGGTGGACGGTGAACGCGGCTGCCTGGTGCCGAACCCCGGTGTCGAGCGCTGCGAGAAGATCCGGCGGCGTTTGCAGCAACTGGAATCCCTGCAGGCGGAAGCCCATGAAAACCGGCACCAGCCGGCCACCACCCTAGATGGCCACACCATCGAGGTCTGCGCCAACCTGGGCAATACCGCCCACACGCCGGACGCCGTGGACCGCGGCGCCGATGGCGTTGGCCTGCTGCGTACCGAGTTTATTTTCATGGCCCACCCGGAAGCGCCCGATTCGGCCACCCAGGTCCGGGAGTACCAGCAGGCGTTCGATGCGTTGAACGGCCTGCCGCTGGTGGCGCGCACCCTGGATGTAGGTGGTGACAAACCCCTGGATTACTGGCCGCTGCCCCAGGAAGACAACCCGTTCCTGGGCATGCGGGGTATCCGGCTCTCGCTGACCCGCCCGGACATCCTGGAAACCCAGGTTCGGGCCCTGCTGACCGCCGCCGGCGACCGGCCCCTTCGCATCATGTTCCCCATGGTGAAGGATCTGGAGGAGTTCCGTGCAGCCCGGGCCATCGTCTCCAGGGTGCAGGCGGAAGTAAGGGCCAGTGATGTCCAGGTGGGCGTGATGATCGAAGTGCCTTCCTGTGCCCTGCTGGCTTCCACCCTGGCGCCGGAAGTGGACTTCTTCTCGGTTGGCACCAACGATCTGACCCAGTACACCCTGGCCATCGACCGTGGCCACGGCCAGCTGTCGGCGGAATCGGACGGTCTGCACCCCTCGGTGCTGCGGCTGATCCGCATGACCGTGGAGGCGGCCCATGCCCACGATCGCTGGGTTGGGGTGTGCGGCGAGCTGGCGTCGGACCCCCAGGCCATTCCGGTACTGGTGGGCCTGGAGGTGGACGAACTGTCGGTGACCAGTCGCCGGGTGCCCCTGGTGAAGGCCTGTATTCGAGGCCTCAGCCTTGAAAATGCCCGTCGCCAGGCCGAGGTCGCCTTGTCCCTGGCAACTGCGTCCGAGGTGCGTGATGCCCTGGAGGCCTGGTGATGGCCAAGGTTCTTACTGTGACCCTTAACCCGGCCCTGGACCTGAGTGTCGAAACTCCGGTGCTGGTTCCGGGCGAGGTCAATCGCACCGGCAATACCCGGCTGGAGCCGGCCGGGAAGGGCATCAACGTGGCCCGTGTGCTGGCGAGCCTGGGCCATTCGGTCACGGTGTCCGGCCTCCTGGGCGAGGCCAATGCCGGTCCTTTCGAGCGCCTGTTCGAGGTTGAGGGCCTGGATGACCAGTTTGTGCGTATCCCGGGCCAGAACCGCATCAACATCAAGATCGCCGAGAACGGCGGCCGGATGACTGACCTGAACGGGCCCGGGTTCCACGTGCCGGATGACGCCCTGAAACGCCTGCAAGACCGGTTGCCCCCGTTGCTGAAAGCCTGTGACGCGGTGGTGATTGCCGGCAGCCTGCCCGCGGGCCTGCCGGCGCCTGCGATGGCAAGCCCGATTCGGCAGGCCGCGGATGCCGGCAAGCCCGTATGGCTGGACGCCAGTGGCGAGGGCCTGAAGGCCGGTCTCAAGGCGGGGCCTTTCGCCGTTAAACCCAACACTGAGGAACTGTCGGAATGGCTGGGCGAGCCTTTGACGGACCTGGCTTCTGTGGCAAGCGCGGTTGCCCGTCTGCATGACAGCGGTATCGCCAGCGTGGTGGTGTCCATGGGCGCGGACGGCGTGCTGTGGTCCTCACCCGGGGGCAGACTGCGCTCACAGGTGCCGCCGGTGCCGGTGGTCAGTACCGTGTGTGCCGGCGATACCCTGCTGGCGGGCATGCTCCACGGCGTGCTCGCAGGCCAGCCCGATGCCGCAGTATTGACGTTTGCCACTGCCCTGTCCGCTGAATGTGTGCGCCATAGCGGGGTCGGAAACCCCGGGGCGCCGGACTTTTCTTCCCTTCTCCAACAGACCCGGGTGCAGGCATGGCCCGAGGACAACAAGACCGGAGAGATGCCGTTATGAACCTGATCATTGTGACTGCCTGCCCCCAGGGCGTGGCAACCCGTTTTCTGGCCGCCCGGGCCCTGGAGCGGGCCGCGAACCGGCGTGGCTGGTCGGTAACCACCGACAGCCGGGGGCCGGATGGACAAGCGGACAGCTTGCCCGATGCGGCCACGATCGAGAATACCGATCTGGTCATCGCCGCGCTGGGCGTGCCGGTGAATCTCGATGCCTATGCCGGCAAACCCCTCCTGCAGGTGCCGGTAACGGCGGCGCTTCCGGATCCGGACGCCATTCTCGACCGGGCGAGGGCAGAAGCCGCGCCCTGGGATCCGGCCAGCGCCGGCGCGCCACCGGCCTCCTCTGGCGCTGAGGAGAGCCGTGCCTCGGCCGGCAAGCGCATCGTCGCGGTAACCGCCTGCCCCACCGGTGTTGCTCACACCTTCATGGCCGCCGAGGCGCTGACCGCCGCGGCGGAATCGGCAGGCCACCGGATCCGGGTGGAAACCCAGGGCTCGGTAGGCGCCCAGGACCCCCTGACCGGCGATGAGATCGCCAACGCCGACGTGGTCATTCTGGCCTGCGATATTGAGGTGGACCCGGGCCGGTTTGCCGGCAAGCGGGTGTGGCGTACTTCCACCGGTACGGCCCTGAAAAAACCCGCCGATACCATCCGCGATGCCCTGGCCGAGGCGGAGGTTCTTGAGTCTGGTCCCCAGAAGGCGGCCAGCAGTGCCGGCGGCGAAAAGCGGGGGCCCTACAAGCACCTGCTGACCGGCGTGTCGTTCATGCTGCCGATGGTGGTGGCCGGCGGGTTGCTGATTGCCCTGTCGTTCGTGTTTGGTATTGAGGCCTTCCAGCAGGAAGGCACCCTGGCGGCGGCTCTCATGCAGATCGGCGGTGGCACTGCTTTCAAGCTGATGATTCCGCTGCTGGCGGGCTATATCGCCTGGTCCATTGCCGACCGCCCCGGGCTGGCGCCGGGCATGATTGGCGGCTACCTGGCCGGTGAACTTGGCGCGGGTTTTCTGGGCGGCATTGCCGCCGGCTTCCTGGCCGGTTACGTGGCCCGCTTTATCAGCCAGAAGCTGCCCATGCCCGAGAGCATCGAGTCCCTCAAGCCCATCCTGATCATTCCTTTGCTGGCCAGCCTGGTGACCGGCCTCGGCATGATTTACGTGATCGGCGAGCCCATGGCGGCGATCATGGACGCCCTGACCTCGTTCCTGGAAAGCATGGGTACCACCAATGCCATCCTGCTCGGCGGTATCCTCGGTGCCATGATGTGCTTCGACCTGGGCGGGCCCGTGAACAAGGCCGCTTACACCTTCGGGGTCGGGCTGTTGTCGGAAGGCAGTGGCGGTTCAGCCCCCATGGCGGCAATCATGGCCGCAGGCATGGTGCCGGCCATCGGTATGGGCGTGGCCTCCTTCGTGGCGCGGCGCAAATTTGCCGAGGCCGAGCGCCAGGCCGGGCGGGCGTCGTTTGTGCTGGGCCTGTGCTTCATTTCGGAAGGCGCCATCCCCTTCATGGCCAAGGATCCCTTGCGGGTGATTCCGGTGTGCATGATTGGCGGAGCCATTACCGGCGCGCTGTCGATGCTGTTCGCCGTAAAGCTGATGGCGCCTCATGGCGGCCTGTTTGTGCTGGCCATTCCCAATGCGGTGAGCGCGGTCCTGCCCTACCTTCTGGCGATTGCCGTGGGCTCGCTGGTGATTGGATTTGGTTACGCGCTGGTGAAAACCGGCAAGGCAGAAGTGGCGGCTGCGGCAGGTTAACAGGGGAAACATGGCCCTCACACGAGGGCCATCGGTGTTCAGCCGAATACGAAAAACGCCAGCTTGTTGCCGTCCGGGTCCTTCACATAGGCGCCGTAGAACTGGTTGGGAATTCTCTGGCCAGGCTCGCCGTCGCAGGTCGCTCCAAGCTCGATTGCTTTTTTATAGAGGGCGTCTACGGATTCTTTCGAGCCGGCCGGAATGGCAACCATATTGCCGTTGCCAGGATGGTTTGGCTGTTCGTTGTAGGGTACACACACGGCCAGCATCGGGGAGCTCATGTTTTTGCCGATGAAGGTGATGCGACCCATATCGAGCAGCACCTTGGCGCCTTGATCGGCGAGCAGGTCTGTGTAGAAGGCCTTGGCTTTCTCCATGTCACTGACGCCGAGGGTAACGTATCCAATCATGCGGGTACTCCGTTTATGGTGGTTGCAGACGATATCAATACGCTGAAAGACGGCCCCGGATCATTGGCCGTTGTTGTCGGCGACTACCCGATTCCGGCCAGACCGTTTGGCCGCGTACAGCGACTGGTCGCAGGCGGCGAGCAGCTCTCGCACCGAGGTGTGCTCGCCGCCCTCGCCGGACCAGTTCACCACGCCGGCACTGAAGGTCACGTTGAACACCGTGCCCTCGAAGCTGACAAACCGCTCGTTTTCCATGGCCGTGCGCAGTAATTCCGCCACATGCCCGGCTTCTGCAAGGCCGGTGTTCGGCATGAAAATCATGAACTCCTCGCCGCCGGTTCGAGCCACTACATCCGTCTTACGCGTCCGTGAGTCAATGATCTCGGCAAACCGTTTCAGCACAGTGTCGCCCATAGGGTGGCCGTAGGAATCGTTGATGGCTTTGAAGAAGTCGATGTCCAGAGAGATGAGAGAGAAGGTCTCGCCGTAGCGTTCTCCCTGCGCCATGGATTCCTGAAGTTTCCGGAGCATGTAACGGCGGTTGTATAGCCCGGTCAGCTCGTCGGTAATGGACAGCTGCTCCAGTTCCTGTTCAAGGGTTTTCTGCCGGTCAATATTGGTGACCATGCCGTGCCAGGTGATCGTGCCATCCGGATCCTGCTCCGGCTGGGCCACGCCGCTGAGCCAGGTGACCCGGCCCGCCACCTGTACCCGGTATTCACAGACCCATTCGGACAAGGTCTCTGCCGATACCGCAATGCTTTCACGCAGGGGCGCCAGATCATCCGGATGAACGAGGTTGAAGACCAACTCTGGGTCCTGCAGGCACTGTGCCGGCGACAGTCCGTAGAAATCCTGGGTCTTCTCACTTACATAGCGAAAATAGTAGTGCCCGCTTGGCTCCATCACAAAGGTGTAAATGATGCCGGGCAGGGATTTGGACAGTTGCTGCAGTTGGTGTTCACTGACTTTCTCCCGGGTAACGTCCAGGTGAGTGCCCATCAGCCAGCGGGTATTGCGGCCCTGGTCGTCCGTCAGCAGGCAGCCCCGGGTATGGATATAACGCCAGTCGCCGGATTTGTGGAGCATGCGCACCACACACTCGAATTGGGGATTCTGGCCATCAAGGTAGTTGGCCAGGGCCTCCCGGGCATTCTGAAGGTCTACCGGATGGCAAAGGTCTTCCCAGGTCTTGAAGGTCACCGGTTCCAGCTCTTCCAGAGAGTAACCCAACAGATCTGCCCAGCGCGGGTTGTAGATGACCTCGCCCGAGTCCAGGTTCCATTCCCAGGTGCCGGCGCCGGTGCCTTCAAGAATGGCTTTCAGCCGTATTTCCGGAGTCAGTTCCATGAGTCCTTCCATTCACTCAGTGTTCAGGCCGATTGGTCACGCCGGGATTCCCAGTTAAAACACGCCGCCCACTCCAGGGCGGGGGCCAGGGGCATGGGTTTGCTGTAGAAGAAACCCTGGCCAAGTTCACAGCCCAATTCGATCAGCTTCGCCTCGGCCTCGGCCGACTCGATGCCTTCCGCCACCAGTCGGCGCCGGAAGCTTTTCGAGAGGCTGACAATCGCGCTCACAATCATTTCGCTGTCCGGATTGGTAAGCATGTCGGTTACGAACGAGCGGTCAACCTTGATCTCCTGGGCGGTCAGCCGCCGGAACAGATCCAGCGACGAGTAACCGGTGCCAAAATCATCCAGCGATACATCCACCCCGAGCTCCCGGCAGAAGGCAAGGTGCTCGAGCACCCGGTCGGTATCGTCCAGCGCCGTGGTTTCCAGCACCTCGAGAATGAGGCGCGAGCGGATCTCGGCCGGGCAGTCAGACAGGGCCTGCTCCAGGTCCTCTCGAAAGCCCGGCCCCAGGAAATGGGAGGGGCTGAGATTCACGCTGATGCTGTAGGGCAGATTCCGGCTGTGGAAATCCCGGAGTCGCGCAATGGCCTCACCCAGCACAAAGTTGCCGACCTTGCAGGCGTATTCGGTGTATTCAATGTGATCCAGGAAATGCCCCGGGCCCAGTACGCCGTCCTCGGGGTGGTTCCAGCGCAGGAGCGCCTCGAAACCCTCCACCTGACGTCTGCCGAAATGAATCTTTGGCTGGTAATAAAGTTCCAGTTCGTCCCGTGCCCATCTGCTCGATCACCCGGATGCGTTCCTTGCGGGAGTGATGGGAATCCAGGTCGAACAGCACGTAATGGTTCTTGCCGGCTTCCTTGGCCGCGTACATGGCCTGGTCGGCGTGGCGCAGCAACTGGTCGGTGTCGGAATCATCCTCGGGATAGACGGTAACGCCCATGCTGCCTGAGAGGTGCAGCACATGGCGCCGGTAACTGATGGGCTCGCGGATGGCCTCCAGCAGCCTGGCATAGACCCGTTCGTCGTCCACATCCCGGAGAATGGCGACAAACTCGTCGCCGCCCAGGCGTGCAACCACGTCGTGGGCCCGCACGCTCCCCAGCAGCCGTTCCGCCACCGATTTCAGCACCGCGTCGCCAACGGCGTGGCCGTGCTGGTCGTTGATCTCCTTGAAACCGTCCAGATCAATGAAGCACACCGACACCAGGCCTTCGCGCTTTCGGGCCTCTTCCAGCTCCTGCTCGAACAGTTCGGTCATCCGGCGCCGGTTCGGCAGACCGGTCAGGGCATCGTAGTTGGCAGCCTGCTCGAGGTTTTTTTGATGGTCGCGCTTCTCCTGATAGAGCCGCTTGCGTTCGATCAGGTTGCCCAGGGTCTGCATCAGCGGTTCCAGCTCATCGGCCAGTTTCACCGAGTAGCCGCCGGCGCGGTTGGCCAGGCCAATCAGGCCGATCTGCTGGTCGCCGGAGAACACCGGTATGCCAATGTAGCTGGTGATCGGGGGGTGGCCCTCGGGCAGGCCCTTGGCCCGGGAATCCGAGGCCACATCGGCGGAAACGATGACCTCACCGGTGGTCATGGGCAGGCCAAGCATATTATCCAGGCGGTCGAACACCATGCCCCGGCGCTCGACTTCCTGAAAAAGCGCCTGGGTTTCCGGGCTCCAGGCAATGTTGGTGATGGCGCCGACCCTGAGAAATGGCGTGCCATCCTCCCGGTGCAGGATTTCACCGATAAATCCGAACTGGCTGCCCGTCAGTGTCAGCAGATCATTGAGCATCAGTTCGAAAGCGGCGTGCTCGTTGTCATTGGTGAGGAACACGTTCTGCGCCCGATGAATGGCCCGGCTCAGGTGTGACACCTTCACAAATTCGCCGTCATCGGCCTGGAGGTAGGCCCTTTCGAGCTCGTCCTCAACAATGCTGGCCAGGCTGCGCAGAACGTCCAGTTCAATTTCGGTGAACTGGCGAGGTCGGTCGTCAATGATGCACAGGGTGCCAATCTTGAAGCCACTGGGCTCGCGCACTGGCATGCCCGCATAGAAGCGAATGTGCGGCTTGCCGGTGACCAGGGGGTTGTTCCGGAAGCGGGGGTCCCGGGTGGCGTCCTCCACCAGCAGGATTTTGTCCTGCTGGATGGCGTAGTCGCAAAACGCCACGGAGCGTGGCGTCTCGGCTGCCTCGAAGCCCTGCTTCGATTTGAACCACTGGCGCTCGGTATCGAGTACCGAGAAGAGCGCGGTTTTGACGCCGTAGTAATGTTTCGCGATCCGTGTCAGCCGCTCAAACCGTTCCTCCGGCGGGGTGTCGAGAATGCCCAGGCGTTCAAGCGCCGCCAATCTGCGTTTTTCGATACCCGGGTTTGTCATCCATTGCTCCAGGAAGGTTCCGTGACTACTTGAACCTGACAACCAGTTCGTGGAGCTCGCCTGCAATCTGCTCCATCTCCTTGACACTATGGGTGGATTCTTCGCCTTTCGCCAGATTGTTTTTGGCCAGGCTGGAAATGTTCTCCACCTGTTCGTTGATCTGGTCTGACACCTGGGCCTGTTCTTCCACGGCTGCGGCCATCTGCATGGCCATTTCGGCAATGGTGCTCACGGACGTGGCGATGTCACTCAGGGTTTTCTCCGCCTCCAGCATCTGCTCCAGGCCCGTATCGGCAGCGGCCTTGCCCTGGTCAGCCACTTTCACCGACTCCGACGAGCGGGTGATCAGCCCGCTGACAATGTTGTGGATGTCGCTGGTGGAATCCCGGGTACGTTTGGCCAGGCCGCGCACTTCATCAGCCACCACCGCGAATCCCCGGCCATGTTCGCCGGCACGGGCGGCTTCGATGGCGGCATTCAGGGCCAGAAGGTTGGTCTGGTCGGCAATGTCTTCAATGATCTTTGCGGCTGCGGCAATCTGCTGGGTCTGGATGGACACCTCGCCCACCGAGGCACTGATTTCGTGAACAGTGGTTTTCAGATGCTCGATGGCCTTGCGGGTACCGGCCACCACTTCCGAACCCTGGTCGGCGAATTCCCGGGCGCCCTCGGCCTTGTCGGCGGTGGCCTGCACGTTGGCCGACACATCGGCAATGGTCTGCGACATCTCATGCACAGCGGCGGCGACCTGTTCGGTTTCGGCCTGTTGCTTGTGCAGGGTATCCTGGGCGTCGTAGGCGATCTCCAGCCCTTTGACTGCCGACGTCTTGACCTGTCCGGCGGAATCCTCGATGCGCGTCAGTACCGCGTCCAGATGGGAGCGCATGGCCTTGATTCCGACCTTGATCCGGCCAAGGCCCAGATCGTCGTCTGTGTAGGTACTGGCGGCGAGGGGATCGGAGAAGTTCTGGTCAAGCAAATCCATCACCGAGTTCGCCAGTTGCCGCCTTGAGAGCTGCATCCACACCCCGTAGGCAAGGATACCTCCGCCGAGTACCAGCTGCGACAGCAGGGTTTGCCCGGCGAGGAACAGGGCCGCGGCGGCCACAATGACAGCGGCGACCATGAGGCCCGGGCCGGACATACGCTTCCACAGGGAAGCACCGGATTTACCGGCGCGAATGGCGGCATAGACCTTCTCGGCCCGCTCGACGTCCTTCCGGTCCGGGCAGGAACGCACGGATTCGTACCCGATGATCTCGCCCTTCTCGGTGACCGGTGTGACATAGGCGCTGACCCAGTAATAGTCGCCGTTCTTGCAGCGGTTCTTCACCATGCCCATCCAGGGCTTGCCGGCCTTGAGATAGGACCACATGTTGGCGTAGGCCTCCGACGGCATGTCCGGGTGCCGCACAATATTGTGGGGCTGGCCGATGAGTTCTTCACGGGTAAAGCCGCTGACGTCCACGAACGCCTGGTTGCAATGGCGGATCTTGCCTTTCAGGTCGGTGGAGGAAATCAGTTTCTGGGAAGGTGAATAGGTACGTTCATGGTTGGTGACTGGCAGGTTTTTGCGCATGGTTGTTCCTTGGAACAGGACGGCTTCGCCGCTTCAAAAAGAAGCGTAGACAACAAAGCCCTCAGAGGCTGCCAGTTTTGTGTATGTTTTTGTTCCCGAACAATGAGTATTTGCAACTATTTAATTCAGAAAAACGGGTGCACCGGGCCGGTCGCCATTAACGCGGTTCTGGATGCCAGGAACAGAGTCGATTCTTTGAAGGAGGGAGGCAAATCTATTCAGCGGGAAAGTGGTCGGCGTGGCAGGATTCGAACCTGCGACCCCTTCGTCCCGAACGAAGTGCGCTACCAAGCTGCGCCACACGCCGAACAACGGGCGGTATTATACGGATTCGCTTTGCTTTTACCAGCCCTCGGCGGATAAAAGGGCATCCGTAAATTCGCTGAGATTGTTGTAGATCGCCACCCGGGCCCCGGGGATGGGCCGGGCGTCCAGGTGGCGCTCGGTGTCCAGGCCGTTGCCGGTTCGTACCAGGATTGGCTGGCACTTGCCCGAGTGCGCGGCTTCCAGGTCTTTGCGGCTGTCGCCCACCATGATGGCGCCTTCAAGGGAGTTCAGGTGGAAATGCCGGCGGATCTGGTCAAGCAGTCCGGTGAGAGGTTTGCGGCACGAGCAGTGGTCGTCCGGGTGGTGGGGACAGTAGGCAATGAAATCGATGCAGCCGCCTTCGGCTTCCACCAGTCGTTCCAGCTTTTCGTGCATGGTGTCCAGGGCATCAGTGTCGTAGTAGCCCCGGGCAATACCCGACTGGTTGGTGGCAATGGCGATGCGGTGACCGGCGTTGCAGAGCCGGGCTACCGCTTCCACGCTACCGGGAATAGGCTGCCATTCATCCGCCGAGCAGATGTAGTTGCCATCGTACTGGTTGATGACCCCATCCCGGTCGAGGATGATCAGCATGGCCGTGCCCGCGCTCCCGGAGTCGATATCAGCCGGCTGTTGGCAGCAGGCTGATATCGGCCACCCGCAGGAACAGGTTGCGCAGCCGGTTGAGCAGCGCCAGGCGGTTGTTGCGGATGGCCTTATCGTCGGCCATGACCATCACCTCGTCAAAGAAGTTGTCCACCGGTTCCCGCAGGCTGGCCAGGGAGCTCAGGGCACTGGCGTAGTCACCGGCCTCGAACAGTGGCACAACCTTGTCGGCCTGGGCTTCAACCTGTTCGGCCAGGGCTTTTTCTGCGCTGTCCTGCAGCAGGCTCGCGTCAATGGTTTCGCCCACACTGTCCCCGCCCTGCTTGGTGAGGATGTTCGACACCCGCTTGTTGGCGCCGGCCAGGGCCTGGGCCTCGGGCAGCTGGCGGAAGGCTTCCACCGCCTTCACCCGGCGGTCGAAATCCAGCGGACGGGTGGGTCGGCGGGCGTGCACGGCCAGATAGACTTCAGCGCCAATGCCCTGCTCTTCGTAATGGGCCCGGAAGCGTTCCAGCATGTAATCCACCACGGTGCTGGCGGTATTCTGCTCGGTCAGCACGGTGAAGTTTTCCTCCGCCCACTGGCAGCAAGTCTGCAGGTCCAGCGGCAGTGCCCGTTCAATGATGATGCGCAGCACCCCGAGGGCGGCGCGACGCAGGGCGAACGGGTCCCGGGTGCCGGACGGCGGCTGGTTGATGCCGAACAGGCCCACCAGCGAGTCGAGCCGGTCGGCGATGGCCACGGCGCAACCGGTCAGGGTGGTGGGCAGGTCGTCACCGGCAAAACGCGGCATGTACTGCTCGTTCAGGGCTTTGGCCACATCCTCCGGTTCGCCGTCGTTGGCGGCGTAATACTGGCCCATGATGCCCTGCAGGTCGGTGAACTCCAGCACCATCTCGGTGACCAGGTCGGTCTTGGCCAGCATGGCCGCGCGCTCGGCCAGGGCCGGATCGCTGCCGATGGCATCGGCGATTTTCTTCGCCAGGGCCGCAACCCGCACGGATTTGTCGTGGATGCTGCCCAGCTTTTCCTGGAACACGATCGGCTTGAGGGCGTCGATGCGATCCTCAAGCCGTGTCTTGCGGTCGGTTTCGTAGAAGAACGCTGCGTCCGACAGCCGGGGCCGGATCACTTTCTCGTTGCCGGCGACGACCTGGGTGGGATCCTTGCTTTCGATGTTGGCCACGGTGATGAACAACGGCAGCATTTCGCCATCGGCAGCGACCACGTGGAAGTATTTCTGGTGTTCCTTCATGGAGGAGATCAGCGCCTCGGCCGGCACCTCCAGGAAGCGTTCCTCAAAGCGGCCCATCAGGGGCACAGGCCATTCATTCAGGGCCGTGACTTCATCCAGCAGATCCTCGTCAATCACGGCCTTGCCGCCGGATTCCTTTTCGGCCAGGGCTGCGACGCCGGCGCGGATCTGCTCACGGCGCTCGGCGAAGTCGGCAATCACATAGCCTTCCTGCTTGAGCACCACTTCATAGTCGCTGGGGGTGGGCACAATCAGCTTTTTCGGGCAGTGGAAGCGGTGGCCACGGGTTTTGTTGCCCGGAGACAGGCCCATGATCGGGGTTTCAATCACCTTGTTGCCGAACAGCAGCACCACCCAGTGTACCGGGCGGACAAATTCGGTGCGGTGGGCACCCCAGCGCATGCGTTTGGGGATCGGCAGGGCAGCCAGTGATTGCTCCACCAGTTCCGGCATCAGTTCCACGGTGGGCTTGCCCTGCTCCACGGTGCGGTAGACCACCCAGGCACCCTTGTCGGTTTCCAGGGTGTCGAGCTGGTCCGGGGTCACGCCCAGGGACGTGGCGAAGCCGGTCAGGGCCCGGGTCGGGTTGCCGGCGTCATCAAAGGCCGCCTTCACGGCCGGGCCACGTTTTTCCACCGGCTTGTCCGGCTGGGCATCGGCCAGGTCGCGTACGCGCACGGCCAGGCGTCGGGGCGCGGCAAAGGCTTCCACCTTGCCAAAGGCAATGCCGGCCTCTTCCAGACCGCGGGCAATGCCCTGGGTGAAGGCATCAGACAGCGGCTTGAGGGCCTTGGGAGGCAGCTCTTCGGTGCCCAGTTCGACCAGAAAATCCTGTGTTGCCATGATTATGCGTTCCCCTGTTCCTGCGGTGCCTTCTTCGCTTTCTTGCCCTTCTTGCCGTTGGCCTTGTCGTCGGCGGCCTCAGCGGCTGCCAGCACTTCCTTGCGCAGGGCGTCGGGCGCCAGCGGGAAGCCGAGCGAGCGACGGCTGTCGAAATAGGCCTGGGCGACGGAACGGGCCAGGGTGCGAACCCGCAGAATGAAGCGCTGGCGCTCGGTCACCGAGATGGCGTGTCGGGCGTCCAGAAGGTTGAAGGTGTGGGAAGCCTTGAGAACCTGCTCGTAGGCCGGCAACGCCAGGCCAGCGTCGATCAGCCGGGCGCTTTCACGCTCGTGAACATCGAAGCTGTGGAACAGGAATTCAGTGTCGGCGTGCTCGAAGTTGTAGGTGGACATCTCCACTTCCTGCTGGTGGAACACGTCGCCGTAAGTCACCACGCCGTCCGGGCCCTTTGTCCACACCAGGTCGTACACGCTGTCGACGCCCTGCAGGTACATGGCGATGCGCTCAAGCCCGTAGGTCAGCTCACCGGTGACCGGGTAGCATTCCAGGCCGCCCACCTGCTGGAAGTAGGTGAACTGGGTCACTTCCATGCCGTTCAGCCAGATTTCCCAGCCCAGGCCCCAGGCGCCGAGTGTCGGCGATTCCCAGTTGTCTTCCACGAAGCGGATGTCGTGCACCAGCGGATCCAGGCCCAGGGCCCGGAGCGAATCCAGGTACAGCTCCTGGATGTTGTCGGGCGAGGGCTTGAGCACCACCTGGAACTGGTAGTAGTGCTGCAGGCGGTTCGGGTTCTCGCCGTAGCGGCCGTCGGTGGGACGACGGCTGGGCTGAACGTAGGCGGCGTTCCAGGTTTCCGGGCCAATGGCGCGCAGGAAGGTGGCCGGGTGGAAGGTGCCCGCGCCCACTTCCATGTCCAGGGGCTGGAGAACCACGCAGCCGTGCTGCGCCCAGAAATTCTGCAGTGCCAGAATCAGACCCTGAAAGGTCTTGATATCCGGCGCGGAGGTGTTGGTTGCCTTGTCTGTCACGACGCTTGCCTGCTGGTCAGTCTGTGTGTCGTGCCCCGTTACCGGGACACTCCGGAATTTTTGAAACGCGCATTATACGCTTGCTGGCGCTGCATTTCTAAGTACCCGCCAGGCTGTTGATTTGTCATGGTTAGAATCAGAAGAACGCCAGTCCCACCTGGAACAGTTTTTCCACGTCGCGGATCCGGGTCTTGTCCACCAGAAACAGGATGACGTGGTCGTCAGGCTGAATCCGCAGGTGGTCGTGGGCAATCAGCACCTCGTTACGCCGGACGATGGCGCCGATGGTGGTGCCCTCCGGCAGGTTGATCTCGTCCAGCCGCTTGCCGACCACCTTGGAGGAGCGGTGGTCGCCATGGGCGATGGCCTCTATGGCCTCGGCAGCGCCCCGGCGCAGTGAGTGAACGTTTACCACGTCGCCGCGGCGTACGTGGGTCAGCAGGCTGCCGATGGTGGTCTGCTGGGGGGAGATGGCCACGTCGATGTCGCCACCCTGGATCAGGTCCACGTAGTCGGGGTTGTTGATCAGGGTCAGGACCTTGCGGGCGCCAAGACGCTTGGCCAGGAGCGAGGCCATGATGTTGGCCTCGTCGTCGTTGGTGACCGCACAGAAGACATCGGTGTTCTCGATGTTCTCTTCCAGCAGGATGTCCTTGTTGGCGGCATTGCCCTCCAGTACCACGGTCTTGCGCAGATGTTCGGAGAGCATCACGCAGCGCTCGTGGTCGCGTTCCAGCAGCTTGACCTGATACCGGTTTTCCAGGGTGTTGGCCAGGCGCTGGCCGATGTTGCCGCCGCCACAGATAAAAATGCGCTTGTAGGGCTTGATCAGCGGCTGCAGCTCACTCATCACCGATTTGATGTGGTCGGCCGCGGCAATGAAGAACACCTCGTCGCCGTCTTCGATCACCGTGTTGCCTTCCGGCATGATCGCCCGGCCCTTGCGGAAAATCGCCGCCACCCGGGTATCGATCTTGGGCATGTGGGTGCGCAGGTAGGACAGCTCGTGACCCACCAGCGGCCCCCCCTTGGCGGCCCGGATGGCAACCAGCCGGGTAAGACCCCGGGAAAACTCGAGCACCTGGAGCGCGCCCGGGTTTTCGATCAGTCGAGTGATGTGCTTGGTGACCAGATGCTCCGGGCTGATCAGTACGTCGATGGGAAAGCCCCGCAGGCTGTCCAGATCCTTGGTCTTGTCCCGCTGATAAAACAGCTCGGATTTGGCCAGGTAGGCGTTGGCCCGCACCCGGCAGATGGTGGTGGGGGTCTTGTACAGCAGCTTGGCCACCTGGCACGCCACCATGTTGGTCTCGTCGCTGTTGGTGACGGCGATGACCATGTCGGCGTCCTCGGCACCGGCCTGGCGCAAGGCGGTGGGGTAAGACGCCTTGCCCTGTACCGTCCTGATATCCAGCCGGTCCTGCAGTTCGCGCAGCCGGGCCCCATCGCTGTCGATGAGGGTGATGTCGTTGGCCTCGTTGGCGAGGTTTTCGGCCAGTGTACCGCCCACCTGGCCGGCGCCGAGAATCAGGATTTTCATGGTTCGGGTTTCTCCAGTACGGCGTAGAAAAAGCCGTCATGGCTATCCGGATCGGGCAGCAGTTGCCGCCCGGCCCCCATATCACGTCCCCACTGCGCCTGCGGCTCAACGAGGATGGCGTCTGTCTGCCCCTTGCGGAACCGCTGGATTATACGGTGGTTTTCCTGCGGAAACACCGAGCAGGTCGCATACACCAGCCGGCCCCCGGGTTTCAGGATAGCCCAGAGGGCGTCCAGCAGCCCAAGCTGCACTGCCGCCAGCGGGGTTACATCCGATTCCCGGCGCAGCATCTTGATGTCCGGGTGGCGGCGAATCACGCCACTGGCGCTGCAGGGTACATCCAGCAGGATGCGATCGAACGTGCCGCCGTCCCACCAGGTGTCGGTGGCGGCGGCATCGGCCTGCTTCAGGGTGGCGTTCAGATCCAGGCGCTCCAGGTTTTCCTGCACCCGGGGCAGCCGGTCTGCCGATTCGTCAATGGCCACCACTTCCGCCAGGCCGGCGCAGGCTTCAAGAATGGCGCAGGTCTTGCCGCCAGGGGCCGCGCAGGCATCCAGCACGCGCTGGCCCGGAGCAAGGTCCATCAGGGTGGTGCACAGCTGCGCGGCTTCGTCCTGAACACTGACAGCCCCATCTGCGAACCAGGGCAGACGGTCCACCGGAACCGGCCGGGCCAGCTGGATGCCGTAAGGTGCAAAGCGGGTGGGGCTGGCGTCGATACCGGCCTCCGCCAGCAGTGCCAGATATTCTTCCCGGGCAAAGCGCAGGGCGTTGACTCGCAGCGTCATGGGGGCCTGGTTGTTGTTGGCCTCGAGAATCTGCTGCCAGTCTTCCGGCCAGTTGTGGCGCAGCTTTTCCACCATCCAGTGGGGGTGGCTGAAGCGTGCGGCATCGTCCCCGGGCTCTGGCGCGCCTTCCCTTTCGGCAGCCCGCAGCACACCGTTGACCAGCCCGGTGAGATGAGGTTTGCCGAGGGCCCGGCAGGCTTCCACGGTTTCATTGAGCACGGCGTAGGTGGCCTGCTGGCTGAACCGCAGCTGGAACAGGGCCACCAGCATCAGATGGTGGACGATGCGGTCCGGTTTGCGCAGGGGTTTGTTCAGGCGCCCCGACAGTTCCGCGTCGAGGCGATGGAACCAGCGGCAGGTACCGAAGCACAGCGCCTGCAATTCGGCCCGCTCGTTCACGGCCAGGCGGTTCAGGGCAGGTGGCAGACACTGGGACAGGGACTGACCGTTCTCCACGGCGAGCATCACGCCGGCGGCAATGGCGCGCATGGGCTGCGGTTGATCGCCCATGTCAGCGTAGCTCCTGGCCGGGCATCAGCAGCTCTTTGCCACCGTTGATCAGGTCGTTTGCGCTCTGGGCCCGGGACCCGGGCAGTTGCAGTCGGGTAATGCGCAGGGTTCCCTTTCCACAGGCGATGTCGATGCCATTGCGATCCCGAAGCAGAACGGTGCCCGGCGACCTGCCGCTCTGGGTGCCCAGCACCTCCGCTTCATGAATGCGAATACGCTGGTCGCCCAGGTCGGTGTAGGTGCCTGGCCAGGGGTTGAAGGCACGGATCAGCCGTTCGATATCGGTGGCGTCGGCCTGCCAGGCGATGTGGCCCTCGGTCTTGCTCAGCTTGCTGGCATAACAGGCCTGGGTGTCGTTCTGGGCTTCGCCGGCCAGCTCGCCTTTGGCGAGAAGTTCCAGGGCCTTGACGATGGCCTTGCCACCCAGCTCCGCGAGGCGGTCATGGAGGCTGCCACCGGTGTCGTCTGCGTTAATGGGGGTGATGGACTTCAGCAGCATGGCACCGGTGTCCAGGCCTTCGTCCATCTGCATGATGGTAATGCCGGTTTCGGCATCGCCGGCGGCAATGGCACGCTGGATGGGCGCCGCACCGCGCCAGCGGGGCAGCAGGGAGGCATGGATGTTCAGGCAGCCGTGTTCCGGTATCTCCAGGACCGCTTTGGGCAAAATCAGCCCGTAGGCGGCTACAACCATGACCTCGGGTTCGAGACTGGCAAGTTCCTGCTGGGCTTCGGAGGTTTTCAGGGTTTCCGGCTGGAACACCGGGATATCGTGGTCCAGGGCTACCTGCTTCACCGGGCTGGGTTGGAGTTTGCGCCCCCGACCAGCGGGCCTATCCGGCTGGGAGTACACGCCAACGAGGGTGTGGCCGGCCGCTATCAGGGCCCTGAGTGCTTCGGCCGCGAAATCCGGGGTGCCCGCAAAAACAAGTCGCACGGTGTTGTGATCTCTGTTCCGTTGTATACGAAAAGACCGGGTCGTGACCCGGTCCGGCGCAATCTCTGGTTCTGGCAAACGCCCGCTGGCGAATCAGGCGCTTTTCTTGTGCAGCTTTTCCAGCTTCTTGCGGATACGGTTGCGCTTGAGCGAACTCAGGTAGTCCACGAACAGCTTGCCGTTCAGGTGATCCATCTCGTGCTGGATGCACACCGCCAGCAGGCCCCGAGCCTCGAGCTCGAACGGCTTTCCGTCCCGGTCGAGGGCCTTGATCAGGCAGTGCTCGATTCGCTCCACGTCCTCGTAGAAGCCGGGCACCGACAGGCAGCCCTCTTGCATGGCCTCTTTCTCGCCATCCAGAACGGTCACTTCCGGGTTGATGAACACCCGGGGCTCGCTCTTGTCCTCGGACAGATCCATCACGATGATCTGTTTGTGCACGTTCACCTGGGTGGCTGCCAGGCCGATACCGGGCGCATCGTACATGGTCTCGAACATGTCGTCGATCAGCTTGCGATCGGCGTCTGTCACTTCTTCCACCGGTTTGGCGATGGTGCGCAAACGGGGATCCGGGTATTCGAGAATCTCTAGTATCATAGGGCTGTATCTTAACCTGGTGCTCTGAATGTGATCCGACGTTCCGATGGCCGCGCGCGAGCCGCTCGTTTAACTTTTGTAACAGTGTGAAAACGGTCTCCGATTTGCGACGGCGTACTGCGACATTTTCTACCCTGCCTCTACTATTATCGGGGCAGGTCCGCCGCTTTCAACGCGCGGCGGGCTCTGTAATCGGCATACCGTCATTATCCAACAATTCGCCGATTGAGTACAAACTGATCAGTCAATAGTTAAAATCTTTCGTCGACGCCGTAGAATTTACTGGAAGAACAAAAGATAACATCACAATTTGCGAGACTTCTTCTATAGTAACTGGAATAGCATCGTAATAAGCTGCAGAAAACTGACTGCATCCGAAAAGAATGCAAAGAATCAAGGCACGCGATCAAGGACTTACACAATGAGGAAACTGCTGTACGCTCTGGCAGCAACAACGCTGCTTATCACCTCCTGGGCCCATGCTGCACCGGAGCTGCGGTCTGATCATCCCGATCGTTACACCGTTGTGAAGGGTGACACCCTCTGGGACATCTCTGGCCGTTTTCTGAACAACCCCTGGTACTGGCCGGAGATCTGGCACGTGAATCCCCAGGTCGCCAATCCGCACCTTATTTACCCGGGTGACCAGCTGGCGCTGGTTTACATCGACGGTAAGCCCCGTATCACCAAAGTGGCGACCAGTGATGTAGTGAAGCTGTCGCCTAAGGTTCGCTCCGAGCCGATCGATACCCCGATTCCCGCCATTCCGCTGGACGCCATTGGCAGTTTCCTGACCGACACCCGCATTGTCAGCCCGGAAGAACTCCAGGGCGCGCCTAAGGTGCTTGAGGGCGAGGACGGCCGCATCATTACCGGCGCCGGTGACCGCCTGTATGCCCGGGGCAAGAAGCCGGCCGACAAGGTGGGCGTGTTCCGTCGCAGCAAGGAATTCCGTGATCCGGAGACCGGCGAGTTCCTCGGCCTGGAAGCGAAGAGCATCGGCGCAGGCTCGGTGGCTGCTGAAAATGGCGATGTCCTCACCGTGGACCTGACCGCCACCAACCAGGAAGTGCGGATTGGCGATCGTCTGCTGACTAACGTCAACCGTCCCATCGCCACCAGTTTCGTTCCCAGCGCGCCCGATGAGAACGTCGAGGGGCAGATGATTGCGGTGGATGGCGGTGTTACCCAGATTGGCCAGTATGACGTGGTGGCCATCAACCGCGGTACCCGTGACGGCCTGCAATCGGGCAATGTAATGGCGGTGCTGCAGAGCGGCAACCTGGTTCGCGATCCGGTCACCGGTGAAACCATCGAGCTGCCCTCGGAGCGTGCCGGCCTGCTGATGGTTTTCCAGGCCTATGAAAAAATGAGCTATGGCCTGGTGTTGCAGGCCACCCAGGCGCTGGAGGTTGGCGACAAGGTTACCAACCCCTGATCCCCCGCCAACCACTGTATTGAATCTGCCGGACCAGGATGGTCCGGCTTTTCTGTTTCAAGGACGACCTCGTGTTTACTTCTCCCGAAGCCCCCTGGATTTTTCTGACCTGCCTGCCCCACTTTGGCCGCGTTCGACGTCGGGCGCTGGTGGCCGAGATTGCTGATCCAGTCCGGTTACTGGCCATGAACATGGCTACCCTGAAGGCCCTTGGTCTGGACGACGACAGCCTGGCGGCCATCCGCGCCTGGCGGGATCGCGACGAGCGCCATCCCGCGGTGGCAGAAGCCCGCACCATTCTGGAACGATGCCAGCATCATGGCATTGCTACCGTAACCTGGCCCCACGGGGATTACCCCGATCCGTTGCGACACATCCACGACGCGCCCATGGTGCTGTACGCCCGGGGCGATACCCGACTGCTGAGGCGGGAGCAGATCGGCATTGTTGGTAGTCGCAAGGCCACGCCGGCCGGGCTGGATCATGCCCGGCGTTTTGCCGCCGAGCTGGCGGAGCGGCAATTGCTGGTGACCAGCGGTCTGGCCCTGGGCATCGATGGGGCTGCCCATGCCGGTGCCCTGGACGCCGGGCACCCTACCATTGCGGTGATTGGCTGTGGCCTTGACCGGCTTTATCCCCACCAGCACCGGCGTTTGGGCGAGCGGGTCATCGCGGACGGGCTGATTGTCTCGGAGTATCCGCCCGGCACACCCGCCAGGGCGGCCCACTTCCCCCAGCGAAACCGGATCATCAGTGGCCTGAGTCGGGGCATCCTGGTGGTTGAGGCGGGTTTGCGCAGCGGCTCCCTGATCACCGCGCGGATGGCCCTGGAGCAGGGCCGGGAAGTCTTTGCCATTCCCGGTTCCGTGCACAGCCCGGTCGCTCGCGGTTGCCACCACCTGATCAAGCAGGGGGCACGCCTGGTGGAAACGGTCGATGATATTCTGGAAGAGTTGGGGGGCTGGTGGTCGTCGGCGCCGGGGAGCACTGAAGTCAGCGAGACCGCTCCGAAACAGTCTCGGGCTGGGCTCGATCGCCGGGAAATCGCGGTCCTGGAGGCTTTAGGGTATGATCCGCAGTCAACTGATGCACTCAGTTCAGCCACCGGTCTCCCCGCCGATCAGCTTATGCAGGCACTGCTGCTCCTGGAACTGGAGGGGCTGGCCAGTTCCGCCCCGGGGGGCTATCAGAAGATCGTCTGAACCGGGTGCAACCATGGACCCCGGCCAAGGTAATGCGAATTCCGTGAGCCACTGCCAAAGCAAGCCGCTGTCTGACTGGCAATTGCACTGCGCCCGCCGCACCGTCCTGGGTGGCGGCGTGATTGCCTATCCTACCGAAGCAGTCTGGGGGCTGGGGTGTGATCCCTGGAATCAGGACGCGGTGGCGCGCCTGCTTGAGCTCAAGCAGCGCCCGGTGGCCAAAGGCGTGATTCTGGTGGCGTCTTCCGTGGAGCAGGTCCGCTTTCTGCTCGACCCGCTGCCCGAGAGCCTGCGCCGGGAAGCCGAGCGGCACTGGCCGGGCCCTGTTACCTGCCTGCTGCCGGATGTGAACGGGCAGATTCCCGAGTGGGTTCGTGGCCGGCACGGTTCCATCGCGGTCCGGGTCAGCGATCATCCTGTGGTGCGGGCGTTGTGCGAGGCCGCTGGCATGCCGCTGGTGTCCACCTCCTGCAATCCGGCTGGCCGCCAGCCCGCCCGATACATCTGGCAGGTGCGCCGCTATTTCGCCGACCGCGTGGACTGGATCGTGCCCGGCGCCCTGGGTGGCAATCGCAAACCCAGCCGTATTATTGATATTGTCAGCGGTCAGCAACTTCGCTAGGAGCAGTTTATGGCACAGCAACCGGATAGCGAGGCGGTCAAGCAGTACCTGCTGGGCCTCCAGGAGTCGATCTGCCGTCGCCTCGAGGCAGTGGACGGCGGGGCATCGTTCATACGCGACGCCTGGGACCGGCCCGAAGGGGGCGGAGGGGTCAGCCGCGTGATCACCGAGGGGCGCGTGTTCGAGAAAGGCGGCGTCAATTTCTCCCACGTGATGGGCGAAACCATGCCGGCGTCCGCCACCGCGCATCGCCCGCACCTGGCGGGCGCGCCCTGGCAGGCCATGGGTGTGTCGCTGGTGATTCACCCGCACAACCCCTACGTGCCCACCTCCCACGCCAACGTCCGGTTTTTCATTGCCACGCCGGCAGACAGCGAGCCGGTGTACTGGTTTGGTGGTGGCTACGACCTGACGCCCTATTACGGCTTTGAGGACGACTGCGTGCACTGGCATCGCACCGCCCGCGATGCCTGCGAGCCGTTCGGCGAGGGTACTTACCACCGATTCAAGCACTGGTGCGACGATTACTTCTACCTGAAGCACCGGGACGAACCCCGGGGTGTCGGCGGCCTGTTTTTTGATGACCACAACACCGGTGATTTCGAGCAGGACTTTGGCCTGATGAAGGCAGTGGGCGACAGCTACATCGAGGCCTACGAACCCATTGTCCGCCGCCGCATGGACCGGCCCTGGGGCGAGCGTGAGCGGAACTTCCAGCTCTATCGACGGGGTCGCTATGTCGAGTTCAACCTGGTGTACGACCGGGGTACGCTGTTCGGCCTGCAGTCTGGCGGTCGCACCGAATCCATCCTGATGTCATTGCCGCCTCTGGTACGCTGGGATTACAGCCGGACGCCGGAGGCGGGCTCGGAAGAGGCCCGGCTGACGGATTACTTCCTCACCGGTCGGGACTGGCTGGAGACAAGCCATGAAGAATGATCTGTACGCGGTTGTTGGCAACCCCATAAGCCACAGCAAATCACCCCGGATTCACAGCCTGTTCGCCCGGGAAACCGGCGAACCTGTTGAATACACGGCCATCCAGGCGCCGCTGGAGGATTTCGCCGGTACCGTTACGCAGTTTTTCGAGCGCGGCGGCAAAGGCCTCAATGTCACCGTGCCGTTCAAGGAGGAGGCCTGGAAACTGGCCAAGCGGCGGACCGAGCGGGCCGAGAAGGCGGGCGCTGCCAATACCCTGTTTCTCGACGAGCAGGGCCTGCTCACCGCGGATAACACGGACGGCTGTGGCATTGTTCGCGATCTGGTTGATAACCACGGCGTTGCCCTGGCCGGTGCCCGTATCCTGGTGCTGGGCGCCGGAGGTGCGGTGCGGGGCGTACTGGGGCCGATTCTGGCGGAAGGGCCGGCGTTGGTGACCATCGCCAACCGCACCCTCGCCCGGGCCCAAGGCCTGGTGTCGCTGTTTGCCCCGGTGGCAGGTGCGGCCCGTCTGGACGCGTGCGGGTTTGAGCAGCCCACGGAGCCCTTCGATCTGATCATCAACGGCACCAGTGCCAGCCTGCAGGGCGACCTGCCGCCGTTGTCGCCCGGGGTGATCGGCGAGCACACGGTGGTTTACGACATGATGTATTCCCTGCAGACCACCACGTTCAACCAGTGGGCGCTGGAACAGGGAGCACAGATCGTTCACGACGGGCTTGGTATGCTGGTGGAGCAGGCGGCGGAATCGTTCCGGATCTGGCGGGGCGTGAGCCCGGCTACCCTGCCCGTGGTCGAGCAGCTGCGCAATGACTGAGCCTCACGGCCGGGAATGGGCTATGCTCAGGGTCAACCTTCCGTAGGGATTGTCCATGGATATTCTTACCCTTGTGGGGCTGGTGGCAGGCGTTCTGATTGTCCTTCTGGCCATGCTTGCCAACGCGTCCTTCCTTACCTTCCTGAACCTGCCGGGGCTGGCCATTGTGCTGGGCGGCACCTTTGCGGTGACCCTGGTTAAATTCCGCATGGCGTCGGTGATGAGTGCCTTCCGCCTGGCCATGTCGGCGGCCTTCACCGACCGGATGCCCCGGCCCACCGAGCTCATCCGGGAGGTCGGCGTACTTGCCCAGGTTGTTCGGAAGGAGGGCATCCTGGGCCTGGAGAATCACCAGACCAACAACGAATTTCTGCAGAAGGCGATCAACCTGTGCGTGGACGGCCATCCCCCGGAGCTGGTGGAGGAAGCACTGGCGCAGGAAACCCAGCAGACCGCGGAGCGTTACGAAGTCGCGGAGCGGGTGTTCCGGGGCATCGGAGAGTCGGCGCCGGCCATCGGCATGCTGGGAACCCTGGTGGGGCTGGTGCAGATGCTCAACACCCTCGATGACCCCTCCTCGATTGGTCCGGCCATGGCCATTGCCCTGCTGACCACCCTGTACGGCGCCTTCATCGCCCAGCTCATTGCCCTGCCCCTGGCCGACAAGCTGCAGCTGAAGGCGGAGGACGAAGCCCGCAACCAGATGCTGATCATCACTTCGATCAAGAACATCATGCGCGGCGAAAACCCGAGGGTCATGACCGAGCTGCTGTCGTCGTTCGTGGTGCCCGAGCAGCGCACCGGCCTGGCGCCAGAGCGGGAGGCCTGAGCCCTTGGAACTGGTGCAGAAGCGCAACAGGAAACGTCTGCAAAGCCAGACGCCGGCCTGGATTGTCACCTTTGCCGATCTGGCCACCCTGCTGCTGACCTTCTTCATCCTGCTGCTGTCCTTTGCTGAAATGGACGTGGAAAAATACCGGGCCATGGCCAATTCCATGGCGGTGGCCTTCGGTTCCAGCAACGTGCTGGCGGAGGACATCGGTGGCTCGCCCCTGACCATGATCGAGTCCGAGACCGTATCGCTGCCCGAGCCGGTCGAATCCCAGGCCAGGGAACCGGAATTCATCGACGAACGCGCCGACGGCAGTGCCCCCACGCAGGTGCCCGGCGGGGTGATTGACCTGGCCAGCAGGATGATCCGTGAACTGGAATCGGAGGTGGCGTCCAAGGCCCTGAGTGTCAACTATGATCAAAGCCAGGTGGTCATCCGTTTCTCCGAGGAAGCCACGTTCCGCTCTGGGGAGGCGGCAATCAAGCCGGAGATGATTCCGATCATAGAACGGGTGGTGGAGGTGTTGTCCGCCTGTGAGGGAGACATCCTGGTGTCCGGGTACACAGACGACCGACCAATTTCCAGCGAACGCTACCGTTCCAACTGGGACCTCTCGGCTGCCCGGGCCGTGTCGGTGGTCCACGAGCTGGTCATGAACCGGCAGGTCTCGGCCGAACGGGTGGTGGCGGCTGGCCGGGCGGAGACCAATCCGCTTGCGCCCAACGACTCGCCGGAAAACCGCGCGTTGAACCGCCGGGTGGAAATTGCCATTCGAAATCCCGAGTGCAGCGATCAGCTTCCGGCGGGGGAATTGCCGGTGGAGATCAGGCCCTGAGCCTTATGCCGGGCCGGCAGTTGCTCATGCGCAATCCATATAACTGAAGTGCTTTCAGGGCCTTATACTGTGCGCCCGATTATTCACAGGCACAGCGGAGCAAAGCAGCATATGAGTGGACCAGACAAACCCAAGGTCATTGGCGAGGAATGGAGCGATGAGCGGGTCAGGAGCTTTCTGGACCTCCAGCCGTGGGATCGTGCCATCAATGCCGACTATCACGCCCTGTTGAGAGCCTATCAGGCCATGCGGGCCGAGGATTTCGAGCGCTTTATCGGTTTCTTTGTGGCCGCTGGCCGTGATCTGAACGCGGTGGGGCCGCAGGGCGGCACCATTCTGGACCTGATTTCCGAACATCGACGGAGCGTTGATTACGCCCGCGCCCTGGAACAGGCCGGTGCACAAAAAACGGCCGCCGCCGGAGACTGACTCCGGCGCGGCCCGGTGAGGGTCTCAGGCGTGAGGTCGCGGTCCCTCAGTGGACGTCGACCTCAATCGCCTTGGGCTCTTTCGGTTCGGCCTTCTGCAGTGTCAGGGTCAGCATGCCGTCCTTGAAGCTGGCCTTCACGCTGTTTTCGTCCACGTTGTCCGGCAACGTGAAGCGGCGCAGGAAGCTGCCGTAGAAGCGCTCGATGCGATGGTGCTTCTTGTCCTTGCTTTCCTCTTCGTTCCGGCGCTCACCCTGAATACTGAGAACGCCCTCGTGCACGGTGACTTTCACATCGTCCTTCGACATACCCGGCAACTCGGCCTCAATGGTGAAGGCTTCCGGGGTCTCCTTGATGTCGACCGCCGGCGCCCAGTCGCTGCGACTGAACAGATCCTTGCCTTCCCGCTCAGCGGGGCGGGTCAGGCCGAACATTCGGTTGTAGCGGTTCATCAGGTCTTCAAACTCATTGACCGGATTCCAGCGTGTAAGAGTGCTCATAATGCATCCCTCCTTTTCAACGAAACGAATCTGAATGGTTGAACATCAGCTTCGATCGCGGAACTGCTCCCTGTCGGTGGCGCCAGCCGACCGGATATCCGTGAACCTCTGCTATTGTGCAATTTAAGTACAGCCTGGAGGTTTTCAAGGGGCTAGCTGGTGGAATTTTGATCCCCGTCAAACCATCGGGCGAGGCGTGCAATCCAGCCTTCAGGAGTCGCCGAACTGCTTGTGCAGGAAGGCGCGGAAACGGCTCATCGGGGCGCCTGCGGTGCGCAGATCCGGCCATACGCCCGGCCGGAATCCGGGCAACTGGCCGGACAGAAACGGCGCCACCAGATCCGGGTCGGCGCTGATCACGTGAACCACTACATCGCGGCTCGCACCCTCGCCGGTGATCAGTGGCGCGGGCTGGTGGTCTCCGAGCAGGATCAACAGGGCGTTATCGCCCAGGTAACGGCCGGCAAACCCGCCGGCGGTGGCCAGGGCGTAGGCAATGGCCTGGCCATAGTGCAGTCGAACCCTGTCCGGGTCCCGCCAAAGAGACACCGGGGCTTCGCCCACCCCCTGCCAGCGCTGGAAGATCTCACCGCGACCGATGGCCTCCCAGTCCTCCAGCACCGGCAGGATAGGCACCCAGGGCGCGTGACTGCTGATCAGCGCCAGCTCGGCGAATACCGGCCGGTCACTGCCCTGGCGAAGCTGCTGGAACCGGTACCAGGTGTACTGGTCGGGCATGGTGACCCAGTTGAAGGCCGGGCCCAGGTAGCCGAGGTCGTCATGGTCGTAGATCTGGCTGTAGCCGAGCAGGCGACCCTCCGGCCAGGGCTGGGTGATAGCGGGCATGATGGCCAGGGTGCGATGCCCGGTGCTGCGAAAATCGTCAATCAGGGTGCTGTAGCCACTACTCAGGAGCGTTTCGTAGGCAAGCTGGTTGGCAATCCAGAGACCACTGAGTACCGAGGTGTGGCCCAGCCAGGATTGGCCCCCCTGGATCGGCGATTGCAGCCGCCCGGAGGCCACGGTCAGCCCGGCGGTTTTCAGTTCCCGCTCGAGCGTGTCGAGGGCAGGCTGGGTCAGTGGCCGGTATCGGTCATCGGCGAGCGCCGAGATGCCATAGGATTCCACGAAACCGAAGATAACGTCCCGGCCGGCGAGCTGCGCCAGAGGGCTGGCCTGGCGCAGCTCCCCGGAACCCGTACCCAGCTCGCTGGCAAACGCCTGCTGGGTGTTATGGGTCTGATGGACCAGCGAGGCCTGATGGGCAACCAGCGCCCATGCAGGGCTGCCGATCCAGGGTGTGATGGAGCCGGCAACAGCCAGCCCGGCCATCAGCCACAGGGGCTTGCTCATTTGCCGGGGTGCGTGCAGGCCCACCTGGCCGAGCAGGCACCGGAACAGCCAGCCGAGCGCCACCAGCGCTGCACCCAGGAACAGCAGCCCAGCCACGGCCAGTGCCGGGCCCAGGTTGGTAGTCAGCAGGTTCCAGGTGGCGTCCAGTAGCCCGATTTCCAGGTACAGGTTCAGGCCCCGGCCGAGACTCTGCCGGATCAGGGCGTCCGCCAGCACCAGTAAGATCAGCAGGGCATAGACGGTTGCCAGCACCGAACTCAATCGCTGGCGGTGTTGCGTCAGCCCGCACAGGGCCGCCCAGATCACGAGTGCCTCCACGGCAAGCACCGGGTTGTTGCCGGGCAGGGCCAGGGCCGGAACCAGCAGCAGCCCGTTGAGCAGCACCAGGCTGATCAGGAGGCGGCGTCGAGACATAGCGGTTGCTCGCGGATTGCCCGGGCCAGGCGATGCAGAGTTTCCCGCCAGGGTGTGCCGGGCGCTGCCGACCAGGCACGCCGGTGGAGTTCCGCCAGGGCCCCGGGATGATCGCAGATCCGGCCGCGCTCGCTGTTGTCGAGGGCAGCCGCACCCCCGAGGACGCAGCGATCAATCAGAGCCTGCAAAGCGGCTCTCTTGCGGCCGGTCATGTCGGCCTGACGCGGCGGAGTGAACCGTGGCTGGTGCGGGGTCAGTACCGCCTGTTCAAACCAGCTCAGGTCCCGCCAGCGACGGGTCAGTGGTAGCGATGAGTCGGCGGCTTCCAGCAGGCTTGAGGTGGCGGTGTCTTCCGGCACCCGGAGCCAGAGACCGGGAGCAGCCGGGCGGCTCAGCCACCTGGCCAGGCAGGGCATCACCAGCACCGGCGCCACGACCGGCAGGGCCCAGGGTGTCAGGCCCGGTGCGTGCAACTGTATCAGTACCAGCACTCCGGCAGCTGCAACCAGGGGCAGAACAACCTGGCGCAGGCCGAATCCCAATCGGGTGTGGCCCGCTCGATTCTGGCCCTGCCAGGCCACCTTCAGGTTCATCAACGCGCCGAGTACGTGGCCGCTGTGGCAGAGCATGCGTGCCGGCGCCAGCGCCAGTGCCAGTGTGGTTTCGACCAGCGTGTTCATCCACAGACGCACGGTTCCGCCGAAACGGGCGGCCCGGCCTGCCAGCAGTTGGTCCACGACCGCCAGGATGCGGGGCCCGAACAGAAGCAGCGCTGTCATCGCAATCAGCACCAGCCCTCCGGCCGACCCCGTACTGCCACCGACCAGTATGCCGGGCAGCGCCGGAGACGGGGCGAGGGGCATGGAGGCGACGTAGCCGGAAAGGGCCAGGAACAACAGCCACAGAGGCGAGGCCAGAAACGAGAGAATGCCGGTGGCCAGGGCCATGCGGTGTGCGAACCTCAGACGCCCAAGGGTGGCAAGCAGCCAGAGATGCTGAAGGTTGCCACGGCACCAGCGGCGGTCCCGCCGCAGATCGTCGGCCAGCGTGGGCGGCGACTCTTCATAACTGCCGCCAATGGCCGGCTCAAGCCAGACTTCATAGCCGGCCCGGCCCATCAGTGCCGCTTCCACGAAATCGTGACTGAGCACAGAGCCCCGGAAGAGCCCGGGCCCCCGGAGACGGCGCAGGCCGCAATACCGTATGAACGGGGCCACCCGGATAATCGCGTTGTGGCCCCAATAGGCGGCATCCCCCAGCTGAATGGCCCCAAGGCCGGCGGCGAAGAGCCGGCCGTAGCAGCGGTTGGCGAACTGCTGCAAACGGGCGAAGCGGGTATCGGCCCGGGCCAGGCGGGGCGCGGTCTGGATGATGCCTGCCTGGGGCCGGGATTCCATCAGATGCACCAGCCGCCGGATACAATCGCCCGTGAGCAGGCTGTCGGCGTCCAGCACGATCATGTAGCGGTACAGGCGCCCCCAGCGCCGCAGGAAATCGGCGATATTGCCGCTCTTGTGGTTCAGGTTGAGGGTACGACGCCGGTAGAACAGCCGGCCATGGGCCTCCAGCTCATCGCAGAGCCGGGCGCAGGCGGCCTGTTCCTCCAGCCAGATTTCCGGGTCCTGACTGTCGGACAGCACATAGCAGTCCATAATTTCGCCGTGGGACTGCATATCCTGGTAAATGGCGCGCAGCCCGGCGAGGGTTCGCTGTACCGGCTCGTGGCAGATTGGCATCACCAGTGCCGTGGCTGGCAGTGAGCCGGCTTGCGAATGCGGTGGGGGCGTGGCCCGGGCCAGACTCCAGGGATCCCCGCCCCGGCGCAGCGCAACAAAGCCAAAGACGGCGGTCCAGAAACCCAGGCCAATCCAGGCAAATAGAACGCCAAACACCGCCATCAGTGCAGGCGCAGCCCAGCCCTGGGCGGGGTCTGGCAGAGTGCCTTCGAACAGCCACAGCCCTGTTGCCGTCTGGCCAGCCACCAGCGTTGCCAGTAGCAGGCGCCGGCGAAAAGCCACCGGCCGCCAGCAAGCGCTGCGGCTCATTCGGGATAGCCCATGCTGGACCGTGCAATCGGGGGCAAGCGCTGACTGCGGGGAGGGGGCGACAGGCCGAGGGTATCGGGTAGCTGTTCCAGCGGCTTTGCTGCCTGCCGTGCTGCGTTCTCGGTGAGCAGCCGTTGCAACTGTACGCGCATTCCCGGGCCAGTCTCATGACCGGCCGCCTGCAAGTACAGCAGTGCGCGCAAATAGGGCTGGTCTGGCGTATCCACGTAGGTCTCCCGCTCTCAAGATTTCAAGCCAGATTACGAGCCAGATTCCCGACCATGTGCCTTGCAGCTGTCCGAAATGCGGTCAGCGAAAACCGGCGTGTCAGGGAAGACTCGGGCGTAAACCCTGATACGCCGTGGAGACCGGCTTCAGACCACTGGTTTACTGATCGTTAAGATATTCATCCTTCAGCCGGACGTAGTTAGCGGCGGTGTAGGTAAAAAAGCTCCGCTCCTTCTCTGTCAGCGCCCTCGCCTTCCTGCACGGCGAGCCGACATAGAGATGCCCGGACTCCAGGGTTTTCCCCGGTGGCACCAGGCAACCGGCGGCGACGATCACCTCGTCCTCCACCACGGCCCCGTCCATGATGATGCAGCCCATGCCCACCAGTACCCGGCTACCAATGGTGCAGCCATGCAGCAGCGCCTTGTGGCCCACGGTCACGTCGTCACCGAGGGTGAGCGGATAGCCGCCGGGGTTGTAGTCACTGGCATGGGTGATGTGCAGCACCGAGCCGTCCTGGATGCTGCAACGATGGCCAATGCGAATTTCATGCATATCGCCCCGCACCACGGTCATTGGCCATATGGAAACATCATCACCGGTTTTAACATTGCCAATCACCACGGCACTTGGATCCACCCAGGCCCGTTCCCCAAAATATGGCGTAGTGCCCTTGTGCGCGCGTATATTCGTCATTACATAGTACCTGTACGAGTGAAATTGAACGCGTGTACCCGGAGGCCCGGGGCGCCTGTGGGAGAGATCCTTCCAAAACTGTCTGTCGCCAGGGAAGGCGACAGTCAAGCGTCACATGGACGTGCCGCCAGGAGCGTGTTTTGGAAGGATCTCTCCCACAGGTGCCAGCCCCGAACGTTTATAAATCGAAACTACCTAAGATCTTGCAAGCTGAGAAGGGGACCTATGAATAACCCGTTACTGACTGACGACCTGTTGCCGAAGTTTGACCATGTCCGCACCGAGCACATGGAAACGGCCATCGACCAGATTCTCAGTGAAAACCGGATGAAGATCAGCCAACTGGCCGAACAGGACGACCCCACTTGGGAAACCCTGGCCCAGCCGGTACAGGCCCTGGACGACAAACTCAGCCGCGCCTGGTCGGTAATCTCACATCTCAATGGCGTGATGAACAACGACGACTTGCGCCAGGTCTATAAGCGTTGCCTGGAAAAGCTGACCGAATACAGCACTGAAGTCAGCCAGAACGAAACCCTGTGCAACGCCTGGAAGAAACTGGCCGACCGGCCGGATTTCAAGGATCTTACAGAAGCCCAGCGCAAGGCCGTGGAAAACACCCTGAGGGATTTCCACCTGGGCGGCGTGGACCTGCCCGCGGACAAGAAAAAACAGTACGCCGAATTGTCCCGGGAGCTCTCCGAGCTGTCCAACAAGTTCAGTGACAACGTACTGGATGCTACCCAGCACTGGTACAAACACATTACCGATGTCGACCAGCTGGCCGGGCTGCCCGAGACCGCCATCGAGAGCGCCAAACAGGCGGCTAGGCAGAAAGAGCTGGACGGCTACGTGATCACCCTGGACTTCCCGAGCTTCTACCCGGTGATGACCTATTGCGACAACCGGGACCTGCGCCGTGAAGTCTACGAAGCCTTCGTAACCCGCGCCTCCGACCAGGGCCCGGATGCCGGCCAGTGGGACAATACCCCGGTAATGGCCGAAATCCTCAAGCGCCGCCACGCCCAGGCCAAACTCCTGGGCTTCGACAACTACGCCGAGCGCTCCCTGGCCACCAAGATGGCCCGCAGCAGCGACGAAGTGCTCGACTTCCTGAACCAGCTGGCGGCCAAATCCAAACCCCAGGCCGAAAAAGAGTTCGCCGAACTCAAGGCGTTTGCCAAGGACGAGTACGGGGTCGACGATCTGCAGGCCTGGGACGTGGGCTACTACAGCGAGAAGCTTCGCCAGGCCCGGTACGACATCTCCCCGGAAACCCTGCGCCCCTGGTTCCCGGTGAACAAGGTGGTGCCCGGCCTGTTCCGGGTGGCGGAGAAGCTGTTCGACGTACAGATCGAGGCGAAACCGGAAGTGGAAACCTGGCACGAGGATGCCACGGCGTATTGCATCAGCCGAAACGGCGAGCCCCTGGCCTGGTTCTACCTGGACCTGTTTGCCCGCCAGGGCAAGCGCGGCGGTGCCTGGATGGCCGACTGCCGGGTGCGCTGGCGCAACCTGCGCGGCCAGGTGCAGTTGCCGGTGGCCTTCCTCACCTGCAACTTCACCCCACCGGTGAACGGCAAGCCGTCGCTGCTGACCCACGACGAGGTCACCACCCTGTTCCACGAATTCGGCCACGGCCTGCACCACATGCTCACCCAGGTGGACGTGCTGGACGTGTCCGGCATCAACGGCGTGGCCTGGGATGCGGTGGAGCTGCCCAGCCAGTTCCTGGAAAACTGGTGCTGGAACCCGGAATCCCTGTCGCTGATTGCCTCCCATCACGAAACCGGGGAGCCGCTGCCGGAGGATCTGCTGCAGAAACTGCTGGCAGCGAAGAACTTCCAGTCCGGCATGGCCATGGTGCGTCAGCTGGAGTTTTCCCTGTTCGACTTCCGCCTGCACGCGGAATTCACCGACGAGGCCCCCACCAACCCGCTGGACATGCACCGCAAGGTGCGCAGCGAGATTGCGGTGGTGGAAGCCCCTGAGTTCAACCGCTTCCCGAACGCGTTCTCCCACATCTTCGCCGGCGGTTACGCGGCGGGCTACTACAGCTACAAGTGGGCGGAAGTACTGGCAGCGGATGCCTTCTCATTGTTCGAGGAAAAAGGCATCTTCGACCCGGAAACCGGCAAGGCCTTCCTCCACAATATCCTGGAAAAAGGCGGTTCCCAGGAACCCATGGAACTGTTCAAGGCCTTCCGCGGTCGGGAACCCCAAGTGGATGCGCTGCTCAAACAGACCGGCATCACGGACGAGGCGGCCTGAAACCGGGTGGTGTCGGATTACGCGTTGCTAATCCGACCTACATGACGTTTCGAGCCAAGCATGGCAGCAACATGTAGGTCGGGTTAGGCCCACGGCCGTAACCCGACAACCACTGCCTAGATCTACGGGAGTTTTTATGGCGAGTCCAAAACGTTTTATCGCCGGTGCCGTCTGTCCCCGCTGTGCGGAGATGGACAAGATCATGATGTTCACCACTGACGACGATGAGCAGGTGCGCGAGTGCGTGGCCTGCGGCTTCACCGATGCCATGTCTGACGCCGAGCAGCCGGCCAATCCGGAGCTCGAGACGCGGGTGAACAAGCGCAAGAACGAGGATGATCACACGGTCAAGCAGGTGGTGTTTTTCAAGTCTGCTGCCGATGATCAGGAGTAGGCTGTTCGGTTTCTAGCCTGCAGGCTTTGGGGGCGGAGAGGCCATGGGCATGCTTTTCTTCTGGGAAAAACAACTCGCTTCGCTCAGACATCTTTTTCCCGGCAGAAAAGCACACCCATACCCTCTCGACCGGACTGTCCAGTGATTTCCAGAAAGACCCTCCAAGGAAAAACGGCTTGAGACTAGAGCCGTTTTTCATTCTTTATCCCTGGAAATATCGTTTTGTTCTGACGTGAGGGGGTTGGGGGTCTTTTCCCCGCCAGAAATGGATGTCTGAGCGAAGCGAGTTCCATTTCCAAGGGGAAAAGACCCCCAACCCCCTCGCAGCCCCCACAGCAAGAAGGCTACGAGGAACAGCAACCTCCGAACTAGAGAACCATGGCCGCAACCCACCCAAAGGCGAGCAGCGGCAGGTTGTAGTGCAGGAACGTGGGCACCACGGTATCCCAGATGTGGTTGTGCTGGCCGTCGGCGTTCAGGCCGGCGGTCGGGCCCAGGGTGGAGTCGGAGGCCGGGGAGCCGGCATCGCCCAGGGCGCCGGCGGTGCCCACCAGGGCTACGATGGCCAGGGGACTGAAACCCAGTTGCAGGGCCAGGGGCACATACAGGGCGGCGATGATCGGGATGGTGGAGAACGAGGAGCCGATACCCATGGTGATCAGCAGGCCGACTACCAGCATCAGCAGGGCCGCCATGGCCTTGTTCTCGCCGATGGCCGCCACCGAACTGTCCACCAGACTGGCGATCTCGCCGGTTTCCCGCATCACTTCGGCAAAGCCCGAGGCGGCGATCATGATGAAGCCGATCATGGCGAGCATCTTCATGCCTTCGGTAAACAGGTCGTCGGCCTCTTTCCAGCGCACCACGCCGGAGAGGTTGAACAGCACGAAACCGGCCAGCGCGCCCAGAATCATGGAGCCCAGCCAGAGCTGTACCACGAACGCGGTCACGATGGCGACCAGCGCCATCACCAGGGTGCGTGGGCTGTAGCGGGCGTCCACCCGCTCCGCTTTGGTGATGGTCTCCAGGTTATAGCTTCGACCATTCCGGTAGCTGAAGAACACCGCAATCAGTAACCCGCACAGCATGCCCAGCGCCGGCAGGGCCATGGCTTTCATGACGTTCAGGCCGGCGGCATCGACGCCGTTGGCGCCGACCTTGGCCAGCAGGATTTCGTTCAGGTAGATACCACCAAAGCCCACGGGCAGGAACATGTACGGGGTAATCAGCCCGAAGGTGAGTACGCAGGCCACCAGGCGGCGATCCATGTTCAGTCTGGCCATCACGTACAGCAACGGTGGCACCACCAGGGGAATGAAGGCAATGTGGATCGGCAGGACGTTCTGGGACGAGATGGCGATGGCCAGCAGCAGGCCGATGATCATAAAGCGCACGCCTTTGCCGGCGCTGCCCTCGTCCTGGCGGCCCACCAGGGCCAGGGCCTTGTCGGCGAGGGCGTGGGCCAGGCCGGACTTGCCGATGGCCACGGCGAAGGCGCCGAGAGTCGCGTAGGACAGAGCGACGGTGGCTCCGCCGCCCAGACCGTTATTGAAGGCTTCGATGGTGGCTTCCAGGGACAGCCCGGCAATCAGACCGCCGGAAACGGCACCGATGATCAGGGCAACAACTACGTGGATGCGGCACAGGCTCAGGGCGAGCATGATCGCGACCGCGGCGACAACGGCATTCATGGCAAAACTCCGGGTAGGAATTGAGGACGATCCGGTCCCTTTTGGGGACCTGCATCATGAAAAGCGCGGTAATGTGCCGGAAACGACTGCGGTAGTCAAAGCGGTTGTGTAACGGTCAGTCTTGGTCGAGGCGGGCGAAGCGGGGTACCTGCTCACCGGCCACCTCCACGGTTTCCCGGAACATGGTGAGGGGCCGCACCCAGAGGCTGTAATCGCCGTACAGGCACCGGTACACCACCATCTGCTCCTCGGTTTCGCTGTGCCGGGCGATGCCAAGCACCTCGTAATCCTTGCCCTTGTAATGTCGGTAGCGGCCGGGGCGGATGTCATTCTTGCGTTCTGTCATTCGGGGCCTCGAGGGGTTCGGGTTATGCTGGCGCTGCAGTATGGAGGACGTGCGGCGCGCAACCGTCTACACTGGAAAAAAACCGCAGGGATGCAAACGACTGAGTCAGGGCCTGAAAGTGTAGAACAACCGGACGGGCCCGGAAACCGGAATCGGCTATGATGCGGCAGGTTTTCTGCATCTTTCTTCTGACAGTTTCGCTTGTACTGCCGTTGTCCGGGCCGGCGTGGGCCGAGCCTGTGGCATTCCAGTGGCTGGAGGCCCCGGCCCGGGAGCTGTCATTGCAGGAGGTGCGGGCGTTGCCGCCGGCGGCCTGGCAGACAACCAGCGCCGATGAGATCTTCAATCGCGGTTTCAGCGACGGCAGCTTCTGGCTGAAGGTCGAGGTGCCGCCGGAACCGGTCAACCGGGTGCTTGAGGTCGGCTACCCCCTGCTGGACGAAGTATCGGTGTACTGGGTGCTCAACGGGGAGGTGGTCGAGCGTCACCAGACCGGTGACACCCTGCCCTTCGAAAGCCGACCCATCTACCACCGCAATTTTGTGTTCCTGGTGCCCTCCAACACCGAGCCGACCACGGCGTTTCTCCGGGTGAGTACTCTGGGCGCGGTCCAGATTCCGGTGGAGATCACGCCGTCGGCGCAGTTCCTGGCCAACGAACAGCTCTCCTACGGCTGGCAAACGGTGTTCCTCGGCATCATCCTGGCGATGGCGCTGTACAACCTGTTCCTGTTCGTGATCGTGCGGCATTCCACCTACCTCTGGTACGTGCTGTTCGTGGTTGCCACCGGGTTGGTGCAGCTCAATTTCCATGGCCTGCTGTTCCAGTGGCTCTGGCCCAACCTGCCGTCCCTGAACCAGTCTTTCACGGTGCCGGCGATCAGCGCGGCGCTGTTCTTTGCCATCAATTTCACTCTTCGGTTCCTGAACGTGCGCCTGTACAGCACGCCGAGCTACCGTTTCATTCAGGTGGCCTGGTTTATCGCCATTGTCTGCTTCGTGTATGGCCTGTTCGGCCCCTATCAATCGGGCATCGTGCTGGTCAGCGTGTTCGCCGCCGTGATGACACTGGCCGCCTGGCTGATCGGGGTGGTGGTCTGGCGGAACGGTCAGGTGCTTGGCGGCTTCTACGTGCTCGCCTGGACGCCTCTGCTCATCGGCCATCTGATCCTGGCGGTCAGCAAGCTCGGAGTGATGCCCCGCAGTTTTCTCACCGAATTCGTGCCCCAGGTAGGGGTGGCACTGGAGGTGATCCTGCTGTCCTTTGCCATGGCCTATCGGATCAACCTGGAACGTCGCCGGCGCCAGGAAGCCCAGGAGCAGGCGCTGGTGATACAGCAGCAGGCCAACCAGACCCTGGAGATGCGGGTGCAGGAGCGTACCGAGGAACTGGAGCGGGTCAACGATCAGCTCAGGGCCATCAGTCTGACCGATGGTCTGACCCACGTGGCCAACCGTCGCCGGTTTGACCAGAAGCTGGACGACGAGTGGAAGCGGGCCCTGCGACAGGGCCACCCGTTGAGTCTGCTCCTGATCGATATCGACCATTTCAAGCGGGTCAACGATGACCATGGCCATCTGGTGGGCGATGACTGCCTGACAGAGGTGGCCAGCCTGTGCGCCGAAGAAGTGCAGCGGTCCGGGGATCTGCTGGCCCGATACGGCGGCGAGGAGTTCAGCATCCTGCTACCGGCTACACCCGAGGATGGCGCCGTTCGCGTTGCGGAGCGGGTGCGGCTGGCGGTGGCCCGGTCTCCGGTTTATTCCGGAGAGCACATGGCGCCGGTCCACCTGACCATCAGCGTCGGGGTAGCGACGCTCATTCCCACCGCGGATCTCGAGCCCCAGGAGCTGATTCGTCAGGCGGATGAGGCCCTGTATGCTGCCAAGGCGGCGGGCCGCAACCGCGTGATGGTGGCGCGGGGCTTTCGGGCGGCGGTGGCGCCTAGTTCTTGAGCTTGTAGCGGCCCGGGCCGAGGAAAATGACCGCCACCGCCGTGAACAGGAAGAAGCCCTGAAGCTCCAGTGCCCAGCCCCCGTTGCCGCCGAGGCTCAGCAGTTGGTGGGCGTGTACCAGGGCAATGGCAAACAGCATGTTGAAGACGATGATCAGGGCACCAATGCGGGTCTGGTAGCCGAGAATGACCATCAGCGGCGCCAGCACTTCGCCGACGTAAACGCCATAGGCCAGCACCGTTGGCAGGCCATGACTGGCCAGTTCACCCTCGATAAAGCCGATGCCGTTGAGCAGTTTGGCAATGCCGTGAAACAGCATGAGGCCACCCAGGGTCAGGCGGATGATCAGTTTTCCAACGTCAGCGTTTTCGAGCAAGGTCCGGTCTCCGTGTCAGGTGTTAAAGGTTGCGGATGTCAGGATACAGGGGAACCAGGCGCTTGATCATCCGGTTCTGGGCACCCGTGGGCACGTTGTTTTCCTCCATGGCCAAGATCAGGTTCTCCGCCAGGGCATTGAACTGGGTATCGGTGATGGCCATGTCCGCGTGCAGTTCCCGCATTTCGCGGCCGGTGTAGGTGCAGGGGCCGCCGCTAAGCTCACATACCTGGTCGGTCAGGTTGCGGTGGAACTGGGCCACATTCATGCCTTTAAACTGATGGTTGATGCGGTCGTCTTCCACAATCCGGTACAGCAGATCCTCGACAATCCGGGCAATACCCTGCCGTTCCCCCAGCTGCTGGTAGAGGGTGGGTTCGGGTGTGCCCTGCAGGGCCTGACAGCCGGCGAGCACCAGAGCTGCCGCCAGTACGGTGAATCGGGTCATCATCAGAAACTCCCCTGCAGAGACAGGTAAAACCCTTGCTGGTCCTCCAGAGTGGCCACGTCACCCAGGTTCACCAGCGCCGCGGTCACGGCCAGGCGCCGGTCTGGCACCCAGGCCACAAACACATCCCACCAGTCGTCTTCGACGGCAAACCCCAGGTTGTCGGGTTTTTGCCGGTATTCCCCGCCCACCAGCCACTGGCGGTTGAGAAACAGCCCCACGCTGCCTTCCAGCATCCACTCATAGCTGTTGTTGCGATCACCACCAAACCCCAGCAGACCGCCCTGGTTCGCGCGGGTGCCACGGGTGGTCAGGTTGACCAGCAGGTTGCGGTTCAGCACCGCGGCGAAGAACAGCTTGCTGCCGCCGAAGTAGACATCGGTGCCGCTGTCGTCCCGGGCGCCGATGGCCGAGGGTATCGTGAAGTCACGCTGGCGCTTGTGCTGGATGCCCGCAGACCACTGCCCCCACGGGCTATAAAGAACATCTCCGAACAGCCTCACCTTGGCCCCGAAAATATCCTGGTTCAGTTCGTCCTGTTCCAGCCCGAAGCCGTTCTTGAGGGTGAACACCAGGCTGTCCAGATCCAGGGTCTGGCGGGCCACCGTTACCTCAATCCGGTTGTTCCAGTTCAGGCCGGCCCCGGTGACCGACAGGCTGTAATCATCCACCTCGGCCCGGCTGAGGGTAAGCGTGCCGCCCCACTCCCGGTCGCTGGCGTAACTGCCGAGCAGGGCCCAGGGCACCAGGCCGCCACCGGCGGCGCCCTCGATGGTTGTGACACCGCCGGTGGCCCAGATCCGGCTGCCTATGTCGGCAAAGGCCGACGGAGCCACCCAAAGCGCCAGCGTTAGCACGACGAGGGGTCGGATCATCATCAGGTGTACTCCCGTTTTGTTTCGCTCAATTCCGGTTCACGTTCGGCCAGCTTTCTGACGGTCTCCGGCAGATCGGCTGCTGCTACGGGCCGACTCAGGTAAAAGCCCTGTCCGAGGTTACAGCCCCAACGCTGCAGGAGCTGCCACGTATTATGGTTTTCAATGCCTTCCGCCACTACTTTCAGCCCCAGACCATGGGCCATCTCGATGGTGGAACGGACAATCAGCTGGTCCTGGGGTTCGGAATCCAGCTTCAGCACGAACGACTTGTCGATTTTCAGTTCCTGTACGGGCAGTGTGCGTAACTGCGACAGCGAGGAATAACCGGTACCAAAATCGTCCACCGACAGGGTCACTCCCAGATCCCGGAGCCGCCTGAGTGTTGCCAGCGCTTCTTCCGGGTCTTCCATCAGCGCGCTTTCGGTAACTTCCAGGGTGATACGGTCCAGGGTGTGGTGCCAGTTGCTGAAACTGTCGGCAATGTGCTGGATCAGCGAGTGCCAGGTCAGGTCCATGGCAGACAGGTTGATGGCAATGCCGGTGTCAATCCCTTCCCGGTGCCACTGGCGGGCGTCGCTGGCCACCCGTTGCAGAATGTGCGCGGTGAGCTCGTGGATCTGGCCGGACTGTTCGGCAAGAAAGATGAACTCCTCCGGCGAGACAAATCCGAGTTCGGGGTGGATCCAGCGCACCAGGGCTTCCACCTGCACCAGTTGGCCGGTGCGGCTGTCCAGCTTGGGCTGGTAGTTCATGTGCAAACCGTTGTTCAGGATGGCGGTATGCAGGTCGGTGATCAGTTTCAGTTCGCGGAGGTGACTTTCGTCGCGACCGGGCTGGTAACGGGTGAAGGGTTCCGGATGCGCTTCCGCCTGCTCGAAGGTGAGGTTGAGCCGGCGGCGCAGGGCATTGGTGTCGGCGGCATCCTCGGGCAACTCCATGGTCACCACCGTGACTCGCAGCGAAAACGGTGTCTGGTCGATCTGGAGCGGCGATTCGATGAGGTCGTGCAGTTCGCTGACCCGGTGATCCCGCTCTTCCGGTGCCATGGGCGGAATCAGGGCAAGAAACTCGCCACCGCCGGTGCGGGCAACGATGTGGGCGTCGGGCAGGGCATCCTGCAGGCGCCGGGAGGTCTCCGCCAGCACCTTGTCGCCAAATTCCAGGCCCAAGGTGTCGTTGATGTCGGACAGATCGTTCAGGCGAATGCCGACCAGGGTGCAGGCCCCGGCCCGTTCGAAAAGGTCCCGCGCCACGTCCATCAGCGCATTGCGGTTGCCCAGACCGGTCACGTCATCGTGGCTGGCGGCATAGCGGATCTGGGCTTCCCTCTCCCGGAGGCTTTTCAGCATGTCCCGCAGGGCATTGCGCAGCTGGGTCAGCTCGCCACCGGCCCGGATGGCCGGTGGTTCGGGCGATTCGCCATTGCCAATGGCGCGGGCGTAGCTGGCCAGCTGAAGCACCGGGTGGCCAAGGGTCCGGGCGATGATCAGCGCCAGCAGAATGGCGAAGACCAGAATGGCGGACACCAGCAAGGCGATTTCGATGGCGCGCTGGTAGTAGCTCTGCAGGGTGGCGTCGCGGCTGATCAGCAGGATGGTCTGTACCGGTGCGGGATTGCTTTCTGTATTGCCCTCACCATTGCCGTCTCCGAGGTTGATGATGCGGGTAAAATAGCCCGAGCTTTCAATCAGGCTACCGGATCCGGCGGCTCGTGCCAGTTCCCGGGTCAGCGTCTGGTCAATGCTGGTGGTGGCGGCAAACCGCTGGTACTGGCCATTCTGCTGCGAGTGGGCGCGGAAGATCACGGAGGTATCGCTCAGGCGGGCGATCACCTCGGCCAGCGCCTGGTCCATGGCAAAGCCGATGACCAGCCAGGCCCGCAGGCCTGGGGCCTCAACAGGAATCACCAGGACCTCATAGCCCTGCCCGTCGATGGCCCGGATCGAGCGGGCAAATCCGTCCTGGCGGGCCTTTGCCAGTTGGCCTGGTGGAATTTCGGGCAGGGGGTGGATTCCGGTGGTTGCCAGGGGTACACCCTCGGTGTCCAGAATCAGGGCAAAGCCGGCGCCGACACGGGCGCTGTGGTTTTCAAGGGCGCTGGCGATGGTGGCCGGGTCCCGGCTGGCCACCGCGGAACGGAAACCGAAGTCACGAACCAGCACGCTCAGCCGGGACAGCTCAAGCTCCGTGCGCCGGTCGATCACTTCCCGGGTCAGACGTTCGCCGATGGCCAACTGGTTCAGTGCCCGGTTTTTCTCATCCTCGAACAGGTACACCATGAGCATGGCGATCACCACCAGGCTCACCAGCGCCACCAGCGTGATCATGGCGGCGATCAGTCGCCCACGGAAGCCAAGCCGGGACACAATCCTCATCAAAGCTCCCGGAAACGTTGCTGGAGCAGATCCAGGGAGCTTTCCGCCGGAGCTTCCGGTACCAGCGACAGGGAAATCGATGCCGGCGCGTCGGTGGTTACCTCGCGGGTGATTGGCCGGGTATTGTCCGGCAGCCTGGGGTGCCAGATCTCAAGCCGGATCCGTCCGGGACTCTCGGAATTCGGCGAGGGTTCCAGGGACAGAGTCACCTGGCCGGCGTCGTTGGTCGTGCCGACCGCGGGGGTGTCGGACACCACGACAAAGCCCTGCATCTGATCGTGAATGTTGCAGCCGAGTTCCACCACTCCGGGCTGGTCGAACACGATGGGAGCCTCTGGCCGGCCTGCGTATAGCTCGATGTTGAAGGTCTTGGCCGGAGAGAACGAATAAACGTGGTGCTGGGTGTTGTCCCGGTTCGGAAAATCCACGCTCGAGCCCACCGGGACCACCAGAACCTGCGGGTGGAATGCCCGGTTCTTCTGATAGATCTCCGCTGTGTCCGGAACCGGGGTGCTCCCTGTATTGACAGACACCACGGCGCCGGCAACGGGCTCACCCGTGCCCTCGAGGGTCACCGTTACCGGCAATTCAAGGGCGACGACGAAAACGGGACACGCCGTTAGAAACAGGATTGCTGGCAATCCAGCGGCTGATACTTTCTTCATACTATTGGGCACTTCAGGACATACGAGGGCCGAGGGAAAAGCGGATGTGGTTCCGTTCCAGCAGGTTTTCCCAGTAATGCCGCATCCAGTCCCAGGCGGCGTTGTTGACCTGTTCCACGAAGGGATCGAGGTTCAGCTCGTAATAATCCGGTGTGCCGGCGATCTGCAGCACGGTGACGGTGATGGAATCGTCCAGTTCATTGGCGAAGGGTTCGCCGATCAACTGATGTGCCAGCAGATTGGCACGAGTCGCTTCCAGGTCCACCAGCTCGCTGGCGCGGGTAAAGCGATTGTTCTCGTGCATCTCCTCCATCAACCGGTGGCAGAGATAGGCCCTGATCAGCAGGCCATCGAGGCCATCGTATCTTACCAGTAATGCCGAAGGCTGCGTGAAGTAGCGAATGGCCGCCTTGACGAAGGGGGCGAACAGCTCGGCCTTGCCGGCTTCGCGGGCGCAGGCTTCCACACATTCGATCAGGCGCGGTGCCATCTCGATATATTCGACCACGAACTGGAACAGACAGGTGGCGGGCTGGTAGCCCTCAATGGTCACCGACGAGGGCAGCGCGGCAGCCTTTTCATGGAGCTGCCGGAGGAAAGCGCCTGAACGGGCTTCCTTGCGCCGTGCCTGGTCAATAATTTCGAGGACTACCTGTGGTGTCATTTCAGGAGATGCCAATGTCTGAACGAATTGAGGTCGCAAGGCGCCTCCCGTTGCAAGAAACGTTAAACAACGAGTTACCCGGCAGGAGAAGGGGGCTGGCTACCACGTCGCGCCTGCCTTTTCTGACAAGTGTAGCCGAGATTTTCCGGACTGCTTTTCTGACGCGGTGAAAATGCGCAGCTGTAATGTAAGCAAGCCCGATCCGTGTCAATCGGTCTGGAACCAGCGCTCGCTTCGGGTGTGTGACCAGCACAGCCACCCCATGCTGGCGGCCCGGGCAAGCATCAGGGCAATCAGGGCAAACCAGAGACCGTGGTTGCCCCAGTCGGTGGTGAGCCACCAGGTCGGTGCAAATACCCCCAGTGCCGAAAACAGCATGGTGTTCTGCATATCCCGGGTGCGGGTGGCGCCGATAAACACGCCGTCCAGAAGGAAGCCCCAGACGGCTGCAAAGGGCAGCAGCCAGAGCCAGGGCAGGAAACGCCAGGCGGTGTTCCGGACTTCCTCGACACCGGTGAGCAACGCGATCAGCCAGTGACCGCCGGCCACGAACACAACGGTGAGCAGCAGTGCGCCCCAGAGCGACCAGCGCAGGGCGCTTCGGAACACCACCCGGAACCGGCGCCGACTGCCCCGGCCAATGGCTTCGCCAATCAGTGCTTCGGCGGCGTTGGCAAAGCCGTCCAGGGCATTGGAGATCAGCAGCAGGAAGGTAATCAGGACGGCATTGGCGGCCAGAATCACGTCGCCCTGGCGGGCGCCCTGGGCGGTAAAGAAGGCCAGCACCAGCAACAGGATAATGGTGCGCACCATAATGTATCGATTCACCCGAAGTATCTTCAGATAGTCGGCCAGGCTGCCGAACAGGGCCCGGGTCAGCCGCTGGCCCTCCGGCATGCGTTGCAGCACGATCAGGAAACCGAGACTGGCGGCGCCGTACTCGGCGATCACCGTGGCAATGGCCACGCCCCGGCTGTTCCAGCCCAGCACCGTGACGAACAGGACATCCAGCACAATGTTGAGCCCGTTGGCGGCGATCAGCATGAGCATGGGGCCGCGGGCGTACTGGGTGCCGATCAGCCAGCCCACCAGTGTGTACTGGCAGAGCACCGCCGGGGCGCTCCAGATGCGGATAGCCGCGTACTCGGCCGCCAGTTCCGTGACGGTTTCGCTCGGGTTCATCAGGGCAAGCCCAATCTCGATCAGCGGCCGGTGGAACAGTATAAGCAGGAGGCCGATCCCCGAGGCCAGCAGGACCGAGCGTAGCAGCAGTGCCACCTGGCCAAACCGGTCCCGTTTGCCCCAGGCCTGGGCAGCCAGGCCCGTGGTACCCATCCGCATGAAACCGAAGGTCCAGTAAAGAATGCTGAACAGGTTGGCGCCCACCGCCACGGCGCCCAGGTACTCCGGGCTCTCCAGGTGGCCGAGCACGGCGGTATCCACCAGTCCCAGCAGGGGGACGGTGAGGTTGGTGAGCATCAGGGGCCAGGCCAGGGCCCAGAGGCGCCGGTCGGTGGCCGGCAGGTTAAAAGTCATATTCGATACAATTATTAAAAATTACTGGTTAGATTTTTTGGATTTAGCCGATTTTTTAGTCTTTTCTTGATCTGTGTCTATACTCAATTTCGATGTATCCGTAAGCAGGCTTCCACCCTGAACGTCCGGTGTATGCGAGCGCCGGTGGTGTCGGGGGGATTACGCAAAATCCGACAAGAATAACACTCTGTGGAGACACAGTATGCGCGTGCACGCTCAGCGGGCGGGTGCCCTCTTAGGCGGTCTGATGTTCCCCGCCTGGTCCATGGCGGACTGGACACTGAACATGACCCCGGGGGTGACCGGCACCAGTAACGAGATATTCAGCCTTCACATGACCATTCTGTGGATCTGCGTCGTGATCGGCGTCGTGGTCTTCGGGGTCATGTTCTGGTCCATTTTTGCGCACCGGAAATCCCAGGGCGCGAAACCGGCCAACTTCCATGAGAACACACTGGTGGAAGTGCTCTGGACCATCATACCCTTCGCCATCCTGGTTGTTATGGCCATTCCCGCCACCGCCACCCTGGTCGACATGTACGATACGACCGAATCGGACGTGGACATCAAGGTCACCGGTTATCAGTGGAAATGGCAGTACGAGTATATCAACGAGGACTTCGGTTACTTCTCCAACCTGGCCACGCCCCGTGCCCAGATCGAGAACCGTCAGGCCAAGGGGGATAACTATCTGCTTGAGGTGGACAATCCCCTGGTTATCCCCGTGGGCAAGAAGGTGCGCTTCCTGCTGACCGCAAACGACGTGATCCATTCCTGGTGGGTGCCGGACTTCGGCGTGAAGAAAGACGCCATTCCGGGCTTCATCAATGAAACCTGGACGCGGGTCGACAAACCCGGCATCTATCGTGGCCAGTGTACCGAGCTCTGCGGCAAGGACCACGGGTTCATGCCGGTTGTGGTGGAAGCCGTGCCTGAAGAGGAATACAACGCCTGGGTGGCGGAAAAGAAGGAAGCCGCCGAGCGTGAGCGCCAGCTGACCCAGAAAGACTGGACCATGGCCGAGTTGATGGAGCGTGGCGAGAAAGCCTACCAGACGGCCTGTGCCGCCTGTCACCAGGCTGACGGTAGCGGTGCCCCGCCCGCATTCCCGGCGCTCAAGGGCAGCCCGATCGCCACCGAGGATATGGCCGCGCACATCGACATTGTTGTCAACGGCAAGGCGGGCACGGCCATGCAGGCCTTCGGTAACCAGCTCAGCGAAGTGGACCTGGCCGCGGTGATTACCTACGAGCGGAACGCCTGGGGTAACAACACCGGTGAAATGGTCACGCCGAAAGAAATCTTTGATTACAAGAACCAACAGTAATCGACGCCAGATAACAGATATCACCAGCCACAAGAAATGGCGGTAACGGGGGTTTTCATGAGTGCGGTTGCAGATACCCACGCCCAGGATCATCATCACGGCCCGGCCAAAGGCTTCAGCCGCTGGCTGCTGACCACCAACCACAAAGATATCGGGACAATGTACCTGATATTCAGTTTCGCCATGTTCCTGCTCGGCGGAACCATGGCCATGGTTATCCGGGCTGAACTGTTCCAGCCCGGGCTGCAGATTGTGCAGCCGGAATTCTTCAACCAGATGACCACCATGCACGGTTTGATCATGGTGTTTGGCGCGGTCATGCCGGCCTTTGTCGGGCTGGCCAACTGGATGCTGCCACTGATGATCGGTGCGCCGGACATGGCCCTGCCCCGGATGAACAACTGGAGCTTCTGGCTGCTGCCCTGCGCTTTCCTGATTCTGGTATCCACCCTGTTCATGGAAGGCGGCGCGCCCAACTTCGGCTGGACTTTCTATGCGCCGCTGTCGACCACCTACGGGCCGCCGAGCACCACGTTCTTCATCTTCGCGGTGCACATCATGGGGATCTCGTCGATCATGGGCGCCATCAACGTGATCGCCACCATCCTGAACCTGCGGGCGCCGGGCATGACCCTGATGAAAATGCCGCTGTTCGTCTGGACCTGGCTGATCACCGCGTTCCTGCTCATCGCGGTGATGCCGGTACTGGCGGGCGTGGTCACCATGATGCTGATGGACATCAACTTCGGTACCAGTTTCTTTGACGCCTCCGGCGGCGGTGATCCGGTGCTGTTCCAGCACGTGTTCTGGTTCTTCGGCCATCCCGAGGTGTACATCATGATCCTGCCCGCGTTCGGGGCGGTGTCGCACATCATTCCGGCGTTCTCCCGCAAGCCCCTGTTCGGCTATGCCTCCATGGTGTATGCGGTGGGCGCCATCGCGCTGCTGTCGTTCGTGGTCTGGGCGCACCACATGTTCACGGTCGGCATTCCCATCGTGGGCCAGCTGTTCTTCATGTACGCCACCATGCTGATTGCCGTGCCCACCGGGGTGAAGGTATTCAACTGGGTGGCAACCATGTTCCGGGGCTCCCTCAGCTTTGAGGCGCCCATGCTGTTCGCGGTGGCCTTTGTCATCCTGTTCACCATCGGCGGTTTCTCGGGTCTGATGCTGGCCATCGCTCCGGCGGACTTCCAGTACCACGACACCTACTTCGTCGTGGCCCATTTCCACTACGTGCTGGTGCCGGGCGCCATCTTCGGGATCTTTGCCTCCGCCTATTTCTGGCTGCCCAAGTGGACCGGGCACATGTACGACGAGACCCTGGCCAAGACCCACTTCTGGCTGTCGTTCATCGGCATGAACCTGGCGTTCTTCCCGATGCACTTCCTGGGTCTGGCCGGCATGCCGCGGCGGATTCCGGATTACGCGCTGCAGTTTGCCGACTTCAACATGGTGTCGAGCATTGGTGCCTTCATGTTCGGCGCCACTCAGCTGCTGTTCCTGCTGATCGTGGTCAAGTGCATCCGGGGTGGCAAGAAAGCACCCGCCAAGCCCTGGGATGGCGCGGAAGGTCTGGAATGGACGGTGCCGTCACCGGCTCCATACCACACCTTTGCCACGCCTCCGGAAGTGAAGTAAGCAGAGGGCCGCGCCATGGCAGACCGGCAAGTGCAGTCAGGCCGCAGCAACACCCGGGTGGTGGGCTGGTGTCTGGCCGGAGTCGTTGGCATGTTTGCCTTCGGATTTGCCATGGTGCCCCTGTATGACGTGTTCTGCGAAATCACAGGCATTAACGGCAAGACCGCCGGGCGTTACGAGGTGACGGAGGTGGCGGAGGCCGACCAGAGCCGCACGGTGACGGTGCAGTTTCTCGCCTCCAACGGCCCTGGCATGAGCTGGACTTTCCGGCCGGTGGTTCGTTCTGTGGAGGTGCACCCGGGCGAACCCACCACGGTTAACTTCTATGCCGAGAATCCGACCACCGAAGCCATGGTCGGTCAGGCGGTTCCGAGCCTGTCGCCTTCCGAGGGCACGCTGTACTTTCACAAGACCGAGTGTTTCTGCTTCAACCAGCAGCCCCTGGGCGCCGGAGAGAGCACCGAAATGCCGCTGATCTTCATTGTCGACAAGGACCTGCCGGCTCACATTACCAAGCTCACGCTGTCGTACACGCTGTACGATCAGGGCAAGCAGCCGGCCGTAACAACGAATTCCCGGAAAGCCACAACAACAACCGATAACGGATAAGCCATTGGAGACTGTCATGGCGGAAAACCAGACCTATTACGTTCCGGAACAGAGTAAATGGCCCATCATTGCCACCGTTGGCCTGGGCGTCACCCTCTACGGGGTGGCCGCGATCATGGTCAACGGCAAGCAGGGGGAAAGTACCACCGGCGCCTGGATCATGTTCTTCATTGGCGCACTGATCATGGCGTACATGCTGTTTGGCTGGTTCGGGAACGTCATTGAGGAAAGCCGCAAGGGCTTGTACAGCCCGCAGATGGACCGCTCCTTCCGCTGGGGCATGAGCTGGTTCATCTTCTCCGAGGTCATGTTCTTCGCGGCCTTCTTTGGTGCGCTGTTCTACGTGCGGGTGTTTGCGGTGCCCTGGCTGGGCGGCGAGGGTGATCGGGGAACCTCCAACATGCTATGGGAGGGCTTCCAGTCCTCGTGGCCACTGGTCAACAACCCCAATCCCGAGCTCTATCCCGGTCCCAAGGAAGTTATCGGGCCCTGGGGGCTGCCGCTGATCAACACCATCCTGCTGGTGACCTCGTCGTTCACCGTGACGGTCGCCCACCATGCCCTCAAGGCCGGCAACCGGGCCAAAACCAAGCTGTGGCTGACCCTGACCATCGCGCTGGCTCTGGTGTTTGTCTTTGTGCAGGGCTACGAGTACATGCACGCTTATCAGGATCTCGATCTGACGCTGCAGTCCGGGATCTACGGCAGTACCTTCTTCATGCTGACCGGGTTTCACGGTGCCCACGTGATTCTGGGCTCGCTGATGTTGTTCATCATGCTGATGCGGCTGAACAAGGGTCACTTTACCGCCGATAACCACTTCGGATTCGAGGCGGCGGCCTGGTACTGGCACTTCGTGGACGTGGTCTGGCTTGGCCTGTTCGTGTTCGTCTACATTCTTTGAGCGAGGGTGATCAGGGTGTCGGATTGAGCGTCAGGGCACCCTGCCATAACGCAATCAGAATCACTGCCAGGAGAACTATGCTGAGGGTGACCCTTAACGCCAGGGAATTCAGAACCCGATTGGTTTTACCGCCATCCCTGATCAGAAAGAACAGACCACTGAAAAGGCTCACCAGAACGGCCAACAGCAGAATTACGATTACGGCCTTAAGCATGGGACTTCCTGTTGTAGGTTTTGCGAATGTACGATCCGGTAACGCCTGCGGACTCGCTGAGGTCACTATAGCAGAGCATGGGTGATTCGCAGCGCACTGCCCGCCGGTGGCATCTCGATTGGCGGTTGCTTGTCTTCAGTGGCGTGTTTCTGCCAGTGCTCCTGAGTCTTGGTGTCTGGCAGTTGAATCGGGCGGAAGAGAAGCAGACCCTGCTGGACCGTTGGCAGCAGGAGGCCGAAACGTTGCCCTGGCCGCAGATGGCTGAGCAGGGTTTGACCCCTGGCCGCCCGGTGACACTGACGGGGCGCTATGGTCACCGAACCTGGTTGCTGGATAACCGTACCCGGGATGGCGTGCCGGGCTACGAGGTACTCACCGGGTTTTATCCGCTGGAGGGCCCGCCGGTGATCGTAAACCGGGGCTGGGTCCCGGCGCCCCGTACCCGGGACCGGCTGCCTGAGGTGGACGCGCCGGACGGCGTCTACAGTCTGCAGGGGCGGGTTGGTGAGTACCCGGTGCCGCCGGTGCTGGCTGAGCCCGCCGAGCCGGTCGAGCGCTGGCCAAGACGGGTCCAGAGCCTCCCGGAGGCAACCGCTCGAGCGGAAATTCCGGGTCTGCCGGGCGGCATTCTCCGCCTGTCGGGGCAGCGTCAGCCGGGCGCCTTCCGGGCAGACTGGGAGCCGGACATGATGGGGCCGCAAACCCATTACGGCTATGCCACCCAATGGTTTGCGCTGGCCGTGGCCCTGACTATATTGACAGTAGTGGCGAGTTACCGAAGAAGCGAGTTACCGAAAGACAGGAGCCAATAATGACAATGACAATGGCTGACCGGATGTCCAACGAGGAACACAGCGAAGGCCCTACCCCGGAACAGGTGCGGCGCGGTCGCCGGACAGCCTTTTTGCTGTTCGCTCTGGGTTTTGGCCCGATGATCGTGGCCACCCTCATGTTCTACACCGGCTGGTTGAACCCTGCGGGGCACACCAACAACGGCGTGCTGATCCAGCCCCCGGTGCCGGTTGCCCAACTGAATCTTGAAACCACCACTGGCGAGCCGCTGGCGGAACGCTTCGGCCCTGATAAACCGGACGCCCAGTGGCTGATGCTGGTGTCCGCGGGTGCCTGCGGCAGCAGCTGTGAAGAACTGCTCTATCTTGCCCGCCAGGTCAACATCGCCCTTGGCAAGAACGCCAATCGCGTCGGCCGCGCGGCAGTGCTGGGCAGCATTCCCGCGGATCTCCAGGCCCGCTGGCCTGAAGAATACAGCTCCATGGAACGCCTGGTACCGGCCTCCGGTCGGACACCCGCCTGGCCGGAGGGCATCAACCCGGCACAGACGCCCCGGATTCTGCTGGTAGACCCCTTCGGCAACGTGATGATGCATTACGGGCCGGAGCACACGGGCAAGGAGATGCTTGAGGACCTCAAGCATCTGCTCAAACTGTCTCAGATCGGGTAGTGGCCAGAGCGGAGTGTCAGTCTTGAATCAACCCCTGTTTGCTTCATCCGGCCGAGCTGGCCCGTCCCCGGCGCAGCCTGACGCGGCCAGAATCATGGCCAGGTGGGCGACGCTGGCGGTGTTGCTGGCGGTCGTCGTCATTATGCTCGGTGCCTGGACCCGGTTGGTCCACGCCGGTCTGGGTTGTCCGGACTGGCCGGGCTGCTACGGCTTTCTGACCGTGCCCCAGAGCGACACCCATATTGCCATTGCCAACGCCCGCTTCCCGGATACTCCGGTGGACGTAGAAAAGGGCTGGCCGGAAATGATCCATCGTTACGCCGCTGGCACCCTGGGCCTGGTGGTGTTCGGTCTGGCGGCCTACGCCGTTCGCCATCGGCGCCAAGGCGTACCGGTGAAACTGCCGCTGCTCATCGCCGGTTTCATTGTCCTGCAAGGGGCGTTCGGCATGTGGACGGTCACTCTGAAACTCTGGCCCCAGGTCGTCGCCATGCACCTGCTTGGTGGCTTCACCACTCTCAGCCTGCTGACCCTGCTCACCCTGCGATTGCGCCGCAGGGCCCGGGCCGGCACTGGTGCCGAACCGCCCGCCACCAGGTCACTCACGGGCTTTCGACCATGGCTCTATGGTGGTCTGCTGCTGGTCATTCTGCAGATTGCGCTCGGCGCCTGGACAGCGGCCAACTATGCCGCCGTCGCCTGCACTGACCTGCCCACCTGCCAGGGCCAATGGTGGCCGGAGGGCATGGATTTCCGGCATGGTTTTGATGTCACCCAGCACGTGGGCCCAAACTATCTGGGTGGCCAGCTGACGGCGGATGGCCGGGTGGCGATTCACGTAACCCACCGGATAGGCGCCATGGTGGTGCTGGTGTACTGGGCCACGTTGCTGGCGCTGATATGGCGCCGGCGCGGTGATTCCGGTCTCGGTTCGGCCATCGGCCTGGCGGCGGTGGTCCTCGTCGCCCAGATCGTGCTTGGCCTGGCCAACGTGATCTTCCATATTCCCCTGTCCATCGCGGTTGCCCACAACGCGATGGGAGCGGGGCTGCTTCTGGCCATCATTCATCTTGTCTGGCGCCACCAGCTGCTGCCCCACACCAGGAACGCCACTGCACCCAATACTACAACTATGAACCAGGAGGTCCCGGCATGAGCGAGCAAGTGGAAGTACTGCCGACCCAGGCAATTGCGAGCGATTCCCGAACATCCATTTCCTGGCGTGATTATCTGGAGCTGACCAAGCCCCGGGTGGTTGCGCTGATGATTCTTACCTCGGTGATCGGCATGTTGCTGGCGGCCCCCGGCGTACCGGGCTGGGGCGTTCTGGTGTGGGGCAATCTGGGCATTGCCCTGCTGGCCGGTGCGGCGGCCGTGGTGAATCACGTGGTAGACCAGAAGATCGATACGGTTATGGCCCGCACCCGTAAGCGCCCGGTTGCCACGGGCAAGATTGCGCCGGTGGATGCCATTGTCTTCGCAACCCTGCTGGCGTGCGTGGGCATGGCGGTCCTCATGTGGCAGGTGAACCATCTGACCGCCTGGCTTACCCTGGCGTCTCTGGTGGGCTACGCCGGCGTCTACACCCTGTTCCTGAAACGGGCCACGCCCCAGAACATCACCATCGGCGGTCTTGCGGGGGCCATGCCGCCGCTGCTCGGCTGGACAGCGGTGACCGGCCAGGTGGAAGGCCACGCGTTGCTGCTGGTGCTGATCATCTTCGCCTGGACGCCCCCCCATTTCTGGGCCCTGGCCATCCATCGCAAGGAGGAGTACGCCAAGGCCGGTATTCCCATGCTGCCGGTCACCCATGGCAACAAGTTCACAGAGCTGCATATCCTGCTCTATACCCTGATGCTGCTGGCCGTCAGCCTGCTGCCGTTTGTCACCGGCATGTCAGGTGGCATTTACCTGGTGGGCGCCCTGGCCCTGGGGCTGCGTTTCCTGCAGTACGCGGTGCGTCTGCTGAAGGGCGACGACCGGCGGGTGGCCCTGAATACCTTCAAGTATTCCATCACTTACCTCATGGCCCTGTTTGTGGTATTGCTTGTGGATCATTTTGTATTTTTCTGAACCTACGACTCTGGCTGAGCGGCCGGGGAGGGCAATCCGAAACCGTGCGGAGCCATGGATGGCGGAGCCGAGCGTACATGGATGTATTCACAGCGTGTTTCGGATTGCCCTCCCCGGCCGCTTCCCCAGGGATGAATCGGACTTTACATGAAAACCTCCAGCTCTATTCGCCTTACGCTGTTCTGCCTTTTATTGGTTGTTGTTCTGATCTTCGGGCTGGTGGTCGGCCGGCAGGTTTTTCTGGTGGGCAACCAGGAGCCGATTCCGGCGCCGGACCTGCGGGATTTCAATACCTATGTGTATGACGACCCCAGGCCACTCACCGAATTCACCCTGACCAACGAAGCCGGCGAGACCGTCACAAGGGAGAGTCTGAAGGGCCGCTGGACCTTTGCCTTCGTGGGTTACACCAACTGCCCGGATATTTGCCCGGCGGCCATGGCAAACCTGCGCCAGACCGACCAGCTGCTGTCCAGCGAATTGCCGCAGCCGGAGTACCTCCTGGTCAGTGCCGACCCGGAGCACGATACCCCGGAAAAGCTTGAAGCCTACACGGGGTTCTTTGGCGAGAATTTCCATGGACTGACCGGCGACCTGGATACCCTCCGGGCTCTTGCCAAGAGTCTGAGTGCCGTCTTCGTTCATCGGGAAGTGAACGGGGAACTGATGGTGGACCACAGTGGCCATTTTGCGCTGCTGAACCCGGATGGCGAGCTTGCCGCGGTGATGCAGCCGCCTCATAATCCGCACAACCTGGCCGAGGCCTTCAAGCGGATCTACCAGTGGGCGAAGGCCAATCGTGACCGGGTGAGCTCCTGACGCTGTCGCAACCCGAAATCCGATGCTTCCCATTGATGCCATTCTCCCGGAACTGAAAGCCGTTCTGGAACAGACCCGGACCGCACTTCTGCAGGCGCCACCTGGCGCCGGCAAAACCACCCGTGTGCCCCTCGCCCTCCTCGACGCGCCCTGGCGCGGAAGCGGAAAAATCCTGATGCTGGAACCGCGCCGGCTGGCGGCACGCTCTGCGGCCCGTTACATGGCCGCACAGCTTGGTGAAAAACCCGGCCAAACGGTGGGTTACCGCACCCGCCTGGATACCCGGGTGTCCGCTACCACCCGCATCGAGGTGGTAACCGAGGGCATCCTGACCCGGCTGATCCAGACCGATCCGATGCTGGAAGACTACGCCGCGGTCATCTTCGACGAGTTTCACGAACGCTCGCTCCAGGCCGATCTGGGTCTGGCCCTGGTGCGGGAATCCCAGCAGGCGTTGCGCGAGGATCTGCGTTTGCTGGTGATGTCCGCGACGCTGGACGCCGGGCCCATCGCCCGGGTGCTGGGGGAAGTTCCGGTGATTACCAGCGAGGGTCGGGCATTCCCGGTAGAGGTCTGTTATCGGCCGCTGCCGCGCAACGCCTGGCTGGTGGATCAGGTGGTGTCGGTGATTCAGGAGGCGCTGCGTGACCAGGACGGTTCCCTGCTGGTGTTCCTGCCCGGCGCCGGTGAAATCCGCCGGGTCGAACGGCAGTTGCGAGGCGCCCTGGGCGACCGGGTGCTGGTCACGCCGCTCTACGGCAACCTGAGAACAGAACAACAGGACCAGGCCATAACCCCGGCACCGGAGGGCCAGCGCAAGGTGGTGCTGGCCACCGCCATTGCCGAAACCAGTCTCACCATCGAGGGGATCCGGGTGGTGATTGACGCAGGCCAGCAGCGGCGGGCGGTGTTCGACCCCAACAGCGGCATGACCCGGTTGGTGACCGGTCGGCTGTCAAAGGCCTCGGCCGAACAGCGCAAGGGTCGGGCCGGTCGGGTCGAGCCGGGCGTGTGTTACCGCCTGTGGAGTGAATCGGAACAATACGGGCTGGCGGACTACACGCCCCCGGAAATCCTGGAGGCGGATCTGGCGCCACTGGTGCTGGAGCTGGCCCAGTGGGGCGCCCGAGATCCCGCCGACCTGTCCTGGATTGACCCGCCACCACCGGCCCATTGGCGCCAGGCGGTGGCGTTGCTGCAGTGGCTCGACATGCTGGGTGTAGACGGTGCGATTACCGCTCACGGCAAAGCCGCCAGGAACCTTGGCAGCCACCCCCGCCTGGCGCACATGGTACTGACCGGACGCGCGCTCGGGCTGGGCGGCCCGGCGGCTGCCCTGGCCGCGCTTCTGGAAGATCGTGATCTGCTGGGCCCGGGTGCCGGGGCAGATATGCACGAGCGGATCAGGGTATTTTACGGGGAGCGACGGGACGGCATGGTGGATGCGGCGCGCATCAAGGCGGTTCGCAAGGCGGCGGACAGGCTTGGCGAGTCGCCAACGGCGGGCGACCCGGTGCCCCCGGAAACCGAGGTTGGCCGGCTGCTGGCGCTGGCCTACCCCGACCGGGTTGCCCGGCGTCGCCCCGGCAACGCGCCGAGATACCGGCTCAGCAACGGCAGGGGCGCTGCCCTGCGAGCCGATGACCCACTGGCCCGGCACGACTGGCTGGTAGCGCCCGAGCTGGATGGCCGGGCCCGGGAGGCCACCATCTATCTGGCGGCGCCGGTGGAGATGCCGGTGCTGGAGCAGGATCTTGCCGGCCACATCCGCGAAACCGAGGAGGCGATCTGGGACGACGACAAAGGCACGGTGATCGCCCGGCGAGTGCGAAAACTCGGCGAACTTGTCCTGGCCGAAAAGCGGCTGAGCTATGTCGCCCCCGAGCTGGTGCAACGTGGATTGATGGCGGCAGTGCGGAAAAAGGGCCTGGCCAGCCTGGCCTGGAACGAGGAGAGCCGCCAGTGGCGGGCCCGTGTCCGGTTGCTTGCTGCTACCTTCCCGGAGGAAGGCTGGCCCGATACCAGCGACGATACGCTGCTGGCAACGCTGGAACAGTGGCTGGGGCCTTTTCTCCCTGGGATAAACCGCTGGTCCGATCTGGCTGGCCTGGACCTGATGGCCGCCCTGACCAGCCTGCTCGAATACCCCGATCAGCAACGGCTGCCATCCCTGGCGCCCACCCACCTCACCATTCCCACCGGCCAGCGGGTGCGCCTGGACTACACCGCTGAAAACGGCCCGGTATTGGCGGCCAAACTCCAGGCCCTGTTTGGCTGGACAGAGACCCCCACCGTGGCCACCGGCCGGGTTCCGGTACTGCTGCACCTGCTGTCGCCGGCCCAACGCCCGCTGGCGGTCACCGCCGATCTGGCCAGTTTCTGGCGCAACGTCTATCCCGAGGTACGCAAGGACATGCGCGGCCGATACCCGAAGCACCCCTGGCCCGAGGATCCGTTCACGGCCGAGGCCCAGCAGGGCACGAAGAAACGCCCTGCTCGCTGATTCGGCGGCTCACAAGGCCCCGTGGTATCAATTCGAAATAGACATTGCGGGGCGTTATCCAGCGCCCCGAAGGCGCCCGGAGTTCATCCCCTGACATCTCCTCGAGAATCACATTTGCCGGATTGGCGTCGCTGTTCCGGAAACTGTCGGCCAGCACCCAGAAGGGCGTGCCCGAGGCGCGGGCCGCCAGGGCCAGCAGGTGGGTGCCACTTTTATTGATGAACCAGCCGTCGGTAAACCAGGTGTCGCATCCGGTGACCACCACATCCGCCTGCCCAACAAACAGGGCCATCTGGGCGTCGGTAATCAGGGTGACCGGTACTGACAACCCGTCCAGGGTTCTGGCCAGGGTATGGCCCTCGAAACCGGGACTGCTCTGGGTACAGATCACACTGAAACGCTTCTTGTCTATGGCCAGGCTCCGGAACAGGGCCAGAACCGCGGAACTGGCGCTGTGAGTCATGATCACTGGCGTGTCCGGCAGCGCCTGTCGGGCGTGGCGGGCCATGGCCGAGGTGGCATCACTCAGCTGGGCCCGGATCTCGAGTATGGCCTCACGTGCGGCGTGCGGCTCTGCCGATCCTCGCTGTTCGATCCTGGCCAGGGCGTTGCCAATCACGATCATGCTGGGGCGGGCTTGTCGCAGCTCGGCCAGGAGTGTCCGAAGGGTTCCGGTATCCGGCTGTTCATGGTCCAGATAGGCCAATACCTGATCGAGCGTTTTTCGCGCCAGTTCGGTGGCGCCTGACTGAAGGTCTTCCCGCAGTTCCGCGACGATGGACTGTGCCCGCGCATCGAGTTGCTGCATGTCGCCAATACTCTCCCGGGTTTGGGGTTGGGTTTGGTGCCTGATTCAAGGGTAGCCCGGATTCAGGCATGACACCCGGGGTTTGTGCTTATGCCCGCAGGGTACAAATAGCGCTTGCCAGTATCCCGGTCCTGTATAAAATACGCGCAATTTCACGCCCGAGTGCGCGCTACCCATGCACCTTGTTTCCTTTGATATTTTCCGGACCCTGGGCTTTCCCAACACCACGGTGCTCAAGCCGGACCAGTTTCTGCGCCACAAGGAACTCCTGCGGGAGGCCGACTGGGTGCTTTTCCCGGAGTACTGGCAGCTCAACGCCCTGGTGCACGGTCTGAAATGCCGGGTGTTCCCCAGCGTTGCCAGTTATCGCATTGGCCATGACAAGGTCGAGATGACCCGGGCATTCCAGGCGGTGGCGCCGGAGCACACCCCCTGGACGCTGATCGAAGCCAACGGCCCGGTGGAGCGGGAGATGATCTGGGACACCCTGCCGCATCCGTTCGTGGCCAAACTGCCACGGGCCAGCATGGGCGAAGGCGTGTGGCTGATTGAAACCCGCGAGGACTGGCGCCGATACTGCGAACGTACCGACGTACTCTACGCCCAGGAATACCTGCCGCTGGATCGGGACGCCCGGATTGTCGTGGTGGGTGACCGCGTGGTGACGGCCTACTGGCGCATGCAGGCCGATCAGGGCTTCTACAACAATGTGGCCCGTGGCGGTCGCATCGACACCAGTCCGGTGCCGGCTATCATGACCGACCTGGCATTGCGCCTTGCCCGGGAGCTGGAAGTCGACCACGCCGGTTTCGATATTGCCCTGGTGGAGGGCTACCCCTACGTACTGGAATTCAACCGTCTGTTTGGTAACCAGGGGCTGGGCCAGGGCTCGGACCTCCAGGACGCCATCCTCGGTTATCTTCGTGCGAAAACCGCGCCGGAAGACCCGGACGGGCCAGTAGAGCCTACCCCGCTCTGGCCGGTGGCGGTCTGACCAATTATCGTCTAGTTTTTCCATAGCTGCCGGCCAATCTTCGGGCGGGACCTTATGGGTAGATATGCTCATAGGCGGTCCCCGATAAATGCCCGATGATCGCGCCAACTCACGGGTGCCGCAGCGCTGCTGGGGCACCTCTTTTTTTGTCCGTATACCCTGTGGAGGGCCACACCACCCATGACCGAAGCCGCCAACGCCAACATTGCCGACTACTACGATGCCGAGACGTTCAAGCGCATCAAGGACTTTGCCGACGGCAAGGAAACCCCGTTCGTTGTCATCGATACCGGCACCATTGACCGTCAGTACGAGGAACTGGTGGAGGGTTTTCCCTACGCCAAGGTTTACTACGCGGTAAAAGCCAACCCGGCGCCGCAGATCCTGACCATGTTGCGTGACAAAGGCGCCTGCTTCGATATTGCCTCGGTATACGAACTGGACAAGGTGATGTCTCTGGGTGTGACCGGCGATCGGATCAGCTACGGCAACACCATCAAGAAGGCGCGGGACATTCGCACTTTCTACGAGAAGGGTGTGCGGCTGTTCGCCACCGATTCGGAAGCCGACCTGCGCAACATCGCCAAGGCGGCTCCGGGTTCAAAGGTGTACGTGCGCATCCTCACGGAAGGCACCCTGACCGCCGACTGGCCGCTGTCCCGGAAGTTCGGCTGCCAGACCGACATGGCCATGGACCTGCTGATCCTGGCCCGTGATCTGGGCCTGGAGCCCTACGGCGTGTCCTTCCACGTGGGCTCCCAGCAGCGCGAAATCGGTGCCTGGGATGCAGCTCTGAACAAGGTGAAGGTCATTTTCGAGCGCCTGAAGGAAGAAGACGGTATCGAGCTGAAGATGATCAACATGGGGGGTGGCTTCCCGGCCAACTACATTACCCGCACCAACGAGCTCAAGGTATACGCCGAGGAGATTGCCCGCTTCCTGCACGAGGATTTTGGCGCCGATCTGCCGGAGATCATCATTGAGCCGGGTCGGTCGCTGATTTCCAATGCCGGCGTTCTGGTGAGCGAGGTGGTGCTGATTTCCCGGAAATCCCGCACCGCGCTGCACCGCTGGGTGTTCACCGATGTGGGCAAGTTTTCCGGTCTGATCGAGACGCTGGATGAAGCCATCAAGTTTCCGATCTGGACCGAGAAGGTGGGCGAAGGCGAGGACTGCGTGATTGCCGGGCCGACCTGTGACAGTGCCGATATCATGTACGAGCACCACAAGTACCCGCTGCCTTTGAATCTGGCCATCGGGGACCGGATGTACTGGCTGTCTACGGGGGCTTATACCACGACTTACAGTGCCATCGAGTTTAACGGGTTTCCTCCCTTGAAGGACTATTACATCTAGGACGGGAGTCCGGAGCCGGGCTGGAGTCTGGCCGCGGGGCGGGGTGCCTTTTCCTCTGGGAAAAACAACTCGCTTCGCTCAGACATCTTTTTCCCGGCGGAAAAGGCACTCCGCCCCACGGCCCTCTGGCCTCATTCGGGTAGTCCGGGCACTAGTAGAGACTGTGTGAGGGTGAGATTTGATGAAAAGGATCAGCTTTCGGGCTGGTCCTTTTTTCGTTTCAGGTCCAGGGTGAAGGCCAGGGGGAGGACCAGGGCGCTGTAGGCGATGATGGCAAGGATGGCGTGGCGGGCGTCGCCGGTTGCGTCGGCAATGAGGCCGCCGAGCATGGGCACCGAGAAGGCCAGGGTGTAACCCACCAGGAAGGTGCCGGCAGACAGGCGGCCGGTCTCTCCCTTTCTCGCCACCAGTGGTGGCAGGGCGACCAGCAGGATGAGCAGGATGCCGGCGGTGAGGCTCATCAGTGTGGCGCTGGCGATGGACCACCAGCCGGTCAGGGTGATAGCGCCCAGGGTGCCAGCGATGCTCAGGCTGGCGGTCACGATGATGACCGAGCGGCGTCCCACCCAGCTGCGGGCCATTTTGAGCATGATCAGCGAGGCGAACACCTGGGCGATGTTGTACCAGAACAGGGCATCGGCGAGTTTGTCGAATTCGCCCTGCTGCTCCAGCAGGTTGCCCATGTAGGCGTTGAGGCCGAAGAACATGGAACCCGACAGGCCAAGGAGCAGGCCAATCCTGAGGGTCAGGGGGTTGCGCCAGTCCGGCAGCCAGGCACCCGGCCCTGCCGGCTTTTCAAGGTCGCGCCTGGGCAGGTAGAGGGCGGCGGCCACCAGCAGGGCCGGCAGCGACCAGGCCAGTAGCGTGGCGCGCCAGCTGTTGTCCAGCAGCGGCATGAGCACCGGCAGGGTCATACCGGCGCCGATGAATTCCCCCATCAGCATGCCGTTCATGTAGATGGCCGTGCCCAGGGCCAGGTGATGAGGTTCGAGCCAACGGGGTAGCAGGGCCGGCAGTGCCGGTTGCATCATGGCCACGCCCAGGCCCATCACGGCGCTGGCCAGCATGAGGGTGAGCGTGTCCGGAACCAGGCCCCGGCCAGCGGAGCCGATCACCATGATCACCATGGCCAGGGCCAGGGTGTTTCTTGGGCCGATGCGGGCAATGGCGAGGGAGCCGGGCATGGCGCCGATGGCCAGCATCAGGATCGGGAGTGTGGTCAGGGCGCCGGTCAGGGCCTGGCTGAGGGCCAGCTCCTCACCGATGAAGGGGGCCAGGGGTGGCGCCACCAATACCGGGATGCGCAGATACACACCGGCCAGCCAAAGCAGTACCGCCACCGGCAGCAGACGGGCTGGCGGTGGCGGTACAGGTGCGGCTGATGGATCAGCGACGCTCAGAACAATCAGTCCCCGCTGGTGTCGGGCAGGTAGGCGCCGTCCTCGTCGTGCACTTCACGGCCGGTCACCGGCGGGTTGAAGGCGCAGATCAGGCGCATGTCTTCAGTGCCACCATACAACGTATGCTGGTCGTGCTTGTCGAGTGCATACAGGGTGCCGTCGGTGATCTCGTGGGTCTCGCCGGTGGCCTTGTCCAGGATCTTGCCATTGCCGGCCACGCAGTACACCGCCTCGAGGTGGTGTTTGTACCAGAGGTTCAGCTCGGCACCGGCAGGGATGATGGTTTCATGGAAGGAAAAGCCCATGCCGTCCTTCTTCAGGAGCATGCGGCGGCTGGTCCAGCCCGGGCCGTGCACTTCGCGTTCGGTACCGATGATGTCTTGCACTCGTACGATTTTCATTCGCATTCCCCATTTTGTGATGGAACAGCCTCTTAGTATAAACATCCCTTTCAGGTGCGGTTCAACCGCCAATCGTCGTAGGCGGCCATGGCCTGTTCCAGGGCGGCCACCAGCTTTTCACGGTGGCGGTCGTCCAATGGTCGTTGTTTCCGGCCCTTCTCGAGGGCTTTCTGAATCTCCTGTCGGCTGGTCCGGTCCAGGCGCTCCAGCCAGTGATGGTCGGCCGGCTCCAGCTCCAGGAGGTCGCGCCCGGCGTGGTTGCGCTGGCTGATGTGCCACCAGTGATCCACGGCGCGCCCTAATACAACATAGCCGAACTGGGTGTCCTGTACAGGTCCGAAGGTGGCGGTTTTCAGGCCGTCCCGGAGTGCCCCGATGTTGAGAGCCGGCAGCGCCAGCCGGTCGCCGTAGAAGTAGCTGCCGGCGGCGCCGATCAACCCGCCAATCAGGGCGCCGGTACCCAGGGAAGAGCCGAAGGTGATGGCATCGAGGCCCGCGCCGCCAACCGCACCGGCGCCGAACCCCGCCGTGGCCAGGTAGCGGCGGCTGACGGCCCAGGTTTTGCGGCTGTCCTCGGAAAACAGATCATGTTCGCTGTGCCACTCCAGCTCGGCTTCCTGCCGGCGGATTTGCTGGTGCTGGTACAGATGCTCGACGTCCAGCCGGAGCGTCTGTTCCCGTTTGCGCTGGTGTCGATACCACTGGCCTCGCAGCTGGTCGGCCAGGGTCTCGTCACTGATTCCGGCGGCCTGGCCGGCGGTCAGGGTGCGCTTTTCCTGGAACGACATCATGTCCTCCAGGGCTCCGGCAATCAGGCGGGCAGCCTGGTGGCGTCGCTGCCTGCGCTGTTCGGAAAGATGGTGCGTGGCCTGCTCCAGGCGCATTTCCCAGTCCGGCTCCAGTTGGCCGAACGCCCTTAAAAGCCCGAGATGTTGCTCGAACGGGGCGCGAACGGCATCGAATCGGCGCACAACCTGAAAGAACTGGCCCAGCGCCGCCTGCCAGCTGTCGCTGAAATCGTCGGTGCCGATGCTGTTGATCAGCGCCAGGCTCGGCCGACCGGTCCAGCGCAGGATGGTCATTTCCGCCTCGTGTTCGGGACTGTAGGGAACCGAGCCGTCCACCACGTAAATGATGCCCGCGCCCTCAATCAGCGGCGTCAGCAGCTCGCATTCGTCGATGAATCGGCCGTCGTCCTGATGCTGGGTAACGAACGCCCGGACGGTATCGGCATGGTCGGACGCGGAGACGCTGTGGGCCTCAAGCCACTCCAGTACCCGGCGCGGACGTTGGAAGCCGGGCGTGTCCACCAGTGTGTACAGAATCTGGCCGTCGACTTTCAGGGGGTAGGCCTGGCGCCTGCGGGTGGTGCCTGGCTCCAGGGCGATCGCGATGGCATCGTTCTGGGAGAGGGTGGCTACCACGCTGGATTTGCCCTTGTTGGGGTGCCCCACCACGGCGAAAACCGGTGTCTTACTCATAACGCCCGATCCTTGCCGGCGTAAGGTGACGGTTGGGACATCGGGGGCAGGGAAACCCGCAGGAAGTCGCCACCGATCTTTTCGGCAAACCGTAACCACGGCTGAATCTGATGGGGGGCCGGTTCACGGTTGGGGTCTGCGGCCAGGGGTACCAGGGCAACCGAGGTGCCGTCTGGCCAGATCCGCCGGGCGCTTTCCAGAAGGTCCTCCAGTTCGCCGGTGGGTGGTTCCCAGCTGCGAACCACCAGGATGACCGCATCGGCATGGCCGTCCAGCTGGCCTTCGATGGCACGCAGGGCTGCTTCGTCCCCGGCCAGGCTTGACCGACCGCCGGCCCGCACCACCAGGCCCTTGCCGGCACGGAGGGCGTCGGGCAGTTCCGGCTCGCCAGCACCGGCCCAGCACAGCAGGACATCACTGTCTGGCAGTGGCAACAGGTTACTGCGGGTGCGGGTATCCGGCAGGTCGTGGGCATCGTTGTGGGCATTGCCGGTTTCAAGGGTAGCGGTTTCCATGCGGTAACGCAGCGTGTGCATCGCCGGGTGGCTGGCCAGCGAGCCCCGTGCCCGGCGCTGGAGCTGATGACTCATCAGCAGCCAGAGCAGTAACCGGGGCAACACCACCCAGGTGCTCCAGAGCATGGTGACAAACGGCCACCACTGGCCCCAGAGCCCCGGCTGGGTGCCATTGCCTTCGCCGGCCCGGAAAAACCGGGTGGCTTCCACCAGGGCCAGGTCGGGCACCGCCGCCGGCCAGAGCCAGGCCCACGGGGCTGCAAAGGCCAGAACCAGCCGGTGATAGCCGGTGGCGGCGGTATCCAGGGTAGTGCTCCAGCCAAAGGCCAGGTCCTGTATGACCACGAGGGTCAGCAGGGTCGCCAGCCCGGTCAGGGCGAAACAGAGACCGCCCAGGTGTGCGGCCCGGGCCATCAGTAGCGGTTGCAGTTCCCGGAAGGCGCCCTCACCGGCGGTCTTTCCAACACGGCTAAGCAGCCGGCGCCAGGGCTGCCAGCCGGCCATGGCCTGCACCGTGGTCGCCAGCGCCAGTGCCAGATGCAGCAGAACAAAGGCCAACAGCACGGTGATATTGATGCGTTGGCCGCCCTCATAGAACAGCAACCCGGACATGGTAAGGATGCCGGTAATGGCGCCGGCCGCGGAGAAACCGCCGGTGATCCGGCGCCAGGAAGACAGGGTTTGTTCGGCGGGGGTTGGCGCTGCTTCCCGCCCGCTCAGCCGCTGCAGATGCGACAGCCAGCGGGTGGCATCGGGAACCACCCCCCGTTCGCGGCACAGCAGCGCGAATTTCCGGTCCCGGCGATGCAGGAAGGCCGGCGGCTGAGATCGGTCCCGCTGGGCCTGATAGTCAAAGTCCAGCAGCAGCCGGAGGGGGCGTTCGGTCATTCAATGGTCCGGGTGTCGAATTCGGTCAATTCGTCTTCGATGCTAGGATATAGTGGCATCCGATACCAGACCAAGAGCGCCCATGCCCCACCACCTGATGAACCTGCGTCACGTACCCGACGACGAGGCCGATGAAATCCGGGCCCTGTTCGACGCCCATGACGTGGCCTATTACGAAACGCCGCCAAGCCGCTGGGGGATCAGCATGGGTGGCTTCTGGGTACACGATGATGCCGAGGCGGCCCGGGCCCGGGCCCTGCTGGATGACTATCAGCGTCAGCGGTTCGAGCGTCAGCGCCAGGCCTACGAAGAGCGGCTGGCCGGAGGCGAGTCCGTTGGTGTCTGGTCGATGCTGCGCCGGCGTCCGGTGCGCACGCTCGCCGCCTGCCTCGCTATCCTGGTGATCATGGGGTTGAGCCTGCTGCCGTTTGTGCGGATCGGCTAACCACGCGCCGTTCCCGCTGTTGTTGGCGGCTGAGAAACCCGATGGCTTCGTCCACGGCATTGCCGGCAGTGAGGAAGCTGGTGATGTGGCCGCGCAGGTGCATCTCGTACAGCTCGCTGTACACCCCGTGGCGCTGGAGCTCCGCATGGAAACGCTGTGCCTGGCTGAACGGCACCAGTGCGTCCATGGCGCCGTGGAACAGGAAGAAGGGCGGTGACTGGTCGGTAACGTGGGTGATTGGCGAGGCCTTGCGATAGGTTTCCGGCATGTCCCGCTGTTCTCCCCCAAGGAACTGCTGGATCAGCTTGCCCGAGCCAAAGGCCGGAAGGTCGGAGGGTAGTCCCCCGGCAACAACCGCATCCAGGGTGGTCCCGGGGCCACCGTAGGGCTGGTTGAGCTCGCTGTCGGAACTGGCAACCACTCCCAGCAGGGCGACCAGATGGGCGCCGGAGGAGAATCCAAAACCGCTGACCTGTGCGTGGTCCAGCTGATACTGGTCGGCGTTGCGGTTCAGCCACTGCCGGGCAATCTGCAGGTCGTGGAGCTGGGCTGGAAAGGTGTGGGTTGGCGCGAAGCGGTAGTCGATGTTCAGCACCGCGAAGCCATGGCTGGCCACGTCCTCGGCGATCCACGTCATATCTTCCCGTGACCGGCGGCGCCAGCCGCCACCATGCACCATCAACACCACCGGCCGGGCGCTATCGTCGGCAAGGTCCTCGGGCAGATAGAGATCGGCGTAAAGGGCTTCCGGCCAGTCCGGCGGCGAATACCTCAGGCCCGGTTCCACCCGGAACGGACGCTCGGCGGGCACTACCGTCGCCGAGGGCCCGTTGTGGTGAGTGGCGCAGCCGGTGGTGGCCAGCACTATCACCAGCAGCCCCAGACTCACGGCTTTACCCGCGGGCGGCGGAAAGCGGATCACCGTATTGACCTCCTCGTTCTGGATATCCCCGTTTTGTTCCTTCCTTGTACGGCCATTCGGCGCGCCCGGATGCCCTGTTACCAGGGGTTCGGGCGACGGTTGTCCGGATTTCCTGACAGTGTCCGAAATTCCGGATGGCGGGTGATCGGGCTCTGCCAGCGGGCGCTGCGGGCAGCCGGGTGAGGCTGTGGGTGTCCGGAATTCCGGATTGTTCGACCATTGCGCCGCCGAAAATTTCAGAAAATCCCGCTAAAACAGTGATGTAGAGCATTGGCACAGGATGCGCATGGCATAGGGCCGGGCCTGTTTGAGGTCTGGCCCGTTCGTTTACAACAACAAACAAGGAACGATCATGAAACGAATACTGCTCTGCGCCTTTGTTGGCGCTGCCGGTTTGACCCTCAGTGCCTGCAAACAACCGTTCAACGACCTCCCCGAGTTCGTTCGGGGCGATATCCAGCACACCCGATACGATGGTGTGACCGACGACCTGCTGACCGCCGGGCTTGGTGCCAGCGGTCTTGCCAGTACCCCCGCACCCGCGTTCGTGGACCCGCTCAACCCGGAACCCGCCGAGCTGCGTCGCCTGGCCATCTACAACAACTACCGCGCGCTGGTGGATACGGTCCCTGGCGGTGGTTTTGGCACTTTCTTCGGTCCGCAGGTAGGTGTTGGCGGCGAAGGCCTGATTCCCGGCGATGAGTACATTGCCTTCATGTCGGTTCCGGGCACCGAGGTGCCGGTGACGGTCATGGCCCAGGTGCCCGACAGCTTTGATCCTGAACAACCGTGCATGGTCACGGCACCCTCGTCCGGCTCCCGTGGCATCTACGGGGCCATTGGCACGGCCGGTGAGTGGGGCCTGAAAAAGGGCTGTGCCGTTGTCTACACCGACAAGGGCACCGGTACCGGCGCTCATAAGCTGGCAACCAACACCGCCCAGCGCATCGATGGCACCCTGACCGATGCCGCCGGGCCCGTGCAGTTCCGGGCCGATCTGAACGAGGAGGAGAGGGCTTCCTTCAATGCGGACTGGCCCGATCGCTTCGCCTGGAAGCACGCCCACTCGAAAGCCAACCCGGAAGCCGACTGGGGTCGACACGTGCTGCAGTCCATCGAATTTGGTTTCTACGTGCTTAACGAAAAATTCGGCAAAGAGCTGGGTAATGGCGCCACGCTACGGACCATCCACCCCAAAAACACGGTGGTCATCGCCTCCAGTGTTTCCAACGGAGGCGGCTCCTCGGTTCGGGCTGCCGAGCTGGACACCGAAGGCCTGATCGACGGGGTGGCGGTGTCGGAGCCGAACGTTAATCCCGAGGTGGATCGCAGCTTCACCATTCGCCAGGGCAGTGGGCCGGTGATCACCGAACACAGCCGGAGCCTGCTGGATTACACCACGGCACTGGCGGTTTACCAGGGCTGCGCCAACCTGGCGCCGGCGGTTCGCGATACCGCGCCCCTGAACGCTGTGTTCAACTCGCCGGTGGTCGGTGAAAACATCTGTAATTCCCTGGCCAACAAGGGACTGGTGACCGGCGCTACCCTGGATGACCGGGCCACCGACGCCCTGCGTATCCTCAATGAGGAGATTGGCATCCAGCCGGAGCAGAACCTGCTGGCGCCGGTGCATTTCGGCCTGGCGGTGGCCCAGAGTATCTCCATGACCTACGCCAATGCCTATGGCCGCGCCGGGGTTGAGGACCGGGTGTGCGAGCTGAGCCTGGCCGCCACCGGTGCCGCCGGTGCGGTAACCCAGCTGGCGCCTGCTGCCGAGGCCGCGCTCTTTGCCACCAGCAACGGCATACCGCCCACCGGGGGCGTGAGCATTGTCTTCGACAACGCCGACGGTCAGCCCACCAACCTCGCGGCCAGCGCTTCCCCGAGCAGCAACCAGCCGGATTACGGTCTGGATGCGCTCTTGTGTCTGCGCAGCCTGGCCCTGGGCCGTAACGTGGCAACCGGCGCGCCGCTGGAAGGCGCGCAGGACGAACTGGCGACCGCCATCGCCGGCGGTATCTCGCAGGTCAGGGCCACAGGGGACCTGCAGGGCAAGCCGACCGTGTTTGTGACCGGTCGGGCCGATGCCATCCTGCCGATTAATCACACGTCCCGGCCTTATGTCGGGCTGAACCAGCACATGGAAGGCAAGAAGAGCAATCTGCGTTACTACGAGATTCTCAATGCCCATCACCTTGATGTGCTGAACGGCTTCCCCGGCATTGCCGACCGCTACGTGCCTTTGCACCACTACTATTTCCAGGCCCTGGATCTGGTCTGGGCAAGGCTTACCGACAAGCAGCCATTGCCGCCCAGTCAGGTTGTGCGCACGGTGCCCCGCGGCACGATCGCAACGCCGCTGACCGAGGCCAACCTGCCGGCCATTGCGCCTGAGCCGGCGGAAGGCGACCGGATTGTCTTTGTGGACAACCAGCTGCGGATACCGGAGTAATCCGACCGTTGAGCCGCCCGGCGGAGCGCCGGGCGGAGTTTGTTTGCCCCGGCTTCGGGGCCCTCATATACTTCCGTGATTGCACCCGGCCCGCCGGGTGCCAGGTTTTCTACCATGAACGAGATTCGACCCGTTGGTACGCGGTACATGACAGAGCTGTTTTCCGATAACAACAAGAGTGGCCTGACCCGGGACCTGATCGAGGCCCTGTTCCCGATGTTCGAGGAGGCCAGTGCCGGTGCCATTGCGGTAGACCGCAGCGCCCGCATTACCTGGATCAACAGCAGCTACTCGCATTTGCTGGGCCTCGGGGACCCCTCCGCCGTTATCGGCCAGCCGGTTCGCCAGGTGATTCCGCAAACCCGCATGCCGGAGGTGGTGGAAACCGGCAAGCCGCTGCTCCTCGACATCATGGAACACAACCAGCAGCAGCTGGTGGTGACCCGCTTGCCCTATTACGACGACCAGGGTCGGATTGTCGGTGCGGTGGCTTTCGTGCTGTACGACGATCTGGAACCACTGACCCCGCTGGTGTCGAAGTATCGCCGTTTACATCAGGATCTGGCGGCGGCTCGCAAGGCGCTGGCGAAGAAGGCGCGGGGTACACGCTATAGCCTGGGCGACTTCGTCGGCGCCAGCCCGGCGGCGCTGGAAGTCAAACGGCGGGCCCGCCTGGCCGCAGGCCGCGACATGCCGGTACTCCTGCTGGGCGAAACCGGCACTGGCAAGGAAGTGCTGGCCCAGGCGATTCATGCAGTGTCGGGCCGTGCCGACAAACCCTTCGTGGGTGTCAACGTGGCCGCCATACCCGACAATCTGCTGGAGGCGGAGTTTTTCGGGGTGGCCCCGGGTGCCTACACCGGTGCCGACCGCCGTACCCGGGACGGCAAGTTCCAGCTCGCCAACGGCGGCACCCTGTTCCTGGACGAAGTCGGCGATATGCCCCTTCCGCTGCAGGCCAAGCTGCTACGGGCCCTGCAGGAAGGCGAGATCGAACCGCTGGGCTCCAATAAGGTGGTGTCGGTGGACGTTCGGGTGATTGCCGCCACCAGCCGTAATCTGGAGGTGATGATCGCCGAGGGCCAGTTCCGCTCCGACCTCTACTATCGCCTGAACGTGCTTGAGATCCCCATCCCGCCCCTGCGGGACCGGCTGGCGGATCTGGGCGTGCTGTGTGAAGCCTTATTGGAGGACATCTGCGAGGATCAGGGACTGCGGGTGGAGATGACCGATGCCGGGGTTTCGGCCCTGGGCAGTTACGACTGGCCGGGCAATATCCGCGAACTGCGGAACGTGCTGGAGCGTGCCCTGACCATGGGCGAGGAAGGCGGTCTGCTGGATGCCGACGCCATTTTCAAGGTGCTGCCCCGCACTGGCAACCGACCGGCGTCATCCCTGGCGCCGCAACCGGTCCGACCGCTGGCACAGACCCTCGCCGAGGCGGAGGCCCACGCCATTGAAGAGGCGCTGGTGGCCAGCCGTGGTAACCGAACCCGTGCCGCCAAGCTGCTGGGCATCTCCCGATCCGTTCTCTACGAGAAGCTTTCCAGGTTGTCCTGAAACCCGGACGCTTGTCCTGTTATCCGTACAACTGCCTACGACTGATGTCTATATCTGTCTGGAAATTCGGACATCCTCTGCTCGCCTGACCTCTCCTGCTTGAATTCAACCCATTGTTTTTAAATAAAAAAGCTAATCTGGCACAGACCCTGCTGTCTCCGGGATGCAGGACGTCAGAAGAAGGCAGAGAACAAGACTGGCGCCAAACCGTTGGACCCAAACTAACCATGTCCGTCTGTTCCTGCGTTCTCTGGCTATACTCGAATAAGGTCCCGGGCTGAGATCACCGGGCCAGCTACAATAACAATGCTAGGAGACTTGCCAATGAAACTTCTCAAGGCTCTCACCGGAGTGGCCGGTGCGATCGCACTCACTACGGGTTCCGCGTTTGCAGAAGATCTGCGCTGGAAGATGCCGGTTGCTTTCGCAACCAACCTTCCAGGCCTCGGCTCCCCCTCCGCCTGGGTTGCCGACAACCTCACCACCGCCTCTGACGGCAGCATCCAGGTCCGCGTTTACGAGCCGGGCAAGCTGGTTCCGCCCTTCGATATTCTCCAGTCCGTCTCCGACGGCAAGGTGGCGGCCGGTTACACCTGGATTGGCTATGACCAGGGCAAGGTGCCTGCGATTCCCCTGTTTGCCGCCGTGCCCTTCGGCATGAAGCCTCCCGCCTACATCGGCTGGTATTACTTCGGTGGCGGCCATGAAATGCTTCAGGAGACCTACGCGAACAAGGGCTTCAACGTTCACGCCCAGCTGTGCGGCATCATCGGGCCGGAAACAGCAGGCTGGTATGCTGAGCCCATCGAAACCCTGGAAGACTACAAGGGCCTGAAGATCCGCTTCGCCGGCCTGGGCGGCAAGGTTCTGGAAAAACTGGGCGCTTCCGTCACCATGATGCCTGGCGGTGAGCTCTATCAGGCCCTGGAAAAAGGCACCATTGATGCCACCGAATTCTCCATGCCTGCCATCGACCAGATCCTCGGTTTCAATCAGGTGGTCAAGTACAACCTGTTCCCGGGCTGGCACCAGCAGTTCACCGCCCAGTACATGCTGATAAACCAGGATGAGTGGAACAAGGCCACAGAGGCGCAGAAGGCACTGGTCGAGGCGTCCTGTACTGCGGCTACCACCCGTGGCCTGGCCGAGGGTGAGTACAAGAACGGCAAGGTTCTGGCCGAGTTCCAGGACAAAGGCGTTCAGGCTGACCAGATCCCGCGCGACGTTCTGCTCAAGCTGAAGCAGGTTACCCAGGAAGTGCTTGAAGAAGAAGCCGCCAAGGATGCCGACTTCAAGCGTGTTTACGAAAGCCAGCAGGAGTTCATGGACACCTACGAGGTGTGGGATACCCGCGCTTATGTCCCGGCGGACCTCTAAGGCACTGGGCTGACCCAGGCACCGGGGGCAACGCCGGTGCTTTCCTATCGAGTCTGGATGGCCCTGCGGGGCCATCCTTGTTTCACGGCAGGCTTTCTGAGCGAGGAACTGTTGTATGGCCGTATCTGATAAAGGCTCACCGCCCGACGTGCACCCGTCGGCGTCGGACGCCGGTCAATTCATTCATCATCACACGGAGTTTCCCACCACCCGCTTCAGCCAGTTTCTGGACGGCGTTATCTCGGCTATCGGCAAGAGTGCATCCTGGCTCTGGCTGGTGGTGACCGGTGTGATCATCTACGCCGTCATCGGTCGCTATGCCTTCGGCATGGGGTCGGTCACCCTGGAGGAAGTGCAGTGGCACCTGGCGGGCGCCGGCTGGCTGCTGGGCCTCGGTTACACCCTGGTGACCGATGATCACGTGCGGGTCGACGTGCTCCATGAGCGTCTGTCGCTGAAAGGCCAGGCGTGGGTGGAGCTTCTCGGTATCTTGTTGCTGCTGTTGCCGTTTCTCGTGCTGGCCGTCCAGGAAATGATCCCCTACGCCTACAGCTCGTGGGAGCAGGGTGAAACCAGTCAGGCGCCGGCCGGGCTGCCACACCGCTGGATTCTCAAGAGCATTCTGGCCCTCTCTTTCGTGCTTCTGATCATCGCCGCCCTGTCGCGGTTATTGAAAGTGACTGCCCTGCTGTTCGGCTTTCCCAGGCCGATTCCGATCAAGTCTGCTGATAACAAGAAAGAGGACGCGTCCTGATGGAGCTTGAAACCCTTTTCGTAATCGGCATGTTCCTCACCTTCGGGGCATTGCTGATGACCGGTTATCCGGTCGCCTGGGTGTTGGGTGGTACCGCAGTCATCTGGACGGTTGTGGGTGTCATCGCTGTTGAAAATTTCGGCGCCAATCTGTGGTTCGACTATGCATCCTCTATGGGCCTGGTCCCCGAGCGGATATGGAACGTGGTCAACAGCGAAACCCTGGTGGCACTGCCCATGTTTATTTTCATGGGCATCATGCTTGATCAGTCCGGCGTTGCCGAGCGACTGATGAACAGCATGGTCAAGCTGTTTGGTGCGGTTCGAGGCGGTTACGCAGTGACCGTCATCGTGATCGGCGTTTTGTTGGCGGCTACCACTGGCATCATTGGTGCCTCGGTGGTCCTGTTGGGCATGCTGTCGCTGCCGGTCATGATGGAGAGCAAGTACAACAAGGGGTTCGCCGTGGGTACCGCCTGTGCGACGGGAACCCTCGGTATCCTGATTCCTCCCTCAATCATGCTGGTACTGATGGCCGATCGACTGGCGGTTCCCGAGGCCTCGGTAGGCGACCTGTTCATGGGGGCTTTCTTCCCCGGCTTGATGTTAGGCGCCATGTACGTGGCCTACGCCATCATCCGCCCCATGCTGCAGCCCCATATTGCGCCCGTGCCGGAGGGCACGGAGAAAGTCACCTGGGCCATTGTCTGGGAAGTGGCCAAGGCTGTGGTGCCCACGGCCGCATTGATTCTGGGGGTGCTGGGTTCCATTTTTGCCGGCATCGCCACGCCGACCGAGGCGTCAGGCGTGGGCGCCCTGGGTGCGTTGCTGTTGGCCCTGATGGCGCGACGACTGAACCTGAAGGTCCTGAATGCTTCCATGCAACAGACAACCCGCACGGCGGCTTTCATATTCGCCATTTTCCTGGGCGCGACGGCCTTCTCGGTAGTATTGAGGGGCCTGGGTGGTGACAGAGTCATCGAGGAAGCGCTGCTGGGGCTGCCGTTTGGTCCCTATGGCGTGGTGCTCACCATCCTGTTTGCCGTTTTCCTGCTGGGCTTCTTCCTCGACTGGGTGGAAATCACGCTGATCATCCTTCCCCTCGTTGCCCCGGTTGTGCAAAGCCTTGGGTTTGATCTTGTGTGGTTCACCATTCTGTTCGCCATGTGCCTGCAGACCTCCTTCCTGACGCCGCCGGTGGGCTTTGCCCTGTTCTACATCAAGGGCGTGGCGCCGCCCGAGATCAAGGTAACCGACATCTACCGCGGCGTGGTGCCGTTCATCATCATTCAGCTGGCAGCACTGGCTATCGTGTTCGTGGTACCGGAAATCGCGACCTGGCTGCCCAGCGTGGCTTACGATTAAGGAGAACAACAATGCGTCTGGAAAATCGGATTGCCCTGATTACCGGGGCCGGTCGTGGCATTGGTCGTGCCATTGCCGAGGCTTATGGTCGGGAGGGCGCCAAGGTCGCCGTGGCGGACCTGACCATGGCCGCGGCGCAGGACACAGTCGATGCCATCGAGCAGGCGGGTGGTACCGCCATGGCCCTGGAAATGGATGTCACCAACGAAGAAGCAGTTGACGTAAACGTAAACTATGTGGTTAAACAGTGGGGTGGTCTGGACATTGCCCTGGCCAATGCCGGCGTCCAGCATATCGACCCGGTGCACAAGCTTGCCTTCTCCGACTGGAGCAAGGTCATGAGCGTGCATCTGGACGGTGCCTTCCTGGTCACCCGGGCCGCTCTCAAGCACATGTATCAAAGTGGTGGCGGCACCATGTTGTACATGGGCTCGGTGCATTCCCTGGAAGCCTCACCGTTGAAGGCGCCCTACGTGGCCGCCAAGCACGGCATGCTCGGCCTGTGCCGGGCGGTGGCTAAGGAGGGGGCAGAACACGGCGTGCGGAGCAACATCATCTGCCCCGGGTTCGTACGCACGCCCCTGGTGGACAAGCAGATCCCGGAACAGGCCAGGGAGCTGGGCATTTCCGAAGAGGAAGTGATCAGCAAAGTCATGCTCAAGAATACAGTGGACGGGGAATTCACGACCCTGGAAGACGTCGCCGAACTCGCCGTTCACCTGGCGGCGTTTCCGTCCGCTGCCCTGACTGGCCAGTCCATTGTGGTCAGTCATGGCTGGCATATGCAGTAAACTTCAGGAGAGACGGATGAGTAATCAACAACAGTCACCGGTGGTCTGGTCGCCCTCGGAGGCCACCCTGACGCAATCCCGCATGGGCCGCTTCAAGGCCTGGCTGGAGCGGCAGGGATACGGCCCGTTTGCCGACTACCACGCCCTGCATCAGTGGTCGATCAGCGACCTCGACACCTTCTGGCAGAAGGTCTGGGACTACTGTGGCCTGGTTTGTGACACCCCTGCCCGGCAAGTGCTGGGCAAGCGGGAAATGCCGGGAGCCGAGTGGTTTCCCGGCATGAAGCTGAACTTTGCCGCCAACCTGCTGCGGCTGGCCGATGGCGACCACGCCAACCGCGAAGCGGTGGTGGCCTACTGCGAAACCCGGCCGGTCCTGCGCAAGACCTACGCTGAACTTAAAGCCGATGCCGGAGCTCTGGAGGCCTTCCTGCGAAGCAAGGGCATCCAGAAGGGCGACCGGGTGGCGGGTGTCGTCACCAACGGCTACGAAGCGCTTGTCGGCATGCTGGCGGCCACCAGCCTGGGCGCAATCTGGAGTTCCGCCTCGCCGGATTTCGGGATCGGCGCCATCAACGACCGCTTTGGTCAGATTGAGCCTTCGGCACTGATCGTGGTCAACGGCTATGGCTATGGCGGCAAGGTCTTCGCCCGCCAGAGCGACTTTGCCGAGCTGATTGCCGGCCTGCCGTCCCTGAAGACCGTGGTCAGTATCGCGCAGTTGCCCGATGACGCGCCGGTCCCCGGTGACCTGGTCACCACCTGGGACGACGCCCTGGCAGCCGGCCACGGCCAGGCCCCTTCATTCACCCCGGTGGATCCGGACCACCCGGTGTACATCCTCTACTCCTCCGGCACCACCGGCAAACCCAAGTGCATTGTGCATGGCACCGCCGGCCTGCTGGTCAATCACGCCAAGGAACTGATGCTGCACGGCGACGTGGGCCCCGAAGACCGCTTCCTGTATTTCACCACCTGTGGCTGGATGATGTGGAACTGGCAGGCCTCTGCCCTGCTGACCGGTGCCGCCGTTATTACCGTCGACGGCTCCCCGGGCTATCCCGGCCTGAGTTTTCTCTGGGACACCGTGGCTGAAGAAAAGGTCACCCATTTCGGCACCAGCGCCCGCTTCATCGCCGGCTGCCGCAAGGCGGAACTGCAGCCAGCGAAAACGTTGGACCAGAGCGCTCTGCGCGTGGTGTTCTCCACCGGCTCGCCGCTGTTGCCGGAAGACTATGACTGGATCTACAGCGACGGCGCCCCGAATGCCCTGCTCGGCTCCATCGCCGGCGGCACCGACATCTGCGGCTGCTTTGTCGGCTCCACACCGCTGCTGCCGGTGCGGCGCGGCGAAATCCAGTGCCGGTTCCTGGGCGTGGATGCCGTCGCCTATGGCGACGACGGCCAGCCGGTCAGCGAAGGCCGCGGGGAACTGGTGTGCCGCCAGCCGCTGCCCTCCATGCCGGTCAGCTTCTGGCAAGACCCGAATGGCGAGCGTTACCGAGACGCCTACTTCAACACCTTCCCGGGCGTCTGGGCCCACGGTGATTTCATCGAGTTCACCGAACACGGCGGCGCCATCATCTATGGCCGCTCTGACGCCACTCTGAATCCAGGCGGCGTGCGCATCGGTACCGCGGAAATCTACCGCCAGGTGGAAACCGTGGCCGAGGTCAAAGACAGCCTGGTGGTGGGTCGCCAGATCGACGGCGACGTGGAAGTGGTGCTGCTGGTGGTGCCGGCCGACGGCCAGGCCATCACCGACGACCTGCTCAAGCAGCTCAAGACCCGCATCCGCGAAGGCGCAAGCCCCCGCCACGTGCCCCGGCACATCGTGCAGGTGAACGATATCCCGTACACCCGCAGCGGCAAAAAGGTGGAATTGGCCGTGGCCCGGTTAATCAACGGTTCGAAAAAGGCGGACAACCGGGATGCCCTGGGCAATCCGGAGGCGCTGGATCATATCCGGGAGCGGTTGGCTGAGGCCGGGCTGTTGCCCGCTTGAAGGTCTGGAATGGGAGGGTGGTTGCCGGATTACGCGGACGGCTGATCCAGTCTACTCTTCCGGTTTTGTCGACAAAATGCATCCGAAAGCAGCTGCGATTGAATGCGCGGAGGCATACCGAGAAGCCCGGTGAGCGGCAGAGGGACCCCTTTCCAAAACTGTGCGGAGCCAGGGATGGCGGAGCCCAAGCGTCACATGGATGTGCCGCAAGGAGCGTGTTTTGGAAAGGGGTTCCTCTGTCGCTCTACCCGAATGTCCGATGTTAGAAAGTTTCGTAAATTCCCGCCATTTCATCGTCTTGTAACCGAAGATCCGGCATTTTTAGTCCGTTCTTATACTAAGATCGTAACCAAAATTAACGAAAAAATGGTATCTTAGTAGGTCTATCAAAAGTTCCCAATCAGTCATTGCTCAGGTCGGACGTTCAAAAGACGTCAGACCCCGCCATGACCGTCCTGAACCCACCCATTAGCCTGAGGACGAAAATGACATCATCCAAAGCCAAGATTGTCTACACGCTGACCGACGAGGCCCCAGCCCTCGCGACTCGGTCGCTTCTTCCCATCCTGGAAACCTACGCCAAGCCGGCTGGTATTGAATTCGAGACCAGCGACATTTCTCTCGCGGCGCGTATTCTGGCGAACTTCCCGGATTATCTTGAAGAAGATCAGCGGGTTCCGGATGCCCTGGCCGAACTGGGCGAGTACACCAAAGATCCTGATGCCAACATCATCAAGCTTCCGAACATCTCTGCGTCCATTCCCCAGCTCCGTGCCGCCATCAAGGAGCTGAACAAGCAGGGCTACAAGGTGCCCGAGTACCTAGAGCATCCGAAGACCGACGAAGAGAAAGAAATCCAGTCCCGCTATGCCAAGGTGCTGGGCAGTGCCGTCAACCCGGTGCTGCGTGAGGGCAATTCCGACCGTCGCGCGCCCGCGGCCGTCAAGGCATTCGCCCGCAAATACCCCCATTCCATGGGTGAGTGGAGCCCGGCTTCCCGCACCCACGTTGCCCACATGCGCGGCGGCGATTTCTACTCCAGCGAGCAGTCCGTCACCCTCGACAAGGCCACCAACGCCCGCATCGTGTTCGAGAACAAGAAGGGCGAGCAGACCGTCCTGAAGTCCGACCTGCCGCTGCAGGAAGGCGAAGTACTCGACGGCATGTTCATGAGCAAGAAGGCCCTGGTGAAGTTCTTCGAGGACGCCATCGCCGATTGCGAGAACACCGGTGTGATGTTCTCGCTGCACGTGAAGGCCACCATGATGAAAATCTCCCACCCGATCGTGTTTGGTCACGCGGTGAAGGTTTTCTACAAGGACCTGTTCGAGAAATACGGCGAGCTGTTCGACGAAATCGGTGTGAACCCGAACAACGGCCTGTCGAGCGTGGTCGAGAAGATCAAGCAACTGCCGGAATCCAAGCAGGAAGAAATCCAGGAAGCCCTGCACGCCTGCTATGAGCACCGCCCGGAAATCGCCATGGTGGACTCGGTGAAGGGTATCACCAACCTGCACGTGCCCAGCGACGTGATCGTTGATGCCTCCATGCCGGCGATGATCCGTAACTCCGGCAAGATGTGGGCCCGGGACAACAAGCTCAAGGACACCAAGGCAGTGATGCCGGAGTCCACCTACGCCACCATTTACCAGGAAGTGATCAACTTCTGTAAGACCCACGGCGCCTTTGATCCCACCACCATGGGTACCGTGCCGAACGTGGGCCTGATGGCCCAGAAAGCTGAAGAGTACGGCTCCCACGACAAGACCTTTGAAATCAAGGAAGACGGTGTTGTTCGCATCGTGGCCGAGGACGGCACCGTGCTCACCGAGCACAAGGTCGAGCAAGGCGACATCTGGCGCGCCTGCCAGACCAAGGACCTGCCGATCCGTGACTGGGTCAAACTGGCCGTCAACCGTGCCCGCGCCACCGGCATGCCGGCGGTATTCTGGCTCGACGACGAGCGAGCCCACGATGCCCAGCTGATCAAGAAGGTGGAAACCTACCTGAAGGATCACGATACCGAAGGCCTGGACATCCGCATCATGTCGCCGGTCCGCGCTATCCGCTGGACCATGGAGCGTCTGATCCGGGGTCTCGACACTATTTCCGTTACCGGCAACGTGCTGCGTGACTACCTCACCGACCTGTTCCCGATTCTGGAGCTGGGCACCAGCGCCAAGATGCTGTCCATCGTGCCGCTGCTTAACGGCGGTGGTCTGTACGAGACCGGCGCCGGCGGTTCCGCGCCCAAGCACGTGCAGCAGCTGATCCAGGAGAACCACCTGCGCTGGGATTCCCTGGGTGAGTTCCTGGCCACGGCCGTGTCCCTGGACGAGCTGGGCGAGAAGCAGAACAACGAGCGCGCCCGCCTGCTGGGCCAGACCCTGGACAAGGCCACCGAACGCCTGCTGGAGAATAACCAGTCCCCCTCCCGGGTCACCGGCGAGCTGGACAACCGGGGCTCCCACTTCCATCTGGCCCGTTACTGGGCGGAAGAGCTGGCCAAGCAGGACGACGACAAGGATCTGAAGGAGTTCTTTGCCAAGCTGTCCAGGCAGCTGGAAGACAACAAGGACAAGATTCTGGAAGAGATGACCGTGGTCCAGGGCCATCCGGCGGATATCGGTGGCTATTACCACCCGCCGATGGAGAAAGTCTGCAAGGTGATGCAGCCGAGCGAGACCTTCAACAAGATTCTTTCGGATGCCCGCGCATCCGTGAAGTAATCTCTCGCCAACGCCGCCGGGTCACGTCCCGGTGGCTGGCAGAAGAACCGGACGGCCATGGCGGTTGTCCGGTTTTTTTGTGCCGCAGATCTACTCCTGATGGAGTGGAAAAAAGCCGCCGCCAACCAGTTTTGCCAGGTCCCGGGGCGCCAGCTCGATTTCCAGGCCCCGACGCCCGGCGCTGACAAAAATGGTGTCGAAGTTCAGGGCTGAGTCATCGATAAAGGTTTTCAGCCTTTTTTTCTGTCCCAGGGGGCTGACACCGCCCAGCACGTACCCGGTGGCGCGCTCCACCAGCGCTTTATCCGCCATGGCGGCTTTCTTGCCCCCGGCGGCGCGGGCGATCAGCTTCATGCTCAGCAGTCCGGTAACCGGCACTATGCCAACCACCAGATCCTTGCCGTCGATGGCGACGACCAGGGTCTTGAAGACACGGGCCGGCTCCACGCCGGTTTTTTCTGCGGCCTCCAGGCCGTAGCTGTCGCTGGCCGGATCGTGCTCATACTCATGAATGGTGTGGTGAATGCCCGCCTTGCGGGCGGCATTGATACCGGGGGTCATGCCTGGCTCCTTGCAGGATGGAAACTGAAAATTAAAACAGGTGCGCCGTCCTTCAACAACATTTGGCAATTTGTTCCTCGACTTGGTGTGGCGTTATGACTATTTTTTGTGCATCACCAACTTCCAAACACCGATGGCTGTGCGTTCATGGAGCCGTCCCGGCAAAACTCTCAGGGAATGACCAGATTGACCGATAACCAGACCCCCATCCGCAGGGCAACATGGGCGGCGCTGCTCTACTTGGTGGCGGGCCTGGCGTGGATTGCGTTTTCCGATCGTGCCGTCGAGGCCTGGTTTCCCGACCCGGAAACCCTCTCCCTGATCCAGACCTGGAAGGGCTTCTTTTTCGTGCTGGCCACCGGTGCGGTTCTGTTCGTGGTCCTGTTGCGTCAGCTGGTCAAGGATCGGTCGCTGCTGACCCTCCAGCACAAACAGCGTGAGGCACTGCGTAAACGTGAACGGCAGCTCCAGGTTCTCATGGACAACCTGCCGGGCATGGCGTATCGCTGCCGGTTCGATCCCCAGTGGACCATGCTGTTTGTGTCGCAAGGCTGTGCGAGGCTCACCGGCTATCAGCCGGAGGACCTGGTGGAGAACCGCGTGGTCAGTTACGCCAGCCTTATCAATGCCGAGGATAACGAGCAACTGGTCGCGGACGTGCAGGCCGCTGTTGCCAGTGGTGAATCCTTCTCGCTGGAATACGGCCTTACCCGACGGGATGGCAGCCGGATCTGGGTCTGGGAACGGGGCCGGGGCGTGGAAGAGGACAATGGCACGGTGATTCTGGAGGGTATCGTGCTGGATATCTCCGACCGGAAGGCCCTGGAAAGTGAGCTGTCGGAACTGGCGACACGGGACCCGCTGACCGGGCTCTACAACCGCCGGGAGCTATCACGCGTGATGGAAGAAGAGCTCGAGCGGGCCCGTCGCTATCAACGTCCGATGGCCCTGCTCTGGATAGATTTCGATCACTTCAAGGATATCAACGACACCTACGGCCACGCCGCCGGCGACTCGGTGCTCCGGTCAGTGAGCCGCCTGCTCGAGCGCAGTGTCCGGAGCGTGGATTCCATCGGCCGGTTTGGCGGTGAGGAGTTTGTCATCGTGCTGCCGGAGATGGATCTGGAAGAGGCCCGGGAGACCGCGGAGCGGCTCCGTAAGCGGGTGTCGTCCTCAGCCCAGCCCCTGGGTGACGGTGAGTCGGTGCCCCTCACGATCAGTGTGGGAGTTGCCGTCTATCCGGATCACGGCGTCTCGGTACCGGCCCTGTGCGCCGCCGCAGACAAGGCCATGTACCTGGCCAAGGATCGGGGGCGGAATTGCGTTGCCCTTGCCCACTTGCATCAACAGCTCAGAAACGCACCTTGATGCGGATACGCTGCCCGGTGGAAGCCCTGACACCCGTGTGCCTGTGATTCGGCCAATGCAGAGTTTGGCGGTAAGATGAAAGATAGGCTGAAAACATCCGTCCAATAAAAGGTCTTGCCCATGAATCGACTTGCCCGCTACGCACTACACACCTGCCGTGTGCCCGACGACCTCGAGGCCGTGACCTTCCGGGACACGGCCGGCGAGCATCCGGAGGCGGTGGGTGTCAGTGGGCAAACGGTTGAGGCACTTTGGCGCAGCGTGCAGAGCCTGTACCGCACCGGTGTCCATCCGGGCATCCAGATCTCGATCCGCCACCGGGGAGAGCAGGTGCTGCACCGCGCCATTGGCCACGCCAGTGGCAATGGGCCCGACGACCCGGCCAATGCGGTCCCGGTGCCGATGACCACGGACACGCCCATCTGCTATTTCTCCGCATCCAAGGCGGTCACGGCGTTGCTCATGCACATGCTGGCGGAACAGGGCCTGGTCAATCTGATGGATCCGGTGTCCTACTATTGCCCGGAATTTGCCAGTAATGGCAAGCGCACCATCACCGTCCATCAGATACTGTCCCATCGAGGCGGTATCCCAGCCATTCCCCGGGAAACCCCGATCGATGTGCTCTGGAACCGCGATGAGATCTGGCGGCTGTTGTGCGCCGCGCGGCCGGTGGAGGTGGACGGTGCCAAGGTTGCCTACCACGCCATTACCGGCGGCTTCGTGCTCCAGCGGGTGCTGGAGAGCGTCACCGGCGACAGCATCGAGAACTATCTGGATCGCCACCTCCGCCAGCCCATGGGTATGAAGTGGTTTACCTATGGCATTGCCCCGGAGCATCTCGGCGACCTGGCCAGCAATTACGCCACGGGGCCCAGGCCGCGCTTTCCGGTATCCTGGGTGGTTAACCGGGCCCTTGGCGGCGACATTCGTACTGTGGAAGCAGTGACCAACGATCCCCGGTTCCAGGAGGCGATCATCCCGGCCGGAAACCTGTGCGGGACCGCCGAGGAAATGGGCCGGTTCTTCCAGATGATGCTCAACGGCGGGGTCTGGAACGGTCGACGGGTATGTAGCGAGATCACCGTGCGACGGGCCATCCAGCAGTTCGGGTCCCTGCAGATTGATCGCACCATGATGATCCCCATGCGCTTCAGCGCGGGCATGATGCTTGGCGGTAACCCGGTGGGCCTATGGGGCCCTCAGAGCCGGTTTGCCTTCGGCCATGTCGGGCTGATCAACAAACTGTGCTGGGCAGATGCAGCCCGGGACATCTCGGTCAGCCTGCTCAACACCGGCTTTCCGATTGTTGGGCACCATTTGCCGGCGCTGGCGAAATTTGTCTACACCGTGGGCAAACAGTTTCCCCTGATTCCGGAACACCAGCGCCCCCTGGTGGCCGCCTGAGAGGGGCGGCTCACAGGGTTCGCAGCTGGGCCTCCAGAATGCCCAGCACCGACGACAGGATGTCGCGGAAATCGGTCAGGGTCTGGGTCCGCTGGATAACGTCCTCGCGGTTTTCATCGAGCCGCTCCAGTTTCGGAACCACGCGGCGTATGCCTTCGGTGATCACCTCATAGGGGTAGTGGTGATCCTGGATGCTCAGTTTGTTGATCTCCGCCACTTCCTGGCTGAAGATGCTGATGATGTCGTACAGCATGTCCTTGTGGTGAATGCTACTGGCCTCCCAGTAGGCGTCGTCGAGCAGTTCCAGCAGCGACGAATATTCACGGAGCGTATCCGCCACGGAGGTCTGGGTCATGGGAGCTCCTGTCTGGTAAAAAATTGGATCCAGACGGAACTATAGCAGGGCTGCGAACGTGTGGATTACAGAAAGACCGGTACCGGCGCAGAAATAAAAGTGAAACTCTATTCATTTTTATTGCAGTCTGTCAGGCAGTTGTGCAGACTGGCGAAACGGGAAAGGGATCTATCACGACTCAATGGACGAGAAGCCGAATGGACAAGCCCCAAGCACCCCCCCAGCCAGAACAGCCTGGCGCACATCGCGAAGTCAAGCTGGACCACCACGACAGCGTTCGCCATCACGTACACCAGCAGGTCCGCTCCGAGGTTGAACGCCTGGAACGCCGTATCGAGACCCTGCGTCTGGTCAAGTCCCCGCACGCGGCGATCATGATCTCCACCTACGAACGGTTGATCGACCGGAAGAAAGGCTTCCTGCAGAACTGGGATCTTAACGGCGGTGCCGACTAGCGTCCGGTGACGGCAACGGTGGCCCAGTCTGTTACCGCATCGGCGTCTTCCTGGTTGGTGCAGTTATCAGGGTTGGCGATGGTGTCCTGGTCGTCCGAAGAGTCAGGGTCGTCGATGCGGGCCGGCTCCCCGTCCGAGGCGAATATCCGTACCCGCTCCATGTTGTAGTCCAGTTCCACCCTCAGGCAGTCCGGGCTGTTGTCTGCCCCGCTGTAGCCCGGGTAGCGGTCAAGACCGATCACCTCTGCGTCTCCGCTCTTGATAAACAGGGTGTCGGTATTATCGGCAATGAAATCCTGCCGCAATTCAATACTGCCGAAACTGCGGCTCAGGTAATCCGCCGTGGCAAATTCCGCCGGGCTGTAGCCCAGCTCCACAAACTGGTTGGCGGCGAACCGGCTACCGGCCAGCACGCTCACCAGTTCCGGCTGCTCGGCTTTCTGCTCTTCGGGAACGCTGCGGCTGACGTACTGGATGGTGCGGTATACCTTGTTGTCCAGGTCCGAGCCTTCTGGTCCTTCGGGCAGGTACCGCCAGTCCAGGGTCGGGTAGATCCAGAGCTGGTCGTTGAGGGGCTGGTTCGCCAGCGCGGCGTTCTGGTCGGTGAAGCGGATCTGGGCACCGTTACCGCGGGTGTTGTAGGTGCCCCCGGCGCCGTCGGCAATCCGCTGGCGAATGTAGCGTTTGCCTTCCTGGAAATTGGTCACTTCGCCGGAGGCCAGCACCTGGTTCATCAGATCCAGCGGGTTGCGCACCCGAACGTAGCTGGCGCCAGATTCGCTGGGCGTGGCTCCGATGAAGATGTCGATATGGCGGCGGATTTCCCGTGCGGTCTCACGGTCGTCGGCGTTGTCGTCGGCTGGCTCTATACCCCGGTAGAAATGCCAGAAGCGGGTGTTGGCCAGGTTGTCTGGCGCGGTGTCGGTGTTTTCCAGGTCGAAACTGGAAAAGGTGAGGTCCACATCGGTGGCGGGATTGAATGCGGATGGCCCGGTATCCTCGAGACCGCATCCGCTCAGAGCAACCAGGGAGGCGTAAACAGCGGCGAACGTGCAGGAATGTCTCATTTCGTAAGGCCCCGGGATGCGAAAACAGGTGTAACAGGCTAAAGTGATCTCCGGGGCTGGAATCCTGTTCTCGGCCACCGGTGGCTTGAGAGAGTAAAATAAAAAACCGCCATCTACCCTCGCGGAGATCACATTTTGCGGCAACGGTTTGAGTGGGCACCCACGGCGGCCAGCCACTGGCTGCTGGCCCTTGTGCTCCTGATGACGACACTGGCGCCCATCCCGGCGGGCGCCGCCGACACCTGTCGCGAGGGCGAGGTGGTGCTGGACGACGGGGTCGGGAGCATCCGCAATCTGGGGGGATGCATCTGGTATCTGGAGGATCCGGCTCAGACCCTGACCCTCGATGAGGTGCGCAGTCTGGGCGAGCAGGCATTTACCCTTCACCAGGGTGGGGTGCTCAATTTCGGATACACGGAATCCGCTTACTGGGTGCGCGTGGATCTGAGGGCTGCCAATGGCCTCGACCAGCACGACTGGATTCTGGAGCTGGCCCTGCCCCTGGTTGACGAAGTGGCGCTGTACATGGTGCGGGATAGCAGCCTGGTTGAGGTTCGCCGCGCCGGTTACGAGGACAACTGGGCCGACCGCGATCTGGCGGTGCCCAACCCCACGTTCCGGCTGGACGTCTCGCCCGGAACGCTGAACCGGCTCTACTTGCGCGTGACCAACACCAATACCTTCCGTCTTCCCATCAGTCTCTGGCATCCAGACAGCTACATCGAAAAAGTATCCGTGGACGAACTGGTGCGCGGCATCCTCCTGGGCGCCGTGCTGGCCATCCTGGCCTACAACCTGTTTGTGGCGGTGTCGGTTCGTGAGCGCAGCAACATCTACTACGTGCTCTATCTGGTGTCGGCAACCGTGTTCATCTTCACCGAGCAGGTCCATGGCATCCAGTTGCTGGAGAACCGACCCGCCCTGTTCGACAAACAATACCTGCATTTCCAGATCATCCTGACCTGGTTCTGGGGCCTGTTGATGGCGAGGTCGCTGCTGGAAACCCGGGAGCGTTCCAACGATCTGGACCAGGTGATCCGCCTGTGCCTGTATTCGGTGGTGGTCACCTTCGTGCTCTCCCTGTTCCTGCCTTATCACGTGGCCATGGAGTGGATCGTCGTTGGTTCCATTCTGCTCAGTATGATCATGATCGTTGTCAGCTACCTGTCCTGGCGGTACTACAATCCGGCGGCCCGATCCTACTTTTTTGCCTGGACCCTGGCTCTGGTGGGCTTTGGTATTTACGCGCTTACGGTGATGGGCGTGCTGCCACTGAACACATTCACCAACTATTCACCGCAGTTCGGTCTGACCGGACAGATCATCCTGTTCTCCTTTGCTCTGGCCGACCGGATCAAGCAGGTGCAGGCGGAAGCCCTGGGCTGGAGCCAGCGGGCCCTGTCGAACCTGCAGCGCTACCAGTCCCTTTTCGACAACGCCATCGAAGGGGTGTTCCAGATGTCCCCGGAGCGTCGTTTTGTCACGGCCAATCCGGCCATGGCACGACTGCTCGGTTATAGCAGTAGCGGCGAGCTGCTCCGGCATAATCCCGATGTGCTGGAAACCTGCATTGCCGACGAGCGCCTACGCCGGCTGGTGGTGGAGCAACTGGAAGCCCGGGGAACCGTCAAGGGCATTGAGGCCCGTTACCGCACCCGCAGCGGCGACGAGCGCTGGGCCACCATCTCCCTGCACACGGTGTACGACGCCGACGGCGAGCCGACCCATCTGGAAGGCACCTGCATCGATGCCACCGAGAGCCACAACCGGCAGAAGATCGAGCGTGAGCGTGAACAGGAGCGGTTGGAGAAGGAGCTGGCCCGCAACTCGGCCGAGGCCAAGAGTCAGTTCCTGGCCAATATGAGCCACGAGATCCGGACGCCGCTGGCGGCGATCATCGGCTACGGTGAAACCCTGCTGGACCCGGATCTGACCGAACCGGAAAAGCGCAGCAGCGCCGAAACGGTGGTGCGAAGTGGTCGCCACCTGCTGGACCTGGTCAACGACATCCTCGACCACTCCAAGATCGACGCCAACAAACTGGACGTGGACATCGTCTCGGTCAACCTGCCGGAACTGCTGGACGAGATCCGCGCCTTCTTCGCCCCGAGGGCCCGGGAGAAGGGGCTGGATTTCAGCATTGTCTGCGAGTATCCGCTGCCGGAACGGATTCAGACCGATCCCACGCGATTACGACAGATTATTATCAATCTGTGCGGAAATGCCCTGAAATTCACTGAAAAAGGGTCGATCTCCCTGGCTGTACGATGCGATCGTGACCAGCAGCGGCTGGTGGCCCGGGTAGTGGACACGGGCATCGGGATGAAGCCCGAACAGCTGCAGAGGCTGTTCGACCCCTTCGCCCAGGGCAGCGCCGCCATTTCCCGCCAGTATGGCGGCACCGGCCTGGGCCTGAGCATTTCGCGACGGCTGGCGGAACTGCTGGGTGGCAGTATCCGGGTCGACAGCACCTACGGCGAGGGCAGCGAGTTCGAGCTGTCGATCCGGACCGGTGCTCTGGACGGCGTGCACTTCCTGCGCGACGCGTCGGAGCTGAGCCAGCGGCGGCGGGCCATTCCCATGGTGGTGGCGCCGGCGCTGTCCGGCCGAATCCTCTGTGCCGAGGACAACGAGGTGAATCGGCGCCTGGTTTCCCTGCTGGTGGCCCGCACCGGCGCGGAACTGGTGCACGCGAGCAATGGTGCCGAAGCCCTCGAGCTGGCCATTCGTGAGCGTTTCGACCTGATCCTGATGGATATCCAGATGCCGGTCATGAATGGCCGGGATGCGACCGCGGCGCTGCGCGAGGCCGGCGTGAACACGCCGGTGATTGCTCTCACCGCCAATGTGATGTCGGAGGACATTGCCGATTACCGTCTGGCCGGCTGCAATGAACACCTGGCCAAGCCGATTGATAAACAGCGCTTCTACGAGACCCTGGCAAGGTACCTGACGGTCAGCCCCGAGAGCCCCTCAGCGGCGCCCAAGCGTTACCAGGGCAGGGTTCTGGTGGCCGAGGACAATGACGATAACCGGCAGCTGGTGGAACGCATGCTTCGCCGGCAGGGCCTGGAAGTGGTCTCGGTTACCAGCGGCGAGGAGGCGGTTCGAACGGCCCTCTCGGATACCGTGCATCTGGTGCTCATGGACCGGCATATGCCGGGCATGGACGGCGTTGCCGCCACCGGGTTGTTGCGCCAGGCGGGTTTTCGGCGGCCCGTCATCGCCTTTACCGCAGGTGACCAGCAGGAGATCGATGCCCTGCTGGAGGCCGGTTGTGACGGTGTATTGAACAAGCCGATCGACCAGGCCCATCTCACCTCGTTGCTCGATCGTCTGTTGGGTGCCATGCTGGATGCGTCGGACGCCAGCGACGAAGACGCGGAAATTGCGGACCTGATCGCCCGTTTTCTGGACGGTCTCTCGGAGCGCCGTGCCACCATGGAACGGGCGCTGGCCCGGGGCGACCGGGATACCCTGAAAACCGAGGCCCACCAGATCAAGGGTACAGCTGGCGCCATGGGCTATCCGCTGATGACCCGCCAGGCGGGCCAGCTTGAAGGGCTGCTGAAAGCCACCGAGCCAGACTGGGACCGGGTTCGCAGCGAACTTGCCGGACTTGGTGAAATGATAGACCGTGCCCTGGCGGCGGCCGAGACCCGAAACTGACAGGCGCCAGGAAAACCAAGGAACCAGCCCATGAGTGATCTGCCGGAACGTAAAGAACACCAGTCCCTGAGCATGATGTACGGAACCTACGCGGACATCCTGTTCGTGCTTTTCCCGTTCCTGGTGATCGGGATGCAGCGCCTGTGGGAAGGCCGTCTCTACGAGGCCCTGTTGCGACCGGACCTGAGCATCGCGGCGGCCATTCTCGCCGGCCTGGCCATCGGCAAGTTTGTTCTGGGCCTGGTCACCAATCGTGATCTGGGCCGATACAAGGAACGGATTGTTTTCTTCATTGCCCTCACCCTGTTCCTGGTGCTGGGCCCGGCCATTATTCTGATCCTCAGTATTCTGGGAAGCACGGACGTGCCGGGATTCGTCACCTTCGTCCAGCCGGTCCTGCTGATCATTGCCATCTCCCTCTATACCACGGCCGTGAGTATCAGTAATCTGCTGACTCGCTTCGGTGATCATGCCACCGCTGCCGACTCCGACGAGCCAGAGTCCGAGCGGGATCAGACGAATGCAGGCCGGAATCGCCCGGTGCCGCTCGACCTGCCGCGCCGCACGGGCAATGACCCAACAGTTTGACAGGAGTGACTCAATGACAGATTTGAGTGTACTGGTTGTGGAAGACGAACCGTTGATGCGGGAGCGGCTGGTGAGGATGCTTTATGAGGCCGGCGCCACCCGGGTGAAGGAATGCGTGGATGCGGCTTCGGCCAGGGCGGCTTTTGCTGCCGGTGAATACCACATTATTCTGCTGGATCTGGGTCTTCCGGACGGTGATGGTCATGAGTTGATGGGGGAATTCAAGGCTGCCCGGGAACAGCAGCACATCGTGCTGGTGACGGCCGACGATTCCATCGAAAGTATCCAGCGGGCGATCAGTGCCGGCGCCAACGGCTACGTGGTGAAACCCTATTCCCAGGAGAAAATTCACGATGTGGTCAACAATTACGCCATGGTGCACGGCGGAGACATGGCGCTGATGCAGGGCCTGAACCGGCGCCACTGACCGGTTCAGACTCTTGATGCCTGAGCGAAAGCGTCAGGCGACCTGTTTGGCAATCCAGGAGTTGTAACGGGTGGCCAGGGCCCGGACATACCGCGCTTCCGAGTCGTTCAGGTTGCCCAGTACCCCTTTGAAAATCCAGCCCCGCTCGTACACGCCCAGCACCCGCTGCTCGTCATCCAGATTGACGCGTTGATTGAGTTTCTTGCAGATCGCATCCAGCAGCGGCAGCTTTTCCGGACGCTTGATCGGGCCCTGGCGGTTGGTCATGGGCTGGTTCGCTGCGCGAGTGGTCGGATGTCTTCTCATGATGTTCTCCTTGTCGTTTTGCGGCTGCAAAAACAAAAACCCCGGAGCCGAAGGCAACCGGGGTTTCGCGGAGAAGCTGGCCCGGTCGCTGCGAAGGCTCCCGGGACTGACCGAAAGCCGTTAGATGTCTTTCACCATGGCACGAACAGACTGCGCTGCGCGGCGGCCTGCTGTGGCGTAAACAATGCTCTGTGGAATCATTCTGGTCATATCGGCTCTGGTGTTTCGGTTCGACTCTCAGTGTATAGGCTCTCTGACCTTTTGCAATAGGCCGCGCTCTTCGGCAATCCCCTACAGACGGTGTTCGGACGGCTTGCCATAATTTGCAGCGTCACGTGTTTTACGTTGTGCAATCCCGACTGCCTGCCGCGCCAGGCAGTTGATGGATCTCTCCTTTCTACGCAGCCCATTGGGCTGCGTTTTTTTTTGCGTAGTGGAAACCTCGTAGCCGGTACTTCGTACTGCGTTCCGGCTCTGTTCGGGCGATAATTCGCACCCTAAGCATTTTGAATCGCCAAGCTCAGAGGTTGAAACCGAACATCATGTCCGAAGACCCCGGATTAGCACGCAGAAAATTTCATTCCCATGCCCTCGTCGAAGTTGCCCTGGTATTAGCCCTGGGCGTGTACCTGCTGATTGCCCGGGAGCAGGTCGTCGGCGAAAACCTGGCGTTTACCGTGATTGGCGCGGGATTGATGGCCCTGGTGAGCTACTGGACGCTCAACACCCTGCGGGATGGTCTGGAAGTGCTCGCCCTGCGGGTGCGGCGCGCCCGGCATTGAGGGGCTGCGCTGGATGCAGGTCAGGCCTGACGGTCCTGACCCGCCACTGACGCGACGGATTCCCCCTCGATGGTCATCCGCTCCCAGGTTTTGTGCAGGATCAGGGCGTCATTGGCTGCGCGGTGTACCGGCAAGCCCAGCTCGCCGATGACCTGTTGACGCATGGCCGACCATTGCCGGACCTGGCGTGCGTTGAGTAACACCGAGATGGATTCCAGCTGGAACTGAGGGCGAATGCGGGCCGCCCGGAACAGTCGGTGCAGCCAGAAGCTGTCAAACGTCCAGGCGTCGCAGAACACCTGGTCGGGCAGCAGCTCATTGAGCGCCTGCGCCACTTCGCTGACCGGCGTACCCTCTGCCTCAAGAGTTTCCCGGGTAATGCCGTGGATCTGTTCGGCACTGTCCGACCAGTCCTGCCAGAGCACGTGGGGGCAGATCAGCCAGCTGTGCAGGGTTCCGTCCGGCATGCAGATGCCTACCTCAATCGGATAGCTCGCGATCAGGTCGAGGCTGGAGGCCTCGAAGTCGATGAATGCCGGGCGTGTCGTGGTCATGGCGCCAGTGTAGTTGATCCGTTGTTTTTTAGCCGAGTTTACCCGCCCCGAACCCGAGACGCGAACCGAACCTGTGCGTGCACTGTTACAATATGTCCACTCGATGTAAAAGCCCGATGACAGCGTCCGACACGGGACGCGACAGTAAACCACCCAGAACCCAAGCGCACCATACGGGGAGCCCGAATGACTGACACCGTGGTTGTAATCTATTCCGGAGGTATGGACTCCTACACCTTGCTGCACCTGGCTCGCAGCCGGGGCTATCAGGTACATGCCCTGTCCTTCAATTACGGCCAGCGCCACGTGCGCGAACTCGATTGCGCCCGGTCGGTGTGCGAGGCCCATGGCATTCCCCACCAGACCATCGACATTCGCGCCATGAGCGAGGTGGTCATGGCCGGATCGTCACTGACGTCGGATCTGAAGGTGCCCGAAGGGCATTATCAGGAAGACAGCATGAAGGCCACCGTGGTGCCCAACCGCAACATGATCCTGCTGTCCCTGGCCACCGGCTACGCGGTAACCGTGGGTGCCAGTGCCGTCTGGTACGGGGCCCATGGCGGGGACCATGCCATCTATCCGGACTGCCGTCCGGAATTCGTGGCGAAAATGGATGCGGTCTGTCGCATCGCCAATTACGAAGCGGTGGCCATCGAGGCGCCGTTCATGGCCATGGACAAGGGGCAGATACTGGCGGAAGGGCTCCGCCTCGGGCTTGATTACCGCCACACCTGGACCTGCTACAACGGCCGCGAGCAGGCCTGCGGCCGCTGCGGCTCCTGCGTTGAGCGCCTGGAGGCCTTCGCCGCCAACGGGGTGACGGATCCACTGGACTACGAGGTGGCGCACTGATGTACCGGGTCAAGGAAGCCTTCTACACGCTCCAGGGCGAGGGTGCCCAGGCAGGCCGTGCGGCGGTGTTCTGCCGTTTCAGCAAGTGCAACCTGTGGACCGGTCGTGAAAAGGACCGTGCCGGGGCTGTGTGCAACTTCTGTGATACCGATTTTGTTGGCACCGATGGCCAGAACGGTGGTCGTTTTGAAACGGCCGAGGCCCTGGCGCGCCACATCCGGGGCCTGTGGCCGGAAGCCGATGGTCGCCCCTACGTGGTCTGTACCGGTGGTGAACCGCTGCTGCAACTCGACGGGGCGCTGATTGATGCCTTCCACCGCCAGGGTCTGGAGGTGGGGGTTGAGACCAACGGCACTCTGCCCGCCCCCGAAGGCATTGACTGGCTGTGTGTCAGCCCCAAGGCCGATGCCGAGGTGGTGATCCACGATTGCGACGAACTCAAGCTGGTCTACCCGCAACCGCTGGCCCCGCCCGAGCGGTTCCTGTCGATTCGGGCCCGGCACTATTTTCTGTCACCCATGGCATCGCCGTCGGTACCGGCGTCTGGTCGGGACGAAATCAAACAGAGCAACACCCGCCTGGCCACCGACTACTGCCTGGCGCATCCACAGTGGCGCCTGACCCTGCAGATGCACAAGATTGTCGGTATCGATTGATCGCTAATCCGCCGCCAGTGCCTGTTGAGCCGGCGCTTCGGATCGGTCGGCCTGAGTCCGGTACTGGCTCGGACTGGTGCCGGTCCAGCGCTTGAAGGCCCGGGTAAAGTTGGCGGCGTCGGCATAGCCGAGGGCATCGGCAATCTGGCTCAGGTTCAGGCCCGAGTTACGAAGCAGGTCCCCGGCTCGCTCCAGTCTTACCTCGTCCACCAGTTGCTGAAAACTGGCCTGCTCTTCCTGCAGCCGCCGCTTCAGGGTGCGCTCGGAGACAAACAGGGTGCCGGCGACCCTCGCCAGCTTGGGCGGGAACGGGTGGCTGGTCTCGATCACACGCCTGACCCGGCAGGAAAAGCCGGCGTCCTCGGTCAGCTGTCGCAGGGCTTCCTCGCATTGTGCCCGGGAAGACGCGGCCAGCTGGTCGTCGGTGAACCGGACTGGCAGCGCCAGGCGTGCAGCGGGCACAACCAGCGCATTCTCGGTCGCGTCAAATTCCACCGGCACCGGGATCTGTGAACGGAACCGGCGGAAATAGGCCGGCTCAGGACCGCGGCGGAGTATCTTCAGGCCGTCCACCACCGAACCGGTGAGCTGGGCGCCCATGGACACGCAGCCGAACAGCATGGCGTCCATGATGAATCCGTGCAGGGGGCCAAGGTCCACGTCGCAGGTAACCTGGTAGCAGGCCAGGCCGGCGTTTTCCCGCTTGCGAACCTGCAGGTGTGGCACTCGCAGGGTCAGGTAGCGGGTCATCAGTTCCAGGGCATCGCCCAGCGTGCGGCTGCTCATGACGGCGGTGCCAAGGGCGCCGTGCAGTGGCAGCTTCAGCTCCTTCGCCAGCAGAATGCCGAGGCCCGGCTCGCCACTCTCGATAATGGCCCGGGTGACGAATTCACTGGCCTGGGGCTGGCTCACCCGAAGATCGGTGGACTCCAGCCTGGCCGGATCCAGGCCGACCCGGAGCAGAAGGTCCTGCTCGTCCACGCCGATACTGCGGAGCAGCTCGGCCAGCAGATGCAGGTAGATGGCCGGCATGCCCAGGTCCTGTGCGGTTGAAACGGAGGCGCGCATGGGGAATTCCTCGTCTGGTTCTGTTCTTGTTATGTCGCCAACGGCGTAGTTCTGAGGATTATGGCCTGTTCGGTGCGTTTCCCCCATGACCGGGTTGACGGAGCGAATGGCCCGAAAGGCCAATTACCATAGGGCCCGGGCGCTTGACCTACCGGCTGTGATACTGAACAAAGCGTTTGAGAACGGCGGCCGAGCGCCAGGGCGTTTCCAGCATGGGCAGGTGCCCGATGCCCCGGAACATATGGATTTCGGCATGGGGGGTTGCCGACTGGAACCAGTCCACGCAACGGGTGGGTGTGATCACATCGCGATCGCCCCACTGCACCTGAAGTGGCGAGGTCTTTGGACCCAGGTAGCGCACGGGTGCGAACCCGTCTGCCAGCATGTCGTTGAATATGTGCCGCAGGGCCGGCGTTCGGTCCAGAAGATCCGGGCCAAGCAGGCCGGCCATGGCAAGGGCGGACAGCGAGGGCTTGCCCGTACCGACGCTGTTGAACATCCGGTAGACGCCTTTCCAGTCCCGGGGGATCAGGATGTCGTCCCGGTCGGATTGCACCGGCGCCGTCACATCCACGTCAGCGTGCTCGGGGATGCCGGCACTGTTCAGCAGGGTGACGGATCGGGGCGCCGGAGCCAGCCGGTGGGCAAGAACCGCCACAATGGCGCCACCCATGGAGCTGCCGGCCAGGTGCAGGTTGTCCGTTGGCACTCGCGCCAGCCACTGCTGCAGGCGGCTGGCCTGGGTCTCATACCGGTAGCTGGCGTCGCTGTGGTAACTGCTCTCGCCGAAGCCGGGCAGGTCGGGAACCAACAGGTGCCAGTGCCTGGGCAACGTCTGGAGCCAAAGGGCCCAGTTCTCCTTCATGGCAGCAAAACCATGAACCAGAACAACGGTGGGTACGCCGTCGCCGGGCTTGCCCCGTTCAAGGAACACCAGTCGGTGACCATCTACTGTGGTTTCGCGACGGCGGGCGCCGACCAGCAGGCGTTGGCCTGTGCGGGCAGCGGGCCATAGGTTGGGTGCGGGAATCTGCATAGGAAAACCACCAGAAGTTATGGGTCGTCCGGCCAGTTTACCTTTGCAGTGGCGAGGTACGTTGGCCCCAATGCCAGTCCGGGATCGGCATCAGAGCGAGCGTCCCGGCGCTTACAGTTGAAGATCGAGTATAACGGGGTTGTGGTCGGAGGAGCGCCAGGGTGCGTCGCCGCTGCCTGCCAGGTCACCCCGGTATCCGAGGGCTGGTGGTTCATCAGCGTTGATCAGCCAGGTTTGGGCCCTGACCATGCGGTTGCTCAGTGACCGGGAAATCAGAGCATAGTCGAGGCTGCCTTTGGCTCCCCGGTATCGATAGCTGTAATGCGGGCATTCGCTGGCGGTACAGCCGTGTTGGCTATGGACCGCGCTGGCGAAGCCGGCGTCTTCCAGGATGGCAAGTGGCCATTCCCGGGCGTAGCTGTTGAGATCGCCGGCAATCAGTGTGCCTGCCGAGCCCTGCGGAACGGGGAGTGTCGCTGCCCAGTCGGCCAGGGCCCGGGCTTCTTCTGCCCGTCGCTGCGCGTAACAGCCCTGACCGTCGGCCTGATCCTGGTTAGCGCCCCGGGCGCCCCGACAGGATTTCGATTTCAGATGGGGCACAATCACCCGGAAACTGGCGTCACCCCCGGAAGGCCGGAACACCTGGGTGAGGGGTGGCCGACCTCTGGACTGGAACGGGCCGCGGGCCAGGCGTTGGGCCGGGCCAAGGGTGCGTACACGGTCTGCCCGGAACAGCAGGGCGGTGCGGATGGCGTCATCGCCGTCGCCGCCGGGGGTGCGTACAAACTGCCACGGCTCTCCCAGGGCCTTTGCCAGGCCGGCGATTGCGCTGTCTGCACCATAGCCGTCGTTTTCCAGTTCAGTCACCGCCAGGATGTCGGGGTCGGGGGCCAGAAGGGCCCTGACCAGTCGCCCCTGCTGCTGGCGAAAGGCAGCTTCGGTGTCTGCGCCCCTGGGGGTCGGGAAGCCCTGCCCACGGCCGTCGCCATTGAAGTAGTTGGCCAGGTTCAGGGCCATGATCCGTACGGTTGCCTCGGGCGGGCGTTCAGGGACCGCCGGCCGGGGATTGGCATTGACGAAGACCGGTGGCGACTCGGGCTGTACCCGCCAGGCGTCGAAGCGGAAGTCGAGCACGCCCGCCAGATTCCGGATGCGATCACCGGCGCGCACGGTCGTGGCAAAGGACAGGCCCTCCGGGGGCCAGGGTACGGGTCGGGGATTGCGCAGTGCCCGGTTATCGTCCAGGTGCACCCGGTGTCGCTTCTGCTGCTCGGAAAGCGCCAGGGCTGCCGGGCCGGGCGGGTGGAGTTCGGTGGGCTGAACCTGATCGGTTGCGGCCAGAGTCAGCTCTCCGTAGCGGGTCAGATTGTAGTTGTCGACGATGGTGAGGGGCTCGGCAAAGCGTACCCGCATATTTTCGAGCTGCTCTGGCGGCTGGCTCCAGGGCAGGGTCACCACGATTGGCTCAGGCATGGGTGCCGGGCCGCAGACTGCCACTTCCTTTGTCGACACCAGCTCGGTCAGGCCGTGAAATTCCTTCACCGTGCCGGTCACCCGGAGCCGGTTGCCGGGCTTTCCCGCCTTGCGCCTGGTGTAGACGAACAGGGCTTCGGAGGTCCGTGGATCCTGATCTGCCTCGGAATCCGACTGTTGCAGGTAAAAACCTCCGAAGCCGCCCTCGATTCGCGAATCCAGCGTAATAATGCCCTCCACGGTAACGGTCTGACCGACCATGGGTGAGGCGGGGCCATGGCCCTGGACAGTGGCTATGGGAGTAGCTGGGCGCCCGCAGGTGGGTTCCGCCAGCCCCACCGACGGCAGCAGCCCTGTGGCCAGGGCGAGCGCTGCGCGGAAAAGGAGGATCGGTGAGATCACATCGGTCGACTGGGGCAGGCCAATCAGGACAGGCCGGCTACGGCTTTGAGTGCTCGTTCGCGCTTGCTGCCGAAGCCCAGCTGATCGGGGTTGGCCAGCTCCAGCTGCTGGATCAACGGGTCCGGATGCTGGTTGTCAAAGGTGATGCCCAGCCGGGACAGCACATAGGGCGCCAGGGCAGCGCGGGTGTCGATTTCCAGGCGGCCACGCTCCATGCCGTAGTCCCGGGCGATGATATCCTGCTGTGCCTCGGTGAGGCGCTGATCGGGCAGGATCACCAGGGTGACTTCCCGATTCCAGTCGTCGTCCTGTTGCCGGGTGTGTCTTGCCCGCTGCCTGAGGGCCTCCGGTGACGTGCGGAACCGACTCAGGGCAAAATCCCGGAACTCGCGGTTGGATTCACACCAGGCCCTCAGGTGCCAGGCGTTTCCGGCGCATACCAGGGTGTGGGGCTCGAGGATGCTCTCAACCGCTTCCGGGCGGCTCAGGGAAGCGTAGCTGGCCCGCAGTTGCCGGCCGTAACGGGTGGCCGTTACGACTGCCCGCATGGTTTCCGGTGCAATCACCCGGTTTGGTCCCTGAACCACGGTGCTGTCCGGCAGGCCGATGTTGAGAGACTCGAAGGTGTTGCTCAGGTTCTGTTGGCGGGCAAGCAGGTCCAGGTATTCATTGACCAGCCCCCGCGTGACCACCGGCCGGAATTTGGCAGCCGGAACGTAGCCTTTGAGATGCCGGTCGTAGACCAGGTTGCCGGGAGCCAGCTCCCGAAGATAGGTGTTGATGTCCTTGGACGCCTGCTGCCGGCCAATCCCGAAGCTGTGGCAGATGTGATTGGTGGTCAGTCGACCTTCCCACAGGGCAACGGTTTCGATCAGTCGATAGCGAAGCAGGAGATCCCAGCGGATGGGCCAGTCCGTTTTTTTCATAACCAGGCGCTCACGGTCCAATGAATAGCTCGCGGATTATGTTACCTGCTCCAGCACGCAGGGTCTGTTACGGCACATTAATGTAAAACCCTGTCAAACCGCTCTACGACAGCCTTCGAGAGTTTTTGTGACGTGGTTAACGGGTTTCGGGAAGTGCCTAGTGGCTTGCGGGCCGCGGGCTGGTCTAATACCGCGCGGCAAAGTCCGGTGCTTGCTGCTATTGTGTCTGTCATCGTCCGAAACCCGTTCCGTACTGCCCGGAGTTGCTTGCAATGACCCGAATGGTCACTTCCCTGTCTGCCCTGATTCTCAGCATTGTTCTGCTGGTGAGTGGCAACGCTTTTCTGATGACCCTGCTCGGTATCCGTCTGAGTATCGAGGCAGTCTCGCCCGATATCATTGGCTGGATTCTGGTGTGCTATTCCATCGGCTTTGTGCTGGGCACGCTGTACGTTCACCGGATTATCGGCCGTGTTGGCCACATCCGTGCTTTTGCCGCGTTTGCCGCCATGGCGGCGGTAGCGTCCCTGCTGTACCCGATGGCTGTTTCGGAAATTTTCTGGGCGGCGCTGCGGGTCATTTCCGGTTTCAGTATTGCCGGTGTGCTGGTGGTGATTGAAAGCTGGTTTTCCAGCCGCGCCACCAACGCCAATCGCGGCGCCCTGTTCGCCGTCTACCAGATTGTGTTCTACACCTCGGCGGCCGGTGGGCAGCTGATCGTGAATATTGGCGACCCTGCCAACTTCATGCCTTTCTCCATTGCCGCCATCCTGCTGGTGCTGGCTCTGGTACCCCTGTCGCTGACCCGAATGGAAGCGCCGGTGATCGAGCAGGTCCAGCGCATTTCAATTTTCACCCTGGCCAGGGAGTCCTTCACCGGCGTGGCCGGATCGCTCATCTGCGGCATCATGATCGGTGGGTTCTATGCGCTGGGTCCGGTGTACGCGACCCTGGTGGGGCTGGATGTGGCCCGTACCTCGACCTTCATGGCCAGTGCCATTGTCGCCGCCATGATTCTGGCCTGGCCCCTGGGGCGCCTGTGTGACCGCTTTGACCGGCGCCGGGTGATGTTCTGGGTGGCGGCGTTTGCGGCCAGTGCCGCGGGCGCGGTGGCGGTGCTGGGCGCTGCCAATCTGTGGATGCTCACCCTGCTGGTGGGTTTGTTCACGGGCCTGTCCGCGACCTTGTATCCAATTGCCGTGGCAATTACCAACGACCGCATGGAGAGCAGCCGTATTGTGGCCGCCAGTGCCACCCTGCTGCTCAGCTATGGTGTTGGCAGCGTGATTGGACCGGTGGCCATGGCCGAGCTGATCAATCTCCTGGGACCCAAGGGGCTGTTTGTGGGCAATGCCGGATTCCTGGTACTGCTGGCCCTGATTACCAGTTACCGGATCAGCCATACCGACGATGTTGCGGTGGAGGATCAGGAGCACTTTGTACCCGCCATGCCGGAGACCTCGCCGGTGCTTACCGAGATCGATCCCCGCAACAACGAGTTCCACGCAGCAACCGAGGCAGTGGAACTCGAGGAGGAGCTGCGTCAGGCCAGCTGACGCACTTCGGTTTTTCCCGATTTGTATTTACTTCCACATCTGTTTTTATTTCAATGGTTAGCATACTATTGGTAACTTTCCGATAATGTGAGTTAATGGCCCACACGTAGCGCCCAAGCGCCGGAAGCGGCCTGTTTCAGGAGCAGAGAACCATGAGAGACCAGTTCCCTTTTGCGGTGGCGCGAGTCACCCGTCGCTGGAGAAAAATGCTTGATGAGCGCCTGAAGGATCTGGGCGTCACCCAGGCCCGCTGGAGCACCATGGTGTATCTGGAGAAAGGCGGTGAAGGCCTGACCCAGCGGGAACTTGCCAGTCTGATGGCCATCGAGAACCCGACCCTGGTGCGACTGCTGGACAGTCTCGAACAGCAGGGGCTGATTGAGCGCCGACCCTGTCCGAACGACCGCCGGGCCCGGCGCCTGCACCTGACCAAGGCCGGACGGAATTTCATGGATGAGCTGTCAGAGCGCGCAGAGCGGCTTCGGGAAGAAATGCTCGAAGGCATCAGCGACAAGGACATCGAATGCACCGTGAAGGTCTTCAACAAGATTCTGGAAAACGCGGAAAAGCAGAAGTAACCCTTGGCGGATAACTCGGTCGAAGGCCTGAGGGCCCGTTACGGAGAGCGCTGGCGCTGGCTGGCGGTGATCACCGTGATGACCGGCACCATGGCAACGGTGCTCAGTGCCACGGTGGTCAACGTGGCGCTGCACGACATCATGGTGGAATTCGGTATCCGTCAGGGCCAGGTGCACTGGCTGGCTACCGGGTTCATTGCTGCCATGACCACCACCATGCTCGCCTCTTCCTGGCTGCTGGATCATTTCGGCGTTCGCAAGACGCTGGCCTCGGCCATGGCGGTGTTCACCCTGATCTCGATCGTGGGCGGTTTTGCCGCGACCCCTGAGCAGCTGATTTTGGCTCGTATTGGCCAGGGCGCCATGGCCGGGCTGATGCAGCCCATGGGGATGTACCTGGTTTTCCGGATTTTCCCCCGGAACCGACGCGGCCAGGCCATGGGCATCTATGGCATGGGCGTGATACTGGCGCCGGCACTGGGTCCGGTACTGGGCGGTTTTCTGGTGGACCAGCTGGACTGGCGTTACGTGATGTTCGCACCGGCGCCGGTGACCCTGATTGGCGTAGCCATGGCCTGGCGCTTCCTGCCGTTGCCGGTGTCCAGACCAGCGCCTTACCGCTTCGACCTGCCGGGGCTGGTGCTGCTGGGCCTCACCATCGGGCTGGCCCTTGACGCCCTTAACCGGCTCCAGGCGGCCAGCGGCCAGGAAGTCCGTATTGCCGTGGAGGCTTTGCTGGTGCTGGTGTCCTTCACGCTGTTTGTGCTGCGTGAGCGCCTCACCCCACACCCGCTGGTCAATCTGAATCTGCTTCGTAAACCGGCCTTCCTTTGCGCCTGTCTCGGGGCCATGGCCCTGGGTCTGGCGCTGTTCGGATCCACCTACCTGGTGCCCCTGTTCGTGCAGACCGCCCTGGGCTTTACTGCCATGGAAGCCGGTCTGATGATGCTGCCGGCCGGGATTGTGCTGGGCATGGTGTTTCCGCTGGCGGGCCGCCTTGCGGACAAACACAGCGCGCGTATGCTCGTGACCTTTGGCATTGGCGTGTTTGCGCTCTCGGCAGTGCTGTTTGCCCTGTCGGACCTCGAGCTGGGCTTTCTGTGGCTGGCGTTCTGGACCGTGCTGGGTCGTATTGGTATCGGCTTCATGTTGCCGGCGCTGTCGACCGGCGCACTGAACCCGCTTGAATCCAGCGAGCTGGGTGCCGGCTCGAGTACCCTCAACTTCATGCGTCAGCTCGGCGGTGCCTTCGGGGTGAATCTGGTGGCCCTGACCATTGAGTTCGGTGAGCACAGCTCGGGCCTGCCAACGATCAATGCCTTCCATTCGGCCTGGTGGCTGGTGGCGGTGTTCGTGTCCCTTGCGGTGGTCCCTGTGTGGCGCATGCGGGCCTAGCCCGGCCCGGCAGGTGCTTGCGAGCGGGCGGCGAATTCATTAACATGCGAACCACTCTTCAGGGGAGTAGCCTCCGGATCGTCACTGCGGCCGGATGGTAGTCAACATACTTGGGGCCAAATCCCCATGGCTATCGTGCTTCACCGGCAACTGGGTGGAGTTGGCAAGACCTGAGGCGGCTGCACCTCCGTAGGGCGGAAGGTGGGCTGTCTCATGTCTGGATTTCCGCCCTGGAGTTTTCTTGATGGATGCTTTCCTCGCCTCAACGGTTGCCGTTGCAATAGCGGAAATCGGCGACAAGACCCAACTTCTCTCACTGTTCCTGGTGGCCCGTTACGCCGCCCGCCTTCCGATCATTCTCGGTATCCTGGTTGCGACCATTCTCAACCACGCGCTGTCAGCCTGGCTGGGTGCCTGGATTGCGTCGTTCATACCGGATACCTGGCTGCCATGGATCCTGGCCATCAGTTTTGTCGCCATTGCCCTGTGGCTGCTGATCCCCGACAAGGATGACAGCGACGACTCCCGGTTCCTGGGCATGGGTGCGTTCATGGCCACCACCGTGATGTTTTTCCTGGCCGAAATCGGCGACAAGACCCAGGTTGCCACTGTGGTACTGGCTGCCCGGTTTACCGAGACATTCTGGGTGGTACTGGGCACCACCGTGGGGATGCTACTGGCCAATATACCGGTTATCATGGCTGGGCGCTGGCTGATGGAGCGGATGCCCCTGGCGATGGCGCGAATTGGCGCAAGTCTGCTGTTCGTGGCGCTTGCCATTGTGACCCTGGTGGCAACTTACATGAACTCCTGAGACGGATGCCTGTCTCTGTACCCGGGTACCTGATGTTTTCGGAAAGTGTGCTATGTCGTTCAGAATCCTAGCGTTGTTTTTCATGGCCCATGCTCTGGTGTTCGCTGGCACCGGCATGGCGGAGCCGTCGGCCAATGGCGCCGGTGACAAGGCCACTCCAGAGCAGCCGGACCGTAGCCCGCGCGTGCCCACCTTTGCGATTGACGGCGATCTGGCCGGCCAGCTGGGGGTCTTCGAAACCAGCTATGAGGATACCTTTGCCGGTATCGGCAATCGCCTGGCCCTGGGTTATCTCGAGCTGGTGAAAGCCAACCCGGGGGTGGATCCCTGGCTGCCTGGCGAGGGCACCACCATTACCCTGCCGCGGCAGTACGTTCTGCCCGATGCCCGGCGTGAGGGTATCGTGATCAATCTTGCGGAATACCGACTTTATTACTTCACGGACCAGGGTGTGCAGGTCTACCCGGTGGGCGTGGGCACCGCCGAGAACCCCTCGCCGCTGACCGATGCCAAGGTCACCATGCCCCTGGAATCACCGGCCTGGTACCCGCCGGCGAGCATACGTGCGGAGTATGAGGCGGCCGGGGAATACCTGCCCCGAATGATCCCGCCCGGCCCCGGTAATCCCCTGGGCACGCACGCGTTGTTGCTCAGCGAGAAGGGCTACCTGATCCACGGCACCAACAAACAGTTCGGAGTCGGCATGCCGGTCAGTCACGGCTGTTTCCGGATGTACAACGAGGATATTTCCCGGTTTGTTTATCAGGTTGAAAAGGGCACGCCGGTTCAGGTGGTGCACGATCCGGTCAAGATCGGCTTTTCCGACGGCGAAGTCTGGCTGGAGGTACACCGCCCCCATGAAGAATACCCCCGTGAGGACCGGGACCGGCTCTGGCGGCAGGTGTTTGCAGAGGTGGAAGCGTTCCGGAAACGTCACCCCGGGGTTGAGGTCAAGCGCGGGGCCATCGAGATTGCCGTGGACCAGGCCGATGGGCTGCCGACCATGATCGGTGAGCGCATTACTCAGATGGCCGCCGACAAGACGGTTGAGGAGAAAACACCGGAGAAGGTAAATGAGCCGGAGCAGCGGCTGTATTTCTGACGGCAGACGCCCGAACACCCGCCGCCTGAAGCTGTGGGCACTTGTGCTTCTGGCCGGTTCAGTAATGGCCTTCGCTTCCCTGGCGCATCGCGTCCTGGCCCAGCAACCCTCTTCGGATACCGCCCTGGTGCTCACTGTCGAGGGTGCGATTGGCCCTGCTACCATGGACTATGTCACCCGGGGTATCCGCAGGGCGGAGTCTGAGGGTCACGGCCTGGTGATCATTGAAATGGATACTCCGGGCGGTCTGATGGATTCCATGCGGGATATCATCAAGGCGATCCTCGCCTCGGACGTGCCTGTTGCCACTTACGTGTCACCCCAGGGCGCAAGGGCCGCCAGTGCCGGGACCTACATCCTCTACGGCAGTCACATCGCCGCCATGGCGCCTGCCACCAACCTGGGCTCGGCAACGCCGGTGCAGATGGGCGGCTTGCCGGGCAGTCCGGAGCCGGCGGACGATCCGAATTCCGGCGACCCCAAGAGCGGCAGCGGCGACGAATCGGCAACCGAGGCACCGGACGACGCGCCAAAGACGGAAGACAGCGACAGCAAGCGTCGTGGCGGCACCGCCATGGAACGCAAGGTATTGGAAGATGCCGTCAGTTACATCCGGGGACTGGCCCAACGCCACGGACGTAACGCCGACTGGGCGGAGCAGGCGGTCCGTGAAGCGGTGAATCTTGGCGCCGACGAAGCCCTGAACAGGAACGTCATTGACGTGGTCTCTCCCAACATCCGGGACCTGCTGCAGCAGATTGATGGCCGAACGGTGCGCATGGCGTCCGGGGACCGCATCCTGCAAACCGCCGATCTGGAGATTGTCCGTTCCGGTCCGGACTGGCGTACCCGCCTGCTGTCGGTGATTACCGATCCCAACGTTGCCTATTTCCTGATGATCATCGGCTTCTACGGGATTATCTTCGAGCTGGCCAACCCCGGCGCAGTGGTGCCGGGTGTTATTGGCGCCATCTGTCTGATCCTCGCGCTGTTTGCCTTCCAGGTGCTGTCGGTGAACTATGCCGGACTGGCACTGATCCTCCTTGGGCTGGCGTTTATCGTGGGCGAGGCCTTTGTGCCCAGCTTCGGCATCCTCGGGGTGGGGGGTATTGTCGCCTTCGTGACCGGCTCGGTGATCCTCATGGATGGCAGCCACCGGGACATCTCGTTGCCAACCATTGGTGGCACCGCCGTAGTGGCGGCCGGCTTTATCCTCTGGACCGTGACCCGTTTTATCGGTCTTCGTCGCCAGCACCCGGTGAGCGGGCCCGAGCAGATCACCCACGAGGAAGCCGTGGCGCTGGAAGATTTCCCGGGGGACCAGGGGCACTATCGGGGCCATATCCGTCTCAGCGGTGAACGCTGGAACGCGGTCAGCGACAGCCCTGTTCACGAGGGCGACCGGGTGCGAGTTACTGCTATCGAAGGCCTGACGGTCACCGTCAGGGTCGTTTCGGACCAGCGCTGACCGGACCGACAGAAACCAACGGCAAGACAAGGAGGCCGTATGATTGGCGATCTGATTCCCTATCTGGCGCCCACCGTGGTGCTATTGCTCATTCTCGGTTCGGCGATCAAGATACTGCCCGAATACGAGCGTGGTGTTGTGTTCTTCCTGGGCCGGTTCCAGGGCGTGAAAGGCCCGGGCCTGATCATCGTCATCCCCGGTATCCAGCAGATCGTGCGGGTGGATCTCCGGGTGATCACGCTGGATGTCCCGAGCCAGGACGTGATCTCCCGCGATAACGTTACCGTGCGGGTTAACGCCGTTCTGTACTTCCGGGTGGTTGACCCCGAAAGGGCTATTATCCGGGTCGAGGACTACAACTCCGCCACCAGCCAGTTGGCACAGACCACTCTTCGATCGGTGCTTGGCAAACATGATCTGGATGAAATGCTGTCCGAGCGCGACAAGCTGAACTCCGACATCCAGGAGATCATCGACGCCCAGACCGAGGAGTGGGGCATCAAGGTCGCCAACGTGGAAATCAAACACGTGGATCTGAACGAGTCGATGATCCGGGCTATTGCCCGCCAGGCGGAAGCGGAACGGGAGCGCCGGGCCAAGGTCATTCACGCGGAAGGCGAGCTGCAGGCGTCCAGGAAACTGGTTGAGGCTGCCGATGTGATGGCCACCAACTCGGGCTCCATGCAGCTACGCTACCTGCAGACACTGGCGGACATGAGTAACACCAATTCCTCCACCATTGTTTTCCCGCTGCCGATGGAGCTGATGACCACGTTCCTGAAGGACAACAAACCGAAAGGCACAACCGGGTCCGGGTCGGAAACCCCCGAACCGGAGGCATAAAAAAGGCCGGCAGTGCCGGCCTTTTCGTCACGTATCAGCCTTATTTCTGGCTGGCACGCTGGAGCATACGCTTGGCACGCTCGTTGGCTTCGTCGGCAGCTTTCTGGGCTGCACGAGCAGCGGCCAGTGCTTCTTCCGCGGTCTGCTGGGCAGTGCGGGCAGTGCTGGCAGCGCTGTTAGCGGTGTTCAGTGCATTCTCTGCAGTCTGCTCAGCGGAGCTGGCAGTTGCATTTGCTTCGTCGATAGCGCCCTGATCAGTGGTGGCACAACCTGCTGTCAGAGCTGTAGCCAGTGCAAACCCGGCGATCGTCAGTTTACGCATTGTAAATCCCCTTATTGGTCGAGTTATTTCCTGTGATCCGGAAGTCAGTATAGACGACTTCCTGTCAACCTGCGCCCGAACAATATTCAGGCGTTGACTACCGGAGTCGTGAAACAGTGTAAAACACTCTCACGAAGAATGTTAACTGGAGATAGGTAAATTTCCTATGCATATGACAACAACTTAATACTGTTGTCAGACTCGACTCAGGGCAGGATGCTGATCGGGGTGCCGTTGGAGACCAGTTCCCAGATTTCGTCCATCTCCTCGTTGGTCACGGCAATGCAGCCGTCGGTCCAGTCGAGGCCAGCGTAGGCAAACGCCATATCGCCGGCGTCGTTGGGCAGGCCGTGGATCATGATGCTGCCGCCCGGATCCAGGCCCCACGCGGAGGCCAGCTCGCGATCCCGTTCGCTGGGATAGGAAATGTGGATGGATTTGTAGAAATCACTCTCGGCGTTACGCCAGTCGAGCGTGTAGTTACCCTCGGGAGTGCGTTCGTCGCCCTCGTACAGCTTGTGCCCTTCGGGATTGTCGCCCAGGGAAATGCGGTAGCTGCTTACCACCGCGTCGCCGTTCATCAGGTACAGTCGACGTTCGCTCTTTCGAACAACGACCTCGCTGATGGTCGGAATGGTCGCCTCGGAGTAGGCGCCCGGCATCGGAATCCGGGCATCGGCGCGGGCCAGCAGCTCGTCGGCGCTGAGCGTGGGGGGCAATGAAAGACTGATCAGGGCAATGACTGTCAGCAGGCTGCGAGGGATGCTCATGTCCTTAACTTACCAATGGTTAATCTTTGCACAGGCGTTTTATACCACAGGCGGTGGGTCGTCTGTTAAGGGGTTTTGTTAACTTTTTTGGCTATCTGGTTCCGTGATCAGCCATTTTGTGAACTGTCCATCTTCAGGCCTACCTTGGTCACCTGGTCGGCACTGGTGGCCCGGGCCACCAGGGTCACCGGGCCGAGCGTAACCACATCGCCAACCACCGGATGCCCCTTGGTGCGCCTGGCAAAGCACTCGGCCAGGGACAGCTCCGGCGGCAGGTCGTCGAATTCGATACCGTACACCTGTTCCACATCGCCCAGCAGGGCATCACCATTGAGCACAAAATCACCGAAAAACGCCCGCTCGGCCAGATACCGTGGGGCGTGTCGGCCGCTGAGCGCCTTGCCCAGTTCCGGCAGCACATTCGGGGTGGCGAACATGGCCACCATGTCACCACTGGAGACCTCCAGGTCTTCTTTTGGCTGCAGGCAGACCCGGTTTCGGAATACCCCGGCCACCGCCGTGTTTTCCGGGAAGCGCAACTGGCCCAGCCGGCGGGGCGTTTCCCATGTCTCTCCGCGCAGGGGAAACAGCATCAGCTCGTGGTCGCCGGCGGCGGGGGCATCCAGTGGCAAACGCCGATAGGGGTCTTCGCCGGCCGGAACCTCCAGACGCAGCTTACGGGCCAGGGGCGCCATGGTGGTGCCCTGGACCAGCAGCGACACCAGGACGATGAAGAAGGCCGCGTGAAACACCAGCTGCGCCTCGGGCAGACCCGCGATGATCGGGAACAGCGCCAGCACGATCGGCACGGCGCCCCGCAGCCCTACCCAGCTGATGAACCCCAGCTCGCGGCGGTTGAAGGCGAAGGGCCAGAGCGTGAGTGCCACGGTCAGCGGGCGGATGATGAAAATCAGCGACAGGGCCAGTATCAGGCCACCCCCGGCCAACGGAATCAGGTCGGACGGCGTCACCAGCAAACCCAGCATCAGGAACAGACACAGCTGGGCCAGCCAGGCCAGGCCGTCGTGCACCTGCAGAATCATCGGCATCATCCGGACGTGGCGGTTGCCGATCACCACACCGGTCAGGTAGATAGCCAGAAAGCCACTGCCGCCAATGGCGTTGGTGGCGGAGAACACAGCAATGCCCGCAGCTGCCACTAGCAAAGGATACAGCGAGGGCGTCAGGCGGATCCGGTTGGCGAGCTCCACCACGGCAAAGCCGCCGAGGATGCCGGCGACGGCCCCAACGCCAAACTGCTGCACGAGCATGGTCAAGGCGGCCCAGCCGGCGTGTTCGCCATGGTTGCCGATCAGGGTGACCAGCATGAGGGTCAGGAAAATGGCCATCGGGTCGTTGCTGCCCGACTCGATCTCCAGGGTAGCGCTCACCCGTTCGTTAAGGTGCAGGCCCCGCCCCTGCAACAGCGAGAACACGGCCGCTGCATCGGTAGAGGAAATAATGGCGCCCACCAGCAGGGCGGTCAGCCAGTGCAGCTCGAACACCCACCAGGCCACGACGGCAGCGCCGGCCGCGGTCAGTCCAACGCCGAGTGTGGCCAGAATCAGCGCCGGCTTCAGGCCCACCCGGAAGGTCTCGGCCCGGGTGCGCATGCCGCCGTCCAGCAGGATGACGCCAAGGGCCAGGTTGGCAATCAGGAAGGCCAGCTCGAAGTCGTCGAACTCGATGCCGCCGGGACCGTCCTCGCCCATCATCATGCCGACCACCAGGAAGATCAGCAGAACGGGCATGCCCACCCGGCTTGAAAGCGGGCTGAGAACGATGCTGATCACCAGCATCAGGGCGCCAATCAGGGTCAGCGTGGGGTCCATCAGTGCTCCAGACAGAACGCTTGCCCCGGGCCGGGCAGAGCGCTTATATTGCTCTCGCAGAGGTCGCATACGCGGGTGTAGTTCAATGGTAGAACGGCAGCTTCCCAAGCTGCATACGAGGGTTCGATTCCCTTCACCCGCTCCACGCCCATCTTCTCACATTCCCCTGCCTTGTCGGTCCTATCTTTTACATCAAATGCTTGCGCAGTGGCCAGCCACACTGCCCACCGGTTTGCGCAATCCCCGGGCCGTTGCTAGCTTTTAAGTCAGGTATCCAAATCGGCAGCTGTGAGGCTGTACGGGGGAAGGGCATGCTCGAAAGCGCGGCCAGCGGCGTGGTCCAGAACTGGGCCACCGGCTTTTTCATCCTTGCGGTGTTGGGGCTGTGCGCGTTCATGGTGGGGGCGTCCAGCCTGCTGGGCGGTCGCAGCCACGGGGTCAGCCGGTCACTTCCTTTCGAATCGGGCATTGTTGGTGCCGGCAGCGCCCGCCAGCGTTTTTCCGCGCAGTTTTACCTGGTGGCGATGCTGTTCGTCATCTTCGACATAGAAGCGGTGTTCCTGTTTGCCTGGGCCATTGTCATCCACGACGTGGGCTGGACCGGGTTCTGGGGCGCGGCGGTTTTTATCTTCATTCTTCTGGCCGGGCTTATCTACGACAGCCGCAGTGGGGCCCTTGACTGGGCGCCTGAACAGAGTCCGGCACGCAAGCGCGGCGCTTAGCAACGCATTCCCGGCCCTCCGGATTCTTCGGGATCGGGCGGAAGGCCGCGATGTGACCATCATGGGAGGTTGTCATGGCCTACACCCTGACACGGGCGGAAGGGTCTGCGGGCAGCAATACCCGCTATCCGGTGGATCGGCGCGAGCGGGTCGAAGATCCGGTCAAGCAGCAGCTGGAACGCAATGTGTTTACTGGCAAGTTGAGCGAGGTGCTCAATTCTGCGGTGAACTGGGGCCGCAAGAACTCCCTCTGGCCCTATAACTTCGGGCTGTCCTGCTGTTACGTGGAAATGACCACGGCCTTTACCTCGCCCCACGATATCGCCCGCTTTGGCTCCGAGGTCATCCGGGCGTCCCCCCGGCAGGCGGATTTCATGGTCATTGCCGGCACCTGTTTCATCAAGATGGCGCCTGTGATCCAGCAGCTTTACGACCAGATGCTGGAGCCGAAATGGGTAATATCCATGGGCTCCTGCGCCAATTCCGGCGGCATGTACGACATCTATTCCGTGGTGCAGGGCGTCGACAAGTTCCTGCCGGTGGACGTTTATGTGCCGGGCTGTCCGCCCCGTCCCGAAGCGTTTCTCCAGGGGCTGCAACTACTGCAGGACTCCATCCAGGAGGAGCGTCGCCCGTTGTCCTGGGTGGTGGGCGACCAGGGCGTCTACCGGGCTGAGATGCCGTCGCAGCGGGAGAAATGGCGCGACCGGCGTATCCAGGCCACCGAGTTGAGGACCCCCGACAAGCTTTAGAACGCGCTTGCCGTTGTTTACCACGGAATGCCAGGAGGCAAACCAAGAGCATGAGCAGCCGCACCGAGAGCACCGACCAAGACCTGATCAAGGCCCTGCACCGGGACTTTGGCGAGGCTGTGCGCTGCGAGCAGCAGACCTTCACCGGCATGCCCGTGCTCTGGGTGCAGCGCGAGGCCCTGACCGACCTGCTTGGCTATCTGAAACGGCTGTCTCCGGCCTACAACCTGCTGTTCGACCTGTCGGCGGTGGACGAGCGTCTGCGGGACCACCGCCGGGGCCTGCCGGATTCGGACTTCACGGTGTTCTACCAGTTGATGTCCGTGGCCGGTAATCGCGACATCATGCTCAAGGTCGCGCTCACCGGCGACGATCTGAGCATGCCCAGCGCTACGGGGGTGTTCCCTTCCGCCAACTGGTACGAGCGGGAAGTCTGGGACATGTTCGGTATCAGCTTCTCCGGCCACCCCCACCTGGAGCGCATTCTCATGCCGCCCACCTGGACCGGCCACCCCTTGCGCAAGGACTACCCGGCCCGGGCCACGGAATTCGATCCCTATACCCTGACGGTGGAGGGCCAGAACACCGAGCAGGAAGCCCTGCAGTTCCAGCCCGAGCACTGGGGTATGGCGCGGGAGCGGGACGGCGCGGAATTCATGTTCCTGAATCTCGGGCCCAATCACCCCTCCGCCCACGGCGCCTTTCGCATTGTGCTGCAGCTGGACGGCGAGGAAATCGTCGACTGCGTGCCGGACATCGGCTACCACCACCGGGGCGCGGAAAAAATGGCCGAGCGCCAGTCCTGGCACAGCTTTATTCCCTACACCGACCGTATCGACTACACCGGCGGGGTGATGAATAACCTGCCCTACGTGCTGGCGGTGGAGAAGCTGGCCGGCATCGAGGTGCCCGACCGGGTGAAGACCATCCGGGTGATGATGGCCGAGATGTTCCGAATCACCAGCCATCTGCTGTTCCTTGGCACCTACCTGCAGGACCTGGGCGCCATGACGCCCGTGTTCTTCACTTTCAGTGACCGGCAGCGCGGGTACAAGGTGATCGAGGGCATCACCGGGTTTCGCATGCACCCGGCCTGGTACCGCATTGGCGGGCTGATGCAGGACTTGCCCCAGGGCTGGGAGAAACTGGTGCAGGAGTTCCTGGACTGGATGCCGCCCCGGCTGCGCGAGTACGAGCGGGCGATGATGGAAAACACTCTGGTGCGCGAGCGCACCCGCCATGTCGCCGCGTTTGATACCGACCAGGCCCTGGCCTGGGGCGTCACCGGCCCCAATCTGCGGGCCACCGGCTGCAACTTCGACTTGCGCAAGCAACGGCCCTATTCCGGTTACGACAACTTCGAGTTCGAGGTGCCCCTCGGTGATAAGGGCGACGTCTTTGACCGGGGCCAGGTGCGCATTGAGGAAATGCGCCAGAGCCTGCGGATCATCCAGCAGTGCGTGGACCACATGCCGGCCGGCGAGTTCAAGGCGGATCATCCGCTGACCACCCCGCCGCCCCGGGAGCGCATGCTCAAGCACATTGAAACCCTGATCACCCATTTCCTGCAGGTGTCCTGGGGGCCGGTGCTCAAACCCCAGGAATCGATGCAGATGGTGGAGGCCACCAAGGGCATCAACAGCTACTACCTGACCAGCGATGGCAACACCATGAGTTACCGCACCCGGATACGAACGCCCAGCTTTCCGCACCTGCAGCAGATACCCAGTGTGATGCGCGGCGGCTTCGTGCCGGACCTGATCGCGCACCTGGGCAGTATTGATTTTGTCATGGCCGACGTGGACCGCTGATGATGGAACCGACACCGAACCCACAAACGCCGGACCCGGCCACCATCGCCACCGATGGTTTCCGGCTGCATCCGGAGGATGAGGCCGCCATGCGTACGGAGGTGGGCCACTACGAACAGCCCCAGGCCGCCTGCATCGAGGCCCTGAAAATCGTCCAGCGCCGCCACGGCTGGGTGCCGGATGAGGCCATACCGGCTATTGCCCGGGTGCTGGGCGTGGGGCCGGCGAGCGTTGAGGGCGTGGCCACCTTCTACAGCCTGATCTTTCGCCAGCCGGTGGGGCGCCACGTGATTCTGGTCTGCGACAGCAGCTCCTGCTTTCTCACCGGCTTCGATCAACTGCGGCAGGCCCTGACCGGCCATCTCCGCATCGGGCTGGGTGAAACCACGGCCGATGGCCGCTTTACCCTGCTGCCCGTGTGCTGCCTCGGCGCCTGTGACGGCGGCCCGGCGATGATGGTGGGCGACGATGTCTACGGTCCGGTGGCGGCCGACGAACTGCCGGCCATCCTGGAGGGCTACCCATGACCAGCCAGCGCCAGTCTCCCGTGTATCGCAGCCGGTTGCAGCAATCGGCCTCGGAACGGGGGCCGGAGACCCATCCGCTGACCTGGCGGCTGCGCGACGACGGCCAGGTGGTGGACCTTGAGGATTACCAGGCCAAAGAGGGCTATCGCGCGCTCCGCCAGGTGCTCGAGGCCGGCGACCCCCGGGCGGTGATCACCACCCTGAAAGAGGCCAATGTACGGGGTCGTGGCGGTGCCGGCTTTTCGGCGGGCCTGAAATGGAGCCTGACCATGCAGGGCGGCGACATGCCCCGGGGCTACATCGTTTGCAATGCCGACGAGATGGAACCCGGCACCTTCAAGGACCGCCTGCTCATGGAGCAGCAGCCGCACCTGCTGATCGAGGGCATGGTGCTGGCGGGCTATGCCAACAACGCCCGCTACGGCTACATCTTCCTGCGCGGCGAGTATGTGGAGTCAGCCCGGGTGCTGGCGCAGGCCCTGGCCGAGGCGCGGGATGCCGGCTGGCTGGGGCCGGACGTTGCCGGCTCCGGCTTTGATTTCGACATTGCCCTCCACACCGGCGCCGGCCGCTATATCTGCGGCGAGGAAACGGCCCTGCTCAATTCCCTGGAAGGCAAGCGCGCCAATCCCCGGGCCAAGCCGCCCTTCCCGGGCCAGTCCGGAGCCTGGGGCAAACCCACCGTGGTGAACAATGTGGAGACCTTGTGCAACGTGCCAGCGGTGATGCTCAGGGGCGCCGACTGGTACCAGCGGTTGTCGGGCGATCGCACCAAAGACGGGGGCACCAAGCTGTACGGTGCTTCCGGGTTGGTCAACCGGCCGGGGTTGTGGGAGATGCCCATGGGGGTCACCGGCCGCGAGATCCTCGAGCGCGCTGGCGGGCTGCGCAACGGCCGGGCGCTCAAGGCCTGGCTGCCCGGCGGCGCCAGCACCGGCTTTCTGCTGCCGGAACATCTGGACCTGCCTCTGGACTTCGACACGGTGGGCAAGGAAGGCAGTCGTCTGGGCACCGGGCTGCTTACGGTGGTAACTGAGGACCAGAGCATGGTCTCACTCATGCGCAATCTCGAGGAGTTCTTCGCCCGCGAATCCTGCGGTTGGTGCACGCCCTGTCGGGACGGGCTGCCCTGGACGGTGAAGCTGTTGCAAGCGCTGGAACAGGGCGAAGGGGAAGCGGGGGACATTGAGCTGCTCGACAAACTGGCCGCTGACTGTGGCCCGGGCCTGACCTTCTGTGCCCACGCTCCGGGCGCGGCCATGCCCCTGCAGACCGCGTTGCGGCATTTCCGACACGAATTCGAGCAGGGCGTGCGCCACGCCAGGGGTAAGGCCCCCGCTGACGCGATACCGGCGGGGGATCCATGAACCGACCATTCACCGGCAACGGGGAGTAATCCGGCACCATGGCAACCATTCATGTGGACGGCCAGAGCTACGAGGTGGACGGGGCAGACAATCTGCTCCAGGCCTGCCTGTCCCTGGGCCTGGACATTCCCTACTTCTGCTGGCACCCGGCCATGGGCAGCGTGGGTGCCTGCCGACAGTGCGCGGTGCGCCAGTACAAGGACCGGGACGATGACCGGGGTATGCTGGTGATGTCCTGCATGACACCGGCGACGGACGGCACCCGCATTGATATCGAGGACGAAGAGGCCCGCGCCTTCCGGGCCAGCGTGGTGGAGTGGCTGATGATTAACCATCCTCACGACTGCCCGGTGTGCGAGGAGGGCGGGCACTGCCACCTGCAGGATATGACGGTGATGACCGGCCACGACCGGCGCCGTTACCGGTTCCGCAAACGCACCCGCCGCAACCAGTATCTGGGCCCGTTCATCGCCCACGAGATGAATCGCTGTATTACCTGCTACCGCTGCGTACGCTTCTACAACGATTACGCCGGCGGCACGGATCTGGGCGCTTTCGGCGCCAAGGACAACATCTACTTTGGCCGCCATCAGGAGGGCACCCTGGAAAGCCGGTTCGCCGGTAACCTCACCGAAGTCTGCCCGACCGGCGTGTTTACCGACCAGAGCCACTCCGAGCACTACACCCGCAAATGGGACCTGCAGTTTGCGCCCAGCATCTGCCACCAGTGCGCCATGGGCTGCAACATCAGCCCGGGCGAGCGCTATGGCGATATCCGGCGCATCGAAAACCGCTACCACGGCGAGGTCAACGGCTTCTTCCTGTGCGATCTTGGCCGATTTGGCTACGGCTACGTGAACCGGGCCGATCGACCGCGGATGCCCGAGTTTCTCCCAGGGCCGGGAAAGGACCGGGAGCCGCTGGAAACCGATGCTGCCCTGGCCCGCATTGCCGATGCCCTACGCCATGCCGAACGGGTCATTGGCATTGGCTCGCCCCGGGCGAGCCTGGAAAGCAACCACCAACTGCGGGAACTGGTGGGTGCAGCCAACTTTTCCACGGGTATTCATGCCAGGGAGCAGGACTGTCTGGCGCTGATGCAGGAACTCGGGCGCAGCTGCGGACTGCCGGCGCCAACCCTGCGGGAGGTGGAGGAGCACGACGCCGTGCTGCTGCTGGGGGAAGACCCCATGGAGAGTGCGGCCCGGCTGGGGCTGGCCATTCGTCAGGCCATTACCACCCCACCCTCGGAACAGGCGGCACGGGTGGGGATTCCCTACTGGAATGCCGAAGCGCTCAAGACCCTGGCCCAGGACCATCGCCAGCCACTGTTCATTGCCTACCCGACGGCCACCGAGCTTGATGGCATTGCCCGTGACCGGCTGCCATTGGCGCCGGAGGACATTGCGCGCCTTGGCTATGCGGTGGCCCACGCCATTGATTCGTCGGCACCGGCGGTGGCCGATCTGGAACCGACACTCCAGGCCCGTGCGGAAACCATTGCCGATTCACTCGTGGCTGCCGAGAAGCCCCTGGTGGTCAGCGGTGGCACCTTGGCGCACCCGGCCATCATCCGGGCCGCCGGCAACATCGCCCGGGCGCTGGCCCGCCGCGCCAGCCGGGGCGGGCTCATGTTCGTGCGCCGGGAAGTCAACAGCACGGGCCTGTCGCTGCTTGGCGGCCAGCCCCTGGAATGGGCCCTGGAGCAGCTCGCCAGTGGACATGCCGATGCCGCGGTGATCCTGGAGAACGATCTGTACCAGCGTCTGCCTGCGGCAAGGGTTGATACAGCCCTCGACAGTGCCCGGACGCTGGTGGTGCTGGACCACCAGCGTACCCCGACACTCGAGCGTGCCACCTTCTCCCTGCCGGCGGCCAGCTTTGCCGAAGGCGATGGCACCCTGGTGAGCCTTGAGGGCCGGGCTCAGCGTTTCTTCCAGGTGTTTGAGCCGGGCTACCTCCGCCCGGAGGCCCGTATTCACGAGAGCTGGCGTTGGCTGCACGGGCTGGCGGCGAAAGTGCATGGTGACGCGCCGGCGGACATAACACTGGACCAGGTAACCGCGGCCTGCAGCCAGGCCTGCCCGGGCCTTGAGATGATCACCGCCGCCGCGCCCGATGCCGGCTTCCGGATCGAGGGTCTGCGTCTTGCCCGGGAGCCCCACCGCTACAGTGGCCGCACCTCCATGCGGGCCAATCGAAGCGTCAGCGAGCCCAGGGTACCGCAGGATCCGGATACCGCCTTCGCCTATTCCATGGAGGGTTACAGCGGTTATCGGCACCCGCACCAGCAGGTGCCCTTTGCCTGGGCACCGGGCTGGAATTCGCCCCAGGCCTGGAACAAGTTCACCGATGAGGTGGGTGGTCATCTGCGCGGCGGCGACCCGGGTATCCGTCTCGCCGGTCCGGTGCCGGGCCATTACGACTATGACCGCGACATCCCGGCCGCCGGGCAGCCAACCGGTGAGCGCCACCGGGCCGTGGTTTTGCCGCGGCTGTTCGGAGGCGAGGAAACCTCGGCGCTGGCCGGGCCCATCCAGCAGCGTATGGACCACCCTGCTTTGGTGCTGAGCGAGGCCGATGCCACTGCCCTGGGCGCCGAGCTGGGCGGCCTGGTGACGGTATCGGGGGAACACACCTGTGTCACCCTACCGGTGCGGGTGCAGTCGGACTGGCCCCGGGGACTTGTTGGCTTGCCGGCCGGCAGCGTGCCCTGGGGGGTGGACGGCGATGTCACCCTGACCGCGGGCCCGGGTTCCACTCCGGGCGCCCGCTGCGAGGTGCGGCCATGAGCTGGCTGAACCCGGAATGGCAGGCCATTCTCTGGGCCATGTTCCAGGCTCTCGTGATCCTGCTTGGGGCGGTTCTGCTGGGCGCCGCCCTGACCATTGTCGAGCGGCGCCTGCTGGGGCTCTGGCAGGATCGATACGGCCCCAACCGGGTTGGCCCCTTCGGCCTGCTGCAGCTGGTGGCGGACATGATCAAGATTTTCTTCAAGGAAGACTGGATTCCACCTTTCGCCGATCGACCGCTGTTTGTGCTGGCGCCGGTGATCGCCTTCGCCTCCCTGCTGCTGTCGTTCATCATCATTCCCATCACGCCCGGCTGGGGCATTGCCGACCTGCACATCGGGCTGCTGTTCTTCCTGGCGATGGCGGGCATCAACGTGTACGCGGTGCTGCTCGGCGGCTGGGCCAGCGGCAATAAATACGCCCTGCTCGGCGCCATGCGCTCTTCCGCCCAGACCCTCTCCTACGAGGTCTTCATGGGCCTGTCGCTGATGGGTGTAGTGGCCCTGGCCGGCTCCTTCAACCTGCGGGACATTGTGACAGCCCAGGAAGGCCTCTGGTTTGTGGTGCCCCAGTTCTTCGGCTTCTGCACCTTCCTGATTGCCGGGATTGCCGTGACCCACCGCCACCCGTTCGACCAGCCGGAGGCGGAGCAGGAGCTGGCGGACGGTTACCACATTGAGTACTCGGGGATGAAGTTCGGGCTGTTCTTCATTGGCGAGTACGTGGGCATGGTGCTGGTTTCGGCGCTGATCGTGACCCTGTTCTTCGGCGGCTGGCAGGGCCCCTGGCTGCCGCCGGTGCTCTGGTTTGCCCTCAAGACCGGCGCCTTCCTGGTGTTGTTCATCCTGCTGCGGGCCTCGTTGCCCAGGCCCCGCTACGACCGGGTGATGAGCTTCGGCTGGAAGGTCTGTCTGCCACTGACTCTGATCAATCTTCTGGCCACCGGCGCGGTGATGCTGCTGGTTGGCCCCTGACGCCTGGGAGGACCCGGATATGGAACGAGACCCGGATATGGAACAAGACAAGGTCCCTTTCATCAGATCCGTGCTCTGGCTGGTGCCGGCCACCTGGAGCCAGCTGCGCACCCTGGGCATGGTGTTCATGCACAGCTTTCGCAAGCGGGAAACCGTGAACTACCCGGACCAACCCGTGGACCTGCCGCCCCGATACCGGGGCCGGATTGTGCTGACCCGGGATCCGGACGGCGAGGAGCGTTGCGTGGCCTGCAACCTGTGCGCGGTGGCCTGCCCGGTGGACTGCATTTCCCTGCAAAAGGGTGAGCAGGAGGACGGCCGCTGGTACCCGGAGTTTTTCCGGATCAACTTCTCCCGGTGCATCTTCTGCGGCATGTGCGAGGAGGCCTGCCCCACCTCCGCCATCCAGCTGACGCCGGATTTCGAGATGGGTGAGTACGACCGTCAGCAGTTGGTGTACGAAAAAGAGGATCTGCTGATCAATGGGCCCGGCAAGGATCACGACTACCACTTTTACAAGGTGGCCGGCATGGCCATCGGCGGCAAGGACAAGGGCCAAGCCCTCAACGAGGAGGAACCGGTGGATGTCCGTTCCCTGCTGCCCTAGAAACGGAGGATGAGCCCCATGGAACTGGCCTTTTATCTCAGTGGCCTGGTGGCAGTGCTGGCCACCTTCGGCGTGATCACCGGCAGGAATCCGGTGCACGCGGTGGTGTACCTGATTGTCTCGCTGATTGCGGTGGCACTGGTGTTCTTTGCCCTGGGCGCCCCGTTTGCCGGCGCCCTCGAAATCATCGTCTACGCCGGCGCCATCATGGTGCTGTTCGTGTTCGTGGTGATGATGCTCAACCTGGGCCCGGACCAGGACGGCGACGAAGCCGCCTGGCGCCACCCGAGGCACTGGCTGGGCCCGTCTGTGCTTGCGGCGGTGCTGCTGGCGGTACTGAGTTACCTGATCGCCGGCGGCGACATGGCCCGGGTCATTGACGGCGAACTGCTCACGGCTCGAGCGGTCGGGCTCACCCTGTTCGGCCCCTGGCTGATGGTGGTGGAGCTGGCCGGCCTGCTGTTGCTGGGCGCGCTGGTGGCCGCCTCGCACGTGGGGCGCCGGTCAAACCCGCTGCGCCAGCGGCGACCGGGGAGGGCACCGTGATGGCAGGCATTCCCATGGAACACGGTCTGATTCTGGCAGCCGTTCTGTTTGTGCTGGGCCTGGTGGGCCTGATGCTGCGCCGCAACATGCTGTTTGTCCTGATGAGCCTGGAGGTGATGCTGAACGCTGCGGCGCTGGCGTTCGTGGTGGGCGCCACCGCGTGGGATCAGCCGGATGGCCAGGCCATGTTCCTGCTGGTGATTACTCTGGCAGCCGCTGAAGCGGCCGTGGGGCTGGCGCTGATGATCCAGCTTTTCCAGCGCTTCAAGTCCCTGAACCTCGATCTGGCAAGCAGGATGCGTGGATGATGGAACTGGCGGTCACCCTGTCGTTTGTCCTGCCCCTGATGGGTACTTTGATACTTGCACTTTCCGGCGGCCGTCTCGGGGTGCGTTTTGGTGCGTTTGTAGGCGTCACCAGTGTCGGCCTAGCCGCCCTGGCGACGGCCTGGGCTATTGCACTCTATGACGGCCCGGTCAGGTTCACGCTCTGGACCTGGATTCAGGTGGGCACTTTCCAGCCCACCATCGGCCTGGCGGTGGATGGCCTGGCCCTGGTGATGATGGCGGTGATTACCGGTGTGGGCTTCTTCATCCACCTGTTCGCCGCCTGGTACATGACCGGTGAGGCCGGGGTGACCCGCTTCTACGCCTGGATGAACCTGTTCGTGTTCAGCATGCTGATGCTGGTGCTCGGCGACAATCTGCTGCTGCTCTTCCTGGGCTGGGAAGGCGTTGGTCTGTGCAGTTACCTGCTGATTGGCTACTACTACCAGGACAGTGCTAATGGCCGGGCCGCCTTCAAGGCGTTCGTGGTTACCCGGATCGGCGATGTGTTCCTGGCCCTGGGCCTGTTCCTGATCTTCCGGGACCTGGGCACCCTGGATATCCAGCAGGTGATGGTGCGAGCCTCGGAGGTCTGGTCGGTGGGTGATCCCACGGCCACCCTGGTGGCGCTCCTGGTGCTGGGTGGTGCCCTCGGCAAGTCCGCCCAGGTACCGTTGCACACCTGGCTGCCGGACGCCATGGCGGGCCCGACCCCCGTCTCGGCTCTGATCCACGCCGCCACCATGGTCACCGCCGGGGTGTACCTGATTGCTCGGCTTAATGGCGTGTTTCTCATGGCGCCCGAGGTTTTGTGGCTTGTGGGCGTGATCGGGGCGGTGTCACTGCTGCTGGCGGCGTTCGCGGCCCTGGCCCAGACCGACATCAAAAGAGTTCTGGCGTATTCCACCATGAGCCAGATCGGCTACATGTTCATGGCGCTTGGCGTGGGTGCCTTTGACGCCGCCATCTTCCACCTGGTCACCCATGCTTTCTTCAAGGCACTGCTGTTCCTGTCTGCCGGGTCGGTCATCACCAGTTGCCATCACGAACAGGATATGGCGAATCTGGGCGGTCTCAGGAAGCGCCTGCCAGTGGCCTACACCGGCTTCCTGGTGGGCGGGGCGGCCCTCGTGGCGCTGCCGCTGGTGACCGCCGGATTCTACAGCAAGGATGAGATTCTCTGGCAGGCCATGGCGGCAGACCAGAACGGACTGCTGCTAGCCGGCCTCCTCGGTGCTCTGTTGACCTGCCTGTACACGGTGCGGCTGGTTCTGGGCACTTTCCATGGGCCCAGCCGCAGCGCCAACGCCCGGAATGCCGAGCCGGGTACCGCCTGGCTTACTCACCACCTGCCACTGGCAATACTGGCAGTGCTGTCCACGGTGGTCGGCACCTGGCTGTATCCCCACCTGGGCCACCTGTTCCCGGTGGCCCCCGGAGAGCGGACGGAGACTGGCCATACTTTGCTGCAGTTGCTGGCCACCGGTACGGTCATTGCCGGCCTGGCGCTGGCGCTCTGGCTGTTCCTGAAACAGGCGGACTGGCTGCGCCAACAGACCGCCGGCGGGCCGGGCGCTTTCCTGTGGACGCTCTGGCATCGGGCCTGGGGCTTTGACGCGCTCTATGACCGGTTGCTGGTCCGTCCCTGGCAGTTGCTGGTCCGACTGTTGCGCTATGATCTGATTAACCTCACCGTCAACCTGGTGGCGGTGCTGGCGCGGCTGTTCAACGGCGCCCTGGTGCGGGCCCAGACCGGGCGGGTGCGGGGCTACGCCACCGCCATGATCCTGGGCGCAACGGTGATCCTGCTGGCGCTGGTCATGGTGCCGGGAGGTGCTCCGTGATCCTCGTCTGGCTGATCGTGATTCCGTTCCTGGGCGGTCTGCTGTGCTGGCAGGCGGATCGCTGGGGTGAGCAGGCACCTCGCTGGATTGCTCTGGGCACCATGCTGTTTGTGCTGGTGATCAGTCTCTGGCTGTGGATGGCCGGCGATTTTGTTCTGGACGGTCCCGGCCACGCCTCCTGGCTGATCGAATGGCGGGCGGACTGGATCCCCCGTTTCGGCATCGAGATTCACCTGGCCATGGACGGCCTGTCCCTCATCCTGGTGGCACTGACCGGGTTCCTGGGCGCTCTCGCCGTACTGTGCTCCTGGCATGAAATTGGCCACCGTATCGGCTTTTTCCACCTGAACCTGTTGTGGATTCTCGGCGGCGTGGTGGGCGTGTTCCTGGCCCTGGACCTGTTCCTGTTTTTCCTGTTCTGGGAAATGATGCTGGTGCCCATGTACTTCCTGATCGCGCTCTGGGGCCACAGCGGGTCGGCCGGCCAGACCCGCATCCGTGCGGCCACCCGGTTCTTCATCTACACCCAGGCCAGCGGCCTGCTGATGCTGGTGGCCATTCTGGCGCTGGTGTTCATCCATTTTGACAACACCGGCCAGCTGTCGTTCAGCTACGAAGTGCTGCTGACCACCGAAGTGCCCGAAGCGCTGGCGCCCTGGCTGATGCTCGGATTTTTCGTGGCGTTTGCCGTCAAGTTGCCGGTGGTGCCCTTCCACGGCTGGCTTCCGGATGCCCACGCCCAGGCGCCGACGGCCGGCAGCGTGGACCTGGCCGGTATCCTGCTGAAAACCGCCGCCTACGGCATGCTGCGTTTTGCGCTGCCACTGTTCCCTGCGGAGTCGGCGGCCTTTGCGCCTGTGGCCATGACCCTGGGCCTGGTGGGCATCGTGTACGGCGCCGTGGTGGCCTGTGGCCAGCAGGACATCAAGCGGCTGATCGCCTACACCAGTATTTCCCACATGGGATTTGTGCTCATTGCCATCTATTCCGGCTCCCAGCTGGCGATCCAGGGAGCGGTGATTTTGATGGTGGCGCATGCGTTCTCCTCAGCCGGCCTGTTCATTCTCAGCGGACAGCTTTACGAACGTATCCACACCCGGGACATGCGGATCATGGGCGGCCTCTGGGGCCGGATACCGGTTTTGCCGGGGTTTACCCTGTGTTTCGTGGCGGCCTCCCTGGGCATGCCGGCCACCGCCAACTTCGTTGGTGAGTTCATGATCCTGTTTGGCACCTTTCCCGCAGCGCCGGTGGTGGTGGTGATCGCTAGCACCGGTCTGGTGTTGGCGGCCGTCTATTCCCTGATTCTCATGCAACGGGTGCATTTCGGCCCGGTGTATCGCACCGGTGCCTTGCCCGGACCAACCCCGCGGGAGTATCTGATGATGCTGAGCCTGGTGGCACTGGTGATTCTGGTAGGCCTGTACCCCCAGCCGCTGTTGGATACCACGGAAAGTCTCTCTCATGCGGTCGCTGTTCTCTTCGGTGGCGGTGACGGGCTCGCGTCGGTCCTCGGGGAGGTAAACTGATGCTGACCGCTGCCGACCTGCTGACACTACTACCGCTGATCATCGTGGGCTCCACGGCGGTGTTGGCCATGCTGGCCATTGCCTGGCGGCGTCGCCACGGACTCACCGCCGTGCTGTCCGGGGCCGGCCTGCTGCTGGCCCTGGTGGCGCTGCCTCTGGTGCCCGGCGGCGCGCCACCGCTGATGGCGGTGGACGGGCTGGCCCTGATGGCAGGCACCCTGGTGCTGCTGTCGGCATTGGTGACGGTGATCCTCAGCCACCACTACCTGACCGGCTACATCGGTCCCAAGGAAGAGTTCTATCTGTTGCTGCTGTGCGCCACCGCCGGTGCCCTCGGGCTGGTGGCCAGCGATCACCTGGCCATGCTGTTCATCAGCCTGGAACTGCTCTCCATGCCCCTGTACGGCATGCTGGCCTACAGCTTCCGGGCGGAAAAGTCCCTGGAGGCGGGCATCAAGTACCTGGTGCTCTCCGCCGCGGCCACCGCATTCCTGCTGTTCGGCATGGCGCTGATCTACGCGCGCACCGGTTTTCTCGATCTGGACGGCGTTGCAGGCGCCCTGTCGGGAGAGGCGGATGTCTGGATGCTGGCCGGCGCTGCGCTGATGCTTGTGGGCCTGGGGTTCAAACTGTCGGTGGTGCCATTCCACTTGTGGACGCCGGACGTCTATCAGGGTGGGCCGGCGCCAGCCACCATCTTCCTGGCCACGGTCAGCAAACTGGCGGTCTTCGTAGTGTTACTGCGCCTGGTGCTGGCGGCGCCGGTGTTCCACAGTGAGTGGTTACAGACACTGATTACCGTGCTGGCCCTGCTGACCATGCTTGGCGGCAACCTGCTGGCGCTGTTCCAGGCCAACCTCAAGCGGCTGCTGGGGTATTCGTCCATTGCCCACTTTGGCTACCTGCTGGTAGTGATTGTTGCCGGAAACGCTTTGGCCACGGAGACCACCGGCGTCTACCTGATCACCTACCTGGTCACCACCCTGACCGCCTTCGGTGTGGTTACGTTGCTGTCCAGCCCGTTCGGTGGTGAGGACGCCGATGGCCTGCCGGTTTACCGGGGCCTGTTCTGGCGCCGGCCCTACCTGGCGGCGGTGATGACGGTAAGCTTCCTGTCGCTGGCGGGCATTCCTCTGACGGCCGGGTTCATCGGCAAGTTCTATGTGATTGCCCTGGGCGTGGCCGAGGGCCGCTGGTGGCTGGTGGGCGGTATCGTGGCGGGCAGTGCCATTGGCCTGTACTACTACCTGCGGGTGATGGTGACCCTGTACCTGCCCGAGCCGGGCATGCGCCGCCGGGATGTCAGCAACGACTGGGGCAGCCGGCTGGGGGGCATCACCCTGATGGCGCTGGCGGTGACCATCCTCGTGCTCGGCATCTACCCCGCCCCGATGATCGACTGGGTGCAGGGGCTGAGTATCGGTTAGTGGAGTTTCAGCCTGGGATGCATTGCCCGGCTGATGCGGTCCATCAGCCAGATTACGCCGGTGCGGACAGGGCCGTGCAGGGCCACCTGGTGCATGCGGTACAGGGACAGGTAGAACATGCGCGCCACCTTGCCCTCGATGTACATGCTGCGACCGGAGAGATTGCCCATGAGGTTACCGACAGTGGTGTAGCGACTGAAGTTGATCAGTGAACCGTGGTCGTTGTAGACGAACGGCACAGCCTCCTCACCTTCCAGCCGGTTGCAGAGAGTCTTGAACAGGGTGTCGGCCTGCTGGTGTGCGGCCTGGGCCCGGGGTGGCACCGGTCGCTCGGAATCTGGCTGGGGGCAGGCGGCACAGTCGCCAAAGGCAAACACGTCGACATCCTGGGTGGTCTGCAGGGTCTGCTCGACCACCAACTGATTGCTGCGGTTCACTTCCAGTCCGTCCAGCTCCGCAAGGAACCCGGGCGCCTTGATGCCCGCCGCCCAGATGGTCATCTCCGAGGGCAGCTCGGTGCCGTCTTTCATCACCACGGAATCGGATCGTACCTCGCTCACCGGCTGACCGGTGAGCACCATGACTCGCTGATGCTCCAACTCCCGGGTGGCGGCCGCCGATATCCGACCGGGCAGGGCCGGCAGGATGCGATCGGCAGCCTCGATCACGGTAATTGAAACGTCCGAGGGCTGCAGGTGATTCATGCCATACACCGGCAGCTCACGGGACGCCAGGCGCAGTTCGGCGGCCAGCTCCACACCGGTGGCACCGGCGCCAATGATGCTGATGCTCAGGGTGTGCTCCGATCCCTGGAAGGCCTCGTGGTTTTTCCTGAGGAAGGCATTGAGCAGCAGGTTGTGGAACCGCCGGGCCTGTTTGAGGCTGTCCAGGAACAGGCAGTGGTCCTGGGCGCCGGGGGTGCCGAAATCGTTGGCGGTGCTGCCCACGGCAATCACCAGGGTGTCGTAGGGAATCTGGCGCTCCGGGACCACCTCGGTGCCGTCGATGTCGTGGAACGGCGCAATCACCACCTGTTTGTTCTGGCGATCCAGGCCACTCATGCGTCCCAGCTGGAATTCGTAGTGGTGCTTGCGGGCGTGGGCGCGATAGTTGATTTCATTGGCGCTGGCATCCAGCGAGCCGGAGGCAACTTCGTGGAGCAGGGGTTTCCAAACATGGGTCAGACCGGCGTCCACCAGGGTGATTCGGGCTTTTCGCTTTTTGCCCAGTTTGTTGCCCAGCCGGGTAACCAGTTCCAGTCCGCCGGCGCCACCGCCGACCACGACAATGTGATGAAGGTTTTCCATAACGATCAGACCTGTAAGTGAAGAGAGCCAAGCGCACTTGGGGCAAGAACGCTTGGCTGTCCTCACTGGGGAGCAGTCGTGCAGCCGGGGCTGGCTCGAATGCCTGGGTGGGGTCCGCAGCGGGCGCTAATGGTAACGCGGCGGCGCCGGCGGGCACAATTCTACGGAAGTGGCGGTTTTGCGTCAGCCGGATGGAACACTAATGGTGGCTGCGGTAAGCGTCCAGAAGGCTGGCCATGTCGTTGCCCAGGTCCTGCAGCGCCGTCGGCTCGGGATTCCGCTCGGCCATGGCCCGGAGTCCCATGATCTGGGCCTGCAGCAGGCGCGCCAGACGGCCACTGTCGGCGGAGGCAACCAGCTCGCCCCGGGCCTTTGCCCGGTCCAGCAGTTCCTCGAAGGAGTGTTCGATGGCGGACAGGATGCCGTTAGCTTGATCCGCCAGGGCCGGGTTGGTGTTGCTGGCTTCGAGCAGGGTTTTCACGATCATGCAGGCGCGGGACGGGGGCGCATCGTCCTGGCCGCAGCCGATTGCAATGGCCCGCAGATAGGCCTGCAGGCCCTCGATCACAGAATCAAACCGACTCATGTGCTCCGCCAGTTCCCGACCGCCCTGCTCGGCATAGCTGGCAAGCGCCTCGGAGAACAGGCCGTCTTTGCTGCCGAAGGTGGCGTAGATGCTGCCAGGGCGCATATCCAGAGTCTGCTCGATCTGTTTCATGGAGCTGCCGTGATAGCCCTTCTCCCAGAACAGGCCAACGGCCTTTTCCAGGGCGATTTTTCGGTCGTAGCGTGGGTGTCTGGCCATAATTCACTTTACCCGCTTCCGGATCTGAGCGACCATTCAATTTTAACTTGAACGAACACTCAATAATAGCGGTGACGCAAGCTGAGCCCGCTAGAGGGTAGATCAGGAAGATACTGCTGCGGCATCAGTGGCCAGGATGACGGGCTGCTTTGCCCGCTGTTTGTTGCGCAGGCGTTTGTCCACACACTGGTCTTCGTCCTTGAGAATCACCACGCATTCCAGGCACTGAATGCATTCGTCGTAGTCGATGCGCCCGTCCTTGCGAATGGCGTTGATGCCGCATTCGTTCTTGCAGTGCTGGCAGGGGTTGCCGCAAAGCTCCACCCGGTCGAGCCAGCTGAACAGGCGGAGGCGGCCGAGCACCGCCAGGCCCGCGCCCAGCGGGCACAGGTAGCGACAGTAAAACTTGTGGATGAACATGCCAATCAGTAACAGGCCCACGGCGTAGAGCACGAATGGCCAGGAACGCACGAAGAACAGGGTAATACTGGTCTTGAACGGCTCCACTTCCGCGAGCTTCTCGGCGATGGTCAGCGAGTAGAATGCGGTGCCCACCAGGCCGACCAGTATTGGATATTTCAGAAGGATCAGGCGCCTGTGCCAGCGCTCTGACACCGTGATTTGCCGGAACTTCAGTTTTTCGCCAAGCCAGGCCGCCATTTCCTGCAGGGCCCCGAACGGGCAGAGCCAACCACAGAACAGGCCCCGGCCCCAGATGAACAGGGTGATGAAGGTATAGGTCCAGAGGATGAAAATAACCGGGTCGAGCAGGAAGACATCCAGTGAGAAGCCGTCCCAGATGGCCAGGAACAGGGTGTAAATGTTCACCACCGACAACTGGCCCTGGGCATAGAAACCGATGAACAACAGGGTGAACAGCAGGAATCCCCAGCGGAACCGGTGTACCAGTGCGGGGTTCCGACTCAGGGTTTTCTGCCTGGCGAAGAAGACGGTCAGCACGGTCAGTCCCAGGACGAGCAGGGTGATCTGCCACCAGCGCTCCTGCCAGAGGCCAACCCAGACCGGTTGCCGGGATGCGCCCGGATCCGGCGCCCGCTCGACGGCCTCGAACAGGTCGCTGTTAAATTTCACCGGGAAATCCAGGGTGGCCCGGTCGACCACGAGGTGGTTGCGAGCCAGTTCCACGTTGAGCTTCAGGGTGGCCTCGGCTCCCGGATTGAAGCCAGCGTTGCCGCCTACTCGAAACAGGTGGCTTACCTCGAACGAGGGCATGCCCTCGGCGCGGAAGTCGAGGCTCTGATCCAGCAGGTTCAGGTCCCGCATTTCCACCGCAAGGTTGTTCTGGGTCAGGCCGACCCGGTCCGGGGAGCTGCCGGGAACAAAGTCACCGGAAACATGGGGAAACGCCCCCCGGGACATGAGAACAAGGACCTGGGCGTTGGCGTCGAGTCGCTGCATCAGGCGCTCGTAGCCTTCATCGCCGAACAGGTTTCGCCCGACCATGGGTGAATTGATATAGCCGAAAAACAGCTCGGCGAAGGGGTCGCCGGGCGGTGGTTCAACGCTCTGCGGGTAGTCGGCCAGGGGCCGGCCCAGCGCCGATTCGACGGTATTGGCAGTAATCTGCCAGCGCCCTATATAGCCGCGATCCACCAGCTGCTGCCAGGACAGCGGCTCGTAGAAATCCGGTTTGGCCCGGGTAGGTGCGCTCTGGGCAAAACCCTCGAGCTTTGTGCGGGCGACTTTCAGGGCCGAGGACAGCACAGTGTCGTTGATGATCAGTACCGAGACCGTGGCCTTGCTGACGCCGTCGAAGTGCACCACGTTACCGTCGGCACTGCGACCGCTACGGCTAGAGTTGGAGGTACTGACAATGATCTGCTCTTTCAGGGAGCGGCCTTCGTATTGATCCACGAAGGCAAACAGCGGTTCTTCGCCAAGGCCGTGGAGAAACACCGGTTCGTGATGGTTCAGTACCCTCACCCCGGTAAAGCGTCCCCGGGTATCCAGGCCGATCAGCAGGCTTACAGGTTTTCCTGCGAAGCCCTGGAGTCGGCTGTGGTCGATGCTTTCGTAGGCATAGCCGAGCAACTCCTGGAGCTGGTAAACGGGGTACACGGGAAAATCCGGCAGCTTGTCTTCAATGACGGTTGCCGACGGAAACAGCTCCTGGATCAGCGCCCGCCGGCTGTCTGACAGCTCGGCCTGGACCGGAGGCAATACCAACAGACAGGCAACAAGGAGCACAAGGCGCCCTGGCATGGGGTACTCCTGTGGTTCTTTTTGTTTGATCTTCCATGCTAGAGTTTTCGGCCCCGGGCTCAATGCGACCTCGGAGCCAGCTGACTGCTACTTTGTGAGGAGAAAGACCATGAGCGACGCGACCTACACACCACCAAAAGTCTGGAAATGGGACTCCGAGAGCGGGGGTCGGTTCGCCAGTATCAATCGGCCGATCGCCGGCCCGACCCACGACAAGGAACTCCCGGTGGGCAAGCACCCGCTGCAGTTGTATTCCCTGGCCACACCCAACGGGGTAAAGGTGACGGTGATGCTCGAGGAGCTCCTGGAGCTTGGCATCAAGGAGGCCGAGTACGACGCCTGGTTGATCCGGATTACCGAAGGGGAGCAGTTCGGCAGTGGCTTTGTGGAAGTGAACCCGAACTCCAAGATCCCGGCCATGATGGACCACAGCGTGAACCCGCCCCTGCGCCTGTTCGAATCGGGCTCCATCCTGCTGTACCTGGCGGAGAAATTCGGTGCCTTCCTTCCGAAAGACACCGCCGGCCGGGCCGAAACCCTGAACTGGCTGTTCTGGCAGATGGGCAGCGCGCCCATGCTGGGTGGTGGCTTCGGGCATTTCTACGCCTACGCGCCCGAGTACTACGAGTACCCGATCAACCGCTACACCATGGAAGTGAAGCGTCAGCTGGATGTGCTGAACCGTCAGCTGGCAACCCACCGCTACATTGCCGGCGACGAATACACCATCGCCGACATGGCCATCTGGCCCTGGTACGGCGCTCTGGTGAAGAACAAGGTGTATGAGGCGGCGGAATTCCTGGAAGCCCACACCTACACCCACGTGATTCGCTGGGCCGATGAGATTGCCAAGCGCCCGGCGGTGAAGCGGGGCCGTATGGTGAACCGCGCCTGGGGTGAGCCCGAAAGCCAGCTGCACGAACGCCACGACGCCAGCGATTTCGAGCTGCGGACCCAGGACAAGATCGGGGATGGCGAATGAAAATCGCCGTCTACTGCGGCTCCCGGACCGGCAACGATCCGGTCTTCGCCGACAAGGCCCGGGAACTCGGTGACTATTTCGGCCGGAACGGCATTGAGCTGGTGTTCGGAGGCGGCCATGTCGGCCTTATGGGCGTGGTGGCCGATGCCGTGCTTGCCGCTGGCGGCCGGGTGCACGGGGTTATCCCCGAGCATCTGCGGGACCGGGAGCTGGCCCACGGCGGGCTGACAGAACTGCATGTGGTGAAGAACATGCACGAGCGCAAGGCCCTGATGGCGGACCTGGCGGACGGCTTCGTGGCACTGCCCGGTGGCATCGGCACCCTGGAAGAACTGTTCGAGGCCTGGACCTGGGGCCAGTTGGGGCTGCACCGCAAGCCCTGCGCCATCTATAACGTCAACGGTTTCTTTGATCCGCTACTGGCCATGGTCAGCACCATGGAGCAGGCCGGTTTCCTCAGCCAGCAATACATCGACATGCTGGTACAGACCGACCAGCCCGAGTCTTTGCACCGGGCTTTTGAGGATTACCAGGGCCCGGGAGAAAAGTGGACCTGAGGCCCTGTGGCCCGGCCATGCCGGGCCTTATTCCCCGCCTTCCTTTGCTTTACGGATCGCTTCCAGTTTTTCGTGCAGCAGGGCCTCAAGCTTGATCAGCTTCTCACGGTTTTTCTCGTTTGGCCGGTTGGTGTACAGGTCCACGTAGGTCCGGGTGACTTCACTGAGTACCGGGTGAAGCTTTTTGTAGTCGTCCTCGCTCATGATTCCGAGTCCTCCTGAGAATGTGGGCTTCCTTACCTGTAACTATGGAGCATAGTTCCCATTCATCAAGGCCCATTCCCGGGCGAAAGTCCGCGGCGAGAACCCGTGCCGGCCTATTCCATCCGCGTGACCTTGGCCATCAGGCGCCGCCAGTCGATGGGCAGCCGGGCCTCGAAGTCGTCCAGTATCGGGTCCCTGGGATGCACAGACTGGAAGTGGTGTTTGCTGGCGTACACCACGGTGTTGTTGCTCTTGCTACGGAACGTCAGCAGCACTGCGAAATAGCGCTTCAGCCGCCGGAAATAGGGGCCGTCGATGTCCGGTGTCCGGTGATAGTTCAGCACCAGCCAGCCGTCTTCGGCCAGCACCCGCGCGCACTGGTCCACAAACTGCCGCTGGGCCTGGGCAGGGCTCATCCGGTCGGCAGTGTACAGGTCGGCCAGGATCATGTCGGTGCTTCCCGGCGGCGCCTTCTCCAGGGCGCTGCGGGCATCGGCAATGGTGACCTCAAGCCGCTCGCTGTCGGGCAGCTCGAAAAACTCCCGTGCCGTTTCCAGCACCGCTTCCCGCAACTCGATGGCGTGGATCCGACACTCCGGAAACAGATGGTGGAACGCGTTTGCCATAACGCCCCCGCCAAGGCCCAGGAGCGTGACATGCCCGGGGTTGGCGAACAGCGAGGGCAGCATCATGGCCCGGTTGTATTCGTGCACGGGCAGGTACGGGTAGCGGCGGTCAATCTTGCTCTGCTCGAACACCGTGTTGAAGGTCAGCACCCGGTGCTTGCGGTAGTCGATCACCAGAATGCTGCCCAGGGCATCCCGGGTGTGATGGATAATCTCGCCTTTGTTGAACATGCCGGGTTACTGGCCGTGGTCGTCCAGCAGTCGTCGGACCTCGTCTGTGGCCGCCACCGACCGGGCGGTATTGCCGTGGTTGTCCTGCACATCGGCACTGGCACCTTGCTCCAGCAGCAGGCGCACCGTATCCGTGTGGCCGTTGCGGCTCGCCAGCAGCAGCAGGGTTTCGCCGTCACTGGTGCGCATGTTGGCCGGAACGCCGGCGCTCAGCATCACTCTGAGCGGTCCGGCACCGCCATTGCGGGCCAGCTCGAAAATGCCCTGGGCGAAGGCAACGGCGTCTTCGTCTTTCTGGCTGGCGGGCTTCTGCGGCTTGCCGTGTCTGTTATTGGGCATCGGGGCTCCGTGGTCAGGTCAATCGATTTTGTGTTAAAACCGTACGTATTATCACAGAACCTGGCTGTCCCAGTCACAGTCAATGAGCTCCTGGCCCAAACGCCAAACCGCCCAGACAAGAGGAGGCAACGCCGTGAAACTAGAGGTTCGAGGCATCGAGGAAGGCCAACCGATTCCGGAGAAATTCGCGTTCGGGGTCTACAGCGAGGAAGACCACATGAGTTTTGGTCCCAACCGGAACCCCGAAATCGTCTGGGAAGGCGCACCGGAGGGCACCAAAAGCTTTGCGATCATCATGTTCGACCCGGACGTGCCCAGTGTGGCGGATGACGTCAACCAGGAAGGCAAGACCGTGTCAAAAGACCTGGAACGGGTGGACTTTTTCCACTGGCTGCTGGTGGACATTCCCGCCAACATCAGCCGCATTCCTGAAGGCGAGGACAGTGACGGTGTCATCCCCAAGGGCAAGGAACCCGGCCCCGGCCCCATTGGCATTCGCGGTGTGAACAATTACACCCAGTTCCTGGCCGGCAATCCGGACATGAACGGCACCTACGCCGGCTACGACGGTCCGTGCCCGCCCTGGAACGATGAAATCATCCATCACTACCACTTCGAAGTACACGCGCTGGATGTCGACACTCTGGCCCTCGAGGGCGAGTTCGACGGCAACGACGTGCGCGAGGCCATGGCCGGGCACGTGCTGGCCAGCGCCCGGGTGACCGGCACCTACACCCTCAACCCGGACTTGCGCTGACCCCGCGAAAGCGCTGCAACGAGTGTGGCAACACCCTGGCCGTCATTGAACTGTCTTTGTGTTGTCACCTCCCCGTCACCCGAGGCTGTCAGGGTTTAGGCATCCGGACTGGCTGAGAGACGGGAGACCACATGCGGCGCTACCGGAGTGTTTTCATATCCGATGTACACCTGGGTACGGCCGATTGCCAGGCCGACTACCTGCTGGATTTTCTCAACCAGGTGCAGTGCCAGACCCTGTACCTGGTGGGTGACATTATCGACCTGATCGCCATGCAGCGACGGGTACACTTTCCCGATGCCCACCGCGCGGTCATCCACAAACTCATGGAGCTGGCGGGGAGTGGTACCCGGGTGATCTACATACCCGGCAATCACGACGATTTCCTGCGTCGCTTCTGCGGCCAGACCATTGCCAGTGTCGAGCTGCGCCTCAAAGCCGAGCACACCACCGCCGATGGCCGGCGGTTCATGGTCTGCCACGGCGACCAGTTCGACCAGGTGGTACGCTGCAGCCCGTTGATGCTGATTGTGGGCGATCGGGCCCACGGCCTGCTGCTGAGACTGAACCGCTGGTTCAACGCCTGGCGCCGGTTCCGGGGCAAGCCTTACTGGTCGCTCGCGGCCTGGGTGAAAAGCCGAATTGGCCGGGCCCGCACCTTTATCCGCCGGTTCGAGCTGGCCGCCCTCACCGTTGCCGAGAAGGGCCACTACGACGGTTTTATCTGTGGCCATATCCACTCCGCTGGTTTTCTGCGCAGTGAAGACGGGCTTTACTGCAACGACGGAGACTGGGTGGAGCACTGCACGGCGTTGGTGGAACGGCAGGACGGTCGGCTGGAACTGCTGCACTGGTCGGAAAGCCCGAGGATACTGGCGACAGAACCCGAGGCCCCGCATCCGGATGTGTGTGGTGAGGCAAGACCGGTCCTGGATGTGGTACCCGCGGGATTTGTCGAGCAGGTGAACCGGCTGGCCCACTGAACCATCAGGCCGGTTAGCTCAAGGCTACGGGTGCCTCCGAGAGCCAGAGTAATCGGATGAGTCTGCTATGCTGAGGTCAGTCCGTCACTAACAGGTGACGCATCTGACCGATATGCGCAGAAACAACAGGAGGCCTGCCATGAGCAGAGTCTGTGTGGTGCTGGGGGTCGGCGCCGGCAATGGTGAGGCGCTGGTCAGGCGCTTCTGCCAGGAAGGATTCCAGGTGGCGATGCTGGCCCGGAGCACGGACTACCTGCTGGAGTTGGAGGCCTCGCTGACGGGTGCCCATGCCTTTCCCTGTGATCTGATGGAGCCGGCACAGATTGCCTCGGTAATGACGGCGATAGAACGCAGGCTCGGGCCGGTTTCCGTGATGCTCTATAACGCTGGCGGTGGCGCGTTCAAAAGCGTTGAAGACGCCAGCCTGGAAGATTTCGAAGCCAACTGGCGAATCAACGTTCAGGGCCTGGTGGCCGCCACCAAGGCAGCATTGCCGCAGCTCAGGCAACACCCGTCGGCGAGTATCGTTGTAACCAGTGCCTCCGCGGCCACCCGGGGCCGGGCCAACACCGCGCCCTTTGCCTCGGCCAAGGCGGCGCAGCGCAGCCTAGCCCAGTCGCTGGCGCGACAATTGGGGCCCGCGAAGATTCACGTGGCCAATGTGGTGATTGACGGTGTGGTGGATCTGCCCCGTACCCGCAATATGTTGCCGGACAAGCCCGATGACTTTTTCGTGCAGCCCTCGGCGGTGGCGGATGCAGTCTGGCATCTGTGCCAGCAGGATCCATCCGCCTGGACCCATGAGCTCGATATCCGGCCGTTCGGGGAGACCTGGTAGCCGGTGTGCCCCAGTGTTTAACGGGATGTTACCAGTCGTTCGATATCCGAGAAGATGCTGGCCGCATGGTTTACCCGTGCCAGCCAGCTCAGGGGAATCCCGCGCTCACCGCCGAGGCCATGGATAGCCGCCATCGCCGGCCCGATCAACCAGGCCCGGCCGCAGGAATCGCCTCCGCACTGGATGTTGGCGCGAACCGCCTCCGCGTAGCTGCTGGCATGGCTCAGGACATGGAAGATCACTGGCATGGCTTCGTGAAGGTAACAGGTACGACCAAAGGTGTCGCCAGCGCCGGGCCCGTCGATCCGCCTGCCCGCGCGCGCCTTTTTCAGAGTTTCCGGGGCCGGTGACTCCCCGGCGGCGCTGTCGAGGGCCGTCGAGAGTGACTCGCCCCGGAACAGAAGATCCAGCAGCCTCATGGCGCAGCGTGCCCAGGCCACCGCTGTGTCGTTGTGGTTGGTTACCCGCACCGCTGCTTCTGTAACCTGCGGAAGGTCCGGGTGACCACAGTACACCGCCACCAGAGGTGCCAGTTTTGAGACGGCTGGCAGCTGGGTGTCATCAGCGCCGCTCTCGGCCACGCGATGTCGATCAATGGTCTCTGCCAGGCGGACACCGGCGTCCTGGATTTCGGAGTCTGGGTAGGTCAGGTTAATGGCCTCGCGCACTGGCCGGGCCAGCTGGCTGCCGGTCAGCCGGCGTGTGTAGGGCATGACCTTTTGTACCAGGATGCGCTTCTGCTCGGCGGTGAGTCTGGCCGGCATGTCGGCCAGTGCCTTTTCCACTGCGTTGCGCTCAATGGCGTCAAAGTTCTCGAGCGTGATGCGTGTGGGATTGTCGATGAATCCACGCCATTGCCCGCCCGGCCCGAAAAACGACCGAAAACGGCGCTGGTAGTCGCGAATGTCCAGTGTGCCCTGACTGGCAAGCAGACTTTCCATCAGCACGTGGGTGGCAGCGCCATAGTGGCTGATATCCCCGGCCTCCTTGCCGTCGTGGGCGAAGTAGCCAAAACCCCGGGTGTAGTACTCCGCTCTGGGAGGAAGAAACTCCGGAGCCCCGCCCCCGACTTCGGCGATGCGGTCGCTGCTGTAGAGCCAATGGAGTCCCAGGCTTGCGGCATCGGCGACCCACCCGCCGGCAAGGGCCGCAATCATGGCGGGGGTTCGTTGTCCGGGTTGTGTGTCGGTCATTGAGGCCTCCTTGGTTGGGATGCAGAGCCTTGTCGGAAAATACGAGCCGTTGCCTGAGGCCGGACCAATGTGCCCTGGCCCCTCCATCCTAGGGCTTTGCCTGAGTTGTCACCACTACCCGATGGGTGCGTACCGGAAACCGGCGTTGACGCTCCGGCGGGCGGCTTCTAGGGTTAAGGGAGGAGGTGTCTATGAGTCATACACTGAAAATTCAGGATATTCAGAATGTGACCCACGATGTCAGGCAGATTCGCCTGGAGAAGCCTCAGGGTTACACGTTTACGCCCGGCCAGGCTACCGAAGTGTCGGTTGATCGCGAAGGCTGGCGGGACGAAGGCCGGCCCTTTACCTTTACCTCGCTCGATTCCGACCCTTATCTGGAGTTCACCATCAAGATCTACCCGGACCACGAGGGCGTGACCGACCAGATCGGAAAGCTCAGCAAGGGTGATCACCTGATCATCGGTGACCCTTGGGGAACCATCGAATACAAGGGCGAGGGTGTGTTCCTGGCGGGCGGTGCGGGTGTAACCCCGTTTATCGCCATTCTGAGAGACCTGCATCGCAAGGGTGAGATCGGCAACAACCAGCTGCTGTTTTCCAACAAGAGTGAACGGGACATCATCCTCAGGGACGAGTTCGAGACGATCCTGGGTGATCAGTTCATTAACGTCATCACCGATGAAAAGCCCAGGGGTGATCACCTCTTTCTGGATGGGGTCATCGACAAGTCGTTTCTGGAGTCACACATAGAGAATTTTGATCAGGCGTTCTATGTGTGCGGCCCCGACCCGTTCAACAAGGGCATTATGTCTGCGTTGAAAGAGCTGGGCGCCAAGCCGGACGCGCTGGTTTTCGAGAAGTAGGTCAGGTCACTGAAAGGCGCCGATTACTTGCACCACGGTCAGTTCTGATAGACCCGGCAAAGCCGCAACAGAATGGGCGGTTGTCCCGCCCGACCGTGACTGCCGTTGTTACGCCAAACACACGGCTGATAAGGTTCTCAGTGATGACCTCTCCGGGACTGCCGATGGTTTCGAGCTGGCCGTCCGCCAGTATCGCAATCCGATCGGCAAACTGTGCGGCCTGGTTCAGATCATGCAATGACATCACCACCGTGAGGCCGTGATCGCGATTCAAATTGGATAAAAGCTCCAGCACTTCCAACTGATAGCCCCAGTCCAGAAACGTGGTTGGCTCGTCCAGCAGTAGGATATCGGTTTCCTGAGCCAGGGCCATGGCAATCCATACCCGCTGCTGTTGCCCGCCCGAAAGCGCTTCGACCGGGCGTTCAGCGAGATCCGAGACGCCCGTCATCGCCATGGCGTCTTGGATTGCGTTTTCGTCAGTGGTGAGGTTCCGCTGCCACCATCGACGATGCGGGAATCGACCCAGCGCCACCAGATCCCGGACCAGGATACCCTCCGGCACAATCGGTTTCTGGGGCAGCATGGCAAGCCTGAGGGCCAGCTTGCCCCGTTCCCATTGTGCAACCGGTTGGTCGTCCAGGTAGACCTGGCCGGAGCGGGCCGGCAGCAGGCCCGCAAAACTTTTCAGCAAGGTACTCTTACCGGACCCGTTGGGGCCCAGCAGACAGGTAATGCCACCCTCGGGAATAATCAGCGAGACGTTGTCTACAACCGTTTTGTCGCCATAAGCCAGCGAGAGAGACTCGGTTCGTAACATGGTGAAGGGGTCCGGCTTCAGGGTTGACGCGATAACAGATACAGAAAGAAAGGTACGCCAAGGACGGCGGAAACGACGCCCACGGGCACTTCATAGGGTGTGAACAGCGTTCGGCCCAGTAAATCCGCCAGTACTGCCAGCACCGCGCCCAATAGTACACACAACACCAGCTGCACCGGAAGGTTGGCGCCGGCTAGCCGGCGGCTGATGTGTGGGATTAGCAGGCCAATGAAACCAACGGGGCCCACCACGCCGACCGCGCTGGCCGCCAACAGGGTGGCAATCAGCAGAGCAAAGGTACGCCAGCGGTTCAGGCCCAGGCCCAGCGTACGTGAGTGTTGGTCGTCGAGTTGCATCACATTCAGTGGGCGCATGAGCAGAGCCACTCCGATCAGCCCAATGAGTGTCCATGGAAGCAACGTGTGCAGGTGTTGCCACTCGCTACCATACAGCGAGCCGGCCAGCCATTGGGCCACCAGCTCGGTATGGGCGTGGCCCCAGAACGCCAGGGCACCGGTGGTCAGCGCGTGAAGCATGCCGGCAATGACAGCGCCGGTCAGCGTCATTTTCACCGGCGACAGCTGGCCATGGCGCATGCCAAGGCAAAACACCGCAAGCGCCGTCACCAGTCCCCCGGCCATCGCAAACAGTGGCAGGTATTGAAGGGCAAAGGAGGTATTGCTGTAGGGGTTCTCACTGGAGACCAGCCAGTCACCGACGATGAAGGCGATAACGGCCACCAGGCTTGCGCCGGCGGAGATGCCGAGAATGCCGGCTTCGGCCAGGGGATTGCGGCTGAGCAACTGCAACAGCCATCCCGACAGGGCGAAGTGAATACCGATAAGAGCGCCGGTCAGGGTGCGGGGCAGCCGCAGTTCGAAGACGACTCTCTGTACGTGTTGCGAGCTGTCTCCGGTGAGCCCAGCCCAAACCTGGGCCCAGGTCAGGTCCACAGCCCCCAGCTGAACGCCAGCGATGATGACAACAACCAGGCTGAGCCCGCCGGCCAGAAACAGCCTGGCGATAGGTCTGGCACCCGAAGGCCGACTGCCAGCGCGGCTTGCCCGGGTTGGTGTTGTTGCCGGACTGGTCACGTTATGCGCTCCGGGGTGAGGTTCGCGAATTGAGCAGGTAGATCAGCCATGGGGCTCCAATAAGGGCGGTCAGCATACCGACGGGTAATTCCTGGGGGAAGGCCAGTTGCCGTGCCAGGATATCGGCGGCCAGCAGCAACAGCCCTCCGAGCAGAGCGCTCAATGGTAGCCAGTGCTGAATCTGATCGCCTGCGAGCCGCCGGGCGATGTGTGGCGCCACCAGGCCAATAAACACGATTGGACCGGTGAAGGCGACCAGCGCGGCAGCCAGCAGCAATGCCAGTAACAGGAAAGTCAGGCGCCAGCGTCCGACGGCCAGGCCCATGGCCAGCGCCAGATCGTCGTCCAACTGCAACACACGAAAGGGGCGCTGCATGGCCAACAGGGCACCGAGTGGCAGGAGCAGCCAGGGCAGCACCATCTGGAGCTGGAGCCAGCCTCTTCCCATCAGGCTGCCCGCCAGCCAATAGTAGAGTTCTGCCGCCTCCGCCCCGGATACCAGCAAAAGGCCGGTAGTCAGTGCCGTTGCCAGCGAGGTGACGGCGATGCCGGCGAGTACCACGCGCTCCGGCTGGAGTCTCCTTCGACCGGCGATGGCGAAGGTCAGAGCACCCCCGAGCAGGCCCCCGCCCAGTGCCATCAGCGGCAGCCACATTGCGCCAGGTGAACTCAGGGTTCGAAGTGACACCACCGCCAGGGCGGCGGACGCAATCACGCCGGTCAGGCCGGGCGATGCCAGGGAGTTCCGGGTAACGCCTTGCATGACGGCCCCGGCAACCCCAAGCGCGGCCCCGCCAAGAATGCCGAGCAGGTTGCGGGGAAGTCGCAATTCCAGCACGGTAATGCGGGTCAGCAGGTCGCTGGTGCCATCAATGGCTGACAGCAGCTGGAGTGGCGACACCCACTGGGAACCGGCCATCAGACCAAGGAAAAACAGCAGCACCAGGAACAGCAGTGTTACCACATAGATATTGGAGGGGCGTGCTGTCGAAGCGCTACCGGTCATGTGCCGGAGTCCGGGGCCAGCAACAGACGCTGAATGTCATCGAGGATGCGCTCCCGGGCGATGGGTCCGGCGCCCTCTTTCCAGTAATGCGGTACTTCGTAGACCTGGCCGGTGCTTACGGCCTTGAGATAGGGCCAGATCGGATTCATTGTGAACGCCCGCTGACGACTGGTGGGTAACAGGAGAATGGTGTCTGGATTGAGTTTCAGCAGGGCCTCAAGGCTGATCCGGTAGCCCAGGGGGATGCCGCTCTCGGGATTGGGTGGCTTGCCACCAACATTGTCGAAGCCCAGCTGTTCAAGCACTACAGTGGGCAGAAAGTGGTCGTAGTAGATGAAGGGCGTTTCACTGCCGCTGGTCAGCAGCGCCAAGGTCCCCGTGGGCTTGCCATTATTGCGCTCCGCGAGCGATTGAACCCGTTCGAGGAATCGATCATTGAGTGCGTCCGCTTTGGCCGGCTTACCCAGCGCCTGGCCTGCCAACTCCACCGCCCGCAGGCTATCCTCGACCGTTATCAGGTCCAGGGCCAGGAGCGGAGCGATGGCTTCGATCTGATCACCGTCCTTCTCGGTATAGCGGCGGATGGCGATCACGAGGTCCGGCCGGACCGACGACAGCACTTCCAGATTGGGCTGGTGTCGCGGTCCGAGACCCCGAACACCGCTTAACTGTGGCGCCAGGTAGTCAGGCACCCCCTGGAGTCCGTAGTCGGTGACCGCGACCGGCGCTGTTCCCAGCGCCAGTGCGACATCGGCACCGAAGGTCGAAATCGCCGCAGGCCGGGTTGCCGCAGCGGACAACCGCAGGGTTTCCCCGCGGTCGTCCGTCAACCGGATGCTGTGGTTGTCTGCCCAGCCCGATACAGGCGAAAGCAGGACAACCAGCAGGCTCGTTTCAATCCGTTTCCTTAGTGCGGCCATCAGAAGTCCAGCTGGGCCTCGAGGATGAAGCTTCGGCCCGGCTGAGGTACCCGGCCGACCGGGCTGACGTCTACGCCCCGGAAGTAGTAATCCTCATCCAGCAGGTTGTTGACCGCCAGGCCGAGGTTCAGCACACGATCACCGCCTAACGCGAAGTCGCGACCGACCCGGGCAGTCACCAGGTGGTAATCCGGCAACTCGCCGGCACTGCCATTGCTGGTTTCCTCTTCCGTGTTGTTGGCATCGCTGTAGCTTTCGCTCACGTACACCCAGTTCATGCTGGCGTTCCAGGCCTGGTAGGTGTAGACCGCATCGGCGCTGACCTTGTGGGTGGGCGCGTTGGGCAGCTCGTCGCCTTCGTTATCGCCGGACAGCTGTTCGGTATCCAGGAAGGTGTAACCCAGGCCCAGTTCCCACTGGCTGTTGAGGTTCCAGCGGTTTGCCAGTTCGATACCCTGATGGCGGGTTTCGCCCAGGTTCTCGAAACGACTGGTCGAACGGTTGAACTGAATCTGATCCTCGTAGTCGATGCGGAACAGTGTGGCGGAAGAGAACAGGTCCGGTGTTACCTGCAGGCGTGCGCCCAGCTCATGGTTCCAGGCGGTTTCATTGGCTACGGCACCTTCACGGGTGGTCTGGGCAATCTGGACCGGCACCAGGGAACGCTGGCTGTTCGCAAAGACAAACAGATCATCAGACGCCTGGTAGCCCACGGTCAGGCCCGGCAGCAGCTCCTCCGCGTTGTTTTCCTCGGTGTTGCCACTGAGGTTGTCGCGGAAATCCATATCGACGTCTTCGTAACGCAGGCCCGGTGTTACTGTCAGGCGGTCATCCAGGAAGGACACGGTATCGCTGACGTAGAAGGCCGCGGCCCGGGTGTCCAGGTGCCAGTCACGTGCCACGGAACGGTTACCGGAGGACAGTTCCAGGCGGTTGACGTCGAACTCCACATCCTCGCTGACAAATCGCGCGCCCAGGGTAATGTCATGGCGGCCATGGCGAATCGCGAGCCGGGGCTCGGTGCCCAGTACGGTGAACAAACGTGGTGAATCCGCGACGTGAGTCGAATCCAGCCCCGGGTCCGCCCAGTGGCCGTTGCCGCTGAGGTTCTGGCCGAAGAAGAAGGTGCGGTCGGCATCGTGTACGAAGTTGCGCCACTGGAATTCCACGTTGTCCGCCGGCGTGTAAGTCCAGGTGAAAGTGGCGCGGCTCATATCGGCTTCGTAGCCATCGTAGGGACGCTGGCTCTGGGTACGGTCCTGCTCATAGGCCTGTGGTGTCAGGGCACCCGGAAGTTCGGCATCGACACGGTAGTACTGCAGCTGCGACGCCAGTTCATGCTGGTCGTTCAGGTAATAACGGGCATCCAGGATCAAGTTGTCCACTTCGGTATCGGAGTGGTCACGAAAGCCGTCGCCGCGCTGGACATTGGCCTGGAACTGCAGGTCGAGCTTGTCAGTGGCCCGGCCGCCGACCCGGTAGTAGGTGTCGGTAAAGACGTTGCCGGTCTCCTCCGCAATGGTTACCCGTTCGCGAAGGGTCTGGGAGGTTTCCGCCGGAATTGGCTTGGTAACGAAGTTCACCACGCCACCCACGTTGTTAGGCCCGTAATGAACCGAGGCGCCGCCCCGGACAATATCCACGACTTCCAGGCTCGGAAGGGTAACGGGGAAGAGCGACACGCCGACGTTGCTGTAGGGGCCGATGGCAATCGGGTAACCGTCCAGCAGAATCTGAAGTCGTTCACTGCGCAGCGGGTTCAGGCCACGCACACCGATATTGGGGAGAATGCCCGTGCCGGTTTCATCAAGCACTGTAACACCGGGAACCGGGCGCAGGGCGTCCTCCAGGTTCAGAGCGCCGGTATCCTGAAGCTCCTCTTCCTCCACCACCGTGCGCGCCCCCGTGTAGGTTCTTTCGGACACCTCCGTCGGCGGCCCCAGCCAGTCTGCGGTGACGTTCAGTCCCGGAAGCAGGGCAGCAGCCTCAGCCCGCTCCTGTGCCACGGCGCCGGGTGCGATGCCCATGGCCAGAAGTGAAACGGGGAGCATGGCGATGGCTACAGACAAAGGGTGGCGCTTAAGTGGCGTTGAAACTTCAGACTTCGACATTGTGTTCTCCAGCACGCGTTAAATTTTAGTGCGCATTGTACTGATAATAATTCGCATTACAATCGCGTCAGATTATCCCACGGGTCAATCGGCTGTCCGGTTACTCGATGAAAACTTCGTTTGGGTGGGGATGCATCAGAAAGGCCTGATGTGAAATATTCCAGGCGTAGGCCCCTGCGTAGTGGAAGACCACCAGATCGCCAATCCCGAGCGAGTCGACCTCAACCCGGCGGGCAAAGACATCTTTGGGTGTGCACAGCTGGCCAACCAGGGTGACAGGGTTGCCTTTGACGCCGGGTGATTCGAAGGTTGTCTCGGAGGCAGGCAATACCTCAAATGGATGATTGTGCGACTGCGCAACAGGGGTCCGGAAGTGGTGTGTCCCACCCCGGCAAATCGCAAACCATTCGTCGCCACAGCGTTTGACATCCAGGACTTCGCCAACATAGAAGCCGCAGGGGGCGGTGATGAAACGGCCACATTCGAAACGGATGTTCCAGGCCCGATCCGAGTGAGCTTGAAGCAGCTCGTCGAGGCCGGCACAAAACCCTGGCCAGTCAAATTGCTGATCGGGCTGTGTATAGTTAATCCCGATTCCTCCACCGACATTGATCTCGGCAAGGTTCAGGTCGTACGTCGTTTCCCAGGCGCGAACCGACTCCAGGTAGTGCCTTATCAACGCAAGATGACGTTTCTCGTCGAGCTGGTGTGACATCAGGTGAAAGTGAAAGCCACGCAGCCTGACCCGGTTCTGCTTCGCCAGCAACGCCAGTGCTTCTGGTATACAGGCTTCCTCCATGCCGAACGGCGTGGGCACGCCGCCCATGGTAAGCCGTGTGGAGGGTGTTTCGGCCAGTTCGAGATTGATGCGCAGCAGAATGTCCTGATGGGTCTGTTTTCGGTCGGCGATGTCACACAGGCGCCGTAATTCCAGCAGGCTTTCCACATGGATCCGTTCAACCTTCTGATCAATAGCCTTTTCGAGGTCCGATGCCAGTTTGCCGGGGCCGCCAAAAATTACCGGCGTGGTCGGGAAATGACGACGCACCCAGTCCAGTTCTCCACCCGACGCGACTTCAAAGCCCCGTACAAAGGGGGCCAAGGCGCCGAGCACCGGCCATGCCGGATTCGCCTTGGCGGCATAAAACATGTCACAGCCGGCCGGCAAGCACTCGACTATGCCCCTTATCCGGTTGCGGAGTCCGGGCAGGTCATACACATAGGCGCACAGCGGGTCGCTTTCACCGCGCTTGAGCGCGTGGATGGCCTGCTGAACGGAGGCAGGTACGTCAGGCATGGCACAGCTCCTCCATGGTCTCCACGGTGAAAGGCATCGTCAGCGCCAGCGGGTTGGGTACCCGGGTGTACTGTGACTCACGGTCCCGGCGCTTGAAAAGTCGAGTCATCAGGTTACTTTTGTTGGGAATCGGGTCGCCCTCCAGAAGCCTGCCGAGAACATCCGTGGCCCATGGGTCGTCGGTCTCTTCCAGCCAGTCGCGCACGACTCCGGCGAGTGCCTGCCATAACCGGCGTTCAATAGACTTGTCTCCCCCGCAGAGGCAGGCTACGGCCTGGAACAGGTGATTGACCAACAGGCAGTATGCGATCCGTTTCCAGGCTTTGTCCTGACTGTAATGAACCGACGCCAGTGTTTGTTCATCGAGGGTATCCGGCAGTTGTCCCGACCAGCGGCCGGGCACGAGCTTCGTTCCCTCCAGGTCACGAACAAACACCTGGACGGGATACCCCTCCCGAATGCCCACAACCACGTTTTGAAGATGTGGTTCAAAGACCACGCCATGATGGAACAGCGACTCGAAGATCGGTGGGATCAGCAAGGCGAGGTACTGCTCGAACCACGCCAGTCTGGCCTCCAAAACGGTGAGCCGTTCTGCAACTCCCAGGGTATCGGCAGCTTCGGTGGCCGGGCAGCGACCGAAACGGTCTTCGCTGAAGAGCGCTGCGGCCAGCAATGGTGTGACACCAGGTTCGAGGTACGATTCGATACTGTCTCGCATAATGACGCCGAATCCCTCTGCTATGGTGCGGCGATCAGGCTCTGGGTGATCGATAAAATCAACCGTCTGGTAGCCGGGCTCATACAGCAGCCTGAACCCCCGCCAACGGGCCAGTGACGGGGCAAGGTAGGTCTTGAGTGCGGCGGAGAGGGCTACAGCACTCTCCAATTCGTAGACCGCGTTTTTCCGGATGCAGTTGGTCAGTCGGACGTGGGTTGAAAATTTGAGGAAGTAGGGGCTGCCGGGCTGGTACAGCGTGCGAACCGATGCGGTCGGGTAGAATCGTTGACCGACCTGGCCCAGGGGCAGGATGCGCCCGGAACGGATAGCGCTGCGGATGACGGGGAGGCGCATAAGGTAGCGTGCCTGCCAGGGGTGCACAGGAACCGCAACCCAACCATCGGGCAGATCCAGCCCGATGTCCGGACCGGAGGCTGAAGCTGGCCCGGCAATGTCACCCCGGGTGCGAAGATCGTCCGGATGAACAGCGAAATACGAGAGAGCGAAGCCCGCGCCCATCTCCGGGGAATATTGCAGGATATCTTCCGGGTCGAACCCTTCCCTGGATTTTGGTGCCGGGTGGTAACGGTGCCCGAAACTCAGGGATTGCTCTGACCAGCGGAAAGCCTCCAGCCCCTGCCCCCAATCCGCGGGAACGCGGGTGTATTCGAGAATACTCCGCATGACGTTCCGGCTGAGAAGAATCTGTCGGTAGAGCTCGCCGTTGAAGGGTTCATTGAAGCGCCGTGCCATTTGATGGAGCAGGATCCGGCCCAATTGCTCCAGCCCCAGGACCCGCCAGCCCCTGAGCGCGGATTTGTGATACGGCGCGGACAGGTAGCGGTAGTTGCAGGTCTGCGAGTCTCCCGCCACCAGAACCAGCAGAAGATCTTCGGATTCCGGGAATGCAATCTGTAGCACGCTCACCGGTTCCAGAGCCAGGCGGACACGGAGTCCCTGCGGCCAGGATCGGCTGCCTTCACCACGATGAACCGCCAGTTCTCCGGAGGGTTGGGCCAGATCCCGACAGTAGCAGTTCAGCAGGGCCTCCATGCTGGCTTGATCGGCCTGAAAGTCGCAGTGCTGATCTCTGAAATAATGATGCGAGGCTGTCATTGCCATGGCTTTACTCCTTGTTTAGGTGTTCTTGGTTCAGTGGCGGGAGAGCGGGATCGGTAGACGCTCAGAGTGATAGTAAGAAGTGTTACCCCGGCGCCCAGCCAGAACGGCGCCGTCTGATTGCTCATCCCTGTGGCAACACCCGCGAGAACCCCCGCGGCGACACCGGCCCATTTGCCCGCACTGTCGAGGGCGCCAAAGCTCTGGCCAGCGTTTTCTATCCGTGTGAGGCGTGCGGTTTCGGCATTAAGGGCAAAAAGACAGGTCGTCATGCCCAGCCCCATGACCAATCGTCCGGCGAGAATGGCGGCTGTTGTTCCGGCAGTCGCCTGAATAACGTAGGACAGTACGAACAGTGACAGGCCTGCGGGCAAGGTCCACGGGTTACCGAAAAACACGCGTCGTCGCAGTGGGCTAACCAGAATAATCAGGTAGATGGCATGAGGGAGGCTGTAGAGAACTCCGGCCATAGTGGCGGTACTGCCCGTTCGTTCCTGGGTCCAGGGAATGAAGTAGGGAAAACTGGTCACCAGTGCGAAATTGAAACCGAAGTAAAGTAACCGCAATCGCAGCCAACTAGCGGATGCCGAAACCCTTTCACGTGAATGTTTCTGGCCACCAGGCCCACCTGAAACCGGATCTGGCGGAGCAAGCTTCCATACCAGCAGTGCCGACAGAAGCGGCAGGATGGCCATGTAGAGGTACAGACGCTGGGCTGGCACCCAGGTCATGAAAAAACCGAAAAGGATGGGCGCCAGTATCATGGCCGACCTGGCCGAGCCCTGCATCCAGTTCAGTGACTGGGTCAGGTTTTGACCGCGAGCAACGGTGGAGAGGTACGCGCTCGATGCGGCAAAGGTTCCGCCCAGAAAGCCCTGAACCATCAGTGCCATGGCAAAGGTAACTACGCTCGGCGCCAATCCGGCGATTACGAAGGCCAAGGCCAGGCCAATCTGGGCCCGCAGCAGCGACCAGCGGCGGCCGAAACGGTCCGCCACCCTCCCCCAGAACGGCGCCGCCAGCGCCGTGAAAACCGTCGGGATAATATAGAACCAGCCCACCCAGACGGTGTGTTCAACCGCAAATGTGTCGGTCAGGATCAGCCCAAAAAATGGTGGCATCCCCAGTGCCACCAAGGCCGCGGTAAAGTGGCTGAGCAGGACCACCGGCAGAACAGACTGGCTCATGATCCGTTCCTGAGAAAGTTCGGGGCCAGCTTGCCGTAGAATTTATTGATGTCAGCGGCGCCGGTGCGGGACTTGCTTTCCAGGCTGCCAGCCCTGAGAAGATACTTGGTGTAAAGCTGGCGATCCTCCAGCAGCACCTTGCGCGCTGGCTGAGTATTGACGCCGAGGTCGTCAAGCTGATCGAGGACGTTGATCACCTCCTCACGAAGCACCTTATACCAGTGGGCCCTTGATCCGAGCCCTCGTGCGGACAGGCCCTCAAGAATAACCGCCAGGTTCAGTTGCAGGGTGATGGTGGTAAACATCTGCGCCAGGGGTGTTTCATCATTGACCAGGATGCGTTGATCCCGGAGTTGCGCCACTTTTGACTCGATGGACGTCAACTGTCCGCATAGCCTGTCTGGCCACAGCCTGGGGGCGTCGTTGTCCTTGAAAAGCAGCTGCGGTGGCTGCCCCGGCGTGAGCACCACCATGGAGTTCTGCTGGTTGGATTCCAGTGCAATGCCGTAGACAAGCCACAGTCGCAGGTGCACCGTCAGCGTCAAGGCAACGTACTGGCGCACCCACTCTGTCAGGTCGCCACGATTAAACTCGTCCGCCATCATTTGGGCAACGCAGCGACCGTCCGGGCTGTCGGCTAACAGGGAGGCAACGGGCACAATCTGCTGCTGGTCGGAAAACCCGCAAAACCGGCGCACAATACAGCCCAGCCAGGGCAGATCGCCAACGTGCAGGCCTGAGGATTCGTCGGTTACAGAAAAGGTCCCTTTAAGGACCGGGTCCTTGCCGGCTATCTCCTGCAGGATTTTCTGAACCGTATGACCATCATAAAGTGTGCTCGGTTTGACCGTTCGAATGTTCCGGTTGCCCAGTGTGCGAATGGTCAAAGGGACTTTCACGTGGACCTCCGGCGCTGCCTCAAGCTGGAGGGTTCGTACCGACAGTGTTGGCTGAACCCAAAGCGCAGGCGCTGGCGCACGGATAACCCTGGCACCGATGTCTGTGGTCGACAGATACTCACTCAGCGCGGTGTCCCAGAAATGAGGGTGCACCGGCAAGAGCTGGTAGCTGTCGGCAAGCCGGTTATCCAGCCCTACCTCGCTGAAATCCGGCCAGCAACCTGGGAGCTCCCCCATCGAAGTGACTTCCGAGCCGGGGACGGCAAGCCACCTTAACTGAAAACGCGGGGCAAATTCAGGCGCGTAGGCCACCAGTGCTGCCTTATCAAAACCACTCTTGGCGCGGGCACTGGGATAAAACGGATGATCGAGGAAGGCCGCGAGACGATCGAAATGAAGTATGCGTTCGGATAACCGGGGAAAATCCTTCCAGCTTTGCCCCTGATGGCGGATGTCGTCAAACCACCTGGACCGCTCCGCCAGACAGAGGGTGTCGTGTGCCTCCGCGGTTCTGCACTCATCGGCATAGATCTCCAACTGCTCCCCAGAGTCGTCGTGTTCCTCCGCGGTGAGGCAGGCCAGAACCTGTTCGTAGTGATTCACTTCCGACACGCTTCCGACCTGGCCTGCGGGCTGCCAGATGAGCGCGTCGCCACTCCACTGCCAACGCTGCATGAAGGTTGCCGGATGGACCGGCAACCACAGGATGCCCTGCGCCAGCGTCCACCGTAACCAGGTCGCCGGCGTTCCTGGAGAGCCGGGCACGCCGTCCACCCCAACTGCCTGAGAATCACTCTGGCAGCCGGCCACGTCTTCGCGGATCAGGGCATCGACCAGCCTCCGGGTCAGATACTGCCCGGGGTCTGTTGAAGACAGAGCGGTGTTCCGGGTCATCAGCCTATCTCCCACTCTGCTTCAAGATCGGTGGTCCATTCGGCCAACGTATCCTTCACACGAGAGGGATCGCTCGAAAACAACCGCAACACGCCCAGGTAGTCCTTGTTTGAATGAGTCAGTCGGACGTCATCACCCACTTTCCTCAAAGGCTCAAACTCGGCAATGCCGTCACCGCACGGCTCCCTGCGCTCAGGAGCTGAACGGCGAACCCGCCCGCTGGTAGAAGCACTGAGATAGCGTATCTGCGCCGCCTGCGTGGGAGGGGATAATTCAAGAGGGTTGCCAACATGGGCCTGAAGGATGGCATGGAACAGCCCATGATTTGTCATGCGGTCAAGCAGGAATTCGCGGCCATCCCCCACCGTACGGTAATTGATCTCGATAAGTCTCGGCCCATTGTCGGTTATCACAAATTCGGAATGGCAGGCGCCAAGGCCCACACCGAAGCGCCGTACCTGCCTGAACATCTCCTGCAGGTGAGGACTGTCCGGCTGGTAGGGCACCCACGACGCTTCAAGTTCGACAAAATGGGGAGGCTCGGAAAGCCGCACTTCAAATCCTCCGAGTGCAATCAGGCTGTTTCCGTCCCCAATGGTCTCCAGAGTGTGAACAGGGCCTGACAGAAACTCTTCCAGCAGCAAGGGTTGCCCGGGTTGTTCCTGCCAGAACTGATCACAGAACGATTGCAGTTGCGCAGTGTTGTCCAGGCGCCTGACGTTGAGGCTGGCAACCCCCTCCCGGGGCTTGGCAATACACGGGAAGGGAACGTCGTCGATCACTTTCCCCAGGGATGTCTGATCATTCACAGCCCTGAACCAGCATGCGCCATCATCGATCGCTTTCAGGTACTGGCGCATGGCGGCCTTGTTTTTTGCCCGGTAACAGGTTTGCCAGTCTTTGCCCGGCAGATTCAGGTAGGCTGCGGCCAGAGCGGTCACCGTCTGCAGGTGATCGCTGTTGGAAAACACGCCCACGGGGGCCGGGAGTTCTGAGAGAAGATCGAGAACAGACAACGGATTAAATACATCACACTGGAGAATCTGTTCCGGATAGGCGGGAAGGTCCGGTTGACTGAAATAGTGGTGATGAGTCGCCGCCTGGTCTGTCAGCAGGATCACTTTCAGCCCCATCGACTGGGCTGCAGGCAGGAATCCCCGATTCAGGGCTTCCATTGGAACATGAGCAAGAAAAAGTACGGTATCGCGCATTGGAGAACTCTTGTCAGACTTGAAGAAGAATGGCCGCCTCAGGGAGACGGCGGGCTCGACTCGGCACGGCAGGTCGCAAGGTGAGACTTGAGGTATTTAAAGAGCAGACTGCGGTCTTCTCCCAGGAGAAAGGCTCTTGCTCCCCACTCCTGCCATTCCGTCAATTGGTCAGGACTTCGTGGCAAGGCGCAAAATTCCACAGAACGCCCGCGGCAACTCGCTGCCAGTTCCGCGATGGCGTGATTGACAGACGAATGGAACGGGTCACCAGGGCAGCCGAGTGATTGCGACAGATCAACCGCTCCCGGAAGCACCCAGTCAACACCGGGAACACCCAGGATGGCTTCACGGTTGTCGATGCCTTCCTGGTCTTCAATCATGAGCACAATGAGGACTTCCTGGTTGGCCTGCCTGAGGTAGTCTTTCAGCGGGAGGGTTCCGAAACCTGTTGTCCTGCCGCCGGTAATTCCACGTTGCCCCGCAGGCGCGTACCGCGCCATCTGAACAACGTCGCGCGCCTCTTCGGCATTACGGATACGGGGAACAACAATTCCCTGAGCACCACTGTCCAGAGCCCGGCTAATCGCAGCACGATCAACCCCTGGCACTCGCACCAGAGGGGTGACGGAGGCGCACTCGGCGGCGCGGATCATATGTTCCAGGGACTCTGGATTGGTGGACATGTGTTCCGTGTCCAGGATGACAAAGTCATAGCCGGCATGGCCGATCATCTCGATCATCCAGGGCGTTGGCACTGCGTTCAGGAGTCCAAAGGCGGGTAAGCCATCGGTGATCAATTGGCGCGTGCGGTTATTGGTCAGCATTGGCGGCAATCCTGATTAACGAGAATGATTATCAACAACATTAGATATTATTTTGCATTTTCTGACAACCGTAGCCCTGCGTTCCATGTATCAGCGCCCGTTGTTTCCCAGGGCGTTGTCGGGCTCAAAAAGTAGGTAGAGACGCTGGCAATATCGGCTATCGCTGTTTCTTTTAGTGAGCGATTGTTCAAGAATGGGAATGTGTCTTTCAGGCTGCCGAATAGCGACGTATCGGCTGTGAACACGGTGGGTGTAACCGAAATGTTAGATATTCATGAGCATTCGTTGACACAATGGCGGTTTACCTGACGTACAACTGCAATATCGCCTGGATACGCACGGCAGGGCTGTGCTTTAAAACCCCCGCGGTCGGGTGTCATTTTGCCCGTGGCTCTGAATCAGAAAGGACTTTTGCATGACGTTCAAGAAATGGATCCTGATCGCCGTGATTGCCGCGGTTGTCACCGGATTTGTCTCCGCCGGCGGTACCGAGCTTCTGACGCTCGACAATCTGAAGGCCAACCAGCAGGCCATCGGGCAGTGGATCGATCAGAATCTGGGGCTGGCGGTGCTGGGTTTTGTGGCTGTCTATGTGGTAGTAACTGCGCTGTCCCTGCCCGGAGCTGCCATCATGACCCTGGCCGGTGGCGCCTTCTTCGGGAACCTGTACGGGCTGGCCGCGGTATCGGTGGCCTCAACCATCGGGGCCTCCCTGGCATTTCTGGTGGCCCGGTTCCTGATGCGGGACACGCTGCGCAAGCGCTACAGCCAGACCGTCGCCAAAATGGACCGGGGCATCGAGAAGGACGGCGCCTTCTACCTCGCCACCCTGCGCCTGGTGCCGGTGTTCCCCTTCTTCCTGATCAACCTGGCCATGGGCCTGACGGCCATGAAGCTGCGCACCTACGCGCTGGTCAGCTGGGCGGCGATGCTGCCGGGTACCTTTGTGTATGTGAATGCCGGCACGCAGCTGGGCCAGATCGAGTCCACCGGTGACATCGTCTCGGCGGATCTGCTGCTGTCCTTCGCCCTGTTGGGTCTGTTCCCGCTGATTGCCAAGTTTGTCGTGGGTTTTCTTCGCCGCCGCAAGGTATACGCCGGTTGGCAAAAGCCCGCGCATTTTGATTACAACCTGCTGGTGATCGGCGGTGGTTCGGCCGGTCTGGTTTCTGCGTACATCGCCGCGGCCGTAAAGGCCAAGGTGGCACTGATCGAGAAGGACAAAATGGGCGGTGACTGTCTCAACACCGGCTGCGTGCCTTCCAAGGCTCTGATCCGCAGTGCCAAAGCGGCGGACACCCTGCGCCATGCCAACCGCTACGGGCTGGAGTCGGTGCCGGTGACAGGCTCTTTCAAAAACATCATGAGCCGGGTCAAGGATGTGATCGCCAAAGTGGAACCCCACGACTCTCCGGAGCGCTACCGCAAGCTGGGCGTGGACTGCATTGCCGGCGAAGGCAGCTTCGTGTCGCCCTGGGAGCTGGAAGTGCGCCATAACGATGGCCGCACCGAACGGCTCACTGCCCGTAGCATCGTGGTGGCCACGGGCGGCAAGCCGGCGGTGCCGCCCATTGCGGGCCTGAAGGACATGGAGCCGCTGACCTCGGACAACCTCTGGCATCTGGAAGAGCAACCGGAGCGCCTGCTGGTGCTGGGCGGCGGCCCGATCGGCTCCGAGCTGGCCCATGCCTTTGCCCGTCTTGGCAGCAAGGTGACACAGGTGGAGATGGGTGATCGCCTGTTGGCCAAAGAGGATACCGACGTTTCTGAGCTGGTGTTGAAGCAGTTCCAGTCAGACGGCATTGATGTCCGGTTGAAACATTCCGCGGCCGAGTTCCGTATTGAGGATGGTGAGAAGGTGGCCTATTGCGAGCACGAGGGTGAGCGGGTGCGAATTCCCTTCGACGAGGTGCTGGTGGCCGTGGGCCGCGCGGCCAATACCGCCGGCCTGAATCTGGAGCGCATCGGCGTGGACACCCTGCCCAACGGCACTGTGCCGGTGGAAGAGGACATGAGCCTGCGTTATCCGAACGTGTTTGCCTGCGGCGATGTGGCCGGGCCCTACCAGTTTACCCACGCGGCCTCGCACCAGGCCTGGTACGCGGCAGTAAACGGGTTGTTCGGCCAGTTCAAGCGCTTCCGGGTCGACTACCGGGTGATGCCCTGGGTGACGTTCACCTCACCGGAAGTGGCCCGGGTGGGGCTCAGTGAGGCCGAAGCTAAGGCCCAGGGGGTGGCCTACGAAGTGACCCGGTATGGGCTGGACGATCTGGACCGGGCCATCGCCGAAAGCGAGGACCACGGATTCATCAAGGTGCTGACTCCGCCGGGCAAGGACAAGATCCTGGGCGCTGTGGTGGTGGGCGCCCATGCCGGGGAAATCCTGGCCGAGTTCACCCTGGCCATGAAGCATGGCCTGGGACTGAACAAGATTCTTGGCACCATTCACCCCTACCCGACCTGGAACGAGTCGGCCAAGTACGCGGCCGGTGAATGGAAACGGGCCCACGCGCCCGAAGGCGTTCTGAAGCTGTTGGAGAAGCTCCATGGCTGGCGCCGGGGCAAGGAAAGGCGGCCGCCCCTGAAGCACAACGACGTGACCACAGGCTGACGGAATGGCACGGGGCGTGAACCCTTTGGCTTCTGCCCCTGTCTGTGGTCCCTGAACACTGAAGTATTGAGGAGCAGTCATGCCCGTGATCGAAGCCAGAGCGGCCCGAAAAAATCGCATTCCGGCTGTGGAGATCCTGGAGCCCAGGGCCCGCGACAGCTGGACCCATACCCGCAACGGCGACCCCCGCGGCTACATCGACGCCGACCGGCTCAAGGAACTCTGGATCCACACCGGCACCGCCTGCAACCTGGCCTGTCCCTTCTGCCTCGAGGGCTCTCACCCGGGCGACGGCCGCATTCCGGGCATGAAACTGAGCGACGTAAAACCGTTTATTCACGAAGCCCTGGAGATGGGCGTGGAGCAGTTTTCCTTCACCGGCGGTGAGCCGTTCGTGATCCGGGATTTCGTCAACATCCTGGACTATGCCAGCCAGCACCGCCCCTGCTTCGTGCTGACCAACGCCACCGAACCGCTGCACAAGCGCCAGCATCAGGTTCTGCCTCTACTGGACAACCCTTACCCGATACATTTCCGGGTCAGCCTGGATTTTCCGGACCGCGCCCGCCACGACAAGGATCGCGGCGAGGGCAGTTTTGACGAAGCCCTCGAGGGCATCCGCTGGCTGATCGAGCAGGGTTTCAAGGTGTCCGTCGCCCGCCAGACCGACCCGGAGGAGATTCCGTCCGAGGTGGAAGCCGCCTTCCGTGAGATCTTCCGGGAACGGGGCATTCCGGAGAATCTGGCGTTCACGGCCTTCCCGGACCTGGGTACCCCGGGCTCGGAAGACGGCAGCCCGGAGATCACCGAGACGTGCATGGAGAAGTATCCGACGAAGGAGTCCCGGTCGCACTTTATGTGCACCTATACGCGGATGCTGGTGAAGAAGGGCGATCAGGTGCGGGTGTATGCCTGCACGCTGGTGGACGATGACCCGCAGTACGACCTGGGTGGGACCCTGGCCGAGAGCATGGATGAGCGGATTATGTTGCGGCACCACCGGTGTTTCTCCTGTTATCGGTTTGGGGCCAGTTGTTCGGCGCCTGCTTAGGTTCGGGTGTTTGTTGTCTCAGGACTGATGGCTGGTCATTGGCGGCCTGGGGGGTGACGTTATTTTCCCTTGGGAAAAACAACTCGCTTCGCTCAGACATCTTTTTCCTGGCGGGAAAATAACGTCACCCCCCAGACCGCGGATAGGACTTTGCTATTCGGTTGCTGAGTGGGAAGAAAAGAAAGGTCCGAAAGAAAGGCCCGTCAGAGCTGGTTGGAGCCCACTTCCGTTGTCGGGGATGCCGATACCGAGGTTGAACAAGGGGCAGGCCGGTAGAGGGTTCAAAAAATGTGGAGCGCCAGGGATGGCGCGACCAAGCCCTACAGGGATGTATTCACGGGCGTTTTTTTGAACCCTCTACCGGCCTGACCCGGAAAGCACCAAAACCAGAACCCCCGGGAAAAGCCCCGGAACCAAGAACAAAGGAAAGAAAAACATGAACTTCACAGAGGCCGCCCTGTTCTGGGGATTCCTGCTGGTCTACGGCGTGGTGATGTACGCGCTGTCGCCCAAGAGCAAGAACGCGAATTCGTTTTACAAGGGCGCGGACGATCAGGGCAATCCGGTAGGTCAGTGGTCACTCACGGCGAGTATCTTTATCAGCTGGATTTTCGCCAAATCGGTGACCAACGCCGCCAACCTGGGGGCGGCCTATGGGGTGGTCGGTGGGCTGGCGTATGCCAGTTACTGGCTGTCGATTCCGGTGGCCGGCTACATCATTTACCTGATCCGGACCCAGACCGGCGCCCGCAGCCTGCAGGATTTTCTTACTTCCCGGTTCGGGCGGCTGGCGGCGCTGGCATTCGCCGCAGCCATCCTGATCCGGCTGTACAACGAGGTCTGGAGCAACACCGCTGTGGTGGGGGGCTATTTCGGGTTGCCCGGCGAATGGGAGTACTACGCGGCGGCGATGCTGTTTACCGTGTTCACTCTCGCCTACAGCCTCAAAGGCGGGCTGCGGTCATCGATCTTCACCGATGTGATCCAGGCGTTTGTGTTCGTGTTCTTCGTGGGTGCGGTGCTGTTCCTGATCATTCCCGCCAACGACACCAGTGCCCTGCTGACCAACGGCGAGTTCCGGCTCAATGCCGGCTTTGATCTGTTGCTGGTAGCCTTGCTGCAATTGTTCAGCTATCCGTTTCATGATCCGGTGCTCACCGACCGGGGCTTCGTGAACAAGGAAAAAACCATGCTCAAGAGCTTTGTGGTGGCCGGACTGCTGGGCTTTGTGGCGGTGTTTGTCTTCAGCCTGGTGGGCGTGCATGCCCGGCTTAACGGCATCGATGCCATGGGCAACGCGCCCGCGGCCGTGGGGCAGTCCCTGGGGCTGGCGGCGCTGTTCTTCATGAGCGTGGTGATGATGACGTCAGCCGGCTCCACCCTGGATTCCACCTTTACCTCCCTGGCCAAGTCCCTGGCAGTGGATCTTCCAAGGCTGGCCCGCCGCGCATCGGACAAGCTGCCCAGCATGCGTGTGGGCGCGGTGGTGATGGTGATCTTCGCGTTCCTGGGCAACCTGCCCATGTTCGCCGGCACCGATATCCTCAAGGCCACGACCATCTCCGGCACCATGGTGATGGGGCTGGCGCCGGTGTTCCTGTTTTACGGGTTCACCCGGTGGTCGCCCTGGAGCTTCCACCTGAGCTTCTGGACTGGTCTGGGGCTGGGCGTGTTGCTGGCGGTCGGGCTGATTCCGGCAAGCTGGGCTATTGGCGATGGTAAGTACGCCATGTTGCTGGGCGTGAACGCCTACGGCTTCCTGATCTGCACCGCGGGTTTCTTCGTCCCGCTGGTGCTGCGCCGGCTGGCCGGTCGCTCGCTGGCGGCTGGCGAGGCCTGAGCCATGACCGAGGGCCGCAGCTGTCCGCTGGCGTACCGTTACTCACCTGAGGCCCTGTGCCAGGAGCCCCAGACGGTATCGGAGGACGTGCTCTATATTATCGGCGGTCTCTATGGTAATCCCTGGGCCCTGGATGAGATCGAGCAGATGGCGCTGGCCGAGGAGCGTCGGGGACATCGGGTGAAGCTGGTGTTTAACGGCGATTTCAACTGGTTCAACGCCAGTGACAGTCTGTTCCGGTCGATCAACAACCGGGTGCTGGACCATCTGGTCAGTCTGGGCAATGTCGATCACGAACTGGCCCTGCCCAGCGCTGGTGCCGGCTGTGGTTGCGCCTATCCGGATTTTGTCGATCACGGGGTGGTAGAGCGCTCCAACCGGATCATGGAGCGTTTGCAGGCGGTGGCCTGTGAGCATCCGGATATCCAGCGGCGTTTGTCGTTGTTGCCGCGCTATCGCTGCCTGATATTTGGAGGCCTAAAGGTTTTGGTGGTGCACGGTGATCCGGAGTCCCTGGCCGGCTGGGGCCTGGCTCACGAAGCTTTTGCTTCTGGCAGCGGGGAGAGACTCTCGGACTGGTTCCGGGCAACCGGTGCCGATGTCATCGCCTCAACCCACACCTGCCTGCCTGTGCTCTGGACGGGCCGCGTGGATGAGCGGGCCCGCCTGGTGGTCAATAATGGCTCGGCCGGCATGGGCAACCTGCGCGCTGATTCGCGAGGGCTGATCACCCGCATTGCCATCACCAGCCCTGTCACCGAGCCGGTTGCCGGTGCCGAGCAGGGAGGGCTTCATGTGTCGCTGATGCCAGTGGATTATCGCCTCGAGCAGTGGCTCCCTGAATTCGATCGGCTCTGGCCTGCGGGTTCGCCGGCGGCCGTTTCCTACCGTAACCGGCTCGTTCACGGCACCTCCCTGGTGCCGGATGATATTGTCTTCTCGTCGACAAATTAACCAGATTGTCACTGGCGAATGAAGTTAATCGGTCTATTCTGAGAAAAGGGGCCAGCGCCCTGTCGTGGGCGCGATTTCCGGCTCACTTGAAATATATTTTGTGGTCTATATAATTCAACACTAACTTTTTGCCACGAATTGAACTCGCCATGACAACAGAAGGATCGAATACAACCGCCATCTCGCTTCGCAAACCGGTGAAGGACGATGGCTTCAGGCTTCACCAGCTGGTGGCGGAATGCCCGCCGCTCGACCCCAACTCGATTTACTGCAACCTGTTGCAGTGCAGCCACTTTGCCGAAACTGGCGTGGCCGCGGAGAAGGACGGCGACCTGGTCGGCTTTATCTCCGGATACATTCCTCCCCAACAGCCCGATACCGTGTTTGTCTGGCAGGTGGCCGTCCACGAGAAAGGTCGTGGAGAAGGCCTTGCCAAGCGCATGCTGAAAGCGATCGTTGGCCGTGACGCCTGCAAGGGCGTGACCCACATGGAAACGACCATCACCGAGGACAACGAAGCCTCCTGGGCGCTGTTCCGGTCGTTTGCCCGTGATATGGGTGCCGAGCTCACCTACCACGAGCACTTCGAGAAAGGCACTCACTTCGGCGGCGAGCACGACTCTGAATTCCTGCTCCGCATCGGGCCCTTCACCAAGCCAGCCTGAGACGCCTTTCGCTGTGCTGGCGTTTTACCGAACGCTGTTAGCGAAGCGTTGTGACCGAGTTGATATCTGAAGTAGTTATCTGAACCAGCCGGCAGGCTACTGAGGTAGGCCTGCCAGACGGCTTCAATCAACGCGCGGTGGGCCTGATCGACACCGACACCGTATGACTGTGACAGGCCGCCACGCACCTACCTCGAACCTGACATGCTAAGAGGCAAGATCATGGAAATTTTCAAGTCGACTGAATCCGAAGTACGCGTGTACAGCCGTGCCTTCCCGGTGATTTTCAACCGTGCCAAGAACGCGCACCTGTACACCGAGGACGGTAAGGAATACCTGGATTTCCTCGCCGGGGCCGGCTCCCTGAACTATGGCCACAACAACGACATTCTGAAGAAAGCCCTGCTGGAATACATTGAGGCCGACGGCGTGAGCCAGGGCCTGGACATGTTCACCAAGGCCAAGCACGACTTCATGGAGTCGTACAAGAAGTACATCCTTGAACCGCGTGGTCTGGATTACAAAATGCAGTTCACCGGCCCCACCGGCACCAATTGTGTGGAAGCCGCACTCAAGCTGGCCCGCAAGGTAAAGGGTCGTAACGGCATTATCTCCTTCACCAACGGCTTCCACGGCGTCACCATGGGCGCGGTGGCCACCACCGGCAACAAACACCACCGTGGTGGTGTGGGTACACCGCTGGGCAACGTCGATTTCATGTTCTACGACGGCTACCTGGGTGAGGACGTGGACACTCTGGAGATCATGGACAAGCTGCTGAGCGACGGCTCTTCCGGTTTCGAGCTGCCGGCCGCCGTGATCGTTGAGGCGGTCCAGGGCGAGGGCGGCCTGAACGCCTGTCGCGCCGAGTGGCTCAAGGGCCTGTCCGAGCTGTGCAAGAAACACGATATCCTGCTGATCCTGGACGACATCCAGGCCGGCAACGGTCGTACTGGCGAGTTCTTCAGCTTTGAGTTTGCCGGGATCAAGCCGGACATTGTCACCGTGTCCAAGTCCCTGAGCGGCTACGGCCTGCCCATGGCGCTGGTGCTGTTCCGTCCGGAGCTGGATGTGTGGGATCCGGGTGAGCACAACGGTACCTTCCGTGGCAACAACATGGCCTTCATTACCGCCCGTACCGCCGTGGAAACCTACTGGAAAGACGACGCTTTCGCCAACGAAGTGAAGGCCAAGACCAAGGTGCTGGGCGACGCCCTGCAGGCGATTTGCGACAAGTACCCGGGTCAGTTCAAAATGAAAGGGCGCGGTTTGATGCGTGGTATCGAAGCAACCCACGCGGACATTACAGGCCCGATTACCAAGCGTGCCTTCGAGCACGGCCTGATCATCGAGACCAGTGGTCCGAATGATGAAGTCATCAAGTGCCTGATGCCGCTGACGACCAGCGAGGAAGACCTGAAGAAAGGGGCTGCCCTGCTGGCGCAAAGTGTCGACGAAATCATGCAGGAGGGGCTCAGCGAGGCCTCGTGAGGCCCGCTGTCCCTCCGCTGGACATTCATGCTGCAGGATAGCAAAGGCAAACCTATGACTAGCCAACAACATACCGTTGAAAAAATCGGCGGTACGTCGATGAGTAACTACGAGGCCGTCCGCGATAACATCATCATCGGGAATCGCAAGAAAGACGACCTGTACCAGCGCATTTTCGTGGTGTCCGCCTACGGTGGTGTCACCAACGAACTGCTGGAGCACAAGAAGACCGGAGAGCCCGGTGTCTACGCCCTGTTTGCCGATTCGGAATCGGATTGGGCCTGGGGCGACGACCTCACCAAGCTGGTCAAGTTCCTGACCGACATCAACGGTGAGCTGTTCGAGGACCCGATGCTCAAGCAGCAGGCGGACCAGTTCATCACCGACCGTATCGAAGGTGTTCGCGGCTGTCTCATAGACCTTCAGCGCCTGTGCTCCTATGGCCAGTTCCAGCTCGAGGAACACCTGCTCACCGTGCGCGAAATGCTCGCCGGTATCGGCGAAGCCCACAGCGCCTTCAATACGGCCCTCAAGCTTCAGCAGGAGGGTGTCAACGCCCGGTTTGTGGACCTGACCGGCTGGCGCGACAACGAGCTGCTGCCGCTGGACGAAAAGCTCAAGCAGGCCTTCGACGCTGTGGACCTGTCCCGGGAGCTGCCGATCGTGACCGGTTACGCCCAGTGCAAGGAAGGCCTGATGCGCACCTTCGACCGGGGCTACAGCGAAATGACCTTCAGCCGGGTGGCAGTGATCACCAACGCCCGGGAAGCGATCATCCACAAGGAATACCACCTGAGCTCCGCCGACCCCAACATCGTGGGGGCCGACAAGGTGGTGCCGCTGGGCCGCACCAACTACGACGTGGCAGACCAGCTGGCTAACCTCGGCATGGAGGCGATTCACCCCCGCGCTGGCAAGGGTATGCGCCAGAACGAAATTCCGCTGCGGGTCATGAACACCTTCGAGCCGGAGCACACCGGTACCCTGATCACCGGCGATTACGTCAGTGAGAAGCCCCAGGTGGAGATCATCGCCGGCGCCAAGGGCGTATTCGCGGTGGAAGTGTTCGACCAGGACATGCAGGGTGAGCCGGGGTCTGATCGTCGGATTCTGGACGTGCTGGCCCGCTTCAAGGTGCGTTTCCTGTCCAAGGATACCAACGCCAACACCATCACCCACTACGTGGGCAGCACGCTCAAGCACGTCAAGCGTGTGGTCAAGGCGTTGAAGGAAGAGTTCCCCAACGCCGAGATTAGCACCCGCAAGGTGGCGGTGGTGTCAGCCATTGGCAGCGACATGAAAGTGCCGGGTATCCTGGCCCGCTCGGTCAAGGCCCTGGCCGACGAAGAAATCAGCGTGCTGGCCCTGCACCAGTGCATGCGCCAGGTGGACATCCAGTTTGTGGTGGATGAGGACAACTACGAGAAGGCCATCGTGGCACTGCACGGCGTCCTGATCGAGCCCCACAATCACGAATACGCCATCGTGGCCGCCTGATCGGCACCCCTGCCGAACCCCGATAACCGAAGCGGCGCCCCGGCGCCGCTTCGCGTTTTTTCCTCTTTCCTGCGCGTTTTTACGGACCTCCGCCGGTAAATCCATCGGCATCCACCGCTCGTACCTTCTGGTACATTTTCTGACCGGTACCTTGGCCATGCCTAACATCGACAGGCTGGGACCGTCTCCGACAACGCCCAACGATGGTGAAAGGGATTCCCTGGTCGGGCTGTACTTCAGGGATGCGTCCCGGTATGAACTGCTGACGGACGAGGCCGAACGCCGCCTCTCCCGTAAACTCACTCGCTGCTACCAGATCATCAGCGACGAACTGGCCCTGCCGCCAGAGACGCCGCAGACCTTCCGGGAGGTGATTGGCAGCCTGGGGGACGCGTGCGCGTTTTCATCCCGATGTCGCCGGGCGTTTCATCTTGCCACCGCCTGTCGCCGCAAGCTGATCCAGAGCAATCTGCGTCTGGCGGTGCACATTGCCCGTCGCTACGGCCAGCACGGCATACCCATGTCGGACCTGATCCAGGATGCGAACGTGGGCCTGATCAAGGCGGTGGAGCGGTTTGACCCGACCAAGGGCTTCCGGTTTTCCACCTACGCCTACTGGTGGATCAGCGAGGAAGTGAAGCGCTGTTTGCAGCGGGGCACCCGCCTGGTGCATACACCGGAGAACGTGGTGGATGAGATTCGCCAGATGCAGAAAGTGTCGTTGCGACTCCACCAGAGCCTGGGCCGAACCCCCTCACAAACGGAGCTGGCCCGGGAAATGGAAGCGACCCCGTCTCGCATTGGTGAACTCAGGGCCCTGGCCACGCGGGAAGTGTCCACGGATGTGCCTCTGGTGGAGGACGGCTCAGTTACGCTCGCCGACAGCCTGGATGCCGGCGATGCAGTGGCGCCGGACCATTCCATGAAGGACCGTGATCGCCGACGTACCCTCAGTTCGATGTTGAGTGAGCTGAGCGATCGGGAAAAAGACATTCTCTCGCGCCGCTATGGCCTGGGATTACCCGAACCGGAGACGCTTCAGGTGATTTCCGATGACCTGGGGATCAGCAGGGAACGGGTCAGGCAGATTGAGAAAACGGCACTGCGAAAGTTGCAGAGCCGGTATGACAACCCCGAGGACGCTCTCGGCGCCTGACCGGTGGTCAGGCGCCGTGTAACAGCAGGAACCAGGCCGCCGCGATCACCTGGCACACCAGTACGACCGAAGTCAGCAACAGCCGGAGACGAAGGTACCACTGCGGCCAGTAGATTCGCATCCAGCGCGCATCCACCAGATACAGTCCCAGATAGGCGACTGTGTACAGCACGATCTGTCCGGTGACCGGCAGTAAAAGCCCGATGCCCGCAGAGACGAAAAACACCTGGCTTAGCAGCATGGTAATAAGCGGGGACAACGGATAGGAACAGTTGTCCAGTTGCATGGCGATGGGCCAGTAGACCCCTGCCATGAAGGCCAGAATTCCTGCGCTGTAAAGGTAGAAGTACCCCAGTAATGCCACGCTGTGCTGGGGTGCGAGGAAAAGACCGAAGATGCCCGCAAGAAAGGGAACAAGACCGGCGAGGCCAACGAGAATGGCAAGTCTGGAAACGGAAATCACGTTTTCTGCCTCTGCACCCGGATTCGCAAGGGCTCAATCGCCGCCGGTTCCATGCCCACCATTTCATGGTAGGCGGATGGGTGCACGACCTGTGTTTCCCGGACGGTAAACGAGGCCAGTGTGTCCTGGATCTGCCAGGCACTTCGGAACAGACTGGTTGTGCCCTGTCTGTCTGAAAGAAGAAACAGCTCACCGTCCAGGCTTAGACGGGCCATGTAATGCTGACCTTCGAGGGACAATATCTCAAGCAGGTCGATAACCGGGTTTTGAAGGCTTCGGAGCTGGTCGAGAGTGATACGCACGATGTTCTCCAGGATTTATTGCTCACCTGAACGTACGACCCCCTTGGCTATTGAGATCATTGACTCAGTAAATAACAGGCCCGATGTTGGGGGCATTGCACCAGATGATCATTCACCATGCCGGTCGCCTGCATGAAGGCATAGACAATCACCGGCCCGACAAAGGTGAACCCGGCCTTTTTCAGCGCCCGCGACATGGCCTCGGAGGCGTCGGTGGCGACCGGGACTTCCTCCAGGGACTGCCAGTGGTTCTGGACCGGCTGATGGTCTACGAATGACCACAGGAACTCGCTGAAACCAATGCCTTGTTCCCGCAGGGCGAGGTAGGCTCGTGCATTCTTGATGACGGAGTGAACCTTCAGGCGGTTGCGGATGATGCCCGGATCCTGCATCAGCTCGTCCACCTTTGCGTCATCGAACCGGGCAATCTTTTCGGGATCGAAATGGGCATAGGCCGCCCGATAGGAATCCTGTTTGCGAAGAATGGTGATCCAGCTCAGGCCCGCCTGCTGGCCGTCGAGGCACAGCTTTTCGAACAGCGCCAGGTTGTCGTACTCGGGGCGTCCCCAAACGGTATCGTGGTAGTGCACGTACAGTGGATCGTTGCCACACCAGGGGCAGCGGCCGGCGTCTGCCATGTCTAGTCCTCCCACGGGGTCAGCGTTTGGGGCGAATGGTCCGCTGGAACAAGGGCTCCCAGGAGCTTTCGAGGGTGTCTGCTTGCACCAGAGCAAAGGCCGGAGGCGGCGGCTCCAGCAGGGAAAAGTCCGGCCAGAGCGGCCGGGAACCCCGGAACACAACGGTGACCAGGAACCCTTCAATGTAGCAGCAGGAGGCCTGCCAGTCCTCTTCCGGCCGATCGCCATACATCTCGAAGTTCCTGCGCACTTCCAGGGTTTGCAGGTTGCCGGCGATACCCCGGCCGGTGGCTTTCAGCCAGGCTTCTTTCAATGTCCAGACCTTCAGAAAGCTGTTGGCATCGTCTTCCCGGAACAGCCACTCCTGTTCCACCGCCGAAAACCAGCGGCGGGCCACTTTGTGCCACTGAGGATGACGCTGGCAGGGCTCCAGATCAAGACCGACGGGCGAACCGGCCAGGGTGGCGCAGGCGGACAGTCCGTGGCTGTGGCTGAGCGACAGGTGCCAGCCCCCGGGCTCGCCGGAAGCCACCGGGCGCCCGTCCACGGGCCGACAGCCGGACGGACTCTGGCCCGACGCCCCGGCAATGGCCTGGCGAATCAGCCACCGGCTCGAGAGATATTCCCGGCGTCGCGGACCGCTGAACTTGCTGACAGTGGCACGTTCATAGTCGGTGAGCCAGGGCGGCTCGGGCTCCTCGACACCCTCCGTCTGGTGGCAGAGCCAGACCGAGGGCTTGTGCTCAGGGCTGAAGTCGTTGGATGAGCCAGCCATCACTGTCCTTAACGTACTCGAATCGATCATGGAGTCGGCTGGGTCTGCCCTGCCAGAATTCGATGCGCTCAGGCACCACGCGGTAACCACCCCAGAAACTGGGCAGCGGCACGTCACCGTCACCGAACTTGCGTTTGATTTCGGCCACCTTCTGTTCGAGCAGTCCCCGAGAGTTGATCACCTGGCTCTGCTCGGACACCCAGGCGCCAATCTGGCTGCCCCTGGGGCGTGAAGCAAAGTAGCGAAGGGACTCGGTTTTGCTCACTTTCTCCACCGTGCCCTGGATGCGCACCTGCCGGTTCAAACCGATCCATGGAAACAGCAGCGCTGCCCGCGGGTTTTCCGCCAGTTCTTTGGCCTTGCGGCTGCCGTAATTGGTGTAGAAGACAAAACCGCTGTCATCAAAATACTTCAACAGCACGGTTCTCAGATCCGGCATACCATCGTGGCCAGTGGTCGCCAGGGACATGGCATTGGGCTCGAGAATCCCGGCCTCTCTGGCATCGCCGAACCATTGCTCAAACTGCCGGATGGGGTTGTCATCCAGTGATTCACGATCCAGGCCTTCGCTTTCGAAATCTCGACGCATATCGCCGATATCCATATACCGTCCTCATACTCGCGCGGAAACGACACGGGTTTTACGTGGTGGAAGCATATCGGGTTCAGGCCTGACTGTCAGCGAGCTTTCTGTCGTGCCGGTTTACAGAATCACAACAAATCGAAAGCCTCCTGTCCCTTTTTCATACGTATTTACCGTCACCCAAGGAGCTCCATGAGAAGTGAGCGGGCTTCTGGCCTCCGAAAATTCTCAGTAAAAGGGTTCAAGTGACGATGAATAACTACGATCCATTGTTGATAGCCGCCTCGTTTGTGGTTGCGGTGATGGCCGCGTACGCGGCCCTGTTTTTTGGCGCACGTCTCAATCGCTCAGGTGACGACGCTCGCTGGCGCTGGCTTGGTGCCGGCGCCCTGCTGATGGGGACAGGCATCTGGAGCATGCACTTCGTTGGCATGCGCGCCATGCCCTCCAACGTCCCCCTCGCCTTCGATGCGGGCTTGACTGCGGTATCCTGGCTGGCGGCGGTTGTGGCGTCGGGTGTGGCACTGCATATGATAGGTCGAGATCGTCTTGGCGCAGGCCTGTTCGCCGGTGCTGCGGTTGCCATGGGTGCCAGTATTGTGGTCATGCATTACCTGGGTATGTACGCGCTGCAGATGTCCGAACCTCCGGTATTCCACACCGGCTTTCTGGCCGTTTCGGTGGCCATCGCTTTGGGCGCGTCCGCCGGCGCGCTAGCCATCTGTCGGGTCGTGCAGAAGGCCGAAGGTCAGCAGGCTCTGTTCCTGCAATTCGTCGCGGCTCTGGTGATGGCCACAGCCATCTGCGGAATGCACTACAGCGGAATGATGGCGATGACTTTTCCGGAAGGCGCGGTACCGGCCGCCGACAACCTCTTGCGAGGTGACTGGATGGGCGTCCCGCTTGCGATCTTCTGCACCGCGCTGTTGGCCTCGGCGCTCGGTGTAACGGCCCTCGACGTCAAACAGCAGCGCAAACGCGAAGAGGCACGGGAGCAGGAGGAACAGCGAGTGGCCGAACTTGCCTTTATTGATTCGGTCACAGGTTTGCCGAACCGCTCCGGTCTCGAACAGACATTGCTTGATATTCTGGCCAGAAAGGACGCTCGCAAACATCCTTTCGCGCTGATACATCTCGATATTGCCAATTTTCGGGAATTATCCAATCAGATGGGAGACGCTTCCCTGAAGTCAGTGGTGTCGGAGGTCAGCGCATCCCTGCGGGAACAGCTTTCTGACGACGCAATTCTTGCTCGCTACGCTGCCGGCACTTTCTTTATCGTGGTGCTGGATCATGAAGATGCGCGCCATAAGTTCATGTACAAACGCTTGCGGCAGCTGGACAAACTGATCGGTACCGACGCCGTGCCGATCGCCTGGCGGGTAGGTCAGTCGGCCTTTCCGGTGACCGGAAACTCTACACGCAAACTGATCAAGGCGGCTATGGTTCCTCGCGACCTGTCTGATATTGGAAGATTTGACAACATGGCAGCTGATCCAGAGCTGGTGTTGCCCAATCAGCAGCAGTTTAGCTGACAAGCCTTCTTCAGCCCGACTACACTTGTGATCAGGACGGCGGGCGAAAAGCTCGCCGTTGCCCTTTGTTTACAAGGAGATGTCCGTGGCCCGGAGCCGTCAACCCAGTCACAAATCCCGGAATCTGCTGGTCGCATTGCTGGCCGTCCTCGTTCTCTATGCCTTCGCCGGTTTCCTGTTGCTGCCCTGGTGGCTGGAACGAACCTTGCCGGATCAGCTTGAGCAGCGAATGGGCTGGCAGGCTGAGGTTGGCGATATTCGAACCAATCCCTTCACCCTTACCGTCGAAGCTGGCGCGCTGTCCGCTGCTGACAGTGGCGGAGAACAGGTGCTGGGTTTCGACCGCCTGCTCGTCGACCTGAATTTTTTCCAGCTGGTGCGGGGAATCGTAGGCTTCGAGAAGATTGCCCTTGAGGAACCCTTCATCCGGCTCGACCTGCTGGAGGATTACAACATCAATTTTGCCCGGGACTGGCAGCGGGCCAATCCTGAGCCTGCAGATGCGGCGAAGTCGCAGCCAGAGGCTGAAGCCGGGGATCCGCCTCGACTCTACTTCGGCGGCATTGATGTCAATGGCGGCGAGCTCCTGTTCCGGGACTTCACCCAGCCGCAAATGGCGGAATTCCGGATCACCCCGCTCGACCTGACCCTCAACGATCTGGCCACCTGGCGACGGGAGGGCGAGGACAGCGATTATTCACTGCAGGCAGCTTTGGGCAGCCAGGTCATTGAATGGCAGGGCGATCTGAGTGTCGCTCCGCTGTATTCCACCGGCTCTGTACGGATTTCCGCGGTGGATCACCAGACCCTCGCGCACTTCCTGGCGCCCTGGTTGCCCTACGATTTGCGGGGCGGGAGCGTGAGCCTGAGCTCTGACTACGCGATACAGGCCGGGGAGGTGTTCCGGCTGGAAACCAGCAACGGCGAGCTGACTCTCAAAGACCTCGCCGTTGCCCCGAGCCCGGAGGCCGAAGAGGCGCGTCTGAGCAACGGTGCGCTCACGGTTGATGGAATAACGTTTGATCTCAATGCCCGTGAGTTCCGGGTGGGTCAGGTAGCGCTGGAGGATCTGGATGTTGCGCTGGCCCGGGGGCCGGAAGGGCAGATTGACTGGCTGACGCCGTTCACCGAAGAGGGCGATACCGGCGGCGCCGACACTGCCGAAGAAACTCCATCGGAGGGTGAACCCTTCCGGTGGTCTCTGGCCGGCGTGTCCGTCGCCAATGGTCGGGTGCTGTGGCAGGACAGAGTGCCCGAAACCGAGGCAGAGATTGAGCTGGCGTCACTCGCGCTGTCGACCGGGCGCATCAGCCACCAGCTGGATGAGCCGGTGACCTACGAGCTGAAAGGCACTCTGGCCAGTGGCGGGCAACTGTCTCTGACAGGCCAGGTGACACCGGCGCCCTTCACCCTGGAAGCGGCGATTGCCGGCTCGGGAGTGACGCTCGCGGCTTTCGAGCCCTACCTTCGCGAAGGCGCCAACCTCGCCGTTACCAGTGGTACCCTCTCTGTGGATGGCAATCTCGATCTGGATGGCCAGCAGGACCCGCTCACCGGCACCTTCAGCGGCACCGCCGAGGTGGCCGGGCTTGATCTGAAACTACCCGGGACGCCGGAGCCGTTAATGGCCTGGCAAACCCTGCGTCTGGCCCCAATCGAGTACAACGTGCACCCGGCCCGGCTGGAAATCGGCACGGTGACCCTGGTTGAACCCTTCTTCAACCTGGTTCGCAACGCCGACAGCGTCCACAACGTGGAGCGCATCGCCCGTAAATCCGGCCCGAAGAGCGATGGCGGGCCGGCGGACGGGGCCTCGCAGGCGTCTGGCGAAGAGCCAGAATTCATTTTCCGGATCAGTGAATTGCTGCTCGAGGACGGAGAGCTGGCCTACACCGACCGCACCCTGCAGCCAGCGTTTACGACCCGTTTCGAATCCCTGAGTGGAACCGTAACCGGGTTGAGCAACATCTCGCCGCAACAGGGTAAGGTATCCATGCGCGGTCGGGTTGGTGGCGTGGCCGACCTCGATTTCCAGGGCACCATCGGTACCCTGGGCACTGAGGATGTCAGTGATCTGAAACTGCTGATCGACAATCTGTCCCTGCCAGTGCTGTCCCCTTATTTTGGCCGCTACCTCGGCTACGGTGTCGACAGTGGCCAACTGGACCTGAACCTTGATTACGAAGTTGCCGGCACCCGCATCGACGCTTCCAACCTCGTGGTGATGGACCAACTGGAGCTGGGCTCAGCGGTACCCAGTGATCAGGCGGTCAACGCGCCGGTCAAGCTCGGTCTGGCCCTTCTGCGGGATCGCAAGGGGGTGATCGAAGTGGACCTGCCCATCAGCGGTGATCTGGCCAATCCGGATTTCAGTGTCGGCAAGGTGGTCATGCGGGCGTTTGTCAATCTTCTGGCCAAGGCGGCCGCCTCACCGTTCAGCATGCTGGGCTCCATCGCCGAGCTGGCGGGCCTGAGTGGCGAGGAGCTTGGCAAGGTGGCGTTTGAACCGGGCAGTGTCCGACTGGCAGAGGGCGAGGCAGAAAAGCTTGCCGCATTGGCTGATGCGCTGCTGGAACGTCCCGACCTGCTTCTCAATATCCGTGGCAGCGTGGCCCCCGAGACCGACGGCCTGGCGTTGCTTCGCGAAGAACTGACCAACGGAGGTGCCAAGACGCTTTCCGATGAAACCTGGCAGGCGGCGCGGGAGGCTTATCTTGCCGGCGAGCGGTCCCTGGCGCCGGAGGCGTTGAGCAACCTGGCGTCAGCCCGGGGTGTTGCCATTCGCAAGCTGCTGCGGGAGACCCACGGCGTGCCGGCAGACCAGCTGTTTCTCCTCGACCCCGCCCGCACCGCGGACCTTGGCAGTGACGGAAACGTGGTAGTGGCATTCACCCTGGATGTCCGGTGATCACCGCCTGGCAAGGTGTTCCTGCAATGTCGGTGGTGCCTCCAGGTTCCATTTATCCACGAGGCGTTGATACTGCCCGCTTTGCACCAGCGGGGCGAGTAGCTGAAGCATATCGCGGGCGGTGACAGGGGCGTTGGCCCGGGCGATGATGCTGAGCTGATAGCGCTGGTCGGGTTCGTCGGAAATCAGCAGTTTGGCCCGATCGTCGGGATGTTCTGACAGGTGCCGCTGCAGATAGGATTGGCTCACGATGGCCACTTCTGCCACCGAGGGCCGGTCGGCCATGATCAGCTTCAGGTTGCGACTGTGGCTGTCGGAAAATTCAATGTCGAATTTCTCCTCCAGCACCGCGTTGTCTGTCTCGTAGCCGGTCAGGCGATAATGGTAGCCAGAAATGGCAACAATGGTCCGGTTGTGCAGATCCGTGAAAAAGGAGGCATCTCGTCCCGGCTTGTTCAGGGCGACGTACAGTTCCTCGTCTTCAAGGATCGGGACGGTGACCTCGACAGGTCTGTCTGACCAGCCCCACTGGGGGCTTTCGAAGAAGATAACGTCATACAAGCCAGAATCAAAATCCAGGTGGCGGCGTTTTGGTGAGGTGTAAAAGATCCGGAAGGAAAGTCCGGAATGGGTTTTTTCCAGCGCCTGTAGCAGGTCGCCCAGCAAACCTTCGGCTTTTCCGCCCTCGTCAACACTGGCAATGGGCGGGAAATGGTAGACGCCGAGCGTAATCTCGGTCTGTTCCGCCCTGGCGGACGTGTTTGCCAACAAGAAACAGGCAAGCAGCGTAACCAGAATCGTTCGGACAGTTCTTCCAGCGGGCACCGTGTTCACCGGTTGTGTAATAATTGAATACGCATTCAGGATACCACGGGCGTTTCGGGCACCTGAAGCAAAAGATCATGAACTTCTGCAGAACAGGAACAGTGACTTTGGGCGCCGTTGCCAGCCATTTTTTTGCCTACGTATCCCGCCTTCGCTGGATCAAGCGGTGGGGTCTGATGCGCAATGCGATTGAGGAAAACGTGGCGACCCATTCCTGGGAGGTGGCCACCCTGGCCCACGCCCTGGCACTGATCCGTAACCGGCATTTCGAGGGCCAGGTAAACGCTGACCGCATTGCCGCCGCCGCCCTGTATCACGATGCTACCGAAGTGATCACCGGTGACATGCCAACGCCGGTCAAGTACCACTCGCGGGTAATGCGGGAGGCATTCGGCGACATTGAACACAAGGCGGCGGGTGAACTGCTGGCCCTGTTGCCGGAGGATCTCCGGGAGGATTTTGCGCCCTATGTGCGGGAATCCGGATTGCCGGCGGCGGAAAAGGAATTGATCAAGGCGGCCGACCGCCTGTCCGCTTGGCTTAAATGCCAGGCCGAGATTCGGGCCGGCAACCAGGAGTTCGGACCGGCCGCCTCGCAGATTCGCCGCCGCCTTGAGGAAGACGAGCTGCCTGAGGTGGATTATTTTCTCCGGGTGTTTGCCCCGAGTTACGATCAACCCCTTGATAATCTGCTCGGCGAGTCCTGACCGTGGGTGGCCGGAGCGCCCGGTGCGGGCGCGCCCGAGAGCCATATCCGGTTCACAGCCAACTGTTAGAGTATCTGCTTTAATTGACAGAGCAGATAACAAGAGGCCTGTGACATGAAGAACCTGAAGGACAAAGTTGCTGTAGTGACCGGTGCCGGCTCCGGTATCGGCCGGGCCCTGGCCCAGGCGCTTGCCGCGCGCGGCTGCCGCCTGGCGCTCTCCGATGTGAACGAACCCGGTCTCGCCGAGACAGCCAGCAGCCTCAAGGGCGTCGAGGTAAAAACCTACCGTCTGGACGTGGCCGACCGCGACGCCATCTACGCCCATGCCGAGCAGGTTGCCAGCGACTTCGGTCAGGTCAATCTCATCATCAACAATGCTGGCGTGGCGTTGTCGGCCTCGGTGCGGGAAATGACCGATGAGGATTTCCAATGGGTGATGGATATCGACTTCTGGGGCGTGGCCCACGGCACCCGGGCTTTTTTGCCTCACCTGATTGCCTCCGGCGACGGCCACGTAGTGAATATATCCAGTGTGTTCGGCCTGATTGGCGTACCCAAGCAGAGCGCCTACAACGCCGCGAAATTCGCGGTTCGCGGCTTTACTGAATCCCTGCGCCAGGAAATGAAACTGGAAAACCAGCCGGTGGCGGTCAGCTGCGTGCACCCGGGCGGCATCCGCACCAACATCGCCAACGCCGCGCGCATGGGCAAGTCTGAAAACGCAGAGGCCCAGCGCAAGGGGTTTGACAAGCTTGCCATGACCACGCCGGAAAAGGCTGCGGAAACCATCGTGAAGGGCATTTTGAAGGACGAATCCCGCATTCTTGTAGGGCCGGACGCCTGGGGCATCGAGGCCATCAATCGCCTCCTGGGCGCCGCCTACCAGCCCCTGGTGGAGCGCTTCTCCCGCAAGAATCTGTACGTATAACGCTTGAATCACATGGCAGGAGCGGCCCGGATATTGGCCTCTCCTGTACATTTTACAAACAGGTATTCAGGGCTATACTCGAAGGCTGATTCAGGGAAGTGTCAGCATGAAAACGTCTCACCACGCGGACCTTGGAGCAACACTGGAACAGAGTCGCTCCGGTCTGCGCGATAACCATCGCCGCTCGCTGATGCGGCTGCTTTTTGTGGCCACCGGCTCCGCACTGGTGGTTTTCGCATGCCTTCAGATTCTCAACGGCTTCCTGTGGCTCGGTCTGGGGGAGCTGGCGGCCAGTGCCGTCCTGTTTGTGGGCACCTGGCGCCTGAAAACCACCCGCCACCTTCAGGCCTGTATCTACGCCTACCTGCTGACGCTGTTCAGCTTCTTCCTGGTCATCATCGTGTTGCCAAACGCCTCGGTGGCGGCTTTCGTGTGGGTCCTGATGATGCCGGTGCTGGCCTACCTGCTGCTGGGTAAGCGTGAAGGTTTGATCCTCAGTGTGCCGTTCATGATTGCCGGCGGCATTCTCTATTACCTGTACCTCGAGGATGTCGCCACCCCTCACGCGCTCATCGACCTGCTCAACATGGTTCTGTGTGGTGCCCTGATGCTGGTGTTCGTGCATTTGTACGAAGTTCGCCGCGAGGAAGCCGAGCAGCGGCTGGTGGACATGGCCCAGACCGATGCCCTCACCGGCCTGGCCAACCGCAGCAACTTCCAGGGAACACTGAACCGGACCATTGCCGAGTGCGAGCGCAGTGGTACCGGGTTTGCGCTGGTGGTGATGGACATTGACCACTTCAAGGTGGTTAACGACACGCTCGGCCATGAAGCGGGCGACTACGTACTGAAAAATATCAGCCGCTGCCTGACCGAGCGCCTCCGAGGGACCGACTTTGTCGGCCGGCTTGGGGGCGAGGAGTTCGGCCTGATCCTGCGCGATGTGAAACCGGCCGATGCCTTCGAACTCATGGACGAACTGCGCCAGCGTATTTCCAACAACGAACTGGCCTATGGCGAGGCCCGAATACGGGTGACCGCCTCCTTCGGGATTGCCCAATGGCCAGACCACGGCCGTCAGGCCGAAAGCCTGATGCGGGTGGCTGATCGCTGTCTTTACAACGGCAAACGGGCGGGCCGCAACCGGGTGGCCGGTGCCGGATCCAATCCGCGGCAGATGGAGATTCTGGCTGGCGAGACCGGATAATTGCGGTACTCTGGTAAGGCCATGCCACTGCAAGACTGATCCGAACCATGTGTGAACTGCTGGCCATGAGTGCCAACACCCCCACCGACCTGTGCTTCAGCTTTACCGGTCTGACTCGCCGAGGCGGTGCCACCGGCCCCCACAAGGATGGCTGGGGTGTTGCCTTTTACGAAGGCAAGGGTGTGCGTGCCTTCCACGACGCCGACGCCAGCGCCAGTTCCCGCATCGCCGAAGTAGTCCAGACCCACCCGATCAAGAGCGAAGTGGCCATCTGCCACATCCGCCAGGCCAACGTCGGCGAAATCTGCCTGGCCAACACCCACCCGTTCATGCGCGAGCTCTGGGGCCGCTACTGGGTCTTCGCCCACAACGGCCAGCTGTCCGGCTTCCGCCCGCAACCGGGCTTTTACGAACCGGTAGGCAGCACCGACAGCGAAGCGCTGTTCTGCGACATCCTTAATCACCTGCGCAGCCACTGCGACCGCAACACCGGCACCGACGACATCGTCGAACGCCTGGTGCGCCTGTCGCAGGCCTATGCCAGCCAGGGCGTGTTCAACCTCCTGCTCAGCAACGGTGACTGGCTGTTCACCTACTGCACCACCAAAATGGCCAGCATCACCCGCCGCGCCCCGTTTGGCCCGGCCCGTTTGAAAGACGCGGATGTCACTGTGGATTTTGAATCGGAAACCACCCCCAACGACATCGTCAGCGTGATCGTGACCGAACCGCTCACCAGCGATGAGCGGTGGGATATCTACCAGCCGGGGGAATGGCGTTTGTGGCGCAAGGGAGTGGTGGTGCGTTCCGGTAAGTCAGTAGTTTGAGGCCGGACTCGTAGCGGGTGGGCGCGAACGGCCTTCCGGAATCGTGCGGAGCCATGGATGGCGGAGCCGAGCGTACATGGACGTATCCACAGCGTATTCCGGAAGGCTGTTCGGGCCTGCCCGCGGAGCCTGAGGGTTACTAATGTTTATTACTGAAGCGTTCGCCGATTGCCATTCTGGTACTGAGGCGCAATGTGCGCCTGGATCTCGGCCTTGAACCGCGCAATCAGCTCGCTGTTGTCGTGATCCCAGGGGTGAAAACCGGGCTTGAAGTATTCCAGCCAGGTCGGAATCAGGCTCGAAAACGTGCCGTTCCTGCCCCACATTCGCCACAGGCCCCTGGCGCTGTCCTTCAACGAGAAATTCTTGCGGTCATTGAGCATCATGCGACCGGTGAAATAGCTGGCCATCACGCCCAGGGCCGCAGTACTGAACACCTGGTAAAAAGCGCGCTCTGCGTAAGTGCCGCCCACCTGCTGGAACACATCGTAGGTCACCGCCTTGTGCTCGGTTTCCTCGATGGCGTGCCAGACCCACAGCGGCCGCATGGACTCGTCCATGTCCTCGCGCACGTCGCTGCGCTCCAGCAGCATGTCGGCCATCATCGCGGTCATGTGTTCGAGGGCACAGGTTATGGCCAGCTGGTGGCGCTTGGGCAGCTTTTTGGCAATGCCCAGCACCACCTCCAGGTGCTTCTCCAGCTCTTCCACCGGCATACCCTGATCCCGCACGTGCTGGTTCATGGCCACGTGTTCAAGGGAATGCATGGCTTCCTGACCAATAAACCCGCGCACCTCGGCCTTCAGCTTGGGGTCGGAAATCTGGTCGCGATAGGCGCGCACAGAATCCACGAAGAACTGCTCACCCTGCGGAAACAGGACCGACAGGGCATTCATCATGTGGCTCAGGAAATAACTGTTGTCGAGCCAGTACTGCGGCACCTGTTCGCCGAACTCAAAGCCCATACGCTGGGGCTTGATGGTGACCTGCTCCGGCGTGTTCGAGGCCCGCGTTGCCGGGGCCTTGCGGCTTTCTGCTGTTTTGTTACTCAGCATGTGTGTACTCCTCACTCTGGGGGATGTCATGGCTCCAGTGTGGGGAAGTCAACGCCGGGCGGGAATGCGCAAAGAGGACTGGGATCTATCAGAATGGGACAGCCCGGAGCCCGACAACGCCCGGAGAAGGATTGGCTAAGCTGACGGACCACGTGGTGCGTCTGGCCCCACTGTAGCCGCCCGGGCCATCTGATAAAGTCCGTCCATGGGTCAGGGCCAGCACAACAACAAGGATCAGCAATGAGCGCAAGCGGACCAGACAGAGAGCGGCAGATGCTGGGATTGTTCCTGGTGCCCGGTGTATACATGCGGGTGCTGGCCGATACGGTTCGCCAGCTCGGTTACAACGACCGGTCGCTGTATGAGGGCCTCGATTTTACCCCCGAGGACCTGAAAACCAACGACAGCCGGGTGTTCGTTACTGATGCCATTGTCATGGCGCAACGGGCACTCGAGCTTGCCGGCAAGGACGGCCTGAGCTTCTTGCTGGCGCGGGAACTGCGACTCACCATTCACGGCACCCTGGGCTTCGCTGCCCTTACCAGTCCCACTTTCGCCGATGCACTGGACTCCGTGCGTCGGTATTTGCACCTTCGTGTGCCGTTTCTGGGCATGAGCCAGTCCGAGGCCGGGGACCAGGTGCTGGTCAAACTCTGCACCGAGTTCGAAGTGCCCGGACTCTACCCCTTCCTGGCCGAAACCGTCTGCGCCACCCTGATCCTGCTGACTGAACAACTGCTCGACCGCGACGACGCCGCCAGACACGGCTTTGCCCTGGAAGACGGCAAATTGTCTGGCGTCACGGTCTGCCTGAGCGCACCGGAGCCGCCCTGGTACCGGCAATTCGCCCACCAGCTGCCAGTGCGGTTCGAATACGGTCAGCAGGACGAAATGATGGTGTTCCCGAAGGATCTGCTAAAAGTGCGCATGCGCCTGGCCGACGCCGAAGCCTCCCGCATGGCCCGGGACCAGTGCGAGTTCGAGTTGCAGAAGGCGCTCAAGGAGCAGGGCGACATCGTGCTGGCGATCCGCAACATGCTGCGCATGATGCCGGGGCCGCTGCCGTCGCTGGAGGCCATGGCCGAACGCTTCTGCGTGTCGTCCCGAACCCTCAAGCGCCGCCTGGCCGACCGCGACACCAGCTACCGGGAAATCCTCGAGTCGGTGCTGAAAGACCGGGCCATCCAGCTGCTTCGGTACACTAACCAGTCGGTCAGCGAGATTGCCTACGAGCTCGGCTACGCCGACCTGTCCAACTTCAGCCGGGCGTTCCGAAAATGGACCGGCAAATCGGCCAGCGAATTTCGCGAGGGTGGTCCGGATCCGGCGCCTGAGGTGGGGCCCTGAGACCCCACCCCACACCCTGCTTACTGCTCAGAATGCCGTCCTGTTTTTTTATTGCCCTGTCTTAACTTGTCTTTTCTCTCCTATGCCACAATGTGAGGACGGACGGGGGGAAGGAATATTTTCCCGACAGGAAAAAGATGTCTGAGCGAAGCGAGTTGTTTTTCCCGAGGGAAAATATTCCTTCCCCCCCGGCCAGCCCCCAGCACCCGAAGGCTGGGGCCGGGGCTCAAATCGGTGACGATTCCAGAAGGATGAGAACAGATATGACAGACCGCCCAGACACCCACAGCAAGCTGATCGGCTACCTGCTCTGGATCTTCGGATTCCTGGGCTCCCACCGGTTCTACTACGGCAAGCCGGTCACCGGCACCATCTGGTTCTTCACCCTGGGCCTGCTGTTCATCGGCTGGATCATCGACCTGTTCCTGATTCCGGCCATGGACCGGGAAGCAGACCTCCGGTTCAACGAAGGCGAGGTGAGCTACAACATCGGCTGGATCCTGCTGACTTTCCTCGGCGTGTTCGGCATTCACCGCATGTACATGGGCAAGTGGATTACCGGGATTATCTACCTGCTCACCGGCGGCCTGTTCCTGATCGGTGTGCTCTACGATTTCTGGACACTGAACAACCAGATCTCCATCCGCAACGAAGAACGCCGTTTCGGCTGAGCGCCCGCGCTCACAGGCCTGCGGCGGCCTCCAGGTCCGCCAGGCCCTCCTCCAGGTAGTCCAGCATCCGCTGCAGGCTCGGTAGCGTGCGGCGGCAGCCGATCAGGCCGAACTCCACCTGGTCGCCGTAGCTGAGCAGTGTCATATTCAGGGCCAGGCGGTCCATGGCGATGGACACCGGGTACATGCCGTCCAGCTTGGCACCGTTCCAGTAGCAGGTCTCCTTTGGCCCCGGTACGTTGGAAATCACCACATTGAAAGTCTGCCACTTGGGGGCCATGCCGGTGAGCAGATGAAACGCCGCCGGAGCCAGGGTCAGGGCGGTGTAGTTGATGATTTCCTCGGCGCTCATGTGGGCATAGCGCTCCTTGGCTACTTTGACATCCTCGTGGATCTGCATCAGCCGGGTGACCGGGCTCGGTACATCGGTGTGCAACGAGGCGAGGATCACCCCCACCTGGTTTCCGCCGGAGCTGTCGTCCTTGCGCAGGGATACCGGCACCATGGCGATCAATGGTTTCTCCGGCAGCGCGTCCTGGTTCATCAGGTAGCTTCTCAGGGCGCTGGCGCACATGGCCATCACCACATCGTTTACGGTGGCTCCGTAGGCCGCGCCTACTGCCTTGATTCGTGCAAGGTCGTAGGACTGGGCGGCGAAGCGTCGGGAACCGGTGATCTTCTGGTTCAGCAGGCTGCGGGGGGCATGGAAAATGGACGAATAGGCCGGGTCCTTGCGGGCGTTGTTGATGGTGCGCAGAAGTTCCCGGGCGACCGTTGGCACCGTTCCCAGCTGTTTTCCGGATTCCCCCAGCAGGTGGCCGACGCTGCGCCACAGGGAAGAAGCGCTCTCCTCTTGTTTGCCTGACTGGCGCGGCGGCATGGCCCAGATCGGTGGCATGTCCCGTTCGCCGGTGTCCTGGCACAGCATCCGGGTGGCCATGCGCATGGCCGAGACGCCATCCACCAGGGCGTGGTGCACTTTGGTGTACACCGCAAACTGCCGCTCCCCCAGACCTTCAATCAGGTGGAACTCCCACAGCGGCCGTTCCCGGTCCATCAGGTGGGAATGTTCCGCGGAGACAAAGGACAGCAGCTCCCGGACCCGACCGGGCGTGGGCAGGGCCTGGAACCGGAAATGATGTTCCAGGTCCAGGTGCTCGTCTTCCACCCATACCGGCTGACCAAACCGGTAATCCAGCCGCTGGTTGAACGGCGGCGTGACCCGGGTGTACTGGCGCAGCCGATCGGCCAATTGGGCAACGTAGTCATCCGGGGCATTTTCAGGAAAGGAAAATAACTGCAGCCCCCCTACGTGCATGGGTTGTTGGCGTTTTTCCAACCACAGGAACAACTGATCGGTGGGACTGAGGGGCTTCACGGGGCGTCCTTGTGTCAAGAGTTTGCTGAGTAACAAGCTCATGGTAACGCACAACCGCATTGCCCGGATTGACCTATTCGCCATACGCCGGCTTTCGCCGGCACACTGCCCAATCAGGCTGCGACGGAGCTCCGCTGGCTGGCACGCACCTCCAGACGGATCTGGTTGCCATCCAGCAGCACCGGATAGGTTTTCACCCGCACGGAGTCATCTTCCAGACAAACCCCGGTGCGCAGACTGAAATGCTGCTTGTACAGGGGCGAGGCCACCACCGGCTCCCCCTTCAGATCCCCGGTAATCCCCCGGGCCAGCACATTGGCGCCGCTGAACGGATCGGTATGGCTGATGGCAAACAGGGCCGGCAGCCTGTGCGGCAGGTAAAACACCGCCACCGGTCCTTCGTCTGTCCAGACCGCGACGCCGGATTCCGGCACCAGGTCGTCTACCGTGCAAACCGCTTCCCAACGAGTGCGTGGTTTCATATGTTCCTCCAATGTCGCTATTAAGATGAGTCGAATCGTTTCTAGCTGTTCACGCCGATTCGTCTCAAAAAATTCTGGCTTGTTGCACTCAGGCGTTAACTGTTGGCCTGGTGAGCGTGGGGGTCGGTATCTTTCCCCGACAGGAAAAAGCTGTCTGAGCGAAGCGAGTTCTTTTTCCCGAGGGGAAAGGTACCGACCCCTGCACTCCGCCCCTCAACCCTCAGGCTACGCGGACTCAGTCTCCAAAACAGGCCGCCGCTGCCCCCGCTCCACGGTCCATTCCTGCACCGGATCACTCTGCGAAGGCGCATTCACAAACTCACGGAAGCGCTTGCGCTTCTCCGGATCCTCCACGGCGGATTTCCACTCGCACTGGTAGGTGCTGACAATGCCCTCCATGTGCTCCTCCAGCTCGGCGCAGATCCCCAGGCTGTCCTCCAGCACCACCTCTTTCAGGTAGTCCAGGCCGCCCTCCAGGTTCTCCATCCACACGCTGGTGCGCTGCAGCCGGTCGGCGGTGCGCACGTAGAACATCACCACCCGGTCAATGGTGCGGATCAGCTCCTCGTCGGACAGGTCGGTGGCAAAGAGGTCGGCGTGCCGGGGTCTCATGCCGCCGTTGCCGCACACGTAGAGGTTCCAGCCCTTGTCGGTAGCAATCACGCCAAAGTCCTTGCTCTGGGCCTCGGCACACTCCCGGGTGCAGCCAGACACCGCCATCTTCACTTTATGGGGCGCGCGCAGGCCCTTGTAGCGGTTCTCCAGCAGGATCGCCATGCCCACGCTGTCCTGCACGCCGTAGCGGCACCAGGTGCTGCCCACACAGGATTTCACCGTGCGCAGGGACTTGCCGTAGGCGTGGCCGGTCTCGAAACCGGCGGCAATCAGCTTTTCCCAGATCTCCGGCAACTGGCTCAGGGTGGCGCCGAACAGGTCCACCCGCTGGCCGCCGGTGATCTTGGTGTACAGGTCATACTCCTTGGCCACCTCACCCAAGACAATGAGCTTGTCCGGTGTGATCTCACCACCCGGGATGCGCGGCACAATCGAGTAGGTACCGTTCTTCTGCATGTTGGCCATGAAGGTGTCGTTGGTATCCTGCAGGGGCACGTGATCGGTGGCCAGGATGTGCTCGTTCCAGCAGGTGGCCAGGATCGAGGCCACTGCCGGCTTGCAGATATCGCAGCCGTGGCCCTTGCCGTGCTGGCTGATCAGGGTGCGGAAGGTGCGGATGCCGTTCACCTTCACAATATGGAACAGCTCCTGGCGGCTGTAGGGGAAGTGCTCGCACAGGTCCTTGCTGACCTCGACGCCGCGTTTTTCCAGCTCGCTGTCCACCACGTTCTTGAGCAGCGCGGTACAGCCGCCGCAGCCGGTGCTGGCCTTGGTTTCCGCTTTCACGCTACCCAGGTCGGCGCAGCCAGCATCAATGGCACTGCAGATGTCGCCCTTGGTGACGTTGTGGCAGGAACAGATGGACGCGGTTTCCGGCAGCGCATCCGGGCCCAGGGTGGGTGCGCCGCCCTGGCTTTCCGGCAGTATCAGGGTTTCCGGATTCTCCGGTAGGGTGATGCCGTTCAGCGCGTACTGCAGCAGGGTATCGTAATGGCTGTTGTCGCCCACCAGGATGGCCCCGAGCAGGGTCTTGCCGTCCTCGCTGATCACCATGCGACGGTAGTGGCCGGCCTGCTCGTCGTTGAAGCGGATGTTGCGGGCACCCGGAGTCTGGCCGTGGGCATCACCGATGGAACCCACGTCGACACCCAGCAGTTTCAGCTTGGTGCTCATGTCGGCGCCGGTGAACGCAGCTTCCCGGTCGCTGTTGAGGGCGGCCGAGAGGGTACGGGCCATGGTGTAACCGGGCGCCACCAGGCCGAAGATTTTCTGCTCCCAGAGCGCGCACTCGCCAATGGCGTGAACGTGGGGATCCGAGGTGGTGCACTGGTTGTTGATCACGATGCCACCGCGCTCGCCGATTTCCAGACCGCTGGCCCGGGCCAGGGCGTCCTGGGGCCGGATGCCGGCGGAGAACACGATCAGGTCGGTTTCCAGGAAAGATTCGTCGCTGAAATTCATGCGCAGTCGGGCGTCCTGGCCTTCGACAATCGCCGTGGTGGCTTTCTCGGTGTGCACCTGCACGCCCAGCTCCTCGATCTTCCTGCGCAGCAGGGCGCCGCCGTCGGCGTCCAGCTGTACCGGCATCAGCCGGGGCGCGAATTCCACCACATGGGCCTCCAGGCCCAGGCTCTTGAGGGCATTAGCCGCCTCCAGGCCCAGCAGGCCGCCGCCAACCACGACACCGGCGCGGGCGCCCTCGGCGCTGGCGCGAATGGCGTCCAGGTCTTCCAGGGTGCGGTAAACCAGGCAGTGGGGGCGGTCATTGCCCTCGATCGGCGGCACGAACGGATAGGAGCCGGTGGCCAGCACCAGTTCATCGTACCGGTACTCGCCCCGGGGCGTTTCCAGGGTGCGGTTCTCCCGGTTGATGCCGGTGACCTGCTCATTGAGGTGCAGCTGAATGCCTTGCTCGGTGTACCACTCCAGGGTGCCCATGGCCAGGTCGGCATGGGTGGAGCCGCCGAAGTACTCCGACAGGTGAACCCGGTCGTAGGCCAGCTGCTTTTCCTCACCAAACACGATGATCTCGAAATCGGCGGCCGCCGGGCTGGCGCAGAACTGCTCCAGGAAGTGGTGGCCAACCATACCGTTGCCGACAACGATCAGGGTTTTCTTAGTCATGGGTCTTTCCTCTTTCCGGGCGAAGGGCGCTCCGAGCGGATGGCTCAGGCTTTATGCCGCCGCCTCGCAGTAGTGCTTGCCAAAAGCTATGTGGTCCCGGTATCGGGAGATGTCGTCCTGTTGCTGGATGCGCTGGCTGTACCAGGGGCCGTCCCGGGTATCACCAAGCAGCACCGCGCCGGCAAGCCGCTGGTTGCGGATCAGCAGCCGGCAGTAGTGGTTGTGTTCATGGTCTTGCCAGATCACCGATTCGGTATCTTGGTCCGCGCTGATTTGCCCGCAGGAAAAGATCGGAACACCGCTGATTTTCAGGCGGGTCGGGGTATCCAACGGCGTGTAGGCAGCACTGCAGTCCCGGCCCTCCGCGGTCGAAGCAAGGACCTCGGCCAGTACGTCCGCCTGCTGGTAGCCGGGTTCGACCAGTCCGAAGGTGACATCCTCCAACTGGCAGCACTCGCCCAGGGCCCGGATGAAGGGGTCGCTGGTGCGCAGCTGGGAATCCACCAAAATACCCCGGTCGCAGGCCAGCCCCGCTTCCCGGGCGAGCTGCGCGCGGGGGGTAATGCCGGTGGCGAACACCACCAGGTCGGTGCTGATCAACGTGTCGTTATCGAGCTGAACAGCGCGTACCCGCGAGCGTCCGAGCAGGGCTTTGGGTGAGGTTCCGGTGAGCACATTGATGCCACGGGCCTCCATGTGCTGTTGCAGCAACGCGCCACCGACCGGATCCAGTTGCCGGTTCAGCAGGTGGTCGCTGCGGTGCAGCAGGGTGACCGCCATGCCCCGCTGGCGAAGGCCATCGGCGGTTTCCAGTCCCAGGAAGCCACCGCCGATGACCACGGCCCGGCGCTGGTAGCGGGCGGTATCGATCAGGGACCGGGCGTCGTCCAGGTCCCGGAAAGTCATTACCCCCCGCAGGTCGGCGCCCGGAAGCTGCGGCTTTGCCGGCTCGGCGCCGGTGGCCAGGACCAGGTGGCTGTAGTGCTGGACACGACCGGTGGCGGTGGTCACGGTGCGGGACTGGCGGTCAATTGCGACCACCGATTCGCCGTTGCAAACGGTAATGCCCCGGTCCCGAAACCAGTTCTCGGACTGCAGGGTCATGGCCGCCTCGTCGGTGTCACCCGCCAGCAGTACAGACAGCTGGATGCGGTTGTAGGCGTCCGCCCGTTCACCGTTGAACACCACAATGCGGTCGAAGGGTCGGTCCTGACCGCGACAAAGTGACTCCAGCAGCCGCTGGGACACCATGCCGTGGCCGCAGATCACCAGTACCGATTCCCGTTGTTCCTTCATTGCGCTCATTTCCCACTGCACCCGACTGTTTTCTGGCCAACAAAAAAAGCCGGAGCATCTATTCCCGAGGGAAGTCGATGGTCCGGCGCCAATGCCAACAACAATGATCTGATGGTCCGGCCTGATCCTTGGCCGGGACATTCGTCCATGATTTTGAATTAGCGATCTTCGTGCCAGGTTTTTCAGGCTTTTAAAAACAGTAACTTGGCGTTAGGTAGTCCGGTGATGTTCGATTTGTACCTGCGATTGCTGCCCTGCAACAGGGCAGATTGCACGGCTTTGGGGCCAGGGCGGTGGCCCGGTAATTGCTGTGGTCTGACCAGAGGCGGAAGATTCAGACGCGGGGCCAGGCCCCGGAACCGCCAACGAACACTGGAATTGAGGCCCTCCGGCCTCCGGAGTCTGTGATGAATGCCAAACGAGCGCCTGCCGCGAAAGCACCCACCGCCGGCGATTATCTGATCGCGTCCAAAAGCTGTGAGCTGATGAACCTCCAGTACTTTTTGCAGATGGGCAGATTGGTGCAGTGCATCAGCAACCTGGTGCATTCGCTCCAGTGCGAGCGCGGGGCGTCCAACGTCTTCCTGGGCTCCGGTGGTGAGCGGTTCGCCAATGAGCGCGAGAGCATGGTGGCTGAATCCGACCGGTTGCTGGCGGATTTCTACCAGGCGTTGACCGAAATCCACCGGGAGCTGACGGCTCATCCGGTCAGCAGCCGGCTGCTTAACCAGCTGGCCAGCGCCCTGCACGGCCTGGACGGCCTGACGGAGCTGCGCCGTTGCGTCCTTGCCCGGAAGGTGACGGCCGCCTCGGCCACCGAAGACTACAGCAGCCTGATCCACAATTTGATTGCGGTGGTGTTCGAGGCGGCCGATACCGCCGTGGACCCCACCATTGCCGGACTGCTGGTGGCGATGGTGCATCTGATGAATGGCAAGGAATTTTGCGGCCAGGAACGGGCCGTGGGTTCGGCCGGATTCTCCAGCGGACGGTTTGATCGTGCACTGTCAGAGCGCATGATGCACCTGATTGAGGCGCAGGAGCGCTGTTTCGAGGTGTTTACCAGCTTCGCCGATGACGATTCCCTGGCCCTGTGGGAAAAGCTGCGCCAGAACCCTCGCGAGAGCGACATCGAAAAACTCCGGCAACGGGGCACCGCCATTGGCCGCTTCAAGGATCTGGACCCGGCCCTGGCCGATGAGTGGTTCCGCCTGATGACCGAGCGGATGGACGAGCTGAAGACGGTGGAGGATTCGGTGGAGGGCTGCTTTCACGCACGTTGTACCGAGCGCTTCGCCGACGCCCGAAACTCCCTCGCGCATCAGGAAACCCTGATCGCTTCCCTCGATGCCCGCGATGCTCGGGAACCGGCCTCCAGGCCGCTTCTGGTACTGTGCGACTCCGGCGGTGAGCAACCAGGCGGTGACGCCTGGGAGAGCGACGGGGTTGGCCAGCAATTCGGACGCTCCATCTTTGACCTGGTGCAGGAACAGACTCGGCGCCTGCAACAAATGACCGACGAACTGCAGAGCGCCCGGGAGGCCCTGGAAGACCGCAAGACCCAGGAAAAAGCCGTGCTGCTGCTAATGGAACACCGCAAGATCAGCAACGACGAGGCGCATCGGGTGCTGCGCAAACTGGCCATGGACCAGGGCCGAAAATTGCCCGAGGTTGCCCGGGCCCTGGTATCCATGGCGGACGTTCTGAAGTGATGGTGCTCCAGTGACCCTCCGGTGCTGAACCGCCCGGCTCAGGCCCGGGCGACGCGCGTTTGGGTCTTGTCCTCCTCAGGCTCGCTGGTCCCTTTGGTTCCGGACCGGCGGGGCGACAGATGCTCCAGCTTGCGCTGCTTCTCGTACAGGAAGCGCAACACCTCCTGCCGGTAATGAACGTATTCCGGGTTATCCGCCAGGGTCACCCGATTGCGGGGCCGGGGCAGCTCAATGCGCAGATCCTCGCCCACGGTGGCGGCCGGGCCATTGGTCATCATGATAATCCGGTCCGACAGCAGCACCGCCTCGTCGACATCGTGGGTAATCATGATCACCGTGTTGTTCAGCTCCTGCTGGATCTCCATCAGCGAATCCTGGAGATGAGCCCGGGTCAGCGCATCCAGCGCCCCGAACGGCTCGTCCATCAACAGCACACTGGGCTTCATGGCCAGCGCCCGGGCAATCCCCACCCGCTGGGCCATACCTCCGGAAACCTCTCCCGGCCGCTTGTCGGCCGCGTGGGCCATATTCACCAACGCCAGGTTGTGATGAATCCAGTCGCGCCGCTCCTGCTTGCCCATGGACTTGCGAAACACCTGCTGCACCGCCAGTTCCACGTTCTCATACACCGTCAGCCAGGGCATCAGCGCATGGTTCTGAAACACCACCGCCCGCTCCGGCCCGGGCGAATTCACCTCATGGCCGTCCAGCACACAGCCACCCTTGGTGGCCTGTAACAAACCGGCGACGATGTTCAATACGGTCGATTTGCCACAACCGGAATGCCCGATCAGGGACACAAACTCGCCCTTCTGGATCTTCAGATTGACGTTGTCCAGGGCCACGAAGGGGCCTTTGGGCGTATCAAACGCCATTTCAACACCGGTTAATTCAAGATGAGACTTAGCCATGGAAAGCACCTCTCAGTAATCGGAGCACCGGGTGGGTCACGCCTCCCGAAACCCTCAAAAACATGGATGTTTTTGCGGAGCGTACAGGGATGTACTCGCCGCGTGTTTCGGGAGGCGTGACCCACCCGGTGCGGCATGCTCCGTGGTAAAAGAAAACTGTCGGAGAGAAACAGTCCGATAAAGGTTGGTTATTCATTCCAGGCAACCCTGCGCTGAATCAGCAGCATCACCCGATCCAGCACAAACCCGATAAACCCGATGGCCAGCACCGCCACCATAATCCGGCTCAGGGACTGGCTGCTGCCGTTCTGAAACTCATCCCATACGAACTTGCCCAGCCCCGGACTCTGGGCCAGCATCTCCGCAGCAATCAGCACCATCCAGGCAATGCCCAGCGACACCCGGAGCCCGGTGAAGATCATCGGCACCGAGGACGGCAGCACCACCTTGCGCACATGGGTCCAGAACGACAGCCGCAGTACCCGGGACACATTCAGCAGGTCCGGATTGACCGCCGCCACGCCAACGCTGGTATTGATCAATGTGGGCCACAGACTGCACAGGGTGACCGTAATCATCGAGGTGATGAACGACTTCTCGAACATTGGATCGTCGCTGACGTAAGTGGCAGACACCACCATGGTCACCAGGGGCAGCCAGGCCAGCGGCGACACCGGCTTGAACACCTGGATCAACGGGTTCACCGCGGCCTGGAAGTGCCGGTTCAGCCCCACCACGATCCCCAGCGGCACCGCGATGGCCGTAGCCAGCACGAAGCCTGCCAGCACCGTGAACAGACTGGTCACGATCTGGTCCGGAAAGGTGGGCGCTCCGGGGTAGGGCCGAATCTTCACGTCCGCTTCCGGGTTGTCGGCCAGAATTCGGGCGTTTCGTTCTTCCTGCATGGCAATGAACTTGTCCGCCCGCTCGCGCTGGTTGACGTGTTCCTGCCAGAGCTGGCCGGATTGTTCCCAGACCTGGGCGGGCCCCGGAAAACTGCCCAGCGAGGTGTCCACCTGGGGCGCCGCCAGGTGCCAGAAGCCGACAAACAGCAGGATACCGATAACGGGCAGCAGCATCTGACGGCCTGTGGCCGCCAGGCCGGCGGGCGATAACGCCTCGCCCAGGGCCTGGAGTTTGCGTTTGAGCCAGCGAGGCGTTTCGGCGCCCGGTGTGGCGGAAGTGATGGTGGTCATGGGACGTCTCCTCCTTGCCAGCCCAGTTACGGGGTCTGGCTTCCTTTCAGGCCAATCTCGAAACTGTCGATGTAGGCGTTGGGCGTGCGCGGGGTGAAGGCCACCCCGTCGATCAGCTCACCCTGGTGCGGGCGCTGGAAGTTCTCGGCCTCGAAATCCGGGAAATCCGATGCCTTGAGGGTGCCGTCGGCGATCAGAGAGCGCGCCGCCTGCTCGTAGATGTCCGCCCGATACACGCGCGCGGCGGTTTCCATGTACCAGCTGTCCGGCTTGGCCTCGGGAATCTGACCCCAGCGGCGCATCTGCGAGAGGTACCAGATGGCGTCTGACGGGTACGGATAGGTGGCGTTGTAACGGAAGAACACGTTGAAATCCGGGACCTTTCGAACATCGCCTTTCTCGTACTCGAAGGTGCCGGTCATGGAATTGGCGATGACGGCCTCATCGGCGCCGACGTAGCTGGGCCGGGCCAGGATGCTCACAGCCTCCTCGCGATTGGCGTTGTTGTTCTCATCCAACCAGTGGGCGGCGCGGATCAGGGCCCGCAGCAGTCGCAGGTGGGTGTTGGGGTAATCCTCGGCCCATTGCCGGGTCACGCCGAAGACCTTTTCCGGGTTGTTCGGCCAGATCTCGTAATCGGTGATCACCGGCACGCCGATGCCCATGAATACCGCCTGCTGGTTCCAGGGCTCGCCCACGCAGTAGCCCTGAATGGTGCCGGCCTCCATGGTAGCCGGCATCTGCGGCGGCGGTGTGACCGACAGGTGTACGTCGGCCTCCAGGGTACCGCTGGTGTCACCGCGCTGTGGCGCGTAGAAACCCGGGTTCAGGCCGCCGGCCGCCAGCCAGTAGCGCAGCTCGTAGTTGTGGGTGGACACCGGGAAGACCATGCCCATCCGGAACCGCTCGCCCTTTTCCCGGGCGGCGTCTACCACCGGCTTCAGGGCACTGGCGCTGATCGGGTGCTGCGGCTTGCCTTCGGCGTTGGCCGGGATCTGCTTGCGCATGGTCTCCCAGACCTCATTGGACACGGTGATGGCGTTGCCATTAAGGTCCATGCTGAAGGCGGTGATGATGTCCGCCCGGGTGCCATAGCCAATGGAAGCACCCAGAGGCTGACCCGCGAGCATGTGGGCCCCGTCCAGTTCCCCGGTAATCACCCGGTCCAGCAGCACTTTCCAGTTGGCCTGGGCTTCCAGCTCCACGAACAGGCCCTCGTCCATAAAGAAGCCCTGTTCCCAGGCGACAGCCAGCGGGGCCATGTCGGTCAATTTGATAAAGCCCAGCTTGAGGTCCGGCTTTTCCGCCGGCCCCACCTCAGCGTGCACCAGGGCAGTGGTGCCCCAGAGCGATGTCAGCAGCAGCAGACTGCAGAGCCTTCTAGCGGTTCGGTATATGAGTGTGTACATGGCGATACCTCATTCTGTTTGGCCCAAACGCAAAAACGCCTGCCCTCCGTCTCCGGAAAGCAGGCGCCTGTGCCTGGGAATCAGTTGTCTGTTAAATCGTGAACGCGCGTCTCTGTGTATGACACTGCACGTGCTGTGCCATATTTAAAAGGTCATTTAAAACAGCAACCTATAAAATCACGAGGTAGGGCAGGTGGAGAGCGCGGGCAAAGACCCGGGTTGTTTTAGTGCGGCGTTGCGTAAATTTGCACCAATTTGAAACCAGGGCGCACCCCGGCGCCAGGGTCGCGCCGAAGGACAACCCTTGTCGGGCGCGCCCGGCTGGCCAGGAGTGCCAACATTGCCGGGTGGCCCTGTTATTGCAGGTACTTCTGAATACGTTCAAGACAATTTGATTCCACTGGCAAAGAAGCCCGCCCATGATGGCCCCCACGGCCTGAATCCGGCGGGCTTTTTTGTGTCTGATGCATGAGGAAGCGCCGTGACCAGCACCGATCATTCGTCCGCAACCGTCAAGACCACCTGCCCCTACTGTGGTGTGGGCTGCGGAGTAAACGCCAAAGCCACCGGTACCGAGGGCGATCAGACCCATCCTGCGAATCGCGGTCGGCTGTGCGTCAAAGGTTCCGCTCTGCATGAAACCCTGACGCCGGAGGGGCGCCTGTTAAAGCCGTCTGTCCGGGGGCGCGACACCGACTGGTCCACCGCCATTAACGAGGTGGCAGGAGCGATCCGGGAGTCGGTGGACCAGCACGGGCCGGGATCGGTGGCTTTCTATTTGTCCGGTCAGTTGCTGACCGAGGACTACTATGTGGCCAACAAGCTGGCGAAGGGCTTTATCCGCACCCCGCACGTGGACACCAACTCCCGCCTGTGCATGTCATCGGCCGTGGCTGCGCACAAGCGCGCCTTCGGGGGCGATCTGGTGCCGGGCTGCTACGAGGACCTTGAGCTGGCCGACCTGCTGGTGATTGCTGGCAGCAACGCAGCCTGGGCGCATCCCGTGCTATACCAGCGCATGCAGGCCTCGGCCCGTCCGGGCCGCAAAGTGGTGGTCATTGATCCACGCAGGACCGCCACCAGCGACCTGGCGGAGCTGCACCTGGCATTGCGGCCGGGCACCGACACCATTCTGTTCAACGGTCTGCTGGTTTGGCTCGCGCACCATGGTGTGGTGGACAAGCACTACCTTGACGCTCATTGCGACGGTTACGAGGACAGCCTCGCCGCTGCCCGCTCCGTGGCGCCCAACGTGGACGCGGTGGCCAGCCTCTGTGATCTGCCGGTGGAGGAGGTAAACCGTTTCTATGAATGGTTCTCGGAGCACCCTCGCACCGTGACCGCGTTTTCCCAGGGTATCAACCAGTCCTCGGCCGGCACCGACAAGGGCAACGCCATTATTAACTGCCACCTGGCCACTGGCCGGATTGGCAAGCCCGGTGCGGCGCCCTTCTCCCTGACCGGCCAGCCCAACGCCATGGGCGGCCGCGAAGTGGGCGGGCTGGCCAACACGCTTGCGGCTCACATGGACTACGACAGCCCGGGAGCCCGGGACCGGGTGGCCCGTTTCTGGGGCACAGACTCCGTGGCGGACGGGCCCGGCATGAAAGCGGTGGACCTGTTCGATGCGGTGGAACGGGGCGAGATCAAGGTGCTGTGGATCATGGCGACAAACCCCGCGGTGAGTCTGCCGGAGACCGATCGTATCCGCCAGGCGCTGGCCCGATGTCCCACTGTGATTGTCTCGGACTGTGTGCGGGAAACCGATACTGCGCGCTACGCGGATATCCTGCTGCCCGCGGCGGGTTGGGGCGAGAAGGACGGCACGGTCACCAATTCCGAGCGCTGCATTTCGCGCCAGCGCCGGTTTCTTCCGCTGCCGGGGGAGGCCAGGCCGGACTGGTGGATTGTCAGCCAGGTGGCCCGGGCGCTGGGCCATGGCCCGGGGTTTGATTACCAGGGCCCGGCAGACATCTTTCGGGAACATGCCCGACTCTCCGGTTTTGAGAATGACGGCGGGCGCTTCTTCGACGTTTCCGGTTTTGGGAACCTCACCGACTGGCAGTACGAGCAGCTGGCGCCGACCCAGTGGCCGGTCCGGAGCGCGGGTTCAGACGCTGGGGCTGGCGCCCAACGGCTGTTCACGGACGGCCGCTTTGCTACCGGCAACGGGCGGGCCCGACTGATACCGGTTGGCTCTCGCCTGCCGGTTCGCCCGCCCACGGAGGTGTTTCCCCTGGTGGTCAACACCGGCCGTATTCGCGACCAGTGGCACACCATGACCCGCACCGGCCGGTCGGGACGCTTGCTGGCTCACCGACCGGAGCCGTTCATCGATGTGCATCCGGAGGATGTCCACGCATACCAGTTGATGCCCGGCGGGCTGGCCACACTCACCAGCGCCCATGGTCAGTTCATTGGCCGGGTGCGGGTGGCGCCTGAGCAGCGCCGGGGCGAAGTGTTTGTGCCGATCCACTGGAACCGGCAGTTCACCGGTCAGGGCCTGGCCACCGCACTCACCGACAGCCTGGTGGACCCGGTGTCCGGTCAGCCGGAAGCCAAACACGGCCGTGCCGCCCTCGCCGAATGGCCCGCGCGCTGGCATGGTCGTCTGCTGGTTCGTCGTGACCGGCCCAGGCGCTGGCAGGCGGATTACTGGGCCCACCAGCCAATCGCGCAATGTGAGAGCTGGTTCGTGGCCGGACAGTCGACCGTGGACTGGGCCGAGGCGGTGGCAGACTGGCTGGGTGGAGCGCCGCAACTGGTGATGCAGGATGCCCGGGAGGGACGGTTCCGGGCGGCCCGGATTCGCAACGGTCAGTTGGAGGCGGTGCTGATGGTGGACCGGGATCCGAACGCCCTGCCTGCCATGGACTGGGTGGCGGAGTGTTTCAGCCTGTCAGAGCTTGATGAGACCACCCGCAGGGGCCTGCTGGCGGCAAGAGCCCTGGATGGCGACGACATGGGCAACCTGGTCTGCAGTTGCTTCCAGGTCGGGGATCGCCAGATACAGAAAGCCATCGAGCAGGGCGCCGACAGCGTGGAGGACCTCGGGCAGGCGCTGCAGTGTGGTACCAATTGTGGCTCCTGCCTGCCGGAGATCCGGAGCTTGCTGCCGGTCATTACCGAGGCGGTGTAAGTGGACTCAGCATCTGCACCGGCACCCGGTAGCGCACCCCTTTCGAGGGGCCAATACCGTCCACGGTGCAGGTCTTGCGGTTGACCCGGACGATCTCTCCGTGCAGCTCCCGGCGACCGGTGCCGAAACGCACGGTATCGCCCACCTGCCAGCGGGCCAGTTGCTGGCGGGTATCGACGGGCGCAAACGGTGTGTCTGGCAGCGCCACGCCCTGCTCGCCCGCCAGCTCCGCCAAGGCTGTCCGCGTGGTCCGGGCTGCCCCGCTTTCGTGCAGCTCATCGAGAATGGTGTAGAAATGCCGGTTGTGCACCGAGCCCCGGTAGCGCTGACCGGCGCATTGTTGCAACAGATGGGCGAATTCATGGCAACAGGTATGGGCCAGAAGATTAAGGGTGCTCAGCTCGCCGTCAAAATACCCCCGCTTGCAAATCTCCCGCCCCGACAGCCAGCCACTGGCAGTTTCCGGTCGGTGCTTGGCGGCAATCATACGGACACCATAGGTGATCAGGTGCTGCCCGGTGTGGGCATCGAAACGATGATAGGTAGCCTGGCCTGAGCCTACCCGGCAGTGCAGGAGGCTGCCCGGATGGCGCTCACGAATCCACGCTTTGGCGGGCTGCCAGAGGTGGTCGCGGGTGACGGTGCACATCAGTTTGCCAAGTAGCAGAGGGATGGTGGTTTCCATGGATCGCACAGTGAAGAGAAAGTCTGTGGCGATCATACCCCGTGACGGAACCGGGGTAAAAGCAACAACGGCCGGCAGTGCCGGCCGTTGTTGATCATCAGGCGACTTACGCCTCGATCGGCGAGCGCCAGTCGTCGGCACCGGAGGTGCCTGCAACAGCGTGCTCCCAGGTGACCTTGCGGTAGGACAGGGACACAGTGACCAGCTGGGTGAAGTCGGCGTTGCTGGCGTCCTGGCAGTGCGGCATGTTGCAGTTGATGTCGATGATGGTGGCATCTTCGAGGATGGTGGAGAAGAAGTGCTCCTGCTTGCCCTCGACGGAGGTGCGGTACCACTTCAGCTCAACCTTCGGCAGCATTTCGCCGGAAGCCAGGGCGTTGTACATCAGCGGAGTGGCCTTGTTCAGAGCCGAGGTGAACTTGAACGGCTTGTGCACGCGCTGGCCGGAGGGCTGACCGGACTGGGGATCGGTCGGTACGGTGACAACGTGGCTGAATTCCTGCACCAGCACTTCGTCTTCGTGGCCTTCCACGTAGATGTTGCCGACGGAGTCGGAAGTGAATGCACCGGCAGTGATGTTGCCCTGGGTCTGGCCTTCGATACTGATATAACAAGGAGTTGGCATAGTCTGCTCCATGACGTGTGAATGAAAAAAGTCCCTGGGTTACTCCCTGGACACCGGGGATGACTACAAGTGCCATGCCAGGTTGAGAAAATTCAGTTAAAACAGTTGACTAGGTTGTTTCGGGGCAGTCCGGCTCACGGGCGGGGCAATCCTGTACCCGGAAACCGGGCAAGTGGTTGCTGCCTGGGCAAGAAATCGCTCGCTGGGTGGGTCAGCGGATGGCCAATACCGTGAGCAGGGCCAGAAGCAGGAGCGCCGAGACGGTCTGCCAGAAAACCACAGGCTGGCGTTCCATCAGGGGTTGCTGCTGACGCTGTTGCCAGTCCTGTCCGGGCCGGCGCAGCTCGGTGAGGTATTCTGACAGCGCCGGGTAGCGCTTGTAAGGCTGGAGGTGCACCGCACGGGCAATGGCATGGTCCACCCATCCGGGAACATCGTCCCGCAGCTGTCGTGCGGGCCGGTAGCTGAGACGCTTCAAATCGCTTGTACCCCGGGCCTTGGGGATTTCAGCACCATACGGCAGGTTACCCGTGAGCAACTGATAGCTGATGACGCCCAGTGAAAACTGGTCGGCCAGCCAGGTGGCCGGTTCGCCGAACAGCGTCTCCGGAGCACTGTAAAGCGCGGCGCCCCTGGGCCCTGTATTGATCGACGGTGCCGCTTCTTCCAGACCGGCGACCCGGGTGGCGCCGAAATCGATCAGGGTCACCGTGCCGTGGGCATCCACCATGATGTTTTCGGGCTTCAGGTCCTGATGCACCATTTCCAGCCGATGAAAGGCCCGTAGACCCCGGGCGATCTGCTCCACCAGCGACCGGACCTTCTCCAGTGTGGGCTTCGGGTTGTCCAGCATCCACTGGCGCAGGGTGCAGCCTTCAACGAATCTGGTGGCCTGGTACAGTACCGTGCCGCGCCGGTCCGGTTCGAACGGGCGTACCACGTGGGGGTTGTTGATGCGCCGGGCAATCCACTGCTCGGTGGAAAACTGCTCCAGATAGGCCGGGTCGTGCCGCTGTTCCATGGATGGAAGTTTCAATACCACGCGTGCGGCGCTGTCCTCATCCTCGGCCAGGTAGACATGACTCCGGCTGCTGGCATGAATCTGCCGCAGAATCCGATACCCGTCCAGCAACTGTCCCGGGCGCAGTTCATCGGCAAAGGGCCGCTCCGAGAGTTCACGAAAAAGTTCGGCGTTGTCGGTGTCGGAGGCCACCGAGTCGACCCGGATTACCTGAGCGGTCAGGTTGTCGTCACTGCCATTTTCCAGGGCCTGTGCCACCAGCGCCTGTGCGGCCTGGTCCAGCTCATCACCCGCCGCATGGATCGTGGCCGCCATGGTGCGATCCTCCAGGTGTTCGTGAACGCCGTCGGTGGTCAGCAGGAAGGTGTCGCCGGGAACAATGCCAATCTGGTGGTAATCAATGTCCAGCTGGTGCCCGATACCCATGGCCCGGGTCAGGCAGCTTTGCTCCGGGGACAGCCAGAGCCGGTGGTCCGAGGTGAGCTGTTCGAGCCGGTCCGGGTGAACCCGATAGATACGGCTGTCGCCCACGTGAAAGAGATGCGCGGTGGCGGACTTCAGCACCATCACGCTGAGGGTGCAGACATAACCCCGGTCACGGTCGTAACGGTACTGGCTCTGTCGGGTCTGGGCATGGAGCCAGGCGTTGGTGGCCCGTAGCACCCGCTGGGCGGATTGCTTGACCGACCAGCTGTCGGGGGTGGAGTAGTAGTCGGTGAGAAACCCCGCCACCGCCGACTCGCTGGCAACCTGGCTGACGTTGCTGGAACTGATGCCGTCGGCCAGGGCTACGGCAATGCCCTTGGTAACCAGCTGGTGATTGTCCGGCACCAGTAACCCGTGAAAATCCTGGTTTACCGGCTTTCGACCGGCCTGGGAGTGCTGGCCTGTGGTAATCGACAGTGTTGAGGCCATGGTCAGCGTGGTTTCCTTCAAAAGACAACTCCGGCGGCAGCGCCGCCGGAGTGTCCAGTCAGGCTCTGGCTCAGTTGGAGCGGGCCAGGGCCCCGTCATTGTAGGCGCCGGGTATCTGGCGCTTGGGTGCCGTGCGCACGTGGGTGGTGTAGAGCGTCAGGCCGGTGAATGCCAGGCCGCCCACCAGGTTACCCAGCACGGTGGGAATCTCGTTCCACCACAGGTAGTCCATCACCGAGAACTCGCCGCCCATGATGATGGCGGACGGGAACAGGAACATGTTGACGATGGAGTGCTCAAAACCCATGAAGAAGAACAGCATGATTGGCATCCACATGGCCAGGAACTTGCCGCTGACGCTGGTGGAGATCATGGCACCGACAACGCCCATGGACACCATCCAGTTACAGAGCATGCCGCGGATAAAGATGGTGGCCCAGCCGGCGGCGCCAAACTCGGCGTAACCAAGTGTCCGGGCCTCGCCAACGCTGGCGATCTTGGCGCCGACCGCACCCGGGTCGGTGTTAAAACCGTAGGTGAAAATGAACGCCATCATCACCGCCACGGTGAGTGCGCCGCCCAGGTTGCCCAGGAACACCCAGCCCCAGTTGCGGAGAATGGCCGCCGGCGTTACCCCCGGCCGCTTGTCCAGCAGGGCCAGCGGCGTGAGCATGAAGACCCCGGTGAGCAGATCGAAGCCCATCAGGTAAAGCATGATGAACCCGATCGGGAACAGGATGGCGCCGATCAGGAAGACGCCCGTCTCTACGGCGACGGTGATGGCAAAGGCCGCAGCCAGGGCCAGGATGGCGCCGGCCATGAAGGCCCGGATGAGTGTGTCGCGGGTGGACATGTAGATCTTGGATTCGCCGGCGTCGACCATTTTGGTGACGAATTCCGAAGGCGCGATGTAGGACATATTGGTTTCCCCTGACTTCTGTTCGTTGGCCGCGTGTCTAATCCGGCCATAAAAAAACGGCGCTACCTGCTGCCTGCAAAGTGCAGGTGCACGTAGACGCCGTCGTCTGAATGTATCTGTCGCTGTGAACGAAACCGCCAGTGGCTTCGATACCTGGTGGGTTGCAGGGACCATGCCAGAACAATGTCAGCCCTGGAAAGTATATTTAATTCAATGGATTGCCGAAGTTGTGGTTGCCGATAAAGAGTTCGGGGAGATGGGGGTCGAGGGCCCGAGGCACCTGATTGGTGCGCTCTGGGCGGCGGCTGCTGCACGCTGGCGCATGGCCCTGTCGGTTAGCGGAGACTGAAGCGAACCGGCAGAGCGTAGCGGAATTTCTGGCCGCTGATGTCGTCTGGCACCGGGGGCAGTGGGGCTGCCTGCTCCAGCATCGCGAGCGCGGATTCGTCCAGAAGCTGGTGCCCGGAGCCGGTTCTCAGGCTGTGGCCTATCAGTGAGCCATCCCGGCGGAATTCGAACACGATAACCGGCGTACCTTCCTGGCCAAGGCGTCGGGCCCGCCGCGGGTACTCGTAATAACGGGACAGGTGTCGGCTCAGCTTAGAAAGGTAGTTGTCGACCGCCGACCGCACGCCGGCATTCTGCAGCGGAACCGTTGCCTGGGACGGAGGCTCTTCGGTGCGCGTGGCAGCCGGATCCTCACCGGCCTGCTCGGATGCTTCAGGCTCGGGTGTGGTTTCCTGGACCGGCTCTGGCTGTTTGACCGGTTCCGGGTCCGGTTCGGGTTTGGGTTCAGGCTTTGGCTCGGGTTCGGGTTTCGGCTCCGGTTCAGGTTCCGGCATTGGCTCAGGCTCTGGTTTCGGCGCTGGCTTCGGCTGCACCTCTGGCTCTGGTTCGGGCTCCGGTGTCGGTGCCGGTTCTCCGGCCAATCTGATGCGGATAGCCGGTGCGGTGTTCACGGCAGACTCACCCAGGGTGTGGAGCTCCACGGTTTTTTCCGGTGCAGCGAGCACCAGGCCAGCCGCGGTAATAACCCCGGCCAGTAGCAAAAGCACCCAACGAAAGGCAGGTGGCCGCGGCATCATTGGCCGGGCTCCGTGAGCAACAGAATGTCCCGGTATCCGGCGCGCTCCAGCAGCCTGAACAGCGACTCCAGATCCGCCATGGTGGTGTTCTCTGCGGCGGCAATCTTCAGAGGCTGCTGGCCATCGGGTTGCGGTAGTTGTGCAATCAGGGAGTTCCGATCAACCGGTGTTTCCCCCACCTGCCAGTTGCCCTCGGCAGTCACGATCAGGTCGGCCTCGGGGGCCTTGCGGTCCTCGGTCTGTCCGGTGCCCGGCAGCGGCGGCAGGGGCGCGTCGGCCAACTGACCGGCAACAATGAAGAACATCAGCAGCAGGAACACCAAATTGATCAACGGCAGAAGCGCATCCTCTACGCGTTCCATCAGTGTCTTGCCGGAGGTGAACGGAGGTGGAACCAGATCGCTCATGGTGTCGGGGGCCTGGTCCTTTGCCAGTGGGTTTCGATGCCACCGTCATTCAGGACGCTCAGGGTCCGGGTGAAGGTACCCAGCGGCGTGTTGTTGGTGGTTGCCAGGTTAACCTCCCCGATGCCAGCGCTTGTCAGGCTCTTGACCAACCGATCGAGTGTGAAGGACTGCTCCCGCCAGCGGACTTCGCCCGATGCGATAACGGTCAGCTCCGGCAGAGGTTCCCCGGTTGCCGAGGTTCGGCTGGCCGTGTCGTTGGCCAGTTCCAGATAATCCACCGGCAGCAGGCGGGTGGTGAGCATGAAGAACACCAGCAGGATGAACACCACATCAATCAGGGGCGTGATGCGGATGGGAATCGGCCGGCTGGGCCGCGGTTCAACCAGTTGCATGGGCGAATCGCTGACCCTGTGCTGTGGCGTAGTTGTCGGCAGGGTTGTCGGCAGGGTTGTCGGCAGGCTCGCTGTCCGGTTCGGCCGCAAGCCGGCTTTTTGAGGCGCTGCCGCTGGATTCCGGGGCGTCCAGAGTCTGTTCCGGCACAATGTGCAGGATGGAAACCAGCGTGCTGTTGATGGTCTTGTGAATCCGGCGCAGACGGAATTCAATCCAGGCGGCCAGGGCGGCAAACGGAATGGCAACCACCAGACCCGCAGCCGTCGTGGTGAGCGCCTCGTAGATACCGCCGCTGAGCTGGGTGGCGTTGGCCCGGCCATCGGTGGCCGCCATGGCGCTGAATGCTTCCATCATGCCAAGCACCGTACCCAGCAGGCCGAGCAGGGGCGCCAGCGCTGCGATCACCTCAATAATCTTCAGGGGCGCTTCGAAGGGCTCCAGGGCGTGCTGGGCATCCCGCGCTGCGGTCTCGCGGATCTGTCGGTCGTCCTGGCGATTTTGCAGGGCCTCAATGGTGTTGGTCACCAGGTGCAGGAGCGGATTCATCCGGCCCCAGCGCCCGGCCTGGCTACGGACTTCGGCGGGGCACACCGAGTCGGGATTGCTCTGCCAGTTCATTACAGTTTTTTTAAGACGTCCGGAGAGACGCGGTGCGTAACAGCTGCCCAGGAGCATCAAATACACGAAAGTCACCAGCCCGAACACGGCAAGTGCGAGCAGCACCACCATCACAGGGCCTCCCATATCAATAACTTGGGCAATAGGGCCGTCGGTCAGGGGTAAAAGGGAGTTCATGTTTCGACGCGCTCTCGAAATGCGGAAATGGATATTAATAATAACGATTATCATTAAGTATGCAAGCCTGTGACCTGACATTCAAGCGCCTGCTGGATAGACTTGGACCATCATCAGGATCACAAGAAGCCGTTGCAGTCAGGAGGAACAGATCATCGCTGTTTGTCGGGTCCGCCCTGAGGTGCGGCTGTCATGCTGAGACATCGCTGGTTTGGCAGTCTGGTCAACCGGGCGGTCGCGCTGGTTATTGGCGGCATTCTGCTCTCGGCGCTGCTGGTGACGGTGGCCGGCTCCCTGTTGAGTCGGGCGGAGCTTCAACAGCAGGCGCAAAGCCAGGTCCAGACCATTGCCGCCCTGGTGGCCGAGGAACTGGACGACAAGCTGGCCCTCCGGCTGGAAGCCCTCAATCACGTGGCCCAGAGCCTCACCATGTCCGACCAGGTACTCAAGACCCGTGCGCGGGTTCTGGTGCGACGGCAAACCGCCCTGCAGCATCTCTTTGACGGTATCTATCTGGTGGATGAAAACGGCCGCGTGGTGGCCGAACACCCGGAGGCATTCCGGCAGACGGGGTTGAGTGTTCGTGATCGGGAGTATTTCCAGCGAGTGTCGTCCATGCTCACACCGGTAATCAGCGAGCCCTACCGTTCCAACTACCAGAACAAGCCGGCGGTCATGATTGCGGCACCGATTTTTGACCACAGGCAGCGGTTCATCGGAATGATCGGTGGGGCCATTCTCCTGGAAGGCGACAATTTCCTGAAGCAGTTCATCGGTCTGCGCATCGGGGAGACCGGGCGGCTGAGCCTGGCCACGCGCAGCGGCATAGTGGTGGCCGATGAGCGGGATGGCCGGATCATGTCGCCAGTGAGGGTGGCCAATCCGGTGCTTCAGGACGCCATGGGGGGCTTTGAAGGCACCCTGGAAACCCGGGCTGCTGACGGTGAACGCACGATTCTCTCGGTGCAGCAGATGAGCCAGGTGCCCTGGTTTGTGGCAGCCTCCTGGCCGGCCCGGGAAGCGCTGGCACCCATCACCCGAACGCTGGACGCGTTTGTCTGGACATTGCTGGGGGTTATCCTGCTGATCGCACCTCTGGCACTCTGGCGCTTCAGTCGACTGATGGCACCGCTGACGGCCCTTGGTGAGCAGATCCGCGAGCGTCACCTGGGTATGCGGTCGGAGCCGGTGAGTGTCTCCGGTGGCACCGAAATCCGCCAGGTGGCGGAGATATTTAACACCGTGATGGACGAACGTGATGAGGTACTGGGTTCGTTGGCGGAGCGCGAAGCCTTCTTTCGTTCACTGACCCAGAGCGCGCCGATCGGCATTGTCCAGACCGACGTTCTGGGGCGCATCGAATTTGCCAACCCGGCGTTCGAGGCCATCATCGGCTTGCCGGCCGAGGAGCTTACCTACAGCTACCTGTCGAAACGGGTGCATCAAGCTGACCGGTCGCAGGCGGTAGCCGGCTGGAAGCTGGCCATCCGGAACCAGAGTGTGTTCCGCGGGCGGCTGAGGCTGGAGACTACCGACCCGGATCAGGTGGTCTGGGGCGATGTCATGACCGCGGCGATCCAGACGCCGGAAAAGGCCCTCGGTACCATAACTGTGGTGCGTGACATCTCCCGCGAACTGGAGGTGGAGGAGGCGCTCCGCGACGAGCAGCAACGTGCAGAGACCATCCTTGGTGTGCTGCAGGAGGGGGTGCTCATGGCGGATATCACCGGCGTGATCCGTTACGCGAACGATGCAGCCTGCCGGTTCCTGGGTACCGAAGGCGAGTGTTTGCTCAGAAACTTCTTTGAGCTTGTCTCCATCGAGAACGAGGAGGGGCCGTTGCATCGGGACAGGTTCCTGGCCGGTGAAGATCTCGACAGTCTTTACGTAACGCTGGCCAATAGACTGGGCCAGAGCTTTGCCATCGATTTGACCATGCTGCACATTCGTCGGGGCCGGGAGGACGAGCGCCTGGTGTTCGTGCTTCGGGACGACAGCGACCGGCGCCGGCAGGAAGAGCGGCTGTCCTGGGAGGCGACTCACGACAGCCTGACCCATCTCCTGAACCGTCGGGCCTTCAACGCATCCCTTATCAAATGCCTGGGCGAGACTTCTCGCCAGGACGCCTCTTCTGTGCTCATGCTTATCGACCTTGACCACTTCAAGCCGGTGAACGATGTGGGTGGGCACCTGGTTGGGGACGATCTCCTGAAGCGCCTGGCGGAGCTGTTCCGGGAGTCCGTGCGCCAGTCCGATACCGTGGCTCGCCTGGGTGGCGACGAGTTCGGGATCATTCTGCCGGCCTGTGGCCTGGCCCGGGCGGAGGCACTGGCCGAGCGTATACGGTCGGCCGTGGAGGGGCTGCGCATTGAGCACGACGGACGCTCGTTCGGCGTGACCGCGAGTATTGGTCTCACCGAGCTGACGACCGAAGACAGCGGTCCCCGGGAGGTTATTTCCCGGGCGGATGAGGGCTCCTACATTGCCAAATCCCGTGGCCGGAATGCGGTGGTGGTTGTGTCTTCACCACCAGCTGGCTGAGGCACTGGCCTGCCATAGCAGACGGATCGCCATGGCCGTCAGGACGATATTGAAAATCAGAGTAAAACGCCGATTGCTCAGAGACCTGAGCACATGCAGTCCGAGCCAGGTACCGGCAAAGCCGCACGCAATCATTGCCAGGATAAAGGGCAGCCATTCAAAGAACAGGAAACCGGCCGCCCCGAAAACCAGAGCCTTCGGGGCGTGTTGGAGCGTCATGGCGGTGGCGAACGTTGCCACGGTGCGGAACCGGTCCCCGTGAATCTGTTTGATAAACGCGGCGACCAGTGGCCCGGTGGCGCCCACAAACAGGCTGATGAAACTGGTCAGCGCCGATGCCACAAAGACCCCGGGGGTGCCGAGTGCCGCCTTGGGCAAAGGCGGCCCCCAGCACAGGTAGAGTACGAACAGCGCGATGGTCAGCTGCCAGATGTGGGCGGGCAGGTTCACCAGTAGCCAGGCGCCCACTGCTGCGCCCACCAGAACACCGGGAGCAAAGGCTGCAATCACCCGCCAGTCCACATGCCGCCAGGTCAGGGCCGCCCGTCCGACATTGGAACCCAGCTGAATCATACCATGGACCGGAATGATCGCCGCCGGCGGCATCCAGGACGCCATCAGAACCAGAAGCAGCACGCCGCCTCCTGCGCCCAGGCTGGCGGTAATCATGGATGTGATGGTGGAACAGGCCAGCAGGAAAAGTGCAACGGGGAGGCTCAGACTTTCCGGTAGAAAGGCTGCGGGCGTGAGGGCTAGCTCCATTCACAGAATTCCGTTGATTTGAGTCGGGCGGTGCGACACAGGGCTTCGGTGGCCAGCTGCACATCGGCCACGTAGTACAGGGAGGCCAGCCCCAGCCGGTCGCGCCCCAGATTGTGGAAGATCAGGCCGAAGGCAATGTCACCGGCGCTGAAGCGCTCGTGGTTGTCGGCGAAATATTCGGCTGGTTTCGACAGCAGCGGATCCTCAAGCAGCGCCTGCACCCGACCGGCGCCGCCATGATACGCCTGAATCAGCAGCAGAGTGAACAGTCGATTGCGCTTGTCCTCTGGCAGGTGGCCGAATCGCTGGTTGAACACCGGTTGCAGGTTGCGGGCGTTCTGATTCATCAGGCGCAGGGCGCAATCTATCTGGGCCAGGCGGTGCCAGTAGTTGTCCGGTGCAATCTGGCAATCGGCGAGAGCTGAGGGCGACAGTTGCAGTATGCCGCGGGCGTTGGCCCTGGAGTGGGCGCGGGCCTGGCCACCGCTCTCAATCAGGATCTGGCCGGCCAGATACCGGGGCAGGGCTTCGGGCAGTGTCAGCCGGTTCTGGCTGTTGCGCCGGGCCACCACATACATCATCGCCTCGTGCAGGGCGCCGGGCGCGTCGCTGGAGGCAAACACCAGGTCATCCCAGGCGCCCCAGATCCGATCCGGTGGCAGGGTGCCCAGGTAGCGGGCAACCGCTTCATCAAGGTTCACGTGGGGCTGATCACAGGCCAGGGCGAAAGGGTAGCCGGTCTGGCCGGTGTCGCCGGGCACCCAGTGATCCACTTCGCCCCGCTCCTGTAGTGATTGCCGTGTCTCGTTCAGGCGGCGCTGGGTGATCTCCCGGGTCAGGCCGTCGCTGATCCAGGCCAGAAACCGCCCACGCATGTCAAAGAGCACATGGCGGTCGCTCTCGGCACAGTAGCCGGTCTCCTTGAGCACCCAACGACGTATGGTAAGAATGTTCTCGAAGACGCCCTGGCTGACCCAGTAGGGGGACGTACGAACGATATCGGTCCAGTCGTTTCTGGCCTGGCTTCCGGTTGGTTGCCCTTCCCCGGAGGCCAGAATGGGGCAACTGAGGCCAAGGAACAGAACCAGCCAGTGTAAGCGCTTGAGAAATCGGACCATAAACGTTATACCCGTGACGTTTGCCAAACCAGAATAACAAATTGGAACCCGCCATGAAGCAATCCGAATACCTTCGATACGACGCCACTGCCCTGGCCGACCTGATCCGTCGCGGCGAAGTGAGTTCCCGGGAAGTCTGTGAAGCCGCCGTGGAGCGGGCAACCCGCGTAAACGGCACCCTGAACGCCATCTGCCACCCACAGTTCTCCGAGGCCCTGAGCCAGGAGTACCCGCAGCAGGCTCCCTTTGCCGGTGTCCCCCTGCTGCTGAAGGATCTGGCCCAGGAACAGGCCGGGCACCCCTGTACCTATGGCAGTCGTGGTTTGAAGCAGAACGTTGCGACCCGGGATTCGGAGTTTGTGCGCCGGGCCAGGAACGGGGGGCTGGTTTTCCTGGGCCGTACCGCCACCCCCGAGTTCGGTCTGAAAGCGGTCACCGAATCGGTACTCTGGGGACCCACTCTGAACCCATGGAACACCGAGCTCACTCCCGGCGGCTCCAGCGGCGGATCCGGCGCGGCCGTGGCGGCGGGCATTGTCCCTATGGCCGGGGCTAACGATGGCGGCGGCTCCATTCGCATACCGGCGGCGTACAACGGACTGTTCGGGCTAAAGCCCTCGCGCGGCCGCATTTCTTCTGGCCCCCTGGTGGGCGAAGCCTGGACCGGGGCCTCCACGGATCATGTAGTCAGCCGGACGGTGAGGGACAGTGCGGCCATGCTGGACGTGCTCCAGGGCGCGGCGCCTGGCGATCCGTTTGTGATCCCCGAGCCGGTGGCGGCGTACGCCGATCTCATGCAGCAGGCGCCCGGCAATCTGCGCATCGGCGTGTTCACCTCGTCACCCTACGGCACCGAGGTGGCGCCCGAGTGTGTAGCGGCCGTGGATGAAACCGCCCGCGTTCTGGAGAGCCTTGGCCATACTGTGGAATACGCGGCGCCGGAGTTCGACGGTATGGCCCTGGCCCGCTGCTACCTGGGGCTCTATTTCGGTGAAGTGTCTGCGCTCATGGCTCGGGCCCGGGCGCAGTTCGGGGCCAGCGACCAGGACTTTGAGCTGGATACCCGGCTGATCGGCATGCTGGGTGACACCATGCCCCTGGCTGATTACGTACGCCGCCGGCAGCAGTGGAACGATTTTGCCCGAGCCCTGGGCGCGTACTTTGGCCAGTACGATCTGTACCTGTGCCCGACCACCGGCCAGTTACCAGCTGCCATCGGACAACTGGAAACACCGGCCCACCTGAAGTTTGCCGCCAGCATCATGCTCAAACTGAAGGCCGGCAGGCTGGTGCATCGCACTGGCCAGGTAGATCAGATGGCGCTCGAGAGCCTGGCGCGCACGCCTTTCACCCAGCTGGCCAACCTGACCGGGACCCCAGCCATGTCGGTACCCATGCACTGGACCGAAGCGGGGCTGCCGGTGGGTGTGCAGTTTGGCGCGCCCCATGGTGGCGAGGCCCGGTTGCTGCAACTGGCGGCGCAGCTGGAAGAGGCCAGTCCCTGGTTCGGCCAGTACGAGAAACTCGACAACGCCTTTTGACAATCCATCCCGGGGTTGTGATCCGGCGGGCGAAACTCCACGTTTATCTTTGTAGCGGGAACAGGCTATGCTGTGAGTCAGGAAGACCCATTCTTCCTGACAGACCCTGATGGCATCGAGGAGGCGAGCGTATTATGAACCAACCGATGGCAATCGACGATCTGGTATCAGTAGCACAGGCCGAGGCCATGGGGGAGCTTGATGCCCCGATGATGGCGATCGTACTGTCCAGCGAACAAAGCTACGACTTGCCCATCAATTCCCTTGAAACCGATGCCGACAAGGCCCGCTGGGGTTTGATCCTCCGCGCCGCCCGCGAGCATGTGGAAGCAGACGCCGTGGCGGTGCTCTACCCCGCCTGGACCACCATTCGCCACAAGAAGCCCGATCTCGAAGTCGAGGCTGCCCAGGAAGACCCACAGGAGGATAGCGAGGGTGCGGACGGTCCCATCGATACCCTGTTCGTACAGCTGCACACCCGGGACCACGTCTACTGGCGCGGGTTTGAACAGATACGTGATCCCAAGCACCAGCGCATCATCGGCTTCCGCCGGATCAAGGCGCTGTCTACGGATTACAAGCGCGACGAAGCGCCATCCGTAGCGTCCTGGCTCAGTACCCTGTTCGAGCCACTGCCGGAGGAAGGTGCCGAGACCGAGGTTGATCAGGAACTGGCCAATCTTCTGGAGGAACCCGAGGTCAGTGCCGCACTCTACCCACGGCAGATGCGGGCGCTGCATTAACCTGGGACAGCGTGCGCTCAGAAAACGGGCGCACGCTCCACCACCCAGAGCAGACTGAGGGCACCGGTGGCGACGAGGAGCACAGGCACGACTGCCCTCTCATACACCCGGTGACTGGCCAGCAGGTAAAGTGCCGGGAACGCCACCACCAGCAGGGCCAGTTGCCCCAGCTCGACACCGATATTGAAGCCGGCGAGAGCCAGCGCCAGGTCACTCACACCATTCGTCAGGTCGCCGAGAACGCTCGCAAATCCGAAGCCGTGTACGAGGCCGAAACCAAAAGCCAGCTTCCAGGTCTTCCGGCCGAGCACGGGCCACACCACGTTCAGGGCTGCCAGCGCGATGGACAGGGCAATGAAGGTTTCTACCCAGGCAATCGGCAGTGCAACCACATTGAATGCGGCGAGGCCCAGGGTAATCGAGTGGGCCACCGTGAAGGCCGTGACAATACCCGCGAGGCTCCAGAGCCGCGAGCGGAATGTGTCGCCTGGTCTGCTCCCCGGAAATCCGTTGCCTTTCCGGAGGGTTGCCGGGAGGATCAGAACCAGCAGGAACAGGATGTGGTCGAGCCCGATCAGCAGGTGCAGAACCCCCTCGTACAGGAACGTGCCAAACAGGGCCAGGGCTGTGCCGTCTCCGTTGACGGCAAGTGCGACAGTTTTCTGATCCGGAGTCGCCACCTTGAGTGTTGTTGCCGCTCCGGTATCGATACTGAGCAAGCCGCGGTGCAAGGGGTCCTGTTCAAAAAGAAGATTGTACTGAAGCGTGGTGGGCGTCCCGTTGTCTGGGCAGATTACCTGGTAAAGGGCAGCCGCGTAGGGCCCGTCACTGTGGCTGGAGAGCCCCCATTGCTGGCCTTTCAGGCGACAGACACCGCTGTCATTCGATAGCCGGAGGCCCTGTTCAGTCCAGCCCGTGATCTCCCCTCGGCTCGCCCGCAATTCAGCGCCACTGAGCAGTTGATCGTGGTTCCGATCCAGCGGAAGCACCAGGGCCAGATCACGTAATGCCACGTCGACACGCAGGGTCGATTCGTCCTGATCGTAGTATACGAAGCTGTCGCTGGCCTTATGCCCGTAGGCCAGGCTGGCGATTAGCGACAGTAACAGTCCGACGGCCATAAAGCGCAGTACCTGCGAGAAGCCTCTCATGGCTGTTCCTCCGGATAACGAACGTCGGCCTGGTGTTGCTTTGCCAGCCAGGCCCTCGCCAAACGTGCGGAGGATGGGCTGCCTGCGGCCTCTGCCGCGCGAAGCAACAGGCGAGTGTCCGCCGGTTCGCGCTGGTCCTGCCAGTTGTCCAGTGCCAGGGCAACGGCGGCCTGGGCGTTGCCCTTGACGTCGAGCTCGAACCGCGCGATGTCCCTGGCATGGAGCAAATTCCCTCGCCAGCGAGCTTCGGCGAAGCGTTCGTCCAGACTGGCTGTCAGGTCGTCTGCTTCCGGATGACCGGACTGGCGCATGGCAATGATCCGTAACACTGCCAATGCATCCACTTGCTCGTACTTGCTGGTGAGCGCCAATGCCTGATCAAACTGTTGCTGACGGATCAGCCAGTCGACCAACTGAGCCCTTGTGTACAGGTCGTCCGGGTCAGCCTCCAGTACGTTTTGCCAGTGTTCCACGGCTTCCGGCATACCCAGCTGCGCCGCTATTTCCCCCAGATTTCCTTCAGCCCAGAGCTGCGATGTGCGGTCGGACGGCACCGTTACCATGTATCCGGCCAAAGCCCGGTAGGCGCCGGGCGCATTGCCTGTGCGTGCGTCAACCTGGGCGAGACAACTCGCGGCAATCAGGCCAGGCATGCGGTTTTGCAGGTCTTCGCAGTGTTGTCGGGCGCGTCCGTAATTGCCCTGGACGGTCTCAAGGTTTGCCAGTAACAGTATGGCCTGCGCGGTTTGGCGTGCGCTGGCAGCCCGGCTGATGACGGTGGATAGGTCACGGCGGGCATTGTCGAAGTTATGAAGGCTCTGCTGAACCGTGGCCCTGAGTACCAGCAGACGATCGGTCATGGGCCCTTGCCACTGCTGCAGTGCGCGGGTGGCATAGCCGTAGAAGCGGGGATCGCCCGTGGCTCTGGCCTCATCGATCTGTTGCCTGACTCGATCGGCCAGTTGTTCCGGATTTGATGGCAGGTCGCCGGTGGTCAGGGCGGCATCCGGCAGTGCTATCAGCACCTCACTGTCAGCAAAGCGGGTGTCAATTGGGGCCGGCGCCGCGTTGACGCCAGCTCCGATATTCATCAAACCGATTAGCAATAGGAGACCACAACGAACGCCCCTGCCCGAGGGGGCAGGGGTATCGTCAGCGGCAGTTGCCAAACGCAAGTGCCGCCGGTGGTCTTCATTGCAAGAACAGCTCGTCGTAGGCCTGTTCATTGCTCTGGTCATTGAAGGTGAACTCCAACGGGTTGATGTTAACCGGCTGCAGGTCGACCGCCTGTTTCTGCACTTCGGTCTTCACGAACGAGGTAAAGTCGACCGGCAAGGCCTCCCTGGGCGCGCTGCTGTTGTCCGAACAGCCGGCCAGCGCCAGGATGGCCAGCGCAGATGCCAGAACGTGGATGGTGGTTTTCATGGTGTCCTCCCGCGCTTAGGGCGTACCGTTCGGTGAACCGGCAATCGGTGTTGCCAGGTATGGGAAGCTCTCCTGAAGGTTCAGGGGGTCTACGCGTACACCGTCGGTGAAGGGCACGTTCCGGTTCGGCGCATCCGTGGTCAATGCTCCCATGGCAACCCGAAGCGCGATGTCCACCACGTCGTCGACGGGACGGCGTCCGTTCGGGAAGCCGGCGTTGTCGCCTGCGAGGGCGCCCAGATCATCCTGACTGCTCTCAGCAACCGCCGGAATGGCAGGGTTGAGCCGCAACATTTCAGAGGCGGTAACGCCGCTGGGCTGGTTGAGGCCTGTCAGACCGGTCAGGAAGGCGGAAACAAGGTCGTTGCGGGGGAAATTGTTCGGGGCTTCCGCACCGGCTGAACTGAACAGAATTTCCAGCAGCTCCGGCAATGTCGGATTGGTGACGTAGGTGGCGAACTGGCCATCGTCCTTCGGTTCGCTGGCGTTGAAGGCATCCTTGTCCGGCAGGCCGATCACCACCTCGTTGACCAGCGGCATGCCAAGGCGGGAGACCTGCGTATAGGCACCACCCTCAATACTCGCTCCCTTTCCGTTGGCTTTGGGAGCAGGATTGATGACGCGGGCCTGGCGCACACTGGCAGTGGTCCACGCACCAATCACCGGGTCACCTGTTCCGGTCATGGCCGACCCTGTCAGACAGGCAGTGGGTACTTCCAGCGCGAAACTTGTGACGTTTTTATCCGCCAGATCGTTACGTTCGTCGTTCCGCTCCAACTCGGTTTCGGCAATCGGGTCCGTGTTCACCAGGTCAAAGACTTCGCCCAGGTTGACGGCAAAAGCTTCCTTTCGCTGGCCGACAAACACACGGCCGTTGGTGGAACAGCCCGGCAGAGCCACATCATAAATATGACTGTTGGCATAAGCCTGGTAATCACTGAAGGTTTTCGAGCCGATATTGTCGATGGGCTTCCGGAAGGTCGCCTGGCCGGTCGTGACATTCATGGCCGCTTGCCGGGTGCCAGTGCGGCGGTCGCCGGAGATCACTGTCAGCTCATACTCCTGGCTGACCTGGAACTTGTCGCCCTCTTCAGGGGTGGTGCCAACGCCAGCCGAGGCGCCTTTCAACGGGACGGCCACCGCTTTCTGGTCGCCAGCCGGGCCGACGTTCAGCACGATCGGATTCTCGACGGGGGAGAACTGGAACTGGAAGGTCAGGTCCTCGACCGCATCCCCGGTGTTGTCGATATGGATCTCGTAAATTGCATCTTCATCCAGATCAAAGTAGTTGGGGCCGCCGTAGGCGTCCTGCAGAGGGAAATAGTTGGCAATGAGTGTGACAAAGCCCTCCCGACCGCTCTCGTAACTGCGAAACATGTAGAAATCGGTGCCGTCGACTTTCGGCATCTCCGTGATAAACGGCGCCTCCCGGTGACTTGATGCATGGGCAAGGCCCGCCGTCAGGCAGGCTCCCGCCACGGCTGCAGCCAGACCGGCGCGGTTGAAAATCGTGTTCATACCAAACTCCTTTCATGAAGGTCTGAGATGTTGCACTGGAGGGAACGAATCGGGTTTGCATAAAGATGCAGCCGTGGTGAAAGAAAGTTGACTGTCGAGCTGCAACCTTTCCTGTCCGTCGACCGTACTGCAGAGAGAGCTCTGTTATTCGGGAGAGGGTATGTCAGACGGGAGCGTGAACCAGGACGAGCTGATGCGTTTGTTGAGACGGGTCGCGGCGAGGGATCGGCAGGCCTTCGAGGCACTTTACGGGCAGGTTGCGGCGCGCATGTTCGGGTTGTGCTTGAAGCTTGCCAACCAACGGGAATTGGCCGAAGAGGCGCTTCAGGAAAGCTTTATCCAGATATGGCATCACGCGGGTGAATATCACAGCGACCGCGGGGCACCACTGGCCTGGATGATGACCATTGCGCGCTACCGAACCCTGGATCTGATCCGTTCACGCAGAGCGAGGCTGTCTGACAGCGATGATCAGCTTACCCAACTAGAGGACGCCCGGCACGGCCCTCTCGATGAGTCCCTTCGCCGCGATGGTGCGAACCAGCTCACCGGCTGCCTCGAGCAGCTGAGCGACGTACAGCGTGACAGCATCCTGCTGGTGTATTACCGGGGCTTTACCCATGACGAGCTGTCGGCGGCCCTCAGCAAACCCATCGGTACGGTCAAGAGCTGGGTAAGGCGTGGGCTCGCCGCTCTGAAACGGTGTCTGGAACCATGAAAAAATCTGCTGAGCGCATTGAGCAACTGGCGGCGGAATACGTGCTGGGCTCCTTGCAGGGCCCGGCACGCCGGCGTTTCGAAGGCTGGATGATGGAGTCTGGTCGTGTTCGTCAGGAGGTCTGGTTCTGGGAGCAGACCCTGGGGCCGCTGTCGAATTCCGCCAAACCGGAGCAGCCGCCTGTGGAGGTCTGGTCGGCCCTGACCCGGCGGTTGTGGCCCGAAGAGGCACCGAAGGCGGCAGAGCGCCGGAGCCGAACACACTGGCTCTGGCCCGGATGGGGATTGCTGGCGACTGCGGCTGCACTGGTGCTTGCGGTATTGTTGGTTCAGCGGCCCTTACCCGATGTTGATCAACAGCAGCTGGCGGGGGCCATTGTCCAGTCTGGCAGCGATGCGCCCCTGTGGCTGATTAGCGAAGCAGGTCGCGATAACCTGCTCAGATTGAGACCGGTCTCGGCAACAGCGGCCGGTGCCAGCAAAGACTATGAACTGTGGGTCGTGCCGGAGAACGGAGCGCCTTTGTCCCTCGGGGTGGTGCCGGTTGGCGGCACACACCGGATCCGCTTGTCCGATCAGGCCATGAGGGAGCTTGTTCGTAGCAGGACGTTGGCCATCAGCCTCGAACCCTCAGGCGGTTCGCCAACCGGCGCTCCAAGCGGTCCGATACTCCACGTGGCCAAACTCTACGATCTCTAGTGTCCCGTCTGGCTAATTCCTTAATCTACTGCTTGCCTCTGGGGACTCTGACCAAGGCGCCAGTTTGCAGATGTGGTGGTTCCACATTAAGGACTGGCAACACCGGCTCAGAGTCCCCAGAGGCAAGCCCTTCGGGAGCTTCTGAAAAGCCGAAAAGCGTCGTTCTGCTGGCTCGATTTGGAACCACCAAACCTTCACCAGCACGCCTAGCTCTTCGGCTTTTCAGAAACTCAGTAGGTTAAGGAATTAGCCAGACGGGACACTAGGCCGGTTACCGCCCAGAAATCAGGGTCAGGCAAAGCTGGGCGTTCTGGAGGAAGTGGCCGAAGGCGGACAGCTGCTCATTCGAGGGCACATAGCCGCCCCCCGCATTGTCGGCATAGAACAAGCCGACCAGCCGCCCATTAGCCTTGATGGGGCCGATAAGGGCAGGGACTTTGCCCAGCCATCGGTCGTAGGGTACCCCTTCGGCGTTTGGTTTGGGCTGGTAGATGCTCGCATGGGCATGGGGAAGCAGTCCGCCCAGAGGCCCTGTGCCATCCTTATGGATAAGAAAATGCTGCCGCCACTCCTCGGTTCCCCGGCCACCAAGCTTCCTTGGTACCAGCTTGTCCCCCGCTCGGTCGGCCATCAGCAGCGCCACCCTTTGCATGCCAATGGCCCTGTGGATGCCTTCAATTACCAGTTGACAGACCTCGTTGATGTCGGGTTTTTCGGCCAGGCATTGGCTCAATTCACGCAAGATTTCCAGTTGCAGTTCCGGATCCATGTTCGGTGCTTCCGGGACCGCTTCCGCCGAAGCGCCCGAGGCTCCCGGCATCAATGCGGTAACCTGCGGAATGCCCAGAGAAACGGCAACTCGCATCGCTTCTGAGGCGTTCACCTTGAGTTGGTCCCGAACCACCGCCGGGCTCTCGCCAATGTCCTTGCCCAACCGCTCCAGTGCCTTGTCCATATGCGGCCCGCTCCAGCCCTGCTCGGACAGCCGGGCCATATCGACGCAGTTGCGAACCAGGCTGGAACCCAGAGAATTGGCCTGCCCCGGTGACACCACATCCTTGATGAAAGGGCCCAGGGACCAGGCCTCCACCAGTCCGCGGGTGATCTCGGTAAAGGTGGTATGCAGCACCGCTTTTTGCGCCTCGACGGGAGGCTCATCCAGACGCATGCGCTCCTCCAGTTCCGTTGCCTGCTCGGTTTCGCAGGACCAGAACGCCAGCTCGCCGATGTTCATCAGCAAGGCCCCGATGAACACCTCCTCAAGGGCGGTCTCGTTGCGCTTGGGCATCAGGCATCGGGCCTGGACCGCGGCATGAATGGCCCTGGCGAGGCAGCGCAGCAAATGGGGGCGATCATTGCGCTTGAGCAGGGTATCGACAATCAGCGAGGAGATGGCCATGGATTTGACGGCATCGAAACCGATCAGGGTAATGGCCCGGCTGACGGTGCTGACCTGGGTCCGGGTCTGGTTGTAGAACACCGTGTTGGACAGTCGCAACACCTGGGAGGTGAGCTGGGCGTCGTTGAGAATCACGTTGGCCAGCTCGTTGACGGTGCTGTTGCGGCTGTCGGTCAGCTCGTTGATGCGCCGGAGGGTGTTGGCCAGTACCGGTAGCTCGACTTTGCTGAGATAGGTCACCCAGGCCTGGGTGGAGTTCATCCTTGCGGGAGCGATTGGTTTTTCGGTGGTCACGGTTGTGAGCCTCTGGGGCTGGCGCCTCTGGAGAAAATGAAGGTTCCTTTCCGATCCAAGTTTAATCCAGCGGGTGAACAGTGTCAGGTAACGGTTTGTGTAGGGACAACTACCCACAAGGGCGGCAGTGCCCGAATTCGGGTTTACCGGTCGGATGGGCTATAATCGCCGGTTTTAACGCTGCACCCACAAGGCGCTGACCGTGATTGTATTTGACCAGGTACAGAAATCGTATCAGGTGGGCGGCCGGGCGATCCCCGCGCTTCATCCCACCGATATGACCATTGAAACCGGCGAGGTGTTCGGCATTGTTGGCCATTCCGGGGCGGGCAAGTCGACCCTGGTGCGATTGATCAATCTGCTGGAGCCGCCCACCGGCGGTCGCATCCTGATCGATGACGAGGACATCACCGGCTACGATGCCGCCGAGCTGAGAGCGTTCCGCCGCAAGGTTGGCATGATTTTCCAGCACTTCAATCTGCTGTCGTCCAAAACAGTGGCGGACAACATTGCCTTTCCAATGAAGCTCGCCGGCATTTATTCCAAGGCCGAGATTCGCAACCGGGTTGAGGAACTGCTGGCGCGGGTCAGCCTCAGCGATCACGCCAACAAGTACCCCTCCCAGCTTTCCGGCGGCCAGAAGCAGCGGGTGGGTATTGCCCGCGCCCTCGCCTGCCGGCCCACCATTCTGCTCTGCGACGAAGCCACCAGTGCCCTTGACCCGCAAACCACCCAGTCTGTGCTGAAACTGCTGGCGGACATCAACCGGGAGCTGGGCCTGACCATTGTTCTGATTACCCATGAAATGGACGTTGTGCGCCGGGTCTGCGACCGGGTGGCGGTGATGGACGCGGGGAAAGTGGTGGAAATGGGCCCGGTGAGCGAGGTGTTCCTGCACCCCAAACACCAGACCACCCGGGATTTTGTGTTCGAGAGTGAGAGCATAGACCGCGACGAGCTGCAGGAAGACCTGAGCAAGGCGGACGGTCGTATCCTGCGGCTGACCTTCAAGGGCGAGTCCACCTACAAGCCACTGCTGGGCAGCGTGGCCCGGCAGAGCGGTGTCGATTTCAGCATCCTTTCAGGCCGCATTGATCACATCAAGGACATCCCTTACGGGCAGTTGACCCTGTCCCTGGTGGGCGGTGACCTGAACGTGGCCATGCAGGCCTTCGAGGCTGCCGATGTACACGTGGAGGTGTTGCGCTGATGGAAGCCTTGCTGAGTAACGTGGACTGGACCGAGATTGGCTGGGCCAGCTGGGACACCCTGGTGATGGTGGGGATGTCCCTGCTGTTCAGCGTTCTGATCGGCCTGCCCATCGGCGTGCTGCTTTTTCTGTTCGGCAAGCGCCAGTTGTTGGAACAGCCGGTGGCCTATGCGGTGCTGTCGTTCGTGGTGAACGTACTGCGTTCGGTGCCGTTCATCATTCTGCTGATCGTGATGATTCCGTTCACGGTCATGCTCATTGGTACCTCACTCGGCGTTGCCGGGGCCATTCCGCCTCTGGTGGCGGGAGGCGCCCCGTTCTTCGCCCGGCTGGTGGAAACCTCCCTGCGGGAGGTAGACCGGGGCATCATCGAAGCCACCCAGGCCATGGGCGCCAGCGTGCGCCAGATCATTTTCGGTGCCCTGCTCCCGGAAGCCCTTCCCGGCATCATCGCCGGTATCACGGTAACGGCTATCACCCTGGTGTCCTATGCTGCCATGTCCGGTGTTATCGGCGGTGGCGGCCTCGGTGACCTGGCCATCCGCTTCGGATATCAACGATTCCAGACGGATGTGATGGTGATTACAGTCGCCTTACTGGTCATCTTCGTACAGGTCCTGCAGATGGTTGGCGACCGCCTGGTCCTGTACTTCAGCAGAAAATAGAAAAGCGGGCCGTACTCCCAACCCGAATTCATTCGTTCACGATGTCCAACAGGAGAATCTATCTATGAATCTGAAGAAAACTTTCGTGGCACTGGCTGCCGCAGCTACTTTCTCCGGTGCGGTTGCTGCCGAGGAACTCTCCGTAGCGGCCACGCCGGTACCCCACGCCGAAATCCTGGAATTCGTGAAGCCCCAGTTGGCCGAGCAGGGCGTTGAGCTGGATGTGAAGGTATTCACCGACTATATCCAGCCGAACATCCAGGTGGACCAGAAGCGGATGGACGCCAACTTCTTCCAGCACAAGCCGTACCTGGATGAGTTCAACGCTGGCCGTGGCACCGATCTGGTGACCGTTACCGGAGTCCACGTTGAGCCCTTCGGCGCCTACTCCAGCAAGATCGACTCACTGGACGAGCTCAAAGAAGGCGCGGTAGTGGCCATCCCGAACGACCCTACCAACGGCGGCCGTGCCCTGCTGCTGCTGCAGAAAGCGGGTCTGATTACCCTGAAGGATGAGAGCAAGATCACTGCGACACCGCGGGATATTGCAGAGAACCCGAAAGATCTGGACTTCAAGGAACTGGAAGCTGCGACTCTGCCGCGTATCCTGAGCCAGGTGGACCTGGCCCTGATCAACACCAACTATGCTCTGGAAGCTGGGCTAAACCCCACCGAGGATGCGCTGGTGATTGAAGGCTCCGATTCACCCTATGTGAACATCCTGGTGGCACGTCCCGACAACAAGGACAGCGAGGCCATGCAGAAGCTGGCGGATGCCCTGACCTCTGATGCCGTTCGTGACTTCATCAAGAAGCAGTACGAAGGTGCAGTTGTTCCTGCGTTCTGATCGCAGGGCAGTCGGACAATAAAAAGGCCGGGCAGCCACGCTGCCCGGCCTTTTTGCGTTTTCAGGGCCTTGAAGCGACAAGAGTTACTCACCGCTCCAGTTGGCCTTCGGGTCGGGTGTCATCCGCAGGTAGGATTTCACCGCCTTGTAGCCCTTCGGGAAACGCTCCTTGATCTCATCCTCATCCTGCAGGGACGGCACGATCACCACGTCGCCGCCACGCTCCCAGTTACCGGGGGTGGCCACCTTGTGGTTGTCGGTCAGTTGCAGGGAGTCGACCACGCGCAGCACCTCGTTGAAGTTGCGACCGGTGCTGGCCGGATAGGTGATGATCAGGCGCACTTTTTTGTTCGGATCAATTACGAACAGTGAGCGCACGGTCAGGCTGCTGTCTGCATTCGGGTGGATCATGTCGTAAAGCTGGGAAACCTTGCGATCCTGGTCGGCAATGATCGGGAAGTTCACCGAGCAGCCCTGGGTTTCGTTGATGTCCTTGATCCACTCCCGATGGGAATCCACCGGGTCGACACTCAGGGCAATGGCCTTCACATTGCGCTTGGCGAATTCGTCCTTGAGTTTGGCGGTCAGGCCGAGTTCGGTGGTGCACACCGGTGTGAAATCTGCCGGGTGTGAGAAAAGAATGCCCCAGCTGTCGCCCAACCAGTCGTAGAAGGAAATCTTGCCTTCGCTGGAATCCTGCTCAAAATCCGGTGCGGTATCTCCAAGACGCAGAGTCATTGATGCTCTCCTTTCCTTTGTCAGGTTAACTTAGACACGGTGTTGCATACGTAAAACCTTGGTGCGGAAGGCCGATAAAACAAGCCTCCCCAACCTCAATCATTCGATTGTCTGCTCACATCCTTATGAACAGACGCTCTAATCGGGCGGTCATTTAACGCCAAGAGTTTTCTCTTTATCAAAGTAGTCCCTGGTCAGCCTGAATACCACCGGGCTCAGCAACAGCAGCGCAATCAGGTTCGGCAGAGCCATCATGGCGTTCAGGGTGTCCGCCACCAGCCATATGAAGCCCAGATTTACCGTTGCGCCTACCGGAATGGCCAGTATCCACAGTACCCGGTAGGGCACGATGGCCTTCACCCCGAACAGGAATTCGATACAGCGCTCGCCGTAGAAGGACCAGCCGATAATGGTGGTAAACGCGAAGATTGCCAGGGCGATGGCCACCAGGTAGTTGCCGAAGCCCGGCAGGCCCTGTTCAAAGGCCAGGGAGGTGAGCGCCGCGCCGGTTTCACCGGAGGTCCAGGCGCCGGAGGTAATGATAACCAGGCCGGTAATGCTGCACACGATGATGGTGTCGATAAAGGTACCGAGCATGGCCACCATGCCCTGCTTGACCGGGTTGTTGGTCTGGGCCGCCGCGTGGGCGATGGGCGCCGAGCCCAGGCCGGCCTCGTTCGAGAAAATGCCCCGGGCCACGCCAAACCGGATAGCAGCCCACACGGCAGCGCCCGCGAAGCCACCCTGGGCGGCGATTGGGCTGAAGGCGTGGGTGAATACCATCCCGAAGGCGTCTGGTATGTCATGGGCATTGATGGCCAGAACCACCAGGCCCACGAACACATAGGACACCGCCATGAACGGTACCAGCGCACTGGCTACCTGACCGATACGCCGGATGCCGCCAATCAGCACCATGCCCACCAGCACCATGAGGATCAGCCCGGTCAGCCAGTGGGGAAGGCCGAAGTTGGTTTCCAGCACATCCGCCACCGAGTTGGCTTGCACCGTGTTGCCAATGCCGAAGGCCGCCACCGAGGCAAACACCGCAAACAGGATCCCCAGCCAGGCCCACTTGCTGCCGAGGCCATTGCGGATGTAGTACATGGGGCCGCCTACGTGGGCGCCGCGTTCGTCCACCTCCCGGAACCGCACGGCCAGGACGGCCTCGGAATACTTGGTGGCCATGCCCACGAGGGCGGTCAACCACATCCAGAACAGGGCGCCAGGTCCGCCCAGGAACACCGCGGTGGCAACACCTGCGATGTTACCGGTGCCCACCGTGGCCGAGAGGGCCGTCATCAGGGCCTGGAACGGGGGGATTTCCCCCTCGGAGGCATCGCCCCGCGCCCGGCCGCTCCACATCAGCCGGAAACCGGCGCCCAGTTTGAGGATGGGCATCAATTTCAGGCCAATGCTCAGGAACAGGCCAACGCCCAGAATCATGACCAGCATGGGCGGGCCCCAGACCAGTCCGTTTATTTCGCCTACAAATGCGGATATCGCTTCCATGGGGTCTCCCTGAATGTGCCATGGATGGGTTTGATAGTGAGCCCCTGTTGGGGATAACCCTTTGAGTTTAATTAGATAATCTGCCTTGTAAACTGACAGTCGGCGAAAAGTGGTGTATCAGCGGAGGATTGCCTATGTTTATAGCAAAGGCGGTCGGGAAGATTCCGGCCGCAGCAACATTCATCGATGGGAGGGACTCTGCCCATGCGTTCGCTCAAGGTCTCTGATGTCATGTGGAACCACATCGAGCCGATCCGGTGCGGTACCCCGCTGACCTCCGTGGTTAAAACCCTGCTGCACAACCACGTGACCGGCTTGCCGGTGGTGGACGACAAACGGCAGGTGCTGGGGTTTGTCTCCGAACAGGACTGCATTCACTCATTGCTGGTCAGCAGTTACCACAGCGAGGGCGACCCGATTGTTGACGACGTCATGTTCCGGAAACCGCTGACCATCTCTCCGGAGATGGCGGTGGTGGATCTGGCCCAGAACCTGGGGGCGGGCAAACCGAAAGTGTATCCCGTGGTGGATCACGGCAAACTGGTGGGCATTGTCACTCGTACCGCTATCCTGTCGGAACTGGCGCGCACCGGTTGTGGCCTGGAGTTGCCCAAGTACGCCAGTGCCGAGGATTGATCCACTTCCCATTCACCGACTGAGGACACTATGGAACTTCTATCCACCAACGTCTGTTTCGATGGTGAGCACCGGCGTTACCGCCACACCTCCGCGACCCTCGAATGCGACATGGAGTTTGCGGTGTACCTGCCGCCCGGTGCGGTGGGCGCCGGTGCCCGACCGGTACCGGTGCTGTACTGGCTTTCGGGCCTGACCTGCACAGACCAGAATTTCATGCAGAAAGCCGGTGCCCAGAAAAAGGCGGCCGAGCTGGGCCTGGCCATTGTGTGCCCGGACACCAGCCCCCGGGGCCTGAACCTGCCCGGAGAAGACGAAAGCTATGATTTCGGAACCGGTGCCGGGTTCTACATCAACGCCACGCAACAGCCATGGGCGCCCCACTACCGGATGTACGACTATGTGGTCAAGGAGCTGCCCCAGCTGATCGAGAACGAGCTGCCGGTGACCGATCAGCGCGCCATCAGCGGGCATTCCATGGGTGGTCACGGGGCGCTGATCTGTGCCCTCAAGAATCCGGGGCGTTATGCGTCGGTGTCGGCGTTCGCGCCGATTGCCAACCCCACCGCGTGTCCGTGGGGCCAGAAGGCGTTCAAGGGATACCTGGGCGACAACCCGCGAAGCTGGGAGGAATGGGATGCCACGCTGCTGATCCCCACCGCCCGTGAGCGACTGCCGCTGCTGGTGGATCAGGGCACGGCCGACGAGTTCCTCGACAGCCAGTTAAACCCGGACGCCCTGGCGGATGTCTGCGAGAAATTTCACCATCACATCAACCTGCGCATGCACCGGGGGTATGATCACAGCTACTTCTTCATCGCGTCGTTCATCGACGATCATCTGGAGCATCATGCCCGGGCGTTGGGGTTGTAGCGGCGACGTCAGGAACGGAAGCCCCATACCAGGCTGAAGTCCATGGACGGCATGATCTCGGGCTCTTCCAGGGCCCGGATATTGAACTCCAGCAGGCTGGTGTCGCGCTCAAAGGTACCGGTGTAGCGATTTCCGCGAGGGCCGAAGATGGCTTTGACGAAGGGGCCACGGGCCCGCACCGGTCGTTTTGTGACCACGCCCACCTCGTTGTTTTCCAGCCGCACCAGAACGCCGGGCGGATACTCCCCCAGCACCTGCAGAAGCGCCTTCGGGATAGCCGGGCGGAACTTGCCGTCGGCAAGGTTGGCGATCAGTTTTCGGGCCTGGGCGATGTTCATCCGGTTGCGGTAGGCCCGCTTGGTGATCATGGCCACGTAGCGCTCGGCCAGGGCAAGAATCTCTGCTTCCGGACGGATCTCGGTACCGCTCAGGCCCTTGGGATAGCCGCTGCCGTCGGCCTGTTCGTGATGCTGGGCGATGATGGTCAGCAACAGCTTGTTGTCGATGCCCGCATCCCGCAGGGCCTGGATGCTGCGGTGAGGATGCCGACGGATCACCCCGCGCTGTTCTTCGTTGAGAATGGTGTTGGACGCGTTGAGCTTGTCGGCAATGGGCACCAGTGCCAGGTTGGCCGTTAATGCGGCGGCCGTCAGCACACTGATGCGTTTTTCCTCGAGCCCGAACTGGCGACCGACAAACTGGCACAGAATGGCATAGAACAGGATCTGTTCGTAGATCACCGGCCCGATGGAGTAGAGGTGCACCAGGGCCAGGGTGGCCTCCGGCGATTCGGTGCAGGTGCGTTCTACCATCCGGGCCAGACCTAGCAGCCGATTCTGGGCGGAGGGATCGCCTTCGGTAATGGCGTTCAGTGTCGTTTCCAGTGCCTGGAGCAGATCCGGGTAGTCGGCAAAGGGATTGCGTTCCCGGTTGTCCTCGAACACCTCCTCCTGGGGCCGCTCAATTTTCCGGGGCTTGAAACGGCCCCGCTCGAACAGCTGCTCCAACTGGGAGTTGGTCTGAATCACATAACCCTGGCGCAACAGCACGTTGCCGTCGGTATCGTAGACGGTCCAGGGCAGGGGGCGGCCGATGGTGAGCGCGCCAGGAGCAATTCGGACGAGGTCGGTCAAACGAGTGTCTCAGCTACAGGTTAGATTGGTCTCAGTGTAACCCTGATTGCCCTTGGCTCTCCACTCGGGCAGGATTGCATCTGTGTGTTTCGAGGACAGTTTTAACCGAATTTCACAGCTTCCGGGGAGACATGGCCTAAAAAGATGAGCGATGATTCACATTTTCGTGACTGCGCGTTAAAACTGTAAAGAATGGTTGCCCGACACGGACCGAGCTTTTCTTCTGGTCTATTCTTGGATTTGTAATAAATTTTAAAGGACGAGCGCCTGGATGCTCTATCGACTGAGAACGGATTTCAGGTTGTCGATTATCACCCTGCTCGGTGCCAGTGCGGTACTGGGCATCACGCCGTTTGCCGTTATGCGATTCCTGCAGGGCAATGTGGTAGCCGGCATTGTTGATACCGTGATTCTGCTGGGGATCACGGGTTCTGTCGTCTATGCATGGATGACCGGCGATACCCGCAGAAGCGGTCTGGTCTGCGCCCTGGTTGCCTGCGGCGGAGCGGTAACGGTGGGTGCCGTGGTTGGTGAGCCCGGGCTGTTCTGGCTGTACCCGTGCCTGGTGACAACCTTCTTCCTGACCAATCCGCGCATTGCGGTGGTTCTGAATATTGCCTCGGTGGTCGCTCTGGTAATCCATGGCGGGGCCTTCCGGTCTGAGGTGCACCTGTGGACCTTTGTCGCCACCGCTCTGGTGGTCAGCGCCTGCGCCTACGTGTTCGCCTACAGGAATCACAACCAGCGGGAGCGGTTGGAGCACCTGGCCACGGTTGATCCCCTGACCGGCATCAAGAATCGCCGTTCCATGGATGAGGAACTCGAGCTGGCGGTTGCCAACTCGGCGCGCACCAGTTTGCCCTATGCCCTGGTGCTGTTGGACATTGATCATTTCAAGAAGATCAACGACGAGCATGGTCACGGTGTCGGCGACGATGTGCTGATCGATCTGGTTGCCTTGCTGGCCCAGAACACGCGGAAATCGGATCAGCTTTTCCGGTTTGGTGGTGAGGAGTTCGTGCTTCTGCTGCCCGGGGTGGATGGGATTGGCCTCAAAGCCGTAATGAATAACCTGCAGCAGGTGCTGCGCAAGTACATGAAGCACCCGGGAGGCACGGTCACTGCCTCCTTCGGTGTGGCCCTGCTCAAGCCGGGCGAAAGTGTCGACAGCTGGTTGGCGCGTGCAGACGCTGCCCTCTACCAGGCCAAGGAAACCGGGCGTGACCGCATTGTCTTCTCGGATGAGCCGGAAACCCCAGAGCCTGCAGCTCAAACCGCCTGATCAGCGGGGCGGAACAGAAACAGACGCCAGCCAAGCAGAAGGCCCGCCGAGGCCAGCCCGCCGGTCAGCCCCACCCAGAACCCTGCCGCCCCCATGGCGGGAATCAGCCAGTTGGTAAATGTCAGCAGATACCCCAGCGGCAGGCCCACGCCCCAGAACGAAAACAGCATGATGAACATCGGAATGCGGGTGTCCTTGTAACCGCGAAGAGCGCTGATGCAGGTGACCTGAATAACGTCGGCTATCTGGAAGAAGGCCGCGAACATCAGCAGGCGCACGGTTACCGCCTGCACGGCCTGATCAGAGGTGTAAAGTGCTGCGATTTCCCGGGAAAATACCAGCAACATCAGCGCGAACACCAGGGCGGTGCCCGTGGCCAGGATCAGCGAACTGCGGGCGATCAACCTGGCCGTGTCTGGCGCCCCAGCGCCCATCAGAAAGCTGACCCGCAGGGTAAGCGCCATACCAATGCTGAGCGGCAGCATGAACAACAGCGACACCACGTTCAGGGCAATCTGGTGCCCGGCAACCACCACCGGCCCCAGGGGGGCCAGGAACAGGGCAATCACCGAGAACATGCTGGCTTCCACGAAGATTGTGAATCCAATGGGAATGCCGATTGCCAGAACGTAGCGGAGGCCTGCGATGTCGGGCTTTACCCAGTCTGAAATAAGATGGAATTGCCGGTAGGCGCGGCTTCGGTTCAGGTAAAGCAACAGTCCGAGGGCCGCAATACCATTCGAGATGGCGGTGGCCCAGCCGCAGCCGACGCCGCCCATGGCAGGCAGCCCCAGCTTGCCGTAGATGAAGATGTAGTTCATGGGCAGGTTCACCAGGGTGCTGAGCACCGAGAACGCCATGATCACCCGGGTGTGGCCGAGGCCATCGGTGAGCCCCCGTAATGCCGTAATCAACAGCAGGGCGGGAATACCCCAGGCGAAGGCATCCAGGTAACCCTGGGTAATGCGGGCGGTGTGAACGTCCAGATCCAGAAGTGCCAGCACAGGGTGCACGTTGGTCAGCAATCCGGTCATGGTCACTGATCCGATGGCGGCCAGATACAGCCCCTGCCAGGTGGCCGGCATGATCTTCTCGATGGTCCTGGCACCGTTGTAGCCGGAAATGATCGGTTGCAGCGCGCCGAGCATGCCCATTAAGAACAGGAACAGTGGCATCCACAGGCTGGTACCAATGCCCACGGCCGCCAGATCCTCGGCGCTGGCGTGGCCTGCCATGACGGTGTCAATCACGCCATTGGCCATCTGGGCGAGCTGGGCAACCAGAATGGGACCACCGAGAATGGCCAGTGTGCGCCATTCGGCCAGGGTACGGGCCAGCAGGGGCTGCCGGGCCTCTGGCAATGGCTGGTGGACTTCATCCATAGGGTGTTATCCCGCTGTGTTCCTGCACTGAAAATTTGACTTAAAACCGGTAAAGTACGCGCCTCAATCACAACCGATGGCAGTGGCAATGGGACTTCTGGTTTTTGTTACCGTTCTGTGGGCATTCTCGTTCAGCCTGATCGGCGAATTTCTGGCCGGCCAGGTAGACAGCGATTTCGCGGTGCTCAGCCGGGTGCTGCTGGGCGCTCTGGTGTTTCTGCCCTTTACCCGGTGGCGCGGCGTACCCTCCGGTCTCAAGCTCGGGGTGCTGGCCACCGGCATGCTGCAGTTCGGTATTACCTATCTGTGTCTGTACCGTTCCTTCAGCTACCTCACGGTACCCGAGGTGCTGCTGTTCACCATTTTTACGCCCCTGTACGTCACGCTCATCGACGACGGCCTGTATCGCCGGTTCTCTCCGGTGGCGCTGCTGGCCGCCGCCATCGCCACGGTTGGCGCCGGTATCATACGCTACGATGGCCTGAGTGAGGACTTCATTACCGGTTTTCTGCTACTGCAGGTGGCCAACTTCACGTTCGCCGCCGGACAGGTGGGCTACAAGCATGTGATGCAGCACTACCCCATTGATGTGCCGGCCTACCGCACGTTCGGATATTTCTTCTTTGGTGCGCTGATCATTGCGCTGCCGTCGTTCCTGATCTTCGGCAACCCCGACCGGCTGCCCACCACGTCGGTGCAATGGGGCATTCTGGCCTGGCTCGGCCTGGCTGCGTCCGGCCTGGGCCTGTTCCTGTGGAACCGGGGCGCCTGTGTGGTGGACGCCGGCACCCTGGCGATCATGAACAACGCCCTGGTGCCGGCAGGGTTGATCGTCAATCTGCTGATCTGGAACCGGGATGCCGATCTCCTGCGACTGGCGCTGGGCGGCGCTGTGATCGCCTTCTCGTTGTGGGTCAACGCCCGCTTTCATCCCCGGGCCCGGCTGGCCACAGCCTCGTAAGGGCTATCACGGACTAAGGTTCTGGCACCCCCGGCCGTTACCCTGTGCCGGGCAGGGTAACCGTTGACCAATATCAAGCGTCGGCAATGGCGTTTGCCCTCCCCAATTCATCCGTCTCCGTGTTCCGCCGAATCAGTAAGGCCCGTTTATGCGCAAGAATCTGCCCGTTACCCAGCGTGAAATCAAAATGCGTAAGGGAGGCCGTCTGATCACCACGACGGACCTGAAAGGCGTGATCACCTACTGCAACGAAGAATTTGTGGAGATCAGCGGCTTTTCCCGGGACGAACTGGTCGGCCAGGCCCACAACATCATTCGCCACCCGGATATGCCCCAGGCTGTGTTCAAGGACATGTGGGACTATCTCAAGGCCGGTAAGGCCTGGATGGGGGTGGTGAAGAACAGGGCCAAGAGCGGCGACCACTATTGGGTTAGTGCCTATGTCACGCCCATTCGTGAGAATGGCCAGATGGTGGGTTACGAGTCGGTGCGGGTGGAGCCTACCCGGGAACAGGTGGCGCGGGCCGAGCAGCTGTACGGTCGCATTTCCGCCGGCAAGGATCTCATGAGTGTGGGCGGCCAGATCCGGTCCATCCTGAGATCCGGCTGGCCTTTCATTGTGTCCCTGGTTCTGAGCCTGGTGGCGCTGCGTTTTGACCAGACCTGGCTGGCCGCGGGCCTGGTGGTGGCCGGTCATGTGATCGGCGCCGGCCTGGTGCTCCGCTCCGTCCGGGCCCGTCTCGGCGGGTTGCTGGCGCTGTGCCCCGATGCCTTCCGGGATCCGATCGTTGCCCGTACCTACAGTGATGAAAGCGGGGCCTTCTCCGAAGTGGCCATGGCCCTGCTCAGCGAGCAGGCGAGAATTCGCACCGCTCTGGCACGGATCGAGGACCAGGCAGAGCTGCTGTATGAGCAGGCCCGGGCTTCCTATGACTACATCAACGAGGGTGCCTCTGCCATTGCCCGTCAGAGGGCTGAGACCGACCAGACGGCGTCCGCCATCAATGAGATGACCGCCTCGATCCAGGAAGTGACTGAATCGGTGACCGCCAATGCCCGGGAGGCGGAAGAGGCCAACCGGCTGGCGGGCGTGGGCAGCGACCGCAGCGCCGAGGCACTGGTCGCGATTGAACAGCTGGTGACCCGTGTTAACGGCATCGGCACTACCATTGGCAAACTGGGCGAGTCCACCAACAGCATCGGGGAGGCGGCCAATCTCATTTCGGAGATTGCCGAACAGACCAATCTGCTGGCATTGAACGCCGCCATCGAAGCGGCCCGGGCCGGCGAGCAGGGCCGGGGCTTTGCGGTGGTGGCTGATGAGGTGCGCTCCCTGGCCCGCCGTACCCGGGAGTCCACGGTTCGGATCCAGGACGTAATCGACGATTTCCGCAAGCAGGTGGATTCTGCCGTTCAGGCAACCCGCGATGGCGAAGCGGTTGCCGGCCAGGGTCTGGACAAGGTGCGTGAGGCAGAAAATTCCCTGCGGGACATCGTGACCTCCATCCAGACCATTTCCGACAGCTTCATCAGCATGTCGGCGGCGTTCGAGGAGCAGAGCCAGGTGTCTGACGAGATCAATCGGCAGATCACCAACATCGCCGAGCTGGCGGACCACAGCGACAGCCAGGCAGACTCGGCGAAGCAGAGCAGTGATCGCCTCAGCACCATGTCACGCGGCCTGAAGGATCTCGTCTCCAGGTTTATCAGCAAAAACGGCTAGTTAGCCACACACTATCGATTACTTGCCCGATAACCCCGCCAGTGGCTCAGCTGCCGGCGGGGCAGTCGCACTGGCATCAGCCCGCCACTGCTGGCAGAATCCCGCCCCAATCGCCACGGCAGGTCCGTGGCGCTCGCTTTTTGTGAATGTCCATTCCTCAGCCAAAAGCACAGGAACACAACATGACTCAGTCCAACTCGGTTTCGGGTAACGGAAACGGGGCCGCTCGCGGTCTCTGGTCTTCCAGATTGGCGTTTATTCTGGCGGCCACCGGTTCGGCCGTCGGTCTCGGTAACATCTGGAAATTTCCCTATGTAACCGGTGAGAACGGCGGTGGCGCCTTTGTTTTGGTTTACCTGCTGTGTATCGCGGTGATCGGTATTCCCATCATGATGGCAGAGGTATTCATTGGTCGGAACGGCCGCCACAACCCCATTACCAGCATGCGCCTGGTGGCCGAGCGCAACCTGAGTGCGCCCGCCTGGCGAGTATCCGCGATTATCGGCATGATTGCGGCCTTCGTGATTCTGTCGTTCTATTCTGTGATTGGTGGCTGGGCTGCCTCTTACGTCGGGCACGCCGCCATGGGCGATTTTACTGGCGGTACCGCCGACTCCATTGGCGAGCTGTTCGGTGGTCTGCTGGCCAGTCCGGGCCAGCTGTTGCTGTGGCACACCGTGTTCATGGCACTGGTGATTCTGGTCGTTTCCCGTGGTCTGAAAGGCGGTCTTGAGCGGGCAGTCACCATCCTGATGCCGGCCCTGTTTATTCTCCTGCTGGTGGCGGTGGGCTATGCCATGACCACCGGACACTTCGGAGAAGCGGTCAGCTTCCTGTTCACGCCCAATTTCGGGGCGCTGTCCATCAACGGTGTCCTGATTGCCCTGGGCCATGCCTTCTTCACCCTGAGCCTGGGTATGGCCATCATGATGGCCTACGGCTCCTACCTTGGGCGCGATATTTCTATTGGTCGAACTGCTGTCAGCGTGGCCATCATGGATACCGTCGTCGCCCTGCTGGCGGGTCTTGCCATCTTCCCGGTGGTGTTCGCCAACGGCCTCGAAGCCGGGGCCGGCCCCGGGCTGATCTTCCAGACTCTGCCCCTGGCGTTTGGGAACATGCCGATGGGGTCGCTGTTCGGCACCCTGTTCTTTATTCTGCTGCTGTTCGCCGCCTGGACGTCGGGCATCTCCCTGCTGGAGCCGGTGGTGGAGTGGGTTGAGGAAAAAACCAGCATGGCCCGAACCGGAAGTGCTGTCCTTGTGGGCGTGCTGTGCTGGGCCCTGGGCATTGCCTCAATCCTGTCGCTGAACCTCTGGTCAGACATCGCTCCGCTGGCCATGTTCGAACGCTTCGAGGGCAAGACCATCTTCGATCTGCTCGATTTCTTCACGGCCAACGTCCTGCTGCCGCTGTCCGGACTGCTGACCGCGGTCTTTGTGGGCTGGTTTGTGGCGAAGGAGTCTCTGAAAACCGATCTCGCCTTACAGGGCGGCGCCTTTACCCTGTGGTATAACCTGATCCGGTTTGTCACGCCTATTGCCGTGGCCATCGTATTTGTCTACAACCTGATGGCATAGCCACGGATATTGCCAGAAGGCGTGTATGAAAAAGCCCGGCAAGGTGACTTGCCGGGCTTTGTGTTTTTCAGGGAGCAGGTGTTATTCCTCGCCTAACTGCCTGAGTGCTTCCAGATGGGGGCGTACAGCCTCAATATCGGCTTCCGGTGCGTTGCTGGCGCTCTGCATCGCGCCCATGGCACCTTCCATCATGGCGCGCATCTGGGCTTTCTGTTCCGCGGTCATATGCGGGCTGTTCTCCATCTCCGCCATGGCCGCCTCCATCTCTCTCCTGGCGGTCGGGTTCTGCTCTGCCATTTCGATGGCCATCCAGGCCTGGAATACCCGGTCACCCGTGCTACCCCATTCCTCCAGGTTGTCGAAGCCGTGGTCCTGCACCACATCTTCCAGGCGGTCGTAGGCTTCGTGACCCTTCATCTGTTCTACAGACTCGGACACGATCCGGGAGAAGTCGGGCATGGTGCCGTCGCTCTGGTTTTCCATCTGACGGTCCAGCTCCTCGAATTCCGGCGCCAGCCTTTCTGCAGCCCTGACGCTGTCAATAAACGAGGCGACTCGCTGGTCGGAGAGGGTGTCGGCCTGGCTTAGCGCCGGCAGCAGCGGGAGCAGGAACAGCAGGGTCGAGACAACGAAACTCTTGAACAACGGAGCTGATTTTGATTGCAGGTGACGCATCGGCTGATCTCCTTGTGTGGACTTCCGGTTCCTTTGTCCGGAAGTCCCACGAGATTAGCGTTGCACCGTGACCTTGGCAATCAACTTCAGACGCGGAAGCGGGCGATCTGGTTGCTGAGTCCCTCGGCCAGCCTGGCCAGTTCATCACTGGCGGCCGATACCTGCTCGGTGGAGGCGGCGGACTGATCACCCACATCACGAATCTGGGTGATGTTCTGGTTGATGTCCTCGGCCACGGAGCTCTGCTGCTCTGCCGCCGTGGCGATCTGGCTGTTGTACTGCCGGATTTCCTCAACCGCTTCGGCCATTTCCCGAATGGTATTGCCGGCCAGCTCCGCTCGCTCAAGCGTCTGCTGGGACAGCTTGTTACCGGTTTCCATGCTGTTGACCGAGGTCTCGGCACTGCTCACCAGATTGCTGATCAGGGTGTCGATTTCCGTCGCGGAGCTCTGGGTGCGCTGGGCCAGTGAACGCACCTCGTCTGCCACCACGGCAAAGCCGCGCCCTTGCTCGCCGGCCCGTGCCGCTTCGATGGCGGCGTTCAAGGCCAGCAGATTGGTCTGCTCGGCTACCGACTTGATGACGTCCAGAACAGTGCCGATGTTCTGGGTTTCAGCTTGCAGGCTGTTCAGCTGCTTCATCACGTTGCTGCTCTGTTTGTTGAGCTCGGTGACGAATTCCAGGGTTTCCTTCACCGCCTTCTCGCCGCTGCCGGATTTCTCACTGGCATGATTGGCGGCCTGGAACGCCGCCTCGGCACTTTTCGCCACGTCATTCACGGTGGCCACCATCTCGTTCATGGCCGTGGCCACCTGGTCGGTCTGGGTCTGCTGCTCCGCCACACCTTTGCTGGTCTGGTTGGTCACGGTGGACAGTTCCTCGGATGAGGAGGCAATGCTGCTGGCACCGGTGTCGATTTCGCGGATCAGCTCCCGCAGGCTGGTCACCATGGTCCCGAAGGCCGAAAGCAGCTGACCGAACTCGTCGCCTCGATTGCTGCGGACTTCAACCGTGAGATCACCGGAGGCAACCTTGTTGGCGATTTCCACCGATTCGGTTACCGGTTTCAGGATGGCACGGGTCATGGACCAGGCAATGAAAATCGCCAGCAGTACCGCGATGGCTGTGATCACGATCAGGGTGGTGACGGCCGTCTGGTACTGCTCTTCCATCCGCTCAACCTGGATCCTGCGTAGCTCATTGGCAATCTCGACGATCTCGATGGCAGTGGTCCGGATGTCGTTCTCAATCCGGCTCAACTGATCGGGCTGGCCATCCATGGAAGCCACCAGGCGGTCCAGAAGCGAATTGAACTTCCGCACGCCGGCAACTATACGGTCAATGCGCTCATCGTCTGCCGGTACCACAAGAACGTCTTTCAGGGGCGCCGCAATGTCGCTGGCTTTCTGCGCCAGTTCCTTGGACTGGCTGATTTTCTCGGGCTGTTTACGAAGCAGAAACAGAATCTCCTCGATCCGGGCGTTAAGGAGATTGGCCTCAACCCTGCTCGCTGCGGCAACAATCAGCGAGCGCTCGTTATACTGGCTCAGGGTTTGAATGCTGAGCGCGGCGATCACGAGGGCGAGTACAACCAGCGCGGCAAAGCCTCCGGCCAACTTCTTGCCGACGGAAATATTGTTCATGGTGTTGGCTAACGACATGTTGGTTTCCTTGAAAAGGAATCTATTGGATGCGCCGGAATCGGCACTTTTTATGAATCTTTTATCGGCTGCGTTTGATCAGGCTTGAGTAGGAAATGAAGAATAGATTGGGCCGGATTGCAAATTTCGGTGTCAGGGTGGGTGCGCATGGTAGCATCGGTATTCTTTCGTGATGGCGGGAGCGGATGGCCGAGGAGGGGCCAGAGCGATGATCAGTTAGGCGTTTCTTCTGGTCCGGAGAGATGCGGCGCTGGCGGCGCCGATGGTGTGGACGCCTCGACCGGTTCGGCGTTGCCGGCTTCCTCGGCGTTGCGGGCCACGTCCTGGATGGTGGCGGTCATCTGGTTCATGGCGGTGGCCACCTGGTCGGTCTGGTCCCGCTGTTGGGTTGCGCCGGCGCTGCTTTGCTCGGTGACGGCCGACAGCTCCTCGGCAGAGCTGGCAACCTGGGCAATGCCGTCGGTGACCTCACGCACCATATGCCGGAGGTTTTCGGTCATTACCTGCATGGCCTCCATCAGACGGCCCAGATCGTCCTTGCGGTTGGCGTGCAGGTTCTGGGTCAGGTCGCCGTCGGCAACCCGGGCGGCATGCTCCGAGAGCTGATCCAGCGGGCGGACAATGGAGCGGGTGATCAGCAGTGCCGAGGCACTCCCCACAATCACGGCAATGATCCCGGTCACCAGCAGAATCAGCGTGGTTGTGTCCCGGGTCTGCTCCGTCTGGGCGCGCCCCAAGGCCAGGGCGGCATCGGCCTGAGCACGGGCGTCCCGCGCCAGTTCAATCACCCTGGCCTCGTCCTGCGCCATTGTCGTGGTGGTGCTCTCCCGTGACGAAGCATCCACGGGGTCGGCCTGCTGTGACACCATTCGTTCGAACGCTTCGCGATACTCGGTCAGATCCTTGGCGATGATTGCCATGGCCTCTTTTTCTTCCGGTGTTTGAAGAACACCACGCTCGTATTCGGCAAGCTCGATGGCCTCCTCGATGGTGCTCAGGGTGCTTTCCGCGTACCTGGGATCGTTACGGAGAAAGAAGTTCTTCTCGTTCAGCCGGGCCTGGTCAACCAGATTGTTGAGCCTGGAGACCGCGCGGGTCTGATCATTTTTCTCGAAAAGCTCATTCACAGCTGAGTAGGAAATAATGGAACTGGTGATTAACAGGAGAAGAATAAGTGCGAAGGCGGATAAAAGTTTGGTTTTAACCGATGCGTTTAACAGGAACTGCGTCATGCTCTCTACCGTCCGGTTTTTTAGTTATTTAGAACCACTGGCGAATGGTCTGCGGGGCGTTATTTTTTCAGCGCTACTCAAGGACGGTAGAGGGCGTATTTAGATGTGTCTAATCGGTTGAATTTAAAGGTGGTGCGATTTTTTCTTTGGTTGCACTTATTTGCATGCCAGTGTGTTTTTCGGGCACATAAAAGAGTGCCTTTTAAACTTGCTCTTATTACTTTTATGGGTCGTTCATTGTTGTAAACGCTAATAAGCCAATAAGCAAAAGTGGTGTGCCAGGATTCTTTTGTTGCCTGCTCGTAAACGGCCATGGGGTTGGGCCAGTAATGGTGGGTGCCGGTCCGTCTTAGGGCGGACTTACTCCGATTTAATCTCTTCCTGACCTTGCATTGGCCTGGAAACCCTATATGTTGATAGGTGACAAGTCGTTTGGAAACTAACCGCAGATTTTCCTATGCCGAGCTGGTTCATCAACGGTCGCACCCTCAAGATCAGTCTCCTGGTGATGCTGTTCTCGGGCTTGCTCGTGGTGTTTTTGAGCAGCCCTTCACACGCGGCCCTCGATCCACAGCTTGATGAACATCACTCGCCAGTTCTGGTGTTTGTTGGCGAATCCGGTGATTCGTCTTCGCCTGATACGCCGGCTTCGGCCTCGTCGCTTCTGCGCTTTCCCGCGGGTGAGTTCCGGGCGTTCTATTCCTCGAGCCTGGGTTTTATCCAGCCACCGCTGAGGTTACTGAGCTACCCGCTGCTGCCCCAGGCACCGCCCCACCTCGTCTGATTCCGACATTACCGGATTGCTCTGCGCGTTCGCAGAGGATCCCACCCACATTCAGAATCACGAGGTTTTCCATGAACACTGCATTCAACGCATTGCCTGTGCAGGAACTGGCCCGCACGGGCGCCCTTCCGACTGCCAAACCCCTGTCACAGATTGGCAGCGAGGATTCCGCCGTCCATTTGCTCAATGATTTTGCCGAGCAGAAACGCTCTGTGCTCAACTCCGATATGTCCGTCTCCGAGGCCAGGCTCTGGCTGAAGCTCGCCGACACTTCCTTCAAGATTGTCGAAAACCAGGCCGGTGACTGCCTTGGGATTCTTGCCATTGAAGATGTCAGCGGCGAAAAGCCCATGAGCCTTGCGCACCGGCAGGGAGTGGCCCTGAAGGATCTTCGGGTGCGTGACATTATGCGCCCGGTGAGCGCCTTGCCCGCGATTCACTACCGGGACCTGCGAGTGGCCACGGTCGGCGATCTGGTCAACACCTTCCGGGAAGTTCATGAGGAGTTCCTGCTGGTGCTGGATGACGACAGGCAACAGCCGTCCCGTTCCTATCTCCGGGGCCTGGTTTCGGCCCGTGAGCTATTGCAGAGACTGGACCTGACCATCGATCTGGAGCATCGAGCGACCAAGTTCTATGAAATTGTCCATGTGGTGAACGGCGGCTTCTGACGTCGAAGGTTACTCCGGCACCAAGTGTGCCGGAGTGATTCAACATCGAAAAAATCGATCTATCTGTCCTAAAAAGACGTATTGAATCGATGAGCTAACCACGTAAAACTACGTACGACTTTCGTCACCCCTGAAGGACGCCCATGCAGGACGCCCACCCGAATTGCCGGAGTCGTGTCTTTGGACTCATTCTGATTCTGGCCACTGGTCTGGTGTGTTTACCCGCCCAATCCGCCGAACTGTCCCTGACATCCCTGACGGCCGACCCGAGTAGCGGTCTGGTTGTGTCGGATGCCCTGGGCGATGGCGGCCTGGAGGGCGGTGCTCCCAGGTGCAGCGTTCTGCCACGTTCCGCCGGCGCGAAGACGTCGGACCCCATGCCCCTTGGCGGCTATCGTGGGCCGGTGTCCAGCGCCAGTTTTCCGGTGTTGCCCCAGGCGCCGCCCCGGTCCTGATTACCGACCACGCCTACGGCGCAAGCTGAGGCACAATCACCCCTTTCAATACCACGACTTCCATCACCTGGAGGATCATCCATGGCTATACGGAAGCTGCTGATCGCCAATCGCGGAGAGATTGCGGTCAGAATTGCCCGGGCCTGCAGCGAACTGGGCATACGCTCGGTCGCCATTCATTCCGAGGCTGACGAGTATTCACTGCACGTCAAGAAAGCCGACGAGGCCTATCAGATCAGCAAGGACCCGCTGTCCGGGTACCTGAACCCCCACCACATTGTAAACATGGCGGTGGAAACCGGCTGCGATGCCCTGCATCCCGGTTACGGTTTCCTGTCCGAGAATGCCGAGCTTGCGGCCATTTGCGAGCAACGGGGCATCACCTTCGTGGGGCCGTCGGCCAGCGCCATTTCGTCCATGGGCGACAAGACCCAGGCCCGGCAGACGGCGGTGGCGGCGGGTGTGCCTGTGACCCCCGGTTCCGAGGGCAACCTTGAGAACGTCGAGGATGCCGTGGCCCAGGCGGCGGACATTGGCTACCCGGTGATGCTGAAGGCCACCTCCGGCGGTGGCGGCCGGGGTATCCGGCGCTGCGATAACGAAAAGGAGCTGCGGCAGAATTACGAGCGGGTGATCTCCGAGGCCACCAAAGCCTTCGGCAGCGCCGAGGTGTTCCTCGAAAAGTGCATCATCGAGCCCCGGCACATTGAGGTTCAGATCCTCGCCGACACTCACGGCAATGTGGTTCACCTCTATGAACGGGACTGCTCCATCCAGCGCCGGAACCAGAAACTGATCGAACTGGCGCCGTCACCCCAGCTTGAGGAAAGCCAGCGCGAGTACATTGGCGATCTTGCCAAACGCGTGGCCAGGCAGTGCGGGTATGTGAACGCTGGCACCGTGGAGTTTCTGCTGGATCACGATGGCAGCTTCTACTTCATGGAAATGAACACCCGGGTGCAGGTGGAGCACACCATCACCGAGGAAATCACGGGCGTGGATATCATCAAGGCCCAGATTCGCATCGCTGCCGGAGAACCGCTGGGAATCAGACAGGAAGACATCTCCTACCGCGGTTTCGCGGCGCAGTTCCGCATCAACGCGGAAGACCCGAAGAATGGCTTTCTGCCCAGCTTCGGACGCATCAGCCGGTATTACTCCGCGGGTGGTCCCGGTGTGCGCACCGACGCCAACATGTACACCGGCTACGAGATTCCGCCTTATTACGACTCCATGTGCGCGAAGCTGATTGTCTGGGCCATGGACTGGGAGGAGCTGATTGCCCGGTCCCGCCGCGCCCTTGGCGACATGGGCATTTACGGCGTGCAGACCACCATTCCCTACTACAAGCAGATTCTCGAGCATCCGGATTTCCAGGCCGCGAACTTCAATACCGGCTTTGTGGAGCGCAATCCGCAGCTGCTCGAGTACAGCACCAAGACCCGCCCTGAATCCATCGCCACAGCCATCGCTGCCGCCATCGCAGCCCAGGCGGGCCTGTAAAAGAACATCGGAGACATCCCAATGACCAAGCGCAAGATCCACATTACCGACGTTATTCTCAGGGACGCCCATCAATCCCTGATCGCTACCCGCCTGCGGACCGAGGACATGCTGCCGGCCTGCGAATGGCTGGACCAGGCGGGCTACTGGTCCCTGGAGTGCTGGGGCGGGGCTACCTTTGATGCCTGCGTGCGCTTCCTGAAGGAAGACCCCTGGGAGCGCCTGCGCACTCTTCGCCAGGCCCTGCCCAACACCCGTCTGCAGATGCTGCTGCGGGGCCAGAACCTGCTGGGTTACCGTCACTACGGCGACGACGTGGTGGAAGCCTTCGTGGCCAAGGCGGCCGAGAACGGCATGGACGTGTTCCGCATCTTTGATGCGCTCAACGACGTGCGCAACCTGGAAACCAGCATCAAGGCGGTGAAAAAAGCCGGCAAACACGCCCAGGGCACCATCTGCTACACCGTCAGCCCGGTACACACCACCGACGCTTACCTCGAGCAGGCCAAGACCATGGCCGAGATGGGCGCCGACAGTATTGCCATAAAGGATATGGCAGGCCTGTTGACCCCGGCCGTGACCGCCGAGCTGGTCAGCAAGCTCAAGAAGACCCTGGATCTGCCTGTTTTCCTGCATTCCCATGCTACGTCCGGCATGGCCCCCATGTGCCAGTGGGCCGCCATGGAAGCGGGCGTGGACCACATAGACACCGCCCTGTCGGCGTTTGCCGGCGGCACCAGCCATCCGCCCACGGAATCCCTGGTGGCGGCGTTGCACGATGCCGGCCTGGAAACCGGTCTTAATCTGGAACTGCTGGACGAAGCCACCCGCTATTTCCGGGAAGTGCGCAAGAAATACCATCAGTTCGAGAGCGCTTACAACGGCGTGGATACTTCCGTGCTGCTGTCCCAGGTGCCGGGCGGCATGATGTCCAACCTGGCCAACCAGCTGAAGGAGCAGGGGGCACTGGATCGCATCCAGGAGGTGTTCGAGGAGATACCCCGGGTGCGCAAGGATCTGGGCTACCCGCCGCTGGTCACGCCGACCTCACAGATTGTCGGTACCCAGGCGGTGATCAACGTGCTGGCGGGCAAGCGCTACGAGTCCATTACCAATGAGGTCAAGAAATACCTTCAGGGCTGGTACGGCAAGGCGCCCGCAGACGTCGACACAGCGCTCCAGCAGCGGGCCGTGGGCAAGGAGGACCTGATTGAAGAGCGCCCTGCCAACCTGATTCCCCGGGAGCTGGACGAGCTGCGCAAGCAGGTCGGTGACCTGGCGACCAGTGAGGAAGATGTGCTCACCTACGCCATGTTCCCGGACCAGGCGAAGACCTATCTGGAACAGCGCCGCGACGGGACCCTCCAGCCCGAGCCGCTGGAGCCCATCCCCACCGGCTCCTCGGGAGGCGGCGTGTCGACCAAGTTCAAGATCACCGTGCATGGCGAGAGTTACGACATCCATGTGACCGGTGCCAACCCGACCGGGGAGAACGAGCGCCGCTTCTATATGACCGTGGACGGCGTGCCCGAGGAGATCCACCTGGCTTCCCTGGGCGAAGACGGTGCCGGTGCGCGCTCCAGTGGGGGGCGTGCCACCGCGACCAAGGAAGGGCACGTGACCACGAGCATGCCCGGTAACATCGTGGATGTGCTGGTCAGTGAGGGCGATCAGGTTCAGGCAGGCGATCCTGTTCTGATCATCGAGGCCATGAAGATGGAGACGGAGGTGAAAGCCACCATTGCCGGAACCGTGGCCAGCGTTGCCATCAAGAAGGGTGACCGGGTGGTGCCGGGCGAGGTGCTGGTCGAGATCGAGTAACCGATTGGCTACCGGCTATCAAAGCCGGACCGCCACGCCCAGCGTGGCGGTTTGCCGATTGTAGTCGTAGCGGGCAATGTTGCTGTTGTTGTCCGTAGACTGCAGCTTGAGCAGCACCGAAACCCGCTCAGTGGCCTGATATTCTCCTTCCAGGGCCACCTGCACGCGGTTGTCCTGTCGTTGTATGGAGAGCAGCCCCTCGGGCACCAGTAACCGGTGGGCGCTTCGGTAGTGGCTGAACCGGTAACCGACGGAAGCGCCGAGATCGAACGACGGTGTCAGCGCATAATCCAGGCCCAGCTTCAGGGTGTGCGCGATGGGAGAAACACTGAAAAACTCCCGGCCGGTATCGAAGTTTTCCCGATCGTCGTATTCGAGGCGGTACTGCGCCTGGCCCAGCCACTTGCCCTGTCGGGCCCGGTAGCGGGCCTCCGCCTGGTAATGCTGGCCGTCGTAGGCGTTATACCGGGGTGCGGCGAACACCTGCTCGGCGTTCAGCGCCAGACTGCACAGGGCGCTCTCCGACCCCAGGGCGCAGCCTCTCGTAGTCCATTTTCCGGCAAGCCGGGCCCGCTGTTCCCGGCTGCGGTTGCCGAGCCACACCTGATCCGCCCCCAGACCCAGTTCGAACCGGCTCCCCTCCAGGGTCCGTTGCCAGGCTGCCAGCCCCCTCACCAGGTGCGCATTGAAGCGGTCGTTGCCCATGTAATCCCGGCCATAGAGCTGAAGCGTTGTTTTCAGGGCATCCTTGCCCTCTTCCAGCGGCGTGCCGGACAGTGCGGCGATGGTTTCTGTGAAGCTGCCGTCGATGGCGCTGGGTGCCGAATCCGGGAACAGGCCAATGTTGTTCTCATAACCGGCGGCAATGGACGCGAGCGCCTGCCAGTCCCGGGCAGGCAGAGGAGCCTTAAGCTCTCGCAGTTTGGCCCGGGCCAGCCTGGCGAGGTTTTCTTCGGTGGTTTCGCTTGCGGCGCTGTGGAAGGCTTCCCTCGCCGCGGTCTGGTCTTCACGGGCCAGGGCAATCAGGCCGAGATTATAAAAGGCGAGGGCGCGCTGCGCGGTATCAAGCAGTTTGCGAAACTGCTGCTCGGCCAGATCGAATTCTTTGAGCCGGTAATAGAGTACGCCCAGGTTGTAGGTAAGCGCACGGGATTCCAGTCCGGTGGCGGCGGACTCCAGGCGCTGCCGGGCTTCCTCGAGATTGTTGTTCCGGAAGGCTGCGATGCCCGCCTTGAAGTCCTGTCGATAGCGTTCCTCAGAGTGTTCGCCAGCCATGCCATTGAGGCTGGTACCCACCAACAGGACAAATGCCACCAACGGGACAAATAGAAGGAGCGATCGAGACAGCAAACGCGATCCCCTGAGAGCCGAACAATCCGCAGACGCAAAAAAACGCGCCCGAACCTGCATTACAGGGGGAGCTTAACCCAGACTGACGGTGGAATTCATCCAATAACGTTCCTCAGGAGCAAAAAGCTGAAATCGTATTCATCAGTTTTTCGTCCGGAACCTTGCTGGCAGAGCCCGTCGTTGGTGGTTACTGGTTCAGGGTGTCATTGATGGTGGATTCCGGATCGTCGACAAGATCCAGCCCGGTGTCGGGTAGCGGATCGGTCAGATCCGGATCCGACAGATCCGGGTCCGTTATGCCATCGAGGGGGTTGTCCAGGATTTCTTCTCCGGGGAGTTCGGAATCCAGGGCATCCCGGGTTTCTCTCGCCTGGGAGGACAGATTGTCGAAACTCTCCCTCGCGTCATTGGCAATGTCGGTTGAATCGAGCGGCTCCAGCGGCGCGTCGTATTCCAGCTCGTTGATCGACTCGGGAATCTGCATCTCCTGCACGAAGGACGAATCCAGCGCCTCTTCGTCTTCCACCATGCGCATGGTGACGTCGTAATCCGTCTCCGCCGCGGCCTGGAACGACAGGCTCAGGCACCCCAACAGCAGGGCGGCCATCCACCGTATTCTGTGATTGCTAGTGCGTGTCATGACGATGGCTCCGTTAACTTGCCAATGTCAGTTCTGAAGGTTTTTCTCTTGTCGCCTTCACCAAGGTGGGCTACCAGGCTGCCTTCGCCGGGGAACAGAATGTTCACCGGCAGAGCCAGAAGGTTGTCGCCGGGCTTGAGGCTGACTTTCCAGCTCACCCGATGCCTTCCGGGGAACGGTGTCAGCTCCATGTTCGGTGGCAGTTCCAGCGTCAGGGTGACATTCTCAACAGCTTCCGTGGACGTGAAGGCCAGCCGGACCACCTTTTGCTGGCCCTCGCCGGGCTGAGCCGGAGACACCACCGATTCCGCCACGACAGCGGGCTGTGGTTCCGGAGATTGATTCCATTGCCCGCCCAGGAACACGCCGACCACCAGCGCTGCCGCCACGGCGCCACTCCACAAGGGCGTGGACCAGCGCCTGGGCTGGTTGTTGGCGCTGTCAGCCAGGGCACGGCCAAGAATACGGGACTCAAAATCAGGGTCCGGCTCCGGGGCATGATCCCGGGCGATTTCCCGGGCAATAAAGGTGGCCGTTGCGAGCGTTGCAGAACAATCCTTGCAGCCCGCGGCGTGCTCACGCATGGCGCGATCGGCGATCTCCGGAAGTTCTCCGGTCGCCAGGGCATCCACGTTTTGTCTGAATTCGCTGCAGTTCATTGTCTTCACCTCATTGGCAGCCACGTTGTTGCTCTCCAAAAGGTTCCATTTCCGCTTCCAGTTTTGTTCGAAGCAGTGCCCTGACTCGATGCAGGCGGGATTTTATGGTGCCCAGGGGTACGTCGAGAACCTCGGCAATCTCCTCCAGGCGCCAGCCGTCGGAGTCGTGCATCAGCAAAAGCGTGCGTTGATCGGGTTTGAGCTCACTCACCAGTCGGCGAAGGGTGTCCGCGTTTCGCTGGTGCTCGGTTCGCAGGGCCGGGTCGGCCTCCAGGTCTGGCAGGGTTTCCAGAAACGGCGTCTGATCCTCGCGAGTGTCCAGGGCGCTGGCAGAGGTCTCACGCCCTGCGGGACGTTTTCGAATGGTGTCGATGAACTGCCGGTAGGTGACCCGGTGCAGCCAGGGTTTGAGGTCGTCGACCTGCTCCAGTTCGTCCACTTTGGAAACCAGCTTGGTGACCACATCCTGCACCAGGTCCTCCGCGTCGTGCTGGTTGCCCGTCAATCGATAGGCAAAACCGTGCAGCGCCCGGAGGTGAGGGCGTATGAGAGCCTCAAAGCGCTTTGACTTGGACTGGCGGAATGGCAGCAAGGCCAATGGACACCCCTGATCGATACGTTGCCGGCAACACTCTGTGCGGGCGAGTCAAATTCATGCAGGGGTCAGTCTATCAGCCCGCGCTGGCTGGGGGTATGGCGATAGTGTAAAAAAAAGAACGCCAAAAATCTGCTCGGAATCAGATATTTGGGTTCTGCTAGGGGTGGTCTCGCAAAAAAATCTCACGTTGTTCTGGAACCTTTGCAATTAGACCTACGTGGTAGGCGGTCAGAAGCGACGGAATCGCTCAACTACAAAAAGACCAAAGGTAACAGAGTATGCTTATCCGCAACGCATTGTTTGTCGCCGTCTCGGCGGCCACACTCGGCCTGACCGGCTGTCTCGAAAGCGGCGGCCAGACCAGCAGGAATGCCAACCCCGATTACCAGATCAGTGGCAGTGGCATCGAACGTGGTACCCATCCGCTGTTTGATCCGCTGGAAACCGAATTCGTCATCCCCAGCGACGCCCTGTTCTACCTGAGCGAGGTGGACGATGGCACCATGCTCAACGGCACCGATCCGGCCAACCCGGTCACCCAGGGTATCGGCTTCCTGGACGGTGCGTCGGTCCTCGCACCCATTGACGTCAAGATCAGTGCCAGCCTGGATAGCCAGCAGATTCTCGATGCCAGGGGGTTTGTCGAGGTTGAGGGCGAGGTGGTGCCGAACCCGGATCAGAATGTCTTCCTGATTCCCGTTGAATACGCCGGTGGCGATGCGGTATTCCCGGAGGATCTCGAAGCTCCGGGGCTGACGCCGGCAGCACGTTACCGTGAAGCGCTGAAACTCAGGGAGCAGGGCAACACCGCCGAAGCGGACGTCATTTTCAGCGACCTGATTACTGAAAAGCTCCGGGTTGAGCTGCTGGATATCGACGGTGGCCAGAACAACCTGATCCGCATTCTGCCGCTTACGCCACTGGCGTCCAAGACCCAGTACGTGCTGGCGTTGACCAACGATATTGTCGATGCCAACGGCGAACCTCTGGTGGGCTCACCCACGTATCAGTCGGTCGCCGATCCCGACAAGGTGCTGTCCAACGCGGCCTTCCAGCCGTTCCGCGAAGCGATGCTGCCAGCGCGTCAACTGGCGGCCGACTACTTCGACTTCAAGCGCGAGTATCCGGCAGCGGCCGGCTTCGCCGCCACCTTTGACGATGTGACCTATGCCACCGCCATCACCACCACTGCGGTTGAGGATGTGCTGCTGGCCAATGCCGCTCCGGTCACCCACTTCCGGGAGACGCTGCAGGTGTCTCAGCGTCAGCAGGAACTGGGTAAGCTTGTGGCCGGTTTCTATAACCTCAGCAACCAGCCCCTCGAAGGCGAGGCCAGCGCGGAAGAGTCCAGCGTCAACACGGCGATCTACACCAAGCTCACCGATCCGGCCTTCCGGCTGTACGACCAGGGCCTGGCAAGCATCCTGACCGATGCGAACGCCAGTGGCACCGTGGTTCTGTATAGCGATGTAGTTGCTGACCTGGAGGCGGATCGCCGCATGGCCCACGCCATCCAGGTGGCCACCGCTGAGGCCACGGACGAGAACATTGATACCGAAACCCGCGCCCAGGCCCTGGCCTCGGCCGCTGCGCCGCTGGTCGATACCCCCAAGCCGCGCACGGTGAGCGTGTTCAGTGAGAAAGAAGGTGGCGATGTAAACCCGGCGCTGCGACAGCGAATCGAGATCGGCGGTCTTGGTACCGATATCGACATCCGCGTCTACGAGGGCGAGATTACTCTGCCTTATTTCCAGGCGCTGCCCGAGGAAGGCAGTGGCACCGCGCTGACTACTTCCAGCTGGCAGCCCGCCGACTTCAGCGGCAACGATCAGCTGGATGCCGCGCCCTCAAGCCGCATCTCCTACCGTTTCCCGTTTGCCCGGAAGGTTGCCGATACCACTGTGCCTCTTGTGGTTACCGGGCCGTCAACCACATCCGTACCACCGACCGGTGGCTATCCGGTGATCATCTACCAGCATGCGGCGACCACCGATCGTTCGGCAATCCTGCCGCTGGCAACAGCCGCAGGTCTCACCTGCCTGGCCGATAACACCAAGGACTGCTTCGTGACCATCGGCATTGATCAGCCGCTCCACGGTATCTTCGACACCGGTATCGTCGGACTGTCGCCGATTACCGCCCAGGCCGGGGCGTCGGCAGACGCCACCGAGCGACACTTCGGCTTTGCCGCTGACGCCAACCTGAATCCGGTGCCGGCGGGCGAGCTGGAATCGCCGGAATCGGGCACCCTGTTCCTCAACTTCGCCAATTACGCGAATACCCGCGACAACATGCGCCAGGGCGCCCTGGACCTGCTGAACGTCAATGCTTCCCTGCAAGCCATTGAGGATGCGGTAAACGCCTGCGGTTCCTGCACCAATGATCTGCAGATCAACACTAGCCGGGTGTACTTCCTGACGCACTCGCTCAGCGGCATGGGTGGCGCTGCGGTGCCCTACGTGACCAACACGGCGGCCGCCGATAACCCGAACCTGTTCAACATCTCCGCCTCCAACTTCCTCAACACCGGCGGTGGCTTCACGCGCCTGGTCGAGAACTCCCAGTCGGTTGCGCCCCGTGTGCTGCCGGGATTGGATGCGGCGTCGGACGGCCTCCTGACCCAGGGACGCACCGAGCTGAACATCTACTTCAATGTCTTCCAGGGTCTTCTGGACTCTGCGGACCCGACCGCCTTCGCGCCCCTGTACAAGGACCAGCCGCTGCTGCTGACGGAGATTGTTGGCGTGCCGAACGATCCCGACCGTCCGACCGACGACACCATTCCGAACGCCGCGGATGCCGACCGTTACCTGCTGGGGCCGCTGTCGACCACCATTCCGGAAACCGGCTTTGTGATCGAGGGCGAGAACATGCCGATTGCCGGTACGGATCCCCTGGCTGCGGCCATGAACGCCGAATCCACGCCCCTGGGTACTGGCTTGCCGTTCATTACCCGCTACCTGGAAGGCTCCCACGGTAATCCGATTTCCGCGGGCCAGAAGGAAGCAGACAGCTTCTCTTCCAGTGCCGTGTTCACGGAGATGACCGCGCAGATGCTGGAGCTGTTCACCGACGGCACGGTATCGGTCAGTAATCCCTGCGTCGTGAAGAACGCCAACACCGACGGTACTGACTGCTCGGCCGAAGGCAACACCGATGCCGGTGACGGCAGCTCCGGCGGCGGCTCCGGTGGGGATGGCGGCGACGGCGGTGATGGCGGAACCGGCGACATCATCGGCGACATCTTCGGCATCTGATCCAGAAGCGTTGGCCTGGACGGCCAGGCCAACGCACCACGCCCTTCCACGATAGAAAAATAACGGCTCTGCCTCGCCGTAGGGGGAGGCTTTGCCCAGAACTTGCGGAGTGAACGCAATGAAAACAATAAATACTGCCCTGGCAAAACCGGTCCGTCTGGCCCTGGCGGTTCAGCTGGCCTGTCTGGCACCGACTGCCGGCGCCTTCAACTTCAGCGTCTACGAGATTGATGCGTCCCTGAGCACAACGCTCACGGCGGGCATCGGCGTCCGTCTTGAAGACCAGGACAAATCCCTCATCACCCAGGGCAACCTGGGCCCGGAGTTTGCCTATAGCAACGTTGGCGCATCGTCCAACAACTTCGATGACGGTAACCTGAACTTCGAGAAAAACGATCCCTATTCCCAGATTGTGCGGGGACGGACCGAGCTGTTCCTGGACTACGCGCCCGACAGCGATACGCTGACCCGGGTGGGCGCGCTGGTTCGTGGCACCTATTACTACGATTACGAGCTCAAGGATAACCCGCGCGCGGTCGATCCGGTGGGTCAGCAGCGGGAACTGAACCCCCAGGCGAAAGACAACGCGTCCGGCGTCGATCTGCTGGACGCCTATGTGTTCACCGACTGGTACTTCGGCGACACGCCGGTGTCGGTGCGTTACGGACGCCAGGTGGTCAACTGGGGCGAGAGCACCTTTATTCTCGGTGGTATCAACGCGGTCAATCCGATCGACGTGCCGGCTTTCCGTGCCCCCGGCGCGGAACTCAAGGACGTGCTGCTGCCGGTGGAAATGCTCTACACCTCGGTGGGCATAACGCCTGAGATCAATGTGGAAGCGTTCGTCCAGACCGATTGGGAGCCGTTCCGAATCGATGACTGCGGCACCTTCTTCTCTACCGCCGATGTCGCTGCTGATGGCTGCGGCCCGGTATTGCTGGCGGGCCAGGTGCCGGACTCCCAGGCGTTCGAAGAGGGCTTCATCGCGCCAAGACAGGGAGACAAGGAACCGGGTGATCGCGACCAGTTTGGTGTGGCGGCGCGCTGGTTCGTGACCGAACTCGACGCCGAACTCGGCTTCTTCTATACCCGTTACCACAGCCGCCTGCCCTACATCAGCGGCGTAGTGAACAACCCCTCGGATGCCGACGAAACCCAGCAGTACGACCCGAGCAAGCCGGATGCGCGCTTCCCGAGCTACTTCATCGAGTATCCGAAGGGCATCGATCTGTACGGCATCAGCATCAACACCACGCTGCCGACCGGCACCTCCCTCGGGGCCGAGTACAGCTACCGGCCGAACCTGCCGATCCAGTGGAACACTTTCGAGCTGATCTACGGCGGCCTGCAGCAGCGCGGACCGGATGGCCAGATTGTCTCGAAGCTTGAACAGCGTCGCGCGGAGAAAGGCGGTACCTATGCGGGTACGGCGGTTGAAGGTTACGACCGCTACGGGGTTTCCCAGGCCCAGGCCACGGCGATTCACTTCATCGACCGGGTGATGGGCGCTGCCCGCTTCATCATCGTGGCCGAGGTTGGCGCCACCTACGTGCACGACCTGCCCGGCAAATCCGAAGCCCGCTATGGACGCTCCGGTATCTACGGTGTCGGTCCGGTTCCTCTGGAGGGCGAGAGCTTCACCGGTGACTTCTGCAGCCAAAGCCCGGACCCCAATGACCCGACCAAACGCCTGAACATCAACCCCACCAACTGCGGCGGTGATGGCTTTACCACCTCGTTTTCCTGGGGCTACCGGGCGCTGTTTGCCTGGGATTACCCGAGCGCCTTTGCCGGTGTGAACCTGCTGCCAAAGCTCTTCCTGAGCCATGACGTGCAGGGCTATGCGCCGGATCCCGGTGGCAACTTCAAGGAAGGCAACAAGTCCATCGGGCTGGGCCTCGACGCCACCTATCAGAACGCCTACAAGGCGTCGATCAGTTACACCAACTACTTCGGTGGCGAATACAACGAGATCAGTGACCGTGATTTCATCGCCGCTTCCGTTTCCTACTCATTCTGAATAAGACACCACCTAGAGAGGAGTTCACTCCAATGACCATGATGCGAACCATACTGTACGGCGCCATTGCCGGGACTCTGCTGACCTCGGGCCAGGCCCTGGCCGCCGTGTCCCAGCAGGAAGCGGCAAAACTGGGCGACACCCTGACTCCCATGGGTGCCGTCAAGGCGGGTAATGGCGACGAGATTCCCGCCTGGGACGGCGGGCTGGACCAGCCGCCGGCCGACTACAAGGGCGATGGCCGCTACGTGAACCCGTTCCCGGAAGACAAGGAACTGTTCCGGATTGACCAGAGCAACGTCGACCAGTACGCCGAGAACCTGAGCCCGGGCCAGGTGGCCATGATCGAGAAGTACGAGGACTATTTCATCCCCGTCTATCAGACCCGCCGCACCGCGAGCTACCCGGACAAGGTGGAAAAGCAGACCATCGAGAACGCCACCAAGGTGGAGCTGGTGGAAAGCGGCAACGGTCTCAAGAATTACCAGACCGCCACACCGTTCCCCATTCCCCAGAACGGTCTGGAAGCCATTTTCAACCACATTACCCGGTACCGCGGTGGTTCCTTCACCCGGAACGTGGCCCAGGTAACGCCTCAGCCCAACGGCGATTTCAGCCCGGTGAAGTTCACCGAATACTTCACCGAGCGTGTGGCCCTGGAGGATTACGATCCCGCCGAAGACCCCAACGTGATGTTCTACTTCAAGCAGGCGATCACCGCTCCTTCCCGTCTGGCCGGTAACGTTCTGCTGGTTCACGAGACCATCAACCAGGTCAAGGAGCCGCGCCGCGCCTGGCTGTACAACTCCGGTCAGCGTCGCGTGCGCCGGGCTCCGAACGTGGCCTACGACGGACCGGGTACGGCGGCTGACGGTCAGCGTACCTCGGACAACCTGGACCTCTACAACGGCGCCCCGGACAAATACAACTGGGAACTGGTGGGCAAGAAGGAGATGTACATTCCCTACAACGCGTACCGTCTGGCCAGTGCCGACCTGAGCTATGAAGACATCATCCAGCCCGGCCACATCGACCAGAGCCTGGCCCGCTACGAGCTGCACCGGGTGTGGCACGTGAAGGCAACGCTCAAGGACGGCGAGCGTCACGTGTACGAAGTGCGCGATTTCTATATCGACGAGGACACCTGGCAGATCGCGCTGGTTGACCACTACGACGGACGGGGCAATCTCTGGCGCGTTGCCGAGGCGCATGCCATGCAGATCTACGACGCCAACATCCCGGCCTACGCCTTTGAAACCCTGTACGACCTTCTGTCTGGCCGCTACCTGGTGATGGGGCTGACCAACGAAGAAGAGACGCCCTACGAGTACGACACCGAGCGGAGCTCACGTGAGTACACGCCGGCCGCACTGCGCCGGGCCGGGGTCCGCTAAGAACCGGGTTCTACCTGCAGCCGACCGGGAGCCGTTGCCCCGGTCGGCCCATTTCAAGGGGACTCAAAACCATGTTCGAGATTCTGAATACGGCACCGCTGTACGACATCGACAAGCGGCTGATTTTCAAAAGCGGCAAATGGCTGGTTCGAACGAGGGAAATATCGGAACTCGGGCCTTACTATTCCCGCCCCGAGGCGATTGAGGCGCTGTACCGGCACGTTGCCATCTGTACCGGTCAGCTGCGTACGGCAGAACCCGGTCTGGCCCGGGAGTTTGTCCGCCACAATACTGCGGAATGCCGGAAATCAGAGTGTACTCTTTGCTCCGCCCTGTCAGCGATGACGCCAGGGCCGGGCCGGCCACCGTCCGACCGGTTTTCTTCCATTGGACACTAGAAGAGCAGATCCGGCAGCCAGGTCGCAATCTCGGGGAAAATCATGATCAGGATGATGCCCACGATTTCAACAATCACGAAAGGAATGATCGACTTGTAAATGTCCTTCATGGTGATCGACGGCGGCACGATGCCTTTCAGATAGAACAGGTTGAAGCCGAAGGGGGGTGTCATGTAGCCGATTTCCATGTTGATCACGAACAGGATGCCGAACCAGATCGGGTCGAAACCCAGAGACTCCACGATCGGCATGAATACCGGCAGGGTGATCAGCATGATACCCACGGGGTCCAGCACCATGGCCAGCAGGAAAACAATCACCATCATCGCGATAATGATGCCCCATGGCCCTCCTGGCACCATGTTCATCAGGCCTTCAATCAGCTCCTGGGCGCCCATGCTCTGGTAGGCCGCGCTGAAGGCATGGGCGGCAAACAGAATCCACATGATCATGCCGGTGAGCTTGAAGGTGCGGATGGCCGCCTCTTTAAGAATGCTCCACTTTAGCTCCCTGTAAACAGCCGCGGAAATCAGTGCACCCAGAACGCCCATGGCAGCAGCTTCGGTCGGCGTTGTGATACCTCCGATGATGGAACCCAATACCATGACCACCACGCCAATCGGCAGAAGCACGGCTCTCAGCGCCCGGAACTTCTCAGGCCAGGTGCCCCGTTCTTCTTTCGGCAGCGCCGGCGCAAGCTCGGGTTGCAGGTGGCAGCGCACAAGAATGTAAACGGCGGTAAGAACCATCAGCAGGATGCCCGGCATGATGCCGGCGGCGAACATCTGACCGACGGAAACGCCGGTGATCAGTGCGTACAGGATCATCAGGATGCTTGGCGGAATCAGGATGCCCCAGCCTCCGCCGGTATTGATCACGCCCAGGGCCATGTTTTTGTCATAGCCCCGTTCCAGCATGGAGGGCAAGGCGATCGTGCCCATGGCGACCACCGCGGCACCACTGATGCCCACCATCGCGGCAAACACCGCACAGATGCCGAGGGTGCCCAGGGCCAGACCACCTCGCAGGCCGCCACACCACAAGTGCATCATCCGGTACAGGTCCCGGGCCACACCTGTGCGCTCCAGAATCATCGCCATGAAGACAAACAGAGGAATGGCGACCAGGGTGAAGCTCTCCATGGTGCCCCAGATCTGCGAGGCCACCATGTAGAAGGAATCAAAGCCCCAGGTGAAGTACAGAAACACCACCGAGACGCCACCAAGAACAAACGCCAGTGGCAGGCCCAGCAGCAGGAAAAACAGCAGCGCGCCAAAGAACAGGAGAGTCAGGGCTTCGATGCTCACAGCTGATCTCCTTCAGATCTGGACTCTTCCGGCGTGTAGTAACTCAGGTTGAACGCCACGGCGATGTCTTCAAGCAGTTTGACCAATCCCTGAAGAACCAACAGAGCGGTGCCGATGGGTATGGCAAGTTTTACCGGCCAGATCGGCGGATTCCATGCCGAGTAAGACGTTTCCCAGCTGGCCATGGACTCCTGGGCCATATCGATGCCAAACCACAGCAGCGCCAGAGTAAAAATGAAAAAGACCGAAGAGGTGACAATGTCCAGAGCTGCCCGTTTCCGTGGTTTGAGATGTGAATGCAGAAGATCAACGTTGACGTGGCCGCGATGGGCCATGATGTAGCCGCCCGACATTACCGCGTAGATACCAAACAACATCTGGGTCAGCTCGTTGGTCCATACCGTGGGGGAGTTGAACAGGTAGCGGAAGCCCACTTCCAGCAGCAGAAACGCGAACATTGCGAAGATCAGGAGGGCTACCCACCGACCGATAAGATCATTGAGACGGGTGACCCCTCTCATGAATGCGGCGATCATCACACTCACGTTCAACTCCCACGGCATACGGTTCGGGTACGTTTACAGAAAGGCCGGGATCAGAAACCCCGGCCTGCGACAGAACAATGGCTGATCAGAGGTAACCGAGATCGGTCAGGTAGCTTTTCAGCATGTCGAGGGCCTTCTTGGCGTTCTCGCTGCGCTTGCCCTCTTCATCCCACATGGCCTGGGCGGTGGCGACCAGCTTTTCCTGAACCGGGTCCGGGAGGACATTGAGCTGCACGCCCTGCTCTTCGATGGCCTTGGCCAGGGTGATCCGCTCCTTGTACTGGTACTCGTTGGTGCGGATCCAGAACTGCTCGTTCAGCGCGTCCTTGACGATTTTCTGCATGTCTTCAGGCAGCTTGTCCAGAGCCTTCTGGCTGACAATGATGACGTCGGTACCGGCAATGTTCAGGGCCGGCTGCACATGGTACTTGGCGACTTCATACAGGCCCATGCTGTAGGCCCCCTGAGCCGCCCCCCAGTGGGCACCGTCCACGATGCCGGAATCCAGAGCTGAGTAGAGTTCGCTGCCGGGGATGTAGGAGGCGGCGGCGCCAGCTTCGGTCAGGAAGGTTTGCAGGGCGCCGGAGGAACGGATTTTCAGGCTGTTGAAGTCTTCCACGCTTTCAATCGGCTGCTTGACCACCATCTCGGTCGGATAGACTTTGTCCGTGGCCCAGTAGACGCCATGCTCTGCCGCTTCGTCCCGGAGCATCTGCTCGAACCCCAGGTTCTGGTGGAAGTAGGCAGCCTCCCAGACATTTCGGAAGGCGAACGGCAGACCGGAAGCAATGCCTGCGAGGGAAATCTTGTCCTGGGCATAGGATGGGGAAATGGTGCCCATTTCCAGGATGCCACGGCTGACGGCGTTGAAGGTGTCCTTGGCCTTGAACAGCGCACCGGCTTCATAGAGCTGGAGCTTCAGGCGGCCATCCGTGCGTTCTTCGAGCACTCGTTTGATGCGGCCGAGACTGTCCGTGTAGGAACTGCTGGAGCCGGGCCAGTGTGACTGGACCTTCCAGGTGACGGTTTCCTGAGCGGTCGCAGTACCGGCAGCCAGAGTCGCAGATAGCCCGATGGTCAGGGCAGACGCATAGACGGTGAGCGCTTTACGGGCATTTCCAAGGAGATTCATGACAGGGCCTCGTTCTTTGTTGTAATGAGTTACCGTGATCAGTGTGCTCTTGTTTCAGTTTCACTCTGCAGAACTGATAACTGCAGGGTGAATTACTATCATCTGAATCTAACACAAGATCCGGGTTTTGCAACAGGATGTTTTCTTACCTCTTGGTAGGGCTTGTGAAGCGCCTGTTTCTTGGCCTCGCTTTTTGTGGGCCGGTGCGGATAGTCCCTGAACTCGGTGGAAATAACAGCCTCGCTCCGGTGCTGGCAGGGTGTCATCCTGGTATGCCGTCGCCGAAAGCGCTGTTTCACCCGGATCGCTTTTCATTTTCAGCAATGTGGAAGCTGCTTTGTTTTGTCTAGTGAAACTGGTTTCCGAATATATTGACTGAAAGCCATAATGCGTGACAAATTATTACGCAGGTGAAAACCACAGCACGTCCTTGCTGGCAACTGCAAGCCAGACGGTGCTTCCATCTAGCGGCTCTCCCGCAGCCGGGTGGTAACAGAATTAATAACAAAAAGAGGAAGCGGACATGTTCGATCTGTCTGACAAAGCCAAAGCGCTGCAGTCCCAGCTCAGGGCCTTCATGGATGAGCACATCTATCCCAACGAGCACCTGCATCACGAGCAGATCGCGCAGGCCGAGAACCGCTGGGCTCCGGTTCCGATCATCGAAGAACTGAAAGAAAAAGCCAAAGCCGAGGGCCTCTGGAACCTCTTTCTCCCCGAGAGCGACTACGGTGCCGGGCTGAGTAATTTCGAATACGCCCACCTGTGCGAAATCATGGGCCGCTCGGAGATGGCGCCGGAAGTGTTCAACTGTTCCGCGCCCGACACCGGCAACATGGAAACCATTGCCCGCTTTGGTAACGCAGAACAGCAGGACCGGTGGCTGAAACCGCTACTGGCCGGGGAGATCCGTTCCTGTTTCTCGATGACCGAGCCTGACGTGGCTTCCTCCGATGCCACCAACATCGCCTGTGAGATCCGCCGCGAGGGCGATGAGTATGTGATCAATGGCCGGAAGTGGTGGTCCTCCGGCGCGATGACCACCACCTCGAAAATTGCCATCGTTATGGGTAAGACCGACCCCACCGCCGAGAAACACAAGCAGCAGTCGATGATTCTGGTGCCCCTGGATACGCCGGGTGTGAAGATGATCCGGCCGCTGACCGTGTTTGGCTACGACCACGCGCCCCATGGCCACGCCGAGATTCACTACGACAACGTACGTGTACCGGCCAGTAACATACTGCTCGGCGAAGGCCGTGGTTTCGAGATCGCACAGGGCAGGCTCGGGCCGGGCCGGATCCACCACTGCATGCGCACCATCGGTGTGGCCGAACGGGCCCTGGAGTTGATGTGCCGGCGTGCCGGCGAGCGCGAAGCCTTCGGCAAACCGTTGTCGAGCTTCGACTCCATCCGCAAGGACATCGCCCGCAGCCGTATCGAGATTGAGCAGGCGCGCCTGATGACCCTCAAGGCGGCGCACATGATGGACACCGTGGGCAACAAGGTGGCCCGCCAGGAGATCGCCATGATCAAGGTGATCGCACCCAGCATGGCGCTGAAGGTGCTTGATCGGGCGATCCAGGTTCACGGCGGTGCCGGTGTCAGCCAGGACACCTTCCTGGCGTCCGCCTGGGCCAAGGTACGGACGCTGCGACTGGCGGACGGTCCGGATGAGGTGCACCTGGACTCCGTGGCCAAAATGGAACTCCGTCAGTATCGCTAACCCACCGGATTGAGGACCAACCATGACCAACACGCTGTTTGATATGACCGGCAAGGTCGCTGTCATAACCGGCTCCACCAAGGGCATTGGCCGCGCCATCGCCGAGGAAATGGCCCGTCTTGGTGCCCGGGTGGTGATTTCCAGCCGCAAGGCGGACGCCTGCGAGCAGGTGGCTAACGAGCTGAAAGCGCAGGACTTCGAAGCCATGGCCGTGCCCTGCCATGTGGGCCGCAAAGACGATTTGCAGAATCTGGTGGACCGGACCAACCAAGCCTGGGGCCCGATCGACGTGCTGGTGTGCAATGCGGCCACCAACCCGGTCTATGGCACCACCGCCGAGATGACCGACGAGGCCTGGGACAAGATCATGGACACCAACGTCAAGGGCACCTTCTGGCTCACCAACATGGTCCTGCCCCAGATGGCGGAGAAGGGGGAAGGGGCAGTGGTTCTGCTGTCCAGCATTGCCGGCCTTCGGGGCAACACCACCATCGGGACCTATGGCGTATCGAAAGCTGCCGAGGCGGCCCTGGCCCGCAACCTGGCCGTGGAGTGGGGGCCAAAAGGAATTCGCGTTAACAGCATCGCCCCGGGCCTGATCAAGACCGACTTCGCCAAGGCCCTTTGGGAAGATCCGGTTCGGGTGAAGCGGGCGGAGGACAAGACCCCGCTGCGCCGGATCGGTGATCCGGTGGATATCGCCGGTCTGGCCGTGTTCCTGTCCACCAGGGCGAGTGCCTACATCACCGGCCAGGTCATCGTTGCCGACGGTGGCGAGACCATTTGCTAACGGACGCTACAGAGACGCTATGACGACAGCACCCGAGCTGGTGGACGTTCTGCCGGCACACAGGTTTGACGAGGAGCGGCTGCTGGCCTGGCTTCAGGCAGAACTGCCCGAGGTGGGTGAAAGCCTGGACGTTCGGCAGTTCCAGGGTGGACAGTCCAACCCGACGTTCCTGCTGGGTGCCGATGGTGGGCAATACGTCCTGCGCAAGAAGCCGCCCGGAAAAACCCTGCCCTCGGCCCATATGGTGGAGCGCGAATACCGGGTTATGAAGGCCCTGGCAGACCACACCGGGGTACCGGTTCCCAGGGTGAGGGTGCTGTGCGAAGAAAGCGCCGTTATCGGGACACCGTTCTATGTCATGGACTTTCTGGACGGCCGGATTCTCAGTCATTCGGCGCTGCCGGAGCTGGGCCGGGAGGATCGCCTGCTTGCGCACCAATCGGCCATCGATACCCTGGCGGCCCTGCACTCGGTGGATGTGAACACGATCGGCCTCGGAGATTACGGCCGCCCGGAAGGTTATGTGGCGCGACAGGTGGCGCGCTGGAGCAAGCAGTACCTGGCGTCGAAGACGGACGAGCTGCCCGCAATGGACAAGCTCATGGCCTGGTTGCCGGAGAATATTCCTGCCGCGGACGAAACCGCCATCGCCCACGGCGACTACCGGTTCGGCAACCTCATGCTGGCGCCGGACAAGCCCGAGGTGATCGGGATCCTCGATTGGGAGCTGTCGACGCTGGGCCATCCGCTGGCGGACCTGGCCTATTTCTGCCTGCCGTACTATCTGCCCTCCGATATGGAAGGCATGCGCGGTTTGCAGGGAGAGGATCTGGAGGCACTGGGTATTCCCGATGAACAGTCGACCATCGCCCGTTACTGCACGCAGACCGGGCGCGACGGTATTGAGGACTGGCACGTGTTCCTGGCGTTTTCCCTGTTTCGGCTGGCTGCCATCCTGCAGGGGGTCTACAAGCGGGCGCTGGACGGTAACGCCGCCAATGCCAACGCGCTGAATGTCGGCAAGCGGGCCAGCCTGTTGGCGGACATCGGCTGGCAGATTGCCAGCGGGCACGAATGAATAATAGCTGGCTGCACCTGTGGCCGACTGACTGAACCCTGGAGAGCAACACGCATGTTCACACGCCATTTCAAGGTCTGGCCCCGGGAACTGCCCAAGACCATGACCCTGCCGGAAACCAGTGTTTTCAGGAACCTGGAAATATCCGCGCTGCGCTACCCGGATCACAACGCGATCATCTTCTACGATGCGCCCCTCACCTACCGGCGTCTTTTGTCAGAAGTGGAAGCCATGGCGGGCTATCTCCAGTCACAGGGCGTCTCAAAGGGAGATAGGGTACTGCTCTACATGCAGAACTCACCGCAGTATGTGATCGCCTACTACGCCATCCTGAGGGCGGACGCCGTGGTGATTCCGGTCAATCCGATGAACCGTGCAGCGGAGCTCGAGCATTTTATTGCCGACACGGAAGCATCGATCTGCCTGGCCGGCCAGGAGCTGGCAGACTTCATCATTCCACTGCTGCCGGAAACGGATCTGAAACAGGTGGTGGTCGCCTCCTACAGCAGCTACATCAAACCGGATACCGATCTCGATCTGCCGGCGGAAGTTGCGGCCCCGGTCTGGTCTCGGGGTGTACGGGGTGTGGTGACCTGGGAGGCTGCCCTTGCAGCTGGATACGAGCCGTCAGCCCACACGGCTGGACCTGCCGATCTGGCCGTCATCCCCTACAGCTCGGGTACGACCGGTGCGCCCAAGGGCTGTATGCACACCCATCGCTCGGTCATGGCAACGGCGATGCACCGTGCCTTCTGGAACCTGAGCACACCGGATACGGTGCAACTGTCCACACTGCCGTTCTTCCATGTAACCGGCATGACTGGCTCCATGAACAGTCCCATCTACAGCGGTTCGACGTCGGTGATCATGACTCGCTGGGACCGCACCACGGCGGCCCGTCTCATCGAGCGTTACCGGGTCACGGGCTGGACCAATATCGTGACCATGGCGGTGGACTTCCTGTCGAATCCGGACATCGGCCAGTACGACCTCAGCAGCCTGAATACCATCGGCGGGGGAGGGGCGGCCATGCCGGCGGCGGTGGCGGAAAAACTGAAAACCATGACGGGTCTCGATTATATCGAGGGCTATGGCCTGTCCGAGACCATGGCGGCCACGCATATTAACCCGGTCAAGCAACCCAAGGCCCAGTGCCTGGGTATCCCTGTTTTCGATGTGGACAGCCGGATCATCGATGTGGATTCCCTGGAGGAAAAGGGCCCCGGTGAAACCGGTGAAATTGTATCGTCCGGCCCACAGGTCACCATCGGGTACTGGAACCGGCCGGCGGAAACCGAAGCCGCGTTCGTGGAGATCGACGGCAAGCGCTTCTTCCGTACCGGGGACCTCGGCTACTACGACGAGGACGGCTATTTCTTCATGGTGGATCGGGTCAAGCGCATGATCAACGCGTCCGGTTTCAAGGTCTGGCCCTCCGAGGTGGAGGGTCTGATGTACCGGCACCCGGCCATCCACGAAGTCTGTATCATCTCCGCGCCGGATCCGAAACGGGGTGAAACGGTCAAGGCCTGCATTGTCCTGACGCCCGAGGCGGAAGGTAAAACCGCAGCAGAAGACATCATCAACTGGTGCCGTGAGCAGATGGCGGCCTACAAGATACCAACCATAGTGGAGTTTGTGGAGGCGCTGCCAAAATCCCCCACCGGCAAGCTGATGTGGCGGGCCCTGCAGGAAGAGGAATGGAAGCAGAATGCCTGACATGGCAGCGAGCCGAGCCCTTTTCGATTTCCCGTCGATAAGGGCTCGTCACGCAACATACATGATCAGATTCTCCGCCACACAGGCCGGCTTGTCCTCGCCCTGGATCTCGATGGTGGTTTTATAGGTGGCAAGCTGTCGGTGATCATCCACCTGATCAATCGACAGCAGCTCCAGCCGGGTGCGGATGCTTGAGCCGACTTTTACAGCAGACGGGAATCGAAGCCGGTTCAGACCGTAGTTGATGGTCGCGGTCGGCCCGATCACCCGGAGCGCCTGAGGATTCAATCTCGATATGAGCGCGACCGTGAGATAGCCATGGGCAATCGGGCTTTTCCAGGGCGACTCGCGCTTGGCCCGCTCGACATCCACATGAATCCATTGGTGATCACCGGTCACGTCGGCAAAGGCAATGACCATGTCCTGGGTGATGGTGAGCCAGGGGCTGTGGCACGTCAGTTCTCCTGCCATGTCGGTAAGTTCTGAAAGCTGTACTTCTTTCATTCCTACCCCCTAGACGCTGTAGCCCGGGTTCTTGCTGTCCAGCAGTCGTAACAGAGCTGGCCAGGTCAGCTTCGCGGCCATGCCCAGCTGTTGCGACTGCTCGGCGGTGGTGCGAATGGCCTGTTCCGAGGGCAGGTGGGTGGGACCGCAGCTCTGGGCCTTGACCTGGATTTCACAGGCCTTCATCAGGAAATACAGGTAGGTAAAGGTCTCGGGAACATCCTTCCCGGCGGTCAGCACGCCGTGGTTACGCAGTAGCATCATGGATTTGTCGCCCAGGTCCCGGATCAGCCGCTCGCGCTCGTCGAGGTTCAGGGCCACGCCTTCGTAATCGTGGTAGCTCAGGTGATCGAGACAGAGCATGGCGGTCTGGCTGAGGGGCAGCAGGCCGTCCCGATGAGCCGAGACGGCCACGCCGTCCGCGGCGTGCAGGTGCATGACCGCGCCCGCATCTTCCCGTCCCATATGCACGGCGCTGTGAATGGTGAAGCCGGCCGGATTGACCCGTCCGAGCCCGCCGGCCTGCACCACCTGGCCGTCCTGATCCACCTTGACCAGTGAGGACGCGGTGATTTCATGGAACAGCAGGCCATAGGGATTGATCAGGAAGTGGTGCTCAGGCCCCGGCACCCGGGCCGAAAGATGGGTAAAAACCAGATCGTCCCAGCCAAACAGAGCGACCAGACGATAGGCCGCGGCGAGCTCGGTTCGGACCTGCCACTCGCCAGTCTGGCGGTTGTCGGCGTCCGGTATTGCTTCAGTTTTTGTCATTGTTGTTCACCTCCGGATTCGAAAAAGGGGTGGCTTGGCGACCACCCCCGAAAAAGGCTTCTGAACAACAGAAGCTTCCAGGCTCACTGATGAGGGGATTCTAGCTTGCCTGTAAAAGGTTGGCGTAAGTCTCCAGCTGGAAGTCGTCGTCGCCAAGCTGATGATTGATCATGATCAGCCGCTTGGCATAGTGGGCGAAGTTATACTCCCAGGTCATGCCAATACCACCGTGGGACTGGATGCCCTGCTCGGAGATGAATTGGCCGCTGCGGCCAATCACGTTCTTCGCGGCTGCAAGAACTCGCCGGCGTTCGTCGCTCTGGGGCTCGTCGGCCATGCTGGCGGCCAGAATGGCCATGGAACGGGCCTGTTCAAGCTCCGACATCATGTCCACCATCCGGTGCTGCAGCACCTGGAACCTGCCGATGGGAACACCGAACTGCTTGCGCTGTTTAAGGTAGTCCAGGGTCAGGTCACAGGCCACTTCCATCGCACCCACGGCTTCACCGCAGAGTGCGGAAATGGCGCGTCCTGCCTGGTACTCGATCACGTCAGACGCCTTGCCTTCCTCGCCGAGCAGGGCATCGGGCCCCAGCTTGACGTTGTTCAGGAACAGGTCGCAGCCTTTGGAGCCGTCAATGGTCGGGTAGGTGCGGCGTTCGAGGCCTTCGGCGTCCGGGTTTACCAGAAACAGGCTGATGCCATCGGCATCGCGGCTGTCACCGGACGTGCGGGCAGACACCACCAGCACGTCGGCACAATGCCCCCCGATTACGACTGCCTTGCGACCGTTCAAAACGTAGCAGTCACCGGACTTTTCGGCGCGGGTTTCGACATGGTTCAGGTTATAGAAGCTCTGCGGCTCCTCGAGCCCGGCAGCCGCGCGAACCTCGCCGCTGGCAATGCCGCTGAGCCACTGTTCCTGTTGCTCGCTGTTGCCAGCCTGGCTGATAAGCCCGCCTCCGAGAACGACCGACTGCAGGTAGGGCTCCAGGCAAAGGCCGCGACCAAGCTCGGTCATCACGCTCTGCACTTCCACGCCGCTGCCGCCAAATCCGCCGAGTTCTTCCGGGAAGGGCACGGCTGTAAGACCCAGCTCACCCAGCTGTTTCCAGAAATTGGCGCTGAACCCCAGCTCGGTTTCGCTGTATTCCAGACGCTTTTCAAAACTGTATTCACCGCGCACCAGACGGGCCACGGTGTCCTGCAGCATCTGCTGCTCTTCATTCAGTCGGAAATCCATGGTCGCCTCCTTAGAGCCCGAGAATCATTTTCGACACAATGTTCTTCTGGATCTCGTTTGATCCGCCGAAAATGGACAGCTTGCGGTTGTTGAAGTACTGGGCAGCCAGTGGTGCGGCATTTTCGTCCGACAGGAATTCACCGCTGTAATCCAGATCCAGTTCCTCTTCCACGAAGGGAATGGCGTAGGGACCAATCGCCCGGCGTGCCAGATCGTTGATGGTCTGGCGAATCTCGGTGCCGCGGACTTTCAGCATGGAACTTTCCGCGCCCGGCATGCCGCCGCCCTCGACTGAGGCGATGATGCGCAGATTGCTGATGGCGGCGGCCATCAGATCGATCTCAACCTGGGCGATGCGCCGGGCGAACGACGGGTCTTCGATCAGCGGACGACCATTCTTGGTACGGCGGGAGGCAAGTTCTTTCAGGTGCTGGAGTGCGGCCTTGGAAATGCCAATGCCGGCCAGACCGGTGCGCTCATAGGTGAGCAGGTACTTGGCGTAGGTCCAGCCCTTGTCTTCCTCGCCTACCAGGTTCTCGGCGGGGACTTTCACATCCTCGAAGAACACTTCGTTGACTTCATGCTCACCATCGAGGGTAATGATCGGACGCACCGTAATGCCCGGTGTGTTCATGTCGATCAGCAGGAAGGAGATGCCCTCCTGGGCCTTTACCTCGGTATTGGTGCGCACCAGGCAGAAAATCATGTTGGCGTGCTGGCCAAGGGTGGTCCAGGTTTTCTGGCCATTCACAATATAGTGATCGCCGTCGCGGACGGCCCGGGTCTTGAGAGAGGCGAGGTCTGAACCGGCGCCCGGCTCGGAATAGCCCTGGCACCACCAGTCTTCGCCGCTGAGGATTCTTGGCAGGTATCTTTGCTTCTGCTCTTCGGTACCAAACTTGATAATCACCGGCGCCACCATGTTGACACCGAATGGCACAGAACGGGGAGCCCCATAGCGAGAGGACTCCTCATCCCAGATGTGCTTCTGAACCGGGCTCCAGTTCACGCCGCCGTATTCTTCTGGCCAGTGAGTGGCGTACCAGCCCTGTTCGCTGAGTATCTTCTGCCAGCGCTGGTGGTCTTCCCTGGATAGCCGGCGGAAGCCTTTCACCTTGGCAGCAATATCCCCGGGCAGCTTTTCATCCAGGAATGCGCGGACCTCATCACGGAAGGCGAGTTCCTCAGTGGTGTAATTCAAGTTCATGGGAAAACCTCTGTCGCGTTGATCTGTAAATCAGCTGAAGGCCTGGATGCCGGTCTGGCCACGGCCCAGGATAAGGGCGTGGACATCGTGTGTGCCCTCATAGGTGTTTACAGCCTCAAGGTTCATGACGTGGCGGATAACGTGGTACTCATCTGAAATGCCGTTGCCGCCGTGCATGTCCCGGGCAACCCGGGCAATGTCCAGAGCCTTGCCGCAGTTGTTGCGCTTGAGCAGTGAAATGGCATCCGGCGTTGCCGTGCCGGCATCCATCATGCGGCCGAGTTGCAGCACCGACTGAAGGCCGATGGTGATCTCGGTCTGCATATCCACCAGCTTTTTCTGGATCAGCTGGTTGGCGGCCAGGGGTTTGCCGAACTGCACGCGCTCCAGGGTGTAGTTCCGGGCCGCGTGCCAGCAGAATTCAGCCGCACCCAGTGAACCCCAGCTAATGCCGAAACGGGCCTTGTTGAGGCAGCTGAACGGACCTTTCAATCCCTCCACCTCAAGGTGGTTTTCCTCCGGCACGAACACCTCGTCCATAAAGATGGAGCCGGTTTCCGACGCCCGCAGGGAAAACTTGCCCTGGATCTTTGGTGTGTCCAGCCCCTTGGCGTCTTCGCGCTCAATCACAAAGCCGTTCACCTTTCCGTCCAGCTTGGCCCAGACCACAAAGACATCGGCAATCGGTGAGTTGGTAATCCAGGTTTTCGAACCACTCAACAGGTAGCCGCCGTCCACTTTCCTGGCCCGGGTTTCCATGCCACCGGGGTCGGACCCGTGATTGGGCTCGGTCAGGCCGAAACAGCCGACGTACTCGCCGGAGGCCAGCTTGGGCAGGATGCGTTTTTTCATCGCTTCCTTGCCATAGGAATAGATCGGATACATGACCAGAGAGGACTGGACGCTCAGAGCCGAGCGATAGGCTGAATCCACCCGTTCCACTTCCCGCGCTATCAGGCCGTAGCAGACATGGTTCAGCCCTGGACCGCCGTATTCTTCCGGCAGGGTCGCCCCCAGCATGCCGAGTTCGCCCATCTGGTTGAAAATGGTGCGGTCGAACTTCTCGTGCCGGTTGGCCTCGGTGATGCCAGGCATGAGCTGCTCATCACAGAAGCTGTGGATGCTGTCACGGACCTGACGCTCGGTTTCGTCCAGTTGGCCATCAAAACCGAGAAGATCATTCCAGGGTGCGGAATCCATTGTGTTCTCTCCTGAAAGCGAATATCGAAAGCCCAGCATTAGGGGCGGGGGAGCGATTTATGCTATCTTTGTATCAATGTTGTTTCATTAAGCGAAACACAGTTTTGTAAATGACTCGTGAAAGACTAATCCGGGTGTTATGGAAATGCAAGCAGTGTTCAAGGCTGACGAGGTGCCTCTGTGCTGAGCGGAATGCTTCGATGGTTGGTGTCCCTGGCGTTGGTCACTGAGCTCCTGGCTATCTGTCTTGATCGCCAGGAGCTCAGTGCGCTGGCGGGCGTGGCGTTTGTCGCTGCCTTTCTGGCAGGGGCCGGGCGCCTGCAGGGGTACGCCCGGATGTTACTGGTTATCGCCCTTCTGGTTCTGGGAGGGCTTGCCTGGCGCGGGTCGCTGAACGGGGGGCAGGTGTTGAAGGCGGCATCTGATGCCGCGTTCTATTCCGCGTTTTTGGGCAGCCTGGGCCTGATGCAGTGCCTCGTGCGCCGGTTCGAAGTATTGCGCCGGATCCACGATGTCCTGCTGGGTGGGAAGCCCATACTGCTCTATCCCAAGTACGCCCTGGTCAGCTGTGGCGTTGCTACGGTTCTGAGTTTCGGCATGATGAACCTGCTGTGCGGAAGCCTTTCTGACACCCTCCGGGAGCGCGGCATCGGCGGTGAATCCCGCCTGCAGTGGTTGCGGAGTGTTCTGATCAGTGCCCTGAGGGGATTTGCCCTGGTGCCGTTGGTGGCGCCCACCAGCGTCGCTGTTGCCATTCTTACCAGGGAGTTACCGCAGCTGAGCTGGTCGCAACTGTTACCCTTCGGTATGGTCGCGGCGCTGGTAATGGTGTTGATTGGCTGGGTGCTCGAGCAGCGCCGGTTCCGCAAGGTCAGCAGCGAGCGTGTCGCTATTGAAGGTTGGCTCCCGGGTACCGGTCGCCTCCTGTTTCTTATCCTGCTGGTGTTCACGGTGATGGCGGGCCTGGTGGTCATAACCGGTTTCAAGGTGTCGGTGGCAGCCATGTTGTCGGTGCCGACCGTGACGCTGCTCTATATGCTCTGGCAGGAGCGGGGACTGACCTCCGTTCTGCAGGAAGGTGCGGGTCAGATATGGGCCATGCAGAACGAAATGGCCATCTTCGCCGCTTCCGCCATCCTCGGTGTTGCCCTGTCCGCGGTCATCCCGGCAGATGCCCTGGCGGGGCTGGTCGCCACTGGCAGCGGGATTTTCCTGGTGGCTGTCGTTGGCATGCTGATGCTGCCAATATTCTCCATGATCGGCATCATTCCCATCACGGTCCTGAGTGTTCAGGCCGGTTTGTTGCCCCAGCTGGTGGCGGAAGGGATGGATCTGCTACCGGTTTCCGTGGCTCTGGTAATTGGCTTCTCCCTGGCCATGATGCTGTCGCCTTTTGGTCCATCGGTCATGCTGCTGTCCCGTTTCGGGCAGATTTCCCGCTGGGTCGTGGCGTTTCGGTGGAATGGTTTGTTTGCATTGATAGCGCTGCCAGCTCTTCTGGTGCTGACAGCGCTGGTCGCCTGGCTGGTGCCGGGTCAGTAACCCCGGTTGGTATCCACAATCCCGGAAATGGCACGCCCGGCGGCGTGATCCCGGATCTTGCCGGTGATCTGTTCAATGGTGGCGTCCCGAAGGGTCCGGGCCGAGATGTGCGGTGTAATGGTGATCTCCTGCCGTTGCCAGAATGGGTGCCCCTCTGGAAGGGGTTCTTTGCGGAACACATCGAGGGACGCGCGCAGCAAGGTACCGTCGTCCAGGGCCCTGAGCAGGTCGTCCTCAACCAGGTGTTCACCCCGGCCAACGTTGATTAAAACGGCATCGGGCCGGAGCTGGCTCAGCAGCTCATAATTGATGATGTCCCGGGTCTCGTCGGTCAGGGGCAGGGTATTGACCAGGACACGGGTAGCTTGCAGAAAGTCGCCCAGCTGGCCGGGGCCGGCGTAGGTGCTGACGCCTTCCAGGCTGTGTTCTCCGCGGGCCCAGCCGCTGACCTGATAATCCAGATTGGCCAACGTGCGGGCCACTCGCTTGCCGATATGACCGAGCCCCATAACGCCCACCGGCCACTCGCTGCGTTTGATGGGGCGATGAATTTTCCAGAGGCTCTGGCGCTGCTGCTCCCGGTAGGTTTCCATCCCGCGACTGGCTTCCAGCAGCTGGTGCAGGACGTACTCCGCCATCTGCACCGACATGCCCGCGTCTTCCAGGCGCACAATCGTGAGATTTTTCGGCAGGTTGGCAACCTTGAGCAAGCCGTCGATACCGGCCCCCAGGTTGAATACGGCCTTCAGATGGGTTTCCCGCTCGAAAAGGGCCTCGGGCGGTTTCCAGACGATGGCGTAATCCGCACCAACAGCGGGCCCGTGCGGATCCCAGACATAAACCTCGGCGTCCGGCAGGCATTCTTTAATGGGCACTGTCCAGCGCTCGGGTTTCGGATCGCCTGCCACGAAAAGAATCTTCATTTTGCCTCCGGGGGTCGTCACAGGGTTCGTTGACTGCTAGTTTGTTTTGCAATGCAGAATATGAAAACGGCACGGGCAATAAATCATGGTATGAAATACCGCCATGCGGTTTCGGGTTTGAGACATCTTCAGCAAGTGTTTCATATTTGGCGAGAGTTTTGAAAAGACTTTCTGGTACTTGATTTCTGCAGCGATTAAAATGGCGCATCGCTGGTCATTCACCAAATTAATACACCGGTTACAAGAGCGGGCGACGCGGTTGGAGGACGTCCCATTATGGCAGGAAGAAAAAAGATCTCACCGGAACTGACAGTGGCATCCACTGACGGTGAGCCCGTGAAGCCGGAGAAAGACCGTAAGTTTGTCGAGGCCCTGTCCCGGGGGCTGGACGTACTTCGTGCCTTCAGCCAGGGTCCTGTTATCCTCGGCAACCAGGACATCGCACGCATCACCGGGCTGCCGAAGCCAACCGTGTCGCGGATGACCTACACGCTTACCAAGCTGGGGTATCTCAGCTATAACACCCAGCTGGAGAAATACCAGCTCAGCTCCGGAGTACTGGCGCTCGGTTACGCCTACGTATCCAATCTCAAGGTGCGCCAGCTCGCCAAGCCCTACATGGACGAGTTTGCCCGCCAGACCAACATGTCGATAGGCCTGACCTGCCGCGACCGGTTGCACATGATCTACGTGGAGAATCGTCTGCCACCGGAGGCCTCACTGCTTCGCATGGATATCGGCCTCAAACTGCCCATGGCCACGACTTCTGCCGGGCGCGCCTATTACTGCGCCATCAGCGACAAGGCCCGCCTGGTGATTGACGACGCCATGGCGGCCAAATACGGCAAAGACTGGCCCGAGAAGAAAGCTGGCCTGGACCAGGCCATGAAGGATTACAAGGAACACGGTTTCTGCCTGTCCACTGGCGAGTGGGATCGGAACATCAACTCCGCCGGCGTGCCAATCCACCTGCAGGATGGCACCATCATGGCTCTGACCTGTGCCGCCCCGTCTTATCTGGTGCCAGCGGAAAAGCTCCGTGGTTCCATTGCTCACCAGCTGGCGATGCTGGCGAGCGATATTGAATCCTTGGGCGTCTGAGACTAACTCCTAAGTAGCGAAGGGAGGCGGCGCCGCCTCCCGACAAACTCCAAGGCAAAAAACCGCAGAGACACCTCTGCGGTTTTTTTGTGCCCGCTGTTAGCCGGATGGTTGAAAACACCGCCGAACTTGTATTAAATCGTACGCATGTTTCGCTAGTTAAAATCATATTTCAGAACACGTGCGAGGAGAAAACATGTCTGAGGTCGTTAGCTATAACCGGGAAGGCAGCATCGGCGTTATTACTGTGAACTACCCGCCGGTAAACGCCCTCGGCCATGCTGTCCGTTCCGGTCTGCTCGCAGCGCTCGAGCAGGGCCAGAACGATGCTGAGGCCAGGGCAATCCTGTTGGTTTGCGAGGGGCGCACCTTCATCGCCGGCGCCGACATTCGCGAATTCGGTAAACCCATTCAGGAGCCCCTGCTGCCGACCCTCGTCAATGCCCTGGAGAACAGCGACAAACCGCTGATTGCTGCAATCCATGGGACTGCTCTGGGGGGCGGTCTGGAAACCGCGCTGGGCTGTCATTACCGGGTTGCGCTGAGCAACGCGAAGGTTGGGCTGCCGGAAGTGAAGCTGGGTCTGCTACCCGGCGCTGGCGGCACCCAGCGCCTGCCCCGCCTGACCGGCGCCCGCAAAGCGCTTGAAATGATTACCACGGCTGAGTTCATCGGCGCCAACGATGCGCTCGCCCTCGGTATTCTTGATGCCGTGGAGGAAGGCGATGATATCCGTGCTGTCGGTATGGCCTACGCACAGAAGGTGATCGACGACAAAAAGCCGGTGCGTCGTGTTCGCGATATGAACGACAAGATCGAGGCGGACAAGGGCAGCGATGTCTTTGACCAGTTCCGTGATGAGCTGAAGAAGCGGGCCCGGGGCCTGTTCTCGCCATTCAAATGTGTTGATGCGGTGGAAGCTGCGTTCAACCTGCCCTTTGAAGAAGGCCTGAAGCGTGAGCGGGCACTGTTCACGGAGTGTATGGAATCGCCCCAGCGTGCAGGGCTGATCCATTCGTTCTTCGGCGAGCGGGAAGTCTCCAAGGTGAAGGGACTGCCCAAGGATACGCCGGTTCGCGACGTGAACACTGTTGGCATCATCGGTGCCGGCACCATGGGTGGTGGTATCGCCATGAACTTTGCGAACGTGGGTATCCCGGTCACCATCGTCGAGGTAAAGCAGGAGGCTCTGGACAAAGGCCTGGCCATCATTCGTCGCAACTATGAGAACTCCGCGAAGAAGGGCAAGCTGACCCAGGAGCAGGTGGAACAGCGGATGGCCCTGATCACCCCGAGCCTGACCTACGACGATTTCCGGGACGTTGACCTGGTGATCGAGGCGGTGTTCGAGAACATGGCCATCAAGAAGGAAATCTTTGCCAGGCTCGATGAGGTCTGCAAGCCGGGTGCGATTCTGGCGTCCAATACCTCAACCCTGGATATCGACGAAATTGCCTCTGCCACCAGTCGCCCGGAAGACGTGGTGGGTATGCACTTCTTCAGCCCGGCCAACGTGATGAAGCTGCTGGAGAACGTGCGTGGCAGCAAAACCTCCGATGAGGTCAAAGCCACGGTGATGGCGGTTGCCAGGAAGATCGGGAAAGTCGGTGTCATGGTGGGCAACTGCTATGGCTTTGTCGGCAATCGGATGCTCCACAAGCGCGGCACCGAAGCCATGTCGCTTGTAGATGAGGGCGCCACACCGCAGCAGGTCGACAAGGTGCTGACCGACCTCGGCTTCCCCATGGGGCAGTTTGCCATGTCCGATCTGGCCGGGATTGATGTGGGTTACCGCATACGAGAGGAGCGTCGCAAGTCGGGTGAGGACATCCCTGCAAGCTGGATGGACAAACTCGCAGAACAGGGCCGCCTTGGCCAGAAGACCCAGGCGGGTGTCTACAAGTACGAGGAAGGCAGCCGAAAGCCGATCCCGGATCCGGAGGTCGAGCAGCTGATCGAGCAGTTCCGCAAGGAACAGGGCATTACGCCCCGGGAGATTACCGACCAGGAAATCCTTGAGCGCTGCGTGTATGTCATGGTCAATGAAGGCGCGAAGATCCTGGAGGAAGGCATCGCCGACCGTCCGCTCGATATCGACATTGTCTGGATTTACGGCTACGGCTTCCCGGCCTATCGCGGTGGCCCCATGTTCTGGGCCGATCAGGAAGGCCTCGACACCATTCTCTCGGCGGTGAAAAAGTACCAGGATACCGTTGGTGGTGAGCAATGGGAGCCGGCGGCCTTACTTGAAAGACTGGTGCGCGAAGGCAAGAAATTCGGCGATCTTTAAAGGAGTAGTGTTATGTCTGATGCAGTCATCGTTTCCACCGCCCGGACCGGTCTTGCCAAATCCTACCGGGGCTCTTTGAATAATACGCACAGCGTGGATATGGCAGGCCATGTCATCAAACACGCTGTTGAGCGCGCAGGCATTGATCCGTCTATCGTTGAGGACGTGATCATGGGTGCCGCTTACCAGGAAGGCACCCAGGGCCGGAACATTGCCCGTCTGGCAGCGATACGCGCCGGACTCCCGGTAACCACCGCCGGGTTTTCCATCAACCGGTTCTGCAGCTCCGGTCTGCAGTCCATTGCCCTCGCCGCCCAGCGGGTTGTTTCCGAGAAGGTTCCCGCTATGGTGGCTGGCGGGGTCGAGTCCATTTCCCTCGTGCAAAACGAGAAGATGAACAGCTTCCATGCCACCAATGAGTGGCTGATGAAGAACAAACCGGAGCTGTACCTCTCGATGATCGAGACGGCAGATATTGTTGCCAGGCGCTACAACGTCAGCCGGGAAGCCCAGGATGAGTATGCCCTGATTTCCCAGCAGCGCACGGCAGCGGCCCAGCAGGCCGGCAGGTTTGACGATGAGATTGTGCCGTTCGAAACTACCATGCTGGTCAAGGACAAAGAAACCGGAGAGGTCAGTGAGAAGCATGTGACCCTCACCGCAGACGAATGCAATCGACCGAACACGACGCTGGAGGGCCTGGCGGGCCTGGAGCCGGTCCGTGGTCCGGAGCAGTTCATCACAGCAGGTAATGCCAGCCAACTGTCTGACGGAGCCTCCGTATGCACCGTCATGAACAGCACCTACGCCGAGAAGCACAATATCGAACCCATGGGGATCTTCAGGGGCCTTGCCGTCGCCGGCTGTGAACCAGACGAAATGGGCATCGGTCCGGTGTATGCAATTCCGCGCCTGCTTGAGCGGAACGGGCTGACCATGGACGACATTGATCTCTGGGAGCTGAACGAAGCCTTCGCGTCCCAGGTCATTTATTGCCGTGACCGCCTCGGTATTCCCATGGAAAAACTGAACGTCAACGGCGGTTCCATTTCTATTGGTCACCCCTTCGGTATGACTGGCGCCCGAATGACGGGCCACGCCCTGATTGAAGGCAAGCGTCGTGGCGCCAGGTATGTGGTGATTACCATGTGCATTGGTGGCGGCCAGGGCGCCGCAGGCCTGTTTGAAGTGGTCTGATTTCAATCTGAATGAACGAGGGGCCAGATGAAAGCTTTCGTCTGACCCCCCGACCTGAGCGGGTTCTGGGAGATTCGTCCTACGCCTTTCCTCCCAGCAGAATCCGCACAGCCGTGCAGGCATCTTCCAGCTCCGCTTCTCTAGGCTCACGCCCGGCGATAATGTCGCTGTACAGGCAGGATTCGGCAAGCCGGATCATGAAGTAAGACAGGCTGAAAATATTCATGGGTGGCTTGATGTGCCCGGCGGCCACCTGATCCTTCAGCATCCGGGTGTTGGTTTCCACGGTGCGGGTGTGCAGGATCGACTGCGATGAGGTAAGTATTTTCAGGGCGTATTCCGGGTCCTGGTGGATGAACCGTCGCAGGGGTTCAAAATGCAGGATGGTGGAATTGGTGCGTCGATACACGCCCACGATGTAGTCGATACCTGCGCCTGGTGTTTCCGCCATGGCCTGCCGCCAGAGGGGTTCGTACAGCGACCAGAGTATCTCGCCGATCAGCAGATCCCGGTTGCCAACCCAGCGGAACAGGGTGGCGCGGCCAATGCCGAGTTCTTCCGACAGGGGTGCCAGGTGGATACGCTCGCCCTTGAGCCACATGCGACGGGCCCGTTTGAAAGCCTCCGCGGGTGTTGCCCTGGGAACGGTTCTGTCTGTCACTGCCACCTCATGCCGGAATTTCGGTTCATTCTAACCACTAAACCACAAACCCGCCACGCGCAGCCGGGCTCGGGGCTGTGATGGTTTTGTGAAGTTTTCGGCCTACACTGCCAACGTGGCTGTCCTTAAAGTTCCCCACGACGGCCAAGTGCAGGAGCCATGGTCACCATGACGAGAACCGTATTGATCATCGAGGACAACCCGGGTATCGGAGAACTTGTGCGCATGCAGGTGTCGGATCTGGGTATGGAGCCGGTGCTGGTGGATCGGGGCGATACCGGGCTGGAGCGGTTCCGCGAGGGTGGCATTGACCTGGTGATCCTGGACCTGATGCTGCCGGGCCTCGATGGCCTGGCCGTGTGCCGGGAAATCCGGTCCGGCCCCGGCTATGTGCCGGTACTGATGCTGACGGCGAAAAGCACCGAGCTTGACCGGGTGCTGGGGCTCGAGATGGGCGCGGACGATTACCTCACCAAGCCCTTCAGCGTGTTGGAGCTGTCGGCCCGGATCAAGGCCCTGTTCCGAAGGGTGGACGCTTTCTCGAAAAGCGCCTCTACCGGCGACGATGCCAGTGAAATCGAGGTGGACCGGTTGCGAATCGACCCGGTGCGTCGACGCGTGTCGGTGGATAACCAGCCGGTGGAGCTGACCGCCCGGGAGTTCGACCTGCTCTGGCATTTTGCCTCCCACCGGGGACGGGTGTTCAGCCGGTCGCAGTTGCTGGACGCGGTGTGGGGTTACAACCACGAGGGCTACGAGCACACGGTGAACACCCACATCAATCGCCTGCGCAACAAGATTGAAGCCGACCCGGCCGACCCGCACTACGTCCAGACCGTTTGGGGTGTGGGCTACCGGTTCATGGACTGATCATGGCGCCGCCCCTGTTCCGCACCCTGTACGCACGCCTGGCCATCGGTCTGTTCCTGTTGCTGCTGGTGGTGGGCGGTCTGTTCACCTTTTTGAGCCTCTCGTCGGTGCGGGAGTACTCGGCGGCGATCAATCAGCAGCTCAACCGAGACCTGGCCCGCAACCTGGTGGCCGACCGCAATCTGGTGACCGACGGCCAGCTCAATCGCGATGCCCTCAAGCAGCTGTTCGAGCTGTACATGACCATCAACCCCAGCATTGAAATCTACCTGCTGGACCGTCAGGGCAAGATCCTCTCTTACTCGGCCGACCCCGAAAAGATCAAACGCAACCGGGTGTCGCTCAAGCCGATCATAACGCTGCTGGACAACCCGGACGCTTACCCGCTGCCCGGCGACGATCCGCGCAGCCATGACCGTCGCAAGGTGTTCTCGGTGACACCGGTGCCGGATGCCGACAACCCGACCGGTTACCTGTACGTGGTGCTCCGGGGCGAGGAGTACGATCTGGCCGAGAGCATGGTGCACAGCGACCGCCTGCTGCAGATGGGGGCAGGCGCCCTGGCCGTCAGCCTGGCCGTGGGGCTGTTGGCGGGCCTGGTATTCTTCCGGTTGCTGACCCGGCGGCTGTCGCGACTGACCGACCGGGTGGAGGCCTTCAATCAGGGCATGTCGGTGGACCAGGCGCCGGACGTGGCCACCGCTGGCGACGATCTCGATTACCTGTCCGCCCGCTTTGATCAGATGGCCAGGCGCATCGAAGCCCAACTGGACCTGCTCAAGGACAAGGACGCCCAGCGCCGGCAACTGGTGGCCCAGGTGTCCCACGACCTTCGCACGCCGCTGGCATCCATCCAGGGCTATCTGGAGGCCCTGCGGTTGAAGCAGGACTCGCTCGAGGCGGATGAGCGCTCCCGCTTCCTGGGCATTGCCCTGGCCGAAACCCATCGGCTAGGGCGACTGGTGGAGGAATTGTTCGAACTGGCGGCCCTGGACGCCCGGGAGAAACAGCCGGTGCCGGAGCCCTTTACGGTGGCGGAGTTGCTGCACGATGTGGCCCACAAGCATCGGCCCAGAGCGGAGCGTGCAGGCGTAACCCTGGCAGTAACCGAAGTGGCGCCGGCGCAGGTGCTGGCGGATATCGCCATGACCGAACGGGTACTGGATAACCTGATCGGCAACGCCATCGACCACGCGCCCGAGGGCAGTACGGTCACCCTCAGCGTGGCGGCCGAGGATGACGGGGTCGAGATATCGGTGGCCGACGAGGGCCCCGGCATTGATCCCGACGACCTGGACCACCTGTTTGAACCCTTCTACCAGGCGTCGGGCGCGTCCCGCGCCGGACACGCGGGCCTGGGGCTGGCGATTGCCCAGCGCATGGTGGCGCTTCAGCACGGGCGGCTCAGGGCAACCAACGCCAACGGGGCGGTATTCGGTGTCTGGTTGCCACTGGCGGGGCAATCAGCCGGTGGCGACGGGGAACAATCCACAGCTTTATGAATTCGTAACAAACACTGAACGTTTTCGTGAATCCGCAGCCTTAGGGTAGAGCCATCGAATCATCCAGAGGAGATGTCTTATGAAACGTACAATTGCAGGCACTTTGATCGCCCTGGCGCTGGTGACTGCCGGCGGCCTGTTTACGGCCCAGGCCACCGCAGACAAGCACCAGAACAAAGACACCCGATTCGCCCCTGACCAGCCCGGGCTGGCGGTGGCTACCTTTGCCGGTGGCTGCTTCTGGTGCGTGGAGGCGGGCTACGAGAAGCGGGTGCCGGGCGTAGTGGAAGCCGTGTCTGGCTATGCCGGCGGTGATCAGGCCAACCCGACCTACCAGCAGGTGTCCTCGGGCAAGACCGGCCACACCGAAGCTGTGCAGGTGTACTACGATCCGGAAGAAATGACCTATGAAGGCCTGCTGCAGGCGCTCTGGCGGATGATGGATCCCACCGATAATCAGGGTCAGTTCGTGGATCGCGGCCAGCAGTACCGGCCGGCCATTTTCTACCACAACGAGGCCCAGAAGCGTCTGGCCGAGCAAGCGGTGGCGGAACTGGAGGCCTCCGGCGTGTATGACAAACCGGTGGTCATCGAGATCGTGCCGCTGGAGAACTTCTACGCCGCCGAGGAATACCACCAGGACTATTACAAGAAGAACCCGGTGCGCTACAACTTCTATACCTTCAATTCCGGGCGTTACCAGTTCATTGAAAAGGTGTATGGCGAGGATTATGAGCTGGACTACAGCCGGTTCCAGGAGAACGCCACCTTGGACGCCAGCGATGATCTGGTGTCCGGCAGTGGGAAGACGGCCTCCACCGATAACGCGGGCGGCAAGGGCTTTAACCCCAAGACCTTCGAGATGCCAGGCCAGCAGATCCTGAAAAAGCGCCTGACCGACATGCAGTATGAGGTCACCCAGGAAGACGGCACCGAGCCGGCGTTCAACAACAAGTACTGGGACAACAAGCAACCCGGCCTGTATGTGGACATCGTCTCTGGCGAGCCGCTGTTCTCCTCCCGGGACAAGTACAAGTCCGGCACCGGCTGGCCCAGCTTTACCCGGCCCATCACGCCGGATGCGGTGGTGGAACGGGAAGACAACTCGCTGTTCATGACCCGCACGGAGATCCGCAGCCGTTACGCGGACTCCCATCTGGGGCACGTGTTCAACGACGGTCCGCAGCCCACCGGACTCCGGTACTGCATGAACTCAGCGGCGCTGGACTTCATCCCGCTCGACAAGATGGAGCAGGCCGGCTACGGCCAATGGATCGACGAGGTGAAACCGAAGGCTGAGGTGGCCGGCCAGTAACGGTGCCGGCGCCTTACAACCAGAGATCCCCCACCGCCGTCTCGGGGCTGAAGTGGTGCCAGACCTGGGCCTGCAGCAGCTCGGCGGTGGCAAGGGCGTCGATCAGCGCGTTGTGGGCGGCGTAATGGGGCAGGCCGTAGCGCTGCCTACTGTCGGCCAGGCGAATTGAAACCGGTTTCTGGCCGATCAGGCGTCGCCAGCCAGAGGGATTGCGGTTCGGGTACAGGTGCGCCTCAATGGCCATGGTGTCCAGGACCGGAAACCGGATGCCTTCGCCCAGGCGCCAGCGCAGGGCAATATCCAGGAAAGGCCGCTCGATGTTCCGGTAATGCACCACCGGCAGCCGGCCGTTCAGGCAGGCAAACAGCTCCTCCAGAATGTCCTCAAGATCCGGCGCCTCATCAATGTCGCTGTGGGTGATGCCGTGCACCGTGATTGAGGTCTGGTGCAGGGGCAGGCGGGGCCGGACTATCCAATGCCGCGCTTGTGCCAGCTGCACCCCGTCGAGCGTGAGTGGCACAAGCCCCACGCTGACAATCGAATGCTGGCTGGCATCCAGGCCGGTAGTTTCAAAGTCCAGCGCTACCATCGGGACATCCCGGAGCGGGGTGTCGGCAGAGACGCATCCGCTTTCATAGAAAGCCTTGAGCAGAGGCGACTGGCTGCGTTCTGCCAGGGCCTGGTACTGCTCTGGCCAGGGTAGCCGCGTTACTTCCGGGTCTGTCTGGTTGGGCTCGGTAGGGGAGCGCTCAGACATTGCGGACCACCTGGGCGTTGTAGCGGAAGCGCAGGAATTTCTGGGCGTTACTCACCACCTGGAAGGCATCCTTGAGGTGGCTGCGCTCGAAGGGCGAGAGGTCCTCGGGGCGAACGTTGTTGTCGGGCTCCCTTCCCGCCTCGATCGCCAGGGCCTGGTGTCGTATCCGCACAATGGAAATGAACTCCAGGGCATCGCGCAGGTTGCCCAGGTCGTCGTCCAGCAGCAGTTTGGTGTTGCCGATGGCCTTGAGGCGTTCGAAAGAGTTCTGGGCGCGGGAGCCGCAGGCCAGCGCATGCACCCGGATCAGGTCCGACAGCGGCGCGGTGCCCCGGCGTTTCAGGTTGAAGGTCTTCTGCTGTTTGCCGTCCTCCTCCAGGACAAACGTCCGGAAGAAGCCAATGGGCGGGGTCCGGTTCAGGGCGTTGCGCGCCAGCATGGCCAGGAACCGGGGGCTGTTGGCCGCCTTGTTTGCCACCAGGGTTTTCAGTTGTTCGGCGAAGTCGGTCTGGCCGTAGATGCCGTCCAGATCGAAGAAGATGTTGCTGTTCAGCAGCGCTTCCGCCTTGGGGTTCTCAATCCAGTCGGTGAAGTAGTCCTTCCAGACCTTCAGCGGCTGCCGCCATTTCCGGTTGGTGGCCATGATATCGCCGGTGCAGTAACTGTAGCCGCACTCCGCGAGGCCATCGGAGACAAATTTGGCCAGCGCGAGGAAGTATTCATCGTGCTCCTCCGGCACAAAACTGTCGTCCAGGATCATGGCGTTGTCCTGGTCGGTGACCACCAGTTGCTCATCCCGGGCCATGGAGCCCAGGGCCATAAAACAGTAGGGGATGGGGGGTGGCCCCAGTTTTTCCTCGCCAAGTTCCAGCAGCCGCTGGGTAAAGCTGCGGCCGATACCAGCCATGGCGCTGCCGATCATGTGGGAGTTGGCGTCTTCGTTGACCATGCGGACAAAGCTGTCGCGCACGTTCTGGCTGATCGCTTTGAGGCCCCTGACATCCTTCTGGTGATAAATGTTGCTGACCAGATAGAGACTGCTCTGGCTCTCGTACTTCACGATGTCCGACAGGGCAATGACGCCACGCACCTCGTCGCCTTCCATCACCGGCAGGTGGTGTACGTTGTTGTGCAGCATGGTGAGCATGGCTTCGAAGATGAACACGGAGGAGCCGATGGTGATGAGGTCTTCGGACATGATCTCGCTGATCGGCGTCTCCGAGGGCAACGCCTCGCTGAGTGCGCGGGTGCGCAGGTCGCGGTCCGTGATGATGCCCCGCAGGAGTGGTTTCTCGCCCTCTTCATCCATCAATAGCAGGGCCGACACGCCCTGCTCGGTCATGATTCGCGCCGCCTCCTGGAGGCGTACCGTGTGGGGCGCCGATACCGGCTTGCGGGAGATCAGCCGGGTCACCTTGGAGGTCATCAGCTCATTGGATTTCTCCCGCCGGGAGAGCGCGGAGCGCAGGCGACTGCGGTCCTCAATCTCGACAAAATCGGCAAAGTTGTCGTCACTTTCCCAGAGCAACTGGAAGATCTCGCCAGGAATCTTGTAAATCAGGGTGTCTTCCAGCGCCCTGGCCGGAAACCGCACCCGCTTGTTCATCAGCAGACCGAACTGCCCAAAGATTTCCCCCTCGCTGATACGGTTGTACAGTTCCCCGGAACGCCGGTAGATCTCAACCGCGCCGCTGCGCACATAGAACAGCCAGTTATTGGATTCGCCAAACTCGAGAATCTGCGTGCCGGCCCGGAAATAGACCACCTCAATGCCACCGACCACCTGGTCGAGCAGCTTATCGGGCATCTCGTCAAACGGCGGGTACTGGGCCATGTGATTGCGGATGTCGATGAGCTCGGCCTGCATAAGACTCCCAGGGCTGATGAAGAAAAGTCGTTGTCAGTACAGCAATATAGCAGCGGCGCCGGCCAGCGGCCATGTCGACCTTTGACGGATCTCATTGACCGCTCAGGCCCTTGTTGCTAGCCTTGCCGCACTTTTTCAGGTGTCCGTCGCGAAGCGCGACGGGTGAAACGGGAAATCGGTGAGCCTGGCCTGGCCAGCGCAAGTCCGATGCTGCCCCCGCAACGGTAAGCAGGATAACGGCAATCTGATGCGCCACTGTGTCGCGTGACATGGGAAGGTGATTGCCCGGGAACCGTCGGTTCCGCCTGCCAGCCCGGAGACCGGCCTGGAAAAACACCCGGTGTTGCGGTGGGCGACGCAGGTGGGCGAAATACCAGGGCCGTCTGCCGCTTTCCCGTGGCCTGCCTGACCTGCCGCCTGCCCTCCTGCCTGTTCCGCAACAAAACCCAGAATCCCGTGCGGGTGCGCGCGGAGTGCGGAGCAAAGCTGATGTCCTCAAAATCCTTTCCTGTTGTATTGGCGGGCGTGTCCCTCGCCGCCCTGCCGCTGGCCGTAATGGCCCAGTCTGACACCCAGGCCGATGCGCTTGATCCCATCGTGGTGACCGCAACCCTCGGGCCACAAACCGTGGGCGAGAGCCTGTCTTCCGTCACAGTAATCGAAAAAGACGACATTCGCCGCCAGCAGCCGGCCGAGTTCCGGGACCTGCTGCACGCGCAGCCGGGTGTGAATGTGGTATCGGACGGCAGTTATGGCAAGACCACCAGCGTATTTCTGCGTGGCGCAGGCAGTGCTGGCACGGTGTTGCTGCTGGATGGCATCCGCCTGCGCTCTGCCTCGGCGGGCATCCCCCCCTGGCAGTTTCTCCCGCCCGAGCTGATCGAGCGGGTTGAGCTGGTGCGCGGCGCCAAGAGCTCCCTTTACGGGGCGGATGCCGTTGGTGGCGTGGTGCAGGCCTTTACGCTTGAGCCGGAAGCGGCCCGGCAGGGCTGGGTGGAACTGTCTGGCGGCTCCCACAGCCTGCTGGAATCCACCGCTGGCGTGGCCGGGCGCGAAGGTCGCACCGGCTTTCTTGCCGGTGGCGTGTATTCGGATACCGACGGAACCAACCTCCGGGCTGGTGGCGAGGACAAGGGCTTTCGCAATGCCGGCGGACTGGCCAAGGTGAGCCACCGGTTCGACCAGGGCGGTGGGGCCGGTGTCACGGTGTTTCAGTCCGAAGGCAATACCGAGTTTGAGGGTGGCGATACGGACTTTCTGGTTCGCGCCATGGGCCTGTATCTGGAGGCCGTGGCCAGCGATTACTGGCGTACCCGGATCCAGTTTTCCGAGTCCCGTGACGAGCAGGATACCTTCGGCTCCTTCCCCAGCGTGTTCGATACCCTGCATCGGTCGGCCCGTTGGGAAAACACCCTCACCGCGGGCGTGCACGAGTTCGTGGTCGGCACCGAGGCAACTGTGGATGAGGTGGAAGGCACCAGCCAGTTCAGCGAAGACAGCCGCACCAACACCGCCGTCTTTGGCCAGGCCCGCCTGAATTTCGGCCCCACCGATGTGATGGCCAGTGCACGTCTGGATGACAACGAAGCCTACGGTAAGGAAGAAACCGGCGGCCTCGCCCTCGGTCACCAGTTCGATCAGGCCCACCGGGCACGGGTGAGCTATGCCACCTCTTTTCGAGCGCCCACCTTCAATGATCTTTACCTGCAGGTGCCCTTTTACACCGGCAACCCCGACGTTGATCCGGAAGAGGGTCAGATGGTGGAAATTGGGGTAAGTGGCCGTTACAGCCATTGGTTCTGGGATGTGGCCGTGTATCAGAACGATGTGGACGATCTGATAACCTTTGTGTCCGACCCCGTAACGTTTGAAGGGACCGTGGAAAACGTCGAATCCGCGAGGATTCGCGGTATTGAACTGTCCTCGGGTTTCGAAACGGTGAACTGGGATGTGAATGCGGCCATTACCCTGTCCGACACCGAGAACCGGGATACCGGAGCGCGTCTGCCTCGCCGGTCGGAGCGCAATGTGCGGCTGGACGTGGACCGTCTGTTCGACCAGTGGTCCGTGGGCGCCAGCGTGATTGCCGAAAGTGACCGTTACAACGATGCCGCCAATAATAGCCGGCTTCCGGGTTACGGAACCCTGGACCTGCGCGCCGCCTGGAATTTCCTGCCGGGGTGGTCCGCGCAGTTCAAGGTGGATAACGTGCTGGATCGCCGGTACACCACCAGCCAGGGCTTCGGCACCGCGCCTTTCGATTACCTGGCCGCGGGCCGGACGTACCTGGCGTCCATACGCTATGATTTCCGCCAGTAGTCCCATTCACTGACCCATGATGCCAGCGCCATGATCCAGCGCGGATTCGTTCTGCTTGTCGCCTGCCTTGTTCTGATGCCATCCCCGGCGCAGGCGATGTGCGCCGGGGATGCGCTGGGCAGGCAGGTGTGCCTGGAGGCGCCGGCGAGGCGAGTGGTTTCCCTGTCTCCCGGTGCCACCGAGCTTTTGTTTTCGGCCGGCGCCGGCGACCGGGTGGTGGCGGTGAGTGCCTGGAGCGATTACCCGGCAGAAGCCGCCAACCTGCCACAAGTGGGCGACAGCAATCGCCTGGATCTGGAAGCCATTGTGTCCCTGGCGCCGGAGCTGGTGGTGGCCTGGGTCGATGGCAATTCCCGGAGCCAGCTGGAGCGGCTCGCGGACCTCGGCATCACCGTCTTCTGGCTGGCCCCGCGTACCTTTGACGACATCGCCGTCGCCGTTGAAAATCTGGCACTGTTGACGGGCAATTCGGCTACCGGGAAGCGTCGCGCAGACGCCTTCCGGGCGGATATCGCTGAACTTCAGGCGCGCTACGACGGCGCCGGCCCGGTGCGGGTGTTCTTCCAGATCTGGGACCAGCCGCTGATGACCGTCAACCGGGAAGAGCTGATCAGCAAGGCCATCGAGCTGTGTGGTGGGGTCAACGTGTTCGGCCACCTGCCGCGACTGGTGCCACGGCTCAGCATTGAGGCGGTGCTGGCGGCCAATCCGCAAGCCATCGTTACCGCCGGCGAAGCGGACAAGGATAACTGGCTGGGGATTTGGCAACAGTACCCGGAGCTGACCGCCGTGTCAGCCGGCAACCTGTTCCTGGAACCGCCGGATCTGCTGGCGCGACCCACCCTCCGCTTTGCCGAAGGTGCGCGCCACCTGTGCCAGACCCTGGAGCAGGCCCGTGCCAATCTCTAGTTACTCCAGACCCCTGATTGTGCTGCTGCTAGCCGCCCTGGCGGCGGCACTGCTGTCGGTGAGTGTCGGTAGTACCTCCATTGGCATCGAGGACACGCTGCGCGTGGTTACCGGTGGCGGCAGCGCTCTACAACAGACCCTGATTCTGGAGCTTCGACTGCCGCGCACCCTGAGTGCCTTCGCCACCGGTGGGCTGCTGGCGGTAGCCGGCGCCCTGATGCAGGTGCTGCTGCGCAATCCGCTGGCCGATCCCTATGTGCTTGGGCTATCCGGCGGTGCCGCCGTGGGCGCCCTGCTGGCCATGCTGGGCGGTGCCGCCGGCTTCCTGGTGTCCGGTTCGGCTTTTGCCGGTGCCCTGCTGGCGACTCTGCTGGTGTTCGGCCTGGCCCATGGCAGTGGCAGCTGGACGCCATCGCGGCTGTTACTGACAGGTGTGGTAGTGGCCGCAGGCTGGGGCGCTATCATCACCCTGATCCTGTCGATGACGCCGGCCAGTCGGCTGCCTGGCATGCTGTACTGGCTGATGGGTGATCTGTCCCACGCCGCCACGCCCTGGCCCGGCCTGATCATCCTGGTGCTGGTGTGTGTACTGGTCTTCCCCCTGGGTCGGGCTTTGAATGTTCTGGCCAGGGGCTCCCTGCAGGCGGCGGCACTCGGTGTGTCGGTGCGGCCTCTGGAGTGGTCCATCTACCTCATGGCCAGTCTGCTGACGGCCACGGCGGTGACCATGGCCGGCTCGGTGGGGTTTGTGGGCCTGGTGGTGCCCCATATGCTGCGGCTGGTCCTGGGTAACGACCAGCGACTGGTGCTGCCAGCGTGCGCCCTGGCCGGGGGCACTTTGCTGGTAATGGCGGATACCCTGGCGCGGGTGGTGATTGCGCCGGAGCAGTTGCCGGTGGGCGTGATTACTGCGCTGCTCGGTGTTCCCACGTTCCTGTATCTGTTGTACCGGAGTCGATGATGACGCGCCTGACCACAGAATCGCTGATCATCGATATTCCGGGGCGTGCTTCCGGTGCGCCGCTGGATCTGGCCATCGAGCCGGGGCAGGTGTGGGGGGTGTTGGGTCCCAATGGCGTGGGCAAAACCACCCTGTTGCATACGCTAGCGGGGTTGCGGGAGCTCAGAAGCGGAGACCTGCGACTTGATGGAACCCCGCTGCGTGACATCGGCCGCAAAACCCTCTCGCAACGGATCGGCCTCGTATTTCAGGACCGGCAGGATGGATTCCCGGCAACGGTTCTGGAAACCGCCTTGATCGGTCGACATCCCTGGTTGTCCGCCTGGCAGATGGAGAGTGGTGATGACCTGGCGATTGCAGAGCGAGCCCTCGAAACCCTTGATGTCATTCACCTGAAAGATCGTCTGATCAATACCCTCTCCGGTGGCGAACGCCAGCGGGTGGCCATTGCCACCCTGATGACCCAAAGCCCGGAGATCTGGCTTCTGGACGAGCCGACCAATCACCTGGATCTACAGCACCAGACCGCCGTCATGACCCTGCTGCGCCACCAGGCAAAATGCGATCGGGCGGTCTTTATGTGCCTCCACGACCTCAACCTGGCTGCGCGATGGTGCGACCAGATCCTTCTGCTGTACCCAGACGGCCAGGCCTGCTGGGGCCCGGCCCGGGACATGCTGGTGACCTCGGCACTTGAAAGCCTGTTCGGCCAGCGCTTGCTCTCTGCGGAACTGGACGGCTTCCCAGTGTTTGTACCGGGCTGATATCCCGCCTGGCCAGGCCCCAACCCCGGCGGCAGCCGGGCGACTCCACCCCTGCAAATGTTAAATGTAGTCAAGCGCTAAGGCGTGATCCTGTGGTTGTGATAAAAGTGATGGTTCACGTCATTTAACTATGTACCCCTGTGCTACGCTGGGGATGTGTTGGGCGCACTCCAACGGAGACTGTGTGGCCTGAACCACTCGATCACTGAGAGAATCACTTGATGAGAGTAGGCCTGCTGATTCTGGCAGCATTCTGGTTCGCTCCGGTTTCATCTCAAACGCTCCAGATCATGGGCTCCGGCGAGGGTTTTCTCCCGTTCTATTACGGTCACAGCCTGGACAAGGGCATTCTGGTAGAGGTAATGCAGGAGTTCAGCGGGGAGACCGGTATCGCAGCCGAGTTCCGCCCCATGCCTCGTAAACGGCAGGCCTGGGCCATGGAAAACGGACACGCCAACGCGGTTTTCGCCAACCCACTGTGGATGCCGCTGCCGGACCGCATGCACGCCGTAGGACCGGTGTTAACCTGGCGGGACCGAGTGTTCGCGCAACCTGGCCAAAAACCCCTTTCCTTCGATGATCTCCAGGGCAGCGTCTGCCTGCGACGATGGTTTGTCTACAGTGACCAGCTTGAGCGGCGCCTCGGTGCCAATCTTGTTCGCATCGACGGGTATGATGCGCAGCAGATGCTGAACATCTTTCTGCAAAAACGGTGCGATTACATCGTCATGAATGACATGGAATTCCGGTTTCTGGCTCAGCTGCTGGCAATCAATCCTGACGAGTACAGCACCGAACTGGTCGACGCGGAGTGGCCGATCTTCCTGGGTATCCTCAAAACCGAGACCGCTTTGATTCAGGCGGCGGAAGCGTTTTTTGCCGACTACAGGATTGATGTGGAGGCCCTGCTTCCCGGGCTGCCGCCTCCTGATGAGAAGATCTCCATCCATCCCGTCCAGTAGGGCAACTGGCAAACTTCAAGCCCCTCGCCTCAGTCCAGCCAATCTCCGGGATTGGACGTGGTAAAGCGTCTTATCCGGTCCGGAGTCGCACAGCTCGGGGTCATCTGTTCATCGGACAATAGAAGATAGTTGTCACGGTGGGCGGTGCCCAGGGGAATGGCGCCCTCTTTGGTGAAGCAGGGCAATTCGATCTGCTCGGCGACGAGGAGGTAGCTGTCGGCAGTGTCGCTCATCCACAGCCAGGCATTCCGGTTTTCCTGTTCCCGGCTGGTAAAGAAGCTGAAATGGGTAAAGTCGCGTTTTGAGAACAGCAGGAACTGCTCACGGAAGTCGATCATGCCAAGCTGCCCGCCGGGCGGAATAGTCTGTTCGGCGGCTGCCAGGATATTCTTCGGCGTTCGCAGCGGCTCAAGAATCCGGTAGCCCCAGGTGGACAGCAGCAGCCAGCTCACCATCATGGCCGCGAACAGCCGTCCCAGCGGGCGCGAGCGCCAGAATCCGAACAGACTGAGCAGCCACACCGAACCCATGGTAAAGACCAGGGTGCCGGCCTCGTGGAGTCGTGCCGGGTCGCTGGTGTAGTCGCTCACCTTGTCGACCAGTCGTGGGTGATCGTTCCAGGCCAGAACGCCCACGGTCAGCAGCGCCGCGCCAATCAGGAGGTGCAGGCCGGTCAACACCGGCGGGAACCAGCGTGCCGGCCGCTGGCTGCTGACAATCGGTGCCAGCACCAGGGCCAGCATGGGCAGCGCCGGCAGCAGATAGACACCGCGCTTGCCGGGACTGAGGCTGAAAAATACAAGGACCAGCAGGATCCAGACCAGAAGCACCGGAATGATGGGCCGGTAACGGGCGGTTTCCGACAGAGGCCGGAGCAGGGCCAGCAGCAACAGGGGAAGAGGAAACCAGAGCGCGGGGATCACGTTGGTGAGGTAGTAGTACCAGGGCTGGATATGACCCCAGGAGTCGGCGTAGCGCTCGCCGGTCTGCTTGAACAGGATATTGTTCCGGTAGGCCAGGGCCTCCTCGGTGCCGAGGTGGTTCACGTACAGCACCATGGGAATCAGCCAGGCAGCAACCACTGCCAGCATCACCAGTGGGCCCAGGGCGCAGCGCCACTGCAGGGTGCCGGCAAACAGCGACCGGTCCCGATATTTCATCGCCAGTATGGGCAGGAGCATCAGTGCCGGCAGAAACCCGACCCCCTTGGTAATGATTCCGAGCCCCATGAACGCCCAGCCAACGAAGTACCAGGCCCAGGCCGGCCCCAGGAAAAAGTGCCGGATCAGGCCGTAGCAGGCCACCGTGATCCAGCAGGCCACCATGGCATCAATCTGGGCCTTTTGCGCCTGGATCAGAAACTGCGGCGCCAGCATCAGCAGCATTACCGCAATGGCGCCGGTGCGCTGGTTCCACAGACGGGTGCCCAGATCGAAGACCAGGCCCAGTGTCAGCAGGCTGCACAGGGCGTTGGGCAGCAGGAAGGCGATCTTGAGGTTGCCGGTCAGCCAATAGAACAGGGCAATGCTCCACATGAACACCGGGGGTTTGTCCGGGTAGAACTCACCGCCGCGCATGGGGATCAGCCATTGCCCCGAGGCCACCATTTCGCGGGCCACTTCCGCAAATCTGGGCTCGTCCGCTGGCCAGGGTGAACGCAGGCCAATGCCGGAAAAGATGACAACGGCCGCCAGAGCCAGCAACACCAGCAGCAGTCGGTGGCGGGAGAGGCTGAGCAGGGTGTCCGGTAAGTGCCGGACGAAAGGCGATGCAGGCATGGTCAGGTCTTAAAGCGTGTCGGAAACGGAATCGGCCAGCGTTCTGGCCCTCTGGTTGTAAAACAGAATGGCGCCAATGGCCGAGGCCAGAATGAAAAAGCCGATACTCAGGGCAAGCTGATAGGCGTTGGCATTGCCGATGCCGCCGCCCGCCAGGGCAAACACCAGCATCTGTGGCAGGTACCCCAGTGTGCTGCCGGCCAGGAATGGCGCGAAACGAATCCCCGAACAGCCGGCGACGAGGTTGGTCAGCAGGTTGCTGCCGACCGGCAGCAGACGGACCATCAGCACTTTCAACAGGGTCTGTTCGCGAAACAGACGGTCGAAGGTCTGCATGCGTTTGCTGAACCTGCGGCTAAGGGGGATTCGCAGAAGCCATCGGGCCGCCAGAAAACAGCCGGTGGCGCCCAGCACCGTGGCCAGGGTGGACACCAGGGTGCCGTTAACGCCGCCCAGGGCAAACCCGAACACGAAAGCGAGTATCTGCCTGGGCGCACCCAGGCCGGTGAATACGGCGCCGGCTAACACGAGCGCCGCCAGGCCCACAACGCCATGACTCTGCAGGTAACTGGCCACCGCCGTCTGACTGGTCATGAAGTCCAGCCAGCCATAGTGGATGGCCAGATAGCCAACCAGCACCAGCGCCGAGAAAGCAAGCCATCGGGAGCCGTCTGGCATCTCAGGTACGCTCCGCCATGGATGCGTGAGCGCCGGCATGGTCGAGCTCGCGAATCACCGGTACCCGGGTGCGACGTAACAGCCAGAGGACACCCAGCAGATCAACGATCCCCGCCCAGGCACGATTCCAGGCATTGTATTTGGAGGTGCCAGCGGTTCTCGGGCGGTGATTGACCTCCACCACTGCAATCTCGCCACCGATGCCGCGCACCAGCGCCGGGATAAAGCGGTGGCCATGGTCGAACCAGGGCAGCTTCAGGAAGGTGTCCCGCGGAAACAGCTTCAGGCCGCAGCCGGTATCGGGTACCCCGTCATGGAGCAGGGCGTCGCGAACGCGGTTGGCCAGCTTCGACTGGAATCGCTTCCATGCCGTGTCCTTGCGGTTCTTACGATAGCCGGCGATGCAGAAATCCGGATTGGTCAGCGTGTTGGCTTTCTGCAGCAGCGCGGGAATGTCAGCCGGGTCATTCTGGCCGTCGCCGTCCATGGTGACGATCAACCGGCTGCGGGCCCGACGAATGCCGGAGGCCAGTGCACCGCTCTGGCCAATGCTCTGGTCGTGGCGAACCGTGACCAGTCGTCCCCCGAGGGCCCGGGCGGTCCGGATTGCGGTATCGAGGGTGTTGTCGGTGCTGCCGTCGTCCACCAGTACCACTTCGAAGCCATGGTAGTCCCGCATCACACCGAAGGCCTCGGTGAGCAGGCTGGCAATGTTGGCCGCTTCGTCCTTGGCTGGGATAACCAGTGAGAGAGTTCGTTCCTGGCCCATCAAGCATCATCCTTAGAAAAGGGAGTTGGCGATGGGGGCGAGTATCCGCCTTGAACCTTAAACCAACCTTAAGCGCGCTTACGCTTTGAGGATGGGCGGGCGGGAAGCCAGATGGTGGCACACAGGCCCCTCTGACTGTCGGGCCGGTCGGCGAGGGTAAGCTGGCCGCCATGAAGCTCGGCAATACGCCGGGCGATGGCAAGGCCCAGGCCGGCGCCGCCTCCCAGGCGCTGATCCAGGCGCACGAACCGGCTCAGGGCCCGTTCCCGTTCGTTTGCGGGAATGCCCGGCCCCTGGTCGCAGACGGTGATAAGGTAACCCTCTCCCGAGGGAGTCAGCCGGGTCTCGATGGTGGTGTGCTCCGGGCTGTACTGGATGGCGTTGGCCAGCAGGGACCGCATCAGGGTATTGATCAGGGCGCTGTGACAGCACACCAGGGCCTGGCCGGTATGATCCTCAAGCACCGGGTCGATGTGCTTTTTCAGGGCCAGGGGTGCCACGTCGGCAATGCTCTGCTCCACAATTGCTGACAGGTTGTGGTACTCGGGCGTAAAGTCGGCGCCCGAATCCACCCGGTTGAGCAGCAGCATCTGTTCCACCAGGTACACCATGCGATCAACGGACTGGATAAGGTCTTCGTATTCCCCCGGGTTGGTCTCGCAGATCTTTTCAAGGTTCAGGCGCAGTGCGGTCAGCGGGGTACGCAATTCATGCGCTGCGTCTGCCGAGAACCGACGCTCCCGCTCCAGGGCCTGGTTCAGTCGCCGCAGCAGGCCATTCACCGCCTGCACCAGGCCGGCCACCTCCCTTGGTGCCTGCCGGTCGTCCAGTGGGTGGATGTTTTCCGGGGCCATGTTGCGGACGGGTTTTTCGAGCTTTCGCAGGGGCTGAAAGCCCACCTGTATCGAAAGCAGCACCGAAAGCGCGAGCAGAGGAAGCACGATCAGGAAGGGCAACACATTGCCCATGGCGATTTCCTGGCTGAGTTCGTCGCGGACATCCTCCCTCTGTGCGGTTCGGATCCAGAACCCCGTTGCCGGATCCTGCAGAGTAAAGGTGCGCCATTGGTAACCCGCCACTTCCTGCCAGCTAAAGCCGCGCTCAAGACCATGGTCGTCATTGGCCCGAAGGGTATCGAGAATGGGCTCCCGGTCTGGCGACCAGACTTCGAACGCAATCTTGCGTTCGTACTTGTGTCCCGCGCCACCGGGCAGAATTTCATCTTCCTCCTCATCTCCCTGATAGGCGCTGCCCGGCAGTTGGAGGGTTTTCTCCAGCGTGTGGGTAATCTGTGCCATGGACTGGGTGGATGACAGGTGCTCCACCAGTCCCTGTACGATGCGGGTGCTCTGGGCCAGCTCGGCATCGAAGAGCTCTTCCAGCTGATGGTCGCTCACGTAGAAACCCCAGCCCGCGGCGATCAGGGTGATGAAAAAGACGGTGCTGGTGACCAGAAGGGTCAGCTTTCGAGTCAGGCTCATTCCGCAATAACCTCGGCGGCGGCCTTGCTGTCGAGCATGTAACCCACCCCACGGACCGTGCGAATGGTTTGTTTGCCCACCCGACGCCGAAGATGATGGACATGGACCTCCAGCGAGTTGCTCTCCGCGCCGTGCTCCCAGCCATAGAGCTGTTCCTCGAGCCGGCGCCGGGTCGCCACCTGGTCGGGATGCCGCATCAGGTAATGCAGGATCTGGAATTCACTGCGTGGGAGCGCTGCCGATTCACTGCCAACCTGGAGCTGGCCGGAGTCCGGATCCAGGATCAGCCGGCCCACTTGCAGGCCGCCACACCGGACCCCCGCGCCGCGCCGCGTGACGGCACGAATCCTCGCCTTAAGTTCCGCCATTGCGAAGGGTTTGGTCAGGTAATCATCGGCACCGGCGTTCAGCCCCTGCAGTTTTTCATTCAGATCGCTGCGGGCAGTCAGGATGATCACGGGCGTGTCAATGCCTTCTTTACGTACCCTGTTGACGATATCCAGCCCGTCCACCCGTGGCAGGGTCAGGTCAAGGATGGCCAGGTCAAAGCTGTCGTTGAGCAGGGCGTTCAGCGCCTGCTGACCATCGTCCAGCCAGTCAACGGTGTTCTGCCCGTCGCGAAGCATGCCCAGCATTGTGTTGGCCAGGGGGTGATCGTCTTCTACGAGTAATATTCGCATGCGGCAATCCGGTGAATGTTCATGAGCCCAACGGACGGTGTGTCTGTGAAGTGTAATCGATTGCGCGGCGTTTGCCGTTGCCATCCGGTACATCAGCGGTGCTGGCGGATACGGGCGACAGCAGAAACAGCCGATAGCGTCGGTCCTCCGCGATCGGACGGGCAATGTTGTCCAGACGGCGTTGCATGGCGGCATTGCCTTTCTCGACGGCCAGCGCCATGGGCTGTGGCAGACTGTTGGCCTCGAGCAGACGGAGAACGCTCTCATCGTCGATGCCCTGGGCCTTGCCGCGGCTGTAAAAGCGGGCTGAGAAGGGCGGTTGGTCGAGGTAAAACAGGTTGCTGGCGTCGAGTCCGGGGATCTTGTCAACCCTGGCGACCAGGTCCCGTTCGGTTTTCAGTTGTCCGGGATAAACGGCAAACCATCCGCCTGCCGCCGTGCCCAGAACGGGCACCAGAACCACCGCTAAACGAGCCCAGCGATAGGCCGTACCGGTAAGCGACGCTGACCAGAGGCTTGAGGCCAGCACGGCGAGGAAAGGCAGGCCTGGCAGCACGTACGTCCAGAGAATGTTGCCTGCCAGCGTAAAAAAGAGGGCCGGGCTCAGCGTGGCGGCCAGAACCAGTCCGTCGACACCGGCGAACTGGGGTGTCCATCCCGGCCGCAGTGACTCGCCGCGCCAGAGCCGTTTTGCCAGCAGCACCAGTGCAATCACGCCCCAGGGAAAACTCGCTGCCACCAGATACAGCCAGATGGTGCCTCGCGGGAATTCATGAGCGTTACCGTAGAGGTCGCCCTGCCAGCTGCTGACCACAAAGCGCTTGAAGTGCTCGCCCACAAGGAAGTAGTCCAGAAACCCCGGTGTTTTGAATTCGGCCACGACATACCAGGGCACGGACAGCGCCAGCATTAGCAGGGTGCCCCTGAGCCAGGGCAGCGCCCGCCATAGCGTCAGCCAGTTCCCGGTGACGGCGACCCAGAGCAGCACCGGCAACCCGGTCAAAACCAGTACCAGCGGACCCTTGGCAAGCAAGCCAATCGCCAGACCTGCGAAGAATAGCCAGCCCCACCGTTCTGGGCCTCCCTGAAGACGCACAATAAGACCCACCAGCGTCAGGGTTGAACCAAGGGCCAGGAAGGAATCGGTCATCACCGTGCCCGCGGTCAGGAATCCCAGCGCCGTGGTGGCGTAAATCAGGGCGGCCCACAGCCCGGCAGCGATGGCCGCCTCGCTGTTACGCTCGGGGTGCAGGTATCGGCGCGCGGTGAATACCAGATACACGATGGCCAGGTTGGCCAGCCATGATGGCAGCCTGCCGGCAAACTCTGACACCCCCAGCAGCTTGAATGCCAGCGCCTGAGTCCAGAAGGAGAGCGGCGGTTTGCCCCAGAAGGGCACGTTGTAATCGAACCAGGGCGTAATCCAGTCGCCGGTTTCGGCCATGATCCGGGCGATTTCGGCGTAGCGGGGTTCGGTGGTGTCGGCGAACGGCAGTATGGCGGTCAGTCCCAGTCGGAAGGCCAATACGCCAAACAGCAGCCACAACAGGGTGTTAATGTTTCTGGTCATTTCCGGCGACTCGCAGTTGCGGAAGGACAGTTCGGGAGGGGTCATCGCTGTCTTCGGAAACGATATAGACAGGACGTTGCTTGGTTTCCATGTAAATACGACCCACGTATTCCCCCAGCAGTCCGACGCAGAGCAGCTGAACGCCGGAAAGGAAGGTGATTATGGCGATCATCGAGGCATAACCGGGGGTGGATATGCCGAACACCAGAGCCCGGAGAACTTCCCAGGTGCCGAACAGGCCACCGGCACCGGCGGCCAGCAGGCCAAGAACCAGGGCCAGTCGCAGGGGGCGGGTCGAGAACGACGTGATGCCCTCCATGGCCAGATGCAGCAGCCTGAGGTAGTTCCATTTGGTGGATCCGGCCGCCCTCGCATCCCGGTCGAATTCCAGCGTCACAGTCGGCATGCCGACCCAGGCGAACATTCCCTTCAGGTAGCGGTTGCGCTCCGGTAACCGGTTCAAGGCATCCACCGTGCGGCGGCTAATGAGTCGGAAGTCGCCCGTGTCCACCGGTATGGGGGCGTCGCTCAGGCGGTTGATTACCCGATAGAAAAGCCTTGCGGTGGTTCGTTTCAGCCAGCTCTCCCCGGCCCGCGACCGGCGCTTCATCAGAACCACATCGGCGCCCCTCTGCCATTCCCGGACCATGGCCGGAATTAGCTCTGGAGGGTCCTGGAGATCGGCGTCGATCAAGACAACGGCCTCGCCGCGGGCGTGCTCCAGGCCTGCCGTGACGGCGGCTTCCTTGCCGAAGTTCCGGGACAGCTGTACCACGCGGATTCCAGACTCATGGTTTCTGGCACGCAACAGCAGCGCCACCGAATCGTCATGGCTGCCATCGTCAACGAATAGCAGTTCCACCGAACCGGGGATCTGCCGGCATACCCGGTTGAGCCGCTTGAGAAGGGCAGGAATCACCTCCGCCTCGTTGTGAACCGGAATAATCAGGCTGAGCATCGGATTACTGAGCATTGGCTGTCGGCGCTTCATGAAAAACAAACCTCTTGGCGAAGAGATAGTTGGCGAGGGCCACCAGGCCGGTCGCACTAAACTGAGACGGTGCAATGCCTGCTCCTGCCATCAGCAGTAGCGAAAACCCGGCGAGGTTCAAGACCCAGCCCAGCCCTGATCCGAGAAGGTAGCGTGGGAAGGCAACCGGGTGTGGCAGGTCGGATCGGAACGCGTAGCGGTGCTGGAGCAGGTAGTTCACCAACAGTCCTGCGGTGGCGCCAACCCCGGTGGCGAGCATTGCGTTAAGGCCCAGGCGAAGGAGGCACAGCATAACGAGCCAGTGGCACAGCGTGGCCAGGCCGCCGGCCATCAGAAACCTGGGTATGCTTCCCCGGGCTGTTGCTCGTGACAACGGGAGTTTCATACAGCCTCACTTAAAACACCGAGCGTTTTCAAAGAATTCCCGATATGGCCGGGCACTCTCCATCGCCGGGCACTCTCCATGGCGAGGCACTCTACGCAGTCATTCTTAAGCGAGCCTTAACCGTCTCAGTGGCAAAACCTTAAGGGCGGCTTAAGGTTTCAGGGGCAGGGTGTTAAGGCTGCTTTAAGGCTTCCTTCCTAATCTGGCTTCCATGATGAAAGTGCTGGCGAGGCGCAAACCAGGAGAGCCCAGATGACAGACCCGCTGATGATGTCCACGTATTGTCCCCCGGATTCCGGGGAGGTGGTTCCGGTCTTCCGTTGTGCCGGTCGCTGGTTTAACGAAATCCGCCCCGAGACCGCCATGGCCGGAACCGTCGCGGGTTTCATCCGCCGTCGCTTCCTCCATGCCTACGGTGCCGAGCCCACCCTGCGTATACCGGCGCTGCTGGCGCTGACCACTGCCCAGGGCAGCCTGCTGGCCGCCGTGGGGGTACGCAATGCCGCGCTGGAGAGACTGTTTCTGGAGGACTATCTGTCGGTGCCGGTGGAATCGGTGCTGCCGGAGCCGGGCGTTGAGCGTCACCGGATTGCCGAGATTGCCCATCTGGCCGGTGTGGAAGCCGGCGTCAGCCGGTTCCTGTTTGCGTCGCTGTCGGTGTGGCTCGATGGTGCCGGATACGACTGGGTGGTCTGTACCGGCACCGACCAGTTGCGCAACAGCTTTCATCGTCTCGGTATTGCGACCGACGTCCTGGGTGACGCCGATCCGGCCCGCTTGCCCGATGCTGGCGCCGGCTGGGGCCGTTATTACGATCATCACCCGGTGGTCATGGCCATTCGGGTGGCGGATGGCATGTCCGCCCTTCGCAGCGCAGGCCTTCTGCGCCTGATTCAATCCGTCGACCCCGATTGTGCAGACGGCACCGCAGCCGGAGGTTCCTATGGCCACATTGCCTGACCTGCTGGCACGCCAGGCTGGCACGCATCCGTCGCGAACGGCTTTGCAGGGGCCGGAGGCTGCCTTTACCTACGCCCAGATGATGCAGGCGGCGCAGGCCCTGGCCGATCAACTGACCCGTTCGGGTGTGCGCAGGGCCGGGCTGTGTGGCGACAACACCATGGCCTGGGTTCTGGCCGATCTGGCGTGCCTGCTGTCCGGGGTGGTGTGTGTGCCGGTACCGGTGTTTTTCTCACCATCGCAAACCGCCCACCTCACCGAACGCGCGGGCCTGGATTGCCTGCTGTCGGCGGAGGCGTCAGACGGCGGCGAGCATCTGGGGCATGGCGTCTGGTTGACGCGATTGCCCGAAGCCCGCGGCGAGGCATGGATGCACGAGCAGACGGCAAAAATCACCTTCACCTCGGGCAGCACGGGCACCCCCAAGGGTGTGTGCCTGTCCATCGCCCAGATGACCGCGACCACCCTGGCCCTGAAAGAGCGTTTGGCCGGTGTATCCCTGGAGCATCACCTGTGCATTCTGCCCCTGGCCACCCTGCTGGAGAACATCGCCGGTGTTTATCTGCCCCTGTTGATGGGCGGCACGGTCACCGTGGCACCCCTGCACCGCCTGGGTATGACGGGCAGCAGCGGCCTGGACGTCAAACGGCTGGTAGAGGCTATTCATCACCATCGGCCCCACTCGCTGATACTGGTTCCGGAACTGGCGCAGGCCTTGGTGGCCGCGGCCGAGCAGCAGCAACTGAGCGGTGATGGCTTCCGGTTCCTGGCGGTGGGCGGCGGACGGGTGTCTTCCGATCTGCTGGCCAGGGGGCGTGCCGTCGGGCTTCCGCTTTACGAAGGCTACGGCCTGTCGGAGTGCGGTTCCGTGGTGGCCCTGAACGTGCCCGGCGCCGAGCGAGAGGGCTCCGTTGGCCAGCCGCTGGGTCACGTGCGCGTTCGGGTGGATGACCGCGGCCACATCCGGGTTGCCGATAACACCCACCTGGGCTATCTGGGCGACCGCGCCGTCGAGGATGGGTGGCTGGATACCGGAGATCTCGGCGCCAGTCTTGCCGACGGGTTCCTGTCGGTCAACGGCCGCGCCAAGAACCTGCTGATCACCAGCTTTGGTCGCAACATCAGCCCCGAGTGGCTGGAGAGTGAGCTGATTCAGGCCCTGGGCGCGCGTCAGGCTGTGGTGTATGGCGACGGCGACCCGCATCCCTCGGCCTTGCTGGTGGTGCAGGATGATCGCTCGACAGACGCTCTGGAGGCGCAGCTTGCGTCCCTCAATGAACGCCTGCCGGATTACGCACGGCTCGCCCGGGTGCATGTCCGGCGCCAGCCGCTTACCCACGCCGATGGCTACCTGACCGCCAACGGGCGCCCCATGCGACAGCGCATTCAGGCAGACCTGCCGACACTGGTGGGCGGCGCCCACTCAATCACTGTTGACCCTGACCATTCTTCACACCCGCCAGGAGGATCTTTCATGGCATTTTTCGATCGACTGCAGTCCGAGACTGCCGAGGCCCGCGCCCACGTCACCGGCGCGCCCGTTATCAGCGCCATTCGCGAGGGTCGTTTTGATCTTGATGGCTACACCTGGTTCCTGACCCAGGCCTACCACCATGTCAAACACACGGTTCCCTTGATGATGGCCTGTGGCGGCCGATTGCCCGAGCGCCTGGAATTCGTGCGCAAGGCACTGGTGGAATACATTGAGGAGGAGTACGGCCATCATGAGTGGATTCTGGACGATCTTGCCGCCTGCGGCGAGGACAAGGAAGCCATTCGACACGGCACACCGGACACCTCCATCGAGCTGATGGTTGCCTACCTGTACGACCGGATCAACCGGGGCAACCCGGCTGCCTTCTTCGGCATGGTCCAGGTGCTTGAGGGCACCTCCATCGAGCTGGCGACACCGCTGGGTGAAGCCATCCAGAAGCAGCTGAAGCTGCCCAACCAGGCCTTCAGCTATCTATACTCCCACGGTGCCCTGGACCAGGAGCATTTCGAGTTCTTCCGCAACCTGATGGACAGCATCACCGATCCGGACGACCAGCAGGCCATCATCGAGGCCGCGCGCATGGTTTACCGCCTTTACGGCGACATGCTGCACAGCATCCCGCTGCCCGCCCGACGCAAGGAGCAAAGCCATGCGATTGCATGATCGGGTGTTTCTGCTTCTGGGCGGCTCCGGTGGTATTGGCAAGGCCCTGATTGCGCCGCTGGTCCACGCCGGCGCCCGGGTGATTGTGGCCTCTCGGCACCCGGAGCGCCTGGAACACCGCGAAGGGGTGTCGCCGGTGTATCTCGACCTGGCAGCGGCGGATCTCGACCAGCAGCTGGTGCGCCTGAACGAGGCCTACCCCGACATCGACGGCGTGATTCACTGCGCCGGCCAGAACCGGTTTGCCAGTCTTGGCAGGATGCCGGTGGCCGAGCTGGATGCCCAGTTGATGGTTAACCTGCGTTCGGCGTTGCTGGTGGCACGGCATTTTGCGCCAAGATTCGAGAAAGCCGGCCAGGGCGCGTTGGTGTTCGTGGGCTCCACGTTCGGCAGCATCGGCTTTCCCGGCTACACCGCCTACTGCGCCAGCAAGTTCGGGCTTCGCGGCTTTACCGAGTCGCTGCGACGGGAGCTGGCAGATACGCCGGTGCAGGTGGTGTATGTGGCGCCACGGGCAACCGCCACGGCGATGAATCCCGAAGCGGTGAACCAGCTCAACCAGGCGCTGGGCAATACCATGGATCCGCCGGAAAAGGTGGCCTCGGAGATACTCCGGGCCATGGAAAACGATCAGCGCCGGCGCTTCCTCGGTTGGCCAGAACGTCTGTTCGTGGTGATCAATGGCATCCTGCCTCGACTGGTCGACAAGGCGATGCTCAAACAGCTGCCGGTGATCCGGCGGTTCCTTGATTCGAGGGCCCTGTCATGAGATCTGTACTATTGGCATTTCTTGTCCTTCTCGCACAGCCCGTCTGGTCCGCGGACCTGGAAACCGAGCTGTCGGCCATCCAGCATCGCTGGGCGGAGATCCAGTATCAGATGCCTGACGACCAGAAGGAAAAGGCCTTCGAGGCCCTGGCCGGCGAGGCAGAAGACTTTGTGGCGCATTACCCGGACCGCGCCGAACCCCTGATCTGGCAGGGTATCGTGCTCAGCACCTATGCCGGTGCCAAGGGTGGTCTTGGTGCCCTGGGTCCGGTCAAGGATGCCCGCAAGTCGCTGGAGGCCGCACTGGCTATCAATCCTGAGGGTCTGGATGCGAATTTCTTCTTCGGTGATTTCCTGCTCGATCAGGGTGAACCGGAGCGGGCCCGCGCCTATCTACAGAAGGTGCTCGAAGCACCGGGACGGCCCGGCCGGGAAGTGGCTGATGCTGGACGCCGTGCCGAAGCCAGGCAGCGTCTGGAAACCCTGTAAGAGGCTCATGTTCTTCCCTGGCTGGCGCGACCGGGTGAGCTACACTCCCTAATATAGTGAGGGTAGGTCCTTCAGTCAGGGAGACAGTTAGTCCATGGTGAGCAGGTCCGACGATGGGCAGGCGACTGCGATGCCAGCCCATTTTTTTCAGAAACTGGCTTCCGGTGTTCCAGGCGTCCTGTTCACCTACTGGCTCAGCGCCGACGGCCAGTCCCATCGATACCCGTTCGTCAGTCACCAGGTACAGACCCTGTTTGGCCTCGACCCCGCCGCGCTCAATGAAAACGCAGACGCCGTGTTCTCGGTGATCCACCCGGAAGACGCTGACGCGATCACCGCGAGCATCCAGCAGTCCGCCACCACGGGTAAACCCTGGCGCTATCGGGCCCGACTTCGGCTCGCGGATGGCCAGTACCAATGGTTTGAGGCGCACTCGGTGCCAGAGCGACAGGCCGACGGCAGTACTCTCTGGTACGGACAGTTTCACAACATCCAACCTTATAAAGAGCTGGAACACCATCTCCGGGAGAGCGAGGCGGAATTCTCCTTCCAGGCCGGCTTCCAGCGGCTGATTGCCCGCCTGTCCACGGAATTTATCAACCTCGGGTTCGGCACCATTGACCAGTGTATCGATGAGCTGCTCCGGTCTATCGGTGAGTTTTTCGAAGTGGACCGTGCCTACGTCTATGGCTTTTCGGACGATTACCAGCGGATGACCAACACCCACGAGTGGTGTCGTGCGGGAGTGCCCGCCCTGAAAGACAGCCAGCAGGACGTGGTCATCGAGCACTTCCACTGGTGGCAGGAGCAGATTGAGGGCATGGTCAGTGCCAGCCGCGTGGTGTTTATCGAGGATGTCGACCGGTTGCCCGCGGCGGCGGCCGCCGAGAGGGCCCTGCTGCAGGAACAGGGCGTGTCTTCCATGTTTTCCGTGCCCATTCGCGTGCGGGGCCGGGTAACCGGCTTTTTTGGTGTGGATTCCCTGCGGCGACGATCCTGGCGCCAGGATCAGGCGGACTTGCTGATTATTGTGTCGGGCCTGTTGTCCGGCGCCCTGGAGAGGCATCGACTGGAAGAAGAATTGCTTAACCAGTCCATCCGTGATCCGCTGACGGGCCTGCATAACCGCCGTTACCTCATGCCCCGCCTTGAGGAACTCCTGGGGCGCAGCAACCGTCGGGGCGAGAAATTTGCCCTGGCGATGTTCGATGTTGACCACTTCAAGTCCATCAACGACTCCATCGGGCATCTGGGGGGCGATTACATACTCCAGAGGATTGCGGCGATCCTGACCAGCCAGACCCGCACCATGGACGTAATTGCACGCTTCGGCGGGGAAGAGTTCCTGGTGGTGTTCAATGCCCTGGAACAGACCGACGTGCCGCAGCTGGTGATGCGGGTTCTGCAATCGGTGCGTGATGAGCAGTTCGTGTTTGAACGCAGGTCGGTGCCGGTAACGCTGAGCGCCGGCGTTGCCGGCATTGATGAGTTTACGGCCACGCCGGCCACCCCGGAGGCGCTGATAGGCCTGGCGGACCATCGGCTCTACCTGGCCAAGGAGAACGGTCGGAACTGCCTGGTGGATGCATCAGGGACAGTGCGCATATGAAAAAAGATGATTTCACCTCATATTACTTAATGATATATCCTTAGATCGAAAGTAATTCTGGCTTTGCAACAGATTCAGAGAGGTGAACGTCATGAGCAATCCCACCGTGCAGCCGTTCTTTGATGAACCGACCAACACCTTCAGCTACGTGGTGCGCGATCCGGACAGTCACTCCTGCGCCATCCTCGATTCCGTGCTGGACTTCGATTACGCCGCCGGTCGAACCGACGTGCGCTCGGCCGATGCCATCATCGAGTTTGTTCAACGCAACGACCTGAAGGTCGAGTGGATTCTGGAAACCCACGTCCATGCCGATCACCTGTCTGCGGCGCCTTACCTGCATGAGCAACTGGGTGGTAAAACCGGCATTGGTGCCCATATCCGCGATGTTCAGGAAATCTTTGGCAAGGCCTTCAATGCAGGCACCGAGTTCCAGCGCGATGGCAGCCAGTTTGACCGGCTGTTCGAGGAGGGCGACAGCTTCAATATCGGCGGTTTGACCGCACGGGTGCTGCACACGCCCGGACACACGCCAGCGTGCCTCACCTACGTGATCGGTGACGCCGCCTTCGTGGGCGACACCCTGTTTATGCCCGATTATGGTACTGCCCGCTGCGACTTCCCCGGCGGCGATGCCCGAACCCTGTACCGGTCCATCGGCAAAGTGCTGGCGCTGCCGCCGGAGACCCGCCTGTTCCTGTGTCACGACTACAAGGGGCCGGACCGTGAGGAATACCAGTGCATGACCACCGTGGCCGAGCAGCGGCGGGGCAATGTCCACGTGCACGAGGGCATCTCCGAGGATGCGTTTGTGAAGATGCGCACCGAGCGCGACGCCACCCTGGGCATGCCGCGCCTGATCATTCCCTCGGTCCAGGTCAACATGCGTGCCGGGCACATGCCGCCGGCGGAGAGCAACGGCCAGGTGTACCTGAAAGTGCCGATCAACCGGTTCTGACGCCGACCATGAGCCTCAAACGTTACCTGCCCATTCTGCAGTGGGCGCCCGGATATGGCCGGGACCAGGCCACCAGCGATCTGGTGGCCGCAACCATCGTGACCGTGATGCTGATTCCCCAGTCGCTTGCCTACGCGCTGCTCGCGGGGCTGCCGGCCTACGTGGGGCTGTACGCCAGCATCCTGCCGCTGATGGTGTACGCGGTTTTCGGCACCAGCCGCACCCTGTCGGTGGGCCCGGTGGCGGTGGCCTCGCTGATGACCGCGGCTGCCCTGGCGCCGCTGGCAGAGGTGGGCAGCCCGGAGTACCTTGCTGGCGCCGTGCTGCTGGCGGTGATGTCCGGCCTGATGCTGACGGTGATGGGCATCCTGCGGCTGGGCTTTCTGGCCAACTTTCTCAGCCACCCGGTGATTTCCGGGTTTATCACGGCCTCAGGCCTGGTGATCGCTGCCAGCCAGGTCAAGCATCTGTTCGGTGTCCAGGCCTCCGGCCACAACCTGCTGGAGATCGGCCGCTCCCTGTGGCTCACGATCGGTCAGTTCAATGGCGTGACCCTGCTGTTGGGCGCGGGAACCCTGGTGTTCCTGGTTTTCGCTCGCAAGGGCCTCAAGCCCTTGCTGGTGACCCTCGGTTTGGCGCCCAGAGTGGCGGATATCCTGGGCCGGACCGCCCCCATTGTGGCGGTGGTGGTCACCACCCTGCTGGCCTGGCAACTGGACCTGGAAAGCGCCGGCGTGAGGCTGGTGGGCGAGGTGCCTCGGGGGTTGCCGGAGCTGACCTTGCCGAGTCTGGATCCCGGGTTGTGGCAGCAGCTGGCAGTCAGCGCCCTGCTGATTGGCGTTGTCGGTTTTGTGGAATCGGTGTCGGTGGGGCAGACCCTCGCAGCCAAGCGCCGCCAGACCATTGACCCGGACCAGGAGCTGATCGGACTGGGCACCGCCAACCTGAGCGCCGGCCTGTCCGGGGGGCTGCCGGTGACCGGTGGATTTTCCCGGTCGGTTGTGAACTTCGATGCGGGTGCGGAAACACCGGCGGCCGGCGCCTATGCCGCTGTGGGTATTGCCCTGGCGACGATGTTCCTGACGCCGGCCATCGCCTATCTGCCCCAGGCCACTCTGGCAGCCACCATCATCGTGGCGGTGTCTACGCTGATTGACCTGCCCGCGTTGGGGCGCACCTGGCGCTATTCCCGCCCGGATTTCGGTGCCATGCTCGCCACCATCGTGCTGACCCTGGTGCACAGCGTGGAAGCGGGCATCGTTGCCGGGGTGGCGCTGTCGATCGGCCTGTTCCTGTACCGCACCAGCCGGCCCCACAGTGCCGTGGTGGGTCGCGTTCCGGGCACCGAGCACTTCCGCAATGTGCTTCGCCACAAGGTGGAGCTGTGCCCACGGGTGACTTTCCTGCGGGTAGACGAAAGCCTGTACTTCGCCAACGCCCGGTTCCTGGAAGAAACGGTAATGGATCTGGTGACCCGGCAGCCGGAACTGCAGGATCTGGTGCTGGTGTGCCCGGCGGTGAACCTGGTGGATGCGTCCGCCCTGGAAAGCCTGGAAGCCATCAACGAACGTATGAAAGACGCGGGCGTTCGGTTGCACCTGTCGGAAGTGAAAGGGCCGGTGATGGATCGCCTGCAGGACACTGAACTGCTGTCGCACCTGGGCGGGCAGGTGTTCCTGAGCACTTACGAAGCCTGGCAGCGCCTGACCGACCGGAGCCGGCTCGACCGCCAACCCGCCTAAGCGTGGCATGCCGGCTTGCGCTCCGGGTGGGGCAAGCCTATATGATGGTCTCCTTGACGCGATCGTTCCGGTAGATTCCCCATGGGCATGACCGAAAACCTGTTATCGACCAGCCAGTGGATTCTCACCCTGGTGATTTTTCTGGCCATTCTCGTTCGTGCGGCCCGGACCATCGACTGGCAGGGGTTCCGTAAGGACAACGCGTTGCAGCACTCCTTTTTTGGCGCAGCGGTTGTATTGGGGTTTGTCTGGCAGCTGCGCGCCGGGCTGTCTCCCGGCCTGGCCATTCATGTGTTCGGCATCACCGTGATCACGCTCATGCTGGGCTGGGCACTGGCGGTGATGGCAGGGCTGCTGGCGCTGGTGATTACCGTGATCACCGGCCGCGAACCCCTGGTCATGTTTGCCGCCAATGGCCTGATCACGGTTATGGTGCCGGCCATGGTGAGCCACGGCATCATGCTGTGGGAGCGGCGGCGCAATTTCCGGAATTTTTTCGCGTATATCTTCTTCTGCGGCTTTTTTGGAGCGGGTCTTGCGGTAGCCGCGGCTGGCATCGTCATGTGCCTGATGCTCTGGAGCAGCGGGGTCTACACCTTTGACGAACTGGTGCACGAATACCTCCGCTACCTGCCACTTTTCATGATTCCCGAAGGCTTTGTGAACGGCACCTTCGTCACTGGCCTGATGGTGTTCCATCCGGACCGCCTCACTACCCTCGATCAGCGTCGGTACCGCTGACCTCAGGTTTGTCTCCCTGCTCAAAAGACCCCGTCCGTGATGGGCGAGTACTGCACTTCCGGGTGATCCGTTTCTGGCGGGAGTCGTATCCCTCGGTGACTCTGGTCGGACCCTGCGTGCCGCGCTCGCTGCCAGAGTTTAAGTGCATGGCGGTTACCCGCGTCCCATAGCCAGCGGGTGACATTCTGCCCCGGGTGGATCCAACTCCTCCACCCGGGGCTTTTTTATGTCGCCGAACCCTGGATCGCCCATTGTTCCTCTCATAAGATGCGTTACCGGCTGGGCCAGTAACGCTGCATCTCCACATACAGGAACGACGCACTCCAGGTAATCAGTACAAGGCCTGTCAATGCTTCGATGCCGGTCAGGAATCGCATCACACCCAGGGCCTCGATGTCGCCGTAGCCCAGGGTGGTAAAGGTGGTGAAGGAAAAGTAGACGCAGTCCAAAAAGCTGCCCGAGGTGTTACCGGTGAGTGCACCCCAGCCTTCGGTCCTGAGCATCACATAATAGGCCGTGGCAAAAATCCACACCTGCAGGGTATGGGTGGCCAGCACGCCCAGAACACCGACAATCAACCGGAAATGGTGGCTCTGGCGCATTCGGCCCAGCAGGCCACTGAGGCGCACCAGTACCTCGTTATGCAGCACCACGACGACCACCACAAGGATTATGTTGATGATGCTGGCGTTCAGGATGTGCAGGAGGTGTTCCACTGCTCTATGGTTCCCTGTGATGAGAGATATTGGAGCGCCGGCTGCCGGTTCTGTCACCGTGACCGGGCGGTTCCGGATCCGAAATTTGCCGTAGATTGTATAGTAGTAGGATTTTCACTGCCTGAAAGGCACCCCAAGACCTGGTTGGCCCGGACTCTATGCTTAAACGATTGATACCCGCCGTCATCATTGCCATCGGTATTGCCGGCTTTGCGTTCCTGAAAATGACCCGCCCGGAACCCGCCGAAGTAACCGCCACCGAACGGAGCTGGCGCGTTCAGGTGCAGACCCTGGAGCCTGGCACCCACACACCCGTGCTGCCTCTTTATGGCGAACTGGTGGCGCCGGAACAGGTGACGGTGACCGCCACATTGCCCGGGCGGATCGGTGCGCGGCCGGTGACCGAGGGCGAGCGGGTGAACGCCGGTGACCTGCTGGTGGCGCTGTCTGAGGCGGACATAGAACCTGCCCTCGCCCAGGCCCGGGCCCAGGTTCGGGATCTGGAAGCGCAGATCCGGTCTGAGCAGGTGCGCTATCGCAACGACCAGGCGGCCCTGGAGAGCGAAAAAACCATTCTCGAGAATGCCCGGCGACAGCTTGAGCGCACGCGCTCACTGGTGGACCGCAACCTGGCCGCCCGTGAAGCCCTGGAAGCGGCAAACGATGCGGCAGCCCGCGCAGAACTGACGGTCAGCGCACGGCAACGCTCGATCGATGAACACCCGTCGCGGCTGCAAAGCCTGGAAGCAAAACTGGCCCAGGCGCAGGCCAGCCTGGCCAACACCGAGCGGAACGCCGAACGAGCACGCATGGTGGCGCCCTTCGACGGCGTGGTGACCGATATCCGGGTAGCCAAAGGCGACCAGGTCAGCCCTAACCAGGTGCTGCTGTCACTATACCCTGCCCAGGGCCTTGAACTCCGGGCCCGTGTGCCCGAAATGTTCCGGGCCGAGCTGCTCGACTCCCTGGCCCGCGGCGAGACCCTGACCGCCACCAGCGCTGACGGCCAGCACAGCTTCCGTCTGGTGCGCTTTGCCGGCACCAGCGATGCCTCGGGTACCGAGGCCATATTGCGGCTGGCGGGCGATCCGGGCGGGCTGCGGCCCGGTGGTCTGCTGCCGGTAACCCTGGAGCGCGCGCCCAGGGAACAGACCGTGGCCATTCCGTTCAGTGCTCTGTACGGCGCCGATCGCGTGTACCTGATGACGGATGAAGGCCGCATGCGGCAGGTCAGTGTGAACCGGATTGGCGAGGCACGAGCCGATGACGGGGAGCGCCGCCTGCTCGTGTCGGGTGATGCCCTGGTCTCCGGCGCCCGGTTGATCACCACCCATCTGCCCAATGCGCTTACCGGTCTCAAGGTGGATGTGGCCGGCACGGAGGCCCCGGCCCAATGAGACGCAACAAGGGCGTGATCGGCTTCTTCGTCCATCATCGGGTGGCGGCCAACCTGGTGATGCTGGTGATGTTGCTGGGCGGTGTGCTGGCGCTGACCCGGATGAATATCCAGTTCTTCCCCACCTTTGCCCTGGACATTGTCAGCGTTCGGGTGGTCTGGAGCGGCGCCTCTGCCGAGGACATCGAGCAGGGTATCACCAACCCGCTGGAGCAGAGGCTGCGCAGCATTGATGGCCTCAAGAAGATGACGTCCACCTCCGCCCAGGGGGTGTCGTCCATCACTCTGGAGTTCGAGGAGGGCACCAATCCGATCCAGGCCCTGGACGATGTGCAGCAGCAGGTGGACGAGTTCACCAATTTCCCGGCCGAGGCGGAAGAACCCCAGGTAACCCGGGTGGAGCGCTATGAGCCAGTTGCGCGCCTGCTGGTGTCGGGCCCGGTGGCGCGGGATGAGCTGCGACAGCTGGCGTACCGGTTCGAAGACGAGCTGCTGCAGCGGGGCATAGACCGGGTCTCCATTCGGGGGCTGCCTGAACAGCAGATCAGCATTGACGTGCCGGTGGAGCGCCTGGAGACCCTCGGGCTGTCCCTGGAGCAGATCGCCGAGCGGGTGGCGGCCATTTCCCGGGATCTGCCCGCCGGCATGATGGCCCAGCAGGACGCCACCCGCGAACTGCGGGCGGTGGAGCAGCGGCGCAGTCCCCAGGCGTTCGAGAACATTCCGGTGCTCAGTGGTGAGCGCATTCAGCTCAACCTGGGTGACGTTGCCATCATTCGGCAGCAGGCCCGTGAGAGCCAGGTGACCCTGGAAAAGGACGGTCAGCCGGCGGTGGAAATGCAGTTGCAGCGAGCGGAGAACGGTAATTCCCTGGCCGCCGCCCGGGTGCTGGAGCGCTGGCTGGCGGACACCCGACCAACCCTGCCGCCGACGGTGCAGCTGGAGGTATACGATGAAACCTGGCAGCTGCTGGACGACCGGATTTCGCTGCTGGTGAACAACGGCCTCGGCGGCCTGGTGCTGGTGATCTGTCTGCTGTACCTGTTCCTGCCCGGGCGGGTGGCGCTGTGGGTGGCCATAGGCATTCCCACCGCTTTCCTGGCGGCCATGGCGGTGCTCTGGCTGATCGGCGGCTCCATCAACATGATTTCCCTGTTTGCCCTGATCATGGCCCTGGGGGTGATTGTCGACGACGCCATCGTGGTGGGTGAGGACGCCGACGCCCATGCCCGCATGGGTGAGGAATCCATATACGCCTCCGAGGGCGCCGCCAAACGCATGGTGTGGCCGGTACTGGCCTCGTCCCTGACCACGGTGGCCGCGTTCATGCCGTTGCTGGTGGTGGGCGGCGTAATCGGCAATATCCTGGGGGACATTCCTCTGGTGATGATCTGCGTGCTGGTGGCCTCCCTACTGGAGTGCTTTATCGTGCTGCCGGCCCATTTGCGCCATGCCTTCGTACCCCGCCGGAATAGCCGGCGTGCCGTTGCAGAGCCCGCCCGGCCCGGACGGGTGGAGCGCTTCCGTCAGGGCTTTGAGCAGCGCTTCGACCGTTTCCGCGAGGGCCCGTTCCGGCGGTTCTCCCGCTACAGTCTGCAGCACCGGGGCGCGACCGTAGCCGGTGCCGTGGCACTGGCCATCGTCACGGTAGGCCTGCTGGCCGGTGGCCGGCTCGGGTTCAATTTCTTCCCAACGCCGGAGCCTTCGGTGTTCTACGCCAACGCCAGTTTTGTGGCCGGCACCGACCGGGGCACCGTGGAGGATTTTCTGCATCAGATGCAGCGAACGCTGAACGAGACCGAGCAGGCCCTGGGTGGCGATTTCATCCTGCATGCGGTCACCACCGTCGGCGCCACCCAGGGTGCAGAGGGCAGCTCACGGAGCGGGGATGAGCTGGGATCCATGATGATTGAACTGGTGCCCTCGGACCGGCGCTCGGTGCGCAACCCGGAGTTCATCACCGAGTGGCGCGAGCGCCTGGCGTTGCCAGCGGGTCTGGATAATCTGACCATTTCCGAGCGCCAGGCCGGACCGCCGGGCCGCGATGTGAATGTGCGCCTGACCGGAGAGGACGCCGAACAGCTCAAGCGGGCGGCAGACGAACTCAGCCAGGCCCTGTCGACCCTGCCGGGCGTGCTGGATGTTGAGGACGATATGCCCTGGGGGCGTGAACAGCTGATCTACCAGGTGAGCGCCCACGGCCAGGCCCTGGGGCTGACCACGGCCGACCTGGGGCGACAACTGCGGGCGGCGTTTGACGGCCGGATTGCCCAGATCTACCAGGACGGTCGGGATGAAATCGAGGTGCGGGTGCAGTTGCCGAAGGATCAGCGTGAACGGCTTTCCATACTGTCGAGGGTGACCGTCCGGGTGCCGGATGGCCGTTTCGTGCCCCTGACCCAGGTGATGAACCTGGACCACCGGCAGGGCTTCCAGGCCCTGCGTCACGCCGACGGCAAGCTGGCGGTGGAAGTGACATCAGGCCTGAACACCCGGGTGAGCACCACCGACCAGATCCTGGAAAGCCTGCAGGCCGAGGCCCTGCCGGACATCGCCAGCCGCTACAACGTGCGCTACAGCTTCGAGGGCCGGGCGGCCGACCAGCGGGAAACCCTGGGTGACATGCAGACCGGTCTGGTGATCGGGCTGGGTCTGATGTATGTGGTGCTGGCCTGGGTGTTCGCCTCCTGGAGCCTGCCGTTGATCGTGATGGCGATCATTCCGTTTGCGCTGGTGGGGGCGTTGCTTGGCCACTGGGTGATGGGGCTGCAACTGACCATCCTGTCGCTGTTTGGCCTTTTCGGGCTGTCCGGCATTGTGGTCAATAACGCGATTATCCTCGTAGCCTTCTACAACCAGCAGCGGAAGAAGGGTCTGGGTATTACCGATGCCCTCAATGAGGCAGCGGTTCAGCGGGTTCGCGCGGTGCTGCTCACCTCCCTGACCACCATTGGTGGCCTTTTGCCCCTGATGTTCGAGACCTCGCTGCAGGCCCAGTTCCTGATTCCCATGGCAACGTCCATTGCCTTCGGATTGGGACTGTCGACCCTCCTTGTGCTGGTGGTGATACCGGCCCTGTTATCCTGGCTCGAGCAGTTCCGCGAGTGGCGGGCGCAGCGTCATGGCTCGGCCGCAGAGCCCCTGGGAGCATCGGAATGAGTGATCTGTTGATCTCGGCCCAAGGCCTGCGCAAACAATTCAGAAGCGGCAACGAGCCGGTCACTGTTTTCGACGGGCTGTCGCTGGATCTTGGCCGGGGCGAGTCCCTCGCGTTGATTGGCCGCTCGGGCTCGGGCAAGAGCACCCTGCTGAATGTGCTGTGCGGTCTGGAGTGGCCGGATGCCGGCAGCCTCCGGATACTCGGCGAGTCGTTCGAAGCACAATCGCGGCCCCTGGGGCGGGCTGAAACACGCTGGGGCGAACTCCGGCGGCGCCGTGTGGGCGTGGTGTTCCAGGAAGCCAACCTGATGCCGGCGCTGTCGTTGCTTGATAACGTTCGTCTGCGCTCCCGACTTGCCAGCAGGGACGAAGCGCCCTGCCGGGACTGGCTCGAACGCCTGGGCATTGGCGATCTGGCCGATCGCTATCCGGACCAGGTGTCTGGTGGCCAGAGGCAGAGGGCCGCCCTGGCCATGGTGTTCGCCATGCAGCCGGACCTGATTCTCGCCGATGAGCCCACTGGCAGCCTCGATCGGCGCACCGCCGAGGACGTAGCCGAGGTGCTGTTCAATCTCCAGTCCCGCCATGGCTGCGGCCTGATTCTGGCCACCCACGATACCGAGCTGGCCGACCGCTGCGACCGGACCCTGGATCTTGGCCATCGCCAGGCCCGGTGAGTCTGCCATGACGGTTTTTTCCGCCCTCACCAGCCACTATCGACGCCACCCCCTTCAATTACTGGCGCTGGCTGTGATGATCCTGCTGGCCACCATGCTCTGGACCGGCGTGCATCACCTGACCAGCCAGGCCCGGGCCAGCCTGGACCGGAGCGAGGCCGCGGTGGCCGAGCGCCTGCAGGTGGTGCGGGCCGATGGCCAGCCGGTTTCCGTCGCTGACTTTGCCTACCTGCGGCGTGAAGGTCTGTGTGTCATGCCCTGGCTTGAAGTCTCGGGGCCGGACACCGGGCGGGTCGTTGGCATTGATCCCCTGGCGGCGGCCTGCTTTGTTACTGACACTGGCACCGAGGCGCCCTGGCAGGGGGAACTGAATGGCCAGCCCTTTGTGGACATCAGCGAGGCCGCGGGGCGTGCCGACGACCAGGCCTCGCTTTCCCTACTGATTGATCGGTCCGAATCGGCTGAGCCGCTGCCCGCGGGTTACCGGACAGCGCCCTTCTCCGTCGGGCCGGATACCGGTGAGCTGGGTGAAAGCTTCCTGCTGAACCTTGATGCCCTCGGGGTTCTTGTACTGCTGATCACCGCGCTGCTCGTGCGCAGCGTGTACCTGCTCGGGCTGGCACAACGTCGGGACAGCCTGGCGCTGTTGCGGCGTTTTGGTGTTCCCCCCGGGCGTATCCGGCGGTTACTGGTGCTGGAGCTATCGCTGCTGGCACTGGTGTGCATTCTTCCGGGCGTATGGCTGGGCCGGCTCCTGGCCGCCGTGCTCGGTGATGGCTTTGGCCGGGCGCTGGAAGGGCTGTTCGACGCGCCCCTCTATGCCGGGCAGGGCGGTGGCTGGCTGGTGCCCGTAGGCATCATGCTGGGGGTGGTGCTGGCGGCCTGCCTGGTGGGCTTTCTCGGCCCGATGCTGCGTGTTCTGTTGCCCCATGAGAAAGATCGGCGCTGGTGGCCGCCGGCACTGCTGGGCGCAGGCCTTGGGCTGTCGATGCTCGTTGATTCCCTACCGGTGCTTTTCCTCGGGGTGGCGCTGGTGTTTGTGGCCGTGGGGTTGTGGCTCCCTGGGTTGGTTGGCGGTTTGGGCGAGGCGTGGGCCGGGCGCACCCGGGACCCCCTCGCTCGCTGGCGATACCGGGAACTCGCGGTGCTGGTACGGCGCCTGGCCTTGCCGCTGGTGGCCTTGCAGTTTGCCATGGCCATGGTGTTGGCGGTGCAGGCCCTTGTTACCACCTTCGAAAGTACCTTCGATCGTTGGCTGGACCAGCGGCTGGCGGCGGATTTCTACATCGAGGTGCCACCACAGGCGGATATCGACCCGGCCGGCGCCTGGCTGGCCGAACGGATGCCGGAAGCCGGCGGCGAATGGCACAGGGTGATTCGTGGCACCGCCACCCTGGCCGGTGATACGGAGAGTTCCGATACTCAGGTGGACGTGCTGGCAATCGCTCCTGTGGGGCCGCTGTTGACTGACTGGCGATTGCTCGAAGCCACCGGTAACGCCTGGCAGCAACTGGCGGCTGGCGACGGTCTGATGGTGAACGAGCAACTGGCCCGGCGACAGGCGCTGGATATCGGACAGAGCTTGACGGTGGTGCTTGCGGGGCAGACGGTCGAGTTGCCGATACTGGCGATCTATCCGGATTACGGTCGGCCTGCGGGCGAGCTGTTGCTCAGTGCCGCCACCTTGCCAACGGAGTTTCCAGCAACGTTTCGCAGCCTGTCGGTGTCGCCAGGTTCGCTGTCCATGGACACCGTTACTGGCCGGCTGCGTGATATCTGGCAACAGGAACAGCTGACGGTTCGGGACAATCGCTCGATCCAGTCACTGGCGACCGCGATCTTCGACCAGACCTTCCTGCTCACCCGGGCGATGACGTTACTCACATTGATTCTCGCCGCTACGGCCCTTCTTCTGATGGGCTGGGTGTTCTTCTCCACCCGGGCCGGGTATTTCCGGCTGCTGGTGGTGTGGGGCATGTCCCGTGGCCAGGCCGCGCGCCAACTCACCCGGCTGTCCGTTACCCTGACCGGCCTCGTTGCGCTGCTGGCGCTGCCGCTGGGCGTATGGCTGACCTGGGTGCTGGTCCACCGCATCAACCCGCTGGCCTTTGGCTGGTCTCTGCCAATGGCGGTGTACCCCGGCTTCTGGCTGGAGCTGGGGGTGCTGAGCCTGGCCATTGGCCTGAGCATCGCATGGCTCATGCGCCGGCAACTGCAGCATGGAATCTCGGCGCCATCCCGTGTCAATGCGTTGACCGGAGGTGAACGATGAATCACGCCTACCTGTGCCTTGTTTTCGGCGCGTTGGCCTGGGTGCTCGCAGGCTGCTCAGAGCGCCCGGAGTCCGAAGGCTTCGCCGGACTGGCCGGCGTTGCGGAGTCGGAGCACGAGGTGCCGTTCCTGCAGCCGGGGCCGGGGGAACGCCTGAGCTTTCCGCGGGATTTCGGCCCGCACCCCCAGCACCGGATCGAGTGGTGGTATCTCACCGCCAACCTGAAAACGGCAGACGGTGAGCCGCTGGGGTTGCAATGGACGCAGTTCCGCCAGGCCCTGCGACCCCGGCCCGCCGGCGCCGAACCGCCACCGGCCACCGATTGGCCCCTTCACTCCGCCTGGATGGCTCACGCAGCGGTGAGTTACTCCGGTAACCATGTGTTCGCCGAAAAACTGGCTCGGGGCGATATCGGCCAGGCCGGCGCCCGGGCAGCGCCAATGTCCGTGTGGCTGGATGACTGGCAGTTGACCACCCTCGACGACAAGCGCTGGCGACTGCAGGTGGACGCGGGGAAATGGTCGTACGACCTCACGCTCAACCAGAACCGGGCGCCGGTGGCCCACGGTAATCAGGGATTCAGTGCCAAATCCGACAGTGGCGAAGGCTCCATGTATTTCAGCCTGGTGGATCTGGCCATCGAGGGCCGGGTAAGGCTGGGGGACCAGGTCTTCGAGGTATCCGGCCAGGGCTGGTTCGACCGGGAATGGAGCAGTCAGTTTCTCAAGGCCGGCCAGCAGGGCTGGGACTGGTTTGCCCTGCACCTGGATTCGGGTGACAAGCTGATGGCCTTCCGGTTGAGGCAGGACGATGGCGCTTTTCAGGCGGGCACCTGGGTTCCGGCGGAGGGTGAGCCCGTGGCGCTGCGGGCTGATCAACTGAGAATCGCGCCAATGGATCCGAACCCAAAGGGCGTGCCCCGTCGATGGCGCCTGGAGGTGCTGGACCTGGGCGTGCAACTGACTGTGTCGGCGCCCGGGGGTAATTATATGAACACCGGGCTCTATCCCTACTGGGAGAGCCCGGTGAGCGTCACGGGCAGCCACGCAGGTGTCGGTTATATGGAACTCACCGGTTACCGTGACTGACTGGATGACTGCTTACTCGACGGCATTGGCACCAATGCGGTGAATGCTCAGATCGGCACCGTTGAACTCTTCCTCTTCGGTCAGGCGCAGGCCAGAGATTGCGCTGATCACGCCGTACACGATCAGACCTCCCACGAAGGCCACCAGCACACCGGCAATGGAGCCGACGATCTGGGACATCAGGCTGACCCCGCCAAGACCGCCCAGGGCTTCCTGACCGAAGATACCGCAGGCGATGGCGCCCCAGACGCCGCAGACACCGTGGAGTGGCCACACACCGAGCACGTCGTCCAGGCGTTCGATTTTGGCCTGGGCCCATTCAAACAGGTACACGAAGATGGCGCCGGCCACGCCGCCGGTGATCAGCGCACCGACCGGGTGCATCAGATCGGAGCCGGCACAGACCGCCACCAGACCGGCCAGGGGACCGTTGTGGATAAAGCCCGGGTCCTTGCGGCCCAGCAGCATGGATACCAGTATGCCGCCGACCATCGCCATCAGGCTGTTGACCGCCACCAGTCCGCTGATGCCGTCGAGGGTTTGCGCGGACATCACGTTGAAGCCGAACCAGCCGATCGTGAGAATCCAGGCGCCGAGGGCCAGGAACGGGATATTGGAGGGCGCAAACGCCACCACCCGGCCATTCCGGTAACGGCCATTTCGAGCGCCCAGCATGAGCACCGCGGCCAGGGCAATCCAACCACCGACGGCGTGCACCACAACAGAGCCGGCAAAGTCGTGGAAGGATGCACCAAACTGGTTCTCCAGCCATGACTGGAAACCGTAGTTGCCATTCCAGATCAGACCTTCAAAGAACGGGTACACGAAGGCCACGATCAGTCCGGAGGCAATCAGCATGGGGTAGAACTTGGCACGTTCGGCGATACCGCCGGAGACGATGGCCGGGATGGCCGCCGCAAACGTCATGAGGAAGAAGAACTTGACCAGTTCATAGCCGTTCGATGCGGTGAGTTCGGCCGCTCCTGTCATGAAATGGCTGCCGTAGGCAATGTAGTAGCCAATGAAGAAGTAGGCCACGGCGGAAACGCCAAAGTCGGTCATGATCTTCACCAGGGCATTGACCTGGTTCTTGTGACGGACAGTGCCCACTTCCAGGAAGGCAAAGCCGGCATGCATGGCCAGCACCATGATGGCGCCGATGAGGATGAACAGCGTGTTGGCGCTTTCGGTCAGGGTATGTACTGCACTCGTGATGTCCACGGGTTTTCGCTCCTGATGTTGTGTTTTCGGCCTCTTTCGGGCCTTTTGATGGGGTTGTGCATTGTTGGAGGGCATGCAAAGCAAGAGCTGTTCCAAAACAATGCATTTCAAGAGCGGAAAGGGCCTTGGAGGAAATGGTGGAGGTTGCCGGGGCGGTTTCTGTGGTTTTTTTGCACTAAACAAGTGCGTACCGGGTCAGTGCGCACCAAAATGGTCGGTTTTACCAGTTGATGTCGCCGGAGGCCGGCGCCGACTCAATTCGAATCTCGGACGACCCGTTGGTCGATTCGGCATCAATCAATTCGCGTAGCTGAATTTCCCGTTCCTGGAGCGGGCCGGACAGGTCGATGATGATCTCCACTCGCCGGTTCTTGGCGCGATTATCCGGTGAGGTGTTGGGCACCCGGGGCTCGGTATCAGCCAGGCCAGTCACCTTCAGCCGGGTGGGTTCAACCTGATCCCGGGCCACGAGGACGTTGGCGACCGCAGCTGCGCGGGCGGCCGATAGATCCCAGTTGCTGTAGAACCGGTCGGTGCGGATCGGCACGTTGTCGGTGTGGCCCTCGATGGTCAGGTCCCCCGGAATGCCCTCGATGACTTCCGCCATGTCCAGCAGCAGGCCTTCGAATTCCCAGGTCAGCTCAGCGGAGCCCGACGGGAAAGAGCCTTTTTCCTCGACCCGAATCACGATTCGGCGCTGATCCTCGCTGACGTTGATACGACCATCGGCAATGGCTGGCTCCAGCACCTGGAGAATGTCATCCATGGTTTCCTGCATCTGCTCGTCCATGGCCGCCTCTACCGCAACATCGGTGGGGCTTTTCAGGGTCTGCAGTTCAGGGGCTTCCTCGGTGGTGGTCTGTTTGACTTCGTTCACCACGGTCGGTTCGGGCGGCGCCGGCGAGAATTTATCGAAGATGGGGCTGGTGCCCTTGGGGATTTCCAAAGCAGGCACATCGCGCTGCACGCCAAACGCCTTGGACAGCTCGCCGGCAATCTGCTTGAACTTCTGGGCGTCGATCTCCGAGAAGGAGAGCAGCAGCACGAAGAAGCACATCAGCAGCGACATAAGGTCTGCAAAGGTGACCACCCAGGCCGGTATGCCCGGTTTTTCCTCTTCTGGCAGTTCGTCCATGGCTAGCCGCTGGCGGTTTCCGCCTCTCCGTTTTTCTCCCTCTCTTTGGGCGGCAGATAGCTGGAGAGCATCTGTTCGATGATTCGGGGGTTGGTGCCTTCCTGGATGGCCACGAGGGCGTCGATGTACAGGGACTGCAGTCGCGCTTCCTCGGTCATGCGCAGGGACAGTTTGTCGGCGATCGGTGTGGCGATCATGGTAGCGATCATGGCGCCGTAGAGGGTGGTCAACAGGGCAACGGCCATGGCCGGGCCGATGGACTTCGGGTCTTCCATGTTCGACAGCATCTGCACCAGGCCGACCAGTGTGCCGATCATGCCCATGGCCGGAGCCACGTCGGCCATGGCCTGGAATACCTTGGCGCCGGATCGGTTGTGGTCGAGGGTCATCAGCCGCTCTTTGCTCAACAACTGCTTGATGGTTTTGCCCGTCTGGCCGTCCACCAGCATCTGGATGCCCTGGCCCAGGAACGGTGTACTGACTTCCCGACCTTCAAGCCCGAGCACGCCCTGTTTGCGGGCGACCTGCGCCACGTCCACCAGTTCCTCGATGCTGGCCTGGGTTTCCGGAAGTTTGAATTTGAAGGCCCTGGCAGCCGCTTTGAAAGCGCCGAAAAACTGGGCAAAGCTGAACTTGGCGAGAACCACCAGCAGCGTGCCACCGACCACGATCAGCAGCGAGGGCGGATTGATAAACACGGACGGAGACGTGCCGAGAATAACCGCCGATGCGATGATCAGAATGGCGCCGACAAGGCCTATGAGAGTGGCAAAGTCCACAGGAACTCCAGGGGCTGAACGGGGGTTTCGGTGAGGCGGCTGAGATTACCGCCAGTTCAGAAATTAATCAATCTGTGCTGGCCACCGGCCTCGGTTCTTCCTGATGCTCTTTCCAGGCCGCGTATCGGTGCAGATCCGATTCCACAAGCTTCAGGCACAGTGCCACCACGCCGGCATCGTCGATAAAGCCGAATCCAAGAATCAGGTCGGGAATGAAATCCAGAGGATTCAGGACATACAACAGTGCACCTGCCACCGCCGCGATGGTTTTCCACGGCACGCTTCGGTAGTTACCTTGCCAGTAATCCCGGATCATCGAGAACATGAGTCGGATGTCGGCCCCGAAGCGTTTGAGCTTGCCGCTGCCCTTCACTTTCTCTTCGATGGCCCTCTGACGTTCCAGCAGTTTTTCCAGATCCTGCCGGTGCACCCGGTCGGCTTCTGCCTTGAGCTGCTTTTCGGCGTTCTTTCGGCTGAACAGTGCCATAGATGAAGGTTCCCTCTCTTTCTCGTGGCCAGCGGATACGAATGGCAATGATCGCGCACTGGCGCAGCATTTGCCAACAGCGAGACGCTAGCGGTGCTTGTACTGGGTGGGGCAATAGCCGCGACTGACCCCTGCCGGGCGCAGCTGCCTGTGCTTGGTGGAACGGCCGGTCACCCGCTTACGCCAGAGCCGGAAGCTGGATGGCTTGAGCTCCCGCCGCATAAGGTGAATGACCGCCTTTTCCCGTAAACCGTATTCCTGCTCGATCGCCTCGAACGGCGTCCGGTCCTCCCAGGCCATTTCAATGATGCGGGAGAGCTCGGCAGGGTCAAAGTCTGTGGTCATCGGCTGGTCCCCGTGTATTACTCGTGGGCTTTTACGCCGTAACCGGGCGGTCGTCTCACCGGCCAGGGGTTATCGATAGTGCTTGTGCAGTCGTGCCGGAATCTGCGCCAGCTGACGGTCGACAAGTGCCCCCATTGCCCGGGATACAGGGCCGGTGTCCAGATCGGGCTCCACCCGTTTGAGCAGGTAGGCGGCGGCTTCGGCCGTGGCCAGATGACCTTCGCCGGGGGCCTTCCGGATTGCATATACGGAGCTGGGCGGGTTGGCGAAGTGGAAACGGGGCAGCGCTGCCAGCGCCGGATTCTGGTAAAGGATTCTGGCGGCCTTACGCCAGGTGCCATCGAGCAGGATCCAGTGCCGGATATCGCCGATATCGGCCGTTTCCAGTTCCTGGCTATCGGGGCCGGGGAACAGCAGCGCCGAGGCACGCGTGTCATTGAGCGGATCAAACCCCGCCTGGAGGAAGTCGTCCGACGTTTCGCCCACAAACACCCCCAGGCGGCTCAGGCATTGCGTGAGTATGCGCACGGTGCCCTTGGCGTGAGCAACTTCGGACGGATGTTGCAGCACGGTGAGCTCTGTCCTGTTGGCAATCAGCGCGCAATCGGCGCAGACACAGATCGCCGCATGTACGCCGCAGCAGGGACAGATCGGTCGTGGCAAGGCCGACTACCCCACGAAAATGCGTTTGGCCAGACCAGCGCCGCGCCAGCCCCGGATTGCCAGGGTGGTCACCAGGCCACCGATCATCGCGCCCACCACACCGCAGGTGAGCACGTCCTGGCCGGTCAGGTAGAGGCCGGGGATGTCGGTTTTTGGCCTCAGCCAGTCCTGCTCGAAGCGCTCGGGGTTGTGGTCCAGGCCGTAGAGTTCGCCCCGGCCGTAACGACAGAACCAGGCGGTGGAAAGAGGGGTGGAGGTTTCCACGTAATCCACCTTGCCCCGCAGCTGGGGCAGCTTCTGGTACATGACTTCCAGGAGCTGGTTGGTGATGGTCTCTTTCAGCGCCTCATAATCGTCACCCCGCTTGCCCCAGGTGGTGCCCTGCCAGGGCTCGAACATCTCCCAGGTGGTGGGTGCCACAATCTCGATGGTGGAGGTGCCGGGCCAGCGGTTCTGGTAGTCCGGATCCTTGGCGGCCGGAAAGGAGATATACACCACGGGGAACTCTGTGTGGTGCGGGTCGGCGAGAAAGCGCTGTACGTTGCCGTCGTGGTCGGCGCTGGGGTAGATCCAGAAATTGGTTCGGGGCAGCCCCAGCTGCTCCGGAGTCCCCTCCAGCCCGATGTACAGACCAATGTGCGGCATGGATGGAACGATGTGCCGGCGCTTCTCTTTGTAGCCAGCCTGCGCCGCCACGTCTGCGGGCAGCAGATTTTCAAAGGTGTTGATCACCCCGGCGTTGCTGATTACCAGCGGGGCCCGGATCTCCTCGCCGTCGGCCATGCGCACGCCGGTGGCCCGGCCGTCTTCGACCAGGATGTCGGTGACATCGGCGTAGGTGAACACCTCGCCGCCGGGCTTCTGGATCACCGGAATGATGGTGCTGGCGATTTCCGAGGCACCGCCCACCGGGTAAAAGCCGCCGTAGAGGTAGTGCTTGGCGATCAGTGCGTGCACCATGAAGCTGGACTGCTTCGGTGTTACCCCGCAGTCGCCCCACTGGCCGGTGATCGCGCCAATCAGCTCCTCATTATCGGTGAGTTCGCTCAGCACGTCCCAGGTGGTTTTGTTGAAGCAATCCGGCAGGGCCAGGTCCAGCCCCTTGTGGACCACCGGGCTCAGGATCCCGGGTGTCAGCTTCGAGAGGGTATACCATTGCATGCCATCGGCCACCTTGCCCAGCAAAGCCAGGTACTGATTGATGGCCTCCCGCTCCTCGGGGAAGGCCGAAATCAGCGAATGCCTCAGGCCTTCTTTACCGGCACGCAGGTTGACCACTTTCTCCCCCAGGAAAAACCGGTCGTAATTCTCGTCCATGGGCGCCCATTCGAGCTTGCCGTCTGTGATGTAGTCGAACAGGCGGCGGCCCAGGGTGTGGGGCGAGCCCATGTCGCCAATGTAGTGAACGCCCACGTCCCACTCGTAGCCGTTACGAGCGTAGCTGTGGGTATAGCCGCCGGCGGTGTAGTGCTGTTCCAGTACCAGCACCTTCTTACCCGCTTTGGCCAGGCAGGCGGCGGTGGTGAGGCCGCCAATGCCAGAGCCGATCACAATGGCGTCGTAGGGGCCTTTGAGGCGGTTGGCCCGATAGCGGGTGCCAATGCGAAGGGTGCTGGGTTTCAGGGTTTTCGGTCTTGTCGCCACGCTGTTTTCGTTCATCTCGCTCATTACCACCAGGCCTTGCCCCACATTTCCGGGTTGGCCCAGTTCTCGGGGTTGTTCCAGGCCCGCTTGTGGTTGTAGGAATCCAGATTATAGGTGTAGAGCGTCAGCGGTCCGTGATCGTTGTCCAGTTCCGCATGGCGCCGGAAGCCCAGGCCAATAAAGTCGGTAAAGGCCCAGTCCGGCGTTTCCGCCACCAGCACGGCGATCTGGTGGGTGCCGTAGTTCCTGAGCTGACCCAGGAGCAGGGCCCCTTCGTCGTGGGGCAGGTGTTCCAGGGTTCCGGTAATCAGAGCCAGATCGACCACGTGCGGCAGGGGCAGATGGGCGTTCGGATCGTGGCTATCGAGGGTGTGCCGTCGCACGTCCGGGCGGTGATCCTGCCATACGCTCGCTACCTCGTTGGCCAGCCAGCCGCAGCTCAGCACCGCGCCCGGTGCGCAGGTGTCAATGATGCGGGCAAGGGTCTCCCGTGCCGTGGGGACTGATTCGGTTTCCACCATAACGATCGTTCCATTCTGCTGATCGGTTTAGAGGGGCCAGTCGGCGGCGTCCACGGTGTGCAGGCCAACGGGCTGTTCCGAATGCCCGCCCCACCGGTCCACAAACCTGCCTGCGGGATCGTACTGTTGCGCCTGCTTTTCCAGGTTGAACTGCCGAAGGCCCCTCGGGTCGGCACCCACGCCGGCCAGGTACTGCCAGTTGCCGTAGTTGCTTGCTACATCATAGTCGATCAATTGCTCTTCAAACCATGCGGCGCCATACCGCCAGTCCAGGCCAAGCTCATTCACAAAACAGCTGGCCACCAGTTGGCGGGCGCGGTTGCTCATGTAACCGGTTTCCCGAAGCTGATTCATGGCAGCGTTCACGAGGGGGTATTCGGTGTTGCCCTGGCACCAGGCTTTGAAACGATGGCCGTAGAAGGTGCCGTGGCGGCGTTTTCGCTGCACGCCGTCCCGGCGGAACAGGTTGGCGCCGTGCCGTAGCGCGTACCAATAGAAATATTCGCGCCACAGCAGCTCGAACCAGAGCCAGTAGGTGGACTCGTTTTTCGTCTCCCTGGCCTCGTACTCTGTGATGGTTTCCGCCACCTCCCGCACCGACAGGCAGCCGTTGGCCAGCCAGGGCGAGAACTTGGAGGACGCATCCCAGGTGTCCAGCGCGTTGCGGGTTTCCTTGTAGCGATCGATGCAGTGGCTCTCGAAGGTGAACTGCTGCAACCGCTCCAGGCCAGCGGCCTCCCCGCCCATGAACTGCAGGGGGTGCACCGGTTCGGCGATGGCCGGGCAGTCGCCCCGGTTGTCCTCGGGAAAGCCGGGCGGCGGAGGTAACGCTGTCAGGGTTCGGATCCGCAGCCGCTCGGAACAACGCTCGCCCGCCTTCTCCACCTGTTTCCGGAACTGGGAAAAGGTGTCGGGCAAATCGTGCAGAGCCATGGGCAGGGACTGCTCGGTAAACAGGCTGAGGGTCTCGAACTGCTGGAACAGGGTATCCGGCAGGCGCTCCTTGATGGTCTGCCACTGGCGGGCTTCCTGGGTGCCGGGCAAACGGGAGCGAATCACCCGCTGGATCCGGTGTGCCTGCACCAGCTCCGGAATTACCCGCTCGGGCTCACCAAACGCAATGTGCAGCCGCTGGCCCAGGGGGCGGAGGCTGCGTTCCAGCGCCATCAGGCTTTGCCACAGGAAACGCCAGCGGTGATCGCCCATGGCCCGGCTCTGTAGCGGTCCGGGGGCGAACCAGCGCGGGTCCACGACAAACGCGCACAGCAGCATGTCGGATTTGGAGGCGGCCATCAGGGCGGCGTTGTCGTGCAGGCGCAGGTCGCGCGTAAACCAGTAAAGCGAACGCAACGTAAAGGCTCCTTTCGTAAACTCGTCTAACCAATCATACGTGCCGGTTCCGGAAAAGATTTCGGCGCCCACGCGCCGGTCAGTTCGTCTAGAATGGACGAACAGCCGAGCCAGTAAGGCACTAAACCCGAAAACACAGGCCCAAATTCAACAGGAGTCCGACCGTGATCAAATCCCGTGCTGCGGTGGCGTTTGAAGCCAACAAACCGCTGGAAATCGTCGAAGTGGATGTCGCCCCTCCCAAGGAAGGCGAGGTCCTGGTGCGCATCGTTGCCACCGGCGTGTGCCATACCGACGCCTACACCCTCTCCGGTGCCGACCCGGAGGGCCTGTTCCCGACCATCCTCGGCCATGAGGGCGGCGGCATTGTCGAGGCCGTGGGCCCGGGCGTGAAAAACCTGGAAGTGGGCGACCACGTGATTCCGCTCTACACCGCCGAGTGTGGCGAGTGCAAGTTCTGCACCTCCGGCAAGACCAACCTGTGCGGCGCGGTTCGGGCTACCCAGGGCAAGGGCGTGATGCCGGACGGCACCTCTCGATTCTCCTACCAGGGCAAACCGCTTTACCACTACATGGGTTGCTCCACCTTCTCCGAGTACACCGTGTTGCCCGAGATCTCCCTGGCCAAGATTCCCAAGGAAGCGCCCCTTGAGAAAGTGTGTCTGCTAGGTTGCGGCGTGACCACCGGCATCGGTGCGGTGATGAACACGGCCAAGGTGGAAGAGGGCGCAACTGTCGCGATCTTCGGTCTGGGTGGTATCGGCCTGGCGGCGATCATTGGCGCCACTATGGCCAAGGCCGGCCGGATCATTGCCATTGATATCAACCCTGGCAAGTTCGACATCGCCAAACAGCTGGGCGCCACCGACGTGGTTAACCCGAACGACTACGACAAGCCGATCCAGGAGGTGATCATCGAGATGACCGACGGCGGCGTGGACTACTCCTTCGAGTGCATCGGCAACGTGAAGGTGATGCGCGCCGCGCTTGAGTGCTGCCATAAAGGCTGGGGTGAGTCCATCATCATCGGCGTGGCCGGTGCCGGCGAGGAAATCAGCACCCGCCCGTTCCAGCTGGTGACCGGTCGGGTCTGGAAAGGCTCAGCCTTTGGTGGCGTGAAAGGCCGTACCGAGCTGCCGGGCTATGTGGAAAAAGCCGAGAAAGGCGAGATTCCTCTGGATGTGTTCATTACCCATGAAATGCCCCTGGAAGACATCAACAAGGCATTTGATCTGATGCATGAGGGTAAGAGCATTCGGTCGGTTATTCATTTCTGATGGCCAGAGGGGCCCAGAAGCCGGGCCCCTACCTATCCGTCAACTTCAACTCAATCCGCCGGTTCCGCTGCAGCGCCTCCGGCGAGGTGCCCTCGGCGACCGGGAAAAATTCCCCAAAGCCGGCGGCCACCATGCGTCGCTCCGGCACGCCCTGGGCCGCCAAGTAGCGCACCACAGCCACGGCGCGGGCCGTGGACAGCTCCCAGTTTGACGGGAATCGGGGTGTGTTGATGGGCAGGATGTCGGTGTGGCCGTCGATCCGGAGAATCCAGTCCACGTCGTCGGGAATCCGGTCAGCTACGTCGAGCAGGATGTCCGCCAGTTTGTCCAGCTCGCGTCGGCCTGCCTCGCCCAGCTCGGCAGAGCCGGAGGCAAACAGCAGTTCCGAGGGCAGCAGGAAGCGGTCGCCGACGATCCGCACGTTCTCGTTGCCGGCAAGGATGTCTCGCAGGCGGGCAAAGAATTCGGACTGGTATTTCTCCAGCTGGTTGACCCGCTCGGCCAGCAGCGTGTTCAGGCGCCGGCTCACCTGCTCCAGTTCCTGCTCTTTATCGGCGGTCATCTGCTCCTGCAGCTTGAGCGCGGACGTGATCTGGCGCAGCTGTTCCCGCAGTGACGCAATCTGGTTCGATAACCTCAGGATCATCGCCTGCTGGCTGGCCGACATCTCGTCCTGCTCATCCATGGACTCTTCCATGCTGGCGATGCGCTCGGATTGGGCATCAGCCATGGCGGTCTGGCGCATCAGCTGTTCGCGGGTGGATTCCAATTGATTCACCAGGCTGCTGTTGCGCTCCTGCAGGCTGGTTAACTGATCCTCCAGCGCCTCGCTCCGGTTTTCCTCCAGACCCAGCAGCTCGGAAAGCTCATCGAGCTGGGCGTTCAGCCGTGCCAGCTGGGTGTCCCGATCGGACAGGGTCTGTGACAGGTATAGCTGGCTGACCACGTACACCAGCAGCATGAAGATCACCAGCATCAGCAGGGCCGAGAGGGCATCCACATACCCCGGCCAGACGTTGGTGGTGCTGCGGGAGCGGCGCCGGGATCCGATCATGACAGGTCTTTCTCTGTGTCGACGCGGTCGACCAGGTTAGTAACGCCGGTCAGCCACTCCTCCAGGCCATCATAGAAGCGGTTCTGGGCGTGGCCGGCCTGGATATCCAGAAAGCCAAGAATCAGCGAACCTCCGAGGCCCAGCAGAGAGGAGCTGAAGGCCGTGCCCATGCCCTGCAGAGGGGTCAGCAACCCTTGCTGGAGCTCGGCGAACACCTTGCCGAAATCTTCCTGGCTCATGTCCAGGCCGGTGATCACCTGGCCCACGGAGTTGATGGTTCCCAGCAGGCCCCAGAAGGTGCCCAGCAGGCCCAGGAACACCAGCAGACTGATGAAATAGCGGGTGATCTCCCGTTGCTCGTCCATGCGCGAGTGAATGCCGTCGAGCACGGTGCGCAACGATAGGGTGGAGAGCGTAAAGCGATCCCGCTTGGCGTCTTCGCCCAGCTGGCGGGCCAGGGGCTTGAGCAGTCGGGGTTCCTGAACCACTGAGAGGCCGGCGTGCCCAGTGCGGAACTGGGCAATCCATTTGAGTTCGGGGAACAAGACAAACACCTGCCGGTAGGTGAGGGCGATTCCCACGATCAGCACGCACACGATCAGCAGATTGAACACCCAGTTGGCCATGAAGGCCTCAATCAACGGCTTGTGAATCAGCGCGCCGACAACCACGACGACGCCCAGAAACAGTGTCATCCAGAACAGGGTATGTTTGGGGTTGCTCATGCCTGTGGCCTGTTTTTTTGAGAGGTTCCTCAAAACGTTAGCACAGATACCACGGGTCGTCGGGGCAGTAACGGAAGTTTAATTGCAGAAGGCGGGCGTCTTTTTTAAAGGAGGCAAAACTGAGGCGGGGACAGACCGATGCATCGGTCTGTCCCTGGTTAAGGGCAGTCTCAGGCCGGCATCAGGCGCCTTGGAGAGCCTGAACGACGGCTTTCGCTGTGCCCTCGGATGAGGCCGGGTTCTGCCCGGTAATCAGCTTGCCGTCCACCACAATGTGCGGTGCCCAGTCATCGCCCCGTGTATAGGTGGCGGTGTTCTGCTTGAGCATATCTTCCAGCAGGAAAGGCACCACCTTGTCGAGGCCCACGGCTTCTTCCTCGCTGTTGCTGAAGCCGGTGACTTCGCGGCCTCCCACGATGTTCTGGCCGGGCTTCACCTCCACATTCTTGAACACGGCGGGGGCGTGGCACACAGCGCCGATCACCTTGTCCTGCTCGTAGGCGGTCCTGATCAGGGCAATGGATTTCTGGTCGTTCGCCAGATCCCAGAGCGGGCCGTGGCCGCCGGGGTAGAAGATGGCGTCAAAATCGTTCATGTCCACGTCCGCCAGTTTTTTGGTGCTGGCGAGGGATTCTTTCGCGTGGGCGTCTTTCTGGAACCGGCGGGTCGATTCGGTCAGCGCGTCGTCCGCCTCGCTGTTCGGATCCACCGGTGGTTGACCGCCCTTCGGGCTGGCGATGGTGATGTCGGCACCCGCGTCCCTGAACACGTAATAGGGAGACGTGAATTCCTCAAGCCAGAAGCCGGTTTTGTGGCCGGTATCGCCCATCTGGTCGTGGGAAGTGAGAACCATCAGAATCTTCATGTGTTCCGTCCTCTTGGCTAAACAGTGGATGACTTGCACGGCTCTTGATGAGAGAAACCTTGTGTCACCGGTGACTGAATTCAACCGTGGTTACGTAAATCCTGAGGCGACGGATCTTGGAGCGTCTATACTTGTGGCGTCGGGTCGGTCTTGCGAACAATACACTAAGAGCTCGAACAAGGATGGCGTGCATGCGAGTGTTAATGGGTGCCCTGATCTTTGCTCTGGGCCTGCCGGGATGGGCCCAGCAGGGTACGGAAACCGTGGAGGCGCTGACAGTCACCGTGGGTGCCAACCATGCCCCTCCGTATCGTATCCTGGATGGCGGCAAGGCCACCGGTCTGTACATCGATATCTTCGAGGAAATCGCAGATCGCCTGGGCTGGGACGTCAACTACCGGGAGGCGCCGTTCCGTCGTGTCCTTCGGATGGTCCAGCAGGGCCAGGTGGATATCATGCTGGGCCCGCTGGAAACCGAGGATCGGACCCAAATGATGGAGTTTGTGGCACCGGCCTTCCCACCCGAGAGAAGACTGTTCTTCTATATGGATGAGCGTCACCGTATCGATGGCTACTCGGATCTCTATGGCCGTGCGATTGGTGTGCTGGAGGGCGCTTCCTATTTTCCGCGTTTTGACGATGATCCGCAGCTGCTCAAGGAGTCGGCACCCCGCTACGAAAACCTCATGCTCATGATGCAGAAGGGCCGGGTGGACGTGGTGATTGCGCCCGAACTCGTGGGTCTTTACACCGTCCAGAAGCTTGGCATGGAGGTGAGCGTCTCGCCTTTCTTTGTACCGGGCGAGCGTTCCTACATCGCGGTGAGCCGGACCTCACCGGCCCTCCGTTATGCGGACGATATCCGGGCCGCTCTGAAACTCATCGAAATGGAAGGCATCCACGAAGATCTGGTGCTGAAATACCTGGAAAACCCGATCAAATGACTCCGGAACAAGCAGATCTCTGGTTCCTGCCGTTAGGGGGTACCGGCGAAATTGGCATGAATCTCAATCTGTATGGCCACGACGGAGCCTGGCTGATGGTGGACTGCGGCGTCACCTTTCCGAAACCGGGTCGCGTCGCGGCGGATGGCACCGTCCACCACCGGGGTGAGCCGCCCGTACAGATGGCCGATCCGGCGTTCATCGCGGATCGCCGCGACCGCCTGGCGGGGCTGATCATCACGCACGGTCATGAAGATCATGTGGGTGCGGTGCCATACCTCTGGCCGCTGTTGCAATGTCCCATATATACCAGCCGATTCACAGCCGAGATCCTCAAACGGAAACTGGCCGAGTTTGATCTTCTGCACCGCGTGCCCATCATTGAAGTGGACACCGGCGAGTGCCGCCAGATCGGCCCTTTCAATGTGCAGTGGCTGGCCCTGACCCACTCCATTCCCGATCCCAATGCCCTGATGATTCGCACAGGGCAGGGGAACATCTTCCACAGCGGAGACTGGAAACTCGACGACGAGCCCCTGGTGGGCCACGGGTATTCTCCAGACACCTTCACGGCGCTGGCCCGCGAGGGTGTGGCCGCCATGGTGTGTGATTCCACCAATGCCACGGTGCCAGGCCACTCGGTCTCCGAGGCGACCTTGCACCGGGGCCTTTTGGAGGCGGTCTCCGGGGCGGAGGGCCGGGTGGTGGTCACCTGCTTTGGCAGCAACATTGCCCGGTTGCACACGCTTGCACGGATTGCCCGGCAGACCGGGCGCTACATGGGGCTGCTCGGCCGCTCGCTGGTCAACATGACCAGCGCGGCTCGGGCGGCGGGACTTTGGGACAGCTCAGACCAGCTGATCCAGCCCTCGCACCTGGGCTATCTGCCCCGACATGGGGTGCTGGCCGTCGCCACAGGCAGCCAGGGTGAGCCGAGAACCGCACTGCGTCGGCTGGCCGCAGGCAATCATCCGGATTTTGAGCTTGAAGCGGGCGACACCGTCATCTTCAGCGCCCGGGCCATTCCCGGTAACGAGGAATCGATCGAGGCCCTGATCAGCAACCTGAACGCCCTGGGTGTGAACGTCATTGCCGCGGAACACGCCGAGAGGCCCATCCATGCATCCGGTCACCCCGCGCAGGCGGAACTGGCGTTAATGTACCAGTGGATTGAGCCGCGCATTGCCATTCCGGTTCATGGTGAAGCCGAGCACATGGAGGCACACGCGGACATTGCCCGATCCCAGGGTGTGCCCCGTGCCATGGTCGGTCGCAACGGCGACCTGTTCATGATCCGCCCGGTGCCGGGTATCCGGCGGCAGGTCGTCGAGACTGGCCGGCTCGGTTGGCAAAAAGAAGAACTGATACGAGTTGACTAGCCCTCAGTATTAATAAGGACAGCACTTGCGGAAGGAGTCCGAAGGCATGGTACACCGAAAAGCAAATCGATCTGATCTTGTTTGCCGGACGGCAGTGAGCTTAGCGCAGGCACCCACAGAAAAACTGGGCCCAGCGTTCGATCAGATTGTCGGTGAGATCACCAGGGACTTCCTTGCTGATCGCGGTTTTCTGCTGGTGCTGGACGATGCCAGCCAGACGGTGTCGGTCACCCATGAAGTCTTCGGAGAGGGCATCGCCTCCCTTGGCGACAGCGTCCGCAACCGCCCCTGGGACGAATTTGAGCCGCTGTGGCAGGCCCTCGAAGCCCGGAACATTGTCTCCACCGGCATGCCTGATGGTTTCGTCAGTAGCCCGGGAGACAGTCGAGGCGAGGATTCCGTAGCGTCGAATACGCTGGTACGAGTGGCTATCGTTCTGGAAGGCAAACTGGCCGCGGTTCTGGGCCTGGATTACCTGGATGCCGGCCAGCCGGTACTCAGGAAGGAAGACCACGCCATACTCGAATCGCTGGTGGCAGTGCTCGGCGCCTCCCTGCACAGGCAGATCCTGGCGCACAGGAATGAGCGCTTCGAGCACAGTCTGTACCGATACTCCGGCCAGTTCCCCGGAGTGATCTTCCAGTTCCGCATGTACCCGGATGGCCGGGTGTGTTTTCCCTTCATCAGCCGCAAGGTGGAGGACATGTTTGGCCTGTCGGTGGAAACCCTGCGTCCGGATGCCCGGGCCTTGCTGGAATTGATCGCTGACGACGACAAGCCGGACTTCTTCACGCAGGTGCAGCATTCCTGCCGGGACATGAGCCCGTTCGAGACGGATTTCCGCGCCATCAAGAAGGACGGCAGCGTGGCCTGGATCGAGGCCCGCTCCGTTCCGGCGATGCTGGCGGATCAGAGCATCGTCTGGCACGGCTATTTCTACGACGTAACCGACCGCAAGCGCTCGGAAACCGAGATCGAGCAGTTGGCCTTCTATGACCCCTTGACCAACTTGCCCAACCGCCGGCTGCTGCGGGACCGGCTGGCCCAGGCGCTCTCGGGCAGTAACCGGGACAGCGAGCACGGCGCGCTGGTGTTCATTGATCTGGACAATTTCAAGGACATCAACGACACCGCCGGACACCAGGTGGGCGACGGACTGCTGGTGCAGGTGGCCCGGCGCCTGGAAGGCGTGGTACGGGAGTGGGATACCGTTGCCCGCCTGGGCGGTGACGAGTTCGTGCTCATCCTGAAGGGCTTTTCCGAAGACCCGGCCGACGCAGCCACCAAAGTGGAGAAGGTCTGCGAGAAGGTCCGGGACGTTCTGAGCCAACCCTACCGGCTTGATGGATGCGACTACACCGGCTCTGCCAGCATGGGGGTGACGCTGTTTTTCAACCACGACACCTCCCTGGAAGAGTTGCTGAGCCAGGCGGATATGGCCATGTTCCGGGCCAAGGCGGATGGTCGGGACCGTATCCGGTTCTATGACAGCATGATGCAGAAAAAGGTGGCGGAACGACTGGCGATGGAGTCGGATCTCCGTGCCGCCATCCGCAAAGACCAGTTGGACGTTTACTACCAGTTACTGGTCGATCGCGATGGCGTACCCGAAGGTGCTGAAGCGCTGCTTCGCTGGAAGCGACCCGGCAAGGGCATGGTGTCCCCCGCCGAATTCATTCCTTTAGCCGAGGAAACCGGGCTGATCGAACCACTCGGCTATTGGGTGATGGAGCGGGTGATGGCCCAGGTTGCCCGCTGGCAGGCCCTCGGCGAGCCCTTCGCCCGTATGCAGGTGTCCATCAATGTCAGCGCCCGGCAGTTTCATCTTCCTTCCTTCTGCACAACGGTGATGGGGCTGCTCCGTAAAACCGGTGCATCACCGCGCAGGTTGAAGATAGAGATCACCGAGAGCGCCCTGGCCTACGACCTCGAGCTGGTGGAGCAGACGCTGAGAACGCTCCGGAGCATGGGGCTGCGGATATCCCTGGACGATTTTGGTACCGGCTATTCCTCGCTGGGCTATCTCAAACGCCTGTCGCTGGACGAGCTGAAAATAGACCAGGGGTTTGTCCGCGATATCCTGGATGATCCCAACGACGCCGCCATTGCTGAAACCATCCTTGCCCTGGCATCCGCGCTGAAGCTGTCGGCGGTCGCCGAGGGGGTCGAGACGCGGGGGCAGCTTGACCGACTGGTGGCCATGGGCTGTCGGCACTTCCAGGGGTATTTTTTCGGCAGGCCAGTGCCGGCCCAGGAGTTCGAGCAGCAGGTAACAAAAGCGGCGTCTGCGCGACAGAAAAAGTCTTGTTAGTTCGCATCCTACCTGTATACACTCGCCAACAGACAGCGTCGGTTTCAACCAACAATGAGGCAGCTTCTGAATGGCGATCTGGACCCGAACCCCGAACCTGGAGCAACTGGTGAAAGCCAGCGAGAACACCGCCGTCAGCCACCTGGGCATCGAGTATCTCGAGATCGGCGACGACTTCGTGAAGGGCCGCATGCCGGTGGATGAGCGAACGGTGCAACCCTTTGGCATCCTGCACGGTGGCGCCTCGGTGTTGCTCGCCGAAACCCTGGGCAGTATGGCCGCTAACTGCTGCCTGAAAGATCCGGAGACGGTCGCCGTCGGTCTGGATATCAACGCCAACCACATCCGGCCGGTGACGAAAGGCTGGGTGTACGGCACCGCCAGGCCCATCCACATTGGCAGCGCCACCCAGGTCTGGGAAATCCTGCTGGAAAACGAAGCCGGCAAGACCACCTGCATTTCCCGCCTCACCATGGCAGTTACCAAGCGGCCCTGAGGCGGGAGCCTTAACGGCCCTGAAGCATGAAGGTCTCGTACTCCAGTCGGTCGAACTTTCGGGATAGCAGCGCCAGGCCTGCGAGCGCGGACACCAGAGTTGCGCCGGCGTAGCCGTAGCCGTAGAAGGCCGCCCCCAGTTCTATGGTGGTGAAGGTGAACAGGATGTTGGTGGCAAAAAACAGCACGCAGAGGCTGACGTTGATGCCCCGGGCATCCAGGTAGAACAGCACGTTCTGTATGGCCAGCAGGATGAGCTGGATGCTCACCGCCACCAGGTCGATGTAGAACAGCGGCAGATAGAGCGTGGAAATGCCGATGGCGGCGAGGAGCTGTTCGCCCCAGAGGAACAGGATGATCACCGTCAGCCCCTGAACCTTGCAGATCTCGTAAATCCCGTTGCGTGCCACCAGTACCATGTCATTGCGAAAACCGCTGATCCGCGCCAGGGTGTCGCCGTCCCGAACGGCGTTGTAGAAGCGGTCGTAGGCTTCCGAAAAGTCCGTTTCCATGCGCACCAGAAACACCGCCATGCCCGGAATAATGGCCAGGTAGGCGAGAAAGATGGGCAGGTCGTAGATGACCGAGGCGCGCAGGGCGCCGATGATCGGCTGGGAGGTGTCCGGATGAAACCAGAAAATGAACTTGTCCGCCCAGACGGCGGCATTGAACAGCAGGCCGGTGAAGATCAGCGTGGGAAAGATCTGCCGGCGGCGGGTGAAATCAAAGCGGATCAGTTCGTCGCCGGGGTACTGGCGGATAATGGTGTAGAAAAAGCTGAAGAACAGCAGGCTGTGGCCCAGCAGCAGCCCCGCCAGCAGACCTTCCAGGCCAAACCGGGCAAACAGTAGCGACGCGGTGATGGCGGTGGCGTAGCCCAGCGCGAAAATCACCACGATCCGGCGGTAAGACTTCATGCTCGAGAGGAAGATGGTCACCGGCCACAGGTTACAGAGCACCACGAAGTTGGCGAGCATCAGCAGTTTGTACAGGCTGCTGGTGCCGGGGAAAAGCAACAGTACCGCCGGTAGGCCCACGGCCAGCGCAAGCAATGTCGACACCCAGATGACGCCCATCAGGTTGGGCAGGATCTGCCCCCGGTTCTGTTCATAGAGCCGGTCTGCCACCCAGCGGGTGAAGACATGCTGGAACAGGCCCGACAGCGTCAGCGACACCGCCATCAGATAGGTCACCGAGACCAGGAACTGCACTACATCGGATCCGGCCACCGCCAGATTGAAGCTGACGATACCGATGAGCATGACGCCCAGCACCGACAGCACCCAGGGTCCCGAGCTGATCACGCCAGCCAGGCCATAGGCGCCGAGCAGTCCGGTAAAGCTGTCGCGCTTGAGGATCCGGCGCAGCTCAAAGCCAATGCCCGCCATCAGCGACGATCCTCCATTGCCCGAAGTGCCTCGTCATAAACCTCCCGGTAGGCGCCAAACATACTCTCCAGGGTGTAGTAACGCTGCACCCGTTCCAGGCCGGCCTTCTGGGCCTGGTACCAGAGCCGTTCATCCAGCAGCAGGCGGATGGCTTCCCGGGCGGTGGCCTCGGGGTCGGCAATCGGCACCACCGAGCCGCTGCGGCCCAGGGCCTGATCTTCCGGTGACATGCCTTCCAACAGTTCGCGGCATGCGCCTACGTCGGTGGCCAGGCAGGGCAGGCCGGCGGCATGGGCTTCCAGGATCACCAGCGGCAGTGCCTCGGAAATCGACGTCAGTACCATCAGGCCCAGCTTTGGCAGGATGTCGTTGACGTTCTGGAACCCCAGAAACCGCACCTGCCCTTCAAGGCCCAGGCTTTCGACCAGCTCCCGGCATTCGGACACGTACACCGGGTCCTCGTCCTCAGGTCCGACAATCCAGCCCTCGGCATCCGGCACCACCTCGCACACGGAGCGCATGGCCCGGATGAAGGTCTTGATGTCCTTGATCGGCACCACCCGGCCCACTAGTCCGAGAACCTTCGGGATGGCCTCGGGGCGCGCGGCCCGGGCGGCCGCGAAACGCGTGGGGTCAATACCGTTGGGGATGATCCGGGTGCGCTCCCGTTGCGCGCCGTCGGCCAGCTGGCGGTCGCGATTGCCCCGGTAGAGAGACACAATCGGGTCTGCCTGCTGATAGGTGAGTCGGCCCAGGGCCTCGAAAAACCGGATCCAGAGTCGGCGTATGTAGCCGAGCTGGTCGTTGATGTTGGCACTGACCTGGTCGCTGGGGTCGCGAATCCACTCGGCCTGCGACAGGTCAATCTTGCGCTCCTTGGTGTAGATGCCATGTTCGCTCAGTGCGAAAGGAATGCTCCGCTGCTCGCTGACCATGGCTCCCAGAAGCCCGGCGTAGCCGGTGGATATGCTGTGCACCATGCCGGTGTCGGGCAGTTTGCGGGCAATGTCAGCCAGCTGGAACAGCGGCGAATGCATGATCCGGATGGTCCAGAAGTAATCGACGAACGAGGGTTCGGTGCAGAATTTCTGGTAACTGTCACCAATCATTGCCCAGCTTTCTTCGCTGTACAGGAAGTCCTCGTGGCTGATGCCCTTGCGGGTGCCGAGGCTTCGGAACACCTCGTGCAGGACATCCGGCGGCACCGGCGTGCCCGCCCGGAACTGCTCATGGAGCGCGCGCTGGTGGCGAAACGCCTCGGCATTGCCACGGCGGGCGGTGGGCTTGTGTGGCGCCCGGGTATCCATGAGGTAGTGGCATTCCAGGTGCTTTACGTTCTCGGGCAAGCGGTACTGCTGCTCGCCGTAGTGGGCCGGGTCGCCGCCGAGAAAAACCAGTGAGAAACTGTAGTCGGGCAATCCGGTAATGATCTGGTGAACCCAGGACGACACACCACCCCGAATGAACGGGTAGGTACCTTCCAGCAGCAGGGTAATGTTCGTCTTCATAGCCAGCCCTCGATCAGCGTCCGGAGCCTCGGGTGTGGACGATGGCGTGCCAGGCTGGCGAGAAAGTAACGAACCCTCTGGAAGTCTCGCTCCAGAAAGGCCACTTCTGCCAGGTACGGGAGAATCAGTTCCTGGGGTGCGCCTTTCTCCACCGCGAAGTCGAAGGCGCGTTTGGCGGCAATGATGTTGCCCATATCCAGCTCAATACGTCCAAGAAGCCGCCAGTCGTTGTGCATGGAGAATCGGTCGGTCAACTCCTGCAGCAGGCGGCGGGCGCTGGTCAGGTAATAGCTTCGCAGGCTTCCCTGGGCGAGCCCGAGGTAGGCCATTTCCCACCACACCTGGGCGAGCCGGCGTTTCAGTCTGGGTTCCTCGTCCATCTCGGGCGATTCCAGTTCCAGTTGCAGCCGGCGTGCCTGGCTGGCCAGGGCCTTTTCTTTCTGTTCCAGCATCGAGTAGGCCAGCAGCCGGACGTCATCCGCCGGGTCTTTCAGGGCTTCGCGCAGCAGTTCCACGGCGTCCCGCTCCGCCATTTGCCGCGTTGCCAGCAGGGCCTTGAGGCGTTTGTCGATACTGCCCGCCTCCCGGAGGATCTGGCGCAGCCCGCCTTCACTGTATATGACCTGCTGATCCATGTTGACCGGCTGAAACGGTAGCTCGGGTATCGCCAGTTTCTGCCAGGGCACGTCCCGTTCAACGCGGGGCAGATACAGGGCCATCAGAACACCGGTGAACACGCCAAGGCTGCCGATAAACGGAATGGCAAACTGCAGGGTGAACAGGAACAGGGCCGGCCTGAGAACCCGGCCCCGATACCGTGGCGGCAGGAGCGGCAGAAGAACCAGGGTCAGCAGGCCGCAGGCCAGGGCGTGGGCGAACAGGTAACCGGCCAGTGCCGGAGTCGCCGGTAACGCCGAGGCCAGTGCGGCTATGCCGCCGGCTTCGAGGGCCAGCGCCAGCAGGGTGAGCCAGGTGCTGGTCACGGTGCGTCCACCCCCCTGGCGGCCGTCAGCCAGGCGTTGCCATCGGGGTTGCCGCTGACCATGCCGGTGCGCACCTCGGCCTGCTCGGCGAGAGTCTGGCCGGTGTGCTCCCGGAGATCCTCGTCCAGTCGCTGCAGATAGGCCGCCTGTCCAAGTTCGTCGGTCAGCGGCAGCAGCAGGGCGAGGCCTTTACCGAGCTCTGCGGGCAGCTCGGCGATTACATCCAGCCCCCTGCGAAGCCGTTGTACCCGTTCAGCGACCCGCTCAAACGGGCCATCCTGAGCAAAGCCCAGGCGAATCAGCGACGCGGGGAGGCCGTGTTGGGCGACATCGTGGCTGGACCGGCTCAACTGGAACAGGAAATGACGCCATTCGGCGGTGGCGGCATCCGGTTGCTGTTGCTGCTCCTGAATCATGTCGGCCATGTGTCCTGTCAGGATGGCCAGCAGCCGGAGTGTGCGAGGCTGGAAATTGAAGAACGGCATCGCCTTGATCGCGACCATGCCGATCAGGGTCTGGCGGGAATCTATCAGCGGCAGCGCCAGAAGAAGATCGGTGTCCAGATCCGACAGCTTGTCACGGTATTCGGTCTGTATCGATACCAGCTTCTTCTCTTCCACCGCGTGCATGAGCAGCGGGTCGTCTGGCCGAACGTCGTGAAAGGCGCCGATGTGGGCAATCGGGGTGTCTGCCAGTCCTGGGCCAACCACCGGATAGATTGCCGCGCTCTGCAACTGGCCGTAGCGGATCAGCATGTTCAGGAGCAGCTCACCGGTTTCCTGGGTGAGCCCGGCGCCCCGGGCGTAGGCCGTTTCCTGGTACAGCCTCCGCAACGCTTCCCGAAGACTGCCGGTGCTGCCGGCAATCTGCTGCTCGAGGCGGTCATGGGAGACCTTGAGCAGGTAGAAGTTGCGGGTGAATTCCTCGAGGCGCACCTCCCGGTAACGGTTGCTGGCCTCGAGCTTCTCGAGCCGCCGTCCCCAGAAATCCCGGAATTCACCCGCCAGCAGGCTGAAGGCCAGCACGCCGATGCACCAGACGTAGGGGAAGTCGGCAACGGGGACCAGCCCCATCCGGTAACTCATGCCCAGGGCACCGAGCACCAGAAGGGCCGACACCAGGGCAGTGAAAAAGCCGTAGCGCAGGCCGGCCAGCACCGGTGCCAGGGCAGGCCAGGGGAAATTGCCGGTCAGGTAAAAAGGATCTTCCGGCCGGTTCCAGGCCCCCAGGCCCAGAAACAGTGAGGTGACTGCCAGCGTTTCAAGCCAGCGCAGCCATGCCGGCGCCGGCTGGCTCTGGCTATCCTCTGGCTCATACTGGTTCGCCGGCACTTCGCTCATGGGTTTACTGCCCGGCGCCAGCGGTAAACGGTGCTGCTTCGATCAGCGACTGGAGTACTTTGTGACCGGCCACACCCAGGCCCTCGCGGCCCCAGCCGGTGCGGGCCGCGGTGCCCGACCAGACCACGGTACTGTCTGCTGGATCTCGGATTTCCAGGGTGATGCTCACCGCCGGTTCCCCGTCCAGGCCGTTCTTGTAACGCCACTCGTCCACCGTGCCGACCACGATCAGGTCGGCGCCACTTTCCAGTGCCTGTGCTGTGGCCTGCTGCTGGCGTGCACGGTTGTCATAGGCCAGCGGGTTCTCGTCCGCTGGCAGGTACAGTTCCACCTCTGATGCCCCGCGGGCCCGCAGCAGCGCGCTCAGGATGCTGGCCGCCTGGTCGCCGGCCTGGGGTGTCTGGGAGAGGTTGGTGAGGGGAATCACTGCAAACTGGCTGTCCAGTTCAATCGGCGCGGTGCCCTGCTGGCTGTGCATGACCGAGCAGCCCGAGAGCCACACCAGGGCCAGCAGCGATACCAGTGCCAGGCGGGTGCAACGACCGGTGAGTGGAAGATTCAGAGCGAGTCGAGGGGTCATCACGGGTCTCCTTCAGCGACCGAAGTACAGAGTGTAAGTGAGGTTGAGATCCGTCCGGCTGTTGCCGTCCAGACCGTCCGAGGTGTAACCGAGCGAGAGCGCCAGATCGTCGTCACCCACCACTCGCCAGCCGACTCCGATGTCGATGCCAAAATCGGGACTCGAGGTGGATAGTACATAACCGGCGCCCAGTCCGACAAAATATCGCGGCTCCGGCGTTGTCCGGTAGAGGGCGCCGGGCTCGCCATGCTGCCATCTTGTCGTCAGGCCGATGCGCTCGTAGTCCTCGGCCAGAAGAGTGCCGGGCGACGCTGGCCCGGAAAAGGCGTCGGCGGTTCGGGCATCCAGTTCGCTGGCAAGGTCGAGGGTCTGGCGCCGATAGCCCAGCGAAACCTGCCAGGCCGGATCCTGATGAAACAGCGTATAGGTGCCGGTGGCATCAAATCCCAGGCCCGCGCCCAGAGAGCCGCCGGTATTGCTTTGATACCCGAGCTGCTCAAGCCGGCCAGTCAGTTCCAGCCGGGGAAAGGGACGATACTGCAAGCCTGCATACAGGGCATCCCGGTTGCTCAGCCACCAGGCTTCGGCGCTGTCGTAGGCGCGTTCGGCCACGGCCACGCCGGCGCTCAGGGAGAACCGGTCCCCGGGCTGGCCGGTGATCTCGGCACTGCCAGCAGTACGGGTGCCGCCATAACCGGTGAGCTGGGCAAGGCTGAAGGTCAGCAGCGTATTGGCGTTGTTGTTCTGCACCTGAAGCCGGACATCCTGGCCGGTGTTCGGCGCGGCCCTCAGCAAACCCCGGTTCCTTGCTTTCAGGCTTTCGGCGCTGAACAGCCAACGCAGCCGGTCGTGGCTGAACTGCCCCCGAACACCGGTACCGTGGACCGAGAAGTTGCCAAGGTCCCGGGCCGAGATGCCGGCCTGTACGGCCCGGTTGTTGAAGCGATAGAGAGGCCCTAAGACCTCCCCCGTCGGCGAGGGGGGCGGGTACAGAATGTCGGTGGCAGAGCGTTTCCTGGGGTATTCACCCAGGGCAACCGCCTGCCGTCGCATCGCGCTGCCTTCGGCCATGGCTCCGTTCTGTTCGGCAAGGGGCGCCATCGCCAGCAGCCATTCGCCGTTGTTGCCGTGGGCATCCCTGCCCCGGCCCAGCCAGGCCAGGGCGCGTTTTTCATCACCCAGAGCCTGATAGCCCCAGGCCAGCAGGCCGTAAGCCTCGGGTGAGGGGTTGTTTGAGAGCCGGGCCAGCAGGTCTGGCAGTGCCCCGGGCTGGCGCTCCGGATGCCCGGCAAGGAACCAGCCCCAACTGATCAACGCCTCGGTGTTCTCCGGAGCCAGTGTCGCCGCCGTCTCGAACGCGGCTGCGGCGGCATCGTCTTCATTGCGCTCCTGGTGCAGCAGCGCCTTCAGGGTCCAGTAGCGGGGATTGCTGGCGGCGCCCTGGCGCTGTTGCCAGCGCTCAAGGGTGTCTGCCAGGCCGTCCCAGTCGCCAAGCGCGAACTGATATTCCGCTATGGCTGCCAGATAGCGCGGCTCGCCGGTGGATTCGAAGCGCCCGCGGGCCAGCCGCAGGGCTTCAGGGTAGTCGTTGAACATTACCGCAAGGTTCAGCAGCTGCTCCTGCTGAGCGGGCGCCAGCGACGCTACCGGCAGATTGGCGAGCCGGCGGTATTCGGCCTGCAGGAAGTCGGTTCGGCCAAGAAGCGTGGCCAGCTCAAGGCGCAGGGTCGCCGCCTCGGCTTGCAGTTCCGGGTCGTCCGTTTCCAGCGAGCGCAGCCGTTCGAATGCGCTTTCCGGGTCGCGGGTTCGCCAGTAGAGTCTGGCCAGTTCCACCTGCTCCCGGGGCGAAAGCGAGGGCGCCGATTCCATCAGGCTGATGGCCTCTGGCAGTTTGCGGCGGTTGATCAGCAGGGCCAGCAGGCGCTCTCGTAAGGGTTGGTCTCCCCTGTAACGGGCCATGCCCTCCCGCAGACGGGCCTCGGCCAGGTCCAGCTGACCCAGCCGCACCAGGCTATCGGCCAGCTGCCGGTATCCGTCGGCGCCCAGTTGCCTGCGTTCACGGGCGAGCTCGAGAATCGATACCAGCGGCTCCCACAGGAAGAGCTCCCGGGCCAGCGCGGTGGCTCGGGCAAACGCCTGGTCAGAACCGCTGGTGCGATAGACGTCGCGCCAGTAGGCCAGAGCCTCGGTGGGTTTGCCGTTCCACTCGAGAATCTGGGCCGCCAGAACCCGGTCTTCGGTGGTCAGCTGGTTGGGCTGACGCTCCATGACCCGAAGTGTTGCCAGTGCCCCCTTGATGTCGCCGGTGCCGAGCTGGGTACGCAGCCACCGGCGTTGAACCTCGAGGTCACCGGGCTCGGCGCGGGCTAGTGCGCCAAGCCACTGACGGCTGAGATTGTCGTCGCCGGCCAGGTTCGCCAGCCGGATACCTTCCCGCAACTGTTCGGAGGTCGTGGGGCCTGAGGGGAAACGCTGACGGAACAGGTCCAGGGCCCGGCCGGGTCGGCCGGCGGCGAGTTCCAGACGTATAAGATTGTCGGCAAACCGGTCCTGCTGCGCGGCAGGCACCTGGCCAAGTACCGATTCGAGGATGGCAACGGCCCGTGCCGGCTCGCCCATGCTTTCGTACAGCTGCGCCAGCTCCTGGGCCAGGGCCACGCGGTTCTTGCCCGTGGCCTGCTCGAACAGCCGTTCCCGGATAGCCAGTTGTTGCCCGGCCGCCAGTAGTGTCAACGGGCGTTCTGCCAGCGACAGCTTTCGTTCCAACGGGTAATCGGATTCGACCAGCCGTTGCAGGGCCCGCTCGAGTTCGTTGCGCACCTCTTCACGGAGCTCTTCTCCGGATGCCGCGTTGTATTGGTCAACGAGCAGTTCCAGGTAGGTCTCCATGGCTCTCGAGGGCACCCGAGCCTCATCAAGCAAGGGCGCAAGCGTCTTCCTGGCCTTGTCCAGCTGCCCGGCCTGGCGCTGCATGCGGCCAAGGTTGATGCGAAGGGGGGTGTTGTCCTGATCGGATTTCAGCAGGGTTTCCAGGTACGCAATGGAAACCGCGTCCGGATTTTCCAGGTAACGCAGGTCATCAAAGGCTGCCTGCCTGGGAAACAGAATGTACAGCACCAGGGCCAGCAACACCCCCATCACCAACAGGGCAGGCAGACTGAAAAAGGACGGTCGACGTTGCTGCATCGGTTACCGGCACTCCAGCTCAACCTGGCCGGCTGTCGCTGTTTTGGTGGTCAGGGTCACGGTTCCGGATGCGCTCTTCTGGGCCATACCCGGGCTACCGATTATCCGGCATTGCGCGGTGCCGGCCACGATCAGCTCCAGGGGGCGATGACCGGTAAACTGCCCGCTCAAACGCCAGGCGTTGCCTTCGCGGCGGCGTTGCCAATAGTCGATCGTGGCGTTTGCGCTCTGCAGATAGGGTCCGGCGGCTGGCGAGGGCGTCAGGTAGAGCCGGGCCTCAGGGCCTGACAGGTGCACAAAGCGCTGCCCGGACACGTCGTTATAGCCCGCCACACCGACGCTGCGCTTGAGGTCCGGATAGAGGTTGCCGGTCAGTCGCACCGTCCGGGGTACCTGCAGGCCGCGCCATGCGAAGCCGCCGTCGTCGCCAACGGTGAGCGCTGAATAGTACTGCGCCTGCACGCGGTGGGCATAATCGCTCAGGAACAGCGGCGTGACCGGTTGATCCAGGGCGTAGCGGTAGATCTCCTCAAGCGTGGAGATGGCCTCGGGCTTGGTTCCGGAATAGAAGTGGTAATAGATCCCCACGGGCTTGAGTCGGCCCCGGGCTTCCAGTATTTCAAACGTGTCGATCACGTTGCGGAAGCCATAGAAGGGGCCCGTCCACAGGTTGGTATAGACGTTCTCGTTCATCACGGGCGCGTAAATCTGGAGCTCGTCGCCGACAGGTCGTGCGTCGGGCCAGGTACCGGCCAGTCCCGATTCGTAGGGCATGGGATGGGTGTCGCCGCCGTTGACATTGACCAGCCCCAGTTCCCGGACCATGGCCAGGGCCTTTTCCCCAGGCCGGGCGTCACCGGTCCAGAGGAAAACGGAAACCGGCTTGTCCGGCGGTGCAAGCCTGCGGTCCACATAGGCAACGGACCCGACAATCTCGCGCTCAAGTGACGGCGTGTAGCCCGGGATGTCGAGGGCATAGCCATACAGTGTGTTTTCCGCTCTGGGCGCTTTGCCACCGTCGATGGCAGACCAGAAAAACGGATGGCTGTAGGTGTGGGAGGCAATCTCCACATTGCCCTGCCGGAACAGACGCCGTGCCAGTGCCTCGGCTTCTCCACTGATGGCCGGATAGAGCCCCTCAGGGGCGGTTTCTGCCTCAATCACCGATACCGTGTGCGGAACGTTGTAGCGGGCGATTATGCGATTCAGGATCACCTCGGCACTCAATGGGCTGCCCGGCAGTTCGGCCCGTGAGACCAGGCCGTCGCCATCAATGTGAGCGGTGAGGATTCGTCGACCGGCCTCCGTGGTGCTGTCGGCTGCCGGAAAGTGATCAAGGCTCAGCGCTTCCCTCAGGAACTCGAACGGGTTGAACAGCCAGAAGGCTTCGTCATCCGGGCCAGTCTCCAGCACGAAAGGCGCGAGCGCGGCACCGCCGCCGGCAAAGGTGTAAATGGGGTGGTATTGGTGGCCATTGCTGCTGGCGGTCAGCCAGGCGGTGCCGTTGGTCATCGTGGGCAGCGGGTTCAGGGGCGCCAGAGGCAGACGACCGCCCTCGTATTTGCCGACAGACGCGTGCCGTTCACCAAAGGCGAGCGGTGGCTCAGGGACAGCCATGGTCCGGGTTGCCAGCAGGGCCTGACACGCCTGCTGCACCGGCGGCAATCCGAAGGTGACCACTGGCAGGGTTTCCGATTGGCGGCCCTGGAGCCATTGGCAGAAGCCTGGCTGGCGGGTGCCGGTTTCCCACCAGATCACCACGCCGGCGTAGCGGTCATCCAGTGGTTCTGTGGGCGGCGGCGCCTGGGCCGAGCGGTATACCGGCACCAGACCCAGGCGTTCCAGCACAATGCCGAGCCGCCGGTGGGCAGCGCTCTGGGCCATATCGGCAGGCGCCAGGTCGTGAACCACCAGAACATGCCGTTTGACGACGCCGGGACTCGCCGGCCCAAGCCGGGTCAGGTCGCCATTGGAAATGTAGGGAATGAAACCCTCGGACCGTAGCTGCCGGGCATGGTCGTCAGCCGGGGCGCCGTCCGGCAGGTAATCGATGGCAATCAGCGGCAGGTCAGGGCGGCTGAGCTGGAACCGGTTGAGCTGTTCGCGAAGCCAGTCACGGTCGGCGTCGGAGAGCCGGGTGTAACGATTTTTGGCAGCGTCGTAGCCGCCCCGCCAGGACTCGAAGGCCACCGCGTCCACCAGCTGGTGGCTGGCTGGCGGCAAATGAAATCCGCGATTGATCGCGATGGTTGATTCTGGCCAGCGGGCACGAATGCGCTCCAGAAGCCTGACCTGCCCCTCGGCAAAGGCGGCTTCATCGGCTCTTCCCGGCTCGGTGAGCAGATGGCTGTCGAGGGTGTCCAGGAACAGGCCCTGAAACCCACGGGCCATGGCAGGTGCGATCAACTGCTCAAGAATGAACTGGCGGACCTCCGGCAGGCGCAGATCCAGCACTGAGCTTTTCCAGGCGGCATTGCGGCCCAGGATCCAATGCTCCGGAACCGTTTTGAACAGGCGGTGGGAGCGGGCGATCTCGCCCACGCTGATGTAGCTCAGCGGTCGGGTGCCGCCCTGCCTGAGGAGCTGGATGCGGGCATCGGACGCCTGGCCCTGCTGCAAAACCACCCAGTCGTAGGCGTACAGGGCCCCGATGGGCGCTTCGTGGCCGTAGTAAAAGGCAACATTGTCAGGTGCGGACGCTTGGGCCGGAACTACGTGAAAACTGAGAAGCAGGGCGACGATCAGCAGGTGGATTCGAATCATTTACCGGGACGATGCTGTAAATGGAACAAGCCGGCCAGGTCGGACGACGACGGCTCCGCAAGTATAGACGTTTACGGAAGTTTCGCCCGGAAAGTTTCGTCAGGGCGCGGATTCGGAATCCGGATCGTCGCTATCCGGTTCGGCGGGTGACGATACGATCAAGCCCTGCTCGACGAATTCTTGCAGCACGATGCCGTAGGTGCCATCCGGCACTTCCCGTGCAATTTGATAGGTGGTTCCGGCGTTATCGACCGGGCCGGACTGCAGATCCAGAACCTGAAAGGATGATTTTGGGGACTTGTCCGGCTCCCGGATCATCAGCACTCTGGGCTTGAGTTTGTGCTTCGGGTGGCTCTGGACCACGATGCCGACCTCGCCATTCAACATTTCAACAATTGAGCCGGGTGGGTAGATGCCAATCATCTGAATGAAGGCGTTGGCCAGCTCTTCATCGAACTGGGCGCCCCGATGTTTGTGGATAATGTCCAGCGCCTGCATGGAGGCCCGGCCCATGTCGTAGACCCGGTTGCTGGTGATGGCGTCGTAGGTATCCACCAGACCGATGATCTTGGCAAAGTAGGGGATCTGCTGGGCCTTCAGGCCCCGTGGGTAGCCGGACCCGTCCATTCTCTCGTGATGACTGAACGCAACGTCCACGGCGGCACTGAGCGAGCGCCCGGTGGCCATCAGGATATCCCGGCCGTGGGTAGTGTGATGCCGCATCACGTCGAACTCCTGCGGCGTCAGCGCTCCCGGTTTGTTCAGTACCTTGTCGGGTATCCGGGTTTTGCCCACATCGTGCAACAGACCGCAAAGGGCGAGGGTCCGGATCTCGCCCTCAAGCAGGCCCAGATGTTTGCCAAAGGCTGCCGCCAGAATTGAAACATTGATGCAGTGCTCGGCCGTGTACTCGTCCTGGTGTTTGATCTTGGTCAGCAGCAGGAGTGCATTCTCGTTTCTCAGTACGCTCTCCACGCACTGGTTGACCACGGTGCGTGCGTTGTTCAGATCCAGCGCCCGACCGACTCGCAGCCCGGACATGATGGCTTTGGCGGTTTGCTGAGCGTCCTCAAACCGGAGTACCGCGGTTTCCATTTCCTGGCCAACATCCACCTTGTTGATGTAGGTCACCCGTTTACGGGGCAACGAAGACTCCGGCTGGCTCTGGGTGGGATTGAGGGTGGCGCGAGCTTTCTTGCGGAACAGATCCATGAAGCCGGAGCGTCGGGGTGGTTTGATCCGCTCCTGTTCGGGTCGTCGCGAGCCGGTGACCCGCCCCTCGATGACCACAAAATCACACTGAGCTCGCAGCGCGTCGATCTCGGTCTGGTCCCGGATCACAAAGCCCTGAAGGAGAAAGTCGGTATCCTCCCACGGTCGGTCGAGACGGATAACGTGCATGCCAATGGCAAGCTCCGCCACGTCAATCTGGCTTTCTATGATTTCCTTATGGGGTTCGCTCATATCCTCACCCGTGCGCCCTGCCACACCATTCTGGTGCAAAATACACCGATCAGGATGGACTCAATTGCAAAATCTGGTCAAATGTTGTTCATTCGGATAGCGGGCGCTCGATCGCCCCTGCGTGCCAATGTTGTTCAGGGGGTTAACGACTGATGGATTATCGTTTTTTCCATCTCTGGTGGCTGGCGCTGGCCGCCGCCCTGATACCACTTTTGACCATACATACCACGTTTCTGGTCTCGGTGCTCGAGGGCCACGTTGAGCTGTGTGTACCCTACTGGGATAGCTGCACCAGTATCAGCCGGACCGGTCGGCACGGCACCTCCTATTTCATCTTCAAGGGCACCATGCTGCCAGCGGCACTGCTTGGCATCCTGTTCTGGTGGCTGAACGGGCGCTGGCTGAGACAGCTGGGCATCCATTCCGCCGGAGTTGTCTGGATTCCATGGCTGGGTCTGATTGCCTGTGTTTCACTGGCCGCATACACCCTGGCACTGGGGCACGCCGGTGACGGTTTCAATCTGATCCGCCGGGTGGGTGTGGTCCTGTATTTTTCCCTGACCTTCATCTGTGAGTTGCTGGTGAGCGCTGCGCTTCGCGGTCATCCGCGCTGGTCGAATCCGGGTTCGCGGTTATTGAACCTTTGCCAGTTGACCCTGGCTGTGGGCATCCTCTCGGTGATTCTAAATGGCGTGGTGCCGGAGTTTTACAGCCGCAAGGATGATGCTTTCGAATGGATTCTCGCTTTCCTGATCAACGCCCACGCCCTGTGGTTAGCCTTGCTGTGGCGCAAAAGCCGCTTCCGGGTTCGTCTCTGGGCCGGGTAAGGCGCCTGTCAGAGGGCGAGCAGGCCCCGGACCAGCGCTGCCAGCCCGGCGACTGCGGCCACGCCCAGGATGACCGGGCGTAACCCCTCGAACGGCATGCGGTTGACCAGCTTGCCGGATAACCAGAAACCGATCAGTACCCCCGGGAATGTGGCGACAAACAGCATAAGCTCTGTCCTCCCCAGGTAACCGGAGGTAAGGAGTGCAGACAGGCTGAGGAAACTGGCGGCCAGAAAGAAGGCGGACATGTTGGCCCGCACCAGTGGCCCTTTCTCGTTCTGGTAGATCAGCGCGATTGGCGGTCCTCCCACCGCGGTGATGGTGCCCATGTAGGTGGAGGCGGCGCCGGCGAGGATGCTGTTGCGGGCATTCAGGGTTGGTTTCCGTCCCCCGATGCTCAGGGCCACCGCCAGGAGAATCAGACCCCCGAAAATCACATCGAAGCCCCGGGTGGAAATGACCAATAACGTCAATGCCGCCAGGATGGCGCCGCCGACGCCCCCGCCAATGGCGAAGCGCACCTGCCGAATCTGCAGTGCGCTGCGATTGCGCACCAGCATGAACACTGTCAGCAGGGTGGCGTTCAGAACCAGTGGCGCCGGAATCAGGACCGGGCTGATCAGGAACAGCAGGGGCGCGGCCAGGGTGCCGATGCCATAGCCGGCAACCCCTTGAAGGCAGGAACCTGCCATCAGCGCCAGGTTGGCCAGCACAATCTGTATCAGCGTTATATCTGTCAACAGCATCACCAGTGGGTTGGAAGAGGGGGTTTGAGCGCCGCCGGTTTGATCTTGATACACTGCCCGCAACGAGCATAGCTGAAACCCGCCGAGGCGTGATGACCCAGAACTCAGACACCCGGCTCTGCCCCTGTGGCAGTGGCAAAGCCTACAAAGAATGCTGTCAGCCATTACATCATGGCAAGCCTGCACCCTCGCCCGAGGCACTGATGCGCTCCCGGTATTCGGCGTTTGTGCTGGGTCTACCGGATTATCTGCGGGACACCTGGCACGACAGTACCCGCCCTGCGGACCTCTCGCTCGACAGCAGCCCGCACTGGACCACCCTGAACATCCTGAGCTCCGGTGAAAACGATGACACCGGAACGGTGCATTTTCGGGCTGTCTATCGCCTTGGCCAGGGCTGGGGTTTCCTGGAAGAAGAATCCCTTTTTACCCGGGAGGACGGTCGCTGGTACTACCTGCGAGGCGAAACCCGCGAGGGTCAGTGGAAGCCCGGAAGGAACGATCCCTGCCCTTGTGGCAGCGGCCGGAAATACAAGGCCTGCTGCCTTTGATCTGCCAGTCTGATGTTTTAATGAATGCAAAGTCTATGAAACAACCGATTACCGGCTATCACAGGGATCACGAAAACCATTGGGTGGCGCAGTTGGCCTGTGGCCACAACCAGCATGTGCGGCATACGCCACCCTGGGTGAACCGGCCCTGGGTGACGACGGTGCAGGGGCGCGAATCCATGCTGGGTTATGAACTGGATTGCCGCAAATGCGACGAGGGCGCGCCGATGGACGATCGGCCGTCCCCCGGGCTCTAGGCTGCCTTCCGGCCGATGGCGCAGGCGTATTTGCGCTCGTATCGCCTGTCTGCCCAGTTCTCGTAGATTCGCGATGCAACTGCATGGATGCCGGGCCAGAGCAGCGGTCGGAACAGAAACCCGAAGGGCGTATGGGACCACGCGCGAACATTGGCTTGTAGACCGATGACCCACTCCCCCGTCCAGGTCATCAGGTGCAGCCGCCGGAGGAGCTTCTCATGACTGGGCAGCGTGCTGATTCCATCACGCTGTTCGTGAATGTCAGCAAAGATCAGGTGACCCCGCTGTAGCTTTCTTAGTGTCCGGATTTCCCTGGCGCACAGGGGGCACTGACCATCGTAGAACAGGGTGTCATACCGGGGTTCCATGGGGGTCTCCGTGGCGGTAAAAGCTTCGACTGAAATATTTGTTAACAATCTGGAACTGATCGGCCTGGCGTGTATGTGGATAATTCGCGGCATTAGAAAATCTCCAGGAGCCACGGCCGATGAATCTTCTCAACAACCTGAAAATACGCACACGCCTTCTATTAGCGGTGATTGTGCCAGTAGTCATTACGGCAGCTACCCTGGCATGGATTACCGGTAGCCAGATTCGGGCCAACGGCGAAGAAGAGCTGCATCGTCTTGAGAGCAGTCTTCTGGAAGCGCGCAAGGCCGGTCTTCAAAACCTGATTGATGCGGCTCGGGCGGTCGTCCTCGAGGCCAAGAACGATCCGTCACTGAGCGAGGCCGAAGCCAAGGAAGCCGCAGCCGAGCGCTTACGGTCGATCCGCTTTGATGACACCAACTACGTGTTTGCCTACACCCGCGATGTCTACAATCTAGCTTACGCTCCCGATCCGTCCAAGGAAGGTCCCACTAACAATCCGACGCTGAAGCGCCTGGTGGGCGACTTGTTTGCCGCGGCAGAAAACGACGGTTTCTATGGGTATACCTGGATGAATCCGGCCTCGGGCAACGAGGAGCCCAAACTTTCTTACTCCACTCTCATCCCGGACTGGGACTGGATGATTGGTGCCGGGGTTTACATCACCGACATCGACCGACAAGTGGCTGCCGCCAGGGAAAAGCTGGAAAGCAGCATGGCCAAGACGCTCGGCTTCATCCTGCTGGTGACCTGTGTCGTCGTGGCGATTGCACTGGTGATTGGTGTGCTCGTCGGGCGCAGCGTGACCGTGCCTCTGAAGAATGTGAGTGCCATGATGCGGGAGATCGCTGAAGGCGAGGGCGATCTGCGCCAGCGCCTGCCGGATGAGGGTACCGATGAACTCTCGGAAATGGGCAAGCGATTCAACGCCTTTGTCATCAAGATCCAGAACACCATCCGTGAGGTGGGAGCCACCACCGATCAGGTGGCTTCCGCGGCGGAGGAACTGAGCCGGGTGGCAAATGAAACCCGCGCGTCAGTACAGGAGCAGGGCTCGGAGACCGATCAGATTGCCTCGGCCATCAACGAAATGGCGGCCACCATCCAACAGATTTCCGGCAACGCCAACGAAGTGGAAAGTGCAGCCTCGGACGCAGATCGCATGGCCCGGGAAGGGGGCGAAACCATCGGCAGTGCCCAGGGTGCCGTTAACCAGCTGTCCGGGGAGATCAAAGATACCGCTCGAAGTATCGACGCGCTGGCAGAGAAATCGGACGACATACAGCAGGTGCTGGATGTGATTCACGCGGTCACCGAGCAGACCAACCTGCTGGCTCTGAATGCGGCCATTGAGGCGGCGCGTGCGGGCGAACATGGTCGCGGCTTCTCGGTGGTGGCCGACGAGGTTCGCCAACTGGCCAAGCGCAGTGCCGAATCCGCGGACCAGATCCGCGAAATGATCAACGGCTTTGTGTCTGAATCCCGTTCGGCGGTCGATCGTATGAATAACTCTCGCAAGAGCTCCGACGCCACGGTTGAGCGGATCAACCACGCCACGGACGCCCTGCGCACCATTGAAACCTCGGTGGGCCAGATCCACGATCAGGTCACCCAGATTGCTACCGCCGCCGAGCAGCAGAGCCAGGTGGCCGAGGAAATCAACCAGAACGTGATCCGGATTGTTGATGCCGCCCAGCGCAGTGACACGGGCGTCAACCAGACCAACGAAGCCAGTCATGAACTGGCAAGACTGGGCGAGAGCCTGCGGGAGCTGGTGGGGCAGTTCAAGGTCTGAGGGTCGCACCGTCCCTCAGGCATGTCGCGACGTCCTGGCGCCGATTGGCGCCTCCGCGTTGGCAGGCTATGATGGGACAGCAACGGGAAGAACTGTTGAAAAACCAACAATAATGGAAGCCAACACCATGACTATCCGAAAAACCCTGATGGCGGCTGTCGCGGCCGCCGCCACCGCCTTCAGCGCGTCCACGGTCGCCGAGGAAACCTTCACCCTGCGCCTTGCGCAGACCTGGGGCCCCAATTCCCCGATTCTGGGTGAAACTGTGGAGCACATGGCCGACATGGCCGAAGCCATGTCCGATGGTCGACTGCAGATCCGGATTGATCCGTCCAACAAGCACAAGGCGCCTTTTGGCATTTTCGATCTGGTGCGTAATGGCCAGTACGACATGGGGCACACCGCGTCCTATTACTACAAGGGCACCATTCCCAATGCCATGTACTTCACCACGGTGCCGTTTGGCATGATCGCGCCGGAGCAGTACGCCTGGTTCTACCATGGTGGCGGCATGGAGCTGATGCAGCAGGTGTACGAGCCATATGGCTTGTTGTCGTTCCCGGGCGGCAATACCGGTAACCAGATGGGCGGGTGGTTCCGCAAGGAGATCAACTCCCTGGAAGACCTGAAAGGTCTCAAGATGCGGACGCCGGGCTTTGCCGGTGAGGTCATGGCTGAGCTGGGTGTTGCCGTAACTAACATTCCACCGGGTGAGCTGTACAGCTCGCTCGAGCGGGGCACCATTGATGCCGTCGAGTGGGTTGGTCCGGCCCTGGATTTCCAGATGGGCTTTCATCAGATCGCCAAGTACTACTATTCCGGCTGGCAGGAGCCGGGTGCCGAGGTTCAGTTTCTGATCAACCAGAAAAGCTGGAACAATCTGCCCAAAGACCTTCAGGAAATCCTGAGAATTGCCATGCGCACTGCGGCCTACGACATGTATATCCAGAGCACCCACGCAAGCGGTGTTGCCTGGGACCGGATGAAAGAGGATTATCCGGACGTTACCCACAAGGTCTTCCCGCCAGAAGTGATCGACGCCTTGCGCAAAACCACCAACCGTCTGCTGGCCGAAGCGGCGGAGAAGGATCCGCTGGCCAAGGAAATCATTGACTCCCAGCGCGACTACCTCCAGCAGGTTCGTCAGTGGACCAATATTTCTGACAAGGCGTACCTCGAGAGCGTCGCCGAAGACTGATCCCTGATACGCGGCTTCCGGTCTGTCGAGGCCGGAAACCGCGGCTCCCTCCCCGGCTGCCCCTTTCTGTTTGGGGAGCTTTCTGGAAAAATAGGCCGCTCATTCTTTGGGCAGCGCCGATGAAACAGACACTGCTATCCCTGAGCAATCTCTCCAAACAATTTGGTGACAGGATTGTGCTCGACGGACTGGATCTGGAGATCTACGACGGCGAGTTCATCACCCTCCTGGGACCGTCCGGTTGCGGTAAAACAACCCTGCTTCGTTTGATGGCCGGCTTCGAACACCCCGATACGGGCCACATCCGTCTGTCCGGGGAAGATCTCACCCACACGGCGCCGGAACACCGGCCGCTGAATACGGTATTCCAGCACTACGCGCTGTTTCCGCACATGTCGGTGTTCGATAACGTGGCCTATGGCCTGAAGATGGAGAAACGTCCGAAAGACGAGATTCGCCAGCGGGTCGACGAAGCGTTGGCGATGGTTCAGTTGCAGGACTACGCCCGGCGCAAGCCGCGTCAGCTGTCCGGCGGTCAGCAGCAGCGGGTGGCCATTGCCCGGGCAGTGGTCAAACGGCCACGACTGTTGTTGCTTGATGAGCCGCTGTCCGCCCTGGATTACAAGCTGCGTCGCACCATGCAGGTGGAGCTGAAGCGCCTGCAACGGGAGCTTGGCATTACCTTCGTGTTCGTTACCCACGATCAGGAGGAAGCCCTCTCGATGTCAGACCGGGTGGTGGTGCTAAGGGATGGTCAGGTGCAGCAGCTGGGCACACCCCGGGAGGTCTACGAGCGGCCTGCCAACCTTTTTACCGCACGCTTTGTGGGTGAGACCAATTTCTTTCCTGGCACCGTGGAGTCGGTTGGCGAAGACGCCATTGCCGTGGATGTGCTCGGGTTCAATCGGAACCTCCGTCGGCCGGATTTTCCCGTGCATGCCGGTCAGCGTCTGCACGTTCTGCTGCGACCGGAGGATATCCGGGTGCTGGCGCCCTCGGACCAGCAGGGAGTTGCCGGCCGCATTGTCGAGCGCAACTACAAGGGCAGCACCCTGGACTCGGTGATTCATCTGGACGACGGCACCGAAGTGCTGGCCAGCGAGTTCTTTGACGAAGACGACCCGGCCTTCGACTACCGGCTTGGGGAACCGGTGCGGGTGAGTTGGGTCGAGGGCTGGGAGTGGCTGCTGCCCGAAGAAGACGCACAGGTTGGCACCGAAGAGGACCTTCCGGCCGATGCATAGTGTGAGACAGCAGCCGTTCAAAACCGCGGTGCTGACCCTGGTCTGGGGCTGGCTGCTGTTCCTGGTGCTGGCGCCCAACCTGCTGGTGGTGGGCGCCAGTGTGATGACCCGGGATCCGGTCTCGTTCCTGTCCCTGCCCCTGAACCTCGACGCCTATCGCCAGCTCTTCGATCCGCTGTACCTGGAGGTGTTCCTGCACTCCCTGTACATGGCGGTGATGACCACCCTCGTGTGCCTTCTGATCGGCTATCCCTTTGCATGGGCCCTGTCCCGGGTAGGCAAGCAGCGGCAGCTGATTCTTATCTTCCTGCTGATCGTGCCTTTCTGGACCAATTCCCTGGTGCGCACCTACGCCCTGAAGCTGATCCTCGCCACTAACGGTTTGCTGAACAATGCCCTGATGTCACTGGGCGTGATCGAAGAGCCGTTGCGCTTGCTCTACACAGAGGGCGCGGTGATCATCGGCCTGGTTTATCTGCTCCTGCCGTTCATGATCCTGCCGCTCTACTCGGTGTTCGAGGACTTAAGAGAAGAGCTGCTGCTGGCGTCCCGGGATCTGGGCGCGGGCCGGTTTGCCACCTTTGTCCACGTGATTGTTCCGCTGACACTGCCCGGGGTGGTGGCCGGTGTCATGCTGGTGTTGCTCCCGGCCATGGGGCTGTTCTTTGTGCCGGATATTCTGGGCGGCTCCCGCAACCTGCTGGTGGGTAATGTGATCAAGAACCAGTTTCTCGATGCCCGCAACTGGCCGTTTGGTGCTGCCGCCAGCATCGTGCTCACCCTCACCATGGCGTTCCTGATGTTCGCCCATCGTTTGAGCAAACGGCGTCTGGGCGAGGAGGGCAGCGAATGACGCGTTGGTTGCCGCGCACTTATCTCGGCCTGGTATACGTGCTGCTGTACGTGCCCATTCTGGTGTTGGTGGTGTTTTCCTTCAACGAATCCCGCACCGGCTATGCCTGGGGCGGGCTCAGCCTGCGCTGGTACGAGGCCCTGTTCAATAACCGGGCCATGGTGACGGCCATGTGGAATTCCCTTTGGCTGGCGCTGTCCGCGGCCACCGTGTCCACGGTGATCGGTGCTCTTACGGCTCTGGCCCTGCATCGGTACCGGTTCCGTGGCAAGAAGCTGCTCAACGGCATGCTGTTCGTGGTGATGATGTCCCCGGAGATTGTTTTGGCCATTTCCCTGCTGGCGCTGTTCCTGCTGGTGGGCGTGCAGCTGGGCTATGTGTCCCTGTTGCTGGCCCACGTGACCTTCTGCCTGCCGTTTGTGGTGATCACCGTGATGGCCCGGCTGAGCGGTTTCGACGAGAGCCTGCCGGAGGCCGCCCGGGATCTCGGGGCTTCCGATTTCGCCATGACCCGCACCGTGCTGCTGCCGGTGATCATGCCGGCTTTACTGGCGGGCTGGCTGCTAGGGTTTACACTGTCTCTCGATGATGTGGTGGTGAGCACCTTCGTGAGTGGCCCGAGCTATGAAATTCTGCCCCTGCGCATCTATTCCATGGTGCGGGTGGGCCTGAAGCCCGAGGTGAATGCCCTGGGTACACTGTTGCTGGTGTTTTCACTGGTTATGCTGATGTTGTCCCAATGGATTCTGATAAGGAGCAAACGATGAAGAAACTGGCACTGGCCGGCATGCTGGCGGTGGGACTGACCGGATGCAGCTCGGAAGAGCCCCAGGTACTCAACCTGTACAACTGGTCCGAATACATGCCCCAGGAAGTCCTGGACCGGTTTACCGAGGAAACCGGCATACCGGTGGTGTACACCACCTATGACAGCAACGAGGCCATGTATGCGCGCCTGAAGCTGCTGGACGACAGTGCCGCATACGACCTGGCGGTGCCCTCCACCTATTACGTCAGCAAGATGCGCCAGGAAGACCTGCTGATGCCCATCGACCGCAGCAAGATTGAGGGCTTCGATGCGCTGGATCCGGAGCTGGTTAACCTGGACATCGACCCGGACAACAAGTTTTCCGTTCCCTACCTCTGGGGCACCACCGGCCTGGCGGTGGATACCGCCGATGTGGAGGGCGAGCCGGTTGACGCCTGGGCAGACCTCTGGGACGAGCGCTTCGAGGGTCGGGTGATGCTCACCAACGACATGCGCGAGGTTTTCCATGTGGGCCTCCGGGTACTGGGCTACTCTGGCAACAGCACCAACCCCGAGGAAATCGAGGCCGCGTACGAGAAGCTGTCCGAGCTAATGCCGTCGGTGCGTACCTTCAATTCCGATGCGCCGCGCATGCCGTATCTGGAAGGCGAGACCGATGTTGGCATGATCTGGAACGGCGAGGCCGTCATGGGTCAGGACACCATGGAAAGCCTGAAGTACGTCTACCCCGAGGAGGGCATCATTGCCTGGCTGGATAGCTTCGTGATTCCGAAGAACGCCAAGAATCCGGAAGCGGCCCACAAGTTCATCAGCTTTGTGCTGCAGCCCGAGATTTCTGCCCTGATCAGCGAGGAAATCGGCTACGCCACGCCCAATCTCGAGGCCCGGGAACTGCTGCCTGATGAGGTGGCCAACAACCGGGCCAGCTACCCCAACGCTACGGACATGATCAACGCCGAGTTCCAGACCGATATCGGCGACGATGCTCTGCAGATCTACGCGAAGTACTGGGAAATGCTGAAGTCCGGTCAGTAAGACCGGCCTGATCCGCCTCCAACATCAGGCCCACGCTCCGTTTCCGGAGGCGGGCCTGTTGTCATTTTACAGTCGCTGTCTACGCTTCTAACCTCAAGTCAGAGGTCATCGTCACCGAATCGTTGGCAGGGAGCTTTCATGAAATACCTGTTTGAAGTGCATGTCCGCGAGGGCCATACCGCGGAAGAGTACGCCGACGCCTGGCTGCGGGCGAGCGAGATTATCCAGCAGGCACCCGGCGCCCGGGGCACCGAGCTGCATCGCAAGATCGGCGACCCCAATACCCTCATTGCCATCGCTTCCTGGGAAAGCAAGGAACACCGGGACGCCATGGAAGGGCAGCACAATCCCGAGGTGGCCGCCATCATCCGCAGCGCGGCGCCCTACGTGGAGATTACACCCATCGGGGAGTTTGAGGATCCGGAATGGGTGGTGAAGCCGCAATGACCGGATCTGAAGGCACTATCCGGGTGTTCTACGACGGCGCCTGCCCCAGCTGCCGTCGAGACCGGCGCCAGTATGAGAAGCTCGCGGGTCGCGCGGCCGATCAGGTGGAGTGGGTTGATATCACGGGCCGGGACGAAGAACTCAAGGCCCGGGGCATCGACCCGGCAATGGCGCTTAAGGAGCTTCACGTGGAGGATCCGCAAGGCCGTATCCACAGCGAACTGGATGCCTATATTCTCTTGATGTCCCGGGTTCCACTGCTGAAACCGCTGGCCTGGTTGATCGGCCTGCCCATTATCCGATCGGTGTTAAGCCGGATCTATCATCGTATGGTCATGAAACGGCTGCAGAAAACCGGCCGGATGCCCTGAGCAGAGCTCTTGAAAACGATGCTCCTGCGCTATACTCAGAGCATTCCGCCCCTTTGCGCAGGTTCGCCTTAGCCGATGTTCGATTCTCACCTGCTACGCTGTTGTTTGCTGCTGCTTACGGGGCTGATCTTTCCGGGATCTGGCCATGCCGCCTCCCAGGCGGTTGCCGAAGGTTGGGAGTATCGCTGGGGCGATTCACCGTTCAACACCGAGGGTGTCCCGGAATGGGTGCTGGAGGATGCCCCTGACCAATGGCACCGTATTGGTTTCCCGTCCAACCCGCCAGACCGCAACGGGCGGGAGAATGTCTGGTTCCGGGTAACCCTGCCGGAAGGCGAATGGCAGGCGCCGGTGCTCTACATCTTCAGTGTCGATCTGATTGTCCAGGTGTGGGCGGAAGGTGAGAAGATCTACCAGTACGGAACCTTCGACGCCCAGGGCCGCGGCCGCTTCGAGGGCTGGCCCTGGCATGAGGTTCTCCTGCCGTCGGGGTACGAGGGCAAACCCGTCTATTTCCGCATTTTTTCGAACTATACCGACATTGGTCTGTGGGGCGAGGTTGCCATCATGGACCACCAGGATCTGGTGCTTTACATCCTCAGCAATTCCCTCGAAGCGCTGGTGATTGCCGGCTTCACCCTGTTGATCGGCATACTGGCGCTGATTTTTTCTCTGCTGCAGTCGGAGAAGAAGACCTTCGCCAGTATTTCACTGTTCACCCTGGCGTCCGCCCTGATGCTGGTCTCGGAAAGCCAGGCCAGCCTGTTGATCGCCTATCGGCCCCTGATGTGGGATTACCTGGCCGCCGGTTCCTACTTCATGTTGCCGGTGGCCCTGGCGCTGTTGCTGGAGCAGTGGCTGATCAACCATCGCCCCAGGCTCATCAACCGGATCTGGAAGATCCATCTGGCGTATCTGATTGGCGCAATTGGAGGGGCCCTGCTGGGCCTGTTCAACCTGTCCTCGACCTTCCCTGTATTCGATGCCCTGTTCCTGGTGTCGATTAGCGTGATTGTGGCGGTGGTGCTGCGCCGGATCCGGGTGATGCTGCGGGAACAGCAGATCCTGTTGCTGGCGTTCGGGGTGTTCTGTGCCCTGCTGATCCTCGACATGGCGGTGGCCCATGGCGTACTGCCCTGGAGTCGGGTGCCGGTCAGCTGGGGTATGCTTCTGTTCTCGCTGGCCGTCGTTATGATTGCGCTCTGGCATTACGCCGGCACCCAGCAGGCGCTCAAGCGCCTGAACCTGTCTCTGGAAGAACAGGTGGCCGAGCGGACCGCCCGCGCTGAAGGGCTCGCCCGCCGGGAGCAGGCGAGGGTGCGGCTGCTCACCTTTGAAAACCAGAAAAGCCGGGTTGTGACCCGTGTTATCGCCCAACTGCAGGACTGCATCGAGCTGAGACAGGCCCTTGACCTGCTGGCGCGGGTAATGCCGGAAATTTGCAGCCCTTTGCAAGGCGCTTTTTACCTGCGCGGGGCCGACGACCGGTATCCGCGGGTGGCGATCTGGGGTGGCAGAGGGGATGAATCGTTTCCCGCTGTTCTGGACGGTGGCGAGGAGCTGCCCGAACCCTCGGCCCTGCCGGAGGTCCGGCACTGGCACGAAACCGCAGACGGCGCATCGGCGACAGGGCCCTCCCGGCTATGCTTCTGGCTGCCGGTCGAATCCGCCAGCGCGGGCACCGTGATAGAAGGGGTTTTGTTACTGGCCAGCGAAGGCATTTTTGGCCGGTCGAGCGGGGAATACGGCGCAGCGCGCCTGTTTGCAGCGCTTGACCAGTCGATCCAGCGAATTGGTATCACGCTCTCGAGCATCGCCCTGCGTGAAGAACTGCAGAAATTCTCCTACGAGGACTCACTCACGGGGCTGAAGAACAGACGTTACTTCGACCAGCTCTTCGAGCACGAGAGCGCCGTCGCGCAACGAAATAATCTGCCGCTTTCGCTGCTGATCGTCGACATCGACCATTTTAAGCGCTTTAACGACAGCCATGGCCATGAGGCCGGGGATCTGGCGTTGCAGACCGTCGGTCGTGTGCTGGAGCAGCTGTTCCGGGAAAGCGACATCGTTTGCAGGTATGGCGGCGAGGAGTTCGTGGCCGTCATGCCCGGGGCGACCACGGCGGCGGCAACCGAGAAGGCTGAGGAGCTCTGTGCGGCGGTCAGGGCCAGTGTCATCAAATACCGGAACACGGACCTCGGAGCCGTCACCGTGTCCGTGGGGGTGGCCAACTGGCCCGATCTCGGCCAGGAACCTGCCAGCCTCCTGAATCTGGCAGACCAGGCCCTGTATCGTGCGAAAAAAGCCGGCCGCAACCGCGTGGAAGTGGCCCGATAGGCCTCAGACCACCAGTACCGGGCATTTCGCGTGTGAAGCCACCCGGTGGGAGACACTGCCCAGGATCATGCCGTCCTTGTCACTGTGGGTACCACGTGTGCCAACGACAATAAGGTCTGCCTCCTTGTCCTGAGCGAACTTGACGATCACCTTCGACGGCCGGCCACCTTTCACAAATCCCCGCAGCTTGGTGGCCCCGTGTTCCTTGGCCAGTTCCTTGGCGTGGTTGACCACCTCCTTGGCGTATTCCGAGAGAACCTTGTCCGGGATATCCATCTCCTGTGGTCGTCCAATGGACAGCGAGGCCTCAAACAGGCTGTGATGCTTGTAGACGCAGATAATGTAGATCTCTGCGTCGGTCAGTTTCTGCAGTTCGATGGCCTTGTCCAGAGCCCTTAGCGATGTCTTGGAACCGTCAACGGCTACCAGGATCCTCTTGAACATGCTTCTCTCCTTAAGATTCCGGTCCGTTTTGTCAGTCCCTGAAAGCCACATCACGCAGGAACAGGGCGATATCCGGGAATGCGATGATCAGGCCGGCCGCCGCAACCAGTATCAGAATGAACGGCGGTGTGCCCCGGATCACCTCCATGTACGGCCGTTTGAAGATCGCAATCGCGGTGAATATGTCACAGCCAAACGGCGGCGTCGCCGACCCGATGGCGACCTGAAGGGTAATCAGTACACCGATCAGCACCGGGTCCAGGCCCGTTGCCTCAATAGCCGGCGCGAAAATCGGGGTCAGCACCAGGATGACCACGATCGGGTCCACGAACATGCAGGCTATGAAGAAGGCGACACAGATGGTGACCATCACACCCACGGGACCCATGTTGCTGATACCCACCGATTCGAGGATCGACTGGGGAATCTGGGCAAACGAGATGATCCAGGAAAAACCGTTGCCAACGGCCACCAGGATGAACACGACGGCGGTAATAAGACCGGTGGACTTGGCAATCTTGTAGACATCACCCAGCTTCAGGGAACGGAACACGCCAAATTCCAGGAAAAATGCGTACAGAACGCAAACGGCCGCGGCTTCGGTGGGGCTGAAGATGCCGCCGTAGATACCGCCGACGATAATCACCGGGAACATCAAAGGCCAGAGTGCATCGCGCACAGAAATGGCCCGCTGTCCCCAGCTGGATTTTTCCTCGGTGGGCACGTTGTTTCTGTAGGCGTAAATCAGGCAGTAGATCGAGAACATGAACAGGATCATGATGCCGGGCCCGATGCCGGCGATGAACAGTTCGGCGATGGAGGTTTCCGAAATGACCCCGTAGATGATCATGCCGATGCTCGGCGGAATCAGGAACGCGATATCACTCGCGTTGATAATCAGTGCCAGTGTGAAGGGGTCGGAATAACCGGCTTTCAGCATTTTCGGGCGAAGCGGGGAGCCCACCGCAACCACGGTAGCCTGGGTTGAGCCGGAGACAGCGCCAAACAGCGTGCAGGATGTGGCGGTACTGATGGCCAGGCCGCCTTTAACGTGGCCGATAAACGCCATGACCATATTGATCAGCCGGTCAGCTGACTGGCCGCGGGTCATGATGTCCGCTGCCAGAATGAACATGGGAACGGCAATCAGGGAAGCGGGCCGGATGCCCCCCATCATTTGCTGGATAAACGTCCCCATCTGGCCGAAGCCGTCAAACATCATCACAAAGCCGACCACCGCGCCGGTGATCAGCGGAACCATCATCGGGAAGCCCAGCAGCAGCAACCCGATCATGATTATCATCATTATAGTGCCCATGGGTTTCTATCCTTCCTTAAGGTCTGCAGCAGGGTTCAGACTTCTTTCTCGGTATCGGCATAGCCGTCGACCACCCCGGTCGAGAGATACACGTCTTTGCTGGTGAAATTCTTGATCGCAGTCAGAAAGTACTGGATGCCGGTGATGGCGAAACCGACAGGCGCCCAGATGTAAATCCACCAGATCTCAAAACCCAGTGCCGGAAGGATTCGGCCTCGACTGTAGAGGGTCTGGATGTATTCGTAGGAGTGGTAGCAGAGGAAGAACATTATCAGAGACGTGAACAGCGCGATAACGATCATCAGCACCCTGCGTCCCTTGGTAGGGATGGCGTCGTACACTGCCGACATCCGGATGTGTCGACCGTGCCGGGCTGCATAGCCGATGCCCGCAAAGGTGATCAGGATGATCAGGATCCGGTTGATCTCACCGGAGAAAAACAATCCTTCGCCAAACACGTATCGGGCAATAACGTTAACGCAGGTGTTGATCGCCATGAGAATTACGCCCATGGCCAGCATGACCGCCTCTATCTTGCTGATCAGGACATCAATGGTTCCCAGAAACCCGGGCAGGCCGGACTCAAAGGTACCGGTATCGTCTTCTATTTCCGGGGAATTCTCGGACATGGGGTCTGCTCCAGAGCATGTCGCTCCCGACCGGTGGAAAGCCCCGGCGGGGCGGGGTTAAGCACAGCGTCCCGCCGGCTTGCGCCGGCGGGATTGTTTCTGCTTGGTTCAGTCGTTCTGAACTTCTTTCAGGTCTTCCTTGAACTGGTTCAGCAGTTCCTTGCCGCTGTCACCGGTCATCTCGATGAACTTCTCTTCCACCTGCGGCGCGCGGGCCTTGAAGGCTTCGATCTGTTCGTCGTTCAGGCGGGTAACAGTGACTTCATCACTGGCCTTCTTGATCTTCTCAAGCGAGCGCTCGGACAGGCCCTGGATATGCTTGATGATTTCTTCAAAGGCATAATCCGCCGCGTCCTGAATCAGCTTCTGGTCTTCACCGGACAGGCCGTCATAGAAGTCCTTGTTGGCCATCATGGCGGTGGTAAACCAGCCGTGCTTGGTAAAGGTCAGGTGCGGAGATACTTCGTACAGACCACCGGACTCGATCCAGAAGATCGGGTTTTCCTGACCCTGGATCATGTTGGTCTGCAGCGCGCCATAAACCTCGCCCCAGGGCAGGGGAGTCGGTGTTGCACCGAAGGCATCGTAGGTTTCGGACAGAAGCGGGTTGGTCATTACCCGAATCTTCTTGTTGTTGAAATCGGAGGGGCTGGTGATCGGCTCGTTGGCGGTCACTACCATTTCACCTTCCGGGTACATCTTCAACAGTTCCAGACCGTTCTTGGCGTAAAGTTTCGGGAACATTTGATTGATGGCTTCACTTTCCCGGAAGAACTCGATCACCGTGTCCATGTCGGTCGGCATGAGGTAGGGGATAAAGAAGATCTGGGCCTCAGGAATCAGGGCACCGGTGAAACCGGGAGACTGGTTCACGAAATTCAGGATGCCGGCCTGGGTCTGCTCCATGATGTCGTCGGATTCGCCCAGCTCGCCGAAGCGGTATACCTGGATGGTGTGGTCCGAGTTCTCCTCGATGTATTCCTTGAAGTCGTATGCGAACACATCCTGTACGTCGCCTTCATACTCCTCGTGAGCGTACCGCCAGTTGGCGGCATTCACGGAGTTTGCTGCGGTCATGGCCGCGAATGCGAACGCTGAAATTCCGGCCAGTTTCTTGAACTTGCTGATGCTGCTCATCGGGTTTTCTCCGTTCGTTTTTTTGCTGAAATTTATTGTTACATTAATAAAGACTGGCAAAACAAAGTGGTTTTCGCAAGAAAATGGCCAAATCAATCCATTCCGGCGCCGACAAATTTGCCGATTCGCAAGTTCATGAATTCACCGATTTTTCGTATCCAGAAGACAGGTTTCGAGGAACAGGCGGAACTCACTGACCACCCGGTTCAGGCTGTTTTCAAGTCGGTGGCCATCGGGTAAAGCCAGAATCGGGAGCCGTTGGCGACATGCCAGATCAAGCACCGGACCCACCGGCACCACGTCGTCGTCCCAGCCGTGAATGATCTGGCAGTAGCGGGCCCGGATCACCGGGCTGGATTGCGGATAGCGGGCCATGGCCAGGGCCGGTGCCAGCAGGAAGCAGCCCAGCACCGGGGTCTCAGAGCTGGTCTGGGCGCACACCCAGCCCCCCATGCTGGAGCCGGCCAGCACGGTGCGCTCGGGTGCCGCGCCAACGCTGGCCATGGCCTCACGCATCTGGGCGAGGCGGGTGGCCGGATCCTTTGTGGATCGGTGGTCAACGGCGTGGGCACGGACATTCTCAAAGCGTTCGGCCTCGGCCTTCATGGCCTGGTTCTTGGTGCTGCCTGGCCCGCTTTCGAGGCCGTGGGACAGGAAAATATGGGTGGTCGGGTCGGTCATGCCTGGTGTCTCCGGTCGGTTGTCGGGCGGTTCCTGATCATGGGTTACCGATCATGGGTTGGCGAAGCCAGGCTTGTCCAGCACACGTGAGCCAGCAGGGAGCCTCGCTCGTACACAGACAGGACAGAATGACAGGAAGCATGACCATGGCTCTACGATCCTTCTTTCTTTTTATCACGGTTGTTATAGGGGGCGGCCTTGGTGCGCCATCCGTGCTGGCCGACGCGTGTCCGGCGTTTCTGGATCACGAGCAGCGAAGGCTGCATTCCAGCGAGTCGGTGAACCTTTGCGACATCGCCGCGGGCAAGCCCATGCTGGTGGTTAACACCGCGAGTCAGTGTGGCTACACCGGCCAGTTTGCAGGGCTGGAGGCCCTGCACAAGGAGTATGCGGGGCGCGGGCTGGTGGTTGTGGGCTTCGCCAGCGACGATTTCCGACAGGAGGCGGACACCGAGGCGGAGGCCGCCAGGGTTTGCTACAAGAACTTCGGAGTGACCTTCACCATGATTGCCCCCGGTGCAGTAACCGGCCAGGCGGCCAACCCGGTGTTTGCGGAGATTAACCGCCAGAGCCAGCCGCCGCGCTGGAACTTCACCAAGTACGTGCTGAACCGGGAAGGCAAGGTGGTGGAAACCTTCCCGAGCCGCGTGCGGCCTGAGGACCCTGAGTTGATCAGTGCGATTGAATCGGTACTCTGAGCGGGGTTGAGCCCGGCTGACGGCGCGCTCAATCCCGGGTAGCGGCCAAGATATCCAGCGCGTGGCGACGCTTTTCCGGGTCGTGGATGTCGACGGTGAACATCAGCTCTTCCACCTCCACTGACGCCAGAAGGGCCTTGAGCTGCTTGCGCAGGCTGTCGGCATCGCCCAGTACCTGGAGGCTCAGGAAGTCCTGCACGCTTGCCTTTTCGCCGGCGTTCCAGAGCCCGTCCATGGAGGCAACCGGAGGTTTCATCCACAGTGGCTGACCCCGGAACAGCGCCAGGATACGCTGGTAGCTGGTGGTAGCCAGGTATTCGGCTTCCTCCACAGAGTCTGCCGGAATGGCGGGAATGGCCAGCATGGCGTATGGGCGTTCCAGGCGTTCGGATGGCTGGAAATTGTCCCGATAGACTTTCAGCGCTTCGCGATAGAGCCTTGGCGCAAAGTGGCCGGCGAAGGCGTAAGGCAGTCCGCGCATGGCAGCCAGCTGGGCGCTATAAAGGCTGGAGCCCAGCAGCCAGATGGGAACTTCCGTGCCGGCACCGGGGATGGCCTTTACCGGTTGACCGGGCCGCAATGGCCCAAGCAGGGTCTGCAGGCGGGCAACGTCCTCCGGAAACTGCTCCGCGCCGAGGCCGTCGCGTCGTAGCGCGCGTGCGGTGACCGGGTCAGTGCCGGGCGCGCGGCCCAAACCCAGGTCGATGCGGCCGGGATACAGGCTTTCCAGAGTGCCGAACTGTTCGGCAATCACCAGCGGCGGGTGGTTGGGCAGCATGACCCCGCCCGACCCAACCCGGATAGTCCTCGTTTGGCCTGCAATGTGGCCTACCAGAACAGCGGTCGCGGAGCTGCTGATGCCTTCCATGTTGTGATGTTCTGCCAGCCAGAAGCGCTTGAAGCCGAGCTGTTCCCCTCGATGCGCATAGGCGACACTGTTGGCCAGGGTGCTGCCCACGGAATCCCCCTCCCGCACCGAAGCCAGCTCCAGCAGCGAGTAGTCGGGACTTTTGGGTATCGGGCTCTCCGAGCGGGACATAGGACTCTCCGGGCAGGAATGATTGTTGGCAAGAAGCAAACATGGCGTTCACTGGCGCCGGTTTCAAGGCCTGGGGCGTTTGCCGGGGTCGGGCTAGAGGTCGATCACGATGGCAGGGTTCTCGGGCTGGAACCGGCCATTGCAACTGCTGGCGTTTACGTACAGGCAGTCACCGATCCTGTGCTGGCCGTGGCCTTCGTGGATGTGACCAAACACATGCAGTTTCAGGGGGAGGTTGGCCACGCGTTCAGCCAGCGCTTCACAGCCAGGATGAATACTGCCCGAGGGCGATTCAATCCGGTCGAGGATGCCCGCTGGCGGGCCATGGGTAATCAGAACGTCGGTGTCATCCGGAATCTTCGCCCAGCGTTCTGCAATGGCGTCGCCCCGCTCCCGGTTGAACGCCCAGTTGAAGAACACCGGTGTCCAGGGGCTGCCCCAGAATCTCAGGCCCGCCACCTCCAGCGGGCTGTCCTGCAGATAATGGGCGTGGCGCACTCGCGCCCTGGCGTCTGCCGGCTCATCCTGAAAACACCAGTCGTGGTTGCCGGCAATCAGAATCTTGTACCGGTGCGGCAGCTCGGAGAACCACTGGTCGAGGTCTTCCAGCTCTTCCAGTGTTCCCACCCCGAGGCAGTCACCGGCATGGATCAGCAGATCGCCGTCGGGTACCTCTATCTGACGATGCATGCTGTGGGTGTCGGAAATACAGACAATTCTCATGGTGCAGGCCGGCCCGGTGTGTGTTGATTGCGCATTGTTGTTGTTTCTACGATAGCATTGACCGCTGGCTACATCCCCTTACATCCCCACGCTTTTCGAGAGAGGCCATGCGACTGATCCTGAGCCGTAAGGGCTTTGACTCATCCGCCGGCGGTTGTCCCAATCCGGTTCTGCCGGATGGCTCCCTGTGCGTGTTGCCCATCCCGGACCAGGCTTCCCGGATCCGTTACCGGGACGTGATGTTCCAGCAGCGCCGCCTGGACCGGCTGGTGCGGGATCTGACCGGCGGCCGCATTCGGGGCAGTCATGGCGCTCACCTGGATCCGGACCTGATTGCCAGTGCTTACCCCCGGGCCGATGGCTGGCGTCCGTTACTCGGCCAGACCGGCGCTGCCCAGGGGCATCTCCGTAATCAGGGTGTCAGGGCCGGGGACCTGTTCCTGTTCTTCGGCGTTTTTCGCAACGCCGAGATCCACCAGAGACGGTGGCGTTTTGTACCCGGATCGCGACCGTTTCACGCTATCTGGGGTTGGCTGCATGTTGCCGAGGTGCACGCCGTGGACGAACTGCCGACCAGTGCGCTGCCATGGGCAGACTACCATCCTCACCGTCACGGTCGGCCCGATCCTGGCAACACCCTCTACGTGTCGTCGTCTTCCTTTCGATGGCCGAATGGGACTGAGGCCCTGCCCGGCAGTGGGGTTTTTCCAGAACTGCAGGAGGCGCTGGTTCTGACAGATCCCGACAGTCGCCTGCCCACCCGCTGGCGACTGCCGACGGCGTTCTTCCCGCGCGGAGACCGCCCGCCCCTGAGCTACCACAGCCGGGCCGACCGCTGGCTGCTGGCGCCGCCCTGGTGTTACCTGACCTCCGCTGCCCGGGGGCAGGAATTTGTTCTGGACCTGGGCGCCTACCCGGAACTGACAGACTGGCTCACCGGCCTGCTCAGAACTGGCCGTGGCGGCCAGCAGCCTCGGTGAATCGGCGAGCGCCAGGTTCTGTTCTTGGTTTTTCCTGTGGTTATTCGCCTAGAATAGTAGAGCCTGAGGTCGCCAGACCAACCAGTTGACTGATTCCAGCCCCGCCCCCGAGGAGACATACCGTGCAGCAGAGCGACTTCTATGAGAAAGACACGGCACTGGCCCAGTACCTTGAGTTCCATTTCGGTGAGCGCTGGCACGGCGAGGCCAATTTTCCCAAGGCGCTGGCCGACGCGGCCCTGTCGGCCATGGACGGTCGTCCCCTTGAACGAGCGCTGGACATTGGCTGCGCCTGCGGCCGGACCAGCTTCGAGCTGGCCCGGCATTTCCGGCACGTGGACGGCATCGATTATTCCAATGCGTTCGTGGAAAAGTGCCGGGAAGTGGCCCGGGACAGGGAGGTACGCTACGCCCGGCCGGAGGAGGGCGAACTGGTCAGTTACCAGCACCGCACCCTTGCCTCACTTGGGCTGGAGTCGAGCGCTGAACGGGTTTCATTCCATCAAGGCGACGCCTGCGATCTGAAGCCGGAGTTTACCGGCTACGATCTGGTGCTGGCGGGCAACCTGATCGACCGACTCTACCAGCCGTCGCTGTTCCTGGAATCCATCCACGAACGGATCAACGAGTTGGGTTTGCTCGTGATTGCCTCGCCCTACACCTGGCTTGAGGAATACACGCCGAGGGAGCACTGGGTGGGCGGTTTCCTGCAAGACGGCGAGGAAGTGTCCACGTTTGATGGCCTGAAGGCCATGCTGGCGCCGCATTTCCGGCTGTTGTTCGAGCCCTGGAGCCTGCCGTTTGTCATCCGCGAGACCCGCAACAAGTTCCAGCACAGCTTCTCCGAGCTGACCGTCTGGGAAAAGCTGAGCGACCGGAACTGAGGCCCATCCGGGACTATTTCATTTCAAAGCCGCATTTGCGCAGGAATTCACGCATGTGCGGTCGCAATTTGGCGGTGAACAACGGCTTGAGCTGTTCCGACCAGGTTGTGTCCTTGTTGCCGCCGGTGCGGACCCGGTAGTACTCGTTCATGGTCCGGTCGAATCCCGCCACCAGTTCTTCGTCCCGGGCGTTGGCGTAGTAGTCCTGCCGGAGGATGGCTTCCACGGGTAAGCGGGGTTTTATCTCCGGTGTCTGGTCCGGGTAGCCGAGGCACATGCCGAACACCGGGTACACGTGCTCCGGTAACCTCAGAATTTCGCTGACCTCGGCCGGGTTGTTTCGGATGCCTCCGATGTAGCACAGGCCAAGGCCCTCGGACTCGGCTGCGATGGCCACGTTCTGCGCCATCAGGCTGACGTCGATGGTAGCCACCAGTAACTGTTCGGTCATGCCCCGGGTCACCTGGGCCCCGGCCCGCTCGGCGGCGTCCGTGGACCGGCGCATGTCGGCGCAGAACACCAGAAAATCCGCGCATTCGGCAATGTAATCCTGGCCACCGGCCAGCTCCGCGATTCTCCGGCGGTTTTCCGGATCAATCATGTGGATCACGGAATAAGCCTGCACATGATTGGAGCTGGCGGCGCACTGACCGGCCCGGATCAGTTCTCGCAGCAGCTCCGGGGGAATTTTCTGGTCGGTGAATTTACGGATCGAGCGGTGGGATTTGAGCAGTTCGATGGTTGGGTTCATGGGGTTTCGGGTCACCTTCGTGGAATGCGTGATGTCTGTCACAAATATCATACCAAACGCTACAGTTCAGGGGCGCAAGGGGCCGGCTGGGGCTGATAGCCTGCTGGTAATGATAACTTCTGCATGGACTGCCCCACCGCCATGAGCCTGACGATGCACCTGCCAACCTTGCTGGTCACCTCGGTCATGATCAACCTCCTGATCGGCGGCATGCTTTGGGCCATGTACCATCTGAGGCGTCGGGAGCGCTGTTTCCTGTATTGGGCCGTCGCCTGTCTCACCTTTGTCGCAGGCACCGCAATCGCGGTCGCGGAGCGCCTGACCGACTTGCCAGTCGGTACCAGTTTTGTCACCCATCTCCTGCTGGGCCTCTCGCCGTTGCTGCTGTTGGCGGGTATCCACCTGCTAATGGATCTGCCCCCGGCGGGAACACGCGGTTCGGCCAGGATCCTGTACCTGGCCTCTGTGATCTACCTTTTGGGGCTGGCGGTGGGCGCGGGCCTGGACCCTCACGTTGCCCGGTTTCTGACCGCGTTGTATTCAGCGCTCCTGTTCAGTCTGGCGATCTATCGCTTGGGCGCCATTGAACGCAAGCCCCGCCTGCCCCTCGGAATCCTGCAAACGCTTTTTGCCATTCACGGCACCCTGATGATGGCCCAGGTGCTGGTGATCGGGTTGGCCCCTGTGCTTGGCGGACAACTGGACGTGGAAACCCTGCTCAAGCTCATCCTCGTTAATCACCTGCTGCTGGTCAGTGCAACGGCCATGGCGCTGCCGTTACTGGCGTTTACCCGGACCGAGCAGATTCTGGTTGCATTGGCAGAGCAGGACGGACTGACCCAGCTTCTGAACCGCCGCGCCTTTCATCGGGAGGGGGAGCTGGCTTTCAAGCAGGCACGGCAGGGGAGAAATCTGATTACCGTGTTGATGATCGATCTTGATCACTTCAAACAGATCAACGACCGTTGGGGGCATGCTACCGGGGATGAGGTGCTGAGAACCGTGGCCGACCTTCTCACGGCGGAGTTGCGGGATGATGATGTCATCGGCCGGGTGGGCGGTGAGGAGTTTGCCGCCGTGCTACGCAACAATAACCGCGAGGCCGTTGAGTCCGTTGCTGCACGCCTGCTCCAGCGTATTTCGGAGGCAGGCCGGGAAATCAACAACGTGCCGGTGCAGCTGTCGGCGAGTATCGGAGGGGCTACCCTGACTTCCGACCACGATTGCTTCCAGGATGTGCTGGTTAGTGCCGACAGGGCGCTTTATCGGGCCAAGCACAATGGCCGCAACCGCGCTGAATTCGTGCCCTCGCCGATGGGGGCCAGGGCCTGAGATCAAAGCGCTTCCAGCCGCGCGGGGGTTACGCTCAGACGCCCGCGTCTTCTCCCAGCCGGTTGCGCTCCAGATACTGGGTCAGCCCGGCATTGAGCAGCGCCAGGACCAGGAACAGCAGGATACCCTTGGGAACCAGAGCATGAATCTCGGGATTGGGAGCGGTGGAGGCCGTCACCAGGATCAGCCCGAGGATATTGCGGGCCAGGCGCAAGGTCAGGATGGCGCACAGGCCGCCGGATCGGAAAGCAGAGTCTGCCCCCTTCAGAAGCCGATTGAACGCCGGCATCAGGTGCACGGTGTTCAGCAGCAGGATGGAAAAGATCAGTAGCTGTAAAACGCTGTAAATGGTCATAAGCAGAGACTTGTACGTAACACTGCGGCGATAAAAGTGGCGAAATTATCTCCGATCTGCCCCGCTTTTTCCAGATTGACGCTTGACCCGCCCGGGCGTGCGAACCGCAGACATCGTGCTAACCTTCTGAAGACTCAGGTTAAAGGGAGGGTGAGTGGATGGAATACGTCGCTCCGATCAGCAGCGCGGTCATGGCCCTGGTCTGGATTGTTTATTTCCAGCTGTTTTTTCTGCAGTACAAACGGAACAACCGGCCCTACCTGGTGATTCACCACGCCCAGAATGAGAATCCCGATGCCCTGTGTCTGCTGGTGAACATGGGCAAGGAAACCGTGCATGTCCAGTGTGTGCAGGCGGTGCTTCACACCCGGGCCGGTGAAGAAAAGACCATGACCGTCACCGAGTACCGGCGGGTAAGCGCCGACGACGTCAACGTGCACCAGGTGTTGCGGCAGGGCCCGCTGCAGCCGGGCGGCTATCTGGTACTGGGATCGTTTCGCAACATCATCCTGGGGCGCCGGAGCGAAGACAGCGACAGCGATTACCTGTTCGAGGATATCACTGATGTGGAACTGCGGGCGGCGGTGATTCACGGTCCCAGCAAGTACCCGGTGGGCGTGCGTCGAAGCTTCACCCTGCGCCACGAGGGCGGCCCGGAAATCTTCCCCCACAACATTCACAGCGAACAGCTGATCCGTCGGCGGGACCGCCACGAAGTGCGCCACTGGATCGAACAGGAGCTTCAACCGGAGCGGCGCGGACGCTCGGAATCGGACAGCTCCGATCAGTCACAGTAGCGATATCCGTGGTGGTGGCTCACTGTCTGTTCAGGCCCGTGGCGGCCATTGCACTTGCGTTTTCCGGTTTCATTCCTGAGGATGGGTTCCTCTGAGTTATTCATTCCGCAGAGGAGGCAGTCTATGTCATTGAAAGACGAACTGATCAGAAAAGCCGAAACGCAGCTGGAAGAGTGGGAAAAGCAGGCCGATTCCCTGAAAGCCAATGCCAAGGCGAAAGAGGCCGAAGCGGAAAACGAAAAGGCCAGCGCCGATATTCAGCAGAGCGCGTCAGATGCTTTGCGTTCGGTGGAGGACAAGATCTCCGACGGTCGCAAAAAGCTGGATGAGCTCAAGGAAAGCGGTGAAGACAACATCGAATCGGTCCGCAAGCAGCTGTCGGACCTGATCGGGCCAGACGACAAGCGCTAACAACGCTTGCAAAAAACTTAGGGACCGGACAACTCCGATTTGATCCGGATAACGTAGGGCATTACTCGACTGCAATCGCATGATGACTGGCGTGGAGCGCAAACGAGTATGCCCGAAGGTCCCGAAATCCGCCGCATGGTGGACGACATAGAGAATGCCGTCGGCGGCGCAACGGCAGAGGCTGTATTCTTTGCCTTTGATCATTTAAAGGCATTTGAAACTGCCCTGCGTGGCCGACGAGTGGAACGGGTGGAAGCCCGGAGCAAAGCGGTGTTGGTGTTCTTCGAAGGCACCGACGAGGACGGTCCCTGGTGCGTATACAGCCATAACCAGCTTTACGGGAAATGGCGAATCGGCCGGCCGGACCGGGAGCCCAAAACCAGCCGTCAGCTCCGGTTTGCGATCTACGGATCAAAAAAAGCCGCCCGGCTCTACAGCGCCTCCGACATTCAGCTGGTCCGCCCGGATCAGCTAACCGAGGTACCTTACCTTGCCCGGCTTGGGCCGGACCCGCTCAACCAGACAGTCAGTGCAGAACAGCTTTTAACGGTGTTTGACGACCCGCGTTTCCGGGGGCGAAACCTCGGCGGGCTGTTGCTCGACCAGGGGTTTGTGGCTGGCATTGGCAATTACCTGCGCTCGGAAATTCTGTTCGAAGCCCGGCTCTCGCCCTGGGCGAAACCCCGGGACCTGGATACTCAACAGCGCAAAGCCCTGGTCGCGGCCATTCTTAACCTGGTCCAGCGGACCTATCGCCTGAAAGGCATCACCAATCCGCCGGAACGGGCGGAGCGGCTGAAGCGTGCCGGATGGACTTTTGGCCAGCGGCGGCACATGGTGTTCAACCGCGATGGCGAGCGCTGCCACGATTGCGCTTCGCCGCTGGTCAGAACTCTTATGGCCAGTCGCCGACTGTACTACTGTCCTGTTTGTCAGGGCGTGGAAGCTTAGCGGGTCTGCTCGGTACAGGCCCTGGCGAGGCGATCGTGCACCGCCAGCCACTGGTTCTGCGCGGGCGGAAGCTCGATGACAATCCGGTCGACCTTGGCCCGGTCCATTGCGTGCATCGCGGTGTAGAGCATGCGGGCATAGTCTTTCGGATCGGCGCCGAGCCGGATGGCTTCTGACGCACTGTCTCCCGGTGCGGTCTGCCACCAGATCACACCGGTCCTGCCTCCGGCCCTCGCAAACGCGTGCAGACGGTCGGCAAAACGTTCGGTGGCTACGCCAACGGTAGGCGTCACCGGCTGGTAGTGCCGTTTGACGCTGCCCGGCACGGCCTGGCTGGCGCTCTTGCCCGGCGCGAGCGTGAGGCCCAGGCATTGTTCTATATCATTTTGTGAGATCTGCCCGGGCCGGGCAATAACCGGCGTGTCGCCGGTCAGATCGATGATGGTGGACTCGATGCCGACGGAACAGTCGCCGCCATCCAGCACCGCCGCGATCTTTCCGGCAAGACCAGCGAGCACGTGGTCCGCGGAGGTCGGGCTGATCCTGCCATAGGGGTTGGCGGAAGGGGCAACGAGATCGCGGCCCAGCCGTTCCATGGTTGCCAGCGTTGCCGGATGGGCCGGCATCCTGACCGCCACACCGGGATTGCCGCCGGTAATGAAGTCGCTGACGCCGTGCCGTTTTGGCAGCAACAAAGTGAGCGGCCCGGGCCAGAAAGCCTCCATAAGCCGAATGGCGGTGTCTGGCAGGTGCTCAACCCAGAGCCTGATCCGTTCCGGCGCCGGAACGTGCACGATCAGTGGGTGCCCGATGGGCCGCTGCTTGGCTTCGAAGACCTTACGCACCGCCTGCTCGTTGCTGGCATCGGCCGCGAGGCCGTATACCGTTTCGGTCGGCATTGCCACCAGGTGCCCGTTGCGGAGCAGGCTGGCGGCTTGGTCCAGGTCGGCGGAGCGCGTTGCATCCAGCGTGAGGGTGTCAGGCATGGGTCAGCCACTCGTCTTGGTAATATCGTTCAATGGAGGTCTGCTCGTCGTTTATCCGGAACAGGTACAGCCAGTCGTTATCGATCAGCTGCTGCACCACCGGATGCTTCCGGGCGATCTCCGCAATCGCTTCTTTCGGAGCTGCCAGATATACGCTCAGGCGCAGAGGTTCGTGCACCCAGTGTTCGCCATCATGCACCGACTGCAGGGGTAAGCCGATCCGCAGGTCGCCGCCGTTGCCCTCGAACACCCCGATGTGGCCACCCACCACATTATGCAGCACCTTGTTGCCGCTGCCGTAATGCAGGTTATCGGTGACCGACATGAAGTACTGCAGATTGATCCAATGGGTAACCACCATGGGCGCGGTCATGATCAGCTCAAGGGTTTTGAAGCCTTCATCGTCGCGCCAATGGTAGTCGTGCAGGAAGCTTCGCCCCTCCAGATCCAGGCCCCGGGTCGCTGAGCGGGGAGCCACGATGAAGCTCGCGTTGCCGGCCAGGCCCCACTCGGGCCGTACCTCTGACCAGTCCTGGCTGCGCTTTCGGATGGCGCTGTCGACATCCTGCTCGTTGGCGATGCCCAGACGGGTCGCCCGCTCGCGGCGTGCCTGGGCCCCGGCACGGGCGAGGAAGTCCGCGATCTCGCCAGGCACCTCACCGGTGCACTCCACTTCGTCCGTGGTGGTGTTGTGCAGTGCCCCTACGAAACGCGTCCCGGAGGGAATGCTCAGCCCGCGCTCGGCCAGGGCCGCGCGTACGTCCGGGTCGTTCAGAATGCCGGCAAGAACCCGGACATTGACCGAGCCCGTCTGGCCACCACAGGCACCGCAGTCAAGGCCGGCGGCGTGGGGGTTGTTACGTGTGCTGCTGCCGTGTCCGACCAGCAGTACGATGGGGGCAAACCGGTCCGTCAGCGTCATGGCGCGGAGAATTCCCTCCGCCAGTTCCGCCTTTTCCTCGGCGCCCAGCAAAGTGCCATCCTTTCGGATTTCGAACTCGGTCTGGTCCCTGTGTAGCTTGTCGACCGGGTTTTCCGAGGCTTTGCCGAAAAAGGTTTTGCGGACCATGCGCGCGAGACCCGCCAGCCCCATGCTTTCGATAAAGCTGAAACTCGCCGGCCCGGCGTTGGAGAACTGCGACCAGTGAACGTGGTTGGCCAGCGACTGCTGTCGGAAGCTGGACGACGCCTCGACTTCCGAGACTTCCAGCGCCGGAGCAAGCAGGCCGGGCAACTGGGGCCGGGAGAATCCGGTGCCCTTGGGTCGGTAGGAAATGGGCAGCCCGAAGAAACCGGCAAAGCCGAGAGTCTGGATGGCTTTGTCCTGTGCCTCAAGCGCTCGGCGAAAAATTTCCGAGCGTACGTCGATGCAGAAGGCAGCCTGCAGCTTCAGGGGCTGATCATCCGGGACGCCTTCACGGGCAGTCCCGGACAGCAGCTTTTCCGCCAGTCGTGACTGGTACGCTGCTTCCGCCTCGGTCTGATGGTGCCAGCCGGCAATCTGGGACTGCTCATGGGTATGCAGCATTTCTGGCCACTCTTGCCATTGCCTGAGCCAGTGACGTTTCAGCTCGGCGAAGATCGCGCCGCCACCATGCTGAACGTGTCGCCAGATCGCCAGCTCCCAGGCGAGGCGGATGGCCAGCAGTCCCGGCATGAGGTCTTCCTCGCTGCCACGGAGCCTGGCCTGCCAGCGCAGATAGGCGGCCCAGGAGGACCAGCCGTTGATGTCCAGCAGCAGGGCATGGGCGTAGTCCGGGGCGTGGTCGGGCTGTGCGGCCAGGGCGTTGAAGCCATCGGTGATCAGTTTTTCATACCGATCGGGCAGAACCTGGAACTGCGAGGGCAGTGAGGGCTCCCCCATAACAATGGCAATGCCCCGATCCGCCCGCGTCATCTGCAGCCAGCTGTAATAAAGATCCTGGGCATCGGCCTGGAAGTCACCGGCGTCGAGGCGCTGGAAGTAGTCGCCGCAGAACTGGCTGATCTGGTGCACCACCTCATCCTGCCAGCCGACCTGGTGCGCGGTGTCACGATTGCGATCCAGCTGGGCACTGAGGTTCTGCCAGTGCTCGGGCATGTGGGCGGTCTCGGCCGACGCCGGGGTGTCGCCCAGGCTGTGGAGCGCCGCATGATTCTGGCAGCAGGTGCCATTCAGCGCCGCCATGCGCGAGGCAACCCCGGCAAACGGCTGGTCGCGCATTTCCCAGAGGGGATTGACCGCGATCATCTGATCCAGGGGCCAGGACGGCGAGATGCGGTCGCAGGCTTCAGTGACCGCAGCATACCAGTCCGGGGTGCTGCTGTGTTGCTCAGAAGACTCAGTCGTTTGGGTGGTAAGCATCAGGCAGACTCCCTGGAACCAGAGGGTGAAGAGACGGTGACAACGGGCCTTGGCCGCACCACGTCAGGCAGTTTGGCCGGCCAGATTTTCAGGGTCAGGCGAGTGGACCACTCATCCAGGTAACCGGCCGCGAAGAGGAACCGGTAGAGCCGTGCACCGGCTGGAGAGAAACGGTGATAGCGGATCTGGTAGTAGCCGAGTACGAGAACCCCGAAGAGCACGCCGACAAAGACAAGCTCAAGCACGCTGGTCGGGTTTTTCGGCGGTGCCAGCATCAGGTTGAAAAAGGTTTTCTGGAGCCAGTAGAGAGCCCAGAAGGCGGCGCCGATGAAGAGCCCTCTCGCCTTGTTAAGAACACCACCGCCGGCGGAGAAGAATTCCGAGAACAGAATGACCAGCGCGATCCCCGGAACAAGCCAGGAGAAATGATGAGCGGCACCCGATCCGGGGGAGAGGAGCATCGTTGGCACAACAAACAGTCCTGCCAGGCAGGTCGCCGCCAGCCACTTTTTGCCATCCGGTTGGTTTACCGTAACCAGGCGCTTTTTCATCGACAGCTCCACGGTATTCCCGGCGTTGAGGAAGGTGTGCGCCTTGTAGGCGGAGTGAGCCACCAGGTGCAGCAGCGCCAGCTCGTAGAGGCCCAGCGCGCACTCCACGAGCATCCAGCCCATCTGGGAGCAGGTGGACCAGGCCAGTCGGACCTTGATGGAAATACGCGTCATCATCACCAGGCTGGCAAACACCGCGGTGGGGCCGGCCACCAGAAGGAGCAGCCACTGGGCCGCGCTGACCTGGGAAATCAGCGGTGCCATCAGGATCATCAGGAACCCGCCAAGGTTGACCACGCCCGCATGCAGCAGAGCAGACACCGGAGTGGGTGATTCCACCACTTGGATAAGCCAGCCATGGAACGGTATCTGGGCACATTTGAGCAGGGCGGCCACCGCCATAAGAATGGCCGCGGCCTGCGTTCCCGGGGAAACGTCCGCGTCTGCGGAAACCCGGGCCAGAATCTGATCGACCAGCAGCGTATCGTACTGGATGTAGAGCAGAACGAAGGCGATGCCGAGGCACAGCTCGGCGAGTCTCGCGAAGATGAATTTCTTGTGGGCGGCCAGGGCGGCACGGGGGCGATCCGGAAAGAACATCAGCAACTGGTGCAGGCTCACACTGATGGCGACCCAGCTGACAAGAAACATCACCAGATGGTTGGTGATGGCAATCACAGAGACGCTTGCGAGAATCACCTGGAGCCAGACCATGAAGCGGCGCTGCCCGGGATCCCCCGCCAGGTACCTTTCGGAAAACTGCCCGAGCACCATACCCAGCAGGGTGATCAGCAGCAACATGATGAAGGCCAGGGGAGCCTGGCTCAGCCAGGTTGCCGATACCGGCCACCAAACGCTGCCGATGGCCGCAACCAGCGCGAAGGCGAACGCCAGTCTGAAGACGGCCGACCGTATCAGCACACTCGCCCTCTGGCCTGATCTCGCGGTAGCGAAAGCGCCGATGCCGTACGACAGCGGTACCAGGAGCAAGAGCAAGGGTTCGATGTGCTGGATATCGAACATGAAGGACCCCGTAATCAGCGATAAGTGAGTAGGCGTAGTATCCCGGGCTTTTTACGTGAATAAAAATATATATATCCGGACGAAACGTTCTAAATTAACGAACAAGCGATCTGTCATTTCGGGTGTTTCTGTAACCTTTTTGCAGTACCGGTTACCCAATCTGTACAGCCCCTGTATGTACCTCGGGAGAGCCAAAGGCTTATAGTGGTGCTACATGCGATTCTGGCAGCAAGTGATCGTGTGCGCAGTCGATAACAAGTAACGGAGCTGAAATTGATGGGTAGGCTGTTGGCGTTGGCTGCCATGTTGTGCACGCTCCTCCCGGCGCATGGAGAAAACAGAAGCTACCGGGTTGGGGTCGGGCAGGAGTTCAGTAACGTCGTCGCTGTTGGCGAAAATGGCCTCTACGGGCCGATAGCCGGGGCCTACCGCTGTATTCTGGATGGCGCAGGCTACCGATATGATTTCGTGACGCTGCCTCTGGCCAGGCTGGTCCATGAACTTGAGCTGGGGCGCATTGACGTGGGGCTGCCGCTGGTTCAGGACCCCGCCCGTGACCGGTTTGCGGTGTTCGGGGATACCGTTGTTAAGTCCAGCTATCTGCGAATCTCTCTGTCGGCCAACAAGGCCAGGCCTCATGAGGACAAGGCCCGCTATGTCTATGTTCGCGGATTTGCCGGCAAGGCCCTGTTACGGGATCTTGAGGGGCCGACATTCGAGGTCAGCGAGTGGCAGCAGGCCATCGCCATGCTCCGGCTGGGACGTGCCGACTATGTGCTCATTACTGAAAAAACCTACGGTACCCTGGCGGAATCGAAGCAGGGCGACCTGACCGCCGAGAAAGTTCGCGATCTGGACGTCGCCTACTATGTCCGCAACACGCTCCCCGAACTGGCCCGGTCTCTCAACCAGGCCAGTGACCGCTGCCGTCAGCTACCCGAGCAGTCCGTTTCTCAGGTCCGATAGGATCCCAACCGGGTTTTCAGTGTCTCTGCAAGACGCTCGAGGCTCTCCGCCGCTTCATTGGTTGATGTCGCATTTTGCTCGCTGTTTGCGGCCATTTCCCGAATGTGTTCGAGACGTTGGTTGATGTCCTCTGACACTCTGCTTTGTTGTTCGGCGGCTCCTGCCATTTCGATGTTGGTGTCGCGAATGGCCAGGACGCTCTCTCGAAGGGCATCGATTGCGTTGCCGGTTTCACGGATCATTCCGCTGGTTTCGTTGGCCAACCGACTGCCCACCTCAATAACATCTGTCACACTGGCCACACCTTCCTGAAGGTGGTTGATCTGGGCCTGAATTTCCTTGATGGACTCCTGGGTGCGGCGGGCGAGGTTTCGTACTTCATCGGAAACCACCGCGAAGCCTCGCCCGTGTTCTCCGGCGCGCGCGGCTTCGATAGCGGCGTTCAGGGCCAGCAGATTGGTCTGTTCTGAAATGTTCTCGATCACGGCGAGTATGCTGCCAATGTTGTCCGAGGCTTCCTTGAGGGAAGCACTGGTCTGGGTGGAGCGCTCATTGTTGTCGAGCTGATTCTGAATTTTCGCCGTGGTCTGCTTGATCAGTGACTGGCCGCTCTCCGCGAGGCCATCGGCTTCCCGGGCAATACTCTCCGCTCTGGAGGCACTCTCCGCCACGTTCTGGGCCGTTGCAGTCATCTCGTTCATGGCTGTGGCGACCTGTGCCGTCTCGCCGGTCTGCCGGTATACTACCGTCGCCGAGTCTGCGGAAATGCCGCGTAGCCTGGTGGACGCGTCCACCAGGCTTTCCGAGGACTCCTTGGTTTCGGAAATGGTTGCCTGGAGTCGCTCCAGCAGACGATCGAATCCTCGCGCCATGGCATCCAGTTCGCTCTTACCTTTCGGGTTGAAACGGACCGTCAGGTCGCCACCGCCGCTGGCAATATCATCAATTGCGGCGATCATGTTCTGCAAAGGCCGTGCGACAACCAGCTGTGCCAGCGCACTCAGCACACCGATTAGAATGAGACCTCCTACCAGAATGGCGACAATCGCGCTTACCGTCTGGTTGCGCACCATGGCAGAGACTTCCGCCTCTGAGTATCCGGTGACAATCTGATAGCCCCAGGGTTCGAATACGATGCGGTCAAGCTGCCAGCCATCAGAGCCTTGTTCGAGAATGCCCTGCAGTTGCTCGGAAGCGATAGTGTCCGAGTGCATCCTGAGCCGGTCTTTGTCGTCGACCAGTGCCACAAAGCCATTTTCAAGGAGGCTTGAGGACGTGATCGCCTGTTCCAGTTCTTTAAGGTCGGCGGAGTAGCCAACGTACCAGATACCGACAACCTGATTGGCCGCGTTGCGTATCGGGCTGTAGGCGGTGAGGTAAGGGTTGCCGAGGATATCCACCTGGCCAAAGTAAGCCTCGCCTCGGCTGATGGCGCGACCAGCCGCACCAGCCATGTTGAGGGTGGTGCCGATCGCCCGGGAGCCGTCGTCCTTTTTCACATTGGTCGACACCCTCACGAAGTCCTGACCGTCACGAACAAACAGCGTCGCCGTGCCGCCCATCACTTTGGTGATGCCATCCACCAGTTCAAAGTTGTTGTTGATCAGCGTGTCGCCCAGATACAGCGCTGGCCTGGGTTGCCCGGCCACCACCTCGGTGCCCTGAACCCGAGCTTCACCCAGCTGGTTTCCACGCTCGATCATGAGGTTCAGGGAGTTCTGCACCCGTTTGGACATCAGCTCATCGGTAATAGTGAGCATTCCGGTGATTTCCTCAACCAGATCGTTTTTGCGATCGACGACGTCCGAAGTGATGGTTTGCTGGGTTCGGAATGCAATCAAACCACTGACAATCAGGGCGATTGCCAGCAGTACAACCGATATCCAGACAATAAACAGTTTCCTGATGGACATGTTTTCTTCCCCCGTAACAAGTCCTTGCTGCCACCGATGGCGATGACTTTTGTTCTATTAACGACCTGTTTTGGAAAAGCGTGAGAAGAAAATGGGTGCTGTTCGACCAAAGAGTGAGATTGTCGGGTTGTGGCCGAGGACCCCTCCGGATGCTCGAAAACGTCCCCAAGGTGGCCACTGACGGGCTCAGGCGCTCTCCCGGAGTTCTTGCAGGGGGGCGGGGTCGGATTCTCCGGGCTCCGGGAGCGCATTCGAAAGAGTCATGAGAAGGTCCGTGGTGTGGCTCATCTTCTCACTGAGCTTCGCGTAATCGGTTGACTGAAGGTTTTCAGCCTGAGCTGCGGCGAGCTGATACTGTTTTTCCAGAATCATGTCCTGCAGCGTGGCAATCTGGTCGGTGGTCAAAAACACCGGTTGTTTTCCGTCCCTCATACTACAGCTCCGTGTCGAGGTGATTGAATCGAGAGGGGCGAAGTACGATCGCTTTATTGCTATGGATCTCAAAAAGAACGATAGGATTTGATAATCAGGCCAGGCGGATTCGGTATCGGGTTACCCCGGCTTCTTCTTCCTCGATCCATTCAATCCGGTGGCCGGTGATCTCGCACAGTGCCTGCAGGTCTTTACGACCGCTGGGATCGTCGGCCAGGAAATCGACCTCGGTACCGCTGGGAAGACCCTGGGTGCGCTTCTTGAAACGCAGTATGGGGAGTGGGCATACCAGACCGACTGCGTCGATCTGGTATACCCTGGTTTGCTCAGTCAAGACGGACACTCTCGGTGCTGGTCTGCTCGGCGGAAGACCAACCGAACTGGTTCAGCACTGGCGGAGCTGCGAACGCTATGACCAGCGCTGCGACAAACGCGGAAATCATGACTTTCATGATGATCCTCCCTTGCCCTGTTTGGCCTCAACCTCAGCCACCCACAGGTCATGGTGCTGGCGGGCCCATTCCAGATCCACCTGGCCGTTGCCCATGGCATCAAACGCACCCTCCATTCCGACAGAGCCGATGTAGATGTGCGCGATGATGGCCACCATCATGATGAAGGCGACGATCGAGTGCCAGATGTTGGCGTACTGCATCTCTTCATGGGGCGCCAGGTCGGTCGGGAAGCTGGTTCCAAGAATGCTGTTGATGACGCCGAAGGTGTCAGCAAACATGGGCATCTGGAACGGGAACAGCAGTGACAGTCCGGACAGTGATACGGAGAAGCCGAGAATCATGACGGTCCAGAACACAATCTTCTGTCCGGCATTGAACTTCTTCGCCGAGGGGTGATGGCCGCTGCCAATGATACCGCCGCCTGCCTTCAACCACTGCCAGTCCAGCTTGTTGGGGATGTTGTGGGATACCCACATCACGAACGTCATGACCAGGCCCAGCATGAACGCCCAGGCCACGTTGTTGTGCAGCCACTTGGAACCGGCAGCCAGGGTTGCGAAAGCGTCGGGCCCCAGGACCGGAATCAGGAAGCTGCGGCCCATCAGCGTGATCAGGCCGGTGAGGCCCAATGCGATGAAGGAACCGGCGAGCAGCCAGTGGCCGAATCGTTCGATGGCCTTGAACCGTTCGATGGTTGTGCCCGCAGGCCCGCCATCAATCATGATCCGGCCACGGACGAAATAGAACACCACCAGCAGAGCGATGATCGCAAGCAGTGCGCCACCACCGTAGGTAATAACCGGACCCTCACGGAGCTTGTACCAGGGCATGCCGCCGTCCTGAATCAGAACGTCAGCGGCAGGGCCACGGACCTGCGTGCTGGGGTCGATCTCGTTGTAGCGGATAGCTCGCCAGTTTTCCGAATCAGAGACGCCGCCCCGGGTCCCCAGGGGTGCCGAGATTGGCGGAGCGTTTTCGGGGTTACCGAGGTTCTGGGAGCGGAAACTGTCGTCGACTTCCAGCTGTTTTTGGCGTCGCAGGATATCTTCGAGGGTTTGAGCCCCGCCGGTCGCGCTTCGTTCCGGTTCCGGAATGTCCTGCGCCCACACAGGGTTTAACATCAGCATCGCAAGCAACAGGCCGACGACACCTAATAGTTTTTTGTTCATCTAGAGCACTCCAGCGGAATCAACAAGAAGAAATTGTTGCCGTAACCGACAACGGGGCCCCGAAGGGCCCCGAATCGGTCGGGCCAGTTTATGCGCCCTTCTTCTCGTAGGCTGTGCCCCATCCCCAGGCGCCGGAACCGAATCCGCGGTTCACCACGCGCTGGCGATAGATGTCCGCCACCTCGTCGCCGTCACCGGCCAACAGGGCTTTGGTAGAGCACATTTCCGCACAGATCGGCAGTTTGCCTTCGGCAATACGGTTGCGTCCGTACTTCTGGAACTCAACCGTGGAGTTGTCTTCTTCCGGACCGCCTGCACAGAACGTGCACTTGTCCATCTTGCCCCGGCTGCCGAAGTTGCCCGCTTGCGGGAACTGCGGCGCACCGAACGGGCAAGCGTAGAAGCAATAGCCACAACCGATACACAGATCCTTGGAGTGCAGCACGATGCCGTCTTCGGTCTGGTAGAAGCAGTCCACCGGGCAGACGGCCATACAGGGCGCATCTGAACAGTGCATGCAGGCTACCGAGATCGAACGTTCACCGGGTTTGCCATCCTCGATGGTGACTACCCGGCGGCGGTTGATACCCCAGGGAACTTCGTGCTCATTCTTACAGGCCGTCACGCAGGCATTACATTCGATGCAGCGCTCGGCGTCGCAAAGGAATTTTGCTCTTGCTTGTCCTTCAAGTGCCATGGTCTACACCTCTCTTTATGCCGGCATGATCGAACATAGGGTTGCCTTGGTCTCTTGCATCTGCGTGACCGAGTCGTACCCGTATGTTTGAACGGTGTTGGTGGATTCACCCAGAACGATGGGGTCAGCGCCCTTGGGGTACTTGTCCCGCAGGTCCTTGCCCTGGTAGTGCCCGCCGAAGTGGAAGGGCATAAAGGCTACGCCTTCTCCTACACGTTCCGTGATCATGGCCTTGACCTTGATCTTCGCTCCCTCGGGGCCATGGACCCAGACATCGTGACCGTCACGGATGTTCAGGTTGTTGGCATCACGAGGATTCACTTCAATGAACATCTCCTGCTGAAGTTCTGCCAGCCAGGGGTTCGAACGGGTTTCGTCACCGCCACCCTCGTATTCGACCAGACGGCCGGAGGTGAGGATGATCGGGAACTCCTTGCTGAAGTCCTTCTGCTGGATGGTTTCATACAGCGTTGGTACTCGCCAGAAGGTCTTGTCCTCGTAGGTCGGGTAGTCGGCCACGAGATCGCGACGCGGCGTGTACAGCGGCTCGCGGTGCAGCGGCACAGGATCCGGGAAGTTCCAGACGATGGCCCGTGCCTTGGCGTTACCAAACGGCGCACATTCGTGCTTGATTGCCACACGCTGGATGCCACCGGACAGGTCGGTTTTCCAGTTGGTTTCCGGACCTGCCACGGCGTCAATGGCTGCACGCTCCTCGGCTGTCAGATCGCCATCCCAACCCAGGTCCATCAGCATCTGCATGGTGAACTCGGGGTAGCCGTCCTTGATCTCGGAGTTCTTGGAGTACACACCGTCTGCCAGAATGTTCTGGCCGTTGTGTTCAACACCAAAGCGTGCACGGAAGGTCAGACCGCCTTGGGAGACTGGCAGCGACATATCGTACAGGTTGGCGGTGCCCGGGTGGTTCATTTCCGGGGTACCCCAGCACGGCCATGGTAGGCCGTAGAAATCACCGTCACAGGGACCGCCGACAGCGCGCAGGGTGGTCTTGTCGAAGTGATGCTGGTACTGCATGTGCTTCTTCAGACGCTCCGGCGACTGGCCGGTGTAACCGATGGTCCACATACCGCGGTTGAACTCGCGGGTGATGTCTTCGATCGACGGTTCATCGCCGTTGATGGCAATGTTGCGGAACATGCGATCGGTAAAGCCGAACTTGTCCGCGAACAGCTTCATGATCTCGTGGTCGACCTTGGAGTCGAACAGCGGCTCCACCACTTTCTCCCGCCACTGCAGTGAACGGTTGGAGGCGGTCACGGAACCGTAGGTCTCGAACTGGGTCGTGGTGGGCAGCAGGTACGCGCCCTCTTTACGATCATGCAGCACGGCGGAAACGGTGGGGAAGGGATCCACAACGACCAGCAGGTCGAGCTTCTCCATGGCTTCCTTCATTTCCGTCATCCGGGTCTGGGAGTTGGGCGCGTGGCCCCACAGCACCATGGCCCGGGTATTGTCCGGCTGTTCCAGGTTTTCCTTGGCTTCCAGCACGCCGTCGATCCAGCGTGATACCGGGATGCCCTTCTCGTTCATCATGGCCCGGGATTTGCCATCCTTGTCCCATACCGCAAAGCGGCCTTTCAGCCAGTCGAGATCCTCTTCCCAGACGCGCGCCCAGTGGGCCCAGGAGCCAGCCGCCAGGCCGTAGTAGCCAGGCAGGGTGTCGGCGAGCACGCCCAGATCGGTGGCACCCTGTACGTTGTCGTGACCACGGAAGATGTTGGTGCCGCCACCGGCGACGCCCATGTTGCCCAGGGCCAGCTGCAGTACGCAGTAGGCGCGGGTGTTGTTGTTACCGTTGGTGTGCTGGGTACCACCCATACACCAGATCACGGTGCCGGGGCGGTTGTTGACCATAGTGCGGGCAACGCGCTCAAGCTGCGCACCCGGCGCGCCGGTGACTCGCTCTACCTCTTCCGGAGTCCACTTGGCGACTTCGGCGCGGATATCTTCCATGCCGTAAACGCGTGTGCGAATGAATTCCTTGTCTTCCCAGCCGTTCTCGAAGATGTGCCAGAGAATACCCCAGACCAGGGCCACGTCGGTGCCCGGACGGAAGCGGACGAATTCGTCAGCGTGGGCAGCGGTACGGGTGAAGCGCGGGTCGCAGACGATCAGCGGCGCGTTGTTTTCTTCCTTGGCCTTCAGTACGTGCAGCAGGGAGACCGGGTGGGCTTCTGCCGGGTTACCGCCAATCAGGAAGATGGCCTTGGAATTGTGGATGTCGTTGTACGAGTTGGTCATCGCACCGTAGCCCCAGGTGTTGGCTACGCCGGCAACGGTTGTCGAGTGACAGATCCGCGCCTGGTGGTCGACGTTGTTGGTACCCCAGTAGGCAGCAAACTTGCGGAACAGGTAGGCCTGTTCGTTGTTGAACTTGGCGCTGCCCAGCCAGTACACGGAATCGGGACCGCTTTCCTCGCGGATCTGCATCATCTTGTCGCCGATTTCGTTGATGGCGGTGTCCCAGGAAATCTTCTGCCACTGGCCGTTGACCATCTTCATGGGGGTTTTCAGACGACGCTCGCCGTGGGCGTGCTCCCGTACCGACGCGCCCTTGGCACAGTGGGCGCCCATATTGAAGGGGCTGTCCCAGCCGGGTTCCTGGCCGGTCCACACACCGTTCTGGACTTCGGCTTCTACCGTGCAGCCGACCGAGCAGTGTGTACAGACGGATTTCTTGACAACCACTTCGCCACCACCGGTGGTCGGGGCGGCAGCCTCAACCCGTCCGGATGTCAGCGACAGCGCTGCAAGGCCACCCACCGCTACACCGGAGGTTGTCAGGAACTGACGACGGTCCAGAGTCTTGGCAGCGAGTGAAGAAAGCAAGGAGCCTGCACGGGGGCCTTTCGCTACCCCGTTGGTCTTCTTCCTTAACATGTCTCATACCTCTCTCTTTTATTATTCTCGTTTTTCCGGAAAGCTCAGTCTCTCAAGGGCCTTTCGCAACCTTGATCAACTCAAACCCCCGTTAAAAGCGAGCCGATTCGAAATACTTACGTGTGTGTTCGGTATCACGTAATCCGCGGCTTTTCGGCGCGTCTTTCCTGACCACCTCGGCTGCGGCGTTCGGTGCAACCGTCATTGCCACGGCAGCTGGAGCTGCAACGGCGGCCATTTTCAGAAAATGGCGACGGCTGTTTTCACGCTTCGGGTTGTCCATTGGACACCTCCCCCTGGGTTAAGGGATCTTCGATCCCGGTTACTGAATTGCAAAGGCCTCCGCTTCCACCGCCATGAAAGCCCGCCCAAGCGAGCCAACCGGCGCGTAGAAGACAGCGCTTTGCGCTTCTTCCAAGTCGGTAAAAAACAGTTCCGCCCACTTGGCAAGGTGAGCGTCGAAAAAGGCTTTCTGAGAGGCCACATCGCTGTCACAGGGAAAGGCGCCGGTGATGATGCCGGCCATGATTTCACAGAGCGTGCAGATGTGGTCTTCGGGTTCTTTTACGTCGCTGCGCGCCTTGATGCCGCGGGACATCAGGTCGGTTCGCAGTTCCGCCAGGGGCTTCTCGTTCAGGAAGCCGGTGAGGTAATAGCTGGCGTAGGGCAGGAGTTCGCCACGACCGAGGCCAACAAACAGGTTGTTGAACTCCCGCTCGACATCGTGAGGGTTGGTGCGCTCGGCCAGTGCGGCCAGGTTTTTCGAGGCCTGGCCCAGAGGCGTGTCGTCACCCTGGAGGGATGACAGACCCTGCAACAATTCCGCCGTGGGCGGGTTGGCCAGCAGCACGCCCAGCAACTGATAGATTTGAGCCCTGGCGCGATCTTCTTCGGTGATCGAACGAGGGCACTGGATTTCCGCCGTGTCAGTCAAGTCGGTTTCCTTCTAATTATTATGTGCGCACTCTCACACTAGCTTAGTACACATCGGCAAATAGTGGAGCAAGCAACGATACATTTACCAATAGCTGAATCGTATTTCACTAATAGTCAAAACGCATGCGAGGCCGGAACCGGGGTTCCGGCGCCTCTTCGGTCTCTTCAGGTTCCGCCTGTGTGACCCGGAGGTTGCCAGGAACTTGCGGCTCCGGGGCATCGTCGGCCTCCAGTGCGGTCTGGGCTTCCGGGCGCTGGTCGCTGACGGGTTCGGACTCGACGTCTGACGGTTGCGCCAGACTGCTGACCGGTTCATCCACGACATCGGCTGCCTTCTTGGCTTTCTCGACCATGCCTTCACCGACCCGATAAAGCGAACTAACGGTCTGTCCGGCCGTGGAAGCCAGCGTGTAATCCTCGTCATAGTCGTTCAGCCCGTCCAATACGGCCAGCACCGGATTGGATTTCCAGAGGCTCCGCAATGCCTTGCGACGCAGAAACTCGGGAATCTCCCGGCGCATGAACCCGGTGATGTCCGTGCCGATTTCAATGGACGCCGGATCAGGCAGCCCGTATTTATCGAGCAGTTCCTGTTCCGACAGCGTCTCGTTAATGGCCAGCTCCTGCTGCTCCGGCTCCGGGGCGGGGGCTGACGGTTCCGGTTCCTGTGCCGGCGCGGGGGTAGGCCCAACCTTTCGATTGGCTTCGGCCTTTTTACGGGACCAGCGCTGCCAACGGGATTCAACCATTGCTACACCCTCGTTAATGCACTTTGGGTTTCTTGATGTTGTTGGGCGCCCGGAACACGTCGCTTTCCTGTCGGATGCGCGGGTCGCCCTTGGCGTCTTCCACCGCATCCACACGCACCTCGTCCCGGCGCCGCTTCTTGAACGGCTCCTCGATGTAGTGCATGTCGATAAATTCCTTGATCCAGGCTGCCAGGGACTCGGGGATGGGAACAGACTCGACGATACTCTCGCCACTGTCCAGGGAGTCCAGGGCCTCGTGGGCATTGGCGGTGATGGTGCTGAGCATCCAGCCTGAAGGAGACTGACCGGTGACGTCCCGATCGAGGATGACCCAGGCAGACGGCACGCTCATGTTGAGGGATACCAGATAGCCCTCAACGTCCGCTCGAAACAGCTCCATGGTGACCGTGCCGGCGTGGTAGTCAACCACCTCGCCGTCGTGGACCAGTTCTTTCCAGAAGGCGTCGGGTGCCCCAGGGATGACAGCGACAGGTTTCCAGATTTCTTTGGCCCAGCGGGTTACTCCGGGAGACCGGCGAACAACGGCGCCAACCTGTAGTGTGCGTTTCCAGTGATCGGTTCTACTGCTCATGATGGATCTCTTCTTGTTATAGCTAGAAACTAGCAGGGCTCCAACAATTATCCAATTGTTCGAAAGTCGATGGCTATGGCATGCTCGAAGTGAGAGAGTGATACGTATACGTATAACAACAACGAACAGAGTAAAGTTCCTGATGAGCCAAAAAAAATCCCTATTGTTGTGCACCTGTGACAAGAGCCAGACCTTCAATTCCGAGGTTCTTCAGGCGGTTGCCGGTGCCGAGCAGGTGGTTGCGGTAGACCAGTTGTGCGGCAAGGATATGAAGACCGCAGCCGAGCATCTGGGGGCCCGCAACGACGTGCTCATTGCCTGCGGCCAGCAGGCGGCGCTGTTCGAGCGGTTGGCGGAAGACGTCCACGCCGAGATTCAGCATGTGGCGCCACTGAGCACCATTGATATCCGGGATCGGGCCGGGTGGAGTTCCGCCAACGCCAATCCAAAACGACTGGAAGCCAAGCAGGCGGCGCTGGTGGCAGCGGCCCAGTTGCCCGGGCCGTCGGCGCCGGCGAAAACCATCCAGTCCAGCGGCGTCTGCTGCATTGTCGGTCCCACTGAGCAGGCCATCCGCATGGCCGGGCTGGTGCAGGATGAGCTGGGCGTGACCTGTGTGGTCAACGACGCCGGGCCCATCCAGTTGCCTTCCGCAGCTTACGATGTGGCCAAGGGGAAGTTGACCAGCGCCTACGGCGCCCTGGGTAACTTCAAGTTGGAGTTTGCCGGTCTGCAGACGCTGCACCCGGCCGGTCGCGGCGAGCTGGGTTACTCACCGGCCCAGGCCACGGCCCGCAGCGAATGCGATGTGTTTATCGACCTGCGCGGAGGCGCACCGGCGTTCCCGAGCCATGAGAAACGCAACGGCTATTTCTGGGCAGATCCTGCCAAATCCGGGGAACTGGAGCGCATTGCCCTGACGGCGCGGGAAATGGTCGGCGAGTTCGAGAAGACCGTGTACTTCCGGCTTGAGGAGTCCCTGTGCGCGCATTCCCGGGCAAACAAACCCGGCTGCACACGCTGCCTCGATGTGTGCCCCACGGAGGCGATTTTTTCCGCCGGGGATCACATCCAGATCGATTCCGATATCTGCGCCGGCTGTGGTTCCTGCGCGGCCGTGTGCCCCACATCCGCCGTCACCATGAACGAAACGCCCTACGAGGCGTTGGTGAAGGTGATGGACGTGATGGCAAAGACCTATCGCGAGCACACTCACGAATCGCCGCGCCTTGTGTTTCACACTCTGGAAGCGGGCGCCGAGGCCATCACCTACCTGGCCCGTTACGACGACGGCCTGGCCGATGACCTGATTCCGCTTGGCCTCGAGCATGTGGACCGGATTGGTCACGCCGAGATAATGGCGGCGTTCGGGGCCGGCTACGCGGAGGTTCTGATTCTGGCGGACAATGAGCTGGACAAGCGGGCGCTGGCGGCGGAAGTGCAACTGGCTCAGGCAATGCTGACCGGCACCCATAACTCGCCCAGCCGGGTACGGGTGATTGACGCCATCGAGCTTTCCGCGCCGGGAGACAACGCCGGACGGGTCAGCGAACCGGTGTTGCTGGTTGGCGGTCGTCGCGATATCACCCGGGTGACCGCCACTGCCATGGCTGAGAAGGTTGATGAGCCGATTCCTCTGCCCAAGGGCGCGCCCTATGGCGCCATTGAGATCGACTCTGACAAGTGCACCCTTTGCCTGGCCTGTGTGTCCCTGTGCCCCACCGGCGCCCTGGGTGATCACCCGGACCGGCCGGAGGTGCAGTTCACCGAGAACGCTTGCGTGCAGTGCGGTATCTGCGAAAGCACGTGTCCGGAAACAGCCATTACGCTCAAACCACAGCTGGATCTGTCCAAGGCGGCACTCAGCGCTCGAGCCCTGCACGCAGAAGAACCGTTCGAATGCATTCAGTGTGGCAAGCCTTTCGGGGTGGCCAGCACCATCAACCGGATTGTTGCCAAGCTGGAAAACCAGCACTGGATGTACACCAAATCTGATAATGTCCAGCTCATCAAGATGTGCGACGACTGCCGGGTGAAGGCACAGTTCCATGGCGACTCAGCGCCCATGGCTGGCGCCGCAAGACCCAAGGTTCGCACCAGTGATGACTACCGGGACAATTGATTGATAGACAGGAATTTCCATGGTCCAGTACACCGAAGTAGGAAAAAGTAACCTGATTGGCACCGATGCGCCCCGGCCTCAGGACAAGAACCCGAAGGGCGTTGACCGCATCATCGCCATCGCCTCGGGCAAGGGCGGCGTTGGCAAGTCCACCGTCTCCTCCAACCTGGCGGTGGCGATGGCGTCCAAGGGGCTGAAAGTGGGGCTGCTGGACGCAGACGTTTATGGGCCCAGTCAGCCCAGGATGCTGGGCGTGTCCGGCCGGCCGTCGAGCCCGGATGGCCACACCATCCTGCCGCTGCGAAACCACGGGGTTACCCTGATGTCGCTTGGTTTGATGACCTCGGAAGAGGAGGCCATCGTCTGGCGTGGGCCCATGCTGATGGGCGCCCTGCAGCAGATGATGAACCAGGTGGATTGGGGGCGACTGGACGTACTGCTGGTCGATCTGCCGCCGGGCACCGGTGACGTGCAGATGACCCTGAGCCAGAAGTTCTTCGTGGCCGGTGCCGTGGTGGTGTCCACGCCCCAGGACATCGCCCTGATGGACGCGCGCAAGGGTATCGACATGTTCAAGCGCATGGACGTGCCGCTGTTTGGTCTGGTGGAGAACATGGCGTCGTTTATCTGCGACGGCTGCGGCAAGGAGCATCACCCGTTCGGCCATGGCGGGGCCCGGGCCGAGGCAGAAAAACTGGGAGCGCCGTTCCTCGGTGAGATTCCGCTGGATCTGGACATCCGGATAGGCTCCGACGGTGGCGTGCCCATCGTGGTGTCCAAGCCCGAGAGCCCACAGGCGCAGGCGTTCCAGCGACTGGCCGATGAAATCGTTGGTTCTGAACTCTACGCCCAGGCCATCCGATGATCGAGTCACCCCGTTTCCCCCCGTTACTGACCGGAGAAGTGGTGCCGCCGCACACGGATCCGTTCGACAAGGCTGTCAGCCGCGCCATTGCCGGCGTGGATTCCGGTACGGTGTTTTATTCCGAGGCGGTGGATACCCTGCGCGCCGCCCTGGTGCTGGCGCCCGAGACTCCTCTGGAAGAGGCCATTCAGGCCGTGTATGTGGCCCAGATTGGTCTGGCGGAAAGCCTCGGCGCCCTGGCGCCGCCGGAAGTGCCGGTGCAGTTTGAATGGCCCGACCGCATCAAGGTGAACGGGGCGCTGTGCGGCAGTGTCCGGTTCGCGGCCGATGTGTCTGACCCCAAAGCCACGCCCAACTGGCTGGTGATCGGCATTGCTGTGCCCTTCACCCACCCGGGCGGGGAGCCTGGCGAAACACCCGATCAGACCTGCCTGTACGAGGAGGGCTGCGTCGAGATAACGCCGATGGCGCTGCTGGAGAGCTGGTCCAAGCACACGCTTCTGTGGCTGACCTATTTTCTGGACAGCGGATTTGAGCGGGTGCACAACGAATGGCGCCCACGCTGTGACGCCATCGGCAAACGCATCGAACAGCCCAGAATAGGCCTGTTTGTGGGGCTGGATGAGAAGGGACGTATGCTGGTGCGCCAGGATGTGATGACCGAAACAGTGAGTCTGATTGAATTTGCAGAGCACTTGTGAACGAACAGCTGTTCGCAAAAACACCTCTTGAGAGAAAGCGTATGAAACTGGCCCGAACCCTGCGACTGGATATTTCCGATGAGAACGTCTTCGAGCGGCCGGCCCCAAGCGGTGAGTGGGCCATTTCCGGCGGCTTCGAGTTTTCCAACTGGACCGAAGCCGATCTGAAAGGCAAGGCGCGCCAGGCGTTCACCAATGGCTGGTACAGCATTGAATCCGGTGGTCGCGCCAGCTTTGTTGGCGTGTGCGATATCACCGAGCCGGAGCTGGAGCGGCTGCGCCACACCCTGGCGCAGACCTTCGTGGAGATCTACGGCGCCCCGGACATCGAGGCCGCCTACCCGGTGGCCTGCGAAGAAATCGACCAGATGCGCAGCATGTGTGAGGACTTCGAGGACAATACCCTGCTCATGGTCAGCCGTACCCTGACCGACCTGGGGGTTGAGGAGACCTATCGTTCCCGGGCGCCGCAGGACGCTTCACTGGAAGCCTTTGCGGTGCACGGCAGCGTGGACTGATTACAGGCCAAAGCTGCCGTAGGGAATGAAGCGCACGGGGGTGCCCTGCTCGATCTGCCGGGCGCTTTCGTCCAGCTCCACCAGGCCTTCGGACCAGGCCAGACCAGTTACCCGGCCGGAGCCTTCCGAGCCAAACACCTCTACCTGGCCATCCCGAACCCGGGCCCGTAACATTTCGCTGCGCCCGGGTTTTTTGTTTTTCGAGAAGTTGGCGGGCAGTACGTAGGCCTGGGGTTCAAACCATTCGCCCCCGGCCAGCAGCGCCATGGCCGGGGCCGCGAAACGCAGGGCGCAGACCCAGGCGGCCACCGGGTTGCCGGGCAGGCCCACCACCGGGGTGCCCTTGAACATCGCCAGCGCCAGCGGCCGTCCCGGCTTGATGGCGATGCGCCAGTTGCTGATCTCGCCATGGGCTTTGAGGGTTTTCGAGACGTGATCTTCGTCGCCGGCGGAGACACCGCCGCTGGTCAGGATCAGGTCGCATTGCTCGGCGCCGCGCTCCAGCGCCGCCTTGACGTCTTCCGCCCGGTCCAGCACATGGCCCAGATCGATCAGCTCATAGCCCAGCCGGGTAACCAGGGCGCTCAGCATGGGGCGATTGGCATCGTAGATCTGCCAGTCGGTTACCTCGGCGCCGACCGGTTTGACTTCATCACCAGTGGACAGCACGCCCACGCGCAGGCGCTGGAATACATCCACCGAGGCCACGCCAACGCTGGCCAGCACCGAAATCTGTGTCGGCGTCAGCCGGGTGCCTGCGGTAAGGACGCACTCTTCCGCCTGTATGTCCTCACCAGCCTTCCGCGCATTGGCGCCCTGCTTCAGGGTGCCGTTCAGTTGCAGCTGGCCATCCACCACTTCGCAGTCCTCCTCCAGAACCACGGTATCCGTGCCTGCCGGCATGACCGCGCCAGTGAGAATGCGAATGGCGTGGCCTTGCGGAACCGTGCCCTGGTAGGGCTCGCCGGCGGCACTGCGGCCATCCACCAGTGGCAGGGTGCAGGGTACGTTGGTCAGTGGTCCGGCCAGGGCGTAGCCGTCAACGGCGGAGTTGGTGCTGGGAGGATGCGCCCGAGGCGCTAACACGTCACTCGCCAGAATGCGGCCATTCACCTCGGAAAGGGGCACAGCGCGGTCGACATCCACCACCGGATGCAGGCGCGAGTGCAAGCGCTCCAGCGCTTCTTCAACCGGTGTCCAGTTCACCCCGGGGGGCAAGGCAAAGCAGTCGTTGCGAAGGGGCTTCATGACTCTCTCGCTGATGGCGGAACGTTCTCGATAATAAAGTCGGCCATGCCGGTGATGTCATTGACATCGAACAACGGTCCCTGGAAATCCGCATCGTAATCGGAGGCCACGGCGATAATGTTGGCATCTTCCCGGTACAGCGGGGCGCGCGCGGTGTCCTTTCTGTGGACTTCGATCTTCGGGTGGTCGTGGGTTTTGTATCCTTCCACCACCACCCAGTCGCAGGGTGACAGCCTGGCCAGTAGTTCCTCCAGAGAGGGCTCGGCGGCCTCCCGAAGCTCGTGCATGATGGCAAAGCGCTGACCACCAGCGAGGATGACCTCGCGGGCGCCGGCTTCCCGGTGCTTGTAACTGTCGGTGCCGGGCTGGTCGATGTCCACCTGGTGATGGGCGTGTTTGATCGAGCTGACCTTCAGGCCACGGTGGGTGAGCTCGCGGATGAGTGCGCTGGCCAGGGTCGTCTTGCCGGAATTTTTCCAGCCCACAATGCCGATGATGTTCACGTCAGGTTCTGCTCCGCCCAGGCGAGATCGTCCGGGGTGTTGATGTTGAAAAAGTCGTTGTCGTCGAAAATGACCAGGGTTTCGCCCTTGGCCTGAGTCCACTGGCGGATCTTGCGCACGCCGTCATTCAGGGCCGCCCGCAGATCATGGCGCAGCGCCACCGGCCAGCGGCCAAACGTAGGCTGGGGCAAACGGCCACGGTCCGGATCGGGCGTTGCGGCCAGCGCGATGGGTGTGTCGACCTGGCTGAGGCGTTCAACCAGGTCCAGCGGAAACGAGGGCGTATCGGCGGCCACGCTGATCAGCCACTCATAGCCCTGTTCGGCTGCCCAGTCCATGCCGGCCAGTACGCCGGCCAGGGGGCCGGGAAAATCCCCGATCGAGTCGGGCACCACAGGCAATCCCAGGTCGCTGAACCTTGCCAGATCGCCGTTGGCGTTCAGCACCACGGCGTCCACCTGGGGCGTGATCCGGGCTATGACCCGCTCGATCAGCGACTGGTCCCCCAGCATCAGGCGGCCCTTGTCGCCACCGCCCATGCGGGTCGCCTGCCCGCCGGCCAGAATCACCGCGCATTGCGTCATAGGTCGCCTCCCTCAGTCGTCGTCCCGGGCGCCCTTGCGGCGCATTTTTTTGTCCTCTTCGGGCACCTGTGACAGGTCCTGGTCGTACACCAGCCGGTGCTGGCCACTGAGGCAGGTGAACTTCCGGCCACGCATGCGCCCGATCAGGGTCAGCCCCACCTGGCGGGCAATGTCCACGCCCCAGGCGGTGAACCCCGAGCGGCTGATCAGGGTGGGGATGCCCATCAGGGAGGTCTTGATCACCATTTCCGAGGTCAGGCGGCCGGTGGTGTAAAGCACTTTGTCTTCGGCCGAAATGTCGTTCTGGTGCATCCAGCCGGCAATCTTGTCCACCGCGTTGTGGCGCCCGACATCCTCCATGTAGGCCAGGATCTTCCGGCCCTGGCAGAGTGCGGTGCCGTGGATGGCACCGGTCTCCATGTACAGGCTAGGGGTGTGGTTGATCTGGAACGACAGATCGTAAAAGGTGCTGGTGTGCACCGGAGTATCCGGCAGTTCCAGCCCCTCAAGGCCGGCCATCATGTCACCAAACACCGTGCCCACGGCACAGCCGGAGGTGCGTGTTTTCTTCTCCAGCTTGTCCTCGACGTTGGTGGTGCCGGCGGTTCTGACAACCGCCACTTCCAGCTCCTCGTCGTAGTCGATGCCGGTCACCTTATCCCTTGCAGTGAGCATGCCCTGGTTCAGGAGAAACCCAAGTGCCAGGTATTCCGGGTGGTCGCCGATGGTCATGGCGGTCACGATTTCCTGGCTGTTCAGGTAGATGGTCAGGGGGCGCTCTTCGATCACGTTGATCGCTTTGGGCTGTCCGGTTTCGTCGACACCCTCCACCGCGCGTGACAGGCGAGGGTCTTTCGGGTCTGGGAGTATGGGGTCAATCGTCATTGTTTTTTTGCGGCCATTTCTGGAAGTCTTTGAGCGTGGGTTATCTACGCAGATTGCCAGAGATTAGCCTATTTGGCGTTTGGGAAAAACAGCGGGTGATCAAGCATAAAAAAACCCGGCTGGGGCCGGGCTCTCGTCGAGGCGGGATGGTTACTTAGCGTTCGGGAAGAACAACTGCTGTCCGTTCACCTTGAAGCCGGCGATGGCCTGCTGGCCGGCCTCGGAAATCAGCCAGTTGTGCCATTGTTCCGCCAGATCGTGCTTGAGTCCCGGGTGCTTTTCCTTTGACAGAAGGAGGCTGCCGTACTGGTTAAACATGGCCGGATCGCCGGAATAGAGCAGCTCAAGGTTCTGCGGATTCTTGAAGGCCACCCAGGTGGCTCTGTCAGACATCACGTAGGCATTCATGGCGGCGGCCGTGTTAAGGGTGGCGCCCATGCCGCTGCCCAATTCACGGTACCAGTCGCCGCCCGGTTCCACGCCGGCATTCTCCCACAGCCGCAGTTCGGCCCGGTTGGTGCCGCTGTCATCACCGCGGGAAGCAAAGGGCGCTTCTGCCTCGGCGATGGCCGCGAAGGCCTCGGCGGCACTCTGTGCGTCGCTGATGCCGGCGGGATCCTCAGACGGACCGATCAGTACGAAATCGTTGTACATGACGTCTGCGCGCTCCGTGGCGTAACCGTTCTCGACAAATCGCTTTTCGCCAGCGGTGTCGTGAACCAGCAGGCTGTCGGCATCGCCCCGCCGCGCGATTTCGAACGCTTGGCCGGTGCCGACGGCCACTACCCGCACATCAATGCCGGTAGCTTCCTTGAATTTGGGGATGATGGCGTCAAACAGCCCCGAATTCTGGGTGGAGGTGGTCGAGGCCAGGGTGATGTATTCCTCCGCCTGGGCGCTCATGGCGAAACCCAGGGTCGTTACGCCTGCAAGTATCAGGTTCAGGGTTTTCTGCATCTTTTATTCTCCCGTCGTCGGTTTGAAGGAACTAGTCAACCAGTTCTCCGGAAAGGTAGGCCCGCCCTTCGCGGGAGGCAGGCGATTGAAAAAACGTCTCTGCGGGTGTGTGTTCGCGGACCTGTCCGCCGGACAGGAACAGCACATCGCTGGCAAGTCGTCGTGCCTGGTGAAGGTCGTGGGTGGTCATCACGATGCGGGTACCCTGGTTGTGAAATTCCCGTACCGATGCCTCAACGGCCTTGATGGCCGCCGGATCCAGAGCGGAGGTGGGCTCGTCCAGGAACAGGACCTGCGGGCGGAGCACCCAGGCGCGGGCCAGGGCAAGCCGTTGCTGCTCGCCACCGGAAAGCACTCGTGCCGGGGTATGGGCGCGGGCGGTGAGACCGAACCGCTCGAGGGCCTCCGCCACCAGCTTTGTGCGAGTTCTGCGCGCCACGTTGTTTACCGCCAGGGCGTGCACCAGATTGGCCATGGCCGAACGGCGCAGCAGCACCGGATGCTGGAACACCATGGCCTGCCTTGGGCGGGTGCCGGTAGACCAGGACACCTGACCCTCGGTGGGGGTGAGCAGGCCGTGGGCCAATCGGAGCAGGAGGCTTTTGCCGGCGCCGTTGGGGCCCATGACCAGGGTGGGGCCGGTGCCGTCGAGCGCAAACGAGCAGGGGCCCAGAAGCGTTTTTTCCTGGTGGCTGAAGGTTACCTGGTTAAAGTGCAGGGCGGGCGCTGGGGAAAGCACCGTGGCCGCGGTGAAAAGCCCGTTGAGAGAGGTCATCCTGCGCGCCGCCTTGCCGTCTCTCCCACCAGATAGACGGTGGCGTTGATCAGCATCACCAGTGTCAGCAGGACAATGCCCAGCCCCAGGGCCAGGGGCAGGTTGCCCTTGCCGGTCTCCAGTACGATGGCGGTGGTCATCACCCGGGTAATGCCGTCGATGTTGCCGCCCACCATCATGACGGCGCCTACCTCGGCACTGGCACGCCCGAACCCGGCCAGCAGGATGGTCAGCAGGGCGAAGCGGGCATCCCAGAGCAGGGTCGGCATCATGCGCAGGCGTGACATGCCAAGAGACACCAGTTGCTCCCGGTATTCTCCCAGAAGCTCTTCCACTTTCTGTCGGGAGAGGGCAGCCAGAATGGGTAGTACCAGCACCACCTGGGCGATGACCATGGCGCCGGGTGTGAACAGCAGTCCGAACTCGCCCAGTGGCCCGGCCCGGGACAGCAGCAGGTACACCATCAGGCCGGCAACGACTGGCGGCAAACCCATCAGGGCGTTGAGCACCACCACAACGCCGCCGCGCCCCGGAAATCGCCAAAGCGCCACGGCCGCGCCCAGGGGAAACCCCAGCACAGCTGCAATCACGACGGCCATCAGCGAGACCTGCAAAGACAGTCCCACAATCTGGAGCAGTGACGAATCTAGATTCAACAGTAGCGAGAGTGCTACATAAAACGCATTATTATTGTCCACAACCGCGTCTCCTCACCGTTGAGCATCCTGGCGCTTTTCACTACGCTTTGCACAGCGTTGTGGAATTAATGCAGTTAAAAACAGTCATACGCCTATCGCAGGCCCCAGGAGAAGCCCATGCCCCTTCCCGCCTACCTCACCACGGCTGAAGCCGCCGAGTACCTCCGTCTGAAGGAGCGCAAGGTGTACGATCTGGTCAGCCAGGGCGTGATTCCGTGCGTGCGGGTAACCGGTAAGCTGTTGTTCCCTCGCCAGCGTATAGACCTGTGGCTGATGAACCACCTGGAGGGCGACGACGCCGTGAGCTCGCCAACCCCGCAGGTGCTGGCGGGCAGCCAGGATCCACTGCTGGAGTGGGCGGTGAAAGAGAGCGGCGCCGAGCTGGCGCTGCTATGCCAGGGCAGTGGCGACGGTGTCCAGCGGCTGGTGGATGGCCGGGCGATGCTGGCGGGCGTGCATATCTGGCACGCGGACAGCCAGAGCTACAACGATCCTGCCACCCTGGGCCTGAGTGGTATGCGGGACCTGGTGCTGATTCGTTGGGCCAGGCGCCAGCAGGGGCTGTTGTTGGCGGCGGACAACCCCCACGGGCTGGCCCGGATAGAAGACCTTGCCCGCCCCGGTATCCGGCTGGCTCACCGCCAGCCCGACGCCGGCGTGAGCCATTTGCTGCAGGGGCTGCTTGCGCGCCACCGGATTGATGCCCGGCAACTGGATTGGGCAGTGCATCCATCGCTCAGCGAAGACGACCTTGCCCTGGCCATCCGCCAGGGCGAAGCCGATGTGGGAATAGGTATTGAGGCGGCGGCCCGGCGCCAGGGATTGGCGTTCATTCCCCTGCAACAGGAGCATTTTGATCTGGCCATGCGCCGGCGCCATTACTTTGAGCCGGCCATGCAGCGCCTGCTGGGGTTTGTGCGCTGCGAACGATTTGTTCAGCGCGCCGAGGCGTTAGGGGGGTATGATATAAGTGAGCTTGGCAAAGTTGTGTACAACGCTTGAACGACAACAATAAAAAGACCGTTACGGCAGGAGCCCTCTGATGGGGTTGACCAAAAAGAATCTGATCACCGAGATCAGCGGCGCGCTGGGGGACATAGGTACGCTGCTGCCGTTGACGCTCGGGGCCATTGGCGTTGCCGGGCTGGCGCCAGTGCCCGTACTGCTGGGTTTTGCCCTGTTCTACATTGCCACAGGGCTGTATTACCGTTTGCCCGTGCCGGTACAGCCCATGAAAGCCGTGGCGGCGCTTCTTCTTACCACCCAGATGAGTGCCGGCAGCCTGATTGCCGGCGGTGTGCTCATTGGTGCGATTCTGCTGGTGCTGGGTTCGACCGGCTGGATCAACCGGGCCGCACGGCTGGTGCCCGGCTCTGTGCTCAGCGGGCTGCAACTGGGGCTCGGGCTGCTGCTGGCCTGGATGAGCGTCGGATTGATCGTCACCTCCCCCATGGCGGGTCTGGTGACTCTGATGGTCCTGATCCTTATGCTCAGGCTCTTGCCAGCCTGGCCCGCAGCGCTCGTTGGGCTCGCCGTGGCCCTGGGAATCGGGGTTTTGATCGGTGCCCCGGGATTGCCGCTGCCTGAGGCGTCTTCGCAGCCCTTCCCGCTGCCCCAACTGCCGTCCGTGGATGAGTGGCAGCAGGGCTTCTCCATGCTCGTACTGCCACAACTGGCGCTGACCGTTACCAATGCCATCGTGCTGACGGCGCTGGTGGTGGGCGACTACTTCGGTGAGCAGGGCCACCGGGCCACACCGGCGCGGCTGTCCGTGACCACCGGCCTGGCCAACCTGTGCCTGGCGCCTTTCGGCGCCTTGCCCATGTGCCACGGTGCGGGCGGCGTTGCAGCCCATTACCGCTTTGGCGCCCGCTCCGGTCTGGCACCGGTGGTCCTCGGTTCTTGTCTGTTATTGGTAGCGCTGGTGCCCGGCGGCCTGTCCTTCATTGCTGCGGTTCCGGCAGCCGGGCTGGGTGCCCTGCTGCTGGTTGCAGCGGTGGAGCTTGGTTTTTCCCGCAGGCTCAGGGTTGCCAAACCGTCCTGCTGGCCAGTCATTGGCGTAACGGCTCTGGTCACTTTCTGGGCGGATCCGTTCTTTGGATTGATCGCCGGTGTGGCCGCCGAGACGTTCCGCGCGGCGTGGCTGCGGGGGCTTGGGTCAGAGGCCCGGGAATCCGGGGATTCCAGGGGCTGAGGCGCATAATCCGTCAACTCCTGACCAGTCAACTACAATGAATTGAGAAGCCGGGAAAACCGATTGCTCCAGCCTTCCCGCCGATGATGCCCGCCCACCGAGGTAATGGACAATGAACGGTGCGAATCGTTTGTTTTCTGCCCGGCTTGCCACCTTTGCCGCTGCGCCTGTGCTGGCGCTTCTGGCCGGTTTGGGCAATATCTTTTCGGTGAGCCTGGCCTTCGGTGTTGATCTCATTTTCGGTCCGATTTTTGTCTTTATTGCCGTCGCTTTTCTGAGCCTGCCCGCGGCACTGGCGGTGGCCGGCGCGTGTGGAGCGGTCACCTGGTTTATGTGGGGGCATCCCTACGCAGGCCTGGTCTTCGCTCTGGAAGCGGCGATTGTCTTTGGATTGAGCCGCCGCAGAGGCAAGTCGCTGCTCAGTGCGGATATCCTGTTCTGGGTTGTGGCAGGCATGCCCATCACCCTGCTGTACCTCACGCAGATCATTGCCCTGCCGTTCGAGTCTTCCTGGCTGATTACCCTGAAGCAGTTCATCAACGCCGTTTTCAATGTGCTGGTGGCCAGTCTTGCCGTCTTGCTGATCAATATAGGGCTTGGGCGTTTTTCCCGGTTTTATCTGGGGCGCCAGCAGATCAAGAACATACTGTTTCACTCGCTGGTGGCGCTCATCCTCGGTGCGGGCACTCTGCCTATCATCCAGTCGAGCAAGCACGATGAGCGAAACACGGAGAATCTTCTGGTGGCCCGTCTGTCGGGCTTGCTGAACCACCTCGCCACCGATGTGGAGTTGTCCGAGCGACCGGCGGATGAGGTTCTTGCGGATTTTGTGGCCCGGCCAAGAATCGATTCCTCCCTGGCCTTCGCGATACTCGATCCCTTCGGAACGGTCGTCGCAAGCAACGGTGGGCCCTGGACAGACCAGCTTCGGCCAACCTCTGCGCCCATGACAGACGGCGAGCTGCGCTTTCTGGAACCACCCGGCAATCTCTCGTTCGTTCAGGCGTTACGTCAGGGTCGCTACCAGATGGTCCAGTCGGTAAACAACGGTGAGCCACTCACGGTGGTGGTTCAGGCACCCTCGGGCCCTGTTGCCGCACAACTCGCGGGTGCAGCCTTCAAACTGGTGGTACTGCTCGGCGTGCTGCTGCTTCTGGGCATCCTCGCCTCCCAGATCCTCAGTCGGGTGCTCACGGCGCCGATCTGGCGACTCTCGACCGCTTTGAACAGTTCAACCAACGGCATCGTGATTACCGATCTGGAAGGCCGGGTGGAGTGGCTTAACGAGGGGTTTACCCGCATTTCCGGATACGGAATTGAGGATATGAAGGGCCGCAAGCTCGCCCCCGTTCTGGCGAACGCGGGTGCGGACGAGGAGGCGGTAACACGAATTCGCCGGGCGCTGGCAGACAGGCGCAGTTTTGAAGAAGAAGTAACCAATCGCGGAAAGGATGGGTTGCCCTACTGGGTTCGCATCAACTGTGAGCCCTTGCGTGCGGAGAATGGCGGCATTACCGGCTTTATTGCGGTGGAAACCGAGGTGACAGAACAGAGAAGGATGTCCGAGCTCGAGCTGTTTGGGCGAGAGGCACTGGAAAAGCTGGCCAGGCGGGGGGCGCTGGAAGAGGTCTATCGTACGGTCCTGGCCAACCTTGAATCCATGATCCGGGTACGCTGTGTGATTGAACTGGGCGGGCCTGACTGCGAAGCAAACACTTACTTCCCGCCTGCTTCCTACCTTCTGGTGGGTAAAGGGAGTATTGCAGCCCTGGCGAGCAGACCCTGGCAGGTGGTGCCTGTTCGGGATTCCCAGGGGCTTCTGCTGGGCAGTCTTCGGATTCTGCGGCTGGTTGGTGGCCCGCAAACGCCCTGGGAAGTAGATGTTATCAATCGCGCCTGCCAGGTAATCTCGATTGCCACGGAGCGCTTCTGGTCAGACCGGAAACTTCAGGAGACTACTGCCAGCGTGTTCCGCCACGTGGACGAGGGCATTTTCCTGACCGACCCGGACTTCGTGATTGTGGTTGTGAATGCCGCCTTCAGCCAGATAACCGGCTGCCCGATCGACGAGGCCGCGGGCTGCAAAGTGGAGTCGCTATTTCCCGATCAGGGCACGGCATTTCTGAGCCAGGCGGTGCTCGTTGCGCTGGACCAGTTTGGCCAGTGGCAGGGCGAAACCGCGCTGACCAACAAGCGGGGCGATGCCGTCGAACTGGTTCTGAAAATCAGCGCAATCAGGGGGGAGCGCGGCGCGGTGCGGCGCTACATCTTCCTGATCAGCGACATCACCGAGTTGAAAACCTACCAGCGCCAGCTCGAAAGCATGGCCAGGTATGACGCACTCACCGGGCTGCCCAACCGGGTACTTCTGGGCGACCGGCTCGACCAGGCCATGCGCCAGGCCGAGCGCAATCGCAAGCGCCTGGCCGTGCTGTTTCTTGATCTGGACGGGTTCAAGCAGGTGAACGACACCCTGGGCCATGAAAGCGGCGACCAGTTGCTACGGATCATCACCCATCGGATTTCCGAAGAGCTACGAGACAGCGATACCTTCTCTCGTTTCGGTGGCGATGAGTTTGTCATCGTATTACCAGAACTGGAGAAGCAGGAAACCGCCGATGACGTGGTCAGACGGATTCTCGCAGCGGTGGCAAGACACGTACTCTTGTCCGGTCGGCAGGTGGACATAACGGCGAGCATAGGACTGACCTTCTATCCCCAGAAGGACGACCTGGACGCCGACCAGCTACTGCGCCAGGCAGACCAGGCCATGTACGCCGCCAAGCAGCAGGGCCGCAACGGCTACCAGTACTTTGATACCGAGAACGACAAGGCGGTTCGGGAGTTCCACGAATCCGTGGGCCAGGTAAGTGCGGCCCTGCAGAACGGGGAGTTTGTGCTCTTTTACCAGCCCAAGGTAAATATGAGAACCGGGGCCGTCATCGGGCTGGAAGCCCTGATTCGCTGGCAGCATCCCGCACGGGGGCTGGTGGCCCCTGGTGAGTTTCTGCCTTTGATTGAACATCACGCACTGAGTGTCAGAGTGGGCGAGTGGGTTCTTGAGGCGGCTTTGCGGCAAATGGCCGAGTGGCGGGATCAGGGTTTTGAGGTCCCGGTCAGCGTGAACATCAACTCCTTCCACCTCCGGCAGAAACCCTTTGCATGTCGCCTGAAGGACATCCTGGAACGATACCCCTCGGTGCCTGCCGGAGAGCTGGAGCTGGAGATTGTCGAGACGTCGGCACTGGAAGACCTCGAAACCGTCTCCGAGCTGATCCACGAATGTCGGTCGCTGGGCGTTGTGTTTTCACTGGATGACTTCGGCACCGGGTACTCATCGCTTTCCTACCTGCGGCGTCTGCCGGTTGAAAAGCTCAAGATAGACATGAGCTTCGTGCGTGACATGCTGCGGGATCCGAACGATTTTGCCATTGTGCAGGGCATACTGGGTCTTGCCGACTCGTTCGGCCTTGACGTTATTGCGGAGGGAGTCGAGACGCCGGACCACAGCGCCAGGTTGATGGAGATCGGGTGTCTCTATGGCCAGGGTTACGGCATTGCCAAACCGATGCCCGGAGACCAGGTGCAGCAGTGGGCCGGGCAATGGCGGGAGAATTTTCCCGATGGGCTGCAGCAGGCAGACTCAGTTCCAGCTATAGTGGGCACCAATGCACCGAAATAACGCGGCTATCCATGCAGTTCCAGTTCGCTGATACCAGTACGTCTCTAGAATACGCCGTTGTCGGTCAGTATTCGGTGCCGCTGGTAGTTGTTTCTGTCCTGGTTGCCGTGCTTGCCGCCTTTGCAAGCGTCAGCCACGTGGATCTTATCAGAGCCTCAGGTTCTCGCGGCGCCATGCGTCGTTGGCATGTGTTCGGCGCGATCGCCATGGGGCTGGGGGTATGGACCATGCACTTTGTCGGCATGGTTGCGTTCCGCCTGCCCATGACGGTCTACTTCGATCCCCTGTTGACTCTCGCCTCGATTGTTCCTGCCGTATTTTCCGGTTACATCGGGCTGAGTGTGTTACAGCGCTCGGAACCGAAGCTGGGCTCCATTCTTCTGGGTGGCGCCCTGATGGGCGCGGGCATTGGTGTGATGCACTACATCGGCATGGGTGGAATGCTGGTTGACGCCCAGATGGTGTACCGACCGACGTTGTTCCTGGCGTCTATTCTGGTTGCTGTCGTGATGGCAAGCCTCGCACTCAGTGTGCCCAGGATGATCCGCAAGCTGAGGCAACGGTTGCCGATCCAGGCGTCTGGCGTCGTCTTCAAAACCGCAACGGCGATTTTTATGGGTCTGGCCATTTCGAGCCTGCATTATGTGGCGATGGCTGCCACCGTTTTCATCCCTGCTGATCGCGTTGTCTCGGGCGTCCCGTCCGGAGAGATTATCGACCAGACCCTAATCGCGGTGTTTGCGGTAATCGCCAGTGTTTTCATCCTTGTGGTCTCCACTATCACGGTCATTTTGCGGCATCGAATCCTGGCCTCGGATGCGCTGGCCGCGCGCTCGGAACAGGAGGCACAACGCCTGGACGACCGGTTCCGGAAGCTGGTTGGTCGATTGCCGGGTATGGTTTACGAGTTCCAGATAGACGCGGACGGCCACGCCCACTTCCCCTATGCCAGCGACGCGATTGAATCGGTGTTGGGAGTCAGAGCTACCGATGTGCAGCCGGATGTAAATGTGGTTTTCAGGCGTGTTCACCCTGACGATATTGAAGGCTTGCGGGCTTCCATTCAGCAGTCGGCAGAGAATCTGACCGTCTGGCGACACGAGTTCCGGGTTCGACTCCAGGGTGAGGAGCGTTGGCTTCTGGGTAACTCGATCCCCGATCGACAACACAATGGCAGTATCGTCTGGAGCGGGTTCATCACCGACATCACGGAACAGAAGCGATCGGAAGAGCGAATACACCAGCTGGCTTTCTACGACGAGCTCACCGGCTTGCCGAATCGCCGATTATTTGAGGATCGCATCGATTGCGCCCTGGCTGCCTCCGCCAGGCACGGGCAGTTTGGCGCGTTGCTCTACATTGATCTGGACGACTTCAAGACGCTCAATGACAGTCTCGGTCACTCCTTTGGCGATAGACTGCTGATCGGCCTGGCGCGACTGTTGACCGAGAATCTCCGCGAATGCGACACGGTCGCCCGACTCGGCGGTGACGAGTTCGTGATCATTGCCAACGAGCTGGGCACCACTGAAGAGAGTGCAGCCCGGAATGCGGAAAAGCTTGCAGAAACCCTGCTCAGAATCCTCGGCGAGCCGGTCAATCTGGGCGGTTATGAATACCGGTGTGGGGCGAGCATGGGCATTGTTCTCTTCAAGGGCGACGGTCTGTCCCGGGAGGAGTTGCTCAAAAGGGCCGACGCCGCCATGTATGAGGCCAAGTCGGTAGGTCGGAGCACGGTGCGGTTTCACGACCCGGGCGTTCAGTCGATACTGGAATCCCGTTTTCGCCTGGAAATTGAGCTCCGGCGTGCCATTGAAAGACAGGAGCTTACGCTGGTCTACCAGACGCAGGTGGGGCTGGCAGGGCAGTGTGAGGGAGTGGAAGCGCTGCTGCGCTGGCACCATCCCGAGCTCGGATACATACCGCCGTCCGATTTTATCCCGATTGCCGAAGCAAACGGCCTGATTCTGCCTCTGGGACAGTGGGTGATTGACGCAGCCTGTGCCCAGCTTGCCCGTTGGTCCGAGGATCCCGAGCTTGGCTCCCTGATACTTTCGGTGAATGTCAGCTCAAAACAGTTCCACGAACCCGACTTTGTTGTGCGGGTCATGGAAACGGTCGGGCGGCATGGCATCAATCCAGCCCGCCTGTGCCTGGAAGTGACCGAATCCATGGTTCTGGACGATCTGGATGATGCCCTGGTGAAAATGACAGCGCTGAGGGAAACCGGCATCCGGATCGCCATGGATGATTTTGGTACCGGCTACTCTTCCATGGCTTATCTGTCCAGCCTGCCGTTCGATGAAGTCAAGATCGACAAGGCCTTCGTACAGAAGGCGGAGTACGACGTTGCCCGGAGCGAATGGGTGATCATAGAAACCATCATCACCCTGTCCCACAAGCTGGGCATGAAAGTGGTGGCCGAGGGCGTGGAAACGGCCGAGCAGCACCGGCTCCTGAGCGAACTGGGCTGCGATCGGTTTCAGGGGTTTTATTTCGGCCGGCCAGTGGATGTTGATGCTTTTGCGCGGGGGCGGGCTGAGGCAATCGTGGGCCGATAAAAAAGGCCCGCGCTCTCACGCAGGCCTTTCGAATAATGGCGCGCCCGATAGGATTCGAACCTATGACCTTTGCCTCCGGAGGGCAACGCTCTATCCAGCTGAGCTACGGGCGCTTCGAGCACGGCGAGGGCTCGCCGATTTCGAGTGCGCAATCTTACGTGCGAAGCTCGCCGCTGTCCAGCCCCCGCGGGCAAGTCGCCGGCTCAGGTTTCATGCAGCTGTGGTTCGGGTGTGATTGAGGCCAGGCTGGTGTCGTTGCTGAAAGTCACTTCGCCGTCCTGGATGGTCACCTGAAACGCCATGGAGCGCCCGGCAAGGGCCGTAAGCGCTTCGGTGCCTTCCCCAGGGAGGTGCACAACGCGGAGGTTGTCGAAGCGCTCCAGCTTGCCATGATGTTTGTCCCACCACACCGTAAAGGCGCGGTCGCCGTAAGTGTAGAGGATCACCTGCGCCGCCTTGTTGCAGGCTTTCCGCAACCGGTCTTCTTCGGGTAACCCTAGCTCGATCCAGAGTTCAATCTCTCCGGTCAGGTCCTTCTGCCAGAGTTCCGGTTCGTCATCGGTGCTCAGGCCACGGGTGAATTCCAGGGTGTCGCTGGCGTTCAGGGCGAAGGCCAGCAGTCGCAGCATCATTCGCTGGTCGGTTTCCGACGGGTGCTGGGCCAGGGTCAGATGGTGGTCGGCGTAGTAGTGGCGGTCCATGTCGGCGATGTTGAGGGTCGCTTTCAGAACGGTTGCTTTGAGCGCCATGGGCTTCCTGCGATGGTATCGTGGTGGGAGTTTGGCTAGTGTAATGCAATTCTTTCCGTTGGATGTAAGTGCATGCCGCTGTTACGTGGTTTTCTGGTTCTGGTGCTGTTTTTCATACTCGGTGAGTCCGTGCGCCTGCTGCTGGCGCTCCCGGTCAGTGGTGGCGTGCTCGGGATGGTGCTGATTACCTTTACTCTGATGGTGAAGGGCAGCGTGAGCGATGCGCTGGCAACGGCCAGCCAGGGGCTGATTTCGGTGCTGGTGCTGCTGATCATGCCGGGGGTGGTGGGGGTGTTCTTTACCGCCAGTCAGTTCTCCGGGCAGTGGCTGGCGGTGGCCGCGGCGCTGTTGCTGGGGACCCTGCTCAGCGTGCTGACGACCCTGTTACTGATGAAGTGGGTAACGGCCCGGGGAGTGACGGAACGTGAGTGAGCTTCTTGCGCGCTGCCAGGCGCTACTGGATGTGCTGGCCGTAACTCCTGTTCTGGCCATCGGCCTGACCCTCGGCGCGTTCTTTGCCGGTAACTGGCTGTTCAACCGCTTTGGCAGGCCGCTGTGGCTGCCGCCTGTGGTGCTCGCGGCCTGCCTGCTGGCGGGTGTGATTGCCGTTCTGGCGATTGATTATCGCGATTACCGGCAGGGCGCCCGGTGGCTCACCGTTTTGCTGGGGCCTGCCACCGTGGCCCTGGGCATTCCGCTGTACCAGCAAATGCACCATATCCGTGCCATGTGGCGCCCGATTCTGGTCACTCTGCCGGTCGCCGCTACCATGGCTGCCGTCTACGCCCTTGTCATCGGCTGGGCACTGGGCGCTACGCCGGAGGTGCTGGCGTCGCTGGCGCCCAAGTCGGTAACGGCACCCATTGCCATTGGCATTACCGAGCAGCTGGGTGGTTCGGTGCCGCTGATGATGGGTGGCCTGTTGATCACCGGCGTGGTGGCAACCCTCTTCGTTGACCTGTTTGCCCGACTGTTGCCGGTGAAAGATGAACGGATTCTGGGCTTCGCCCTGGGCCTCAATGGCCATGCCATCGGGACGGCGCGCGCGTTTGAAATCAGCCCTGCCGCTGGCGCCTTTGCGTCACTGGGCATGGGCCTCACCGGGGTGTTCACCGCCCTGATTCTGCCTCTCGTTTTCAGGCTATAACCCTGCGCCAAATCGGGTCATTCACCTGGCGTATAGGCCCTTGTCGTAATTTCGATTGCCCTACGTGGTTTCCGAGACTAGCTTGTTGGCCAGGCATTCGGCGCCGTTCTGCGCCGATGTTCCGTGAAAATTCTTAAAACAGCGACGGAAAACGCGATGAAAAAACTGATAGCAGCATTTGTCGGTTCCATGGCCCTGGCAACGGCGCCGGTAGCCCTGTCTGCCGAGGCAACCAAGGAACTGAAGATGGCGTACGACGCCGACCCCGTGACCCTTGATATTCATGAGCAGCTGTCTGGCGGTATGCTGCAGCTCAGCCACATGACCTTCGATCCGCTGATTCGCTGGACCTCGGATCTGCAGTTCGAGCCGCGCCTGGCCAAGAGCTGGGAACGCATCGATGAGAACACCATGCGTTTCAAGCTCAGGGAAGGCGTGAAATTCCATTCCGGCAATGAGCTGACCGCCAAGGACGTGAAGTTCACTTTTGAGCGTCTCAAGCAGAGCCCCGATTACAAGGCGATTTTCCAACCGTTCAGCGAGCTCAAGGTAATCGACGACTACACCTTCGAGCTGGTCACTAAAGAGCCCTACCCCCTCTTGCTGAACACCGCCACCTACATCTTCCCGATGGACAGCGAGTTCTACACCGGCAAAACCGAGGGCGGCAAGGACAAGAGCGCCATTGTTAAACACGGTAACTCCTTCGCCTCGGAAAATCTCTCCGGTACTGGTCCCTATGTCATCACCGACCGTCAACAGGGCGTTCGGGTGGAATTCGAGCGTTTTGACGATTACTGGGATACCGAATCTCCGGGCAACGTTGGCACCATCACCCTGACACCAATCAAGGAGAACGCCACCCGCGTGTCGGCGCTGCTCTCTGGCGGTGTGGACTTCATTGCCCCGGTGCCGCCCAATGATCTGGAGCGGATTCGCAAGGACAAGAACGTCAACCTGGTCACCATGAGCGGTACCCGGATCATTCTGTTCCACATGAACCAGGATCGGGTGGAAGCGTTCAAGAACCCCAAGGTTCGCCAGGCCATTGCCTACGCCATCAACCAGGAAGGCATTGCCGCCAAGATCATGAAAGGCTTCGCCACCCCGGCGGCGCAGATGTCACCGGAAGGCTACCAGGGCCACAACGCGTCCCTGACACCACGCTTTGATGTGGCCAAGGCCCAGCAGCTGATGAAAGAAGCCGGCTATGAAGACGGCTTCACCATCACCATGATGGCGCCCAACAACCGCTACGTGAACGACGACAAGATCGCCCAGGCGGTCGCGGCCATGCTGGCTCGCATCAACATCAAGGTGGACCTGAAAACACTGCCGAAGGCCCAGTACTGGCCGGAGTATGACAACCGCGCTGCGGACATGATGATGATCGGCTGGCACGCCGACACCGAGGATTCCGCCAACTTCTTCGAGTTCCTGACCTTCTGCCCGAATGCCGAAACCGGTGCCGGCCAGTACAACGCTGGCAACTACTGCAACCCGGAAATCGACGCGCTGGTGAACAAGGCCAACGTCGAGACCGATCTGGAGAAGCGGGCGGCCATGCTCAAGGAAGTGGAACAGCGCCTTTACGAGGATGCGGCTTTCATTCCGCTGCACTGGCAGGACCTGGCCTGGGCGTCCAAGAAGAACGTGAACATTGAGCCGGTGCTCAACGTCATGAACTTCCCCTACCTGGGTGACCTCGTCATTGAGTAATTGTCTTTGATGGCCGGCCGGCGCTGGAGTGATCCGGCGCCGGCCGTTTGTTTGCAAGCCTTATCCGGACACTTTCCATGCTAGCGTTTTTGGTACAGCGGATTTCCCAGGCGGTTCTGGTCATGTTCGTGATCAGCGTGATCGCCTTTGCCATTCAGGACGGCCTCGGGGACCCGCTTCAGGAGATGGTGGGTATGTCCGTCTCCGAGGAGGAGCGGGAAGCCATTCGAGAGGAACTCGGTCTGAACGACCCTATGCTGGTGCAATACCTGCGATTTGCGGGCAATGCGCTGCAGGGCGACCTGGGCAACTCCTATTTCTACAGCAAGCCGACCCTGGAGGTGATCGCCGAACATCTTCCGGCGACACTGGAGCTGGTGATTGGTGCCAGCCTCATTATCGTGTTTCTGTCCGTGCCTATCGGTGTCTATGCCGCAATCCGGCCCCAGGCATGGCTCTCCAAATTCTTTATGGGTGTCAGCACCGTGGGGATATCCATCCCGGTGTTCCTGACGGCCATTGTGTTGATTCAGCTGTTCTCCATCGGTGTGACGGTGAACTGGTTTCCGTCGGATACCGGCTGGGGGCAATGGCTGAACGACTTCTTTTCCACCGAGGGCGGGTTGCCGTCCTACGGGCGGGGTGATGAGCTCACCCATCTGTTCGGCACCTGGGAATCCGGGTTTTTCTCAAGCGGCGGGCTGATGCATCTGGTGTTGCCATCGGTTTCCCTGGCCTCAATCATGCTGCCCCTGTTCATCCGTCTGATCCGTGCGGAGATGATGGAAGTGCTGCAGAGCGATTACATCCGCTATGCCCGGGCCAAGGGTCTCAGCGCTGGTCGCATCAACTTCCTGCACGCGCTCAAGAACACCATGCTGCCGGTGATCACCGTCGGCGGCGTGCAGATCGGCATCATGGTGGCCTACACCATTCTCACGGAAACCGTGTTCCAGTGGCCGGGCGTGGGGTTGATGTTCCTGGAGGCCATCACCCGCAGCGACATCCCGCTGATCGTGGCTTACCTGATGGTGGTGGGCCTCATCTTCGTGATTACCAACACCCTGGTGGACCTGATCTACGGTCTGGTGAACCCCACCGTCAAACTGACAGGTAAGAAAGCATGACAACGGCAACGGTTTCCCGCTGGGACCGCTTCCGCGAGTCCTTTTTCTGGTACAGCTTCAAGCGCGACAAGGTAGCCATTGCCAGCTTTGCGGTGTTGCTGCTGACGGTGCTGGCCGCTGTGTTTGCCCCGCTGCTGGCCCCCACCGACCCCTACGATCTGGCGCAGATCAACATCATGAACTCCGAACTGCCTCCGGTGGGCATGAGCGGTGCGGATCCGGCCTTCCCTCTGGGCACCGATGCCCAGGGTCGGGATCTGCTGTCCACGATTCTGTACGGAACCCGGGTGTCGTTGATGATCGGCTTCGGGGCGGTGGTCCTGCAGGCGTTTCTGGGCATTCTCTTTGGCCTGCTGGCGGGCTACCTGGGCGGCAAGGTGGATGCGGTGCTGATGCGCATTGCCGATGTTCAGCTGTCGTTCTCCACCCTGATGGTTGCCATCATCGTGGGCGCGGTGTTCAAGGCCAGTTTCGGCAACCTGATGTTCGGCGAGATTGCCATCTACATGCTGATCTTCATTATCGGTGTGGCCGAATGGCCGCAGATTGCCCGCACCGTTCGGGCTTCGGTGCTGGCGGAGAAGAAGAAAGAGTATGTGGATGCGGCCAAGGTGATGGGCTTCGGCACCCGCCGGATCATGTTCCGGCATATCCTGCCCAATACCCTGTCGCCGATTTTCGTTATTGCCACTGTGCAGATCGCTAACGCCATCATTTCCGAGGCGGCGCTGTCGTTCCTGGGTCTTGGTATGCCGGAGACCCAGCCGTCGCTGGGGTCGCTGATCAAGTCCGGCTTTGATTACATCCAGAGCGGTTCCTGGTGGATCACCCTGATCCCGGGCCTGGTGCTGGTGGTGCTCGTGCTGGTCATCAACCTGTTGGGTGACTGGTTACGGGATGTGATGAACCCACGGCTGTACAAGGGGTAACACCATGGCACTGTTGGAAGTAAAAGATCTGGATGTGCGCTTTGCGGTGCGTGGTGGTGACCTGACCGCGCTGCGCGGTATCAGCTTCACCCTGGACAAGGGCGAGCGGCTGGGCCTGGTGGGCGAGTCCGGTGCCGGTAAATCGGTGGCGGCGTTCTCGATTCTCAACCTGATCGCCAAACCGGGCTACATCGCCGGCGGCCAGATCCTGTTCGAAGGCCGGGACCTGGCCGCCATGAGCGAGTGGGAACTGCGCAAAATCCGCGGCAACCGCATTACCATGATCTTCCAGGACCCGATGATGACCCTGAACCCGGTGCTCACCATCGGCACCCAGATGGTGGAAGCCATTCTTGCCCATCGGAAGATCAGCAAGAAAGAGGCCCGGGCCATTGCCCTGGACCGGCTGCAGAAAGTGCAGATTCCCTCGCCGGAAAAGCGTCTGGACCAGTACCCCCATGAGCTGTCTGGCGGTATGCGCCAGCGGGTGATCATTGCCATCGCCCTGCTACTGGACCCGGAAATCATCATCGCGGATGAACCGACCACGGCCCTGGATGTCACCATCCAGGCCGAGATCATGGATCTGCTGCTGAACCTGTGCGAGCAGGAGAATGTGGCGCTGATGCTGATCACACACGATCTGGGTGTGGTCTCCCAGGTGACCCAGCGGATGCTGGTCATGTACTCCGGACGCATCATCGAGCAGGGCCCCACCCGGGAAATCATCAACGATGCCCAGCACCCCTACACCCAGGGGCTGATCAACGCACTGCCCCAGATGGGCGAGCCCGGCGAGCGGCTGTTCCAGATTCCCGGCTCCATGCCGTCCCTGAAGAACGTGCCTTCGGGCTGTCCGTTCCACCCCCGCTGCAAGTTCGCCACCGAGCAGTGCAAGCAGGCGATGCCGGAGTATGTCCGTTCGGGCAACGTGAACGTGGCCTGTTACGAAGTTGCCAACCTGATTGAGCAGGAGAAACGCATGCAGGAGGCCGAATCATGACCTCCCCCCTGGTAAGTATTCGCGGTCTTGAGAAACGCTTTGACCTGTCTGGCAGCCTGCTGGAGCAGATCACTTTCGAGGGTGGGCGTTTCCGTCGCAAACAGGAAGCGGTTCATGCCATCAACGGCGTGGATCTGGACGTGCAGAAGGGCGAAGCCCTGTGCGTGGTGGGCGAATCCGGCTGTGGTAAGTCCACGGTGGCCCGCACCGTGATGGGCCTGCTCTCGCCCAGCGCCGGCGAGATCCACTACGACGGCCAGCGTATCGACCATCTCGAGCGCAAGGATTCACTGCCTTACCGGCGCAAGATGCAGATGATCTTCCAGAATCCGTACGCCTCCCTGAACCCGCGAATGACCATCCAGCAGACCCTGGAGGAGCCGATCCGGTTCCATCACCCGGACTGGTCGCCGGCCCAGGTGCGCGACAAGATCCACGAAGTGATGCATTCGGTGGGTATTGATCCGGACTGGGGTAGCCGCTTCGGCCACGAGTTTTCCGGCGGCCAGCGCCAGCGGATTGCCATTGCCCGGGCGCTGGCGGTGGATCCGGAGTTTATCGTGGCGGATGAGCCCATCTCGGCCCTGGACGTGTCGATTCAGGCCCAGGTGCTGAACCTGCTCATGGACGCCCAGGAAAGCCGGGGGCTCACCTACCTGTTTATCACCCACGATCTGGCGGTGGTGGAGCACTTTGGCACCCGGGTGGCGGTGATGTACCTGGGGCGGGTGTGTGAGCTGGCGGACACGAAAACGCTGTTTTCCGCGCCCCGGCATCCCTACACCCAGGCGCTGCTGTCCGCGATTCCGAAACTGGAGGACGACCGCCCCAACCACATCCGCCTGAAAGGGGAGGTGCCCACGCCGGTCAATCTGCCGTCAGGCTGCGTGTTCCACGGGCGTTGCCCCTACGCCAATGAGCGCTGCCGGCAGGAGGTGCCCCAACTGATCACCACCGATGCCGGTACCCAGGTTGCCTGCCATGCGGTAGACGAGGGCAGGTTGTAAAGGCGCTGCCGCGATAGGCTATGATGCCAGCAACTGCTCTGGCATCAATACGACGACACCTCCTCAGGTAAACCCATGGAAGTACGCTGGTTGGAAGATTTTCTGGCGCTGGCCCGCACGCGCCATTTCTCACGTGCCGCCGAGCTGCAGCACGTGAGCCAGCCGACGTTCAGTCGCCGGATCAAGCTGCTGGAAGAATCCATGGGCAGTACGCTGGTCAACCGTCAGACACTGCCGCTCTCGCTCACGCCGGCGGGAGAAATTTTCCGGGAGCTGTGTGAGCGGATTACCCGGGATGTCCGCGACACCCGTGATCGAATTTCGGCCCTGGAGGCGGAAGTCTCCGCCAGGATCAGCGTTGGCTCTACCCAGGGCCTGTTTTCGCACTTTTACCAGGGCTGGGCAAAAGATGCGGGCATTGCCGAGCGGCTGCAGCTGAATCTGAACGCCACCAGCTGGGTGGGCGAGCAGTTCCTCGAAGCCCTCGACGGTGGCGAATGCGATCTGGTGCTGTGTTACTGGCACCCGGACCTGCCCTGGGGCGGACGGCTGACCGCAGACACCTATCAATGGCTGGTACTGGCGCGCGAATCGCTGGTGCCGGTCAGCGTGGCAGATGATCTCGGCCAGCCCCGCTTTGCCTTGCCGGGCCTTCCGGACCAGCCGGTGCCGCTGATTGCGTACCACAGGCGTGGTTTCCTGCAGTCGGCCATTGAGGGCCATCTTGCCCGTCGTGGACTGAGCGCCAATCTGCTGCCCCTGAACGAAAATACCCAGTCCGCCAGTATCAAGGCGCTGGTCAAACAGGGATTTGGCATGGGCTGGCTGCCACGGCGCATGACCGAGAAAAGCGAGCAGTTTGGCAGTCTGGTGCGTGCCGGTGATGAACGCTGGGACGTGCCCCTGGAAATCCGTCTGATCCGTCTGCAGGAACCCCGCTCCGAGGATCTGCGGGCGCTCTGGAAAACACTGGAAGATGTCTATGTCTCATGAAGCGCTGTTGTCACTGCAAAACGATCACCTGCGTGAACTGCAGAGCCGGTACGAGTCGGCACTGGCAGACCACGGCTACGACAGCCTGCTGATCGCTTCCGGTGCCGCGCCCTACCGCTATGGCGATGACCAGGCCTGGCATTTCCAGGGCTTCGGGCCGTTTCTGCACTGGACGGGGCTGGCCGGGCGCGAGCACTGCTGGCTTTGGGTTCGGGTCGGCCACAAACCGATACTCTGGCTGTTTGAGCCGGTCGACTTCTGGCACGCGAACCCAACGCTTTCGGAAGAACCCTGGCAGGATTTCATCGAGGTGCGGAGCAGCGCCTCGCCCGAGGCGCCGGTGCTGGATGATCCCGGCAGCCTGGCGGTGATCGGCGACCCGGCCCTGGTTGCCGGCCTGCCCGGAGACGCCAACCCGGAAGGACTGTTGCGGGACCTGGACGAAACCCGGGTGCGCAAGACCGGCTACGAAATTGAATGTCTGGCAGAGGCGAACATTCGGGCACTGGCGGGCCACGCCGCCGCCCGGGAAGCCTTCCTCGCCGGCGAAAGCGAGTTTGATATCAGCCTGGCTTACCAGCGCGTCACCCTCCAGCGGGAGGTTGAGGCGCCTTATCACAGTATCATCGGCCTGAATGAACATGCCGGTACCCTGCATTACCAGTACTACGATACCCGGCCGCCCGCTCAGCCCCGCAGCCTGCTGATCGATGCCGGGGTCCGTTTCCGTGGCTATTGCTCCGACATCACGCGCACCACGGCAGGGCCTGCCGAGCCGCATTTTGCGGTTCTGATTCAGGGGCTGGAGCAACTTCAGACCCGGCTTTGCGACATGGTGGCTCCCGGGGTCGATTACATCGATATCCATCGGAAGGCCCACCAGGGAATTGCCGCGCTGATTTCGTCAGCCGGGCTGGTAAACGGGATAGCCGATCAGGACATCGTTGACCGGGGCATCACCCGGGCCTTCTTTCCCCATGGAGTCGGGCATTTTCTGGGTGTTCAGGTACACGATGTGGCCGGCAAGCCAACGCCCGCGCCTGCGGACGCACCGTTTCTACGCCTGACCCGCCGACTGGAGCCGGGGATGGTGGTGACCATCGAACCGGGTCTGTACTTCATTCCCTCGCTGCTTGATCCCCTGATAGAGGGTGAGTTGGGCCGATTCCTGAATCTGGAGCTGATTGACCGGCTCCGGGGCTGTGGCGGTATCCGGATTGAGGACAATGTGGTTGTGACCGACGCCGGACGACGTAATCTCACCAGGGAACAGACAACGGACTGAAACACTCCGTTGCACAAAATTGATACAAAGGGCTTGCAATTCCAGATGTGAATAACAATAATTCTTACTAACTATTACAGCGTTGGTGAGTCAATTTTATGTACGTCTGCCTTTGCCACGGGGTTACCGACCGGGAAATTCGCGAAGCGGCTGAAAACGGCGTGTCCTCCATGCGCCAGCTGGGTAAGGAGCTGGGTGTGGGCACCCAATGCGGTCGCTGCGCCTGCACCGCGAGGGAGATCCTTCGCGAGAGCCGTTCCACGGATTATCTGGCACTCGCCAACCTGCTGGCCCAACCCGCCTGATAGTCATCCCCATTACCAATTGCGACCTTTTTACAGGCGCGGTTTTTTATCTGCCCGTAACCGTCTATCCTTGTAATTTCAGGTAGCTAACACACAAGGAAAACGGTTATGAAAGGCGATAAAAAAGTCATCCAGTACCTCAATCGGGCTCTTGCCAACGAGCTGACTGCCATCAACCAGTATTTCCTGCATTCCAGAATGTACAAGGACTGGGGCATCACCAAGCTCGCCGACAAGGAATACGAAGAATCCATCGATGAGATGAAGCACGCTGACGAGCTCATCGAGCGCATCCTGTTCCTCGAGGGTCTGCCCAACCTGCAGGACCTGAACAAGCTGCTGATCGGTGAGAACGTGGAAGAGATGCTCCAGTGCGATCTGAAGCTGGAACTGGCCGGTCACGCCGATTACGTGGAAGCGGTTGCCTACTGCGATGAAGTGAAGGATTACGCGTCGCGGGAGCTGTTCCGCCGCATCCTCGAGAGCGAAGAAGAGCACATCGACTGGCTGGAAACCCAGCTGGAAATGATCTCTCAAATGGGTATCCAGAACTACATCCAGCTCCAGTCCGCCGCGGAGTAAGCCCAGACAATGGACCTGTCCTGCTTCAAGGCATACGACCTTCGCGGTCGTGTGCCTGATCAGCTCAACCCCGTTCTTGCCGAGAAAATCGGCCGCGCCTACGTCGAAATCACCGGCGCCAGAAAAGTCATTGTCGGTTACGACATCCGTCTCTCCAGCCCGGACATTGCCGAGGCGCTCAGCTCTGGCCTGATGGCCGCCGGTGCCGACGTCTTCGACATTGGCCTGTGTGGTACCGAGCAGGTGTACTTTGCCACCAGCCACTACCAGATGGACGGTGGCATCATGGTCACGGCCAGCCACAACCCGAAAGACCACAACGGCATGAAAATGGTCGGGCCCGAATCGCGCCCCATCAGTTCCGACAACGGCCTGAACGATATCCGGGATCGGGTATTGGAGCCCTTCGCCGATGCCCCTGAGCAGGGCCGGTATGAGCCGCTGGAGGTGATGAGCGCCTACGTGGATCATCTCCTGGGCTACATTGATGCTGCCGCTCTCAGCCCCATGACCATCGTCTGCAACGCCGGTAACGGCGGTGCCGGCCTGGTGATCGACGAGCTTGAGCAGCACCTGCCCTTTGAATTCGTGAAAGTGCACCATCAGCCAGACGGCCATTTCCCCAACGGTGTACCCAACCCCATCCTTCCGGAAAACCGGGCGGCCACGGCCGATGCGGTGATCGAACAGGGCGCGGCCATGGGAATCGCCTGGGATGGCGATTACGACCGCTGCTTCTTCTTCGACGAAAACGGTCGCTTCATCGAGGGCTACTACATTGTCGGCCTGCTGGCGGACCAGTTCCTGCGCAAGACCGGCGGTGGCAAGGTCATCCACGACCCCAGGTTGACCTGGAACACCATTGACCTGGTCCGGGCCGCCGGTGGCCAGGCCATCGAAAGCAAAACTGGCCACGCCTTCATCAAGCAGCGCATGCGCGACGAAGACGCCGTCTATGGTGGCGAAATGAGTGCCCACCATTACTTCCGGGACTTTGCCTACTGCGACAGCGGCATGATTCCCTGGTTGCTGGTTGCCGAACGCCTGTGCCAGTCCGGCCAGACCCTGTCGTCACTGATCGACGCCAGAATCGATGCCTACCCGGCCAGTGGTGAAATCAACCGCACCATCGACAATCCGCCCAAGGTCATCGCGGCGATCGAGGCCAAGTACAGCGTTGGCGCCAAGAGCGTCAGCCACGTGGACGGCGTGAGCATCGAATTCGACGACTGGCGCTTCAATCTCCGGATGTCCAATACCGAACCGGTTGTGCGCCTGAATGTTGAATCAAGGGCGAATATTCCGTTGATGGAAGAGAAGACGGAAGAGCTGTTGGCTGAAATGCAGAGGCTGAACGAAGAGGGCTAGCACTGAAGCTCGGGACCGTGCCGAGCGGTCTTGCGCCGAGGCGCCATGTCAGAGCCAATCGTTCAGCATAATGCCGATACCGAACCGCTGAATCCGGTGGTTATAGTCAATCAGGCTCTCCCCATAGCCGTTGTAATACTGGAAGAACCCCTTGACGGTATCCCCCATCGGAAAGCTGTACCCGAACTCCACCGACGTCTTGTTGTCGTCTGAGCGCAGGTTGTTCATCAGTCGCAGGGAGAATGTCCGGTCTTCGGTGAGCTTGTAGACCGCATGGTAGTTGGCGTAGCCCAGATACCGATCAATATCCGAGTTATCGTCACTGCTGTTTTCCGGAATCCGGTACCAGGGCTGTACCATGAGCAGCCACCGGTCATAGCTGTAGGCAGCGGTGCCGACAATCCGGTTCCAGCTGCGCGAGCGAGGTTCGGACTGGCCGTTGGACTGGTGATTGAAACCGATGGTCACCCCGTTAAGCCGCCCGGGGCCCACGTCCCAGTCGGCCTGGTAGCGCAGGAACACTTCCGGCTCGTAGTTGGTTTCCCGGAAAGGCGCGGAATCGTCCTGGTTGTAGACCTGCCAGAAGGAGGTCTGGGTGTAGCCAAACCAGAGGGTTGTCCGGTCATCCAGCAGACCGGTCAGCAAGGGTACCTTGAAACTGATCTGGTATTTTGCCTCTTCCCGCTCCAGGTCGTAGTCGTAGCCCGTGGTACCGAGCCGTGGGCTGGATGGATTGGGGTTGGGCTCCTTCACCCAGGTGGCCGGCAGAATATAGGTGGGCCGGTGCCCCACAAAGCTGCCGGAAAACGAGAATACCGCCTTTTCGGCGGCCACGTACTGTTCCATCAGGGCCGCCATTACGCCGGCGTCGGGATCGTCCGATGGTGTCCCGTTTGTGGTGTCTTCAAGGTCGCGCCCGTTGGGCGCCAGTTGCTCGGCCCGACGTTCTACGGCCTCACGAACCTGCTCGGGCGCCTCGGCCTGGCGATCCTCCGGCGGGTAAAGGCTGTCGAAACAGGCGAGTCGCTGAATGCCGTCTTCAATCAGGGCGCACTGCTCGGGGGTGTGTATCGCCGTGCCCGGAGTTTCCTGCGCCAGGCCGACGGCCGGGACGGCCATGGCCGCTGCCATCGCGAGGTGTCCCACGGATCCGGCCCGCATGGGTGGTCGCTTCATGGTCCGGGTCTCCTAGGCGTCGGTAAGGCTGAACCAGGTATTGGCAACGCCGTAGATCCAGACCCCGATCAGGGTCACGGCTAGAAGAGAAAAAATCAGTTTGTGTTTGAAGCGGTTGGCGCTGTCCGCCGCGGCCACCCAGCGCAGGTACATCAGCCCGATGAAACTGAGGAACACCCCCAGGCTGGCCAGTGCGGGCACCAGCAACCACGCGGCACTGATGGTCTGGCCGTCGCTGGTCTGGCTTGAGAACCAGCCCATGGAGGCCAGCAGAATCGCCAGAGCCGAGAATTCAGCAATCAACAGGGGCTTTCGCAAAGGATGGGGCGACGCGGGGTCCGGATGGTTCATGACACGGTTCCTGAATAGTGTGAAATCGGCAAACCCCATGGTAACCGGATTGCCCTGGAAACACTCCTTCACTTACGAAATCGCAATCAAATCGGCTGAAAACCGGCCGATGATTTTGCGGTTTGGTTTTTTTGCCAGGTTTCAATCGCTATAATGCGGCGACCGACGATTATAACGCTCAAATGCGAGGTGCATTGCGATGATGAAGAGAGTCCTGGCTGCTGTGCTGGTCCTGTCGGGCCTGACAGCCGGCGCCGTAATGGCAAGTGTCGAAGACGAAATCCGTGCCCGTATCGCGCCGGTTGGTGAAGTGTGCCTGCAGGGCGAGGAATGTGGCAGTGCCGCGGCACCCACCGAAACCGCCAGTGCGGGTCCCCGTTCAGGCAGCGAAGTCTACGACGCGGTCTGCATGGCGTGCCACTCCACGGGAGCCGCCGGTGCGCCCAAGATTGGAGACACCGCAGCCTGGGCTCCGCGCGTCGACAAAGGCCTGGAAACCCTGGTCAGCCATGCCATCAACGGCTTCAACGCCATGCCGGCCAAGGGCGGTTGCGCAAACTGCCCGGATGAAGAAATTCAGGCGGCCGTTGAGTACATGGTCGAAGAAAGCCAGTAACCGGCTGCACTCGCACGTAAAAGCCCCCGATTTTCGGGGGCTTTTTGTTTTCGGGGTTTCCTCTTTGGTTTCCTGAATGTTTCGTCCGGTTTCTGCCTAGGGCAGTGGCCGTCGTGTCAGCTCTCCGGCAATGGTCTCGATGTCTCCGCTGGCGGTTCGCAGGGTGATTGACCAGTTCAGCGGCTCTTCAGTGCTGTTGAAAGACCGGTGCGAAGGGTAGAGGCGCGGGTCGAGCCAGCCAAAACTGCCAGAGCGTGATAGCTCCACCCAGTCCTTGTCATGCTCACCCGCCTTCTCGTTTGCTTGCCGTGCCGGTCTGTTCGGCAGCGCCTGCCAGTCGGGGCTGTTCGGGTTGGCCATCACCGACCTGCCAGTGAACCGGAGGAAGGGCTCGCCCCCGGTGCCCAGTACGGTCACAGGCTGGTTGCCCTGGTAGCGCATCAGGATGCCGGGCCTCGGTCCTTCAAGGATCATAGCCCGGAATCCGGGCAGCGCTGGCTGATGGGTGATGCGTGCCTCGATAATGTCCGGCGGCGCGCCGTCAACGGTGGGCGCGCCGTGGCCCTCTGCCAGTCCTGCGACCGACAGAGAGACCAGCCCGAACAGAACCCGTCGCACCATGCCGGTTTGGCCAGGTTCTGGTGTCATGGGTCTGCTCCCGTATCAGAGAATCTCGATGGCGGATTCGATGATGCCGTCTTCGGTGGTGGTATCGCCGGCCACCTGGGTCGGCGCCATGCACTCCAGATCCTGATTGACCACCGTTATAGGCGCTGAAACCGACGGCACCCGGCCCTCGGGAGTGTTCTTGCTTACGAACAGCATGTACTCCCCGGCTGGCACCACGTTGTGGTTGTCCGGCATCTGCAGGGTCAGCGTGTTACCGGCGTTCTTTTCCAGAACCAGCTCAATGGCACGCTGGTCGCCGTCGATCACATGGGTCATCACGGTTCTGCGGATCAACAGGGCCCGGTCGATCTGGTCGGCCTGGTCAACCGTGATGTTGAAGCGATCGCCAACGGTCAGGTTGCGCGGTGCACGCTTGATTGCCGGCCGATCATCGCGCAAGGCGTAGGGCGGCGTGTAGATCTCGAAGCTCGGGTCCCGGCCGTCGTAGGGGGCCAGGCCGAAGTCCTGCAGATCAACAAAGGTCAGGTAGGCGGTGTTGATGGGGGAATGCCCGGCAATCATCACCCGGCCATCCTCCATGAGCACCGCCGTGTTGTGGTAGGTGCGAGGGCGATTGGCCATGGCCATTTCCGTCCAGGTACCGGTTTCCGGGTCGAAGCGTTCGGCGGTGCGTATCGGGCCTTCCAGACCCGGTGCCACCACGCCATCGCGGTTTCCGCCGCTGAACACCATCACACTGCCGTCCGCCATGAGTACGTTGGTGCCGTACCAGCGTGGCTGGTTCAGGGGGCCGGTCAGGCGCGATTCGTAGCCAATCTCGTCACCGTTGGTGGTAATGCGGTCGATCCGGCTCTGGTCGGTGGGCAGGTAACCGCCGGGGTTGGTCAGCAGGGCATAGCTGGGCACGCCTCCGGCGGTCAACAGCTCCACCTCATGGTATTCGCCGTTGGCGTCGGGCTTCAGTGGCAGCATGGTGGACGAGGTAGAACCCCGCATACCACCGGCAATGGCTGTTCTCAGCTCGTCCTCCGACACGCCGAGCTCGGCGCCGCTCTGGAGCAGATCCGTGGGTGATTCCAGAACATCTCCAAGCAGGGAGCCCAGCTGGTCAAGCGAAAGGTTAGTGAGGTTCAGGGTACTGCTCAGGTGACCGAGGCCGGCTTCATCCAGTCGCAGCGGCAGTCCGGCATAACCGATGTCTGTCCAGCTCTGGGTGCGGGGGTTGTAACTGGCCACAATATTCCACAGGGCCTGGTCGTAGCCCTGGCCAAACGGGTTGAAGGCCTGACCACCGGCGTTGTAGAGCACGTGGCCGTTCGGCAACAGGTGCATGCGCGGGTACAGCGGCAGGGACCGGTCGGCGGTGGCCGGGTTCTCTGTCCAGGTGCCGGCACAGGGGTTGTAGGTTTCGGTCTGTACCACATTGCGGCCGCTGTTCACGGGCTCGTCCGGGTAGACCGGTTTCAGCAGTTTGGTAACGCCGCTGGCAACGAAGACATCGCCGTTGCCGAGGGTAACCAGGGAGGGATACCAGCGACCGTAGGTCATGTCGCCACTCTGGCGCCAGGTGTTGGTGGCCTCGTCAAAAATCCGGGAATTCTTGATGCCCTCCAGTTCGGCAACGCCGAGCGGCAGGCCGTCGATTCCCGGCTCGGAATAGTAATCGGTGCCGCCGACCGCCATCACATCGCCGTTGGCCAGACCAACCACGTCGGAGCAGAACAGGGCGCCGTCATTCTTGCTGGTGTTGTCAGCTGTATCCAGCAGTCCGTCCAGTTCGGTTCCGCTGAGCAGGGTTTCGCTGTCATTCCCGTCCGGGTTGGCACCGGCATCCAGCGGTGATGGTTTGAGCCAGGAGGGGTTGTCGTTGGCATCCAGCGCCAGCACCCGGGTCTGGTCGTTTACCGAGACTTCACCGAACTCAGCCACGATGGAGAGCTCCACGTTTTCAGTGCCCTCCAGAGCGTTCAGGTAAAGCAGCCGGCCGTCCCTGAGCAGGGCCATGGTGCCGGCCGCCGGCTTGCACTCAACCGAGCCGTCTGCGCGGGTAAGGCACTTTTCATCCGTTTCCACGGTCTGTCCGTCAACAATGATGGTGGGTTCGGCGAACGGCTCGCTGAAGAAACCCAGGGGACGGTCGCTGGTCTGATCGGCCTGGGTGGTTGCCTCGTCGGTTGAGCTTCCGATAAGCCCTCCCAGAAGATCTGCGCTGGCTGGCGAGACCCCGGCGGAAAGCAGCAATAGTGAACCGGTGAACTGACAAAATCGATGGGAAAAACTGGACATGGAGTCCTCCTGATCTTGTTGTTGTTGAAGAGGGATGAAGCATCCCTTCAGCAGGAACGGATCAGGGGGGCTGAAAGTTTCAGGCTTTGTGAAAAAAAGTGAAATCAGAGCCCGAGGTCACCAAGCAGGGCGCTCAGTGTGGCCTTGCCTTTTTTCTGGTTGGCTTCGGCGTCCAGATCGCCCAGGCCTTCCCACTTCAGGTCGTCCTCCGGCAGTTCGTCCAGAAACCGGCTGGGGATGGTTTCCAGCTTCTCGCCGTACTGTTTGCGGGTGGCGGCATAGGTGAGCGTGAGGGTCTCCCGGGCCCGGGTGATGCCCACGTACATCAGTCGCCGTTCTTCCTCAATGTTGCCTTCCTCGATGCTGCTGCGGTGCGGCAGGATCTCTTCCTCAAGGCCCATGATAAAGACGTGGGGGAATTCCAGGCCTTTGGATGCGTGCAGGGTGAGCAGCTGCACCTTGTCGCTGTCGTCCTCTTCCTCCCGCTGCTCCATCATGTCCCGCAGGATGAGCTTGGTGATGGCATCCTCGATGCCAAGTTCATCGGCGGTGCCCTTGCCGTCATCCAGCATGCGCTGGATCGATTCCACCAGGTACCAGATGTTCTCCATCCGGCGCTCCGCCTGTTTCGGCGTGCCCGAGTGCTGGTGCAGCCACTCCTCGTATTCGATGTCGGTGAACAGCTGCTTGATGACCGGCACCGGATCTTCCCGGTGCAGCCGCTCACAGGTGGCGTCCACCCAGTGAGCAAACCGGCGCAGCCGGTCCAGGCCTTTCTCCGCCACGTGGGTTTCGGCACCCATGTCACCCAGAGCCTTGAACAGGCTGACGTTGCGGGCGCGGGCATAGTGGCTGAGCTGCTCGAGGGTGCGCGGGCCGATTTCCCGACGTGGCACGTTCACCACCCGCAGGAACGCGGCATCGTCGTCCGGGTTGATCAGCAGGCGCAGGTAAGACATCGCGTCCTTGATCTCGTTCTTGGAGAAGAACGACTGGCCGCCGGAGATCCGGTAGGGAATCTGGTAGGCCTGCAGCTTCATCTCCAGCAGGCGCGCCTGGTGGTTGCCCCGGTAGAGCACCGCGAAATCCCGGAAATCGAGGCCTTTCTTGAGTTTCTGATCGAGAATCTCGGTGGCCACCCGCTCGGTCTCGGCGTCTTCGTTACGGCAGCGCACAATCCGGATTTCCTCGCCAATGGTGTGGTCACTCCACAGCGCCTTCTCGAACACGTGCGGGTTGTTGGCGATCACGGTGTTGGCACTGCGCAGGATCCTGGCCGTCGACCGGTAGTTCTGCTCCAGCTTGACGATCTTCAGGCTGGGGAAGTCCTCCTTGAGCTGGGCCAGGTTTTCCGGCCGCGCGCCGCGCCAGGCGTAGATGGACTGGTCATCATCACCGACCACGGTAAAGGCGGCCCGCTCCGCTACCAGCTGTTTCACCAGCTCGTATTGGCACACGTTGGTGTCCTGGTACTCGTCCACCAGCATGTAGCGAATCTTTCGACGCCATTTGGCCAGCACGTCCGGGTGCGAGCGGAACAGCATCACCGGCAGCAGGATCAAATCGTCGAAATCCACCGCGTTGTAGGCCTTCAGGTACTCGTTGTACTTCTTGTAGATGATGGCGATGCGTTGTTCCCGCTCGTCGGAGGCCTTGCTCAGGGCCTCGGCGGGCCCGCGCATGGCGTTCTTCCAGGAGGAAATGGTCATCTGGATGTCGTTGAGCTCGTCGCCGGCCTCCGCGCTCGCTTCCCGGAGCATCAGGTCCTGCAGCAGGGCCTTGGCGTCTTCGGCGTCAAAGATTGAAAAGCCCGGGTGGTAGCCGAGGTGGGCATGTTCCTCCCGGATCATGTTCAGGCCGAGGTTGTGAAAGGTGGAGACAATCAGCCCCCGGGTCAGCTTCCGGTCGACAATCCGGCCCACGCGTTCTTTCATTTCCCGGGCGGCCTTGTTGGTAAAGGTCACCGCAGCAATGTGCCTTCCCGGAATGCCCAGCTGCTCGATCAGATAGGCAATCTTGCGGGTGATCACACTGGTTTTGCCGCTGCCTGCGCCGGCGAGCACCAGCAACGGGCCGTCGGCGTAGCGAACTGCTTCACTTTGTCTGGGATTGAGCTTGTTCACAAATAGTCGGCCAGGGTGGAACGAAACGGAGATCACGAGCGTCGGGTTATTCTACACCAGCCGGAGTTCCTGTACCTTGCGGAACTATCGACTATCATTGGAGGAACGGACTCGGATGTTCATGCACAAATGGATCCTGCTTGATGACATTGCCACTGGAAACCATGAGGCCAGGACAGTTGCGCCTACTCGTTCTGACTCCGCACTACGCTGATTTTCTCTGGCTGAATGCGCTCCTGGCGGGTGACGTCGAGGTCAACGCGGACGCAACCTGGTGTCCCGACCTGGTGGACTGTGATGATCTGATCCGCAACGCCAGCTTTGATGTCATTGTCTGGGATTGTACGTTCCACGGCGGCTCCGAGGCCGCCTTCCTGCAATACCTGGCTGTGGCCAGCAATGAGAAACCGGTGCTGGCCATCAGTGCCGAGCTTCCTGGTGGTCGGGCGCCTGAGCTGCTGGCCTCCGGAGCCGCCGACTACCTTAGCCGCCAGACTCTCGATCACTGGAACTTCCGGCGTGCGGTGAAATGCCTTTGGTACCGGGAGCAACTGGCCGAATCGGCCCACGGCCAGTTGGGCCGGGAGGTCGCGACCGGTTTTATCAATCGGGATCTGTTCTTCGACCGGCTTCAGCAGGCCCTGTTGCGGGCTGAACGGGCGGGGCACCGGCTGGCCTTGCTCCACCTGAACATCGACGACTTCCGCAGTATCAACGAATCCTTTGGTTACCAGAAAAGCGACCAGTTGATGATCAAGCTGGCCGGACGGCTCAGGCAGGCGTTGCGCCGGGTGGATTCCCTGATGCGTATCGGTGGTGACGAGCTGGCAATTATTGTTGAGAAGGTGGAGGACTCGCTCGATATTACCCAGATCATCCGAAAGGTGGTTTCCGCGCTTGATGAACCGATCACGGTTGACGGGCACACCTTGATGGTGAGTGCCAGCCTTGGTGTTGCAACCTACCCGGAGGCGGGCGACAACGCCGAAAACCTCATGCGGCGCGCCAATCGCGCCATGTTTGAGGCCAAGCGGGATCCGGGCACCAGCTACCGCTTCTACGACCGCCAGTTGCACATTTCTGCCGGCTATCAGCTCAGGCTCGAGGCCGATCTGCGAAACGCCCTCCGGGGCCAAGAGCTGGAAGTCTACTATCAGCCTCGAATCGACCTGGCCACCGAAGAGGTTCGGGGGGTGGAATGCCTGCTGCGCTGGAACCATCCGGAGCGCGGGCTGGTGGGTCCCGATGAGTTCATACCTGTGGCGGAGCGCAGCGGCCTGATTGTCCCCATTGGGTATTGGGTCATCGAGCAAGCCTGCAAGCGTCTGCAGGAATCCGCCGAGCTTGGCTTTCCTGGCCTGGTGTTTGCGGTCAACCTGTCGTTTCGCCAGTTCCATGACCGGAAAATGACCGAGACCATCTTCCGGATCATCTTCAATGCCAACGTCGATACCAGCCTGCTTGAACTGGAACTGACCGAAAGTGCGATGATGCACGACCCGGATTACGCCCAGCGCTGCCTACGGGAGCTTAACCAGCTTGGCATCAGCTTCGCGCTGGACGACTTCGGTACCGGCTTTTCCTCCCTGAGCAACCTGCAGCACCTGCCCATCTCACTGGTGAAAATCGACAAGTCCTTTGTCCAGGCCCTGGGGCAATCGGCGGATGCAGAGCACATCATCCGGGCCATCATCAGTCTCGCCCACAGCCTGCAGATCAGCGTGGTGGCCGAGGGCGTGGAAACCGAAGGGCAACTGGAGTTCCTGCGTCAGCAGCACTGCGATGAAATCCAGGGCTTTTACTACGCCCGCCCCATGCCCTGGACCGATCTTGTGCAATTCCTGAACAAGCGGGGCGAGGCCGCTTGCCTGCAACAGTAAGCCGCTGTACCTTTGCTGCTTTATTGGCAAAGCATCAAGAACAGAGGTTTCATGAACAGTATCTCCAGGCGCATCGCCGACGAACTCGGAATTCGCGAACAGCAGGTCAACGCCACCGTCGCGCTGCTGGATGAGGGCGCCACCGTTCCGTTCATAGCCCGGTACCGGAAAGAGATCACCGGCTCGCTGGATGACAGCCAGTTGCGGAACCTCGAAGAGCGCCTGCGCTACCTGCGGGAGCTGGACGATCGCCGTGCCACCATCCTCAAGAGTATTGAGGAGCAGGGCAAGCTGACCGACGAACTCAAGGCCAGCATCAACGAGGCCGACACCAAGAACCGTCTGGAAGACCTGTACCTGCCCTACAAGCCCAAGCGCCGCACCAAGGCCCAGATTGCCCGGGAAGCCGGCCTGGAGCCCCTGGCGGACGCACTCTACGACGACCCGACCCAGGATCCTGAAGCCACCGCCGAAGCCTATCTCAACAAGGAGGCCGGCGTGGACGACACCAAGGCCGCCCTGGATGGCGCCCGCTACATCCTGATGGAGCGTTTTGCGGAGGATGCCGAACTGCTGGGCAGCCTGCGGGATTTCATCTGGCAGGAAGGGCAACTCAAGGTTTCCGTAGTGGAAGGCAAGGAGAACGAGGGCGCCAAGTTCCGGGACTACTTCGACCACGTTGAACCCCTGAAAAAGGTGCCTTCGCACCGGGCCCTGGCCATCCTGCGGGGGCGTAATGAGGGTATCCTGGCCTACTCGATAGTGGTCGGTGATGTCGAAGATGACCGCCGGGCACCGCATCCGGCCGAGCAGCGCATTGCCGCGCGCTGGAATATCCGGGACAACGGTCGCGCCGCTGACAAATGGCTGTCAGAGGTGGTGCGCTGGACCTGGCGCGTGAAGCTCTCCACCCAGATTGAAACCGACCTGATGGCGCAGGTGCGCGAAGCGGCCGAGACCGAGGCTATCAATGTGTTTGCCGCCAACCTGAAGGATCTCCTGCTGCTGGCACCGGCGGGCCCGCGCCCCACCCTGGGCCTGGACCCGGGGTTGCGCACCGGCGTCAAGGTGGCGGTGATTGACGGCACCGGCCAGGTTCAGGGCCACGGCGCCATCTTCCCGCATGCGCCCCAGAACCAGTGGGACCGCTCCATCGAGCAACTGGCGGCCTGGTGCCGGGAGTACAAGATCGAGCTGGTGGCCATTGGTAACGGCACCGCCTCCCGGGAAACCGAGAAACTGGTGGCCGATCTGTGCAAGCGCTACCCGGAGCTGAAGCTGGCGCGGATTGTGGTCAGCGAGTCCGGCGCGTCGGTTTACTCCGCCTCAGAATTTGCCTCCCGGGAACTGCCGGACCTGGACGTGACCATCCGCGGCGCCGTCTCGATTGCCCGGCGGCTGCAGGATCCATTGGCTGAGCTGGTGAAAATCGAACCCAAGTCCATCGGGGTGGGGCAGTACCAGCACGATGTGTCCCAGGTGCAGCTGTCCCGCAGCCTGGATGCGGTGGTGGAAGACTGTGTAAACGGCGTGGGCGTGGACCTGAACACCGCCTCCGCGCCGCTGCTGGCGCGGGTGTCCGGCCTGAACCAGACCATCGCCCAGAACATCATCGAGTATCGCAACCAGAACGGCCTGTTCCGAAACCGCAAGCAACTGCTCAAGGTTACCCGTTTGGGCGACCGGACCTTCGAGCAGGCGGCGGGCTTTTTGCGCATTGCCGGTGGCGAGAACCCGCTGGACCGCTCCTCGGTGCACCCGGAGGCCTACGGCGTGGTGGAAGCGATCGCAAAGCGCAACAATCGCAAGGTGGACGATATTATTGGCGATTCCGCGTTCCTGCGTGGTCTGAATCCGCAGGATTACGTAACAGAACAGTTCGGATTGCCAACCATCAAGGACATTATCTCGGAACTGGAGAAACCTGGCCGGGATCCGCGGCCGGAGTTCCGGTTCGCCAGTTTCGAGGAGGGTGTGGAAACCCTCAGCGACCTGAAGCCGGGCATGGTGCTGGAAGGTTCGGTCACCAACGTGACCAACTTCGGTGCCTTCGTGGACATCGGCGTTCACCAGGATGGGCTGGTGCATATCTCGGCTCTGTCCCACACGTTTGTGAAAGACCCGAGGGAAGTGGTCAAGGCAGGGGATATCGTCAAGGTAAAGGTCATGGACGTGGACATTCCCCGCAAGCGGATTGCCCTGAGTATGCGTATGGATGACCAGCCCGGCGAAAAGAACGAAGGCAAGCCGATGTCCGCCAACCGGGCCGGCGCCGGTCGCAAGGGCGGAGGCAGGAACGCTGGCAGCGCAGGAACGGGCCAGAAATCGCCCCAGGGCGCCATGGCCGGTGCCCTGGCCCAGGCGTTGGCTTCGGCACGCAAGGACAGCCGTTAACGGGTTTACACTATTTTCATGGGCCGGTGGCTGGTCAATCCGCCACCCGCCGTAGCAGGAGTCAACCATGGCTGAATCCCGCCATTCCGTTTTTCGCCAGTTCGCGGCCAGCGACTGGGACGGGTTTCTCAAGGGTGTGGAAAAAGAGGGGTTGCGGGTGGACCGCAATGGCTTTATCGCCCAGACGCCCCACCCGGAGGCACTGGGTTCGGCACTGACCCACCCACGTATCACTACTGACTACTCGGAAGCCCTGCTCGAGCTGATCACTCCGGTGTTCGACAACACCCGGGCCATGCTGAAATCCCTGCGGGATATCCATGTGTTTGTGCAGCAGAACCTGGGCGACGAGGTGTTCTGGCCCGCGAGCATGCCCTGCGAGCTCAACGGTGACCCGAGCATTCCCATCGCCGAATACGGCAGCTCCAATATCGGTCGGCTCAAGCATGTGTACCGGCAGGGACTGGCGGTTCGTTACGGGCGCATGATGCAGAGCATTGCCGGCGCCCACTACAATGTCTCTTTCCCCGACCGTTTCTGGCAGAAATGGCAGGCCCTGCTGGGTAACGAGCAGAGTCTCAAGGATTTCAAATCCGACCAGTATTTCTGGCTGATCCGCAATTTCCGCCGGCGCAGCTGGCTGCTGATGCTGCTGTTTGGTGCCTCCCCGGCCCTGGACGCCAGCTTCGTGGACGGCGTCAGCCACGACCTTGAGCGGTTTGACGACCGCACCTGGTATGGTGAATACGCCACCTCCCTGCGCATGGGCGATCTCGGCTACCACAACAACGCCCAGGCCTCCCTGAACATCTGTTTTAACGAACTGAGCACTTACACCCAGACCCTGGATCGCGCCATCCACACCACCTGGCCGGCTTACGAGGCCATCGGCACCCGTCGAGGCGATGAGTTCATCCAGATCAACACCAGCGTGCTGCAGATCGAGAACGAGTACTACAGTGCGGTTCGCCCCAAGCGCACCACGCAGCGGGAAGAGAAGCCCATCCAGGCGCTGGAGGCTCGCGGCGTTGAATACATCGAAGTCCGATGCCTGGATCTGGACCCGTTCTCGCCGGTGGGCGTGAGCCAGGCGCAGATCGATTTCCTGGACCTGTTCCTGCTCGATTGCCTGCTGTCGGATTCGCCGCGCATTGGCGATGCCGAATGCGAACGTCTGGATGACAATTACAAGGACGTGGTGGCCAACGGTCGTTATCGGGAGTTGACCCTGTGCCGCGGCGGGCAGCGAACCCGGGTTACCGACGCTGCCACCGAGCTTCTCGGGCAGTTGGAGCCGCTGGCGGAGCTGCTGGACAGCTGGCAGGGTGGCAGCACCTACCGCGAGGCCCTGGCCGCTCAGCGCGGGGTGCTTGATGGCGATGCGATCGTGACGTCGGCCCGGGTTCTGGAGACCATGCGCTCATCGGGGCTCGGGCATCGGGACTGGGTCATGGAAATGGCACTTCAGCACCAGAGCCAGCTGAAGCAGGAGGGCCTTGACCCCGAAACCCTGCAGGCTTTCGAGGCGATGACATCGTCGTCCCTGGAGGAGCAACGCCAGATGGAGCAGGCAGACACCCTGCCTTTCGGTGACTTCCTGGCGCAGTATCTTCGCTCCTGATGCCTTCACCGTAACCGGGTCTCGGTCCGGTGTGGACCTGCCGCACAGAAAACGAACAAAGATTTGTCACCCCCTGGTCAGACTGTTAATTTCTGTAACACAAGGATCGAGGGGAAGTACCATGGCACGGGATATCAGACTTGGCTGGGACGTGGAGGCGCTGAACAAGGCCTACCGGCAGGGGTATATGGCCGCCTCCATGGGTATGGACAAAAGCCGTTGTCCCTACCGGGGCGAAGTGGTTATTGCCGCCTGGGAAGCGGGTTGGGACGATGCCGAACAGGCAGTGAGGGCCCAGACCGACCCCGGCGACGATCTGTTCTCCCGGATTGCCTGAGTCGGCTTTCGGTACCGGCCTATTTCTGCACCACGAATTCCGTAAACAGCACGCCGACGATCTGTTCGCCGGTCTGCTGTTCCTCCAGAACCGCGTTAATCCGGCGTGTTGCCTCCTCCCGCAGGGCCTGTTGCCCTTCCAGAGAAGTCAGCCGGTTAACATCGGTTTGCTCGCCGAACAGCATCACCAGTTCATGCCGCAGGCGTGGCATATGGGCCTCCACCGCCGGTCGGGTTGAGGTGCTGCCTGCTCTCAGACTCACCGCCGCTTTCAGGTAGGTAGGCTTATTGCCCGGCGTGCCCACGTGGGTTACGAAGGCGGGTTCCATGCCAATGTAATCAGTGACGCCTCCTTCTTCGACCGTTTCTTCTTCCGCGGCTTCCTCCTCCTGGGAAAACACCGGTGAGGACGCCATGGCGAACAGCATGAACAGGATCATCAGAACGAATTTTGGCTGGTGTGTCATAAGCTTGAAGTTGTTCGTGGTTTAGGGTTAAGTGGCAGATCAGATACAAACATCGCCGGTAATTCGGAGCATAACAGGACCGGCGCGGGGTTGCAGTTTCCATTAAAGATCAGGGGTATTCTTTTGACCAGCAGATGGGTTTTCGGTTTCATCTTCCTTCTGTGTGCGGCGTTGCTGGGTGTGGCCTTCTACATGGAGCATGTCATGGGCCTCGAGCCCTGCCCGCTGTGCTGGCTTCAGCGTTTTGGCTTCATGGGAGCCGGGCTGGTCAGCTTTCTCGCGCTGCTGCACGGTCCTACCGGGTTCGGTGTCCGGATCTACGGGCTGCTGCTGGTGATCACTGCCGGCGCCGGTCTGGGCGTCGCCGGTCGGCAGCTTTGGCTGCAGAGCCTGCCGGCGGACCAGGTGCCCGCCTGTGGGCCCTCTGTGGACTACATGCTGGAGGTTCTGCCCTGGTTCGAAGTGCTTTCCACGGCGCTTCGGGGCACCGGTGACTGCGCGGAAGTCGTCTGGCGTTTCCTGGGGCTGAGCATTCCCGGATGGACGGCGGTGTTCTTCACTCTGCTGGTGATCACCGGGCTGGTTCTGCTGTTTCGCCGGCAAAAACCCCGGGAATGGATCCGCGGCTGAAACGGTTGCGGTTGACCGCGACCATGGGGTAACTTGATCAAAACCTGAAGCAAGTCGAAACCGGGAAAAGCATCGCAACAGCGAGTGGAGAACAGGTGTCATGTTGGAGAATTGCCGGAATGCCAGGGAGCGTTGGGGTGGCGTCAGCGATCTGATCGATCGCTGGCTCAAGGAACGCCAGGAGCTGCTGGTCCAGTATTGTGAACTGTCCGGCGAGAATGACTTCTCACAGACAGAAGCGCTGAAAGAGAAGTTCGTGCGCCTCTGTGAGGTGCTGGTGGATTATGTCTCCACTGGACACTTCGAAATCTACGAACAACTGGTTCGTGAAGCCCGTGAGTTCAACGACGGGGGGCTGGAGCTGGCGGGTAAACTGTACCCCCGGATTCAGGAGACCACCGAGGTGGCGCTCAACTTCAACGATCGACTGGACGGCCGGGAACTCACTGAGGCGGAGGTCCGCGAACTGTTCAGCGAGTTGTCGAAGCTGGGTGAGACGCTTGAAAGCCGTTTCGAGATGGAAGATTTCCTGATTGAGCACCTGCACAACGCCCATGCCGGCAAGGTGGCGTCCGCCTGACCGGTTGCTGACACAAAAAACCCCGGTACAGCCTCGCTGACCGGGGTTTTTTCATGGCCGGGCGGTTGCCACCTGGCCCTGAAGGGTGCTTACTCTTCGGCGCCCGGATTGATATCCAGCAGCTCCACGTCGAAGACCAGGGTTTCGTTCGGTCCGATGGAGCGGTTGCCGCCCGGGCCATAGGCCAGGTCAGCGGGAATGTAGAGCTTGTAGCGGGCGCCTTCGCTCATCAGCTGAAGGCCTTCGGTCCAGCCCGGAATCACCTGGTTCAGTGCAAAGGTGACCGGCTCGCCCCGCTCGCGGGAGCTGTCGAAGACTTCTCCGGACAGCAATTCGCCGGTGTAATGCACCTCAACGGTATCGGTCTCGGAGGGCTTTTCGCCTTCGCCTGCTTCCAGAACTTCGTACTGGAGGCCAGACTCAGTGGTCTTCACGCCTTCGCGCTCTGCGTTCTCCGCCAGGAATGCCTCGCCGGCTTCCTTGTTTTTCTGGGCGAGTTCTTCCATCTGCTTGGCCTGTTCCTGCTGCATCTCCTGCTGGTAGGCCATCAGCGCCTGCTGGATTTCCTCACGGCTCATCCGCCGGACCTTGTCGTCGTCGGAATGGCCATGCTGGATACCCTGGAGGAACTGGTCCATCTGCAGTTCAGGAAGGTCATTGCTCATCCGCTCGCCCAGTACCAGGCCCATGCCGTAACTCACCTTCTGGTCGGTGGTGTCCAGCTTGGGTTGCTCGGGCGCTTCCGGTGGCGTGGAGCAGCCTGCCATCAGGCCGGTCACCGCCACTGCAAGGAGAATCTTCTTCATTGCATCTTCCTTATCTAACGTCGGTTTACGGGGCGGCGCCCCGTGAAGTGTTGATCAGAACGGAGAAGGTAACGGGTTCTGTGCCGAGATGCCACTGAACATGTGTTAACCAAGCCGACGTGTCGGTCTAGCTGCCGTTGCTGCCTGCGGATGGTGGCCCGAGGGAGAACGGAGCATTGTAGGGGGACCGCCAGTCGGTCTCGGGCTCGGGAGAGCGACTGGGCGGAAAGACCTTGTCGCGCCTCTCGATCGCCAGAGTGTTCCAGGGACCCTGCGCAGGTGGCTGATCGGCATAGTGCCAGTTGCCGTCCGTATCTTGCCACTTGAACACGATTTCCGGGCCATCGGTCGGGACGGGAGACGGCACCAGCCCCTCGAAGGCAGGTATCTCCGGTTGTTCCTCGCTTGCCACCGGTTTTGACAGTTGCCCGGGATCGCTGAGGCCGAAGAAAATCAGTAGCAGCAGTAAACCGAGGGCCGGAAACGAGAGCCGTATGAGCCATCTCATCATCATGGCTTGTGGTCTCCCATGGGAAGTTGGGCCAGAGCTCCGGCCAGTGCATGGATCAGCGGCAGCGCGCGTTGTTCAACGCTTGAGCCTGGCGCCGCCGCCGCGAGATTGGTATGGATCAGTGTGTCGCTTCCCTGCATGTCAGCATGGTCCGGGTTGTCGGTCATGAGCGTTTTCCACGCCAGAGCCAGTTCAATCTGTTCGGCTTCCAGTTCCAGCGCGGCAAGGCCGGAGCGAAGCTTGTGATAGGGCGCCAGGTCGGTCGGCAGCGTTTTGCGGGCAGAGCGCAGAGCGCCGGTTACACGGCGCCGCCACTCTGTTACCGTAGCGTCCTCGGCGCCGGTGAAGGTCCTGCCTCGAACCGACAGCCAGGCAGCGCACAGAAGCCGGGTAACACTCCAACCCTGGGCCTGCAACGCCAGGCAGCTGGCCTCAACCTTTGGCTGCTGCCAGAGCATCAGGGCAAACTGCCAGAGCGGATTGTCGGCCTCCAGGTCGACCGGAAGTTCCAGCGGCAGAGTCGATGGATCCGGGGCTGTCGCCGAGCTGCTCGACATAAGCGCTGAGCCTTACCTGATTACATACGTTGAAAAAGTTAAACCATGTTAACGATAACCGATCTCAGTTTACAACGTGGTGGCGTCTGGTTGCTAGAATCCGTCAATCTGACCATCCAGCCGGGCCAACGCGTTGCCATTGTGGGCGCCAATGGTGCCGGAAAATCCAGCCTGTTCCAGCTCTTGTTGGGCCAGCTCAGCGCCGAGCAGGGCAGTGCCTCGCTGCCTGGTGGCTGCCGGATCGCCCACATGGCGCAGGAGGTCGAAGCGTCGGGCCGTAGCGCCCGCGATTTCGTGCTGGATGGGGACATCGACCTGCGCAGGCTGGAGCGGGCGCTGGCGGCGGCCGAGTCCGCCGGTGACGACCATGCCATGGCCCGAATCCATGGCGAGCTGGATGTCCACGAAGCCTGGTCGGCAGGCCGGCGCGCCGAGGCCTTGCTGCGTGGTCTGGGTTTCTCGGATTCCGATGCTGATCGACCGGTATCGGCGTTTTCAGGTGGTTGGCGGATTCGGCTGAATCTGGCGCAGGCGCTCATGCGCCCTTCGGACCTGTTGCTGCTGGATGAGCCGACCAACCATCTGGATCTGGATGCCTGCCTCTGGCTGGAGAACTGGCTACGCCGCTACACGGGAACACTGCTGTTCATCTCCCACGACCGGGATTTCATGGACCGGGTGGCCACTCATGTCGTGCACTTCGATCAGCGCAAGCTGGAACTCTATACGGGTAACTACTCGGCCTTCGAGGGCCAGCGTAGTGAACGGCTTGCTCAACAGCAGGCCGGCTACGAGCGCCAGCAGGCCCGGATTGCGGAAATCCAGCGCTTTATCGACCGGTTCAAGGCCAAGGCCACCAAGGCCCGTCAGGCCCAGAGCCGGGTCAAGGCCCTCGAACGGATGGAGCGGATTGCTCCTGCCCACATTGATTCGCCGTTCGGCTTCGAGTTTCCGGTGGCCGAAAAGGTCTCCAATCCGCTGCTGTCGATTCGTAACGGTCGAGCTGGTCATGGCCAGACCACCGTGCTTGAGGGTATCAATCTGACGCTGTTGCCCGGCAGCCGCATCGGCCTGCTCGGACCCAATGGTGCCGGAAAATCCACCCTGATGGACGCCCTTCGGGGGCAGGCCACCCTGCTGGCCGGTGAACGCACCTGCGGCGAGCACCTGGCCATTGGTTATTTCGCCCAGCACCAGCTGGAATCGCTGGATCTGGACGCCAGTCCCTTCCTGCACCTGCAGCGGCTGACTCCAAAAGCCTCGGAACAGAGCATACGCAACTTCCTGGGCGGGTTTGATTTCCACGGCGATGAAGCCCTGAGCCCGATCCGGTCGTTTTCCGGTGGCGAGAAGGCGCGGGTGGCCCTGGCGACCATTGCCTGGCAGCGTCCCAATCTGTTGCTGCTGGATGAGCCTACCAACCATCTCGACCTGGAAATGCGCCAGGCCCTGACCATGGCGTTGCAGAATTTCGAAGGGGCCATTGTCGTGGTCTCCCACGATCGCCACCTGCTGCGAAATACCGTTGATGAATTCTGGCTGGTGAACGAGGGCCGGGTGACGGAATACCAGGGCGACCTGGAAGACTATGAGCGCTGGCTGGCCGATCGTAGAAAGGATGAGGCCGAGGCCCCCAGACGGACACCTGCGGATAGCACCGGCTCCAATGCCGTGGCGAGTGCTGATGCCAATGCTGCCGAAAGCGCCGAGGACCGCAAGGCCCGAAAGCGTGCGGAGGCGGCCCTGCGCCAGAAGCTGAGCCCGTATCGCAAGCAGCAGGCTGCCCTGGAGACGGAAATGGAAAAGCTGCAGAAAACCCTCGCCGGTCTGGAGGAAGCCCTGGCAGACACGTCTCTCTACGAAGACAGCGGCAAAGGGCGCCTGAAGGAGTTACTGGCAGAGCAGGCGGCTGCGAATACCCGGCTGGAAGAGGCGGAAATGCAGTGGCTTGAGGTCAGCGAAACGGTGGAATCCATGGAGGCCGAGCTGGCCAGCTGAGGCGCTGCCCGGGATTGAGGGAGAGGTCAGCCTCCGTTCAGCTCCAGAGTGAAGTCCTGTTTGGCAAGGTAGTCGCGTTCGTTTTCCAGATCGGCCAGGGTCAGTGGGCGGTCGTCCAGCCAGCCATCGGGGAAGGTCAGGACCAGGGCGTCCTGCTTGGCCGTCAGCGTGAATTCCGGCGGTGCCTCCAGGTTTCGGGGGTGCTGCAACAGCACCGCCAGGCGCACCAGAACGCACAGGTAGCGCAGTCTGGGAATGTCTTCGGGTTCGACACCCTCGAAAATGGCCGGGCTGAATTTGCGCCGGTGGCCGCGTACCAGGGTCGCCAGGTCTTTCTGGAACTGCTGGGTAAAGCCGGGCAGGTCCGAGTAACGCAGCAGGTAGGCGCCGTGTTTGTGGTACTGGCTATGGGAAATGGTCAGCCCGATCTCGTGCAGCCTGCAGGCCCAGCGCAGCACTTCCTCGTCTGCCGGGGTGTTCAATCCCCAGTCGCGGGCCACCTGCCTCCAGGCCGCGATGGCGGTCTGTTCCACCGCGGCACCGTGTTCCTGATCCACATGGTAGCGCTCCTGCAGGGCAGAGATCGTGCGCTCCCGAACGTCCTCGTGCTGAATCCGCCCGGCAATGTCGTACAGCAGGCCTTCTCGCAGTGCGCCGTCGGCGAAGGCCATTTCGGAGATGCCCAGAGACTGGAAGGCGCCCATCAGAATGGCAAAGCCGGCCGGGAAGATGCTCTGTCGATCCGACCGTACCCCGAGATCCCCGAGTCGCTCGGTCTTGCCCATATCCACCAGGCGCTTGCGCAGCTCCTGCAATCCGGTCAGGGTGATGGTGCCATCGGTAATCTTCAGGTTGGCCAGGACACTGGCGATGGCCTTGATAGAGCCTGAGGAACCCACGCTGCTCTGCCAGCCAACGCTTCGATAGTGCTGCCGGATGTTGAGCATTTCCTGCTCGGCGTGGGTCACGGCCCGGTCCATCTGCCGGCGGGTAATCTTTCCATCGGCAAAATAGCGGTTGCGGAACGACACGCAGCCCATGTGCAGGCTTTCCAGCTCCAGGGGTTCAAAGCGCTGGCCGATGATGAATTCCGTGCTCCCGCCACCAATATCGATGACCAGCCGGCGACCGGAGTCGTCCGAGAGGGTGTGGGCCACGCCCAGGTAAATCAGTCGAGCCTCTTCGCGACCGGCAATGATCTCCACCGGGTAGCCCAGTACTTCTTCCGCGCGGTTCATGAACTGGTGGGCGTTACGGGCCACTCTCAGGGCATTGGTGCCGACGATCTGCACCGCCTCCGGCGGCATGCCCTTGAGTCGCTGGGCGAACCGGCCCAGGCAGGCCAGGGCCCGCTCCTGGGCGTCTTCAGTCAGGCGGTTGTGCGGGTCGAGACCAGCGCCGAGCTGGACCTTTTCTCCCATTTTCTCGAGCGTGCGGATTTCACCATGCACCAGCCGGGCAACCACCATATGGAAACTGTTCGAGCCCATATCGATGGCCGCGAGCACCTCCGGCGGGGAAACGGCATTGTCGGCGGTGGATGCGGCCGTCACGTGGTCGAAATCCTTTTGAGGTGAACTTGCCCGGTACTATAAGCGAAATCCCTCAGGCCTGTCAGCAACCGGTGGTTGAGCGATTTGGCTACCGCAAGGCGGTGTTACCTCGACTGAGAAGGATCTACTGCTTCACATCCGGTTGATCAATCGCGTAAAGTAATGGCTACCGTGATTTGGGTGAAAGCCGCCCGGACGTCCGGAACGGTTTTCAGCGACAGTCAACAGCACCTGCGCCGGTTTCAGCTCCATGGGAGCGGTCCGGTGAATTCCCAGAGGTGCACGAATCAGGAAAAGGTAATGAGCGGAAATATCGTAAATGTAACCGATGCGTCTTTTGAGCAGGACGTACTCCAGTCTGATGTTCCGGTACTGGTGGACTATTGGGCCGAGTGGTGTGGCCCCTGCAAAATGATTGCGCCGGTGCTTGAAGAGATTGCCGATGAATACGATGGCAAGCTGAAGGTGTGCAAGCTCAACATTGACGAAAACGAGCAGACTCCGCCGAAGTTCAACATCCGTGGCATTCCGACCCTGATGCTGTTCAAGAACGGCAATGTGGACGCCACCAAGGTCGGCGCGCTCTCCAAGTCCCAGCTGGCAGCCTTCCTCGACAGCAATCTCTGATTGTCTTCAGGCTGAAAAAAAACCGTCCCTGAACCGAGTTCACGGACGGTTTTTTTGTGCCTGTTTCCGGAGTGTTGGTGAGCTTGCGGGCGGCGGTTACTGCCAGCCCCTGGACCGGTCGAGATCGGACTCCTTCTGCTCGACCCAGTGCTCGGAATCGCCGGTGATTTCCTTCTTCCAGAACTGGGCGGTGGTCTTCAGAGCGTCCATAATGAATTCGCAGGCGGCAAAGGCATCGCCCCTGTGCGCGCTGCACACACCAACGAAGACGATCTGGTCGGCCAGGGCCAGGCGGCCTACCCGATGGATCACCCGGGCCTTGCGCACATCCCAGCGTTCGGAGGCCTGGTCAATCAGGCCCTGAATCACCTGCTCGGTCATGCCCGGGTAGTGCTCGAGGAACAGTCCCGTTACACCCTGCAGGTCGCCGCTGTCCCGCACCAGACCGGTAAACGTGGCAATGGCGCCGGTCCCAGCGCCGCTGTCGCGCAGGGCACTATACTCCGCGGCCGGATCGAAGTCCTCACGCTGTACCGAAATCATCTCAACCTCCGGTGACCGGTGGAAAGAAGGCCAGCTCATCGCCGGCCTGGACCGCGGAACCCGGCTTGGCCATGGCCTGATTGATCGCAATCATGACCGGCTGATCACCCTTAAGCTGGGCCCAGGGACCGCCTTTGGCAGACAGCCTGGCGAGTATGTCACCGGCGGTCAGTCCGGGCTCGGCTTCTACAGTCAGGGTGTCCGTGTTCAACTCTTCCCGCAGGCGGGCAAAAAAGCGAACGTGAATTGTGTTGTCACTCATACTCAGCTCGTTAACTCGTCAGTTCAAAAGTTCCGAGAAGGAATAATAGGTTAACAGGTCACCCGGGGATACCGTGGTGTCTTCCGGCACCACCGCCAGGCCCTCTGCCCAGCAGGCGGAACTCATCACGCCGGAACTCTGGTTACCGAATGCGGCGAGGGACAGTCCGGAGCCCCCGGCCTCTTTCCTGGCTCTCACGAACTCCCGGCGGAAGGACGGTGTGTCTACGGAGAAACCAGCGGCCACTTGCTCACCGACCGGGCTGGTCCGGAGTCGGCCCTGGCATTTACGGATATAGGGCATGCCCACCACAAGGAAGGTGACCAGCACGGAGACGGGATTGCCGGGCAGGCCCAGCACCGGGGTTCCGCCGATGCTGCCAAAGGCCAGGGGTTTTCCGGGTTTGATCGCCATCCGCCAGAGGGACAGCGTGCCAGACTCCTCCAGTACCGCCCGCACATGGTCTTCTTCGCCCACGGACACACCGCCGCTGGTGATGATCAGGTCCGACGATTTCGCTGCCCTGAGCAGTGTTTCCCGGGTGGCATCGCGTTGGTCCCGGAGCGTCTCGGCGAGCACCACCTGGCACCCCGCCTGAGTGAGCATTCCCATCAGGGTGTAGCGATTGCTGTTATAGATCTGTCCTGGGGCCAGGGGGGTGCCCGGGTCGACCAGTTCGTCGCCAGTGGACAGAACGGCGACTTTCAGGCGCTCGAAAACGGGAACCCGGGCGACGCCTATGGACGCCAGCAGGCCCATTTCCTGGGGGCGTATGTGGGTGCCTCTCGCCAGGGCGCGTTCACCGACGGCGAGGTCCTGGCCTCTTCGGCGAATGTTCTGGCCTTCGGTAACGTCGGCGTGAACGACAATGCCCGCTTCCGTTACCTCGACCCGCTCCTGCATGACCACGGAATCGGCACCGGCAGGGATCTCTGAGCCGGTGAAGATTCGGGCAGCGGTGCCCGGGGCCAGCGGCCGCGTGGCTTCACCGGCGGGATAACGGGCCGACACCGGAATGGCCTGCCCGTCGCGCACGTCCGCCTGGCGTACCGCGTAGCCGTCAACAGCACTGTTGTCTGCGGGTGGGACATCGCAGGGTACGGACTGGTCTTCGGCCAGTACCCGGCCCAGGGTCTCGGCGAGCGGGACCGTTTCCACACGATCCGGTGCCTTCGCCAGTGACAGCACGTGCGCCAGGGCGTCTTCCAGCGAGGCTAACTGAGGGTTCGACATCAATCTTGCACTCCGTCCTGTTTTCCCGGAATCAGCGTTCGGCGCGCTGGCCGATAACCTCACCAAGGCGGTGCATCGGCTTGTCGGGCTTGCGCAGCACCAGTCCGGCAAAGTTGCAGGGAGTATGGCGGCTGTCCAGCTGGCTGCTGAGAATGCCGTTCCAGCCCGTGCGGCAGGCGCCGGTAGAGCCGGGCAGGCAGAAAATCACCGTGTTGTTGGCCATGCCTGCGAATGCCCGGGACTGAACCGTAGAAGAGCCGATTTCCTGGGCTGACAGCCGACGGAACTCCTCGCCAAAGCCCTCGATGGCTTTATCAAACAGCGGCATAAGGGCCTCGGGGGTGCTGTCCCTTTCCATCAGCCCGGTACCGCCGGTGATCACCACCACCTGCACACCGGGGTCGGCAATCCAGCCGGCGATCAGCGCCCGCATCAGGTATACGTCGTCTGGCAGGATGCGACGCGCCACCAGCCGATGGCCCGCCTCGATCACGCTGTCCTCGAGAAACTGCCCGGAGGTGTCCTGCTCCGGGCCACGGGTGTCGGACACGGTCAACAGGGCAATATTAAGAGGGGTCAGCTGGCTGCTCGGTTCACTGCTCATGAAGGGCACTCCTGAATGGGGCTTTGGTTTTCGGAAACAAGGTTGCTCAGAACAAGGGTTTGTCAGAAACATGGTTATACGCCAGTATCGCCATCCCGGGCTTTTAATGGAAGGGAGTAACCCATCAGGGGGAGGCCGGGCCCGCAGTGCGCAGCTCGGGACAAAATTGGCGTTAATTTGGTCAGTGCACTTGACATTCGCCAGTCAGGTGGTCGATGATCCGTCATGCCCGGCGAACGGTTGTTCCCACTCTCTGGCTCCAGTACCCTAAATCCGGACTCCATCTTCACCGGTTGCTCCCACTGGCCAGCACCAAGTTCAGCGTTTATTCGATCAATTCGTTCAGGGGCGCCCCTGTCATTCCAATATTCGTTTACTTCCATTCCTGAAAATCCAACAAACTATGAATCTTACTGAACTCAAGCAGAAATCCGTGCCCGAATTGCTCGATATTGCGCAAGAAATGGGCCTCGATAACCTGGCTCGTTCGCGCAAGCAGGATGTGATCTTCACCATTCTGAAGAAGCATGCGAAAAGCGGCGAAGACATCTACGGTGACGGCGTACTGGAAATTCTGCAGGATGGTTTCGGCTTCCTCCGTTCCGCCGATGCCTCCTACCTGGCCGGTCCGGACGACATTTACGTTTCGCCCAGCCAGATCCGGCGATTCAATCTGCGCACCGGTGACACGGTTGCTGGCAAGATCCGTCCGCCGAAAGACGGCGAACGCTACTTCGCCCTGCTGAAAGTCAACGAAATCAATTTTGACAAGCCGGACAACGCGAAAAGCAAGATCCTGTTTGAAAACCTCACACCGCTGTTCCCGGAAGAGCGGCTGACCCTGGAAGCGGGTAACGGCAGTACCGAGGATCTCTCATCCCGCGTGCTGGATCTCGTGGCGCCCATCGGCAAGGGCCAGCGTGGCCTGATCGTGTCCCCGCCCAAGGCCGGTAAGACCCTGTTGATGCAGGGCATTGCCCAGTCCATCACCCGCAACAATCCGGAGTGCCATGTGATGGTGCTGCTGATTGATGAGCGGCCGGAGGAAGTGACCGAGATGCAGCGCACGGTGCGCGGCGAAGTCATTGCCTCCACCTTCGACGAGCCGCCGGCCCGTCACGTCCAGGTGGCGGAAATGGTGATCGAGAAGGCCAAGCGCCTGGTGGAACACAAGAAGGACGTTGTCATTCTGCTGGACTCCATCACCCGTCTGGCCCGGGCCTACAATACGGTTATCCCGTCCTCCGGCAAGGTGCTCACTGGTGGTGTCGATGCCCACGCCCTGGAAAAGCCCAAGCGCTTCTTCGGTGCGGCCCGTAACGTGGAAGAGGGCGGTAGCCTGACCATTCTGGCCACGGCTCTGGTGAACACGGGCTCCAAGATGGACGAGGTGATTTACGAGGAGTTCAAGGGTACCGGTAACATGGAAGTGCACCTGGACCGCAAGATTGCGGAAAAGCGGGTGTACCCGGCCATCAACATTCGCAGCTCCGGCACCCGCCGCGAGGACCTGCTGATGTCCGAGGCGGATATCCAGCGCGTCTGGATCCTGCGCAAGCTTCTGCACTCCATGGAAGACGACACCGCGGCGCTGGAGTTCCTGCTCGACAAGCTCAAGGACACCAAGACCAACGACGAGTTCTTCCAGTCGATGAAGCGTCGTTGATGCTGCTTTAGCAACAGCGCCTCCGGGTTTGGGGGTGGGCAGAACCGGGGGTCGCCTCCCCGGACACGCCGTAAACCCATCCCTGGGGGCTCGGCATTGCCATCCCTGGCAATGCACGGTCCGGGGAGGCGACCCCCGGCTCCGCCTTCATACCCTGTGCGCGCACCTTGTTCTGAGCGACTGAAAGCGGTCCAGCGAACAGCGATCTCCGTAGTACTGGCATATCTGAACGGAGTAACCGATGAAATACAACGACCTGCGGGACTTCATCAACCAGCTGGAAAAGCTTGGTGAGCTCAAACGCATCCGCGTTGAAGTCGACCCCCATCTGGAAATGACCGAAATCTGCGACCGCACCCTGCGCGCAGGCGGCCCCGCGTTGTTGTTTGAAAATCCCAAGGGCTACGACATGCCGGTGTTGGCCAACCTGTTCGGTACGCCCAAGCGGGTGGCGCTGGGCATGGGACAGGAGAATGTCACGGCGCTGCGGGACATTGGCAAGTTGCTGGCCTTTCTGAAGGAGCCGGATCCTCCCAAGGGGTTCCGCGACGCCATTGAGAAGCTGCCTCTGTTCCGGCAGGTGATGCGGATGAGCCCGAAGGTACTGCGTTCCGCGCCGTGCCAGGACGTGGTGATCGAAAAAGATCAGGTGGATCTGTACCAGATTCCGGTTCAGCACTGTTGGCCGGGGGATGCCGGGCCGTTGGTGACCTGGCCGCTGGTGATTACCCGGGGGCCGAACAAGGAACGTCAGAACCTCGGTATATATCGGCAGCAGGTGATCGGGCGCAATCGACTGATCATGCGCTGGCTCAGTCATCGGGGTGGGGCGCTGGATTTCCAGGAATTCCAAAAAGCCAATCCCGGCAAGCCGTATCCGGTGGCGGTTGCCCTGGGAGCGGATCCGGCCACGATTCTCGGCGCCGTTACGCCCGTGCCGGACACCCTGTCGGAGTATGCGTTTGCCGGTTTGCTGCGGGGTGGCCGTACCGAGCTGGTGCAGTGTGGTCTCAGTGACCTGCATGTGCCGGCCAGCGCCGAGATTGTTCTGGAGGGCTTTATCTACCCGGACGATGTGGCGCCCGAGGGGCCCTTTGGGGATCACACCGGTTATTACAACGAGGTGGACCATTTCCCGGTGTTTACCGTGGAGCGGATTACCCACCGGAAGGATCCGATCTACCATAGTACCTATACCGGCAGGCCGCCGGATGAGCCGGCGATCCTCGGCGTGGCCCTGAACGAGGTGTTCATCCCCATCCTGCAGAAGCAGTTCCCGGAAATTGTCGACTTCTACCTGCCGCCAGAAGGCTGTTCCTATCGCCTTGCAGTGGTGACCATGAAGAAACAGTACCCGGGCCATGCCAAGCGGGTGATGATGGGGGTATGGTCTTTCCTGCGGCAGTTCATGTACACCAAATTCGTGATTGTTACCGATGACGACGTGGATGCCCGCAACTGGGAAGACGTGATCTGGGCCATCACCACCCGCATGGACCCGGTGCGCGACACCACGATGGTGGAGAATACGCCCATCGACTATCTGGATTTCGCCTCGCCGGTGTCCGGCCTTGGCTCCAAGATGGGTATGGACGCCACCAACAAATGGCCGGGCGAGACCAGCCGGGAGTGGGGCGAGCCGATTACCATGACCGAGGAGGTCAAACAGCGGGTGGACAGCCTCTGGGATTCGCTGGGTATTGAAACTCCGCCTCGCCGCCCCGAGTGATATGACCAGAACAAGCCGGCGCGTCCGTCTGCAGCCTTCAGGTCTGTCCTTCGTGGCGGAGGCGGGATCTGATCTGCTCAGCGCCGCCGCCAGTGCCGGCATCAAGGTGCCGGCGGCCTGTCGAAACGGGGTGTGTGAGATCTGCGAGGCCCGCCTGCTGGCTGGCCGGGCGCACAATACCCGAAACCAAAAGACCTTTGCGACCGGTGAGCGTTTGATGATGTGCCGAACCGTCGCGCTCACGGATCTGGAACTGGAGATTTCCGCCGTTATGGCAGCTGGAAACAACAAGCCTGGCAAGTATCAGGCAAAAGTGGTGGATGTGCGATCCATCAGTCACGATGTCTATCGGGTTGAACTGCAGCTTCCGCGCCGCCGGGAGTTGTCGTTTCATGCCGGGCAGTATCTCTCGGTGAACCTGCCGGATGCCGACCCCTGCTATTTTTCCATTGCCAGCAGCCCGTCGGCCCAGAACATCGAACTGCACATTCAGGCCACGCCGGAGTGGATCTCGGCCCAGAAAGTCATCGATGCCCTCACGTCGGGTGGCGAAGTGACAGTGGAGCTGCCCCACGGCAAGGCCTGTCTGGCGTCGGTGCCGGCCAAGCCCATGCTGCTGGTGGCCGCGGGGACGGGCTTTGCCCAGATGAAGAGTCTGGTGGACTACCTCCGGGAGACCTCGTTCAACCAGCCGGTCAAGCTTTACTGGGGTGTGCGCCGGCATGAGGATATGTATCTGCGCGCGCTGGCCCAGCAGTGGCAGGACGAGTGGCCTCCATTCAGCTTCCTGCCGGTGGTAGGCGACGACGAGGATAACGACTGGGGCGGACACCACGACCAGCTGGTGCGTGCCGTATTGGCCTCAGGAATGGACTGGAACAACGTTGAGGTGCACGCCAGCGGTTCCCCCACCATGGTCTACACCCTGCTGGATGCGCTGGTGGAGGCCGGCCTGCCCGAGCAGGCCTTCTTCTCGGACGTTCTGGAATACGCGCCCCGGGGCTGAGCCCGGCCGGGGCTAAAGGCCCCGGGGATCAGGCCCGGGGCATCGGCAGTTCAGGCAGGCCATTGTCCCTGGCCAGGCCCTGCATCATCAGCTTGATGCTGGTTTCCTCTTCACCCATGTGGGCGTTCAGCCGACTCAGCTCGGCCAGTGCCTCCCGTGTGCGCTTCAGCCGAAGGCTGGTTTCGAAGTATTCCTTCGCCTTGCCCCAGAGCTCATTACGCAGGCTCAGGCGGCCCAGTGCCAGTAGCAGCTCCGGATTGTTGGGTCGGTCTTTCAGCCACTGCTCGGCCAGCAGCAGCTGCTCATCAGGCTTCTGGCCCTGAACCCGTCCGTAGAGATTAATCAGCTCGTCGCTCCAGTGATTACGCAGCACCTTGCGCAGCAGGGTTTCGGTTTGCACTTCGTCGCCCAGGCTGGCCAGCAGGCGGGCGTAATCCCGAATGGTGTACTCGTCGCGGCGCAGGAAACCCGGGAGCTCATCCCATAGCCGGGTCAGGGGTTCCAGCGAGGCGTCGGGGTCCTGTTGCTGCCGACGCCGGCAATCCTCGGCGGCCCGCTCCAGCAGATTGTGCCACACCTGCCGTTCGAGGCTGTTCAGTTCGTCTTCGGGCAGGACGTTGCGCTTGCGCAGCTCCGGCAGTAGCTTCGACAGTTCCCGCCAGTCTTCCAGGCGCAGATAGGTGTTTTTCAGCAGCTTCAGTACGAATGGGTGGTGTGGGGACTGTTTGCGCAGGCGAACCAGCGTAGCCAGGGCCTGTTCCAGGCGATTGCCCGCCAGTTGCAGCTGGGCCTGGGTGATGCCCACGGCAAGATCGGAGCCGGGGGTGCTGTCGAACGCCTTGCGCAGTAACTCATCCACCGCGTCGTGATCGCCAGCCTCGAACGCCGCCTGGGCCGCGGCCAAGTAATTAATCAGCGGGGTATCGGCGTGACTCGCGGAGGAAGTCAGCAGTTTGCGCGCCCGTGGCCAGTTACCCTCGGCCAGTGCCAGCAGGCCCTGGGTGGTTCGGCGGCGCGCCCGGCGTTCATTGCTCCGGGCGATCCAGCCCGCCACCAGCCCTGTGCTGGCCCTCAGCCGGCGAATCAGGTTGACCAGCAGGACGGACAGCACCACCAGGGCGATCAGCAGCCCCAGCCCGACCCAGAAGTTGGTTTCGATGAGGTAGTGGCCCAGGCTGATGCGGATGTAGCCAAGATCGTACTGCAGACCGAGCGAGAGGCCGGTGCCGATCAGCAGTGCCAGCAGGACTATCAGCAGCAGGCGGATCATGACTCATCGCCCCCCTGACCGTTGGCGTTGCTGGTGCCGTCTTCCGACCCGGCATTCAGGCGTCCGGCCAGTCGCTCCTTGAGCAGGTCAAGAGACTGGCTGATGTCCGGCAGCTCCGGGTCGACGTTCTTGGCGGCCAGTTCGGCCAGGGACTGTGAAAGCGCCGCCACCCGCGGATGGCTGGCGTCGTACCATTCGTCGATCGCCGAGCGCGCCTTCGCCAGGGCCCGCTCATACAGCGCCTGGTTGCCGCGAAGCACGGCCAGTTCCGCTTCCTCCAGCATCAGTTGGAGGTTGAGGCGAGCATAGGCGCTCTGGTCTGGCGACAGCAGCGGCTTGACCTTCTCATCAAGCCGGCGGACCACCACTACCTGCTGGAGCGTGGATTTAACTTCGCGCCAGGCTTCGGTCAGCGGGTTACCTGCGCCATCGTTACCGGATTCGCCACTCTGATTGCCGGTCAGGAAACCGGGCGCGTTCTCGCTGATCAGGGCCTGGTCCGTCAGTTGGTGAATGCTGTCGATCGCCGCTTCCAGCTGCAGGTACAGGCCGGTCCGGTCAACACCGGCAATGCCTTTGAGCGCGAGAATTTCCTTTGCCAGCTGCTGGCGCACGGGGTAAACGCCGATGTCGTCCGACTCCGCCAGTACCTCATCGGCAGCCTGCAGGGCTGACAGCGCACCACGAATATCCTTTTCGATCATCAGACGCTGGTTGGCAATACGCAGCAGGTACTCTGCCTCGGCCAGCAGCCAGTCGGTGCGGGTGCGGTTACCGGCTTCCAGCAATTCGCGGGCGTTGTGGTCAATCTGGCGCTGCTGTGTGGCAATCAGTTCGCGCTGGCTGGCCAGCTTCTCTTCCAGGGCCTGCAGGCGCTGGCTTTGCTGGCTGCCACGGTCGCCGTACAAATCCTCCAGCTGGGCCGTGTCCTGTCGCAGATCCTGCAGGGTCTGCATCACCGCCTGGTGATTGTTCCACTGCTGCCAGCTCCATAATGCCAGGGCGACAGCGATGATCAGGGATATCAGGGCGACCAGCCATAGGGGCCAGAGTTTCTGACGGGCCGGCGTTTCCTTGGAAACGGGTACGGGCAGTTGGTTCGTTGTCTCTGTCACGGGCGTCCTTACTTGGCTTTTCCGGAGCCACCGTCCCGGCCGGCAAGTTGCGCTGCAACCGTGGCCACGATGTCGTTATCGGCAAGGCTTCCTGGTATACACGGGTTCTGGAATCCCGCCGCACGAGCCTGTTCGGCGACCCGATCTGCGGGAACAATCAATAACCTATCGTATAGATTATGGCCGTAATTCGCACACAGTGCGATGAGATTGTTCAAGGTTTCGCCCGACAGGGCAACGATGGCCTCCGGGGCAAAGTCTTTCAGAGTTGCGCGCAGAAGCTCGGGGGAGTGCTCCGCCGGAAGGCGTCGATAAAGTGGCAGCACGGTCACCCGGGCGCCCCGTGCCTGCAGGGTCTCGCGTATCAGTTCACGGCCGGTGTCGCCCCGCGCCAGCAGGACCTTTTCTCCGTCCAGGTGATTCAGGGAGGGCAGGGCAAGCAGGGCTTCGCTGGTCCAGCCCTTGGGAGGGAGACGTGGGTTTAGCCCGTGCTCGGCCAGAACTGCAGCGGTCCCAGCACCCACGCCGTACCAGCGGATGCCGACCGGTATCTGGGGCCACCAGGTGTCGATGGCGTCCAGTAGCAGGCGAGCGGCATAAGGACTGACGGCGATGACGTGGGAAAACTCATCGAGACTGAGGATGAGCGTGCGGCGCTCGGGTGTTTCCGGCAGCGGCTGCCGGTCGATCATCGGCAGTACCTGAACCTCTGCGCCAACATCGCGGAACCGGCGCGCCAGGCGTGACGCCTCCGGTTCGGGCCGGCAAACCAGGATCCGCCGGCCGCTCAGGTCCGGCTCAGGTGGGCGTGTGGCCATAGATTTCTGCCAGCACCTTGTCGGCGCCCAGTGCCAGCAGGTCCTCTGCCAGCTCCCGGCCCAGGCGCTCGCCTTCGGCCCGCGGTGCGCGGCCTTCAACGCGGAAAATCTGGCTTCCATCCACGGCCCCGACCAAGCCCCGCAGCCAGATCGTATCGTTATCCTCGAGCAGGGCATAGGCCGCAATGGGCACCTGGCAGCCGCCTTCCAGTCGCCGGTTCAGGGCCCGTTCGGCCTTGACCCGATCGGAGGTGTCCTTGTGGTTCAACGGCTCAAGCATGGCCAGCAGTTCGTGGTCACTCACCCGGCATTCGATGCCCAGGGCGCCCTGGCCAACGGCGGGCAGCGATACAGTATCCGGCAGGCAGTAGCGGATGCGGTCGTGAAAGCCCAGGCGTTTCAGGCCCGAGCTTGCAAGTACGATGGCGTCGTACTCGCCGGCGTCCAGCTTGGCCAGGCGGGTGTTGACGTTGCCACGCAGCACGCGAATCTGGAGGTCTGGTCGATAGGCCCGGAGCTGTGCCTCCCGGCGCAGGCTGGCGGTGCCAACCACGGCACCCTCGGGCAGGGCGTCGACGTTATCGAACCGGTTGCTGACAAACGCGTCAGTGGGATCTTCCCGCTCGCAGATGGCAACCAGGCCGAGCCCCTCCGGGAACTCCATGGGCACATCCTTCATTGAGTGCACCGCCAGGTCGGCCCGACCGTCGAGCATGGCTTCTTCCAGCTCCTTCACGAACAGGCCCTTGCCGCCAATCTTGGCCAGGGGAACGTCCAGGATCTTGTCGCCCTGGGTCTTGATTTTGACCAGCTCCACGCTGACGTTGTCGTGCAGTCTTTCCAGTTCTGCCTTGATGAACTCCGCCTGCCACAGCGCCAGCGCGCTGCTGCGGGTTGCAATGCGTAGGGTACGTTTGGACATCACACTCACAGTCGGTTCGGAAAATGTCCGCCAAGGTTACCTTGTGGCGGTCCAAATGTCCCGTGGCGAAGCCGCGCCCGGCGGCAAACCGGCCCGCTCCGCGTAATCAGCCCGGCTGATGTTCCTGGAGCCACTGGCGCACGCTGCTGGCGTGGCGGCGGCTCACTGGCAGTTCGCCCCGGTTATCCTTCAGGTGGATCAGGTTGTGGCCGTCCGGCGTCCGTCGAAGCCCCTCGATAAAACGCACGCCCACCAGGGTGTGCCGGTGGGTCCGAAGCAGAAATTCCGGGTAACTGTTCTCCAGTTCCTTGAGCGTGTAATCACACACCGTGTCGCCACGGGTATGGTGGATGGTGACGTATTTCTGGTCGGCCTCGCAGTAGAGAATCTCCGAGAGGTCGATCAGAACGGTGCCGCGGTGGGTGCGTACAGCCAGTTGCTCCGCCTGGTTGCCGGACTGGCCATTCAGGGTCTGCAGCTGGACCCGGTTGACCCTGCCGGCCCGCGCCAGGGCGTCGGCCAGGGCTTCCCGGCGAACCGGCTTCAGCAGGTAGGCGGATGCCTGCACATCGAACGCCTGGATGGCGTAATGGTCGTAGGCGGTGCAGAAGATCAGGGCCGGGGGATTGGGCAGTTGGCTCAGGCGGTTGGCCGCTTCCATGCCGTCCATGCCCGGCATGCGGATGTCCAGCAACAGGATGTCGGGCTCCAGTTCGGCGACCTGCCGGAGTGTGCTATCGCCATCGGCGGCCTCGCCGCAGACACGGTACCCGGGGATGGCGTCCACCAGCCGGCGGATCCGCTCCCGGGCGAGGGGTTCGTCATCGGCGATCAGGACGCTGCGGGGCTCAGTCATCGCAGGGCTCGCTCTTCGTTGTGTCCGTGGTGCGCTGGTTGCGCCAGTCCGCCTTTGCTGGCGGCGGTGCGCTGATTTTCTGGCGCGGCAAACGCAGGGTTACGGTGTAAATACCGTCATGGTGGCTATGTTTCAACACTGCTGGTTCGCCAAATAAGGCCTGGAGACGGGCCTGGATGTTGGTCAGAGCCATGCGGTTGCCCTGGTGCTGTCGGTTGCCGTGGTCCGGCTTGGGGTTCTGTACCAGAAGGTAGATAAAATTGCCCTTGCTCTGGACTTCAATGCGCACGGTACCGCCTTCCGGCCGCGGCTGGATGCCATGATAGATGGCATTTTCCACCAGCGGCTGCAGGGTCAGGGGCGGAATTGCCTGCTGCTCCAGGCCAGCTTCGACCTGCCATTCCAGCCGGAGCCGGTCATCCAGTCGCAAGCTTTCGATGTCGAGGTAACGATGGCAAAGCTCCAGCTCCTGTGACAGGGGAATCAGTTGATCGACGCTGCGGAGGCTGGCGCGGAACAGCTCCGAGAGATCCAGTACGGCGTCTTCCGCCCGTTCCGGGTTGACGGCGATCAGGCTGGCGATGGTGTTCATACTGTTGAACAGGAAGTGGGGTTGTATGCGGGCCTGGAGGGCAGCCAGGTTGGCCTGCATCTCGGCCTCTCGTTGTTGCTGCCATTGGTGCTGCAGGTAGAAGTAACGCAACACCATCAGCACGATCAGCAGCGCCAGCAGGAGTTTCTTGGCCACACCCTGCCAGGCGGCCACACCGCCCACCGGATGCAGCACTCTGTCGGCAAACAGGCTGAAGGCCAGCACATCCAGTAGCACGATCGCCACGATGGTAGCGGTGGCCCAGGACACCCGCATGCGCGCCAGCCGTGCCCGGAGCAGGCAGATCAGCGCGGCGCTGGTCAGCGTGGTCCATTGCACGAACAGGGACAACAGGCCGAAGTAGTTCCAGTCGATCCAGCCGCGCTCCGCCTGCACAATCGACAGCACCAGCACCAGCAGTTCGCTGGTGACCAGCAACAGGAAGACGGCCCGCACCCGGCATAGATCCGGCACGAAGAAGTCGCTCGTGGTCACGCTGTTGTCCCTGTTACGGGATGTCTCCTTAACCGGGGTCAGAATGGTATACTCCCGCCACGTTCAATGTACCCAGTTCCCGCCAGATGATGCCGGGCTGTCAGCAGGAAAGATAGACCATGACGGATCAGAAAAAGTCTGACCAGACCACAAGCTCTGAAAAACCCTGGGGCGGGCGCTTCAGCGAGCCCACCGATGCCTTTGTTGAGAAATTCACCGCATCGGTCGGTTTTGATCAGCGTCTGTACCACCACGACATCACCGGATCCATCGCCCACGCCACTATGCTGGCCGAGGTAGGGGTGCTCACCAACGCGGAGCGGGACCAGATTATTGAGGGCCTGAAGGGCGTCAAGGCGGACATCGAATCCGGCAACTTCCAGTGGTCGGTGAGTCTGGAAGACGTGCACATGAACATCGAAGCACGTCTTACAGACCGCATCGGTATTACCGGCAAGAAACTGCACACCGGCCGCAGCCGCAATGACCAGGTGGCCACCGACATCCGCCTGTACCTGCGCGACGAGATCGACGTGATTGCCGAGGAGCTTCGGCGCCTCAAGGCGGGCCTGCTGGACCTGGCCGAGCGCGAAGCGGACACCATCATGCCCGGTTTTACCCACCTTCAGACCGCCCAGCCGGTGACCTTCGGACACCACCTGCTGGCCTGGTACGAAATGCTGGTGCGCGACGCCGAGCGCCTGCAGGACTGTCGCAAGCGGGTCAATGTGATGCCCCTGGGCGCCGCTGCCCTGGCCGGCACCACCTACCCGATTGATCGTGAAATGACCGCGCAACTGCTCGGTTTTGATCGACCGACCGAAAACAGCCTGGATTCGGTCAGCGACCGTGACTTTGCCATCGAGTTCTGCAGCTTTGCCGCGCTGCTGATGACGCACCTCTCCCGATTCAGTGAGGAGCTGGTGCTCTGGACCTCGGCCCAGTTCGATTTCATCGATCTGCCGGACCGCTTCTGCACCGGCTCGTCGATCATGCCCCAGAAAAAGAACCCGGACGTGCCGGAGCTGGTGCGCGGCAAGACCGGCCGCGTGAACGGCCACCTGATCAGCCTGCTGACCCTGATGAAGAGCCAGCCGCTGGCTTATAACAAGGACAACCAGGAAGACAAGGAACCGCTGTTCGATACCGTGGATACCGTCAAGGGGTGCCTCAAGGCCTACGCCGACATGATTCCGGCCATCCGTTCCAAGGCCGACAACATGCGGGTGGCGGCAAAACGCGGCTTCTCCACCGCCACCGACCTGGCGGATTATCTGGTCAAGAAAGGCGTGCCGTTCCGGGATGCCCACGAGATTGTCGGCAAGTCCGTGGCGTTCGGGGTAGCCGAAGGCCGGGATCTGTCCGACATGACCCTGGAAGAGCTGCAGCAGTTCTCCGACCACATCCGCGAAGACGTCTTCGATGTGCTGACCCTTGAAGGGTCGGTCCAGGCCCGGAACCACCTCGGTGGCACTGCACCGGAGCAGGTGCGCGCTGCCATTGCCCGGGCTCGCAGCCAGCTGGGCTGACCAGCCCGGGATTTACCCGCCTATCCGCCCGGTGGCGAGGTCTACCGCCGCCGGGGTCAGCTCTGCCAGGGGCTGCGGGTGACACAGCCGGTAACCCTGGCCGTAGTGGATGCCCAGGGTCCGTACCTTGCGCAGGGCGTCGTCGCTCTCGATAAAAGTGGCCACCGTCACCTTGCCTGCGGCCTCGGCAATCCGGTGCAGGGCTTCGAGCATCACCTGCTGCACGGGGTCGTCCTCCAGGTGCTGAACCATGCGCCGGTCCAGTTTGATGATGTCCACAGGCAACCGGGCGGCCAGGCTGTAGCTCTCGACCGACGCACCCGCGCCGTCCAGCGCTACCCGGAAGCCCGCCTTGTGCAAGGCATCGCACAGTACCGCCACGTCATCGGGATACTGGGTGGCGTGGGCCTCGCGGATTTCCAGGCAGAAACAGTCGGGTGCGAACGCCGATCCACTCAGGGCGCCGGCCATGAACTCGGCAAAGGTGTCATCCAGTACGCTGGCCAGCGACAGGTTGAAGCCACAGTATTTGAGCCTCGGCTCCAGCAGCGGCTGGCAGCCAAGCCACTCCAGGGTCTGGCGAATGACCTGCCGGTCGAGGCGTTTGGCGAGATCGAAACGCTCGGCAACCGGGAGGAAATCCTGGGGCATGAGCACCTCATCGGTATCGCTGGCGGCCGGTATCCTGCACAGGATCTCGATGTGGTCACCCCAGGTCGGGCTGGCCACGGGGCGCATCGCCTGGTATTCCAGGATCAGGTTTTGGCTGTCCAGAGCTTCTCGCATCTGTGCCACCCGCTCATTGGCAACGGCGTCGTTGGTCTGGTGGGCCAGGGCTCTGGCTGTGTGCACCCGGTTTCGGCCAGAGGTCTTGGCGGTATGGCACAGATCTGCCGCCTGGGCGAGCAGCTGTTCCGGGTCTGTGGGTACATCCTGATCCATGATCAGCAGTCCGCCCGAGGCAGTTGTGCTGAGCTTGTGGCCCTGCCAGTCGAAAACGAAGTCGCCAATCAGCTCCAGGGTCTCCTCGGCGATCGCCCGCGCCCGGGGTTCGGGGCAGTTCTCAATGAGCAACGCGAAGGTGTCGCCGGCGAGGCGCGCCAGGGCATCACGTTGCCGGACCCGAACACCCAGATTACCAGCCAGCTCACGCAGATACCGGTCACAGGTGCCGCTGCCGGCCTGCTCGTTGAAGCGCTCGAAATTATCCAGATCCAGGTACAGAAGGCTGTCACACGATGCCCGGTGCGCTTTCTGCTCGAGGGTTCTGAGCAACCGCGCCACCAGTTCCCGCCGGTTCATCAGACCGGTTACCGGATCATGACGGAGGCGGTAGTCGTCGCTGGCCCCCTGGTTGGCGCGCGGCTCCACTGGTCGGGCCACGTGAACCGCGCCGGTGATTTCCCCGTGGTCGCCAAGCAGTCGCTGGTAGTGAAATTCGTACACCGGCAATGGCCGTGCTTGCTGGGCCATGGGCATCTCCAGGACAAAGCTTTCCCGCTCGAAGGCTCGATGCCAGAGCCGCTCCATCATTCTGCGTTCGTTCGGAAAAGACTCCAGCAGATGGCTGAGATTGGCGCCCAGAGTGGGTTCCACGCCAAAGGTTTCCTGGAACTGTGTGGCCCAGGCGGAATTGAAATGAGTCAGGTTGAACACAGCGTCCACCGCAACCACCAGGTCCCGGCTTGCGCTGCTGATGGCCGACAGTATCCGGTCTGCCTGCCGGCGGACTCGGTCCAGCTGCATCCGCGCGGTCTTGTCTACCAGAGTGCCACCCAACCGGGTCGTGCGGCCGCTGGCTTTGAGGGCTCGGCAGCTCAGGCTGACGCGACGCGGGTTCTGGCGGGATGTCAGGATGTCGAGATCGAGGGAAAATCCCTGGCCGGTCCGGATGCATCGACGAAACAGGGCCCGCACTCTTGCCTGCCCGGTCTGGCAGTAGAACAGCGCCTGCTCCGGGGTGATTCCGGTGCCCGGGCGCAACTCCAGAAGATGGAACATCCCTTCGGACCAGGTCATCTGATTGGTCTCGGTGTCGAGCTCCCAGAGCCCGAAGCCGGCGCCGGATTCCGCCGCCCGGAGCAGTCGCGCGTCCCGGCCGGGGGTGTCACTAAGGGCGATGGTGGCGCTGGCCGCGTTGTCGGCATCACGCATTTCCAGCCGGAGATTGAGGCTGGCGGTGTAGAAAAAACCCTCTTTGTGACGGAAGGTGACCAGAACCGTCTGGCCACGCTCGATCCGGTGGCGGTTGGCGGGCGCGAACGGGTCATCTTCGCGGGACGCCAGGATCCGGTGCACTGACTGGCCTTCCAGTTCGCCGCTGTCATAACCGAGGATCGCCTCAGCGTGGTGGTCTGCGAACAGGATCCTGCCTTCGTCGTCAATGCGAAGAACAGTGCTGCGTTCAGCAGTCGGGGAAGAATCCGGCCGATACCGGCGAATGATGAACTCTTTCACGAGCGGCGAGCCTCGGGGGTTCAGTAACTTTTATTTTTCTTCGGGTTTTGCAACGATGCCCACATCATACGCATACTGATTGCGAAAGGAACCTCTCGCCGGAGCCATCTTGACCGCCCACGCCGCCCCGATTTCCCTCGACTTCGAGGAGGGAATAGATCGCAAGACCCTGCGTCGTCTGAGGGACCGGTTCCTTCTGGTCAATCAGCAGCGCTGGAATCGCGCCCATTCGGCGCTGTCCTACCGCCAGCAGAGTGTTCTGGAAATCCTGCCGCTGGTGTTTCACCTCAATCACCCGGCGCTGCCCGGCTATCTGGACGGCGATTGCCCCTACGGTCTGGTGAACTACACGCCGTCGGCGGCCACACTCCATGCCGCACGCCGGCTGGCCCGGACGTTCAGTCTGAAAGATGAAGGCAAGCGTCGGCCCGACCTCGACGCCATGTTCCTGATGGGGAGCCCCGGCACGCTCGGCCACTCGGTGGCCAGTGACCTCGATGTCTGGCTGTGTCACCGCAGCGATTTGCCGGAGCGGGGCATCCGTTGTCTTGAGCGCAAGGCAGAACGACTGTCCCGCTGGGCTGAGTCGCTGGGTGTGGAGCTGCACGTCTTCGTCTTCTGCGCCGCCGACTGGCGGGCCGGTCGGGAGCGTGTGGAAGTAACTGGTGAAAATTGCGGAAGCGCCCAGCACTACCTCTTGCTGGACGAGTTCTATCGTACCGGCATTCACCTGGCCGGTGCCTGGCCCATGTGGTGGCTGGTGCCGGCGGAGCAGGAGGCCAACTACCAGCAGTGTCTGCGCACCCTGGTGGATTACCGGTTTGTGAAGGCCTCCGAGTACATCGATTTCGGGCCAGTGCCGGCGATCCCCGAGGCCGAGTTTCTTGGCGCCGGGGTCTGGCAGCTGTACAAGGGCATCGATGCGCCCTGGAAGTCGATTCTGAAGCTGCTGCTGATCGAGTGCTATGCGCGAACCGTTGATCAGCCGCTGTTGTCGGCTGAATTCAAGCGGGCCATTTACCGGGGGGAAACCCACGCCGACCGGCTGGATCCCTACGTCATGCTCTACGACCGGCTGGCGGGCTGGCTGTCGGGCCCGGAGTCGGGCGCGCGCATCGATCTGGTTCGCCGGAGCCTGTACCTGAAAGCCGGTCTGCCCCTGACCCGGGCGGAGGGATCGCCGGACCAGTGGCGGGCCGGTCTGCTGAGGCGCCTGGTGGCCGAGTGGGGCTGGACCGAAGATCAGCTGCTGGAGCTGGACGAGCGCCAGCGCTGGCGTGCCGAGCAGGTCACCGCGCTTCGCCGTACGGTGGTTGCCGAACTGACCCACAGCTACCGGTTGTTGTCGAAGATGGCCCGAAACCACGGTCAGCGTGCCGCGATCAGTGACAGTGATATCAATTTGCTGGGGCGCAAGCTGTACGCTGCCTTCCAGCGCAAGGCCGGCAAGATCGAGCAGATCAATCCCGGACTGGCGCCTTCCCTGGCGGAAGAGAATCTGGCTTTTCATCACCAGTCGGAGCAGGGTGGGGCCGGCGAGGGGTGGCTGCTCTACCGGGATCTGGAAGATCCGGCCGATGCCTTCTGGAAACCGGTGATTCGTCGCTCCGGCAACCTGGCCGAACTGATGGTGTGGTGCTACTGCAATGGTCTGCTGAACCGGGCGACCCGGCTGAACGTTCGCGCCGGCCCTACCGTGGCTTCGGTGAGTGAGCTGCGGGAAATGCTGGACGCCCTTGCCGGCTTTCTGTCGTTCCCGATTGCTCCGGCCGATCGGGACGCGCTGTCGCGGGGCGTGCGCCCGATGCGCCACCTGCTGCTGGTTAATGTCGGCATCGACCCGCAGGCGCACCTCACCGAAAAAGGCTTGCACAAACTCAGCGCCCGCCACGATTCCCTGGGTTTCAGCGGCGGCCGTGAAAATCTGGTGGTCAGCATTGATCAGATCACCTTCAACAGCTGGCACGAGGTGAGCCTGCAACACTATGCAGCCGGCGACACGCTGGTCCAGTGCCTGAAGAATGTGCTGGCGTCAGCGGCAGCAAACCCGGCCGAGCTGCCGGAGGTTCAGGTGCACTGTCACAACCGTGGGCACGGCCCGGCCATTGCCCGGCGGGTTCAGGAACTGTTTGCCGACGTGCTCCGCCCGTTCTTTGCCGGTGGCGCGGGTCCGCATCCCCTGCGCTATGTGATCGAAATGGACCGACGCTTTTTTGTGTTGCAGTTCAACGGGCAGGAGCCGGGGTTCATTGTTTTGGACAGCCTGGCCGCGTTGATGGCGCACCTCGCTCTGCCCCAGGAGCGTTACCTGCCCGTGGTGTTTGATCGCCATGCCCTGCTTGAGGAACCAGCCCTGCGGGCGGTGTGCCAGGCCAGTGAGCCGGACACAATTCAGGTCTTTTTCCGGGTGTCCGGTGAACGGACCCGGTTCTGGGTGGTGGATGAACTGGGCTCGGTGTTCAGCTGGGAGCAGCCGATGAATAGCCGACGCCACCTGCTGGTACCGGTGCTCCGGTTCCTGGACAACCTGATAGAGCGACGGATGCTGCGGCAAACGGATTCCACCGGCGTGATTGCCGGCGTCCAGTGCTATGAGCTCGTGCGGCGCGAGGACGGCTGGCGCGCCGAGCGCCGCAATGAGTCCGATTCCGGTGCGCCCCTGCCGGGCCTGGAGGTTCAGGCGGTGGGCATCCAGGAAGGTGACAGCCGACTTAGATTCGACATCTTCTGTGGTGCCCAGGAGTTTACGGTACAGGAATACGGTGACCAGCTGATTCCCGCCGTCGCCCACTACATCCGATCGCTACGGCGCAGCGACGAGCACTACCCGGTGTACCTCACCGACGTTCACCTGCCCCACGATCTGGACCCTCGGGTGTACCAACAGGACATCCAGACCAGTCAGTATCTGTATTACCGGTCGTTTCTCGAGGACGCCCTCAACCGTCACCTGGAGCGCCTCTGATCTCGCCGGGCAGGGTCGGTGTCAGGTATACTGCCGGCATAACGAACTCAGGGGTAGCAGGAATGCGCATGTCGACTCTGCCGATCGTACTGCTGGTGCTGGCGGTTTTGCTCAGCGGGTGTGGCCAGAAAGGGCCGCTTTACCGGGAGGCCTCCGGTGTTGAGGCCCCAACCCGGGCCGAAACCGTTGATGATCGGCAGCAAGACGGCGACGGCGCGAATGCCAGCGATTAGTGGTACCGACCCGTTACTCCGCAAGACCAACCAGGAAACCCATGGATCATTTCAATTACCGTGACGGTGAGCTGTTCGCCGAAGACGTCCCTGTCTCCGACATTGCCCGACAGTTTGGCACGCCGGCCTATGTCTATTCCCGTGCCACCCTGGAGCGACACTATCGCGCCTACGACGAGGCCCTGAAGGATCGTCCCCACCTGGTGTGTTATGCGGTCAAGGCCAACAGCAACCTGGCGGTGCTCAACGTGCTGGCCCGTCTGGGATCCGGGTTCGATATTGTCTCGGCCGGCGAGCTGGAGCGGGTCCTCCGCGCCGGTGGCGACCCCGGCAAGGTCGTGTTCTCGGGCGTTGGCAAGCAGGAATGGGAAATGCGACGGGCCCTTGAGGTCGGGGTGCGTTGCTTCAACGTGGAATCCGACACCGAGCTGGATCGTCTGAATGCCGTGGCCGGCGAGCTTGGCGTGAAGGCCCCTGTGTCGTTGCGGGTGAATCCGGACGTGGACGCGGGCACCCACCCCTATATTTCCACCGGTTTGAAGGAGAACAAGTTCGGCATCGACATCGCGGAGGCGCCGGAGGTGTATGCCCGAGCGGCCGGCCTGCCCAATCTGGAGGTCAAGGGTGTGGATTGCCATATCGGCTCCCAGCTCACTAGCGTGTCGCCGTTCCTGGATGCCCTGGACCGGGTGTTGGCCCTGATTGACGACCTGGCGGCTCGCGGCATCAAGATACGCCACCTGGACATGGGGGGTGGTCTTGGCGTGACCTACAACCAGGAGCAGCCACCGCAACCCTCCGACTATGTCCGGGCCCTGTCTGAGCGCCTGGGTGACCGTTCCCTCGAGCTGATTCTCGAGCCTGGTCGCTCTATTGCCGCCAATGCCGGCATCCTGGTGACCCGGGTCGAATTCCTGAAGTGCACTGACCACCGCAACTTCGCCATCATTGATGCCGCCATGAACGACCTGATCCGGCCGGCCCTGTACAGCGCCTGGCAGGCCATCATCCCGGTGCGCCCGCACCAGGACGGTGACGAGAGAGCCTGGGACCTGGTGGGCCCTGTCTGCGAAACGGGCGATTTCCTGGGCAAGGACCGGCGCCTGCGCCTGAAGGCAGGGGATCTTCTTGCGGTGCGGTCAGCCGGCGCCTATGGCTTTGTGATGAGTTCCAACTACAACACCCGGAACCGGCCCCCGGAACTGATGGTGGATGGTGATCAGGTGCACGTGGTGCGTCGTCGTGAAACCCTCGAGGATCAGCTCGGCCCCGAGAGCTGTCTGCCGGAATGAGCGGGAATGAGGACATGAGCCAGCAACGCCGCAGCCAGGGCCCGACACTGCGTTTCACCAAGATGCACGGTCTGGGCAACGATTTCATGGTGGTGGACGCCATCAGCCAGCCGTTCCGCCTGCGCCCGGAGATGATTCGCGAACTGGCCAACCGGAATTTCGGCATTGGTTTTGACCAGTTGCTGGTGGTAGAGCCCCCGGGCCTGCCCGATGTGGATTTTCGCTACCGGATCTTCAACGCCGACGGCTCGGAAGTGGAACAGTGCGGCAACGGAGCCCGATGTTTCGCTCGCTTTGTCCGCGACCAGCGCCTGACCAACAAGAAGGTGATCCGGGTCCAGACTGCCAAAGGCGTGATCGAACTGCGGGTCGGCCGGGAAGGCATGGTCACCGTGAACATGGGGGTTCCTGAGTTCAATCCGCCGGCCATTCCGTTTGCCGCCGATCGCCGCAAGGACGTCTACACCGTGGACGTGGACGGCCAGACCGTGGAGCTCAGCGCAGTCTCCATGGGTAACCCGCACGGCGTGCTGCTGGTGGATAACGTGGATACCGCTCCGGTGGAAACCCTGGGGCCCCTGCTGGAAAAGCACCCGCGTTTCCCGGCCCGCGCGAACATCGGCTTCCTGCAGATCCTGGATCGCTCCCATGCCCGGCTTCGGGTGTTCGAACGCGGTTCCGGCGAGACCCTGGCCTGTGGCAGCGGCGCCTGTGCGGCGGTGGTCGTCGGCTGCGTGAGAGGGTTGCTGGATGCCCGCGTGGAAGTGGAGCTGCGTGGCGGCAAGCTGGTGATCGAATGGCAGGGTGAGGGGTCCCCTGTTATGATGGAAGGGCCTGCAACCAGCGTCTTTGAAGGGCAGTTAAGGCTGCCGGGTGACTCTGGTGGCCGCCGCCGGAAGAGCGGCCGCCCCCATAAACAACGGTCCTGACAGCCAGGAGTACACGATGACAGAACAAACGGCCCGCAAGAAGGCCGGTGAGCTCAGCCGGGAAGAAGTGGCTGACTACCTGCGCGCCAACCCCGATTTCTTTGTTGACCAGGACGAGCTTCTGCGCAGCCTGACCTTGCCCCACGACAGCGGGCGCGCGATTTCACTGGTGGAACGCCAGGTGCACCTGTTCCGGGAACAGCGGGACACCCTGCGTCGGGAGCTGGTGGAGCTGGTGTCTATCGCCCGCCACAACGACCGGTTGTTTGAAAAGAGCAAGCGCCTGCTGATGCAGGTGATCGAGGCCCGAACCCTGAACGACATGGCCGCGGCCATCGATGACAGCATTCGCGGGGATTTTGGTCTGGATGCGGCCTCGGTACTGTTGTTCACTGACAACGAGCTGCCGGAAGCTTCCCAGGGGGCGCTGCACGTGGTCAGTCCGGCCGTTGCCAGGGAGCGTCTGGGCAGCCTGCTGGACGGTGAGCGTGCCGTGTGTGGTCAGTTCCGTGAGAGCGAGCGCCAGTTCCTGTTTCCCGACCGCGAAGAGCCGATCGCGTCTGTTGCCCTGGTGCCCCTGCGTCACGACACCCTGGTGGGTGTGTTTGCCGTTGGCAGTTGCCAGACGGGCTATTTTGACCAGAGCATGGGGTCTCTGTTCCTGAGTTACATCAGCGATACCCTCAGTCGGCTGCTGCCCCCCATGGTTCAGCGCCATACTGCCGCGGCTCCGGTCACCGAGATGGTAACGGAGTCTCGCTGAGGTGTCTGACAGCCCGGCAGCCCCTCTGCCCGATGCGCTGTCAGAACCGATAGCCGCGTTTATCCGGCATCTGGCGTCGGAAAAACGCCATTCCCCGAGAACCTGCGACGGTTACCAGCGGGACCTGCTGCGTTTGGCCGCCTGGATGTCCGAGCGGGATCTTGACCGCTGGCAGGGACTGACCAACCACGAGCTCCGCCGCTACGTAGCGACCCTGAGCCGGGACGGGCTCGCCGGTCGAAGCATCGCCCGTCACCTGTCCGCCACCCGCCGCTTCTATCAGTTTCTGCTGCGCGAGAAGCTCGCCTCTGACAATCCAGCCCTGGATATCCGTGCGCCGAAAAGCGGCCGGCCCCTGCCAAAGGTGGCCGATGTGGATCAGCTCAACCATCTGCTCGATAGCCAGCCGGATGATCCCCTCGAAATCCGCGATCTGTGCATGTTTGAGCTCATGTATTCCTCGGGGCTGCGACTGGCGGAGCTGGCCGGCCTTGACCTGGATCGTATTGACCTCAAGGGTGGCGAAGTCCGTGTGCTGGGCAAGGGCAGCAAGGAGCGCTTGCTGCCGGTGGGTTCCAGGGCGCTGGCCGCTCTGCGAGCCTGGCTGCCGCATCGGGCATCCTTGGCCGGTGATGGCGAGCCGGCACTGTTTGTCAGCCAGCGCGGGCAAAGGCTCAGTCACCGCAGTATCCAGGCGCGATTGAACCGGTGGGGCATCGTTCATGGCGCGGACCAGAGGCTGCACCCGCACCTGCTTCGACATTCTTTTGCCAGCCACATGCTGGAATCCAGTGGTGACCTTCGAGCCGTACAAGAGTTACTGGGGCATGCCGATATTGCCACGACCCAGGTGTATACCCACCTGGATTTTCAGCATTTGGCGCGGGTTTATGACCAGAGTCACCCCAGGGCCCGGCGAGGCAGGTATCATGGCAATACCTCCGAAGATGACAGCCCAGGCCGCTAGCCGGTCGCGGCGAGGCTTCAATATCGAGATTTGAACCACAGGGATTGACGGGAGCGCTCCATGACAACGGATCCGTCCTGGAAGGAAAAATACCTCCAGGAACTCGAATCGGCAGACCATCGGGAAAAACAATGGAAGGCGGAGCGTAATACCCTCGAGCGTATGCTGGTCAGAACCAGCCTGGCCTCCGAGGGCCAGACGCCGGAACTGGACAAATTGCTGGCCCGGGTACGCAAGGATCTCCGGAAAGGGCGGGTGGATGTGGACGCCTGGAAGGAACTGCAGGACCAGATTGACCGGCAGGTGGCCCTGCTCGATGAGCGACAGTCGGCCGAGCAGGTGCGACGTTCGCTGTTTTCACGCCGGCCACCGGCTCCAGAACCGGCGGCACCGACACCGCAGGAAGCACCTCCAGCATCAGCGTCCGTTGACGGCCAGGACATCGAGGACAACATTCAGCGCTTGCGCATTGCCCGGCGAGTGGGTCAGCTGCTCGGCCAGATGCTGACGCAGGTGGCTCTGGAGCCGGCTGCCGAGGCGCGGGCGCGGGCCTTGCAGCAGTCCCTTCTGGTCAGCAATGACTGGGACGAGTTGCGGGAGGGGCTCAACCATGTTGCCGAGCTGGTGATCGCCGCTGTCACCCGGAGCAAGCGCGAATTCGAGGCTTTCCTGAAGCGACTGGATGAACGGCTCAACGTGCTGCGGGAGCATTTCGCCACCCAGTCCTCGGCCCAGACCGGCAGGCTCGAGGCCTCCGAACATCTTGACCGTGAGATTCGTGAAGAGATCGAGAGAGTGGGCCAGAAACTGTCTGAAAGCGATGACCTGGCCGATCTGAAGCATTCCGTTACCCGTCATCTGGAATCCATTGGCGAGGCCGTAAGCCGTTTTCGCAGCCAGGAAACAGAACGTGAGCGCATGCTTTCGGAACAGTTGGAGACCATGCAGCAGCGGGTTGCCGCCATGGAAGCCAATTCCGAGCAAATGCAGGAGCAGGTGCGCAGGGAACGTCTGCGGGCGATGACCGATCTGCTCACCGAGCTGCCCAACCGGGAGGCCTGGCAAGAGCGCCTGGCGTTTGAATACAACCGCTGGCAGCGCTACGGCCATCCGCTGACGGTGGGGGTGCTGGATATCGATCTGTTCAAGCGGGTGAACGACAGCTACGGCCACAAGGCGGGCGACCGGGTATTACAGCTGGTGGCCCGGGAATTCCGGGAGCGTCTTCGCAATACTGACTTCGTCGCCCGTTTCGGGGGAGAGGAATTCGTGCTGCTGTTCCCGGAGACCTGGCCAGACGACGCCCGGCGTGCACTGGATGAGCTCAGGGCACACGTCGGCCGCCTGCCGTTCCATTTTCGCGGTGAGCCGGTCACCGTGACATTCTCCGCCGGTCTGGCCGGGCTGGTGTCGGGAGACACGGAGGAGTCGGTGTTCGATCGCGCCGACCGGGCCCTCTACCAGGCCAAGGACAACGGCCGAAACCGGGTAGCCGTCAGTGGTGACGACGGTACGGATGCCGGGCATTAGTGGCGCATCAGGGCGTCCAGCTCGTCAATGACCTCGGCCCAGTCGCTGTCGTCCTCCAGGCCCTCCTCCAGGAAATGGGACTGGGCTTCGGACCAGAAAGGCGCATCCTGCAGCGCGATGTCGGGCGGCAGCGGTGAATGACGGGCCACGAAGGTCTCGATGCTTTTCTCGTCGGACGCCAGGCCCAACTGTTCAAACAGCGTACTGAGGTTGTGTTTGCTGGTGTCCATGAGCGTTCATCTCCGGTTAGCTGTTCGCCTGAATGAAATCAACGACGTTTGCAGGTATTGTTCCCTGAAATGTAGTGGAACCCCCAAGGATATCCAGTGAAGGTTACCCTTACCGTCTTACTGTGCTGCCTGCTTGTGCTGTTTCAAGCCCCCTTGCGGGCAGAGCCCCCGCAATTGTCGCCGGCGCCGGTTCTGGGTAAGGAAGAACTGGTGTGGCTGGCAGGGCAGGAGCAGTTCCGCGTGGGTATCCGGGGCGATCAGGTGCCGCTGGTGTTCGACACCGGCAATGGGGTCTTGGCGGGCACCTACATCGACTACCTGGCCCGTCTCTCGGAGAAGCTGGCTGTCGCCATCGAGCCTGTTCTGCTGGGGCGTGACGCGGGACCGGTAACGGCTGAGCCAGCCACAGATGCGGTGCTCACAACCCGAATGCCGGGTATGCCGGTGGTGCCGGGCAAGCGGTTCACAGATCCGCTGATGTCTCTCACCTACGGGCTGTTCGTCAGCTCCGGAGATGCAGCCATTCGCTCCATCGCTGACCTGGAGGGGGCTCGCATCGCGGTGATCACCGGTGATCCGAATCAGTATCCGTTGCTGGACCCGGTGGAGAAATTCACCCCCGTACCGGTTGCCGGGGTCAGCGAAGCGGTTGGGCGGGTGCTCTCGGGGAAGGCGGATGCCTTTCTGGCACCCGTGCCGGTGGTTTCGGATTACCTGCAGTCCGCCATGGTCAACGGTATCGGTCTCGCCGTACTGCTCGACACCCGACCAGTGGATGTGGTGTTGCAGGTAGACACCGACAACGAACGCCTGTACCAGGTGCTCAACAAAGCGGTGGCGGCCATCAGTCACAGTGAGCATCGGGTGATCCGCCAGTCCTGGCTGCAGTCGGACCAGCCGCCGGTACAGCGAACCGGGGTGGAGCTGTCCGCATCGGATATCGACTGGCTTGAGCGTCATCCGAATCTGAAGGTGGCCTTCCGCTCGGACTGGCCGCCCTTCGAGTTTGCCCAGGATGGCCGGCCTACCGGTCTGGTGCCGGATCTGGTCAGCCGGCTGGAAAGCCAGCTCAACGTGCGCTTTACCCGTACCCTGGCGGGCGGGCGCATGGCGGTGGAGGAGCAACTGCGTTCCGGTGAGGTGGATATTCTGCCGGGCCTTTCCCGGACGCCGCGCACCGAGGATGCCTTTCTCTTCACGAGGGCCTATCTGACCGTTCCCATTGCCCTGGCCATCCGGGATGACGGTCGCTTCATCGGTGATCTTCGGGAGCTGCGCAGTGAACGGGTAGGCGTGGTTAACCGGCAGGCCGCCCACGACTACCTGCTGATCAACCATCCCAACCTCGACCTGTACCCGGTGCAGACCGTGGAAGAGGGGTTGCTGGCGCTATCCAACGGCGACCTGGACGTCATGGTCACCCACATACCCGCGGTGAGTTACACCGTGGCGCGCCTGGGTTTGTCCAACCTTCGCATCACCAGCATCACGCCCTACCAGTACGACCTTCGGCTGGCGGTGCGCAAGGACGACGTTGAACTGCATCGTATCCTGAACAAGGCGCTGGGCAGTCTTGAGGCCAGTGAAACCGAGGCCATCTACAACCGCTGGATTCACCTGGATATCGAGCAGGAGGCCGACTACACCGTGGTCCGGCGAGTGGTGATGATCGCCATTCTGGTGGTGCTGATTTTCCTGTACTGGAACCGCAAGCTGTCACGGGAAGTGGACGAGCGCATCCGCTCGGAGAACGCCCTGCGCCGGAGTGAGGATGAATTGCGGGCGGCCAAGCTGGAAGCCGAACGGCTTGCCCGTGAGGCGGAGGCGGCGAGCCTGGCGAAAAGCGAGTTTCTGGCCAACATGTCCCACGAGATCCGGACCCCCATGAACGCTGTCATCGGCTACAGCGATCTGTTGAGCAACAGCGTGACGGATCCCCAGCAGCGCAACTACCTGGATTCGATTCGGGCCGGCAGCCGCAGCTTGCTGATGCTGATCAACGACATTCTGGATCTGTCGCGTATTGAGGCCGGCAAGATGCGCCTGGACTATTCGGCCGTGTCTGTGCGTCGGTTGCTGGACGACGTGCGTCACATCTTCGACCTGCGGGCGCGCGAGCAGGGTATTACCCTGGAAGTGAGCGTCGACTCCGGCATGCCGGCCGCCATGATGCTCGACGAGACCCGTCTGCGACAGGTGTTGTTCAACCTGGTGGGCAACGCCATCAAGTTTACCCACGACGGTGGTGTAACGGTACGGGCCACCGCCCGGCCCCTGAAACCCCGCAAGACAGAGGCGGATCCCGAGTCTGTCGAACGCCAGTATTACAAGCTGGTGGTGACCGTCAGCGACACCGGCATCGGCATTCCCCAGGACCAGGTGGAGCGCATCTTCGACGCCTTCGAGCAGCAAGAAGGGCAGAATACCCGGCGCTATGGCGGCACCGGTCTGGGCCTGGCCATCAGCCGCAAGCTTGCCCGCATGATGGGCGGAGAGCTCGATGTGGAAAGTGAGCCGGGAGCAGGTTCGGTATTCACGGTAACCTTGCCCAGGGTCGAAGCCACGGTGCAGCAGGCGGAAGACGAAGGCGAGCCCAAGGAATCCGACCGTCTGCTCGCCCAGACGCTCAGCATGCAGGAGCGAGGCTGGCTGCGGGAGCAGCTGGCGGCAGACTTCGGTGACGAATGGCAGACGGTCCGGGAAAGCGGTGACCCTGAACAGATGAAGGATTTCGCCCGTCGCCTGCTGGCCTGGGGGCACCGTTTTCGCTCCCGGTCAGTGACCCGGTACGGTGAAAAACTGCTGGCGGACGTGGAAGCGTTCAACCTGGATGCGGTGAACAGTGCCCTGGAGGCGTTTCCGAAACTGCTTGGCAGGGAAGAGTAAGGGCCAGTCGGTGCTTTGGCTGGAACTCCAGCCGAAACTACAGACAGTCGAACTGTGAGTTACGGTCGAAGGCGACCGAAACCATATCGTAGCCGGAGTCGGACAACTGGCGGATCAGGTCGCGGTCTTTCAGCAGGGTCATGCAGACCTTGTGAACGCTCGCCTGGAGCTGGTCCGAGGCCATCTGGCCGGAGGCAAGGCGGAAGTCGACAATCAGGTATTTGCGTTCCACAGCGGCGGACACCGGAATGTCCTGGCGTTCGACGCTTTCATAACCGATGTAGGTGGCCTGGCCGGCGGGGAAGACCTGGCTCATCAAAACATCGATGTTTTCGGCCTGGGCCTGCGAGGCTGACAGCAGCAGCGTGGCAGCAGCGATCCGGAGTGTGGATGCGATGGTCATTGGAGGCCACTCCCTGGTGACAATCCGATTACTATGTAACCAAATGTTACGGTTGGTTACGGTGCATTATTGCAGAGTCTGTCGCATTTTGCGTGATATGTGACATTAATTTTTCAATGTTTTGCACTCTGGTTTTGCACTCGGGCAATCCTGAGGTTGTTGGTGGACGGCCAAAGCGCCGGTCAGACCTCCCGGTGGGCTGCCGTATCAACTATGATGGAATTCAGACGAACGCCAGGAGGAAGACCCCATGTTTCAGCTTGTTTTCAAAGGCGAGTGCGTTCCCGGAACGGATCTCGAAACCGCCCGGAGTAATGCCCGAAACCTGTTCAAGGCTTCGCTTGAGCAGGTGGATCGCATGTTCAGCGGGCAGCCCGTGGTCATCCGCAACAAGCTAGAAGAGGTGCAGGCGGAAAAGTATCGCGCGGTGCTGAAAAAGCACGGCATGGTGGCCTACGTGCAGCCCATGGCCGAGGCGCCAGCGCCCGGTGGCTGGCGGTCGTCACCGGAATCAACGCAGCCATCGCAACCGGCGCCCGCGACCAGGCCCGAGCCGACGCCGGCGGCGACCCGCCAGGTCCCGGAACGTGAACCGGGGGATCGACTCCCGGTTGCCGGCGAGAAAGTGGATGACATCCTTTCGGGTTCGGGGCTCAGTCTGGATCCGGTGGGTGTCACGCTGGCTGAGCAGACCGAGGTGGAAGCGCCCATGTTCCAGCACCTGGATGAATGGAGCCTGGCGCCGGCAGGCAGCGACCTTGGCGTCAAGCGCGACTTGCCCCCGCCCATGGTGCCCGACGTGTCCCACCTGTCTCTGGCGGACGACGACGCTCCGGACCGGAAATGAGGCGGTCGTGATCCGAGACCGACGACGGCATTGGTTCGCGCTGTTGCTGCTGTTGCCGGGGCTTTGGCACCCGGCGTTGCTGGCCGACCAACCCGGGCAGGCGCCGGAACGCCCGAAGGTTGGCCTTGTGCTCAGCGGCGGTGGCGCCAAGGGCATGGCCCATGTCGGCGTGCTCCGGGTGCTCGAGGAGATGCGCATTCCGGTAGACCTGATTGTGGGCACCAGTGCCGGCTCGGCCGTCGGTGCGCTGTACGCCAGCGGTATGCCGATCAGGGACATCGAGAACCGGTTGATCGAGCTCGACTGGCTGTCGAGCTTCCGCGACGATCCTGGACGGGTCTACAAGCCGGTCCGGCGCAAGCAGGATGACTGGCGCTTCCCGGTGGTCCCGGGCATCGGGGTGCGTTCTGACGGGCTGCATGTCGGGGGCGGTCTGATTGCCGGCCAGAACCTTGGTTTCATCCTCAATGAACTGACTCGCAGCGCCGCCCTGGTTGAGGATTTCGATCGCCTGCCTATTCGCTTCCGGGCCGTTGCCACGGACCTCGAGACCGGCGAACAGGTGGTCATTGACGACGGCAATCTGTCCGAGGCCATCCGTGCCAGCATGAGTATTCCCGGCGTCTACGCTCCAGCACAGCGAAACGGCAGGCTGCTGGTCGACGGCGGCGTTGCCAATAACCTGCCGGTCAGTGTCGCCCGTGAGCTGGGCGCAGACGTGATCATCGCCGTCGATATCACCGACAGCCTGATGGAGACCGAGCAGCTGCGGGAGGCGTTCTCGGTGGTGGGCCAGCTGACCACCATCATGACCCGCCGTAACACCGAACAGCAACTGGCGCTGCTCTCAGAGCGGGATGTGCTGATCCGCCCGGATCTCGAGGGCTATACCTCCGCCGATTTCTACGATGCACCGATACTGTTCGAGCTGGGCGCCTCGGCGGCCCGCGAGCACGGTGTCGAGCTGCGCCCTCTGGCGGTATCCAGGGAGCGCTGGCAGGCCTGGCGTGCGGCCGTCCGAGGTCCCGATCCGGTATCCGAACCCATCGCGCGCATCGATATCGAGGGCAGTAGCCGTCTGGCCCGGGATTTCCTGCGTGAACGCATTCGCCAGAAGACCGGAGAGCCGCTCGACCGTTCCCAGCTGGAGGCCGACCTGAAGCGAATCTACGGGCTGGGCTACTACGAGATCGTGTCCTACTCCGTGGCGCGCTCCACCGCTTCCGAGGGAGCTGTACTGGTCATCCGCGTGCAGGAGAAAAGCTGGGGTCCCAACTACCTCTCATTCGGGCTCAATTACGAAGACAACTTCGATGGTGAGACGCGCTTCAATATTGCCTCCGCCCTGCGAATGACCGAGTTGAACCGGCTGGGGGGAGAATGGCAGACCGGTGTGCAACTGGGTACTGATCCCTGGGTTCGGAGCCAGTGGTACCAGCCCCTGGACTACGGGTATGAACGGTTCATGGTTCTGGGGGGCACCTACTCCCGGGACACCTTCAGCCAGTTCGATACGGCCGGCGTGCGGGTGGCCGAAGTGGATGTGACGTTCCGACAGGCGGACCTGGCACTGGGCATGGAGCTTGGCGGTAACGCCGAGGTTCGCCTGTCCTACGCCCGCGGTTACGCGACGGTGGACGAGCAGATTGGCCAGGCGGTGGCACCGGAGGGTGCCATTCACCAGGGCGGTGTTTCATTGCAGCTGGTGCACGACTCCCTTGATGATACGTTCTACCCTCGTGCCGGGGCTTTTGCTGGCATACGTGGCCATCTGGAGCGCGAAGGGCTGGGTTCTGAGCGGGAGTTTGATTCCCTGACCAGCCTGCTGCTGGGCACCCAGAGCTGGCGGGGCCTGACCCTTACCGGGCTGGCTTATGGCCGGGCGATAACCCGTGGTACACCGGGCATCGAGAATGCCGTGCGCCTGGGCGGATTCCGGCGACTGTCCGCCTATGCGCCGGGGGAAATCACGGGCGATCATGCCCTGATGGCGGCGGTTTACGCCAGTCAGTCCTTTGGCGGTCCACTGGTGCCCTGGTTCGTCGGTGTCGGCCTGGAGGCGGGTAACGCCTGGCCTTCGCTGGACGAGGCCAGTTGGGACAGCTCGGTGAAATCCACCAGCGTGTACACCGGCGTCGATACGTTCCTGGGGCCGGTCCAGCTGGCCGCTGCCTACAACAACAAGGACAACTGGACGGCCTACCTCAATATCGGCTTTTCCTTTACCCAGCTCTTTTATTGATGGCGTCCAGCACCTGCTGGCATTGCTGCAGGGCAAACCGGTGCAGGATCTCGGCGAGGCGCTCCTCGTCCCGGTCGCGGATGGCACTGATGGACTGGCTCATGTGCAGCAGGTTGTCCTCCAGCACACGGTTCCCGCCTTCCTGAAAGGCAACAAACGCACAGCGCTTGGCGGATGGCCAGAGGTCATCAATGGCCGCGACGATGAAGTAGTTGTCGGCGTAGGCCAGTGACGCCTGGGTGTATTCGATACCCAGCTCCAGAAACGCCATCAGGTCGTTTCTCTGGAAGCAGGCCTGCATCCGGTCGTACAGGCTCTCCAGGCGCTCGATGTCCTCGGGCTGCTGGTTGCGCACCAGCTTGCGGCCGGTATGGGTAAGGTAGAGCTCGAGGGTTTCGTACAGGCTGCGAACGAAGAACTCATCCAGCGGCGTTACGAATGCGCCCTTGCGGGGCACGTTCCGCACGAGGTGCCGTTTCTCAAGCAACAGCAAGCCTTCCCGTATGGAGCCGTGGCTGACGTCCATCTGCTTGGCCATGGCACCTTCATAGATCCGTTCGCCGGATCTGAGCTGGCCAAAGGCGATGAGGTTCTCGATATGACGGGCGACCTGTTCGGTCAGGGTTTCTCTGGGCTTGAACGCGTTCATGTAATGATCTGTCGCTACCGGATACTGACAATTCGGAGAGGGCATAGTCGCACATCGGCCATGCCGGGGCCAGTCAGAGCAGTGGCGCCAGCAGTCGAACGGCCCTGATGCCCAGGCGGAACAGGATAGAGCGCTCACGGTAGTCACTTTCCGTCATTCGTCGCGAGCTTTCCAGATCCTGTTCGAGCATGGACTCCACGCTGTCGATAAAGTGCCGGGCGGTGGTGATGGCGCTGATCTCGAAATTCAGCCGCATGGACCGGTTGTCCAGGTTTGCGGTGCCTACCGCCGCGTACCGGTCGTCCACCAGAATGACCTTCTGATGCATGAAGCCTGGCTGGTAGCGGTAGATGCCGATGCCGGTCTGGCAGGCCTGAACCAGATAGGAATAGGCGGCCAGGCCGATCAGGCGACTGTCGGACTTTTCCGGGATCAGTATGCGCACATCCACACCCCGGAGAGCGGCCAGCTGCAGCGCGTTCATGATCTGGAAATCGGGCACAAAATAGGGCGAGGCAATCCACAGTCGCTGGCGGGCATTGTTGATGCAGTTCAGGAAGAACAGAGTGCAGGTTTCCCAGGTGTCCGCCGGGCCCGTCGGCAAAATCAGCACCTCATCGTTCCCGGGCTGGTTATCCCGCGGTGCCCAGTCGAGCCTGGGGAATTCGTTGCTGGCCCAGTTCCAGTCCTCCAGCCAGGCCAGTTGCAGCCCGGTGACCGCCGGCCCCTCGATCCGGCAGTGGGTGTCGCGCCAGGGTTCCTGGTCCATGGCCGTGCCCAGATATTCGTCCCCCAGGTTGATGCCACCTACAAAACCGATCCGGCCGTCACACACCAGCAGCTTCCGGTGGTTGCGAAAGTTGATCTGGAAGCGCCGCCGGCGCACATTACCATCGCCGAACGACGCCACCCGGGCGCCGGCCGCCGCCAGCTGTTTCAGGTACTTGCTCGGTAGGAAGACGCTGCCGATGTCGTCGTACAGAAACCAGACCTCCACGCCCTGGGCAAGCTTGCGCTCGAGGATCGACTTGATCCGCCGGCCAACCCGGTCCGAGCGCACAATATAGAACTCCAGCAGGATGTAGCGGGTGGCGTCCTCCATGGCCTCGAACAGGGCTTCAAAGGTGGCCTCGCCATCGCGCAACAGGGTGCAGCGGTTGCCGTCGGTAAAGGGCTGGCGCCCCAGCCGGCACAGAACCTGAAGCTCATCGGTGAAACGGTCGGCAGCCGGCGGGGCAATCGATGTGGTTTGCTGTTCAAACCGGTTCAGCAGGCTGGTGAGCGATTCGTCGCCGAGCCGCCGGGCCCGGACATAACCCCCAAAGCGGTGGCGCCCGAACAGCACGAACATGGGGACCGCCACGTAGGGAAGACCCACCAGGGCGATGATCCAGGCGATGGCGCCCTGGGTGGTCCGATAGCTCAGCAGGATTCGATAAATGCAGGCCAATGCCCCCAGATAGATCAGGCCAACGGCGACGGCGAGCAGGGAGGAATCAGGCATCAGCGGTCCCCGAGGCTGGTCAGCGGCGCGTTACCGGTATCGCCGAGGCTGCGGGCCCGGTATTCGGCAGGAGAGACTCCCGTCCATCGTTTGAAGGCGCGGCTGAAGGCGCTCAGTTCCGAGAAGCCGAGCAGGAAGGCAATTTCGCCAAGGGAATAGTGGTCGGTGGCCACATAGCGGAGTGCCTTGTCCTGACGCACCTGTTCTACCAGCCCCTGGAAGCTCAGGCCTTCCTTTTTCAGTTTCCGGTACAGGGTCTGGCGGCTCATGTGGCACTGCCGGGCGAGGCTGTCGGCGTCGATGCGTTCGGTGGCCATTTGCCGGGAAATCAGTCGTCGGATCTTGCGCCCGAAAGAGCGTCGGGTCTGCAGCCGTGCCAGCAGCGAATTGACCTGTTTGAGCACGGCGGAATAGACGTAGGGGTTGCGTCGTGGAATGGGGTGTCCCAGATGCCGGCTGCTGAAGGCAAGCCGGGTCAGGCCGTTGTCGAAGGTTACCGGCCCGCCCAGGAGTTTTTCGTATTCGGCGGCGTAGGATGGCCTGGCATGGGCAAGTTCCACCCATTCGGCACGGATACCCGAATGGATAAAGTGCCGGGTGCGCGTGATTGCGGCCGCCAGCGTCCGGTCCATGTCCTGACGGCAGTAGTGGTTCGGGGAATCCGGTTGCCAGCACAGAATGGCCTGGTCTGCCGTCTGTTCGAAGCTGAGGAACACCGACTCGTTGATCAGTCGATGCAGGCGGACGTACTGGGTGACCGCCTCGCCCAGGGTGTCGCAGTTGAAAAACACGTGCCCCACCAGACCCATCCGTTCCGGGTCCACCACCTGTCCGGCGTGAAGGCCGACCCCGGGATCGCCGGTCACCTGTTCGGCGTGGGCCCAGAGTCGGTAATGGGCGTCGGCCGGAACCCGGCGATCGGGGTCTGAGAGTTCGGAGAGGGCGAGGCCCGTGAGCTGCTCTACCCGGGACTGATGTAACACACCCTGCTGTTCCAGATAGTGCACCAGCGCAAGCGTGCTGGAGGCCGCCACCATGGGGGATTCGGGAGTGTCCACTTGCGCTGTTATCACCTTGTCGGGTCCTATGATTAACGACCTTTCATGGAAGCTGATACAAAATGTCAAGCCGCTGCAACGGTCTGTCAACGGTCTGCGCCTGCCCTAACGATAACATTAGGGTAACAGGTTGAAGCAATGGACAGGCATTCAGGAGGTGTTTGTTTTATGGAACAGGAAATCTTTGTACCGCATACCGAGCTCGAGCGCAGAAACGTGCTTGAACTGGCCGAATATCTGAACAGCATCTTTTACTGCTGATCCTCAGACGAAACGTCTATGACCTTCATGCCGGGCTCTGCCCGGCTTTTTTGTCTCAGGCGGCCTTACCCTCCCGTTCCGTACCCCACCGATCTTGCCCGCAAGCACAGAGCTGGTAATGTATCGACTCTCTTATTCCAGACCGATACCGGAGATTCTCCCCCATGAGCGTTGCCCTCAATCATCGCATCACTGGCGAAGGCCCACCCCTGATCCTGCTGCATGGTCTGTTCGGGTCGTTGGACAACCTGGGCGGCATTGCCCGCCGACTTGAGGACCAGTGGCAGATCCATGCCCTCGACGAGCGCAACCATGGCGCCTCACCCCATACCGACACCATGGACTACCCGGCTATGGCTGGCGATGTGATTGCCTATATGGATGCGCAGGGGCTTCAAAAGGCCAGTTTTCTTGGCCACTCCATGGGCGGCAAGGTGGCTATGCAAGTGGCCCTGAAGGCGCCAGAGAGAGTGGAAAAACTGATTGTCGCGGACATTGCTCCTGTGGATTACCACGCGCGTCACGACGCCATCATCGAGGGGCTGACCGGGATTCACCTGGCGGATGTCCGTTCCCGCCAGGACGCCGACCGCCTGCTCTCCGATTTCGTGGAGACCCCCGGTGTGCGGCAGTTTCTCCTGAAAAACCTGGAGCGCATCCCGGCGGATGAGCAGAAAGAGGGCGGCCCGGTTTTCCGCTGGCGCCTGAACCTCTCCGTGATTGATGCCTGCTACGGCAAGCTGACCCTTGCGCCTGAAGGAGAGGGCCCGTTCGAGGGGCCGGTCCTGTTTCTCAAAGGGGCCGATTCAGCCTACATCCAGGAGAAACACCGCGCGAGTATTGAACAGCTGTTTCCCGCCGCCACACTCCGGATCATTCAGGACACCGGCCACTGGCTGCACGCAGAGAAAGCCGATACCTTCGCCGCCCTGTGCCGCCGTTTTCTGACATCCGGGCAGTGACCGGTTTCCCTGTCGCACAGACTGTCTGTTAAGGTTGTTTCGTCGCGAATAACCAGAAGAACGGGCAAAAGAGGGCGGAACGAGCGTATGAAATGGCTGATGCTGGGAGTGCTGGTCATTTTCCTGCTGTTGGGTGGGTTTCTGCTGACGCCGTCACCGGTCGACAGCAAGGCCTGGAATCCACCGCCGCCTCCCGGGCTTGATGGGCCCCTGGCGCCCAATACCCTCCTGCAGCAGGCCGACCTGCTGGCGCTTGGCAAGGTCTATGGACCGGAAGATACCACCGTCAGTGAAGACGGAGTGCTTTACACCGGCACCCAGGACGGCTACATCGTGCGTGTGTTTCCCGACGGCCGGGTGGAAAAGTGGATAGACACCGGCGGTCGACCGCTGGGCATGGTGTTCGATCGTACCGGCAATCTGATTGTTGCCGATGCCTGGCTGGGCTTGCTGTCGGTGAGTCCCCAGGGGAAAGTCACCATCCTGAGCCGGGAGGCCGAGGGAACACCCTTCCGTTTTACTGATGACGTGGACATCGCGGACGACGGCACCATCTATTTCACCGATGCCAGTTCCAGGTTCCGGCAACCGGACTACCGGCTTGATCTGCTGGAAACGCGACCCCACGGGCGCCTGCTGCGCTACTCGCCGAAAACCGGCAAGACCGAAGTGGTGCTGCGCAATCTGTACTTCGCCAACGGTGTGGCGGTGTCACCGGATTCCGACGCCGTACTGGTTAACGAGACCTGGAAATATCGCATTCTGAGGCACTGGATCAAAGGGCCGAGGGCGGGGCAGACGGAAGTGTTTGCCGACAACCTGCCGGGCTTTCCAGACAACCTGGCCCTTGACGCGCGCGGTCGTTACTGGGTGGCTTTCCCCACTCTTCGCAACGCCACCATTGATACACTGCACCCCCTGCCATGGCTGAAAGAACTGGTGGCCAAGCTCCCGGACAGCCTCAAGCCCGTGCCCCAGGAGTACGGACTGGTGCTGGCGTTTGACCGGGACGGGCAGGTGCTGACCAGCCTCCATGACCCCCGCGGCCAGCATCTTCAGGAAATTACCTCGGTTAACCCTCACGGTGACTACCTATACTTTGGTTCACTTCACAACGACCGGATTGGCCGGCTACCTTTTTCAGCCATCAGTGGCCTTGGAGACCAACCGTAATGCCTGCATCCGACATTGCCTGGGACCTGCCGGGTCCGTTCACCATGGACATTACCGTACGGGCGGAGGACACCGACCGCCTGGGCCATGCCAACAACGTGGTGTACGTGCGTTGGCTGGAGGAGGTCAGCTGGGCTCATATCGAGAGTCTGGGCATGACCTGGGCGCTGCACGAGGAAACCGGCAAGGCCATGGCCATTACGCGTACCGAGATTGATTATCTGTCCGCCGCCAACGCCGGTGACGAACTGGTGCTGGGTACCTGGCTGACTGGCTTCGATGGGCGGTTCCGCTCCTCCCGGCAGTTCCAGTTGGTGCGACCGGCCGATGGCCGGGTGCTGGTTCGGGCCGTTTCCACGCACGCCTGTGTCGACCTGAACACCCAGAGACCGTCCCGCGCGCCGGCAGAGTTTGCCACCATTCTGGGTGGCGCCGTGGTACCCGGTGGGCGTGGGCTTTAGGCTTTCCTGCCTGTTTGTGCTTTACTTCAACTAGCTTTCCGCAGACCAATCCCGTAAACCCGCTGTCCGGAGATCCCGATGCCAACGACTGCTGACCAGAATGCCGAATCCAGCATGCGCCATGTGATTTACGATCGCTTTGGCGAGCGTGATGTCCTGCAGGTGGTCCGGTCGGACCTGCCGACAGCCGCCGAGGGGCAGGTGCTGGTAAGGGTGCACGGCGCTGGACTGAATCCCATCGACTGGAAAACCCGAAAAGGGCTGGGATTCGCGGCCCGGCAGATCGAAAATTCATTGCCCTGGACACCGGGTTATGACATTGCCGGCGAAGTGGTGTCCGTTGGTGAGCAGGTCACCACCCTCGCGCCCGGCGATCGAGTCATGGGTATGGTCGGTTTCCCGGCCCTGGGCGGCGCCTATTCGGAATACGCGCTGGCCCAGGCCGACGAGCTTGCCATTGTGCCGGAAGAGCTGGACCTGGTAACCGCGGGCGGGTTGCCGCTGGCAGCCCTGACAGCCTGGCAGGGACTGTTTGAGGTGGCCAAACTCGAAGCGGGCCAGAAGATCCTGATCCATGCCGGCGCAGGCGGTGTTGGCCATTTTGCCGTGCAGTTTGCCCGGGAGCGCGGCGCCCACGTAATTGCTACAGCCTCAGCCGGTAATCGCGATTTCCTGGCCGAGTTGGGCGTGCATGAGGTGATTGACTACCGCACTACCGACATTGTCGAGGAGTGCTATGGTCTGGATGTGGTGCTGGACCTGATCGGTGGCGACACCGGCAAGCGCTCCCTGCACACCCTGGGCGAGCAGGGCGTATTGGTGACCATACCCACCGTTACCGCCGACGAGATCATCAGCGAGGCGGAAGCCATGGGGCTGCGGGCCCACGGTATGACCGTGCGGCCGGATGTCTTTCATCTGGACGAGATCGCCGAGCTGATCGAGGACGGCGATGTTCGTGTCCACATTGAAAAAGCCTTCCCTCTCGAGGACGTGGCCCAGGCCCACGAGATGCTTGAGGACGGGCACGTGCGCGGGAAGCTGGTGCTAGACTGCCGCTGAGGGTTCTTAACCCGCTGATGGCTCCTTGCTGGCTGATGGCTCTGTACCGGCTGAAGGCTCTTTACCCGCTGAAGGCTCTTTACCCGCTGAAGGCTCCTCCCCGCCGTCCTTGTCCTTGCGTTCTTTTCTGGCCTGGGGCGGCACCAGGCTGATCAGCACCCAGTCGTCCTCGGGTTTCAGCTCGTCCATGCTCCGTACCGGGGCCACCCGCTCCTTGCTGTCGAAGGTGAACAGGACCAGAGCCTGGTTCTGGTATTTTTTCCGGAAGTCCTCGTACCCGAACTCTTCGCTGAGCTGGGTGGTTTTCACGGTGTAGCCCTGGCTCACCAGGCTGGCGAGCTTGGCGTAACTCACGCCGTCGAACAGTCCCCGGGTCATCTGAATTTTCTCGGCGGTCTGGTGCCTGGCCTTCTGGTCCTGGTCACCCTCGGCCAGACTGAACACGCACTTGTTACCGAACCAGTCCAGAAAGTGGTAGGTGGCCAGGGAGTTCATGTGCTTGTAGGGCGAGATCACCAGCAGGTTGCCGATGCCGGTCAGATCCAGGTGTGTGGACGCATGCTCGGACACCGGGTTTCCGAAATACACCTGCAGGTTATCCATGCGCGCCTGGCGCACGTTCTCCCAGTTGGTGTCTGCCAGGGTGACCGGCACCTCGTATTTCTTGAGGGCCTTGCCGATCATCCGCGCCACCGGGTTGGCGCCGAGGATCAGGAAGCCGTACTCCGCGGGCTCGGCGACTTTCAGCAGTCGCGCCACCGGCCGGGCTGTGAGACTCTGGATGGTGACGGTGGCGATGATCAGCATGAACACCAGAGGCACCAGGGCGGCGGCGCTCTCGTAGCCGAGCTTCTGCAGCTGGAACGCAAACAGTGCCGACACCGCCGCGGCCACGATGCCCCGGGGGGCTATCCAGCTGAGGAACAGTTTTTCCCGCCAGTTCAGGCTGGTGCCAATGGCGGACAGGAAGATACTCAGGGGGCGAGCCACCAGCATCAGTAACGCCAGCACGGCCACCAGGCCCCAGCCCAGCTCGGCAATGGCCGAGAATTCCACCCGGGCTGCCAGAATAATGAACAGGGCGGAGATCAGCAGCACGCTCAGGGATTCCTTGAATTCCAGAATGCTGTCGATCGGCACCTGCTTCATGTTCGCCATCCAGATCCCCATGACCGTTACGGTCAGCAGGCCCGACTCGTGGGCCAGCTCATTGGATATGGCGTAAACCCCGAGCATGAAGGTCAGGGTGCCGGCGTTATGCAGGTACTGGGGGATCCAGTGCTTGCGAAGCACAATGCCGTTCAGGTAACCGGCAATGGCTCCGATGGCGAAACCCACGATCAGGGTCTTGCCGAAGATGTACAGGGAGTGGCCGAATACGTTGCCCTGACCCCAGGATACGATGCCCTCGAACACCAGAACGGCCAGCAGCGCCCCCACCGGATCAATGATGATGCCTTCCCAGCGCAGTATGTTGGCCAGCTTGGCGTCCGGGCGTACCGAACGCAGCAGCGGCGCAATCACCGTCGGTCCGGTGACAATCGAAATGGCGCCAAACAGCAGGGCCACCGCCCAGGAGACCTCGAGAATCCAGCGGGCAGCCAGGGTGCCGATGATGCAGGTAACAATGGACCCCACCGGAATCAGATTGCGGACCATCTTGCCGTGGCCGCGGATCTCCTCGTAGCGCAGGGTCAGGCTGCCCTCGAACAGGATAATGGCAACCGCCAGGGAAATGACCGGGAATAGCAGATCTCCGAACACCACCTCTGGTGCCAGGAAGCCCAGAACCGGGCCTGCCGCGATGCCCCCCGCCAACAGGAACAGGATGGCCGGCATCCGGACCCGCCAGGCAAGCCACTGGCAGAACAGGGATAGGACGCCAATGCTGGCAAGAAGCAGGACAGTACTGACAGGCATAATGAATTCAGGTCCCTTGATCGGTGAATGATGGAGCTACGAGCTGGCGCGTCGGGCAATCCGGTTCAGAATCCGGGACGCCGCGAAAAAACCGAAACTGGCGGTCACCGGGCTGGCGGCGCCAAAGCCGGAGGCGCAGTCGAGGCGAACCGGGCCGTCAGTGGCCGGTTTCTGCAGGCAGACTTCGCCGTCTCCGGCAGGATACGTCAGCTGCTCGAGGGAGTATACGGCCTCAATGCCAAAGCGGCGCTTGGGGTTGCGGGAAAAACCGTATTCCCGTCTGAGCAGGTTACGGACCTTGGCCAGCAATGGGTCCTGGGTGGTCTTGCTGAGATCCGCCACCTGGATCTGGGTCGGGTCCATCTGCCCGCCGGCACCACCGGCGCACACCAGAGGGATCTTGCGGCGCTGGCAGTGGGCAATGAGGGCCGCCTTGGCCTTGACGCTGTCGATGGCATCTACCACGCCGGTCATATCTTCGGTAATCAGATCGGTCACATTTTTGGTGGTCAGGAAACCGAAATGCACGCGGATATCGGCCTCGGGGTTGATCGCCCTGAGCCGGTCTGCCATGGCATCGGTCTTGGTGCGCCCGTACTGGCCCTCAAGGGCATGGAGCTGACGGTTGGTGTTGGACACGCAGACGTCGTCCATATCGATCAGGGTCAGGGTGCCAATGCCGCTGCGTGCCAGGGATTCGGCCGCCCAGGAGCCAACGCCACCCAGGCCGACAATGGCTATATGGGCATCCCGGAATGCAGCCAGGGCCCTGCGGCCGTATAGTCGTTCAATACCGCCAAAGCGGAACGCGTAGTCGTTGGCTTTCATGGTGTCCCCGTGAGCGAGGCGAAATATCCGCCAGAACCAAAGGGCGCCATTGTAACCCAGCGCTTGCACCGACAAAAAATGCCCATAAAAAAAGCCACGCGGGGCGTGGCTTTAAAATTGCCCAATCCGACGGAGAACTGGGCAGGACTAGTTCAGAGACACTAATCAACGTGTCCATTATCGATTGCAGTACTGCCTTGCTGAAGGTCAGAAGCTGCCAGATGCCGGTCATTTCCGGCCAGGGCAGTCATGCCCTGACCGATGACCGCTTTACGCCGCCCAGTGATCGTCCTCGAACGCCATCAGGCTGTCCTTGCCACTCTGGATGTCCTCCAGCAGCCAGTGCACCTCGGGCAGCAGCTTCTGGAAGTAGAAGCGGGCCGAGACCACCTTGCTCTCCAGCAGCGGCTTGTTGCCCTCGCCGGCGGCCAGTTGCTGGTTGGCCACGTTGGCCATCCGGGACCACAGGTAGCCGATAACCGTCAGGGCCATCAGGCGCAGATAGGGTGTGGCCGCAGCGCCGGCCTGTTCCGGATCTTTGGGCGCGTTGGAGGCGAGCCACATGGTGGCGCTTTCCAGGGCCTTGATGGCGCCTTTGAGCTCCTCACCGTGCGGCGCGTCGGGGTTGTCCTTGAGATAGCCGCCAAGCACGCCGAACAGGCCGCGTACCAGCTGTCCGCCTTTCAGGCCCAGCTTGCGGCCCACCAGATCCATCGCCTGGATGCCATTGGTACCCTCGTAGATCCGGGCAATCCGGCCGTCCCGAACCAGTTGCTCCAGTGGCCAGTCGGTGGTGAAGCCGGAACCGCCCAGAACCTGCAAACCGGTGTTGGCGTTGTTGAAGCCTTCGTCAGTGAGGAACGCCTTCACCACCGGCGTCAGCAGCTGGACCAGATCGTCGGCGGATTCGCGCACCGCTTCGTCCGGGTGGGCAGCTGACAGATCCAGCTGGTGGCCGGTAAACAGGGCCAGGGCACGCATGCCCTCATTCAGCACCTTCTGGCGCATCAGCATCCGGCGCACATCCGGGTGCACAATGATCGGGTCGGCGGGGCCGTCCGGGTTCTTGGGGCCACTCAGGGAGCGGCTCTGCAGGCGCTCACGGGCGAAGCCCAGACTTTCCTGATAGGCCATTTCGGCCAGGCCCAGGCCCTGCATGCCCACCATCAGGCGGGCCTCGTTCATCATGGTGAACATGGCGCGCATGCCGTCATTGGGCTCGCCCACCAGCCAGCCTTTGGCGCCCTCAAAGTTCATCACGCAGGTGGCCGAGCCCTTGATGCCCATCTTGTGCTCAAGGCCGCCACAGAAAGCGGGGTTGCGCTCTCCGGAGTCCGGCAGGAACTTGGGTACCACGAACAGGGAGATACCCTTGGTGGTGTCTGGCGCGCCCGGCAGCTTGGCCAGCACCAGGTGCACGATGTTATCCACCAGGTCGTGTTCACCGCCGGTGATCCAGATCTTGGTGCCCTCGATGGCGTAGCTGCCATCGTCGTTGGGTGTGGCCCGGGTGCGGATCATGCCCAGGTCGGTGCCGCACTGGGGCTCGGTCAGGCACATGGTGCCAGTCCATTCGCCCGAGATCAGCTTTTCCAGATAGGTCTGCTTGAGTTCGTCCGAACCGTGCGCATAGAGGGCGCTGATGGCACCGTGGGTCAGGCCGGGGTACATGCCCAGTGACAGATTGGTGGAGCAGACCATCTCGTCCACTACAAACTTCAGGGTATGGGGCAAGCCCTGGCCGCCGAACTCCAGGGGCGCGTCTAGCGCGGTCCAGCCGCCCTCGACGAATTTCCGATAGGCTTCCTTGAAGCCCTCGGGTGTTTTCACCGACCGGGATTCCGGATCGTAATGGCAGCCCTCGCGATCACCCGCCTGGTTGGTGGGCTGAATGACCTCGGCCGCCAGCTTGCCCGCCTCGTCGATTACTGCTGAAATCAGATCCGGTGTCGCATCGGCGTATTTTTCCAGCTCGTGCAGCCGGTCTACACCCAATACATCGAACAACAGAAAGCGAAGATCGTTCGCCGGTGCCTGATATTGCATGGATAGTCTCCTTGGTGCGCTTTTACCAGGGGTCACGCCGTTCTGGCGCAACCTGTAAAGAACTCTGAGCAAGAATGTGAACACTGGTTTAATACGGTCGTTTTAATTTTGCGGTTCACTGCGCGTGGCGGTCCGTGCGGTGGAATATTCGTATCTATGGGGTAAGCCAGGAGGAACGTCATGAAACGAGTTGTGATCGCCGGAGTTAACGGCGCTATCGGTGGGGCGCTTGCCAAGCAAATGTTGCAGCGGGACCCGGATTCCCGGGTGATTGGCCTGTGTCGGAACCCGAACGTTGCGCCAGAGTCCTTGCGGACGGATGAACGCTGTACCCTGTTGCCCTGGGACGCCGAGGACTCAGGGTCACCCCGGGCGGTTGCCGAGGCCCTGGAGCCAGTCCTGGATCGAGACGGCGGCATTGACACCTTCATTTACGCGGCCGGTCTGCTGCACGGCCAGGGCATGTTTCCGGAAAAGCGGCTGGAAGATCTGGAACCGGCCAATCTTGCCCGGGCGTTTGCCGTCAACGCTACCGGGTTTGGTCTGCTTTCCCAGGCGCTGCTGCCCTGGCTGCGACATCGGGAGTTCAAGCGGGTAGCGGCAATCTCGGCCAAGGTCGGGTCGATCACCGACAACGGGTTTGGCGGCTGGTATGCCTATCGCAGCTCGAAGGCGGCGCTGAATATGCTGGTGCGCAATCTGTCTATCGAACTGCCGCGTAGGTGCAAACCCATTGCTTGCGTGGCCCTGCATCCGGGCACGACGGAATCAGCGCTCAGTGAGCCGTTCAGCCAGTCGCTGGCCAAACTGAAGGTGCACACGCCGGCGCAAACGGCGGATAACCTGATCCGGGTGCTGGAGGGGCTGGGGGACGAAAGCAACGGCCGGTTCTTCAGTTGGGATGGCTCGGAACTGCCGTGGTAGGGGGCACTAGACCGGTACCGCCCAGCTGAGCAAATTGTAGTAGAGGCCGATTCCGACCAGCACGTTGAACGGGAAGGTCACGCCCAGCGAGGCCAGCATGGCCAGACCAATGTCGGCGTCAGGCACGGCGTGGCGGACGGCTACCGGAGCGGCGATGTAGGACGCACTGGCGGTCAGGGTGGCGAGAATCACGGTGGAGCCGGTGCCAAGCCCCAGCAGGGTGCCCACTGTAAGGCCCGCGACCGAAAGCACCGGCGGCATGGCCAGCCCGAACAACACCACCCGCCAGTGTCGCAACTTCAGGTTGCGCAGGGTTTCGGCCGCCACCAGCCCCATTTCCAGCAGGAACAGCGACAGGATTACGGAAAAGGCACTGGTAAGCGGCGCAGTCACACCGGTGCCTTGGCCCGGGCCATACAGGGCGCCAATCACCACCCCGCCGACCAGCAGGATAACGCTGCGATTGGTCAGGGTTTCCTGCCAAAGCGGCGCTCCCTCGGTGTTGCCGGTGCGTTGGCCAAAACGCCGGTAGAACCAGAGCCCGACCATGATGGCGGGCAGCTCCAGCAGTACGAGATAGAGAGTAACCTGGCCGCCGGCATCGAGACCGCGGGTTTCGACCCAGGCCAGCGCCACGGCAAAGGTCCCGGCGCTGACAGACCCGTAGTGGGCGGCGAAACTGGCAGTGTCGGCGATCGACAGGCCGACGCCGTAACGCAGGATCGGGATCATCAGCAGGGGCAGGGTAAAGCCCAGACCGGCAACCGCCACCATTTCCAGCAGCAAATCCGGCGAGAGATTGCCATAGAGTGCCATGCCGCCTTTCAGGCCGATGGTCAGCATCAGCAGCAGGCTGAGGATGTCGTAGGCTTCGCGGGGAATCGACAGGTCGGATTTGACGGTTCCCGCCACGAGGCCCAGCAGGAAGAACATCACGATAATGTCGGGCATGGGTCGGTCGGCGCGCTTTTTTGATGGTCAGGAATAAGCCAGTGTTGTCTTCAAGTGTAGGGTTGCAGGCACAGAGGTCAATTCAACCATCAAGGCATTGCCGGGGCCGGGTGTTTCGGTTAGCCAAAAAAACGGGGGCCATTGGCCCCCGTTTCCCGACTACCTGAGTACTGAATTTACCGGATGAACGGGTTGAGCATCCTGGTGAAGGTGCCGGTCAGCTTGACCGGCGCGCTCAGCACCGACAGCGTGATGCAATCCTCGCACCCGACCGCTACCGGTTTGTGCTCATCCTCGTCGTTCAGCACAACAAAATCCCACTGGTTGAACACACCTTTCTGATCGGCAAATGCGCCCTGCAGCACAATCGTTGTCTCTTCACCCCGGTGGGTGTGTGCCGGCGCCTTGCCTCCGGCCGCCAGTTTCTGCAGCACCACCTGTTCTTTCTGGCCGGGGAAGCGATCCGTGATATCAAGAACGCTCACATCCCCCAGTTGGCGCTTCCAGGGCAGGCTGTTCAGATCGTCACCCAGCAGTTTCTGAAGTGCACCTATCCGGGGCGCACGGTGTTCCGGTGCGGTATCGTTGTCTGAATCCCCGCCAACCTCAATCTGGGCCATGATGCTGTCGAACATGTTCTCCGAGACACTCACCTTAGGCTGCTGTTCCATCATGACAGCGCCCAGACTGTCCAGGGTGTCCACACGGCTACGACAGTGCGGACACTTGTCCAGGTGGAGCCGGATGCACAGGGCATGGGGCTCGCTCAGGTTGCCTGCGCTGTATTCCATCAAGCTCAGGCTGTCGGGATGGTGCCGTGTCATACGTTCTGGTCCTGCAAGATCACTTTCAGTTTGTTCAATGCCAGGCGAACCCGGCTCTTCACGGTTCCCAGGGGAATATCGAGTTCGTCTGCCACCATCTGATGGGACTTATTCTCCATGTAAACCTTCGCGATGACCGTGATCTGCTCCTCCGGGAGATGACTCAGGGAATCGCGAATCCTTCTTTCCGACATGAGACGGTGCAGCGACGTCACCGGCTCGTTTTCATTTTCGCCCGGAATCTGCCATAGATCCTCGGTCTCAACAGGCATCTCGGCGCTGGTGCGCTGCATTTTCCGCAACATATCGATGCGCTGGTTACGGGCAATGGTGAAAATCCAGGTGGACGCGGCCGCTTTCCGCCAATCGTACAGACAGGAGCGACGCCAGATGGAAACAAACACTTCCTGGACCAGCTCCTCTGCGTGGCTGGCCAGGCCGTTCGCCATGGCGTAATACTTGATTTGTGGGCCAAAATGCTCGAACAGCGCGCGATACGCTTCGCGATCCTGGCTTTTACCCACTTTCTGCAGCATCTGGCTCCAGGGGTCTTTCCGGCCCTCGGAACTGGCTGGCTTCTGATCCAGTGTGGTCACCGGACGCTCCTTGACAGTCGCATGATTTGAGCTTGTTCTGGTCATCATTCTATGCACTCGTCCCGGGTTTGTCAGTGTTATGGTTTACGGTTTGCCCGGATGGGCGGATCAGTCTCTCGGGAAAAAATTCTGAGCTGGCAGCAGAGCCGCCCGCAATGCGGCCCCAGGGTAATTGCCGGAAGCCTCACGGCGGTCTAGTCTGGACGTAATAACAAGACCGGAAGACCAACCAGACCGGAAGAACGCCTGACCCATGAATGCTCCCGGCTTTACCGGACACCTGCCCGTTATCCGGGCGCATTATGCGGATATTCTCTGCCAGCTGGCCGAGGATCGCGGGCTGCCGCGTCCGGGGCTGCTGGCGGCGGCTGGCATTCGTCCTTCCATGCTGGGCCACCCGGACAACTTCATTACCGTGGATCAGTTCAGCCAGCTCTGTCTTGAGGTGCTTCAACGCAGCGACGATCCCGCGCTGGGGCTGGAATACGGCAAACGCCTGAAATTCACCACCCACGGCTCTCTGGCCCAGGCCGCCATCAGCTGCGACACCCTGGAGCAGGCGCTGTCAGTGCTGATCAAGTATTTCCAGATCCGGTTTGTCTACATGCGCCTGTCGTTCTTCGTAGAAGACGCCGAGGCGGTGATTCAGCTGGACCTCAATCACTCGGTGGAGGCGCTGTATCGCTTCAATGTGGACGTGGTGATGGCGTCGCTGATGGATGTCAACCTGCTGCTGTTTGGCCGCCGCCTGTTTGAGGGTGGCCACTGCCGGCTCGATCTGCCCGAACCCGAGGATGTCGCACCCTACCGTCAGCTGTTCGGCGATCAGATCCGGTTCGGTGGTGGCGCCAATCAGCTGCGTTTCCGGCGGGATTTCCTCACGTCGCCTATGTCACTGTCCAATCCGGTGACTCGCCGTATTGCCGAAGCCCAGTGCCAGGAGGAAATGCGTTTCATCGAGGGGGGTACATCCGTGGCCGAACGGGTGACTCGATTGCTCGAGGCCGGGCGCAGCCCGCAGTTGCCTACCCTGGAAGAGGTCGCCAGTCGCCTGCAGGTGTCGGCACGAACCCTGCGCCGGCAATTGGCCGGCGAGGGGGTGCGCTTCCAGCAACTCCAGGATGCCCTGCGTCACCGGCGGGCGATGGAACTGCTGCGCCGCCCGGAGTTGTCCATCGACGAGATCGCCGATCTGCTCGGCTACAGTGACCCCTCCAATTTCGGGCGGGCGTTCCGCAAGTGGGAGAGGCTTGCGCCCAGCGCCTGGCGCCGGGCACATGGCAAGGCCTGAGGCTGCCTACTCTTCCAGGTAGGTGTAACCATCCAGCCCCGCGGCCAGCTCTCCGAGCAGGGCTGACTGGGTGTCGGCCGGCAGCCCGGAATCCGAAAACTTGCGACGGTAGGCCTCCAGAAGGGTCTGGGGTTCAAAATTCACGTACCGGAGTACCTTGGCCACGGTGTCGCCGGTAATCGGCTCGCTGATCTCGTAGCCGCCCTCTGTGGTCAGGCGGACATCAACCGAATGGGTGTCGCCAAACAGGTTGTGCATGTCGCCCAGGATTTCCTGATAGGCGCCGGTCATGAAAAATCCCATGAGCAGCGGTTCGCCGGCTTTCTCCTCGGGTAGGGGCAGCGTGGTTTCCGTGCCCTGGCCATCCACGTATCGGTCAATCCGGCCATCGGAGTCGCAGGTTATGTCCTGAATCACCGCTCTGCGGGTGAGTGGCCGGTCCAGGCCATTGATGGGCATGACCGGGAAGATCTGGTCAATGCCCCAGACATCGGGCAGTGACTGAAACAGCGAAAAGTTTACGAACAGCTTCTCGGCCAGCTTTTCATTGAGCTCGTCGATGATTTCCCGATGGGCGCGATTGCTGCCGTTCAGCTGCTCACGCAGCAGCCGACAACACCCCGTATACAGGATCTCGGCGTCGGCCCGCTCCCGCAGGTTCAGAACCCCGTGGGCAAATTGCCCGTGCACATCGGCCATGGCGTGCAACACGTCGTGGTATATCTCTGCGAGGGAACGCGGCGTGTTTGCGTCCTGCAAGCTTTCCAGGTCGCGCCACAGATCGTGCAGGGGTGCTGGTGCGTCTTCATCAGGCCGGAGAGCGTGGCGGTTTTCCGGGGCTTCCCGGTCGATGACGTTGGTCACCAGTACCGAATGGTGAGCGGTCAGGGCCCGGCCGGATTCGCTGATCAGGTCCGGGTGCGGGATGCCCTGCCGGTCGCATTCGGCCTGCAGCACGTGAATCACGTTGTAGGCGTATTCATAGACGCTGTAGTTCATGGAACAACTGCTGCGGGAGCGGGTGCCCTCGTAATCGACACCCAGGCCGCCACCAATGTCGACCGTGCCTATGGGCGCGCCCATCTGGCGAAGCTCGCTGTAGAAGCGCGCGCACTCGCGCAGGCCGGTCTGGATGTCGCGGATATTGGCAATCTGGGAACCCAGGTGGAAGTGCAGCAGTTGCAGCGTGTCCAGGGCTCCGGCCTCCCTGAGGGTATCGACCACGTCCAGCACCTGGCTGGCCGACAGGCCGAACTTGGATTTCTCGCCACCGGTGTTCTGCCAGTTGCCCTTGCCAATGGTGGCAAGACGTGCGCGTACGCCAATCAGTGGTGAAACGCCCAGGGCACGGGATTCCTCCAGGATCAGCGGCAGCTCGGATTTCTTCTCCACCACAATGAACACCCGGTGGCCCAGGGCCTGGCCGATCAGGGCCAGGCGAACGTACTCCCGGTCTTTGTAGCCGTTGCAGACAATCACCGAGCCCTTCTGCTGCGACATCGCCAGCACCGCCATCAGCTCGGGCTTGCTGCCGGCCTCAAGCCCGATCTGGCCATTGGATGCCGCCGGCTCAGTCGCCAGCAGTTCCTCCACCACCCGGCGCTGCTGGTTGACCTTGATGGGGTAAACCGCGGTATACCGGCCCTGGTAGGCCTGCTCACTGGCAACCCGGTTAAAGGCGTTGCAGAGCTTGTTGACCCGGTCGTGCAGGATATCGACAAAGCGCACCAGTACCGGTAACTGTACGCCGGAGCCGGTGAGTGTACGGGTCAGCTCTGGAAGGTTGATGCCCGCCGGAGTCTGGCCCCGGTCGGGGCGGATCAGGACTTCCCCACGGGCGTTGACGTCGATGTAGCCGTCGCTCCAGTGGGCAATGTTGTAGACCTGGTGGGCCGGGGTAGCGCTGGCTTTGCTCATGCTTGCTATCCTGTCTGGAAACACTGGCCGGCGGGGCGTTGGAGCCGGCGGCCTCTGGCGGTCATTGTATGGATTCCGGCCCCGGGCTAAAAGAACCAGGGCCGGAAAATATCCAGCCGCTCTGACGATTTGCGCTTTAGCTCAGCGCGGGCCGGCCCTACAATACGCCCTTTTGACTCAGCCCACGGCCGACAGCGGGAGGCAAAACATGGCAGCACTGAACGATGGCTGGTTTACCGAGGTATTCCAGGACCAGGGCACGGCGTTTTCCCTGCAGGTGAAACGGAAACTGCACGAGGAGCAGACCCCGTTCCAGAAACTGGAGATCTACGAAACCGAGACGTTTGGCAACCTGATGGTGCTCGACGGCTGTGTGATGCTCACCACCCGGGACAATTTCCTCTATCACGAGATGATGACCCATCCGGCACTGTTCACCCATCGGAACCCGAAGAAGGTGGTGATTGTTGGCGGTGGCGATTGCGGCACCCTGAAAGAGGTGCTCAAACATCCCGGTGTGGAGGAAGCCTGGCAGGTGGAAATCGACGAAAGGGTCACCCGCATGTCGGAGAAGTACTTTCCCGAGTTGTGCGAGGCCAACGGCGATCCCCGGGCCAACTTTTTCTTCGGTGACGGCATCCAGTGGATGCGGGACATCGAGCCGAACAGTGTCGACCTGATCATCATCGACAGCACCGATCCGGTGGGCCCGGCCGAAGGCCTGTTCGCCCTGGATTTCTACCGGGACGCGATGCTGGCGCTGCGTGAGGGCGGCATCATTGTTCAGCAGAGCGAATCGCCGCTGCTGCATACGGACACCATTATCAAGGATATCCACAAGGACATGCGCAGGGCCGGGTTCGAACACGTACAGACCCTGCCGTTCCCGCAGCCGGTCTATCCCACCGGCTGGTGGAGCTGCACCATGGCCAGCAAGGAAAATCCGCTGCGCTATTTTCGCGAGGAGGATGCCAACAACCGGCCTTTCGTGACCCGTTATTACAACGCCGGTGTGCACCGGGGTGCGCTGGCCATGCCGCAGTTCATGGTGGATGCCCTCGAAGACGAGGTTCGCCCGGAAGAGGGCTGATCAAACGCCCAGAGAATGATCAGCCGGAACTGGCCAGCCAGTTCCGTGAAGACAAAAAAGGGGCGCCGGATGGCGCCCCTTTTTTCGTTGTGGAGTCAGCGCTTACTGCTTGCCGCTGACAAACTCCGGATAGGCTTCCATACCACACTCGGACAGATCCACGCCTTCGTACTCGTCCTCTTCGCTTACCCGCAGGCCCATGACAGCCTTCAGGATGCCCCAGACTACGAGGCTGGCAACGAATACCCAGACGAAGATGGTGATGGCGCCAACAATCTGGCCGGTGAAGGTGACGTCGCCGTTGGTGAGCGGCACCAGCAGCAGGCCCAGCAGACCACAGACACCGTGTACCGAGATGGCACCGACCGGGTCGTCGATCCGCAGCTTGTCCATGGTCACGATGCTCAGGACCACAAGTACGCCGCCGATGGCACCGAACAGAGTGGCGGTCAGCGCACTCGGGGTGGACGGCTCGGCGGTGATGGTCACCAGGCCAGCCAGGGCGCCGTTAAGCAGCATGGTCAGGTCGGCCTTGCCGAACATCAGGCGGGCGGTGATCAGGGCGGCGACGGCACCACCGGCAGCGGCGGTGTTGGTGTTCAGGAACACCATGGCGACGGAGTTGGCGCTGGCGATGTCGCCCAGTTTCAGGACGGAACCGCCGTTGAAGCCGAACCAGCCCATCCACAGGATGAAGGTACCCAGGGTGGCCAGCGGCAGGTTGGCGCCCGGGAAGGCACGGATTTCGCCGTTGGGGCCATACTTGCCCTTACGGGCGCCGAGCAGGAGTACACCGGCAAGAGCAGCCGCAGCACCGGCCATGTGCACGATACCGGAGCCGGCAAAGTCACTGAAGCCAAGGTCGCCAAGGGTGTACATGCCGAACACAGAGGCACCGCCCCAGGTCCAGGCACCTTCCAGCGGGTAGATGAAGCCTGTCATGAAGACAGCGAACACCAGGAAGGCCCACAGTTTCATACGCTCGGCCACGGCACCGGACACGATGGACATGGCGGTGGCAACGAACACGACCTGGAAGAAGAAGTCAGAAGCGCCGGAGTAGATGGAACCACCCTCAAAGCCGTCTTCACGGCCGGCGAAGTCGCCCAGCACCGCAGCGGTATCTACGTCGGCAATGCCGGACAGGAAGATATTACCGCCGTACATGATGGCGTAGCCGCACACCAGGTACATGATGCAGGAAATGGCAAACAGGGCCACGTTCTTGGTCAGGATTTCCGTGGTGTTCTTGGCACGCACCAGGCCGGATTCGAGCATGGCAAAGCCAGCTGCCATCCACATGACTAATGCGCCGCACACCAGAAAATAAAAGGTATCTATAGCGTACTGCAGGTGAAAGATATTGCTTTCCATTTGAAGCCCTCCGCACGAGGCTTTTCAGGTTTAGAATTTTTTGCGTTGGCTGTTCTGCGTCAGAACTGGTTCACACCGCTTCTTCGCCGGTTTCGCCCGTCCGGATCCGGATGGCCTGTTCCAGTTCGGTTACAAAGATCTTGCCGTCACCGATCTTGCCGGTGTTGGCCGCCTTGGTAATGGATTCGATGACCTGGTCGAGCAGGTTGTCGCCGATGGCAACCTCCACCTTGACCTTGGGCAGGAAGTCCACCACGTATTCCGCGCCACGATAGAGTTCTGTGTGGCCTTTCTGCCGACCGAAGCCTTTGACTTCAGTGACGGTTACGCCTTGCACGCCAATCTCGGATAGTGCCTCACGGACATCATCCAATTTGAAAGGCTTGATGATCGCTGTCACAAGTTTCATTGCTTTCTCCTTGGTAAAGCCGTCCCAACATTGAGGGCCCGTCGGCCGTTTGTTGAGTTCGGGATGCTGCCACCTCGCACACCAATTGTGCGGATTGCGTACGAGAGCTTTAGCATCGGGTATGCCAACGCAAAAAAATTCATTAAAAACAACAATATGGTTCGCGGCTGTCCCAGAATGGCGCAAAGTTGTGCACCAAAATGAAGCGCGACTCCCGGGCGTGAGCCAAATTAGAGCAGGCTTCGCCCGGTCGGTGCGCAGTATACCGCCGACCGGCTACAGTATGGCAGTAGCTGCGGTGTGATACACTCCCACCGTTCGGTCAATCGTCGTCCCATCCGGTGAAATCCGGGCCAGCGTGGAACGGCACACAGGGGAATTAAGCGAGGTTACAAGTGAAAGGTCCACAAGATATTTTTGCCCAGCTGCAGGGCCAGTTCGGCCAGTTTGTTCCCGACATGGCCCGCGCCGCCCGGGAGGATTTTGAAACCCAGGCCCGTGCCGCTGTCATGGCCGTGCTCTCACGCCTGGAGCTGGTAACCCGCGAAGAATTTGACGCCCAGCAGGCGGTACTGATGAAAACCCGCGAGAAGGTCGAAGCCCTAGAAAAGCGGGTGGCGGAACTGGAGAAGTCCCGGGCCGAAAACTGAGTTACAGGGCCCGGCAGGACGCCGGGCCAGTTATTGAATTACCGACCAGGGAAGGTTGTCATGTTAGCGATTGTCCATTCGCGCGCCATCATCGGCGTGTCCGCGCCTGCGGTTACCGTAGAAGTCCACCTCTCCGGAGGCCTGCCCGCGCTGTCTATCGTCGGGCTTCCGGAAACCGGCGTCCGGGAAAGCAAGGAGCGGGTGCGAAGCGCCCTGCTCAACGCCGGTTTCGAGTTCCCGGCCCGACGCATCACCATTAACCTGGCCCCCGCTGATCTGCCCAAGGAGGGCGGCCGTTTCGACCTGCCCATTGCCCTGGGCATTCTGGCGGCCTCCGGTCAGATACCGGCCGAGAGTCTGACCGGCTGTGAGTTTATCGGTGAACTGTCCCTGGACGGTGCCCTGCGACCGGTCAAGGGCGTGCTGCCTGCGGTGTTGGCAGCACGAGACGATGAGCGGGCGCTGCTGGTGCCGAAAGCCAACGCCGGTGAGGCGTCCCTCGCCAGCCGGGATGATGTACTGGCCGCCGGACATCTGCTGGCGGTGTGTGAACACCTCGGTGGTCGGGCCCGACTGGTGCCTGTGGCCAGTTGTTCGCTGGCCCGGGAAGCGCCGTCGGACGGGCCGGACCTTTCAGAGGTCCGGGGGCAGCGGGTACCTCGGCGGGCACTGGAAGTGGCGGCTGCCGGGGGCCACAATCTGCTGTTTTTCGGGCCGCCAGGGACCGGCAAGAGCATGCTTGCCAGTCGACTGCCGGGTATTCTGCCAGCGCTGGACGACGCTGCGGCCATGGAAGTGGCAAGCGTTCATTCTGTCGCCGGGTTGCCAGTGCGTGAGGGGCGTTGGCGTGAGCCGCCATTCCGCTCGCCCCATCACACCGCCTCTGCCGTTGCCCTGGTGGGTGGTGGCAGCAGCCCTCGACCCGGGGAAATCTCGCTGGCCCACCGGGGCGTATTGTTTCTTGACGAGCTGCCGGAGTTCGAGCGTCGGGTGCTGGAGGTGCTCCGGGAGCCGATGGAGACCGGAGAGATTGCCATCAGTCGCGCAGCGCGGCAGGTCCGGTTCCCCGCCCGATTCCAGGTGGTGGGCGCCATGAATCCCTGCCCCTGTGGCTACAGCGGTCATCCCAGCATCGAGTGCCAGTGTACCCCTCAGCAGGTCATGCGCTATCGCTCGAAAATTTCCGGCCCGCTGCTGGATCGCTTCGACCTCCATGTTGAGGTGCCGGTGCAGGGTGGCAGTGTGCTGATGTCTCAGGGATGCGACGGCGAGAGCAGTGCCTCCGTGCGCGAGCGCGTTTCGGCGGCTCGGCAGCGTCAGACGCAGCGGGGCTGCCTGAACGCAAACCTGGCCGGTCGTGATCTCCAGGCAGCCTGTCGGCTTGATACCAGAGGGGAGCAGCTGTTGTCCGGAGCCATGGAGCGGTTGGGTCTCTCGGCCAGGGCCCTGCACCGAATTCTCAGGGTTGCCAGAACGCTTGCCGACCTGGAGGGCTGTGACGAGCTGGCGCACAGCCATCTGGTCGAGGCCCTTGGCTATCGTAATCTGGACCGGCAACAGGGCGGGCAGTCCGTGGTCTCCGCCTGAAGCGCACCACTCTGGTAAACTGGTGGTAAATTTTGATGAACAACTCCCGCTGCCTGCGGTTAAGGATTGCAGATGACTGACCAGAACAACCCGCAAGATCCGAAAGACACGGCCGCGGAATCGCCGGTTACCACGCGTCGCGGTGTGCGAAGCTTTGTGCTGCGCCAGGGCCGGATGACCGAAGGTCAGAAAAAAGCCTTTGAGCGTAGCTGGCCCAAATATGGTCTGACCCGTGAGCACGGCATGATCGACCCTCGCGAGGTATTTGGCCGCGATAACATGCTCAACCTCGAAATCGGGTTTGGCATGGGGAAATCACTGGCGGACATGGCCGAGGCCTCCCCGGAGCAGGACTTTATCGGCGTTGAAGTACACCAGCCCGGCGTCGGCGCACTGCTCAAGGAGATCGAGGACCGGGGCCTGGAGAACGTCCGGATCTACAGCATCGACGCCAACGACGTTATTGATCTGTGCCTGCCCGACGCCTGCCTGGACAGGGTGATGGTGTTCTTCCCGGACCCCTGGCACAAGAAGCGTCACCACAAGCGCCGGCTGATCCAGCACGAGTTCGTCCAGCGCGTCCGTCACAAGCTTCGGGTCGGGGGCATACTCCACCTGGCAACGGACTGGGAAAACTATGCCGAACATATGATGGAGGTGATGAACGAGTCGGAGGGATTCGCGAACACCCAGGAATCCGGCGGCTACTCACCTCGTCCGGACGACCGTCCCATGACCAAGTTCGAGAAGCGCGGTGAAAACCTGGGCCACGGGGTCTGGGATCTGCTGTTCTATCGCACCAACTGATCCTTGGCTTGGCAGCATGCCCTGGCGGGGGCACACCTCATTGGTGTGCCAGTCAGTGGTGGGCGAGGGGGTGGCGTCGGGACGCCCGGATGATCACCAGCCCGGCTATACCCAGGGTCAGGGCGGTAAACTTGATCAGCGCGCAAAGCGTCGCCGACAGGGTCATGGCGTCTGTGGGCAGGTTCAGGTTGTTCAGCAACAGGATGTTTTCGGTCGCATCACTCAGGCCCGCGGTGGTGAACAGGGCGCGTACCCATCGGGCACTCATGCGCTCACGAACGCCTGGGCGGTCCCGGGTAAAGTGGCGGGTGAGGTAGATCAGCGCCAGCATGTAAGCGGGAATAAAGAGGAAATCCACCCACAGGGAGATCCTCGCCCAGCCGATCCCGTCGGTTTGCCAACTGGTGATAATGGCCTCGGCGTGATCGGCACTGCCGGCCAGCTGAAAGCTGACGATGCCCTGCGGTGCTGAGGCCGTCTGCAGGGGCTGGTTGATCAGCAGCAGCGCCAGCAGCAGGACAGCGGAAACGCACAGGCTTGCCTTCAGGCCTGTGGGCAGGGCTGGCGCTGCGTGTGCGGGGTCCATTACAGAAAACGCTCCAACAGGCTGTTCAGATATCGCTGGCCAAGGTCTGTGGCTTGCAGCCGATCTTTTTCCAGCAATCCTTCCTTTCTCAATTGATCAAGTTTTACCCCAACTGTTGCCAGGGGTAAACCCGTGCGCTGTAAAAAAAGCGTCTCATCCACACCTTCACTCAGCCGCAGGGCATTCATCAGAAACTCCAGCGGTCGTTCCTCGGGCTCAATCTCGGCAGTGCCGGCGGTGCGGCTACCAATGCGATTGAGATAAGCCTCGGGTTGCCGGGTTTTCCAGTAGCGCTGGATGCGGCCGTCGGCAAAACTGACCTTGCCGTGGGCGCCGGCACCCAGCGCCAGGTAGTCGCCGAAGGTCCAGTAATTAAGGTTGTGACGTGAGGCGCCATTGTTACGGCACCAGGCTGAGACTTCGTAGTCGCGATAGCCGTGCGACCGGAGGAACCGGGCGCCCTGCTGGTAGATATCCCACAGGCGATCGTCGTCGGGCAGACTTGGGGGGCGGCTGTAGAACTCGGTGTTCGGCTCGAGCGTCAGCTGGTACCAGGACAGATGAGGCGGCTCGTAGGCCAGGGCGGTTTGCAGGTCGCGGACCGCCTGCTCCGGTGTCTGGCCGGGCAAACCGTGCATCAGGTCAATGTTGAAGTTATCAAACCCGGCCTTCCGGGCTGCCTGAATCGCCCGATGGGCGGACTCGCTGTCGTGGATTCGCCCCAGTACCGTCAGGTGGTCGGGGTCGAAGCTCTGTACGCCTATGGACAGCCGGTTGATGCCGGCCTTGCGGAAGGTCTCGAAGCGGCCTGCTTCCAGGGTGCCGGGGTTGGCTTCCAGAGTGATTTCGGCGTCCAAGGCCAGGGCCAGCTTCTCGCGCAGGCGGCTAAACAGCGCCTGGTAAAACCCGCCACTCATCAGCGACGGCGTGCCTCCGCCAATAAACACGGTCGAGATCTCCCGACCGTTCACTAGCGCCAGGTCCTGCTCCAGGTCTTCCAGTAGCGCGTCGAGGTAGGCGGATTCCGGGAGCTCCCCCTGCAGAGCGTGGGAATTGAAGTCGCAGTAGGGGCACTTGCGCACGCACCAGGGGATGTGGATGTACAGACTCAAAGGTGGCCGTAAGGCCTGCACCGGCATGTCAGCCACCGACCGGGGATCCGCCACGGAGCTGTTCAAGCAGGAGCGCAAGGGCACGACCACGATGACTGATACGGCCCTTTTCCGCCCGCGACAGTTCGGCGGCGCTGCAGTTATGTTCCGGTGCCAGGAACACCGGATCGTAGCCAAACCCGCCGTCGCCCCGGGGCGCCCGTAAAATGGTCCCGGGCCAGCGGCCGTGGCAAATGATTGGGGTCGGGTCGTCGGCGTGGCGCAGGTACACCAGGACACAGTGGAACTGCGCGCCCCGGCGTTCGTCCTCCACCTCGGCCAGGGCTTCCAGCAGGGCCTGCACGTTGTCCTCGTCGGAGGCCTCATCTCCGGCGAAACGGGCCGAGCGGACGCCCGGCCGCCCGCCGAGGGCATCCACCGCCAGGCCGCTGTCGTCGGCCAGGGCCGGCAGACCGGTAGCGCGTGCCGCATGCCGCGCTTTCAGGATGGCGTTCTCGACGAAGGTAACTGCAGGCTCATCGGCTTCGCCGACGCCCAGTTCGCCCTGGGCCACCGGGGTCATGCCCAGGGGCGCCAGTAGCTCTGTAAGCTCCGCAATCTTGCCCTTGTTGTTGCTGGCAATGACCAGTTTTTCCGTCATATCGCCTCAGTCGCTGAACAGTGTGTGGGCAAAACGCACGGCCAGGTCTTCCTGATAGCCGGTCGGGCGCGCGGTGATGTTGAACGTCATCAGTTCACCCGAGCTGTACTGGTACTCGGCAATGAAGTAAACAGATTCACCCTCCTGGATGCGGCGGAATGCCAGGAAATTTACCTGCTGGACATCGTTGGAAACCCGGCCTTCAACCTGGCCGGTCACCGGTGTCATGCCGCCGTTGCCGTTCTCCTTCATGATAGAGATATTGACGATGCCGATGCCCTTACTGCGCTGCAGATTGTTGGCCCTGGCCACTTCGGGAGCCAGAAACGTGCTTGGCAGCACGCTCCACAGCACGGTGTAGTCGCCGAAATCCTTGGAGCCTGCCCGGGCGTGAAGGCTCAGCGACGCCAGAATCAGGGCCGCCAGAAGCGTGCATACGGTTGTAAAGCGTTTTGCAGTCATTGCTTGCTCTCCCGTGTTATGCGGTATATGGCAATCTCGCCGAGAAGGTTCGGCCAGAGCCGCGCCAGCCAACTGTTCTGGTGCTGTCCGTCCACCACCCGACGGCTCTTGATCCGGATACCTTTCTGTCGGCACAGCGCCTCGAAGTCCTTGAAGGTACACAGCCGGATGTTGGGCGTGTTGTACCATTTATACGGAAGTGCCTCGGATTCGGGCATGCGACCGCTCAGGGTCAACCCCCAGCGTAGACGCCAGTGGGCGAAGTTGGGGAAAGTGACAATGCCTTCGCGGCCCACCCGCAGCATTTCGTCCAGGACCTTGTCTGGCCGCCGTACGGCCTGAAGGGCCTGGGTCATCAGGACAATATCGAAGCTGCCATCGTCAAAGTTGCCGAGCCCCTGGGTGTCCAGGTTCTGCTCGATCACAGCAACGCCCCGGCCCATGCAGGTGGTGATGTGGTCCGGGTTGATTTCGAGGCCAAAGCCACTGGCGCCCCTTTCCCGCTGCAGGAAGTCGAGCAGGGTGCCATCGCCGCATCCGAGGTCGAGCACGTGCTGGCCGGGCTGCACCCACTGCTGGATGATCTCAAGGTCCGGTCTCATGCGCCCACCTCCCTGGCCACCCGATCCATATAGGCGGTGAAAATGTCGGTGTACCGCGGGGTTGGAATCAGGAAGGCATCGTGGCCCCAGGGGGCATCGACTTCGGCGTAGCTGACTTTCCGGCGGGCTGCAATCATGGCGTTGACCATTTCCTCCGAGCGGGCGGGGGTGAAGCGCCAGTCGGTGCTGAAGGACAGCACCAGGTATTCGCACCGGGCTGACGCCAGCGCCTTTGAGAGGTCGCCGCCAAAATCGTAGGCGGGGTCGAAGTAGTCCAGTGCCCGGGTCATCAACAGGTAAGTATTGGCGTCGAACGACTCGGAGAACCGCTCGCCCTGGTACCTCAGATAGCTCTCGACCTGGAATTCCGCGTCGTAGCCGAACTTGTAGGCCTGGTCCCGGAGCTCCCGGCCGAATTTCTCGCCCATGGAAGCGTCGGACAGGTAGGTGATGTGCCCCACCATCCGTGCCAGCATCAGGCCCCGGCGGGGGACAGTGTCATGGTCGTAGTAGCGCCCGTCGTGGAATTCCCGGTCGGTGGTGATGGCCTGGCGGGCCACTTCGTTGAAGGCAATGTTCTGGGCAGTCAGCCTGGGGGTGGAGGCAATGACCACGGCGTGCCGGAGCCGGTCGGGGTAATCGAGGCTCCATTGCAGCGCCTGCATGCCGCCGAGGGAACCGCCGACTATGGCGGCCCAGCACTCAATGCCCAACCGGTCGGCCAGCAGAGCCTGGCTCTTCACCCAGTCGCCCACGGTGATAACCGGGAACTCCGGGCCGTAGGGTTTACCCGTGGCGGGATTGGTGCTGTTGGGGCCCGTGCTGCCGTGGCAGCCGCCCAGGTTGTTCAGGCTGACCACAAAAAAACGGTTGGTATCGATGGGCTTGCCAGGGCCGATGCAGCTGTCCCACCAGCCCGGTTTGCGGTCGTCGGGTGTGTGGTAGCCGGCGGCATGGTGGTGCCCGCTCAGGGCGTGGCATATGAGCACGGCGTTGCTGGCGTCGGCGTTCAGTGTGCCATAGGTTTCCACCACAAGGTCATAGCTTTCCAGGGTCTGACCGCAGGCCAGATCGATGGGAGCGTCGAAATGATAGGTCTGCGGGGTGACAATCCCAACAGAGTCCGCAGGCAGGGAATCGGGCATCGGCGCGCGTGGTTCCTGGTTCGATCCGTAAGTGTCTGGAAAAGCAATGACAAAGCCATCGCCAGCCCAGCAGTTTAAAGCCGGGGCGGGATGGCTGCAACCGCCTGCAAGGTTGCTCTGACGGGGCTCAGACCGCCCCGGAGATATTCACCACTTTCTGCTGGATCAGGGTGGGAGCCGGCTTGCGGATCTGGCGTTGCATGGCATCGGCCAGTTCCAGCTGTCGGCGCAGATCGGCGATGGTGTTGTTGAGACGCTGGCGCTCTGCCCGGCTGTCCCGGTCGTTGCGAACCATGTCCCGCAGCCGGCGAATCTGGTGTTCCAGCAGCTGCTTCTGTTCCATGGAGTACTGCATGATGGGCAGCAGAGCCTCCGAGGGCCAGCGCTCCACGTCCTGGCGTACCCGGGCGTGCAGGGTGCGGGCCTCGCTCACCATCACGTTAAAGAAGCGGCGCACCAGTACCGACTGCTCGGTGAGCAGGTTTTTCGGACTGATCCGGAAGCGACGGGCCTTCTTGCGCAGTTCCCGGATGGCAATCACATGTCGACCAGCGCGCAGAGGAATCGGCTCCAGATGGCGGGCCCGGCTGTCCTCGTTGTAGCGTCGGTAAATGGCGCCCACCATCTTCTCCGCCAGGTGGCCTTCGCTCAGCAGGTTGGTCAGATCGCTTTCCAGCAGCTCGAAGAACTGATCCATCGCGCGGTTCATGCCGGCGGTGGTCCAGCTCTTGGACATGCTGGTCCGCACCCGCTCGGCGTGATTTTCGAAGCGCTCCTCACTGACCAGCTTTTTCAGCATGTCGCCCTGGGAATCCATCAGCCGACGGCTGGAGCGCAGGGTAATCAGCTTCTTGTAGTAAAAGTCGTAATCCTTCTGCGCCCGCTCGGCAAGGCGGCTCAGGGCGGCCTTGTCCATGGTCACGCCGGAGCAGGCCTGTAGTTCCTCCTCGAGGGATTCCAGTCGATACTGCATGGCTGCCTGGCTGTTCTGCAGCATGCCCAGCAGGTCGTTGATCAGGCTCTGGGTGATCAACTGTTCCTTGTGCATCAGGATGCGCTGGATGATCAGCTGTTCAAGCTGGCCGACGTTGGATTTGTCGAACAGAGGCTCGTCCTTGCGCACCCGGGCCAGCAGTCCCTGTTTGGCAGAGACCGGAATAACGTCATGCTGGCGCATGCCCAGATGATCGGCGGTGTAAGTGCGAACCCGGTCGATGGCTTCCTGGGTATGGCGTTCGCCCTGGAGGTCGTCCCAGAGCACGTCAATCTTGTTCAGCACGGCAAAGCGACCAGCCCGGTGATCCGCGTGCTGGGTGTCGATGTGCTCTTTCCAGATGGTCATGTCGCTGGCGGTCACGCCGGTGTCGGCGCTGAGCACAAAGATCACGGCATGGGCCCGGGGCAGCATGCTGATGGTCAGCTCAGGCTCCGAACCCAGGGCGTTCAGGCCCGGGGTATCGAGAATGCGCAGTCCACGCTCGAACAGCGGGTGCCGGATGCTGATCTGGGCGTTGCGCCAGGCCGGTACCAGAACGTTGCCTGGATTGTTGCGGTCGTGCTCCAGCATGCCTTCGTCGAAGCCCAGTCCCCGCGCTTCCTCCGGCGACACGCTCTTTACCCGAGCCACTTCCGCCAACACTTCGCGCATGATTTCCGGATCGCGTTCGTCGAGCTCGTGCTTCACCCAGCGTTCCGGCTGCTTGCGCAATTGCTGCAGCGAGAGTTCGCCGGTGCGGGTCTCAATGGGCAGCAACAGCAGGTAGTTTTCATTGGCGCTGCGATCGAAGAAGAGCTCGGTGGGGCACATGGTGGTACGCCCCGCCTGGGAGGGCAGCATGCGCTGGCCGTATTCCGAGAAAAACAGGGCGTTGATCAGCTCGGTCTTGCCGCGGGAGTATTCCCCTACGAAGGCGATGGTCAACTCGTCCTCGATCAGCAGTTCCAGCCCGTGGCGGATACGGGTGCTGACATCGTCGGAAAACAGATCGTTATCCTGCAGCCACAACCGGTACCGGCCGATCTGCCGGATCAGCTCTTTCTTCCAGTTGTGATAAGCCTCTACCTGCTGCGACAGAGTTCCCTGTTGATTCATCGGATTTTCCTTCTGCGCGACTTCCGGGTATTCCGGGGGCAGGAGGGGCTGCGCCCGGGTGACGGATTAATTACCGGTAATACTATCCTGTTCTTTCAATGTTTGCGGCGAGGCCTGCGACGGCAGATCCGTTTCCGGGGCAGGGAAAAATAAAAAAGGGCTTTGAAATCATCATGATAGATTCGAAGCCCTCGAGTGAAGTATTTCGTGGACAAGTGTTACAGAGTGTATATTTGAGACACTGTTTACAGTCCCAGGCCGATGGAGCCGAGCCCCGCGGCCAGTTTCATGTGCTCGATAACCACGGAAATGACGTTCAGGATCAGGAAGACGATGATCGGCGACAGGTCCAGGCCTCCCATGGAGGGCATGATATTGCGGACCGGGCGCATGACCGGCTCGGTAATCTGGGCCACCAGCTGAATCGCCGGGTGCCCGCTCTGGGGCGCAATCCAGCTCACCACCACAATGGCGATCACCGACCAGAAATAGATCTTTACGATCAGATCCAGCACGTTGAGCACGGCCCACACCAGCAGAGTGACGGGATTCACCGAGGGAATGCCGCCGTTCAGCGCCACCAGGATCAGGAAGAAGGTGATGGCCTGTATGACCACGGCCAGCACCAGCGAGGCGCCGTCGATGCCGCCCCAGCCGGGGATGAAGCGGCGCAGTGGCCGCAGCGGCGGGTTGGTAGCCTTCACTACGAACTGGGAGATCGGGTTGTAGAAGTCCGCCCTGGCCAGCTGCAGCAGGAAGCGCAACAGCACAATGGTCATGTAGAAGGTGGATGCGATCAGCAGGATGGTAATCAGAATGTCTGCCAGCATGAAGCCGTGTCTCCGTTATCGGTTACTGTTTGCCAGCCAGTTCTTTGGCCATTTCTTCGGAGCGCTTGAAGGCGGCCTTGTAGGCCTTGCGCACCAGGTCGCGCATGCCGCCGTCTTCAAACGTGTTGATGGCCTGTTCGGTGGTGCCGCCGGGAGACATCACGTTGCGCTTGAGCTGTCCCGGGTCGTGTTCGCTGCGGGCCGCCATTTCGGCGGCGCCGGCCATGGTCTGGATGGCCAGTTCCCGGGCGGTGTCGGCGGCGATGCCGGCCTCGGTGGCGGCCTCTTCGAGCGCTTCGAGCATCAGGAAGAAATAGGCCGGCCCACTGCCGGACAGGGCGGTCACGCCATGCAGCAGGTTCTCGTCCTCAACCCACAGGGCAGAGCCAATGCTTTCGAAGACCGACTCCACCATCTTCTTCTGTTTGTCCTTTACGTCCTTGTTGGCGTAGAGCCCTGCTGCGCCTTTACCCACCAGCGATGGGGTGTTCGGCATGACCCGGACCAACGGCAATCCGCCACCGAGCCAGCCGTCGAGCGTATCGGCGGTCAGGCCGGCAGCAATGGATACCATGAGCGGACGGGTGTTCTGTACCACCGGCGCGATATCGCGACAGACATCCGCCATAACCTGGGGTTTGACGGCAAGCACCACCATGTCGGCTTGCTGGGCGCAGTAGCGGTTGTCGGTGGTGACGCTCACCCCGAAGCGCTTGCGAATGGTCTGCAGGTGCGCGTCGTCCGGTGCGCTGACCCAGATGTTGCCGGCCTTGTAGCCGTTATCCAGCATACCGCCAATGATGGCGCTGGCCATGTTGCCGGCACCAATGAACGAAATGGTTGGTGATGTGCTCAAGATTCACTCCCGGGTTGATCGGTTAAACGTCCGGCCCTGATGATAGCAGGAACCGGCCGGTTCAGCTCTTCGCCGGGCGTTCGCCGAACAGTGCGGTGCCCACGCGCACCCAGGTGGCTCCTTCGGCGATCGCCAGCTCCAGATCCCCCGACATACCCATGGACAAGGTGTCCAGTGGTCCGGCATCGGGGTATTCGCCTTTCAATGCTTTCAGGGTGTTGGCCAGCTTGCGGAAGCTCGCCCTGAGTTCGGCCTCCGGTTGCGACGGGTCCGGAATGGCCATCAGGCCCCGCAGCCTGAGGTTGGGCAGCTCGCCCACGGCTTCGACCAGTTCTGGCAGTTGGTCCAGCTGGCACCCGGATTTGCTCTCTTCTTCATTAATATTGACCTGCAGGCAGATATTCAATGGGGGCAGGGTGGCATCCCGCTGCTCGCTCAGCCGTCGGGCGATTTTCAGACGGTCGACGCTGTGGACCCAATCGAACGATGACGCAATCTGGCGGGTCTTGTTGGACTGGATCGGGCCGATGAAGTGCCATTCCATGTCCGGGAGGTCGGCGAGGGCCTCCTGTTTGTCGAGAGCCTCCTGGAGGTAGTTCTCCCCGAACGCTACCTGCCCGGCGGCAAAGGCCTCGCGCAGGTCTTCGGCGGGTCGGGTCTTGCTGACCGCGAGCAGCCGCACCGAGCCCGGCGAGCGGCCTGCCTGCAATGTTGCTTTTTGTATGCGTCGGGTTACGCTCCCGATGTTGTCTGCTATGCTGCTCATAGTGTGAAATCGCCACGCCCGGTCTGTCACTTGTACGGTGACACGTTACCCGCAGGTCACTGAAATGCCAAGTGAACCGCGCCGGGTCCCCGCCGGGCGGAAGCAACCGGGATAAAAGAAAAAACGCCTTCCGAGGACTCCTATGGATATTACTGAACTGCTTGCCTTCTCGGCGAAACAGGGCGCGTCTGACTTGCACCTGTCTGCCGGTCTGCCCCCGATGATTCGTGTGGATGGTGATGTGCGCCGCATCAACCTGCCGCCCATGGAGCATAAAGAAGTCCACGGGCTGATCTACGACATCATGAACGACAAGCAGCGGAAGGATTACGAGGAGTTTCTGGAGACCGACTTCTCGTTCGAAGTGCCCGGCGTTGCCCGTTTCCGTGTGAACGCATTTAACCAGAACCGGGGCGCTGGCGCTGTGTTCCGGACCATCCCCTCCAAGGTTCTTACCATGGAAGACCTGGGCATGGGACAGGTGTTCAAGGACATCTCCTCGGTACCCCGGGGCCTGGTGCTGGTAACCGGGCCTACCGGTTCCGGTAAGTCCACCACCCTCGCGGCGATGATGGACTACATCAACGACACCCGGTACGAGCACATCCTCACCATCGAGGACCCGATCGAATTCGTGCACGACTCCAAGAAGTGTCTGGTCAACCAGCGGGAAGTGCACCGGGATACCCTTGGCTTCAACGAAGCCCTGCGTTCGGCCCTGCGGGAAGACCCGGACATCATCCTGGTAGGCGAGCTCCGGGACCTGGAGACCATCCGTCTGGCACTGACCGCCGCGGAAACCGGCCACCTGGTGTTCGGCACCCTGCACACCACCTCGGCAGCCAAGACCATCGACCGGGTGGTGGATGTGTTCCCGGCAGAGGAAAAGTCCATGGTGCGTTCGATGCTGTCCGAATCTCTTCAGGCGGTTATTTCCCAGACCCTGATGAAGAAAATGGGCGGCGGGCGGATTGCGGCCCACGAGATCATGATCGGCACCTCGGCGATTCGGAACCTGATCCGGGAAGACAAGATCGCCCAGATGTACTCGTCGATCCAGACCGGTGGTTCCCTGGGCATGCAGACCCTGGACCAGTGCCTGGAACGGCTGCTGCAGAAGGGGCTGATTTCCCGTGAAGCGGCGCGGGCCAAGGCGAAGATGCCGGATAACTTTTAACGTCGGACTCCTTGCTTCGACCCTGGAGGAAGGAGCAGGGCGGGTGGCCTTCCCGGGACACGCTGTAAATACGTCCCTGTACGCTTGACTGCAGCATCCATGCTGCAGACAGTCCCGGGAAGGCCACCCGCCCCGCTCCCCGGACAATGTTCGGGGAGTCAGCATAGCCAAGACAAAATGTGATAGGTGGACAAATGGAATTCGAAAAGCTGCTGCGGCTGATGGTGGAAAAGGGCGGTTCAGACCTGTTTATTACCGCAGGTGTTCCACCCAGCATGAAGGTGAACGGGAAGGTTCTGCCGGTCACCAAGAACGCGCTGACGCCGGAGCAGACGAGGGAGTTTGTCTACGGCGCCATGAACGACAAGCAGCGCGCCGAATTCGAGGAAACCCACGAGTGCAACTTTGCCATCAGCGCTCGCGGCATTGGCCGTTTCCGGGTGTCGGCGTTCTTTCAGCGCAACCTGTGCGGCATGGTACTGCGCCGCATTGAGGTCAAGATTCCGCAGATCGACGACCTGGCCCTGCCGGGAGTCATCAAGGACCTGGCGATGACCAAGCGCGGTCTGATCATGTTCGTGGGTGCCACCGGCACCGGCAAGTCCACCTCTCTGGCGGCGATGCTGGGGCACCGTAACCGCAACAGTCGCGGTCACATTATCTCGATCGAGGATCCAATTGAATTCGTGCACCAGCACCAGGGCTGCATCGTGACCCAGCGGGAAGTGGGCATCGACACCGAGAGCTTTGAAGTGGCCCTGAAAAACACCCTGCGGCAGGCTCCTGACGTTATCCTGATTGGTGAGGTGCGTACGCGCCAGACCATGGAATACTCGGTGCAGTTTGCGGAGACCGGCCACCTGTGTCTGGCCACCCTGCACGCCAACAACGCCAACCAGGCGCTGGACCGGATTATCCAGTTCTTTCCGCCTGAGCAGCACAACCAGATCTGGATGGATCTGTCCCTGAACCTCAGGGCCATTGTGGCCCAGCAGCTGGTACCCACACCGGACGGCAAGGGCCGCAAGGCGGTTATCGAGGTGTTGATCAACACCCCGCTGGTGGCGGACCTGATCCGTAAAGGCGAAGTGCACCGGCTCAAGGAACTGATGTCCAAATCCAACGAATCCGGCATGCAGACCTTTGACCAGGCGCTTTACCAGCTCTACGCCGAGGGCTCGATCACCTACGAAGATGCGCTGGCTCACGCGGATTCCGCCAACGACCTGCGTCTGATGATCAAGCTGGGTGCCGACGCCCAGGGGGCTGACAAACTGTCGTCCACGGTGGACAAGCTGTCGATTCAGGATGACTGAGGGTTACTGAAAGGTTCGACTTTAGTTGTAGAAAGTTAGTGATCTGAACGGTTAGTGATGGCATTTGAGGCCAATTGGTCGTGGTGCGTATACTCCGCGCAAATCAACAAGGAGATACCATGCGCCAGACATCGCCAATGCTTGCACGTGCCATACGCCTAGCCACCCTGGCTGCCGTTGCAGCCCCCGCCACCGCCTTGGCAGGTGGCTTTTCCCTGAATGAACAGAGTGCCAGTGCCATGGGCACCGCCAACGCCGGTGCCGCTGCCAACCCCGAGAACGCCACCACGGTACTGTTCAATCCCGCTGGTATGAGCCAGCTGTCAGGCACCAACATTTCCTTCGGTGCCGCCGTTCTGGATATTGATGCCGAGGCCCGGGAAGACACCATCTCATCCACGCGGCAAAACCCGGCGGTTCCTGTGCAGCCAGCGACAACCGGCGGCGACATTGCCGACCCGGCCGTGCTCCCCAATTTCTACCTTACCCACGAAGTCAGCGACACTGTTGATGTCGGCTTTGGTATTCACGCTCCTTACGGTCTGGCTGCAGACTACGACGACGGTTTTGCCGGCCGGTTCTTTGCCGACAAGACCGAATTGACGGCCATTGCCTTCACGCCTTCAATCTCTGTCAGCAACGGTAACGGACTGTCGATGGGCGCGGGGATCAACGTGATCTATGCCGAGGGTCGCCTCTCCCGGTATCAGGATCTGAGTGGCATTGCGGGCCCCGCCGCGCTCGCGCTGGATGAGCCGTATGCCGATATCGAAGGCGATGACATTGGCGCGACCTTCCGGGTGGGCTTTCTGTACGAGATCTCGGACAGGACCCAGATTGGCCTGAGCGCGCAGACCGGCACCGAACTGGATCTCAAAGGCGACGCTACCATCTCCGATTTTCCCGTGCTGAGTTCTCCAGGCCAGACCACCACGCTCACAGAAAAGGTGCGAGTGCCCCTGGCCATTCCCGAGAGCGCAACTCTGGGTCTGCGCCACCGTTTCAACGACGAGTTCACCGTTCTGGCCGGCGCTACTTATGCGAAATGGAGCCGCTTCGAGGAGCTGGACATCATCAGCCGTCGGGAGTCGCCCGGTGAGGTGTCTTCGGTTTCCGGGTATCCCTACATCAATCATGTCACCGAAAAGTGGCAGAATACCTGGCAGTTCAACGTGGGCGGCATCTGGCAGGCAACCCCGGAGTGGGCGCTGAAAGCCGGTTATGCCTGGGATGAATCGCCGGTGAACGAGCAGTACGTGACGGCGCGGATTCCCTCAGAGGACCGGCACTGGCTGACCCTCGGCGCCCAGTGGAAAGATGTCAGCACCGGCTGGACCGTTGATGCGGCTGTCGGCACCCTGCTGTTTTCCGGAGATGCCGACGTTGATGACCGGGAATACACCCACCAGAACCCCACACAGCCGGCCACCCCCGCCCGTTACCAGGGCAGCTACGACCTGAGCGCCCTGAGCGCGGCGCTTGAAGTCAGCAAGGCGTTCTGATCCGTCAGTCGCTGTGTCAGCCCACCACCTGGCCGCGGTAGATCACTTTGGTCTTTCGCGGCGGGTGGAATGCCTCGTTTGCCTCGGGGGCCGATGAAGCCGCCGGCGCATCGGCGATCACCTGGCCACGGTACGTCCGTTTCAGGCCGTCGTCGTCGGTATCGGGCTCGATGTTCAGCTGTGGAACCTGCTGCTTGAGCGTTTCCCAGGTGCGAATCAGGTGGCTGGAGCGGGTTTTGCCCGCATACTCCGCAAGCTGCTGTTCCAGGTGCCCATCCGTGAGATGCAGTTTGACGCCGAATTCCGTCTGAATCAGACGTCGGCACTGGTGAACCAGTTTCAGCACGCTGGGGTCCAGCAACCAGCTACGTTCAGATGCCAGAGAAGTCATGGTGTGAGCCTCGGAGAAAGTGTCACCGCATGGCGCTGTCCGGCGGTAAACACGGGACGAGCGCCGACTCTCCAGGTGAAGCGAATATCGTGCCGCACCGTCAGGAATGTGGTGATGCGGGAGCCCTGCGGGGCCTCTCGGTCGTTTGAGGGCTGTCAGCCTGCGCGTGCGCGCTCCGAGTTTGGCCTTTTTCGGTGCGTAAACGGGCGTCCATGCCCTCATTTGGACCGGGTCAGTGGGCCTCGTCCCAGTTGTCCCCCGCGCCGGCCTCCACCAGCAGAGGCACGTGCAGGTCAGCGGCTGCCGACATGCGCTGCACCAGGCCATCACGAATCTTGTCGAGGGCCGATTCCCGAACTTCCAGAATCAGTTCGTCGTGCACCTGCATGGTCATGCGGGCATCATCGGCGTGCTCACGCAGCAGCCAGCTCTCCACCTCGACCATGGCACGTTTGATGATGTCAGCCGCCGTGCCCTGCATGGGCGCGTTGATGGCGGTGCGCTCGGCCGCCTGCTGCATCTGCTTGTTACGGGCGTTGATCTCGGGCAGGTACAGGCGCCGGCCAAAGAGGGTTTCCACGAAGCCGTCGTCGTGGGCCTGCTTGCGGATGTTGTCCATGTACTTGAGCACGCCGGGGTAGCGCTCGAAATAACGGTCGATGTATTGTTGGGCCAGCTTGCGCTCCACATCCAGCTGGCGGGACAGGCCAAAGGCCGACATGCCGTAGATCAGGCCGAAGTTGATGGCCTTGGCACTGCGCCGCTGATCGGCGGAGACCTCGTCCAGGCTCACGCCAAAGACTTCGGCGGCCGTGGCCTTGTGAATGTCCTCGCCTTTCTCGAACGCCTTCAACAGACCCTTGTCGCCGGACAGGTGGGCCATGATCCGCAGCTCGATCTGTGAGTAATCCGCCGCCACCAGTTTGAAACCCTCCGGCGCGATGAATGCCTGGCGGATGCGCCGCCCCTGTTCACTGCGAATGGGAATGTTCTGCAGGTTGGGTTCGGAGGAGGACAGCCGACCGGTGGCGGTGACCGCCTGGTGGTAGGAGGTATGCACACGGCCGGTGCGGTGGTGAATCAGCTCTGGCAGGGTGTCGGTATAGGTGGACTTGAGCTTGCTCAGGCTCCGGTGTTCCAGGATCAGGCGCGGCAACTCGTGCTCATGGGCCAGTTCCTGCAGCACCGGCTCGGCCGTGGACGGAGCGCCCTTCGGTGTTTTCTTGATCACCGGCAGGCCAAGCTTGTCGTAGAACAGGGCTTGCAGCTGCTTGGTGGAGCCGAGGTTGAAGGTCTCACCAGCCACGTCGTGGGCTTCTTTTTCCAGTTCCGCCATGCGCTCGGCCAGTTCCTGGCTGTGCTGGCGCAGGGTGCTGGCGCTGATCAGGGTGCCGCGCTGCTCCATGCGGGACAGCACCGGCACCAGTGGCAGGTCGATCTCGCGGTAAACAGAGGCCAGCTTGCCGGTCTCTTCCAGTCTGGGTTTCAGGGCCTGGTGCAGCCGCAGGGTGATATCGGCATCTTCCGCGGCGTATGGCGCGGCCTGTTCCAGTTCGATCTGGTTGAAGGTCAACTGTTTGGCACCCTTGCCGGCGATTGACTCGTAGCTGATGGTCTTCTCATTCAGGTAATACATCGCCAGGCTGTCCATGTCGTGGCGGGTGGCCACCGAGTTCAGCACGTAGGACTCGAGCATGGTGTCCTCGGCAATGCCTTCGAGGTTGATGCCGTGGTTGGCGAGCACGTTTTTGTCGTACTTGAGGTTCTGTCCCACCTTGGCGAGCTTCGGGTCTTCCAGTAACGGCTTCAGCTGGTTGAGGACCTCGTCCCGGTCGAGCTGTTCGGGAGCCCCCATGTAGTCGTGCGCAAGCGGTACATAGGCTGCCTCGCCCGGTTCTATAGCAAAGGACACGCCCACAATCTCGGCATCAATATAGCGCAGGCTGGTGGTTTCGGTGTCGAAGGCAAACAGGTCAGCCTCCCTGAGCCTCTTGAGCCAGCTGTCTAGGCTTTTCTGATTGGTCACAACACTGTAGTTGCGGGAGCGCGAAGCGTTACCGCCGGTCTGCCCAGAGGTGGACCCCGCTTTCTGGCTTGACTCCTCCCCGTTTGCGGGATGACTGGCGTTGCCCGGGTGGCCCTCGCCGTTTTCCAGTTCGGCAATCCAGCTCTTGAATTCGTATTCCCGGAACAGTTCAAGCAACTGGTCATCGTCCTGTTCCCGCAGCTTGAGATCTTCCAGGCCAAAATCCAGCTCGACATCGGTGCGGATGGTGGCCAGCTCCCGGCTCAGGGGCAGGGTATCGGTGGCTTCACGAAGGTATTCCCCGATCTTGCCCTTGATCTCATCGGCATGCTCGATCAGGTTGTCCAGATTGTCGTAAGTCTGCAGCCACTTTACTGCGGTTTTCGGGCCACATTTGTTGACCCCCGGAATGTTGTCCACCTTGTCGCCCACCAGGGCCAGGTAATCAATGATCTGCTCAGGGGTGACGCCGAACTTTTCCACCACCCCGTCCCGGTCCATGCGGGTCTCGGTCATGGTGTTGATCAGGGTGACATGATCGCTGACCAGTTGCGCCATGTCCTTGTCGCCGGTAGACACCACCACATCAATGCCCTTGCTGGTGGCTTCGTTAGCCAGGGTGCCGATCACGTCGTCGGCCTCAACGCCACTGACGATCAGCATCGGCAGCCCCATGGCCTTCACGATCTCGTGAATCGGCTCGATCTGGCAGGCCAGGTCGTCCGGCATTGGCGGACGGTTGGCCTTGTACTCCTCGTACATCTCATGACGGAAAGTTTTGCCCTTGGCGTCGAACACCACCACCATCTTGGAGCCGGGAAAATCCTGCTCCAGGCGGCGGATCATGCTGATCACCCCCTTGATGGCTCCGGTGGGGTGGTCCTTGCTTGTAGTCAGCGGCGGCAGTGCGTGATAAGCGCGGAAAAGATAGGACGATCCGTCCACAAGAACCACTGGGGGAGTGTTTTTGCTGGTCATGTCAAAACAGGTCCGGAATCTGATTGAAGCGTGGAATGGCTTGTGCAACTCTGTGATCAAATGAATGGACAAGAGGGTATCACGAAAATGAAACGAATCGCCTGCCCGGCTCTGTTGCTCGCCAGCCTGCCTCTGGCCGCGCTCGCCCAGGATTCCGGCGCGCTTGATGAGACACCTGTGGCAACGCCGAAGGAACCGGTGGTGATTTCGGACTATCAGCCGGCCAGTGAGGGTCCGCAGATCGTGATCCGGCCCGGTGAGAACGAAGTCTTCTATGAATACCGGGTCAACGGCCAGCTTATGGAAATCAAGGTGGTGCCCGACGTGGGGGCGGAATACTATCTGGTGCCGGCTGACGGCGGCGGCTGGATCCGCGAAACCGAGTCCGACATGCTGGTGCCGAGCTGGGTCATTTTCCGCTGGTAGTCCAATCTCAGATGAGATCGACGGCCACGGGCTCGGAGCGCCGGCTCTCCAGGCCTTCGTTGTCTACGGTGGTAATGGTGAATTCGTAGGCTCCGGCCGGGAGCCCGTCCAGGGCGTACCGGGTAATGGAGGGGCTGTCGATGCGAATCACCTGGTAGCTGGCCTGGTGCCGCAGCCGGAAGTAAATCCGGAAGCCGGCAATCTGTCCCGGCGCCAACGCTGAGCCGTCTTCCCTGGTCAGCGGTGCATTCCAACGCAATTCTCTTGGCGAAATGGACGCGTCGCCCGCATGGGTGCGGGCTTGTCCTAGTGTGTTGAGCAGGCCATCGGTCGCCTGATCCAGTCGCGAATCCGCCAGCTCTGAAGCCCGCTGGGTGCTGGTTTTCGTGGCCCTCGAATCTTCCTGGCACCCGGACAGAATCAGGCAGGCCAGCAGTGTCAGGGCAGACAGGACGGTACGGCGATCAAAGGTTGTAGCGTAAAGCATCGACTACTCACATACGGGCGGCACGGGGCCGGCGAACGGTTTGACAACGTATGGAGCCTGAATAAAACGGGGAGACGGGCCTCGAACCAGTGCGCAATTATGCCAGCCGCGCTCAACGGTTCAAGTGAATAATCCGTAAAACCGCGTATGGCCCCGTTTAAACCCGATTTCGGGTTTTAGTATGAACATTCTAATTTTTACCCGTAACTTTGATCCTGAAATTGAAGAAAGGCCGGTGCGGATCAACCCATACGGCCTTGGAACTTTCAGGTAATCAAGGAGAACCAACATGGGTAAGCTCAAGAGCTATCAGGAACAACTGCAGGACATCGTAGAGAAGGGCATCAACGCCGCTGAAGAGCAGCAGAAGAAGCTGTCTTCCAAGCCGTTCGATTACGCCGAGAAGCTGGAGTCCGAGGCGCGTGAATACAGCGTGAAGACCCTGCGCAAGCGTTACAACGGCTACAGTGACAGCCTGTTCGATCAGCTGCGCAGCCTGAACAGCCGCTTCGGCAACTTTGCCGCAGAGCTGGTGGCCAAGCTGGAAAAAGAAGCCGCTGAAGGCGCAGACGCTGTTTCTGAAGCAGCGGAAGATGTGTCTGAAGCTGCCCAGGACGCCAAGAAGTCCGTGGAAGCCAAGAAGCCGGCGGCTCGCAAGTCCACCGCTCGCAAATCCACCTCCACAGCCAAGAAGAGCACTGCTTCTGCCTGAATGAGGTAAGGCGACTGTCACAGACAGTCCGCCGGGATAAAAAAGGGGCTCCGTGATGCGGAGCCCCTTTTTTGTGTCTCATCTTTCCGTGAATCTCCCCTGGACTTCGCGTTGCCCGGGATGTCCTCTGCTATTGCTCGTTGGCTTCTTCCGGATCAAGTGGAAGGGTGCGGGCCTGTTCAGTGATTTCCTCAAGACGTTCGATGTCGGCCTCAAAGGCGTCCCGCAGCGCTTCGATTTCCTGAGTCTGGGCAGCAATTTCGCGCTCAATGTCCCGAATCTGTGCTTCGAGGCGCCGAATTTTTTCCAGGGTTGCCTCTGGAATATCCCGTCCGGCCCTTTCCAGGTCTGCGGCACGGCTCTGCTCGGCATCCAGTTGGCTGGAGATGACCGAGATATTGCCGCGCTTGAGCTGGATAAGGCCCTCAAGCTCGCGGATCTTGCGGTACATGGCCTTAACTGCCTGATCCGGGTGGCTAAACCGTTTGAGGAGCAGGCGGTCTTGCTCCCGCTGCTCCGCCAGGGCCTTCTGACGCTGCTTTTCCGCCTCCCGGGCGGCGATTTCCTCTTCGGTGGGCGCCGGCGGAATGGTTTCAATCACCCGGCCATTGGTTCCGAGGATGTCGTATCCGCGTTTGGTGGCTTCCTGGGGAATGGTGTTGCTGATCACCACCTGGCCGTTCTCATCCGTATAACGGTACATGTTGGCCGCAGCCTGGGTAGACAATCCCAGGGCCAGCGCCAGCACCGTTGCTTTCAGTGAGCGTTCAGTCAGGCGTTTGGTCATCAGTCAGACTCCGTAACGGTCTCGGTAACTGGCTACCCTGCTGGCGTGCTCCGCAAACCCGGTGTTGGACTGCAGGTAGTTCAGAACCTGATCCAGGCAAATGATGCTGACCACCGGAATTCCGAACTCCTGTTCCACTTCCTGTATGGCGGACAGTTCGCCGTTGCCCCGCTCCTGGCGGTCCAGAGCAATCAGCACGCCGGCGGGTTCGGCACCGGCCTCGCGAATAAGGTCAATGGACTCCCGAATAGCCGTTCCGGCGGTAATCACATCGTCGACAATCAGCACCTTGCCCTGCAAGGGTGCACCTACGATGTTGCCGCCCTCACCATGATCTTTCTTTTCCTTGCGATTAAAGGCAAAGGGTTTGCTGTTACCGTCTGTAGCCAGGGCCATGGCGGTGACGGTGGCCAACGGAATGCCCTTATAGGCAGGACCGAAAATGATGTCATAATCCAGCCCGCTGCGTTCTATGGCAGCGGCATAGGCCTTGCTTAGCTGAAGCAGGTCGTCCCCGGTGTTGAACAGGCCTGCGTTGAAAAAGTACGGGCTGGTACGGCCAGACTTGAGCGTGAACTCGCCGAATCGCAAAACGTTCCGGCGGATGGCGAATTCGATAAATGTCTGCTGATAGTCGTGCATGGCAAGGCTTCTGGCGGGTGTTCGTCTTTAATTAGCGCGTAAAAACGGTATCATACACACAAACCGAATCAGGGAACACGTATGCGGGTAGTATCAATCAGCGTCAATGGCCTCGCTCAGGCCGTTGAAAAAGGCTTTTTCGACTGGCTGGCGCGGCAGGATGCTGATGTCGTCTGCGTGCAGGACCACCGCATGCGGGCGTACGAGATTGAGGACTACAATCTGATTCCCGAGGGCTACGAGGCCTATTTCATCGATGGCGAGAAGAACGAGGACGGTGGGGTAGGCATCTACACCCGGCATTTCCCGAAGGCCATCATGTACGGCTTTGCCAACGAGCAGGCAGACCGCGAGGGCCGGTTCATCCAGGCCGATTTCGACAAGGTCTCTGTGGCCTGTGTGCTGGCCCCTTGCGCCCTGGGGCGCGAGGAAGAGCCCGTCGGTGAAGACGACCTCACGGTGCTGGATCACAAGGACGAGTTTATGGAGGCCTTTGGCCTGCACATGCAAAAGACCCTGCGCAAGCGCCGCCAGTTCATCTTCTGCGCCAACCTGCAGACTGCCCATCACGTGACCGACGCGAGCCCCCTGTACCACAAGCTGGATTTCTCGGGCTTCCTGCCCCACGAACGTGCGTGGCTGGATCGTCTGTTCGATGAGATGGGCTGCGTGGATGGCTTCCGTGAGATCAACAAGCAGAGCAACCAGTTCACCTGGTGGCCCGAGCAGGCCGAAGGTTCCCGCAAGAACGCCGGCATTCGTGTCGACTACCAGTTGCTGACACCAGGTATCCGCAAGACCATTCTCGACGGCTGGATCGACGACGCCACCCGTTTCTCCGATCACGCGCCCGTGATTATGGACTACGATATAGAAATCGGCTTTTAAGGTTTGGGGAAGGGCGCCTATCTGGCTCCGTTTCCCCAGACACGCTACGAGCACATCCCTGTGCGCTTGCATCGGGCCATCCATGGCCCTCTACAGTCTGGGAAAACGAAGCCAGATAGACGCCCCGAGCCTTGGAGTGTCACCGAAACGTAGCGGGTTCGGAGGGGGAAGCCTTTCCGGGACCGTCTCCGGCCAGGGAAGGCAGGAGCCGAGCGCACAGGGATGTGCTTGTAGCGTGTCCCGGAAAGGCTTCCCCCTCCGGGCACGCGGGCGACCTGCTCTGCAGTAATCAGCTCTCCAAAGCCGCCTTCTGAATCCCGAACAACTCTTCAATACCCTGCTTCGCCAGAGTCAGCATGCTGTCCAGCTCCGCCTGATCAAACGGCGCGCCTTCAGCAGTTCCCTGGATCTCGATAAAGCCACCCCGGTCGGTCATGATCACGTTCATGTCGGTTTCCGCCTCGGAGTCTTCCGGATAGTCCAGGTCCACCACCGGTGTGCCCTTGTAGACGCCAACGGACAGAGCCGCGACCATCTGCTTGAGGGGGGATTTCTTCAGCCGCTTCTCGGCAACCAGATGGTTGAGGGCATCCACCAGTGCCACGCAGCCACCTGTGATGGCCGCAGTTCGGGTGCCGCCGTCGGCCTGAATGACGTCGCAGTCAACGGTGATGGTGTGCTCACCCAGGGCCTCGAGATCCACCGCAGCGCGCAGGGAGCGGCCAATCAGTCGCTGGATTTCAACGGTGCGCCCGCCCTGTTTGCCGCGAGCGGCTTCCCGGCCCATGCGGCTGCCGGTGGAGCGGGGCAGCATGCCGTATTCCGCGGTGATCCAGCCCTTGCCTTCGCCCCGCAGAAACGGGGGAACCTTGTTTTCGACGGACGCGGTGCAGATAACCTTGGTGTCGCCGAATTCCACCAGTACGGAACCTTCGGCGTGTCGGGTGTAGTTGCGGGTGATTCGAACATCTCTCGGTTGCTCGGGCGTTCTGCCGCTTGGACGCATAGTATTTCCTGAAGTCTGTATTGAATGTCCGGGCCGCGACCCGGTCGGTGGTTTGTCGAAAAGGCCCGTGAGTATAACACGATGGCCTGTGCCGTTTGTCCGGTTCGCGGATGACGTTAAGAGCCTGTTAAACTCGAGTGCATGTTGCAAACAGGAGCGGCACTGAAATGATCCGAAGTATGACAGCGTTTGCCCGTAAGGATGTCCAGGGGGAGTGGGGCACGCTCACCTGCGAAATCCGGACGGTTAACCACCGCTACCTGGAGCCCTCATTCCGGTTGCCGGACGCCTTCCGGGAGCTTGAAAACCGGTTTCGGGAGGCCCTGCGTACCCATCTGAAACGCGGCAAGGTGGATGTGTCCATGCGCCTGCAGTCCGCTGAGAAAGGCGTCCAGAGTTTCGAGGTCAGTGAGGATATGGCCCAGGCGGTCAATGAAGCCGCCAACCACATCAACAAGATGCTCGATAACCCGGCGCACATCAACGCGCTGGATATTCTCCGATGGCCGGGCGTGCTTTCGGTGCCGGAGCAGGACTATGGTCCTGCAAAAGAGGCCGCCGTTGGACTGTTCAAGCAAACCGTGGCCGAGCTTGCCTCGGTGCGCGAGCGCGAGGGCGAACGGCTGAGGCCTTTGTTCGAGGATCGCCTGAACGCCATGGCGAAGCTGGTGGCGGACGTGCGCCAGCGTATGCCGGAGTTGCTGGAAGCCCAGGAAAAGAATCTGCGGGAACGCTTTGAAAAAGCCCGCGTTGAGCTCGATGCCGAACGGGTGGCCCAGGAGATGGTGATGCTGGCCCAGAAGAGCGACGTGGCCGAGGAGCTGGATCGTCTGGATGCCCACATCGGCGAAGTGACGGACACCCTCAAGAACGACGATGCCATCGGTCGCCGGCTGGATTTCCTGATGCAGGAGCTGAACCGGGAGGCCAACACCCTGAGCAGCAAGAGCATTGATGCCGGCGTGACACGTGTTGCGGTTGATCTGAAGGTCTTGATCGAGCAGATGCGTGAGCAGGTGCAGAACCTGGAGTGACGCAGGCTTGCCCGGGCCTCAGTTACCCTCGAGCGTGTCCAGTTCCCCGGGCAGTTCGATCTCGCGTTTCTGCCGGGTCAGCGGGCAGTCGAAGGCGAGATAAACGGCCAGCAGCTGTAGCGGCTGTTTGGCGGGGCGTCCGTAGAGACGATCGCCGATGATGGGATGTCCCAGGCCCGCCAGGTGGCGGCGAATCTGGTGCTTGCGCCCGGTTTCAATGGTGACGGACAGCAAGGATGTCTGGTTCTCCTGGTCGGTTTCCAGGGTTGAGACCCTGCTGAGTGCGGGCTTTCCCTCGACTGGCGCATCGACAGACTGATCCTTGATGTCCAGTAATCCGCTCACCCTGGCCCGATAGTGCTTGGTCATGGATCGTTCGCTGAACTGCTTTGAGAGCGCCCCCGCCGCCTTGGGGTCGTGGGCTATCAGCATCAGTCCGGCCGCATCGGCGTCCAGCCGGTGGACCAGAAAGCAGGGTTTGTTCAGTCGGGTTTCGGCCAACCGCAGGAGGCTGCAATGGTCACCCCACTGGGAGCCCTGGGCCAGCACGCCGTGGGGTTTGAACCACGCGGTGTAGCGGCCGAAGTCCGCAAGCAGCATCGGTTCGGCCGGTTTCCGGGCCAGCACCGACTCATCGTAGAATAACTCCAGGCGAACGCCTGGCTTGAGCTCTTTGGTCGCTCGTCGCAGCCTCAGTCGTTTGCCCTTGTGGGTCCACCAGCAGGCCCCTTTGGTCATCGCGTCCTTGAGTTTCTGCTTTGAAAGCTCCTTCGGCAGCCCCGGGGCCTGGCTCAGGGCATCAATCGCCTTGCCCGGTTCGGTGAGAGTGATGTCGATGGTGGTGCGCATGGCTTGGTTTCTGGGTCCGGTGTCAGTGGTGGCAATAGTATCAGCTGACGGCGCCCCGGGGTGCGGTGATTTGCCAAAGTCCGTATAATTCCGTGTTTTAGCGGCTGGCGCAGGGGCGGCCGTTGGAGCCAGTTTTGGAGTTCTCGCCTTATGAGTCAGGCAGTTGAGCACGCAGTTGAGGCAGCTGAGAAGGGTACCCTCTATGTGATTTCGGCGCCGTCCGGCGCCGGCAAAACCAGCCTGGTGGCGGAAATGCTTCGCAATGATAGCCAGCTGGGCGTGTCGATTTCCCATACCACCCGGGCCATGCGCGCGGGTGAGCAGAACGGGGTGAATTATCACTTCGTTGATCGCGCCGAGTTCGAGGCCATGATCGCCCGGGGTGATTTCCTGGAGCACGCCGACGTGTTTGGCAACTACTACGGCACCTCCCACATCTGGGTTCGTGAGACTCTGGCCAGGGGGCAGGATGTCATCCTGGAGATCGACTGGCAGGGCGCGGCCCAGGTTCGCCGGTTGATGCCCGAATGTGTCTGTATTTTTATCGTCCCGCCGTCGCCGGAAGTGTTGCGTGAGCGACTTGTGGGTCGCGGGACCGACGCGCCGGACGTGGTGGAGCGCCGACTTGCCGAGGCCAGGGAAGAATGTCGCCACGCGGTGGAGTTTGATTTCCTGGTGGTCAACGATGATTTTGCCACCGCCCTGGCGGATTTGCTGGCCATTGTGCGGGCCCAGCGCCTTCGTATGACGGTGCAGCAAACAAGGCACCGGGATCTGCTGGCGGGACTCTCGGACCCGGCGCAGTAGGGGGTTTTCCTGTATACAAATTGCACCGGTCACAGTAAACTGTGCAGTCTGCTGAATCAGTCATTTTATTTGTCGGGGAAGTTATGGCACGAGTTACCGTAGAAGATTGCCTGGAAAACGTTGATAACCGCTTCCAGCTGGTCATGCTGGCTACCAAGCGTGCCCGTCAGCTCGCGACCAAGGGCGCCGAGCCGATGGTGGCCGAAGAGAACGACAAGCCGACGGTGATTGCCCTGCGCGAAATCGCCGAAGGCAAGATTACTCGGGATCTGCTCAAGGAAGACGACGACGAGTAAGCGATCTGCGCAAAACAGGTATATAAGTACCTGTGCGCAAGTGAGACGCATTGAAATCTGTCCCCGCGGTTTTATAGTGTAGCTATAGAGCGTTGCTGGAAGGACTATGGAAGGACCCGGATGCGTGCATTCGGGTTTTTTTGTCCCTGAATTTCATGAGCTTGTGGAGGCGCGGTGTCGGCAGAGGCGACGGTTGAAGGGCTGGCCAGGGAGCTGAGCTCCTATCTGGATACCAATCGCATCAATCAGGTGCGACGGGCCTACTATTACGCCGAACAGGCCCACGAGGGCCAGATGCGCAAAAGCGGCGACCGCTACATTACTCACCCCCTGGCCGTTGCCCATATTCTTGCCGATCTGCGACTGGACCATCAGAGCCTGATGGCCGCCATGCTTCACGACGTGATCGAAGACACCGGCATTCCCAAGGATGCCCTGGCCGAGCAGTTCGGCGAGGATGTGGCGGAACTGGTGGATGGCGTCAGCAAGCTTACCCAGATTGAGTTTCGGTCCCGGGCGGAAGCCCAGGCCGAGAACTTCCAGAAAATGACCCTGGCCATGGCCCGGGACATCCGCGTGATCCTTGTAAAACTGGCGGACCGCCTGCACAACATGCGCACCCTCGGGCCCATGCCCTACGAGAAACGCCAGCGCATCGCCAACGAGACCCTGGACATCTATGCCCCCATTGCCAACCGGCTCGGCATGCATTCCATCTGCACCGAACTGGAGGACCTGGGTTTCTCCTCCCTGTACCCCATGCGCTCCAAATACATCTCCAAGGCAGTTGAGAAACTGCGGGGGAGCCATCGGGAAATTATTGAAGATATCCGCGGCAAACTGCAGGAAAAGCTCGAGGAGAGGGGGCTGCCTGGCCGGATCCTGGGCCGGGAAAAGCACCTGAACAGCATCTACAACAAGATGAAGTTCAAGCAGAAATCCTTCCACGAAATCATGGATGTGTATGCCTTCCGGATCATCACCGATACCGAGGATGACTGCTATCGCATCCTGGGTGCGGTGCACAGCCTGTACAAGCCGCTGCCGGGCCGTTTCAAGGATTACATCGCCATGCCTAAGGCAAACGGCTACCAGTCCCTGCACACCACGCTGTTTGGCATGCATGTGAACATCGAGATCCAGATCCGCACCGAGGAAATGGAGCACATTGCCAACAATGGTATTGCCGCCCACTGGATGTACAAGAACGAGCCAAGCAGTGTCACCAGCGTGAATCAGGCCCGAGTGGACCGTTGGGTGAAAGGGCTGATGGAGATGCGCGAGCGGGCCGACGACTCCATGGAGTTCATCGAGCACGTGAAGGTGGATCTGTTCCCCGATGAAATCTACGTGTTCACGCCCAAGGGCCGCATCATGGAGCTGCCCAGCGGCGCGACGCCGGTGGATTTCGCCTACGCTATCCACACCGACATCGGCAACGCCACGGTTGCCTGCCGGATCAACCGTAATCTGGGCTCCCTGAGTCAGCCGCTGCAGAGTGGGCAGACCGTCGAGATCATCACCGCTCCGGGAGCCCGTCCGAACCCGGCGTGGCTGAGCTTCGTGGTCACCGGCAAGGCCCGAAGCAGCATCCGCCATGTCCTCAAGAGCCAGAAGCGGGCGGAATCCCTGGAACTGGGTCGCACGCTGCTCAAGCGCTCCCTGAAGGGCTTTGGCACCCGGCTTTCCGAGATCAGTGATGCCCAGAAGCAGGCGGTGGTCAATCACAACCAGGTGAACAGCTTTGACGACCTGATCAGCGATATCGGACTCGGAAACCGTATGGCGTATCTGGTGGCGCGGCAACTGGTGACCGGCTCCGAAGCTGCTGAAACCAGCGGAGAAACCCGGGATATCGAGGGTGGCAACCATAGTCCGGTTACTATTCGGGGCACGGAAGGGCTGCTGGTGCGTTTCGCCAGCTGTTGCAAGCCTATCCCGGGCGACCCGGTAGTGGGCGTGATGGATTCCGGTCGTGGCATGATTATCCACTCGGACACCTGTTCCCGGTTGCCGGAGGACGATGAGGGGCGGGCCCGCCTGACGCACCTCAAGTGGGCCAAGGATATTACCGACGAGTTTTCCGTGGAACTCCGCGTTGAGCTTGAGCGCCAGCGTGGAGTGATTGCCGAGATGGCCAATGCGGTGGCCATGGCCGACGGCAACATCGAGCGCATCAACGTGGAGGAGCAGAACGCCCGCTTCGGGGTTGTCAGCCTTGTGGTCCACGTGAACGGGCGCAAGCACCTGGCACGGGTGATGCGGCGGATTCGTAACATCCGGGCCATCACTCACATCAGTCGAGTACGGCACTGACCGCGACCAAAGCCCGGTTGACAGTCGCACAGCCCAGGGGTGACGATTGGCGTTTTGCAAACGAGGAATACTAGGGTCATGACCAACAAATCCGTAATCCAGACCGAGAATGCCCCCCAGGCGATTGGTACCTACTCCCAGGCAGTAAAAGCCGGTGACACGGTGTACCTGTCTGGCCAGATTCCTCTGGTGCCCGAAACCATGGAGGTGGTACCCGGTGATTTCTCCGCCAAGACCCGTCAGGTGTTCGACAACCTCAAGGCGGTCTGTGAGGCAGCGGGCGGCGAACTCAAGGATATTGTAAAACTCAATATCTACATGACCGACCTGGCGAACTTTGCCACCGTGAATGAAATCATGGCGACTTACTTCCAGGAGCCTTACCCGGCCCGTGCCGCGGTGGGTGTTGCCGCGTTGCCCAAGGGCGTGCCCATTGAAATGGAAGCGGTGATGGTGCTCAGCTGATTCCGGATTCCGGTTCCAGCAGACAGAAAAGGCGGCCCTGGCCGCCTTTTTGCGTTCTCAGCCGGTGAGGTTATCGATCATTGGCCGGTAGCCCGCCCGAAAATCCGGATAGCGGAAGGTGAAGCCGGTGGCCAGGAGACGGGTATTGGAGCAGCGTTTGCTGCCCGCCCTGCCGCCTTTTCGAGCATCGGGAGTAGGCTCCGCGCATGGCGTTTGTTGCTGCACCCAGCGGACCACTTCGTCCAGCCGCACTGGCTCACAGTCGCTGGCGATATAGTGGGGTTCAAGCTGTTTGCCTGCAAGCGACTGCCTGATCAGATACGCGGCGGCCTCGGCCGCGTCTTGCTCATGAATGCGGTTGCTGAATGGCGCCGGTGACTGCGGGTCCATCCGTCCGGCAATCACCTCTTCCAGGAAGCGCCGGCGCGACGGGCCATAGATACCGCTGAAACGAATCACCGTGGCCGGGTGGCCGCTTTCAAGGGCCACCTGTTCGCCGGCCAGTACCAGTTGGCCGCTGAAGCGTGCCGGCTCTGTGGCACTGGATTCATCCACCCAGCTGTCATCATCCTGAGCGTAGACGCTGGTGCTGCTGATAAAGAACAGGTGTCGCAGCGACTGGCCGCCCAGGGCGTCGAGCAGATTTTTCAGGCCGGTGACATAGGCATTGCGATACCCTTCCTCGTCATAGCTCGACGGCGTGAGGCAGTACAGAATGATATCCAGGCGATCGGGCAGCCTTCCGGCGAGCGTTTCCGGTCGGGTCAGGTCGGCCCCAATACCGGTCACTCCGGCCGGTACCTGATCGGGATTCCGGCGCAGGCCGAATACGTCGGCGTCGCCCGCAAGGCGGGAAGCGATGGCCCCACCGAGCTTGCCGCAGCCGGCAATCAGGATTCGGGGGCGCTCGCTGTGTTCAGTGATTGCCATAGACAATTTCAATCCTTATGCTTTAGCTCATAAATAAGTGAAACTTCGACCCGCATCGATCTGACCGGAGCTCACCATGACTCTCACCGAGTTACGATACGTCGTTACGCTGGCCCGTGAAAGGCATTTTGGCCGGGCCGCCGAGCGCTGCCATGTCAGCCAGCCAACCCTCAGCGTTGCCGTGAAAAAGCTTGAGGATGAGCTGGGCATCCCCCTGTTTGAACGCAGCAAGAGCAGCATCCGGGTCACCGAGACGGGCCAGCGGATCATTGAGCAGGCCCAGCGGGTACTGGACCAGGTCGGCCTGATCCGGGACATGGCCCAGGACGGCAAGAATCAGCTCAACTCGCCTTTGAAAGTCGGTGCCATCTACACCATCGGTCCCTATCTGTTCCCGCACCTGCTACCGGAACTGAGGCGGGCGGCGCCGGAAATGCCCTTGTACATCGAGGAAAACTACACGGCCAACCTGCGGCAGAAGCTCCGCCAGTCGGAACTGGATGCCATCATCATCGCGCTGCCCTTCGAAGAGCCAGAGGTGGTGACACTGCCGTTGTATGACGAACCCTTCGTGGTGTTGTTGCCGGCGGGGCATCCGTTGGCCGCGAAAGACCAGTTGACCGCCGATGAACTGGCCCGTGAACAGCTGCTGCTGCTTGGTCCCGGTCACTGTTTCCGTGACCAGGTGCTGGAGTCCTGCCCACCGCTGGTGGAAGCCGTGACCCACCGTGCCGATACCGGCTCGCCGGCACTGGTTACTGAGGGTAGCTCCCTGGAAACCATTCGCCACATGGTGGCGTCCGGCCTCGGCATTACCGTGCTGCCGTTGTCGGCGGCTACCGCCATGCAGTACCACGAGGATATCCTGGCGGTGCGCCCGTTTGCCCCGCCGGTGCCGTTCCGCACGGTGGCTCTGGCGTGGCGGGTAACCTTCCCACGGCCCAAGGCGATTGACGTGCTCTCACTGGCAGCGAGCCAGTGCCGGGTGATCGAAAAAGCCAAGACGGATACACCTGCCGTGGCCGAAAGTGCCTGAGTCTTCCCATGACGTCACTGGATGACATCCCGGTCACCCAGCTCAAGGGCGTAGGAAGCGCCCTGGCGGAGAAGCTTGCCAAGCTGGGTATCGACTCGCTTCAGGATCTCCTTTTTCATCTTCCGCATCGCTATGAGGACCGGACCCGGGTTGTGCCCATGGGCAGTCTGCGTATCGGCGATGTGGCGGTGGTGGAAGGGGAGGTAATGAAGGCCGACCTGGTGATGGGTCGGCGCCGCAGCCTGCAGGTAACACTCAGAGACAGTTCCGGGTTCCTCGTCATGCGGTTTTTTCATTTCAACGCCGCCCAGAAGAACCAGCTGAGCGAGGGGGCAAGAGTGCGCTGCTTCGGTGAGGTTCGGCCAGGCCGGGCAGGCTACGAATTTTATCACCCGGAGTACCAGGTTAACCCGCCGCCCATGTCGCCGGAAGGTCAGGCCACGCTGACACCGGTCTACCCCCTGACCGAAGGCATTCAGCAGCCCCGGGTGCGCTCCCTGTGCCAGCAGGCCCTGGGCTATCTGCAGCGCTATCCGATCAGGGACTGGCTGCCGGAACACCTGTTGGCCGAGTACCAACTGCCAGCCATTACAGAAGCCGTGCAACTGGTGCATGCCCCGCCAGCAAATGCTCCGGTTCACCTGCTGATGGAGGGTCGCCATCCCGCCCAGCAACGGCTCGTCATGGAGGAGCTGCTGGCGCACCAGTTGAGCCTGCTCCAGGTGCGTGAACAGATCCAGGCCCGTGAGGCCCTGCCGCTCTTGCCCACCGGCGACCTGCCGGAACGCTTTCTCGATGCCCTGCCGTTTTCACTCACCGGCGCCCAGCGCCACGTGCTGGCGGATATCCGGCAGGATCTGAGTCAGCCCCTGCCCATGCTTCGTCTGGTGCAGGGCGACGTCGGTTCCGGTAAAACCGTGGTCGCGGCCCTGGCGGCCCTGCAGGCCATTGGCGCTGGCGCCCAGGTGGCCCTGATGGCGCCAACGGAAATTCTCGCCGAACAGCACTTCCAGAATTTCCGGGCCTGGCTGGAGCCGCTGGGCATACGGCTGGCGTGGCTGTCAGGTAAGGTCAAGGGCAGGGCGAGGACCGAGGCCCTGTCGTCTGTCAGTTCCGGCGAGGCGGCGGTGGTGATCGGCACCCATGCACTGTTCCAGGATGAGGTAGCGTTCCAGCGCCTGGCGCTGGTGATTGTCGACGAGCAGCACCGGTTCGGGGTCCATCAACGGCTGGCCCTTCGGGAGAAAGGCGTGGGAGGAGCCCTGGCGCCGCACCAGCTGATCATGACAGCAACGCCGATTCCCCGTACGCTGGCGATGAGTGCCTATGCCGACCTCGACACTTCGGTGATTGACGAATTGCCGCCGGGCCGAAAGCCCATCGAGACCATTGTGATACCCGACAGCCGCCGGGAAGATGTGATCGACCGGGTTCGGAACGCCTGCCGCGACGGACGGCAGGCCTATTGGGTGTGTACCCTGATCGAAGAATCCGAAGCCCTGCAATGCCAGGCGGCAGAGGTGACCGCCGGTGAGCTGGCGGAGCGGCTTCCAGAGCTGAACGTCGGTCTGGTGCATGGCCGGCTCAAGGCTCAGGAAAAGGCGGCGGTGATGGATCAGTTCAAGGCTGGAGATCTGGACCTCCTGGTGGCGACGACCGTGATTGAAGTGGGCGTGGATGTACCCAATGCCTCACTGATTATCATCGAGAATCCGGAGCGACTCGGTCTGGCCCAGCTGCATCAGCTGCGCGGCCGGGTGGGCCGTGGCGAGCAGGCGAGTTTCTGCGTGCTGATGTACCATCCGCCGCTCTCTGAGAATGGCCGGGCGCGGCTTCAGGCGCTCAGGGACAGTCAGGATGGCTTTTTTATTGCTGAGAAGGATCTCGAGATCCGGGGGCCGGGCGAGGTTCTGGGCACCCGGCAAACCGGTATGATGCAGTTCAGGCTGGCGGATTTCGAGCGAGACAAGGGCTGGATTGAGCCGGTCCGGAAGATGGCGCCTGAGCTCATGGCGCAGCCGGAGGTAGTGCGTGCCCTGGTACGCCGCTGGTTGGGCGAGAAAACCCGTTACGGTGACGTCTGAGGTCGTCTGTTTCCGATTCCGGGGCGTAATTTGAGTCTGGAAATGGAGTTCGATCAATACCCGGGTGGTGAGTTTGCCCTATACTGAGCATAAAGAAACCGATCAGGAACGGAATTTCCGACAGAAAACAGCAACATTCGGGAGAGAACTATGGATTTACCTGTTGCGGTTCAGCAGGCACTGGGTGATTCCGCGTCCGGGGTATCATTGCGCGATGCCGGCCAGGCCAGTCACGGCGAACTGCTTCGAATGGTCCTGCTGAGCGATGGACAGGGCAACCTCCAGGTCATCTGCCGCAAGGACGATATGATTGACCTGGAATAGTTGAACAAGAGGCTTGGTCGGGATTTGCGCCTGATGAAGCGTCGGGAGCAGGTGCGCGTGCGTGAACGGGCGGGGCTCAAGGCCTTGCCAGCGCTGCCCTCCCTGACCGGCTGGCCCACCGTGGTAGACACGCGAGTGGACGAGTTACCGGCAGTGGCCCTGGAGCTGGGCGAGCAGAATCTGGCCATGGTAATGCCGGCTGAGGATTTCCGGCTGCTTACTGCCAAGGCGGACCGTTTCAGCTTTGTGGTGCCGCCCGAGTCCATCGCCGTGAACCTCACCGACCACGGCCGCGACCGGGACCAGCTCCATTCAGCCATCAAGAAATTCACCGGCATGAGAATCCAGCAGCGGCTGGAAGACACGCTCGAACTGCCCCCGTTGCCGGAGACCGCTCAGCGAATCATTCATCTTCGGGTAAACCCGAACGCGGTCATGGGAGACCTGGTGGATATCGTCGAGAGCGACCCCAGCCTGGCGGCCCAGGTGGTCAGTTGGGCCTCTTCCTCGTTCTATGCGGCAGCCGGTCAGGTCCGTTCGGTGCATGACGCGGTTTCACGTGTGCTCGGCTTTGATCTGGTGATGAACCTGGCCATGGGGCTCTCTCTTGGCCGAGCCCTGAAACAGCCTCAGGATCACCCCGATGGCTACGTCGACTACTGGCAGCAGGCCATTTGGCAGGCCCAGTCCGCCGGCATCCTGGCCAGCATGATGCCCCGGGGAGAGCGCCCGGTGTTCGGGCTCGCCTACCTGGCGGGACTGTTGCACAATTTCGGGCACCTGGTATTGGCGCAGGTGTTTCCACCGCATTTCAAGCTGGTGTGTCGATCCCTGGAAGTCAATCCCGACATCGATTCCTCGGTGATTGAGCACTACCTGCTGGGAGTCACCCGTGAGCAGATTGCCGCTCAACTGATGGAAAACTGGGGCATGCCCGATGAAGTGACCCTGGCCATTCGCTACCAGAAGAACCCCGAATACAGCGGTGACCAGAATGTTTATGCCAGACTGCTGTGGCTTGGACGCCAGCTGTTGACCGCCAGAGGCGTGGCCCTTGGCGCCGGCGAAGACGTGAGCCAGAGCGTTTACGACCGCCTGGGCCTGAATCGTGAGCAGGTGGAGGAGCAATTCGACGAGCTGGTGCTGAGCAAGGACAGTGTCATGGCCATGGCCGGCATGATGAGCCAGTAACCCCTGATCGCTCCTGCTCACCCGAGTCAAAATCCCCGCAGCACAACCTAAAAAAGCCGGCCAAATGGCCGGCAAGCTCACCCGCTTATCGCAGAGTCGTCCAAACGTATCAGGAGAAAACAACGTAGGGCTGCGTCCGCCGCAGAGATCTGGATGCTGCCCTACTTTTTAAGTTAGACCCTGCGGGAGAAAAGAAAAGTCAATAGTTGCGGGCAACGCATCGTGAGCGTGTCGTCACTTTTTTGGGGCACCGCAACTGTCTGTTTTTGAATAAAAAGGAAGCGCTGACTCGTGCCTTCTGGTTACAAAAAATTACAAAAAGCCGGTCTGACCAGTCGGTCTTGCCCGTCTAATGATCGGCAGGAAACCGGTGCAGACGCAGGGCGGTGGCCGCGCGTCGAATCTCGTCGGCGTGCTGCTTTTCCACCTCAAAGCGCTCACGATCCATCTTCTCCACAAAGCGGGTTTCGGTGGCCTGTCTAGCCCGGTGGGTGGGCATGTGCTGGAGCTGGTCATGCACTTGCTGAAACACATGAAACGGTGACTGCTCAAGCAGTTCGGGCTCAATGTGGTCAAGAAGGCCTTTGAGCCTGAGGCACGCCTCCGAGTATTCGACCTGGTCCGCCTCAATGGCCATCGCAATCACCTGAACGCTCTCGATCATCTCCTGGCGGCGCTTGGCCTGAAACGCCCGCGCCTTGCTCTCCCGCTTACGCCCCTCGGAAATCAGGGCCGCGTGGCGGCGGATAAACACCAGCAGCAGAACGATGGCCATCAGGCCGGCGATGATCAGACTCCATTGCAGCCACTGGGGCATGCTGTTCCTCCCGGTTCAGGCGCGTTTGCGTTGACGTTCCGGCCGCCAGACCTTCACGTTCACCGTTTGCCCGTTCAGTACGGACGTACCGGACAGTGGATCAACGTTATCGTCGCTAAGTACGTCGTTGATGCTGGCGCCGGCGTGATCGGCAGCAATCCGCTGGCCGGTGCCGTCGCGATCGTGCCCCCAGCCGTGGGGTATCGATACTACCCCAGGCATAATGTCTTCGGTGATTTCCACAGGCAAGGTGATTGTCCGCGACTCCGCGCTTATCTGCGCAGAGTCGGATGCCTGCAGGCCCAGCCGGCTGGCGTCTTTCGGGTGGATCATCAGGGTGCAGCGGTCCTTGCCTTTCACCAGGCGATGGCTGTTGTGCATCCAGGAGTTGTTACTGCGAACGTGGCGCCGCCCGATCAGCTGCAGCGCCCCGGGGAACGGGGCGGTCAATGCCTCGTGCAGGCGACCCAGATCTTCCAGATAGCGTCGTGGCGCCAGGTTGATCTTGCCGTCGCGGGTGTACAGGCGATCCGGGAGTGACGGTTGCAGCGGACCCAGGTCCACGCCATTGGGATTGTCCTTCAGCGCTTTCAGCGACAGGCCTTTTGGCAGCTCCTGCCAGCGACGATTCAGCGGGCTGAGCTGGGCCAGCCCTCGCAGGGGGTGCCGTTTGGGCAGAATATCCATGGCCAGGTCGACCGCCGGCTGCAAGGCCCCACGGACCCGGCCGACATCTGCACCGTAGGGGCCCGCCCTGAGCAACATGTCCAGGATCGGGTCTGGACCAATCTGTTTGAACGCGCGCCAGCCCAATTCGGCGCGCAGAGGCAGTTGGCCGCCCTTGCGACGTTTCTCCAGGCGATGCGCCAACTCCAGTAAAATCTGCCAGTCGTGACGGCTGTCGGGGCCGGCATCGAAGAGCGCCTCGCTGTACTTGGCAAAATTGCGCACCGCAAACATGCTGAAAATCAGGTCGTAATGGCTCCGTTCCAGCGCCGCCGTGGGAGGCAGTATCACGTCGGCGTGGCACGTGGTCTCGTTCAGGTAGTAGTCCACAGAGACCATGAACTCCAGACCGCCAAGAGCCTCTTCCAGTCGGCGGCCGTTCGGGCTCGACAGCACCGGATTGCCGGCCACGGTCACGAAAGCGCGGATTTGGCCATCGCCGGGGGCCAGCATTTCATCGGCCATGGTGCTGGCCGGGTATTCGCCGGCGAACTCCGGCAGGCTCCGCACCCGGCTGTAACGTTTGCCAAAATGGCCGTTCTGGCCAGACATCGCCCCCAGTTCGACGAGGTCGATGGCCGGTTGAGTGAACAGCACGCCGCCCGGGGCGTCGAGCTTGCCGGTGAGAATGTTCAGGCAGTAGGCCAGCCAGGTGGTGACACCGCCAAAGCTCTGGGTGCTGGTGCCCATACGGGTATACAGGGCCGCCTTGCGGGTTGTGGCCAGGTCCCGGGCCAGGGAACGAATGTCGTCTGCACTCACGCCGGTATGATCGCTGACCGCCTCCGGCGTGTAGGGCAGACTTGCCAAACGGAGCAGGTCGACATCTTTCACCAGTCGCTCCGCCGGCCCCAGGTCCACCAGGTCCTCCTCGAAGAGGGTATGAACTATCGCCATCAGCATCAGGGCATCTGTGCCCGGCCGGATAAAATGGAACTGGTCTGCCAGCTTGGCGGTTTCGGTGCGCCTCGGATCCACCACCACCATGCGCCCACCCCGCTGCTGCAACGCCTTCAGCCTGCCCCGGAAATCCGGCACGGTCATCAGGCTGCCATTGGAGGCCATGGGGTTGGCGCCGATGCAGATAAACAGGTCGGTGTGATCAATATCCGGAATGGGGAACAGGATCTGGTGCCCGAACATTTCCAGGCTGGCCAGCATGTGGGGCAACTGATCGTTGGACGTAGCGGAGAACCGGTTCTGGCTGCCGATGGCGCGCAGGAACGGCATGGTGGTCACCAGGGAACCGTGGTTGTGAACGTTGGGGTTACCGAGGTACACGCCAATGCTGTTCCGGCCGTGGTCTTTCCGGGTCTGGTGGAGCTTGTCTGCCACCAGGTCGAAGGCCTCGTCCCACTCCATTTCCTGCCAGCCGGCCGCCGTTTTGCGAACCGGTTTGCGCAGGCGATCCGGATCCTCGTGCAGATCTTGCAGGGCAACGGCCTTGGGACAGATATGGCCGCGACTGAAGGGATCCTTGTCATCACCCTTGATTGAGGCGATACGGCCGTCTTTCACGTCGATTGCTACCCCACACATAGCCTCGCAAAGGTGACAGGTGCGGTAGTGGGTGCCGTTTTCCATGACGGGTCTCTCCAGATGGCTTGTTGTTTTGGTTTGCGGTTTCGTTGTGCAACCAGATTAACAGGTTTGGTGGTTCAGGTGAAAAATCTGGTTCCCACTCTGAAGGAAAAAAGGCCAGTCCGCAGACTGGCCTTGTGTGGAGAGATTACTAGTTACTGCTCGGCAGGAATCTCTTTGATGGGGTTGGAGATGAAGTTCAAATAAACGCCTTCTCGCGGGATCTCCAATGGAATATTGATGTCACCGCTATCAGTCCCAGATCCGCTGAGGCATTCAGTAAGCGAGTTGCCACCATTGATGCACTGGAGAAAGTCGATGAAACCACCCAGCAGAGGGATTTCGACTTCAACGTTCACATCGATTGGCGGAACGTTGCTATTCCGTTGTTCGATCTGCATTCGCCCATCGTCGAAGAAGGTTATCGGTCCCTCCAGATCGAGACTGAACTCTTTGCTATAAAGGTCATGCGAAAGAGCAGAGGCCAGAGGCAGTGACAGGTTGGGTGCATCCAGTGTCAGATCTGCGGTCGTCTTGGTTTTAAACGTTGGCTTTCCATCTTCACCCTCGACGATAATCCCTTCAACAAGGCCCAATGGGTTGCCTTCACTGGGTTCCCCATAAGTCATGCGGAGGATTTGAGGGCCAGTGGCCTGTTCGCCGAACCCGTCAAGGAACACGCTAGCAGAGGTTGTTGCCAACATAGTGGGGTAAAGCAAGACCCGCACGCCTGGCTTTCCGGTTCCTTCCTCGGTCGTTGGGCCCAGGATTTCCGTGTTGAGCGCGTAGGTCTGATAGATGAATTTGCTCTCGGGGCACTGTTCGGATGCAGAGCACCCAACGCTTGCGCCAACAGGAACACCGAGGGCCGTTGCCTGTTTTCCGACAACCATGAGTTTGGCTGCGTTTGCTGAAGGCAGGAAACCACCTTGGCCATCCGACGCATGATCGAAAGGTTCCAAGCAATCCTGCCCGCCTGCCGTTGTGCAATCGACGACGAAGTTGGCATTCACATCCCGTATCGGCAGGTTCCTCAGCGGTGTATAGACGGTTCTGGTAGCTTCGGTGCCCCTGAAGTAGATCTCCATATTGGGACCACCAATGTCCTCTGGATCAACCAGCAAGTCCGTCTGCAGCGGATAGCCTTTGGTGGAGCAAATAGCGCTGGCGCAATCAAGACTACCCACTGAGGCCATGGTATAGCGGTAATGGGTGCCAACCTGCCATGGCTCATCTGGATAGAAGCGAATTCGCTGGTTATTTTTTTCAAGGCGCCCGGCGACTTCGGAGAAAGTACCGTCGCTGTTAACCTTTTCTACCTTGAAGGTCTCACCCTTCCGGATTGTTCCCAGATCCATCGATTGGGAGAACACGACGACGATAGGACGATCTTCCGGCAGAGTTGTTACAGGCAATACCTGGCCTCGTGGGCCGTCAGGTGCGGCATCAACACACTGTCCGTGGGTACCCGCGTCCAGATCAACACCTGTGGTTACGCAGGGGAAACCAGGGTAGGTCGTCAGTGCCAGAGGAGACGCAACGGACAAGTCAGATGCACCGTTGTCAATTGCAGGCAGTGCAAAGTCGAGGGACTGGCTCATGGCGGAATTACCCGCCAGATCCGTTAGACTCCCGCTGATGTTTAGAGAGTAGGCAATGTCATGTTCGAGACCGCCGGTCGGGTTAATAACCACGGCCGTTCCATCCACGTAGGCTTCGAGCGTACCTTCGGAGATCGTCAGCGGCGTGCCTCCCTCATCCAGGGTCAGGCCATCGGCCAGGGAATCCTCATCAATCGGCTCGTCAAAGTTCAGCACAATCGGATCGCCGGGGCGCTGCATCTGGTCGCGATTACCGGGCGCTGCGCTGTCCGGACCGGGCATCCAGCTCACCAACTGTGGGCCTGTGGTGTCCAGGGTGCGCAACTCGGCGGCGTCCAGTACGGAATCGGCATCGGTGGCTGCTTCAATCCGGAAGGCGATGGTGGAATCAGTGTATTCCTGGCCAAGCAGCTCCGGCTCGACAATGCCAATGGCGTCGATGGTCAACATGCCGTTCTCGACGATGGCGATACCGCTCAGTTCAACGCCGAGCAGATCCTGGGTCAGCGACGCGTTGGGCTGCGCATTCTCGGTGTTCATGGACACATCCATGAACAGCTTCACGTGGCGCGGGGCGCTGAGATCGTCGGTGTAGGGGTTCGGCAGCAAGTACCCGGTGGCGTCGGAGATCATCGTGACCTTGATGTCGCCCGTGGTTTGCAGCTGGCCCGATTCGGCATTCAGTACCGGCACGGTACCATTGATCTTCACATCGAGGCTGCTGCTCGACAGCACGCTGCCCTTGGGAATCCGCAGCGGCAGCGGCTCGCTGGCTTCAAACGATGGTGCGTAGGCCAGCTCGGCGTACAGGCCGCCGGTCTGCTGGGAAGGGCCGGCATTGCCCTGGAGTACCGAGTTGAGAGTGACACCGTTGATGATCTGGCCGTTGAGCTTGGAGGTTCGTGCCTCCTGGCCCGACAGCAGGCCAGAGTCGACCACTTCCTGGAACAGCACAACCGTGGGCCCGGTTTCCCGGGCGGTGAAGCTCTTCTCGAAGTTGAGCGTGGTGCCCGGGCTGGTGAGGCTTGGCAGATCCTTCACCTTCAGGGTGTAGGTAGCGCCGGCGGTCAGTTCGTCAGTCTTCGAACCGCAATCGACCGGCTCGTCAGTCAGGCATGGATCGAGGGTGATCCGGCGCTGATCAACAATGACTTCGGCCGGTACCGTAGCGCCGCTGCTGTCCTCCAGCACGATCTGCCCGCCCATGGCCCGCCAGTCCGGGTGCACTGGCTGGGTGAGTTGCAGTCGGAAAGTGGAGAAGTCGGTGGGGCGCAGCTCTCCGTCCGGTGCCGGAATCATCCGGGCCACAGCGAAGTCCGTGGCCAGGTTGTCGAGGCCTGCGATGCCGCTGAAACCGCCCCGTGTGGTGAACTGGATCCCGTCAGGCCCCTGGGCATTCGGCGTGCCCACCGGGTTGGATCCGGAGGTGACCAAGGGGGAGGTGAAAGTAACGGAGTAGCCGGAGCCCACGTTGAGATTGGCTCTAGGTGACAGCTTGAGACTGCGACCGTTATCCACTTTGGTCACGGTGTAATCGACGGCGCCGGCATCGCCAGACAGTCGAATCTTGTCGCGAATGGTCGCTTCGTCATCGGTAATGGCGTGAGAGAACCGGAGCACGACATCGGCGGTCGGGCTGATGCCCTCCTGCCCATCCGACGGGTAGGTGTACACCACGGAGCCGGGGCCGAGGTCCGGTTTCATGGCCTGCTCTTCGCCGCCACAGGCAGCCAGCAGGAGTGCGGGAATCAGTGCCAGTGTCTTGTTGTAATTCATGGCGAACCCTCCTCAGAACTTCAGGGTAATGGAACCGCTGATGACATGAACATCGCCGTCGGCGGTAACCGGCGTCTCGTTGCCTTCGAAATCAACCAGGGTGAAATCACGCTCCTGCAACTGCTGGTACTGGTATCCAACGTCCAGTCGCACAGGGTACGCCAGCAGGCGCGTGCGGTTGTAAGTGGCGCTGATGCCAAGGCCAACCACGATCTTGTCGGTATCCAGGTAGTTGATTTCCGGGTTGCGCGTGGTTTTGAGGGGTGACTCCTCGTAGGCAATGCCGCCGCGAACGGCGAAGTGCTCGTTCAGTGTGTACTCGGCACCAATGCGGGGGATCAGGATGTCGTCAAAGCCGATCCGGTTGGCCGGGGCTGCAGACTGCTGATCCTTAATGGTGTCAGCGGCGAATTCCTTTTCCAGCTCAGACCAGTTCTGCTGCTCAATGCTGCCGCCCACGCGCCAGTTCTCGCCCTTGTACTGGGCGCCGATGCCAATGGTCTCTGGCTGGAAGGAGTCAATGGTGGTCACAGCGAGGCTGAGGCCGGGCTCTGGAATGGTCTGGGTAACGATGATCTTGGAGTTGACCGAGGTAGAAGCCGAAGACTTGGTTCGATAGGTCAGTGCGGTTTCCCAGCCGTTCAGGAAGCAGTCGCTGTCCGGGCAGAAGGTGCTGCCGAGGTCGATGTTGGTGCCCAGGATCGTTTTCAGCGACGGCTCTGCGTTGACCGCCAGTCGCTCACGGCTGGTTTCGCCGCCGAGGGTGGACACCGCATCCAACTGGGCCTGCGCGTCCAGGGTCACCCGGACAGACGCCCCGGCGGAAATGCCCCGCCAGATCTGGGTGGCACCGCCCACGTTCAGGAACAGCGGCTCCTTGCCGTATTGCAGGAACTGGCCACTCTCGGTAGTGCGCGAGTCGAACGCCAGCATTTCCTTGCCGTACTTTTCAACGCCGGCAATGAAGCCCAGGTACAGGGGATGCTTGAAACGGGTCAGTGAGCCCAGGTTGGTCTTCATGCCGATCAGCACGTGCTGGCTCGGAGAATTCGAAAGTACATCGCCGTTGGCGTTGGGGTTGGCGGAACGTAGCTCCTGCTCGGCGTGGAGAATGCCGGTGGTCAGCTCGCCGCGCGTGTCTTTGGTCAGGTAGGCCGGATTGTAATAGGTGGCAGACACCTGATCGTTGAACATGGACAGGGATTGGGCGGTCGCGACATCGACAGGCATGACGCCGTAGGTGGTGCCGAGGTTGCCCATGCTGGCGGTGGCTGTAAACGGAAGACCTGCTGCGACTGAAACGATGGCAACGGACAGGGCCCGTACTGAGAACCGGGAAGGCATAGCCATTGATACACTCCTGTACTTCTTTGTTGTTGTACTGACGTCATGCGATGGGTGATTGGCGCATGGCGATTATTGTGGTTCAGGGATAGTGTATTCAGCTTGTCTTTTTAGGACGTTGGCTTTTTTGACATGAAATGGCGTCTGTAAAACCAGCGTGGAGGGGGTACAGAACAGGCTCAGGGCGGTAGCGATGCTCTAAGTTGTTCCTGGTGCTGAATTTATTGGCAAAAAAAGGTCCCGGGAGCGGGACCTTTTAGAATGTTAAAAATGTGTCAACTTTTTCGACATCACTTGGCAGCGGCGCGTCTGCGGATTGCAACCAGGCTCATCAGACCAATACCGAACAGCGCGATGGTTGATGGCTCTGCGACTTTGACAGGGTCGCATTCCAGGCTGGTACAGTAGGCAGCGTCTTTCGAGAACGGCGCAAAATCGGTGATTGCTGTCCGTCTGCCATTGGTCTCGCCATAGGTGTAAAGGTCGAAGTGCAGACCATAACCAAAGGCCAGTGATGACGCATCAATCTGAAACACCTTTTTGTACAGCTCTTCGCCGACGGGGCCTGCAGTGCCATCCTGTACGTTGTAGGAGGCAATGGTCGGCAGACCGGCAAAGCTGAACATCAGCTCGTAATAGAAGGTGTCGTAGACGCCATGTGAGCCCAGCTCACCGCCATTCGATACCGTCTCGACGGGCGGTGTGCCATATTCCGAGAGCCCGAGCGATGACAGAGTCACGCCATTTACCGTGACGTTGCCAAGCCCGGCCGGATCTCCGACATTTTCGGTCTGTGGCAGCAGAGCGATCGACAGGTAGTAGTCGACAGAGGTGTCGACACCGCCCACGACACCAAGTGCCCACAGGTCAAAGGTCGGCGAGTTTGTCACGGTGCTTTCTTCTGAGCCCCCGACGTAAGTCCCGCCATCAATATCCAGTTGCAGGGTAGGCACCGCCAAGGCAGAGCCGGCCCCAAGCATTCCAATTGTCAAAGCCGCCAACGTTTTCATGTTCATAGCGACGTCCCTCGCAGTTCTCCATGCTTAGCCTGAGCGAAAATGTCAGGTACCGATTGGATCAAAGCAAAAGCGCGGCCAGAATCCGATTTCCCCAGCTTTTCATGGGTATGGAATCACGACAGGAGAGGGGGCGTCGGCGGGGGTGTAAAATAAATCGACGGCTACGTAATGGAGATATGGTGGGCCCAGCTGGACTCGAACCAGCGACCAAGGGATTATGAGTCCCCTGCTCTAACCAACTGAGCTATAGGCCCGTTCAGCGAACGCTGTCTTGAGAGGTGTTTCCGGGGGGAAACAAAGCGGGCGCCATTATACCGGTGAGGTGTGGCGCCCGCTACTGTTGCGGGATTATCCGTTGCCCTGGTCGTCAATGAAGCCGCGCAGGTGGTCGGAGCGTGACGGGTGACGCAGTTTGCGCAGGGCCTTGGCTTCGATCTGACGGATCCGTTCCCGGGTTACGTCGAACTGCTTGCCGACTTCTTCCAGGGTGTGGTCGGTGTTCATCTCGATGCCAAAACGCATCCGCAGCACCTTGGATTCCCGGGCGGTGAGGCCGGCCAGGACCGAGCGGGTGGCTTCGCGCAGACCTTCTGCGGTGGCGGAATCCACCGGGGAGAGGGCCTGGATGTCCTCGATGAAGTCGCCCAGATGGCTGTCTTCGTCGTCGCCGATCGGGGTTTCCATCGAGATCGGCTCTTTCGCGATCTTCAGCACCTTGCGGATCTTGTCCTCGGGCATCTCCATGCGCTCACCGAGCTCTTCCGGTGTTGGCTCACGGCCCATCTCCTGCAGCATCTGGCGGGAAATCCGGTTGAGCTTGTTGATGGTCTCGATCATGTGCACCGGAATACGAATGGTGCGGGCCTGGTCCGCAATGGAGCGGGTGATGGCCTGGCGAATCCACCAGGTGGCGTAGGTCGAGAACTTGTAACCCCGGCGATACTCGAACTTGTCTACGGCCTTCATCAGGCCGATGTTGCCCTCCTGGATCAGGTCCAGGAACTGCAGGCCACGGTTGGTGTACTTTTTAGCGATGGAAATGACCAGACGCAGGTTGGCTTCGACCATTTCCTTCTTGGCGCGACGGGCCTTGGCTTCGCCGATGGACACCCGACGGTTGATTTCCTTGATATCGGCGACGTCCAGGTCCACTTCGGTCTGCACGTTCAGGATGCGCTTTTGCAGACGGACAATTTCGTCAATGCGCTCGGCCATGGGGGCAGCATAGGGCTTCTTGCTCTTGGCAATCTTGTCGGCCCAGTCCAGGTTCACTTCGTTGCCCGGGAAGGACTTGATGAAGTCCTTGCGCGGCATCTTGCAGTCGCGAACACAGATCTGCATGATCGCCCGCTCGTTTTCCCGCACCAGGTCGTTGGTGGAGCGAACCACGTTGACCAGTTCATCGAAGGCCTTGTTGGCGAGCTTGAACGGTGCGAACACCTGGCCCAGTTCGTTCAGCGCGTCCTGGGTTTTCTTGTCGGCACGGCCATGCTTGGCCAGGGCCTTGTCGGCGGCATCCAGTTTCTCCCGCAGCAATTCGAAACGCAGGCGGGTTTCTTCCGGATCCGGACCGTTGTCGGTCTCTTCCTCGCTGGAAGAGGAGTCGTCGTCATCGTCGGAGGAGGAATCCGTGTCGTCGGAGCTGTCGCTGGTGTCTTCGCCCATGAACGGTTCGGCGTCGTCCGGATCGAGGAAGCCGGTCACAATGTCACTGATGCGGCCTTCGTTCTCGATGATGCGCTCGTAGGCCTGAATGACGGTGCCGGCGGTACCGGGGAAGTGGGCGACCGCAGCCATGACATCGCGGATACCTTCCTCGATGCGCTTGGCAATCACGATCTCGCCTTCGCGGGTCAGCAGTTCAACGGTACCCATCTCGCGCATGTACATGCGCACCGGATCGGTGGTGCGGCCAGCATCGGTTTCTACGGCGGCAAGGGCGGCGGCGGCTTCGGCGGCGGCAGCTTCGTCGGCGGTGGAGTCGCCTTCGGTCATCAGCAGGGTATCCGCGTCCGGCGTTTCTTCGCACACCTGGATACCCATGTCATTGATCATGCGGATGATGTCTTCGACCTGATCCGGGTCGGCGATGTCTTCCGGGAGGTGATCGTTTACCTCGGCGTAAGTCAGGTAACCTTGTTCCTTGCCTCTGGCAATGAGGTCTTTCAAACGTGATTTTTGCGAATTGCCTGACATAGACACCCTGTGAACTCGCTTTTAAGAGGAAAAAAGTTAAACAGCCATTATAGCTGTCGCGTGGACGCGCTGCCACCGAATGGTTAGATGGTGATCAGCCCGCCAAGTTTCAAGTGGCATCCTCGGCCCGGTTAAGGGTGAGTTGCCGTTTCAGCGCCTGTCGCTCGTCATCAGACAGGCTCTTCAAATCAATCTCGCCGCTGCGAACCATGGCCAGCTTTCGCTGGATCAGCTTGGTTTCGTTTTCCGGCGCAAGAATCTCCTGGGCATTTGCCAGGGTCTTGTCCCGCGCCGGTATATGCTCAATCCCGTCGAACAGGTTGAAAAACCTCTGGCGCGCGGTGGTATCGAGCGCCAGTGCCCGTGTCAGCGCCCTGCGGTCACTGATATCGCTGGCAAGAATCCAGTCGGCGAATTCCCGGGCCTGCTCAAATTGCCGCGAGCTGCGAGCCAGTTCCACCACCTCCGTGGCCAGCTCTGGCGCTTCCAGCAGGCCAAGGCACAGAATGCTGTCCTTGCTCAGTTTCACGTCAATGCGCTCTTCGGTAACGCGGTCCCGGCGCGGATCCCGCCAGCGCCCTGGCTGCTGGTCCCGCTGCTGCCACTGATTGCGGCCGCCACACAGGCGGAGCATCTCGTGCCACATGGCGTCCCGAAGCGTGCTTCGGGGCATCTTGTTGAGCAGGGGCTCCACTCGGGCTCTCAGTTCGCCGCGATTCTCCGGCAGTTGAAGGTCAAGGCCCTCACTCTGGCGGTCGAACAGGAACCGGGACAGCGGCGTGGCGCTGTCTATGCGCTGTTGGAATGCGTCCGGGCCTTCCTTGCGCACCAGTGTGTCCGGATCTTCGCCCTCAGGCAGCATCAGGAACTGCAGGTGCAGGCCATCTGCCATCAACTCCAGCGCGTTTTCCATCGCCTTGTCTGCCGCCCGAAATCCGGCCTGGTCGCCATCGAAGCAGAACACGATGTGTCGTACCTGTTTCAGCAGCGCTTGCAGGCTGTCCTGGTTGGTGGCGGTGCCCAGGGTTGCCACCGCATAGTGAATGCCGTGTTGGGCCAGGGCGATCACGTCCATGTAGCCTTCCACCACCAGCAGCTTGTCGAGCTGCCGGATCGCCTGTTTGGCTTCGAACAGGCCGTAGATCTCCCGGCTCTTGTGAAACACATCCGACTCCGGAGAGTTGATGTATTTCGCCTTGTCGTCTCCCAGAGTCCGACCGCCAAACGCGACGGTTCGTCCCCGGCTGTTGCGGATCGGGAACATGACCCGATTTCGGAACAGGTCCCGAGGCCGGCCATATCGATCCGATACTGTCCCGGTTTCTATCAACGGACCTTTCAGGTCCTTGCTGGCGGCATCGAACAGCGCGGTGCCTGTGCCGGGCGCAAATCCCACCTGGTAGCGCTCAATGATGGCGCTGTCCAGGCCGCGTTCCTTCAGATAGTCCCGGGCAAAGTTACCTTGTTGCCCTTTCAGGGCGGACTGGTAGAAGCGGCTGGCAAAATCCAGCGCATCGGTCAGTGTCCGCGCCTGCTGGATTTCCTGTTTCGCTGCCCGGTCGTAAGGCACTTCCAGGCCCACCCGCTTGGCCAGTTCCTCCACAGCTTCGGTGAAGCCCAGGCCGTCAAACTCACGCACGAAGCTGATGGCATCGCCGTGGGCGCCGCAACCGAAACAATGGTAGAAACCCTTGTCGGGCCGGACATTGAACGAGGGTGTTTTCTCGTCGTGGAACGGGCAACAGGCCTTGTAGTTGGCGCCCGCCTTCTTGAGGGTGATCCGCGAACCGATCAACTCTGCCAGGTCGATTCGATCCAGCAGGTTTTCAACAAACGGTTGGGGAATCAGTCCGCTCATGGTGGCTCCACATCAGGCCGTCATCGGGGTTGGCCAATAGCCAAAAATGCCGCCGAAGCCAGGCCTCGGCGGCATTTTTGAGTCGCTCTGTGCAGCCTGCGGCTGAACAGGCAATCAGTGCTTTGCAGTCAAGCGGCGTCTGCTGAAACTCAGTACAGACGCTCGAACTTGCGCTGTTCCCGCTGAAGCTTCTTGAGATGACGCTTGACGGCAGCGGCTGCTTTGCGCTTGCGAACAGCGGTGGGCTTCTCGTAGTGCTCACGACGACGTACTTCAGAGAGTACGCCCGCTTTTTCGCAGGAACGCTTGAAGCGACGCAGTGCTACGTCAAACGGTTCATTCTCTTTCACTTTAACAGCTGGCATTCGGAAATCACCTACCTGATAGATTCGGTTTCAATGTTGTCCGCCTGGCCGCGCCAGGACGGTTCTCGATCCCTGGTCAGATTGGCTAAAACTCGACCAGTGCATATTTAGGGCGGCAATAATAGCGCCTGGCAGATGGCGAGGTCAATGTTTGTTCGATGATTCTGCCTGCCGGTTTCGGGTTTCTGCTAAACTACGCGCCGTTTTCATTTATGACGACCGATGTGGCCCGGACTATGCTGATTCTTGGTATTGAAACCTCCTGTGACGAAACCGGCGTGGCGCTGTTTGACACCGAACAGGGGCTGTTGGGCCATGCGCTGTTCAGCCAGATTGACATGCACTCAGACTACGGTGGCGTGGTCCCCGAGTTGGCCTCCCGGGATCACGTTCGCAAACTGCTGCCCCTGTGCGATCAGGTGCTCGCCGATGCCGGCCGGCGCCGCTCCGACATCGAGGGAATTGCCTACACCGCGGGCCCGGGCCTGGTCGGCGCGCTGATGGTGGGCGGTTCCGTGGCGCACGCTCTCGGCTTTGCCCTGGGCGTGCCCGTCCTCGGGGTACATCACATGGAAGGGCATTTGCTGGCGCCCATGCTTGAAGACAACCCGCCAGCATTTCCTTTCGTGGCTTTGCTGGTATCGGGTGGTCACACTCAGTTGGTACGGGTGGACGGCATCGGCGAATATGAAATGCTGGGTGAGTCGGTGGACGATGCCGCCGGCGAGGCGTTTGACAAGACCGCCAAGATGCTCGGCCTCGATTACCCGGGCGGCCCCCGCGTTGCAGCCCTGGCGGAAAAGGGTACCGAGGGCCGCTACCGCTTCCCAAGGCCAATGACTGACAGGCCGGGTCTGGATTTCAGCTTTAGCGGCCTCAAAACGTTCACTCTGAACACTGTCAACGCTGCACGGGACTCGGGCGAGCTCGATGAGCAGACTCGGGCCGACATCGCGCTGGCGTTTGAGGCGGCGGTTGTGGATACCCTGGTGATCAAATGTCGGCGGGCACTGGAGCACACCGGCTGCAAGCGCCTGGTGATCGCCGGGGGCGTAAGTGCCAACAAACGCCTGCGGGCATCGCTGGAAGCCATGACGGGTAAGCTGAAAGCCCGCGTATTCTACGCCCGGCCAGAATTCTGCACCGATAACGGTGCCATGATTGCCTACGCGGGCGCCCAGCGGATGCTGGCGGGCCAGAAAGACGGAGAGCGCATCGTGGCTGTGCCGCGCTGGCCTATGAATACCCTGCCACCGTTGAGTCAGCCCCGGTCATCCGGCCTGGTGGATTGAATCCGGGTTGATCAGAGGCCGGCTTCGCGGCCCTGGGCCAGCCGAATCAGGTTGTTCCGGTGGCGAACCACAATCAGGATGGCGAGCAGGCCGAACAGCGGCAGTGTTTCTGGCTCCAACAGCGCGCTGATCAGCGGGCCGCTAACCACCGCAATCAGTGACGCCAGCGCCGAGATCCGCCAGCGCCAGATCACCAGCGCCCAGATGCCCGCCATTAACAGGGTGGTCAGGGGTGCCAGGGCGAGACCGGCGCCCAGTGCCGTTGCCACGCCTTTTCCACCCTTGAAGCGGAAGAATACCGGAATCATATGGCCGGTCACCGCGCACAGGGCAACCACCGCCTGAACCATCACCGACAGCCCCACCTCGTGGGCCAGCCAGACCGGTAGCCAGCCTTTGGCAGCATCCAGTGCCAGGGTCAGCAACGCGGGCGCCCAACCGCCGGTGCGGTAAACGTTGGTGGCGCCAGGGTTGCCGGAGCCCTGGGCTCGGGGGTCCGGCAGTTGCCAGGCCCGGCACACAGGCAGTGCGAACAGCACCGAACCCGCCAGGTAGGCGGCAGCGCAGAGCAGTACGGTCAATACCGGGTCACTCGGAATCATGTGGCAGGCTCGGAAGCAAAGACGTCCCTGGTCAAAATGTGCGAAAATGCCGGCCCTGAAAATGCCGGCCAGCAAAGTCACAGTATCCGCAGGTTGTGCGTTATTCAATCACCAATCAGTGGAAGAACCCGGGAGTCCCCGTGGCAGATACCGTTTTTATTGAAGGCCTGGTGGTGGAAACCGTGGTTGGCGTCTACGACTGGGAGCGGGAAGTCACCCAGAGCCTCGTTATTGACCTGGAAATGGCCTGGGATAACCGGGTGCCGGGCCGCTCGGACGACGTTGCCGATGCTCTGGATTACGCCGCCGTCAGCGAACGTGTGGAAGCCTGCCTGAAGCGGCTCCAGCCGCAATTGCTTGAGCGTGCCGCCGAAGAGCTTGCCGCAGTTCTGCAGGCCGAGTTTGGTGTGGGTTGGTTGCGGCTTGCCATTCGTAAGCCAGGTGCCGTTCCGGGTGCGGCCGCGGTGGGTGTCCGAATTGAACGGGGAGTGCGGTAGTGTCGAACCCAGTTCGTGTTTACCTGAGCATTGGTAGCAATGTGGACCGCGAACATTACGTGACAGCTGCCCTCGAGGCGCTGGACAAGTGGTTCGACGAGCTCGCGATATCGCCGGTGTACGACAGCGAGGCTGTGGGTTTCAACGGTTCGCCCTTCCTTAACCTGGTGGTGGGCGTGGATACCGAGCTGTCCGTTGCAGAACTGTCGCGGCGCTTCAAACAGCTGGAGGCTGAGAATGGCCGACGTCGTGACGTGCCGAAATTCAGCGCCAGAACCCTGGATCTTGATATCCTCACATACGGCAATGCGGCCGGGCCGATTGATGGCGTGGAGCTGCCCCGGGGCGAGATTCTCAAGAATGCCTTTGTCTTGCGGCCGCTTGCGGACATCGCACCGGATGACGTACATCCGGTGTGCGGCAAAACTTACGGTGAGCTGTGGCGTGAGTACAGCGCGGGTCAGAAGCTCTGGCCGGTGGACTTCCACTGGCGTGGCCGGCGAATATCAAGCGCCGCCGGCTGAGCGGAACATCTCGATCAATTGATCCGTGGAGCTGTCGCTGGCCTGCTGGCCAGAGTCTTCGCCCAGAAGTCGTGGCAGGATCCCCTTGCCGAGCTGCTTGCCGAGTTCCACCCCCCACTGGTCGAAGGAGTCGACATCCCAGATAACCCCCTGCACGAAGGTCCGATGCTCGTAAAGTGCAATCAGGGCGCCCACCGTGCGAGGCGTTACCTTCGCCATGGTCAGGGTGTTGCTGGGTTTATTGCCCGGGATGACCTTGTGCGGGGCCAGCCGCGCCACCTCGGCCTCCGGCATTCCTTCCGCTCGTAATTCCGCGGTGGCTTCCTCCAGGGACTTACCGGCCATCATGGCCCGGGACTGACTCAGACAGTTAGCGAACAGGTCCGCGTGGTGGGTGGCCACCGGATTGTGGGTGGTCAGGGGAATGATGAAGTCGGCCGGAATCAGTCGGGTGCCCTGGTGAATCAGTTGATGGTAGGCGTGCTGGCCGTTGGCACCAACACCACCCCAGATCACCGGGCCGCTTTGCCAGCCCAGCGCTTCACCGGTCTGGGTCACGCACTTGCCATTGCTTTCCATGTCCAGTTGCTGGAGGTGGTCGGGCAGGCTCCGCAGGTAATGATCGTAGGGCAGGATGGCGTGGGTTTCCGCGCCCCAGAAATTGTTGTACCAGATGCCCAGCATGGCCATGATCACCGGCAGGTTCTCCCGTGCCGGTGCGTCCCGGAAATGCTGGTCCATGGCATGGGCGCCGGCCAGTAGTTCCCGGAAGTTGTCCATGCCAACGGTCAGTGCGATGGGCAGCCCGATGGCAGACCACAGTGAATAGCGGCCACCGACCCAATCCCACATGGGAAACACGTTGTCCGGGTCAATGCCGAAATCCTGGGCCGCCGGCACATTGGCGGTCACCGCCATGAAATGCCGGGAAATGGCATCGGAATCCTGGCCATGCTCCAGGAACCACGCCTTGGCCACCTTGCTGTTTTCCAGTGTTTCCTGGGTCCGGAAGGACTTGGACTGGATCAGGAACAGGGTGGTTTCTGGGTCGACCTGTCGGAGCGTCTCGCAAATTTCCGTGCCGTCGATGTTGGCTACGTAATGACATTTCAAGCCGCCCTGGGCGTATGGCTGCAGCGCCTCACCCACCAGCTTGGGACCCAGGTAGGAGCCACCGATACCAATGCTGACCACATCGGTGAGTGGTTTGCCGGTATAGCCGGTACGGCTCTTGTCCAGTACCCCCGACACCAGTGTTTCCATTCGAGCCAGAGTGCGCTGGACTTCCGCCACCACATCCTGGCCGTCCACCCGGATGGACTCGCTGCCGGGGTTGCGCAGGGCTGTGTGCAGGGCGGGGCGATCCTCGGTTACGTTGACACGGTCACCCCGCAGCAGGGCGTCGCGACGCTCTGCAAGGCCGCAGCGGTCGGCCAGGGACAGTAGGGCGTCCAGTACCCCGTCGGTGATCCGGTTCTTGGAAAAATCCAGGGACAGACCGGCCCCCTGGATGAAATAGCGCTTTGCCCGCCCGGGATCGTCCCTGAAGAGGTCTTTCATGGCAACGGTATCGAGGCGTTCCCGGAGCTCCCTCAGTGTCTGCCATTCGGGTGTCGAGGTCAGGACGTGAGGATGTGCGGGCATCAGAGTTTCCTTTTCTGCTGGTCTATCGCGACAGGGACAGGTTGTCGATCAGTCGGGTTGTCCCGAGGAAGGCCGCCACCAGAAGCGTGAGGTCACGGTCTTCGGGTGTCGCCGGTTTGAGCGTCTGGCTGTTCACGATGTTGAAGTAGTCCGGACGCATCCCGGCTTTGGCGAGCTGTGCCTCAGCTTCGCTTTCCAGTGCCTGAAAGTCTGTACGACCATTGGCGATCTCCTTGCCAACCGCCTGCAGCGTCTGGAAGACGGCCGGCGCAACTTTCCGTTCCTCGGGGCTGAGGAAGCCGTTTCGGGAGCTTTTGGCCAGGCCGTCGTCCTCGCGCACGGTGGGCGAGCCGATCACATCAACGGGCACCATCAGATCCCGCACCATCTTGCGAATCACTGCCAGCTGCTGGAAGTCCTTCTCGCCAAACACGGCAAAGTCTGGCTGCACCATGTTGAACAGCATGGTGACTACCGTTGCCACGCCTTCAAAGTGCCCCGGTCGGCTGGCGCCGCAATGGCCATCGCTGACATCCGGGACGACCACCTGGGTCTGCCTGGCGAGTCCCTCCGGGTAGATCTCGGCCACCGTTGGGGCAAACACCAGGGTGTTGCCGGCGGCGGCCAACTGGTCCTGGTCCTCGGCGAGTGTCCTCGGGTAGCGGTCCAGGTCTTCGCCGGCCCCGAATTGCATGGGATTGACGAAAATGCTGGTAACCACTACATCGGCCATTTCGGCAGCTTTGCGTACCAGGGATATATGCCCTTCGTGCAGGTTACCCATGGTAGGTACCAGGCCGATGGTCTTGCCCTGCTGGCGGTAGCCCCGGAGTATGGTTCGCAGTTCTTTGAGGGAATGTACGGTTCTCATGCCTTGAAGGTGTGCTCCTCAGCGGGGAATGTGCGATCTGCCACGGCCTTCACATAGGCCTCGATGGCTTCCTGAACCGAGTCGGTTTCTGCCAGGAAATTCTTCACGAAGCGGGGCTTGCGACCCGTGCTGATGCCCAGCATGTCGTGCAGCACCAGGATCTGGCCATCGGTGTCCGAGCCCGCGCCGATTCCGATGACCGGAGCCTTCACCGCCTGAGCGATGCGGGCGGCCAAAGGAGCGGGCACGCACTCCAGCAGGATGACATCGGCGCCGGCGGCCTCGAGCTCGCAGGCGTGCTCAATCATCATTTCTGCGGCTTTCTCGTCCCGACCCTGCACCTTGTAGCCGCCGAACTTGTTCACGAACTGCGGGGTCAGGCCAAGGTGTGCGCAGACAGGGACCGCCCGCTCGGTGAGTGCGGTAATGGTCTCTTTCATCCAGTCAGTGCCCTCAAGTTTTACCATGTGGGCGCCGGCACGCATCAGTTCCGCAGCGTTCTCCAGGGCAGATTCCACGGTGCCGTAGCTCATGAACGGCATGTCCGCCATGATCAGTGAGCCCCGGTTGCCCTTGGCCACGCAGCTTACGTGATAGACCATCTGGTCCATGGTGACGGGGAGGGTGCTGTCGTGGCCCTGCAACACCATGCCCAGGGAATCGCCGATCAGGATCACGGGGACCCCGGCTTCACTGACCACCTGCGCGAAGGTGGCATCATAGGAGGTGAGGGCCGCAAAGGCTTCGCCCTTTTGCTTGTATTCACGCAGGGTATTGATGGTAACAGCCATAGAATCCTTGCCTTTTGGGTGGATGGGCCAAGACCGGGCCGGGGTTTCCGGCAATCAGGTGTTAAGGGTAATCCGCTGGCGGAAGCTTGCGCAAGCGGTTGTCGGGGCAGTGCCGCCGCAGTTCGGCGATGGTTTCGCCATCCGGCAGATGCAGGTCCGGCTTCAGATCCAGCAGCGGCTGCAGGGCAAAGTCCCGGTTGGCAAGCTCCCTGTGAGGCACGGTCAGCCGTTCGTCGTTGAGGACCTGGTTGCCGAAGAGCAGGATGTCGAGGTCCAGGGTGCGAGGTCCCCAGTGCCGCAGACGCTCCCGACCATGGGCCCGTTCGATGGCTTGTAACTGGTCCAGAAGCTGGTGGGGGCTGAGCCCGGTGCTGAGCCAGACCGCTCCGTTGACAAAGTCCGGCTGGTCCTGGGGGCCTACCGGACGACTGGCATAGAAAGGCGATTGTGCCACCAGGGTGCAGTCGGGCAGGGACGCCAGTTCGGCGACCGCCCGTGCCAGTTGTGCGGCAGGCTCCTTGAGGTTGCTGCCGAGCCCGATAAAAGCGTCGGTCATCATTGCTGGGCGGGGCGCTTGACCGGCTTGCGGCGGCGACGGCGCTTTTTGGGCGCATCGCTGCTCAGTTCCGACAGCATCCGCTCCTGGCCACGCTCATCTTGTTGTTGGAAGTCGGTCCACCACTGGCCCAGGCCCGGCTCGATTTCACCCGCGGCTTCCCGCACCAGCAGGAAGTCATAGGCAGCGCGGAAGCGGGGCTGGCTCATGGTGGCAAAGGCCCGTTTGCCCTGCCGGCGGGGCAGGCGCATCTGAAGCTCCCAGATCTCTTTCATGGGGCCGGAGAAGCGCTTGGGGATCGAGGTGGCCTGCACCTGGCGCCCGATCACCTTGCCAATCGCGCCGTGCAGTGCAGGTTGTACCGGTTCGCCGTTATCCTGCCGACGGTGCCACTCCGCCTGAAGTGCCGGCCAGAGCATGGCGGCGAACAGGAAGTAGGGGGTCACCGACTTGCCCTGGGCAATCCGGGCGTCGGTGTTGCGAAGCGCCTGGCGAATCAGTTCGTCGGGTTCGCCGGCCTCCAGTGCCCGGGCTGTTTCCGGAAACAGCGGGGCCAGCAAGTCATAGTGCTTCAGAAGATCGTAGGTGGCCTCGCCGTGGCCGGCGGAGAACAGCTTGAGCACTTCATCGAACAGCCGAGCCGGCGGAATATGATTGAGCAGGGGCGCCAGCTCGCGAATGGGGGCCTCGGTTTCCGGTTCAATATCGAAGCCGAGCTTGGCGGCGAACCGTATGGCGCGAAGCATTCGCACCGGGTCCTCCCGGTATCGGGTTTCAGGATCGCCGATCAGGCGCAGCTGACGGTTGCGCAGATCTTCTATGCCGTTGGCAAAGTCAATAACGGTGAAGTCGCGGATGCAGTAGTACAGGGCGTTGACGGTGAAATCCCGGCGCAGGGCATCTTCTTCCTGGGTACCGTAAACGTTATCGCGCAGCAGCAGGCCGTGTTCGTTGGTCCTGCGGTCATCATCCACCGAGTCGTTGTCGGCCTCGTTGGCATTGCCCCGAAAGGTGGTGACCTCGATGACTTCGCGGCCAAACACCACATGCACGATCCGGAACCGGCGGCCAATCAGGCGCGAGTTCCGGAACAGATCGTGGACCTCTTCGGGCGTGGCGTTGGTGGCAATGTCGAAATCCTTGGGCTGCCCGCCCAGGAGGATATCGCGAACGCCACCGCCAACCAGGTAGGCTTCGAAGCCCGACTTGTTCAGTCGGTGCAGAACCTTTTTGGCCGGCTCGCTGATGACAGAGCGAGAGACGGTGTGCTGGTCGCGTGGAATTTCCCGACGCTCGTAGGTATGGGCTTTCTTCTTTCCGTTGCCGGGCATGATGGAACGGAGCTTCTCGACCGATTGCTCGACGAACGTGAAAATTGATTTAGGCATTGAAATCCGTGATTGCGATGAGCAAAAACCGAGAGTTTAACGGTTTGAGCAGGATTTGCACACGCTTGCCTTCGATTCCGGGTTCCCGGGAGAGTGATTTGAGGATTTTCCGGTGGCCAGAAAATCAAAAGGCGGATCCGTTTTCACGAATCCGCCCTGAAAGCGTTGACGATCTGCATTGTTGTTGTTTTTGCCGGGATTTTTCTTGGTTTTTGTGCCCCACTGCATGTCCCCAATTTCGGGGCAATGAGCAGTGCAAACGGAAAGCTTTGAATACACAGAGCGGTCAGAGACATCGGGCGGGTCTGGGGTAGCTGCAGTGTCACCTGGAAGGTGATTCTTCTCTACATCTACAACTCGCACGTGCCGTGGGACCACTAAAAAGCAAAGTACCCAAAACACTCAGTTCGCTCACGTTCTATTGTTGTTTTTGTTACTGAACGTCTTCCTGCAGCTTTTTGTTCTTGTTTGGGCGCTGCGTTGTCACTCTTGTTTTTGTTGTTGTGCGCCAAATAGGTTGCAGTCCGTGTGCCAGTTTTTGAATTTCTATGATTAACAGTGCCTTACGATTTTGTAGCCCATAAGTGTTACCCCGTATTCTACCTAAGTGTTACTGAGATCACGTTCTCGCTGTGAAGAGTGTTACCGTGAGGAACATGGGGTAACAACTGAGCGCGGGTTCACACTATGGCTCTTCAGTTGCCCGATGATTTCTTGCGTGGAATGCCCAGACGCTGCCGGCGCTCCCACAGGGATTTGCGGCTGATGCCCAGCTTTTGGGCCAGTTCGGTCTCGCTCATACGGTCCTGGTTCTCGAGCACAAAATGCTGGAAGTAATCTTCCAGGGAGAGGTCGTTGGAGGCGTCCACTTCCCGCGTGCGGGCCTGTTCGTTGTTACCTTCGACCAGGGTTTCGGGGATGTGTTCGTCGCCGCCCTCACTGTCCAGATCCAGCAGGGAAGGGGTGATGACATCGCCGTCGCACAGAATGGTGGCCCGCTCGATGGCGTTTTCGAGTTCCCGGACGTTGCCGGGCCAACGATGCCGTTCCAGTGCACGCATGGCCTCCGGGCTCAGGTTGAGGTCGGGCTTGCCCATGCGCTCCCCCTGGCGCTTCAGGAAGCGTCGGGCCAGGCCAAGTATGTCGCCCTGGCGCTCCCGGAGTGGCGGAATCCGGATCTGCATGACGTTCAGGCGGTAGTAGAGGTCTTCACGAAACTCCCCGGTACGGGTCATTGCCTTGAGGTTGCGGTGGGTGGCGGCAATCATGCGCACGTCTACCTTGCGACTCTGTGTTGAGCCGACTTTGCGGATTTCGTTCTCCTGGAGTACCCGCAGCAGACGGGCCTGCGCTTCGGCAGGCAGTTCGCCAATTTCATCGAGGAACAGGCTGCCACCGTCGGCGGCTTCGATCAGACCGGTACGTGCCGATACGGCGCCGGTAAACGCGCCTTTTTCATGGCCAAACAGCTCTGACTCGATCAGGCTTTCCGGGATAGCGGCGCAGTTCACCGAGATCAGTGGTTTGGCTGCCCTCGGGCTGAGCAGGTGCAGCGCCCGTGCAGCCAGTTCCTTACCGGTACCGGATTCGCCCTGGATCAGCACCGTGGTTTCAGTTGGGGCGACCTTGCGAATCAGGGTGAACACCCGCTGCATGGGCTCGCACTGGCCGAACATAATGCTTGCCGGGTCGCTGCTTTCCGCACTCTGAGGTGCCACCCCCTGCCCATCGGTACCCGATTCGGGCTGCGATTTGCGGGCCAGAATGTTGGCCACGGCGGCCAGCATTTCATCGTGATCAAACGGCTTGGCAATGTACTCGACCGCACCCATCTTCATGGAGTCCACCGCCGAGCGCAGGCTGGCGTAGCTGGTCATGATCAGTACCGGCGTGTTCGGGGCCCGGTTGATCAGCTCGGTGCCTGCCGCGCCGGGCAGTCGCAGATCAGAAATGATCAGGTCGAACTGTTCCGGGTCATGGTTCTGTTCGGCTTCCTCGACGGACGCCGCATCGGCCACGTCGTAACCGGCGTGCTGCAGCAGTTTGCGCACTGCCGAGCGAATGATGTCTTCGTCTTCCACGATCAGAATGCGAGGCATAGAAATCTCAAGACCTTTGGTTCTGGCTGATGGTGGCGATCTCTTTTTCCGGCTCGTAGGCGGGCAGCCTGAGCCTTACGCAGGTGCCCGTGCCCGTTTGCGGATCGGCGGGGCTTTCCACCTGAATGTTGCCATAGTGCTCTTCAATAATGCTGTACACCAGCGACAAGCCAAGGCCGGTCCCCTGGTTCGGGGCCTTGGTGGTGTAAAACGGCTCGAAGATGTGGTCGAGCTGGTCTCCGGGAATGCCGGAGCCTTCATCAACCACTTCGATAATAGCGGAGTAGCCGTCGCCCTTTCCACTGACCCGGATGGTGCCGCCGTCAGGGGAGGCGTCCCGGGCGTTGGCAAGCAGGTTGATGAACACCTGCACCAGGCGCTGCTCGTCACCGAGGATCTGCAGGGAGGGCGGGCAATCGTTGACGTAGCGGATGCCCAGGCCTTTGTCACTCAGGGACAGCAGGTTGATTGATTCATCGACACAGCGGCGGATGGGCACGGGCTCGTACCGGTTTGCCTGGGCATGGTTTCCCGTGCGGGCAAAGTTCATCAGCGACTGCAGGATGGTGGAAATGCGCCGGGTCTGCTGCTGGATCTGGTCGGCGGTGTCGAGAATATCCGGATTGTCGGTTTCCAGCTTAAGGTTCTGGGCCAGTGAGGAGATGCCGGTCACCGGATTGCCAATCTCATGGGCCACGCCGGCCGCAAGCCGGCCGACCGAGGCCAGTCGTTCGCTGTGCATCAGCTCGTCTTCCAGCAACCGGGTTTCGGTCTGGTCTTCCACGAGGATGATGCTGCCGCCTTCAGGATGGTCCGGCCCGCTCAGGGCGGCCTTGTGCAGGTTCAGCCAGTGTGGCTTGCCGCGCAGATCCAGGCGGTGCTTATAGCGGTGCAGTTCCTCGCCACGGTTGAAGTCGTCCAGCAATGCGTGCCAATGCTCCGGCAGGGCCATCAAGCGGGCACCGACCACGTCGTCTGCGGTTATGCCGGTGAGCGCCTCCATCGCCATGTTCCACATCAGAATTTCACCATCCTCGCCCACGGAGCAGGCGGGAATGGGCAGGTTCTGGAGGGTCTGTCGGTAATGCCGGCGCAGGTTGTCCAGCTCGCCGGCGAGGCCTGTCAGCCGGTTCTGGTAATCGCCCAGGACTCGCTCCACATAGCGGATGTCCTGGGCGGTACCGCCCTGGGCCATGGGTTTGAAGCCGAGGTGGCGTTTTACCATGTCCCGGGCAACTGACGGGCCCAGCAGTCCCGAGAGATTGATTTCCACCTGGTCGCGCAGGCGGCGCAGCTGATAGGGCCGATACTCCACGTTGGGCAGCTTCAACTGGGCCAGCGCCCGCTCCACTTCCCGGCGGGCCACACCATAACCGAGGGGTTTCGCCAGCTGGCGCACAAAATCGGTGGATGAGGTGGCCAGCAGCTCGCGGCGCTGGGGGCGTGACAGGGCGCCCAGGGAGCAGGCCTGGGCAGCACTGTTCTCTTCACTGGTGCTGGTGCTGAGAATGGACACCAGGGCAAAGACCGAAATGTTGGCGGTCAGGCTCACAAACGTGAAGATGTGCCAGTTGCTGTAATCCGGCACCAGGGGTGCGCCCAGCCACGCCAGCAGGTTGGCGGTGTGGGAAAATGGCAGCACCAGGGTAACGGCCCAGATGGTCAGCCCCACAATCAGGCCGGCAATCAGCCCGCGCCGGTTGCCCTCGGGCCAGTAGATCACGCCAAGTGCCCCGGGCAGGAGCTGCAACGTGCCTGACAGCGAAATGGCACCCAGGATAGACAGGTCCAGGTTGCGGCCCACGGTTTCATGGAACAATAGCGCCAGGAAAATGATGACGGCGATCAGGGCACGCTTGACCCACTGGAGCCAGCGGTAGATGTCGCCCTGGTCCTTCGGGGTTTTCAGTGGCAGAACCACATGGTTAAGCGCCATGCCGGCCAGTGCCAGGGTGCTCACAATCATCAGGCCGCTGGCGGCGGACAGGCCGGCGATGTACATCAACAGCGTCAGCATGGGGTTTTCCAGGGCCTGGGCAACGCCAATGGCGAAGAACGCCGGGCCGGTGGTGACCTCCAGTTGCTGGCCTCCCCACAGAATCAACGGTACCGGGAGCCCCAGGAGCAACAGGTAAAGGGGCAGGCCCCAGCTGGCCTTGGCCAGGCCCTTGGGTGACGGGTTCTCGCTGAACGTCATGTGGTACATGTGGGGCAGCACCAGTGCGGCGGCGAAGGACATCAGCATCAGCGCACGCCAACTGCCGTCGTCGATGCTCAGGGTCATGGTGGTAGCGGGTGAGGTGCGGGTGGCCAGCCATTGCTCAAGCCCGGCCATGCCATCAAACACGCCGAAGAGAATGACGCCACCAAGCACAAGCAAGGCCACAAGCTTGACCATCGAATCAAAGGCGATGGCCAGCACCAGGCCCTGGTGGTTGCCCGAGTTCTGGCCCCGGCGGGCACCGAACAGCATGGCGAACAGCACCACGATCAGGCTGAACATAACGCCAATAACGTTGGGCGAGGTATCGGGCGCCAGGATGCTGGCCGACGTTACCACCGCCTGTATCTGCATGCTCAGCAGCGCCAGGATGGCGCCACCCGAGCAGAGGGTTACCAGGGTACCGGCCCATTGGCTGCGATAGCGATAGGCAAACAGGTCCGCCAGCGAGGTCAGCTGGTAGGCCCGGCCAATTCGCATCACCGGATTAAGCAGTACCGGCGCCAGCAGAAAGGCGCCGCTGATGCCCAGGTAATAAGCCAGAAATCCGTAGCCTGACTCGGCGGCCATGCCCACGGCCCCGTAGACGGCCCAGATTCCGGCATAGACGCCCAGACTCAGCACATAGACCAGCGGGTGGCGCACCCAGCGACCGGGCACCACGCCACGTTCGGTGACCCACGCAATCCCGAACAGCAATATCAGGTAAAGCAGGCTGGCAAGCAGCAGTCCGGAGGCACTAAAACTCATTGGGGTCTCGCCGCCATTCCAGCCAGAAGCCGATAGCTATGAGGCCTGCCCAGATAAGGTAGGGGCTGTACCAGGCATTTTCCGGAGAGGTCCACCAGTCGAGGATGTTGGGCGAAAAAATATAGATGGCCAGAACCAACAGGAAGACCAGACGGTAGATATACATCAGGCATGCTATCCGCGCTGAGGTGTGAGAGGGGTGTTATACCATGTCCCTCAGCGGGATGTCAGGTGAATGGCGCTTCGCCGCCAGTTGGCGCAACCCCATGCCAGTACCGAGTCCGCGGATGTGTCGGCCAGGGAGGTCGGTGGCTGCTGTCCCAGCGCCTCGAGAGCCTGAACCAGGTTACGGGCGGCCATCGAATCGTCCAGGGCCGGTGCATGGGTCTGTTTGCTCAGTTTCTGGCCTTGCTCGTTGAGGATGACCGGAATGTGCAACCAGCTGGGCGGCGTCTGGCCCAGGGCCCGGTAGATCTGCTGTTGTTGTGCCGTCATGTCGAGCAGGTCGGAGCCGCGCACCACATCGGTTATTCCCTGGTCGATGTCATCCACCACCACCGCCAGTTGATAGGCAAAGAATCCCTCCTTGCGCAGGATCACGGGGTCGTCGAGTTCTGCCCGTACCGTCTGGTGCTGTGGCCCCAGCAACAGGTCCTGCCAGCGGCAGTCTTCGTCTTCCAGGGCAAAGCGTACCGCCCAGGGGCGATCACCAACACCCGCGCCGCCACGTCGGCAATGGTTGGGATGGCGGCCCTGGTGGGCTTGCAGCTCCTTTCGGGAGCAGGGGCAGCGGTAGGCATGCCCTGATGCCAGTAGTTGCTCGATGGCGCTCTGATAGGCGTGATGCTGCTTTGACTGGAAACGCACGGGTTGGTCGGGGAACAGGCCGTGAGCCTCCAGGCTGGCCAGGATCTGGCCGGTGGCCTCCGGCGGCTCCCGCAGGGGGTCCAGGTCTTCAATACGGATCAGCCACTGGCCGTTGTGGGCGCGGGCTTCCAGATAGCTGGCGAGGGCGGTGACCAGTGAGCCGAAGTGCAGGGGGCCGGTTGGTGATGGAGCGAAACGGCCCCGGTATTGAGGATGCTTCATGGCGGTCAGTCAGCCGGCCCGTCTCTGTACAAGGTACGAGGCCGGCAACTGTTCCTGGCGAGGCCGGCTCAGATGCCGGTCTGGCGTTCGCGGATCTCGGCCAGGGTTTTGCAGTCGATGCACAGGGTTGCCGTCGGGCGCGCTTCGAGGCGGCGAATACCGATTTCCACACCGCACTGGTCGCAGAAGCCGTAGTCGTCCTTGTCGATGCGATCGATGGTCTGATCGATCTTCTTGATCAGCTTGCGCTCACGATCGCGGGTGCGCAGTTCCAGGCTGAACTCTTCCTCCTGGGTTGCGCGGTCGCTTGGATCGGCGTAGTTTGCAGCGTCTTCCTGCATGTGGTGCATGGTGCGGTCGACCTCTTCCATCAGCTCCTGCTTCCACTGGAGGAGAAGGTCCTTGAAGTGCTGGAGCATTTCCGCACTCATGTACTCTTCACCCTTCTTCATTTCATAGGGGGTGAAGTTGGTAAAACGTTCGCGTGGTTGTTCTGCAGTGTTTGCCATTGAACCCGGCCTCTTGATTGTACTTCACAAGAACGCTTTTGCTTCCCGCCGCGTGAGCCCCCGTGGCTGAGCGGATTTACCCTGGATGAAGCAGTCGTCCTGAAAACGGGAATTTGCGGAAAATAGCAGATTAGTTACGGGGGTGCCAGCCTTGTGGCACCGACTTTTGAACGGAGAGCTCATGAAGTTTCCTGAACCTTTGGTTGAAGGCCGTCTTATTCGTCGTTACAAGCGCTTCCTGGCGGATGTGCGACTGTCAGACGGCACCGAAGTGACCGCCCATTGCCCCAACACCGGCTCCATGCTGGGCTGCCAGCCGGAGAACGCCCGCGTTTGGCTGAGCCGCAGCGACAACCCCAAGCGCAAGCTGCAATACACCTGGGAGCTGGTGGAAGCCGTGCCCGGGCAACTGGCCTGCGTGAATACCGCCAGGCCCAACGGCCAGGCAAGGGAAGCCGTGGAAACCGGGCGGGTGTCAGAGCTGGCCGGTTACAGTCAGTGCCGGGCTGAAGTGAAATACGGCGCCGAAAAAAGCCGGATTGACCTGTTGCTGTCCGGTCATCCCTCGGAGCCAGACGCCTGGGTGGAAGTCAAGAACGTGACCCTGGCGGAGGACGGCCAGGGGTTTTTCCCGGACGCGGTCACCGAGCGCGGTCAGAAGCACCTGCGCGAACTGATGGCCCAAGTAGAGCAGGGCGAGCGTGGGGTGTTGTTTTTCGTGGTCAATCACACCGGGATCGAAACCGTTCGGCCCGCCGACCACATTGATGCCCGCTACGGTCAGTTACTCAGGGAAGCCTGCGATGCCGGGGTGGAGGTGCTGGCGTACCGGGCTAGTTTGGCCAGCGCAGCGGGTGACCCTACCGGTCTTCTCACGTTGACTGAGCCGGTGCCGGTTATTCTGGAAGTCTGACCTCCAGCTGCCCCTCCTGTTCGCGCACCTCCAGCTGCGTGAGGGCGTCGCCCTGGCAGGGCCCGGCAATGCATTCGCCATCCCCGGGTTTGAAAAGTGCGCCGTGGGTGGAGCACTGGATAAACAGGTTGTCGCTGTCCATGAAGCGCCCCGGCATCCAGTTCAGTTCAATGCCCAGGTGGGGGCAGATGTTGAGGTAGGCCCGGGGCTCCTCCCCGTCCAGAAACAGAAAGCCGGTGAGCGGCATACCTTCCGGCTGCCGGGCCTTTTCCCGCAGACGGAACTCCACAAACCGACCGGGCACCAGTTCCGGGGCGGGGCAGACGGTTTGCCACTGGCGGTTGCTTGCCGTCATTTTGGCAGTATGGCGTAGCGCATCCGGGTGCCATGGTTCAGGGACATGACAATTTCATCCGCGTGCAGCCGGTGCGGGAAGTAGCAGCCGGAAATCTTGGCGCTGGCGATGCTGGACCCTTCCATGCGCGATTTTGAGAAATCCACGCCGCGCAGATCCGCGCCCCGGAAATAGGCGTGGCGGAAGTCCAGCCCCTGTGCATCCATGCCTCGCAGGTCCAGGCCCCTGAAGTCACCATGGGCAAAGCTCGGCAACTCCGAGAGCTTGGCTTTCTGGGTGTTGAACGCCTTGATGTCTTCGCTCCGGAGCAGGTCGTAGAGCGGATGGCTGATCTGTTGTACGTCGTGCTCGCTTTTGTCGTCCATCGTGTGCCTCGCAGTGGCCAGTGCAAATCCTGTTGTTATTTTAGCCGGGATTGATGCCCAGGTGCTGACGGATCCGGTCCGCCACGGCTTCGGCCACATGTTCCTGATCGGTGTGCAGGTGGACGGTGTGGGTCTTTTCCTCTGCAGTCAGTGGCTCGAACCAGCTCTGCTGGGCATCGAGTAATTCTTCGGTGGCTTCCGAAGCGTCGCCCTGGCGCTTGCGAATCCACTCCCGGCGCAGGGCCTCCGGCGCCTCGCAGTGGATCAGGGTAAACGGCAGGCCCTGGGCCTCCGCCACGCTGGCCAGCAGGGAACGCTCCTTCTGCTTCAGGCTGGCGGCGTCGACAATCACCGGGAAGCCGGCCGCAAGAACCTGCCCAGCGAGATCGGCCAGGCGTTGATAGGTTTTTTCGGTAGCCTCTTCAGTATAGAGGTTGCCGCCGGTTGGTGATCGGGAACTATCCAGCGGGGCCAGCCCGTGCAGGCGCTTGCGCTCAACATCCGAACGCAGGCGAATCAGCCCCAGCTCACCGGCCATGGCCGCGCTGACGCAGGTCTTGCCGCTGGCAGACAGGCCGGTGGTGGCCAGCAGGTAGTGATTGGGGATGCTGCCGTAGTCTTCTGCCAGCTGTGCGTAGGCCCGGTAGCGTTGCATCAGGCCTTCTTTCTCGGCTTCGCTCAGTTCCGGGTTGCCCATGGTGAACAGCGCGATCTTGGCCCGCACCATGGCGCGGTAGGCTTTGTACAGGGGCAGTAAAGGTAGCGCCTCGAAGTCGTCCCGGTGCTCCAGGTAGGTATTCAGAACCAGATTGGCCAGCGCGTTCTCGCCCCGGAATTCCAGATCCATGAGCAGGAACGCCAGGTCGTTGATCACATCAATCCATCGGAACGGCTCGTTGAATTCGATGCAGTCAAAGACGGTGACCTGACCCTCAAAGCGGGTAATGTTGGCCAGGTGCAAATCGCCGTGACACTCTCGCACCAGACCATTGGCACGGCGCCGGGCAATCAGATCCCGGTGGCGCTCGAAGGTGGATTCGGTCCAGGCCTGCAAGTTGTCGAGCTGCGCGAGCAGATCGGTGTCGCTGATCAATGGCCGAATCTGGTCAAAGTTTTCCTGCATGGCGGCAAACACCGCCTCCGGTGTGCCCAGCGGCTTGTCTTCGGCAACCGGCGGCAACTGCTGGTGGAAGGCCGCCACCTGCCGCGCCAGGCTGGTGAGTAGCTCGGGAGCCAGGTTGCCGTTTTCCTGCAGCCGGTCGAACAACTGGTCCTGGTCAAACTGGCGCATCCGGATGGCGTATTCGAAGGCCTCGCCGTCGCCGCCGAGTACCGGGTTTTCCGGTGTGCCGGTAATGGGCAGAACCTCCAGATACAGTTTCTCCGCGAGCCTGCGGTTCAGCCGCAGCTCTTCCTCACAGAAATGTTTGCGGCGCTCGAGGGTGGAGAAATTCAGAAAGCCGAAATCCATGGGCTTCTTGATCTTGTAGGCGTAGTCGCCGGTCAGGATCACCTGGGAGATGTGAGTTTCGATAACCCGGAACCCGGACACCGGGTGGTCGTACAGCTCCGGATTCTGCAATGCCCGAACCAGATTGCCTGGGGATGTCTCACTCACGTCACTCTCCTCGCGTTCCCTGAACCCATTGATTTTTCTTGCCCTATCATAACGGGCAGATTACAGAAATAACACACAGTTGGCCTGCCTTCCCGCCCGCTCCCTTCGTTATAATCCGAGCCATGAAAAAATCGCGCTCAACACCCAACCCCCGAAAGAAATCGTCCCGAAGGTCCTCTGGCAACGGTCGCCGCCCATGGTTCTGGCGCTTCCTGTTCCGGTTGGGCGCCATCGGCCTGGTATTGCTGGCCGGCTGGATGGTCTATCTGGACGCCGTAGTGACTGACCGCTTCGAGGGGCGTCGCTTTGAAGTGCCGTCCCGCGTGTATGCCCGTCCCCTTGAGCTGTTCGACGGCGCCAGCGTAAGCGCCAGTGGTCTGGAGCGCGAACTGGAACTGTCCGGTTACCGCAAGGCGGGCGGTTCCGAAGCGGGCAGTTATCGGCGTAGCGGCGGCCGGTTTGTTATCAACACGCGTGGATTCCTGTTTCCTGATGGCGAAGAGCCGAAGCGCAGGCTGTCGCTGACCATTGCCGGCGACCGGGTGCAGCAGTTTTCCGTGGTTAAGGGCGAACCTTCCCCCATCGTGCGCCTGGAGCCGGCGCAGATTGGCGGCATCTACCCGGCTCACCGGGAAGATCGTATACTGGTGCAGCTCGACGAGGTGCCGGCCCTGCTGCCGGCAACCCTGATGGCCATCGAGGACCGGAATTTCTACGACCATCACGGCATCGCCCCCCTGTCCATCGGCCGGGCCATGCTGGCCAACATCCGCGCCGGTCGGATTGTCCAGGGCGGCAGCACCCTGACCCAGCAACTGGTAAAAAACCTGTTTCTCAGTCGCGATCAGACGCTATTGCGGAAGGGCAATGAGGCGCTGATGTCGCTGCTGCTGGAGCTGCACTATGAAAAGGACGACATCCTCGAAACCTACCTCAACGAGGTGTACCTCGGGCAGGCGGGCACCCGCAGCATCCACGGTTTTGGCCTGGCCAGTCAGTTCTTCTTCGGGGAGTCACTCCGGGACCTGGAGGTGCATCAGATTGCACTCCTCGTGGGCATGGTGAAGGGACCCAGCTACTACAATCCGCGCCGGCATCCCGAACGGGCCACCGAGCGTCGCAACCTGGTGATCTCGGAAATGGAGCAGGCCGGGCTCATCGAGCCGGGGCGTGCGGCCCGGGCCCGGGGTCTGCCATTGGGGGTCAGCGAGCGGCCATCCTATTCCGAGAACCGCTACCCGGCCTACATCGATCTGGTTCGCCGACACCTGGCCCGGGATTACCGGCAGGAAGACCTCCAGAGTGAGGGTCTGAGGATCTTTACCACGCTCAACCCGGCTATCCAGTACGCCGCCGAATTTGCCGTCTCCCGGACCGTACCGCGCCTCGGGTCAGGAGAGGCAGCCAAGTCGCTGGAAGCGGCTCTGGTAGTGACCGCCAAGGATTCCGGCGAAGTTCTGGCGCTGGTGGGCGGCAAGGAGCCGCAATACGCGGGCTTCAACCGGGCCCTGGATGCGCAGAGACCCATTGGTTCACTGATCAAGCCCTTCATTTACCTCTCGGCCCTCCAGCAGCCGGACCGGTATACCCTGATTACACCGGTGCAGGACAAGAGCTTTACCCTGGAATTCGATGACGGTCGCCGCTGGCAGCCGAAGAACTACGATGGCGAGGAGCGCGGGGACGTGCCCCTGCACGAGGCGCTCTCACACTCCTACAATCTCCCGGCAGTGCGCGTTGGGCTCGATATTGGCGTTGATGTGGTGCGAGATACCCTGACGGCGTTTGGTGTCGATTCGCCCATCTCGCAATATCCGTCGATGCTGCTCGGGTCGGTATCCATGAGCCCGGTTACCGTTGCCCAGATCTACCAGGGACTGGCAACATCGGGCTTCAACACGCCGCTTCGCACCATCCGCGAAGTTACCGACGCCCGGGGGCAGGCGCTTTCCCGGTACAGTCTGGAAGTCGAGCAGGTGGCCGATCCGTCGGCCGTGCATCTGGTTCAGTACGCCATGCAGGAGACCATGCAGGAAGGAACCGGGCGTTCGGCTTACTACACGGTGCCCGAGGAACTGACGCTTGCTGGCAAGACCGGCACCACCGACGATGGTCGGGATTCCTGGTTCGCCGGTTTCAGCGGCGATCTGCTTGCGGTTGCCTGGGTGGGGCGTGATGATAATGGGCCAACGTCGTTGACCGGCGCCAGTGGTGCCCTGCCGGTGTGGTCGCGCTTCATGGCGCAGGTGCCCCAGCACGGATTCTCGCCGGTGGTGCCGGACGGTGTTAACTATCACTGGGTAAATTCCCGGCGTCAGGCGCTGACCGACGAATACTGCGACAATGCCCGGCTGCTGCCGTTCATCGCTGGCAGCGAGCCCACTCAGACAATCTCATGCTCCGGAACCCTTGAGCGCAGAATCCGGGGCTGGTTTGAAGGACTGTTCCAATGATTGAAAAACGCACATCCCGCACCCCGCTTATTGCCACGGCACTGGCGGCTGCCCTCGGCCTGGCCGGCTGCGCCTCCGGACCCGGGGGCGGTATCTACGTGCCGGTAGGCGGAGAGCCCGCCAAGGCGCCCGAGCCGCCCAGAACCAGCGACGATGGCGCCCGTGAAGAGGCGCAGGTATGGCGCAAGAGCGAACAGCCTGAGGCGGAACCGGTACCGGAATCCAGGGAGCCTGCCGGTAGCGCCGGTCCGAGTTACCGGGAAAGCGGCGACAGCCTTTCTCCCGCCGCCCTGAGCCTGGTTCGCGAAGCGGAGCGGTTACTGGCCCAGGGTGATACCCAGGCTGCCATCGCGCGCCTGGAGCGGGCCCAGCGCATTGCCCCGCGCTCGGCCGAAGTCTATTTCAAGCTTTCCGAGGCCTACGTGGCCGGCAATCAGCTGGGCACGGCGGAACAGTTCACCCTGAAGGGACTGTCTCTGGCGGGGAATGACGTAAGACTGCAACGGGCGGGATGGCTGTTGTTGGCCGATATCCGCAGAGCCCGGGGGAACGTGGCCGGGGCGGATCAGGCCGAGGCGAGGGCGGCTGCGCTCTAGGATAAATGGGGCGTCAAACGCCCCCTCTAACGTGGGAGGGGGCGTCTGGAGGCAATCACTGGAGAGGAATGGTTTCCGCTTCGGTGGTCTCGTTGGCGACAACAGTAACGTTCTGCTCACCCTCGAACTCGATGGCGTCATCCTGCTCGTTGTCGTCCTCCTGGCAGCTGTAGGCGATAGTGTAGTCGCCCGCTGGAAGGAAAGCTGCCGTGTAGTTGTAGAACACGGAATCCTGATCGGCCTCCACGGGCACGACCATCAGCGGGTTGCCTTCTTCATTGTTTACGTTCAGATCCGTTGGTGTTACGTCAACACCTTCGTAGACATACACCGACCCCTCGTACTGGCAGTCTGCCAACGCGTCTTCAGTGTCTTCGACACCCCGCATAGAGTTGATCTGTGCATAGTCTACCTGCCCGCTGATTGAGCCCACCTCAAGGTTGTTCACCAGACGGAGAGACGGCTTCAACATGAAGTCGGCGAGCGCATTGCCCTGTGGGTCTACGATGGACTTGCGGACATCGAAGTCGATGGTGAAGTTGGTGGTGGTGTCAGCCGCAACCAGGAAGTCGCCCTTCAGTTTGAGGCCACTCTGCTCACCTGAGGGAACTGCAAGTGTGTACTCGTTATCCCCTTGTGATTCCCTCTTTACGAAAGAATTCTGGGTGTCGATGATCAGTCGCAACTCGGTGTAGTTGCCTGCCGGCACCTCCTCGTCGGTGATCAGGGGTTCGGTCAGTCCACCCTGCAGGTCCAGCAGGTTTATCTGCTCAAACCCATCCACCGAAAACTCGATCCAGTCGCCGTTCTCGGGCTTCAATCGCAATTCGGTAAAGGCAATGGTGACATTGCTCAGATCGGTGGCAGGGGCATCGGTAACTCCGAAAGAGACGGTCCCGGTTGATCCTGAGCCTGAACCGCCGCCACAAGCCGCAACGCCTGCAGCCAGGGCCGAAATCGTGAACAATCGGATGGAACGCTTCATACAAACCTCCATGGCTTATTCTGTGTGTGCCAGCGCTCAGAACTGGCTGGCTTACTCCCACAGAACGCTTGCGGGAGGGGAAGCGTTCCGGAAATTTTGTTAACGTTTGCTCATCCGCCGTTAATCTCAGGGAGCCTGTCGGGCCAGTGTGCGTGCTTGAGCAGCTGCATCCACCCGACGGTCTGGTATAGACTCGGCCGCTTGATTCCATCCACGCAGGTAGACCACGGCTTTGGCAATATTTCCTTTCAGAAGCTCCAGAGCACGCCGCTTCGATGTACTGGTTCAGCCGCATCTGGACGCCATGTACCGGTTTGCCTTCCGGCTGGCGGGGCAGCAGCAGGACGCGGAAGATCTGGTCCAGGATGTTGTGATCAAGCTCTACCCCCGGCTGGAGGAGCTGGAGGCGGTGGAGCAACTGCGGCCGTGGCTCAACCGGGTGCTGTATCGCCAGTTCATCGACCAGGTGCGCCGTAAAGGACGGCAGCTGGACCGACCGCTCACTGAATTTGTTGGGCCGGAAGACCAGTCGGACTGGTTTGACAGCCTTGAAAGCGATCAGTCCGGGCCGGATCTGCAGCTGGAACAGTCACGGCTTGGTCCGATGCTTGATGCCGTTCTGGCCGAGTTGCCGCCGGACCATCGGACCATGTTGCTGCTGCACGACGTCGACGGCTGGCGGGTTGAGGATATTGCAGAGGTGCTGGATGTGCCTGAGGGTACGATCAAATCCCGGTTGCACCGCTGTCGTTCGGCGCTTAGGAATAAACTTCGTCATGAGGTGGAACCGCCGCCCCGTGACGGGCGTGTAGGTCTGGGAGATTGAGGTAAAAGCGATGACCTGTACTGATATTCAATCCAGCCTGCACGGCTATCTGCACCAGGAGCTGTCCCATTCTGAGGCGCGCCTGGTCGAGCAGCATCTCGACGGGTGTCCTGAGTGTCGTGCTGCCCTGTCCGCCGAGCGCAGCCTCGATGCCGCGTTACAGAACCGCTATGCGGTGCCTGAACTTTCTGAAAGCTTCCAGGCAAGAGTGCTGTCGGCGGCCCACGGTGATCCCCGTGGGCGCTCGGCCAGCTGGCGTTCCCCGGCGGTCGGCGGCGCGATAGCTGCGGCCCTGGTGTTCGGTCTTGGCCTTGGCCTGTTTTTCGGTTCGGGCATCCAGCAAACCTCAAACCCTGTTGCCACAACGGCACCGAAGCAGGTGGAAGCGGTAGCCGCACCGGTGGAGAAAACCGTGCGTCTGGCGTTCCGGTCTGCTGAGGCGCTTGAGAATGTCACTTTAACCCTGGAGTTGCCGCCCAATGTTGAAGTAGCCGCCTGGCCGGGTCGTCGGGAACTGAGCTGGCAGGTTAGCCTCGATAAGGGCGAGAACGTTCTGGCATTGCCCCTCAAGCTGCTGTTCCCCGGTAATGGAGAGCTGGTTGCCCGCCTGGATGCAGGGGACCGACAGAAGACATTCCGGGCGCCGATACCTCGCTACCCGGAGCCTTACCCTGAGGATTCAGGATCATGAAACACTATCGTTATGGTCGGGCCCTGACCCTGTTCGGGGCTGTGACGCTCGCAGCTATAATTCCGACAACGGTGCTCGCCAGCGAGGATCTTGATGTTACCATGCGCATGGTGACTGACGACGCGGAACTGAGCGAGTCGGTGGTGCGTGAACTTGAGCTGCCCCGACTTGACAGCAGCCCTGCGGTGGGCGGTAATGCAGACGCAGACTCTCGTGGTCTTGATACTGCAGAGCAGGCCCGTGAGCGAGGGCGAGCCTTCGGCCAGGAGATGTCGGAGCGGGCCCGAGAGTCGAGGGATCTGAGCCAGGGCGTGCCCGGCAGACCCGAAGCGCCCGACCGACCGCAAAGACCGGAGCTGCCCGAGACCCCGGGAAGGGATCGCTAAGCCCCGGCCAGCGCGTCAGTCGTATTCCCTGATGTTCAATCCGGAGAGTGACGTTGCTGGTGCGTTGGAGAGCCCTGCCGCTTTGGTTTTGCCTGTCGATTCCTCAGGTCCTCTTCGGAGCCGGACACGAAGTCGGCAAGGATCTCTTTCTTGAGGGTATCCAGCAGTACCAGAAGGGTAACCCGTCCGCTGCCCGCCAGCTGTTTGAACAAGCGGCAGCAGCCGGTCTTTCCTCTCCTTCCCTGTTCTACAACCTGGGCGTAGCCTGCTACCAGCTGGGCGATCTTGACGCCGCAGATTATGCGTTCCGGCAGCTGCTGTCGGGCCCCGATGATGCGCTTGCCCGCTATAACCTTGGCCTGATTGAGTTGGCCCGCGACAACCCCGAATCTGCGAGGCGATGGTTCGAGCAGTCGGCTGCAGCGGACAATGCCCCGGAGAAACTCAGGGTGTTGTCACAGACGCAGCTCACCCGGCTGGCTGAACCTCAGGCCGCACCCGCACCCGCACCCACTCCGGACGGCCGTGGCTATCTCGCCGTTTCAGGCGGTTACGACTCCAATATTGCCGGTTTGCCGGATGCCAGCGCCTCCAGCGAGGGCGGTTTTTTCACGGAGGCTCTCGCGGCGGGGAGTCTGGCATTCCAGGCTGGTGCAGGCTCCTGGCTCACGCTGGATGCCGCTGCCTTCGCACGTAGCCACCCGTCGCAGGATATGTACGATTCCCGGGTTCTGCAGGGGCGATTCGGGTGGTCGGAAAAGCTGGATACTGGGGAGCTCGGCGCCAGGTTCGCGCTGGCCCAGTCCTGGTTCGATGGCGAACGCTTCGAGCGTCGAGTGGGCCTTGAGGGTTTCCGTGACTGGGATGTCTGTTCGGTGACCGGAGTCATAGACCGGTGCGGACTCCTCGTGAGCGCTGCTCGGGTGACGGGTGGCCCGGACTTCGAGGCCTACGACGGCCAGGTCTATCGCCTGGGTCTGGACGCTCTGCGTTACCTTGGGCGGTGGCGAATCGAGGGCGACTACCATCTGGAGATCAATCGTCGACGGGACCTGCAGAACACGAACGGTTTTGTCAGTGTATCGCCCACCCGGCACGGTTTTGAAATGGTGGCGCTCTACGCGGTAAACCAGCGTGTCAATGTTGGGGGGGTGGGGTCTTTCCGTCACAGTCGGTACGCAGATCCTCACAGCGTCCCGGAGACTGCAGGCGAGAGTGGAACAAGACGGGACAACAGGTTCGAGGCCGGCGTTGTAATGGAGCGCTCGCTGGATGCCCGGTGGCTGCTGCGGGCGGAATGGCGGATCCTTGAAAACGAGAGCAGTCTGGCGCAGTACGACTATCAGCGCCAGACGCTCATGGTCACCGTTGAGGGTTCACTCTAGCTGCGAGCCTACAGGCCGACATTTCTCAACCGGTTGGCGTGCTGCTTGAACACGGCTTTTGGATCGGTCTCGAACAGACTGTGCAGACCCAGCGCCTGGTTCACTTCATCCAGGTGGTTCATGAAGTAGTTGTCCCGGATAACGTCGCCAAAGTGGTTGCTGCAGCGGCCAACCAGCCCGTCGTTCTGGCTGAAGCCGAACGCCAGACTGGTGGTACCGAGCAGGGCATCGGACGGGTCCAGTACATTGGTCAGCACCCCGGTACCACCCCAGGAATAGAAGCGCACCCCGTTGGCGACGTAGGCGCCTTCACCGCAGGCGGTCTGGGGAACGCCAGCGGGCGCAAAGCGATTGAATTCGGCGCTGCCCTCAGTCGTCAGCGAGTACAGGCTGGAGCGAAGGTCCTGGTCGTAACCGCCACCAGACAGCAGGTCAATCAATCCTCCCAGTGCATCTCCGAGGCTCGCGGCCAGGCTCTCGGCCGGGGAGCCGTAGATCAGATCCGCCACCGGAGAGCCCTTGTGCGGGGAACCCACCGAAGTGACCGAGGCCACCAGGTCAGGCCGAACGCGGGAAATGTAGCGCGCGGTCGGTCCGCCGTGGCTGTGGCCAACCAGATTCACCTTGCCATGTACGGCAGCGATGGCCTGGATCTGAGGCAGTAGAGCTTCGCCGCGGGCGATGGTGCTGTCCAGGGCAGGCACTTGTGTGGTGTAGACATCGGCACCGTATTTACGCAGGTCGCTGGCGATGCCGTACCAGTAGTCGACACCGGCAATGGAGTCGAAACCGAACATGCCGTGCACGAGCACAATGGGGTATCGGGTGTCGGTGTAGTTCGAGGGTGTGGAGTCCCACCACCAGGCGGCAGAGGGCGCGGACCAGGCCACAGTCAGGGCCAGGGCCATTGCTTGGATCCAGAGTTTCATTGTCGTTCCTACAGTTTGATCTTGTGTTTGTTATTCAAACTGCGGCTCAACCTAACGGGTTGCTCCAGAGACTACGTTCTCAGACTGCGCAGGCCAGAGGGCCCGCTGAGTGCTTCCGTGCGCTGACTTGGTTCTTGTGTTTGTTAGATTGTGGCCGTCAGAGCATCTCGCGAGAGATGTGTCTAACATTTGTCCAGGTGGAGCGCCAAGTCAACGGTATAAGCGGGAGCGGAGGACGTTTCCCTGCCAAAGTGTGACCGTGTTCACTCAGATGGCCCCGCAAGACAGGTGGTGCCCTGCGGGGCCAGCAAACAAGGCCACAGGCCCCACGTGGTCAAAGGGTTGCCATGACTTTCTTTGCTGCTGCGATGGTGTCGGCGATGTCGTCATCAGACAGCGCCGCGGTGGTGAATCCGGCCTCGAACGCCGATGGGGCGAGGTACACACCTTCCTTCAGCATGCCCTGGAAGAACTTCTTGAAGCGTTCGATATCACAGGCCATCACCTGATCGAATCGCGACACGGAGGGCTCTTCCGTGAAGAAAAAGCCGAACATGGCACCAGCACCCTGAACCGTCAGCGGAATGCCGTTGGCGTGGGCCGCTTCCTTCAGGCCCTGGGCCACTGCGTTGGTCTTCTCGGTAAGCCGGTCATGGAAGCCCGGCTCGGAAATGGCGTTCAGGGTGGTCAGCCCGGCGCACATGGCCAGCGGGTTGCCACTGAGAGTACCGGCTTGATACACCGGGCCCAGTGGTGCGATGTGCTCCATGATTGCCCGTTTGCCTCCGAAGGCACCTACGGGCAGGCCGCCACCGATGACCTTGCCCAGTGCCGTGAGGTCGGGTGTTACGCCGTACAGGCCCTGCGCTCCGCCGAGGGATACCCGGAATCCGGTCATTACCTCGTCGAAAATCAGCAATGTGCCGTGTTCGTCACACACTTCCCGAAGTCCCTCGAGGAAGCCCGGCACCGGCGGGATGCAATTCATGTTGCCTGCCACCGGTTCGACAATGATGGCCGCAATCTGGTCGCCCATGGTTTTGAAGGTTTCCCGCACACTGTCGATGTCGTTATAGGTCAGTGTGATGGTGTGTTCGGCGAGGCTGGCAGGAATGCCGGGAGAGTTCGGTACGCCCAGCGTCAGTGCGCCCGAACCGGCTTTCACCAGCAGCGAATCCACGTGTCCGTGATAGCAGCCCTCGAATTTCACGATCTTGTCGCGGCCAGTGTAGCCCCGGGCCAGGCGAATGGTGCTCATGGTGGCCTCGGTGCCGGAATTCACCATGCGCACCAGTTCAATGGAGGGCACCAATTCGCACACCTTCCTGGCCATATCCGTTTCAATGGCCGTGGGCGCGCCGTAGCCAACGCCCAGATCCACCTGGGCATGCAGGGCATCCTTGATGCGCTGGTCGCCATGGCCAAGGATCATTGGGCCCCAGGAGCCGATATAGTCGATGTAGCGCTTGTCGTCTTCGTCGTACAGGTAGGCGCCCTGGGCGTGCTTGAAGAAAATGGGCGTGCCGCCGACACCACGAAAGGCCCTCACCGGCGAGTTCACACCGCCTGGAATGTATTTCTGGGCCTGTTCAAACAGGGTTTCGGAGTGCGTCATGAGTCTGGGCTCCTGTTAGTGCGGGAGTGAAAAAAGTGGATGATGATTCTGGAATAACCGCGCAAAGCTGAGTGCGCGACGCTCGATGTCCTCGTCGCTGCCTCCAAACAAACCGCCCACCACGGCCAGCAGATCCGCTCCGGCACGAATGAGGGCCTCGCCGTTGTCGGCTGTTACCCCGCCAATGGCGGTCAATGGCAGCTCAAAGCGTTTGGCCTCGGTGAGGACCGAAGGCGAGGCCGCAGGTGCGCCGGGCTTGGTGGACGAGTTGAAAAATCGGCCAAAGGCCAGGTAGTCGGCGCCCTGTTCCACGCCAGAACGGGCCAGGGCCAGTTCGGCGTGACAGGTGATGCCGATAATGGCCTGCTCGCCCAGTATACGGCGAGCCTCAAGCACCGAGGTATCACCCTGTCCGACATGGGCGCCGGCTGCACCGACCCGCTTCGCCAGTTCCGGATCGTCGTTGATCAGCAACGGCACGTTCGCGCTTTCGCACAGGCTCTTGAGGCTGCGGGCCTGGGCCAGTTTCTCGGCCATCGGCGCCTGCTTTTCCCGGTATTGTATCATGACAGCACCGCCTCGGAGGGCGGCTTCCACGGAGGCCAGCAGGCGATCCGGTGGTGTCAGCGTACTGTCGGTGATGCCGTAGAGTCCCGGTCGAAGCCCTTTGCTCATCGTTCCCACAGGATGCCCCGATCCGGTACCGGCTGGCCTTTGCCAACCTCCAGCGCGTGCAGGATGGCCCGGTGAACGTAATTCTGGGCCTGGGATATGGCGGCTCTCTGGGACAATCCGGAGGCCCTTCCGGCCGCAATGGCTGCGGCCAACGTGCAGCCGGTGCCATGGTATTCGCCGCCAACCCGCTCAATTTCCCAGCGCATGGGTTCCGGCCCATGGTTGTAGAGCGTGTTGATAATATGAATGCCTTCGCCGTGGCCGCCGGTCGCCAGTACCGAATCACAGCCGCCGGCCAACAGCTTTGCCGCTGCCTCGTCGGGATTGTCGCTGCCACCAAGCATCGCAAGCTCGATGCCGTTCGGGGTGATCATCTCGGCCAGGGGGAACAGCCGGTCTTTCATGGCAGCGATCAGTTCGTCGTCGGCCAGGTCGCCACCGCCGGCGGCCTTGATGACCGGGTCAGTGATCAGCGGTATACCGCGGCGTTCAGCCATGAATTCCCCCAGCACGTCGACCACCGCGGCGTTGCCCAGGGCCCCGGTTTTGACTGCGTGGATGGGGGTGTCCTGAGCAAGGCAGTGCAACTGCTGGCGAATGAGCTCCGCGGAGATCGGCTCAGCGCCGTATACGTTGCGGGTGTCCTGAACCGTGAGGCAGGTCAGTACCGGCAACGGGTGACAGCCCAGGGACGTGACTGCCTGGATGTCTGCCTGGATGCCGGCGCCGCCCGAAGGGTCAAGGCCGGAGAGGATCAGTACCTGGGGTCGGGTGTAACGTTTGATAGCTCAGCTCCTCAGAAAGGTTTGACAACGGCCAGGATGACCACCGCCAGAAGCACGAGGACCGGCAGTTCATTGAACCACCGGTAGAAGACGTGGCTGCGGGTGTTCCGGTCGTCCCGGAAAACCTTGACCAGGTGGCCGCAGTAAAAGTGGTAGATAACCAGCAGGGCCACCAGTGCCAGCTTGGCGTGCAGCCACCCCTGACTGAAATAGCCGGACACATTGTAGCCGATCAGCCAGGCGCCGAAGACTAAGGTGGCCACCATGGAGGGGGTGGTGATGCCGCGGTAAAGCTTGCGCTCCATAATCTTGAAGCGTTCCCGTCCGGGCTGGTCCTCGCAGGCCGCGTGGTAAACGAACAGTCGCGGCAGGTAAAACAGGCCAGCGAACCAGCACACCATCGAAATAATGTGAAAGGCTTTCACCCAAAGCATTCATCAGCTCCGTCGGTATTGGTAGTAGCTTTCAATGTCGGACTTCAACACCACGCCATAGACCCGCTGGATCATGGGGGCCACGGCTCTTTGTACGTAAAGGGCCTCGGCATTGGTTGCATCGAATTCGTCCAGGGCTTCCTCGAGGGTGGCTTGGTATTGCACCGGCGCCACATCGCGACGATTGGCGGGAATGTCCATCAGGTCGATGTCGGTCGGCGCGTCCATTTCCTTTTCGGTGACCAGTTTGTCGGTGTCTTCGAGGTAGCGCGCAAGGTCGACCGCAGGCAGAAGTGCCGTCGGTCCGTTGCTGCCTTCAACCACCAGCCATTTGGGCTCGGATTTCAGCACCTTCCGGGCCTCCTCAACGCTGAGATGGCGCTCGGTGCGCAGGATGCTTCGATCCATGATGGCACCAACGGAGACCCGGCGCAGGGCCTGAATCACCGGGGAGTTCTGGTAGCTGAGCCCCTGGTTCTTGAGGATGGTCAGGAACAATGAGCGCTTGCCGAAGGCTTCGCTGGTCACCAGGCTGGAAATGGTGATGATCAGCATGCCCGGCAGGATGATGTTCGGATTGCGGGTCAGTTCCATCAGGGCCATCAACGCTGCCAGTGGTGCCTGTAATACGGCTCCCATCATCGCGCCCATTCCGAGCATGGCATAGAAGCCGACGGAGGACGCATGTTCCGGGACAATCTGGGCGCCGATAAGCCCCATGGCACCGCCGAGCGTGGCGCCCATGAACAGGGTGGGGCCAATAACCCCGCTTGGCATACCCAGCCCGATCGTCAGGGATGTGATCAACAACTTTGCCACGCCCGCACCGATCAATAGCCAGAAACCAAGCTGGCCGTTGATGGTCGCGTTAACAGTGTCGTATCCGATGCCCATGGTTTCCGGAATCAGAATCGCAAAGGGCACCATCAGCAGGCCGGCCACGGCAATCCGCAGCAGTACGGGGCGGTGATGGTGTTTGCCCATGGTGTCGACCAGATGAATAAAGAGTGCAGCCGCAATTCCGACAATCACTGCGATAGCCAGGATCCAGGGAATCTCGAGCAGCGAGTTCATGGTCAGGGCCGGCACACTGAAGGCCGGCTCCGCGCCGTAGACGGCCTGAGTGACAATGGCGGCGCTGACAGCCGCGAGGATGATCGGGGTAAAGCCGGCAATGGTGTATTCCATCATCACCACTTCCATTGCAAAGATGACACCGGATATTGGTGTGTTGAACGAGGCAGAAATGGCGGCGGCACAGCCGCAGGCCACCAGCGTGCGGATACTGTTATTCGGCAGCCTCATCCATTGCCCCATCAGGCTCGAGAAGGCCGCTCCCAGATGCACCGCGGGGCCCTCCCGACCCGCCGACTGGCCACTCGTTACGGTGGCCACGCCAGAAATGAACTGCACCATGGCACTGCGGAACGAGATATAGCCCTGGTGGTAGTTGAGCCGCTCCATGACATGGACAATGCCCACTTTGCGGTTGTGGGGCGCCAGCCTGTGCAGTAGCAGCCCAAGTCCAAGTGCGCCGGCCAGCGGCAGGAGTCCCCGGGTAAGCACATCCAGGCTTTCAAAGGATTCCGATCCTTCTCCGGGCAGGAAATGTTCCAGTGGCCATTCGATCGCCAGACGAAATACCAGGATCACCGCGCCGGTGATCAGGCCCGAGAGGAGGCCGAGTACCGCAAGTTGCGGCAGGGCGTCGACACCGGACAGTCTGCGGCGAAAGACAGGGATCAGTTGCTCGGTAATCTGGTGCCAGATTTTGCGCATGAGGCCGGCGTTCCGGTGACGTTGGTAAACGGCAAATGGGTGACAGAAGGTGCGTTTCTGTCAACATTGTAACGGTCGCCCGGAGGGCTGCAATAAGTCGTTGGTTTATCATGATAGACTACGTCCAGAGAGCTTAAATATCCGATACCATGTCGCTGGAGAGTAAGGTGATAAAAGTAGGCATCGTTGGCGGCACCGGCTACACCGGTGTGGAACTGCTCAGAATCCTGGCAGTTCACCCTGAAGTGACAGTGAACTGTATTACCTCGCGGTCGGAAGCCGGCCTGCCGGTTGCAGACATGTATCCGAACCTGCGCGGTCATTATGACCTGGCATTTTCCGAGCCGGACAGCGCAGTATTGAGCGCCTGCGACCTGGTGTTTTTCGCCACCCCCCACGGCGTCGCCATGCGCATGGTGCCGGAACTCATGGCGGCCGGTGTTCGTGTGGTGGATCTGTCTGCGGATTTCCGCCTGAAGGACCTGGATGTCTGGGCGCGCTGGTATGGCATGGCCCATGAAAGCCCCGAGTGGGCAGAAAAAGCCGTGTATGGCCTGCCGGAGGTGGCACGTGAGGCCATCCGCAGCGCGCAGCTGGTGGCCAATCCCGGGTGTTACCCCACGGCAGTGCAGCTCGGTTTTCTGCCGCTGCTTGAGAAGGGGCTGGTGGATCCGGCCCGGCTGATTGCCGATGCAAAATCCGGAGCCAGTGGTGCCGGTCGTCAGGGCAAGATCGGCATGCTGCACGGCGAGATCGGCGAGAGCTTCAAGGCTTACGGGGCGTCGGGCCACCGTCACCTGCCGGAGATTCGACAGGGGCTTGTGGGGGCCGCTGGCGGCGACGTGAGTGTTACCTTCGTGCCGCACCTGATTCCGATGATCCGGGGCATTGAAGCAACGCTGTACGCGGAGCTCAGGGACTCGGCTGATTTTGCACAACTGCAGTCCATGTTCGAGGATCGTTTCCGGGACGAGCCATTCGTGGATGTGATGCCGTTCGGCAGTCATCCGGAAACCCGGAGTGTGCGGGGCGCCAACATGTGTCGTATGGCGCTGCACAGGCAGGAACAGAGCAATATTGTTATTGTTTCGTCGGTTATCGATAACCTGGTGAAGGGCGCCGCCGGCCAGGCGGTTCAGAACATGAACATCATGTTCGGTCTGGGAGAAACCCTGGGGCTTGATGCTCCGGCACTGCTGCCGTAAGGCTCGAAGGCACAACTGTGAAGGCACAACTGTGAGTGAGCAGCGAAAGCCGGCCGAAGAATACGTGGTGGTTCGCCACCGTCCCGGTCACAGGATTCGCCGGACGGCGATTCTGCTGATTTTTACCCTCGTTGCTGCGGCAGCCGGTTACGCAACCGGTCTCGCCCAGGGCGGGTTCCGGTTCTCCAATACCCAGGAATCGAATCGGGCGCTGGAGGACGAATTGGAAACCCTGCGCGAGGACTTCCGCGACGCCCGGCAGCAACTGATCAATCTGGAGCGTGGTAAGGCCATTGATGAGCAGGCGCTGAATCAGGCGCGCCGAACCATCGTGGAACTGGAAACCCGGATCGTTTCCCTGCAGTCAGACCTTACCTTTTACAGGAACATCATGGCTCCCTCGGAGACCAGCAAGGGGTTGCAGGTGGACAGCCTGACGCTGGCGTTCGACCGGGCCCAGGATGCCTACGATTTCAAACTGGTACTGACCCAGGTTGGTAACAACAAGAGTTACATCTCCGGTGTGGTGGCGGTGAACGTCATTGGCTTGCGAGATGAGGAAAAAGAGGTCATCGCGTTAAGAGACCTCTCCAAAGATATAGAAGATCTTGGCGTGAAGTTCCGATTCCGGTACTTCCAGGATGTTGAGGGTTCCCTGGTTTTGCCGGAAGACTTCGAGCCGATCGAAATACAGGTGGTGGCCCAGGCGGAGGGGCAAAAATCCTCACAGGCCGAGCGGACCTTTCGCTGGGATCAATTAACGGAGAACTGACATGCTTGGCAAAAAGAAACAGAAACCGCGCCGCCCAGCCGGCCACTTTGACACACTGATCTCCTCCCGGACCACGGTCGAGGGCGATGTCCACTTTTCCGGTGGTCTGCATGTGGATGGCCGAATTCGGGGCAAGGTGATGGCCGATGAAGGCGCCGATGCGGTCCTGCGAGTATCGGAAGTGGGCGAGGTTACCGGCGACATCAATGCTCCCCACGTGATCATCAACGGTACCGTGCACGGTGATGTCTACGCCTCGGCTCATCTTGAACTGGCGGAGAAGGCCTCCATCAATGGCAGCGTTTATTACAACCTGATTGAAATGGCCATGGGTGCCTCTGTTAATGGCAACCTGGTTCATCAGCGCGAGCCGGTGGGGCTGATCGGCCAGGATCGCTCCAGGGCTGATCGACCAGAGGAGCGGGCTGCGGAGAGTTCAGAGCCGGTCGGTGTTGACACTTCATCGGGTGGTGGAAAGTCCGAATAGTTGATTGTTTTGGTCAGGAATACCATAATCGGCCAGACAGTTGGGGAATTTCCGGAGGCAGAGTTGAGTGCAGTCCAGCAACAGATAGCGACACCGCTGTTCTTCAGTGACAGCGCCGTTGCCAAGGTCCGTGAGCTGATCGAGGAGGAAGAGAACACCAACCTCAAGCTCCGGGTGTTCGTAACCGGCGGTGGCTGTTCCGGATTCCAGTATGGCTTTTCGTTTGACGAGGCCCAGGATGAAGAAGACACGGTTGTTGAGCGCGATGGCGTGTCTTTGCTGGTGGACCCGATGAGTTATCAATACCTGGTGGGTGCCACCATCGACTATCAGGAAGGTCTCCAGGGGTCGCAGTTTGTCGTGCAGAACCCCAATGCCAGCTCGACCTGCGGGTGTGGCAGCTCCTTCTCCATCTGATGTTCCCCCGGGTGGCCAGGGCCACCCAACCCTCCCCAAATCGGCAAACTTTGCGAATTCAAGCCGGGTAGATTGCTCCGAGTATTCTTGGCCCTTTTGCTCCGGTCACGTCTGGCAGGTTCCCGGGTTGTCCTTCCAGGGCCTGTTTTGCCAGCCATGCGAAGGCCACCGGCTCAACCAGTTGCGGGTCCAGCCCCAGTTCTGACGTAAGCGTCAAACGGGTGTCAGGCAGCGCTTTGCCAAGCTCTTCCATAAGCACAGGGTTCCGGGTTCCACCTCCGCAGACATACAGTCGGAAGCCCCCCTGTTTGGGTAACTGATTGGCGACGCTTGCAACGGTGAGCTGCAGCAGGGTTCGCTGGATGTTTTCGGCCGGAGTGTCGGGATGTCTGCCTGCGAGGGTTTTCACCCAGTCGAGATTGAAGCGCTCTTTACCTGTGCTTTTCGGTGGTTTACGCGAAAAGTATGCGTCCGACAGCATGTCAGTCAGCAGGTCGCTGTCAACATTTCCCTCTTTCGCCCAGTGCCCTTCCGAATCGAAGGGCAGGCCGGTCTGGTCGAGGCACCAGGCGTCCATCAGGGCATTGGCGGGGCCGGTATCGAAGCCGACCACTGGCAATGTCGGGTCTGCCGGTAACCAGGTAATGTTGGCGATACCGCCCAGGTTAAGAAGGCAGCGATCCTCGGAGTCCGAGCTGAAAAAGGCCTTGTGGAACGCGGGTACCAGCGGAGCGCCCTGGCCGCCTGAGGCCATGTCTCTCCTGCGGAAGTCCGCCACGGTGGTAATGCCGGTGGCTTCCGAAATGAGGGCGGGATTGCCAATCTGAATGGTGAAGGGCGAGGCGCCCGAGGGCTGGTGGCGTATGGTCTGGCCGTGGCTGCCAATGGCCCTGACGGATGAGGGTGAAATCTCGCCCTTGCGGATGACCTCGGTTGCCGCCTGGGCGAACAGGCTTCCTGTGAGGGTGTCCAGTTCGCCCAGTTCATCCGGAGCGGCCTGATTCTGGCTGGCCGACAGCAACCGGTGCCTGACAGCGTCCGGATAAGGTTCGGTGTGTGAGCTGATGATATGGCTGTGCCGGCCATTGAAGGACACCAGCACGGCATCAATGCCATCCATGCTGGTGCCGGACATGAGCCCGATCCAGGCCTCCATGATCGTCAGTCGTCTGCCGCAAGGGCCAGCTGCTGGTAGCTCTCCCGGAAAACGTCGAACTGGGCCAGTCGCTGCTCCGTGAACTTTTTGAAGCGGGCCATCTCCGCGGAGGGAATCGGCTTGGCGTCCGGCAGTTTCACGGTTCTGGAGTTACGCGGCGCTCCGTTCAGTCGGAACTCGTAGTGCAGGTGGGGGCCGGTGACCATGCCGGATGAGCCCACGTGGCCAATAGTCTGCCCCTGTTTTACCCGGGTGCCGTTCTTGATGCCTTTGCCCAATCGGCTCATATGGGCATAAAGGGTAGTGATGTTGTCACCATGCTGGAGAATGACGGTGCGACCGTAACCGCCTTTCCACCCGGCAAACTTCACCCGACCTGAGCCAGCGGCCTTGATCGGGGTCCCGGGAGGCGCTGCGTAATCGGTCCCCTCATGAGGGCGAACGACATCCAGCACCGGATGGCGGCGCTGAAGGTTAAAGGGAGAGGAAACCCGGGCATTAATAGGCGTACGCAAAAACGCTTTGCGCATGCTCTTGCCGTCCGGTGCATAGTAATCACTGTCGCCGTTGCTGTCGGTGTAAAGAAGGGCGATGTTCTCCTCGCCCCGATTGACGAATCGGGCCGAGAGGATGCGGCCGGTGTCGAACTTCTCGCCGTCGAGGTAGAGCTCTTCGTATACCACCTCAAACTGGTCGCCTTTGCGCACGTCATAAACAAAGTCGATATCCCAACCGAAAATGCCGGCCAGTTCCATTGTGAGGCGATCGTTCAGGCCTGCCTCCCGGGCAGCCAGATAAAGTGAGCCATCGATGGTGCCGGAAGCGAACGCCGGTCTGGCCTCAGGCTTGCGTACTTCTGTCTCACCCGTGTAGGTGTCAACCTCTTTGCGGATTTTCAGGGTTTCAAGCAGGTTCCGCTGCAGGTCCACGCCAGCCAGATTGCCATCTTCGGTGGTGGCAAAGCGAATGGTTTCACCAGCGTACAGGCGCTGCAGTTTCTCTGCTTCGCCCTTGCCGTGAATGACCGACAGCATGATGCCATCATTGAATCCGGCCTTCTTGAACAGCGACGAGAGCGTATCCCCGGACTTGATGGCGTAGGTTTGCCACTCAAGCCTGGGTGCTGCCGGTACCTCAGGTTCAGCAGTTTGTTTTACCGGGGAGGCAACCGCCACAGCGTCTGTCGCTTTTTTGGTAGGGGACGGTTCTGCTGCGGTCTTCTCGGGCAGCGGAGCTGCGGCGGTGTCCTGCTGAACCGGCTCCGGCTGTGTTGAGGATACCGTGCCCTGTTCAAGGTCCAGCGCGTAAGACATTCGCTTGGCTTCGACGTTGCTGCTGGGACTCATTAAAATAGCGGCGGTGACAACAACCGTTACTCCGGCAGCAATGGTGATGTGGGTTTTCGGAAACATTTTCAGCACGTGTCGCACCCGTTTTAATCGGCATTCCGGTAGGTTGTACTACCTAATTAAAGCTGTTGTTCAAGTATAGTCCAACAGATTACCGTATAAAAAGCGCGCGGGACAGCGTCGAACATTACCGTTGCTGCCCCGGCTTCCGGATTTCTGGCGACGGCATTGCTATACTACGCCGCCCTGTCGGATCCGCGTTGATCAAAATCTGGTCATTTCACTGTAACAGGGCGGCAGGTAACTCACAGATTTCTTTTGTTGATCTCTGTAACCAACCGAATCTTTGCAGAACCAAAACGGGGACGTGTTGTTCATGGCATCCATTGATGAAGCGTTGGCGATAATCAAACGCGGCGTAGACGAGCTCATCCCGGAAGAAGAGCTCATCAAGAAGTTGAAGGAAGGTCGTCCACTGCGGATCAAGGCGGGCTTCGATCCGACGGCTCCGGATTTGCACCTTGGCCACACCGTCCTGATCAACAAGCTTCGCCAGTTCCAGGATCTGGGGCACGAGGTCATGTTCCTGATTGGTGATTTCACCGGCATGATTGGTGATCCCACCGGTAAAAGCGCCACGCGTCCTCCTCTGACAGAGCAGCAGGTCGCCGAGAACGCGGTGAGCTATAAGGAGCAGGTGTTCAAGATCCTTGATCCCGAGAAAACCCGCGTGATGTTCAACTCCGACTGGATGAGCAAGATGAGCGCCGCCGATATGATCAAGCTGGCCGGCCAGTATACGGTTGCCCGAATGCTTGAGCGGGATGACTTCACCAAGCGCTACCGGGCTGAGCAGGCGATTGCCATTCACGAATTTCTTTACCCCCTCGTCCAGGGGTATGACTCCGTCGCCATGGAAGCGGATGTTGAGCTTGGCGGTACCGACCAGAAATTCAATCTCCTGATGGGGCGTATTCTTCAGAAGCACTATGGCCAGTCGCCTCAGGTAATACTGACGATGCCGATTCTGGAAGGCCTTGATGGTGTCCAGAAGATGTCCAAGTCCCTGGGCAATTATGTAGGCGTCAACGATTCGCCCGGCGAAATGTACACCAAGTTACTGTCCATGCCGGACGATCTCCTGTGGCGCTACTTCGAGCTGCTGAGCTTCCGGCCGCTTGCAGAGGTAGACGAATTCCGCAAGGCCGTGGCTGGCGGCGCCAATCCCCAGGACTACAAAAAGTTGCTCGCGGAAGAAATCATTACCCGCTTCCATGATGAAGAAGCAGCGAGAACCGCTCACAAGTCAGCCGGTAATCGGGTGGCGCTCGGCGAAATACCGGAAAACGTGCCGACCGTTGAGGTGTCGCTGGATGGTCAGTCAGAAATCCCGATGGCCGCGGTGCTTCGTTTGGCTGGTCTGGTAAAGAATGGCGCGGCGGCCAGGGACGTCCTGGGGCGCGGTGCCGTTTTCGTGGACGGCGAGAAGTTCGAAGGCGACCGGATGTTCGCAGAGGGCGATGATTGTGTCATCCAGGCGGGCAAGAAGAAGATTGCTCGGGTTCTGATCACTGTTTGATCGATTAGGGGCGATTTTGAGATTTTTTCAGAATCGCCGTTGACACCCTCGGGCAGCTCTGTAGAATGCGCATCTCTTTCGAGGGGAGCACCGCCAAGGCAGCGCAAAATTCGAGAGATAACTGTTTGAATGTCTTGAAGAAAATAAGTTTTTGATTTCTTTATAAAGCAGTTGACAGGCAAGCAATTCGCTGTAGAATGCGCGCCTCGAATCAAGCAGTAAGCCGGGTGATTTTTCGGCGCTTTCCGGAGACGGAAAACAACGAAAAAATAAACGGTTGACAAGGCGGCGCAACGATGTAGAATACGCGGCCTTGATTGAGCAGAGGCTCAACGCTCTTTAAAAAGTTAACCAAGTAATTCGTGTGGGCGCTGGCCGAGGTATTTCGGATACGAAATATCAGGACAGTGACTCGTCGAAATTGAGTTTTGTCTTGAGCATGATTTTGGGATCTTCGGATCTCAGTATGATTTAAACTGAAGAGTTTGATCATGGCTCAGATTGAACGCTGGCGGCAGGCTTAACACATGCAAGTCGAGCGGTAACAGGGGGTGCTTGCACCCCGCTGACGAGCGGCGGACGGGTGAGTAATGCATAGGAATCTGCCCAGTAGTGGGGGATAGCCCGGGGAAACCCGGATTAATACCGCATACGCCCTTTGGGGGAAAGCAGGGGATCTTCGGACCTTGCGCTATTGGATGAGCCTATGTCGGATTAGCTAGTTGGTGGGGTAAAGGCCTACCAAGGCGACGATCCGTAGCTGGTCTGAGAGGATGATCAGCCACATCGGGACTGAGACACGGCCCGAACTCCTACGGGAGGCAGCAGTGGGGAATATTGGACAATGGGGGCAACCCTGATCCAGCCATGCCGCGTGTGTGAAGAAGGCTTTCGGGTTGTAAAGCACTTTCAGTGAGGAGGAAAACCTTCTGGTTAATACCCATGAGGCTTGACGTTACTCACAGAAGAAGCACCGGCTAACTCCGTGCCAGCAGCCGCGGTAATACGGAGGGTGCAAGCGTTAATCGGAATTACTGGGCGTAAAGCGCGCGTAGGTGGTTTGATAAGCGAGATGTGAAAGCCCCGGGCTTAACCTGGGAACGGCATTTCGAACTGTCAGGCTAGAGTGTGGTAGAGGGTAGTGGAATTTCCTGTGTAGCGGTGAAATGCGTAGATATAGGAAGGAACACCAGTGGCGAAGGCGGCTACCTGGACCAACACTGACACTGAGGTGCGAAAGCGTGGGGAGCAAACAGGATTAGATACCCTGGTAGTCCACGCCGTAAACGATGTCAACTAGCCGTTGGGACTCTTGAAGTCTTAGTGGCGCAGCTAACGCACTAAGTTGACCGCCTGGGGAGTACGGCCGCAAGGTTAAAACTCAAATGAATTGACGGGGGCCCGCACAAGCGGTGGAGCATGTGGTTTAATTCGACGCAACGCGAAGAACCTTACCTGGCCTTGACATGTTGGGAACTTTCCAGAGATGGATTGGTGCCTTCGGGAACCCAAACACAGGTGCTGCATGGCCGTCGTCAGCTCGTGTCGTGAGATGTTGGGTTAAGTCCCGTAACGAGCGCAACCCCTATCCCTAGTTGCTAGCAGTTCGGCTGAGAACTCTAGGGAGACTGCCGGTGACAAACCGGAGGAAGGTGGGGATGACGTCAGGTCATCATGGCCCTTACGGCCAGGGCTACACACGTGCTACAATGGCGCGCACAGAGGGCTGCAAACCCGCGAGGGGGAGCCAATCTCACAAAACGCGTCGTAGTCCGGATCGCAGTCTGCAACTCGACTGCGTGAAGTCGGAATCGCTAGTAATCGTGAATCAGAATGTCACGGTGAATACGTTCCCGGGCCTTGTACACACCGCCCGTCACACCATGGGAGTGGATTGCACCAGAAGTGGTTAGTCTAACCTTCGGGAGGACGATCACCACGGTGTGGTTCATGACTGGGGTGAAGTCGTAACAAGGTAGCCGTAGGGGAACCTGCGGCTGGATCACCTCCTTAAACGAAGCCGAATGCTTCGGTCAGAGTCCACACGAATTACTTGGTTGGCTAATAAAGAGAGCAAAGGGTCGTTGCAGGCCCGTGTTTTTGGGTCTGTAGCTCAGGTGGTTAGAGCGCACCCCTGATAAGGGTGAGGTCGGTGGTTCAAGTCCACCCAGACCCACCAGGATTTCACTGCTCGTCGTTGTCAAAGCACTTGCATAGCAGGCTATGCGGCGCACTTTGACGCCTAGATCAGTAAAACCCTGGTCTTCCGACGATAGCAGAGCGCAGGACAGGTTTCGTTAACCTAGGCGCAGCTTGAGTGAGTAAGGGAGTGACCCTCGATGGGTCATGACCGAAGCGAACGAATGCTGCAACGACGGGTAACGGAAGCTGGACAAGTTCTGGGGCTGTAGCTCAGTTGGGAGAGCGCCTGCCTTGCACGCAGGAGGTCAGCGGTTCGATCCCGCTCAGCTCCACCAAACGCCTGAACGATCGATGCTTTAAACTGACTAACTGCGGTTAGCAGTGTGCAGAAACAAGTGTTTCAACGTGATGACGTTCGAAGCCCTTCTTTCTGATCACTGGGTCAGATTTGCTCTTTAACAAATTGGACGAGATAGAACGAACATTCTTCTCTCATTATCTCCGAGAGAAGATGTTCAAAGTGATAGCGATTTCAAGCGTTATCCGGTGTTGTCGTTGAAGTGGTTGTTGTATGACTTCAGTCGACTGTCTCGAATGTACCTCGGAATCAGGCTTGCCTGGTGATGAGTGTGAGTTCGTGATCAGTTGTCTTGGGGTTATATAGTCAAGCAACTAAGCGCATACGGTGGATGCCTTGGCAGTCAGAGGCGATGAAAGACGTGGAAGCCTGCGATAAGGTTCGGGGAGCTGGCAAACGAGCTGTGATCCGGACATCTCTGAATGGGGAAACCCACCGACTTTCGGGTCGGTATCTTGCACTGAATACATAGGTGTAAGAGGCGAACCGGGGGAACTGAAACATCTAAGTACCCCGAGGAAAAGAAATCAACCGAGATTCCCTCAGTAGCGGCGAGCGAACGGGGACCAGCCCTTAAGCTGAACAACTGGTAGGAGAAGGCTCTGGAAAGTGCCGCCATAGTGGGTGATAGCCCCGTATCCGAAACCTGAGTTCAGTGAAATCGAGTAGGACGGGACACGTGGTATCCTGTCTGAACATGGGGGGACCATCCTCCAAGGCTAAATACTCCTGACTGACCGATAGTGAACCAGTACCGTGAGGGAAAGGCGAAAAGAACCCCTGTGAGGGGAGTGAAATAGACCCTGAAACCGTATGCGTACAAGCAGTCGGAGCAGACTTGTTCTGTGACGGCGTACCTTTTGTATAATGGGTCAGCGACTTATGTTCAGTGGCGAGGTTAACCGTTTAGGGGAGCCGTAGGGAAACCGAGTCTGAATAGGGCGAATTAGTCGCTGGGCATAGACCCGAAACCGGGCGATCTATCCATGAGCAGGTTGAAGGTGCCGTAACAGGCACTGGAGGACCGAACCCACTGTCGTTGAAAAGCCAGGGGATGACTTGTGGATCGGAGTGAAAGGCTAATCAAGCCCGGAGATAGCTGGTTCTCCCCGAAAGCTATTTAGGTAGCGCCTCGGACGAATACCACAGGGGGTAGAGCACTGTTTCGGCTAGGGGGTCATCCCGACTTACCAACCCGATGCAAACTCCGAATACCTGTGAGTACTATCCGGGAGACACACGGCGGGTGCTAACGTCCGTCGTGAAGAGGGAAACAACCCAGACCGCCAGCTAAGGTCCCCAAGTACCAGTTAAGTGGGAAACGATGTGGGAAGGCTCAGACAGCTAGGAGGTTGGCTTAGAAGCAGCCACCCTTTAAAGAAAGCGTAATAGCTCACTAGTCGAGTCGGCCTGCGCGGAAGATGTAACGGGGCTCAAACTGGTCACCGAAGCTGCGGCTGCATACTTTGTATGCGGGGTAGGGGAGCGTTCTGTAAGCCTGCGAAGGTGTGTTGTAAAGCATGCTGGAGGTATCAGAAGTGCGAATGCTGACATGAGTAACGACAATGCGGGTGAAAAACCCGCACGCCGGAAGACCAAGGGTTCCTGCGCAACGCTAATCGGCGCAGGGTGAGTCGGCCCCTAAGGCGAGACCGAAAGGTGTAGTCGATGGGAAACGGGTTAATATTCCCGTACCTTGGATAGCTGCGATGGAGAGACGGAGAAGGCTAGGTGAGCCGGGCGACGGTTGTCCCGGTTTAAGCATGTAGGGAGTGGACTTAGGCAAATCCGGGTCCACAATCCCGAGACGCGACGACGACTGCCCATTGGGCGGGAAGTCATTGATGCCCTGCTTCCAGGAAAATCTTCTAAGCTTCAGGCTATTCGAGACCGTACCCCAAACCGACACAGGTGGTCAGGTAGAGAATACCAAGGCGCTTGAGAGAACTCGGGTAAAGGAACTAGGCAAAATGGTGCCGTAACTTCGGGAGAAGGCACGCTGGTTGTATGTGACGCCCCTCGCGGGTTGAGCAGAAGCCAGTCGAAGATACCAGGCCCCTGCGACTGTTTATTAAAAACACAGCACTGTGCAAACACGAAAGTGGACGTATACGGTGTGACGCCTGCCCGGTGCCGGAAGGTTAATTGATGGGGTTAGCACTCGTGCGAAGCTCTTGATCGAAGCCCCGGTAAACGGCGGCCGTAACTATAACGGTCCTAAGGTAGCGAAATTCCTTGTCGGGTAAGTTCCGACCTGCACGAATGGCGTAACGATGGGGGCGCTGTCTCTACCCGAGACTCAGTGAAATTGAAATCGCCGTGAAGATGCGGTGTATCCGCGGCTAGACGGAAAGACCCCGTGAACCTTTACTATAGCTTCACAGTGAACTTTGAGCATGTTTGTGTAGGATAGCTGGGAGGCTTTGAAGCGGGAACGCCAGTTCTCGTGGAGCCAACCTTGAAATACCAGCCTGACATGTTTGAGGTTCTAACTTCGTCCCCTGATCGGGGATAAGGACACTGTGTGGTGGGTAGTTTGACTGGGGCGGTCTCCTCCCAAAGCGTAACGGAGGAGCACAAAGGTGGGCTAAGCACGGTCGGACATCGTGCGGTTAGTGTAATGGCACAAGCCCGCTTGACTGCGAGACAGACACGTCGAGCAGGTACGAAAGTAGGTCATAGTGATCCGGTGGTTCTGTATGGAAGGGCCATCGCTCAACGGATAAAAGGTACTCCGGGGATAACAGGCTGATACCGCCCAAGAGTTCACATCGACGGCGGTGTTTGGCACCTCGATGTCGGCTCATCACATCCTGGGGCTGAAGCCGGTCCCAAGGGTATGGCTGTTCGCCATTTAAAGTGGTACGCGAGCTGGGTTTAGAACGTCGTGAGACAGTTCGGTCCCTATCTGCCGTGGACGTTGGAGATTTGAGGAAAGCTGCTCCTAGTACGAGAGGACCGGAGTGGACGAACCTCTGGTGTTCGGGTTGTCACGCCAGTGGCATTGCCCGGTAGCTATGTTCGGACAGGATAACCGCTGAAAGCATCTAAGCGGGAAGCCCCTTCCAAGATGAGATCTCCCCGGGCCCTCGAGGCCCCTGAAGAGCCGTTCAAGACCAGGACGTTGATAGGCCGGGTGTGTAAGCGCTGCGAGGCGTTGAGCTAACCGGTACTAATTGCTCGTGCGGCTTGACTATATAACACCCAAGACAATTGCGGATAACGCAACAGCGACGCGAAAGCCTCGCTCATACGAAATCACTATCACACTCTATCCCGTCCCCCAGTGATCAACCGTTTTGCCTGACGACCATAGCGGTCTGGAACCACCTGATCCCATCCCGAACTCAGAAGTGAAACAGACCAGCGCCGATGGTAGTGTGGCGTTGCCCATGTGAGAGTAGGTCATCGTCAGGCTCCTAATACCAAAACCCCAGCATCCCCGATGCTGGGGTTTTTTATTGCCGGAATTTGAGAAATCTCAAAACTATGACGCTGCGCACAGTGACAATCTGTAACAAGCGTTAATGTCCTGTAAAAGAACTGGCCAATAATAAAAGCTTCAGCAAGCCAGTCTCAGAGACACTCATCAGCCATCATTAATTCGCCGTGAATAAAAACAATCCGGCGTCAGTGAGACATGGCTATGAGTAAAGTTCTTTCTCTCATTGTTCTGCTGCCTGCTTTCAGCGCGTCAGTACAGGCCGATCTGCGTCCCATCACCGACAAGCAGATGTCGGAGGTGACCGGTCAGGCATTTGTATCCGTTGACCGTCAGTATCATCCCGACAGCACCAACAACACCGCTTATACCCGCGTAAACCTGGGCATGGATATCGACATCCAGACCAACGTAGACGTCCTGGAGTTGGGGCGTTACGACCGTGAGGGTGAGAAGCCTGGAACCTCCGACGTGTATATCGAGGATTTCGCGCTCGGCTACATCAATAACCAGGCCTATTTCGACGCAAACCCTAAAGCACCGCGCCAACGAAAGCCGGACGGCACCGCTTACGCGGAAGGCGAGATAGTGCCCTTCTCCATCCAGAACCCTTACCTGGAATTCGCCTTCGACCAGACCACCGAAGAAGTCGTGGGATTCCGATTCGGCTTCGGAGAAGCCATGGGTGTTCTCTCCGGCAAGATCGAAACGCTGACTGGCAACGTCAACGTCGACATCATTGATCGGGGCGAGGGTTTGAGCCAGGCCAGTTCCAGCGGCAACTTCTTTGACCAAGTTATCGTTCTGCTGACCCCCCTGCTCGAGAGCGGTAGCCCACTTTCTACCAAGGCCGAACTGGTGTACGGCGCCGAAGGCGATCCGAATATTGGCTCGCTGGACCCGGTCCGTGCGGAGTACATCGGCATTCCGGACGGTGAGCGCTTTGTTCTCGAGGGTGCCAGCGGTTTTACCCGCTGGTCGGTGAAGAACCTGATTGGCTGGGGATCGAGCTCCCGGATCGAAGTCCCGGACTGTTCGTTTTTCAGCTGCTCGGGCGGTGACATCTATGTGTACGCGGAAGACTGCCTGGTACTGGGTATCGACTCCTGCTTCGACCTGGATATCTACAACAGTTTCCCGGTTGGAGAAGTCGGTGAGGTTAACGGGGAGCGGCGGATAACCGGTCCTGCGGATGGTGCCTTTATCTCATTCCAGACCAAGGACCTGGAGTGGCTCGAGGACGTTCGCAAGTCGAACCTGTCGCCGGAGGATTTCATCAAGGCGACTTCCGGCGCGTTTTTCAACATTCCCAACGGCGCTACCGAGGTCAACCTCAATGAGGCTCTTTACGGCACCCAACGGTATCGCACGGAGTACATTGACCGTGGCAAGGGTCTGTTCTGAGGAGTTCGTCATGGCCAAAGCGATGATCGGTTGTCAAAGCGCAGGCGTTCCACCCCTGGTCTCCGTTCTGCTCGTTCTGTTGTTGCCGTTCACCGCACAGGCAGAGCTTCAGGGCCTTGCAGAAGAGGAGATGGCTGAGATCGATGGCGCGGGCATCGGGCTGGTTCTGGAAAACTTCAAATTTTCCCACGGCACCGATGCACCGAACGCCGCCGGCGAACAAGCGAGGATTTTCCGGATCGCCGGGATCAAGAGTACCGATGGACGTGACGTGGATATCACCGTCAATCATCTCTACATCTCCGGAAGCAACAGTGACTACGGCCAGAACCTGGGTCCGGTGAATCTCGGCAGGTTAATCAATCCGTGGCGAATCGATGTGGTGGATGGGGATGGCATCGGTATTCCGGGAAAGGCTGTACTGGAACTGGCCACCTCCTCCAAGCTGGCTGCCGGTCAGGGTTTCGACTGTCTGGATCCGGCTGCTGGTGCGGGGTCTGGCACCTGCGCCAGTCGGCCTGCGACGGCCGAGTATATTGGCGAACGAGCCGACATTGGCATGCAGATGAATGTCGCCGTGGGCGATGATCGCTCGGCCAACATCAATATCCACGCCAGGAGCGCGGTCATCGATGGCAGTTACCTGCGCTTGTGGGGCGACAATGACCGGCGCCAGATGGTGGGCCAGTTCAAGCTGAATCTCTACTCCCCGGAATTGTCCATCAACGCCTGTTCCCAGGACGGGTCCAGCTGTGGATCCCGGATTCTGATGACCAACTTCGCTCTCGAGCTTGCCATTGGCAACCAGCTGCAGCCGGTGTTCTTTGATGTGGACGGCACCGGAAATTTTGTTCTGGAGGTTGCCGCGATTACCCGGCCAGTGCCTGGCACTATCGGCCCGGATGGTGGGCGGGAGAGCAGCGACAGCGAAGCCTGGGATTTTTACGAGTCCTACTACACCAACCCCGAGTTTCGCAGCAACCTGCGAATCGGCAATTTCAGCGTGGGCGATCGGGATTTCGGATCGGCTCGGGTTCAGGGCATGCTTATCCAGCACCTGAACATCAAGACCAGAGACCTGGCGCCATGACCATGCATCCAGGTGTACTCCCCGCTTTAGTCCTGTTGTTAGTGAGCAGTTCATCGGCTTCGGCTGAAATGGCCAGTCTGGCTGACGAGGCGCTCTCGGACATTTCCGGTCAGGGCGGCATCTATCTGTCTGGAGACATCAGCATTAATGAAATGGGTGGCCCCGTGGAGAACAGCTATTTCGGCCGCTGCGATGATGCGAACAAGAAATGTGGCGCCCGGTTTGCCTACCAGCTAAAGGAAGGCGGCGGGTGGGTGGTGCTGGACGAGATTCGGGGCAACTTTTCGTTTGAGGGTCTGACCCTCAGGGTTCGAAACGTGGATTCGGGCTTCGGGGGCGATGGGGAGTTGTTCGACAGCGATGTACTGGAGCTGGGCCTTCCGAATACGGTCCGTTTCAACGATGTCCGGTTCAAGATCGGAGCGAGCAGCACGCCGCGCCCGACCGACCCGGGATTCCAGCAAACCGACATCTTCTCGGTGGAAATGCGGGGTGCGGTGATCATGGAAGGCAACCTGCTGGTATTTCCAGCAGGTCAGCCATAGGGGGTGAACGAAGATGGCAGATTCAGGAAAGTCTTCGCAGTCAATGGTCATCTTCGCCGTTGGCGTGGCCTGCCTGTCGATGGTGGCGAGCGCTTCAGCTGAGTTGAAACAGCTGGATGACCAGACTATGGCTGGCATCAGTGGGCAGAGCGGCTTGACGATCGAGCTCGATCTGAACGCGAACGCCCGGAGTATCGCCTATGTGGACGATGGCAAGGCCATCTATCTGGAAGATTTTCGCATTGGATCCGCGGTCGACCCCAATAAAGCCGCGGCCCACCGCATCAAAGTGGATATCCAGGGGGACGCTTCGCTGAATCTCGATTACCTGGTGGAGGACCGCCGGATCGAGTTCGGTGACATCCGGCTGGCCGGGGCGCCGGGACTCAGTATGGGTGGCGTCTTTTTTGATCACTCCCTGGATGGTTATCTCAACATCCGACCGGGCGGAGCCGTTGGCGGCGCCGGCTATACCTTTGACTCTGCCTACACCATGACAGGCGGCAGGCTGGGTTACCGAACCAATGGGAACGAGTTCTTCCTGGATGACATAACGATGTCGGTAGAGGCGTTGGGTGTAACCCTGGATGTGGTGGATGAGTCGCTGATACTCCAGGCGCCGCGAGTGGTGGCTGACTGGCAGGTCGGTGCGATTCGCTACAGTAACAATCCCCGCAACCACGGGGTCAGCACGGATGCCGACAGCGGCCTCGCGTTGTCCAGCTATGGCAGCCTCAGCGGCGAGTACGAGCTTTCGTCACGCACGGCCATTACCCCCGGAGGCCGCGCAGGTGAGGGGTTACGGATCGATAACAAGACCGAGATTCACACTGCCTCCTTTATCTACCGGGACGATGGCCACGCGCTGGCATTCCAGGAAATCACCGGCGCTTACCGCATTGACGATCTGAGGTTGGACGTGGCCCGCGACTGGAAGAATCGCCCGGCATTGGCGCTGACCCTGGGTTCTCTCGAAGGCAACCTTGCGATCGGGGCTGTGCAGGTGGGAGCCGCGGGCCGCAGCCTGGGCCAGGTGAATATCAGTTTTCTCATGGCTGATCAGGTCTTCGATGGTCGCACTTACACCAACGCTATCTACCTGCAGGGAGGCGGCCACCCGGACGCAGGCCCGCAGGGTCTTCGACTGGCCACGGAGTGGAGTCTTCAGTTGGCTGACCTGAGCTACATCGAGGACGGTAATCGCATCATATTCAGTGGGCTGCAGTCCTGGGGCAGGGGGGATTTAACGGTAAATGTCACCCGTGAGGCTATGGTCAACAATACCCGGTTCTATGATGGCCTTCGTATTGGCTTCGAGGGCGTGCAGGCGGGTTACCGCATCAACGGCCTGCGGGTTGGCAGCGAGGATGCGCCGCTTCAGGGCGGCACTGAATTGCTGCTGGCGCTGGGGTTTTATCCGGCGTACGAGTTTGAGCTGGACGGACACCTGACACTGGGCGCCGGAGGCGCGAGCGGCGAGGGGCTTACCGTCAATTCTGATGTTCGTATACGAGACGGCAAGGCGGCCATCATCGCGGCGCCCTATGATGAGGGGAGTGGCGAAATTTCCCAGAAGGGGTTGTGGCTGAGTGACCTGAGCTACGATGGCCACGTGCGGGATATGACCATTGATGTCACCGAGGAGGGGCTGGAGCTGGTCACCGGCGAAGCGTGGAGCACCATGGACATCGGCAACCTTCGGGTCGGCGACAAGGACTCAGGCGAGAGTTTCGGCCGTGTCGTGCTCCAGAAATACGAAAAAGGCAGCAGCATGACCCTCATCCCGGGCGGCGCCGGTGAAGTTTGTGCGGGGGGTGTCGGAGGCAGCGCGGCCGTGTGCGAAGCGTCCGGCGGCGTATGGGAAAACCGCGGCGAGGAAGGGCTGACTGTGCGTATGACACAAATCTACGCCAAGGCCGAGAATAACAACCGGAAGAATGCCCTCACCTGGGAGACCAACCGGCGTGTTGACGGCACAGGTCAGCCGATCAACGGCACGGGGACCCAACTGCTGCTGGATGACATTCATACCAGCGACGGCGGCGATTTCGACGGTGACGGCATCGATGACAATCAGTTCGGCGTTCGCACCGATCTATCTGTCGACGTTTACCAGACGCGGGTGGTCAAGAAGTCCGATGGTGTGGATGCCCTGGGTGTCTCCGGCAACCGGGGTGATGAAAAGATCATGGACAGTGCAGCCGCTGCCGGCTACCGCTACGTCGCCAATCCAACTGGCCAGGACATCGACAACCGCCCCCTGGGGTTTGCCGTGGGCGCCCGGACGCAATTCCGTGAACTGTCCATCTCCAACATTGATCTGGTGCACCCGACCGGCGGTGTCCAGACAGCGATCTATGGTGTGAAGCTGCAGAACGTTGATATCCGGGCAAACCTCACCGCCACCCCGATTCCCTGAGGGTCTGGGGGCTCCTGGCAAAACGCCGGTCGCCTTTGTTTTTTTCGGCGCCCTGGTGTTTAATCCGGCCTTACCCATGTTTTGGCGGGATCGGCGATATGAAATCCAGGGCACTTATAGAGCTACTCAGTGACGGTGAGATCCATTCGGGAGAATCCCTTGCCGCACAGCTGGGTGTCAGTCGCACAGCGGTCTGGAAACAGATCCGGCGCGCCATGGACGAAGGGGTCGAAGTGGCGACGGTTCGTGGCCGTGGTTATCAGCTGGTATCCCGGGTCGACCTTCTCGATCGCGAGGTCATTCTCCAGGAGCTTTCCCCGTCTCACCAGAAGCAGCTGGCACTGACCGTACTGGACGAGGTTGATTCCACCAATGCCGAGGTGATCCGCCAGATTGGTCGTCGGGGTACCGGCATGCCGGTGGTTATTGCTGATTGCCAGACCGCCGGGCGTGGCCGCCGTGGTAGGGTCTGGCAGAGCCCCCGCGGCGAGAATCTCTACCTGAGCATGGGGCTGACGTTCCACGGCGGGTTTGGTGTGCTCGATGGGCTGAGCCTGGTGCTGGGTGTGGCGGTGGCCAATGCCCTCGAGGGATTGGGTGTACCCAGCATCGGCCTGAAATGGCCGAACGACATCTTCCTGCCCGATGGCAAGCTTGGCGGCATTCTTGTTGAGCTTCAGGGCGAACTGGAGGAAGGGGTGGTTCAGGTCATCGCCGGCATTGGTCTGAATGTCCACATGGACAGGGTGGATGGCGTTGATCAGCCCTGGAGCAGTCTGGATCGTGCCTGCCCGGAGGTCGACTGGTCCCGCAACCGCATCGGCGCAGCGGTTATTGATGCGATACTGGATGCATTGCCGATCTTTACCGACTCCGGCTTCCGTGATTTCCGGGCGCCCTGGCAAAAGCGGGATATCTTCAAAGGTCAGCCTCTCCAGGCGCGGGGCGGTGATCTCGAAGGCAGCGGTGTCGGAATCGATGAGGCCGGCAATTATCAAATACAGACCGCGAACGGCATTGTGCCGGTGCGAGCCGGAGAAATAAGCCTTCGGGTGGCAAAATGAAGCTGTTCATTGATGCTGGCAACACCCGGCTCAAGTGGTGTCTCGAAGACAGTGGCAAGGTCACCCGGTCCGGCACTGGTGTTCTCGAGGATCAGGTCCACCTTGAGGGTCTTGAAGACCGGCCTGCCATCAGCGGCATTGTGGTATCGACGGTTGCCTCCGAAGCCAGGCGCGAACAACTGGCTGCCAGTCTGGCAGATCTGTGCCCGACACCCGCCCGGTTTTACTGGGCAGAGGCCGGCCGGGGCGGGCTGCGGAATGCCTATCAGGAAGTTGCCCGCATGGGCGCCGACCGATGGCACGCCATGTACGGGGCCTGGCTCTCCCACAAGAACGGCTTTGCGGTCGTTGACGCCGGCAGTGCGGTCACCGTTGACTACGTTGATGCCCAGGGGCAGCACCTGGGTGGCTATATCCTTCCCGGCCTTCGAATGATGGTGCGTAGCCTGCAGAATGATGCAGCCCGCATCTGGTTTGACCCGGAGCAGGTACTTGAAACTGCACCTGGCAGGTCTACTGGAGAGTGTGTCAACCACGGACTTGCCTGGTTGTCAGGGGCCATGGTTGAACGGGTGCAGTCAGACGCCCGTACCCTGGGTCTGAGGGATATACTTGTGACCGGAGGCGATGCGGGTCGGCTGATCGGTCTGGGTCTGACCGGTACACTTCACCCGGATCTGGTATTTGCTGGCCTGCGTGCCATTGATGCTGAGGACGCGGCAGAATGAGGTGGGTGGCTGCAACTTTGCTGGCTGTCAGCGTTCTGCTTTATACCCTTCCCGATTTCCTTGGTCCCTCCGTCGGAGTTTCCAGGGTTGCCAGTGGCACGCTGCCCCGCGTTGCCAGCCTCAAGGCCGGAACTCCGGAAAACAACCTTGCGAGCGAGCAGGTGCCAGAGGTCTCTGCCAGCAATTCCTGTGTACGCCTCGGCTGGCTGCCCTCCGCCCAGCAGGCCCAGAGGTTGGTGGATAATCAGCCATTGGCCTCGGAGGCGGGATTTCGTGTTGACGAGGTGGAGCGGGAGTTACCGCCACTGCACTGGGTCATCATCCCGCCGCAACCGCCCGAGGTGGCCCTGCGCCAGTTCCGGGACATCCAGCGCCGGGGCATTGATTCCTACCTGGTTACCGAGGGCGAGAACCGTAACGCCATTTCCCTGGGTCTTTTCGAGTCCCGTGAGTCTGCAATTTCCGTGCTGGAAGAAAAAAAGCGTCAGAATCTTAATGCGGTACTGGTCAACTTCCCTCGAAATCAGATAAGCTACGCGCTCTCTTTTGAGGCGGAACCGGAACTCGCCGAGGAACTGGTTCAGGCGGTCAAAGCGGATTATGGAAGCAAATTCGATTTCGTGGAAATCGAGCCTTGTGAAGGTGTTGCAACGCCAGAAAAAAATCCGTAGTATACCGCCCTCGCTGACGAGGCGAATGTGAGCTGGCGTAGCTCAGTTGGTAGAGCAGCTGACTTGTAATCAGCAGGTCGGGGGTTCGATTCCGTCCGCCAGCTCCACTTTAAGTTTTGCCGGGTTTGTGTGAGCAAGCTCGACTCGGAGGGGTTCCCGAGTGGCCAAAGGGATCAGACTGTAAATCTGACGGCATCGCCTTCGCAGGTTCGAATCCTGCCCCCTCCACCACTAATTGCTCGCGGGCATCGTATAGTGGCTATTACCTCAGCCTTCCAAGCTGATGACGCGGGTTCGATTCCCGCTGCCCGCTCCAATTTGGTTTGTAATGCTCATGTAGCTCAGTCGGTAGAGCACACCCTTGGTAAGGGTGAGGTCGGCGGTTCAAATCCGCCCATGAGCTCCACTATTTATCCGGTCAACGTTACGGTCCTGGTTGATTAGGGAGATTGGTCAAATGTCTAAGTCTAAGTTTGAACGTAATAAGCCGCACTTGAACGTGGGCACCATTGGTCACGTAGACCATGGTAAGACCACTCTGACAGCTGCCCTGACTCGTGTATGTCACGAAGTGTTCGGTACTGGTGAGAGCCGTGCGTTTGACCAGATCGATAACGCCCCGGAAGAGCGTGCGCGTGGTATCACCATCGCGACGTCTCACGTTGAGTACGATTCCCCGACTCGTCACTACGCCCACGTAGACTGCCCGGGCCACGCTGACTATGTGAAGAACATGATCACTGGTGCGGCGCAGATGGACGGCGCTATCCTGGTTTGCTCCGCAGCTGACGGCCCCATGCCGCAGACCCGTGAGCACATCCTGCTGTCCCGTCAGGTTGGCGTACCTTACATCGTTGTGTTCCTGAACAAAGCGGACATGGTAGACGATGAAGAGCTGCTTGAGCTGGTAGAGATGGAAGTTCGTGACCTGCTGAGCCAGTACGACTTCCCGGGCGACGATACTCCGATCGTTACCGGTTCCGCGCTGATGGCGCTGGAAGGTAAGGACGACAACGAGATGGGTACTACCGCTGTTAAGAAGCTGGTAGAAGCCCTGGACTCTTACATCCCTGAGCCTGAGCGTGCGATCGATCAGCCGTTCCTGATGCCGATCGAGGACGTCTTCTCTATCTCTGGCCGTGGTACCGTAGTAACCGGTCGTGTTGAGCGTGGCATCCTGAAGACTGGCGACGAAGTTGAGATCGTTGGTATTCGTGACACCCAGAAGACCACCTGTACCGGTGTTGAGATGTTCCGCAAGCTGCTCGACGAAGGTCGTGCGGGTGAGAACATCGGTGCGCTGCTGCGTGGCACCAAGCGTGACGACGTTGAGCGTGGTCAGGTTCTGTGTGTGCCGGGCTCCATCAAGCCGCACACCAAGTTCGAGTGCGAAGTGTACGTGCTGTCCAAGGAAGAAGGTGGTCGTCATACCCCGTTCTTCAAGGGCTACCGTCCGCAGTTCTACTTCCGGACCACTGACGTGACCGGTTCTTGCGAGCTGCCGGAAGGTGTTGAGATGGTAATGCCGGGTGACAACGTGAAGATGAGTGTTACCCTGATCGCCCCGATCGCCATGGAAGATGGCCTGCGCTTCGCGATTCGTGAAGGCGGCCGTACCGTAGGTGCCGGCGTGGTCTCCAAGATCATCGAGTAAATCGCTCGATAGTAAGTGCGCTGAGTTGTTTCGGTGCAGGCCAGTAGCTCAATTGGCAGAGCAGCGGTCTCCAAAACCGCAGGTTGGGGGTTCGATTCCCTCCTGGCCTGCCATTTTTTAACATCCGGATACATAAGCTGATTCCTATGGAGTCAAAAGCCGTTCAGTCAACCAGCCGTTTCGATTTCCTGAAGTGGCTGGTTGTTTTCGTTCTGATTGCTGCCGGCGTGGTGGGTAATCAGTATTTCAGTGCCGAGTCTCTGCTGTATCGGGTTCTGGCTCTAGTGGCTCTTGCGATCGTTGCCGCCCTGGTGGCGTTGCAGACCGATCGGGGTCGCCGTTTTGCGACCCTGCTGAAAGAAGCAAGAGTAGAGATCCGGAAAGTGGTATGGCCCACCAGGCCTGAGCTCGTGCAGACCACCGTTATTGTGGTGGTGTTCGTGCTGGTCGTGGCTCTGATTCTGTGGGGCATGGATTCACTGATCAGCTGGCTGGTCGCCGGGTTCATCGGTTAACAGGAGTGGGCAATGGCTAAGCGCTGGTACGTCGTTCATGCGTATTCTGGCTTCGAAAAGCACGTAATGCGCACTCTGAAAGAGCGTGTTGCGCTCAATGGCATGGAAGACAAGTTTGGCGAGATCCTGGTTCCGACCGAGGAAGTCGTCGAAATGCGCGAAGGCAAGAAGCGCAAGAGCGAGCGCAAGTTCTATCCGGGGTACGTATTGGTCCAGATGGAAATGGACGATGCGACATGGCACCTTGTGAAAAACACGCCGCGCGTTCTTGGCTTTATTGGTGGTACCAAGGACAAGCCTGCGCCGATCACCGAGAAAGAGGCGGAAGCCATTCTTCGTCGGGTAGAGAGTGGTGCTGACAAGCCCAAGCCGAAGACGCTGTTTGAGCCGGGCGAGATTGTACGCGTTATTGAAGGTCCGTTTGCAGACTTCAATGGCGTTGTGGAAGAAGTCGACTACGACAAGAGTCGTGTGAAGGTTGCTGTTCTGATCTTCGGCCGGTCCACTCCGGTAGAGCTGGAGTTTGGTCAGGTCGAGAAGGACTGACAGGCAACAGGAAATCTGAAAGCTCGCGCGCCCAGGCGACGCGGGCTTTTTGTGTCTGCTAATGGCAGTTGTGTAAAACCGGGGAGCCGAAAGGCGTTAGAACCCACAGGAGATGAAACATGGCAAAGAAAATTGAAGCGTACATCAAGCTTCAGGTTGCTGCCGGTAAGGCCAACCCGAGTCCCCCCGTTGGTCCGGCGCTGGGTCAGCGCGGTGTCAACATCATGGAATTCTGCAAGGCGTTTAACGCCCAGACCCAGGACATGGAGCCTGGTCTGCCGATTCCGACCGTGATCACCGTATACAGTGACCGCAGCTTCACCTTCATCACCAAGACTCCGCCTGCGCCGGTTCTGCTGAAGAAGGCAGCTGGCATCAAGAGCGGCTCTGGTCGTCCGAATACCGACAAGGTTGGTACCGTGACCCGTGCCCAGCTCGAAGAAATCGCCAAGACCAAGGAGCCGGATCTGACGGCTGCCGATATGGACGCAGCGGTTCGCACTATTGCCGGAACAGCCCGCAGCATGGGCCTGAACGTGGAGGGCCTGTAACATGGCAAAGCTGAGCAAGCGTCAGAAGCTTATTCGTGAAAAGGTTGATTCCACCCGTTCCTACTCCGTAGATGAAGCGGTTGCGCTGCTGGTTGAGCTGGGCCAGAGCGTCAAGTTCAAGGAATCCGTAGACGTTGCTGTCAACCTGGGTGTTGACGCGCGTAAATCCGACCAGGTTGTACGTAGCAGCACTGTGCTGCCGCACGGTACCGGCAAGACGGTTCGTGTTGCTGTGTTCACCCAGGGTGCCAATGCCGAGAAAGCCACCGCTGCCGGTGCAGACGTGGTTGGTATGGATGATCTGGCGGACGAAGTCAAAAAAGGCAACATGGACTTCGACGTGGTTATCGCCACTCCGGATGCCATGCGTGTCGTTGGTCAGCTGGGCCAGATTCTTGGTCCCCGTGGCCTGATGCCGAACCCGAAGGTGGGCACTGTGACTCCGGACGTTGAGACTGCGGTCAAGAACGCCAAGGCGGGTCAGGTTCGTTACCGCACCGACAAGAACGGCATCATCCACGCCCCGCTGGGCAACGTTGAGTTTTCTGCTCAGAACATCAAGGAAAACCTTGAAGCTCTGATTGCAGACCTGAAAAAGGCCAAGCCGTCGTCGGCGAAAGGGGTGTATCTGAAAAAGATCACCATTTCTTCGACTATGGGTCCTGGCCTGACTATCGATCAGAGCGGTCTGGCTATCTGATCCTCTGAACGGTAGTTGCTTTGTAGTCTGGGCGGAAGCCAAGGCTGTCAAAGACCGCAGGCCCCCGAGGTGCTCTTCGGAGCACCACAAGGGTTAAAGCAACGCCTGCGCAGACGGTGTGACGACGTTCTCTCTGAACCCAAACACCGTTAGGCGTCCCGCAAGGGACATAGATGGGTTTGCTGGCTTGTGCCGGCGAAATCGAGGAGAAAACCAGTGGCAATTAGACTCGAAGACAAGAAAGCGATCGTCGCTGAAGTCAACGAGACTGCTGGTACTGCTCTGTCTGTGGTTTTGGCTGACTACCGTGGTGTCACTTCCGGTGACATGACGGCGCTGCGTGCCAAGGCTCGTGCCGAAAACGTGCGTCTGAAGGTTGTGCGTAACAACCTGGCAAAGATCGCGATTCGTGGTACCGAGTTCGAGTGCATTGATCCGGCGCTGGTTGGTCCGACCATTCTGGCTTTCTCAATGGAAGATCCGGGTGCCGCTGCGCGCCTGCTGAAGGATTTTGCCAAAGAGAAAGAGGCGTTTGAAATCAAGGGTCTGGCTGTTGGCGGTGAGCTGATGGGTGCAGACCAGATTGATCGCCTGGCCACGCTGCCGACGCTGCACGAAGCGTTGACCAAGCTGGCCATCGTTACACAGGCACCAGTTACCAAGCTTGCACGTACCCTGAACGATATTCCGGGCAGGATCACACGTGTTGTAGCTGCAGTCCGGGACCAGAAGCAAGAAGCTGCTTGATTCTGTTGAACACCATTTTTTACTTTTTTGGGAGAAAGTCATGGCTCTGTCTAAAGACGATATTTTGAATGCAATTGCTGAAATGAGCGTAATGGAAGTTGTTGAGCTCGTAGAAGCAATGGAAGAGAAGTTTAACGTATCAGCTGCTGCTGCTGTTGCTGCTGCTCCTGCAGCTGCCGGTGGTGACGCTGCTGCTGCTGAAGAGAAGACCGAATTTGACGTTGTTCTGACCGGCGCCGGTGAGAAGAAAGTAAACGTCATCAAGGCTGTTCGTGAACTGACCGGCCTGGGTCTGAAAGAAGCGAAAGAAATGGTCGACAGCGCTCCTTCTGTTGTTAAGGAAGGCGCAAGCAAAGACGACGCTGAAGAAGCCAAGAAGAAGCTTGAGGAAGCAGGCGCTTCTGTTGAGCTCAAGTAAGAGTCGGCTGTTGATCGAAACCGTGCGTTAAGCATGGACAGGCTGGTGGCTTTGGGCCACCGGCCTTTTTCTGTTGTATATGCTATAGAGTCTGGTGTGCAATTGCAGGTTGATGTCAGGTCGATAACCTACAGCCAGAGTCTTGTTCAAGACGGCGCGATAAGCCGAGCAATTCGGCCCCGAAGCAGAACAATGGTTGCTTCTTGATACCAGGTATCAGGTCTAAAGCTGGGGAATGCAGATGACTTACTCCTACACTGAGAAAAAGCGGATTCGCAAAGATTTTAGTAAATTGCCTTCCGTGATGGACGTCCCCTATTTGCTGTCTATTCAGCTGGATTCGTTCCGGGACTTCCTCCAAATGGAAGCCGCTCCTGAAGACCGCCGGGAAACCGGTCTTCACGCAGCATTCAAATCCGTATTCCCGATTGTCAGTTACTCTGGCAATGCCGCGCTCGAGTACGTGAGTTACCGTATCGGCGAGCCGGTGTTTGACGTCAAGGAATGCCAGCTTCGGGGCGTAACCTATGCAGCGCCGCTGCGGGTGAAGGTCCGCCTTATCATTTACGATAAGGAATCGTCCAACAAGGCGATCAAGGACATCAAAGAGCAGGAAGTCTACATGGGCGAAATGCCCCTGATGACCGAGAACGGTACCTTCGTTATCAACGGTACCGAGCGCGTTATTGTTTCCCAGCTCCATCGGTCCCCGGGTGTATTCTTCGACCATGACAAGGGCAAGACCCATTCCTCCGGCAAGCTGCTATATTCAGCCCGGGTGATTCCTTACCGTGGTTCCTGGCTCGACTTCGAGTTCGATCCGAAGGACTCCGTGTTCGTGCGTATCGACCGTCGTCGCAAGCTGCCGGCCTCGATCCTGCTGCGGGCCCTGGGCTACACCTCCGAGCAGATGCTCGACATGTTCTTCGAAACCAGCAAGTTCAGCCTGGGCGCCGAAGTGTGCAAGCTGGAGCTGGTGCCGAGCCGCCTGCGTGGTGACATCGCAACCTTCGATATCAAAGACAATGACGGCAACGTGATTGTTGAGGAAGGTCGCCGGATTACCGCCCGCCACATCAAGCAGCTGGAAAAAGCCGGTATCAACGAGCTGGAAGTGCCGACCGAGTACCTCTACGGTCGTGTGCTGGCCAAGGACATGATCGACCAGGCCTCCGGCGAGGTGCTGGTTGAGTGCAACTCCGAGCTGACTGAAGATCTGGTCAACAAGATCCTGGACGCGGGCGTGAAGGAAATTGAAACCCTTTACACCAACGACCTCGACTGTGGTCCGTTCATGTCGGACACCCTGCGCATCGATCCGACCCGTACGCCGCTGGAGGCGCTCGTCGAGATCTACCGCATGATGCGTCCGGGCGAGCCGCCCACCAAGGAGTCGGCCGAAAACCTGTTCAACAACCTGTTCTTCTCCGAAGAGCGCTACGACCTGTCCGCCGTTGGCCGGATGAAGCTCAACCGTCGTCTGCGTCGTGAGGAAAGCACCGGTGAGGGCACGCTGACCCACGAAGACATCATTGATGTCCTCAAGACCCTGATCGATATCCGTAACGGCCAGGGCAATGTGGACGACATCGACAACCTGGGTAACCGTCGTGTTCGCTGCGTGGGCGAAATGGCCGAGAACCAGTTCCGCGTCGGTCTGGTACGTGTTGAGCGCGCCGTTCGCGAGCGCCTGAGCCTGGCCGAAAGCGAAGGCCTGATGCCGCAGGACCTGATCAACGCCAAGCCGGTGGCTGCCGCGGTCAAGGAATTCTTCGGATCCAGCCAGCTGTCCCAGTTCATGGACCAGAACAACCCGCTGTCCGAGGTTACGCACAAGCGTCGTATCTCTGCGTTGGGCCCGGGCGGTCTGACCCGTGAGCGCGCCGGCTTCGAGGTTCGTGACGTTCACCCGACCCATTACGGCCGTGTGTGCCCGATCGAGACGCCGGAGGGTCCGAACATCGGTCTGATCAACTCCCTGGCGACTTATGCCCGTTCCAACTCCTACGGCTTCCTGGAGAGCCCGTACAGGAAGGTGGAAAACGGCGTGGTCACCGACGAGGTGGTATACCTGTCCGCGATCGAGGAGAGCAACTACGTCATCGCCCAGGCCAGTGCGGCCATGGACGAGAAGACCAAGCGCCTGACCGACGAACTCGTTACCGTACGTCACCAGAACGAATTCACCGTGATGCCGCCGGAAAGCGTCAACTTCATGGACGTTTCTCCGCGTCAGGTTGTGTCAGTGGCTGCGTCCCTGATCCCGTTCCTGGAGCACGACGACGCCAACCGGGCGCTCATGGGTGCCAACATGCAGCGTCAGGCGGTTCCGACCCTGCGCTCCCAGGTGCCGCTGGTCGGTACCGGTGTTGAGCGTACCGTGGCCCAGGATTCCGGCGTGTGTGTCACCGCTCGTCGCGGTGGTGTGATCGAAAGCGTTGACGCGGCCCGTATCGTGGTTCGGGTCAACGACGAGGAAACCGAGGCGGGTGATGCAGGTGTGGATATCTACAACCTGACCAAGTACACCCGTTCGAACCAGAACACCTGTATCAACCAGCGCTCCATCGTGCGCCAGGGCGACGTGATTGCCCGTGGTGACGTGCTGGCCGACGGCCCGTCCGTGGATCTGGGTGAGCTGGCACTGGGCCAGAACATGCGTATCGCGTTCATGCCCTGGAACGGTTACAACTTCGAGGACTCCATCCTTATTTCCGAGAAAGTGGTTCAGGAAGATCGCCTGACCACCATCCACATCCAGGAACTGACCTGTGTGGCTCGGGATACCAAGCTGGGTAGCGAGGAAATCACCGCGGATATTCCGAACGTTGGTGAAAGTGCGCTGTCCAAGCTCGACGAGTCCGGCATTGTGTATATCGGTGCGGAAGTCGGCCCGGGTGACATTCTGGTAGGCAAGGTAACGCCGAAGGGCGAGACTCAGCTGACACCGGAAGAGAAGCTCCTGCGTGCCATCTTCGGTGAGAAGGCGTCGGATGTGAAAGACACCTCCTCCCGCGTGCCCACCGGCACCCGTGGCACCGTCATCGACGTGCAGGTCTTTACCCGGGACGGTATCGAAAAAGACCAGCGTGCCCAGTCCATCGAGAAGGAGCAGCTGGACCAGTACCGCAAGGACCTGAAGGACGAGTACCGGATTGTGGAAGGGGCTACCTTCGAGCGTCTGATGAGCGCACTGAAGGGCCAGGAAGTGATCAGCGGCCCTGGCCTCAAGAAAGGTGCGAAGCTTGAAGAAAGCTACCTGGCCGATCTGCCACGCTCCGACTGGTTCAAGCTCCGCATGAAGGATGAGGGTCTGAACGAACTGCTGGAGAAGTCCGAGCAGGGTCTGGAAGATCGCAAGAAGGAGCACGAGGCTCGCTTTGACGACAAGAAGGGCAAGCTGCAGCAGGGCGATGACCTGGCGCCGGGCGTGCTCAAAATCGTCAAGGTGTACCTGGCTATCAAGCGTCGTATCCAGCCGGGTGACAAGATGGCCGGTCGTCACGGTAACAAGGGTGTTATCTCGGCGGTCATGCCGATCGAGGACATGCCTTACGACGAGCACGGCAATACCGTCGACATCGTTCTGAACCCGCTGGGCGTTCCCTCGCGGATGAACGTGGGTCAGGTTCTGGAGACGCACCTCGGTGCCGCCGCCAAGGGCCTGGGCGAGCGTATCAGCCAGATGCTGGACGAGCAGCGCAAGGTGGCCGAGTTACGCAAGCTGCTGGATGAGATCTACAATCACTCAGACGAAGTGTCGAAGGTGGACCTGGATTCCCTGTCCGATAAGGAAATCCTGGAGATGTGCCATAACCTGCGGGGCGGTGTCCCGATGGCAACGCCGGTGTTCGACGGTGCCAAGGAAGCCGAGGTCAAGCACATGCTTGAGCTCGCCGGGTTGAGCACCACCGGCCAGACCAAGCTGTACGACGGTCGCACCGGTGACGCCTTCGATCGTCCGGTGACGGTGGGCTACATGTACATCCTGAAGCTCAACCACCTGATCGACGACAAGATGCACGCTCGTTCCACTGGCTCCTACAGCCTGGTTACCCAGCAGCCGCTGGGTGGTAAGGCGCAGTTCGGTGGCCAGCGCTTCGGTGAGATGGAAGTGTGGGCCCTGGAGGCCTACGGTGCAGCCTATACGCTGCAGGAAATGCTCACCGTCAAGTCTGATGACGTGAACGGTCGGACCAAGATGTACAAGAACATTGTTGATGGCGATCATCGCATGGAGCCGGGCATGCCCGAGTCCTTCAACGTTCTTGTCAAGGAGATCCGCTCGTTGGGTATCGACATCGAGCTGGAATCCGAGTGAGCCGAATTGTTTTTGGCAGCGTGAGCGGGCACTCAGTGCCCGCCCGAGATTAACGCCATCCGGAGCTTTTACTGATGAAAGATTTGCTGAATCTTCTCAAGAGCCAGAACCAAAGCAAGGAATTCGACGCCATCCGTATCGGCCTGGCGTCGCCGGACATGATCCGTTCCTGGTCCTTTGGCGAAGTGAAGAAGCCTGAGACCATTAACTACCGTACCTTCAAGCCCGAGCGGGACGGTCTTTTCTGTGCCAAGATCTTCGGCCCGATCAAGGACTACGAGTGCCTGTGTGGCAAATACAAGCGACTCAAGCACCGCGGTGTTATCTGCGAGAAGTGTGGGGTTGAAGTTGCCCTGGCCAGCGTGCGTCGTGAGCGCATGGGCCACATCGAGCTGGCCAGCCCGGTCGCGCACATCTGGTTCCTGAAGTCACTGCCGTCCCGTATCGGTCTGATGCTGGACATGACCCTGCGCGATATCGAACGGGTTCTGTACTTCGAATCCTTTATTGTTATCGATCCGGGGATGACCACCCTCGAGAAGGGGCAGCTGCTGAATGACGAGCAGTACTACGAAGCCCTGGAAGAGTTCGGCGACGAGTTCGATGCCCGTATGGGTGCCGAGGCCGTTAAAGAGCTGCTCGAAGGTATCGACCTGCAGGCGGAAGTGGATGCCCTGCGGGAAGAGATTCCCCAGACCAACTCAGAAACCAAGATCAAGAAATTCAGCAAGCGTCTGAAGATTCTTGAGGCGTTCCTGTATTCCGGCAACAAGCCGGGCGACATGGTAATGACCGTGCTGCCGGTTCTGCCGCCGGATCTCCGCCCGTTGGTTCCGCTGGACGGTGGCCGTTTCGCCACCTCCGACCTGAACGATCTGTACCGTCGGGTCATAAACCGGAACAACCGTCTCAAGCGTCTGCTGGAGCTGAACGCGCCGGACATTATCGTGCGCAACGAGAAGCGGATGCTGCAGGAGGCCGTTGACGCCCTGCTGGATAACGGTCGCCGTGGCCGTGCCATTACCGGCACCAACAAGCGCCCGCTGAAGTCCCTGGCTGACATGATCAAGGGTAAACAGGGTCGTTTCCGTCAGAACCTGCTGGGCAAGCGTGTCGACTACTCCGGTCGTTCGGTGATCGTGGTCGGTCCGTACCTGCGTCTGCACCAGTGTGGTCTGCCGAAGAAGATGGCCCTGGAGCTGTTCAAGCCGTTCATTTTCTCCAAGCTGGAGCATCGCGGCCTGGCCACGACCATCAAAGCTGCCAAGAAAATGGTCGAGCGTGAGGAAGGCGTGGTCTGGGATATTCTGGACGAAGTCATCCGTGAGCACCCGATCATGCTGAACCGGGCGCCGACTCTGCACCGTCTGGGTATCCAGGCGTTCGAGCCGGTGTTGATCGAAGGCAAGGCCATCCAGCTGCACCCGCTGGTGTGTGCTGCCTACAACGCTGACTTCGACGGTGACCAGATGGCGGTACACGTGCCGCTGACCCTGGAAGCCCAGCTTGAAGCCCGCGCGTTGATGATGTCCACCAACAACGTGCTGTCGCCGGCCAACGGCGAGCCGATCATTGTGCCGTCCCAGGACGTGGTACTTGGTCTGTATTACATGACCCGTGAGCGCAAGAGCGCCCTGGGCGAAGGCATGGTGTTCTCCGATGTGAAGGAGGCCCATCGCGCCTACGGTGCCGGCAAGGTCGACCTGCAGGCGATCGTCAAGGTTCGGGTAAAAGAAGTGGCGATCGGTGAAGACGGCGAGCGTGTGGAGACGCACAAGATTGTCGACACCACCGTCGGTCGTGCACTGCTGTTTGATATCGTGCCGGACGGCCTTTCTTTTGATCTGGTCAATCGCCCGATGGTCAAGAAGGCGATCTCTAACCTGATCAACACCTGTTACCGCGATGCGGGTCTGAAAGACACCGTGATCTTCGCGGATCAGCTGATGTACATGGGCTACCACTACGCCACGGTTTCCGGTATCTCGATCGGCTTCAACGATTTCGAGATCCCGCCGGAGAAGTACGAGCTGGTGGATGCCGCTTCCGAGGAAGTGAAGGACATCGAGACCCAGTACGCGTCCGGTCTCCTGACCCAGGGCGAGAAGTACAACAAGGTCATCGATATCTGGTCCCGCGCCAACGACAAGGTCTCCAAGGCTATGATGGAGCGTCTGTCCAAGGAACAAGTCATTGGTCCGGACGGTCAGCCGGTCAAGGGCGAGGACGGTGAGGATCTCATGCAGGAGTCGTTCAACTCCGTGTACATGATGGCCGACTCCGGTGCCCGGGGTTCCGCGGCCCAGATCCGTCAGCTCTCCGGTATGCGGGGCCTGATGGCCAAGCCGGACGGCTCCATCATCGAGACGCCGATTACAGCGAACTTCCGTGAAGGTCTGAACGTACTGCAGTACTTCATCTCCACCCACGGTGCCCGTAAGGGTCTGGCGGATACCGCCCTGAAGACCGCGAACTCGGGTTACCTGACCCGTCGTCTGGTGGACGTGTCCCAGGATCTGGTGGTCACCGAGCCAGATTGCGGTACCGATGAAGGCCTGCTGATGACGCCGCACATCGAAGGTGGCGACGTGGTTGTGCCGCTGGGCGATCGCGTGCTTGGTCGCGTGACGGCCCGTGACGTGTTTACACCGACCGACAAGGACAATGCGGTTGTGCCTGCCGGTACTCTGCTCGACGAGAAAACCGTTGAGATGGTGGAGCGTGCGGGTGTGGACGAAATCTGGGTGCGCTCAGCGATTACCTGTGAGACCCGTCACGGCATCTGTTCCAAGTGCTACGGCCGTGACCTGGCCCGTGGCCATGAGGTCAACGTGGGCGAGGCTGTCGGTGTTATCGCGGCTCAGTCCATCGGTGAGCCGGGTACCCAGCTGACCATGCGGACCTTCCACATCGGTGGTGCCGCGAGCCGGGCTTCCGCTGTGGACAACATCCAGGTCAAGCATGGCGGCACCGTCCGCCTGCACAACCTGAAGTCTATCGAGAAGACCGATGGCTCCCTGGTGGTGGTTTCCCGTTCCTCTGCGCTGGCCATTGCCGATGAGCAGGGTCGTGAGCGCGAGTGGTACAAGTTGCCCTACGGCGCAGTGCTCTCTGTGAAGAACGGCGATCAGGTTGAAGCGGGCGTTGTGGTTGCCAAGTGGGATCCGCACACCCACCCGATCATCGCGGAAGCGAAGGGTACCGCCAAGTTCGTCAACATGGAGGAGGGCATTACTGTCCGCACCCAGGCGGACGAGCTGACCGGTCTGTCCACCATGGAGGTTATTGACTCCAAAGAGCGCCCTGCGGCTGGTAAGGACATCCGTCCGGCCATCCAGCTGGTCGACGACAAGGGCGAAGAAGTCGAGCTGCCTGGCGGTGGCACGGCGATCTTCTTCCTGCCGGCCAACGCCCTGGTCACCATGGCCAACGGCGCCAACGTGGAGCTGGGCGACGTGGTCGCGCGGATTCCGCAGGAAAGCTCCAAGACCCGGGATATCACCGGTGGTCTGCCGCGGGTTGCCGACCTGTTCGAAGCCCGTCGTCCGAAGGAATCGTCCATTCTGGCTGAGATCAGCGGTGTGGTGTCCTTCGGCAAGGAAACCAAGGGCAAGAAGCGCCTGGTGATCACACCCAAGGACGGCGACGCCTACGAAGTGCTGATTCCGAAGCACCGTCAGCTGAACGTCTTCGAGGGTGAAACCGTTGAGAAGGGTGAGGTGATTTCTGATGGCCCGTCCAACCCGCACGACATTCTGCGTCTGCTGGGTGTGGTCGAGCTGGCCAAGTACATCACCAACGAAATCCAGGACGTGTATCGTCTGCAGGGCGTTGTCATCAACGATAAACACATCGAGGTTATCGTTCGGCAGATGCTGCGCAAGGTAGAGATTACCGATCCGGGCGACACCACCCTGCTGTCTGGCGACCAGGTGGAGATCACCCAGGTTCTGGAAGAAAACGAGAAGGCCAACGCAGCCGACAAGGAACCGGCACGGTTCGAGCGTCTGCTGCTGGGTATCACCAAGGCTTCTCTGGCCACCGAGTCGTTCATTTCTGCGGCCTCGTTCCAGGAGACCACCCGGGTACTCACTGAAGGTGCGGTTACCGGCAAGCGTGATTACCTGCGCGGCCTGAAGGAGAACGTTGTTGTAGGTCGACTGATTCCGGCCGGTACCGGTCTGGCTTACCACAACGAGCGTCGTCGCAAACGCGACCTGGAAGAGCAGGGCGTGACAGCGGCCGATGTGGAAGAAGCTCTGAGTGCCGAGCTCAACCGCGAAAGCTGAGTTGGGTCGGGGCGCCACCTCCGGGTAGTTACCTACCCGGTGGGTGGTCAAAAAGAGACCAGTCATCTTGACTGTCCAGGGACGCAGGCTTACACTTGCGTCCCTTAAATTTTACCCCCTGCACAGGGGGTAAGTTTCATTGATATGGTTTTTTGGAGTTTGCTTACATGGCAACGATTAATCAGTTGGTGCGTAAGCCTCGTAAGCGCAAGGTAGCCAAGAGCGACGTTCCCGCGCTCCAGGCCTGCCCTCAGCGCCGTGGTGTGTGCACTCGTGTGTACACCACAACGCCGAAGAAGCCGAACTCAGCACTGCGTAAAGTGTGCCGTGTTCGTCTGACCAACGGCTACGAGGTTTCCTCATACATTGGTGGTGAAGGTCACAACCTTCAGGAGCACAGCGTAGTGCTTATCCGTGGCGGTCGTGTAAAAGACCTTCCGGGTGTGCGTTACCACACTGTTCGCGGAACGCTGGACACCCAGGGTGTGCAGAACCGTAAGCAGGGCCGCTCCAAGTACGGTGCAAAACGACCCAAGTCCTGATGTCCCGAGCGGGTGTCTTTTATCGTTGCTTGTCAGAACGGTAAGAGTAAGGCTGAGTAGCATTCTGCTATCTCAGGGGTTCCTGAAGACCTTTTAGATATATAAGGGCTTATCGATGCCTAGAAGAAGAGTTGCAGCAAAACGGGAAATTATCCCGGATCCGAAATTCGGCAGTGCACGTCTTGCCAAGTTCATCAACCACGTGATGGAGAGCGGCAAGAAATCCGTAGCTGAGCGCATTGTTTACGGCGCTCTGGACATTGTTGCCGAGAAATCCAAGGAAGAGCCGATCGACATGTTCGAGAAGGCCCTGGAAAACATCCAGCCGATGGTTGAGGTTAAATCCCGTCGTGTGGGTGGTGCTACTTACCAGGTGCCTGTCGAGGTACGGCCCTCCCGTCAGAACGCGCTGGCCATGCGCTGGCTCGTCGAATATTCACGGAAGCGCGGTGAGAAGTCCATGGCGCAGCGTCTTGCTGGTGAAATCCTGGACGCCGCTGACAGCAAGGGTGCCGCTGTTAAGAAGCGCGAAGACGTACACCGCATGGCAGAAGCCAACAAGGCGTTCTCTCACTTCCGTTTCTAATCAGCCGAGGTTTATATCGTGGCACGCAAGACTCCTATCAAGCGTTACAGAAACATCGGTATTTGTGCGCACGTTGATGCGGGCAAAACCACAACCACCGAGCGGGTCCTGTTCTACACAGGTATCTCCCACAAGATCGGTGAAGTTCATGATGGCGCCGCCACCATGGACTGGATGGAGCAGGAGCAGGAGCGTGGTATCACCATCACCTCTGCTGCTACCACCACTTTCTGGCAGGGTATGGACAAGCAGTACCCTGAGCACCGGATCAACATCATCGACACCCCGGGACACGTTGACTTTACCATCGAGGTAGAGCGTTCACTGCGTGTTCTGGACGGTGCCGTGGTTGTGTTCTGTGGCTCCTCTGGCGTTGAGCCGCAGTCCGAGACTGTATGGCGTCAGGCCAACAAGTACGAAGTTCCCCGCATGGTGTTCGTCAACAAGATGGACCGTGCTGGCGCCAACTTCCTGCGTGTTGTTGAGCAGATCAAGAAGCGTCTGGGCGCCAACTGCGTTCCCATTCAGCTGCCGATCGGTTCCGAGGACGAGTTCGCCGGTATCGTTGACCTGATTCGTAACAAGGCCATCTACTGGAACGAAGCAGACTCCGGTGCGACCTATGAGCAGAAGGACGTTCCTGCAGAAATGGCCGACGAAGTGGCCATGTACCGGGAGCAGATGGTTGAGGCGGCTGCCGAAGCCAACGAAGAGCTCATGGAGAAGTACCTGGAAGAAGGTGAGCTTTCCAACGAAGAGATCAAGCAGGGTCTGCGTATGCGCACCCTGGCCAACGAGATCGTCGTAGCGACCTGCGGTTCCGCGTTCAAGAACAAGGGCGTGCAGGCGGTGCTGGACGCCGTTGTTGAATTCCTGCCGGCCCCGGACGAGGTTAAGGCCATCCGTGGTGAGGTAGACGACGAAGGTACCGAAGAGACCCGTCCGGTGGACGACGACGCTCCGTTCGCGGCCCTGGCGTTCAAAATCGCCACCGATCCGTTCGTGGGTACCCTGACGTTCTTCCGTGTGTACTCCGGCAAGCTGGAAAGCGGCTCATCGGTTTACAACTCGGTCAAGCAGAAGAAAGAGCGTGTCGGCCGTATGGTTCAGATGCACTCCAAAGACCGTCAGGAAATCAAAGAAGTGCTGGCGGGTGATATCGCTGCGGCCATCGGCCTGAAGAGCGTCACCACCGGTGACACCCTGTGCGACGAGAACCACAAGATCGTTCTCGAGCGCATGGAGTTCCCGGAGCCGGTTATCTCTGTGGCGGTTGAGCCGAAGTCCAAGGCCGACCAGGAAAAGATGGGCGTTGCTCTGGGCAAGCTGGCCCAGGAAGATCCGTCGTTCCGCGTTCGTACCGACGAGGAATCCGGCCAGACCATCATCTCCGGCATGGGTGAGCTTCACCTGGACATCATCGTTGACCGTATGCGTCGCGAGTTCAAGGTGGAGGCCAACATCGGTAAGCCCCAGGTGGCCTACCGTGAGTGCATCCGCAAGCCCGTGGATGTGGAAGGCAAGTTTGTTCGTCAGTCCGGTGGTCGTGGTCAGTACGGTCACGTCAAGCTCAAGCTCGAGCCGCTGCCGCTGGATGAGGAAGATGGCGAGAACTTTATCTTCGTGAACGAGATCGTTGGTGGTGTGGTTCCCAAGGAATACATCCCGGCGGTTCAGCAGGGTATTGAAGAGCAGATGCAGAACGGCTGTCTGGCCGGCTACCCGCTGCTGCGCATCAAGGCAACCCTGTATGACGGCTCGTACCACGATGTCGACTCCAACGAGATGGCCTTCAAGGTCGCCGGTTCCATGGCGATGAAGAAAGGTGCTCTGGAAGCGAATCCTGCCCTTCTTGAGCCGCTCATGAGGGTAGAGGTTGTCACTCCTGAAGACTACATGGGTGACGTTGTTGGCGACCTGAACCGTCGTCGCGGCCTCGTGCAGGGAATGGATGAGAGTCCCGCCGGGAAAGTCATCCGTGCAGAAGTTCCGTTGTCGGAGATGTTCGGTTACGCCACCGATCTGCGTTCTGCAACGCAGGGTCGGGCGTCTTATGCGATGGAGTTCTCCCGCTATATGGAAGCTCCCTCGAACATTGCCGAAGCGATCATTAAAAAGGGTTGATCCCCAGGACTTAAGAAACAGGAAGAGGTGTAACCGTGTCTAAATCTAAATTTGAGCGTAATAAGCCGCACTTGAACGTGGGCACCATTGGTCACGTAGACCATGGTAAGACCACTCTGACAGCTGCCCTGACTCGTGTATGTCACGAAGTGTTCGGTACTGGTGAGAGCCGTGCGTTTGACCAGATCGATAACGCCCCGGAAGAGCGTGCGCGTGGTATCACCATCGCGACGTCTCACGTTGAGTACGATTCCCCGACTCGTCACTACGCCCACGTAGACTGCCCGGGCCACGCTGACTATGTGAAGAACATGATCACTGGTGCGGCGCAGATGGACGGCGCTATCCTGGTTTGCTCCGCAGCTGACGGCCCCATGCCGCAGACCCGTGAGCACATCCTGCTGTCCCGTCAGGTTGGCGTACCTTACATCGTTGTGTTCCTGAACAAAGCGGACATGGTAGACGATGAAGAGCTGCTTGAGCTGGTAGAGATGGAAGTTCGTGACCTGCTGAGCCAGTACGACTTCCCGGGCGACGATACTCCGATCGTTACCGGTTCCGCGCTGATGGCGCTGGAAGGTAAGGACGACAACGAGATGGGTACTACCGCTGTTAAGAAGCTGGTAGAAGCCCTGGACTCTTACATCCCTGAGCCTGAGCGTGCGATCGATCAGCCGTTCCTGATGCCGATCGAGGACGTCTTCTCTATCTCTGGCCGTGGTACCGTAGTAACCGGTCGTGTTGAGCGTGGCATCCTGAAGACTGGCGACGAAGTTGAGATCGTTGGTATTCGTGACACCCAGAAGACCACCTGTACCGGTGTTGAGATGTTCCGCAAGCTGCTCGACGAAGGTCGTGCGGGTGAGAACATCGGTGCGCTGCTGCGTGGCACCAAGCGTGACGACGTTGAGCGTGGTCAGGTTCTGTGTGTGCCGGGCTCCATCAAGCCGCACACCAAGTTCGAGTGCGAAGTGTACGTGCTGTCCAAGGAAGAAGGTGGTCGTCATACCCCGTTCTTCAAGGGCTACCGTCCGCAGTTCTACTTCCGGACCACTGACGTGACCGGTTCTTGCGAGCTGCCGGAAGGTGTTGAGATGGTAATGCCGGGTGACAACGTGAAGATGAGTGTTACCCTGATCGCCCCGATCGCCATGGAAGATGGCCTGCGCTTCGCGATTCGTGAAGGCGGCCGTACCGTAGGTGCCGGCGTGGTCTCCAAGATCATCGAGTAATCTGCTCGTTTGATCAGGAAAAAGGGGCTGATGTTTCAGCCCCTTTTTCTGTTTCAGTCGCAATGCAATCTCTGCCGGGTCAATCAGCAACGCTGTTGACTTGGTTGGGTATTATGCATACAATGCGGCTCCTTTTTTTGAAGGTCGGCTAATAAGTAGCTGCTACGAGTGGAGTTTGGTGCATCATGCAAAGCCAAAAAATTCGAATCCGGTTGAAGGCGTTTGACTATCGCCTGATCGACCAGTCCACGCAGGAGATCGTCGATACCGCCAAGCGGACCGGCGCTCAGGTGCGTGGCCCAATCCCTCTGCCGACGCGGAAGGAAAAGTACACCGTTCTGATCTCTCCGCACGTCAACAAAGACGCGCGTGATCAGTATGAAATTCGTACTCATAAGCGTCTGCTCGACATCGTTGAGCCGACGGAAAAGACAGTAGATGCTCTGATGAAACTGGACCTGGCAGCAGGTGTAGACGTTCAGATCAGCCTCGGCTAATACCGCCCGGTATTAGTCTGTGTAACTGTCATAAGGCCATAGAGGGTGAGAGCCCCGTACACTTAAGAGGTGAAACATGGCAATTGGTGTTGTCGGTCGTAAGGCCGGTATGACCCGTATTTTTACGGAAGACGGGCAAGCGCTGCCCGTAACGGTAATTGAGGTTGAGCCCAACCGCATTACCCAACTGAAAACTCTTGAAAGCGATGGCTACCGCGCCGTTCAGGTGACTGTCGGTACTCGTCGTTCCTCTCGCGTTACCAAGAGTGAAGCAGGTCACTTTGCCAAGGCGGGCGTAGAAGCCGGTCGCGGCATGTGGGAGTTCCGTCTGGCCGATGGCGAAGGTGAAGACCTGGCTGCCGGCGGCGAGATCACTGCTTCCATCTTCGAAGATGGCCAGGTTGTTGATGCCATTGGTCAGTCCAAGGGTAAGGGCTTCCAGGGCGGCGTAAAGCGCTGGAACTTCTCCATGCAGGACGCCACTCACGGTAACTCTCTGTCTCACCGTGCACCGGGTTCCATTGGTCAGAACCAGACTCCGGGCAAGGTATTCAAGGGCAAGAAGATGGCGGGCCAGATGGGTAATGCACAGGTGACTGTGCAGAACCTGAAGATCGTCCGTGTCGACGCCGAGCGCAACCTGCTGCTGGTAAGTGGTGCCGTTCCTGGCGCGACTGGCGGCGATGTTGTCATCAAGCCTGCAGTTAAAGCCTGAGGAGCGGTGCGATGGAATTGACTATTACAGGTAGCGGCAAGGGAATTTCTGTTTCCGACGCTGCATTCGCCAAAGATTTTAACGAGTCGCTGGTTCACCAGGTGGTTACTGCCTATATGGCCGGTGGCCGTCAGGGTACCAAGGCTCAGAAGACGCGTTCCGAAGTTAGCGGTGGCGGCAAGAAGCCGTGGCGCCAGAAGGGCACCGGTCGTGCCCGTGCTGGTACCATCCGTAGCCCGATCTGGCGCTCTGGTGGTGTGACCTTCGCTGCGAAACCCCGCGGTTTTGAGCAGAAAGTCAACCGCAAGATGTACCGCGCCGCAATGCGCTCCATTTTTTCCGAGCTGGTTCGCCAGGAGCGTCTGGTGGTTGTTGACGACATGAACGTGGACAGCCCGAAGACCAAGGCGTTCAACGCCAAGCTGAAGGACATCGGTGTGACCAACGCGCTGATTCTGGCCGACAACGTCGAGCAGAACCTGCATCTGGCCTCCCGCAATATTCCGCACGTTGATGTGCGTGATATCGCAGGCCTGGATCCGGTCAGCCTGGTGGCCTTTGAAAAGGTGGTTGTGACTGTTCCCGCTCTGAAGAAAATCGAGGAGATGCTGGGATGAATCAGGAACGTATTTATAAGGTCCTTCTTGGGCCGCACGTATCAGAGAAAGCATCTCTGGCAGCCGAGCGCGGTCAAGTCGTGTTCCGTGTAGCGCCTGACGCCACCAAGCCGGAGATCAAGAAAGCCGTTGAGCAACTGTTCAACGTCACCGTCGAAGGTGTTCAGGTTCTGAACCGTAAGGGTAAGCTCAAGCGCACTATCCGCGGGTTCGGCAAGCGTAATGACATTCGTAAGGCTTACGTCAAGCTGGCAGAAGGTCAGGACATCGATTTTCTGGATGTGGAATAAGGTAAAGGGGTCGTAATATGCCGATCGTCAAAACCAAACCAACATCTGCCGGACGCCGTCACGTTGTAAAGCTTTACAACCCGGATCTGCACACTGGGCGCCCTTACGAGCCGTTGGTAGAAAGAAAGAACAAGACGGGTGGTCGTAACAACGTTGGCCGCATCACAACCCGTCACGTTGGTGGTGGTCACAAGAAGCACTACCGAATCATTGATTTCAAGCGGACCAAAGATGGTATCCCGGCGGTCATCGAGCGCCTGGAATACGATCCGAACCGCTCTGCGCACATCGCGCTGGTCAAGTACGCCGATGGCGAGCGTCGCTACATTATCGCTCCCAAGGGTATGCAGATCGGTGACCCTGTGCGTTCCGGTATCGACGCGCCGATCAAGGTGGGCTCCACTCTGCCGCTCCGGAACATTCCGGTCGGTTCTGTGATCCACTGCGTCGAACTCAAGCCTGGCAAAGGTGCACAGCTGGCTCGCTCTGCGGGCGCATCCGTACAGCTGGTTGCTCGGGAAGGGGCGTATGCCACCATCCGCCTGCGCTCAGGTGAAATGCGAAAGGTGCTTGTAGATTGCCGTGCCACGCTGGGTGAAGTATCCAACAGCGAGCACAGTCTCAAGCAGCTTGGTAAAGCGGGTGCATCACGTTGGCGCGGCAAACGGCCAACAGTACGTGGTGTTGCTATGAACCCAGTTGACCACCCGCATGGTGGTGGTGAAGGGCGTACCTCTGGCGGACGTCACCCGGTTACTCCGTGGGGTGTTCCGACCAAAGGGCATAAGACTCGTAAGAACAAGCGTACTGACAAGATGATAGTACGTCGTCGTTCGGCCAAGTAAACGACTACATAGAGGTAATTGCTGTGCCACGTTCTTTGAAGAAAGGTCCTTTTATAGACCTGCATCTGTTGAAGAAGGTCGAGGCAGCTCTGGAAGCTAACGACAAGCGGCCGATCAAAACCTGGTCCCGCCGGTCGACAGTCTTCCCGGAGATGGTAGGCCTGACCATTGCAGTCCACAACGGCAAGCAGCACGTGCCGGTTTATGTCACCGAAGATATGGTTGGACATAAGCTGGGTGAGTTCGCGGCAACGCGTACTTATCGTGGTCATGCGGCCGACAAGAAAGCTAAACGCTGATTCTGAGGTAATAGAAATGGAAGTAGCAGCCAAGTACAAGGGCGCTCGCCTCTCAGCTCAGAAAGCACGTCTTGTCGCTGACCAAGTACGCGGCAAGGCTGTTGAGGACGCCCTGAACATTCTGACTTTCAGCCCGAAGAAGGCGGCGGTTGTGATCAAGAAGGCTCTTGAATCCGCCATCGCCAACGCTGAGCACAACGAAGGTCTGGACGTTGACGAACTGCGGGTTTCCACCGTGATGGTGGATGAGGGTCCGACGCTCAAGCGAATCAAAGCTCGAGCCAAGGGGCGCGCTGACCGGATTTTCAAGCGCACCTGCCATATCACCGTCAAGGTCGCCGACAAGTAGGAGATGCTCAGATGGGTCATAAAGTAAATCCAACCGGCATTCGCCTGGGTGTGATCAAAGAGCACAACTCAGTCTGGTATGCCGACAAGAAGGAATACTCCCGCAACCTGCTGAACGACATTCAGGTTCGTGAGTTCCTCGACAAGCGTCTGGTGAAGGCGTCTGTCAGCAAGATTGTGATCGAGCGCCCGGCTCAGAACGCCCGGATCACGATCCATACTGCCCGCCCCGGTATTGTTATCGGTAAGAAGGGCGAAGATGTTGACCGTCTGCGTCGCGAAGTCAGCGACATGATGGGTGTGCCTGTGCACATCAACATCGAAGAAGTCCGCAAGCCGGACCTGGATGCCCGCCTGGTCGCGCAGAACGTTGCCGGTCAGCTGGAGCGTCGTGTGATGTTCCGTCGCGCCATGAAGCGTGCGGTACAGAACGCCATGCGCCAGGGTGCCAAGGGCATCAAGATCCAGGTAGGCGGTCGTCTCGGGGGTGCTGAAATCGCGCGTTCCGAGTGGTATCGCGAAGGTCGTGTTCCGCTGCACACACTGCGTGCAGACATTGATTACGCAACCTACGAAGCGCATACCACTTACGGCGTTATCGGCGTCAAGGTATGGATCTTCAAAGGTGAGATTCTTGGTGGTATGGAGCAGGTCCGTGCTGACAAGAAAGCCTCTGGGAAGAAAGGTTCTAAGTAAAGGGGCACTCTTATGCTGCAACCAAAACGCACCAAATTCCGCAAGGTAATGAAAGGCCGTAACACCGGTCTTGCTCACCGCGCCAACAAGGTGAGCTTCGGTGAATACGGATTGAAGGCGACAACTCGCGGGCGTATAACTGCGCGCCAGATTGAGGCGGCACGTCGTACCATGACACGTCGCATCAAGCGGGGCGGCAAGATCTGGATCCGGATTTTCCCGGACAAGCCGATCTCCAGCAAACCGCTTGAAGTTCGAATGGGTAAAGGTAAGGGTTCTGTCGAGTATTGGGTGGCTGAAATCCAGCCAGGCCGCATGCTCTACGAGATGGAAGGCGTTGCTGAAGACGTAGCACGTGACGCATTCGCTCTCGCGGCGGCCAAACTGCCGGTACAGACCACCTTTGTAACGAGGACGGTGATGTGATGAAAGCAACAGAGCTGCGTGAAAAGTCAGTCGAGGAGCTGAACAAAGAGCTGATCGACCTCCTGAAGGAGCAGTTCAACCTGCGCATGCGCAAGGCGACAGGTCAGCTGAATCAGTCTCACCTTCTCGGCAAGGTGAAGCGCGACATCGCTCGCGTGAAAACAGTATTGAACGAAAAGGCAGGACAGTGACATGACCGAAGCTACCCAAACTGCCAGAACTCTGAGCGGCAAGGTCGTGAGCAACAAGATGGAGAAATCCATCGTGGTGCTGGTCGAGCGTCAGGTGAAACACCCCCTGTACGGCAAGTACATGAAGCGCTCCACCAAGATCCATGCTCACGATGAGAGCAATCAGTGCAACATCGGTGACACTGTGACCATTCAGGAAACCCGTCCGGTCTCCAAGACCAAGAGCTGGGCCCTGGTGGAAGTCACCGAACGTGCATCCAAGGTGTAATTCGCCCGGAGAACAACCATGATTCAGACTCAAACAATGCTTGAAGTCGCGGATAACAGCGGTGCACGCCAGGTGATGTGCATCAAGGTCCTGGGCGGTTCACACCGGCGTTACGCCAGCGTTGGGGATATCATCAAGGTGACCGTCAAGGAAGCCATCCCGCGCGGTAAGGTGAAGAAAGGCCAGGTCCTGAAAGCTGTCGTGGTTCGCACCGCTAAGGGTGTGCGCCGTCCCGACGGTTCGCTGATCCGTTTCGACGGAAACGCGGCAGTACTTCTGAACAATCAGGACGCTCCTATCGGTACCCGTATCTTCGGACCGGTTACCCGTGAACTGCGTAATGAAAAGTTCATGAAAATTATCTCACTGGCACCCGAAGTACTTTAAAGGACCAGAGGCCGGTTATGAAAAAGATCAAACGAGATGACGAAGTAATCGTCACCACGGGGAAAGACAAAGGCAAACGTGGTAAAGTCCTGAAAGTTCAGGACGATGGCCGAGTGGTTGTTTCCGGGATCAACATGATCAAGAAGCACACCAAGCCGAACCCGATGCTGGGCACCCCAGGTGGCATCGTCGAAAAAGAAGCACCTATCCAGGCTTCCAACGTGGCTATTTTTAATCCGCAGACCGGCAAAGCCGATCGCGTAGGCTTCCAGATCAAGGAAGACGGCGCGAAAGTGCGGATCTTCAAGTCCACGAACGAAGCTGTCGATAACCAGTAAGCGGTGGTGGTTACGATGCTTAACATGAAAGAGCAGTACAGTCAGGAAGTGGTACCCGCCCTGCAGAAAGAGTTCGGCTACAAGAACGTTATGCAGGTGCCGCGTATCGAAAAGATCACCCTGAACATGGGTGTCGGCGAAGCGGTTGGTGACAAGAAGCTGATTGAAAACGCTGTGGCGGATCTCGAGCGCCTGGCGGGCCAGAAAGCCGTTGTTACCAAGGCACGTAAGTCCGTCGCGGGTTTCAAGATCCGTGAAGGCTGGCCGATCGGCTGCAAGGTTACCCTGCGCGGCGAGCGTATGTGGGACTTCTTTGATCGTCTGGTGCACATTGCGGTTCCCCGCATTCGTGACTTCCGCGGTCTGAACCCCAAATCGTTCGACGGTCGCGGTAACTACAGCATGGGCGTGCGTGAGCAGATCATTTTCCCTGAGATCGAGTACGACAAGGTCGACAAGATCCGTGGTCTGGACATCACCATTACCACCACTGCCGGTACCGACGACGAAGGTCGTGAACTGTTGAAAGCCTTTGGCTTTCCGTTCAAGAAATAAGGAACGAGTGTAATGGCTAAGGTTTCCATGAAGAACCGCGAGCTCAAGCGCGAGAAAACCGTTGCGAAATATGCAGCGAAGCGCGCCGAGCTCAAGGCAATTATCAAGAACCCGAATACCAGCGACGACGACCGTTGGAACGCACAGATGAAGCTGCAGCAGCTTCCTCGCGATGCTTCTCCTTCGCGTCTTCGGAATCGTTGCCAGGTGACTGGTCGTCCCCACGGCGTTCTGCGCAAGTTCGAGCTGTCACGGATCAAGCTCCGTGAATACGGCATGCGCGGTGACGTTCCGGGCCTGACCAAGGCAAGCTGGTAAGATAGGCCGCCTGACTCCGGTCAGGTGCCTGTTGGTAAGCGGTGCGGCAAGCCGCTGCACAACTAAAAAGATCAGGAGCCTCATACCAATGAGTATGCAAGACACGCTTGCGGATATGTTTACCCGTATCCGTAATGCCCAGATGGCATCTAAAGCAGACGTAACGATGCCGTCTTCAAAAATGAAGGTGTCCGTAGCCCAGGTCCTCAAGGACGAAGGTTACGTAGACGATTTTTCCGTTTCAGCCGACGCGAAGCCCGAGCTGACGATTACTCTGAAATACTTCGGTGGCAAGCCGGTTATTGAAGAGATCAAGCGGGTCAGCCGTCCGAGTCTGCGCCAGTACAAAGGCGCTGGGGAACTGCCGAAAGTATCCGGTGGTCTGGGAGTCGCGATTGTCTCAACGTCCAAGGGCGTTATGACAGACCGCGCCGCACGTGCTGCTGGCGTGGGTGGCGAAGTCATCTGCACCGTATTCTAGGAGATACACATGTCCAGGGTTGCCAATAATCCTGTCGTGCTGCCTTCCGGTGTTGAGGTTAAGCTGAACGGACAGGAAATTAGTGTGAAGGGTTCCAAGGGAGCGCTTCAGTTCACCATTCACCAGGCGGTTGAAGTAAAGCAGGAAGAGAATGTTCTTCGCTTTGCGGCCCGCGATGGTGCTCAAAAGTCCCGCGCTCTTGCTGGTACTACACGCGCACTGGTCAACAACATGGTGACCGGTGTTTCCACAGGCTGGGAACGTAAGCTCCAGCTGACGGGCGTAGGTTACCGTGCCCAGGCGCAAGGTAAGAAGCTCAATCTGACGCTGGGTTTTTCACACCCGGTCGAGTATGAGCTGCCCGAGGGGATTACCGCTGAAACTCCTTCCAACACGGAAGTGGTGATTCGCGGAATCGACAAGCAACAGGTTGGCCAGGTCGCTGCGGAAGTCCGCGCGTTCCGTCCGCCCGAGCCTTACAAGGGCAAGGGTGTTCGTTATGCGGATGAGCAGGTCAGACGCAAAGAAGCCAAGAAGAAATAAGGCGGGACTATGAGCGCGAATAACGAAAGATTGCGTCGCGCACGCAAAGTGCGCATGAAGATCCGTGAGCTGGGTACCAATCGTCTGTGCGTGCACCGCACGCCGCGTCATATGTACGCCCAGGTCACCACTGCAGATGGCAGCAAAGTGCTGGCTTCTGCCTCCACGTTGGATAAGGAACTGCGCCAGGGTGCAACCGGTAACGTGGACGCTGCCAAGAAAGTCGGTCAGCTGATTGCTGAGCGTGCCAAGGCGGCAGGTGTTGAGCAGGTTGCTTTTGACCGCTCCGGTTACCGTTATCACGGCCGTGTCCAGGCTCTGGCCGACGCAGCCCGTGAAGCTGGCTTGCAATTCTAAGAGGTGGAGAAGATGAGCGTTAACGAACAGAAGGCGCCTGAGCTCCAGGAGAAGCTGGTTCAGGTCAATCGTGTCGCCAAGGTTGTTAAAGGTGGCCGTATTTTCGCCTTCACCGCACTGACTGTAGTGGGTGATGGCAAGGGTCGCGTTGGTTTCGGTCGTGGCAAGGCGCGTGAAGTGCCGGTCGCCATCCAGAAGGCCATGGAAGCTGCACGCAAAAACATGGTGGAAGTTCCGCTTGACGGTACTACCCTGCAGTACCCGGTGAGGGCTCAGCATGGCGGCTCCAAGGTCTACATGCAGCCGGCTTCCGAAGGTACCGGTATCATCGCCGGCGGCGCGATGCGTGCCGTACTGGAAGTGGCGGGTGTCCAGAACGTACTGTCCAAGTGTTACGGGTCCACCAACCCGGTGAACGTGGTACGTTCCACCATCAAGGGTCTCCAGGCGACCAAGGCGCCTGAAGATATTGCAGCCAAGCGCGGTAAGACCGTGGAAGAGATTCTGGGTTGAAGTCATGGCGAACGCAAAAACGATCAAAGTAACTCTGACCCGCAGCCCGATCGGCTGCCAGCCCAAGCACAAACTGTGCGTCAAGGGCCTGGGTCTTCGTAAAATCGGTCACACCGTGGAAGTGGAAGACACTCCTTCTATCCGCGGCATGATCAACCGGGTGAATTACCTGGTTCGGGTTGAGGAGAACTAAGATGCGTCTGAACGAACTTGCTCCAGAACCCGGTTCACGTCCCGATGCCAAGCGCGTCGGCCGTGGTATCGGTAGCGGTCTCGGCAAAACCGGCGGCCGTGGTCACAAGGGTCTGAAGTCCCGCTCCGGTGGTTCCGTAGCCCCTGGTTTCGAGGGCGGTCAGCAGCCGCTGGCCCGTCGTCTGCCGAAGTTCGGCTTCACCTCCCGTCAGCAGCGTTTCGTTGCTGAGATTCGCCTGAATGAACTGGCGAAGGTGGAAGGCGATGTGGTGGATCTGCAAGCCCTGAAGAAGGCCGACATCATTCGCGAAGAAATTCGCGAGGCCAAGGTTATCCTGTCCGGCGAACTGAGCCGCGCAGTAACCGTAAAGGGACTTCGGGTCACCAAAGGCGCGCGCGAGGCGATTTCCGCCGCGGGTGGTAAAGTCGAAGACTAAGGCGAGTCGAGGACTAAATGGCCAAGAACGCATCATTGCCTGCGGGCGCGGGTAAAGGACTGGCAGAGCTGCGATCGCGGCTCTGGTTTGTCTTCCTGGCATTGCTGGTGTACCGGATCGGTGCCCACATCCCTGTGCCGGGTATCAACCCCGACCGTCTGGCGGCACTGTTTGAGCAGAATCAGGGCACGATCCTGAGCATGTTCAACATGTTTTCCGGTGGTGCGCTTGAGCGCATGAGTATCTTCGCTCTCGGTATCATGCCGTACATTTCGGCCTCCATCATCATGCAGCTCATGACTGCGGTCAGTCCGCAGCTTGAGCAGCTGAAAAAGGAAGGCGAGGCTGGTCGTCGCAAGATCAGCCAGTATACGCGGTATGGTACGGTTATCCTGGCCCTGGTTCAGGGCTTTGGTATTTCGGTCGGTCTGGCATCGCAGGGCGTTACTTTCAATGACAGCTTCAGCTTCCACTTCGTGGCAGTTGTGTCGTTTGTCAGTGGCGCTGTGTTCATGATGTGGCTGGGTGAGCAGATCACCGAGCGGGGTGTCGGTAACGGCATTTCGCTGTTGATCTTCGCCGGGATTGTTGCCGGGTTGCCTGGCGCTATTGGTCAGACCCTGGAGCAGGCCCGGAACGGTGAGATGAGTCTTCTGGTCGTACTGGGCATTGGTGTGCTCGCGGTTGCGGTCATCGGCTTCGTGGTGTTCATGGAGCGTGGTCAGCGTCGGTTGACCATCAACTACGCCAAGCGCCAGCAGGGCCGTCGGGTATTTGCCCAGCAGTCCAGTCATCTGCCCCTGAAAGTGAACATGGCCGGTGTTATTCCGCCCATCTTCGCGTCTTCCATCCTGCTGTTCCCGGCATCGCTGGGTCAGTGGTTTGGTCAGGGCGAAGGCATGGAATGGCTGAGTGATGTGTCTCAGGCTCTGGCGCCCAGCCAGCCGTTGTACATTATCCTGTTTGCGGCAGCAGTGGTCTTCTTCTGCTTCTTCTATACAGCCCTGATGTACAACCCGAAAGAAGTTGCGGATAACCTCAAGCGCTCTGGAGCGTTTATTCCGGGCATCCGTCCGGGTGATCAGACCGCCAAGTATATTGACGGTGTGCTGACTCGCCTGACGCTGTTCGGTGCAATGTACATTGCAGCAGTGTCCCTGTTCCCTCAGTTCCTGATGGTTGCCGGGAATGTGCCGTTCTATCTGGGCGGTACCTCTCTGCTGATTGTTGTAGTCGTGGTGATGGATTTCATGGCGCAGGTTCAGTCGCACCTGATGTCCCATCAGTATGAATCACTGATGAAGAAGTCCAATCTCAAGGGCTATGGTCGGAACGGGTAACCCCCGTTCCCCTTGAAAACTGGAGTCGACAATGAAAGTACGCGCTTCGGTAAAGAAAATTTGCCGTAACTGCAAAGTAATTCGTCGCAATGGCTCAGTACGAGTCATTTGCTCGGAGCCTCGTCACAAGCAACGCCAGGGCTGATTCCGAAAGGAAGCCTTCCTGACATTGCAGGGTTTCGAAATAGTGGCGCTTGACTCCACGCGGGGTCAGGCGCTATTATTTCGCGCCCTTTTTGTGGCGGAAAATTCACACAGCAAAGCTTTGAACGCGGAGTAATTTGGATGGCACGTATAGCCGGTGTCAATATACCCGATCACAAACATGCTGTTATCTCGCTGACCTACATCTTTGGTATTGGCAAGACAACAGCCCAGAAGCTTTGCGATGCAACCGGCGTAAAGCCGGACGTCAAGGTCAAGGACCTGAGCGATGAGCAGCTTGAAGCACTTCGTACCGAAGTGGGCAAGGTGTCTGTCGAGGGCGATCTGCGTCGTGAAGTACAGATGAACATCAAGCGTTTGAAGGATCTCGGATGCCACCGTGGTCTGCGTCACCGTCATGGCCTTCCGGTCCGTGGCCAGCGCACCAAGACCAACGCCCGCACCCGTAAAGGTCCTCGCAAACCTATTCGTAAGTAACAGGTAGGCAAACATGGCAAAGCCAGGTACACGTACCCGTAAAAAGGTGAAAAAGACGGTTGTTGATGGCGTCGCGCACATTCACGCGTCCTTCAACAACACTATCGTGACCATTTCTGACCGTCAGGGCAACGTCCTGTCCTGGGCCACTTCCGGTGGTTCCGGTTTCCGTGGGTCACGCAAGAGTACACCTTTTGCTGCGCAGGTAGCAGCTGAAAGAGCCGGTAATGCGGCTGCTGAATACGGCCTTAAAAACCTGGACGTAGAGGTTAAGGGTCCTGGGCCCGGACGTGAATCTGCAGTTCGCGCGCTGAACGCGTGTGGCTACAAGATCACCAACATCACAGATGTGACGCCGATTCCCCACAACGGCTGTCGTCCGCCCAAGAAGCGCCGCGTCTAACACAGGAGACAGTGAATTATGGCTCGTTATATAGGCCCGAAGTGCAAGCTGTCTCGTCGTGAAGGGACAGATCTTTTTCTGAAGAGCGGTGTTCGCGCGCTCGATTCCAAGTGCAACATCGAGACTCCGCCGGGTATGCACGGCGCGCGTCGCGGTCGTCTGTCCGAGTACGGCGTACAGCTTCGTGAAAAGCAGAAAGTTCGTCGGATCTACGGCGTTCTGGAGAAGCAGTTCCGTAACTATTACAAAGAGGCCGCCCGAGGCAAAGGTGCAACTGGTGAAAACCTGCTGCAGCTGCTGGAAGGCCGTCTCGATAACGTTGTCTATCGCATGGGCTTTGGTTCTACCCGTGCAGAGGCTCGTCAGCTCGTCTCTCACAAGGCAATCCTGGTCAACGACAAGACGGTGAACATCCCGTCCTACCAGGTCAAGCCGGGTGATGTTGTGAGCGTGCGTGAAAAGGCGAAGAATCAGCTGCGCGTCAAAGGCGCACTGGATCTGTCTGCAAGCCGTGCACCGGTGAGCTGGGTAGAGGTCGACGCCAACAAGATGTCCGGCGTTTACAAGTCAGTGCCTGAGCGTACTGAACTGCCGGCCGACATCAACGAGAACCTCATCGTCGAGCTTTACTCTAAGTAAAGCCCAGTTAGCAACGATAGCAGATAGGGGCGTCTATGCAGCGTTCAGTACATGAGTTATTGACACCTCGTACCATTGACGTGAAGGAATCCAGCGCCACCCGCGCAAAGGTGACGCTTGAGCCTCTGGAAAGGGGCTTTGGCCATACCCTGGGTAGCGCTCTGCGCCGGATTCTCTTGTCTTCGATGCCGGGCTGCGCCGTGACTGAAGCGCAGATCGACGGTGTCCTGCACGAGTACAGCGCCATTGAAGGTGTCCAGGAGGACGTCATCGAGATTCTGCTGAATCTCAAGGGCGTTGCCGTAAAAATGAACGGCCGGGACGATGCCGAGCTCACGCTCAGCAAGAAAGGCCCGGGCGTTGTCACAGCCGGTGATATCAAGCTGGATCACGACGTCGAGATCGCCAACCCGGAACATGTGATCTGTCACCTGAGCGAAAATGGTGAAGTGAACATGCGTCTGCGTGTTGCCCGCGGTCGCGGCTATGAGCCGGCAGATCAGCGCGGTCTTGACGAGGACGAAACTCGCGCCATCGGACGCCTGCAGCTGGACGCGACGTTCAGCCCGGTACGCCGCGTGGCCTACGCCGTGGAAAGTGCACGGGTTGAGCAGCGTACCGATCTGGACAAGCTGGTTATCGATCTGGAGACCAATGGCACCATCGACCCGGAAGAAGCAATTCGCCGGGCCGCGACCATCCTCCAGCAGCAACTGGCGGTGTTCGTTGATTTCGATCATGAGAAAGAGCCGGAGCGCGTAGAGGAAGAGGAAGAAATCGATCCGATCCTGCTGCGTCCGGTTGATGATCTGGAATTGACAGTGCGTTCAGCTAACTGCTTGAAGGCTGAGAACATTTACTACATCGGCGATCTTATCCAGCGCACAGAAGTTGAGCTGTTGAAGACGCCTAACCTTGGTAAAAAGTCGCTGACCGAGATCAAGGACGTTCTGGCGTCCCGTGGTCTGTCACTGGGCATGCGTCTTGATAACTGGCCGCCGGCTAGCCTTCGTGGCGACGACCGGGTTCTGGGCGGTTAATCGCCGATTAGTTTAAGGTAAGGAATCAGAGCAATGCGTCATCGTAAGAGTGGTCGTAAGTTCAGCAGGACCAGTGCGCATCGCAAGGCCATGTTCCGTAACATGACTGCGTCACTGGTTGAACACGAGCTGATCAAGACAACGCTGCCGAAAGCCAAAGAGCTTCGTCGGGTAGCCGAGCCTTTGATCACGCTCTCCAAGAATGATTCGGTCGCGAATCGTCGTCTGGCGTTCTCACGCCTGCGTGACGATGCTGCGGTTGCCAAGCTCTTTGACGAGCTGGGTCCCCGTTACAGCGAGCGTCCGGGTGGATACCTTCGTATCCTGAAGTGCGGCTTCCGTGCCGGCGACAATGCCCCCATGGCATTCGTTGAGCTGGTTGGTCGCCCACTGGATATCGAAGCGGAAGAGGTGGACGAAGACGAGGAGTAATTGCCTCGGCTTCGGCCAACCACAGAAAAACCGGGTTCCGTGAGGTTCCCGGTTTTTTTGTGTCTGGTTTTCAGGGAATTCGTGGGCTTCGAGGTCAGGTGGCTGGCACGGGGGTGAGGGTGTATTTTCTTTGGGAAAACAACTCGCTTCGCTCAGACATCTTTTCCCGGCAGAAAATACACCCTCGCCCCCGCGCCGACAGAAAGCTCCATGGCCCGCTAATTAACTCTTCAACATGGGCTTGAGATAACGACCGGTGTGGGAAGCGGGGTTCTTGGCAACGTCCTCGGGCGCACCCTCTGCAATGATCTGCCCGCCGCCGGAGCCGCCTTCGGGGCCCAGATCGATAATCCAGTCGGCAGTTTTTATGACGTCCAGGTTGTGCTCGATCACCACAATGGTGTTGCCGTGGTCACGGAGCCTTTCCAGGACATTCAGCAGTTGCTGGATGTCGTAGAAGTGCAGGCCGGTGGTGGGTTCGTCCAGAATGTAGAGGGTTTTGCCGGTGTCCCGTTTGGACAGTTCCTTGGCCAGTTTCACCCTTTGGGCTTCGCCGCCGGAGAGGGTCACTGCGCTCTGACCGAGGCGGATGTAGGACAGGCCGACGTCGATCAGGGTCTGGAGTTTGCGGGCGATGAAGGGCACGGCATCGAAGAATTCGCGGCCTTCTTCTACGGTCATCTCCAGAACTTCGTTGATGTTCTTCCCTTTATACCGCACTTCCAGGGTTTCCCGGTTGTAGCGCTTGCCCTTGCACACGTCGCAGGGCACGTAGATGTCCGGCAGGAAGTGCATCTCGACCTTGATCACGCCGTCGCCCTGGCAGGCCTCGCAGCGGCCACCCTTCACGTTGAAAGAGAAGCGGCCGGGTTTGTAGCCGCGGGAGCGGGCTTCCTGGGTGCCTGCGAAGAGTTCGCGGATGGGCGTGAAAAGGCCAGTGTACGTGGCCGGGTTTGAGCGGGGTGTCCGGCCGATGGGGCTCTGGTCGATGTCGATGACTTTGTCCAGATGCTCGAGGCCCTTGAGTGAGCCATAGGGGGCATGGTTCAGGCTGGTGGCCTTGTTCAGTTTGGCGGCGGCCACCGGGTACAGGGTGCTGTTAATCAGGGTCGATTTGCCTGAACCGGAGACCCCCGTTACGCAGGTCATCACACCCAGGGGCAGGTTGAGGGTCACGTCCTGAAGGTTATTGCCGCTGGCGCCGGTCAGGGTCAGGGTTTTGCCGCTGCCTCTGTTGCGCTTCTTCGGGACAGCGATCTCCCGTGTGCCACTGAGGTATTGGCCGGTAAGGGAATCCCCGTTCGCGATAATGTCCTCGGGAGTCCCATGGGCAATTACCTGACCACCATGCACGCCCGCGCCGGGGCCGATGTCGATAACATGATCTGCAGCCCTGATTGCATCCTCGTCGTGTTCCACCACGATCACCGTGTTGCCCAGGTCCCGAAGATGGGTGAGGGTGGCCAGTAGCCGGTCATTGTCCCGTTGGTGCAGGCCAATGGAGGGTTCGTCCAGGATGTACATCACGCCCACCAGCCCGGCGCCGATCTGGCTGGCCAGTCTGATACGCTGGGCCTCGCCACCGGATAGGGTGTCGGCACTGCGCTCCAGAGTGAGGTATTCAAGGCCCACATTTACCAGGAACTGCAAGCGCTGGCGAACCTCTTTGAGGATCTTCTCGGCAATCTCGCCCTTGCGACCGGGTAGTGCCAGGGTCTGGAAGTAATCGTGGGCATCGCCCACCGGCAGGTGGGTGACATCGGAGATGTTGTGGTTCTCGATGAACACATGGCGGGCGCTGCGACGCAACCGGGAGCCCTGGCAGTCCTTGCAGGGCTGGGTGCTCAGGTTGCGGGCCAGCTCTTCGCGCATGCTCTGAGAGTCGGTCTCGCGGTAGCGGCGTTCAAGGTTTGGCAGAATGCCCTCGAACGTATGGGCCTTCTCCATGATATGGCCCCGCGAGTTCACATACCGGAACGGAATCTCCTCGTTGCCGGAGCCGAACAGCAGGACGTTCCGGAACTCTTCAGGCAGATCGATCCAGGGCGTCTCCAGATCAATGCCGTAGTGGTCGGCCACACTGCCGAGCATCTGGAAATAATAAACCGCCCGGCGGTCCCAGCCCTTGATGGCCCCAGAGGCCAACGTCGCCTCAGGATGCTGGACGATTTTCTCTGGATCGAAGAACTGCCGCACGCCCAGGCCATCGCAGGTCGGGCATGCGCCGGCCGGGTTGTTGAAGGAGAACAGCCGGGGTTCCAGCTCACTCAGGGAATAGCCGCATTGGGTGCAGGCGTAGCGGGCGGAAAAGGTGTGTTCCTCGCCCTCGCCACTCATGGGGGCCACGAGGGCGATGCCGTCGGCCAGTTCCAGCGCGGTTTCGAAGCTTTCGGCAAGGCGCTGCTCGAGGCCTGGTTTCACCTTGAACCGGTCCACCACCACGTCAATCTGGTGTTTGCGCTTCTTGTCCAGGACCGGCACATCGTCAATATCGTAAACGGTGCCGTCCACGCGCAGGCGTATGAAGCCCTGGCTGCGCATCGTGTCGATCACCTGTAGGTGCTCGCCCTTGCGGTCCCTGATGACGGGCGCCAGGATCATCAGCTTGCTGTCCTCGGGCATCGCCAGCACCTGATCGACCATCTGGCTGACGGTCTGGGCCTCGAGCGGCTGACCGTGGTCAGGGCAACGGGGTTCGCCGGCGCGGGCAAACAGCAGCCTCAGGTAGTCGTAGATCTCGGTGATGGTGCCGACCGTGGAGCGAGGGTTATGAGAGGTGGATTTCTGTTCGATGGAAATGGCCGGGGAAAGGCCTTCGATGTGGTCAACGTCAGGCTTTTCCATCATGGACAGGAACTGGCGGGCGTAGGTGGATAGAGATTCCACATACCGCCGCTGCCCTTCGGCGTACAGTGTGTCGAAGGCGAGGGACGATTTTCCCGAGCCGGAGAGGCCGGTAATCACAATCAGTTTGTCCCTCGGCATATCCAGGTCGATGTTCTTCAGGTTGTGGGTGCGTGCCCCTTTGATCTGGATATGGTCCATAACACCTCGCTCGGAAGAAAAACGAAAAGTATACCGTGTTGCCTGCCACGCCGCGAAAAGGATCCGGAGCTGTGCTTCGGGAATGGTCCCCTGATGGCACGGCTTTTTGCTACAATGCGCCGCCTGCGAAGGCTATCTGCTCCCTGATGTGACCGCTTTCAACCCCGACTGAGGTACGTAGTTGCCATGAATGCCCTGGAAAAACGCTCCGTTGCGGCCCTGGCATCGGTCTATGCCATGCGCATGCTCGGGCTGTTCATGGTCATGCCGGTGTTCATGCTGCTGGGCGGAGAGCTTGATGGAGCTACACCGGCGCTGCTCGGCCTGGCCATCGGGGCCTATGGTTTGAGCCAGGCCCTGCTGCAGATTCCATTCGGCATGCTCTCCGATCGGGTCGGGCGCAAGCGCATGATCTACATCGGCCTTGTGCTGTTTGCTTCAGGGAGTTTCCTCGCAGGCGCCACGGACTCCATATACGTTGTGATTGCGGGTCGGATTCTTCAGGGGGCAGGGGCAATCGCCAGTGTCCTTATGGCCCTGCTCAGTGATCTCACCCGTGAAGAAGAGCGCACCAAGGCCATGGCCACCGTGGGTGTCACAATCGGGCTGTCCTTTTCCGTCTCCCTGGTGCTGGGGCCATTGGTCGGGGCCTGGTGGGGACTGTCTGGCATTTTCTACGCCACCAGCGCCCTTGCCGGGGTGGCGCTGTTCATCGTGTACCGCATGGTGCCCACCCCGCACCAGCACAAAGTCAGCGCCGATACCCAGCCGGCCCGGCAGATGCTGGGTCGGGTGCTGTCAGACGGCCGGCTGCTGAGGCTGGATTTTGGTATTTTCGCCCTGCATCTGGTGCTCACGGCGCTGTTCCTGGTGTTTCCATCGTTGCTGCAGGATCAGTTCGGTCTGCCTGGCGATGCCCACTGGTGGTTCTACCTGAGCGTCATGGTCACCTCCTTCTTCGCGATGGTGCCGTTCATTATCCTGGGTGAGAAAAAGCGCAAGATGAAGCCCGTGCTGTGCGCTGCCATTGCGCTGCTGACGATTGCTACCGCAAGTTTTACCGCCGTGCCCGCCAGTCTGGTCGCAGCCTGGTTCCTGCTGTTCCTGTTTTTCATGGCCTTCAATCTGCTGGAGGCCAGCCTGCCTTCGCTGATCAGCAAGGAGGCGCCGGCCGCAGGTAAAGGCACCGCCATGGGGGTTTATTCCACCTCCCAGTTCATGGGGGCCTTCCTCGGCGGTGCCGTTGGCGGGTTCCTGTTGCAGGAGGCGGGCATTGCCGGCGTGCTCTGGTTTATGGCCGGCATCCTGGGCCTGTGGCTGTTGGTCGCGCTCACCATGCCCTCTCCCGGCTACACCACCAGTTTCGTGGTACAGTTACAGCAGGTTCTCGGCGAGCAGTACGACGATATCGACAGTGATCTTCGACGCTTGCCGGGTGTGCAGGACGTGGTGATCGTGGAGGAGGCGGCTACGGCGTACCTGAAAGTGGATCGACAGCATTTCGACGAAGCTTCACTTGCGGACTTTTCATTTGTCCGGCACCCTAGCAATTCATGAAATCCGGACGCCCGCAAGGAGCGCGGGTTGTCCCTGAAACAGAGTCAGGAGCAGAGCATGGCACGAGGCGTAAACAAGGTAATTCTGATTGGCAATCTGGGCCAGGACCCGGATACGCGCTACACCCCTAACGGCAATGCCGTAGTGAACCTGAACCTTGCCACAGATGAGAGCTACAAGGATCGTCAGACCGGGCAGCTGGTTCCAAAAACGGAATGGCACCGTGTTGTTCTGTTCGGCAAGGTGGCAGAGGTGGCCGGCCAGTATCTGCGTAAGGGCTCCAAGGTTTACATTGAAGGCAAGCTGCAGACGCGCAAGTGGCAGGGCCAGGATGGTCAGGACCGTTACACCACCGAGGTGGTGGTGGACATCAACGGCCAGATGCAGATGCTGGATAGCCGTGGTGGCGAGGGTGGCATGAGCCAGGGCGCCCCGGCCGGTCGGCCGCAGCAGTCCGGGTACAACGCGCCGGCAGGGCAGCAGAACAATCCGCCCCAGTCGGGTGGCTACAGCAATCAGCCGTCCCAGGGCAGCATGCCGGAACCGATTGACGATTTTGATGACGACATTCCCTTCTAAGGAATGCCTGAGGGAAACGAGCTCAACGAGAGAGCCTCCGCATTGCGGGGGCTTTTTTGTTAAACGCTTGCAAAAAGAAGTCAAATCAACCGCCAAATCTGGGAGTTAGGTTCACTTTCTCAACGATCATGTTATCGTTTGTAAACAAAGCGGCTGTTTTTTGGGCAGCGAATAATAACAGGGCTGGCGAGACGCGCTCGGATCCAGGTTAGCGGACTGCATGACAAGCACATCACTGATCAACAAACTGGCTGGCATATTTCGTCGGAGCCGTGCGCGGCAGCAGGTCTGCCTGGAAATTCGCCCGGACGGCATCGCCTGGGCGGTTTCCGGTGGTTCGGATGGTGCCGGGTTTGTCGAGTGCCTGCCCGCCAAGCGTCTGGCCGCACTCGAGGACCTTGTGTCCCGGTATGGCTGGGCCGGCGCTTCCGCGACACTGGTTTTGCCGCTGGATCAGTATCAGGTGTTCCAGATGGAACGCCCCGAGGGCGTCGAGGAGTCCGAGCTGGGTGACGCCCTTAAATGGAAGCTCAAGGATTTTCTCGATTTCAGCCCTTCTGATGCCGTCTCGGATGTTTTCCCCTTTCCTATGGATGCCTCCCGAGGACGCGGCGAACTGGTGAACGTGGTAGCGGCCAGAAAAGCCCTGGTGTCCGAGCTGGTATCTCTGGTTCAGGCCTCCGGGCTGTCGCTGGTGCAGATTGATATCGCCGAACTGGCCCTGCGCAACCTGGTGTGCCGGCTGGATGAGAGCGGTCGCAGTGCCGCGCTGGTCCATATTCGTGAAAACTATGGCCAGATGGTGATTTGCAAGAACAACACCCTCTATCTCTCCCGCCGCCTTGATGTGAACTCCGACGATCTGCGGGATGCCGCGCGTCAGGAATCCGCTGTGCAGTCTCTGGCCCTGGAAATGCAACGCTCCCTGGACTACTACGAAAGCCAATTGGGGCAGGTGCCTCCGGCCCGGATTCGCCTGGTCGCGAGGGACAGCGTCCTGCCGCTTGCCTCGATGCTCTCGTCCTACGTGGCTGCCGGCGTTGAAACTCTGGAATGGCCATCGGTGGGCCTGAATGAGGCTCTGGACAGTCGCTGCCTGCCGGCCTGGAGTGCTGGCCTGGCGTTGCCAGCGGAGGCGCGCGCATGATCCAGAGGGTAAATCTCTACACCGAGGAGCTGCGGCCCCGCAGGCAGAAACTGCAGGCCGGGACCGCCCTGGCGATTGTCGGAGCCGGGTTGCTGCTGGTTATTCTTGCTGCCGGACTGGTGCGATACCAGAACATGGATCTGGATGCGCGGGTCGCGGGCCTTGAGCAGCAGAACCGTCAGCTGGAGCAGGCCGTGGCCCGGCTTGAGGGCGCCGTCCAGGGCCGCCAGCCGGATACCGATCTGCAGGCGCAGTTGGCAGATGTGACAGAGACCCTGGCGCGCCGTCAGCGATTACTGGCGAAAGTGGAGAGCCTGGTGCTTTCCGAGGATCGCCGCTTTTCTCCAGGCATGGCCGCTCTCGCCCGCCAGATTCCCGAGGACGTCTGGCTCACGGGTGTTACCCTGGCCGCGGATGCCGATCAGGTCATTCTGGAGGGACGTAGTCGCAGCGGCGCACTGGTACCCCTGTACCTAGAAAAACTCGGGCAGGAACCGGCGTTCGCAGGAAAGACCTTCGGTGCCTTCCGGCTTTCCCGTGTGGATGAAGGGCCCTGGATTGAGTTCCGCGTCGCCAGCCAGCGAACCGGGGAGGGGGACTGATGGCCCATTCGTTCTCTGACAGGCTGGCGAGTCTCGCCGACCGATACAACCAGCGTCCGGTGAGAGAGCGGGCCCTGATGCTCGCTACGGCTCTGGTGGTTCTGGTTGTCGTGGGCTGGGAGCTTGCCGTGGTTCCGGTGCAGCAGGAACACCAGCGTCTCCAGAATCGCCTGCAGGCGCTGTCAGCGGATGCCGACGGCCTCCTGGCGCAGCAGCAGACGCTGGAGCGTCAACTGGCCACCGATCCCTCCCTCTCGCTGCGCAACCAGCTCAGCGCCAGGCAACAGAGACTGGAGGCACTCAATCGCCAGATTTCCGATACCACCGGTGAGTTGATTGCGCCCAGGGCCATGGTCTCGCTCCTGCAGACCATGCTTGCCGCCCAGGATGAGCTGGCGTTGCAGGGCCTGGAACTGCAAAAGCCCACGCCTGTCTATGCGCCCTCGGCAACCACCGACGGCGAGCAGGAAGCCGAGCCTCTGCTCTACGCCCATGAGGTGGAGCTGCGGATACGCGGCAGTTACCTGCAGGTAATGAATTACCTGGAGCGGCTGGAGGCGCTGGACGACCGCCTGGGTTGGGTCCGGCTGCACTACGATGCCGGCGACTGGCCCGCCGGAGAGGCGACCATTCGTGTGCGCACGCTGAGCCTGGAACAGGCCTGGTTGGGGGTTTGAGTATGAAGTGTCGGGCGCGTATCGCCGTTCAAAGCTGGCTGGGTCTGGTAATGATGGCATTGGCGTCCGCGCCTGCCGTGGCGCTGCAGGACCCGACCCGCCCCCCTGGAGGCGGTCAGGTGGTTTCAGCGCCGCAGCCAGAGCGGATCCTGGTGCTGGATTCCATTCTCTACAGCGAGGATCGACGGGTTGCCGTGATTGAAGGCAAGGCCCTCACGGAAGGCCAGAAGGTTGACGGCGTACGGGTTATCCGGATCTACCACGATCACGTGCGGGTCTCGGACAGTGGCCGCGAGCGGGTCTTGTACCTGGATGGACTTCCGCAGGTTCGGGGAACTCAATGACTGACAAACGGATAGACATGACCACAATCAGACACCTCGGCGTGTTGGCCCTGGCCCTGGGCCTTGCAGCCTGCAGCAACAACCCGTTGATGCGCACGGCTACGGCCACCTCCACCGATTCGGCGCAGGCCATCGAAGAGACCCTGGCCCAGGCCGGGCAGCCCGCCCAGCAAGAGCAGGAGGCGCCGGCGAAGAGCACCTTGCCCCCGGATGTCAGTGCCGCGCTGCTGCCCCCGCTGTCAACAGCCGCCACGCTGGATGAACGCTTTGACGTGAGGGCCCAGGGGGTGCCGGCTGCGAGTTTCTTCCAGTCGCTGGTGGAGGGTACCCGTTACAACGTGGTGGTCCATCCGGACGTCGACGTTGTCGTGGACCTGCGACTGGGGGATGTGACGGTGCCGGGGGTTATGGACATCGCCGCCGATCTCTATGGGCTGGATATTCGTCGCAACGGTCGTCTGTTCCGGGTAATGGCCAACGAAATCCAGACCCGCCTGTTTGCCATCGACTACCTGCATTTCAAGCGTCGTGGCGGCTCCGAAACCCGGGTCAGTTCCGGGCAGGTCACCAATGCCCGCAGCAGTGATTCCGGCGCCAACACCAGTGCCGACGACTCCGGCGACACCCGGAACCTCATTGGCACTGCCATTTCCACCGAAACCGAGTCTGATTTCTGGCAGGACATCCGGGCCGCCCTCAGCATGATTGTGGGCGGCGACGGCCAGCAGGTGATCGTCAATCCCGGCGCCGGTCTGGTCATGGTTCGCGCGGGCTCCGACGACCTGGAACTGGTGGAGGATTACCTGCGCCGAACCGAGCTGATCATGCAGCGGCAGGTGATCCTGGAGGCCAAAATCCTCGAGATCGCCCTTAACGAAGGCTACCAGCAGGGCATCAACTGGTCGGACATCCAGAGTGCCTCCAGCATCACCGCCTCCGATGGCCTGCCCGAAGACTTCACCGCCCAGGCCCTCGCCGGACAGGTGATCCAGACCTCCGACATCGGCGGCCTGTTTTCGGCCAGCGTGCGTGCCGGCGATTTTACCGGGCTGATCGAACTGCTGGGCCGGCAGGGCAATGTGCAGATTCTCTCCAGCCCCCGCATTTCCACCGTGAACAACCAGAAAGCGGTGATCAAGGTGGGCACCGATGAGTTTTTCGTCACCGACATTGATTTTGACGACAACAATTCCGCCGTGGCGGCCACGGACCGGACGTCCACCTCGGTGGAGCTCACCCCCTTCTTTTCCGGGATCTCCCTGGATGTCACCCCCCAGATTGCCGAAGACGGCTCGATCACCCTGCACGTGCACCCGGCGGTCAGTGAGGTGACCGATCAGGAGAAGGTCATTACCGTTGGCGAGCGGGATGTGACCCTGCCCCTGGCAAGCAGCACCGTTCGCGAAACCGACAGCGTGATCCGGGCCGAGAGCGGGCAGATCGTGGTGATTGGTGGCCTGATCCAGAACACCAGTGAAGACCAGAATTCGGCCGTGCCCTTCTTCAGCGAGATTCCGCTGGTGGGCGAGCTGTTCAAGCAGCGCCGTTTCCAGTCCCGCAAGAGTGAGCTGGTGATTCTGCTGCGGCCGGTGGTGGCGGGGCTGCCGGAAATGAACGCCGACATCTCTGCGAGCCGGGAGCGCATGAGCGTTCTGAAAGAACTGCTGCAATCGTCAGGGTCTGTGACCCCCGAGCCGGAGAAAGCGCCGCGATAGCATGTACGAAGCCCACTTTGGACTGCAGGAAGCACCGTTCGCATTGACGCCCAACACCCGCTATTTTCTGCGGGCGCCCAGTCATGGTGATGCGCTAGAGCTATTGCTGGTGGCGTTGCGCCAGCGAGAGGGCTTCATCAAGATCTCCGGTGAGGTTGGCACTGGCAAGACCCTGCTGTGCCGCCTGCTGCTCAATGAGCTGGAGCAGCAGGCGCACACTGCCTACATTCCCAATCCCCGCCTGACGCCAGAGACTCTCTACGAGGCTGTTGCCGAAGAACTTGGGGTGGATCTGGCGGGTTGTGCCAACAGTCATCAGGTGTTGAAGGCCATCAATGAAAGCCTGATTGGTCATGCCATGGAGCGCCGGCCGGTGGTGCTGGTTATTGACGAAGCCCAGGCCATGCCCGAGGAAACTATTGAAGCACTTCGGCTGCTCACCAACCTCGAGACCGAGAGCATGCGTCTGCTTCAGGTGGTGTTGTTCGGCCAGCCCGAACTCGATGCGCTGCTGCAGAAACCGAGTCTCAGACAGCTGAACCAGCGGATTACCTTCCATTACCGGCTGGCGCCGCTTGATCGGCAGTCGGTGGCACAGTACCTGCGACACCGTTTGGCCCAGGCTGGCTACAATGGCGCCGACCTCTTCACACCCGGGGCTCTGCGTCTGATTGCCCGTGCGTCTGGCGGTATTCCCCGGCTGGTAAACATTCTCGCCCACAAATCCCTGCTGGCGGCCTGGGGCCGCGGTGACCGGCTGGTGCAGAAATCCCATGCCCTGCAGGCCATCCGAGATACCGAAAGCGTGCGGCTGCCAGGTCTGATTGCGAGGTGGTTATGAGCCTGCTTAATGATGCGCTCAGGGCTGCCGAACAACGGCAGAACCGACCGGAAGTCGCTACTGCTTACACCGGCCAGGTTCGCGGTGAGCGACCCGGACGCTCGGCCCTGTGGTTCGTTGTTTTGCTGCTGGTGGCCGGTCTGGCCGCCGTTCCGGCCATCTGGTTCCTGAATCGCGACCATTCTGAGGCCGATGCCGGCGAGGCCACGGAGAATGCGCCCGTGGTGGAGGCAAAAGAGCCACAGCCGCAGCCGCAGCCACAACCACAACCAGAGACGGTTGTGATGGCGCCAGAACGAATCAGCGAGGCGCCTGCTTCAGAGCCGACGCCAAGCGTTGAGCGGCAGGCGGAGCAGCCCGTTGACGCCCCGGTTGCGACTGTCGAGCACGAGGCAAGCGAGGCGCCAGTTTCGGGGGAGCCAGTATCGGCCTCGACGCCAGAGGAAGAGCTGCCCGCGGTCAAGCAGGTTCGGGAAACCCCGGAAGCGATGGATCGCCGGGTCAGTCAGGAACTTGCCTCGCTTCTTGGAAACGGTGAGGTTGCCAAAGCCGAACAGCGTTTACAGGCACTGGTGGCGGCTCAGTCCGCCCCTGTTAGCCGCGAGGTGTTTGCGCGCCGGATGCTGGTGGAGGGCAAGCCGGAGCATGCCCTGGCCTGGCTGCCAGCCGATGTAACCGCCGAGGTGCCGGATTTGCGCCTGCTCAGGGCCCGTGCCCTGCATGCCACCGGCGATCTGGCAGGCGCCCTGAGCACGCTGGAGAGCTCTGTGCCGCCTGTGGCAGACAATGCCGGGTATCGGGTAACACTGGCCACACTGCTTCAGCAGGCCGGCCGGAGCGCCGAGTCGGCCCGGCACTGGTCGCTGCTGATTGTCGAAGACGATAGCCGGGCGGCCTGGTGGGTGGGGCTGGGCATTGCGCTGGAAACCGGTGGCGAGCCTGACAGCGCCGCACGGGCCTACACCCAGGCGGCACAGCTGCCAGGGCTGTCGCCCTCGCTGGCGGACTACGTTCGTGAACGACTGAGAAGCTTGCAGGCGGGATGATGACAACAGAACCGAAAAAGAAAGTCCGGTTAGGGGACCTGCTGGTTCAGAACGACGTCATTACCGAACAACAGTTGATGACGGCCCTTCGCGAGCAGAAGAGCACCGGTCGAAAGCTCGGCAAGACCCTGACCGACCTGGGGTATGTGGACGAGGACAGTCTGCTCAACATTCTCTCTCGTCAGCTCGACGTGCCCTTTGTGCAGTTGCGGCACTACCAGTTCAACAATGAGCTAGTGAAAAAACTGCCGGAAGCCATGGCCCGGCGTTTCCGCAGTATTGTGCTGGCGGAGCAGGGGGGCGAACTGCTGGTGGGCATGGCCGACCCGCTCGACATCTTTGCCTACGATGAGCTGGTCCGTATTCTCAAACAGCCTATCAAGCAGGCGGTGGTTCGCGAGAGCGAGCTGCTGAACACCCTGGACCTGGTGTATCGGCGCACCGACGAGATCGCCTCCCTGGCCGAAGAGCTGGAAGACGAACTGGGCGACGATGCGTTCGACCTGGCCGATCTGTCCGCAGAATCGGAAAGTGCCGAGGCGCCGGTAGTCAAGCTGCTGCAGACACTGTTCGAGGATGCCGTACAGGCCCGCAGTTCGGATATTCACATCGAGCCGGATGAAACCGTGGTGCGTATCCGGCAACGGGTGGACGGCGTGCTGCAGGAACAGGTGATGAAGGAGAAGCGGGTCAACGCTGCGCTGGTCCTGCGCCTCAAGCTCATGGCGGGTCTCAATATTTCCGAGAAGCGGATGCCCCAGGACGGTCGCTTTAATGTGCGGGTCAAGGGCCGAAGCATTGATGTGCGGGTGTCCACCATGCCGGTGCAGTACGGTGAATCGGTGGTGATGCGTCTGTTGGACCAGAGCCAGGGGATGTTGAATCTGGACGGTACCGGCATGCCGGTGGAGCTGCTGGAGCGCTTCCGGCGGATGATCAAGAAGCCCCACGGCATGATTCTGGTAACCGGCCCCACCGGCAGCGGTAAAACCACGACGCTCTACGGTGCGCTCACAGAGCTTAATCGTCCCGAGGTGAAGATCATTACCGCGGAAGACCCGGTGGAGTACCGTCTGCCTCGCATCACCCAGGTTCAGGTTAATCCGAAGATCGGGCTGGAATTTGCCGGCGTGCTCCGGGCGGCGCTGCGCCAGGACCCCGATGTGATCCTGGTGGGTGAGATGCGGGATCGGGAAACCGTGGAAATCGGCCTGCGTGCCGCCATGACCGGCCATCTGGTGCTGTCCACCCTGCACACCAACGATTCCATCAGCAGCGCCATGCGTCTCATTGATATGGGGGCGGAGCCGTTTCTGGTGGCTAGCTCCCTGCTGGGGGTGGTCGCCCAGCGGCTGGTAAGGCGGGTGTGCGAGAACTGCGCCGAGTCCTATTCGCCAAGCGAGCAGGAGCTGGTGTGGCTACGCAGTTTCGATCTGGATCCTCTCGACCTTGAGGCCGGCTTCGTACGCGGGCGCGGCTGTTACCAGTGCAGCAATACCGGCTACAAGGGCCGGATCGGTGTCTACGAGCTGCTGGAAATGAACGAAGCCATGCTGGATGCTCTGAGGCGTCGCGATGTGTCGGCGTTTACCAGCGAAGCCCGCAAGAGCCCGCTGTACAGGCCGCTGGGCCGGTGTGCCATGGATTTCGCGCTACAGGGCACGACCACGCTGGACGAGGTGGCCAGGGTAGCGGCGACCTCCGAGGGAGAGCTTGCACCGGAAGCCGAGATTCCCCTGCCGGATGAACCTCTTGGAGGTGGCGTCTGATGCAGTTCAGTTACCGGGGTAAGGACAATCGTGGCATGGTCCAGCAAGGATCCCTGGGGGCTCCTAATGCGGACGCGGCGGCCTCGGAGCTGATGCGCCGGGGCATTACCCCGTTGACCATCCGCGAGGTGGAGGAGCGGGACTCACTGTTCGATCGACTGAACCGGCTGCCGGTGTTTCGCAAGCGGGTCACCCTGGACGAGCTCATTGTGTTCTGTCGGCAGATGCACGCGCTTACCAAGGCGGGTATCCCGTTGATTCGCACCATGCGCGGGCTGGCCGAGACTACCCGGTCGCCGGTGCTGGCGGAGGTGCTGGAAGACGTAACCACCCGGCTTGAGGGCGGTACCACCATGGCCACTGCCATGCAGGCTCACCCCGGGGTGTTCTCGGAGCTGTTCATTGCCATGATCCACGTGGGCGAGAACACCGGGATGCTGGATGATGCCTTCAAGCGGCTGTCGGAGATCCTGGAGCTGGAGCGGGACACCCGGCGACGCCTGAAGCAGGCCATGCGTTATCCCACGTTCGTGGTGATTGCGCTGTTGGCGGCACTGATGGTGGTGAACTTTCTGGTGATTCCCAAGTTCGCGGCGGTGTTCAACAAACTGGGTGCGGACCTGCCGTTCCTGACCCAGGTGCTTGTCGGCACTTCGAATTTTCTGCTCGGCTACTGGTACGTTGTGCTGTTTTTGGTGGCCGCTGGCGGGTTGCTGGTTCGCCAATGGAAGCAGACCGAGCAGGGCCGGTTAACCTGGGACCGCTACAAACTGCGGGTTCCGATCATCGGCCCATTGCTGGAACTGATTACCCTCAGCCGGTTTTCCCGCAACTTTGCCACCATGTTGTCTGCGGGTATGCCGGTGACAACGGCGCTGACCGTTGTGGCGGACGCCACCGACAATGCCTGGATTTCGCTGCATATCAAGGAAATGCGGCAGGGCATCGAACGCGGCGAGAGCCTGTTGCGAACGGCCCGCAACAGCGAGATGTTCACGCCCTTGATCCTGCAGATGATTGCCGTGGGTGAAGAGACTGGTTCGGTGGACGACATGCTCAATAACGTGGCGGACTTTTACGACGAAGATGTGGACTACGGGCTCAAGCGGCTGGCGGAAAGCATTGAGCCGATACTGATCGTGGCCATGGGCATCCTGGTGCTGATCCTGGCGCTGGGCGTGTTTCTTCCGATCTGGGATCTGGGTGCGGCCGCCATGGGGCGGGGATGAATGGCCCTGGCGAAGCTGTCCGATGCGAGCGGTTGGGCGATGTCTCGCTGGTTCCGGCTGGCAGTGGCGCTGGCGATACTGGCCACGCTCGGGTGGTTCCTGCTGGGGGTGCTGGAGCGGGAGACGCGCAACGCGGAAGAGCGGGCGGCAAACATGGTGCTGGGGCAGCTTCGGTCGGCCCTGGTGATCAAGGGTGCGGAGGTGATGCTGGGCCGTGACGGCAACCTGGCGGAGCATCAGGGCATCAACCCGTTCGAGCTCATTGAGCATCAATGGAGCCGTTACCGGGGGCACTGTTCGGCTCCCATCCCGGATCCGGGGACCTGGTGCTTTCAAACCAGGCAACACAATGAAACAGACGCGCAGGTGGACGGCTGGTTAATTTACAACCCGAGGCAGCCGATAACCATAGATAGGCGCAACGCCAGGTCGCAGCAGCCGATGGCCTGGCAGGTAACAACGGAATTTTCGGACCGTAACGGGAACGGTGTGCGGGAGCAGGAAGAACGGCTGACGGGGCTGAAACTGGCCCCAGTGTCGTTGGCGGGCGCGCCTGTGACGGCGCAGGATGCGCGGAATTGAATGATCGCAGCTCTTTAAATCAAGGCTAAAACCAAGACTAAAACCGAAACGAGGACGACCTATGAAGCGGGAGAGCAAAAGAACGAAACAGCGGGGCTTTACGCTGATCGAACTGGTGGTGGTGATTGCCATACTGGCGATCCTGGCCGCCTTCGCCCTGCCGCGGTTTGCCCAGTTGTCGGAGCAGGCGCACCAGTCGAGCATCCGGGCGACCGCCGGGGCGCTGGCCGCGGGCGTGGCCCTGGCAAAAACTCAGTGGGTATCCAACGGATTCACCACCGCCCAGACCAACATCGTTGGCTTTGGCAATGACAACGTGGATGTGAATGACGAGGGGTGGCCAACGTCGGTTGCCTCCGACGACACCTCGGCAACCATGACCGCTACCAAGTGTCAGGAGGTCTGGCTGGGCGTGTTGCAATCGAACGCTCCCACGGTGGCGGCCTCGGGCACGCCGGAGTACCTGATTTCGATTGATGCGGGGGATTGCGTCTTTACCTATCAACCGGACGGGCAGGGCTCTGACATCACCTACGATGCCGACACCGGTGAAATAATAACCAACATCAACTGATAAAACTGAAAGCCAATTGGCAACAACGACGGAGTAGCACCATGAGCGCAATGACAGCAATGGCAGTGAAAAAAGAGAAAGGTTTCACCCTCATCGAACTGGTGATGGTGATCGTGATTCTGGGGATTCTGGCGGCGTTTGCGTTGCCGCGGTTTGCGGACTTGGGTGGGCAAGCTGAGACTGCCTCTATTGAGGGTGCCAGAGGTAGTGTGAAATCGGCGGTGGGTATCGTACGATCCACCGCTTTGGCTACTAACGCAACTGGAGCAACCGGAACGGTTTCTCTCGAAGGGGCTACGGTGAACACCATCAATGGATATCTTGCTGGAAGTTCTCTTGAGGACGCAGCCCAGTTGGAAGATTTTGCCATTGTAGGCACAGCCTCTCCTTACATCGTGACCATTGATCCGGCGGCGGCTGATCAGCCTTGCTTTACTTTCACCGACTCAAATGCAGCTAATACTCCTCCAGTCGTCTCTGCAGTGGCTACTATGGGCGACGCTTCGACTTGTGGTGGAACTGCTGCTGGCTCTTGATGCCGTGCGAGAGGTTAAGAGTGGGCTGTACTCTTAGCCCTGCGTATGGCTGGCTAGTTGGGAGAGGGGCATGAAAAAGCCAATCGCCCCGGGCCAATCGGGGTTCACCCTGATCGAGCTGGTGATGGTCATTATCCTGATCGGAGTGCTCTCCGTCCTGGGTATTGGCCTGTTTGCCAGCCGATCGGCCTTCTCGCCACTTCTGGCCAACCAGCAACTGGCCTCGGCCACGCTGCTTGCACAGCAGGCAGCGCTGGCGGGTAATGCTGCCAACACCCTGACCATTGAACAGGGCTCAGACGAGTTCCGGTTCGTGGTCGGTGGCGGCAGTGCCAATCCCCGAACCTTTGCCATTGCCCGGGAGAGCACCAGTCTCTCGGTAGCTGGCGGTTTGCCTATAACCCTTTCTTTCGATGCCAGAGGCGCGCCCGCATCCGGTTCGAACCTGCAGCTTACCTTTACCGGAGACAGCACCTTTACCACTTGCCTCAGCTCTCTGGGCGCCGTGTACGCCGGGAGCTGTCAGCCATGAGCCGGGCACAGGGCGGTGCTACGCTGGTGGAGCTGGTGATCACCATTGTGATTATCAGCGTCGCGATTGCCGGTGTGGTGGGCGCTTTCTCACTGATTGCCGGGCGAAGCGCCGATCCGCTCAACCAGACCCGGGCGGTGAAGCTGGCCCAGCTGTACATGGATGAGATCATTACCCAGAAGTACGACGATCAGACCCCTCAGGGCGGCGTGCCCAGGTACAGCGGTGCCTGTACCATTGGCGCTGAAAGCGACGAGTCCACCCGAAGCGAGTTTGATGATGTGGACGATTACCATAATCTTAGCGGGCCGCCGGCCACGGCCACCGGTGCCTCGTTGAGTGGCTATAACGGTTTCACGGTGTCCGTCACCGTCGCCTGCGCCGGGGGCGATGTGGGCCTTCCGGCCTCCGAGGCCAAGCGTATCGAACTGTCGATACAGGCGCCGGGTGATCAGTCCTTTGTCTTCTCCGCTTACAGGGCCAACTTCTGATGAAGCGGGCGGGCGGCTTTACCCTGGTGGAGCTGGTGATGGTCATCGTTCTGCTGGCCATTGTGGCGACCATTTCCGTGCAGTTCGTCACCTTGTCCACCCGCGGCGCCATCGATGTGGGTGCCCGCCAGCAACGGGCCCTGGCCGGCGTTGTCATCAGTGAACAGATCAGCAGGGCCGTGCGGGCGGCCTTGCCCACCTCCTTGCGCACGGGTTCCGGTGGAAGCTGCCTGGAGTGGATGCCCATTGTGGCGGCATCAAACTACCTCAACCGGCCGTCCGGGCCTACGCCGGATTCCTTTGAGGCGGTGCCTCTGGCAGGTGGGCGTTCTGCAGCCGGGCGGGTGGTGATCTACGGCTACGGCTCGAATGTCTACAACCCCACGGATCCCGGGCCGATTTCGCCGCCGGCCACGGTACCTGCCGGACCCTCGCCGGTAACGGTGACCTTTGACGGCGGAGCGACCCACCGATTCTCCCAGCAGTCACCGGAGCGCCGATTCTACGTGGTCTCCGGGCCCGAGGCAGTCTGCCAGGCGGGCGCGTTCCTGTATCGCTACAGCGGCTATGGCATCAATGCCTCGCCTGCTTCGGGATTACCGTCGAGCTATCCGGGCCGTGAAGTCATGGCCGCCAATCTGGTGCCGGGTTCTTTGGAATTCGAAGTAACGCCGCCCAGTCTCCAACGGGGTGCCGTGGTGTCGTTCAGTTTCGAGCTTGCGGATCCGGAATCCGGTGAAACCACAGCGATCACTCAGGAGGTTCAGGTTCGTAATGTGCCCTGAAGTGTCCAGCTTGAAACAACAGGGCGGCGCAGGCCTGCCCATCGCCCTGTTCATCATCACGGTGCTGGCGCTGCTGGTGATTGGCATGGCGCAGCTGCAGCAGTCCAGCGGAGAGTCGATCAGCCTGCAGATCCAGTCGCAGCGCGCGTTCTTTGCGGCCGAGAGCGGTGCCCAGGTAGCGGTTCGTGAGGCTCTGGAGGCGTCAAGCTGTGCCGCCATCACCAGTCCGGTGGCTTTCAGCACGCCAGGTCTGTCCGGGTGTCGTGCTGTAGTCAGCTGTGAGTCGGTAACGGAAGACATCGGTGGCTCGGGCGGCGATACGGTGTATACCATCGTAAGCGAGGGCCAGTGCGGCGCGGGGCCGGACCAGGCGAGCCGGGCAGTTGAGGTGCGAGTTCGATGATTTGGCGATTGGCTGTTTTTCTCCTGTTGTGGTTACTCCTTGGCTCCGTTGCGAGCGCGGAGATAGTGCTTTCTGCGAACAACGATCCGAATGGTCCGGTAACTGTGAATGTGGGCGACACGGTCTACCTCGAGGTGACGGCAACGGGTTGCGAAAATGTCCAGGGTAATAACGGCGTCTGGCGGGATAACTGGGTGAATGCAGGTGATCCCGAGCAGCAGATCTTCGGGACCAGCCCCTGTTCCATTCCTGCTTTTGGCCGAACGGTCAGCTACGGTTCCCCGGGCACTTATACCGTTGAGTTTATTTCCGAGTACTGCCGAAATTACCGATTTGGCGATTGCAGGACAGGATGGACCGAAGACCAGCGCGATTCCATTGTCGTGATTGTTCTGGACCCGCAAGCACTGACCTGTTTTGACGACGACTATTCCGCAAACGGTCTGGCCCCGGAAGACTGGGTCACGTCTGTTGCCAGCGGGAACTTCACGCCCACCGAGATCAACGGTCGGCTTCGGATGACGGAAGCGCGATCCAACCAGTCCACCGCTGCCACACTGCAACGGGAAATTCCGGGTGCCGAGAATCTGCTGATCCTGCAGTTCGACTATTACGCCTACGGAGGTAACGGGGCAGATGGAATCGCGGTGGTTCTCTCGGACGCCGGGGTCACCCCAAGGCCCGGCAGCTTTGGTGGCTCCCTGGGATATGCCCAGCGCAACAATGGTGACGCCGGATTTGCCGGGGGCTGGTTGGGTATCGGTATTGATGAGTACGGTAACTTCTCGGCGGCCACCGAGGGTCGACAGGGCGGGCCGGGCAGAATCCAGGATTCCGTTGCCATTCGCGGATCGGGATCAGGGAACAGCGGTTATCGCTACCTGGACGGAACCGGGCGCCTGAACCCGGGTATTGACGCCACGGGACAGAACAACCCTCACCGTTATCGCATCACGGTTGATTCCCGGATTGCCGGCGAGGCCATCGTTTCCGTGGAGCGCGATACTGGCTCAGGTTTCCAGCAGTTGATCGCGCCGTTCAACGTGCTTGACGAGCCCGGCCAGGCGGCTGTTCCGGAGAACTTCCTGCTGTCACTTACCGGCTCTACCGGAGGTTCCACCAACATTCACGAACTGGACAATATGGAGCTGTGTGCCCTCAAGCTCAATCCGGTGGGTGCCCAGGTGGATCATTTTGAAATCATCCACGATGGCGTTGCCCTGAGCTGCCAGCCCGAGACGGTGACCATCCGGGCCTGCGCGACGGCAGACTGCGACCAGCCGGAAGATCTGTTTACTGATCCGGTAACCGCTACCCTGGCGCCCGGGAACGGTTGGGTGCAAGGCAACCCGATTACCTTCTCGGGCGGGGTAGGACAGGCAACGCTACAGAACACCGCAGGCGGGGTGGTCACCCTGGACGTCGTGGGGTCGGAGCCCTCGACCCGTCCCCAGTCGGTCACCCTGTGCGACAATGGCAGCGATACGCTTTCCTCGACCCAGTGCCAGTTGGAGTTCTTCGAGTCTGGCCTCGCCTTTGATGTCCCGGATCTGATTTCCCATCGACCGTCCGGTCCGGTCGAGGTTCGTGCCGTCCGGCAGGACGAGCAGAGCCAGGCGTGCGTACCGGCCTTCGAGAACGTCACCCGCCCCGTGCATTTCTGGTCGACCTACTCGGATCCGGGGCCAAACGGACGCCCCGTGAGTCGCGCGGTCGCGGTCAATGGGGCAGACATCAGTGGTGATTCCGCCAATCCGTCGGTGGTTGACCTGGATTTCGGCCCGGGAGGCATTGCCGAGGTTGAGGTGACCTATCCCGATGCCGGCCTGATGCAACTGGATGCCCGCTATATCGGTTCGACTGCCACCGATGACGACGGGCTGGTTATGCCCGGGGCTGACCTGTTTGCGAGCCGGCCTGCCGGACTTTGTGTTCGTACCGGCGGCGAGTGTGCCGCCGGGGATAGCACCTGCCCGACGTTCGTGCGGGCCGACGAGGAATTCGACCTGTCGATTACCGCCGTTGGCTGGCAGAGTGATACCGACGCCGACCTCTGCCAGGGCAACCCGGTAACCCCGAATTTCCGCCTGCTGGATATACCCCTGACGTCATCGGTGCAGGCACCGGCCGGGGGCGCCGATGGCGTGTTCGAGCCGGCCAGCTACACCCACACCCGCTCGGCCAGCGCCACGGAAACGATTCGGGCGCGGGTTTCCGAAGTGGGTGTTTTCGAGTTCTCTGCCACGCCAACGGCCGGCTCCTACCTTGGCCTGACCCCCGACGGAGGCAAGAGCCAGCCGACGGGCCGTTTTTATCCGGATCGGTTTGCCGTTGCGGTGGATCCCGGGGAAATGGCGCCTGTTTGCAGCACGGGCGCCCCGTTCACCTACATCGGCCAGAGTTTCGGGTATCTGGCCACGCCAAGTCTGACCATCGAGCCCCTTTCCCTGGCAGGCACGCGCACTCGGAACTACACGGCCGCCGGGTTCCAGCGGCTCAACGAATCGGGAGTGATCAGGAGCTTCCCCAGCCAGGATGCCTCCGCGACGGACCAGGCCGGGAGTGCCATGGTGGTGACGTCCGGTGTTGCCACAGGCGCGCTGGCCGTAACCGCCCCGGGCTTGATGACCTACACCTACGATCTGGGCGACAGCTTTGAATACACAAAATCGGCCGCGGCTCGCATTGCCCCGTTTGCCCCCGAACTGCCGTTCTCGATTGACAGCATCACTGACAGTGACGGAGTAAACGCCGAGCAGCCTTCCTATCCCTTCACGCCGTTGGCAGCGTTTGAGATGTATTACGGTCGTCTGGTGATGGAGAACGTCTACGGCCCTGAGAACATCATGGAGCTGGAGATGCCTTTCCGGGTGGAGTATTGGAACGGTGCCCGTTACGTTGTGAACACCGACGATAGCTGTACCGACTGGACCACCGCCGATATCAGCAACACGGCTAACCATCACACGCTGGTCACCGACTCAGGCACATTCACAACGGGCTCCGCAGGACCGCTGATCCTTCAGCCAAACGGCACCCAGGGGACGGATACCCTGATCTGGGCGGTTGAACAATGGCTGCGTGACGACGAGGATGGCGATGGTACTCTCGACAACCCGGTGGGCCTGGCCACCTTTGGCGTGTTCCGCGGGCACGACCGGGTGATCTACTGGCAGGAGCCATAAAAAAGGGCAGGACTGCCGTCCTGCCCTGAAGCGTTCGCGAACCCCGGCGGTTCGCCAATCGTCAATCCTCTTCGTGCTCCGGATGATCCATGCCCAGTTCGTTGATTTTCCGGGTCAGGGTATTCCGTCCCCAGCCCAGCAGGATGGAGGCATCCCGGCGGCGGCCGCCGGTGTGTTTAAGAGCGGTCTCGATCATGATCTTCTCGAACTCCGGCACGGCGGTATCGAGGATGCCTCTCTTGCCCCGCTTCAGCTCCTGCTCAGCCCAGTTCTTCAGACCCTCCTCCCACGTCGTGCCGGTGGTGGGCGTCTCCGCCTGGTGCAGCAGTTCAGGCGGCAGATCATCAATGTGAATTTCGCGGCCGCTGGCCATCACCGTCAGCCAGCGGCAGGTGTTCTCAAGTTGCCGAACGTTGCCTGGCCAGGGAAGGGTCGTCAGGTACTCTTCCGCCTCTTCGCGCAGGATTTTGGGCTCCACCGCCAGTTCCTTGGCCGCCCGCTTCAGGAAATGCTGCATCAGGCGCGGGATGTCTTCCCGGCGCTCGGCCAGTCTGGGCAGATGCACCCGGATGACGTTCAGTCGGTGGAACAGGTCTTCCCGGAAGTTACCGGCCTGTACCAGTTTCTCGAGATCCTGGTGGGTTGCCGCGATGATCCGGACATCCACCTTGATGGGGGTAGTGCCGCCCACCCGGTAGAATTCGCCATCGGCCAGCACGCGCAGCAGCCGGGTCTGGGTATCGGCGGGCATGTCGCCGATCTCGTCCAGGAACAGGGTGCCGCCATTGGCCTGCTCGAAGCGCCCCTGGCGGGCCGCGCCGGCTCCGGTAAAGGCGCCTTTTTCGTGGCCGAAGAGTTCGGATTCAATCAGGTCCTTGGGAATGGCGGCCATGTTCAGGGCGATAAACGGATGGCTCGCCCTGGGGCTGTGGTTGTGCAGTGCCTGGGCCACCAGTTCCTTCCCGGTACCGCTCTCGCCGTTGATTAGTACCGTGATGTTGGAGTGAGAGAGCCGGCCGATGGCCCGGAAGACCTCCTGCATGGCCGGTGCCTCGCCGATGATTTCGGCGCTGCGCTGGGCGCTCTCGGCCTGGGGCTCGCCACTGGCCCGTTTTTCGTGGCTGTGGGCTACGGCCCGCTTGACCAGCGCCACGGCATCGTCCACATCGAAGGGCTTGGGCAGGTACTCGAAGGCGCCGGTCTGGTAACTGGTTACCGCGCTTTCCAGATCGGAATGGGCGGTCATGATGATGACAGGCACATCCGGGTGCACGTCCACGATCTGTGACAGCAGGGTGATGCCGTCCACGCCCGGCATCCGGATGTCGCTGACAATGGCATCGGGCTGCTCGTGCTCGAGCCGCATCATGATGCTTTCTCCGCTGTCAAAAACGCGGGGCTGCATACCGGCCTGGTTCAGGGCGCGCTCCAGCACCCAGCGAATACTGCGATCGTCGTCAATGATCCAGACGTTTGCCGGTTGGCTCATGGGGTGTCCTCCAGGGGCAGGAAGATGATGAAGTCAGTTCGGCCTGGCTCGCTTTCGCACTCCACCAGTCCGTGGTGTTGTCCGATGATGCTCTGGGTAATGGACAGGCCCAGGCCGGTGCCGCTGGCCCGGCCGCTGATCATCGGATAAAAAATGTTTTGCAGTAGATCCGGCGGAATGCCCGGTCCGTTATCAATGACATCCACCCGGCACACCAGCTTGTGGCGGCGGTGACCGATGGTGAACTGGCGCAGCGTCCGGGTCCGGAATGTGATGGTTGGCGGTTCGCTGGCGGTATGGCCGCTCTGGTTCTCGAACGCGGCCTCCATGGCATTACGGGCGATGTTCAGAAATGCCTGGATCAGCTGCTCCTTGTCGCCCCGGAACTCGGGAATGCTGGGGTCGTAGTCGCGGCTGAAATGCAGGCGACCCTTGCTCTCGGCTTCAAGGAGAGTGCCCACTCTCTCCAGTACTTCGTGAATGTTGGTCGGGGCCAGCTTCAGGGCCTTGTTGGGGCCGAGCATGCGGTCGACAAGGCTTCTGAGGCGGTCGGCCTCATCGATGATTACGCGGGTGTATTCGCGCTGGTCCTCGCTGCCGAGTTCACGGTCCAGTAGCTGGGCGGCGCCGCGAATGCCTCCGAGCGGATTCTTGATCTCGTGGGCCATGCCGCGCACCAGGATGCGGGTGGTTTCCTGCTGGGAAATGATGTCTTCCTCACGGCTGATCCGCATCAGGCGGTCCCGGGGCTGGATTTCAATCAGCAGCTCTGTGGGCTCGAGACTGATCGGCGTGACAGAGTAGTCGACCGTCAGGCGGGAGCCACTGGTAAGCAGGAATTCAGCCTCACGCCTGGTGTAGGACTGTCCGTTCCGGACCGCCGCGAGAAGGGTTTTCAGGGCGTCCTCAGATTCCACCAGGATGTCCCGAAAGGGCTGGCCGTGGCTCCGGGTCATGCTGGTTTCAAACAGGCTTTCGGCGGCCGGATTCAGATACTGGATATTGAGATTGTCCTCGAGCACCAGAACAGCCGTGGTAAGGCTGTCGAGAATGCTTTTGTATCCGACTGGAGTGGCCGAAGGCAGAGCCATGCGTGAATCCCGTTGGTTCGACATTGGATGACCTCCGGAGTTTTGCAAAAAGCGAACCACATTGGTGTCGATGGTCGAATGAACGGGCGAAGTGCGGGCATTGGAGCCCATCAGCGCTGAAATGTGCCAAAAGCTGGTGCAGGGAAGGCAAAAAAGAATGACCAGCCCGGGTCAAGCGCCCCGTTGCTGGTCAGAGTATGGCTTGTTTCTGGTGCGCGCGCACCAAATTAGTGCAAGCTTGGTGTGGGCGGAATCAGTTGAGGACGGATGGCCGGTGTACGGTGAAGGAAATGGCCGGCCCCGTTTTCACCTGCACCCCATTTTCATCAACGATATGAACCCGGGCTTCGTGGGTCCCACGGAACACGTTGTTCACCGTGATCGAACCGGAGCTGCTCTGACCCACCGGTTGGCCATCGAGGGTGACTTCGTACTTGTGGCCCGCCTGCAGACCTGGCGTGCTGGTCACTTCGAACTGAATGTCACCGCTGCCACTGTAGAAGGCCTGGTTGTTCTCAGGGTAACTGAAGGACACGCTGTCATAGGCCGCGCCCTCCCTGCGAACTTCTTCCCGCAGCTTGTCGGTTTCCTGAACCGTCTGGGGCTTGGGCAGGGTAATTGTAGTAACCGGTTTGACTTCGACCGCCTCAGAGCCTTCGGACGGTTCGTCGGAGTAGGTGACGTTGCCGTAGGCATCGACGTTGCGATAGACCTCGGCGAATACGGGGGTGGCCAACAAAACGAAGAGGCCGGCAATCAGCCCGGACTTGAGATACATACGCTCACCTTTTATGGGGTTTCCCCGATTATCGGCGGCGCTTTACACCATTTCAACGGCCGGGCCCACGGATGTTCGTTACATATCGTTAAGGGCGGCAGGCTCTGTGGAGTCGCTCACAAAAAAAAGCCCCGCACAGGGCGGGGCTTCGATCTGCTGTTCTCTCCGGAGGCACGCTCCGGTGAGCGTTTAGCAGGAGTAGTACAGCTGGAACTCGACCGGGTGGGTGGTCATGTTCAGCTTTTCGACTTCGCCGCGCTTCAGATCAATGTAGCCGGCAATCATGTCTTCGGTGAACACGCCGCCACGGGTCAGGAACTCGTGATCCGCTTCCAGGCAGTCCAGAGCCTCGGACAGAGTCTCGGCAACCTTCGGAATGTTCAGGGCCTCTTCCTTGGGCAGGTCGTACAGATCCTTGTCCATGGCATCGCCAGGGTGGATCTTGTTCTGGATACCGTCAAGGCCGGCCATCATCAGTGCGGCAAACGCCAGGTACGGGTTCGCGGACGGATCAGGGAAGCGCACCTCGATGCGGCGGGCCTTCGGGCTGCTCACGTACGGGATACGGATGGAAGCGGAGCGGTTACGGGCAGAGTAGGCCAGCATAACCGGAGCTTCGAAACCGGGAACCAGACGCTTGTAGCTGTTGGTGGCCGGGTTGGTGAAGGCGTTGATGGCCTTGGCATGCTTGATTACACCGCCGATGTAGTACAGGGCAGCTTCGCTGAGGCCAGCGTAGCTATCGCCGGCAAACAGGTTCTTGCCGTCCTTGCTCAGGGACATGTGTACGTGCATACCGGAGCCGTTGTCACCAACTACCGGCTTGGGCATGAAGGTGGCGGTCTTGCCGTAGGCGTGTGCCACGTTGTGCACGCAGTACTTCAGAATCTGTACTTCGTCGGCCTTGCGGGTCAGGGTGTTGGCACCAACGCCGATTTCACACTGGCCGGCAGTTCCCACTTCATGGTGGTGTACTTCAATTTCCAGGCCCATGGACTCCATGGCGGCACACATCGCGCCACGCAGGTCGTGCAGGCTGTCAACCGGCGGAACCGGGAAGTAACCGCCTTTCACGCCCGGACGGTGACCGATGTTGTTGCGGTCGAAGTCTTCGCCGGATACCCAGGCTGCTTCCTCGGAGTGGATGTGGTAGGAGGCGCCTTGCATGTCGACGTTCCACTTCACGGAGTCGAACACAAAGAACTCGGGCTCGGGGCCGAACAGGGCGCCATCGGCAATGCCGGTGGACTTCAGGTATTCCTCGGCGCGACGGGCAACAGAGCGGGGATCACGCTCATATCCCTGCATGGTGGAGGGCTCCACAATGTTACAGGTGATGTTGACAGTCGTTTCTTCGGTGAACGGATCCAGAACGGAAGTTTCGTCGTCCGGCATCAGGATCATGTCGGATTCGTTGATGCCTTTCCAGCCGGCGATGGAGGAGCCGTCGAACATCTTGCCGTCGGTGAAGAAGTCTTCGTCCACCTCGGTGGCGGGCAGGGTCACGTGCTGCTCTTTACCACGGCTGTCGGTGAAGCGCAGATCAACCCATTTGACTTCGTGTTCTTTGATCAAATCAACTGTCTTGGACATTGTGCATGCTCCGTTAGTTATACCGCACAGGCGGCTGCATTCATGTTCGTGGTGCCGGATCGCCCGCCCTTGCGGGTTCCGATCGGTTTCTCAGGTTTGCGCAGCTTAGCAAATGCCAGTGACACTTACCTGCAAATTTCGGCTGATTTCGGTAAAGCAAGGTGCTTGCCAATTTTTGGGGCGTGCTCCAGAACAGCGCAACTGCGAGGGTTTGGGGCATGGCGCCGGCGCCGGGCCAGAGTCAGCTACGCCTTACGCACCAAATCAGTGCACTAATATGGTGCATTTATTGGTGGGGTGCATCAAAAGAGTGCGGGGCGCCCAGCGTGGCAAGTTGAGTAAAGAATAGGCGTTTTTCTTCATATTAACGACACCGACTTTTCGATATACTGCGCGCCGCTTCATTTTCACCCTGCCTTTTTCAGATCCCGGATCGAAAAGCTCCGTGCAGGGCGCCGGGCAGTCAGTTCCGGTGAATGAATTCATTTTACGGATTTGAGACGGCATGTGCCGGGGCTTCCCCTGCGAACGACCTTCTCAGGTCATTGAGTGCATGCCGCAGGATACTTTTTGTGATTGAGAAACTTCGTAATATCGCCATCATCGCCCACGTCGACCATGGTAAAACCACGCTGGTAGACAAACTGCTTCGCCAGTCCGGCACCCTCGACCGCAAGGAACTTGAAAGCGAACGGGTCATGGACTCGAACGACCAGGAAAAAGAGCGGGGCATTACCATTCTGGCCAAGAACACCGCCCTGAAGTGGAACGGGTACGACATCAACATTGTGGATACCCCGGGACACGCGGACTTCGGTGGTGAAGTTGAGCGGGTGATGAGCATGGTGGATTGCGTGCTGCTGGTGGTGGATTCCATCGACGGCCCCATGCCCCAGACCCGCTTTGTTACCCAGAAGGCGTTTGCGGCCGGCCTGCGGCCGATCGTGGTGGTCAACAAGATCGACCGCCCGGGTGCCCGCCCGGACTGGGTGGTGGATCAGGTGTTTGACCTGTTCGATAACCTGGGTGCCACCGATGAGCAGCTGGACTTTCCGATCGTTTACGCCAGCGCCCTGAACGGTATTGCCGGCGTCGACCATGAAAACCTCGACGACAACATGGACGCCGTGTTCCAGGCGATCGTCGATCACGTGCCGGCACCGAACGTGGACCTGGACGGCCCCTTCCAGATGCAGATTTCCCAGCTCGACTACAGCAGCTTCCTGGGTGTGATCGGCATCGGGCGGATCATGCGCGGAAAGATCAAAACCAACTCCCCGGTCACCGCCATTGGCGCCAATGGCAAGAAGCGTAACGGCCGTATTCTCAAGATCATGGGTCATTTCGGCCTGCAACGGGTAGAGGTGGAAGAGGCCCAGGCCGGTGACATTGTCTGCGTCAGCGGCATGGACGAGCTGTTCATCTCCGACACCCTCTGCGACCCCGCCAACGTGGAAGCCCTGCCGGCCCTGACCGTGGACGAGCCGACCGTATCAATGACCTTCCAGGTTAACGATTCGCCGTTCGCTGGCAAGGAAGGCAAGTACGTGACCAGCCGCAACATCAAGGAACGTCTTGAGAAAGAGCTGCTGCACAACGTGGCGCTGCGGGTTGAAGAGGGTGATTCCGCCGACAAGTTCAAGGTGTCTGGTCGCGGCGAACTGCACCTCTCGGTGTTGATCGAGAACATGCGCCGCGAGAACTTCGAACTGGCCGTGGGCCGTCCTGAAGTGGTCATCAAAGAAGTGGATGGCGTCAAGCAGGAGCCCTACGAGAACGTGATTGTAGACATTGAAGAGCAGCACCAGGGCGCTGTGATGGAACAGATGGGCCTGCGCAAGGGCGATCTGACCAACATGGTGCCGGATGGCAAGGGCCGCATGCGGCTGGATTACACCATCCCCGCTCGCGGGTTGATCGGTTTCCGGAACACCTTCCTGACCATGACCTCCGGTACCGGCATTCTCACCTCCACCTTCAGCCATTACGGCCCGATCAAGGTGGGCGATGTCACCAGTCGTCAGAACGGCGTGCTGGTCTCCATGGCAACGGGCACTGCCCTGACTTATTCCCTGGAGACGCTGCAGAGCCGTGGCAAGCTGTTCCTTGAGCCTGGCCAGGAAATCTACGAAGGGCAGCTGTGCGGCATTCACAGTCGCGACAACGACCTGGTTGTTAACCCCACCAAGGCCAAGAAGCTCGACAACATGCGTGCCTCTGGTAAGGATGAGGTGATTGGCCTGGTGCCGCCGATCAAGTACACGCTGGAGCAGGCTCTGGAGTTTATCGATGACGATGAGCTGGTTGAGGTAACCCCGAAATCGATCCGGCTCCGGAAAAAGCTCCTGACCGAAAACGAGCGCAAGCGGGCCAACAAGAAGTAAGGTCTGCACTGTGTCCAGAAGGCCGGATGTGTTCAGCATCCGGCCTTTTTTATGGCTGTGACCCGTCCTGAAATACGTTGTCATCTGGAGATGCAGAGATGGACAACGTCACTCCCACCCGCAAGAAGCGCACGCAGCGTGATTACAACCTGGGCTTTAAATTAGCGGTTGTTGATCAGGTCGAAAAAGGCGAGCTCACCTATAAACAGGCCCAAAGGACCTACGGCATTCAAGGGCGCAGCACGGTTCTCACTTGGCTGCGCAAGCATGGTAGATTGGACTGGTCCCTGCCGAGGAACTCGCCCATGAACCGATCCCAGGAAACGCCCGAGCAGAAGATCAAGCGACTTGAAAAAGAGCTAGAAGATGAGCGTCTTCGCAATCTCCTGCTCAATGAGATGGTCGATATTATGGATCGGGAATACGGAGCCGGTCTGCGAAAAAAGTATTTATCCAAGGAGCGCGTACGCTGCAAGCAAAAGGCAAAGTAAGCCTGAGCAAAAGCTGCTCGCTCTTTGGAGTAACACGCCAGGCGGTTTATCAGCGTCTTCAGCGGCGGAGAAGGCGCCAAAGTGAGCTGGAGCCGGTTAAAGCGCTTGTGCAGCAGATTCGAAAACGATTGCCGCGACTGGGAACACGCAAGCTGTATTATCTGTTGCGCGAAGAATTTCAGGCCCTTGGCATCAAGCTGGGTCGAGATGGTTTGTTTGATTACCTGCGTCAGCACCAGTTACTGGTTCATCCGAAGAAAAACTATACGAAAACAACCGACAGCCGCCATTGGATGAGGAAGCATCCCAACCTGTTTGCAGGATGTGAGCTGCATCGTCCCGAGCAGGTCTTCGTGAGCGATATCACCTACGTCGAAACAGATGAGGGGGTGCATTATCTATCCCTGGTTACGGATGCCTTCTCACGCAAGATCATGGGCCATAACCTCAGTCACGAGATGAAAGCTTCCGATACCGTGGCCGCGCTGAACCAGGCCGTCCGTCATCGTATGACCGACCAACCCCTGATACATCATTCGGATCGAGGCATCCAATACTGCTCTTCTCTGTACCAAGGAGTGCTGCGGAAACATCAGATTCGGCCATCCATGACCGATGGGTATGATTGCTACCAGAATGCTCTTGCTGAGCGGATCAACGGCATCCTCAAGCAGGAGTTCCTGATCAATCGATGTCGAACCTTTGCCGAGTTGGGCGTACTGATCAAGGAGTCTGTTGATGCCTATAATACCTACAGGCCACACCTCAGCCTCGGCATGAAAACGCCACAAGAGGTACATGAAAAAGCCAGCACCCGAGGGGAGCTGGCTTCAACAAAAACCGTCAACGTATATTAGGACGGGTCACTGTCTGCCTGATTGTCCCTTTCCGGCAGCTATCGGCTAAACTCCCGTTAAAATCCTTTCTTTCTATTGTCGGAGAGTCCGATGCTCACGCTGTACCCTGAACTCAAGCCCAACGCGCAGCACCGCCTGGCCGTGGAGCCGCCCCACGAACTTTACGTGGAAGAGAGTGGCAATCCCGACGGCATTCCAGTGCTGGTGGTTCACGGTGGGCCAGGCGGAGGGTGTGAGGACTATCATCGCCGGTTCTTCGACGCTGAGCGGTTCCGCATCATCCTGATGGATCAGCGAGGGGCGGGACGGTCGACTCCGCTGGCGGAGCTGCAAGGCAACAGTACTGACCGACTCATTGAAGACATGGAAGCGGTGCGCGCGTTTCTCGGGGTCGACCAGTGGCTGCTGTTCGGTGGCAGCTGGGGGTCGACACTGAGTCTGGTCTACGCTCAGACGCATCCGGAGCGTGTCCTCGGGCTGGTGTTGCGGGGAATTTTCCTCTGCCGCCCGAGGGATATCCAGTGGTTCTACCAGGACGGAGCCAGCCGGGTGTTTCCCGATTACTGGGCGGATTTCGAAGCGCCCATTCCTGAGCATGAGCGCGCGGATATGGTGGCGGCCTATTACCGTCGCCTTACCAGCGCCAACGAGCTGGAGCAGATTCAGGCCGCCAAGGCCTGGTCGGTCTGGGAGGGGCGGTGTGCCACCCTGCATCCCAATCCCCGGGTTGTCGAACATTTTGGTCACCCGCACGTGGCAATCGCGCTGGCCCGCATTGAATGCCACTACTTCATGAACAATGCCTTTCTCGAGCCGGACCAGATCGTCAGGGACGCGGCGCGCCTCGCCGACATCCCCGGCATTATTGTGCACGGTCGCTATGACATGGTGTGCCCGCTGGAGAACGCCATTGCCCTCAGCCGGGCATGGCCACAAGCCGAACTGCAGATCATCCGGGATGCGGGTCATTCTGCATCTGAGCCCGCCATTGTCGATGCCCTGATGCGCGGCGTGGAGTCCGTTGTGGCAAAAACCGGGAAAAGTGTCGGCTGATTCTCGCTTTCGGGGTTGCGGCCGGACATTACCGTCGATACACTTTTCCGCCATTGAGAACATCTCTCGTTCACGCCACCCCAAGGAAGTTGATGAAAGGGCTGATTCAGCGCGTTACGGAAGCCAGTGTTACCGTCGATAGCGAACGGGTTGCCTCCATCGGCGACGGATTACTGCTGCTGCTGGGTGTCGACAGGGACGATGGTGAGAACGAGGTCCGGGATTTGTGCCGGAAGATTATTTCCTACCGGGTATTTCCAGATGAATCCGGTCGTATGAACCGCAGTCTCGCCGACACAGATGGCGCTCTCCTTGTGGTTCCCCAGTTCACACTTTCCGCCGATACATCCTCCGGCACCCGCGCGGGCTTTTCCCGAGCGGCGGCCCCTCAGCGTGCAAGAACCCTGTTTGAGGCTTTCGTTGCAGAGGCCCGGGATGAGCTCGGCTCTGACAGGGTGGGTGCCGGTGTGTTCGGTGCAGACATGCAAGTTGGGCTGGTTAACGATGGGCCGGTGACGTTTCTGCTTGAGGTCGGTTGATGCTGCGCAGACGCTTGCACCATTTTCGGGCGCAGCAATGTGTGTGGCGTTGAAGTAGTGCACGAATTGGCTGGCTCGTCGCCAATTCGTTGCTAAAGAGATAGGGTTGTCGTTTTATATTTCTGATATGTAAGGCTTTTTAAAGGCTTGGCCCCGGAATTGAAACACATCTGTCACAGGCCGGTTCAGAGGGTTCGGGCATAAGAGCGGCGCACGCAGATGCTAAACGAACTAAAAACGCCGACTTAAAAATTTGCAAAAGACGATTGGTTGTATTAAAACACGTTTATCATGCAGAGCTTGAAGAAAGATCTGTAAGTGTTTGAGCTGTATAGACCTGACATTTGTCGGGTTTTTCAGAAAAAGAAGAAAAGTTACTTCGATGTCACAAAAATGACACAGGGGTAATGCAGAATCGGCCTCATCCAGCCTGACTGGTGATGCCTTAAAAAATCGGGATAAGAACCCGTCGCTAAAACCTGAGTTAACTCAAAAAGGAAGACGCAACATGAAAAAAACGCTCATCGCATCTGCTATTGCAGCCGCTACTTTCTCCGGTTCTGCGCTGGCCCAGATGGAAATGTCTGCTTCCGAGCTGGCTGCCAAGATGGACTCCATGCCGCAGGTGTACGGTAACATCCAGCTGGCCGTGGCTCACCGCGACGTAGAAGACGGCGAATCTGAAATCGGCCATTACGACAACGGTTCCACCATCGGTGTGAAGCACGACCACGAGCTGGCTCCGGGCATCACCGGCTTCTTCAAGGCCGAACTCGAGTTCGACGCTGACGACAAGGCCAGCAACGGCGGCCTGAACGCGTTCGACGAAGCCTACATCGGTGTTCGCGGCGACAGCTTTGGCCAGATCTGGGTTGGTTCTGACGACTCTACCTACGAAAGCGCCATCGACGAGATCGCCAACTACTACGAGTACGCTGCTCTGAGCCTGGGCAACGACAACTACTACGACACTGGCGAAGGCGACCTGATCCAGTACAGCTCCCCGAGCTTCGGCGGCCTGCAGCTGCACGGTGCTGTTCAGGTGAACGGCGACGGTGACAAGGGTGAGAAGTCCTACCCGTACCAGCTGGCCGCTACTTACGCGGTAGACGCATTTGAGCTGGCTGTTGCCATGGACTCCAACGATGGTGACTTCGCCTACTCTGACGACACCGTTGGTTCCAGCGTGAACAACGAAAACACCTACGGTCTGCGTGGTAGCTATACTGCTGGCGATCTGCGTGTTACCGCTCAGTACCAAACCCGTAAGGACGTTGGCGACGTGTGGGGCCTGTTCGGTGGTTACTCCATGGGCGCGAACACCTTCGCTCTGTCCTACGAGTTCGCCGAGGCTGACAACACCAACGCTGAAACCTCTACCATCACTGCGCAGGCTCTGCATAACCTGTCTGACAACATGTACGTGTATGTTGAAGGTTATCTGAACAACGCAGACAGCGGTGCGGCTGACGTCGACACCACTGATCTGGTAGTTGGTGCTGTTTACTACTTCTGATCAGCTAATCAGCTAGTCTGGTAGTATGAAAACCGGCGACCTTCGGGTCGCCGGTTTTTGCGTTTATATAACCCGCAACAGGCTTTAGCGATGGCGACCGAACTGGAAATCAAACTGAGTGTCTCGGAGCATGCCCAGGAGCAGGCCGTTCAATGGCTCAGCGGGCGGACGGACGTGCATTCCGGTAAAACCATGGATCTGGTCAATCGGTATTTCGATACACCGGGCGGAGTGCTCAACCGCTCGAAAGCGGCGTTGCGGATTCGTAAGGCCGGCGATGCCTTTATCCAGACCCTGAAAACCCGGGGCGAGTTTGTTAACGGTGCCCATGCCCGTGAAGAGTGGGAATGGCCGCTGGCTGGCCCGGATCTCGATCTTGATCTGCTGGCTGACACGCCTTTGCATCGAACGCTGGACCTCAGCGAATTGGGCGTGGTGTTTGAAACCAATTTCCAGCGCCGGATCTTCTGGCTACAACAGGATGCTGCAACCATCGAAGTGGCGGTGGACTCTGGTGTCGTAAAAGCGGGTGACAAACGCCTGCCACTGAACGAAATCGAGTTCGAACTGAAATCCGGAGCCCCTGAAAGCCTGGTGAATGCGGCCCTGGCACTGGCGGACGAGGTGCCTGTATTTCTCAATCTCGTCAGCAAGGCCGAGCAGGGGTACTGGCTGGGTGGTTTGTATCATCCCCAACTGGAGGCCGGGCACGAGAGACTGTCGGTCACCGCCTACCTCAAGACACTGGGGCATGGCTGGTTGCTGGAAAAACCAGTGCCAATCCAGATGCTGGACCTGTCGCGGGTAGCGGGTGCGGCAGACGCCGCAGGCTGTTCGGAGCTATGGCGCCAGGTAAACGATGAGCTCTCCCGCGGCGTTCTGGTTCGGGAGTTTGCCGAGCGCGCCACGCTGCTCGGACGGCTTCAGCTGCAGTTGGCCGCTGCGGGTCAGGTTTGAGCGCTTTCTTCGTCCGCGTCTTTTCCCGTGTCGCTGTGGGCTTGCCATTGTTTCAGGAAGGCGCGATGACGCTCCAGCGCCTCCTCGACCGCCTCCACGTCGGGCGTCTCCGAGGATTTCACCAGCACGATTAAGCCCTTGCCTTCAATTTCACGATCGGTCGGTGGATGACAGATGACCTCGTTATCGTCATCGATATACGCGAGGGCCGTGCCGATGCCGTGACGCACCAGTGCGCTGACAATGTCGGCCCAGTTAAGATCGTCGAGGGTGAGATCGTACCGGTGCGGATGATCGTGCTCGTAGTTGAACATGTCTTCCAGCACTTTCTCTGAACCGGGTGCCACCACCGAGCGAACCATGATTTCCGGGTAGGTGCGGACGGGGCGGATAATGGTTCTGACACCCAGAATCTTGAATCGCCCGCGGTTCTCGTCGTTAACGCATTCCACGATGGTCCGGTTGCCGAGGTTCAGCTCGGTGAGTCGGTGGGCGATGTCAAAGGTCAGGCTGTCCGAGTAGGGATCCGCCTCATCGGCGGCCAGAACGATGACATGTCTGGCACTGCCCGCGTGTACCGCCTTCAGCGACTCTGGTTCAAAGCCGGCACCGTGATAGTGCACAACGCCAATGTCTGAAAGTTCCGTCGGGAGGCCGTTCGGGAACTGGCGCGTCAGAATCATGATCGGGATGGTCTGGTAATCCGGAATCGAGCGAATCTGCGTGGCAAATCGCATGAAGTACTGCTCGCCGCCGCTTCTTGGCGTGTTGATGATCACGATATGGTCATTCATTTTGTAGATCCACTTGCCCATCAGAATGCGTTCCCGGCGATAGAACCGGTACTCGATAAAGTCGCTGACAATCAATGTCAGCAGGGTGATCGCGCCCACGAACATGATCAGTATGGTGCTCAGCCGGCCTACTGTGGTCTTGGGAGCGAAGTCGCCATAGCCCACCGTAGACACCGTGGTCATGGTGATCCACACCGATTCGAAAAGGCTCAGGTCCTCGACCGCCCAGATCACCAGTATCTGCAGGGTGAGCAGCCCGGCAAGCAGCAGGAACAGGCGCTTCATGCGTTCACGGATCAGGCTGCCCATGGGCAGATGAGAGCCCTGATGTTCCGGATTGAGGGGGCGGCGGTTTCGCTGCATCCGTCTGTTCAGCCTGTTCAGTTGCGGTAGAGTAGGGTATAGAGTACCGGAAATATAACAGAGGAACAGGGGGTTGCATTATGTCCGAGCCATGGCAGGGCTTGCCGGAACGACTTTCGGACGACGTTGCCGGATGCTGGCACTCGGTGTTTCCAGAGGGCGTTCCGGACTGGCTTGTCTCGCCCGAGGGTATGAGCGAGACGGTGATTGCCACTGCAATCTCCCGAAGCGTGTTTCTGCGCCAGACGCTGCAGCGCCACCCGGAGCAGGTCAGGGCGCTCCTTGACTCGCGTCCCCTGACCGAGCCTACCACCCCGGATTACCTCGACAGTCGCTGGCAGGAGTTCCTGGGCACGGTGGAGGGAGAGCCTGCGCTGCACACGGCCCTGAGACAGTTCCGGATGGAATCGCAGTTCCGGATTATCTGGCGGGATCTGATGCGCTGGGCCGACCTGGCCGAAACCATGGCAGCCACAAGTGCCTTCGCCGATACCTGCATTGATGGCGCCCTGGACTGGCTGTATCGGGATTCCTGTGCGCAGTACGGCACCCCGCGGGGCGCCGATCCGATAACCGGGCAGGAATCCGACCAGAAAATGGTGGTGCTCGGAATGGGCAAGCTCGGCGGGCGGGAGCTGAATGTTTCCTCTGATATCGATCTGATTTTTGCTTTTCCGGGCAAGGGCGAAACCGTCGGCGGTCGTCGTTCCCTGGATAACCAGCAGTTCTTTGTACGTCTTGGCCAGCGCCTGATCCAGGCCCTCGACCAGATAACCGCCGATGGCTTCGTGTTCCGCGTCGATATGCGCCTGCGTCCCTACGGCCAGAGCGGAGCCCTCGCCCTGAGCTTTGCCGCCCTCGAAACCTATTACCAGGACCAGGGCCGCGACTGGGAGCGCTACGCCATGGTCAAGGCCCGCGTGGTGGCCGGCGATCAGCGGGCGGGGCAGGTGCTGATGGACAGCCTGCGGCCCTTCGTCTACCGCAAGTACATCGACTTCAGCGCCTTTGAATCCCTGCGCAGCATGAAGGCGATGATCAGCCGGGAAGTACGGCGCCAGGGCATGGAGAACAACATCAAGCTCGGCAGCGGCGGTATCCGCGAGATCGAATTCGTGGTGCAGGCGTTCCAGCTGATTCGCGGCGGTCGCGACCGTGAACTCCAGCAACGGGAACTGCTGGTGATCCTCAAGGAGCTGGAGGCGCTGGAGCTGCTGCCATCGTCGGTGGTGCAGGAGTTGCGGGAGGCTTACATATTCCTGAGGAACCTTGAGCACGCGCTGCAGGGCATGGAGGACAAACAGACCCAGCTGTTGCCGGAGGATGCGCTGGCCCGGGCGCGGGTCGCTGCGATCATGGGCTTTGACAGCTGGGATGACTGCGACCAGGCGCTCCAGGCCCACCGCAAGCGCGTCGCCACCCACTTCGCCAATATCATTGCCACCGAAGATGATGACCAGGAAGATCGGGACGCCCCGGAAGAAGGCTGGCAGGAGATCTGGCTCGCCGAAATGGAGGACGCCGCTGCTCTGTGCTGGCTGAAAGACCGCGGCTACGAGCATCCCGAGACCACCTTGGCAGAGCTGGGCGAATTGCGCTCCAATCGTACCGTGCAAACCCTCCAGACCCAGGGCCGGCGGCGGCTCAACCAGTTCATGCCGATGCTTCTGGCCAGGCTCACGGAGGTGGAGAATCCGTCGGAAACCCTGTCCCGGGTGCTGCAACTGGTGGAAGCGATCCTGCGTCGAACCGCCTACATGGTGCTGCTGCTGGAAAATCCCGGGGCCTGCACCCAGCTGGTCCGGCTGTGCAGTGAGAGCCCGTGGATTGCCCGACAACTGGCGGAGACGCCGTTGCTGCTCGACGAGCTGCTGAACGCAGAGAGCCTGTACCATCCGCCGGCGAAAGCCGAGCTCCAGGATGACCTGCGCCAGCAGATGCTCAGGATTCCATTCGAGGATCTGGAAGAACAGATGGAATCCCTGCGTCACTTCAAGAAGGCCCATATCCTGCGCGTCGCCGCTTCCGAACTCAAAGGTACCCTGCCGCTGATGAAGGTGAGCGACTACCTGACCTGGATTGCCGAGGTGGTGCTGGACCATGTGGTGGAGGTGGCGTTCGCCAATCTGGTGAGTCGTCACGGCTATCCGCGCCGTGCCGATGGCTCGGCCTGCGAGACGGACTTCGCCATCATTGGTTACGGAAAACTGGGGGGCATCGAGCTGGGCTATACCTCCGACCTGGACCTGGTGTTTGTGCACAAGGCCGATCCGGAACAGGTTACCGATGGTGACAAATCCATCGATAATGCGGTTTTCTACACCCGGCTGGGGCAGCGTATTGTCCACATCCTCAATACCCAGACGCCCTCTGGCCAGCTGTATGAGGTGGATATGCGACTGCGGCCGTCCGGAAATTCCGGGCTTCTGGTCAGCACGCTCCAGGCCTTTGAGAAATACCAGCGCGAAGATGCCTGGACCTGGGAGCACCAGGCCCTGGCCCGGGCGCGGGGCGTGGCTGGCTGCAAAGAGACCCTGGAGGCGTTTGAGGCGATTCGCCATGACATCCTGTGCGAAAAACGGGATCGGAAGAAGCTGCGCGATGATGTGGTGGATATGCGTGAAAAGATGCGGGCCAGCCTGGGCACGCCAGAAAGCCAGCAGTCGGAGGTGTTCCACATCAAGCATGACACCGGCGGCATTGTTGATATTGAATTCATGGTGCAGTACCTGATGCTGGCCTGGTGCTCCGAGCATCCGGAACTGACCCAGTGGTCTGACAATATTCGTCAGATGGAAGAGCTTGGCCGCGCCGGGGTGCTGGCGGTTGAGGATGCCGAGAAACTCCGGGAGGCCTTTATTGCTCTGCGCTCGACCATCCATCGGAGGGCCCTGCAGAACCTGAACAGTCAGGTGGCCGGAGACGCCTTTCCCGACGAGCGTGACTACATCCGCGCCATGTGGAAAAAAGTGATGATTGAGACCTGAGGCAAATTCAATTCGGGCGGACTTTCCTGCTAGAATGCCGGTTCCCCGAAAACGGCTTTTTTAGGAGCAACGTAGCATGTCGATGGCTGATCGCGATGGCCTTATCTGGCTGGATGGTGAAATGGTTCCCTGGCGGGAAGCCAAAACCCACGTCCTGACCCACACCCTGCATTACGGCCTCGGCTGTTTCGAGGGCGTGCGTGCCTATAACACCGCGAACGGCCCGGCGATTTTCCGCCTCAAAGAGCACACCGACCGGCTGTTCCGTTCCGCCCACATCCTGAACATGAAGATGCCGTTCAGCAAAGAAGAACTGAACGAGGCCCAGCGCGCAGCGGTTCGCGAGAACAATCTGGACGAAGCCTACCTTCGCCCGATGGCGTTCCTGGGATCCGAGGGCATGGGGCTGCGGGCCGACAACCTGAAGGTGCACGTGATGGTGGCGGCCTGGAGCTGGCCTTCCTACATGTCGCCTGAAGCCAAGGAAATGGGGATCAAGGTGCGCACGTCTTCCTACACGCGTCACCACGTCAATATCACCATGTGCAAGGCCAAGGCCAACGGTAACTACATCAACTCGATGCTGGCCCTGAACGAAGCCATTTCGGGCGGTGCCGAGGAGGCCTTGCTGCTGGACAACGAGGGCTATGTGGCCGAAGGTTCCGGCGAGAACATCTTCATTGTGCGCGATGGCGTGCTGCACACCCCGGAGCTGACCTCCTGCCTGGAAGGCATCACCCGGGCCACCATTATCGATTTTGCCCGTGATCTCGGCCTGACTGTGAAAGAGCGTCGCATCACCCGGGATGAAGTCTATGTGGCGGAAGAGGCCTTCTTCACCGGCACGGCTGCCGAAGTACTGCCGATTCGCGAGCTGGACGGCCGGGTCATCGGCGCCGGTAAGCGGGGCCCGGTCACCGAGAAGCTCCAGGGCATGTACTTTGATGCGGTGAAGGGCAAGCTGGCTCAGCACAGCAACTGGCTGACCCACGTCAAGGGTTGATCATACCCGGTATCGCGAGCCGCCGTTGACTGATACAGCCCGGCGGCTTTGTTGTTTCAGAATTCCCTCGAAAAGGCAGGATAAGCCATGGCAGACGTAATCAAGGTTCCGGTATCTTTCGGCGAGGTGCTGGACAAGATCACCATCCTCGAAATCAAGTCCGAGCGTATCAAGGACGAAGCCAAACTGAAGAATGTACGCCTGGAGCTGGATGAGCTGAGCGCGACCTGGGATGAGGCGGTGAAGGACAAGGCCGCGGAGATTGCAGACCTGCGCCGGCAGCTCAAGGCTGTGAACGAAGAGCTGTGGGTCATCGAGGACGATATCCGGGACCAGGAAGCGGCGCAGGATTTCGGCCCCCGTTTTATCGAACTGGCCCGGGCCGTTTATGTCACCAATGACAAGCGTGCCGCCATCAAGAAAGAAGTAAACCTGGCCCTGGGCTCGCGTTTTGTGGAAGAGAAGTCCTACCAGGATTACACCGCCAGAAAGTGAGGGGGCCTTTCTCTCTCCTGCGGAAAAACGAGGCCGGTAGGTCGGATTGGCAAAGCGTAATCCGACAAAATCCCAACGGCGCCCGAGTCAGTCAGCTCGTGGCGCCGTTGTTGTTTTTGGCGCAGGGTGCGCCTCAACCCACCGGTCGAGCATTGCCGTGGCATCCGCCACTGCAATCAGTTCCATCGCCCCCTCGAATTCGGCCTTCGCGCCCCAGCGCGCCTGCTCCACCGACTTTCCGGTGAATTTCTGCAAAGCCTCCGGGTAGCGGTTCACGCACCACTCGAGGGAATTATAGGGGCCGGAGCGGTAGGGATTGCTGGCGGCAAACAATCCCAGAACATCGGTGCCAACGGCGCTGGCAATATGCGCAGGACCAGTGTCCGGGGCCACGACAAGGTCGGCCCGGGCCAACAGCGCAGTCAGCTGTTTCAGAGTGTCCTTGCCGCAGATATTGTGGGCCTTTTCCTTCATGGCGGCTTCAATGGCCGCGCAGTATTCGTTCTCGAAGGGGGCGGGGCTGCCGACCAGTATGACCTTCATGCCATGCTTCTGAACCGCATGGTCGGCCAGCTGTGCGTAGCGCTCCGCTGGCCAGTTCCGCAGGATATGACTGGCACAGGGGCTGATCACCAGGTTCCGGCGGTCGCTTGCCAGTTGTTCCGCCGCGAACGCGTTGTCCTCTTCGCTGAGCGGAATCTGCCAGCGGGGCGGGGCAGACTCAAGTCCCAGGGGCTCGAGGAAGCTGGCGAGGCAGTCCCGCACGTGCTGCTCCGGCGCCGGCTTGATGCGGCGGTTGATAAAGAGACTGTGCAGGTCCTTGCTCCTGGCTCTGTCGTATCCGACTCTCAGCCTGGCCGGAATACAGGCCGACGCCAGATTGGCCCGAAACGCCACCTGCATGTGTAGCAGTGCGTCGAACCGCCGGCCTTTCAGTTTCTGGCGCAACTCGGCATAGCCCCTGCGACCGGATTTCTTGTCGAAAACGATGAATTCGACACCCGGCAGATCACCGATCAGTTTTGCCTCGATCTTGCCGATCACCCAGGTGATTGTAACGCCGGGGATTTGCTCCTGAAGGCTCAAGACAACCGGAATCACGTGGGTAACATCGCCGATGGCGGACAGGCGCAGAATGCAGATGGACTTCATCAGAACAGTATCCGTTTCAGGGTGGTGCCCGGTGCTGTGGAGCTTTGCTGGCAATCATTGCTAAACTGGCGCCATTCTATCGCACTCGTGCCCACGCGTCTCAATGGTGGGGCGCGTGTTTCCGTCATTATTCCGAGGATCGGGTAGCCCTTCATGGTGGAGTCTGAAATCTGTCTCCGGAACAAAGGCTCGGCCATGCTGGTTCATCCAGACTACCGGGGCCGGGTCAGCGAGGACTGGTTTCAGCCGGCATTCTGGGGCGACATGGCCAGGCCGGTCAGCAGTGGTGGCCGGGGCGCGGCCTGGTTTGTTGAAGCCGGGGACAACCGGCTGGTGCTTCGGGAGTACCGCCGTGGCGGTATGATGGCGAAGCTGGCCAGGCACACCTACCTGTTCAGTCGCGAATCAGAGGTTCGGTCGTTTGCAGAGTTCAGGCTGCTGTACCAGCTTGAGGCCATGTCGCTGCCCGTACCCCGACCGGTGGCCGCCTGGTACCACAAGCAGTCACCCATCCAGTATCGGGCGGCAATTCTGATTGAACGGTTGGAAGGGGTGGTCCCGCTGGCGGACCAAATCGCCGAGACAACACCCGAGGGTTGGAAGCAGCTCGGGGCGACCATCCGTCGGTTTCACGATGCCGGTGTCATGCATGCCGACCTCAACTGTTACAACGTGCTGGTGCGCGATGATCAGTATTTCCTGATCGATTTCGACAAGAGCCGCCTGATGGGCCAGGGCAGTCCGGACAGTTGGCAGCAGGCGAACCTCGACCGCTTTGCCCGCTCGCTGGTGAAGGTCGCCGGCGAGGAAACCCGCAGGCGGGTCTGGGATTCATTCATGAACGGTTACAACAAGGGAAAGGCCTCTTGACCAATCCACAGCCAGACGGATCGCTTCCGTCCATACTCTGTCTCACCGACGCCTGCGATCGTCCCGAGACTGAACTGTTTATCGGCCTGCGGAATGCGGGCTTCAACGTTGATGTCATGTGTAACCCCAAGGGCCGGAATTATCAGCGCCTGCTGGATGAGGGCATGGTCGCCAGACCCATGGCGCTCAGGAACCGGTTCGACAAGGAAGGCACTGCGGCGATTCGTGAGCAACTATCCCAGAAAGCCTACGATGTGATTCACGCCTACAACCCGCGAGCCCTGGCCTGTGGCCTGCGGGCCTCCCGGGGCACCGACATCAAGGTGGTGGCTTATCGGGGCGTGATCGGCAACATCAGTTTTTTCAATCCGGAATCCTGGATTACCTTCCTGCACCCGAGGGTTAGCCGCATTGTCTGCGTGGCCGACGCCATCAAAGATTATCTCGCGGGTCTGCGATGCCTGTGGATGCGCATTCCCGATCAAAAGCTCCAACGCATCTACAAGGGCCATGATCTGGCGTGGTATCAGGCCGAGCCTGCGGATCTTGCCGAATTCGATGTTCCCGAGGGTGCTTTCGTGGTCTGCTGTACCGGCCGCAACAGCCCTCGAAAGGGTTTTGATGTACTGATCCGCGCCATGGACGAGTTGCCGGACGATATCGAGGCGCATCTGCTGCTTGTGGGCGACGTGGACAAGAACGAGGAACTCAGGTCCCTGGCCGGCCAGACCGCCCACCCCGAAAGGATTCACTTCACCGGATTCCGGACGGACGCGCCGGCCATTGCCGCGGCCAGCAGCGTTTTCGTATTGCCGTCTACGGTGCGCGAAGGCCTGCCCCGCGCTGTTATAGAGGCCATGGTTTACGGAGTGCCACCGGTGGTGACCCGGGTTGGAGGTATGCCCGAGCTCGTCGAGGACGGTGTCAGTGGTCTTGTAGTCGCGCCCAAGAGCACCGGTGAGTTGGCATCTGCCATCGAGCGACTCTACCGCGATCGTGAGCTGGCGGCCTCTCTGGGCCGGGCCGCGCGGGAGCGGATCGCCCGGGATTTCCATACGTCACAAACGGTCCGGGAAACCGGAGACCTTTACAAGACACTGACGGGCAAGGGCTGAATGCGCCGGTATCTGTTTTTCGTAAACCAACCCTATTCCTATTCCATCCTGCGCCCCCTGCAGGAGGAGATTCGCCGGCGCGGCGATGAAGCCGCCTGGTTTGTGGCCGGCTGCTCGACCGCGCCCCTGCGCCCGGATGAACGTCGTCTGCGAAACGTCAAGGAGGTGATGGATTACCAGGCAGACGCCACCTTTGTGCCGGGAGACTGGGTTCCCTATTTTTTTCCGGGTATCAAGGTGGAAGTCTTTCATGGCATGGCCAGGAACAAGCGTGGTCACAGCAGCGAGGACGAAAGCGATCACTACCGGATTCGCGGCTGGTTTGACCTGCACTGCACCCATGCCCTGAAGGACACGGAAAAGTTCAGTGAGCTGGCGGAACAGCATGGCCATTTTGCCGTTGCCCACACCGGTTGGCCGAAACTTGATCCACTGCTTTCGGCGAACCTTCCGGGCCGGCGGCCACTGCCTGCACCCGAGTTGCCCGTGGTTTTCTACGCGTCAACGTTCAGCCGCTCGGTCACCTCCGCACCCCAGCTGGTGGAAAAGATCGGTGAGCTTGCCCGGAGTGGCCACTACAAGTTCATCGTAACCCTGCACCCCAAGATGGACCGGGAAATTGTCGATCAGTATCGGGCCCTGGCCGGCGAGCACCTGCGTTTCGTGGAGAGTGACGAGGATTTACTGCCCCTGCTGCCGCAGGCAGATGTGATGCTGTGCGACACTTCGTCGATCATGTTCGAATTCATGTTCCTGGACAGACCGGTGGTCACCTTCCGCACGAAAATGCCCGGTCCCTACCTGATTGATGCCCAGGAGGTTGATGAAGTTGAACCGGCTCTGGAACGTGCCCTCGAGTATCCCCGCGATCTTATGGAGGAAACCCGTTCGCTGTGCGACCAGCTCCACAGCTTCCGGGATGGCCGTTCCAGTGCGCGAGTGCTCGATGCCGTTGAAGATTTCCTGACCACCAAACGCGACAAACTGAAACCCAAACCACTTAATCTTCTGAGAAAACTCAAGGTCAGAAGGCGTTTGCGAAAGGAGCTGGCCAGGATGACTCTGGAGTAACGATGCCTTGACGGACGCGTCGGCCCCTATCAGCGTATTTGTTGCCAGCACGCCCTTGCAGTTGATCAGCTGCGCGGAGGCCAGGCACGCCTATGGGTGCAGGCCGGAGGATACGCTTCTGGTGATTGCCCGGCCAGATAATCGCGAGACCGAACGGCAAATGGCCATGCTGATAAGTGCCCTGGGCTGGCGGGGGAGCGAGATCCGCTATCTCACCAAGCGCACGTTCTATGTTCGCCTTGCCAGTTTGGCGAGACGCCTCTCTGGCAGCCGAATTGACCGTCTGTTCATTGGCAACAAGGCCAGTTGGATTCACGAAGTGTTCTATCGGAGCTTCGACTGCAGTCAGGTGATTTTTGTGGATGACGGCCTGGCGACAGTGAAGTACTACCACGCGATCCATCGCGAAGGTATGCCATCGCGGATATCGGTGTCCAAAAGACGGTTGCTCAGAACCCTGGGCATCCGAACGCACAGGGTGATTCCTCAACGCATTGTCTTTTTCACTTTTTTCCCGTTACCCAGTACCGATCGGATAAACGTTCGCCATCACGATTTTCCGGTGTTCCGGCAGTGTTTCCGGACGACGGTCCGGGACAGTGGCCTGGAGCCACTGGTGGGTTTTCTCGGGCAGCCATTCGGCGGCAAGGATCGCCTGCACAGGCTCGCGTTACAAATGCAGCACATCGTGAGCAGCTATCCCGGAAAGCGAATCGTGTATTTCATGCACCGGAAGGAGAACCGTGACGAGCTGGAAAAGGCGCTGGCGGAATACCCCGTGGATATCCGACAGGCCGGGCGGCCGATTGAAGTAGAAGTGGCGCTGTCAGGACACCGTTACCTCGCCTTCTTCAGTTTTGCCTCAACCGCGCTGTTCACCCTCAAGACCATGTTTCCGAACATCCGAGTGGTCCAGATCGACGATCCTGCCCTGGCCGTCAAGCTTGTCTATTACGATGAGATGCTTGATCTCTTCAGGGCGGCCGGGGTTGAGAGTGTCCGTCTGAACGAGGGCTAGGGCTCCCGCTTGCGTGACGGCCTGTCCAGCGTCCACAGCCCCGCATACTTGTTGAAGGTCACCTGGGCGTAGGTGACCGCCGTCAGATAACCCACGGCACCGTCCAAAAAACCGAACCGGATGAAATACACCTGAACAAAGGTCAGCAGCCCCCTCAGGGTGGGGTAGATCATGGTGCGGGTTTTCTTGCCCTTTCGGTGTTTTTCCAGCGAGCCAAGCCAGGCGTACTTGGCACTTTTCTCAAGGGAATGGCCGAAGTCCCGGTGGGTGTAGTGGGTCAGCCGTCCCCGAAGCGTTCGAACCTTCCTGCCGGCAGGTATCAGTATCCGCTCGTGGACCAGTGCGTCGGAAAACCGGACGCCTTCCCGCCGGAACAGCCGCAGTGGCGCCCGGCCACTGCGGCCAAAGTCCAGGCGACTGCCGTAGATGGTCACGGCCCAGGGCAGCTTGTAGGCGTCGGCATCCGGGTCGGCCAGGTGGTGGTTGATTTCCCGCGCCAGCTCCGGGGTGATCCGCTCATCGGCGTCCAGGGAGAGCACCCACTCGCCCGTGGCTTTTTCCAGTGCCCGTTGCTTCTGGATGCCGAACCCCGGCCAGTCAGTCACTTCAACCACATCGGCCAGCTCCCGTGCCAGTTCCACCGTACGGTCGGTGCTGCCGCTGTCCAGAACAATGATCTCATCGGCCACCAGTCTCGCAGAGCGAAGGCAGTCGGCAATGTGATCTTCCTCATTCTTGGTGATGATGGTCGCCGATACCTTGCGGGTGCGGTTACGCACATAGGATCGGCTGAGTTCCGTGAACATCGCCGAGGCAATGGACGCCACCAGCAGCAGGTAGAAGGTCAGGAACAGCGACCGGTTGAAGGTGGCTTCGGTCAGCCCGAAGAGCAGATAGCCCGTGCAGACCATGACGCCTGCGGCTGCCAGATGGGAAGTGCCAGCGTGCCTGGAAAACAGGTGCCTCGCAAAGACCGCGAGGGGTATGAGCAGCAGCAGGGCCAGGCTCAGCACGCCGATGATGCCGCTGGTGGCGGCCGTGTTAAGCAGGTCGTTGTGGGCATGACCGGTGCAACACTCGATAAAAGCCTCGGGCAGTTCACCGGCCGCGACCTGGGACTGGATGTGTCGGCTGAAGCCGCCGAGGCCTGCACCCATCACCGGATTCTCGGTGAACAGGTCCCAGGCTTCGTGCCATACCGCAACCCGGATTTCCATACCGTTGTCGAGCTTGCCATCACTCAGGAAACCTTCCAGTGAGCTGGACATCCGGTCGCTGGTGATGGCTGCTGCAACCACCAGGATTGGAATAGCAACCAGGCCCGCAATACGGGCCCGCTTGCCCACCAGAGGAATCAGTGCCAGCAGCAGGAAGGGCAGGGCAACCAGGTTGCTCCGGGTTTCCGACAGCATGGAAATGACGATGGCCGTCCATCCGAACAGGAACACCGGAACAGCAGGCAACCGACGCCCGCTGCGGAAGAAGAACAGCGAGCCGACAATGGTCAGCATGCCCCCGAGCAGGGCGAGGTTGCCGAAGCTGATTGGATTGATACCGCCGCCAAAGCGGGAGTTGAGCACGTGATGCAAGGCGCCCTGGCGTGCTGCGATGGTAACCAGGAATACCGCCAGAACGGACACTGCAATCAGCGTAATCGCGGCAAACGTTACCCGCGCACCGATGGCGGCCCGGGTCAGCACTAGGATCAGGGGCCAGAACAGGACAAAGCGCGCATGGGTCCCCAGGGTCTTGCCACCCTCGTAATCGAATCCCTCGAAAACCCAGGAAACCGCACTGACCAGTACGAAAAACCAGAAGGCAAAATGCAGGAGCCTGAGTTCCTTGGGTTTTTCCCAGCCAGCGTTGTACAGGGATTTACGGAAACTGACGACCATACCGCAAATGGCCAGCAGCAGCGTGGCCCCGGCCAGGACACTGGACGACAGCAGGGCGCCGCCGAGGCCGACCATCAACAGCGCTGCGGGGAGTATTCGGGTCATGGCAGTCATGGCAGTCATGGCTAGCATACACGGTCCGGGTTGTAGGGGTTGATCTCCCCCGGCGGCCTGTGCCGCATGCGTTTGTATTCCCACTGGTATTGCGCCGGAATTTCCCGAACGCAGTGCTCAATGGCCTGGTTCATGGCGGTGGTGGCCGCCACCGGATCACTGTCTCCGAGTCCCGGACCGGTGTCGCGAACCACAATCCGGAAGCCTGCCGCGTCTGGCAGGCGTTCGGCGTAGGTGATCAGCACATTGGCGCCGGTGCGCTGGATCAGCTTGGAGACGAGGGTCATGGTTTTCACCTCCATGCCGAAGAAGGGGGCAAACGCGTTGCCTTTGCCCCGGGGCGACTGGTCCGGAAGGATGCCGGCAACGCCGCCTTCGCGCAGGATCGCCGCGAGGCGTGCCAGCCCCCGTCGATCGCCCCGAACCAGTTCCGAGCCCAGGCGCCCGCGAACCTTGATCATGTAATCCTCGAATTCGGGCATGTTGGGCGGGCTGTACAGGGCCGCCATTTTATATCGGGACGAGAAGAACAGGCCGGCCAGTTCCCAGTTGCCCAGGTGCGGTGCAAGCAGAATCAGGCCCTTGCCGCCGGCCATGGCCTCGTCAATCAATTCCAGGCCCTCGGTTTCCCGAACCAGGCCCAGGCATTTGTCCACAGGCCATTCCCACATCAGCGGCACTTCCAGCATGGTCATGCCGGTCTGGCGGAGGGATTCCCGCGACATGTTCGCTCGCTCGGGCTCTTTCAGCTCGGGCAGGCAGATATCCAGGTTAACGTCGGTGACCTGTCGGGACTTGGTGGGCAGGCGCCACACCAGATAGCCAACAAACCGGCCGATTCGCTGGGCTCCGGCAAGGGAAAGCCCGCCGGCGATCCTGAGCAGGCCGGCAATCAGAAAGTATTTGATCTTGCTCATTTGCGGCCGTACCGGTCCTCGTACCGAACAATGTCGTCCTCGCCCAGGTAGGAGCCGGACTGCACCTCAATGAGTTCCAGGTTGATCACGCCCGGGTTTTCCAGCGAGTGCACCTGGCCCACCGGAATGTAGGTGGACTGGTTTTCGGTGACCAGATAGGTCTTGTCGCCGTTGGTCACCCGGGCGGTGCCGCTGACAACAATCCAGTGTTCGGCACGGTGGTGATGCATCTGCACCGACAGCTTGGCGCCAGGCTTCACGGTGATGCGCTTGACCTGATAGCGGGCGCCGTTATCGATGGAGTCGTACACCCCCCAGGGCCGGTAGACCTCCCGGTGGTTCATGTGCTCGTGGCGGCCGTCGTTGCGGATTTTCTCCACCACGGTCTTGACGTCCTGCACGCTGTCCTTGTGGGCCACGAGCAGGGCATCCTTGGTTTCGATCACAACCAGGTTGTCCACGCCGACGGTGGCCACCAGACGGCTGTCCGCACGCACCAGGGTGTTGGCGGTGTTGTGGGTGATCACATCGCCGGTCAGGCTGTTGCCATTGTCGTCCTTGTCGCTGACTTCCCAGAGCGCGGACCACGAGCCGATATCGCTCCAGCCGGCATCCAGGGAGACCACGGCGGCCCGGTCGGTTTTCTCCATCACCGCGTAGTCGACGGAGTCGGACGGGCATTCGGCAAAGCGTTCGGCGTTGACCCGGGTGAAATGCAGGTCGTCTGCGGTGTCGGCAATAGCGGCCTGGCAGGCAGACAGGATGTCCGGCCGGTGGGCTTCCAGCTCTTTCAGGTATTCACGGGCACCGAACAGGAACATGCCGCTGTTCCAGAGGTACTCGCCGGAGTCCAGATAGGCGTTCGCGGTGGCCAGGTCCGGCTTTTCCACGAAGCGGTCCACGGCAAAGCTGTCCGGCCCCAGTTCCGAACCCCGGTGGATATACCCATAACCGGTTTCCGGCTGGTCGGGCACAATGCCAAATGTCACCAGCTTGCCTTCCCGGGCCAGGGGGATGGCCTTCTTCACACCTTCCTGAAACGCCGCCACGTCCTTGATCAGATGGTCGGCTGCAAGCACCAGCATCAGGGGATCGTCCGCATCCGGCGCAACGGTTTCCTTCAGTTGCAGGGCGGCCAGTGCAATGGCAGGTGCCGTATTGCGTCCACACGGCTCTAGGATGATCCGGGAGTCCTCGTGACCGGACTGTCGCATCTGCTCGGCAGCGAGGAAGCGGTGCTCCTCATTGCAGATCAGCAGTGGATTGGCTGCGTCCACGCCCTCAAGCCTGGCAACGGTGGCCTGTAACATCGACAGGGGGCCACTGGTCAGTTTCAGGAACTGTTTCGGGTTCAACTGGCGTGACATCGGCCAAAGTCTTGAGCCTGTGCCGCCGGCCATAATGACGGGGTGAATCATCTGTGCACTCCGGGCTTGAGTTATAGAATGCCGTGGAAATCGTCCAAATCAGGGGCGCCATCTTACCACAAGGCGGTTGTGGTATTGTTCTGAACCGGCCCTGAATTGCTTGCCTCAAAACGGAAATTCCGATGAAGCTACCGCTGTCCGTGTATTACATCACCCAGAACGAAGAACTCCGCTTACCCGAGTCCCTGGCCAAGCTGTCCGGCTGGGTGGATGAAATTATCGTAGTCGATTCTGGCAGCACGGACCGAACGCAGGACATTGCCGAGGCGGCGGGCGCCCGATTCGTGCACAACGACTGGCAGGGCTTTGCCTGCCAGAAGGCCTTTGCAGCCAGCCTGTGCCGAAATGACTGGGTACTGGATCTGGACGCCGACGAGGTCCTCTCGGACCGGCTGGTCGGCAACATCCAGGCCTTGTTCTCACGTCCTGTTGCCGACGATATTGCCGGGTTCCGGATGCGCTGGGTGTTGTCCCAGCCGGATGCCCGCCATCCCTTTCGCCACGACAAAAGCAAGTGGATCCTGCGGCTTTATCACCGCAAGCGAGCCGCTATCCAGCCGGAACAGGGCAGCAATGACGATCGGCCCAGAGTAACGGCCGGGCGGGTGCTGGACCTCAAAGGCGACGTTCTGCACCGCACGCTGATCTCGCTGGAGCAGATGGAGCGCAAGTACTGCCAGCTGTCGAGCGAGCAGGCTCGGTTCCTGGCCAAAAAGGGACGAAAAATCTCCAGTGCCCGGCTGTTTGTGGAGTTTCCGCTGAAATTCCTGAAGTATTATCTTGTTCACCGGCAGATCCTGAACGGCTGGTTTGGTCTGAGCGTGGCCATTACCGCCGCCAACCGGAATTTCATGCGTCTGGCCAAGGCCCGGGAACTGCAGATGCTGGCCAGTTTTGAGGATGAGACCAGGAAACCCTAGCGGGCCGGTCGGGCGGGTCTGTTCCGGGGGGATCAGTCTGGAAGTGCTTCCCGATAAAATGCCTCTGTTTTCGCTGCCATGGCCTCAACGGTGAGGTTGGCTCGTGCGAACGCCATGGCCGCAGCCTCGCGTTCGGCAAGCCGCTCCAGGTTGGCCAGGGCGCGGGTCAGTACGCTGGCGATGGCGTCCGGTTCGTGACCCCCGCTGATGGCTTCGGGAGGAAGCAGCTCCATAGGCCCGGAAACCGGGGTCGAGACCACCGGGCAGCCGCACAGCAAGGACTCGATCAGAACATAGGGAAAGCCCTCGCGATCGGAGCTGATTACGCTCAACCGGGCCTGCCGATAGTGTCGGCCCAGATCAGGGCTGTAGCCGGGCAGGGAGATTGTGTTTTCCAGGCCCAGGCCTCGAATCTGTTGCGCCAGCGCCGAGCGCTGGCTACCTTCGCCGTAAATCGTCAGATGGCAGCCGTCAGCGACCGGACCAAGCAGGGACCAGGCCTGAATCAGCCGGTCGAAACCCTTTACCGGCTCCAGTCGGCCGGCGGCAATCACAAGGGTGGTCCCTGGCGACAAATCCACTTCCGATGGCGAAAGCCCGGAGTCTTCGCCAACGCGGGCGCCGTTGTATATCAGGTGACAGCGGGGATGAGTGAGGGCACGTTTGATCGCCGGGCTCACGGCGATTACGCGGTCCATCCGGTCAAAGGCTGTGTGGCTGGACTTGATGCCATGGACCGTGCCGATTCGCACGGTATTCGGCCCGCCGACTTTGCCAGCCAGCTGGGCCGCCTTGTTGCCCTGGGAGTGCAGGATATCCGGTGCAATCTGACGGAGGTTGCGGCGAAGCAGGAAGTGCAGCAAAGGGTTGTGACGACTTAACTGAACCGGCAGCGGGTGAAAACGCACCGGCGCCGGGAATCGGGCTTCGTAGGCCCGATGGCCCAGCACATGCACCCGGTGCCCCACGGCCGCCAGCGCATGGGCCAGATCGGCCGTGTGCTGTTCCATGCCGCCCCAGGCGCTCCCGGGTGTGGCCATTAGCAGTGCAACGGTCAGGGGACGCCCGGAGGTCATGTGGATTTGCCGGATCGCCGGTTTAGGAGATTCTCATAGACGTTCAGGGAAGCCTCGGTCTGGGCTTCGAGGCGGAACCGATAGGGAATCTCGATGGTCGGTGTCGGCGAATCCAGCAACCGCCCGACCACCCCGGTGAAAGCGTCGATATCGTCCGGCGGCACCAGGCCCCGGGGAAAGCAGGCTTCCAGGGTCTCTGCTGCGCCGCCGCGATTGTAGGCAACCACGGGCGTTCCCGAGGCCAGGGCTTCGGTGACCGTGCGGCCAAAAGGTTCCGGTTTGGTGCTCATATGGCACACCACGTCAGCCAGCAGATACAGGTTGGTCATGTCATTGCGCTGGCCCAGGAAGCTGACGTGCTCTGTGAGTCCCAGGCGATCCCTTGCCCGTTCCAGCTCCTCCAGGAAATGTTCCTTGCCGGGTTCGGCGCCCCCGGCGATCACCCCATGGCAGTCCGGGCGGGCCTGCACCAGTCGAGCCATCATGGTCAGGAAATCCAGCTGGCCCTTCCAGCGCGATATACGCCCCGGCATCATGATGATCCTTTTGCCGGCAAGCTGTGGATACTGCCGAAACCAGCGCTCAAGCCATTGCGGAGGTAGCTCGCGCTGGCGGAAAGCATCGATATCGACACCGCGCTGGATAACCGTGAGCCTGTCGGGTGGCACCTGGTAATTCTTCAGAACATAGTCCTGCACGCATCGGGACACCGCGATCATGTGGTCTGCCCGGGTCATGATGGCGCTGTAGGGCGTGACCGAATACATGCCGTGGAAGGTGGAGACCACGGCGGGGTGCTGGTTCCTCGGGATGGTTTTCAGGGCCAGGAAGATGATCCAGGCAGGCATGCGCGAGCGCACATGGATAATGTCCGGCTTGAGATCCAGAATCAGCTTTCGCATGGGCAATATCTGCCCGAAGGAGGCGGGGGACTTTCGGTGAATCGGCATATACACGTGCCTGGAGCCCTGGCCACGGAGTTGTTCCGCCATGGGGCCACCCTTGGAAACCACCCAGGATTCGTGCCCCCGTCTGACAAGATCCGCGGCAAACTCCACCGTGCCGCGTTCAACGCCTCCACTGTAAAGTGCCGGCAGTGCCTGCAGAATTCTCACGGTGCGGATCCCCTCTCGCCGTGTGCGGAGCTTTTGCGATTGTCGCCTGATGGGGCCGGGATCAGTTTCTGGTCGATAATCCAGCGGGCGGCACGATCGGCCTCCCAGAGGGTCCGGTTGCCCGGGTTTCGGCCGGCCATGACGATCGCGTGGTCGGGCCAGCGCGCCACATAACCCTGCTGTACCAGGCGTTCCACGCCTTCGGCGACGCGGCTGCCGGTTCGGTTGGCCAGCTCGAAAACCCCGGTGGGCACGGCCGAGGTGGCGGCTTCACAAACCATGGACATGCTGTCCGGCGTGACCCAGGCGGCTCTTGAACCGGCCAGTTGGTGACTCAGCCAGTTCTCGTGGGTTTGCTCGGGGTGTACCACCGACACACGCAGCCCGGACAGATCCTCCAGGCGCGCCTGTAAAGGTCCCGGTGTGCGACGGGAGGTGGCGATGGTCCAGCGCCAGTCCGGGTATTGGCCAATCAGATGGTTAATCTGGCCGAGCAGGACATCGTCGTCCCAGTCGAAATGCGGAGATGGGCCACCAATAAGTAGCAATGCCTCCCGCTTTTCGGTAATCCGGGCCAGGGGCGTGAGCGCGTTAACGACTCCCTCGGTGACCAGGGTACGGGTTCCGGGCGGCACGCGGTCGTGTGCGGGAATCACCGCACCATTCACCAGCGACAGGGGAAAGCCAGGTTTCATGATCACCAGAGTTTTCACCCCGCGCAATCGGCGTAGCGACAGCAGCAGTCGGTGGGTGCCGGTGCCTGCGGCCACCACCAGGTCCGGGTGCGGCAGCTCCGGGTGCATCCTCGGGGCAGCGCCCAGCACCGCGCGCCATAATGAAATCGACTGGGTGGTGGCGTCCACCCAGTGTGTGGCGGCGCCGGTCAACACCCGTAGCCGATTACCAATCCCCTTGAGCTGGTTGCGATGGCCGGGCTTGTTGTCGGTCAGAAGCCAGACGACGGGTGCTTCCTTTCTGGCCTTTTTCGGGTGATCCGTCATGGCGCTCTGTTACCTGCGTTTGTAGAAACCCGGATCCGACTCGTCCGGACGGGTTTTGAACCGTCGATGCATCCACAAGTACTGGTCCGGGGCACGCCGGACTTCACGCTCGATGGTCTGGTTGATCAGGGTTGCGTCCTGGAGGTCGTCCCCGCTCGGGAAGTTCTCCAGGGCTGGATGGAAGTAGATATCGTAGCCCGGGCCATCCTCCCGCCGAAAGTGGCTGAACGGCACTACCTGGCAGCCACTGCGTTCCACAATCCGGGACGTTGCGGTAATGGTGCCCGCCTCAATGCCGAAAAACGGCGCAAAGACAATGTCCTTGCGTCCGTAGTCCTGATCGGTGGCGTACCAGACCGCCCGGTTCTGTTTCAGGCTGCGAAACAGCCCGCGCAGGTCGCGGGCGCCCAGGACCGTGCCGTAGCGGCGCTCCCGGGCCCGGGTCATCACCGCGTTCATCAGCGGGTTGTTGTGGTCCCGCTGCATGACATCGGCTTCTATGTACTGGGTTACCAGGCTGCCGCCCAGGTCGAGGGTGCTGTAATGGCCGCCCAGCAGCAACACGCCTTTACCGTGTTTCAGCGCCGCCTCAAAATGCTCGAGCCCGTGAACGCGGGTAATGCCGGTCAGTTTGGCCGGATTGCGGAACCAGGCAATGCCGAGCTCCAGAAGACCGATGCCGTTGGCGATAAAGGCCTTGCGCACCAGCGCCTGCTGTTGGGGCGCTGTCAGTTCGGGAAAGCACAGGCGAATGTTCACCTCGGTGATATGGCGCCGACTCCCGGCCAGTCGGTAGGCAAGCAGACCGGCGATCCTGCCAAGCCACCATTGCAGCCGGATAGGCAGTTGCGATACCAGCCACATCAGGGCAATACCCAGCCAGGTGGGCCACCACCGGGGATGCCGGTAGGCTGAATAGTCGGTGTTTCGCGGGAGTTTACGGTATTTCCTGTTCACGTGGAGCGGGTCCTGCAAGATGTCGGTTTCCGGGCCGGACGCGCCTGGTCGCCCGGCGGCAATCGGAAGCAAATCAATAGGTTTTGCGCTATCATAACGCACTGTTTTGCCCGGAGTCCCCTGTGCTGCAATTTATCTACTCCCAGTTGATCCGGCTGATTCTGCCGTTCATTCTCCTGCGCTTATGGTGGCATGGCCGCAAGGCTCCGGAGCTCAGACGTAACTGGTACCAGCGCCTCGGTATAGTGCCACGGGCCAGCGGTACGGTGGTCTGGGTGCACGCGGTCTCCGTGGGCGAGACCATCGCCGCTGCGCCGATGGTGCGACGCTTGCTCGCCCGCAATCCGGGCATCACCATCCTGATGACTGCCATGACCGACACCGGGCTGGCCCAGGCGCGCAAGATGTTCGGCGATCAGGTGCGTTACGCTTACGCACCGTACGACACGCCGGGAAGCATCCGCAGGTTTCTCGACCGGGTCGGGCCCCGGATTCTGGTGATCATGGAAACCGAAATCTGGCCCAACATGATCCGCCAGAGCAGGAACCGCCGGGTGCCGGTGTTTCTGATCAACGCCCGTTTGTCCGAGCGCTCGGCCCGCGGCTATGAGCGTGTCCGCAGTCTGGCCCGTCCAATCATGCAGAGTATCAGCTGGGTAGCGGCCCAGGCCGAAAAAGACGCCGAGCGATTCCGCCGGATTGGCGTGGCGCCGGCCAAGGTGGCGGTAACCGGTAGTGTCAAATTCGACGTGGACATCCCCGAGCCGGTGCGCGAAGCCTCGCAATCACTGAGGCAATCCCTGGCTGGCCGGCCGGTATGGATTGCCGGCAGCACCCACGGCGTCGAGAATGATCAGCTGCTGGCGGCCCACTGCAAGGTTCTGGAGAAGCACCCGGGCGCATTGCTGATCCTCGTGCCCCGTCATCCGGACCGGTTCGGGCCGGTGGCCGAGCGTACCGGAAAGATGGGGCTGAGCCTGGCCCGCCGGTCACTTTCTGAAGATCCCGCCGGGGCGCAGGTATACCTGGGCGACACCATGGGCGAGTTGATGATGCTGTATGGTGCCAGTGATCTGGCGTTCGTAGGCGGCTCTCTGATCGAGCGGGGTGGCCACAACCCGCTGGAGCCTGCCGCATGGGGCATCCCGGTGTTTTCCGGCCCGCATATTTTCAACTTCGAGACCATCTACCAGCGTTTGCTGGACGACCATGGCGTAAAACTGGTCGACGATGGTGACGACCTCGCCAGCCATATCTGCCATCTGTTCAGTGACGATGAGGAAAGGCTGGCCATCGGGCGCCGGGCCCTGGAAGTCGTCAATCGCAATCGTGGAGCACTCGATCGCGTCGTGGACGGCATCATCGAGCGGGTCTGATACCGGGCGGGCTGCCAGGCTGCGGCCCGCCTCCGTGGCTGTGTGGCGTGGTTAGCGGGTCGGGTCGTCGAGGGTTTCTTCCTCGTGGGCCAGTGCCTCGATCCCCGGGGCGGCCGCGCTCAGCCAGTTGTTGAGTTCAAGCAGGTCCTGGGGGCTCAGGGTGCCGGCGGTCTGTTTCAGCTGCAGGGAATTGATCACGTAGTCGTAGCGGGCATTGGCGTAATCCCGCAGGGCCACATAGTAGGCGCGCTCGGCATCCAGCACCTCCACGATGTTACGGGTACCCACCTCGTAGCCAGCCCGGGTTGCGTCCAGGGCGCTGCGGCGTGAAATGATGGTCTGCTCAAGGGCCGACGCTGTTTCGATGTTGTTGTTAACGGTCAGGAACAGGCTCCGGGTATTCACCCGTACATCCCGGCGCACGGTATTCAGTGACTGCTCGGCAACCGTCACCAGGGACCGCTGCTGGCGCACGCCTGCCTGGGTTCCGCCGCCAGAGTAGAGCGGCACGTTCAGGGTCAGCCCGATGACGCCGCGGGTGGTTGTGCCATCCCGCTGACTGGTCAGGGGTGCGCCGGTGCCGTCAATGCCGTCCAGATTGGTTTTGCCGTAAGACGCGTTCAGATCGAGTGTCGGGTAGTGTCCGGCCTTCGCCTCTTTCAGCCCCGCCTCACTGGCGTTCAGATCATACAGGGCTGACTGGATCGACCAGTTCTGCTCCAGGGCAGTCGCCTCCCAGGCGGACGGGTCCATGGGCTCCGGTCGGCCAAGGGGGAAGTTCTGGCGCAGATTCTCCAGGTCTTCGGCGTACTCACCGGTCAGCCGTGCCAGCTGTTCGCGAGCGACGTTGAGCTGGTTCTCCGCAGCGATGCGCTGGCTCTTGCTGTCGTCATAGCTGGCGCGTGCTTCGTAGACTTCGGTAATGGCGATGAGTCCGACATCAAAGCGCTCCTGGGCCTGCTCGTACTGCCGCTGGATGGCCGCTTCGGTTGCCCTGGCAGTGGTCACGGTGTCCCGTGCCCGCAGCACATTGAAGTAGGCCGTTGCCACGTCGAGGATGAGCTGCTGCTGAGCCAGATTGTAATCGGCCCGGGCAGCTTCGGTCTGAAACTGGCTGGCGTCGTAGCGGAACCAGGCATCGGCCCGGAACAGCGGCTGGGTCAGCTGCACGCCGTAGTTCAGTTCGCGGTAGCTGTTGTCCTGGCCCGGCCCGTCGACGTCGATGTAGTTGCCTTCTCCAAAGGCATTCACCTGTGGCAGGAGCGCACTCTGGCTGACGTCACTGGCCGCCTGCTGGGCTTCGAAGCTTGCCCGGGCGGCGGCAATGCCGGAGTCATAGGAAAGTGCTTTCTCATAGGTCTCGACCAGATCCATGGAAAGGACGGGCTGGGCCGCCATGAGGCCAATAAGTCCGGAAAGCAATCGCTTTTTCATTCTGTCTCCTGAATACAGTATCGCATCGTTGTCCGGCAAGCAGGGCGCGGGTCGACGGGTCTGGTCGGCCATTATGGACAATAATCGTTCGCAGCTCTACACTTGCAAATGGCACTCATTTTGAGTGTCACGCATTACAGATTCGCGTCTTGACGGGGTGCTGGTCTGTCTTCCGGTTAACGGCAGGCAGACGGCTGAGATTGCATCGCAGAACCCGCGACCTGATCCGGATAATACCGGCGTAGGGATTTAAGACCACAGCGCTGAAAGACCAGTGTTTCCCCAAGGGAAAATCCGTGTCCAAGGCTCCGTCATACGCGACCCGACATCCAACAATTGTTCCGGGAGCGAATGATGACCAACTTGCCCGATTACCTCAGCGACTCTGCCAGGGTGGATTCCGCCGCCATACAGCCCCTGCCAAGTTCACGCAAAATCTACGTACAGGGTAGCCGACCCGATCTGCGCGTGCCCATGCGGGAAATTACCGTGCAGGACACGCCCACCGAGATGGGCGGCGAAAAAAATCCACCCGTGGTGGTCTATGACACCTCCGGCCCCTACACCGATCCCGAAGCCACCATCGATCTGCGCAAGGGTCTCAAGCCGGTGCGTGCCGCATGGATAGCCGAGCGTGGGGATGTGGAGCAGCTCAGTGGCTACTCTTCCGAGTTTACCCGCCGGCGCATGAACGACCCCCAGCTCGACCCGCTGCGATTCATGGACGAACGCAAGCCATTGCGCGCCAGGCCCGGCTGCAACGTATCCCAGATGCACTACGCCCGCCGGGGCATCATCACTCCGGAGATGGAATACATCGCCATCCGCGAAAACATGAAGCTGCAGGAAGCGCGGGCCCAGGGTCTGCTCGACCAGCAGCACCCTGGCCAGTCGTTTGGTGCCAATCTGCCGCGCGAAATTACCCCGGAGTTCGTCAGGGACGAGGTGGCGCGGGGCCGGGCGATCATACCCGCCAACATTAACCACCCCGAGATCGAACCGATGATCATCGGCCGTAACTTCCTGGTGAAGATCAACGGCAACATTGGCAACTCGGCGGTAACTTCCTCCATTGAGGAAGAGGTGGAGAAGCTGACCTGGGGCATTCGCTGGGGCGCGGACACCATCATGGACCTCTCCACCGGCAAGAACATCCACGAGACCCGGGAGTGGATCATTCGCAATTCCCCGGTGCCCATCGGCACCGTGCCCATTTACCAGGCCCTGGAAAAAGTTGGTGGCGTGGCCGAGGACCTGACCTGGGAAATCTTCCGGGACACCCTGATCGAGCAGGCCGAGCAGGGCGTGGACTACTTCACCATCCATGCCGGCGTGCGACTGCACCATGTGCCGCTGACCGCCAACCGGGTCACCGGCATCGTCTCCCGTGGCGGCTCGATCATGGCCAAGTGGTGCCTGGCCCATCACAAGGAAAGCTTCCTGTACGAGCACTTCGAGGACATCTGCGAGATCATGAAGGCCTACGACGTGTCCTTCAGCCTCGGTGATGGCCTACGCCCGGGCTCTATTGCCGATGCCAACGACGCCGCCCAGTTCGGCGAACTGGAAACCCTTGGTGAGCTCACCAAGATTGCCTGGAAGCACGATGTGCAGTGCATGATCGAAGGCCCTGGCCATGTGCCCATGCATCTGGTGAAGGAAAACATGGACAAGCAGCTGGAATGCTGCGATGAGGCGCCGTTCTATACCCTCGGGCCACTGATTACCGACATTGCACCGGGTTATGATCACATCACCTCGGGCATCGGTGCCGCCATGATCGGCTGGTACGGCTGCGCCATGCTGTGTTACGTCACGCCCAAGGAGCACCTGGGCCTGCCCAACAAGGACGATGTGAAAACCGGCATCATCACCTACAAGATTGCCGCCCATGCGGCGGATCTGGCCAAGGGGCATCCAGGTGCCCAGATTCGCGACAACGCCCTGTCCAAGGCCCGTTTCGAATTCCGCTGGGAGGATCAGTTCAACCTGGGCCTGGATCCGGACACCGCCCGCGCCTACCACGATGAGACCCTGCCCAAAGAGTCAGCGAAGGTGGCCCACTTCTGCTCCATGTGTGGCCCCAAGTTCTGCTCCATGCAGATCTCTCAGGAGGTGCGGGACTATGCCAGAGAGCACGGACTGGACGAGGTGTCGGCGGTGGATGCGGGCATGCAGGAGAAGTCCCGGGAATTCCTGGAATCGGGGAGCAAACTCTACGACAGGGTTTGAGCTTGAAGTCATGGCCGACTAGAGGCTATCGTTCAAAGTCGATTCAACGACCGGACGAAAAATGACCAAGCCGTTCCAGTTCACCGCCGACGACGTCAAAGTCGAAAAACGCGAGACCGTCTTCCAGGGCTTCTTCCGCATGGACAAGCTCTGGTTGACGCACCGACGTTTTGATGGCGAAGACATGCCCACCTTCACCCGCGAGCTGTTCATCCGGGGCGACGCCACCTGCGTGCTGCCCTACGATCCACAGCGGGACGAGGTGGTTCTGCTCGAACAGTTCCGCCTCGGTGCGTTGGGCAGAAAGCAGTCGCCCTGGCTGCTCGAGCTGGTGGCCGGCATGAACGAGGACGGCGAGAGCCCGGAAGAGGTGGCCCAGCGGGAAGGGCAGGAAGAGGCCGGCCTCACCTTCGAACCCCTGGAGAAGATCTGCGATTACCTGGTCTCACCGGGCGGCAGCACCGAAATGATCCATCTCTACTGCGGGCGCGTCAGCACGGAGAATGCGGGCGGCCTGTACGGCATGGAGCATGAGCACGAGGACATCCGCGCCCACGTGGTGTCGGCCGAGGACGCCATAGCGATGATCCACGATGGCCGTATCAACAACGCCGCCGCCATCATTGCGCTGCAGTGGCTCGAGCTCAATCGGGCCCGTCTCAGGAAAGGATGGCAGTGATGGGCGAGTGGACCATGAAACCTAAGCGGTACGTACCGGACCTGCGTCAGCTGGGCGCACTCTGTGACGGCAATTACCAGCGGCTGGCAAAGCTTCGCCAGCTGGAGGTGGACGGCAAGCCGGTGTGCGAGTTCGAGCTGCACCGTGAAAACCACTATCTGGGCCGCGTGCGGATCGAAGTGCTGCAAACCGCAAAGTTCACCGAAACCCTCCTGCTTGAGCAGGTCCACAATTCCGGACGCTGGCTCAATAACCCGCAGATGACCGTGCGGGTCTACCACGATGCCAGCATGGCAGAGGTCATCAGCTGTTACCGGGATCGGCAGATCGCGCCGGTGAACGATTACCCTAACCGCTTCATGCACCACCCCGATGAGAAGGTCCAGGTCAACGGTTTTCTGGCCGACTGGCTGGACTACTGTTTGCGTTTCGGCCACTTGCCCATGGAGCATGCGGCCTGGTCGGCCGGTGAAGGTGTCGACTGACGTTTTCGCTGCTGTCACGGATTCGCCGTTGTCATGGAAAGCCCCGTGAAAGCCCCGTTATGCCATCCCGCGCGGGTGCGGGTGGTGTACTAAAGTGGTGTGGCTATGGGCGACGGATGTGCCATAGTTGTCAAAAATTGCAATAAATTGCCATGGGCTGGCCAGAATGTGACTCGGGTTCGATTCGCGGGTGATAAATCCGGGAACCTGCGTCGTACACTGGTGTCCAGACAGGGAATTGCCAACGAGTAGATCCAGACATCCATGACCGCCAAGGAATCAACCCGGCCGTTCCGGGTACTTCAACTGACTGATCCGCATCTGATGGCCCGGGCCGACGGTGACCTTCTTGGCGTCCGGACCCTGGACAGCCTGCGGGCGGTGATCAGTGAGGTTCTCAAGACGCACGGTCAGCCGGATCTTATCCTGGCCACGGGCGATCTCGCCCAGGACGGCTCCGAGGAGGCGTACCGGGTGTTTGGCGATTGCCTGCGGGCGTTCTCCTGCCCCTCACTCTGGATTGCCGGTAATCACGATCACGCCGATAACCTCCGCCGGGTCGCGGCGGAATTCCATGCCGGTGCCCGGCACGCCGTTGAAGGCGGATGGCAGTTTGTGATGCTGGATTCCTCGGTACCCGGCAAGGTGCATGGGGCCCTGGCTGACTCGGAGCTGGCGTTTCTCGCCGACACTCTCGAGAAGCATCCGGATCTGCCGGCTGTGGTGGCGCTGCACCATCACCCGGTAGACATCGGTTCTGACTGGATGGAAAAAATCGGACTCACGAATCGGGAGGCATTCTGGCAGGTTGTCGACCGGTTTCCGCAAGTGAAAGTGGTGCTCTGGGGCCACATCCATCAGGAGCACGAGCGCGACCGGAACGGCGTGACACTTCTGGCCACGCCCTCCACCTGTATTCAGTTCACGGCCGGCTCCAGCCGGTTCGCCGTTGAGGACCGTCCGCCCGGCTATCGCTGGTTTGAGTTCCATGACACCGGGCACTTCACCACCGAAGTGCGCCGGGCCACAGAGTTCCAGTTCCAGCTCGACCAGAACAGCACCGGTTACTGAATCGTCTCCCGCAATGTCCGGGCAGCCGCCACCATGTGCTGCAGAGCCGGAACCACCTCCTCCCACTGCCGCGTCTTCAAGCCACAATCCGGGTTCACCCAGAGCCGCTCGGCGGGGATCCGTTCTGCCGCTTTCTGCATCAGTGAGTGGATCTGCTCACTGTCTGGAATGTTGGGGGAGTGAATGTCGTACACGCCGGGGCCGATGTCGTTCGGGTACTGGAAGTCCTTGAAGGCGTCCAGCAGTTCCATGTCCGAGCGCGAGGTTTCAATGGTAATGACATCGGCGTCCATGCGTGCAATGGCTTCAATGATGTCGTTGAACTCCGAATAGCACATATGGGTATGGATCTGGGTTTCGTCCCTTACGCCATTGGCTGCCACACGGAAGGCTTCGATGGCCCAGTCCAGGTAGTCTTTCCAGTCGGATTTTCGCAGCGGCAGGCCCTCGCGCAGGGCTGCCTCATCAATCTGGATGATGCCAACACCGGCGGCCTCCAGGTCCAGGACCTCGTCCCGGATAGCCAGGGCCAGCTGCCGACAGCTTTCCCGACGAGGCTGGTCGTCGCGCACAAACGACCAGTTGAGGATGGTGACCGGGCCCGTCAGCATGCCTTTGAGGGGCTTGTCGGTCAGGGACTGAGCATAGCGGATCCAGTCCACTGTCATGGCCCTGGGGCGCGAGATGTCACCAAACAGAATGGGCGGCTTCACGCAACGGGAGCCGTAGGACTGAACCCAGCCAAACTGGCTGAAGGTGTAGCCGTCGAGCTGCTCGCCAAAGTACTCCACCATGTCGTTGCGCTCTGCTTCGCCGTGTACCAGCACATCAAGGCCCAGTGCTTCCTGTTCGGTCACGCAGCGGCGGATTTCCTCGCGGATGCGCGCCGTGTAGTCCGCTTCGCTCAGTTCGCCCCGGCGGAACTGCAGGCGTGTCTGTCGAATATCCCGGGTCTGGGGAAAGGATCCGATGGTGGTGGTCGGAAAGCGCGGCAGACCGAGGTGCTTCTGCTGGGCAACGATGCGTTGGGTGTACGGGCTCTGGCGTTGCCCCAGTGCGCGGGTGATGCTCTCAGTCCGGCTACGTACGTCCGGATTGCACACCCGGCTTGACGTTTTCCGGCTGTGGGCAGCACTAGCCGAGGCTTTCAGTGCCTCGGAAACCGCGGCTCTGCCCTGGTTCAGGGCGGTGGCGAGAGTCGCCAGTTCCTCAAGCTTCTGCACGGCAAAGGCCAGCCAGTTGCGGATTTCAGGGTCCAGTTTCTGCTCATTTGCAAGATCCACGGGCACATGAAGCAGCGAACAGGAGGGCGCAAGCCAGAGGCGGTCGCCCAGCTTTTCGTGAATCGGTTCCAGCCAGTCGAGGGTGTGTTCCAGGTTGGTTCGCCAGATGTTGCGGCCGTTGATAACCCCCAGTGAAAGTTGCTTGTGGGGCGGCAGCCAGTCAACAACCCGCGCCACTTCCTGGGGAGCACTGACGGCGTCCAGATGCAAACCTGCGACCGGCAGCTCGCAGGCCAGTTGCAGGTTGTCCCTCAGTTCCCCGAAGTAAGTGGTGAGCAGCAGCTTCGGCCTGGCGGTTTTCAGGTGGTGGTAGGCCAGGCTGTAGGCGTGGCGCCAGTCAGCATCCAGGTCGGTCACCAGGGCGGGTTCGTCCACCTGTACCCAGTCAATGCCCTGGTCGGCCAGGCGTTCCAGAAGCTCCGAGTAGAGTGGCAGGAGGGTGTGCAGCAGGTCGAGGCGGTTGCTACCGTCTTTGGACTTGCCAAGCCAGAGGTAGGTCACGGGACCAATGATCACAGGCTTGGGTGTCTGTCCCTGGGCGCGGGCTTCGGCAATCTCTCCGAGCAGTCGGTTGGCGTTGAGGCTGAAGCGGGTGTTGCGGGAAAACTCCGGCACAATGTAGTGGTAGTTGGTGTCGAACCACTTGGTCATTTCCCCGGCCTGCACGCCACAACAGGCGGACTCCTGGCCGGAGCGGCCGCGGGCCACGCGAAAATACCGTTCAAGCTCGGTGCCGCCGGATTCTGAAGCGCGTTCAGGCAGGTTCCCGAGGGTGGCGCTCATGTCCAGCACCTGATCATAAAAGGAAAAGTCACCCACCGGCACCCGGTCGAGACGCTGTTGCGCCTGCCAGTGCTTCCGGCGCAGGTCGGCGCCGGTTACCTGAAGTTCCTGTTCGCTCAGCTGGCCTTTCCAGAAGGCCTCCTGGGCGAATTTCAGTTCGCGACGGGCGCCAATGCGCGGAAAGCCGAGATTGTGTGTGGTTACCATGGGTTGCCCTCTGCTTGATGTGTGATGGGAATCGAATAAGTGAAGAGAGCAGGGTATCGGTCTTCATTGATGAAGAATAATGGTATTATTTCACTATTCCATGAAAATAAATCATGATCAGGGCGTGCGATGATCGAACGTAACCATCTCGAAATCCTCCGTGCAGTGCAGGGGCAGGGCTCACTGACGGCGGCTGCCCAGCACCTTCACCTGACCCAGTCCGCCCTGAGCCATTCGATCAGGAAGCTGGAGCAGCAACTGGGAACCGACCTCTGGGTGAGGGAAGGGCGACAGCTCCGGCTGACCCAGTCAGGTGAGTACTTACTCTCGCTGGCTAACCGGCTATTGCCACAGCTTGAGCACGCCGAAATGCTGATTGGCCAGTTTGCCAGTGGCCAGCGGGGTACCTTGCGGATCGGTATGGAGTGCCATCCCTGCTACCAATGGCTACTGAAAGTCGTGGGGCCGTACCTGGAACGCTGGCCGGGCGTGGATGTGGACGTAAAACAGAAATTCCAGTTCGGCGGCATTGGCGCTCTGTTCGGCCATGATATCGACATGCTGGTCACACCCGATCCCCTGCACAGACCGGGGCTGATCTTTGAGCCGGTGTTTGACTACGAGCAGGTACTGGTCGTTGGTCAAGACCACTGCCTGGCCGGCAGGGCCTGGGCCGAGCCGGAGGATCTGGAAAAAGAAACCCTGATCACTTATCCGGTGGAGGTGGAGCGCCTCGATATCTATACACGGTTCCTGTTGCCGGCCCACACCAGCCCGGCCCGGCACAAGACCATCGAGACCACCGACATCATGCTGCAGATGGTCGCTGCTGGCCGGGGGGTGGCGGCCCTGCCTCGCTGGCTGGTGGCGGATTATTCCAGTCGCATTCCGGTGGTGCCGGTGCAACTCGGGGCGTCCGGCATTCCCAAGCAGATCTTCCTGGGCCTTCGTGAGAGGGACCGGGAGGTGGATTACCTCGAGGCGTTCATGGAACTGGCCCGCGGAACCGTTCAGGGGTTCGCTGGAAACGATGTCTTCGGGTAAACTGCGCAGAAAATTCTTTCAGGAAACCGGACCATGAGTGAGATTCCCGCAGATCTGAAATACATCGAAACCCACCAGTGGGTTCGTGTCGCCGATGACGGCACTGCCACCGTCGGCATTACCGATTTCGCCCAGGAGCAGCTGGGCGATGTGGTGTACATCGGCGTGCCGGATGTGGGTGCCACGGTCAATGGTGGCGAGGAGGCCGGCGTGGCCGAGTCGGTGAAGTCGGCGTCGGATGTGTTCAGTCCGGTAACCGGCGAGGTCATCGAGGTGAATGAGAGCCTGGAGGATGAGCCGGAGAAGGTGAACGAGGATCCTTACGGCGATGGCTGGATGTTCAAGGTGAAGCTTGCCGACCTTGGGGAACTCGAGGGCCTGATGGATGCGACGGCCTATTCGGAGCATGTGGCTGCCGAGGGGTAGTCATGATGAATTTTCCGGTTCTGTATCTCCGTAAAGGCGCCGAGCGCCGTCTCCGTGCTGGCCATCTCTGGGTTTACAGCAACGAGGTGGACACCCGTCGAAGCCCACTGACCAATTTTGAGGCCGGGGTGCAGGCGGAGCTTAGGGCATCCAACGACAAAGCCCTGGGCACGGTGTTTGTGAACCCCCATGCTCTGATCTGTGGCCGGCTGATCAGTCGGGAAGCTGGGCATGGTATGACACCGCAGCGGCTGACCCAGCGGATGGAAGCGGCGCTGGCGATGCGGGAGCGGCTGTTTGACCGGCCCTTTTATCGGTGGGTCTATGGGGACAGCGACGGGCTGTCAGGGCTGGTGATCGACCGGTTCGATACCACGGTGGTGGTGCAGATTTCCACCGCCGGCATGGAGCTGATGAAGGACGCCATCGTGCGAGCGGTGCAGCGACTGGCGCATCCCCAGGCCATTATTCTCAAGAACGATGGCAAGATGCGTAAGGTTGAGAGTCTGGACACCTACGTGGAGCAGGCGCACGGGCCCGAGGTCAGCCTGCTCGAGGTGGAGGAGAATGGGGTTCGGTTTCAGGTGCCACTGGAAGGCGGCCAGAAGACCGGCTGGTTCTACGATCACCGGATGAACCGGGCCCGCCTGCAGGCCTACGCACCCGGCAAGCGGGTGCTCGACGTGTTCAGTTATGTAGGCGGCTGGGGCATTCAGGCCGCGTGTGCAGGCGCGACCCAGGTGACCTGTGTGGACAGCTCAGCCGGTGCCATTGATTCAGTCCACCACAATGCCCGGCTGAATGGCCTGGACAATGTGGAAACCATCGAGGGCGATGCCTTCGACGCACTGAAGGCGCTGGCGGAGGAAAAAGAGAAATACGACATTGTGGTTCTGGATCCGCCGGCACTGATTCCCCGGCGCCGGGACCAGAAGGCCGGCGAGGAGGCCTACGCCCGGCTGAACCAGTTGGGGCTCCGGTTGCTGGAGCGGGATGGCATTCTGGTCTCCGCTTCCTGCTCCATGCACCTCTCCCAGGAGAAGCTGGTGGACATCATCCGTGCCAGTGGGCGCAAGATTGACCGCTTTGTCCAGCTGCTGGAGCAGGGCCACCAGGCGCCGGACCATCCGGTGATTCCCGGCATCCCCGAGACGGATTACATCAAATCCTGCTTCGTGCGTTCACTCACCGGATTCTTCTAGGCGGGCTGTCAGCCTCTCAGGGACATCACCTTCCAGCCCTGATCCCGGGCAAACTTTTCCAGCCTGGGGTCGGGGTCGACTGCCACCGGGTTATCGACTTTCTGGAGCAGCGGCAGGTCGTTGTGGGAGTCGCTGTAGAACCAGGCGCCGTCGAGGGTCCTGTTGTGGGCTTCGAGCCAGTCGTCCAGCCGCGTGACCTTGCCGTCCTGGAAGCTGGGAGTGCCGGCTACTTCCCCGGTAAACTGGCCGTTGATCAGCTCCGGATCGGTCGCAATCAGGTGCTCAATCCCCAGCGCTTCGGCGATGGGTTCGGTCACAAAGCGGTTGGTGGCGGTAATGATCATCAGGGTGTGGCCCTGGGTCCTGTGGCTGTCCAGCAGGGCGCGGGCGCTGGCCAGCATCATTGGCTTCACTTTCTTCTCCATGAAGCGCTCGCGCCAGGCCAGGAGGTCGTCCATGCGGTTACGCGCCAGCGGCTGCAGGGCAAAGCCGAGGTAGTGAAGGATATCGAGCTCTCCGTTCAGGTACTCCTGGTAGAACCGGTCGTTGGCCAGCCGGTATTCCTCGGCATCCACAATGCCTTCCTCCACGAGAAACTCGCCCCAGGCGTGGTCGCTGTCGCCGGCCAGAAGGGTGTTGTCCAGATCGAAAATTGCGAGCGTCAAGCGGGTACCTCCAGCGGTCACGGGGGTTGCAAATAAACGCCAAGTCTACCACGACCTGTCCTCATCGGCTGCGTTTGCCGAACCCTTGGGATTCTGTAAGAATGAGAGCAACTTGGATAAATCCGACCGGTGAATTTTTGACCGGTCCACCGACTTTTGAGAGGACTGTGCCGTGATCGATTCAGACGGTTTCAGACCCAACGTCGGAATCATTCTGGCCAACCACAGAGGCGAAGTGCTCTGGGCACGGCGAATAGGGCAGGACTCCTGGCAGTTCCCCCAGGGTGGCATCAAGCACGACGAATCCCCCGAGGATGCACTGTACCGGGAGCTTGGAGAAGAGGTGGGCCTGAGTGCCAGTGATGTGGAAATCATCAGCTGCACCCGGGGCTGGCTCAGGTATCGACTCCCCAGGAGGATGGTACGCCAGAACTCGCACCCCGTTTGTGTGGGCCAAAAACAGAAATGGTTCCTGCTGAGGATGTTATCGCCAGATGCGCGGGTATGCGTGGATGGCACCGATTCACCGGAGTTCGACGGATGGCAGTGGGTCAGCTACTGGTATCCGTTGGGTCAGGTGGTTTCATTCAAGCGTGAAGTGTATCGACGCGCGCTGAGAGAGCTTGCGCCGCGACTGTTCTATAACATGGACCAGTGGCACCGTGCCGAGCAGAACCAGCGCTGAAAGGAACACCAGAAATGACGGACTGACACCGCCATGCTGAGCATTCTGCGAAGTCTTGTACAAGAGGTAAACAGCGCCCGCGATCTGCAGGAGGCGCTGGATATCATTGTATCGCGGGTGCAGAAAGCCATGGGCACGGAAGTCTGTTCCGTTTACCTGCTCGATCCGGCCACCAACCGTTACATCCTCATGGCCACCGAGGGTCTCTACCGCAAGGCGGTGGGCCAGGTCAGTCTCGCTTACTCCGAGGGCCTGGTGGGTCTGGTGGGCTCCCGGGAAGAGCCCATCAACCTGGAAGATGCGCCCTCCCATCCCCGGTACCGCTATTTCCCCGAGACCGGGGAGGAACGTTTCCGATCTTTCCTCGGTGTTCCCATTATTCACCATCGTCGGGTGCTGGGTGTGCTGGTGGTGCAGCAGCGGGAGAGTTCCCGCTGCTTTGACGAGGGCGAAGAGGCCTTCCTGGTCACCGTTTCTGCCCAACTGGCCGGGGTGATTGCCCACAGTGAAGCCACCGGCGCCATCAGCGGCCTGTCCCTGACTGGCGAAGAGGCTCACGATGTCAGCTTTAACGGCGTTCCGGGCGCTCCGGGGGTGGCAATCGGCCAGAGCGTGGTGGTCTATCCCGCCGCCGACCTTGATGTGGTTCCCGAGAAGCCGACCGAGGACGTGGACCAGGAACTGGAGCTGTTCCGTGCGGCGGTCACTGCAGTGCGCGAGGACATCGAGCGCGTTGCCAAGCGCTTGGCGTCCCAGCTGCGGCCGGAAGAGCAGGCGCTGTTTGATGTCTACCTGAGGATGCTCGGTGACGACGCCTTGCCTGGCGAGGTGGCCAACAAGATCCGCGAAGGGATCTGGGCCCAGGGCGCCCTGAAACAGGTGGTCCAGCAGTACGTGCGCCATTTCGAGATGATGGACGACCATTACCTGCAGGAGCGGGCCGTGGATATCCGCGACCTGGGCCGCCGCCTGCTGTCGCACCTGCAGGAAGGTGAGCAGAAGCACCTGAATTATCCGGAACGGACGGTTCTGGTCAGCGAGGAGCTGACGCCGGCCATGCTGGGTGAAGTGCCCAAGGGGCAACTGGTGGGCCTGGTCTCGGTGAAGGGCTCCAGCAACTCCCATGTGGCGATCCTGGCAAGGGCCATGGGTGTGCCTACGGTCATGGGCCTGGTCGATATTCCGGTGAACCAGCTCGATGGCAAGGAGCTGATTGTTGACGGCTTCGAGGGCCAGATTTTTGCCTCACCTTCGGCGGATCTGCGCTCCTTTTACCAGGCGATCTGCGATGAAGAAGATGAGCTGATCCGTGGCCTGGAAGTGCTCAAGGACAAACCCTGCGAAACCACGGATCACCACCGGGTCTCGTTGCTGGTGAACACCGGCCTGATGACCGATGTGGTCCGCTCGCTCTCCAACGGTGCCGAGGGCATTGGCCTTTACCGGACCGAAGTGCCGTTCATGATCAAGGATCGCTTTCCGTCGGAGCAGGAGCAGCGGGAGTATTACCGGGAGCAGCTGGAGGCCTTTGCCCCCAATCCCGTGACCATGCGTACCCTGGACATCGGTGGCGACAAGGCGCTCACCTACTTCCCGATCCAGGAAGAAAACCCTTTCCTCGGCTGGCGGGGCATTCGTGTGACCCTCGACCACCCGGAGATCTTCCTGGTGCAGGTGCGGGCCATGCTCAAGGCCAGCGAGGGCCTGAACAACCTGCAGATCATGCTGCCGATGATTTCCAACATCTCCGAGGTGGAGGAGTCACTGCACCTGATTTACCGCGTGTATCACGAGGTCCGTGAAGAAGGCTATGACATCCACATGCCGAAAGTCGGTGTGATGGTGGAAATTCCGGCGGCGGTCTATCAGATTCGCGAGCTCGCTGATCGGGTGGATTTCCTGTCGGTGGGCTCCAACGACCTTACCCAGTACCTGCTCGCCGTGGACCGGAACAATCCGCGAGTGGCACAGCTGTATCACTCCTACCATCCAGCCGTGCTACAGGCGCTGGTGCGCATTGCCCAGGACGCTCACGCGGTGGGCAAGCCGGTGGGCATTTGTGGCGAGCTGGCCGGCGATCCCGGCGGTGCCCTCCTGTTGATGGCCATGGGCTACGATTCTCTGTCCATGAACGCGGCCAGCCTGCCGAAGGTCAAGTCGGTGATCCGCAGCGTCAGCCGTGAGTGGGCCATCCAGTTGCTCGAGGACGTGCTGCTGCTGGATTCGCCCCATGTAATCAAGAGCTGTGTTGATCTGGCCCTGCGAAATGCCGGTTTCGGTCGCTACCTGCGCCCCGGCAAGTCCACGGCCATGGCGGTGTCGGAAGCGGCGGTTTCCTGAGTGTTGGCGGATTTTCCGGCAATATAGGGTGTGAACTCTAAAACCGGTTGTTATCTTGTTACCTGAAGTATCCGGTGGCCCTCGGTACGGGTCCGCATTTTCATCCGGAAGAAGGAAGGCTATGGCGTCGCCAACTGATTCTCAATCTGCTCCCCGCATCGGGCTGGCCCTGGGCGGCGGTGGCCCGTTGGGAGGTATCTACGAGATCGGAGCCCTGAGGGCCCTGGATGAAGCCCTGGACGGTCTCGATTTCAACAACATCGATGTCTACGTAGGCGTCAATGCCGGGTCTTTTGTGGCTGCCAACCTCGCCAACCAGATGACTACGGCGCAGCTCTGTCGAATTTTCGTGCGTAACGAAGCCGAGGTGCATCCGTTCCACCCGGAAGTGTTCTATCGTCCGGCGTTCCGTGAGATCGGCAGCCGGTTGCTGGCGGTGCCAGGCCTGCTCGCCACTGCCATGAGCCGCTTCATCAACAACCCCTACGACCAGAGCCTGCTTGAGGCCATGACCATTCTGGCCCAGGCGGCGCCGGCGGGTCTGTTTGATAATGAGGGCCTGCACGAGTATCTCAAGCGAGCCTTTACCATGCTCGGTCGTACCAACGATTTCCGCCAGCTCAAGCGCAGTCTTTACATTGTGGCGGCGGATGTCGAAAGTACAGAAGCCGTCTGTTTTGGCGCGCCGGGTTTTGATCACGTGCCCATTTCCCGGGCCATCCAGGCCAGCACTTCCTCGCCCGGGCTCTATGTACCGGTGGATATCGACGGTCGCTACTATGTGGATGGAACTCTGCGCAAGGGTTTGCACGCCTCCGTGGCCTTCGAGGATGGCGCGGACCTGGTGTTTGCGGTCAATCCGCAGGTGCCGATAGACGCCAGTGCGGCCGTGCGGGCCGGTTCCATGAAGCCTGGGGAGCTTACCCGTTCAGGCATGCCGAACCTGCTGTCGCAGACGTTCCGAACCATGGTGTATTCCAGAATGCAGTCGGGCATCGCCCAGTATGCGCGGGACTATCCGGACAAGGACATACTGCTGTTCGAGCCAACACGGGATGACGCCAAGCTGTTCTTTTCCAACGTGTTCAGCTTCCAGTCCAGGCGAATGGTGTGTGAGCATGCCTACCAGATGACCCGGCGGGATCTGCTGGAGCGTGCCGATCAGCTGGAACCTCAGCTGGCGAAATACGGCATTACTCTGAGACGGGATCGTCTGGAAGACGAACAGCGAACCATCAGTACCAGCCTCTATGGCGAAATGCTGCCGCTGTATGTCGCCAAGGGGCGGAAGAAAAAGGCCGACAAGGGCAAGCTGGCCTCGGGGCTGGAGAACGTGACCCACCTGTTTTCAAAGGCCGAATAACGCCAGCACAATACCGGCACAACAGGGGGCCGAGCCGTTTTAACTCCGGCCCCCTTTTCGGTCAGAGAATGTAGCGGCTCAGGTCCTCGTCCTCGGACAGCTCGCCCAGCTTCTCATCCACGTAGTCGGCAGTCACCTCGAAGGTCTCGGTGACCTTGTCGCCGGCATCGAAAGACAGGGTCTCCAGCAGCCGCTCCAGTACCGTATGAAGGCGCCGCGCCCCGATGTTCTCGGTACTCTCGTTCACCTTCCAGGCCACTTCGGCAATCCGGGCAATGGCATCCTCACCAAAGGTCAGCTTCACGCCCTCGGTGGCCATCAGTGCCTCGTACTGTTGAACCAGTGAGGCGTCCGGTTCGGTCAGAATGCGTTTGAAATCCTCGGGTGTCAGGGCCTGCAGTTCCACGCGAATCGGCAAACGGCCCTGCAGTTCCGGAATCAGGTCTGACGGCTTGGACAGGTGGAAGGCACCCGAGGCGATAAACAGAATGTGGTCCGTGCGCACAGCGCCGTATTTGGTGCTCACCGTGCTGCCCTCAATCAGGGGCAGCAGGTCCCGCTGTACGCCCTCCCGGGAGACGTCCGAGGAGGTGTTTTCCGAACGCTTGGCCACCTTGTCGATCTCGTCGATAAACACGATGCCATTCTGTTCCACAGCCTGGATGGCCTTCTGTTTGATCTCTTCCTCGTTGACCAGCTTCGCGGCTTCTTCTTCCTTGACCCGCTTGAGCGCGTCCGCCACTTTCATCTTGCGGGTCTTGCGCTTGTCCGAGGACAGGCTGGAGAACATGTTCTGCAACTGGCTGGTCATCTCCTCCATGCCCGGCGGCGCCATGATCTCGACGCCGGCGCCGGAGTTGCGCAGGTCGATCTCGATCTCCTTGTCGTCCAGTTCGCCTTCCCGGAGTTTTTTCCGGAACAGCTGGCGTGTCGAGGAGTCGGAGCCGCGTTGGCTGTCCTCGCTGAAGTCCCGGGGCGGCGGAATCAGGGCGTCGAGGATGCGTTCTTCAGCAGCATCCAGCGCCCGGTTCTCATGCCGCTTCATTTCCGCTTCGCGCAGCATCTTGATGGCCATGTCGGCGAGATCCCGAACGATGGATTCCACATCACGGCCAACGTAGCCTACCTCGGTGAATTTGGTGGCTTCCACCTTCAGGAAGGGCGCATCGGCCAATTTGGCCAGGCGCCGGGCGATTTCGGTCTTGCCGACACCGGTGGGGCCAATCATCAGGATGTTCTTGGGGGTGATTTCTTCGCGCAGGCTGCTGTCGAGCTGCATCCGGCGCCAGCGGTTACGCAGGGCGATGGCCACCGCACGTTTGGCTTCTTCCTGGCCCACGATGTGTTTGTTGAGCTCGTGGACAATCTCACGGGGAGTCATTGCAGACATGGTCGCTCCGGATCACTCGTTGGCAGAGAGCACTTCAAGGGTGCGATTGTGGTTGGTGTAGATGCAGATGTCGGCAGCGATATCGAGGCCCTTCTCGACAATCTCGTGGGCAGACAGGTCGGTATTCTCCAGCAGCGCCCGTGCGGATGCCTGGGCAAAGGGCCCGCCGGAACCAATGGCAATCAGGCCCTGTTCCGGCTCAATGACATCTCCGTTGCCTGTGATGATCAGGGATGCGGTCTTGTCGGCCACGGCCAACAGGGCCTCGAGTCTGCGAAGGGCGCGGTCGGTGCGCCAGTCTTTCGCCAGCTCCACGGCGGCCCGGGTCAGGTTGCCCTGGTGTTTTTCCAGCTGGGCCTCGAAGCGCTCAAACAGGGTGAAGGCGTCCGCCGTGCCGCCGGCAAAGCCGGCAATTACCTTGCCGTTGTATAGACGGCGTACCTTTCGGGCGTTGCCCTTCATCACGGTGTTGCCCAGGGAAACCTGGCCGTCGCCACCCATGGCAACTTCGTCATCACGTCGGACCGACAGAATGGTAGTCATTTGGGCTCCAATTGCCTGATTGAAATTGGTATCCCGTTGTTATGGAGGCGGGTGGTGCGAATTCAAGGTGGTTTGATTCGAGCTCGTTGAATCACCCGTCTTTGGGGATTTTCCGGACCAGTGGCTGAATATTCAGGGACACCAGCTTGTCGATGGCGGAGTTCATCTGGCTTCGCGAGGTAAACGGACCGACGTTCACCCGGTACCAGACCGAGCCGCTGTCCAGGTCGATCCGCTGTATGTTTGCCCGCAGACCCTGGAAGGCGATCTGGGCGCGCTGGCGTTCGGCGTCTTCCTGGCTGCGGAAAGAGCCGGACTGGACCAGATAGTTGAACTCCTGCTGCGCTGGCCCGGGCGTATACTCCTCTACCTTCGGGGGCACCACCTCGGATTCGGGCAGCATCTCGTAAAAACGGAACCCCGGTTTGTCTTCCCTGGCGGTCGCTCCGGGAGACTTTTCGGCCGGTTTCGGGGCCGGTTGGGTCACTGACGGCTGCTGGGGGCCAGAGGTGGTGGGCAGCGAGTTGAGATAGACAATGAACCCGACAAAGCCACCGACCGCCGCCAGCGACAGAATCCATTTCAGGGACAGCCCGCCCTGCTGCGCCCGGGCAGACGGCGCAGGCCTTGCGCGGGCGGTCTTCGGCTTCGCCGCTTTCGCGGGTTTGCTGCGGGGCGTGGCCGAGGCCTTGGCAGGCCTGTCCTTGCGGGCATAATCTCGGGACATTAGCGGTTACATCTCTTCCGGAGCGCTGACGCCCAGCAGGTCGAGCCCGTTGGCGATGACCTGCCTGATTGCCAGATAAAGACTTACTCGGGCGTCGCGCAGAGCCTTGTCCTCAATCAGCACCTTGTGGGCGTTGTAGTATGTGTGGAACTGGCCAGCCAGTTCCCGCAAATAATGCGTGAGGTGATGGGGCTCACGCTGGGCCGCGGAGTTGGCAATCAGTTCCGGGTACTTGGCCAGCTGGTTGGCCAGGTCCTTTTCCTCATCCAGGGTCAGCAGCGACAGATCGCCGATACACTCGTTACGGCCCCGGGTTTCACCTTCCTCTGCCAGTTTGCGCAGTACGCTGCAGATGCGGGCATGGGCATACTGAATGTAGTAGACCGGGTTTTCATTGGTCTGGGAGCGGGCCAGATCGATATCAAAGGTCAACTGGGAGTCCACCCGACGGGCCGCCAGGAAGAAACGGGTGGCGTCGCGGCCCACTTCGTCGATCAGATCACGAACGGTCACATAGCTGCCGGCCCGCTTTGAGATTTTCACCTCCTGGCCGGAGCGGGTGACCATCACCATCTGGTGCAGCACATAGTCGGGCCAGCCTTGCGGGATGCCGGCGTTCAGGGCCTGCAGCCCCGCACGTACCCGGGTAACCGTGGAGTGATGGTCGGCACCCTGCTCGTTGATCACGGTGGTATAGCCGCGCTGCCATTTGTCCAGGTGGTAGGCCACATCCGGCAGGAAGTAGGTGTAGCCACCGTCCTTCTTGCGCATCACCCGGTCCTTGTCGTCGCCGAATTCCGTGGTTTTCAGCCACATGGCGCCGTCCTGCTCGTAGGTGTAGCCGTTGTCCTGCAAGCGCTTGACCGTGGCCTCCACCTTGCCGTCCTGGTAGAGCGAGGATTCCAGGAAGTAGACATCAAATTGGACACCGAAGGCTTTCAGGTCCAGGTCCTGCTCCCGGCGCAGATAGGCGACAGCGAACTCACGGATCGCGTCCTGATCTTCCGGGTCGGCTTTGGCCGTCACTGCACGGTCGTCTGCGGTGACGGTTTCGCCAGCAAGGTAAGCCCTGGCCACGTCCACAATGTAATCACCCCGGTAGCCGTCCGCTGGCCAGCTGTCGTCCTCTGGCGTCAGGCCTTTCACCCTGGCCTGGACCGACAGTGCCAGGTTGTTGATCTGGGCTCCGGCGTCGTTGTAGTAGAACTCCCGGGTAACGTTGTAACCATTGGCTTCCAGCAGCCGGCAGAGGCAATCACCAATGGCCGCGCCCCGTCCGTGGCCCACATGCAGAGGCCCCGTCGGGTTGGCAGAGACAAATTCCACCTGCACTTTCTCACCCTTGCCCTGATTGTTGCGACCGAATCGCTCCGCCTGGTCGAGGATGGTTTCGACAACTTCGAAGGCGCTCGCCGTGCTCATGAAAAAGTTGATGAAGCCCGGCCCGGCGATCTCCACCTTGTCCACTGCCTTGCTGGCCGGCAAGTTTGCCACCAGCGCCTCTGCCAGTTGGCGCGGTGCGCAGCCCGCAGCCTTGGAGGCCACCAGGGCAATGTTACAGGCGTAGTCGCCGTGGGATTTGTCCTTGGTGTTGCCTACCTGCGGCGTGAAGGTCTGGTCCGCGGGCAGGGTGCCATCGGATTGGAGGGCCGCCAGTGCAGACTGGAGCAGTTCGGAAACGGTCTCTTTCATGCTGTCAGATGACTCGGTTTGCAGGGAAATTGGTATCGGGCAGGGCGCCCGTTGAACGTGAAAGGCCGCTATTATCGCGGAAAGTTGGGCTGCAAGCAAAAGCCGGGTAGCGCCTGTGGGGCACAGGGTTCATCCGGTTTCCTGCGGGTCTACGTCAATCATCCAGCGTGCGCCGGCTGGCAGTTTTTGCTGGTCCAGTTGCTGGCAGATCTGCGTGAGCAGTCGATTCAGGACGCTGCGGTTGTTGGCGTTCAGGATCAGTTGGGCCCTGTGCCGGTCAGCTCGCCGGGCAATGATGGCCGGTAGCGGGCCCCAGACATCAATGCCCGGCGCGTTGGCCAGCGATTTGATATTGTCGAGCACCTGCAGGCTGTTGGCCATGGTGTCCGCTTCCGCGCGAAAGATGGCCATGGCCCGGAATGGGGGAAACCGGCCTTCTTCCCGTTCCCCAAGTAACTGGTCGGCCATGTCCAGATAGCGGCCCTGGCACAGTGTTTTCAATAGGGGGTGATCGCTGTGGCAGGTCTGTACCAGCACCTTGCCCGGCTTCGAGCCCCGACCTGCGCGGCCGCTGACCTGGAGCAGTGTCTGGATCAGCTGTTCTGGTGCGCGAAAATCGACGCTGAAAAGTCCCCCGTCTGCGTTCACCACCACCACCAGCGTAACGTTGGGAAAGTCATGCCCCTTGGCGAGCATCTGGGTGCCCACGAGAACGCAGGGCTTGCCGCTGTTCACGGTGCTGAGAATGCTCTGGATGCTGCCCTTGCGCTGGGTGCTGTCGCGGTCAACCCGCACCACCGGAGTCTCCGGGAACGCGGATGCCAGAATGTCCTCGGTTCTCTCGGTTCCCTGGCCGACCGGCTTGAAAGCTTCGCTCTGGCAATTCGGGCAGTGATCCGTGGCGGCGGTCTGATAGTCGCAATGGTGGCAGCGCATGGCCCGATCGCGTCGGTGGTAGGTAAGCCGGCTGTCGCAGCGGGGGCACTCGCTGATGTGGCCGCAGTCAAAACACATCATCACCGGCGCAAAGCCCCTGCGGTTGACGAACACCAGCGCCTGTTCGCCCCGCGCCAGGGTCTGTTCAATGGCATTGAGCGCGGGGCGTGACAGTCCGCCTTCAAGGGGACGGCTACGGATGTCGAGGAGATGGATGCCCGGAGGGGTGGCATTGTTCGCCCGGGTTTCCAGTCGCACCAGCCGGTATTTGCCCTGACGGGCATTGTGGACAGACTCCAGCGACGGAGTGGCGGAACCCAGGATGATGGGGCAGTGATTCAGATGCGCTCGATAAACGGCCATGTCCCGCCCGGAATAGCGAAAGCCCTCGCCCTGTTTGTAGGAGCTGTCGTGCTCTTCGTCAACAATGATGGCGCGCAGATTGGTGAATGGGAGCAGCACAGCCGAGCGGGTGCCGATCAGGATCACCGGCTCGCCGTTGCGAATTTTTAACCAGGTGCTCAGGCGTTCGCCATCGTTCAGTGCCGAGTGCCAGACGCGGATCCGAGCGCCGAAGTAGTGCTCGAAGCGGGCAACGGTCTGAGGGGTCAGATTGATCTCCGGCACCAGTACCAGGGCCTGGTCTGAGTCCTCGAGCTTGTTCTTCAGGTAATGCAGATAGAGCTCGGTTTTGCCGCTACCGGTGATGCCGTATAAAAGGAAGGCGCTGAATCTGTCTCGTGTGCTGCTTTCAAGCTCCGAAGCCGCCGCGCTTTGCGCATCGGAAAGAACTGGCTGTCGGCTCGGGGATTCGCTCGGGGTTGCCTGATGGCTGTTGGCTGGAGGTGCAACCATCCTGGCCAGTTGCCGTTCAAGGAGCGCTTTCAGCTGGGCGCGGGTAAAACCGGCCTGAACAATACGGCTTTCAGGCGCCCCCTCGGGGTGGGTGGCCAGCCAATCCACCAGGGCTCGCTGGCGATGGGCGTTGCCGGGCAGGGTGGCCGAGCTGCTGCAGGCGCACCACCACTGTTCGGTTTTCTCTTCCGCCTTTCGCCCCCGTCTCAGGGAGGGCGGCAGTGCGGTGAACAGGCACTCCCCCAGGGGGTGCTGGTAATAGTCGCTGGCCCAGCTCAGCAGGCGAAACGTTTCTTCCGGTAGGGCTGGCCAGGGCTCCAGAATCCCGGCAATCGGTTTGAGGGTGATGCCTTCGGGGGGATTGACTCCGGTTTCAAGCACCAGCCCGATAGCCTGCTGTCGACCGAACGGGATTGTGACTCGCTGGCCCGGCTTCAAATCCATTCCGGCGGGAATCCGGTAGTCAAACAGTCGGCGCAGGGGGCGGTTGAGGGCAATACGTGCTGTCAGGGGCACTGGGCTCTCCAAAGAAAAACGGACATTACGGTATTTCCCTATCCTGTGCAGGCGCTGGCCTGTCGGTTGATCCCTGGAGGTGGTGCGGAAAATCCGAGTGGCGCTTGCCTGGATTGGCAATTGCAAGTAAGATTCGCGGTCTGTTTCCGGCAGGGCATGATTGTGCCCCGTCTTCACACTTGATTCAAACATGCGGTGCCCGGCGCCAGGGTAGTTCAGATACCCCGTGACCTGGTAGCGGCATGACCTAACGAGGTTCGTCATGAAAGAAGGTATCCATCCCAAGTACGAAGAAATCACCGCCACCTGTTCCTGCGGTAATTCCTTCAAGACCCGGTCTACCTACACCCAGGATCTGCAGCTGGACGTGTGCTCACAGTGTCACCCGTTCTACACCGGCAAGCAGAAGGTTATGGATACCGGTGGTCGTATCGACCGCTTCCAGAAGCGTTTCGGCGGTCGTATTGGTGGCAAGAAAGACTGATCACCAGAGATCTGAAAAAAGCGCCTTCGGGCGCTTTTTTATTTTCTAAGGGCTGCTGTGTAGGTAAACGGTACATACGCAATTTGCCTTATTGACTGCTCATAAATTGTTCGGGAGCCACTTGTCGTTTTGGGTCTGGCGGGCCATAATGTCGCGCTCTGCCGGTTAGGGGCATGGCCCTCTGCCAGCGGTTCATTACCTTTATAAACGTGACAAACGGAACAGTGGCAATGTCTCAAGATCTGAAAGAAGCAGCCCTTGAATATCACGCCAAGCCGCGGCCTGGGAAGCTGAGTGTTGAAATCACCAAGCCGACCAAAACCTCCCGCGATCTCTCCCTGGCGTATAGCCCCGGGGTTGCCGAACCGGTCCGCGAGATCGCAAAGGACCCGGAGAATGCGTACAAGTACACTGCCAAGGGCAACCTGGTAGCTGTTATCTCTGACGGTTCCGCAATTCTTGGTCTGGGGAATCTGGGTCCTCTGGCGAGCAAGCCGGTTATGGAAGGCAAAGGCGTACTGTTCAAGCGCTTTGCAGGGATTGACGTCTTTGATATTGAGGTCAATTCCGAGAGCCCGCAGGCGTTTATCGAAACGGTTGAGCGTATCGCCGACACCTTTGGCGGTATCAACCTGGAAGACATCAAGGCGCCCGAGTGTTTTGAGGTTGAGCGGGCCCTGATTGAAAAGTGCAACGTGCCCATCTTCCACGATGATCAGCACGGTACGGCCATCGTTACTGCGGCTGGCATGATCAATGCCCTTGAGCTGCAGGGCAAGAAAATTGAAGAGGCGACAGTGGTCTGTCTGGGTGCCGGTGCTGCCGCTATCGCCTGCATGAAGCTGCTGATCAGCTGCGGTATTCGCTCTGAGAACATCTTCATGCTCGACCGCAAGGGTGTGATCCACTCTGGTCGCGATGATCTGAACCAGTACAAGGCCATGTTCGCCAACGATACCGACAAGCGCACTCTTGACGACGCTATCGACGGTGCGGACGTGTTCCTCGGTCTGTCCGGCCCGGACCTCCTGAGCGCCGAACAGCTCAAGAAGATGGCGCCGAATCCGATCGTGTTTGCCTGCTCCAACCCGGATCCGGAAATCAGCCCGGAAGTCGCTCTGGCTACCCGTGATGACCTCATCATGGCGACCGGTCGTTCCGATTATCCGAACCAGGTCAACAACGTTCTGGGCTTCCCCTTCATCTTCCGCGGCGCGCTCGACGTTCGGGCTACTGCCATTAACGAGGAAATGAAGGTTGCGGCTGTCAACGCCATTCGCGAACTGGCCAAAGAGCCGGTGCCTCAGGAGATCTGTGAGGCCTACGGCGTGGAGAGCTTCGAGTTCGGCAGGGAATACATCATTCCCAAGCCCATGGATGTTCGGCTGCTTGAGGTGGTGCCGGCTGCTGTTGCCCGTGCCGCTGTTGATTCGGGTGTTGCGCGCAACCCCTATCCGGCGCACTATCCCCTGAAGTCCATGGACGACATCATCTGATCCTGGCGTTCAGGCAAAAAAAACCGGCGGTGATCCCGCCGGTTTTTTTATGGCTGGACGGCCGGTGCTCAGAAGATCCTGCGGGACAGGTCGTCCTCCTCGGCACCACCACTGCCGTTGCCGTCGTCCTGAACGGAGAGGGGAGGCGGTGCGTCCTCTTCACGGAATATCTCGAATATGCCTTCCTCGCCTGGGCGCACGCGTTGCCCGGTTTCCGGGTTGATGCGAATGTTGACGATGCCGTTGGGGCGCGGCATCACCGCAGGCTCGGTGCCTTCGAGAGCCACCTCCATATAGTCCAGCCAGATTGGTAGGGCGGTGCTGGCGCCGAATTCGCGGCGGCCAAGGGGCGCCGGCTGATCAAAGCCCACCCAGGTGGTTGTCGCAATCTTGTGGTTGAAGCCGGCGAACCAGGTGTCTTTCTGTTCATTGGTGGTGCCGGTCTTGCCCGCGATGTCATCCCTGCCAAGCGCCAGCGCTCTGCGCCCTGTGCCCAGGCGAATCACATCCCGCATCATGGAGTGCAGAATGTAGACCGACCGTTCGTCGGCGAGTCGGCGCATAACCCGGGTCTTTGCCTCTTTTTCGGTGCTGCTTTCCTGTGCCTGCGTGTCTTCCTCCGGCGTGGAGGGCTTGTTCGGGGCTGTGGCGGATTCTGTCTGTGCCAGCAGTTCGTCGCAGTTGGTGTCGCAGAGTATGGTGTCGGGTGCCTTGTAGATCGTCTTGCCCTGGATGTCCTGGATGCGTTCAATCAGGTAGGGCTGAACGTCATAGCCCCCATTGGCGATGACGGCAAGTGCTCGGGCCAGTTCCATCGGAGTTAACTGACCACTGCCCAGTGACAGGGAAAGATTGTCTGGCATGTTGGCGGTGGGGATTTTCAACTGCTTCAGGTAGTCCAGGGTGTTCTCAATTCCCAGGTCCCGCAGAAGGCGGATGGACACCAGGTTTCGGGAGCGATACAGGGCCTCCCGGAGTCGTGTGGGGCCATAGAACTGGCCGGAAGAATTCTGTGGGCGCCACGCGGTTTCAAGTTCGGAGTCGTCGAACACGATCGGGGCGTCGTTGTAGATGGTGGCCGGGGTAATCCCTGTCTCGAGGGCGCTCAGGTACAGGAAGGGCTTGAACGTGGAGCCGGGCTGGCGACGGGCCTGGGTGGCCCGGTTGTACTTGCTCTGGCTGAAGCTGTAGCCACCGCTCAGGGCCTCGATGGCTCCGGTCTCTGCGCGCAGGGAAATCAGTGCTCCTTCAACCCTTGGAATCTGCGCCAGGGCCACGCTCGCCGGTGCCGAAGCCTGTTCCGGATTGTCAGCCTCGGCTTCCTGCTCACTGGCATCTTGAGTCGGAGGCGTCTCCGGGCGCACGTAGACTACATCGCCCCGGGCGACGACATCCGACGGCTTTTCCGGCTCCGGCCCGGTCAGATTTTCCGTTTTGTAGCGTTGGGCCCAGGTCATGGTTTCGAACGGCATGATGCCTGGTCCCACTCCGCGAACGTGGACCCGGGCCAGTCCCTCCTCGTCATTGACCTCCGTTACCACGGCAGGCAGCAGAGAGGCCACTTTCGGATAGTTGAGCATTAGGTTGCCCAGGTCACGCTCGGCGAGGCTGTCGGCATCCAGCTGGCCGATCGGTCCCCGGAAGCCGTGGCGGCGATCGTAGGCCTCAAGTCCGTCGCGAAGGGCTTCGGTGGCCGCTTGCTGCTTGCGGCTGTCCACGGTCAGGGTCACCGTGTAGCCATCGGTGTAGGCGTCCTCTCCGAAGCGCCGGACCATTTCAGAGCGCGCCATCTCGGCCACGTAATCGGCATCGATCTCGGTCTCGGTGGCGTTATAGCTCGCGGTCAGCGGCGCTGCAACGGCCAGGTCGCGGGCATCCTCGGTAATGAAACCGAGTGAGTGCATGCGGCCCAGAATCCAGTTCCTCCGGATCATGGCGCGTTCCGGATTTGCCAGCGGGTTGAATGCCGACGGCGCCTTGGGCAGGCCTGCCAGCATGGCCATTTGCGCAAGCGACAGCTGGGCGACCGGTTTGTCATAGTAAACCTGCGCTGCGGCGGCAATGCCGTAAGCCCGGTTGCCGAGATAGATCTTGTTCAGGTAGAGCTCAAGAATCCGGTCTTTTTCCAGTTCACGTTCAATCTGAAGAGCCAGAAGTATCTCGTTGAACTTCCGTATAAAGGTTCGGTCGCGTGACAAAAAGTAATTTTTTGCAACCTGCATAGTGATGGTACTGCCCCCGGACTGAATCTCGCCGGTGGAGACCAGTTCGATGGCAGCCCGCGCCAGGCCTTTGATGTCGACCCCGAAGTGCTCGTAAAAACGCGCGTCTTCCGCGGCCATAAAGGCTTGTAACTGAATTGTTGGGATCTGTTCGATTGTGATCGGTGCCCTTCTCTTTTCACCGAATTCTGCTATTAATCTGTTGTCTTTGCTATATACCCGCAGCGGCGTCTGGAGCTTGATGTCCAGGAGTTGTGAGACGGGAGGGAGTCCCGGGCGGAGATAAAGATAAAAGCCTGAGGTTACGATTACGGCGACACTCAGTCCGGTAAGAAACAACCAGGCAAGAAGGCGAGATGTGCGCAACAAATGAGACATTTTTTTCTGACAACTGTTGGATATAGGTCTATCATTTGAGAAATTGCTTTAGGAAGGATGAGACACTTCACCGCTGCAATGGTTCTCGAGAATAAATAAGAACACGCATTGTAGACGGAATAATGAAGAAATTCTCTTAAAGAAAAATCACATAAGTTACGTAACCGGGTGCATCTAACCAGGTATAGGGTGAGCGCGTGTTCGGATTGTTTGGAAAGAAATCCAGTGCAGTGCTGGGCTTGGATATAAGCTCCAGTTCGGTCAAGCTTCTGGAGCTGTCGAAGCAGGGTGACCGGTACAAGGTCGAGAGCTACGCCGTTGAGCCGTTGCCGGCCAACGCCGTGGTCGAGAAAAATATCACCGACGTCGAAGCCGTGGGCGAAGTGCTCAAGCGGGTGGCTTCCAAATCCCGCTCAGGCGTTAAGCAGGTGGCTGTGGCCGTATCCGGTTCGGCGGTCATCACCAAGGTCATCCAGATGGACGGTGGGCTGAACGAGTTCGAAATGGAAGATCAGATCGCGCTCGAGGCCGACCAGTACATTCCGTATCCGCTGGATGAAGTGGCTATCGACTTTGAAGTGCAGGGCGCCTCGGAGAGTAATCCGGATCAGGTGGATGTACTGTTGGCTGCCTGCCGCAAGGAAAACGTTGATATTCGCGAAGATGCCCTGGAGATTGCCTCACTGACCACCAAAGTGGTGGACGTTGAAGCCTACGCCCTGGAGCGCGCCTACGCCCTGATTGAGCCACAGCTCGACTCCCAGGGCGAGGAGCTGGTGGTCGCGATTGTGGACATTGGCGCCACCATGACCACCCTGAGTGTTCTCGCAGGCGGCAAGACCGTATATACCCGCGAGCAGATATTCGGCGGCAAGCAACTGACCGAAGAAATCCAGCGCCGATACGGGCTCTCCCTCGAGGAAGCGGGTCTGGCCAAGAAGCAGGGTGGACTTCCCGACGACTACGAAACGGAAGTGCTCATGCCGTTCCGGGAGGCGGTGGTTCAGCAGGTCGCCCGGGCACTGCAGTTCTTCTTCGGTGCCAGTCAGTACAACGCCGTTGACTATGTGGTTCTGGCCGGCGGAACTGCGTCGATTCAGGGACTCACAGAAATGGTCGAGGAAAAAACAGGTACGCCGACTCTGGTGGCCAATCCCTTTGCGGATATGGCGGTGGGGTCCAAGGTCAATGCATCCGCTCTGAGCAATGACGCGCCCTCATTGATGATTGCCTGCGGCCTGGCGATGAGGAGCTTCGACTGATGGCAAAGATCAACCTCCGACCGTGGCGCGAGGAGCTTCGCGCCGAGAAGCAGAAGCAGTTTGTGGTCATGATTCTGGGCGCGGCCATTATCGCCGGTGGTCTGGTGTTTCTCTGGAAATCGGACATGGACAGCCGGATTGCCTACCAGCAGTCCCGCAATGCCTACATTGAAACCGCGACCAAGAAGCTGGATCAGCAGATCAAGGAGATCGAGAACCTCAAGCGCCAGCGCGACGAGCTGCTTGCCCGGATGCAGGTTATCCAGGATCTCCAGGGCAAGCGACCGGTCATTGTCCGGGTGTTTGACGAGCTGGTCAGAACGCTGCCGGACGGCCTGTACTACACCGACCTCAAGCGCACAGGCGACCGGCTCGACATCGTGGGCATGGCAGAATCCAACAGCCGGATCTCCAACCTGATGCGTCAGTTCGAGGAGTCTGACTGGTTCACCAACCCCAATCTCTCCAACGTATCCGCCGCCGACAGTCGTCGGGCCGGATACAGCCAGTTCAACCTCTCGGTGCAGCAAAAAACACCTGAGCCCGAAGGGGAGGGTAAGTAATGAGCCTCGCGGACTCACTCAAAAGTCTTAATGAATTCGACATCAATGATCTGGATGTCAACAACGCGGGTATCTGGCCTGCGCCGGTCAAGGCCATCGTTGTCCTGATCATTTTTGGTCTGATTGCCGGTGGTGGCTACTGGTTCTTCATCAAGGACCAGTACGCGCAGCTCGAGCGGGTGGAGAAGACCGAGCAGGAACTTCGCAAGAAATACGAGGAAAAGGCCTATCAGGTGGCAAACCTGGAGGTTTTCAAGGCCCAGATGGCAGAGATGGAAGAGACCTTCGGCGCGCTGGTCAGGCAGTTGCCCAGTGAAACCGAGGTTCCGGGCCTGCTGGAAGACATCACCAACACGGCGCTGGGCAATGGCCTGTCGCTTCAGGAGGTGAAGCTTCAGCCAGAGCAGCGCCGCGATTTCTATTCCGAGCTGCCCATCAATATCCGGGTGTCCGGCTCCTATCATGAGCTGGCCTCGTTTGTCAGCAGTGTCGCGAGCCTTCCTCGGATCGTGACGTTGCATGACCTGACCATCAAACCAACTAGCGGAGAGGGAGACCGGCTCGATATGCAGGTTGTTGCCCGAACTTACCGCTACCGGGCTGGAGAATGAGCATGGCAGGAAAACATGCGGTAAAAGCCTGGCTGGGACTCTGTGCGGCGTCGCTTCTGACGGCCTGCTCCCAGGGCGGTGGCTTTTCGGATCTTGATAAATTCATGGCGGAAACCCGTGCCAAGCCCCGCGGATATGTGGAGCCGCTGCCGGAGTTCAAGGCCTATGAGGCGTTCAGCTATTCGGCAGCCGACCGTCGGGCGCCCTTCGAGCCACCGATCGATGTTCAGCTGACCATGGTAGACGAACAGCCGGTGAGCAATGTTGAGCCGGATCTGGATCGGCCCCGGGAAGTGCTGGAGAATTTCGACCTCAAGACGCTGCAAATGGTCGGCACCCTGCAGGGCGCGTCCGGTAACCTGTTTGCACTGGTTGAAGACAGCACCGGGGGTATTCACCGGGTCCGGACGGGCAACTACATGGGGCAGAACTACGGCCGCATTGTCGGCGTCAGTGAAACCCGAATCGAACTGATCGAAATCGTTCCCAATGGCCGGGGTGGCTGGGTTGAGCGTCCTCGCTCCCTGACCCTGGAAGAAGACGCGGGCTAAGGAGCGGCTGGATGAAAGATGAAAGAACCATGCACGTACAAAAAAGTTTAGGGTCGAGGCTAGCGATGTTCAGAAAACTCAATGTATACGTCAGCGTGATTGCTCTTGGGTTGTTCTCCGGCCTGGCCAACGCGGTCACGCTGGAAGACGTGTCGTTTTCGTCGCTACCGGGCGAGCGGCTTGAGGTCAAGCTCCAGTTTGATGGTACACCCCCGGAACCAACGGGCTACACCATCGAGCGGCCGGCTCGCATTGCGGTCGACCTCCGGGATACCACCAGTGGTCTGGACAGCCGGAGTATTCCGCTGGGCTCGGGCAACGCCCAGAGCATGACGGTGGTGGAAACCAAGGACCGCACCCGGCTGATTTTCAACCTGGTGGAGCTGGTGCCCTACGACACGACCCGTTCTGGCAACTCCCTGGTCATGACCATTGGTGGCGACGGTGCCGTGGCCAGCACGGCCGGCTCGTCAAGCGCCACCTCTGCTTCCTCGTCGTCTGCCAGTGGGGCTGCGAATGCCCTGTCTGGCGTTGACTTCCGTCGAGGCAAAGACGGTGAAGGCCGTGTGATTGTGGATCTTGGCAGCTCCAGTACCCCGGTCGATCTGACCGAGAGGGCCGGCAAGATCCGCCTCACCATGGAAGATCTGACAGTGCCCAGCAACCTGCGTCGTCGGCTGGATGTCACGGACTTCGCGACACCGGTAACCCGGATCGATACGTTCGTGGAAGACGGCAACGCCGTGGTGGAGATCAGTCCGCAGGGTAACTACGACTACATCGCCTACCAGTCTGGCAGCCAGTTTACTGTCAGCGTAGAGGAACTGACCCAGGAAGAGGCCGAGTCGCGCCGTGAAGAGAAGTTCCCGTACACCGGCGACAAACTCTCCCTGAACTTCCAGGACATCGAAGTGCGTTCGGTTCTCCAGCTGATTGCGGATTTCACCGGGCTGAACCTGGTGGCCAGTGATACCGTGGGTGGCAGCATCACCCTTCGCCTGCAGAACGTGCCCTGGGATCAGGCCCTGGATCTGATTCTCAAGACCAAGGGTCTGGACAAGCGCCAGATCGGCAACGTGCTGCTGGTAGCGCCGGCGGACGAAATTGCCGCCCGGGAAAAGCTCGAGCTGGAAACCAACAAGCAGATCGCCGAACTGGCCCCGGTTCGCCTGGATATTATTCAGGTCAACTACGCCAAGGCAGCGGACATCGTGTCGTTGATCAAGGAAGATGAAGAGCTGATCTCTGACCGCGGCTTCGTGTCTTCCGATGTTCGCACCAATACCATCAGTGTCCGGGAGACAGCGGAGAAGCTCGAAGAGATCCGTCGCCTCGTCTCCACCTGGGACGTGCCCGTGCGTCAGGTTTCCATTGAAGCGCGGATTGTTCGTGCCCAGACCAACGTTGCCGAGAACCTCGGGGTTCGCTGGGGCGGCGCGGCCTATGACATTAACGGTGACAACATCGTATCTATCGGTGGTGGCCTTGATGGCGTGCAGGATGCACGGGATTCCGCTGCTACCCCCGGTTCGTTCCAGACCTCTTTCCCGGGTGCTCTGGCTGTGGACCTGGGCGTGACCGGAGAAGGTGCGTCTTCCTTCGCCATCGGCTGGGGCAGCGACGACTTCCTGGTTGATCTGGAGCTGTCTGCCCTGGAGAGCGATGGTCAGGCCGAAGTTGTTTCCCAGCCACGGGTTGTCACTGCGGATCGTCAGACCGCGTCCATCAAGTCTGGTGAAGAGATTCCGTATCAGGAAGCCTCCTCAAGCGGCGCGACCTCGGTTTCTTTCAAGGAGGCGGTATTGTCTCTGGAAGTGACACCTCAGATCACGCCGGACGACAAGATCATCATGGACCTGGTGGTGAATCAGGATTCCCGGGGCGAAGTGACCGCCGGTATTCCATCCATCAACACCAACGAGGTGACCACTCAGGTGCTGGTGGGTAACGGTGAAACCGTGGTTCTCGGTGGTATTTTCCAGTCCGAAGTTGCCACCCAGACCACCAAGACCCCGTTCCTCGGAGACATCCCCTACATCGGGCGTATCTTCAAGCGCACCGAGCACATCGATGAGCGCAGTGAGCTGCTGATCTTTATCACGCCAAAGATCATCAAGAACGACCTCATTCGATAATCAGGGGTGCAGAAAAAGCCGCCGCGTGACACCGGCGGCTTTTTTGTGTCTGCAGACCATCCAGTAAGCGCAGGAACTTATGGAATTTGCGACCCTGTGCTATTCTCACCCGCCTGAACAGAACTGAGCGGAAGTTATGCCATTGCCCAAACGCGTTGTCCTCGTTGGCCCCATGGGTGCAGGGAAAAGTACGATCGGTCGGATGCTCGCCAAGGAGTTGGGCTACCGGTTCCTGGATTCGGATCGCATTATCGAAGACCGGTGCGGGGCCAACATTCCCTGGATATTCGACGTTGAAGGCGAGGACGGCTTCCGGCAGCGGGAAACGGCCATGCTCGAGGAGCTGTCCTCGGAGGGCAATACGGTGTTGGCTACCGGTGGTGGGGCGGTCATGCGCGATGAGAACCACCCACTGCTCAAGAAAGACGCCACGGTTATCTATCTCAAGACGTCCATCGATCAGCAGGTAGAACGAACCCGAAAAGACCGCAACCGGCCCCTGCTGCAGAACGATGATCCGGAAGCCGTCCTGAGGAAGCTGTTTTCTGTTCGCGATCCGCTCTACACCAGGCTGGCCGATATCGTTATGTACACAGACCGCAAAAGCCCGAGGCTGGTAGTGCGGCAACTGGTGAATCGTCTGAACCCCAGGACACCAAGGCACAAGCGGCAGATTCGAAAGGAAGGTCGTAATCATGTCTGAGACTGTACGAGAGCTCTCCGTTCAGCTGGGTGATCGGAGTTACCCCATCATGATCGGCGAAGGGCTGCTGGAAGCCCGGGATCTGACACCCTTTGTTGCCGGCTCACAGGTCATGTTGGTGACTAACGACACTGTGGCGCCGCTCTATCTGGAGAGGGCCCGGGGTTGTTTCCCGGGCAAGCAGGTGCATTCGGTCATCCTGCCGGATGGTGAGCGGTTCAAGGAGTGGCAGACGCTCAACCGGATCTTCGATGGGCTGCTGGAGCAGCAGCACACCCGTAAGACGACCGTGGTGGCCCTCGGTGGAGGGGTAGTCGGAGACATGGCCGGTTTTGCCGCTGCCTGTTACCAGCGGGGCGTGCCGTTTATCCAGATCCCCACGACCCTGTTGTCTCAGGTGGATTCGTCGGTCGGTGGCAAAACCGGCATCAACCACCCGCTCGGCAAGAACATGATCGGTGCCTTCTATCAGCCGAAAGCGGTGTTGATCGACACTGGCACCTTACAGACGCTTCCGCCTCGGGAAGTGTCGGCCGGGCTGGCCGAGATCATCAAGTACGGGCTGATCCGTGATACCGGGTTCCTGGCCTGGCTGGAAAAGAACATGGATGCGCTTGTTGCCCTGCAGCCTGCAGAATTGGCGGAGGCGATCTATCGATCCTGTGCCTGCAAGGCGGAGGTGGTTGCCCTCGACGAGCGTGAGGGTGGGCTTCGGGCCATCCTCAACCTTGGACACACCTTTGGTCATGCCATAGAAACCTATGCAGGCTACGGCAATTGGCTGCATGGCGAGGCAGTTGGCACCGGTATGTTGATGGCAGCGGAGCTGTCCTGCCTTGAAGGGATGATTTCACGGGCGGACTGCGATCGGATCCGGCAGCTCGTGACACGCGCAGGGCTGCCCGAGAAGCCGCCGGCGGGCATGACTGCGGCTGATTTCATGAAGCTCATGGCGGTTGACAAGAAAAACGTTGATGGCCAGTTGCGACTGGTTCTGCTGAGAGCTGTGGGGGACGCCTTTGTTACCTCCGATGCAGATCCGGACAACCTGGCCACCACCTTCTCCCGTTTCTGCACGCCAGCTGCGTAAGGATCGGCGGGAGTCGAGAGAGGGGAGCCAGGTGAGCGAGCAGGGAAGAGAACGGTGATCGACGACAACCTCAACAGTCTGGATGGCGGCGGCCTGTTTCCGCGTCTGCAACAGCGTTTCGGGTTGCGGGCAAATCCGTTGGACATGGAAACCCCGTTTTTTCCCGATGCCATGCGCCACCATGCCCTTGAAACCCTGCGTCATCTTTGTGGGTTCGGCGACATGGCCTTGTTGCTCACGGGTGCGCAAGGTGCAGGCAAAACCCGCATTCTTGCAGAACTGGTTCGCAGCGAATCCGCACGCCTGGAATTTCACCGGATTCCCGCGGCGGCCCTGACCAGCACACAGGCGCTGGCGAGGGATCTGAAAGCGGTCGCCCGTTCGGATTTTGGTGTCGGTGACAGTCACCGGGATCTTATCTATCAGTTTTTCCGGTGGACGGAATCCCGGGTCCGTAAAGGCCGCCGCATGGTGCTTCTCGTTGATGATGCTGACCGGGCGCCACCCGAATTGTTGCGTTTGTTGCTCGCGGCCTTTCTGGCGGCGGAGCGCGGCGCCAGCGCGGTGCCGGTGTTTGCCGGCTCTGACGGCCTGATTCGGGCGCTGGCGGTGGAGTCGTCGTCAACCGGGGTCCATCAGGTTCACCTGCCTCCGCTAACGAAAGAAGATATCCTCGCGTATCTGGAGCCTCGGGTGCATGCCGCCGGTGGCAAGGCCAGCGAGTTGCTTGCGTCATCGCGGTTGTCCAGGCTTCATGCCATGAGCCAGGGCAGCTTTGCGCGCCTGAAGCGTGTTGCGCCCGGTGTCTGGCTGGATATGGTGACAGCGCCCTCCCGGCAACGAGCCGGAGGTGTGCCCTGGGCGCGGTTTGCCTGGCCGGGGCTCGCTCTGGTGCTGCTTGCCGGTTCCTGGTGGTTCGTGTCGCAGCAGTATGATCAGTCGGTGGCCGAGACGCCGGTCAAGGCGCCGGAGCCGGTTCGTAAGAGCATCACCATCGGCCCGGAAACCGAGGTTGTGAAAGTGCCCGTCGAGACGTCACCGAAGGAGGCGGACGAGGAGCCTGAGGTTCCGTTGACAGTTGTCGACAACCCCGCCGACGCTATTCCAGAGCCAGAGCCAGAGCCAGAGCCAGAGCCAGAGCCAGAGCCAGAGCCAGAGCCAGAGCCAGAGCCAGAGCCAGAGCCAGAGCCAGAGCCAGAGCCAGAGCCAGAGCCAGAGCCAGAGCCAGAGCCAGAGCCAGAGCCAGAGCCAGAGCCAGAGCCAGAGCCAGAGCCAGAGCCAGAGCCAGAGCCAGAGCCAGAGCTACAGGCTGGCACCGGTTTCCAGCCGGAATATCCAGAGTACTTTGTGCCCCTGGGCCAGCTTCGGGACCGGGGTGGATGGACGATTCAACTGGTGGCCGGCAATCTCGAACAGACTGCTGTTGATGTGGTGCAGCGCCACGCCACCCTGGATGGTATTGTATATACCGTAGGCGAAAGGCAAGAGCGCCCCTGGTTTATGGTATTCTATGGCAACTTCGACAGTTTTGAGGTCGCCAGCGCCGCGGTATCGAGGTTGCCGGAAGCGCTTGCCTCCCGGTCTCCCTGGATCCGTTCCGCCAGCGATCTGTAAGGGGTTGGGGCTTCAGCCTAATCCCTTGTGGCCCATACCTCGGGCTGGTAATTCCGGTCTGGGCTTCCCACAATAATTTCACTCCGATTTGAGTACGTATTTCTACGTGTGTAAAATAGCCAGCCCCCATTTTCAGTGTCAAAGGGTGGTTGTAGGGCCGGGCGCCCACTAACTCTTTGATTGAAAAGCATTTCTACGCGAGAGAACGCTTATGATGACAGGTTTGTATCATCCCGACGAATTCAGGGACAACTGCGGATTCGGTCTTATCGCCCACATGAAGGGCGAGGCCAGCCACAAGTTGTTGCAAACTGCCATCGAGTCTCTGACCTGCATGACCCACCGCGGTGGTATCGCTGCAGACGGCAAGACCGGCGATGGTTGTGGCCTGCTGATCCAGAGCCCGGATGGTTTCTTGAAGAAAGCCGCCAAGGCGGCGTTTGGCAAAGAGCCCGGCGATCTTTTTGCCGTTGGCCAGGTGTTCCTGAACCCGGATGAGAGCAAAGCGGCCGCAGGTCGGGCTGCCCTGGAGAAGCGTCTTACCGAGCAGGGGCTGGAAATCATGGGCTGGCGCGAAGTGCCGGTGGATGACAGCTGCCTGGGCCCCATGGCGCTGGACTGCCTGCCGCGCATCGAACAGGTGTTCGTGGTCCCTGCCGGCAAGGAAGAGCGAGACTTCGCGATCAGTCTCTTCGTGGGCCGTCGCCACGCGGAAAGCGACATGGCAGACGATCCGGAGTTTTACATCTGCAGCCTGTCGCATCGGACCCTGGCCTACAAAGGCCTGATGATGCCGGCGGACCTGGCCAACTTCTACAAGGACCTGGGCGACCCGGACCTGGAAACCGCCATCTGCGTGTTCCACCAGCGGTTCTCCACCAACACCATGCCCAAGTGGCCGCTGGCCCAGCCGTTCCGCTATCTGGCGCACAACGGTGAAATCAACACCATCGACGGCAACCGGAACTGGGCCATTGCCCGGGCAGCGAAGTTCAGTTCCCCGCACCTGCCGGACCTGCAGACCCTGCAGCCGCTGGTGAACCTGACCGGTTCCGACTCCTCCAGCATGGACAACATGCTGGAAGTACTGCTGGCCGGCGGCGTGGATCTGTTCCGTGCCGTACGGATGATGATTCCGCCGGCCTGGCAGAACGTCGACAGCATGGATTCGGAGCTGCGCGCGTTCTACGAGTACAACTCCATGCACATGGAGCCCTGGGACGGCCCTGCCGGCCTGGTCATGTCTGATGGCCGCTACGCGGTCTGTATGCTCGACCGTAACGGCCTGCGCCCGGCTCGCTGGGTTATCACCAAAGACGATTTCATTACCCTGGCCTCCGAGATCGGCACCTACGGTTACCAGCCGGACGATGTCGTGGCCAAGGGCCGTGTAGGGCCGGGCCAGATGCTGGCCATCGACACCGAATCCGGTGAAGTCCTGCACACCAGGGACATCGATCAGCGCCTGAAAACCGCCCAGCCCTACAAGCGCTGGCTGCGGGAGAACGCCCTGCGGGTGGAGACCACCCTGAACCAGGATACGCCTGACTTCCGCCTGATGGACGCCGATGAGCTGCTGGTGCACCAGAAGATGTTCATGGTCACCTATGAAGAGCGTGATCAGGTGCTGCGCCCGCTGGCCGAGAACGGCCAGGAAGCGGTGGGCTCCATGGGTGACGACACGCCGATGGCGGTGCTCTCCAGCAAAGTGCGCCATGTTGCCGATTATTTCCGCCAGAAGTTCGCCCAGGTGACCAACCCCGCGATTGACCCGCTGCGCGAGGCCATTGTCATGTCCCTGGAGACCTGCCTGGGCGCCGAGCGCAACGTGTTCGAGGAGACTGCCGAGCATGCCGACCGGATCATTCTGACCACGCCGGTCCTGTCGCCAGCCAAATTCCTGAAGATTGCCAACAACGAGCGGCCTGGCTTCGAGGTGGCGCGCATTGCCATGAGCTACCGGCCGGAACAGGGCCTGGAGCAGGCCATCCGCCAGGTCTGCGAGGAGGCCGAGCAGGCTGTTCGCAATGGCAAGGTACTGCTGATCCTGAGTGACAAGGATCTCAGGGAAGGCGAGCTGCCGGTCAATGCCCTGATGGCTACCGGCGCCGTTCACCACCATCTGGTACAGCAGGGCCTGCGCTGCGATTCCAACATCATCGTGGAAACCGGCTGGGCGCGGGATCCGCACCAGTTCGCGGTGCTGTTCGGATTCGGTGCCACTGCCGTGTACCCCTACCTGGCCTACCAGGTACTGAACGATCTGATCCGCACCGGCGAGCTGCTGATGGATCCGATCGAGGCCAAGAACAACTACCGCAAGGGCATCAACAAGGGCCTGCTGAAGATCCTCTCCAAGATGGGGATCTCCACCATCACCTCCTACCGGGGTGCCCAGCTGTTCGAAGCCATCGGTCTGGCCGATGACGTGGTGGACCTGTGCTTCCGCGGTGTACCCAGCCGTATCCAGGGCGCCAGCTTCTACGAGTTCCAGCAGGACCAGGAGCAACTGGCGTCGACCGCCTGGAAACCGCGCAAGCCGATCACCCAGGGTGGCCTGCTCAAGTATGTGCACGGTCAGGAATACCACGCCTTCAACCCGGACGTGGTGGGCAAGCTGCAGGAAGCCGTGACCAGCGGCGACTACGGCCACTACAAGGAATACGCCGGCCTCGTGAACGAGCGCCCGGTGGCCACGCTGCGCGACCTGCTGGGTTTCCGCCAGGACATCAAGCCCATCGACATTTCCGAAGTGGAGCCGGTGGAGAAGATCTTCCCGCGCTTTGACTCGGCGGCCATGTCCCTGGGCGCCCTGTCACCCGAGGCGCACGAGGCGCTGGCGGTGGCCATGAACACCCTGGGCGGTCGTTCCAACTCCGGTGAGGGCGGGGAAGACCCGGCCCGTTATGGCACTGAAAAGCGTTCCAAGATCAAGCAGGTGGCCTCCGGCCGCTTCGGCGTTACCGCCGAGTACCTGCGCAGCGCCGACGTTATGCAGATCAAGGTGGCCCAGGGCGCCAAGCCCGGTGAGGGTGGCCAGCTGCCGGGTGGCAAGGTGAATGACCTGATTGCCCGTCTGCGTTATTCGGTACCGGGTGTTACGCTGATTTCGCCGCCGCCGCATCACGATATCTACTCGATCGAGGACCTGGCCCAGCTGATCTTCGACCTCAAGCAGGTCAACCCCGAGGCTCTGGTGTCGGTCAAGCTGGTATCCGAGCCCGGCGTGGGTACCATTGCAGCCGGTGTGGCAAAGGCCTACGCCGACCTGATTACCATCTCCGGATACGACGGTGGCACGGCGGCCAGCCCGCTGACCTCCATCCGTTACGCCGGTTCTCCCTGGGAGCTGGGCCTGACCGAGACCCAGCAGGCCCTGCGCGCCAACGACCTGCGGGGCAAGATCCGCCTGCAGACCGACGGTGGCATCAAGACCGGGCTGGACGTGGTCAAGGGCGCCATCCTCGGCGCCGAGAGCTTCGGTTTTGGTACCACCCCGATGGTGGCGCTGGGTTGCAAGTACCTGCGCATCTGTCATCTGAACAACTGTGCCACCGGTGTGGCCACCCAGAACGACCATCTCCGTGAAGAGCACTTCAAGGGCACGGTGGAAATGGCCATGAACTTCTTCCGGTTTGTCGCCGAGGAAACCCGTGAGTGGCTGGCCAAGCTGGGTGTGCGCAGCCTTGAGGAACTGGTTGGTCGGGTAGACCTGCTGGAGCGGCTGCCGGGCGATACCGAGCGCCAGAAGAAGCTGGATCTCTCGCGTCTGCTGTCCAACGAGCACATTCCGGCGGACAAGCCCCAGACCTGCCAGGTGGAGCGGAACCATCCGTTCGACCAGGGCACCCTGGCCGAGCAGATGGTGGCTGACACCGCTGCGGCCATCAAAGAGAAGAGCGGTGGTGCCTGGTCCTACAAAGTGACCAACTGCGACCGCTCCATCGGTGCCCGCCTGTCCGGCGAAATCGCCCAGTTGCACGGCAACCAGGGCATGGTGGACGCACCCATCACCCTGGACCTGACCGGTACCGCCGGCCAGAGCTTCGGTGTCTGGAACGTTGGCGGCCTGAACCTCATCCTTGAAGGTGATGCCAACGACTACGTGGGCAAGGGCATGACCGGCGGCAAGCTGGTGGTCAAGCCACCCCGCGGCAGCGCCTTCAAGAGCCAGGAAACCTCCATCGTGGGCAACACCTGCCTGTATGGCGCCACTGGCGGCAAGCTGTTCGCCGCTGGAACCGCTGGCGAGCGTTTCGCGGTGCGTAACTCTGGCGCCCACGCGGTGGTTGAGGGCGCAGGCGACCACTGCTGCGAATACATGACCGGCGGGCTGGTGACCGTTCTGGGATCCACCGGGCACAACTTCGGCGCTGGCATGACCGGTGGTTTTGCCTATGTGATAGACCTGAACAACACCTTCGTGGACAAATACAACCACGAACTGGTGGAGATCCAGCGGATTTCCAGCGAAGACATGGAGTCCTACCGTAATCACCTGCGCGGTGTTATCCGGGAGCACATTTCCGAGACCGGCAGTGAGTGGGCAGAGCACATTCTTGAGAATTTCGACGACTACATCGGCCGTTTCTGGCTGGTGAAACCCAAGGCGGCCAACCTGCGCAGCCTGCTGGCGAGCACCCGGGCGCGTCCGGAATAACGGGCCGGGAACCAGGGTTCGGGGCCGGCAGCCTTGCTGCGGCCCCTGTCGAAATCGAGTTGATGAGAGCGTCATAATGAAAGAACGACTGAGTAACGACTTCCAGTTCGTGGAAGTAGGGCGAATTGACCCGAAGAAAGTGCCTGCGAAAAAGCGCAAGAAAGAGTTCGGCGAGATCTACCATCCGTTCACCGCCGATCACGCATCGTCCCAGGCTCATCGCTGCCTGGAATGTGGCAACCCGTACTGCGAGTGGAAGTGCCCGGTACACAACTACATTCCGAACTGGCTGAAGCTGGTGTCGGAAGGCAACATCATGCGGGCGGTGGAGCTGTGCCACCAGACCAACTCGCTGCCGGAAGTCTGTGGCCGTGTCTGTCCGCAGGACCGCCTGTGCGAAGGGGCCTGTACCCTGAACGACGGCTATGGGGCGGTCACCATCGGTTCGGTCGAGAAATACATCACCGATACCGCCTTCGCCCTGGGCTGGAAGCCGGACATGTCGGCGGTCAAGTGGACCGACAAGAAGGTCGCCGTCATTGGCGCCGGCCCCGCTGGTCTTGGCTGCGCCGACGTGCTGGTGCGCAATGGCGTCAAGCCGGTGGTGTTCGATATTTACCCGGAAATCGGCGGCCTGCTGACTTTCGGTATCCCTGAGTTCAAGCTGGAAAAATCGGTCATGACCCGTCGCCGCAAGGTCTTCGAGGAAATGGGCGTGGAGTTCCGACTCAACACCGAGGTCGGCAAGGACGTTCAGCTGCAGGACATCATCGACGAGTACGACGCGGTGTTCATGGGCATGGGCACCTACACCTACATGAAAGGCGGCTTCCCGGGTGAGAACCTGCCCGGCGTGTACGATGCGCTTCCGTTCCTGGTGTCTAACGTCAATCGTCGCCTGGGCTTCGAGAAGGACGCCGCGGACTTCATCGACATGAAAGGCAAGCGCGTGGTGGTGCTTGGCGGTGGCGATACCGCCATGGACTGTAACCGCACGTCCATTCGGCAGCAGGCGGAGAGCGTTACCTGTGCCTATCGCCGCGACGAAGCCAACATGCCCGGTTCCCGCCGCGAAGTGGCCAACGCCAAGGAAGAAGGCGTGAAGTTCCTCTTCAACCGCCAGCCGATCGCCATCATTGGCGAGGATCAGGTTGAGGGTGTGAAAGTGGTCCAGACCCGTCTCGGTGAGCCTGATGAAAACGGTCGTCGCCGTCCGGAAGTGGTTCCGGGCAGCGAGGAAGTCATTCCCGCCGACGCGGTTCTCGTAGCCTTCGGTTTCCGCCCGAGCCCGGCGGACTGGTTCGACGAGCTGAAAGTGAACACCGACGATTCCGGCCGCGTGACCGCGCCGGAAGAAGCCGAGTTCATGTTTCAGACCAGCAACCCGAAGATCTTTGCCGGCGGCGACATGGTCCGTGGCTCCGATCTGGTCGTAACCGCTATCTGGGAAGGCCGCCAGGCTGCCGAAGGTATCATGGATTACCTGGATATCTGAGGCCCGGCTTGATCCGGATCAGAAGGGCGGCTTCCTACGGGAAAGCCGCCCTTTTTTATTCCGGCAAACCGGGTATTATGGCTCCCCATTCCACAGCCCCTGATACACAGAACATCCTGGATTTTCTATGACTGAGCTGAAGAACGACCGTTTCCTGCGCGCCCTGATGCGCCAGCCCGTGGATCGCACCCCGGTGTGGATGATGCGCCAGGCGGGACGATACCTGCCGGAATACCGGGCCACACGGGCGAAAGCGGGCGACTTTCTCAGCCTGTGCAAGAACACGCCGCTGGCCTGTGAGGTGACTCTGCAGCCACTGGAGCGGTATCCGCTGGATGCCGCCATCCTGTTCTCCGACATCCTGACCATTCCCGATGCGCTCGGTCTCGGGCTGTATTTCGAGACCGGCGAAGGCCCCAAGTTCCGCAACACCATCCGCTCCGAGGCGGACGTAGCGGCGCTGCCGACTATCAACGCAGAGGTGGACCTGGATTACGTGATGAACGCTGTGTCGACCATTCGCGGCGCCCTCAATGGTCGGGTGCCGCTGATTGGCTTCTCCGGCAGCCCCTGGACCCTGGCCACCTACATGATCGAGGGCGGCTCCTCGAAAGACTTCCGGGAAGCGAAAAAGCTGATGTATGGCCAGCCGGAGGTGATGCACCGGTTGCTGGACCATCTGGCGGACAGCGTTATTGATTACCTCAACGGCCAGATCAAGGCCGGTGCCCAGGCGGTACAGATCTTCGATACCTGGGGCGGCGTACTGAGCAGCTGGGCCTACGAGGAATTCTCCCTGCGGTACATGAAGAAGATTGTCGACGGCCTGATTCGCGAGAACGACGGCCGGCGTGTGCCGGTGATCCTGTTCACCAAGAACGGTGGCCAGTGGCTGGAATCCATCGCCGATTCAGGCGCAGATGCGGTTGGCCTGGACTGGACCACGGACATAGGCAATGCCCGTGCCCGCATTGGTGACCGTGTAGCCCTGCAGGGCAACATGGATCCGGCCATGCTGTACGCGCCGCCTGAGCGTATCCGGCAGGAAGTGGCGGATATTCTGCGGCGCTTTGGCTCTGGCAGCGGGCATATCTTCAACCTCGGGCATGGTATTACACCGGATGTGGATCCCGAGCACGCCCGTGCGTTCATCGAGGCGGTGGTGGAGCTAAGCCCCGAGTACCACCGCTGAGCTCGGAGTTCTCGTCTTTCCTAGCCTTCGAGCCTGGAGCATGAGTCTGTTGTGGGGCCCTTTCCAAAAACCGCTCCGAGCACGTCCCTGTGGCTTGTCTCCGGCCATCCCTGGCCTACGACATTTTTGGAAAGGGCCCCACAACAGCCTCGCCCATGCATTGGAGATATGTCGGCCAATTCCGTCAGTTCAGTCTCGTAGGTCGGATTAGGCGCGCAACGCGAGCCGTAATCCGACAACCTGATCCCCTTCGAAAACTCCTCTGGATGCAACGACCTGTCCGGTCTATAGTCAGGTGAAACAAGACCGGTAAACAGGAGTAACCTCTTGCCCACCAAAACCCCCGAAAAACGCCGGTTCCATCGTATCGAGTTCGATGCGCCGTGCGAGCTTCACTGCCAGGAATCTGTCTGGACGACGGAGGTGCTGGATATTTCTCTGAAGGGCGTTCTCGTCAAACGACCGGAGGGTTGGAAGGTGCCGTTAAAGCAGCCCTGTGAGGTGATTATTCACCTGAATGATCACGAGGCAGGTATTGTGATGGCGGTCGAGCTTCGGCACGTAGAACCCCACCGATTGGGGTTTAAGTGCCAGTACATTGACCTGGATAGCGCCACTCATCTGAAACGTCTGGTTGAACTTAATCTTGGTGATCAAGCTCTGCTTGAGAGGGAGTTTGCGCACCTTATTGATTAGGCAGGTTTTGTCGGATTACGGCTTTGCCTAATCCGACCTACCTAGTTGATCGATTAGGTTCTTCAGTCCGAGATCGGCTCTATTTAGTCCAAGCCCATGTTTGCCCGCTCATCCCATATTTTTCAGGCTCACACTATTTGAGGTTTGTGGGTTGAGGTCTGGCTGGAGGCAGGCAGGAGGGGTTGGCAGAAGGGGCTTCCAAAAATGTCGGAGGCCAGGGATGGCCGAGGACAAGCGCACATGGATGTGCTTGTAGCGGTTTTTGGAAGCCCCTTCTGCCAACCGCTCCGTAAACTCCAAAGCACCAAAGCCTAGAGCTCCTCCAGAGCAGAAAGGGCATCACTCAGCTTGGTCACCGGAATCACCTTCATGCCGTCAATGGCCTTGCGCGGGGCATTGGCCTTGGGCACGAGGGCGCGGGTGAAGCCGTGTTTGGCGGCCTCGTAGATGCGCTCCTGGCCACTGGGTACCGGACGGATTTCGCCGGAGAGGCCCACTTCGCCGAAGATCACCAGATCCTGGGGCAGGGCGCGGTCGCGGAAGGAGGAAACGATGGCGGCCAGCAGAGCGAGGTCGGCACTGGTTTCGTTGACCTTGACGCCGCCCACCACGTTCACGAACACATCCTGATCTGACACATGCATCCCGCCATGGCGATGCAAGACCGCGAGTAGCATGGCCAGGCGGTTCTGGTCCAGGCCCACAGCAACCCGGCGAGGGTAGCCACCCTGCGCCATATCCACCAGCGCCTGGATTTCCACCAGCATGGGCCGGGTGCCTTCCCAGACGACCATCACCACACTTCCGGGCGCGGCGTCCTCGCCACGGTTCAGGAAGATCGCGCTGGGATTCTTCACCTCCTTCAGGCCCTGCTCAAGCATGGCGAAGACGCCCAGCTCGTTGACGGCACCAAAGCGGTTCTTGATGCCGCGCAGGGTGCGGTAGCGGCTGTCGCTCGAGCCCTCAAGCAGGATCGAGCAGTCGATCATGTGCTCCAGGACCTTCGGACCGGCCAGGCTGCCGTCCTTGGTGACATGGCCCACCAGAAACAGGATGGTGCCGGTCTGTTTAGCGAAGCGGGTCAGGTAGGCCGCGCTTTCGCGCACCTGGGAGACACTGCCCGGGGCGGATTCAATCTCTGCCACGTGCATCACCTGGATACTGTCCACCACCAGGATCCGGGGCCGCTCGGCTTCCGCCACCTGCATGACCCGCTCCACGCTGGTCTCGGACAGCATTTTCAGGTCTTTGGTGGGCAGGCCCAGGCGTTTGGCGCGCATGGCCACCTGCTGCAGCGATTCTTCGCCGGTCACGTACAGGGCCGGAACGCTGGCCGCCAGCTGGCAGACCGCCTGCAGCAGCAGGGTGCTCTTGCCGGCGCCCGGATGCCCGCCCATCAATACCGCCGAGCCTTCCACCAGGCCGCCGCCCAGCACCCGGTCGAACTCCTGCATGCCGGAGCTGATGCGAGGGCGTTCGGCCAGGCTCACGTCATCCAGGCTCTGTACCTCGGACAGGCTGCCGGCAAACCCTTCAAACCGGGCTCCGCGGGCGCCTTTGTTGTTGCTGCTGACGCCGCGGACTTCGCTGATGGTATTCCAGGCCTGGCAGGCCGTGCACTGGCCCTGCCATTTGGAATAGTCGGCACCGCACTCGGTGCAGACATAGGCGGTCTTGGTTTTTGCCATCAGGCCAGCTTCTTGTACTTCATGCGCTTGGGCTGCATGGCGGAATCGCCTTTGCGCTTCTTGAAGTCCTCGTCGTACTCACTGAAGTTGCCCTCGAAGTACACCACCTCACCGTCGTCCTCGAACGCCAGGATGTGCGTGGCCACCCGGTCCAGGAACCAACGGTCGTGAGAGATGACCAGCGCCGAGCCCGGGAAGTTCAGCAAGGCTTCTTCCAGGGCGCGCAGGGTTTCCACGTCCAGGTCGTTGGTGGGCTCGTCCAGCAGAAGCACGTTGCCGCCCTGCTTGAGCAGTTTCGCCAGGTGCAGGCGGTTGCGTTCGCCACCGGACAGGTCGCCAACCCGCTTCTGCTGGTCGCTACCCTTGAAGTTGAAGCGGCCCACGTAGGCGCGCGAGGGCGTCTCGTAGTTGTCCACCTTGATGATGTCGTTGCCGTCGGAGAGCTCTTCCCAGACGGTCTTGCTGCCATCCAGATCGCGCATCTGGTCCACGTACGCCAGCTCCACGGTTTCACCCACGGTGATGTTGCCGGAGTCCGGCTTGTCGAAGCCGGCAATCATCTTGAACAGGGTTGATTTGCCGGCGCCGTTGCCACCGATGATGCCGACGATGGCGCCGGGCGGTACGCTGAAGGACACGTCTTCATAGAGCAGGCGGTCGTCGAAGGACTTGCTGATGCCGTCGACTTCAATCACCTTGTTGCCCAGGCGTGGTCCGGGCGGAATGTACAGCTCGTTGGTTTCGTTGCGCTTCTGGAATTCCTGGGAGCTCATTTCCTCAAAGCGGGCCAGACGGGCCTTGCTCTTGGACTGGCGGCCCTTGGCGTTGCTGCGAACCCATTCCAGTTCCTGCTTGATGGCCTTCTGGTGAGAAGCTTCCTGCTTGGCTTCCATCTCCAGGCGCTTTTCCTTGTTCTCGAGCCACTGGCTGTAATTGCCCTCGAACGGAATGCCGTGGCCACGGTCCAGTTCCAGGATCCAGCCGGCGACGTTGTCCAGGAAGTAGCGGTCGTGGGTGATGGCCACCACGGTGCCTTCGTAATCGTGCAGGAAGCGCTCCAGCCAGGCGACGGATTCGGCGTCCAGGTGGTTGGTGGGCTCGTCCAGCAGCAGCATGTCCGGCCCGGACAGCAGAAGCCGGCACAGGGCCACCCGGCGGCGCTCACCACCGGACAGCACCTTCACCTTCTGGTCCCAGGGTGGCAGGCGCAGGGCGTCGGCGGCCACTTCCATCTTGCGTTCGATGTCATGGCCGTCGGTGGCCTGGATGTAGGCCTCGAGCTCGCCCTGCCGTTTTGCCAGGGCATCGAAGTCCGCGTCCGGTTCGGCGTAGGCCGCGTACACCTGGTCCAGCTCGGCCAGGGCGTCGTGTACGCCTGACACCGCCTCGTCCACGATCTCCTTGACGGTCTTGTCTTCATCCAGCTCCGGCTCCTGGGGCAGGTAGCCCACGTTGATGCCGGGTTGGGGCCGTGCCTCGCCGATGTAATCCTGGTCCACGCCCGCCATAATACGCAGCAGGGTGGACTTACCGGCGCCGTTCAGGCCGAGCACGCCGATCTTGGCGCCTGGAAAGAAACTGAGGGAAATATCCTTGAGGATCTCGCGCTTGGGCGGAACCACCTTGCCCACGCGGTTCATGGTGTAGACGTATTGGGCCATGTTGGCAGAATCCTTTTATCAAACAGTCGCTTTAGAAATGAATACACGTCAGGTGCCTGATCAAGGACTTCGGGGTGGGCGGTCCGGGATCGTCAAAATCAGGGATGATTTTGCCGAGCGTACAGGGATGTATTCACAGCGTATCCCGGACCGCCCACCCCGAAGGCCGACACCACTGATGCCGGTACCTGAGAACAGTAATCGGCTAAGGTAACGAAACGCACCATTGATAGCAATTGAGCAGAAACCGGAGCCCGCCGCATGCCGGTATCTGCGGACGGTATAAAAGATGATTTTTTACCCGTTTGTAAGATAGAATAGCGTCCCAATTTTTCAGGGGCGTGGAGCTTGCGAACGCACTCCGGGCCAGCCAAGCACACAGGGGCAGCGCATCCATGTTTAATCGTGAAATGAAAATCGCCGGCTTTGACGACGAACTCTGGAACGCCATGCAGGCGGAAGAGAAGCGCCAGGAGGCTCACATCGAGCTGATCGCTTCCGAAAACTACACCAGCCCCCGGGTGATGGAAGCCCAGGGCAGCGTGCTGACCAACAAGTACGCCGAAGGCTACCCTGGCAAGCGTTACTACGGCGGCTGCGAGTTTGTCGACATTGCCGAGGAACTGGCCATTGAGCGCGCCAAGGAGCTGTTCGGAGCTGCCTACGCCAACGTTCAGCCGCACTCCGGCTCCCAGGCCAACTCCGCTGTGTTCATGGCACTGCTCAAGCCAGGCGATACCGTGCTGGGCATGAGCCTGGCCCACGGTGGTCACCTGACCCACGGCGCCAGCGTCAACTTCTCCGGCAAGATCTACCATGCCGTGCAGTATGGTCTGAACCCGGAAACCGGTCTGATCGATTACGACGAAGTCGAGGCCCTGGCGCTTGAGCACAAGCCGAAGATGATCATTGCCGGCTTCTCCGCGTATTCACAAGAGCTGGATTTTGCTCGCTTCCGTGAGATTGCCGACAAGGTAGGCGCGTACCTGTTCGTGGACATGGCCCACGTGGCTGGCCTGGTTGCCGCCGGCGTGTATCCGGATCCGGTTCCCCATGCTCACGTGGTTGCCACCACCACCCACAAAACCCTGCGTGGGCCCCGTGGCGGTCTGATCCTGGCCTGCGACGACGCCGATCTGCAGAAGAAGCTGAACTCCGCCGTGTTCCCGGGTGGCCAGGGCGGCCCGCTGATGCATGTTATTGCCGCCAAGGCCGTGTGCTTCAAGGAAGCCATGAGTGACGAGTTCAAGGCCTACCAGCAGCAGGTTGTCAAGAATGCCTCGGCCATGGCGCAGGTGTTCGTGGAACGCGGTTACGACGTTGTGTCCGGTGGCACCAAGAACCACCTGTTCCTGGTCAGCCTGATCAAGCAGGACATCACCGGTAAGGACGCCGATGCCGCTCTGGGTCGTGCCCACATCACCGTCAACAAGAACGCGGTGCCCAACGACCCGCGCTCGCCGTTCGTGACCTCCGGTCTGCGCATCGGTACTCCGGCCATCACCACGCGCGGTTTTGGCGAGTCCGAGTGCCGTGACCTGGCGGGCTGGATCTGCGACATTCTCGATAACCTCGAGGACGAAGCGGTCAACAGCCGGGTTCGTGAGCAGGTGGAAGCCCTGTGTGCCCGCTTCCCGGTCTACGGCTGAGCGTTTTCCGTCTAGACTAGTGTGATGTTCTGCCGGGCCGATCCATCGGCCCGGCGTCCTTTCCGGAGCTCCTGACTATGCATTGTCCCTTCTGTGGTGAAGCCGACACCAAGGTGATTGACTCCCGGCTGGTGGCCGAGGGCGATCAGGTACGTCGCCGCAGGGAGTGCCTGTCGTGCCGGGAGCGCTTTACAACCTTCGAGTCCGCCGAGCTGGTCATGCCGCGGGTGGTGAAACAGGACGGCACCCGTCAGCCCTTTGACGAAGACAAGTTGCGGTCCGGCATCATGAAAGCGCTGGAAAAGCGGCCCGTGAGCATCGAAGAGATCGACGGCGCGCTCAATCGAATCAAATACCGACTGAGAGCCACCGGCGAGCGGGAGGTGAAGTCGATGCAGCTCGGTGAAGAGGTGATGACCGAGTTGCGTCAGCTCGACAAGGTGGCCTACGTCCGCTTTGCGTCGGTCTATCGCAGTTTCCAGGATATCAACGAATTCAAGGAAGAGATTGAGCGGCTCTCTGCCAGCAATGGCGATACCGCCGTTGATGTGGCCAAGGCGCTGGCAGACAACCACTCCCCGAAAGGACAGGCATGATCGAGAACCGCGACAGGGCCATGATGGCCCGGGCTGTCCAGCTTGCCTGGCGCGGTCGGTACTCCACTCATCCCAACCCGCGCGTGGGTTGTGTGATTGCCCGTGGCGACCGGATCCTCGGTGAGGGCTGGCATGAGCGTGCTGGCGAAGCCCACGCCGAAACCCGGGCGCTCAGTCAGGCCGGCCCCGACGCCCGCGGCGCCACTGCCTATGTGACTCTTGAGCCCTGCAGCCATTTTGGACGCACGCCGCCCTGCGCCCGGGCATTGATTGATGCCGGGGTAGCCCATGTGTTCGCGGCGACGAAGGATCCGAATCCCTCGGTGTCCGGTCGTGGCCTGGATATGCTCAGGGACGCCGGCGTGCGGGTAACCGAAGGCCTTCTGGCCGAGGAAGCTGCGCGACTCAATCCCGGGTTCATGAAGCGGATGAATACCGGTCGGCCCTGGGTGCGGCTGAAGATGGCCGCGAGCCTGGACGGCCGTACCGCCATGGCTTCCGGCGAGAGCCAGTGGATCACGGGCGCCGATTCCCGCCGGGACGTACAGCGTCTTCGGGCGATCAGTGACGCCATCCTTACCGGGGTGGGCACCGTGCTGGCAGACGACCCGTCCCTGACCGTGAGACGTGAAGAGCTCGGGGATATAGGCGATGCCACGGAACCCTCCCGGCAGCCCCTGCGCGTGATCGCGGATCGGGATGCCCGAACGCCGTCGTCGGCCAAGATCCTGCATGGCGGGAACGTGCAGGTGTTCTGTGCGTCCTCCACGCTGGCAACGGCCCCGGCCCAGGATCTGGCGGCGCTTGGAGTGAGCCTTACGGGTGTTGCCTGGAAGGATAACGGCATTGATCTGGCGGAATTACTCGACTCGCTGGGCGAGCTGGGCATCAACGAACTGTTGGTGGAAGCTGGGCCGACGCTCGCCGGCACGTTTATCAGTGAAGGCCTGGTGGACGAACTATGGCTCTATCAGGCCCCTGTGTTCCTCGGCAGTACCGGGCGACCGACTGCCCACCTGCCGCTGGAAACCATGGCGGATAAAGTACAATGGAAGGTGCTGGACCGACGTCAGGTGGGTGAGGATCAACGGCTGATCCTGGCCCGCGAGTAATCCATACATTCACGGTGTTCCGGGTGCCGGAACACCGCAAAGGTGCAAAACCTCATGGCACTGAACAGCATTGAAGAGATCATTGAAGATATTCGTCAGGGCAAGATGGTCATCCTGATGGACGACGAAGATCGCGAGAACGAGGGTGATCTGGTGATGGCGGCGGAACACTGTACCGCCGAGGCCATCAACTTCATGGCCCGATTCGGCCGCGGTCTGATCTGCATGCCGATGACCCGTGACCGGTGCGAGCAGCTCGGGCTTCCCCTGATGGTGCAGCAGAATGCGTCCGGCTTTGGCACCAAGTTTACCCTGTCCATCGAGGCGGCCGAAGGCGTCACCACCGGCATTTCTGCAGCCGACCGTGCCCGCACCGTTCAGGCCGCCGTGGCGCGCAACGCCAGGGCCAGCGATCTGGTTCAACCGGGCCATATCTTTCCGTTGATGTCAGACCCCGGCGGCGTACTGAGCCGGGCCGGTCATACGGAAGCTTCCTGTGATCTGGCGGCCCTGGCCGGCTGCGAGCCTGCGGGCGTGATCTGCGAGATCATGAACGATGATGGCTCCATGGCGCGTCGTGAAGATCTCGAGCGTTTTGCGCAGGAGCATGGCCTGAAGATCGGTACGATTGCCGACCTGATTCACTACCGCACCATGAACGAGCGTACCGTGGAGTGCGTGGAAGAGAACGAGCTCGACACCGAGTATGGTCTGTTCAATCTGCGCACCTACCGGGACAATATCCAGGGCGCCACCCATCTGGCCATGGTGATGGGCGAGATCACGCCGGATGACCCGGTCTACGTTCGGGTGCATATCACCGACACTCTACGGGATCTGCTGGGCGCCCGGCGCAAGGATTCCCGGAGCTGGCCGCTGCACCATGCCCTGGAGAAAGTGGCCGAAGAGGGTCGCGGCGTGGTCGTGCTGCTCAATAGCGCCGAAGACAGTTACAACCTGGAAGACCGTATCCAGGAATTTTTCAACGAAGGTCAGGGGACCACGGGCAAGGGTGGTTCCGGTGTCTATTTCACCGTTGGTACCGGCTCGCAGATTCTGCGGGATCTTGGCGTCGGCAAGATGCGCCTGCTGAGCCCGCCCATCAAGTTCTCGGCTATTTCCGGTTTTGATCTGGAAGTGGTTGAATACGTGCCCTATACCCCTGAATGACGAACCCGGTGACGGCCTTCGGGCGGTCACCCGTGAAGGAGCCATCGATGGCAGATATCCGAGTAATTGAAGGTGATTTTACCGAGTGCACCGGCCGCTACGCGCTGGTGGTGGGCCGGTTCAACGGTTTTGTGGTCGAGAGCCTGGTTGAAGGTGCAGTGGACACCCTGCGCCGGCACGGGATTTCCAGTGACGACATCACGATTGTGCGTGTGCCTGGAGCCTACGAAATGCCGCTGGCCGTCAAACGGGTTGCGGAAACCGGCGAATACGACGCGATCATTGCGCTGGGTGCGGTAATTCGTGGCGGAACGCCACATTTTGACTACGTTGCCGGCGAGGCCTCCAGTGGCCTGGGAGCTGTCAGCCTGGATACCAATGTGCCGGTCACCTTCGGAGTGCTGACAGTTGACTCCATTGAGCAGGCGATCGAGCGCTCCGGTACAAAGGCCGGTAACAAGGGCGCCGAAGCGGCCATAACGGCCCTGGAAATGGTCAGCCTGTTCAGGAAGCTGGGTGAGTAATGAGCGAATCTGGAGAAACGTCACCGAATCCTGCCGCCTCGGGCCAGCCCAAGGCCGGTGACCGCCGTCGCGCCCGGGCGCTGGCGATGCAGGGGCTGTATCAGCGCCATTTCAGCAAGACCGCGATCTCGGACATCGAGGCCGAGTTCATGGTGGATAATGACATGTCCAAGGTCGACCTGCTGTATTTCCGGGACCTGCTGCGCGGTGTCCATCGAGAGCAGGGTGAGCTGGACAAGCTGATCGAACCGTTTCTGGACCGCCCCATCAAGGAAGTGGACCCGGTAGAGCTTGCCATCGTGCGACTCGGGGCGTACGAATTGAAACACCGGCTGGATGTGCCCTACAAGGTGGTGATTAACGAGGGCATTGAGATGGCCAAGCGCTTTGGCGGCACCGAAGGGCACAAGTTCGTCAACAGCATTCTCGACAAGTTGAGCGGTCGGCTGCGTCTGGCCGAGACCCGCGCCCGCTGATCCATGGGTGAATTTGATCTGATCCGGCGGTACTTCCTGCCGCTGGCCTCCCGGCAGCAGGGGGCCTCTCTGGTGCTCGGGCCGGGTGATGACTGTGCCATACAGCGGCTGCCCTCCGGCCAGGATCTGGTCTTTTCCATTGATACCCTGGTTGAAGGGGTGCATTTCCCCCACGACTATCACCCTGACTACCTTGGCTGGCGGTCGCTGGCGGTTGCCGCCAGCGACCTGGCAGCCATGGGTGCAAAGCCGGAGTGCTTTACACTGGCATTGACCCTGCCCGAGGCCAATGAAGACTGGCTGGAAGGTTTTGCCCGGGGCCTGGCCGAGGCGGCGCAGGCGTTCGGGCTCGCTCTGGCGGGAGGTGATACCACGGCCGGGCCGCTGACCCTGACCCTGCAGGTGCACGGCACCGTCTCCCGCGGCCGCGCCATCTGTCGAAATGGCGCCCGGCCAGGCGACCTGGTGGCGGTCTCCGGCACCCTGGGTGATGCCGGTGCGGCTCTGGCGTACCTGTCAGAAGCCGAGCCGTCGGCCGATGCTGTGGCGGTGCTTGAGCGCTATCACCGGCCACAACCCAGACTTCAGCTCGGTGTGGCCGCAGCCCCGTTCGCCAGTGCCGGCATCGATATTTCCGATGGCTTGCTGGCGGATCTTGGCCACATTCTGGAGGCATCAGGGTGTGGTGCCAGGCTCGAATCCGGTTCGCTGCCGCTTTCACCGGCCCTGGTGTGCCTGGCAGGTGGGCGTGCCCAGGACCTGGCACTGCGGTCCGGCGATGACTACGAGCTCTGCCTGACTTTCCCGCCGGAGCGCTGGAAAAGTGCCCCGGAGGCGCTCAGGCAGCAGTTTACGGTGATCGGAACCATCGAAGCGGACCCGGGGCTTTACCTGGATGGCACCGACTGTGGACCCTCAGGCCCGAATGCCGGATTCGATCATTTCAGGAGGCGTCAATGAGCCATTCCAACCAGACGCCAGAGCAGGACGATCCGCCGCTGATTCTTCCCCCGGGCTTTCTTCGTAATCCTGTGCATCTGCTGGCCTTTGGTCTTGGCAGCGGCGCCACCTCCAGGGCGCCCGGCACCTGGGGTAGCCTGGCCGCGATTCCCCTCTGGTACGGAATCGCGTGGCTACCGCCGTCAGCCTACTGGCTGGTGGTTCTGGTGGCTTTTCTGGTTGGTGTCTGGCTGTGCGGAAAGACCGCCGAGGATCTCAAGGTGCACGACCATAGCGGTATCGTGTGGGATGAGTTTGTGGGTATGTGGATTGCCCTGGGGCTGTTCCCGGATACGATTTACGGGGTTTTGGGCGCCTTTGCACTGTTCAGGCTCTTCGACATCGCCAAACCCTGGCCGATTGGCTGGCTCGACAGGCGTCTGCCGGGCGGGCTGGGCATAATGGTGGACGATGTGGTTGCTGGCGCAATGGCCCTGGCCTGCCTGTGGGCCGTTGATTACTGGCTGGTACCGGTCATGGTCTAGCCGATGACCGGGGCCAGAGAGCTAGTGCATCCGCTGCTCTTCGGGGAGCAATCGAACAACATGCAAAAACCGCTTGAGTCCGGTCTCGGCGCGTTCACGTGAAGCAAAGGGGCCACTGTCAAACCCTTCCCGGGTGGTGAAGTACCACTTGCTCCCTACACAGAAAAATCGGCTACTGCGAAAGGGAACTGGCCCTTCTTCTCCGGTCCTGCGTTGGGTATCCATGTTATCTCCTGTGCCCCCTTTTGATTTTTGCTTTTCGGGCGCCACGTTTGTCATTGCCGATCTGTTTTAAGTTAATCCAAATCGGGCCGAATTCAACATTTTTTTACATTTTTACGAGCCAGGTCTCAGCCGGGATCACGATAACGCCGCAACCTGCCCTGGCAGGCGCCCGTCTCGGTGTCTTGCCCTTGTCAAACGCAGTCGTCAGAATGCAACAGCGGCGGTCAACGCCCCGGGCCCTTTCGTTCATGTTTTCAAGGAGAGTCAATGACCATTTTCCAGGTATTCGGTTCGTTCATACACAGGCTACGGCGACCCAGGTCTCACACCATTGGCAAAAGCGCCGTTTTGCTCCCGTTACTGTTGCTAGTCCTGTCCGGTTGCGCGTCCAGCGTGAGTGTGGTGGAAACCTGGGAGGGCAACCCTGACGCCGCTGCCAATGCGGCCGTTCTCAAAGCGCCCGGAGAGATTGTTGTTACCAGGGTGAACGGGCGGACAATGTCCAATTTCCTGATGGACGACCTGGCCCTGGATTACGCCCTGCTGCCCGGCGAAAACGAGGTGGTTTTCGTTTACAAGACTATCTGGGCCAAGTCGGAGGTGGTTCGCAATGGCGAATCCAAAGTGCATGTGATCGAGAGCAAGCCTCAGGTAGCGCGTTTCGACGCGGCGGCGGGTGAGACCTACGCCTTCGAGTTTGAGAAACCGGATTCCCGCGCTGAAGCGCAGCAGATGATGTCGCAATTCAGTGCCGCAATCGTTGCGTCGTCAGGGCAGACTGTTGCTACGTCTACCGATTGGGATCCGTCGCAGGCAGCCGCATTGGCCCGGACGCCGTTGCCCGAGTCTGCGCAGGCGTCTGGCTCGGTCGAGATGGGCGAGGATACCGCCCCGCTGGATCAGCTCAAGGCCATCTGGCAGACCGCGAGCGACGAGGAAAAGAAAGCCTTCCTCCGCTGGGCCTTCGAGTAAAGCCGTTGTTTGCGCCGCTTTCGGGGATTCAGGCCCGAAAGCGGCGCATGGCTCTTTTCAGCAATCCTTCCATTATCGCCATGGCATCATCGGCCAGCGACTGGGTCGCTGTGGCCGGCGCCGGTTCCGCGAGATCTTCCGTGCCCAGCCGATGGGCCGCGTCTTCAATGGCGCCCAGGCTTTCAGCCACATGCGCCTGCAGGGCATCGCCATTGGCGACAACATCGGGACAGAGCGTGAAATTGAGGGTCAGGCGACCCTCGTAGCTGACGGCGACAATCACCAGTCCCATACTGTCGAACAGCGGCGCAGTGTTGTACTGCTGCACCAGCCTCGCCCCCTGCAGGTACAGAGGTACCTGGGGGCCGGGCACGTTGGTGATCGGCAGGTTGAACAGCGGTCGGTAGCGCTGGGCAATCTGCAGTTCCGAGTAGAGTCGGGCCGAGAGCGCCAGCATGGTTGATGGCAGCAGCTCCGTCAGTCGGTCTGCGGCTATGGCCTCGCGGTAGGGTTCGGAGGCAACCGCGTTCCAGTGAATCCGCCGGATGCGTTGAGCCGGATTGGCCTCGCTGGTGGCCAGATCCAGAAGCATTGCCGACATCTGATTGCCGGTCGCCTTGCGAAGGCTGTTGGAGCGAACCGATATCGGTGTCATGGCCACCAGGGACTTGCCGCTGCCCGCACCCTCACTGATGAGGTAGCGGCGAAGCGTTTCGGCACAGAGCCCCAGCACCACGTCGTTCAGTGTGACGTCCCCGAGCGTGGCCTTGATGGTTTTGAGGCGGGACAGCTCAACGCTGGCCGCAACAATCTGCCGGTTGGCGGTGATCTGTCGGTTGAATGGGCTGTGGGGCGCCGAGAACAGGGGCAGTGGCAACGGCAGTTTTCGCAGCTGTTTCTGGATCAGGCCGCGGGTCGTGGCCTCGATCGCGTTGGCTGCCAGGGACGTGACCTGCAAGGGCGTACGCAGGATGTTGGCGCCGGCCTGTAGCATCACTCGTTCTTCCGAAGGCCGGGGACGGGGTGACCAGGGTCGTGGCGGCGTAATCGGGCGCGGCTCGGGGGTGTATTCGAGCAGCTTGCCGATGATCTCCTCACCGCTGAAGGCGTCGATGGCCGCGTGGTGCAACTTGACGATCAGTGCGAACCCTTCGTTGCCGGCGTTGTCATCGCCCAGCCGGAAACCATCCACAAAGGTGATGTGCCAGAGCGGGCGGTCTTTTTTCAGGGGCTGTTCCAGAATCCGCGAAGCCAGCGTCATCAGGTTGGCCTTCTGCCCGTGTTCGCCCATGTTCACATAGGCCAGGTGCCGCTCAAGACTGAACTCGGGATCGTCAATCCAGTAGGGCCGGCCGAGCCGAAGCGGGATTTCCCTCAGGCGCTGCCGAAACACAGGCACCACGTGGAGGCGGCTGCGAAGATAGGCTACGAAAGTGCTGAACGCCAGTGGCCGGTCGCATTCTCCGGCATCGAAAAGGTAGATGCCACCGATGTGCATCGGTGTGGTTTCTGATTCCAGGTACAGGAACGAGGCATCCAGTTCCGACAGCTGCCGCATCAGAGAGCTCCCTTCGGCGATGAAGTTTGTCGCAGTATAAATGATCTGGGGGCGGTTTCCGTTGACTCAGTCGACCCGAGGGGACATCTGTCGAAGTCATACCATTGGCTTTGTTTTCAGTCTTTTAGCCATTCCGAGACGGCACCCTCGCGCCCGAGCCGTTCCCAGAACCACATCAGCGCCTTACCCTGGTCTTCGGCGTGCCTCGCCAGGTGCAGGGTGATCGGTTGTCTTGACGCCTGAACCGACTTGGCCACCAGGGTGCCGTCTTTGAGCTGCTGGCGGATTCGTGATTTGGGGAGCCAGCCGACCCCCAGGCCCGCCACCTGTACGGCCACTTTCTGGTCGATGTTGGCAACGGTCAGCGTGCGCTGTCGATGGAAAATCCCGGCATGCCCGGGAGGGAGCGAACGAGAGGTGTCCGCAGCCACGGCCGCAGGGTAGCGGGAAATGTCTTCCTCCTGCAGAGGAGTGTCCGCACTTGCTAGCGGATGGTCTGCGGCCACAGCAAATACGAAAGGCATCTCGCCTAGGGCCTTGGTGGTGTAGCTTCCGGCCGGTTTGCTGAGGCTGTCGGCACCGATGATCAGGTCCACTCGCCGGCTTTGCAGGGCATCCCAGGTGCCGGCAAACACTTCCTCGACAATCTGGACATCCACCGGCACCCCGAGCTCATAGAATTCCTGGATGGCTGGAAACAGGCACTCCGCCGGCAGTAACGAATTGAAGCCGATTCGCAGGCGGGTTTCCCAACCCTGGGCCACCTGCCGTGTAGTGTGGGCGAGGTTTTCTGCGGCCTCGAGCAGGGTGCGTCCTTCTTCCAGCAGGTATCGGCCAGCGGGTGTCAGTCGGGCCCTGTGGCCGGTGCGATCGTAGATGGCCACATTGAGGTCTTCCTCCAGCTTCTGCACCGTGTAGCTGATGGCGGAGGGTACCCGGAACAGCTCGGATGCGGCGCCGGCGAAGCTGCCCTTGCGATCGATGGCGTCGAGGACTTTGAGGGCGTCTATGGTGATGGCTGTATGCATGTTCGAATAATCTGAGGTTGTTGGCCAGAAATGCTTGTTTGAGAGGGTAGCAGGGTCGCCGGTATTCTGCTCTTAGTTTCGAATGGCTTCTGGCTTTTGGGCCAGCGGGTGTCGGGCAAGGCCTTCGCAAACACGCCGTGAACCCGTCCCTGGGGGCTCGGCATTGCCATCCCTGGCAATGCACGGTTTGCGAAGGCCTTGCCCGACACCCTCGGCAAACTCCGAGCAGTCTCTCCCAGAGGCCATTGCCGATCATCAGGATTTTTAATCGGAGGACCTCATGGGCCTGTTAATCGACGGCAAATGGCACGACAAGTGGTACGACACCGACAAGACCGGCGGCAAGTTCGAGCGGGAGGCGGCCCGGTTCCGGAACTGGGTGACGGCCGATGGTTCGCCGGGGCCGGACGGTGAGGGTGGCTTCAAGGCCGAGTCTGGCCGTTATCACCTGTATGTGTCCATGGCCTGCCCGTGGGCGCATCGAACGCTGATCTTCCGCAAGTTGAAGGGGCTGGAGAAGCATATTTCGGTGTCTGTGGTGCATCCGGACATGGTCGAGAACGGCTGGGAGTTCCGGCCGGACAGTGAGCAGCACCGTGACCACCTCCATGGGTTGCGCTTTCTGCATGAGCTTTATACCAGGGCGGCCCCGGACTACACCGGTCGGGTGACGGTGCCCACGCTCTGGGATACCAAGAAGCAGACAATTGCCAGTAACGAGTCGGCAGAGATCATCCGCATGTTCAATTCAGCGTTCAATGACCTCGATGGTGTGCGGACAGACCTGGATTTCTACCCGGCGGGTCTGAGAGAAGAGATTGATGCAGTGAATGCCAGGGTCTATGACACCGTCAACAACGGTGTCTACAAGGCCGGTTTTGCCACTGCGCAGGACAAGTACGAAGAAGCCTACACAGCCCTGTTTGATTCGCTCGACTGGCTGGAGCAGCGGTTGTCTGGCCAGCGGTATCTCGTTGGCGGCCAGCTAACGGAGGCCGACTGGCGGCTGTTCACCACGCTCATCCGCTTTGACGCGGTGTATTTCAGCCATTTCAAATGCAACCGGCAGCGGATCCAGGATTTCCCTGCGCTCTCTGCGTACGTGCGGGATCTCTATCAGGAACCGGGCGTGGCCGAGACGGTGGATATCGGGCAGATCAAGCGTCACTACTACGTGAGCCAGCGCACCATCAACCCGACCCAGATCGTACCGGTGGGTCCGGCGCTGGATTTTGACGCGCCCCATGGGCGCGAACATCTTGATTGATGTAGGAGGTGGACGCCGGGGTCAGATGAAAGCTTTCACCTGACCCCCATTTAAATCAGCTTACTCTGGCAACGGCCACTTCTGTCAGGAGCTCCATGGCCTCTTTGTGGCTCGATTCCGGTAGGGCGTTCAGGCACGCCTTCGCCAGCTCTGCCTGCTCGCGGGCCCTGGTCATGGTGTATTCGATGGCGCCGGAGCGCTCGACGATGTCCAGAATGCGTGGCAGGTCGTCCAGGCCGCCTTTGCGAATGGCCTGACGGATCAACTGGCGCTCGTCGTCCGAGCCGTGGGCCATGGCGTGGATCAAAGGCAGGGTGGTCTTGCCTTCGGCCAGGTCGTCGCCCACGTTCTTGCCCATGGCTTCGGCATCGCCGCGGTAGTCCAGAACGTCGTCCACTAACTGAAACGCCAGCCCCAGGTGCTTGCCGTAGTCCTTGAGCCCTTGCTCCTGCTCCGCGTTCGCACCGGCGAGAAGGGCCCCGGTGTGGGAGGCGGCTTCGAACAGCATGGCGGTCTTGTTATGGATGACCTTCATGTACTGCTCTTCGGTGAGATCCGGGTTCTTCACGTTCATCAGCTGCATCACCTCGCCCTCGGCGATTACCGCCGTGGCATGGGATAGCACGTCCATGATGCGCAGGCTCTGCAGCTCCACCATCATCTCGAACGCCCGGGCGTAGAGGAAATCACCTACCAGTACACTGGGGGCGTTGCCCCAGCGCGCATTGGCCGTGCTGCGGCCCCGGCGCATGTCCGAGGTGTCCACCACGTCGTCGTGAAGCAGGGTGGCGGTGTGCAGGAATTCAATGACCGCCGCCAGCTTCAGGTGGTCGTTACGGTCGTAACCGGCGGCCTGGCTGGAAAGCAGAACCAGCAGGGGTCTCAGGCGCTTGCCGCCGCTTTCGATGATGTACTGGGCGATCTTTTCCACCAGGGGCACATCCGAGGCAAGCCGCTGGATGATCAGGTCGTTAACCTGGCTGAAGTCATCGGCCACGGTGTCGTAGATGCGCTGGGCTGTCATGCGGCTTGTGGTTCCCTAATCTGGTGATGTTCTGGTGATGCGCTGATGTGTCGTTCTCGCGAATACCGGTAATAAAGGCAGGTCGCGGCAATGCTAGGTATTGCCGAGATGAGTGTCAACTTGGCTTGTGTTGCGAAGCGTCTTTTCGTACAATCACGCGCCCAACTCATCCCAACCTGCGCTCCCTGCTATAGGGTCGCCAGAGCGCCTCCCTTAGAACCAGGTGGATAAGAGCAGGGATGGGTCAATCGTGGAGAACGAGTGAATGTACGCAGTTATTGTTAGCGGTGGCAAGCAGCACCGTGTGAAAGAAGGCGAAACCCTGAAGCTGGAAAAGCTCGAAGTTGAAACCGGTGGCAACGTTGAGTTCGATCGCGTTCTGCTGATCGCCGATGGCGACAAGGTTCAGGTAGGCGCGCCGGTGGTTGATGGTGCCAAGGTAACCGCAGAAGTGGTCGGCCACGGTCGTCACGACAAGGTTCAGATCATCAAGTTCCGTCGTCGTAAGCATCACATGAAGCGTCAGGGCCACCGTCAGTGGTTCACTGAAGTCAAGATCACGGGTATCAAGGGCTGAGACCCTGGATTTACCCCCTAGAGAAGGAGGCTGGTAATGGCTCATAAAAAGGCAGCAGGTAGTACCCGTAACGGTCGCGATTCCGAGTCGAAACGACTTGGTGTGAAGCGCTTCGGCGGTGAGACTGTTTCTGCAGGCAGCATCATCATTCGTCAGCGTGGCACCCGTTTCCACGCTGGCAGCAACGTTGGCATTGGTAAGGACCACACCCTGTTTGCGAAAGCAGACGGCCAGGTGAAGTTCGAGACCAAAGGCCCGCAGAGCCGCAAGTTCGTGAGCATCGTTCCGGCTGCGTAAGCAGCGGCGATCCGGTTCTGTCGAACCTTGGATGGCGCTGGTATCCTGATAACATCAGGGTGACAGAGCCATCCGGAGCCCCGCAAAGCTTCCTTGAGGCTGCGGGGCTTTTTAGTTTATGCGCGTGGCGCAAAGGGTTGATCCATGAAGTTCGTAGACGAAGCCACCATCATTGTCGAGGCCGGTAAGGGTGGTCACGGCTGCCTCAGTTTCCGGCGTGAAAAGTACGTGCCCAAGGGCGGTCCCGATGGCGGTGACGGCGGCGACGGCGGCTCGGTGTATCTGGAGGCCGATGAGTCGCTCAATACCCTGATCGACTATCGATTCCAGCGCAAGCACAAGGCCCAGAACGGTGAGCCCGGTGCTGGCCGCAACTGTACTGGCACCAAGGGCGAGGATCTTGTGCTTCCTGTGCCTGTGGGCACCACGGTGGTGGACATGGACACCCATGAGGTGCTCGGGGATCTGACCCACGTCGGGCAGAGGCTGAAGGTTGCCCAGGGCGGCTTTCATGGCCTGGGTAACACCCGTTTCAAGTCCTCGGTGAACCGCGCGCCGCGCCAGACCACCAAGGGCTCGGAAGGAGAGTTGCGGAACCTCCGGCTGGAATTGAAAGTGCTGGCAGACGTAGGGCTCCTGGGGATGCCCAATGCCGGCAAGTCCACGTTCATCCGCTCGGTGTCTGCTGCCCGTCCGAAGGTGGCGGATTACCCGTTCACCACCCTGGTGCCCAACCTGGGCGTAGTGAGTGTGCAGGCGCACCAGAGTTTTGTGATCGCGGACATTCCCGGTCTGATCGAGGGTGCCGCCGAGGGTGCCGGGCTTGGTATCCGATTCCTCAAGCATCTGGTTCGTACCCGGTTGTTGCTGCATCTGGTGGATGTGGCTCCCTACGATGGCTCCTCTCCGGCCGAGGCGGTGCGCGCGATCGCGCACGAGCTGGAAAAGTTCAGTGAAACCCTGGCCAGCCGCCCGCGCTGGCTGGTGCTGAACAAGGTCGATATGGTGGCGGAAGAGGATCGTGAGGCTCATTGCCAGGCGATCATCGACGAGCTCGGCTGGGACGGGCCGGTATTCCGGATTTCGGCCCTGAGCGGCGAGGGCACCAAGGCGCTTTCCCAGGCGGTGATGCGCTGGATTGAGGAGCAGGCCGAGGCCGAGGCCCAGAACCCAGAGTTTGCAGAGCGCGAGGCGGAAAGGCGTCGCCGCATGGACGAAGAGGCCCGGGCGCGGATCGAGGCGGAGCGCCAGGCCCGTCGTGCAGCGCGCGAGGACGACGATGACGACGACTTCGACGACGATGACTACGACGTTGAAGTGGTATACGCCCCCGAGTAGTCGCGTAAGAGGAAGTGTCCACGGATCATGACTGAACGCATACAGTTGCGCCAGGCCCGACGCCTGGTGATCAAGATTGGCAGTGCCCTGCTGACAGACGATGGCAAGGGCCTGGATGTGGCTGCCCTGGGTTTGTGGGTGGATCAGATTGCCGAACTGATCGAAGACGGTGTGGAAGTTGTGGTGGTGTCATCGGGCTCCGTGGCCGAGGGTATGAGTCGTCTTGGCTGGACTGTGCGCCCGGAGCAGTTGCATGAACTGCAGGCCGCCGCTGCGGTCGGGCAGATGGGGCTGGTGCAGACCTGGGAGGCGCAGTTCAAGCGCCACGATATCCATACCGCGCAGATCCTGCTGACCCACGATGATTTATCCGATCGCAAACGCTACCTGAATGGTCGGAGCACGCTGCGTGCCCTGCTCAATTTTGGCGTGGTGCCCATCGTCAATGAAAACGACACGGTGGTGACCGACGAAATCCGGTTTGGCGACAACGATACCCTGGGGGCGCTGGTTGCCAACCTGATTGAGGCCGACGGCCTGATCATTCTCACGGATCAGTTAGGGTTGTTCGACAAGGATCCGCGCAAGCACGCCGATGCCTGTCTGGTCACCGAGCGAAAGGCTGGCGACCATGAGCTGGATGCCATGGCCGGGGGTGGTGCCGGTGTGCTTGGGCGCGGCGGCATGCAGACCAAGCTGCGTGCCGCGAGGCTCGCGGCACGGTCAGGCGCCTTCACGGTGATTGTGGGCGGTCGTATCGAGGGTGTGATCGGCCGGCTGAGACAGGGTGATGTGATTGGCACCCTGTTGTTACCTGAGCAGGGGCGGATTGCGGCCCGCAAGCAGTGGCTGGCCAGTCATCTGCAAACCCGGGGCAAGCTCACGATCGACGATGGCGCGGTCAAGGTGCTGTGTCTGGGTGGCCGCAGTCTGCTGCCGGTTGGCATAAAGGGTGTGGCCGGGCAGTTCCGGCGCGGCGAAATGGTCTCGTGTGTGGATCAGTCCGGTCGCGAGATTGCCCGGGGGCTGGTGAATTATGACGCGGACGAGGCCCGGGCCATTGCCGGGCGCTCCAGTGACAGGATTACCGAGATTCTGGGCTACATGTCCGGCGAGGAGATGATTCATCGGGATAATCTGGTAATTGTCTAGCGGGCTTCCCGCTCATAAAAAAACCGGCCAGATGGCCGGTTTTTTTATTTTCCCGAAAGCGGGCCTGAATCAGGCGCTCTTCAGGGACTTGATCTTGGCGCTCAGGCGGCTCTTGCTGCGAGCGACCTTGTTCTTCGCGAAGATACCCTTGTTCACCATGCTGTCCATGATCGGCTGGGCCTTCTGGAAAGCGGCCTGGGCTTCTTCGTAGTTGCCGGCTTCGATCTTGGACTGAACTTTCTTGATGTAGGTACGAGCCATGGAACGCAGGCTTGCATTGTGCTTGCGGTTCTTCTCGTTCTGACGTGCGCGCTTCTTGGCTTGCGGGGAATTTGCCACCGTAAAACTCCTGAAAATCCTGAATTCGTTGCTGAATGATTCGTTACATCGCGGGCGCGCCAAAACCAGCGCGTCGAAATAAATGACGCGGAACTATGCCGCCCAATCCCCCAAATGTCAAGACCAAAACCCATTTCATGCCCCACGCCATAAGGCCTGTGCTAAACTCGCCGCTCACCGGATGCGGGCTGAAACGGGAAGCAGGTAATTCCCGAAATACCCGCCAACTTGGATGCACTCAATGTCACCCCAGGGCCTGCATGTCCTCGCAATCTGAAACGCCTCCAGAACAGAAACAACTGCCCCGGGCGCCCGGTCTGTTGAGATCCTCTGGCCTGGTGGGAGCCATGACCATGCTCTCCCGGGTGCTCGGGCTGGTTCGGGATATGGTGATCGCCCGGTATTTTGGCGCCGGAGCCGGAGCCGATGCTTTTTTCGTGGCGTTCAAGATTCCGAACTTTCTGCGCCGGCTGTTTGCCGAAGGCGCGTTCTCGCAGGCTTTTGTGCCGGTACTGTCATCCTACCGGCAAAACCAATCCGTGTCGGACGTTCAGCGACTGGTCAATGCGGTGGCCGGGTCCCTGGGGCTGGTCCTGCTGGGGGTAACCCTCGCGGCCATCCTGGGGGCGCCAGTGCTGACGGCCATCTTTGCCCCGGGTTTTCTTGATGATGAGGTGAAGTTTGCGCTGACCAGCGACATGCTGCGGATCACCTTTCCCTATCTCTTGCTGATCTCGCTTACCGCCTTCGCCGGGGGCATCCTCAACAGCTACGACCGCTTTGCCGTGCCGGCGTTTACGCCCGTGTTGCTCAATCTTTCAATGATTGCGGCAGCCATATGGTTGACGCCGCTGATGGCGGAGCCGGTGATGGCCCTGGCCTGGGGGGTGTTCATTGCCGGCGCTCTGCAGCTGTTCTTCCAGTTGCCTTTTCTGATGCGTCTGGGGCTTTTGCCCAGACCCCGGGTGGATTATCGCCACGAGGGTGTCAGTCGAATCCTGAAGTTGATGGTGCCGGCGCTGTTCGGGGTCTCGGTAAGCCAGATCAACCTGTTGCTCGACACTGTTCTGGCCTCGTTCCTGCAGACGGGCAGCGTGTCCTGGCTTTATTACTCGGACCGGTTGTCGGAGTTGCCCCTGGGCGTGTTCGGCATTGCCATTGCCACGGTGATCCTGCCCAGTCTGTCCCGAAAGCACGCCGCTGCCTCCGCAGATCAGTTCGCGGCCACTCTTGACTGGGCGGTTCGGGCGGTGCTGCTGATTGGCTTGCCGGCGGCGCTGGCGTTGGCTCTGCTGGCGGAGCCGTTGATCGCCACCCTGTTTCATTATGGTGAGGTCACCGACCGCGACGTGGCTATGTCGGCCCAGAGCCTGCGGGCCTACTCGGCGGGTTTGCTCGCCTTCATGCTGATCAAGGTGCTCGCACCTGGGTTCTTTGCCCGTGAAGACACCCGAACGCCGGTGAAGATCGGCATCATCGCCATGGTGGCCAACATGGTCTTCAACCTGATGCTGGTGTTTCCGCTGGCGCATGCCGGCCTTGCGCTGGCCACATCGTTGTCGGCCTGGCTCAATGGCTTTCTGTTGTGGCGCGGGTTGCGTAAGGAAGGCGCCTGGCAGAGCCAGCCTGGCTGGCCCCGGTTCCTGCTCCAGATCCTGTTTGCCAACGGCGCCCTGGCGGCGGTTATTCTGTGGCTCAAGCCGCCGGTAGCCGAATGGCTGGCCAATGGCGGCTACCAGCGGGCGGCCGATATGGCCGTCCTGGTGGCGGCCGGGGTGTTTGTGTACTTTCTCGTGCTGGCCCTCACCGGGGTTCGGGTAAGACATTTTCGCCACAGGTAAGGTATAATCGCGCGTTTTCTCACCAGCGTTACCGAAGGACGTGCGCTGAAAGCTAGCTGGCAATTGAAGGTTCGCATTACATGCGTCTGATCCGGGGCCTGACCAACCTGAAAGCGCTGTCACAGCGGGGGGATTCCCCTCTCAGGCGTGGCTGCGTTGCCACCATCGGCAATTTTGATGGCGTTCATCTCGGCCATAAAACCATCATCGATCAGGTCATCAGCAAGGCCGAGGCTCTTGGCGTGCCTTCGGTGGTGATGGTCTTCGAGCCTCAGCCACGGGAATTCTTCCAGGGCAGTGAGGCGCCGCCACGGCTGATGAACTTTCGCCAGAAATTCGAGTCCCTGCTGGCCGAGGGCGTCGATATTGTGCTTTGCCTGCGCTTTAACCAGGCGTTTCGCAGTTATTCCGCCATGGGTTTTGTGGAGGATGTTCTGATCGAGGGGCTGGGAGTGAGACACCTGGTGGTGGGGGATGATTTCCGGTTTGGTTGCGACCGCGCCGGGGATTTCAACCTGTTGCAGGAGGTCGGTAGCGCCCGTGGTTTTTCGGTGGAGAACACGCGCACGGTCACCGTGGCAGGCGAACGGGTCAGCAGCACCCGGGTGCGTGAATTGCTGACCGTGAATGGCCTCGAGCAGGCCGAAGCGCTGCTGGGCCACCCATACCGGATCAGAGGGCGCGTGGTGTATGGCCGCCAGTTGGGTCGCCAGATTGGTGCGCCCACAGCCAACATCCTGCTGCACCGGACCGCGCCCCTGAGGGGCGTCTATGTTGTCTCGGCCGCACTGGATGACGGCTCCCGATACGATGGGGTGGCCAACATCGGGCTGCGCCCGACCGTGGACGGCAAACAGCCGTCACTGGAAGTGCACCTGTTTGACTTTGCTGGCACACTTTATGGCCAGCACCTTGAAGTGGTCTTCCGTCACGGGCTGCGGGATGAGGAAAAGTTCGAATCCGTAGACCAGTTGAAAGACCAGATTGCCCGCGATTTCGAAGACGCCCGTGCCTGGATCGCCGAACACGGCTCGGAGAAAAGTGCGGATTGAAACGCCGCACAGCGCCGCAATGATGGTAGGCGCGCGTCGATACGAATGACTGACCAACACTGACCAAGACCCGGAAGAGTACGCACACAGACCATGAGCGACTACAAGCACACCCTGAATCTGCCGGAAACCGCCTTCCCGATGCGCGGCAACCTGGCCAAGCGCGAGCCGGAAATGCTCAAGCGCTGGCAGGATCTCGACGTCTACGGCAACCTGCGCAAGCAGCGCGAGGGGCGGGACAAGTTCATTCTTCACGATGGCCCGCCCTACGCCAACGGCAGCATTCATATCGGTCATGCGGTCAACAAGATCCTCAAGGACATGATCGTCAAGTCCCGCAGCTTCATGGGCTATGACGCGCCTTACGTGCCGGGCTGGGACTGCCATGGTCTGCCTATTGAGCACAAGGTTGAGCAGGAGATTGGCAAGGCCGGCGTGAAGGTGGATTACAAGACCTTCCGCCAGGCGTGCCGTGACTATGCGACCAAGCAGATTGCCGGGCAGAAGGAAGACTTCATTCGTCTGGGTGTCATGGGCGAGTGGGACAAACCCTACCTGACCATGGACCCGAAGGTGGAAGCGGGCATTGTGCGTGCGCTGGGCAAGATCGTGGCCCGGGGCCACCTGGTGCGTGGTTACAAGCCGGTTTACTGGAGTGTGGTGGGGCAGTCCGCCCTGGCCGAGGCCGAGGTGGAATACCAGGACAAGACCTCCACCCAGATTGACGTGCGTTTTACGGCAGTCGATCAGGCGAAGGCGCTGTCGGTGTTCAACACCGATAAAGGTGAGGGCGATGTGTCGGTGGTGATCTGGACCACAACTCCGTGGACCATCCCGGCTAACCAGGCCGTTTCGCTGAACGCGGATTTGACTTACGCCCTGGTGCAGACCGACGTCGGTCAGGGACCGGAGCGCGTGATCCTGGCGGCCGACATGGTGGATGGCATCATGGCGCGCTGGCAAGTCGAGCAGTTCGAAGTCCTGGCCACCTGCGCTGGCTCCGATCTGGAACACCTGGTGCTTCAGCACCCCATCTACGACAAGCAGGTGCCAGTGATCCTGGGCGACCACGTGTCGACCGACGCCGGTACCGGTGCCGTTCATACCGCGCCGGATCACGGTATGGAAGACTTCGAGGTGGGCAAGGCCTACCACATTGGCACCCTTAATCTCGTGCAGGCGGACGGCACTTACACCTCGGCCGCCGGTGAGCTGGCGGGCGTGCACGTGTACAAGGCCGACGAGCCAGTGTGCAGCGCGCTGGAGCGCGAGGGCAAGCTGGTTCGATCCGAGAAGTTCCGTCACAGCTACCCCCATTGCTGGCGCACCAAGACGCCGCTGATTTACCGGGCCACGCCGCAATGGTTCATCAGCATGGACAAGGAAAACCTGCGGGCTGATGCCCTGGAAGCGATCAAGGGCGTGCGCTGGGTGCCGTCCTGGGGCCAGAACCGCATCGAGGCCATGTTCAACCAGTCACCGGACTGGTGTATCTCCCGTCAGCGGACCTGGGGCGTACCCATTACCCTGTTCATCCACAAGGAAACCCAGGAGCTGCACCCGGATACCCAGAACCTGATCGAGAAGGTGGCCCAGCAGATCGAGGAAGGCGGCATTGACGCCTGGTACGACCTGGATGCTGCGGCGCTGCTGGGCAACGATGCCGGGCAGTACGAAAAGGTCATGGATACCCTGGACGTCTGGTTTGATTCGGGCGTTACCCACGAATCGGTGCTTCGGGTTCGTGAAGAGCTGGGCCAGTTCCCGGCCGACATGTACCTTGAGGGATCCGACCAGCATCGGGGCTGGTTCCAGTCGTCTCTGAAGACCTCCATCGCCATGAACGGCGTGGCACCGTACAAGCAGGTTCTGACCCACGGCTTTACCGTGGACGGCAAGGGCCACAAGATGTCCAAGTCCCTGGGCAACGTGATCGCGCCCCAGGAAGTCATGAATGAGCTGGGTGCGGACATCCTGCGCCTGTGGGTGGCCGCCACCGATTACAGCGGTGAGATGACCGTGTCCAAGGACATCCTGCGCCAGACCGCCGATGGCTACCGCCGTATCCGCAATACCGCCCGCTTCCTGCTGAGTAACCTGACCGGGTTCGAGCCGGAGCAGCATATGGTGGCGCCGGAGGACATGATTGCCCTGGATCGCTGGATGGTCGACCGTGCGCTCCAGCTGCAGCAGGAGCTGCACGAGGACTACGGCAACTATGCTTTCCTGCGGATCTACCAGAAGGTCTATAACTTCTGCGAAGCGACACTGGGCGGCTTCTACCTCGATATCATCAAGGACCGGCAGTACACCACCCAGGCCGACAGCCTGGCGCGGCGCTCCTGCCAGACCGCCCTGTACCACGTTGCCGAAGCGCTGGTGCGCTGGATTGCCCCGATTCTGAGCTTCACCGCGGATGAAATCTGGCAGCACTTGCCCGGCCAGCGCAGTGACACCGTGTTCTACGAAACCTGGTACGAGGGCCTGACCGCGCTGCCGGAAAACGCCGAGCTGGGTCGCGAGTACTGGCGTGAGATCTACAGCGTCAAGGAAGCGGTGAACAAATGCCTGGAAGAGGCCCGGGCGCGAGGCGAAATCAAGGGCTCCCTGAGCGCAGAAGTGACCCTGTACTGCGAAGGCGACCTTGCCGCCGACCTGAAGCACCTCGGTGAGGAACTGCGGTTTGTGCTCATCACCTCGGAGGCCACCGTGAAGCCGGTTTCCGAAGCCGGAGACGCGGAGATGACGGCTCACGAAGGGCTGCGTGTGAAGGTGACCCCGGCTGCCCACAGCAAGTGCGAGCGCTGCTGGCACCATCGCGAGGATGTCGGCCGGAACGCCAAGTACGAGGACCTCTGCGGTCGTTGCGTGACCAACGTGGAAGGGCCCGGCGAAGCCCGCGCTTACGCCTGATGGACGCGGCCATGACGGAAAAAGTCACCGGTAGCAAGTTGAAGTGGCTGTGGCTGGCGGTAGCCGTGATCGCCCTGGATCTCGGTACCAAGGCGATGGCAACCGCCTTGTTGAGCTACGGCGACCCGGTGCCGGTGATCCCCATGTTCAACCTGACACTGCTCCATAACACCGGAGCGGCCTTCAGCTTTCTTGCCGATGCCGCGGGGTGGCAGCGCTGGTTTTTCGTTACCCTGGCCCTGGTGGTCAGTGTGGTTCTTATCTACTGGCTGAAAAACCTCCAGAAACACGAAACCTGGACCGCCGTTGCCATCGTACTGATACTCGGCGGCGCCCTGGGTAATGTCTACGATCGCGTGGTGCATGGTTACGTGGTCGATTTCCTGCACCTTTACTGGCAGGACTGGCATTTCCCCGCCTTCAACCTGGCCGATACCGCGATCACCATCGGTGCCGGCATGATGATTCTCGATATCTTCCGCAAACCCGCCGATACCGGTGGGAATGCGGAAAAGGAGTGACTGGCTTTTATGAACGAGCTGCCGATTGATAAAGGCACCCGGGTAACCCTGCATTTTGCGCTGAAATTCCCCGATGGCGAGGTAATAGACTCCACCTTCGAAAAGGCACCCGCCACCCTCGAAATCGGCGATGACAACCTGCCGGAAAATTTCGAAGCCTACCTGATGGGCATGAAAGCCGGAGACCGGGAAAGCTACGAAGTACCACCGGAGAAAGCCTTCGGCCAGCACAACCCCAACAATGTGCAAACGTTCAAGCGCCACGAGTTCAGTGCCGATATGGTGCTGGAACCCGGCGTTATGATTTCATTCGCCGATGCGCGCCAGAGCGAGTTGCCGGGGGTTGTCAGCCGGGTAGAGGGTGATGAAGTCGAGGTGGATTTCAATCACCCCCTGGCAGGGCGTACACTGACGTTTGAAGTGGAAATCATTGATGTCGAGCCGGTTGGACCGGCCCACTGATCAGGGTAGAAGGGTATTATGCAGATCCGTCTCGCCAACCCCCGGGGTTTTTGTGCTGGTGTGGACCGCGCCATTGAAATTGTGAACCGGGCCCTGGATGTGTTCGGTGCGCCTATCTACGTCAGGCACGAGGTGGTGCACAATAAATTTGTGGTTGATAACCTCCGCAATCGGGGCGCCGTTTTCGTGGACGAGCTCGATGAAGTGCCCGACGGCAAGCTGGTTATCTTCAGCGCCCACGGCGTTTCCCAGGCGGTCCAGAACGAAGCGGCCCGCCGCGGCCTGAAAGTCTTCGACGCCACCTGCCCCCTGGTAACCAAAGTGCACCTGGAAGTCATGCGCTACAGTCGTGATGGCCGTGAGTGCATCCTCATCGGGCATCATGGGCACCCGGAAGTGGAAGGCACCATGGGCCAGTACGACCACAGCAATGGTGGCGATATCTACCTGGTGGAAGACGAAGCCGACGTTGCCAACCTCGAAGTGAAAGACCCTGCAAAGCTGTCCTACGTAACCCAGACCACCCTGTCCATGGACGATACCGCCCGGGTTATCGACGCCCTGCGCGCCAAATTCCCGGAGATCCAGGGCCCCCGCAAGGACGACATCTGCTACGCCACCCAGAACCGCCAGGACGCCGTTAAACAGCTGGCCGGCGACTGCGACCTGATGCTGGTGGTGGGCTCTCCCAACAGTTCCAACTCTAACCGCCTGCGCGAGCTGGCCGAGCGCATGGGAACCCCCGCTTACCTGATCGACGAGGCGGCACAGATTGACCCGGCCTGGTTGGATGGCAAGCAGGCCATCGGCGTTACGGCCGGTGCTTCGGCGCCCGAAGTGCTGGTGAGTGATGTGATTGCCCGGCTCCGGGACCTTGGTGGGAGCGTGCCTGAGGAAGTTGCCGGGCGCGAGGAGAATATTGTGTTTTCAATGCCGAAGGAGCTGCGCATCGACGCCGTTGAAATACACTGAGCTGGCAGTCTCCCTTTCGTATCTCCCGGGGGGTACCGTTGGATCGGTACCCTCTTGCGCCTTCCACTGATGCAAAATGCCTGATCCCGCACCGGTGCTCTGTCAGCCCGGAATGAGACTCTGTTCACGAAGCAGGAGGACGTTCCTGCCGTTCGTCCGCTCACATCTGCCGCTAGTCAGATAACGGTAGAGGGTCTGCCGCTTGGCCATTAATTTGTCTACAGGAAAACTGGGAAGAGACTATGCATTCAAAGTCAGGCAATGAAGGCTTTACTCTCGTCGAACTGATGATCGCAATCGCGCTCATCGCGGTGATCGCTGGCTTCGCGGTTCCCCAATTCGGACGGATCATCGACAACAATCGCGTGGTATCCACAAGCAACTCCATCGTGGGTCTGTTGAACTATTCCCGCAGCGAGGCTGTTCGGAGGGGTGAACGGGTCACGTCAACGTCTGCGTCGAACACCATGCAGGCGACCGTTGCTTCCAGCGGCACCGTCATCCGGGAGATTGAGGAGGCGAGCGGGGATCTGAGCATCAGCACGGGTTCCGTGACGTTTCGGGCGAACGGACTTACCACCAGCACGGGGAACGTCACGTTCAACGTCTGCGCGGGTGAGGCCGATGGCACAAGCGTTACCGTAACGCCGGGTGGCCGTGTGTCTACTGCGGACTTTAATTGTCCCTGATCCCGGGGAACAGACGAGATCTCTGGAGAAAAATGTTCATGTTGGTCAGATCAGGTTCACGTTCTCAGACTGGTTTTACGCTTATCGAGGTGCTGGTGGCTCTACTGGTGCTTCTGGTTGGGCTGCTTGGGGTTGTGGGTATGCAATACCTGTCACTCCAGCAGGTTAACAATGCGAATTTGCGATCGCAGGTAAACCTCCATGCCCAGCAGATGGTGGAAATGATCCGAGCAAACGATAACGACGCGCTAACGACGGCTGAAGTGAATGCCTGGAAGGCGAGTCTGGATCGGGATGTTCCGGGGGCAACCGGCGCAGTCACCATGAACACCAATACCGTTGACGTGACCATCACCTGGGATGAGCGGCAATACGGCAACGACGCAGCGCAGCAGTCTTACACCATGACAGCGAGGTTGGAGCAATGAGGATCTCGGCACGCCAGAGAGGCCTTTCTATTATTGAAGTGATGGTCGCATTGGCCCTGTCGCTCATCATTACGCTCGGCCTGACGCAGATTTTCACCTCCAACAGCCAGAGTTTTCGGGTGGCTGAGGCCAGTGCCCGAATCCAGGAAACCGGTCGGTTGGCGACATCCATTGTTGGGCGGGAAATTCGTAATTCGTCCTACTGGGGTTGTTTGGGTAGTGATGGCGTCAGAGATGGGCGCCTGAACAGCATTCTGAATGACACCGGCTTTGACGTCGGTGCCCTTCTGCGCGGTCTTGATGCCGAGAACAATGCCGGTGCCGGGAACTCTGACATCCTTTATCTCGGTGGTGTAAATGGAAACTCTCAGGTACGGGTGACGTTCCAGCCCAGTCAGCAGGCTGCCAACCTTCGGGTGGATGACAGTGACTCGTTCAATGAAAATGACATTCTCATTGTTACAAACTGCAGTGCTGGTGATGTTTTCCAGGTCACTAACCTGAACACCAACAACGAAGTCGTTGTTCATAACTCTGGCAACGTGAGTGCTGGGCCGGGCAACTCCACTCAATCTCTCTCTACGAACTATAACGATGATCCTGACGGCGCGTCGGTGTTCAGGCCCCGCCAACAGAGATTTTACCTGGCTGACAACGCAAACGGTGTGCGCGAACTGGTGACTGACGGCGTCGGCATATCGGGGTCGGGTATCGGTAATTTCTCGACGCCGGTTGCCATCTTGCAGGATGTCATGGACTTCCAGTTCCAGTTTGGCGTGGACAGCGACCAGGATGGCCAGGTGAATGCCTGGGAGGATCCCATTGGTCTGACCACCGCAGGTCGTACCCAGGCGGACAACACCATCGCGATACGCCTGAGTGTTCTGGTTCGCTCTCCGGAGGATGGCGTGACGGATGGAGCCCAGGATTACTGCTATCCCGGCTGGCTGGACTGTGCTGCCAACACAGCCCTGACGACAACCGCAGCTGCCAACGACACCTTTTTGTATCGGGTCTACACAACCACAATCACCATGAGAAACAGGATCTGACGTGATGGGCAGAGTAAATTTCACCAGGCAGGCAGGCGCCGCGCTTATTCTGTCACTGCTGATGCTGCTGGTGCTCACGCTTCTGGCGGTATCCAGTATGCAGGGAACCATCATGCAGGAGCGGATGGTTTCGGGCGAGCGGGAGGGCATGCAGTCTCTGGAGATTGCAGAGTCTGCGCTCCGTGACGCCGAGTTGTATGTAGAGAACGTAAACCTGCTTTCGGAATTCGACGGCACAGGCGGCCTTTACGGTGAGACCGATACGGCGCCGGATCCGAAGACATTCGACTGGACGGGAAGCACCAACGTGCGGACCGCCACTGCCGTTGACGGCGTGACACCGAGATACTTCATTCAGCATATGGGAGAGGCGCGACAGCCGGAGCAGTTGACCGATCTGGTGGTCGAAGGGTACTCCCATGAAACAGGTGCAACCGAGGCCCAGGCCTTCCGGATCGTTGCGTGGAGCCCCGGACCGACCGGCGAGTCTACCCGCATCATTGAATCCTACTATGCTCGGGAAATGTGAGCGAAAGCTCCGGGGATAATGCTATGAGTCAGCTCAAACGAAAGCTTTGTTATTTCTTCTTCGGCGTCGCCATCGTGCTTCCAGTCCAGGGCTATGCGGCACCGGGCGTACTGGCGAATCAGCCGCTGTATCTGGCTGGCGGCCGGGGGGTTCCCGGCAACCTGGTTTTGACACCGTCCGTGGAATTCCCGACAGTCCAGAGTCTGGCTAACCTTGGCTCCTACACGGCCGAGCGTCGGTTCGAAGGCTACTTTGATCCCCAGAAGTGTTATCTCTACAACTACGACGCCGATGCGTCGAAGCGGCATTTCAAGCCCTCCAGTGTGTCCACTTCAGCAACCTGCAGTGGTGCCGGCGAGTGGAGCGGTAACTTTCTGAACTGGGCCACGACCCAGACCATCGATCCCTTCCGCAAAGTCCTCACTGGTGGCTACCGTTATCTGGATACCACCACGGAAACCTGGCTGGAGAAGGCCCGACATCCGGGGCAGAGTGGTCTCGCAGTGCGGGAGATCAGCGGTTCCACGGTTGTGGCGGGTGCAACCCCGTTCACCGCCAATCGCGTTCGCGTGAGGATTCAGGGCCTGGGCGTTGAAATGCGTTTCAGCGTAGGCGATACGGACGTTAACACCAACCCAGTGAAGTACAATCCGAGTGGCACTTTTTCGGCGGCTAACGCTCAAGAAGCGCATGTGCGGGTGAAGGTGTGTGATTCAACCGTAGGCCTCGAAGCCAATTGTGTTCAGTATGCCAGCGCCTGGAAACCCGAGGGGCTTTTACAGAAAAACTCCGAGACGCTGCGATATAGTGTATTCGGCTATCTGAACGACGATAGTAACAGCCGGGATGGGGGTGTTCTGAGAGCCCAACAGAAATTCATTGGCCCGGAGCAGTTCCTCCCCTCCACCGGATTAACGAGCAATCCGAACGCGGAATGGGATGCGAGGACTGGTGTTCTGGTTACCAATCCTGATCCAACGGCTGCCTCGAATACGCCCGGGACGGTCGTGAATAGTGGTGTTATCAACTACATCAACAAATTCGGCCAACTGAACAGCAACAACCACAAGTCGCTGGACCCGGTGAGTGAGCTTTATTACGCGGCAACGCGCTATCTGAAAGGGCTTGGTTCTGTCAGTGCCTACTCAAGCCTGAACGGCCTGGATGCAGCCACCACGAACAAATACACGGACGGATTCCCGGTGATTACTGACTGGGTCGATCCTGTTCAGTACGAGTGTCAGCCGGCTGCGATCCTGGGCATCGGTGATGTAAACACGCATGATGACAAGAACCTGCCCGGCAATGAGACGAGTTACCGGGATGACGAACCGAACATGCCCAGTGAAGTTCGCCAGGACGATACTGTCAACGTGATTACGATGACTAACCGTGTGGGCATCATCGAAGGCCTTGGTAATAGCCTGGGTGAGACCAACTCGTTTACTGGTCGCCAGAACTCCGCCTACATTGCGGGTCTGGCATTCGATAACCTCGTTAACGATATGCGGCCGAACGATGATGGTAAGCAGACTGCGACCACTCATTGGGTCGACGTTCTGGAAAACCAGGTTTTGCAGCCACCGGCCAGCAACCAGTATTACCTGGCGGCCAAGTACGGTGGCTTCGACGTTCCGGACGATTTTGATCCTGCAACGCGGACAGAGGCGCTTCCAGAGGAATGGTGGCACACCAACGGCGAAACCGTTTCCCTGGGCGGCACCAGCTTCAAGCGACCGGACAACTATTACATTGCCGGCCAGGCAGATCGAATGATCGCCAGTCTCGAAAAGGCCTTTGAGAGCATCGTTGCCGAAGCCGTTGGTAGCTCCACGGGCGTGACCTTCAACACAGCCACGCTCGAGACGGACACACTCCTGTTCGGTGCCCGGTTTGACTCGGCGAATTGGACTGGCGATCTATTCGCCACGGGGCTGACTGAAAACCAGTCAGGACCGCCCACTATCAACGAGACCGAAACCTGGGAAGCCGGCAGCGTTCTGGACGCCCGGGACCTGTCGCAGGATGCGCGCCAGATCATTACCTACAACGGCGCCAACGGCCTCGCCTTTAACTGGACCAACTGGGGCAGCCTGACAACCCGCCAGCAGAACGACCTGAAGTACGACGGCGGTGCCGGTAGCCTTACGCTTGCCGAGAATCGCATCTCCTATCTCCGGGGTAGTCCGATTACCGGAATGAGAACCAGGGCCAGTCTGCTGGGAGACATTATCAATTCCACCCCGGTTTACGTGGCAGAGCCCGACCTTGGCTGGCCCACAGGCGTGCCGTTTGGTACGGCTACCGATACCTATGCCAATTATAGAAGCGAGCAGCGTAGCCGCACCCCAGTGGTCTATGTGGGTGCCAACGATGGAATGCTGCATGCGTTCCGGGGCAGTGACGGTCGCGAGCTCTTTGGTTACATTCCTGAGTTTATCTTCTCCGATCAGGCTGACGCCGGTCTTCATTACCTGACGCAGCAGGCCTACCAACACCGTTACTACGTGGACCTGACGCCGGTCGTTTCGGATGTCTACACGCAGGGCGCAGGTGGCACAGCGGCCGACTGGCGGACCATCGTGATTGGTGGTGCCCGGACCGGTGGTAAGGGAGTGTTCGCCCTGGATGTTACCAACCCCGCCAACTTCTCCGAGCTCAACGCTTCGAGTCTGGTGATGTGGGAGTTCAGCAGCGCTGACGACAGCCGCATGGGCTACATCATTGAACCCCCGACCGTGTCGCTGGTTCAGTGGGGTAACAACGACTACCGCTGGACGGCCTTCGTACCCAACGGCTACAACTCAACCGGAACATCGACCGGGCTGTTCATGCTCGATATCGAGGGTGGTCTGGACGGCGACTGGACGGATTCAGGAGACTACCGCTACATACAGTTTGATGCAGCGGCAGACGCCACCGGCTTGTCTTCCGTGCGGCAGGTAGATCTGAATGGTGATCGGATTGTCGATCGCGTTTATGCGGGTGATTTGAAAGGCAATATCTGGGTGGCAGCGGATACGGGTAATGGCAGCTGGGCGTCCGCCTATCGCCAGGGTAGCACTCCCAAACCTCTGTTCACGGCGGTGCGCTCTGGTGTTGTACAGCCTATAACTGCTGCACCGATGGTGGTCCGCAACCCCAACGATAACGAAAACAATCCGGACCCGGACGTCATGGTCCTCTTTGGGACTGGCCAATATCTGACTCAGGACGACACGGTCAGTGAAGATGTCCAGTCGTTCTATGGTGTGCTGGACCAGGGCACGTCTGAGCTCGATCGATCCGATCTGATTGGTAGGACAATTACCGACTCCGTCATTACCGTGGAAAACGAGGTGTTCGATGTTCGCTCTTCCTCCGGCGAAGACTTCGATACCCAGAATGGTTGGTATGCCGATTTTACAACCGAAACCGGCGAACGGATTGTTCAGCCTCCCCAGGTGCGAGGCGAGTATGTCTTCGTGAACTCCACCATTCCCTCGAGCAATCCCTGCGACGTGGGTGGCAGCGGCTGGCTGATGGCGTTTGGCCTTGATGGCCAGACTCCGGATCGTGCCGTCTGGCCGAAACTGGGCGCGCCCTATGTTGGCTTCAAGACCAAGGGCGGACTGCCTAACAAAACCGGCTTCCTGGGTGACTATGCGCTCATCCCACGGTCCGACAGTGAAATCCTTTCGGAAGAGGTGGATGTTGGCAGCACGTCTGAGAATACCGGGCGGATGAGCTGGCAGGAACTCTACGATTGATTCTCAGGATTGATAACGACAGCCGGGGCAAGATGTTTGCCCCGGCCCACAGCAACAGAGTTGGGAAGCAACAATGACAGCAGTCAAACGGCAGTCTGGCATCACATTGATCGAACTGATGATCGTGGTAGCGATCATCGGCATTATCGCCGCGATCGCCTTGCCCAGTTACAACCGGTACGTCGCGAACGCCCGCGCAGCGGACGCCAAGAGTGCGCTTATGTCGCTGGCAAACGCCATGGAGCGCTTTCATACCCAGAACATGACCTACGCTGGAGCGACGATCGGCAGTACTGCCGGCGCTATCTTCCCGGATGAGGCGCCGCTCGATGGCAGCGCCAAATTCTACGATCTGGCGATCACTACGCAAACTGCGACTGCATTCCGTATTGAAGCGCAGCCGAAGAATGGCCAGGGCGGTGGAACCATTGCACTGCTCTCTAATGGCCAGAGGGTCAACTGGGACTGACCGTTGCCCTCTTAGAGGCTGCTGCAGTTGATCGGGTTGCCTGACGAATCCTCAACAATCCCGTCTCCGTCGTGGTCCCGTGCCGTACGGGGACGGCCTCCCATGTTAATCCGGACCTGGGCCGCGTATCGGTCGTCGTCAGAGTCCGGGCACCAGATGAAATTCCCCAGGGTTCCCCGGGACCAGCCGTTGCTTTCAAACCGGAAATAGTTATGGATGCCGGAACTGACCGTCAGACGGCCCGTCTCCAGGGGGTGAATCACACGTACGATCTGGCTGACATCGGTTATTTCCCGGGTTCGTCCGGGGTCCCGAAACGCGGTGATTGGCAGCGACCAGACATTCGAGCATTTGGAATCGGCTCCGATGGCACACACGGTCACCGTTGTTTGCTCGTTGATGGCGGTATTGCGTGCAAGGTTGAGGGTGGCAATCAAATCGGCCAGCGCAGTGTGGCGCCCTGAGTGATTGATCAGGCTGGACGTCCCTGGAATCGCGAAAGCGAGAATAATGGCGCTGATGGCCATAACGGCAATCAGCTCGACCAGCGTCAGGCCGGCCTGGAGTGAATTGTTCATCGTCTACGTCCCTGTAACGAATTCAGATAGTGAAAAGCATCAAGTGACCAGAACGTCCTGTTCCGGTCGACGTCAGTATAAGCCGGGGGTGCGTCAGGATCTAGCGTCCCGGCTTACTCCATTCCCAGCTTCTTCAACCGGTACCGCAGCGCCCGAAAGCTTATCCCGAGCCGCTTCGCCGCCGCTGTCTTGTTCCAGCGCGTGGCTTCCAGGGCCTTCTCGATGGCCTGGCGCTCAATCGTCTCGAGGTAGCCTTCCAGGTCGATTTCGCCATCCGGAACCTCTATCGCACCGGCGTCCTCGGTCTGGCCTTCGGTAATGATCTGGGAAGCAGACGCCGGCTGATGGACGCCGTTGCCCAGGTGCAGGTCGTCTGCATCAATCTGGTCGGCATCGCAGAGGGTGAAGGCACGCTCGAGAACGTTTTCCAGCTCCCGCACGTTACCGGGGAAGTCGTAGGCTTGCAGGCGCGCGATGGCCTCTGACGTCAGGGAGGCGGGCGGGCACTCGTACTCCCGGGCAATCCGCTCAAGGATGTGATTCGCCAGCAGGGGGATGTCGTCCGGCCTCTCCCGCAGCGGTGGCACCGCCAGTTCAATCACGTTGATCCGGTAAAACAGGTCCTGGCGGAAGCTGCCTTCCTGCACCAGCTCTGGCAGGTTCTTGTGGGTAGCGCTCAGCAAGCGGATATCCACGGGGACTTCCTTGGTATCGCCCACCGGCCGAACAGCCTTTTCCTGGATGGCACGCAGCAGCTTGACCTGCATGGCAAGCGGCAGGTCGGCCACCTCGTCGAGAAACAGTGTGCCACCGCTGGCGGATCGAAACAGGCCGTCCTTGTTTTCCACGGCGCCGGTAAAGCTGCCTTTCTTGTGGCCGAAAAACTCGCTCTCCATCAGTTCCGAGGGAATGGCACCGCAGTTAACCGCGATGAATGGGCCTTCGCGCCGCGGGCCTTGGAGATGGATCATGCGGGCGACCAGCTCTTTCCCGCTCCCCGATTCGCCGCTGATGAACACGGGCGCCTGGCTGCGGGCCAGTTTGCGGGTCTGATTGCGCAGTCGCTTGATCTCGGGGGATTTCCCAAGCAGCAGGCCAGGTTCGTCGGCGGTGTCTTCGGTCTCCGATTTCGGTTCCGAGAGTTTCAGGGCGCTGTTTACCAGTTCGCGCAGCCGGGGCAGTTCCACCGGTTTGGAGACAAAATCAAAGGCGCCGGCCTTGAGTGATTCAATGGCAGTGTCCATGTTGCCATAGGCGGTAATCACTGCCACCGGCGTGGAGGGTGAGTGCTTCTGGATCCACTGCACCAGCTCGATGCCGTTGCCATCGGGCAGGTTCATGTCGGTCAGGCAGAGTTGCGGAGCGTGTTTTTCGAGAAGCGCGCGGGCCGCGCCGAGATCTTCCGCTGTGTAGGTGGTGATGCCCATCCGGGTGAGGGTAATCTCCAGAAGTTCCCGGATGTCAGGCTCGTCATCGACGATCAGCGCAGTGTGTGTGGTCATTGTGTGTTATCGGTTCCATGTCGTTATTCAGACGCCCGAATTCCGCCGGCGCCTGGTCAGATCATCCGCCCGGGGTGAGCGAAGGTAATCCGGAAACAGCAGCCGGGCTGGCCGTCGTCCACCAGGGCGAGATGGGCCTGATTAGCCTCGCACAGTTCCCGGGCCAGATAAAGTCCCAGCCCGGTGCCACGCTTGTCTGTGGTGAAAAACGGTTCAAAGACCGAGCTTCGGTTCTCGGCCGCAATGCCAGGGCCCTGGTCACGGATATCGATGAACGCCCGCTCCCCGTCCTCGGTAGCGCCGGCGTGAATGCCTATCCGACGCTGTCCGGAATGCTGTTCGCTGTAGCGCAGCCCGTTGTCGCAGAGGTTTACCATCACCTGTTCGATCTGGCTCTTGTCGAATCGGGCTGGCGGCAGCTGCGGGTCAATTTTCAAAACAATGTTGGCCGGGCTGTCGCCGTTATCCTGCGTTTGCAGGAAGTCTTCACGAAACTCCTGTAACCAGGGCGCCAGCTCGATCAGCTCGGCGTTGGCGGCACGGCGGCGGGATAAATCGAGGACGTTCTCGATGATGCCGTTCACACGCCGGGAATGGCGGCGGATGATCTCCAGCATCTGCCGGTCGCCTGAATCGAGGCTCGGCGACTCCTCCATCAACTGCGCTGCGTGGCTGATGGCACCGAGCGGATTGCGGATTTCATGGGCGATGCCCGCGGTGAGGCGCCCGAGGGAGGCAAGCTTCATCTGTTGTGCCTGCTGGGTTACCTTGCTCATGTCCTCGATGAAAACAAGAATCTGGTCTCCCCGTTCCTGGTCCAGCTGGGTGAAGTTCGCCTGAAGCATGGGCGAGGTGGGTGAGGGCTGGAAAGGTTCGATGCGCCGGCCCGGGTCCTTCAGCCAGGCTTCAAGTCCCAGTTTCAAAGGTCTTGGCAACACCGTGGGGTGTTCACCGGGACCGTCGGAGCGTCTGGGCGCCCCATAAAGCAGTTCTTCTGCAGCGGCATTGGCCAGTCGGATCTGTCCGAAGCGATCCAGCACCAGAATGCCGGTGCGCATACGCTGGATGATTTGCTGGTTGATCTTTTCCAGTTCAACGATGCTGCGGGCACGGCTGCTGGCAAGGGCTTCACTGCGCATCATCCTGCGGGAGATGTTCTGCAGCACAAACGCCGCCGCGAAGTAGAGAATCCCGAGGGACCCGGCACGGACAATGTCGTCGGCGGAATCACCCAGGGCCAGTACCGCCCAGCCGGAAATGCCCAGGGAACAGATGGCCGCAAGCGCGGCGTAGAAGGTGCCCATGCGGCTCGGGGTGAGGATGTTGCCGGCCGCCACCGAGACAATAACCAGATTGGCCAGGCCGTTGGTAATGCCGGTACTGGTGAGCAGCAACCCGTGCATGATCAGGATGTCCAGCAGTATGGACAAGGTGATGTGCCGCTGGCTGGGATGAAAGCCGGCCACCAGGAGCAGGGCGATGAAGGCATTGAGGCCGAGATACGCAGACACACCCGCCTGGTAGTAATCCAGGAGTCGGAAGCGCATGTCGAAGTTCACCGGATCGACAAACAGCAGGGCCACCAGCATCAGACTGACCACCAGCCGGTAGTGATTGTAGATCCTGAACAGCTTGGCCTGCTGCAGCCCCGAAGGCGTCGATGGGATAGGGCTGAGGGTTTCAGCGGAACGGGAAACGGTGTCGGCTGCCATGATCCAGTGGAATCCGTTGTTGGTCGGAGGAAATCCATGCGTCTGCGGGGTTATAATAGCCTTTCAACGGCAATGAGTTACAGGAGCCCCTTTTATGTCCGTTTCCGGAACCAAGGCCACCCTGTCGGCCCCGGCGAAAAAGCTGAAGGTCGTGATGGCGCAGCTGGATTTCCTGGTGGGCGATATTCCAGGCAATACCGCACTGGTCATTGAGGCCACCCGCAGGGCCAGTACCGAACACCAGGCTGACATCGTGGTGTTTCCGGAGCTCTGTCTGACCGGCTACCCGCCGGAGGATCTGCTGTTGCGGCCAAGCCTTGATCTGCGGGTGGCGGAGGCCATAGAACAGCTTCGGGCCGAGAAACTGGAACCAGCCATGGTAATTGGCGCCCCGCTCAGGGAGGGTGCACTGCTGTACAACGGTGCCGTTGTGATTGAGGGTGGAGAAATCACCGGTCGTTACTTCAAACGCTTCCCACCCAACTACCAGGTGTTCGACGAGAAGCGCTATTTCGCCGAGGGCTCGGAAACCCTGACCATGGAGATTCGTGGCGTTCCGGTTGGTATTACTGTCTGCGAGGATATCTGGAAGGAAGGGCCTGTCGAGGACTGCGCCGCCGCAGGGGCGCGCCTGATCCTGAACCTGAACGCCTCCCCTTATGACATCGACAAGCAGGCCCGCCGCAAGGCGCTCCTGGAGGCCAAATCCCGGGATAACCGGGTGAGCATCGTTTACGTGAACCTGGTGGGTGGACAGGACGAGCTGGTGTTTGACGGTGGCTCCATGGTGTTTGATCACTCGGGAGTGTTGATGGCGGAAGCCCCCCAGTTCGAGGAGGGGCTGTATCCGGTGGATTTCCTGTGTGAGCACCACTGCCAGCCGGTTTCCCGGCCCAGGCCCGAGGAACCCTCCCTGGAAGCCAACGTGTATCGGGCGCTGGTGACCGGCGTTCGCGACTATGTGAACAAGAACGGATTCAAGTCCGTGGTACTGGGACTATCTGGCGGCATTGATTCGGCCGTTACTCTGGCGGTGGCGGTCGATGCCCTGGGCAAGGAGCGGGTGCGCGCCGTGATGATGCCGTTCCGCTATACCTCCAGCATGAGTCTGGAGGACGCGGAGGCGGAGGCCGTAGCACTCGGGGTTCAGTACGACGTATTCTCGATCGAGCCCATGTACGACGCCTTCATGGCTGCGTTGGCGGAGCCTTTCGAGGGCACGCGCCCGGACACCACCGAGGAGAACCTCCAGGCTCGTTTGAGAGGTGTTCTGCTCATGTCCCTGTCCAATAAATTCGGCTCACTGGTGCTGACAACCGGCAACAAGAGCGAGATGGCGGTGGGCTATTCCACTCTCTACGGCGATATGGCCGGGGGCTTCGATGTGCTCAAGGATGTGCCCAAGACCCTGGTCTTCCGCCTGGCCAACTACCGCAATTCGCTCTCTCAGGTGATACCCGAGCGGGTCATCACCCGACCGCCTTCGGCCGAACTGGCGCCGGACCAGAAAGATGAGGACAGCCTCCCCGGTTACGATGTGCTGGACCAGATCCTCAACCTGTACGTGGAACGGGATTTCAGTGCGGACGCGATCGTTGCCGAAGGTTTTGATCGCGCAGACGTGGAGCGAGTCATTCGCCTTGTGGACATCAACGAATACAAGCGGCGGCAGGCACCTATCGGCGTGAGAATCACCGAGCGAGGCTTCGGCAAGGATCGAAGGTATCCGATCACCAACGGCTGGAAGAGCGGCAAGTAGCCCTACTCGTCGCCCATCAGTCCGAAAGTCACCACGTTGGTGAGCGAGCGGTTCTCACCCCTCAGCAGGTCGACTTCGAACTCGCCCTCCTCGTTGAATGCCTCGCTGTTGGGGAAATTCGACCGGAGCAGGGCAATCGCGTCCCGGGCGCCTTTCTTCAACTCGAGAAACCGGAAGGTCTCGGCCATGATGATAATGGCCTCTTCAGTAACCGGTGAGGATGGGTAATTCTCAACCACGTACCGGGCCCGGTTGTTGGCGGCGATATAGGCCTGGCGTTTGATGTAGTAACGGGCCGCATGGATCTCCAGCTCTGCCATCCGGTTACGGATGGCAATCATGCGCTGGCGGGCATCGGCCACGTAGGGGCTTTCGGGGTAGCGGTTGAGCAGTTCCGAGAAGTCCCGGAACGACTGCAGCTGTTCGCCGGGATCCCGCGCGGCGACGTCAATCGGGAAATAGCGGGCGGCGAGGCCAAGGTCGAGATTGTAGGACGCCAGACCACGCATATACAGGGCGTAGTCGGCGTGGTCACTCTGGGGATTGAGCCGCAGGAAACGGTCCGCCGCGTTGCGGGCGCCTTCCAGATCAAGGTTCTGGTAGCGGGCGTAGATCAGATCCAGCTGGGCCTGCTCCGCATAGCGTCCGAACGGGTAGTACGTCTCGAGTGCGTCGAGGTTTTCTTCCGCCTCGTTGAAGTTTCCGGAATCCATGGCCTCGCGGGCATTTTCGTAATAGGTCTTCTCTGGCAGCACCTCTTCCTGCTTGTTGGACGCGCAGGCACTGACCAGCACCACCAGTGCGGAAAGTAGCAATAAACGAAGACCTGATCTCATTCCGGAATCCCGTATAATGTCGATTGATTCAAGGGCAGCCATTGTAGCGGGGAAGTCGGCCGATGTGCAGAGTTCTGCCCCGCAGACGCAAGAAATCTGACCGAAACGTAACACACCCAGGCCCCGGGGGCTGAATGTCATCTGAAAACAAAATTGTTGCCAGCTTTGTAGTACCGCCGGAATTAAGCGACCGGCGCCTCGATCAGGCCGCTGCCGAACTGATGCCGGAGCATTCCCGCTCGCGTCTGCAGTCCTGGATCAAGAGCGGTGCGCTGACGGTGAATGGCGAAACCCGCAAGCCCCGGGACAAGGTCATGCTGGACGATCGGCTGGAGCTGGAGGCTGAGCCCGAAGCCCAGGTGAGCTGGCAGGCCGAGGCCATTTCCCTCGACATTGTGTATGAAGACGAACACCTCCTGGTAATCAACAAGCCGGCGGGCCTGGTGGTGCATCCGGCGGCGGGTCACGCCGACGGTACACTGGTGAACGCGCTGCTCAACTACGCGCCGGAAGTGGAAAACCTGCCAAGGGCCGGCATTGTGCACCGGCTTGATAAAGACACCTCGGGCATCATGGTGGTGGCGCGCAGCCTTGTGGCCCATACCTCCCTGGTGGATCAGCTGCAGACCCGTACCATGGGTCGGGAATACGAAGCCGTAGTGGTTGGCACCCTGACCGGCGGTGCCACCGTGGATGCGCCCATTGGCCGTCATCCCCGAGAGCGCAAAAAAATGGCGGTTGTGTCCTCGGGCAAACCGGCGGTGACCCATTACCGGCTGGCGGAACGATTCGCCGCCCATACCCACATCCGATGCAAGCTTGAGAGCGGCCGTACCCACCAGATCCGGGTGCACATGGCCCATGTAAAACACCCCCTGGTGGGCGATCCGCTCTACGGCGGCCGCCTGCGACTGCCCAAGGGCACCACGGATGAGCTCAGGGACGCGCTGTCGGCTTTCCATCGACAGGCGCTGCACGCCCGTAAACTGACCCTCGAACATCCCGAGACCGGTGAAATCCTGAGCTGGGAAGTGCCCTTGCCAGAGGACATGATCGAGCTGATCGAGGCTCTGCGCAAACACGCCCGGGAGCTGGAAAATCGTGAGTTTTGATGGCGATCTGCTGAGACCGGACTGGCCGGCGCCGGCCAACGTGCGGGCGCTCAGTACCACCCGCGCCGGCGGCGTCAGCCAGCCGCCGTGGGACACTCTCAATCTCGGCGACCACGTTGGCGATAACCCGGATCACGTGGGCGCCAACCGCCAGCGACTGGCTAACTCGGAAGGATTGCTCCCCGAAAGCATCGGCTGGTTGAAGCAGGTCCATGGCACCGACGTGGTCGAACTCACGCCTGCCATGGCCGCCAGAGTTCCCACTGCAGACGCCAGCTTCACCCACCATGCAGAAGTTGCCTGCGCCATACTGACCGCCGACTGCCTCCCGGTAATCCTGGCCGACCAGGAGGGTACGGTTGTTGGTGCTGCCCACGGGGGCTGGCGAAGCCTCTGTGGTGGCGTGCTCGAAAATCTGGTCACCGCCATGGACGTCAAGCCGAACACCCTCCAGGCCTGGCTCGGCCCCGCCATTGGCCCGAACCACTTCGAGGTGGGCCCGGAAGTCCGGGACGCCTTTCTGGCTGCTGATCCCGCAGCAGCCAGCGCTTTCCACACCAGCGGTGCACGCCCGGGCCATTTCATGGCGGACATCTATACGCTGGCCACCCAACGATTGAACCGCCTGGACATAAATTCGGTTTCTGGTGGCGGTTTGTGCACTGTGAGCGATAACGCCCGTTTCTTTTCCTACCGGCGCGATGGTCAGACCGGTCGAATGGCGACGCTGGTTTGGCTGGCGGGCAGCTAACAATCGGTTCGGTTGTGCTAAAAGTTAGAGGGCCGGGGTGGGAGTCGAGCTCCAGAACTGTCTGCAGCATGGATGCTGCAGCCAAGCCTACAGGGAAGTATTCACGGCGTGTTCTGGAGCTCGACTCCCACCCCGGTCGGGCACCAAACCTGAAACTGACGGCCGTCAATTTTCTGACGAATAGCCCGGAGCCCGGCTTGAAGTCCCGCCCAGCGCCCCTACATTAATCCTCAAAGCAAACCGAATATCCGTCTGAACACCTGAACCGGAATTCGCAGAGAATTTGAGGAACGCACACATGAGAATCGACAAACTGACCAGCCGGCTGCAGACCGCCCTCGCGGACGCCCAGTCTCTGGCGGTGGGCAAAGACCACAACTTTATTGAGCCGGTGCACCTGATGCAGGCCCTGCTGGATCAGGAAAACAGCGCCATCAAACCCCTGCTCAAACAGGCCGGCGCAGAGCCCGGCCGGATTCGCCAGGCCATTGCCCGCGAGATCGAACATCTGCCCGAAGTGCAGGGTTCGGCCGGTGATGTCTCCATGTCCAACGACATGGGCCGATTGTTCAACATCGCCGACAAGCTTGCCCAGAAACGCAAAGACCAGTTTATCTCCAGCGAACTGATGCTGCTGGCGGCCCTCGAGGATCGCGGGACTCTGGGTCGCGTCCTTCGTGAGCAGGGCGTCGACAAGGCGGCCCTTGAAAAGGCCATCGACGATGTCCGCGGTGGCGAAGCCGTCAACGACGCCAGCGCCGAGGAAAACCGGCAGGCCCTCTCCAAGTACACCATTGATCTTACCGAGCGCGCCGAGGCCGGAAAACTCGACCCGGTGATCGGCCGCGACGACGAGATCCGCCGCACTATCCAGGTGCTCCAGCGCCGCCGCAAGAACAACCCGGTGCTGATCGGTGAGCCCGGCGTGGGTAAAACCGCCATTGTGGAAGGCCTGGCACAGCGCATTGTGAATGGCGAAGTGCCGGACGGCCTGAAGGATAAAAAAGTCCTGTCGCTGGACATGGGCGCGCTGATCGCCGGTGCCAAGTTCCGTGGTGAGTTCGAGGAGCGCCTCAAAGCTGTGCTCAACGAGCTGGCGAAACAGGAAGGGCAGATCATCCTGTTCATCGACGAGATTCACACCATGGTCGGCGCCGGCAAGGCCGAAGGTTCCATGGACGCGGGCAACATGCTCAAGCCGGCCCTGGCCCGGGGTGAGCTGCACTGCGTGGGTGCCACCACCCTGGATGAATACCGAGAGAACATCGAAAAGGATGCCGCCCTTGAGCGCCGCTTCCAGAAGGTACTGGTGAGTGAGCCCAACGAGGAAGACACCATTGCCATCCTGCGTGGTCTGAAAGAGCGCTACGAGGTGCACCACGGTGTCGAAGTGACTGACGGCGCCATTATTGCTGCCGCCAAGTTGTCGCACCGGTACATCACCGACCGACAGCTGCCGGACAAGGCCATTGATCTGGTGGACGAGGCCGCCTCGCAGATCCGGATGGAAATGGACTCCAAGCCGGAAGCGCTCGATCGCCTGGAGCGCCGGTTGATCCAGCTGAAAATCGAGCGCGAGGCGCTCAAGAAAGAAACCGATGCGGCCTCCAAGAAGCGCCTGTCTGAGCTGTCGGATGTGATCTCGGGCGTCGAGCGCGAGTACGCCGATCTGGAAGAAGTCTGGAATACTGAGAAAGCCGCCCTGCACGGCTCCCAGAAGATCAAGAGCCGCCTGGAGCAGGCCCGGATTGATCTGGAGAATGCCCGTCGCGCCGGTGATCTGGGCAAGATGTCCGAGCTGCAGTATGGCCAGATTCCGGAGCTGGAACGCCAGCTGGATATGGCCAGCCAGGCGGAAATGATGGAAATGAAGCTGCTGCGCAACCGGGTCACCGACGAGGAGATCGCCGAGATTGTCTCCAAGTGGACCGGCATCCCGGTCTCCAAGATGCTGGAAGGTGAGCGGGACAAGCTGATGCGCATGGAAGAAGCCCTGCACGACCGGGTGATCGGCCAGGACGAAGCGGTGGAAGCCGTCTCGAACGCCGTTCGCCGCTCCCGGGCAGGGCTGTCGGACCCCAATCGTCCGAACGGTTCGTTCCTGTTTCTTGGCCCCACCGGGGTGGGCAAGACCGAGCTGTGCAAGGCGCTGGCATCGTTTCTCTTCGACACCGACGAAGCCATGGTGCGCATCGACATGTCCGAGTTCATGGAGAAACATTCGGTCGCTCGCCTGATCGGTGCACCTCCCGGCTATGTGGGCTATGAGGAAGGTGGCTACCTGACCGAAGCCGTTCGTCGCCGGCCTTACTCCGTGCTGCTGCTGGACGAGGTGGAAAAGGCGCACCCGGATGTGTTCAACATCCTCCTGCAAGTGCTCGAGGACGGACGCCTGACGGACGGCCAGGGCCGTACCGTGGACTTCCGCAACACGGTAATTGTGATGACCTCGAACCTCGGGTCCGACATCATCCAGCAGAAAGCGGGCGAGGAGAACTACGAGTCCATGAAGAACGCGGTTATGGAGGTGGTCGGCACCCACTTCCGCCCGGAGTTCATCAACCGCGTGGACGAGGTGGTGGTGTTCCATCCGCTGGCCGAGAACCAGATCCAGGGTATTGCGCGTATCCAGATCGAATCTCTCAGCAAGCGCCTGAAGGATCAGGACATGAAGCTGGAGCTGGACGAAGCAGCCATGGAGTTGCTGGCGGAAGTCGGCTACGACCCGGTTTATGGCGCGCGGCCCCTGAAGAGAGCCATTCAGCGGATGATCGAGAACCCGCTGGCCCAGCGACTGCTTCAGGGTGAGTTTGTGCCGGGGGATGTAATTCGCGGCACCGTGGAGGATCACAAGCTGGTGTTTAACAAGGCCTGAGCCTGATCAGGGGTTATCCCCGCCGAGTGCCCCGGTGATCGGGGCAGAAACAGAAAAGGAGTCAGACGGATCGCTTCCGCTGACTCCTTTTTTTGAGCGGTCTGGTTGATTACTCTTCCGCCGGCCCGCAATTTTCGGCAGCAATTTCCTCGAACTGCGCGCGCTTTTCGGCAATTTCCTCGGGTGAGAGGTAACGCTGCTCGCCGTTCTCCTCGACCCGGATCCGAGCGTTGCTGGCGATGATGTCCAGGTTGGATCGCGCGGTGGCGCAGTTGGCTTCACGCTGCTTGCGGCGAGCCTCTTCCGCCGCTGTTTCCTTGCGCTGCTCTTCGGCGGCGGCCTGGCGCTCTTCCATATTCTCCATCCGCTCCTGTGGGCTCGGCCGGTTGCCAGAGGCTGCGGAAGAGGTACCGGAACGGACATTCACCTGCTCGGCCTTGGAGCCGACAGGTTGTCTGTCACCGAAGTGGGTAACGCCGTTTTCATCGGTCCACTTGTAAACAGAGGCGCTCATGGCAAGGCCGGGCAGGGCGGCCAGCAAAAGGGTCAGCGTCAGGGTTTTTCGGTTCATGGCTCTACTCGCGTGTGTTTACTGCTCCCGGGCAGGTGGACAACCTGAAACTTCCGGGCCCGTTCTCTTTATTCATTAGCTGGAACCTATGATGCCACCAGCGTCCTGATTTTTCTTCCATCTGGTTCAAATCTTTATGCCTGAGCCGCGCTCTGTGTAGGCGACCTTTGGCCAGTATAGGCACAGAAACCGGCAGCGGCTATTGACAGGGAGTTTCGCGCTGTCAGAATTACCGATTGCCTGAAGACTGGGGTCAATACGGCAGGCAATCCCGAGCGAGTATCCCCCATCAATGACCACACTGAACGTGCCGCGCATTCGTCGCGGGATGGTTGTTGCTTACGTGCAACCCGTTGATTGGCCGTTCTCCGCAACCCTCAGGAGGGCGGCTGGCCAGGAGACAACCTCTTATCAAGGTGTGGAGGAGCAGCCGGTTCCGCTTTCACAAGAAGCATGGACACCGTGAATCCAGGCAACCGGGAGTGTTCCCGGCTCATTCACTCGTAGAAGAGGGTAGAAAATCGTGGAGTTATTGTCTGGCGCCGATATGCTGATCCGGTCCCTTCAGGATGAAGGTATCGAGTACATATACGGCTATCCGGGTGGTGCAGCCCTTCATATTTATGATGCGCTGTTCAGGCAGGACAAAGTCAAGCACATTCTGGTTCGGCACGAGCAGGCAGCGGTCCACATGGCCGACGGCTATGCCCGCGCAACCGGAAAACCAGGTACCGTACTGGTGACCTCGGGTCCTGGAGCCACCAACACCATCACCGGCATCGCCACCGCATTCATGGATTCCATCCCCATGGTGGTGTTGTGCGGTCAGGTTGCGTCTACGCTGATTGGCGAGGATGCCTTCCAGGAAACCGACATGATGGGCGTCTCCCGTCCGGTCGTTAAGCACAACCTGAGTGTGCGTCACCCGGAAGAAATTCCGGAGATCATTCGCAAGGCCTACTACATTGCTTCCACCGGTCGCCCCGGTCCGGTTGTTGTCGATATTCCCAAGGATATGACAACGCCCAACGAGCGCTATGAGTACGCCTACCCCAAGAAGGTCAAGCTGCGCTCCTACAACCCGGCCATTCGCGGCCATGCCGGTCAGATCAAAAAAGCCGTCGACATGTTGCTGGCGGCCAAGCGGCCGATCATCTACGCCGGTGGTGGCGTCATCCTTGGCAAGGCCTCGGATCAACTGACCGAACTGGTGCGCATGCTGGGTTATCCGATCACCAATACCCTGATGGGCATTGGCTGTTACCCGGCAAGCGACAAGCAGCATCTGGGCTGGCTGGGTATGCATGGAACTTATGAAGCCAACATGGCCATGCACCACTCGGATCTGATCCTGGCGGTTGGCGCCCGGTTTGACGACCGCGTGACCAATGCCACCGAGAAGTTCTGCCCGGGCGCGCGCATCATCCACATTGATATCGATCCGGCCTCGATTTCCAAGACCGTGGATGCCGACGTTCCCATCGTGGGCCCCGTGGAAGCGGTGCTCAAGGAAATGCTGTCGCTGGTCAAGGAAGCCAAAGAAAAGCCGGACGCGGATGCGATTGCCTCCTGGTGGAAGCAGATTGACGAGTGGCGCGCGTTCCACGGCATGCGGTACGAGACCAGCCCGGACGTGATCAAGCCCCAGGAAGTCATCGAAATGCTCTGCCGGCTGACCAACGGTGAGGCCTTCGTAACATCGGACGTGGGGCAGCACCAGATGTTCGCGGCCCAGTACTACAAGTTCGACAAGCCCAATCGCTGGATTAACTCCGGTGGCCTGGGCACCATGGGCTTCGGCCTGCCCGCGGCCATGGGCGTCAAACTGACGCATCCGGATGATGAGGTGCTCTGCATTACCGGCGAAGGCAGTATCCAGATGAACATCCAGGAGCTGTCCACCTGCAAGCAGTACAACCTGCCGGTGAAGATCATCAACCTGAACAACCAGGCGCTGGGTATGGTCAAGCAGTGGCAGGACATGAACTACGAGTCTCGCCACGCCGAGTCCTACATGGAATCCCTGCCGGACTTCATCAAACTGGCGGAAGCCTACGGCCATAAAGGCGTCCGGATCGAGAAGAAAGAAGATCTGGAGACCAAGCTCAAGGAAGTGTTGGCGATGAAAGACGATCTGGTGTTCGTGGATATCTACGTGGACCGGTTCGAGCACGTCTATCCGATGCAGGTGGCCCGTGGTTCCATGAAAGACATGTGGCTCAGCAAAACGGAGAGGGTGTGATCATGCGTCGAATCATTTCTGTTTTGCTTGAAAACGAGCCGGGTGCCCTGTCACGGGTGGTGGGGCTGTTTTCCCAGCGCAACTACAACATCGAGACGCTGACGGTGGCACCGACCGAGGACGAGACGCTGTCCCGTCTGACCGTCACCACCACCGGTTCGGACAAGGTCATCGAGCAGATCACCAAACAGCTCAACAAGCTGATTGAGGTGGTCAAGCTGGTGGACCTGACCGAAGGTTCCCACATCGAGCGGGAGCTGATGCTGGTCAAGCTCAAGGCAACGGGCTCCCAGCGTGCCGAAATCAAGCGAACGGTGGACATTTTCCGGGGCCAGATCGTGGATGTCACCAGCTCGGTCTATACCGTTCAGCTGGCTGGCGACAGCGAGAAGCTCGATGGCTTTATCCAGGCTGTGGGTACCTCCGGCGTGCTTGAGGTGGTTCGTACCGGGGTGTCCGGTATTGCCCGGGGCGAAAAGGTCCTCAGCCTTTAACGATTTCCAACAACGCAAGAAATTCATGGCTCCAGCAGCCATTACCAATTACAGAGGTCTGTCATGCAGGTTTACTACGATAAGGATTGCGATCTTTCCATCATCCAGGGCAAGAAAGTTGCCATCATCGGTTTCGGTTCCCAGGGCCACGCCCACGCGTGCAACCTTAAGGAATCCGGTGTTGACGTCACCGTGGGTCTGCGCCCCGGTTCCTCTTCCATCGCCAAGGCCGAGGCCTACGGCCTGAAGACCAGCGATGTGCCCTCTGCGGTTGCCGCTGCCGATGTGGTCATGGTTCTGACTCCGGACGAGTTCCAGGCCCAGCTGTACAAGGCCGAGATCGAGCCGAACCTGAAGCAGGGTGCCACCCTGGCCTTTGCCCACGGTTTTGCCATCCACTACAACCAGATTGTGCCGCGCAAGGATCTGGACGTGATCATGGTGGCTCCGAAGGCGCCGGGCCACACCGTTCGCACCGAGTTTGCCAACGGCGGTGGTATCCCTGACCTGATCGCTATTTTCCAGGACGCCTCTGGCAACGCCAAGAACCTGGCCCTGTCCTACGCCAGCGGAATCGGTGGCGGCCGTACCGGTATCATCGAAACCTCCTTCAAGGACGAGACTGAAACCGACCTGTTCGGTGAGCAGGCCGTTCTGTGTGGCGGTACCGTTGAACTGGTCAAGGCTGGTTTCGAGACTCTGGTCGAGGCCGGTTATGCCCCTGAAATGGCGTACTTCGAGTGTCTGCACGAGCTGAAGCTGATCGTCGACCTGATGTACGAGGGCGGCATCGCCAACATGAACTACTCCATCTCCAACAACGCGGAGTACGGTGAGTATGTGACTGGCCCTGAGATCATCAACGAGCAGTCCCGCGAGGCCATGCGCAATGCACTGAAGCGCATCCAGAGCGGCGAATACGCCAAGATGTTCATCTCCGAGGGTGCGTTGAACTATCCGTCCATGACCGCACGTCGTCGCCAGAATGCGGCTCACCAGATCGAAGTTGTCGGTGAGAAGCTGCGTGGCATGATGCCGTGGATTTCCGCGAACAAGATCGTGGACAAGGACAAGAACTAAGCGGCTATCCGCCTGGTTTTCGAAAACGCGGCCCCGGGTGGCCGCGTTTTTCGTTATAATTCGTGGAAATTTGCTCCGGAGTTTTGGACATGACCGAACAGAAGAACACCGCGAACGGCAAGCAGGGCACCGAATACGAAGTCGAAGCGGGTGAGGTGGTTGAAGAGGAGCTGGTTGGTGGGGCGCCGGTGCGCCGGAAAGGTATTTACCTCCTGCCTAACGCGCTGACGACAGCCTCCCTGTTTTCAGGGTTTTATGCCATTGTCTCTGCCGCAAACGGCGTTTTTGATAATGCCGCCATTGCCATTTTCGTCTCCATGATCCTCGATGGTCTTGACGGTCGGGTTGCCCGAATGACCAACACCCAGAGCAAGTTTGGCGAGGAGTACGACAGCCTGGCGGACATGGTGGCCTTTGGGGTGGCCCCCGGTCTTGTTGCTTTTTTCTGGTCGTTGAATGCGTTCGACAAAGTAGGTTGGGCTGTCACGTTCATCTACGTTGCGGGCGCCGCACTGCGCCTGGCCCGCTTCAACACCCAGATAGGGTCCGTGGATAAAAAGTTCTTCGTTGGCTTGCCCAGTCCTTCGGCGGCTGCGTGTGTGGCTGGCCTGGTCTGGTGCTTCCACCAGTTCGAGCCGGCAGCCTGGCTGACGTTGTTGACTATGGTCGTAGTTGCCGGCGCCGGCGTGCTGATGGTGAGCAATATCCTGTACCGCAGTTTCAAGGATCTGGATTTGCGTGGTCGGGTACCCTTTGCCGCGATTCTGCTGGTGGTTCTGGTGTTCGTGGTGATCGCACTCGACCCCGCAACCGTACTCTTTACCGGGTTCCTGATCTACGCGTTGTCCGGCCCCATTCGTGCCCTGTTCCGCGGAAAGCCCCGGAAATCTCCCGGAACTGCCGACTGAAATCGGCTCCCGGGCACAGCGCCACCGCCACCGCCCCACGGTGGCGATAGGGCCCGGGGAATCTTTGCCCTGGTCTCCGGTCAACGCCTTACCGGCTGATGCCTGAACGGAGACTTTGCATGTTCATCAAGAAGCGCCCGAGCTGGGCCCTGTCGCACTCTGACGTCACTCCTGAATCCGTTTACCTGAACCGGCGCCAGTTCATGGCCGGAACCATCGCCGTGGCCGCCGGGCTATCCGTGCCATCTTTGGCATCGTCGGCAGCGCGCCCTGTACCTGGCGAGGCGCTGAATTATGTCGCCATGCCGGGCTTCTCCACGGACGAGGAGAAAACACCCTATGATGACGTCACCCGATACAACAATTTCTACGAATTTGGCACCGGCAAGGGCGACCCGGCCCGGTACGCCGATGAGATGTCCGTGACTCCCTGGTCGGTGGTTGTGGAAGGGGAATGCGACAAACCGGGAACCTACGCTCTGGAAGATTTGCTCAAGCCCCACGACTATCAGGAACGGATCTACCGCCTGCGCTGTGTTGAAGCCTGGTCAATGGTGATTCCGTGGGTAGGCATTCCCCTGGCCGACGTTCTCAAACAGATGCAGCCGAATTCGCGGGCCAAATACGTCTACTTTGAGACGTTGCACGATCCGGAGCAGATGCGGGGCCAGCGCTCCATGTTCAGTACCATCGACTGGCCCTATCAGGAAGGCTTGCGTATGGACGAGGCCATGAACGAGCTCAGTTTTCTGGCGGTGGGCCTCTATGGCAAGACCATGCCGAACCAGAACGGCGCTCCAATACGTCTCGTGCTGCCATGGAAGTACGGTTTCAAGAGCATCAAGTCGATCGTCAGAATCCGTTTCCAGGAAGAGCGACCCAGGACAACCTGGGAGATGATTGCGCCGCAGGAGTATGGTTTCTACGCCAATGTGAACCCGGAGGTGGATCATCCCCGGTGGAGCCAGAAGCGTGAACGCCGGCTTCCTTCCGGTCTGCTTTCACCAAACTGGATCGAAACGGTGAAGTTCAACGGCTACGGTGAGCAGGTTGCGCACCTGTACAAGGGAATGGATCTGCGGAAGTTCTACTGATGTCGACTGCTCCCGGGGCATCACGTTCCGCTGCGCTGCTTGCTTTTCGTCTTGCTGCGGCAGCTCTCGCAAGTATGCCCCTGTTCCTGGTGGTTCTCGACATCCTGAGCCAGAGTCTGGGGCCTGACCCGGGTCAGGAAGTCACCGAGGCTCTGGGTCTCGCTGCGTTGCAGCTCTTGCTGGCCACACTGTTCATGACGCCCCTTCAACGCTGGACAGGTTGGTCGGGCTGGCTGCGGATCCGTCGAATGCTTGGCCTGTTCGCGTTCTTTTACGCATTGCTGCATGTACTTGCTTTCCTGCAGTTCATTCTGGGCTGGAACGATCTCTGGGCAACCTTCACCAAGCGCCCGTACATTATCGCGGGTGCTGTGTCCTTTTTATTGCTGGTGCCGCTGGCGGCGACGTCCACCCGACGGATGATGAAAAAGCTGGGCCGACAGTGGAAACCAGTGCACAGGTCGATCTATCCGGCTGTTGTCATTGCCTGGTTGCATTTCATCTGGCAGGCGCGCAGTGATGTGGGCGAAATGGTGGTGTACGGGGTGATTGTGCTGGGTTTACTGGCATTAAGGTGGCGTTGGTTCGGTCCAGGCAGTCTGATTCCGTTCAATAGGGGCTGAACCTGGGCAAAGAATGATCGTTCTGATTGTGTTTTGATCAATGAGGTAGGTGGAAACCGAAATGGTCAGAAATTAATTCCAAAACCTCGTTGACAGTTTTTCTGGCGCCTGTAGAATGCGCACCACTTCTGAGGGACAAGCCACTTACGGCAACTTCCCGAAGATCATTAACCGTTTGAAATTATTGAAGAAACCGAGCAATCAAATTCTTCAAATAAACGGTTGACAAGGCGGCGCAACGATGTAGAATACGCGGCCTTGATTGAGCAGAGGCTCAACGCTCTTTAAAAAGTTAACCAAGTAATTCGTGTGGGCGCTGGCTGAGGTATTTCGGATATGAAATATCAGGACAGTGACTCGTCGAAATTGAGTTTTGTCTTGAGCATGATTTTGGGATCTTCGGATCTCAGTATGATTTAAACTGAAGAGTTTGATCATGGCTCAGATTGAACGCTGGCGGCAGGCTTAACACATGCAAGTCGAGCGGTAACAGGGGGTGCTTGCACCCCGCTGACGAGCGGCGGACGGGTGAGTAATGCATAGGAATCTGCCCAGTAGTGGGGGATAGCCCGGGGAAACCCGGATTAATACCGCATACGTCCTTCGGGAGAAAGCAGGGGATCTTCGGACCTTGCGCTATTGGATGAGCCTATGTCGGATTAGCTAGTTGGTGGGGTAAAGGCCTACCAAGGCGACGATCCGTAGCTGGTCTGAGAGGATGATCAGCCACATCGGGACTGAGACACGGCCCGAACTCCTACGGGAGGCAGCAGTGGGGAATATTGGACAATGGGGGCAACCCTGATCCAGCCATGCCGCGTGTGTGAAGAAGGCTTTCGGGTTGTAAAGCACTTTCAGTGAGGAGGAAAACCTTCTGGTTAATACCCATGAGGCTTGACGTTACTCACAGAAGAAGCACCGGCTAACTCCGTGCCAGCAGCCGCGGTAATACGGAGGGTGCAAGCGTTAATCGGAATTACTGGGCGTAAAGCGCGCGTAGGTGGTTTGATAAGCGAGATGTGAAAGCCCCGGGCTTAACCTGGGAACGGCATTTCGAACTGTCAGGCTAGAGTGTGGTAGAGGGTAGTGGAATTTCCTGTGTAGCGGTGAAATGCGTAGATATAGGAAGGAACACCAGTGGCGAAGGCGGCTACCTGGACCAACACTGACACTGAGGTGCGAAAGCGTGGGGAGCAAACAGGATTAGATACCCTGGTAGTCCACGCCGTAAACGATGTCAACTAGCCGTTGGGACTCTTGAAGTCTTAGTGGCGCAGCTAACGCACTAAGTTGACCGCCTGGGGAGTACGGCCGCAAGGTTAAAACTCAAATGAATTGACGGGGGCCCGCACAAGCGGTGGAGCATGTGGTTTAATTCGACGCAACGCGAAGAACCTTACCTGGCCTTGACATGTTGGGAACTTTCCAGAGATGGATTGGTGCCTTCGGGAACCCAAACACAGGTGCTGCATGGCCGTCGTCAGCTCGTGTCGTGAGATGTTGGGTTAAGTCCCGTAACGAGCGCAACCCCTATCCCTAGTTGCTAGCAGTTCGGCTGAGAACTCTAGGGAGACTGCCGGTGACAAACCGGAGGAAGGTGGGGATGACGTCAGGTCATCATGGCCCTTACGGCCAGGGCTACACACGTGCTACAATGGCGCGCACAGAGGGCTGCAAACCCGCGAGGGGGAGCCAATCTCACAAAACGCGTCGTAGTCCGGATCGCAGTCTGCAACTCGACTGCGTGAAGTCGGAATCGCTAGTAATCGTGAATCAGAATGTCACGGTGAATACGTTCCCGGGCCTTGTACACACCGCCCGTCACACCATGGGAGTGGATTGCACCAGAAGTGGTTAGTCTAACCTTCGGGAGGACGATCACCACGGTGTGGTTCATGACTGGGGTGAAGTCGTAACAAGGTAGCCGTAGGGGAACCTGCGGCTGGATCACCTCCTTAAACGAAGCCGAATGCTTCGGTCAGAGTCCACACGAATTACTTGGTTGGCTAATAAAGAGAGCAAAGGGTCTACACGACCCATAGCATTAGCGCGCCGAGATTGTTTTGGCTGGCAAGGCGCAGGTTGAGTGAAAGAGGGAGCGTACATGAGTACGTGACCGATTGAGCGAGAGCTGCAACGCAGTCCAGGCGAAACAAGATCAAGCGATAATGGGTCTGTAGCTCAGGTGGTTAGAGCGCACCCCTGATAAGGGTGAGGTCGGTGGTTCAAGTCCACCCAGACCCACCAGAATTGCGTGGCTCGTCGTTGCTTCGCCGCTCACTTGCTACTCGCACGCTACGCGACAAAGCGCCTAGATCCACACAATTCTAAGTTTGACCGAATGCGGTCGGGCTTGTGTGGTCGGTATCGAGGGGCCATAGCTCAGCTGGGAGAGCGCCTGCCTTGCACGCAGGAGGTCGGCGGTTCGATCCCGCCTGGCTCCACCAAAACTTACTGACTGACTCCGGTTAGCAGTGTGCAGAAACAAGTGTTTCAACGTGATGACGTTCGAAGCCCTTCTTTCTGATCACTGGGTCAGATTTGCTCTTTAACAAATTGGACGAGATAGAAGGAATATTCTTCTCTCATTATCTCCGAGAGAAGATGTTCAAAGTGATAGCGATTTCAAGCGTTATCCGGTGTTGTCGTTGAAGTGGTTGTTGTATGACTTCAGTCGGCTGTCTCGAATGTACCTCGGAGTCAGGCTTGCCTGGTGATGAGTGTGAGTTCGTGATCAGTTGTCTTGGGGTTATATAGTCAAGCAACTAAGCGCATACGGTGGATGCCTTGGCAGTCAGAGGCGATGAAAGACGTGGAAGCCTGCGATAAGGTTCGGGGAGCTGGCAAACGAGCTGTGATCCGGACATCTCTGAATGGGGAAACCCACCGACTTTCGGGTCGGTATCTTGCACTGAATACATAGGTGTAAGAGGCGAACCGGGGGAACTGAAACATCTAAGTACCCCGAGGAAAAGAAATCAACCGAGATTCCCTCAGTAGCGGCGAGCGAACGGGGACCAGCCCTTAAGCTGAACAACTGGTAGGAGAAGGCTCTGGAAAGTGCCGCCATAGTGGGTGATAGCCCCGTATCCGAAACCTGAGTTCAGTGAAATCGAGTAGGACGGGACACGTGGTATCCTGTCTGAACATGGGGGGACCATCCTCCAAGGCTAAATACTCCTGACTGACCGATAGTGAACCAGTACCGTGAGGGAAAGGCGAAAAGAACCCCTGTGAGGGGAGTGAAATAGACCCTGAAACCGTATGCGTACAAGCAGTCGGAGCAGACTTGTTCTGTGACGGCGTACCTTTTGTATAATGGGTCAGCGACTTATGTTCAGTGGCGAGGTTAACCGTTTAGGGGAGCCGTAGGGAAACCGAGTCTGAATAGGGCGAATTAGTCGCTGGGCATAGACCCGAAACCGGGCGATCTATCCATGAGCAGGTTGAAGGTGCCGTAACAGGCACTGGAGGACCGAACCCACTGTCGTTGAAAAGCCAGGGGATGACTTGTGGATCGGAGTGAAAGGCTAATCAAGCCCGGAGATAGCTGGTTCTCCCCGAAAGCTATTTAGGTAGCGCCTCGGACGAATACCACAGGGGGTAGAGCACTGTTTCGGCTAGGGGGTCATCCCGACTTACCAACCCGATGCAAACTCCGAATACCTGTGAGTACTATCCGGGAGACACACGGCGGGTGCTAACGTCCGTCGTGAAGAGGGAAACAACCCAGACCGCCAGCTAAGGTCCCCAAGTACCAGTTAAGTGGGAAACGATGTGGGAAGGCTCAGACAGCTAGGAGGTTGGCTTAGAAGCAGCCACCCTTTAAAGAAAGCGTAATAGCTCACTAGTCGAGTCGGCCTGCGCGGAAGATGTAACGGGGCTCAAACTGGTCACCGAAGCTGCGGCTGCATACTTTGTATGCGGGGTAGGGGAGCGTTCTGTAAGCCTGCGAAGGTGTGTTGTAAAGCATGCTGGAGGTATCAGAAGTGCGAATGCTGACATGAGTAACGACAATGCGGGTGAAAAACCCGCACGCCGGAAGACCAAGGGTTCCTGCGCAACGCTAATCGGCGCAGGGTGAGTCGGCCCCTAAGGCGAGACCGAAAGGTGTAGTCGATGGGAAACGGGTTAATATTCCCGTACCTTGGATAGCTGCGATGGAGAGACGGAGAAGGCTAGGTGAGCCGGGCGACGGTTGTCCCGGTTTAAGCATGTAGGGAGTGGACTTAGGCAAATCCGGGTCCACAATCCCGAGACGCGACGACGACTGCCCATTGGGCGGGAAGTCATTGATGCCCTGCTTCCAGGAAAATCTTCTAAGCTTCAGGCTATTCGAGACCGTACCCCAAACCGACACAGGTGGTCAGGTAGAGAATACCAAGGCGCTTGAGAGAACTCGGGTAAAGGAACTAGGCAAAATGGTGCCGTAACTTCGGGAGAAGGCACGCTGGTTGTATGTGACGCCCCTCGCGGGTTGAGCAGAAGCCAGTCGAAGATACCAGGCCCCTGCGACTGTTTATTAAAAACACAGCACTGTGCAAACACGAAAGTGGACGTATACGGTGTGACGCCTGCCCGGTGCCGGAAGGTTAATTGATGGGGTTAGCACTCGTGCGAAGCTCTTGATCGAAGCCCCGGTAAACGGCGGCCGTAACTATAACGGTCCTAAGGTAGCGAAATTCCTTGTCGGGTAAGTTCCGACCTGCACGAATGGCGTAACGATGGGGGCGCTGTCTCTACCCGAGACTCAGTGAAATTGAAATCGCCGTGAAGATGCGGTGTATCCGCGGCTAGACGGAAAGACCCCGTGAACCTTTACTATAGCTTCACAGTGAACTTTGAGCATGTTTGTGTAGGATAGCTGGGAGGCTTTGAAGCGGGAACGCCAGTTCTCGTGGAGCCAACCTTGAAATACCAGCCTGACATGTTTGAGGTTCTAACTTCGTCCCCTGATCGGGGATAAGGACACTGTGTGGTGGGTAGTTTGACTGGGGCGGTCTCCTCCCAAAGCGTAACGGAGGAGCACAAAGGTGGGCTAAGCACGGTCGGACATCGTGCGGTTAGTGTAATGGCACAAGCCCGCTTGACTGCGAGACAGACACGTCGAGCAGGTACGAAAGTAGGTCATAGTGATCCGGTGGTTCTGTATGGAAGGGCCATCGCTCAACGGATAAAAGGTACTCCGGGGATAACAGGCTGATACCGCCCAAGAGTTCACATCGACGGCGGTGTTTGGCACCTCGATGTCGGCTCATCACATCCTGGGGCTGAAGCCGGTCCCAAGGGTATGGCTGTTCGCCATTTAAAGTGGTACGCGAGCTGGGTTTAGAACGTCGTGAGACAGTTCGGTCCCTATCTGCCGTGGACGTTGGAGATTTGAGGAAAGCTGCTCCTAGTACGAGAGGACCGGAGTGGACGAACCTCTGGTGTTCGGGTTGTCACGCCAGTGGCATTGCCCGGTAGCTATGTTCGGACAGGATAACCGCTGAAAGCATCTAAGCGGGAAGCCCCTTCCAAGATGAGATCTCCCCGGGCCCTCGAGGCCCCTGAAGAGCCGTTCAAGACCAGGACGTTGATAGGCCGGGTGTGTAAGCGCTGCGAGGCGTTGAGCTAACCGGTACTAATTGCTCGTGCGGCTTGACTATATAACACCCAAGACAATTGCGGATAACGCAACAGCGACGCAAAGCCTCGCTCAAACGAAATCAATATCACACTCTATCCCGTCCCCCCCAGTGATCAACCGTTTTGCCTGACGACCATAGCGGTCTGGAACCACCTGATCCCATCCCGAACTCAGAAGTGAAACAGACCAGCGCCGATGGTAGTGTGGCGTTGCCCATGTGAGAGTAGGTCATCGTCAGGCTCCTAATGCCAAAACCCCAGCATCCTTGATGCTGGGGTTTTTTATTGGCCGGATAAAAGTTCCCGCGTTCGCGGTGATATACTCTTTCCACTACAATCCCAATCCCCCAATGGAGCCTGACAATGCCTGCGACCGACCATCTGGTAATTTTCGATACAACGCTCCGTGATGGCGAGCAGAGCCCCGGGGCGACCATGAACAAGGCCGAGAAACTCCGCATCGCCAAGGCCCTTGAGAAGCTTCGGGTGGATGTGATCGAGGCGGGATTCGCGATTGCCAGTCAGGGCGACTTTGAGGCGGTAAAAGCCATCGCCGAGTCGATTAAGGAATCCACGGTCTGCAGCCTCGCCCGCGCGCTGGATAATGACATTGACCGCGCAGCGGAGGCTATTCGGCCAGCGGCGCAAGGGCGCATCCATACGTTTATCGCAACCTCTCCTATCCACATGAAGCACAAGCTGCAAATGCAGCCGGATGAAGTGGTCGAACAGGCGGTTCGGGCCGTGAAGCGTGCTCGCAGCCATGTAGACGACGTGGAGTTCTCCTGTGAGGACGCCGGCCGTTCAGAGCTGGATTTTCTCTGCCGGATCATTGAGGCGGCGATCGACGCCGGCGCCCGCACCATCAATATTCCGGACACGGTGGGCTACGCCATTCCCGAGCAGTTTGGCGAGACCATCCACCAGTTGCTCAACCGGATTCCAAATGCCGACAAGGCGATCTTCTCGGTGCATTGCCACAATGACCTGGGCCTTGCCGTGGCTAACTCCCTGGCTGCCGTGTCCATGGGTGCCCGTCAGGTAGAGTGCACCATCAATGGTCTGGGCGAGCGTGCCGGCAACGCGGCGCTTGAGGAGATTGTGATGGCTGTGCGCACCCGCCAGGATCTGTTCAATATCGATACCCGGATAGATACCCAGCACATCGTGCCGGCTTCGCGGCTGGTGTCGACAATTACCGGCTTTCCGGTTCAGCCCAACAAGGCCATTGTCGGGGCGAACGCCTTTGCCCACGAATCGGGCATCCATCAGGATGGCGTCCTCAAACACAGGGAAACCTACGAAATCATGCGGGCCCAGGACGTGGGCTGGCACACGAACAGCCTGGTACTGGGCAAACATTCCGGTCGCAACGCGTTCCGGACCCGGCTGCTCGAACTCGGTATTCAGTTTGAAACGGAAACCGAGTTGAACGAAGCCTTTACCCGTTTCAAAGCGCTGGCCGATCTCAAGCATGAGATTTTCGATGAGGATCTCCAGGCCATTGCCAGCGATACCCGGCAGAAAGAGGAAGAAGGCCGGTACGGACTGGTTTGCATGCAGGTTTGTTCTGAAACCGGTGTGGTGCCAAAAGCCAACCTTACCCTCACGGTCGATGGCAAGGAGCACCAGGTGGAGGCGGAGGGCAGTGGCCCGGTGGATGCCACCTTCAAGGCCATTGAGTCCCTGGTGGATTCCGGTTGTAACCTGCAGTTGTATTCGGTCAACAACATCACCAGCGGCACGGATGCCCAGGGCGAAGTCACGGTGAGGCTTGAGCGCGGTGGCCGGATTGTGAACGGCGTCGGGGCCGACACTGACATTATCATCGCTTCCGCAAAGGCTTACATTGAAGCGCTCAATCTGATCAGCCGGGGTGGCGTTCGGCAGCATCCGCAGGTGGCGGATGTCTGACGCAGGCAACCAACAGAGACAGGCATCCTGAATGATTCGAACCGAAACCGAGCGGCAGTTTTACCTGGGCACCGCGGGCATTCGCCTGTGGTACGCCCGCAGGCCGTTACTTGGTGCGGCCCCGAGCCCTGATTTCGAGTTCCTCCCGGAGCCGCCCCGTGGCGACCAGGTGACACCGGGACCGGTTGCATCCCCCGGTATGAAACCCGGAGCGGCCAGGAAATCGTCACCGTCACAAGCAAAGGCGAGAGACGGCGGAGCGCGCATTGCCGACCTTCAGGCCCTCATGGAAGGCCAGCCCGTCGCCCGCAAAGGGCTGGAGCAGGAGCCAGCGGCTACCACCCCTGGATCGGAGGCCGCAAGGGAGTCAGACAGTGAGAAATCAGATCAGCCCGTCTCCGGATCGGCCGAGGTCATCGACATCAGAATCTGGGCTGGCAACCGGGTGGCGTTGATTGCCGACTTTTCTTCCGACGCCAGCCAGCGGCTTCAGGAAGACCTGGCCGCCAACATTCTGGCCAGCGTTGGAGAGCAACGGCCCCGTGACCTGGGGCGGATCGGCTGGCCAATCTTCAACAATCTGCGAGTTCTGGCCAGGACTGGCAGTGACGTGCAGGAGGTCCTCCGCAGCCTGGTGGCTGGAATCAATGAGCATGAGATCATGGTGCTCAGGAGTGCGTCAAAGGGCAATAGTGACTGGGTTGCAGAAGCCCTTGGGCGGTCGCCGGCGGTGAACTTTTCCTATTCACTGGCTGAGCTTGCGGGTGATGCGGACCTCAAGCGGAAGCTCTGGCACCTGATCAAGCCTCTGGGCGCCGGTTGATGGCTCGTCCTGGTGTCTATCAACAGGTCCTGCTGTCCGATCTGCAATTGAGACCTCTGATAGAGGAGGACCTGCCTTCGGTTCTGGATATTGAGCGCCAGGGCTATTCCCACCCATGGAGCGAGGCCGTTTTCCTCGACTGTTTCAAGGACAGTTACCGCCTCTGGGCTGCCAGCCAGGGGGATCAGCTTGCGGGCTATGCCGTTGTTGCCTACATGGCGGGCGAGGCGCACCTGCTCAATCTCTGTGTCCATCCGCTGGCCCGGGGGCAGGGCGTAGGAGGTTACCTCCTTAAACACCTGCTTGCCACCGCCGCCCACGAAGGCATGTCGCAGCTGCTATTGGAAGTCCGGGCAAGTAACCGGCCCGCCATTGACCTGTATCGTCGGGAGGGCTTTCGCGAGATCGGGCAGCGCCCCGGATACTACCCCGCACCCGATGGCCGTGAGGATGCTCTGGTTATGGTTCGCACGCTGTCGCGGTAGCTCGCAGTCCATACGTCGGTGTTCGCGAATTCAGCCCATAGGCCCTATAATGGCGGCCTTTTTACGAACTTCAGATTCAGGTTCCGTTTCGATTATGTCTACCCTTTCCAAGGAAGTGGCCAAGCGCCGTACCTTCGCCATCATATCGCACCCGGACGCCGGTAAAACCACCATTACCGAGAAGGTCCTTCTGTTCGGGCAGGCTATCCAGAAGGCGGGAACCGTCAAGGGCAAGAAATCAGGACAGCATGCCAAATCCGACTGGATGGAGATGGAAAAGGAACGGGGCATTTCCGTCACCACCTCGGTAATGCAGTTTCCTTACGGTGGCCGGCTGGTGAACCTTCTGGACACGCCGGGCCACGAAGACTTCTCGGAAGACACCTACCGGACGCTGACTGCCGTGGACTCCTGTCTGATGGTAATCGACAGCGCCAAGGGCGTTGAGGAGAGAACCATCAAGCTGATGGAAGTTACTCGGCTTCGCGATACCCCGATCCTGACCTTCATGAACAAGCTCGACCGCGATACGCGGGATCCTGTCGAGCTCATGGACGAAGTGGAGGATGTGCTCAAGATTGCCTGCGCGCCGATCACCTGGCCCATTGGTATGGGCAAGAGCTTCAAGGGCGTTTACCACCTGTTGCGGGACGAGGTCATCCTGTATCAGTCCGGCCAGGGCCATACCATTCAGGAGAAGCGAGTCATTCCCGGGCTGGATAATCCCGAGCTCGATAAGGCCATTGGTGCCTATGCCGCCGACCTGAGAGACGAGATCGAGCTGGTCAAGGGGGCTTCTCACGAATTCGACCAGCAGGCCTTCCTCGCGGGCGAGCTGACGCCGGTGTTCTTCGGTACCGCTCTGGGTAACTTCGGCGTTGACCATATGCTGGATGGCCTTGTCGATTGGGCGCCAGCGCCCCAGCCAAGGGAAACCGACCAGAGGCTGGTGGAGCCTGCGGAAGACGGCTTCTCAGGATTCGTCTTCAAGATTCAGGCAAACATGGATCCCCAGCACCGGGACCGGGTGGCGTTCCTGCGCATCGTGTCTGGCAAATACAGCCAGGGCATGAAGGCCCGTCATGTCCGTATTGGCAAGGAGGTTCGCTTCTCGGACGCCCTGACCTTCATGGCGGGAGACCGCGAGCACGCAGACGAAGCCTTTGCTGGCGATATCATCGGACTGCATAACCACGGCACCATTCAGCTGGGCGACACCTTCACTGCGGGCGAGGACATGAAGTTCACGGGTATACCGAACTTCGCTCCGGAACTGTTCCGCCGGATCCGCCTGAAGGATCCGCTCAAGGCCAAGCAGTTGCAGAAAGGCTTGATCCAGCTGTCCGAGGAAGGCGCGGTGCAGGTGTTCCGGCCGCTTCGCAACAACGACCTGATTGTAGGCGCCGTCGGCGTACTGCAGTTTGATGTTGTGGTCAGTCGCCTGAAAAGCGAGTACAAGGTGGAAGCCATCTACGAGCCGATCAACGTAGCGACGGCGCGCTGGGTGACCTGCAAGGACGAGCGCAAGCTCGACGAGTTCCAGCGCAAGAACAACGACAACCTGGCGCTGGATGGCAGCGACAGGCTCGCCTACATTGCGCCAACCATGGTAAACCTGAACCTGGCTCAGGAGCGTTACCCGGACATTCAGTTCCACAAAACCCGGGAGCATTGAGGTTACCGGGGCAGGGAGGTGACCATGGAGTTGATTGACGCCCATTGCCATTTCGACTTTCCCCGCTTTGACGACTGCCGCGCTGCTGAGCTGGAGGCCGCTCGCGCCCAGGGCATGAGCCGCCTGGTCATCCCGGGCGTAAGACGCGCCGACTGGGCGCGCGTGCAGAAGACGGCGAACGCCCATGAAGGCCTCTACTACTGCCTGGGCATTCATCCCTGGTTCGTTGCCGAGCATGCCGAGGAAGACCTCGAGGAGCTGCGCCGGCAACTGGTTGCCAGGCCTGCCGGGTGCGTGGCCGTGGGTGAGTGTGGTCTTGACCGTTTGCATGGCAGTCTTGACGAACAGTGGCCCTGGTTTGAGGCGCAGATCAATCTGGCCTCGGAGCTTGCGCTGCCACTGGTGGTGCATTCGGTCAAAACTCATGACGAGATTCACGGTTGCCTGAGACAGCGCCATTGGTCCGGTCGTGCGTTGATCCACGGGTTTTCCGGCAGCAAGGAACAGGCCGGCAAGCTGGCCGATCTGGGGTGTTTTATCGGCATTGGGGGCGTGATTACCCATTCGCGGGCCCGTAAGACCCGGGAGGCGGTTGCCGGATTACCCCTGGACTGCCTGGTGCTGGAAACCGACGCCCCGGATATGGCGCCGGCGGGGGTGGGCAAGGGGCGCAATTCCCCTGTGTATCTGCCTCAAATTTTCCGGGCGCTTGCAGGCATCCGGCCAGAGCCTGAGGACGTTCTGGCCCGGGCTCTGATCGACAACGCGTGCCGACTGTACGGCTGGCCCGGCGTGCGGATAAGTGAATAACGAAACAGTGTGGCGCGGGGTTGGTTTTCCCGGGTGGTTCGAGTATACTTCGCGCCCTGGCTTTTCAAGGCGATGTCATTATCTCAGCCCCGAATGATGGCAGCGCAACACAGGTATGGAACCTCCTCCGGATGCCTTGCATTTACCGGTGGTGGTTTTTAACGTTTCTTTTATAGCGTTCAAGGCGGAATCATGAAGACTCTGAGTGCGAAACCAGAAACAGTAAAACGTGACTGGTACGTTGTAGACGCAGCCGGCAAGACGCTGGGTCGTCTGTCAACCGAAATCGCCCTTCGTCTGCGGGGCAAGCATAAGCCTGAGTACACCCCTCACGTAGACACCGGCGATTACATTGTTGTGATCAATGCGAGCCAGGTGCGGGTTACCGGCAAAAAAGCATCTGACAAGATGTACTACAGCCATACCGGCTTTCCAGGTGGAATCAAATCCATCAACTTCGAGAAGCTGGTCGACAAGGCGCCCGAGCAAATCATCCAGAAGTCTGTCAAAGGCATGCTTCCGAAAGGCCCGCTCGGCCGTGCCATGTTCAAGAAGCTGAAAATCTATGCCGGCGCTGAGCATCCTCACGCAGCCCAGCAGCCCAAAGAACTCGACATTTAACGGAAGGCGGATATGTCTGTAGCACAAAATTACGGTACTGGTCGCCGCAAGACATCCACGGCTCGGGTTTTCATCAAGCCGGGAAGCGGTAACATCTCCATCAATGGTCGCTCCATCGAAGATTTCTTCGGTCGTGAGACCCTGCGCATGATCGTTCGTCAGCCCCTCGTGGTTGCCGAGTCCACCGATCGTTTCGATATCAACATCACTGTCAAGGGTGGTGGTATCAGTGGCCAGGCAGGCGCTATTCGTCACGGCCTGACTCGCGCTCTGATGGACTATGACGAAACCCTGCGCCCGGCTCTGCGCAAAGCGGGTTACGTTACCCGTGACGCCCGTGAAGTCGAGCGTAAGAAAGTGGGTCTGCGCAAGGCGCGTAAGCGTCCTCAGTACTCCAAGCGTTAATCACGCTGGTGCAGAACCGAAAAAACCCGACCCTTCCGGTCGGGTTTTTTTATGTCTTGCCGGTTGGTCCCCGAATTGACGTGGCGCAGGGTGTGGGCGTCTGGCCGGGGCTTTCCGACTTGTAAGCCCCTGGTAATTTCATTACCATTTGGGCGCTTATATTTTTGGGTTGTGAAGTCCTTTAAGATGCACGTGCCGGCGGTTCTGCGGGCTGTAGCATCGCCTGATGGGAGAAAACCATAATGAGTAATGGCGACGTTAGCCAGGGCCGGCGCCGGTTTTTGATCGGTGCTACGTCTGTGGTAGGTGGAGCGGGCGTCGTCGGTGCGGCGGTTCCGTTTCTGGGGTCCTGGAACCCCAGCGCAAAAGCGGAAGCAGCCGGTGCACCGGTAACCGTCAATGTCAGCAAGATTGAGCCCGGTCAGCAGATTACGGTCGAGTGGCGCGGTAAGCCGGTCTGGATCATCCGCCGAACCGATACCATGCTTGAAAACATCGAGAAGCTGAATGAGGAAGTGAAAGATCCTCAGTCGGAAGCGCCTCAGCAGCCGCCGTACATTGACGGCATCTACCGCGCGCTCAAGCCGGAAATCGCAGTGCTCGTCGGGCTCTGTACCCACCTCGGTTGCGTGCCCAGCTACCGCCCGGAAGTGTCCCCGGAAGACCTGGGCGAGGACTGGCTGGGCGGTCTGTTCTGTCCCTGCCACGGCTCCAAGTACGATCTGGCTGGCCGGGTCTATGAAGCGCAGCCTGCGCCGTTGAACCTCGAAGTGCCGCCATACCGTTACGACGATGACGACACCCTGACCATTGGTCTTGATCCGGAGGCTGCGTGATGAACAAGTTCATTAACTGGGTGGATGAACGTCTGCCGGTCGTTGACGCCTGGAACAAGCACGTCGGCAAGTATTACGCGCCGAAGAACTTCAACATGTGGTACTTCTTTGGCTCTCTGGCCATGCTGGTACTGGTAAACCAGCTGGTTACCGGCATCTGGCTGACCATGAGCTACAACCCGACCGCGGAAGGTGCCTTCGCCTCTGTGGAGTACATCATGCGTGACGTTCAGTGGGGTTGGTTGCTCCGTTATCTGCATTCCACGGGCGCATCTGCTTTCTTCATCGTGGTCTACCTCCACATGTTCCGCGGCCTGATGTACGGCTCCTATCAGAAGCCCCGTGAGCTGATCTGGATCTTCGGCATGTTGATTTACCTGATCCTCATGGCCGAAGCGTTCATGGGTTACCTGCTGCCCTGGGGGCAAATGTCCTACTGGGGTGCCCAGGTTATCGTTAACCTGTTTGGCGCTATTCCGGTCATCGGTGAAGATCTGTCGCTCTGGATCCGTGGCGACTACCTGATCTCGGGTATCACACTGAACCGCTTCTTCGCCCTGCACGTGGTGGCCCTGCCCATCGTTCTGCTCGGTCTGGTGGTTCTGCATATCCTGGCTCTGCACGAAGTGGGTTCAAACAACCCTGACGGTATCGATATCAAGAAGAACAAGGACGAGAATGGCATACCCAAAGATGGTATCCCGTTCCATCCTTACTACACGGTTCACGACCTGCTGGGTGTGGGCGTGTTCTTCTTCATCTTCTTTATCGTGGTGTTCTTCTTCCCGGAAGGGGGCGGGCTGTTCATCGAGAAGCCCAACTTCGAGCCGGCGAACCCGCTGAAAACGCCTGAGCACATTGCCCCGGTCTGGTATTTCACGCCGTTCTACGCGATGCTTCGTGCGGTTACTGTCGACCTGTTCGGCCTCCCTGCCAAATTCTGGGGTGTCGTGGTCATGGGCGGCGCGATTGCGATCCTGTTTGTTCTGCCCTGGCTGGACAAGAGCCCGGTACGCTCCATGCGTTACAAGGGCTGGATGAGCCGTATCGCGCTGGCGATCTTTGTGGTGAGCTTCGTGGTGCTCGGCTACCTGGGGCTGGTGCCTGCTACCGCCGGTCGTACCGCGGTCGCCCAGATCCTGACCGTGCTTTACTTCCTCTACTTTATTCTCATGCCGTTCTACACGCGCATGGAGAAAACCAAGCCAGTTCCAGAGAGGGTGACAGGGTAATGAGAAAGCTGATATTTGGTCTTTTCATCGCAATCCTGCCGGCTCTCTCGCTGGCAGCAGGGTCGTCGGTTCCGCTGGATGAATTCGAGGCGGATCATTCAGACGACGCCTCTCTCCAGAGGGGCGCAGCCCTGTTTACCAACTACTGCATGGGATGCCATTCCATGGAGTTCGCCCGCTACAAGCGTGTGGCCGAAGATCTGGATATCCCGGACGAGCTGTACGAGGAAAACCTGATCTTCACCGGCGCCAAGATCGGCGAGCTAATGAAGAACTCCATGAAGAAAGAAATGGCGGCCGACTGGTTCGGTGCGCCGCCACCTGATCTGACGCTTGAGACCCGCCTACGCGGTGAAGCCTGGGTGTACTCTTATCTGCGTGGTTTCTACAAGGACGAAAGCCGTCCCCTGGGTGTCAACAACGTGGTGTTCCCGAATGTCGGTATGCCCCATGTGATGGTCAGTATGCAGGGGCTGTGTGCGGTGAAGCCGAACATTGGCGTTGAGGCCTCCGTGGAGCCGCTCAGCGGGAACATCAACAACGCCGACGTGTGTCCGGAGTATGCCATTGAGGGCACCATGTCTGGTGCGGAGTTTGACCAGGCCATGTACGACCTGACCAACTTCATGTCCTACATGGGTGACCCGGTCAAACTGGAGCGAGAGCGCCTGGGGATCTTCGTACTGATTTTCGTCGCCATTTTCTTCGTCTTCGCCTACCTGCTCAATCGTGAGTACTGGAAGGACGTGCACTGAGAAATAGGGTATAATCCCCGTCCCTGAGTTCCAGCGGGCAATAACCGGCCCGCTGGATTTTTGCGTTTTTCAGGATCATTTCGGTTTGTTTACTCGTGAGGTAGTTCTATGGGCGTTGTGACCAAGCGGTCATCAATGACGTTTTTCTCGGATCCTGCCAGCCATTACAGCCATAGGGTGCGTATCGTGCTGGCCGAGAAGGGTGTTACTGTCGATATCGTGGACGTGGATCCGGACAACCCCCCGGGCGAGCTGGCCGATCTCAACCCTTACAATGCCCTGCCGACCCTGGTGGACCGTGATCTGGTGCTCTACGAGCCCAATATCATGATGGAATACCTCGACGAGCGTTTCCCCCACCCTCCGCTGCTGCCGGTTTACCCGGTGGCGCGCGCGAACAGTCGTCTGATGATTCATCGGATCCAGAAAGACTGGTGTGGCCTGGTTGATCAGATTCTGGCGCAACCGACGGCCAAGGCTTCCGACGCGGCCCGTAAGGAATTGAAGGAAAGTCTCCTGGCGACCGCTCCGCTGTTTGGTGAGATGCCGTTCTTCCTGTCTGAGGAATTCACCATCGTCGATTGCTGCATTGCTCCGATTCTGTGGCGCTTGCCCGCACTGGGTATCGAGTTGACCGAGAAGCAGGCGAAGCCGGTGCAGAAGTATATGGACAGTATCTTTAGCCGGGAGGGCTTCAAGGCAAGCCTGTCTGACCTGGAAGAAGACATTCGCAGCTGATTGATCCAGGCATCGCCAGCCGGAGCAGGAGAGTGGCAGTGGTAGAGAGCAAGCACACCATGACGTCGAGTCGTCCGTACCTGGTGCGGGCCTTCAATGAATGGATTCTCGATAACGACTGCACTCCCTACATCGTTGTCGACGCCGGTGTACAGGGTGTTCAGGTCCCGACGGAGCATGTGGCGAACGGGCAGATCGTCCTGAATATCAGTCCGGGTGCCGTTCGTGGTCTGGTGATTGGCAACGGTGCCCTGGAATTCAGTGCTCGCTTCGGGGGTGTCCCCATGCAGGTGTTTATTCCGTTGCAGGCTGTCATGGCCATCTATGCCAAGGAAAATGGCGAAGGCATGGTGTTTGGCAGTGAGCCGGGCTCCCCTGATCCAGATGGCCCCGGGCGTGAACGCGAATCGGATACGTCAAATGGTGGTGAGGAGCGCCCCTCTGGAAGGCCGACCCTGAAAGTGGTCAAGTAGATCCAGAAAGAGCCCGAAAAAAGCCAGCAGCCGCTGGCTTTTTTGTTAGCCCCCGAAAAGTTTGCTGTCGATAAGTCCGCACAGGGCGTTGACGATGAGCAGCAGAAGCGGGGAAGCCTCCGACGGGCTCAGGTTATTGAGTGCGATCTCGTGATCTTCAGGATGAAGGAGTGAGGTAATGTCGGATTTCTCCCGGGCACTCAGAACTACCACGTTCATTTCCCGGTCGTGGGCCGCCTGGATGGCCTGAATCAGGTTGGCCTTGTGGCCATCGTCGACGATTACGAAGAGCAGGTCACCGGGTTTGCCAATGGCGCGAACCTGGCGTGAAAAAGTGTCATTGAAGCGATTGTCCCGACAGATCGCGGAGTAGGTTGTGGCGTCTGCTCCGAGGTTCAGGGCAGGCAGCGCCGGACGGTCCTGGTCGAACCGGTTGAGCAGCGCGGTGCAGAAATACTGGGCCAGGATGTTGGCATTGCCGTTGGCACAGGTGATGATCTTGCCATCCTGGAGCAGAGTGGCCACAAACGCATTGGCAACTCCCTCAATAGCCGGAGCGGTGCTGCTGGCTGCCTGTGCGGTGTGCTCCATATGGCTGGCGAACCATTGATTGATCTGGTGTTCGGTGTCGGTCATGGTACTTACTTCATGCTGCCAGGATTGCGTTCCGGATCCATTGTACCCGGTATTTGCTGACGGTTCCGGGGGTTATCGCAATGACATCGATGCGTGCTATCCGGTCCCAGAGTCCGTGCCTGTGGAGGTAGAACGAGGCGGCCCGAACGAGTCGCTGCTGCTTGGTGTGGTTGATGGAGCTTGCCGGGTCAACGAGGTGCCCGGGGCCCCGGTAGCGAACCTCAAAGAAAACCAGTGTCTCGCCGTCCTCGCCAATCAGGTCAATTTCGCCGCCGCGATTATACACGTTGCGCTCGATCAGCCTCACGCCTTTGCGTTTGAGATAGCGGGCGGCCACGCCCTCGAAGTGATTGCCGAGTGTTCTGTTGCCGTCCATGGCTCCGGGTCCTCATTATGCTGGCAGTCAGTTTTGCGGGGGCAGACTGGCCTCGGTGTTTTCAGTGGTGTCGGTTTCTTCGGGAGCGAGGTCTGGAATCAGTTCGGGAACGCCATCCCGGAACTTTGCCCACAGCTGTTCACGATGAATGCTGCCTTCGCTGGTCATGGTAAGTATGCCCGTGTGTCCGGCAATGGAGGCGCTCTGCACTTGCCTCAATAGCGGCAAGCGCTTGCTCAGTTGCCAGGCATCGGCACCCATGGCGAACAGTCGGCCAGGTTGCCCGCGTGTAGATGACAACAGGTCGGTGGCCTGCTCGCGTAGCTCATTCTCAGCGCCAAGGACCCAGGGGATGTCAGTGAAGGTAACGCCATTGAGATCCCTGTCCCGGCCCGGCGCCGGTGAGCCTTCATACACGATGGATGGGGAATAGACCGGCAGGTCGCCGCCAAAGTAGAAGGCAAAAAGTGGTTTGAATTGGCGGGCGATGGTGGGCTCGGCCACCATTACGATGGCGTCGGCATCCTGCCGGCGGCGCGGCTCGAACTCCACGTCCATGCCGATGGTTCGTTCCACCTGAATGGCCCTGTCCCGGGACACGGTAATGCCCAGCAGGTCTGCGGTTACGGCGCGAAGATTGTCCTCCCGGAAAAAGCGCTCTATATCCAGGGCGGTGCCGCCATGAGTGCCCATCCGTTCAAGTAGTGCCGCCTCCACGCGGTCACCCCATTCACCCTGGGGGATGAGAACCAGCACCTGCTGCAGATCCCGGGCAGCCAGACGATCGGCGATCTGGCGGGCTTCGTCTTCGGCAGAAAGGCCGAACTGGTAGAGGCCATCGGGTGGCTGGATATCGGCGGGCAGGTAATTGAGGCCCAGGGCGGGCACCGGCAACGTGTTCATATTGCCAAGTTGCGCCAGGGCGTCTTTTTCCAGGGGGCCGACAATCAGATCAATGTTCTGCCGTGACAACTGCTGGTACAGATCGGTGAAGGAGGTCTCGGACGTATCGAAGATCCGGATATCGGTTTCGCTCCGGTCGGCCGATTGATCCAGGTAGTAGGCTGCCAGGAACCCGTCCCGTATAGCCTTGCCCGCCGTTGCCAGAGGGCCCTGCATCGGCAGGGCCAGTGCAATTCTTTCCGGCCTGCTTGCAGCAAGACTGGCAATCAGACGAAGTTCCGAGGGCAGCACCTGGGCCGCCGGGTGCCCAGGCCAGTTATTCTGCCAGCTCCTGATAATGCGGCCCTTCTCATCAATACTGACGTCCGGCGCCCGTACGAGGCTGGCCAGTTCGAGCCATCCCTGAGCTTCATAGCCAAGGGCGTCGGCCGAAGCTGACGCCAGTTCCTCATCGGATACCTTCTCCAGGAGTGACCAGATCCGGTTGTGAATATTCTGGGCATCGGAGGAAGTATCGGTTTGGGCAAGAACCATCAGGGTGTTGGCTGCAGGCAGGGGTTTGCCCGCGAGCAGGAAGGTATCGGCCTGGAGATTGGCGGCCCTTGTGATCAGGTTGGGGGGGTAGTCAACAAAATCGGCAGGCGACAGGTTTGTAGTGAGCTGTTTGGCCCATGATCTGTCTTCCAGCGCGACGGCGCTGGCCATGGCAAGCAGTTGCTTCTGGCCGGCAAGGCCTGGTGCTGGTTGCGCCAACTGATCGCTCTGCAGTAGTGTTCGTGCGGCCGTGTGATTGCCCTGATCCTGGAACCGGCTGGCAATCCGGAGCAGATAGGCCTGGGCGGTTTCCGCGTTGTCTTCGTTGCCGGCCAGCTGGAGGGCCTCGTTTGCGGTCTGGGCGACGTGTGATTCAAGGTTCACGCTGGCACAACCGGCGGATAGAAGGACCGCGGTTATAATGCTGGCCAGGGCTCGGTGATGAACGCGGATCTTTATCATGGCAGGCTCGACATACTCCGGATGATTGGGCTTGTAGCGCCAGTTTAACGGTGGCAAGTTTAACAGCTCCCGGTTCAATTCACATGACGTAACTGTCACGGAGCCGGTGTTCCATACCAGAGAGGCATTCAGCTTGAAGATCGAGGGTAATGAATCGGGTAACCACGTCGGTGGGAAGGAGTCTTCTGCGGGCACTCTCTATGTGGTGGCAACGCCCATTGGCAATCTCGATGATCTGTCTACCAGGGCCACCCGAACGCTGGCGCACGTGGCCGTGGTCGCAGCGGAGGACACCCGGCACAGCGGGCGGCTGCTCAGTCATCTCGGCTTGCACAAGCGATTGATTGCCCTGCACGACCACAACGAGAAAGACCGGGCGTCGGCGCTGATTGCCGAGCTGGCGGCCGGGCGCGATGTTGCGTTGATCTCGGACGCGGGCACGCCGCTGATTTCGGACCCCGGGTACGTGGTGGTCCGCGAAGCTCGCTTGGCTGGTTATCCGGTAAGTCCCATCCCCGGTCCCTGCGCGTTGGTGGCCGCCCTGAGTGCGGCCGGCCTACCTACCGATCGGTTTCTGTTCGCAGGGTTCCTGCCTGCCAAGCGCGCTGCCCGTCGATCAGCTCTGGAGTCCCTGGGTTCGGAAACAGCGACCCTGGTTTTCTACGAGTCGCCGCATCGGGTGTTGGACTGTGTGCAGGATGTGGCGGACATTCTGGGACCGGACCGGGAAATCGTCCTCGGTCGGGAAATCACCAAGACATTCGAGACCTTTTATTCCGGCGCCGTTTCGGCGGTGCAGGACGCGTTGGAGGCTGACCCTCATGGCAGTCGCGGAGAGTTTGTGTTGATGATTCGCGGCGCGCAGGCGGAGACGGGCAAGGAAGGCACCGGTGAGCTGGACACGGACAGGCTTATCCGGGCCCTGTTGCCGGAACTGCCGGTAAAGAAGGTGGCCAGGATTGCTTCCGAGCTCACCGGGTTGTCGAAGAACGAGCTCTATCAGAGGGCGCTCGCCCTGAAGGAAGGGTGAGTCGGCCGCACTCCGGTTTTTCTTGCATGGTGGGGAGGGCAGGAGTATGGTCAGCGCCGAGCTCGCCAGACAGTCGCCGCCGGTTTCACCGGGGGAGGAAAGTCCGGGCTCCACAGGGCAAGGTGCCAGGTAACGCCTGGGCGGCGCAAGCCGACGGAAAGTGCAACAGAAAGTATACCGCCTAAGCGCCTTCGGGCGCCGGTAAGGGTGAAATGGTGCGGTAAGAGCGCACCGCGTGGCTGGCAACAGTCCACGGCGATGGTAAACCCCACCTGGAGCAAGACCAAATAGGAATCCAATGGCGTGGCCCGCGCTGGATTCGGGTAGGTTGCTTGAGGCCTGTGGTGACGCAGGCCCTAGATGAATGACTGTCCACGACAGAACCCGGCTTATCGGCGAGCTCGCTCAATTTTTCTCTTGATATTTCAGCATGTTATGGCGATTTTGCTGAGGTTTCAAGATGTCGGTACGAAAACTGGTACAAAGTTATCATCCCTACATTTCCCGTCGCGGAAATAACTACTGCTTCCGGTTTGCTCTTCCCCGTCATGTTCGGCAGCTCTGTCCAGAGTTGCCCACTGAGATCAAAAGAACTCTCAAGACCGACTCTTTCTCGGAGGCCGTGGTTCAGGTCAACGGGAAGAGTGAGCTCATCGTCCGAATAAAGCAGTCAAGGGACAGGGTAACGCTGAAGCGCCTCTGTGGCTCTCTGGCAAGCTTCGATCATGAACGAGAGAAGATGGTTGCGGACAGCCTAAAGGGGGCTTGGGCGTGGTCTCAGGCGGGCGTAACGATACCTGAAGGTAAACCCGAAACAGTCGAAGTCATTCCCCCCGAGCTCCAGTCTCCAACACTCTCCGAGACGTGGAACGATTTCGTTGCTTGGAAGAGTTGGACGAAGAAACGCGCCGGTATCAACGCCAACTTAATGGACAACCTCTTGTTCTTTCTCGGGGATGTTCAGGTCCACACGATCACTAAAAGGGATCTTCGCGGTGCCCTGGAGTCGATCCGGGGATTGCCTCAGCGGAACCGGGGGCCATATCGGGGGAAGAGCCTTCAGGAGATCTCTTGTATGGAGATTCCGGAAGAGCACCGAGTAGCTGACAAGACGGTGAAGGAGCACCTCAAGCTTTGTCAGAGCCTGTTCAGCGCCTATCTCGTCAAAGAGCGTGAGATCCTGCAGGTTTCCCCCACGGACAATCTCAGACTGGACGTCGAGGATCAGCGTTTTGCCTGTCTCGGGGATGCCCAAGTTCTTGGCGTATTGGAGAAGGCCAGGAAGAAACCGGAATGGGTCCGATGGTTCCTGTTGATCGCTGCCTATTCGGGGGCAAGAAGGTCAGAGATCGCTCGTTTATACACAGAAGACTTCAAGATCTGTCCCGACACTGGGCGGCACTATTTCGTGGTTAAGACAGGGAAGACGAGAGCCGCACGAAGGATCGTTCCCATACATCACACCCTAGTGGCGGAAGGCTTGCTGGCCTGGGTCCGGGAGATCGATGGCCCTCTCTTTGGGATCGTTCAGGCTAATCCCAACAGGATCACGGACCATTTCGGTTCCCTGGTTGGCGAGAAAACCAACGACCTCGGGGAAAGGTTGGTGTTCCACTCCCTGCGTCACACCTTCATTACCAAGTCCCGCTCGGCAGGAGCGTCCACTGTTCTTGTCCAGCAGGTCGTTGGTCACGAGAAACGAGGGGCAGGGATCACGGATCGTTACACCCACTCGTTCCCGCTCAGAGATGTTTTGCCAGTGGTGGACCTCGTCAGTTATCAACGAAGTCCAGCCGATCATTCTACTGGCTCAGCCAACCATGACGACGTTTCATCGAAGGGTGTCATTGACTAGCGCCGCGAACTCTTTCCCCTTTTCGGTAAGGTACAGCTTATGACGTCTGGAATCTGTTGGATCGGGTCTGGCCTCGACCATATCGTACCCGGGCTCACCGTGGCGGTTCGTCTTTGAGAGCCGGGCAATGTTTCGAGAGCACGAAGATTGGCTCAGTTTGGCTCGTGCCATAAGTTCTTTCACCGTGATTCCAGGTTGCATCGCTATCAGGAGCAAAATGTGAGCGGTTTGAAGTGGTAGGTCATTATCGAGGCTTCGGAATTGGCCGAGAAAATGACTGCATCTGTTCATCATGATCTTCATTCGCAGGGAGGTTGAAGGCTCCGGAGACGTAGTTGGGTCATCACGGGTCGATGCGGATTGTTCGAGCATTTTATTCATTCCTTGGTTTGGATAGGGAGGCGGTTCAGGTGAAGGCCAGTTTGGTTCCATGCAACTTCACCCACGTTTGGGAGTCGGACGTAGAAGTCGCCGATAAAAAGGCAGAGAACGAACTTTCCAACCTCAAGACCGACACCTGATGCCTCAATCTGAATCTTCATATCAACTTGCTCCTTCGAAAAGATAGGGCTTCTTAGGTATAGCAATCGTAAAAATATATATCAATCAATGATCTACAATTCACATTCGGGTTAGTTGAGACGCTGCATAGGTTTAGGTCCGGCAGTTAGAAAAGTCGTCTGCGCAGTACTCCAATACTGTGGGGTAATAAAGCGCTGGGTGCGTCCATTGGCAGCCGATCTGCTAAGATCTTGGCAACACTCATTAATTAGCTAACGGTCGGAGACAAACCTTTGGTAGACGGAGATGTAGCAAAGCGCCTATGGGCAGCAGCGGACCAGCTGTGGGCAAACACAGGACTGAAGCCCGCTGAGTTTTCGACACCCGTTCTGGGCCTGATCTTTCTGCGATATGCCGAGAAGAAGTATGCAGCAGCGGAAGAGAAGCTTGGCCCTATCAATTCCGGAGGACGGCGGAAGGTCAAGAAGGAAGACTACTTGGCAGAGGGGGTTATCTTTCTTCCGCAAGAGGCTCGGTTCTCCCACCTCCTGGAGCTCACTGAAGGGGACAACATCGGCAAGGCCATCAACGAGGCCATGAAGGCCGTTGAGGAAGAGAACTCAGAGCTGAGGGGCGCTCTGCCTCGCAATTATACGGCGCTCGAAAACTGGGTCCTGATGGAGTTGCTCAAGCAAATTGGCCCTGTCGATCTTTCGGGTGATGCGTTCGGGAAGGTCTATGAATACTTTCTCGCCAATTTTGCCTTGAAGGAAGGTCAGAAAGGCGGGGTCTTTTACACTCCGGAATCCATCGTAAAGCTGATCGTTGAGATTCTGGAGCCATACCATGGGCGGATCTTCGACCCCGCTTGTGGATCCGGTGGCATGTTTGTCCACTCGGCAGATTTTGTGAGTCGTCATCACAAGACAGCGATGGACGAGATCTCAATCTTCGGTACTGAGAAGGATCAAACAACCGTCAATCTGAACAAGATGAACCTGGCGGTGCATGGTCTTTCTGGCGATGTGCGAGTTTCCAATACCTATTACGAGGACCCGCACAACTCGGTAGATAAGCTGGGCGGACGTTTTGATTTCGTCATGGCGAACCCCCCGTTCAATGTGTCGGGCGTGGACAAAGAGCGCCTCGAGGGTGATCCCCGTTTCTCTCTAGGTATGCCGAAGACTGACAATGCCAACTACCTTTGGATTCAGCTGTTTTATAACTCACTGAGTGAGAAAGGCCGTGCGGGGTTTGTCATGGCTAACTCCGCTGGGGATGCTCGGGGCAGTGAGCAGACTATTCGGCAGAAGCTGATCGAGTCTGGGGCAGTGGACGTGATTGTCTCGGTGGGACCCAACTTCTTCTATACGGTGACGCTACCTTGCACACTCTGGTTCTTCGATAAGGCTAAGGAGGCCTCAAATCGGGCTGATCAAGTGCTGTTTATCGACGCTCGTCATATCTTCCGCCAAATTGATCGAGCTCACCGTGACTGGCTGCCAGAGCAGATTGAGTTCCTGGCTAATATCGTGCGGCTTTACCGCGGAGAGACTGTTGAGCTGGAGCAGGGAAGCAAATCGCTCCTGGCCGATAAGGGCTTGGCGGAGGGCTACGCGGATGTGCCGGGACTCTGTAAGGTGGCTACTCGGGGAGAGATTGAGGCGCAAGGCTGGTCGCTCAATCCCGGACGCTACGTTGGGGCGGCAGCGAGAGAAGCCGAGGATGTCGACTTTAATGAACGGCTTGAGGAACTGGCTGAGGAATTAGAAGTATTAAACTCTGAGGCGAGGGAATTGGAGGGCCGGATTGGTGAAAACGTCGCCAGAGTGCTAGGTGCAAGATGATGCAGTGGGAAACAAAAAAGCTGGGAGATGTCGCCGACTTCTACCTTGGAAAAATGCTCGATAAGAAAAAGAACAAGGGTGAATTACTGCCTTACTTGGCAAACGTCAATGTACGTTGGGGTGAGTTTGAGCTTGGTGACCTCAGAGAGATGCGGTTTGAGAATCGTGAGAAGGAGCGTTATGGCTTAGAACATGGTGACATCGTGATGTGTGAAGGTGGAGAACCCGGAAGATGTGCCATTTGGAAGAATCAGATTCCGGGCATGATGTTTCAGAAGGCGCTTCACCGCATCAGGCCAAATGACTGCTTAGATAACCGTTTCCTGTACTACTGCTTTCTTAATCGTGGGCAAGAAGGTGGATTTGATCAGTACTGCACGGGGTCAACCATCAAACATCTTCCCCGGCAGAACTTGGCGATGGTAGAGGTTTCGGTGCCTCCCCTGGCAACTCAACAATCCATTGCATGCATCCTCTCTGCGTACGACGAACTCATCGAGAACAACACTCGCCGCATCGAGATCCTTGAGGAGATGGCCCGGCTGCTTTACGAGGAGTGGTTCGTGCACTTCCGGTTCCCTGGGTACGAGAAAGTAAGCTTTAAGGAGAGTGAGCTCGGGAAAATTCCTATGGAGTGGGAAATTTCCGAGCTCGATCACTTAATGAGCTTTCAGGGAGGTTCACAACCACCAAAGTGTGAGTGGGTTGAAAAGCAATCGGATGGTTACGTCAGGATGGTTCAAATACGTGACTATGCGAGTGACTCTTACGTTGCATATGTTAGGGACACCAAGAAATTGCGCAAATGCGGCCCCCTAGACATCATGATAGCGAGGTATGGCGCTTCGGTTGGGCGCATTTGCTGGGGGTTAAGCGGAGCTTATAACGTTGCATTAGTAAAGGTTCAGCCTAAAGGCCCTCACTTTAGAGAGTTTTTGAGGAGCACTCTTAGTGGAAAAACCACTCAAGAGCTCTTAATTGGTATGAGCGGCAGGACAGCCCAGGCAGGTTTTAACAAGTCAATCTTGAAAAGTATTTCGGTAGCAGTACCAAGCGATCCAAGGATTCTTTACGATTTTGAAAGTTTCGCGCTACCAATTAGAAAGGAGATCTTGGTGTTGCGAGCTAAAAATGCCAACCTTCGCGCCCAGCGCGATGCGCTCCTGCCCAAGTTGGTTACTGGTGAGATCGACGTATCCACTTTACTCATGCCCAACGACGAGGAGGTCGATGCAGCATGACTCCCCCTCCCTTTTCCGCCCACGACTATTCAGAGGATTCCCTGGTCGAGCAGCCAGCCATCGAACTCTTTAAGTCACTCGGATGGGAAACGGCAAATCTATACGGTGAATGGACAGGGAGTCACTCCAGCGAGGGCCGTCAAACTCAGCAGGAAGTCGTTCTGCAACCAAGGCTTCTGTCTGTGCTGGAACGATTAAACCCGGATTTGCCCTTGGATGCCTTGGACAAAGCACTGGAAGAGCTGACTCGGGATCGGTCTACTCTGATTCCCTTGAATGCGAATCGAGAGGTGTATGGACTCCTCAAGTCCGGCATTAAAGTTGAGGTAGTGAACGATGATGGAGTTCATTCCACCGAGACTGTCAGGCTGATTGATTGGACTGATCCAGGCAATAACGATTTCTTGCTGGCCTCCCAGCTCTGGGTGAAGGGCGAGCTTTATACCCGCCGTACCGACTTGGTCGGGTTCGTGAATGGCATACCCCTGCTCTTCGTCGAGCTGAAGGCCAGTCATAAGACTCTCAAAGCAGCATTTGACGACAACCTCACCGACTACCGCGCAGTAATCCCTCAATTGTTTACTTACAACGCAGCTCTGATCCTGTCCAATGGGTCCGAGACAGTAGTTGGTAGCACCTTCTCGCCCTGGGAGCACTTGTTTGAGTGGAAGCGGATCAATGACGAAGGAGAGCAGGGGGTGGTTTCCCTGGAGACCGCGATTCGCGGAATGGGTGATCCTCGCCGTCTTCTCGACATCGTGGAGAACTTCACGGTTTTCGAAGAAGCCCAAGGTGGTCTGATCAAGAAGATTGCCAAGAATCACCAGTACCTTGGGGTCAACAAGGCCATTGCCGAGCTGCTGAAGGTGAAAGATCGACCGGCGGGTGAGGCTGGCAGACTGGGGGTGTTCTGGCACACCCAGGGTTCCGGTAAATCTCTCTCGATGGTGTTTTTCACCCAAAAGATTCATCGCACCGTCCCCGGAAACTGGACTTTCGTGGTTGTGACGGACCGGCAGGAATTGGACGAACAGATCTACAAGACCTTCGCAGCTACCGGATCGGTGAATGAGGCTGAAGCCCAGGCAGAGAGCCGCGCTCATCTAAAACAGCTCCTGACCGAAGATCATCGCTATGTTTTCACTCTGATCCAGAAGTTCGGGACCAAGCAGGGCGAGGCTTTTCCTAAACTGTCAGATCGCCAGGACGTTATCGTCATTACCGACGAGGCTCATCGCTCTCAGTACGACACCCTGGCAATGAACATGAGGACGGCTTTGCCCAACGCTGCCTTTCTGGGGTTCACCGGCACACCTCTTATGGCTGGAGAGGAGAAGACCAAGGAAGTCTTCGGCGATTACATTTCTGTCTACGACTTCGGTCAGTCCATTGAAGATGGGGCCACGGTCCCGCTGTATTACGAGAACAGAATTCCAGAGCTTCAGCTCGTCAATGAGAATCTGAACGATGATCTAGCCCAGCTCCTTGAAGATGCTGAGCTGGATGAAGAGCAAGAGCGGAAGGTCGAACGTGTCTTTGCCAGGGAGTATCACCTGATCACGCGTGATGACCGTCTGGAGGCTGTCGCTGAAGATCTGGTGCACCACTTCATCGGTCGCGGCCACCAGGGTAAGGCGATGATGGTCTGCATCGATAAGGCCACCGCTGTTCGCATGTTCGACAAGGTGCAAGCTCATTGGAAAGCGAACCTCGAAAAGCTCAAAGCCAAATTATCTGATGCTCCAGAAGACAAACGGCCAGAGCTTGAACACAAGATCCAGGTGCTGACTGATACCGATATGGCAGTGGTGGTCTCCCAGGGCCAAAACGAGGTCAAAGAACTCGCGGACAAAGGGCTGGACATTCTCCCTCACCGGAAGCGGATGATCGATGAAGACTTGGATGAGAAGTTCAAGGATGCCGCCGACCCACTGCGACTGGTCTTCGTCTGTGCGATGTGGATCACCGGCTTCGACGTTCCGTCCTGTTCCACCATCTACCTCGACAAGCCAATGAAGAACCACACCCTGATGCAGACCATTGCCAGGGCTAATCGGAAGTATCCAGGCAAAGAGGCCGGTCTGATCGTCGACTATGCGGGGGTCTTCCGGAAGCTCCAGGAGGCGTTGGCCATTTACGGCGGTGTGAAGGCAGGAGAGGACCACCCGCCATACGGAGGCAAGGGCGGATCCGGCGCTGACTCACCTATTCGGCAGAAGTCGGAGTTGGTGGAACACCTGAAGCACCTAGTTGCCAGGGCAGTGGCCTTCCTCAAGAACAAGCAGATCGATAACGAGGCTATCAAGAGCACTGGCGGATTCCAGAAGGTGGCCCTTCTCGATGACGCAGTGGAGAAGCTACTTGAGAATGAGGAGACCAGGAAGTCGTTCAATGCGATGGCTCGGACGATCTCTCGGGTTTACCGGGCAATTCTTCCAGACCCGTTAGCTCAGGATCTTGCTCCGGATGCGGTACTCATTTCTGTTCTGGCTCAGAAGATCAAGTCTCTAGATCCTGAAGTGGACATCTCGGGGGTAATGCGGGATGTAGACGATCTGCTGGATCAATCAGTCGCCCCAGTTCCGTACCTTATTAGGGACGATGAAGACACGAAGCTCTATGACATAAGCAAGATCGACTTCGATAAATTGAAGGAGCGATTTCAGAAGGGCAGGAAACGGACAGAGGTCGAGAAACTTAAGGCGCTCTTGAGCCAAAAGCTGGAGGAGATGGTCACCGCCAATCCTACTCGGGCGGACTTCATGGAGAAGTTTCAGAAACTGATCGATAAGTACAACTCTGGGACACTGAATATCGAAGAGCTGATGAAGGAGTTAATGTCTTTCACCGAGAACCTCCAGGATGAGGATCAGAGGGCTATTCGCGAGGGCCTGACCGAAGAAGAGCTGGCCCTGTTCGATATCATTACCAGGCCCGCCCCTGAGATGACTGAGAAAGAGTTAGCTCGTGTTAAGGCTATGTGCCGAGAGTTACTTGGGGTGCTGAAGACCGAGAAGCTGGTTCTGGACTGGCGCAAGAAGGCCAGGGCGAAGAGCGAGGTGCGCCGGACCCTAGAGATTGAATTCGATAAGGGGCTGCCCGAGAGCTTCGACGAGGATCTCTATGACGAGAAGTGCGAGGCGGCTTTCCATCATATTTTCTCCAGCTACTTCGGACCGGGAAGCAGTGTCTATGATCGGCCCTAACCTGAGCTGGTTACCTCTGGGAGGTGGGTATGAGTGAAGAAGCTAAGGCGGTAAAGGCGGTAGCCGATGCATCTGGTAAGGCTATTGATGCCAGCCGCCAGTTCGGCAGCTTCATTGCGAAGTATGTCGGAGGCCCACTAGAGCAAGGAATGGGCATCTTCGAAGACCGGTTGAAGTATCTCCGATGGGAGCGGCAGGTCCGATTGATGGAGCGCGCCAATGCTTTTCTGGCTGAACGTGGCCTTCAACAGCCGACCAGGAATATCCCCCTCCAGATTGCGATTCCTCTGATTCAGGGTGGATCTCTGGAGGAGGATAATGAGCTTCAAGACCGATGGGCGATGTTGCTTGCGAATGCGGGAGATGAGTCCTCGGGAGCAGAAGTCCGACGAGCTTTTATCAGTATCCTTGAAGATCTCTCTCCTCTTGATGCCGTGGTTCTGGAAAGGATCTATGACCCGGCAATGGTATTCGGTGAGCGTCATGAGGTATGGACTTATAACTTGCCGGACCGGGCAACAACAACAAAGCCTGAAGATGAGGGGCTTCTTCCCTCTGACAACGTGCAAGTCTCCCTGGGTAATTTGGCGAGGCTCGGTTTGGTTTCGACAGGATCTTCATGGGGTGGCATGGCAATTGTGAGCTGCGTTTACCGCACCCTACTCGGTCAGGAGTTCGTTCGAGCACTCAGCTTAAAGCCCATATCAAGTAAGTCGCCCGATGAAACGGATCTATGATGGGGACAAAAAATAAGGGCACTCTCCCTCACGCCTGAATAATCCAGACATAAGGGAGAGGACGGACTCGGAAACAAATGGATTGTTGATGCTCTAGAAGTTCTTTAGAGGGTTAACAATCCTTTTCTCTCCCTACGCTGTCATGACTAACCAGCGGTAGTTCTTCGAAAGTAAGTTCGGGCACCTCGCCCTTTTCCTTCTGTATGAAGAATCCAACCCAGTTCTAAGATTTTCTGATATAGCGAGGAACCCTCTGTTCTTATCTGTTGTGTAAGTGACTTCCATTTCTCTCCTGGGATCTGAAGCTTCTCTCGGATCATGGGGCTGGCCATTCTCCGGTCTGCTGTCCCTCGAAGAATTTACACAGTGACTCTCCGAATTCTGATCTGAAGTAGTTGCGTTTCTCTGTCTGGCGCCCATTCGCCTCATCCATGCCTAATGGCCACTCTTTGATATTGATGCCAGGCATAGCTCTTCGGATGCTATCGAGAAGTCGTTTACTAGCTTCATCACGTCCGAGCACAAGGTAGCAGTCTGACTTCTCGCAGTTTCCATGCTCATCAACAACGCGTCTGATCCTTATCCTGTTCAGTGCTTGGATAACGTCAACGGCCAGTTGCTGGTGTTCAATGGCTTTCCTGATGTCCTCGAATCCATGGTCGGAGCGCTTTTCTTTCTGACGGAACCATTCATCACTCTGAGGCCCTTTGCACGCAAAATAAGTGTTGCTCGAACAGATCCGGTCACGATACGGCAATCCAAAGCAAACGAAGGTATCGCAGAACTGATAGTCGTTCAGTCCATCGATCGCTCCCCAGTGGCCCGTCTGCAGTGCAAAGGGTGTTTTGTATTGTGCGATGAGCGGTTCGAGGTCTTTGTGGCAACACAAGAACGCGCGGGATTGCGCGGGGATTCGTTTAGAAAGATCCGACATCAACTGAGGAACTCGATTCCTTGCTCGTTTGATCATTTTTGTCTTTCCGACACCACTGATCCACGCTACGTGCAAGTTCACATTACGGTAGCTGCGAGCTTCGACCACTGGTTTAATTTCAGCCTTACCAGAGAAGAGGAGATACAAAAGGTTTTGAGATGCGGTCGCATCGAGAATCACTGCTCCCTGAACTCCTTCAGGAACGACTAGGGAGGAGGTGTTCAGAGTGTGCATCTTTCCTTTCTTGCTGTAATAGCGCCATTGGTCGAGTAGGGCTTGGCAGGACTCAAGAAGCTGATCGGCACGTTCTGAAAATCGTTTGCGTTCTTTCGGTGAGTGGTAGCCCAGGATCAGCTCATCCCAAGGAAGCCGATTGCATTCGGCGCGGAAGTCGTGGAGCGACAGCGACTCTGGAAGGCTCTCTGCTTTCATGGAGACAAGCCTTTCTGAAAAGTCCTCATCGTCACTTATTGATTCCAGAGTCTCAAGGAGTGAATCAAGATACTTCAAAGCAGCCTTGTGTTCTGGATCTGTACGGAGCTCGTGAGGAATGTTTCCGAGCAAGCGCGCCAGACTGTCCAGTTCAACTTGGTATTGGCGCACGATATCAAGAGACTCATCTATGACAACAAGCTGACGTTTCCCGCCAAAGCAGAAATCATAGGTCATCAAATTATCGAATGATTCCTCGTCGCCCCGAGTATAGCTGTCTAACGAGAGCTCATAAGCTCGGTGAGTGATTACCAGGACTTGAGTCTCTGCCATGTCGGCAGCGGACAAAGGGCTTTTTGAATGGCGAGTTCTGGCAATTTCTTGTCCCGCTAGCTCATTAATCAGAGCGGCCATGTCGTTTGCTTGGTTAACCAAGCGCACCACAATGAGTATTGCCACCTGGGGCTGATCTTTGTGCATGGCTGAGTATAAGGCCAGTCCCTGCGATTTGCCGGTGCCTGTAGCTGGTTGGACAACCCGCCACTTGCTGTCGGTTGCCTGAGCCTGTTCGTTTAGGGTCGAACATAACTGACGCCATACTGCTGTGAGCTTTGGGCTTGGGCAGTTTCCTAGCTGTTTCCAGCGAGTAGTCATTGCAGATACAAACAAGTCTTCACGAATCATTGGCGATTCCACACGTTGACAGTACTTCGATACTGCCAACACAGGGCCCCTCCAAAGCACCAAAGAAGAAACTGCCTCAAATAGGCGTGGGTTTGATTGAGGGGAGAGTTGGCAGCGGTTGAGCGAGGAGAGCGTGTATTCGTTCCTCTAGTACTGTGGGGTAATCCCTTTCCATGCAGTTCAGTGCTGTCTCTATCCGGATAGTCTCATCTGGGTACACCCTGGTGATGCATCTGACTGAGACAGTTTCTTTGTATCATCAGGGTTGCTTTCGGGTTCTGATACAGATATATCTAAAAGCTCTAGACCCTGTTGATACATTTGGAGGCTGTATGGCGGATGTTGGATATAGGCGGGTGAGCACGGTAGATCAGCACACGGATCGCCAGCTCGATGGGATGAGTTTCGACAAGGTGTTTGAGGATAAGTGTGGAGGTGGAGATACCAACCGACCGGCGCTTATGGCTCTGCTCGACTATGTCCGGGACGGTGATACGGTCCATGTGCACAGCATTGATCGGCTCGCTCGGAACTCCCGTGACCTAATGGGCCTGGTTGACGGACTCAGAGAGCAGGGAGTGACCGTCATCTTTCACAAGGAGAATCTGACTTTCGACGCAGGGAAAAGCGATCCCGTCAAAGAGCTCATGTTCCACATGCTGGGAGCCTTCGCGCAGTTTGAGAGGTCCATCATCGCTGAGCGTCAGCGTGAGGGCATCGCGAAAGCCAAGAGCAAAGGTGTCTATAAAGGGGGCAAGAAAGTCGTGGATCGGGACAAGGTGCGTTCTATGCTGGGGCAAGGGGTAGGACCCTCGGCAATCGCCAAGGAGCTCGGGATAGGTCGGATGTCCGTTTACCGTATAAAGAGAGAGGCCGTGGAGACCTGAGGGTCGCCCCCTCAATTCACCTCCTGTCCGCCAGGGGGTACGGGGGGAAGTTAATCTCGACCGTTCACTATTGCCCCTTCAGATTTTTGTCGGATTTTTATCCGGCCCCCACCGATTCCCACACATCTCAGGTTCTCCTGATCTACTTGTCCCCAGCGATCATTCCTGGCGATTGAGCGACCCAATTGCTCAGAATTTCAGCTGGTGGAGTGGTACAAACTCTGGTACAAAGTCGGTCCACGGGCCAAACATGAACTAGTCCATAACTCTGATATCAAGAGAGCGTTGAAGGCAGTCGGGGCTTGGGTTTGGGGCTTCCACGGCGATGGTAAACCCCACCTGGAGCAAGACCAAATAGGAATCCAATGGCGTGGCCCGCGCTGGATTCGGGTAGGTTGCTTGAGGCCTGTGGTGACGCAGGCCCTAGATGAATGACTGTCCACGACAGAACCCGGCTTATCGGCGAGCTCGCTCTTTTCCCTTTCTGTGACGCCCATCATTCTCAGCAGGCGTTCTTTATAGCCAAAAAATCTTACACCTCACTTGCCTTCTTCAGAGGTTTTTGCAGGTGTTTGATTTTATTTCTTTTCTTTTCCGTAATCTCAGCATCTCATCGAATCCGCCTTCGTAACCCCCTGTCATTAAAGAAACTTTCCCAAGAGTGGCGCTGTTTGCGGCGCTTGCATTGTGTATTGCGTGTTTCTATAGTGTGCAGAAGTGGGAAAAAGTGGTTTCTAGTGGTTTTTTGTGGATATCGAGTACCCAGAGACGGCGTAAATGAGCAATTTTCTCGGCAGTCATGCCATCAACATGGATGCGAAGGGTCGCCTGGCGATCCCCGCCAAGGTGCGCGAAGAGCTCGCGCAGGCCTGCGGCGGGCGCATTGTGTTGACGGCAAACGCCGACGAAGAGCGCTGCCTTCTGGTATATCCCGAACCTGAATGGGAAGTTTTGCGTCCCAAGATCGAAGCACTGCCCAACATGAACAAGGCCGCCCGGCGCCTGCAAAGGCTGATTCTGGGTAACGCCGCGCCCATGGAGCTGGATTCTGCGGGCCGCATCCTGATTCCGCCCACGCTCAGAAGCTATGCCCATCTGGAGAAAAAGTTGATGTTGATCGGGCAGGGCAAGAAGCTCGAGTTATGGAGCGAGGAGCGCTGGTTTGCCTGGCTGGACGAGTCCTCCGATGACGAAGAGATGCCGCCGGAAATGGAGGCGCTGTCCCTATGACCTCCGATCGCAGCCAGGAGGCCGGAGCGGCATACTCGCATCGCTCGGTGCTTCTGGACTCGGCGGTCGACTACCTGGTCAACGACCCCGATGGACACTACGTGGACGGCACCTTTGGTCGGGGTGGCCACAGTCGTCTCATTCTTGGTCGGCTTGGCCAGGCTGGTGGATTGCTGGGCATCGACAAGGATCCCGAGGCAATCAAGGTGGCAAAAAATCTTGAAACCGAGGACGCCCGGTTCCGTTGTTTTCATGGATCGTTTGCGGATCTGGGGCGCGCTCTGGAGAGCCGGGGCTGGCCCCTGGTCAACGGTGTCCTGCTCGATCTTGGAGTATCGTCGCCCCAGCTCGATGATGCCTCCCGCGGTTTCAGCTTTATGCGCGATGGGCCGCTGGACATGCGAATGAATACGGAGCAGTCGCCCAGTGCCGCCGAGTGGTTGGCCACGGCGGAAGAAACAGACATTGCCAACGTTATATTCCGATACGGCGAAGAGCGCTTCTCTCGCCGTATCGCCCGTTTGATCGTCGAGCGTCGCCAGGAAACGCCGGTGGAAACCACGCGGCAGCTGGCCGAGCTGGTCAGCGAGGCGGTGCCCAAGAAGGAAAAGCACAAACATCCGGCCACTCGAACGTTCCAGGCCATCCGGATTTTTATCAACCGGGAGCTGGAAGATCTGGAGGTGGGCCTCAGGGCAGCGGTGGATCATCTGGCGCCGGGAGGGCGCCTCGTGGTTATCAGCTTCCATTCGCTGGAGGATCGCCTGGTCAAGCGCTTCATGCGGGATCTGGCTCGAGGGCCTCAGCTGCCCAAGGGGGTTCCGGTGACCGCTGAGCAGGATGCCTCGGATTTTCGTCTCGTGGGCAAGGCCAGCAAAGCGGCCGCCGAGGAAGTGAGCGATAACGTACGCGCCCGCAGCGCAGTGATGCGGGTGCTCGAACGCACCGATATCAGGAAAAACTCGCAGGGGAGCGCGTAATCATGGGCGCGGTAGCTATAGAAGAGCCGGTCAGAACGGCAAAGCTGAACAAGCAGAGAGTCAGAGAGGGTGTGGCAACCGCTGTCCGGATTTCCCGCCGGGTGTTCGATGCCATGCGTCAGGGTCGGATGCTGGTGACGCTGGCCCTTGTTGGGGTGCTGCTGGCGTCGTCCATTGGCGTAGTGGTCAGCGCTCACGATAACCGGGAGTTGTTCAACACCCTGTCACAGCTTCAGGCGGAGCGCGACCGTTACCAGAGTGAGTGGAGTCAGCTTTTGCTCGAACAGAGCGCGTTAAGCGCCCATGGCCGGGTTGAAAAGCTGGCGGCCGAGCGTTTCAGCATGGTGGTGCCCGAGCGCCAGGATATTGTGCTGGTGCCTTTGATGTCTCCGGTAGCGAGCCGGTAATTCACGATAACAACAAACCTTCAGGGTGATCGACGTGTCCGATCAGGGAAAGAAGACAACATGGGGACAGCGTCTGGCGTCCGGGCTGGCAGCCTGGCGCTTTGGCTCCGTGGTGGGCGTCTTTTTGCTGGTTGTGGGCGTTCTGGGCTGGCGCCTGGTTGATCTGCACGTCGTTGATAACGAGTTCCTCAGAGAGCAGGGCGACGTGCGTACCATCCGGGTGGAGAGCATTGACGCCCACCGGGGCATGATCACCGATCGCTACGATGAGCCGCTGGCTGTCAGCACGCCGGTGCAGACCATCTGGGCCAACCCCTCGGAAGCCGACCCCACGGAACCCCGTCTGACTAACCTGGCCAGGTTGCTGGATATCAGTGAGGCGTCACTGAGGCAACGTATCAAGGACTATGCCGGGCGCGAATTTATCTACCTGCGCCGCAAAGTCCAGCCTGATCTCGCCCGCGAGGTGATGGCCCTGGACATCAATGGCGTCTATACCCGCCAGGAATACCGGCGTTACTATCCGGCGGGCGAGGTTACCGCCCACGTGGTCGGCTTCACCGACATTGACGAGCGCGGCCAGGAAGGCCTCGAGCTTGCGTACAACCCTTGGTTATCTGGTGAAACCGGCCTGAAGCGCGTGCTCAAGGACAACCGGGGTCGCGTCATCAAGGATCTTACCCTCATTCGCGATGCCAGCCCCGGCCGTAATCTTGCCCTCAGTATTGATCTGAGGCTGCAGTACCTGGCCTATCGGGAGCTCAAGGCTGTTGTTGCGGCCCATAACGCGCGGGGCGGCACTCTGGTGATGCTGGATGTGGATACCGGGGAAGTGCTGGCCATGGTCAATCAGGGGTCCTACAACCCGAACGACCGCAGTCAGCTGGCGGCGGAGAATCTGAGAAACAAGGCCATCACAGATCTGTTCGAGCCCGGGTCGACCATGAAACCAATCACTATGGCGGCCGCGCTCGAGTCCGGTCGGTATACGGTAAGCAGTACCATTGATACCAATCCGGGCTTCCGGCGATTCGGTCGTTTTACCATCCGTGATCATCGCAATTATGGCGTGATGGATATGACTGAGATCATTGTCAAATCCAGTAACGTCGGCATCAGCAGAATTGCGACCGACCTGGGCGGAGACGTGATCCGGGACCTCTACGCCCGTCTGGGCCTGGGGCAGCCCACCGGTATCGGATTCCCCGGCGAGGCGGTCGGCGTTCTGCCGGCACCCCCCAAGTGGCGCCCGGTTGAGGAAGCCACGTTGTCCTATGGCTATGGCATGAGTGTGAACGCCCTGCAGCTGGCCCAGGCCTACATGGTGATTGCCAATGGCGGGGTGCGCTATCCACTGAGCCTGATGCGCCGAGATGAAAAGCCGGTGGGCGAGCGGGTGTTGTCAGAGCAGGTCACTTTCCAGGTGCGCAACATGCTCCGCGAGGCGGTGGCTCGAGGCACCGGCAAGCGAGCCCAGCCCGGTTTCTATTCAGCCGGTGGCAAGACCGGCACAGTGCACCTGGTGGGTGCCCAGGGTTATGAGGACAGCCAGTACAAGGCCATTTTTGCCGGTATGGCGCCTATCGATAACCCCAGACTGGTTACGGTTGTGGCCGTTGATGCGCCGCAGTCCGGAGAATACTACGGTGGCGAAGTAGCGGCGCCGGTGTTCTCCAGGGTGATGAGTGACGCACTGCGACTGTTGAACGTGAAGCCTGAGCTGGAAGTGGGAAAAATGAAACACGGTGCTCCCGCTGCCGGAGAACGAGGGTAGGCCTATGTGCATCACATCACTCAGCACTCTGTTGCAAGGCATGGTCGCGGTCCCGTCAGTATTTGACGTGACCATCCACGGTCTGAAGACCGACAGCCGTGACGTGACGACGGGCGATGCCTTCATTGCCCTGCCCGGAGCCCGAACGCCGGCGGACTATTACGTCGACAGCGCCATTGAGGCGGGCGCCACCGTCATTCTTCTGCAGACAGAGCAGGATGGCCCGTGCCGGGAACGCCATGGCGCCCTCGTGGTGCCCGTTGTCGGTTTGCAAAAGCTGGTTGGTCGGCTCGCCGACCGGTTTTTCGAGCACCCGTCCCAGCGTCTGCGCCTGCTCGGAGTGACCGGTACCAATGGCAAGACCTCGGTCTGCCAGTTCGTGGCCCAGTTGCTCAAGGAAACCGGAACGCCCTGTGGGACACTGGGCACCCTGGGCTACGGCATGCCGGGTGCTTTGCAACCTGCCAGCCACACCACACCCGACGTGGTTCAGGTTAACAGGGTGCTGGCGCGTATCCTGAAGCAGGATGCCCGGGCAGCGGTGATGGAAGTGTCCTCCCACGCCCTCGACCAGGGCCGGGTGGATAACCTGACCATGACCGGTGCCGTGTTTACCAACCTGACCCGCGACCATCTGGATTACCACGGGTCCATGGAAGCCTATGGCGCTGCCAAGGCCCGTCTTTTCGAACGGGAAGAGCTGCATTTTTCCGTAATCAATTTCGATGATCCGTTCGGTCGGCAGCTGTTTGGTCAGCTGGAAGGCAAATGTGATCGGGTTCGGTACAGCCTGCATGAGGCCCAGACCGAACTCTGGATGCGGGAGTTCCGCCCCACCGATCATGGCTTCGAGGCTGAGCTGGACGGTGAATGGGGCCGGTTTGACATCTCGGTACCCCTGATGGGCAGCTTCAACGCCAGCAACGTGCTGGCTTCCATGGCCACGGTGCTGACCCTGGGGGTTCCGGTAGAACGTGTTCAGCAGGCGGCGAGTCGCCTGACACCGCCCCCTGGGCGCCTGGAACGTTTTGCCAGTGCCCAGGGTAAGCGGGTTGTGGTGGATTACGCCCATACCCCCGATGCCCTGGCCAACGCGCTGTCGGCGTTGCGGCCCCATGTGACCGGTAAGCTGATCTGCGTGTTTGGTTGTGGCGGCGACCGGGATCCGGGCAAGCGTCCGGAAATGGCCCGTGAGGCCGAGGCTCTGGCCGACCTGGTCATGGTGACCGATGACAACCCCCGTAGCGAGGATCCCGAGGCCATTGTCCGGGATATCCTGGCCGGGTTCAAAGATCCGCAAATGGTCCGGGTGATTCATGATCGGGCCAGTGCCATTCAGGCCGCGATCGGTTCTGCCGGCCCGGACGACCTGGTTCTGGTGGCTGGCAAAGGGCACGAGGCCTATCAGGAAATTGCAGGGCAGAGGTATCCGTTCAGCGATGCCGAACAGGTACGCCACATGCTTGACCTGAACGGAGGTGTGGCATGATGCGCGCCTTTTCCCTGGCGGAAGCCAGGCAATGGCTCGGCGCAGAATGCGCGACCGGCGGCCTCGATGCGCTGGTGTTCGAAGGCGTTTCAACGGACACCCGCAGCCTCCAGTCGGGCCAGCTTTTCGTGGCGCTTCGGGGCGATAATTTTGACGGCCATCGTTTCCTGTCGCAGGCGGCGGCAGCCGGCGCCGTGGCTGCTGTGGTGGACACGCCGGTTGCCGAGGTGGCCATGCCTCAACTAGTGGTTACGGACACCATCGAGGCACTGGCGCAACTCGCCACGGCGAATCGTCTCGAAAGCGATGCCGGTATCGTGGCCATCACCGGCAGCAGCGGCAAAACCACGGTCAAGGAGATGTGTGCCGCAATCCTGCGTCAGGTGGGCAACACCCTGTTTACAGAGGGAAACCTGAACAACCACATCGGTGTGCCTCTGACCCTGTTCCGGCTGTCCCCGGAGCACCGCTTTGGTGTTATCGAACTGGGCGCCAGCGGCGTGGGTGAGATTGCCCACACCGTCGCCATGGCCAGGCCCCGGGTGAGCATTCTGACGAATGCTGGCCAGGCTCATCTCGAAGGGTTCGGTAGCTATGAAAACATCGTGCTCACCAAAGGCGAGATTATTGATGGTGTAACCGACGATGGCCTGGTGGTCCTGAACCAGGACGATCCGGCGTTTGAGCAATGGCGGCGCCGTGCCGGTTCCCGCCGGTGTGTCGGTGTCAGTCGGCTTGGTGCCAACGCCGATTATCAGGTGGTGGTTGAGCGCGAGGACTCAGGCGTTCGGGAGTTGATGGTGACCGGCCCTGGCCAGTGGCGTCTGCGGGTTCGGCTGAACCTGGCGGGGGACCACAATCTGACCAATATGCTGCTGGCAATCGCAGCAACCCGGGAGCTGGGTGCCGGCGATGAGGCCATTGTTGCCGGTCTGGAAAGTGTTGCCCCGGCAAAGGGGCGGCTGCAGATCCTGCCACTCACGCCGGAGCTGACGGTCATTGACGACAGCTACAACGCCAACCCGTCCTCCATGAAGGCCGCGCTGGATGTACTGGCTGGCCGTGCGGGGCAGAAGATCGCGGTGTTCGGTGCCATGGCCGAGCTGGGTCCGGACGCCCGAAGGATGCACCGGGAAGTGGGTGAACACGCCCGGAATCTTGGGATCGACCGGTTGATTGCTGTCGGCCCCGGCAGCGAAGGCTATGGCGACGGTTTTGGTGAGGCTGCCGAGCTGGGGCTGAGCCACGAGCAGGCCGTTGAATCAGCCCTCGGGGCAAGACAGACAGCCTTGACCGTGCTGGTCAAGGGTTCTCGCAGTTCCGCCATGGATCGAGTGGTGGAGGGAATAAAAGAAAAGGTGAACGATTCATGCTGCTCTGGCTGACAGAGGTTCTATCACAGTATTTCTCCGCCCTGACGGTGTTTCAGTACCTGACCCTGCGTGGGATCCTCGGAACCCTCACGGCGCTGCTGATCTCGCTGATCATCGGCCCGGTGATGATCCGCAAGCTCAGTCAGTACCAGATTGGCCAGGCGGTGCGGGACGACGGCCCCCAGACTCATCTCAGCAAGGCCGGCACGCCGACCATGGGCGGGGCGCTGATTCTGGTGGCCATTGGCATCAGTACCCTGCTTTGGGCAGACCTCAGCAACCGCTATGTCTGGGTGACGTTGCTGGTAACCCTGCTGTTCGGTGCGATTGGCTGGGTGGACGACTACCGCAAGGTGGTGGAGCGCAATCCAAGGGGCCTGCCCGCGCGCTGGAAGTATTTCTGGCAATCGGTGATCGGGGCCACGGCGGCCGTGGTGCTGTTCTTCAGTTCCTCGTTGCCCCAGGAGACGTCGCTCTACGTGCCATTTGTCAAACAGGTCTCGCTGACGCTTGGGCCGGTGCTCTTCATCCTGCTGACCTATTTCGTGATTGTCGGCAGCAGCAACGCGGTCAATCTCACCGACGGCCTGGATGGTCTGGCGATCATGCCGACGGTGATGGTAGCGGCTGCCCTGGGTATTTTCGCCTACGTGTCGGGCCATGCCCAGTTCGCCAACTACCTCCTGATACCGCATTTGCCCGGCACCGGTGAGCTGATTGTGTTCTGCGGTGCTCTGGTCGGCGCCGGCCTCGGGTTTCTGTGGTTCAACACCTACCCGGCCCAGGTGTTCATGGGCGACGTTGGCGCTCTGGCTCTGGGTGCGGCGCTGGGTGTGGTCGCGGTGATTGTGCGCCAGGAAATCGTACTGTTCATCATGGGCGGCGTGTTTGTGATGGAAACCGTGTCGGTGATCCTCCAGGTGGCGTCGTTCCGCCTGACCGGACGCCGGATTTTCCGGATGGCGCCGCTGCATCACCATTTTGAGCTCAAGGGCTGGCCCGAGCCTCGAGTGATCGTGCGCTTCTGGGTCATTACCGTGGTTCTTGTACTGATTGGCATTGCCAGTCTGAAACTGAGATAGGACAACGCTGCAACTATGAGTGTCATTGTTTCGGATCGTCGCACACTGATCGTAGGGCTCGGTAAAACCGGGCTCTCGTGCGTGCGCTATCTGTCCGGACAAGGCCGGGAAATCGCTGTCGCTGATAATCGTGAGCAGCCGCCAGGGCTGGCAGAGCTGAAGGCCGAGTGGCCGGACGTGCCAGTGTACCTGGGCCGTTTTGATCCGGAGTTGTTCTGCGGTTTCAACGAACTGGTGGTCAGCCCGGGCATCAGTGTCGCCGAGCCGGCCATCGCTGCTGCCGCCAGTAAGGGTGCGCGGATTCGCGGCGATATCGATCTGTTCGCCGAGGCGGCGGACGCGCCCATCGTTGCCATCACCGGCTCCAACGGTAAAACCACCGTCACCACCCTGGTGGGTGAGATGGCCAGGGCGGCCGGTCGCAGGGTGGCCGTTGGCGGCAATATCGGCACTCCAGCGCTGGACCTGCTTGAGCAGGGGGCAGAGTTGTATGTTCTGGAACTGTCCAGCTTTCAGCTTGAAACCACCGAAGAGCTCAACGCTCTGGCCGCCACCGTGCTGAACGTCAGTGACGATCACATGGATCGCTACCCGAACAAAATGGCGTACTTCCAGGCCAAACAGCGGATCTTCCGTGGATGCCAGAATGCCATTGTCAACCTGGACGATGCGCTCAGCACCCCTATGGCAAGGGATAACCTGCGCTTCCTGTGCTTCGGGTTTCACCGGGTCAATCCCGAGACTTTCAGTACCCGTGACGACGACCAGGGCACCTGGATTACCTTCGGTTTCGACAACCTGTTGCTGGCCAGCGAGCTCAAGCTGATGGGGAGCCACAACATCAGTAACGTTATGGCGGCCCTTGCCCTGGGGCATGCCGCCGGGCTGCCCATGGACATCATGCTGGCGGTAGCCCGGGAGTTTCCGGGCCTGCCGCACCGGTGCGAGTTCATCCGGAGGCTCAACGGTGTCGATTTCATCAACGATTCCAAGGGTACCAACGTGGGTGCCACGGTGGCGGCCATCGAAAGCCTCGCGCCGCGCGATGGCAAAGTCGTGCTGATTGCCGGCGGAGATGGCAAGGGCGCCGATTTCACGGCTCTGGAGGCACCCGTGGCCCTGCATTGCCGTGCGGTGGTGCTGATCGGCCGGGATGCACGGGCCATCGCGGACGTGTTCGGCAGCGGTATCGAGGTGCATTACGCCGGAGATCTGGCCGAAGCCGTTGCACTGTCGTCCGACCTTGCCCGGTCGGGTGATCGGGTGTTGCTGTCTCCGGCCTGCGCAAGTTTCGACATGTTCCGGGATTACCTGGATCGTGGTGATCAGTTCCGTTCGCTGGTGGAGGGCCTGTGATGCACGCAGATCTTTCACTGCAACGTCGTAACGCCTGGGTTGGAGAAATCCAGCCACTGCCCATGCTGGTAGTCAGCGCCGCGGCCCTGCTGGTGCTGGGAGTGATCATGATCTCCTCGGCGTCCATGGACATGGCCGCCGAAACCGTGGGCAGCAGCTACTACTACGTGATTCGTCAGCTTATTTTTGCCGCCCTGGGTTGCCTGCTGGCGCTGGTGGCAGTCAACGTGCCTGTTGCCTGGTGGGAGCGCAGCGGCTGGTTGCTTCTGGGTATCGGATTGCTGTCCCTGTTCCTGGTGCTCACGCCCCTGGGCCGTACGGTCAACGGGTCCACTCGCTGGATTCCCTTTGGCCTGTTCAACGTTCAGGTCTCGGAAGTTGCCAAGCTGTGTCTGATTGCCTATCTGGCCGGCTACGTGGTCCGCCGCCGGGAAGAACTGCTCAACACCTGGCCGGGTTTCCTGAAACCGCTGGTGGTGCTGGGCGTGGCGTCGGTCCTGCTGGTGATCCAACCGGATTTCGGGGCCACGGTGGTGCTGGTGACGGCGGCAGCGGGCATGATCTTCCTTAGTGGTGTGCGGCTCAGCCGGTTCATGCCGCTGATCGGCACCCTGGTGGTGCTCGGCGCCATTCTGATCGTGACCCAGCCCTACCGTCTGAAGCGGGTGGTCAGCTATCTCGATCCCTGGAAGGATCAGTTCGACAGTGGCTACCAGCTGACTCAGTCACTGATTGCCTTTGGTCGCGGTGAGTGGGCTGGCGTTGGTCTTGGCAACTCGATCCAGAAGCTGTTCTACCTGCCAGAGGCCCACACGGACTTCATCTTCGCCATCATTGCCGAGGAGTTCGGCCTGCTGGGGTCATTGCTGGTACTGGCGCTGTTCACACTGTTGGTGGTGAGTGGATTCGTGATCGCGCGGCGGGCCGAGAAAGCGGACATGCCGTTTGGCGCCTGTTTTGGCTACGGGCTGACACTGCTGATCGGCCTGCAGGCCGGCATTAACATGGCTGTGAGCACGGGGCTGCTGCCCACCAAGGGTTTGACGCTGCCCCTGGTCAGTTACGGTGGTTCCAGCCTGATGATCACCTGTGTCTGTATCGGTGTTCTGGCCCGTATCGAGATGGAGCGCCTGGACCAGGAAAAGCTGGCTCGGGAGAAGACTGGTCCCGGGAGCCGGGGAGGTGCGGTGTATGACTGACCAGCGCCGTTTCCTGATGATGGCCGGTGGCACCGGTGGCCATGTTTTCCCCGCCCTGGCGACTGCCCGGGCGCTGGAGGCCCGCGGTCACCAGGTGTACTGGCTGGGCGCCAGCGGAGGCATGGAGCAACGACTGATATCGGACACCGAGATTCCGCTATCGCTGATCCATATTTCCGGGCTGCGGGGCAAGGGCCGGTTAGCCCTACTGGCCGCGCCCTTCCGCCTGATGCGCGCGCTGGGCGAGGCCTACACCATATTGCGGCGCATCCGGCCCCACTGTGTGGTGGGCATGGGTGGTTTCGTGACTGGCCCCGGCGGCGTCGCTGCCTGGCTGACTCGCACGCCACTGGTGATTCATGAGCAGAACGCCATTGCCGGTCTGACCAACCGGTTGCTGGTGCGATTCGCCCATACCGTACTGGAAGCGTTTCCTGGCAGTTTTGGCGCCAGGGTCGTCACCCGCTGTACCGGTAATCCGGTGCGTTCGGATCTGGCCGCGCTGCCCGAGCCGGGCGAACGTCTTGCAGGACGTTCCGGATCCCTGAAATTGCTGGTGATTGGTGGCAGCCTCGGTGCGCAGGCGTTCAATGAACAATTGCCGGAGGCGCTTGCCCTCCTGCCGGAACAGGAGCGCCCTCTGGTTCGTCATCAGTGTGGTGAGCGTCATGCCGATGCCGCCCGTGGCGCCTACGAGCGCCGTGGCGTGGAGGCCAGCGTGGAGCCATTTATCAAGGACATGGCGGAAGCCTATCAGTGGGCCGATCTGGTGTTGTGCCGATCCGGCGCGCTTACGGTGTCCGAGCTCTGCGCAGTGGGCGTGGGTGCGGTTCTGGTGCCGTTTCCCCATGCGGTGGACGACCACCAGACCCGCAATGGCGAACACATGGTGGCGGCGAAGGCGGCCATCCTGATTCCTCAATCCAAAATGACTCCGACGGTGCTGGCGGAAACCCTGGGCGACCTGGCCCGGGACCGCAACCGGGTGATGGACATGGCGAAAGCAGCCCGTGCCCTGGCGCGACCGGACGCCACGGAGAGAGTCGTGAATTATTGTCTGGAGGCCGCTCATGGCTGATGCAACAAATCCGCCCCTGGTCTACCAGGTGCCCGAAATGCGCCGGATCCGCCACATCCATTTTGTTGGCATTGGCGGTGCGGGCATGAGTGGTATAGCCGAGGTCCTGAAGAATCAGGGCTACGACGTATCGGGTTCGGACCTGAAAGAAGGCGCGGTCACCGAACGTCTCAAGGCCATGGGCGTAGACGTCCAGATTGGTCACCGGGAAGAGAACAGTGCCAGTGCTGATGTGGTGGTCGTTTCCTCTGCCGTCGGCGCCGACAATCCGGAGGTGGCTTCGGCCCGGAGCCGTCGCGTGCCGATTGTCCCGAGGGCAGAGATGTTGGCGGAGATCATGCGTTACCGGCACGGCATCGCGGTGGCCGGCACGCACGGCAAGACCACAACGACCAGCCTGATTGCCTCCATCCTCGGCGAGGCTGGCCTGGACCCGACCTTTGTGATTGGCGGTAAACTCAACAGTGCAGGCACCAATGCCCAGCTGGGCGGTTCCCGCTACCTGGTGGCCGAGGCCGATGAAAGCGACGCCTCGTTCCTGCACCTGACGCCGGTGATCTCGGTGGTCACCAACATCGAGGCGGACCACATGGACACCTATGGTGGTGATGTGGAGAAGCTCAAGCAGACCTTCGTGGACTTCCTGCACAACCTGCCGTTCTACGGCGTTGCGGTGATGTGCGTGGACGACGGCTATGTGCAGGAGATTATTCCCAGAATCTCAAGGGCCATCATCACCTACGGCATCGATAATCCTGACGCCGACTACCGGGCGGAGAATATTTCCTCCGATGGTCTGCGGACGCATTTTGTTGTCAAGCGCCCGGGTGGCCGCAGTGATCTGGCTGTCGAGCTCAAGATGCCGGGCCGACACAACGTACTCAATGCCCTGGCGGCCATTGCCGTGGCCACCGATGAGGGCGTGGAAGACGACGCCATCTGTCGTGGCCTGGCCGGATTTGCCGGTGTCGGGCGCCGATTCCAGGTCTACGGGGATTACAAGACGCCCAGGGGCACGGTCACCCTGGTGGACGATTACGGGCACCACCCCACCGAGGTTGAGGCTGTCATTCGAGCGGCCCACGATGCCTGGCCGGATCGGCGTCTGGTGATGCTGTATCAGCCCCATCGTTACACGCGGACCCGCGACCTCTATGAAGATTTTGTCCGGGTACTGTCGGAAGTGGATGGCCTGTTGCTTATGGATGTCTATTCCGCCGGCGAGCCGGCCATTCCTGGCGCCGACGGGCGTGCCCTGTGTCGCAGTATTCGCCAGCGGGGCCAGGTGGAACCGGTATTTGTCGAGGATAACCGTGAAATTGAATCCCTGCTGGCCAACGTGCTGCAGGATGGCGACCTGCTGATTACCCAGGGCGCCGGAGATATTGGTGGCGTAGCGGCCCGTCTGGCGGCCGCAGGAGTGATTGCCAGTGAGTGATATGCATCATCCCGAACCCCAGGCCTATCAGGCCGATCCCGAGCTGGTCCGGGCCTTCGGACGCGTGGCCGTGTTCATGGGCGGGGATTCGGCAGAACGGGACGTTTCCCTGAAAAGTGGCAAGGCGGTTCTGGCGGCGCTGGTGTCCGCAGGGGTTGATGCCTTTGCCGTTGACGTTCAGGGATGTCTGCTTCGAACCGTCGATAACCCCGATTTTGACCGGGTCTTTATCGCCCTCCACGGGCGCGGTGGGGAGGACGGTACGCTGCAGGCGATCCTGTCCCAGGCGGGCATTCCCTATACCGGGAGTGAAATGATGGCCTCCGCTCTGGCCATGGACAAGCTCAGAACCAAATACGTGTTCGAGGGTTGCGGCTTGCCGACGCCGAAATTCCGGACCATGTCCGATGTCGGGCAGGCGGAACAGATCCTGAAGGAGTTGAAGGCCCCGCTCAGCGTGAAGCCGTCCCGGGAGGGCTCCAGCATCGGTATCCGCAAGGTGCACACCGCAGCGGAACTGGTTGATGCCTACGAGGCGGCCGCTGCCCTGGACAGCATGGTGCTGGTAGAGGAATGGGTTGAAGGGCCGGAGTTTACCGTCAGCCTGCTGCAGGATCAGGCCCTGCCGGCCATCGGGTTGAGTGCCAGCACCGAGCACGTGTTCTACGACTACGAAGCCAAGTACCTGGCCGACGACACCCGGTACCGCATTCCCTGTGGCCTGGCGCCGGAAGACGAAGTTCGTCTCCAGCATCTCGCGCTGGAAGCGTTTCGGGTGGTGGGCTGCCGCACCTGGGGTCGCGTGGATGTCATGCAGGACAGCGACGGACAGTTCTGGTTGCTGGAAGTGAATACGGTACCGGGTATGACCGATCACAGCCTGGTGCCCATGGCGGCCAGGGCCGCCGGCATCTCTTTCGAGGAGCTGGTGGTGCGGATACTCAAGGACACGCTGGAGGGCAGCGATGTTTGAAACAGTGCTGATCCGGAGTCGGGCGACCCCGCCCGAGCCGCCACGGCGTCGGGGAGCCACCTCCCTGGAGCCTGAGCGGGACCGGTTTGGCCTGTTGCGAGGTGTGCTGGCCGCGGTGCCCTGGCTCCAGGTGGGGCTGGGCGCGGTGATTGTTCTGCTGGCCGGGCTGGTGCCCTGGGGGACCGGCAAGGTTCTCACCGCCATGGACCAGCAGATCCTGGCGGTGGACGTGAAAGGCAACTTTGTTGGCGACAGCCGGGTGGCGATCGAAAGAGCGGCCGGTAACTGGATCGGCAAGAGCTACTTCGCCACCGATCTGTCCGAGATCAAGGCCAGCCTGGAACGCCGGCCCTGGGTGGAATCCGCTGCGGTTCGCCGGGTGTGGCCGGATCGACTGGTGATCGACATCCGGGAGAAGAAACCGCTGGCCTACTGGACCGACGGTCGCCTGGTCAGCCGCACCGGCCAGCTGTTTGCTCCTCCCAACCCGGAGGTGGCTGGGCCACTGCCACGATTGGCCGGGCCGGATGAGAGGGTGCGCGATGTGATCGCGATGGCGCGAACTATGAGCGACCGCCTGGTGGCACGCGGGCTTGGCTTCTCAGGCCTGGCGCTGGAGCATCGGGGCGCCTGGACCCTGCAGCTGGCCAACGGCATTGAGGTGGTGCTTGGTCGTGATCAGGTAGAACAGCGCTTTGAGCGGTTTATGACGGTTTATGAAAACCGGCTGGCGGCACGATCGAATGAAGTCAGTCGGGTGGATGCCCGCTACACCAACGGGGTAGCGGTCCAGTGGAAGGCCGAAGCAGAAGCTTCCGGCCCGAAATCCTAGCAACGGTTTGTTCAGACCTACGGTTTGGTGAAACACATGTCATCGGTTGAAACGGAAAACATGATTGTCGGCCTCGATATCGGAACCTCGAAAGTGGTCGCGATCGTCGGCAAGCGCAAGATGGACGGCACCATCGAAGTGGTGGGTATTGGTTCCCACCCGTCCCGGGGGCTGAAGCGTGGTGTGGTGGTGAACATCGAGACCACCGTCCAGGCGATCCAGCGCGCCGTGGAAGAGGCTGAGCTGATGGCCGGGTGCCGCATTCATTCGGTGTATGCGGGGATTGCCGGCAGCCACATCAAGAGCCTGAACTCCCACGGCATCGTGGCCATCCGCGACCGCGAGGTGACCCAGGCCGACATCGACAGGGTGATCGACGCGGCCCAGGCGGTGGCGATTCCGGCCGACCAGAAGATCCTGCACATTCTGCCCCAGGAGTTCGTGATCGACAGCCAGGAAGGCATCAAGGAGCCCATGGGCATGTCCGGTGTCCGCCTGGAAGCGAAAGTGCATCTGGTGACCTGTGCCGTGAACGCGGCCCAGAACATCGAGAAGTGCGTGAAGCGCTGCGGTCTGGAGGTGGACGACATCATCCTGGAGCAGCTGGCATCCAGCCACGCCATCCTCACCGAGGATGAGAAGGAGCTGGGGGTCTGCGTGGTGGACATTGGTGGCGGCACCACCGATATCGCTGTGTTTACCGGAGGCGCCATTCGCCACACCGCGGTGATCCCGATTGCCGGCGACCAGGTCACCAACGACATCGCCATGGCGCTGCGCACACCCACGCAGAATGCCGAAGAGATCAAGATCAAGTATGCCTGCGCACTGACCCAGCTGGCCGGCGCCGACGAGACCATCAAGGTGCCGAGTGTTGGTGACCGTGCCCCGAGGGATCTGTCGCGGCAGGCGCTGGCCGAGGTGGTGGAGCCCCGTTATGAGGAGCTGTTCACCCTGGTTCAGTCCGAGCTTCGTCGATCAGGATTTGAAGACCTGATCCCGGCGGGCATCGTTATCACCGGCGGTTCCTCCACCATGGAAGGGGTGGTGGAACTGGCCGAGGAAATCTTCCACATGCCGGTACGGTTGGCCTGTCCGCAGGCGGTCTCCGGCATGACGGAAGTGGTCAACAACCCCATCTACGCCACTGGCGTCGGGCTGTTGATCCATGGGTTCCGCCAGATGGATCTTGGGCGGGCACCGGTGCTCAAGGGTGAAGATGCACCCTCGCTGTTTGAGCGCATGAAAGCCTGGTTTACCGGTCATTTCTGACGGTATCCCGGGCGGCAGTACACGAAGGTATCTCGAAAACACAATCTCGAACAAACAGTCTGGAAAAGGCTGAAAACAGCACGAAGGAGTAGGGGAAATGTTTGAACTCGTCGATAATGTCCAGCAAAACGCTGTCATTAAAGTCGTCGGTGTTGGCGGAGGCGGCGGCAACGCCGTGCGTCACATGCTCAACAGCGACATCGAAGGTGTGGAATTTATCTGCGCCAATACCGATGCCCAGGCCCTGACCGACCTGGACGCCCGCCAGATCATCCAGTTGGGCGGCAATATCACCAAGGGGCTGGGCGCTGGTGCTAACCCGGAAGTGGGGCGCCAGTCCGCACTTGAAGACCGTGATCGCATCGCCGAGGCGCTCAAAGGTGCCGATATGGTGTTTATCACCGCGGGCATGGGCGGCGGTACCGGCACCGGCGCGGCACCCATCGTGGCCGAAGTGGCCCGCGAACTGGGTATCCTGACCGTTGCCGTGGTTACCAAGCCGTTCATGTTTGAAGGTGGCAAGCGCATGAGCGTCGCCGAATCCGGTCTCAAGGAGCTGGAGGAAAGCGTCGACTCGCTGATCACCATTCCCAACGAAAAACTGCTGGCGGTCATGGGCAAAAAGACCAGCCTGCTGGATGCCTTTGCCGCAGCCAACGATGTTCTGCTGGGCGCGGTGCAGGGTATTGCCGACCTGATCACCCGCAACGGTATGATCAACGTAGATTTTGCAGACGTGAAGACGGTGATGTCCGAGATGGGCATGGCGATGATGGGTACCGCGCGGGCCACTGGCGAGAACCGTGCCCGGGAAGCGGCCGAAGCCGCCGTTCGCAGCCCGCTGCTGGAAGATATCAACCTGCAGGGCGCCAAAGGCATCCTGGTCAACATCACCGCCGGTATGGACCTCAACCTGGGCGAATTCTCCGAGGTTGGCGACATTGTGCGTGAGTTTGCCTCGGACTCCGCCACCGTTGTGGTCGGTACCGTGATCGATCCGGAGATGACCGACGAGCTGAAGGTGACCGTTGTGGCAACCGGCCTGGGTGGTGATCGCGAGAAGCCGACCAAGGTGGTGGATAACACCCGCACCCTGGATGGCAAGACCGATTACAACCAGCTGGATCGTCCGGCGGTGCTGCGTCGTCGTGCGGTGTCTCACGGCAACGTCGCGATCGACCAGAGCAAGGACAGTGAGGAGCAGGGTGTCGATTATCTCGATATTCCCGCATTCCTCCGTCGGCAGGCTGACTGATAACGTATCGCACTTGTGATCCGGTTACGCTCCGGGTTCGAACAACGGACCCTGTGAGCCGGCCAGTGCGAGCATTGACTGCCTGATATCGTTGTGGATGAACAAATGGCAACGATAGGTTGGTTAAATGGTATTCAGTCTTGCTTTCTGGTATCCTCCGGGCAGATTTTTGCCCAGAATATCGCCATTTTGTGACGGAATTATGTACCGATGATCAGACAACGGACCCTCAAGAACACCATCCGTGCCACCGGAGTTGGTTTGCACTCAGGTGAAAAGGTGTACCTGACACTCAAGCCGGCCCCGGTGGACTCGGGAATTGTTTTCCGCCGCACCGATCTGGACCCCATGGTCGAGATCCGTGCCTGTGCGGAGAACGTGGGTGAGACCATGCTGTCCACGACGCTGGTAAAAGACGGTGTCCGTGTGGCGACGGTAGAACACCTGCTGTCGGCCATGGCTGGTCTCGGCATTGATAACTGCTTCGTCGAACTGAGCGCAGCGGAAGTGCCGATCATGGACGGCTCTGCCGGTCCGTTCGTGTTTCTTCTGCAGTCCGCCGGCATTGCCGAGCAGGACGCGGCCAAGCGTTTCATTCGCATCAAGCGTGAGGTAACGGTTGAAGAGGGCGACAAGAAGGCCACCCTGCTGCCTTTCGAAGGCTTCAAGGTGAGCTTCGGCATCGACTTCGATCACCCGGTGTTCAAGGGGCGCGCCCAGACCGCGACCGTTGATTTCTCCAGCACCTCCTTTGTCAAGGAAGTGAGTCGTGCGAGGACCTTCGGGTTCATGCGGGACATCGAGAAGTTGCGGGCCATGAACCTTGCGCTTGGTGGTAGCGTTGACAACGCCATCGTTGTGGATGACTACAAAATTCTCAACGAAGACGGCCTGCGTTACGACGACGAATTTGTGAAGCACAAGCTGCTTGATGCCATTGGCGATCTTTACCAGCTCGGCAACAGCCTGATTGGTGAGTTCCGTGGTATCAAATCCGGCCACGACCTGAACAACAAGTTGCTGCGCAAGCTTCGGGCTGAAGAGGATGCGTGGGAAGTGGTGACCTTTGACGACGAGGCCACTGCCCCGATTTCCTACATGAAACCCGTGCTGGCGGCGGGCTGAAGCAGGAAGCTTCAGTCCCGGACGTGGCTCGCGAGTTTTTCGAGAACCTCGCGTAACGCTTTATCCTTCGTGTGCCCGGCTTCCTCTTTGAGGAGCCGGGCATTTTCTTTGCTCAGGGGCTCTTTTTTACGAACAGGTTTTTCCCGAAACCTGGGTGGGGCCACCTTGACCTTCAGCTTCCAGGTAAACCGGAACAGCTCGATGTTACGCACGGCCTCGAGGATTTCATGCTGGCGGAAGCGAATCTGACTGGCTTTTCCCGCGGTTTCTGCGGTCAGTACCAGTTCGCCATCCGTACAACTGACAAAACGTACCCCGCCGGCGAGCTCCGCGGGCAGGGCGGCCAGAACCTCTTGCTCCGCCTGGCGGTGCAGCTCCGCCCGGGCCACCAGATCCCTGAGTACCGGGGTTCTGCCGAGCTTGTTGAAGGTCATTTTCTGATCGCTTTTTCCGTTCATGGTGCTTTTTTGCTCGACGGCTCCGATTACGATTGGTTACACTTCGGCACGGTTTGTGCGTAGTGCCTGCATTGGACTCGTTTTACATTGTGTCAAATGAGTATGTCTACCGGGCGCTGCAATTTTTTCAGTATGTAGCTGTTGCCAAAGGATGGCAGACCCACTCGGAATATTCCGGGGCGCAACGCTACAGGAGGTGGTTGCGGCTCAACGATGAAACCAGATGACGATATGAACATTATTCTCGTTGGCAAAAACCACGGAAAGTCTCGTGTTTTGTCGATCAATGGGGCCCGCGCAGGCGCTCTTCTTGTCTTGGTGATGTCTCTGCTGATCGGGGCCGGCTGGGCCGGATATCAGGTTGCGGTCCAGCAGGCCAGTGCCGAACAGCCCAGTGAATCCGAATTGGTGGCCGACTGGCAGTTGCGATTGTCTGAGCAGAAAGCGGATCTGGCGCGTCTTCGGGAGAACGTCCAGCAGCAGGTCGATGCACTGACTCTGAGGCTGGGTGCAATCCAGGGGCGCCTGTTGCGCCTGGATGCCCTCGGTCAGCGGTTTGTCGAGTCCGGCCTGGTGGCCAGTGACGAATTCGATTTTGATCAGCCGGCGGCCGTTGGTGGGCCCGAGGACACCCTGTCGGGTGAATCCTATTCCGCTCCCCAGCTGACCCGTATGATCGAGGAAATGGAACAGCGGATCGAGGACCGGGAGCAGCAGCTCCGGTTGCTTGATCAACTGGCCTCGACCCAGCGCCTGGAGGACGAGTTGTACGTTGAAGGGCGCCCGATTACCTGGGGCTGGCTGTCTTCGAAGTACGGCTACCGTTCCGATCCTTTCACCGGCAAACGCACCTGGCATGCCGGGGTGGATCTGGCAGGAAAAGAAGGTAGCGACATTATATCGGTTGCCGGTGGCGTGGTGACCTACGCCGGTGAGCGCTACGGCTATGGCAACCTGGTTGAAATCGACCACGGCGACGGTCTGATTACCCGGTATGCCCACTGCAAGACCGTCAAGGTTGCCGTAGGCGATGTGGTGCAGAAAGGGCAAGTGGTTGCTCTCATGGGAAGCACCGGTCGCTCTACCGGCCCCCACGTTCACTTCGAGGTCATCCGGAACGGCAAGTCCGAGAATCCGGAAACCTACATCAAGCGCGCCAGCCGCTGATCTTATTCCCACCAGCTCCGGTTTTCTGGCGCCAGCAGTGAGCCCAGGCCGGTTTTCCTGTCAGGAAGCCGGCTGGTTCCGCAGTACTAACTCCCTAGTGTGCGGCCTGCCTTTTGTCCTGTTACAAAATAAGGTTAGAATGCCGGCTTCCTCCGTTTAATCAAAGAAGCAGTGGTCTATGTTCACAAAGCTTGCAACCAAGATGTTCGGCAGTAAAAACGCCCGTGAAATCAAGAGAATGCGCAAAGTTGTCTCGCGCGTTAGTGAGCTTGAGGAACAGTACGGCAATCTGTCCGACTCCGAGTTGCAAGGCAAGACCGCGGAATTCCGTCGCCGTCTTGATGAGGGCGAAACCCTGGACGGGCTCCTGCCCGAGGTCTTCGCGACAGTGCGAGAGGCCGGTCGTCGGGTCATGGGCATGCGGCATTATGATGTTCAGCTGATCGGTGGTATTACCCTGCACGAAGGCCGCATAGCCGAAATGAAAACCGGTGAGGGTAAGACCCTCGTGGCCACGGCCGCCGTTTATCTCAACGCCTTGCCGGGCAAGGGTGTGCACGTGGTTACCGTGAACGACTACCTCGCCCGTCGGGATGCCGAGTGGATGGGCAAGCTCTACCGGTTCCTTGGCATGCAGGTGGGCGTTGTTGCGTCGGGGCAGCCCGCGGAGGAAAAGCGCGCCGCATATCAGGCAGACATCACCTACGGCACCAACAACGAGTTCGGCTTTGATTACCTGCGCGACAACATGGCGTTCAGCACCGAAGACAAGGTTCAGCGCGGCCTGAACTACGCCATCGTCGACGAGGTGGACTCGATCCTGATTGACGAGGCCCGTACACCGCTGATTATCTCCGGTGCCGCCGAAGACAGCTCAAAGCTGTATCAGGCGATAAACGAACTGATTCCCAGGCTGGAAAAGGGGGAAGTACCGGAAGAGGGTGAGCCCACCGGCGACTTTACCCTCGACGAAAAATCCCGACAGGTCGAACTGACCGAAAGCGGCCATGAGAAGGTAGAGCAACTGCTGCTGGACAAGGGCCTGCTGGACGAAGGCGAAAGCCTGTATTCGGCCGCCAACCTTAGCCTGCTGCATCACGTGCATTCGGCGCTGCGGGCGCACCACCTGTTCCAGAAGGATGTTGACTACATCGTCCAGGGCGGACAGGTGGTCATCGTCGACGAACACACCGGCCGTACCATGCCGGGGCGTCGCTGGAGTGAAGGTCTGCATCAGGCGATCGAGGCAAAGGAGGGTGTCAGGATCCAGGCTGAAAGCCAGACCCTGGCTTCTACCACCTTCCAGAACTACTTCCGTCTGTACGACAAATTGGCCGGCATGACCGGCACCGCCGATACCGAAGCCTTTGAATTCCGCCAGATCTACGGCCTGGATGTGGTCGTCATCCCGCCGAACAAGCCGATCCAGCGGGTCGACTATAACGATCTGGTGTATCTCACCCAGGAAGAGAAATTCCACGCCATTATTGATGAGATCAAGGACGTGACCGCAGAGGGGCGGCCTATCCTTGTGGGTACGGCGTCCATCGAGGCTTCCGAGCTGCTGTCCATGCTGCTCAAGAAGGCCCGTATCGAGCACAAGATCCTGAACGCCAAGCAGCACGAGTCCGAGGCCCATATCATCGCCCAGGCCGGGCGTCCGGGCGCAGTAACCATCGCCACCAACATGGCAGGTCGGGGTACCGACATCGTGCTCGGTGGTAACTGGGAACACGAAGTGGCCGCCATGGACAACCCGACCGAGGAAGAGGTTGCCCGGGTGAAGGCGGCGTGGACCGAGCGTCACAACCAGGTGCTGGAGGCCGGCGGTCTGCACATTATTGGTACCGAGCGTCATGAGTCCCGCCGGATCGATAACCAGCTGCGTGGCCGGGCAGGCCGGCAGGGCGACCCTGGCTCCTCCCGCTTCTTCCTGTCACTGGAAGACAACCTCATGCGCATCTTCGCCCCGGATCGCGTCAAGAGCCTGATGCAGGCCATGGGCATGAAGAAAGGCGAGGCCATCGAGCACCGCATGGTGACCAATGCCATCGAGAAATCCCAGCGCAAGGTGGAAGGCCGCAACTTCGATATGCGGAAAACCCTGCTGGAATACGACGACGTGGCCAACGACCAGCGGACGGTGATCTACGACCAGCGCAACGAGGTGATGTCCTCGGATGACATTTCCGAGATGGTCAAAACCATCCGGGAGGATGTAGTAGACGCGCTGATCAGCGAGTACATCCCGCCCCAGAGCATGCCGGAGCAGTGGGACGTTGCTGGCCTGGAATCCCAGCTGCAGTCGGAGATGGCGATCGATCTTCCGATTCAGAAGTGGCTCGAGGAAGACAGCAAGCTGTACGAGGAAAACCTGCGTCAGAAGATCCTCGACGAGATCGTTGCCGCCTATGAGGCCAAGGAAGCCATTGCCGGTTCCGAGGCCATGCGCAAATTCGAGAAGCAGGTGTTCCTGCAGGTGCTGGATACGCTCTGGAAAGAGCACCTGTCCAACATGGACCACCTGCGTCGCGGTATCCATCTGCGTGGCTATGCCCAGAAGAACCCCAAGCAGGAATACAAGCGCGAAGCCTTCAACCTGTTCGAGGACATGCTGGAGACCATGAAGCGGGATGTTACCCGTGTTCTCTGTCACGTGCGTGTCCAGAGCCGTGAAGAAATGGAAGAGGTGGAGCGCCGTCGCAAGCAGGAGCTTGAACAGGAGCTCGCCCGTGCCCGTCTGCGTCACGATCAAACCAGCGCCGCGGCCGAGAGCCAGGGCGAGGGTGAGGCCGAAGGTGGGCGTCAGTCGACGCCGGAAACCTTTGTGCGTCAGGAGCGCAAGGTGGGGCGCAACGAGCCCTGTCCCTGCGGGTCCGGGAAAAAGTACAAGCAGTGCTGTGGCAAGGTCAGCTGATACACAACGCTGAACCAGAATCCGGAACCCGCACTCTGCCGGCGAACGTTGGCGGGCTGCGGGTTTTTCCGTTCTGGTCAGGTGGATTCCGTTTTTGCAAAAGAGGAGTGGCACAATGGCAGTAGGTCCGGAAACCTTACCCGAGTTTCATCCGGTGGCCGGTCTCCGGCTTGGCATTGCCAGCGCCGGGATCAAGAGGCCGGGGCGCAAGGATGTGGTGGTCTTCGAACTTGCCCCGGGCAGTCGGGTGGCCGGTATCTTCACGAAGAACCAGTTCTGCGCTGCGCCGGTTACGCTCAGTCGCCGTCAACTGGCCGAAGCCGCTCCCAGATACCTGTTGATCAATACCGGTAACGCCAACGCCGGAACCGGTGTCCGCGGCCTGCGTGACGCCGAGGCCTGTTGCCAGGCGCTGGCAAGTCAGGCGGGTGCGCGAGATGTGGAGATCCTGCCGTTTTCCACCGGCGTGATTGGTGAGCCGCTGCCGGTACAGAAGATAGTCTCGGCCCTGCCCGAGGCTCTGGCCGATCTGCGGGAAGACCGTTGGGCAGAGGCAGCACGGGGAATCATGACTACCGATACCCGGCCCAAGGGCGCCACTCGCAAGGTAACCCTGGGAGATCACACGGTCACCATTTCCGGGATCAGCAAGGGTGCCGGAATGATTCGCCCGAACATGGCCACCATGCTCGGCTTCATCGGCACCGACGCACGTATCGAGCCTGCGCTGCTCCAGACCCTGGCCTCGGAGCTGGGTGAAAAGTCGTTCAATCGCATCACCATTGATGGCGACACCTCCACCAATGACGCCTGTATGCTGGTTGCCACCGGTCAGTACCGCGGCCCCGAAATCACGGCGGACAGTCCTCAGCTGCCGAAGCTGCGGGAGGCGCTTGAGTCCGTCTACCTGGAACTGGCCCATGCCATTGTCCGGGACGGAGAGGGAGCCACCAAGTTTGTCACCATCGACGTGGCCGGCGCAGCGTCTCAGCAGGAGGCGCTGGATGTGGCCTACACGGTCGCTCACTCACCGCTGGTCAAGACCGCGCTGTTCGCTTCGGATCCGAACTGGGGTCGAATTCTGGCGGCCGTGGGGCGGGCCGGTGTCGAGAACCTGGATCTGGAGGCCCTGGAAATTTACCTGGGCGATGTCTGTCTCGTACGCAACGGCGGGCGGGCCGAGGATTATTCGGAAGCCCGGGGCCAGGCGGTCATGAACGGTGAAGAAATTACCATCGCCATCGACCTCAAGCGCGGTAATGTTCGCGAAACCGTGTGGACCTGTGATTTCTCCCACGACTACGTGACCATCAACGCCGAATATCGCACCTGAGTGGCCCAGAAGCATGACCAGTAAGCTTGTTCATGTTGCGGTCGGGGTCATCGAACGATCCGGGCGCGTACTGATTGCCCGGAGGCCCGATCATGCGCACCAGGGTGGTTTGCTGGAGTTTCCCGGGGGCAAAGTGGAGCCGGGCGAGACGGTGCAGCAGGCGCTGGTGAGAGAGATTTACGAGGAAACGGGTCTGAGGCTGTCAGAGTCCGGGCTGGCGCCGGTGATCACCATCCATCACGACTATGGCGACAAATGCGTGTTGCTGGACGTCTGGCGCACCACAGACGCCGAGGGCGAGCCGGTAGGGCGGGAAGGGCAGCCGGTGGAGTGGCGTTGTGCGGAAAGCCTGCGTGACGAGGAGTTTCCGGCAGCCAATCGACCGATCATCCGCGCCCTGCGGCTGCCTGCGGCGCTGGCGTTGACCGGTACCATCGGCTCAGCGGGCCAGGGTGTGTCTTGCCTGGCGCAATCCCTGACCGGGCAGCCGCCGGCTCTGGTGGTGCTGAGGGCTCCGTTGCTGGAGGAGGCTGACTATCGCCAGTACGCTCGGGAAGCGGTGGCGTTGGCGCAGGCGCACCGGGTCGATATGCTCGTGCATGGTTCGCCGGAGCGCTTTGGGCAGACACCAGGCGTCGCCGGTTTGCACCTGCCGTGGCGGGAGGCGGAGAAGTTGTCGGAGCGGCCGGTTCCGGCGAGCAGCTGGCTCGGGGTTTCCTGCCACTCGGCCGAGCAGCTCGCCCACGCCGAATCCCTGGGCGCAGACTACGCAGTACTGGGGGCCGTGTTGCCGACCCCCAGCCATCCGGGCGAATCCGGTATGGGCTGGTCGCGGTTCGCCGATCTGGTGGCAGCGGCGAGGCTTCCGGTCTACGCGCTCGGAGGAATGAGCATGGGCCATCTTGAGATCGCCCGACGCCACGGGGCCCAGGGCATCGCGGGCATTGGATTCTGGTGGCAGGATGACTGCCAAAACCAGCTAGCATCAAACGGGAGACAGCAGTGGCAAAATTGACGCATCTGGATGAGAAGGGCGAAGCCCGGATGGTAGACGTGACCGACAAGGCGGTCACGGAACGGGAAGCCAGGGCCGAGGCGACCATCCGAATGGCGCCCGCCACCCTGAAAATGATCATCGATGGCGAACACCCCAAGGGCGACGTGCTCGCGACGGCGCGCATTGCCGGCATTATGGCGGCCAAGAAAACCCACGACCTGATTCCCCTCTGCCACGCGCTCAACCTGACGTCGGTAAAGGTCGAGCTGACGCCCGGAGAAGACGGTGCCTCGGTTTACATCCTCACCCGCTGCAAGCTGTCTGGCCAGACCGGCGTCGAGATGGAAGCGCTGACTGCGGCCAGCGTTGCCGCGCTGACCCTGTACGACATGTGCAAGGCCGTGGACCGTGGCATGGAGATCGATGCTGTCCGACTGCTTGAGAAAAAAGGCGGTCGCAGCGGGCACTGGGTGGCCGGTCATTCCTGATCTGGCGTGATGCTGCGCTCGTAAGTGTTGGGTAATGAAACCACGCCGGAGAAGCGACAGTGGAGAGACTACGCCAAGCGGGCGGGCCCGTGATAGAATGCGCGGCCCGATTGACTGAACCACGAGGAAGCACTGTGGCTGTTCGTTACATCCAGACCTGTCGGCTGCCGACCCCGTTCGGGGTGTTCGACATGCACGGCTTTGAGGAGCCGGATACCGGAAAGGAGCACGTCGCCCTGACGCTGGGTGATCTGGACAGTGACGAACCGATGCTCGCCCGTACCCACTCCGAGTGTCTCACCGGTGACGCCCTGTACAGCATGCGTTGTGACTGCGGCTATCAGCTGGAAGAAGCGCTGCGCAGTATTGCCCGCGAAGGCCGTGGCATTCTCATGTACCTGCGCCAGGAAGGCCGTGGCATTGGTCTGCTCAACAAGATCCGCGCCTATCACCTGCAGGACCAGGGCGCCGACACGGTTGAAGCCAACGAACGCCTGGGGTTTGCCGCGGACCTGCGGGATTACAGTATGTGCAAGGACATGCTGGAGCATCTGGGTATCAAGAGCTTGCGGCTGATGACCAACAATCCGCGGAAAGTCAAAGCGCTGTCGTCCTACGGTATTGGTATTGCCGAGCGGGTGCCCCTGCATGTGGGCCGTAATCCGCACAACGAGCACTATCTCGACACCAAGCAGTCCAAGCTGGGCCACTGGCTGGAGACCCATCAGGACGATGATCCCGACGTCTAGCCGCTGAGGCCATGATGTAAAAAAGCCCGCTCAACATGCGGGCTTTTTTGTGGCTGCTGGCTTCCCTTGGGACGCCGCTATTTGACCACTTTCAGGTTCTGGTGACTGAGTTGCTCCAGCCGGTCGCGGATGGCGGCTTCAATGCCCCCCGCATCCAGACCGCACTCTGTCAGCAACTCGCCGTGCTTGCCGTGGTCCATGAACGTGTCCGGCAGTCCCAGTTGCAGTACCGGCATGGACACCAGGCGGCTGTTCAGAAACTCGGTGACAGCACTGCCAGCGCCGCCGGCAACGGCGTTCTCTTCCAGGGTCACGAGAACATCGTGCTGCTCGGCCAGCTCCAGCACCAACTCCTCGTCCAGGGGCTTGACGAAGCGCATGTCGGCCACCGTGGCGCCGAGCGCTTCCGCAGCTTCCAGGGCCGGCGCCAGCAGCGTGCCAAAGTTCAGTATGGCGACGCCTTTGCCATCCCGGATACGGCGCCCCTTGCCGATTTCAAGCGGTGTCAGTGCCTGTTCGATGGTCGCGCCGGGCCCGGTTCCCCGGGGGTAGCGGACCGAGGCGGGCCCTTCGTACAACATGCCGGTCTGCAGGAGCTGTCGGGTTTCGTTTTCGTCCGAGGGCGTCATCACCACCATGTTGGGGATGCAGCGCAGGTAGCTGATGTCGAACGCCCCAGCGTGCGTGGGGCCGTCTTCGCCCACCAGGCCGGCGCGGTCGATGGCAAACAGCACGTCGAGATTCTGGATGGCCACGTCGTGTATCAGCTGGTCGTAGGCCCGTTGCAGGAAAGTGGAGTAAATGGCCACCACCGGCTTGGCGCCATCGCAGGCCAGGCCGGCCGCGAGGGTGACGGCGTGCTGTTCGGCGATGGCGACATCGAAATAGCGGTCGGGAAACCGTTGCGAAAAGGCAAGCAGATCCGAACCTTCACACATGGCCGGCGTGATGCCCACCACGCGCTCGTCCTGTTCAGCAGCATCGCACAGCCACTGGCCGAAGACATTGGCGTACTTGGGCCTGGCGGCCTTGGGTTTGACCGGCTCGGGCTTGCTTGGCGGCACCGGTTCGATCTTGTTGATGGCGTGATAGCCGATCGGGTCTGCTTCGGCTGGCGCAAAGCCCTTGCCCTTGGTGGTCACCACGTGGAGGAATTGCGGGCCTTCCAGTTCGCGGATGTTTTCCAGGGTTTCGACGAGCAGGGGCAGATCATGGCCGTCGATGGGGCCAATGTAGTTGAAGCCAAGCTCCTCGAACAGGGTGCCCGGGGCAATCATGCCCTTGAAGTGCTCCTCGGTTTTCTTGGCCAGGGCCATCAGGTGGGGCGCGCCCTGCAGTACCTTCTTACTGCTGTCGCGCACCTGATTGTAGGTTCGGCTTGAGAGCAGTTTGGCGAAGTAGTTCGACAGCCCGCCCACGTTCCGGGAAATCGACATGTCGTTGTCGTTGAGGATCACCAGCATGTCGGCATGCAGGTGGCCGGCGTGGTTCAGGGCCTCGAACGCCATGCCGGCGGTCATGGCGCCATCGCCGATAACGGCAATGCTCTTGCGGCCGGTCTTGTGCAGACGGGCCGCGATGGCCATGCCCAGTGCCGCGCTGATGGAGGTGCTGGAATGACCCACGCCGAAGGTGTCGTACTCGCTTTCGGCCCGTTTCGGGAAACCCGCCAGGCCGCCCTTGCGGCGGATGCTGCCCATGGCCTCCCGGCGGCCGGTCAGGATCTTGTGCGGGTAGGCCTGGTGGCCCACATCCCACACCAGGCGGTCTCGCGGGGTTTCGAAGACATAGTGCAGGGCAACGGTCAATTCGAGCACGCCCAGGCCGGCGCCGAAGTGGCCGCCGGTCTGGCCCACGGACCACAGCAGAAACGCCCGGAGCTCCCGGGCCAGCTGGGTCAACTGCTCTGGCGCCAGTTCTCGTAGCTGGGCGGGTTCATCAATCCGGTCCAGCAACGGTGTGTTGGGCCGTTGTGACGGGATTTCCTTGAAAGTGTATGTGTCCTGCATCTGCTCGGGTCTTTCCGGTACGTTCGGTAACTGCCTGGCATTATAAGGGAACAGGGGAGGCTGTTTCACACAAACAGGGCCAGTTGTTACGAAAATGTTGATGTCCAGTGTGCGCCTTTCCGGCGCCAGCATTCAATGGTGAGACCTCAATGCACAGAACTCGGTCGAGAGAACTCAGTGGTTCCGCGCCACCACGTAATCGGCCATGGCACGAAGTGGGTCGGCTTCAGTGCCGAACACGGCCAGGCTTTGCTGGGCGTTGTCCAGCAATTCGGCCAGGCGAGCCCGGGCGCCATCAGCGCCAAGCAGGGCGGGGTAGGTGGGCTTGGCCCTGGCAGCGTCAGAACCCTGTCGCTTGCCAATCACCTGGGTCTCTCCCTCGATGTCCAGCAGGTCATCCTGCACCTGAAACGCCAGACCCAGGGCTCTGGCGTATCCGGCCAGGGCCTCGAGGTCCCGTTCCTGTGTCCGGGGGCTCGAGAGTGCGCCGATACGGACGCTGGCTTCAATCAGGGCGCCGGTCTTGTGCCGGTGCATTACTTCCAGCTGCGCGAGGGTCAGGGTCTTGCCCACGGCCTCCAGGTCGATGGCCTGGCCGCCCACCATGCCACCGTGGCCACTGGCCCGGGCAAGCTCGCGGACCATGGTAAGCCGGGCGGATTCGGACGGCCCTGTGGCATCGGCAAGCAGGCCAAAGGCCAGGGCCTGCAGGGCGTCGCCGGCCAGAATGGCAGTGGCTTCATCAAAGGCAATGTGGGTTGTGGGACGGCCCCGGCGCAGGTCATCGTCGTCCATGGCCGGCAGGTCGTCGTGTATCAGGGAGTAGGCGTGGATCAGTTCCACGGCGCAGGCCGGGGCGAGTGCGTTGTCCCCGGTGTCGCCGACTGCCCGGGCGGCTGCCAGGCACAGGGCCGGTCGAATTCTTTTGCCACCGCCAAGCACGCTGTAACGCATGGCGGCCTGCAAGCGATCAGAGGCGGATTCCCGGCTGATGCAGCGGTCGAGTTCCGCGTCTACACGGGCCCGGCAGGTCTCAAGAAAGTCTATCGCAAACGAGTTCTGTGCTGACATCACTCGGCATCATCCGGAGAGAACGGTCGCGTCTCGAGGCTGCCATCGCTGTTCTGCATCAACTGCTCCACCCGTTGCTCCGCGCTTTTCAGTGCCTGCTGGCATTCCCTGGTCAGTTTCACCCCTCGCTCGAAGGCGGCCAGAGACTGCTCCAGGGACAGCTCGCCCTGTTCCAGATCGCGAACCAGCTTCTCCAGCTCATCAAGGGATTTCTCAAAGTCGGCTATGGACGTGGTGCCTTGTTCACCGGCCATCAGGGACCCTCCGATCGGGTAACAGAATTTGGCGGATTATATCAGAGCCTGAGCGCTATCGCTGCCAGTGGAAGCGACGCCGTTCCCCGGCTTCGGCATCCGGACCCCAGGATTGCTCGGTAACCTGGATGTCGCCTGCGGCAGAGACGGTGACGATGGTGGTGGCGCGGGTGCCGTACTCGGTGCCGGCGATAAATGGAGAAGACAGGAAGCGTTCGGTGTCTAGGCCCACGCCGGTGTCTGGCAACAGGCGGTCTGGTGCGGGGGTTGTGTCCTGGAGTAACGGTATCAGGCGTCGATGCAGGCCCTCTGCATCGTCGCCCGCCGCCATGACGGTCGCGCCAACCGCTTCGCGAAGGCGAAGCAGCTTGGGCCAGGGCGTCTGGAGCAGGTGGTTGCTGAGACCGTAGACGCCGCGGTGAATATGACGCCCTGGATGGGCATCCCGGTTACTGTAATACCATCCGCTTCGAGGCGTCAGATGGACCAGGTTGAAGCCGGAATACCGGTCGCCCCGGTTGTGAAGGTGGTCGGCAAGCTGTTCCCGGGAGCTCTCCAGGGCCCGAAGCGGCAACTCCCCACGGCTGATGCGGCCGGTTTCCGAAGCACCTTCGCGCACGTTGGTCACGGCACTGACCTCGCCAGCGGAGGTCACGGCCAGCCAGGTTCCGCCGGACTGCAAATCGCGGCCCGCAAGGACCCGGTTACCGTTATTGGTGGTCCACCAGTCCATGGCGGCAGTGGGTCGCCGAAAAAATTCGTCCCGGTTGGCGGCAACCACCAGAGGGAAGTGACGATTCTGGCCCAGGGCGAAGGCGATCAGGCACATGGTGGCGGATGTCGCTCCCACAGTTAATGGTAATGAAGTTGACCGTTGCGCTGTGTATCATACCAGCCTTGGTTTTTCCGGGTGCCCCCTGTCCATGACTGTTTTTTTCGTTCTTGCATCGTACCTTGCCCTCGGAGCCTTCGCGGGCACCCTCGCCGGCCTGTTCGGCATCGGTGGTGGTCTGATCATTGTGCCGGTGCTGATCTTCAGTTTTGACCTGCAGGGCATGGACCCGGATATCACCCCCCATCTTGCGGTTGGCACCTCCCTGGCTACCATCATGTTCACGTCGGTCAGCTCCATCCGGTCGCACCATCTCCACGGAGCCGTTCGGTGGGAACTGTTCCGCCCCATGGTGATCGGAATCGTCGTGGGTGCGCTGGCCGGGGCATGGACTGCGTCGCTGCTGAGTGGTCGGGCTCTTGAGCTTACCATCGGTGTTTTCGTGATTGTCATGAGTCTCAAGATGTTTTTTCAGGTGGATCCGAAGTCGGATCGAGGTCTGCCGGGTTCGCGAGGGCTGACCGTAGCGGGCGGGGGCATTGGCTGGGCCTCTGCCATCTTTGGCGTTGGCGGAGGTACGCTGACCGTGCCCTATCTCGTGTGGCGAAATGTGACCATGCAACAGGCGGTTGGCACTTCTGCCGCCTGCGGCTTGCCCATCGCCATTGCGGGTACACTCGGAAACATCTGGACCGGTTGGCAGAATCCGGCGCTACCGGGGTTGAGCGTGGGCTTTATCTACCTGCCCGCCCTGGTTGGTGTGATTCTCACCAGCGTATTCTTCGCCCGTGTTGGCGCCAATCTGGCGCACCGACTGAACGCCAATCGCCTGAAGCGAATTTTCTCCATCATGCTTCTGCTGGTGGGGCTCCGTTTTCTATTGAGCTGAGAGGTAGTTGATGCTGCAGCACCCCCAGATTGACCCGGTGGCCATCGCCATCGGCCCCCTGAAAATACACTGGTACGGTTTGACATACCTGGTCGGCTTTGTCGCAGGCTGGTGGTTGGGCCGCCTGCGCACCCGCAAGCCCTGGTCGCCGATCAATGAGGAACAGATGGGGGATCTGCTGTTCTATCTGGCCCTCGGCGTTATTCTCGGGGGCCGTTTCGGTTACGTGCTGTTCTACAACTTTGATGCCTTCCTGGCCGACCCGCTCTGGCTGTTCCGGGTATGGGAGGGCGGAATGTCCTTCCACGGCGGGCTGCTCGGCGTCATGGTTGCGATGTGGTGGTACGGGCGTAAAGTGGGCTGCGGATTCTGGCGCATGGCCGACTTTGTGGCGCCCCTGGTTCCCGTGGGCTTGGGCGCCGGGCGTATTGGCAACTTTATCAATGGTGAATTGTGGGGCAAGCCCACGGATGTGGCCTGGGGCATGGTGTTCCGGACCGCGCCAGACTCCCTGGCCCGGCATCCGTCCCAGCTCTACCAGTTTGCACTTGAAGGCGTGGCCCTGTTCGTGATTCTGTGGTGGTTTTCGTCCCGTCAGCGGCCAACCATGGCCGTGTCGGGGCTGTTTTTGATCGGTTACGGGGTGTTCCGGTTCCTGGTGGAGTTCGTGCGTCAGCCCGATCCACAGCTGGGCTACCTCGCGTTTGACTGGCTGACCATGGGGCAGGTCCTGTCCGCTCCCATGATCGTCGCCGGCGCTGTCCTGATGTTCATTGCTTACCGGAGACAAGCCTGATGAAAGCCTACCTCGACCTGATGCAGGACGTTGTCGACAACGGGTTTGACAAGGGAGACCGGACCGGTGTTGGAACCCGGTCTGTGTTTGGCCGGCAGATCCGCTTCAACCTGCAGGAAGGTTTCCCCCTGGTGACCACCAAGAAGGTTCATCTGCGCAGCATCATCTACGAGCTGCTGTGGTTCCTGCGTGGCTCCACTGACAACACCTGGTTGCAGGAGCGGAAAGTGTCCATCTGGAACGAATGGGCACTGGAGAATGGCGACCTGGGCCCCATCTACGGCAAGCAGTGGCGCAGCTGGCAGTGCCCCAGCGGCGAGGTGGTGGACCAGATCAGCGAGGTGATCGAGCAGATCCGCACCAAGCCAAATTCGAGGCGTCTGATTGTCTCGGCCTGGAATCCGGCGGAGCTGCCGGACGAATCCGTCGGCCCCCAGGACAATGTCCGCCAGGGTCGGATGGCGCTGGCCCCCTGCCATTGCCTGTTCCAGTTCTACGTGGCTGACGGCAAACTGTCCTGTCAGCTGTATCAGCGCAGCGCGGACCTCTTTCTGGGCGTGCCCTTCAACATCGCTTCGTATGCGCTGCTTACCCACATGATTGCGCAGCAGTGCGACCTGGACGTGGGCGAGTTTGTCCACACCTTTGGTGACTGCCATCTTTACCAGAACCACCTGACCGACGACATTGTCTTCGAGCAACTGAAGCGCGAGCCCCGGCCGCTGCCAACGCTGGTGATCAAGCGCCGGCCGGCAAGCATCTTCGAGTACGAGCTGGAGGACTTCGAGTTTGAGGGCTATGACCCGCATCCGGGCATCAAGGCGCCCATTGCCATCTGACCGATCGAGACAGGCGAGCACATGAGAAAAGCATTGATCGTTGCCATGTCCCGCAACCGGGTCATCGGCCGCAACAACAAACTGCCCTGGTACCTGCCGGGCGACCTCCGCTACTTCAAGCAGGCCACCATGGGCAAGCCCATCATCATGGGGCGGAAAACCTGGGACTCCATTGGCCGGCCGCTGCCAGGCAGAATGAATGTGGTGATTTCGAGGAATGAGGCCTGGGAGGCGCCAGCAGGCACCGTGGCCGCTGCGTCATTGCCGGAGGCGCTGGTAAAGGCCGAAGCTCAGGCGGAGCTCGAAGGGGGTGACGAGGTGATGATCATCGGTGGCGGGCAGATTTACGCCGAGGCTCTGCCGATGGTGGATCGCATGTACATCACCCAGGTACATGCCGAGGTGGATGGAGATGCGTTCTTTCCGGAAGTGAACTGGGATGAATGGGAAGAAATCGGACGGGAGGATTTCTCCGCGTCCGACAACAATCCTTACGACTACAGTTTCGTGGTTTATCAGCGCTTGGCGTCGGCCTGACGCGGAGGGCGTTTGCCTGAGGGCTTGCCACCCTTGCCGGGCGGTTTGCCCTTGGCTGCGGGGCCACCACGACCTTTCTTGAAGCCGCCCTTGGGGCCCTTGCGATGCTCACCCGGGCGACCACCCTTGCGATCGCGACGGGGCGGCGGAGTGGCGGAAACCACCGGCAGTGCATCTGGCTGCTCCAGTGGCAGTGAACCAGGCTGGGCGGCCTCCATCCAGCAGGCCAGGGCACCTGCAACCATGGCCATGTCCATTTCGTTGCGTTCGGCAATCTCGTCCAGCAGGGCCATGGTCTTGGCCAGCTTTTTGTCCTCGGCGAACGCCAGCAGCTGGGTTTCAAACTGCTGCTCGCGCATTTTCTTCAGTTCCACCGGCGAGGGCAGCTCGTAGGCCTGCATCGGGGAGTTGGTGGCGCGCTCAAGAGTGCGCAGCCAGCTCCGCTCCCGGGGAGTAACCAGCAGAATGGCCTTGCCTTCCCGCCCGGCGCGTCCGGTGCGGCCAACCCGGTGGATGTAAGCTTCGGTGTCGTAAGGCACATCGTAGTTGATCACGTGGGTAATGCGCGGCACGTCCAGGCCGCGTGCTGCCACGTCCGTTGCCACGATAATGTCTTTCTTGCCGCGCTTGAGATCTTCCACCGTCTGTTCCCGCTGGCGCTGGTTCAGGTCGCCATTCAGGGGCGCCACGGCATGGCCGCGAGCGGACAGCTTCTCGGCCAGCAGGGTGGTTTCCGCCTTGGTGCGCACGAAGATGATCGAGGCGTCAAACGGCTCCACTTCCAGGATGCGGGTCAGGGCGTCGAGCTTGCGCTCGGCGTAGACCGGCAGCACGAACTGGGCAATGCGCTCCACGGTACGGGTTTCGCTCTCGATCCGCACTTCGGTGGCATTCTTCAGATAAGTCTGGGCCACCTTCTTGATCTGTGGCGGCATGGTGGCCGAGAACAGGGCGCGCTGGCAGTTCTCCGGCGTCTTGGCAAGAATCGCCTCAACGTCGTCAATGAAGCCCATGCGCAGCATTTCGTCTGCTTCGTCCAGAACCAGTGCCTTCAGGTTGTCCAGCTTCAACGTGCCTTTGCGCAGGTGATCCAGCATCCGGCCCGGTGTGCCTACGATCACCTGGGCACCGCGGCGCAGCCCCTTGATCTGGGGGTAAAAGTCCTGGCCACCGTAGATCGGCAGCACATGGAAGTTGCGGAACCGGCTGGCGTAGGTGGTGAAGGCTTCTGCCACCTGGATGGCCAGTTCCCGGGTCGGTGCCAGCACCAGAATCTGGGGCTCGGCGATGGAGGCGTCGATCCGGCTGAGCAGGGGCAGGGCGAACGCGGCGGTCTTGCCGGTGCCGGTCTGGGCAACGCCCAGCAGGTGATTGCCCGCCAGCAGCGCAGGGATGGACTGCGCCTGGATGGGAGACGGGGTTTCGTAGCCAACGGCGGAGACGGCATCAAGGACGGCCGGATCAAGCCCCAGTTCGGCAAAGGTCAATTCAGACATGGATTTACTCGGAATTCGGGAGGTAGAGCATGGCCGGGCAATGGCCATGCATGATGTGGGCGCAGTATAGCGGTTTTGTCCAGCTTTTTGTATGAAAAACCAATTCCGTCGCGTAGGTAGTTGCCGGGGATGCGCCGTTGCGTTGTCGGCGGATATTGGGCAATCTTGCTCCTTATCCCGATAGGTTGCTAACAGGAAACAGACGATGACTTTTGATGAGTTGTTACAGGCCGCCGACAGCGGCCAGCCACTGGCGATGCCCAAAAGCTGGTCACAGGGGCGGGCGACCTTTGGTGGTCTTACGGCAGCGCTGGTGTTTGAACGTATGGCGCAGAGGGTACCCAAGGATCGTGCCATGCGATCCATGCAGGTCTCCTTCGTAGGGCCGGTGGAGCCCGGGGTGCCAGCCGGCTTCGAAACAGACATTCTGCGTGAGGGGCGGGCGGTCAGCCAGGTGCAGGGCCGGATCATGCAGAACGGCGAGCCGCGGCTGGTGTGCCTGGCAAGCTTCGGCGGTGACCGGGAATCACAGGTGCAACTGGAGCCACAGCCTGCGCCGGACGCTTCCCCGGTAGACCAGTGCCCGAGCCTTGATCATATCCCGGGTGTGACTCCCGATTTCGTTCAGCACATCGAGATGCGCTGGGCGTTTGGTCACTTTCCCTTCAGTGGCAAGGGTGGGCGGGAAATGGGCGGCTGGATGCAGTTCCGGACCCCTCCCCGGACATTCACCGATGCTCACATCGTCGCGCTGGTGGATGCCTGGCCTCCGGCCCTGTTGCCTCACTTTGGCAAACCGGTCAGCGCCAGCTCCCTGAGCTGGGCGCTGGATATCCTGCACCCCAGGCCAGTCATCGAGCCGGGCGACTGGCTGCTGTACAAAGCGTCGATTGACCAGGCCGGCGCGGGTTATGGACATACCCAGGCCGGTATCTGGACGGCACGCGGCGAGCTGGTCGCGCTCAGTCGCCAGACGGTAACGGTGTTCGGGTAAGGTGTTCGGATAAGGTGCTCGGATAACCCCCCCCCGCCTCAGGCCGCCAGCTCCGATCTCAGGGCATCAATGACGATCCGGGCAAAGTCCTCCGGTGAATCTTCCTGGAGGAAGTGGCCACCCCGGAGTGTAATGTGGGGCTGGCCATGGGCGCCGGGAATGCGGCGTTGCATGGTTCTCTCGCCACCCCGGGTGATCGGGTCGCCGTTGCTGAAACAGGTAATAAAGGGCTTTTTCCACTTCTCGAGTACCCGCCAGGCGGCCTGATTGGCCAGGCTGTCCGGTGAGCCAGGTTCGGTTGGAACCAGTTTGGGGAACGCCCGGGCGCCAGCCTTGAACTCCGAGGACGGGAATGGCGCCTCGTAGGCGGCCAGTTCCGCCTTGCTCAGGGTGCGGTCAGTGCCTAACTGGACAATGCGACCAACCGGGAACCAGGGGCTATGGCTGGCAAACGCCTTCCATACGGAAAACACGGTCGGCACCGGCGTATCGCCGGTGGGCAGCATGCCGTTGCCTACGATGATACGGCTGAACCTCTGAGGGTGCTCGGCGGCGAGTCGCAGACCCAGGAGCGAGCCCCAGTTCTGGCACACCAGGGTGATGTTGCTCAGGTCAAGCTGTTCCAGCCAGCTCGCCAGCCAGGCCAGGTGCCGACTGTAACTGTAGTCTTCCACCGATGCGGGTTTGTCAGACTTGCCGAAGCCGATCAGGTCGGGCGCCAGCACCCGGTGTCCGGCACCGGCAACCGGAGGAATCATGTGTCGGTACAGGTACGACCAGGAAGGCTCTCCGTGCAGCATCACCACCGGTGAGCCGTCGCGCGGTCCCTCGTCGACATAATGCATCCGGAGGCCGGGCGCTACGTTGAGGTGGTGAGGAGCGAAAGGGTAATCCGGAAGGCCGGCGAAGCGGGCTTCATCGGTTCTCAGAATACGCATGCCATCGACTGTCCTGACTGATTGAATGCGTGATTGTCGGGCTTCCCGGCGGGTGTTTCAGCCCTACTACAATCGTCGAATATCAGGATAAATCAGATGGAACGTTACTGTGTTTGAGTTGCGTAACAGAGCGTTGTCTGTGTGTCAGGATGCGATGCCGAACAGGCGCTCGGGGTTGTCGACGCGGGCCAGGGCCTGATCGCAGCAATTCACCGCGCCACAGTCATCAGCGGAGCACAGGCCGATGGTTCGGCACTCAATGTCCTGGTGTTGATTGCCTTCGTTCCGGAAAATCCGGGCACGGGAGAGAATGGAGTGACAATGGCCACAAAGCAGAGTGGGAACGGCGCTGCCTTCGGCCAGAAGTGCTGTGTAATGTTGATGTTGAGTCATAGATAACCTCCTGCTAATTGCCAACATATGGGTCAAGTATGACATTTCAAAGTCGGAGCGACGGTTAAATACGGTTCACCTGTCCGGATCGACCACCGGTCGCCGGTTTGAACGCTTGTCGTCCCAGTCCAGTTCCTTCGGGTCGTACCAGCCGATGGCTGTCAGTACCCGCTCCCGGGTCTGGGGTGAGAGTGTCGGCCACAGGTCCTGGAAATCTTCCAGGCCGGCTTCCCGCTGCCGCTGCTGCTTGCTTTGCAAGCGGCTGATAATCCGCGGCAGTTGCAGGGCCTCGCCCAGCTGTCCGGGCACGATCACTTCCTGCCCGAGGACTTTGCGCCGATGGGTTCTGGCCGCGAGCACCCGGCGCAGTTCTGTGGCGGCCTCAAGTGCCGATTCAACGGTAAAGGTTTCCAAATCCAATAACATGACCTGTCAGTTGGCTGATCAATAACCGACCACTATACCCCGAAGAGGGCTACAGTGGCCATGACAGCGTGGTAGGCTAGCTAGCCGGGCAGCCCGGTCTGAACCGCATCGGGCGCCAAATCCAGGATTCATTTTCGGGGAACAACCTGAACTATGTACGCAAAACTTGAAACACGGACTTTTCTGGCCCTGTTGGTAGGGGTTTCCCTGGCGTTTGTCTTCCTGATGAAGCCGTTTTTCGGGCCGATCTTCTGGGCCGTCGCCATCGCCCTGATCTTCCATCCGGTCCAGCAGCTGCTGGTGCGAAAGTTCGGCGAGCGCCCGAATCTCAATGCCTTGATTACCCTGTTTATCTGTCTGGTGATCGTGGTTATTCCGGTGCTGGTGCTGATTACGTCCCTGGTGGCGGAGGGCGTCGCGCTCTATCAGCAGATCCAGAGCGGCGAGATTCGCCCGGGCGAGTATATTGACCGGGTCAACCAGTCGTTTCCGGCCATCCAGGCGTTTCTGGCCCAGTTCGATATCAGTTTCGCGGAACTTCGGGATCGCGCCGTCAATCTGTTTGTCGGTGGCAGCCAGTTCCTGGCCAGGCAGGCCCTGGGCGTTGGCCAGAATACCTTCCAGTTCTTCCTGGGGCTGGCGTTGATGGTCTACCTGGCGTTCTTCCTGCTGCGGGACGGCAGTGCCCTGGTGGAGTTGATCATCCGGGCCCTGCCCCTGGGCGACGAGCGGGAAAGGCTGTTGTTCGCCAAGTTCGCCGAGGTCACACGGGCAACCGTAAAAGGCAATCTGTTGATTGCCATCATCCAGGGTGCCCTTGGCGGGCTGATTTTCTGGATACTCGGCATCAGCGGCGCCCTTCTGTGGGGCGTTGTCATGGCGATTGTCTCCCTGTTACCGGCGGTGGGTGCGGCCCTGGTGTGGGTGCCGGCTGCCATCTACCTGGCGGCGATTGGCGATATTTTCGAGGCGGCCATTCTCACCACGTTTGGCGTGGTGGTCATCGGGCTGGCGGATAATCTGCTGCGCCCGGTTCTGGTGGGCCGGGATACCAAGCTGCCTGATTACATCGTGTTGCTGTCAACGCTCGGCGGTATTGTCATGTTCGGAGTGAACGGCTTCGTGATGGGCCCCCTGGTGGCCGCCCTGTTCATGGCGTTCTGGGGCATTTTTATCCGGGAGTTCAGTGAAGGGGCCCAGAGCCCCAATGCGGAGCGAGATTCCCGGGGGCCGAAAAGCCCCGAGTAGCCGGAGGCAGAGGCAGGTGATGTCGATCAAGGCGACATGAGACAAAAGTATGGTAGTCTTTGAAGTGTTTGCCCCAGCCTGTGGAGATAGGCACCACATAACAAGAAAGAAACCGATATCGGTGGGATATCAGGAGTTGAGCAGGTGAGTACCATGAGAAAAGCAACCACCCGACTGGGACGACTGGCCGCTGCAGCCGGCCTGGCCGTTACCCTGGGCTTTGCCCCCGCGGCATTCGCAGACGAGATTGTTGCACTCAAAAATGCACTTTACGGCGCAGGGTACGAAGTAACCAATGTCAGCCCGCAGATGGACGACAGCACCCGGGCCGCGCTGACGAAGTTCCAGAAAGACCAGGGGCTCCAGGCCACTGGCATTCTTGATGAGCCGACCAAGAAGGCTCTTGGCATGATCGAAGTGCAGGTGGCAGCTGCCAAGCCCGAGCAGACGGCCAACACTTCCGGTTCGCAGGCGAAGACGTCGGACAGCGCGGCAGCCGCTGGCGAGCAGTCGGAGCAGTCGCAGGATGGCGCCATTGAGGAAGACGAGGACGGCGGCTGGTCCCTCTGGTAAATCCTGGCCAGCCAAATAAAAACCGCCGACAGTCTGTCGGCGGTTTTTTTGTGCCTGAAGCGCGCTCCGCGGGTCAGTCGAGCTTGGAAAGATCCCGAACGGCGCCTTTGTCGGCACTGGTGGCCAGAAGCGCATAGGCCTTGAGTGCGGCAGACACTTTGCGGTCTCTGGGCAGCTCCGGTTTCCAGCCCTTGGCATCGCGGGCCTCACGGCGACGGTCCAGTTCACGCTGGTCGAGCTCGACGTTGATGGTCCGATTGGGAATGTCGATCCGGATAAGATCGCCATTTTCGATCAGGCCGATGGCACCGCCGGCTGCCGCCTCCGGTGAGGCGTGCCCGATGGACAGGCCGGAGGTTCCCCCGGAGAACCGGCCATCGGTCAGCAGCGCGCATTCCTTGCCCAGCCCCTTGGATTTCAGGTAACTGGTGGGGTACAGCATCTCCTGCATGCCAGGCCCACCACGGGGACCTTCGTAACGGATGATGACAACCTCTCCCGGTTTCACCTCGTCGGCGAGAATCCCGGCCACGGCCGAATCCTGGCTCTCAAACACCCGGGCCCTCCCTTCGAACACGTAGATGCTCTCGTCAACACCGGCGGTCTTGACCACGCAGCCGTCGAGGGCAATGTTGCCATAGAGCACGGCAAGGCCGCCCTCGGAGCTGTAGGCGTTCTCCACCGAACGGATGCAGCCGGTTTCCCGGTCACCGTCCAGGGAAGGCCAGCGGGTACTCTGGGAGAAAGCGGTCTGGGTAGGGATGCCTGCCGGCCCGGCCTTGTAGAATTCCACCACCTCGGGCGTTGGCGAGCGCATGATGTCCCAGGTCTCCAGCGCCTCCCGCATGGTCTTGCTGTGCACCGTGGGAAGATCGGTATTGATCAGTCCGCCGCGCTCCAGCTCACCCAGGATGCCCATGATACCGCCGGCCCGATGCACATCTTCCATGTGGTATTTCGGGGAGTTGGGCGCCACCTTGCACAGCTGCGGGACACGGCGGGACAGTTGATCGATCTCGTTGAGGGTGAACGGCACCCCACCTTCCTGGGCCGCCGCCAGCAGATGCAGGATCGTATTGGTGGAGCCGCCCATGGCAATGTCCATCACCATGGCGTTTTCGAAGGCGGCCATGGAGGCAATGCTCAGGGGGAGCACGCTGGCATCGTCCTGCTCGTAATAGCGTCTCGCATTCTCCACAATCTGGCGACCGGCCTTCAGGAACAGCTGCTCGCGGTCGGCATGGGTGGCCAGCAGAGAGCCGTTGCCGGGCAGGGCCAGGCCGATGGCCTCGGTCAGGCAGTTCATGGAGTTGGCGGTGAACATGCCGGAGCAGGATCCGCATGTGGGGCAGGCGCTGCGCTCGTACTCCTCGACCATTTCATCGCTGGCATTGGGGTCGGCCGCGATCACCATGGCATCCACCAGATCCAGCTTGTGTTCCGACAGCTTGGTCTTGCCGGCCTCCATGGGGCCGCCGGAGACAAAAACGGTGGGTATGTTCAGGCGCATGGCGGCCATCAGCATGCCCGGGGTGATCTTGTCGCAGTTGGAAATGCACACCAGGGCATCGGCGCAGTGGGCATTGACCATGTATTCCACCGAATCGGCGATCACTTCCCGGGACGGCAGGGAATACAGCATGCCGTCGTGGCCCATGGCGATGCCATCGTCCACGGCGATGGTGTTGAATTCCTTGGCAACGCCGCCGGCCGCCTCGATCTCGCGGCACACCAGTTGGCCCAGGTCTTTAAGGTGCACGTGGCCCGGTACAAACTGGGTGAAGGAGTTGGCAACCGCAATAATCGGCTTGCCAAAATCTTCGTTTTTCATACCGGTGGCGCGCCAGAGGGCGCGGGCGCCGGCCATGTTGCGACCGGCGGTGGAAGTCCGCGAACGATACTGAGGCATGGTGGTCTGGTCTCTCTGTTGGGGCCTGATGACGTCGATCAAAAAACAGAGGATACCAGATTAGACTCCAGGCGCATGGTTGTTTTCAGGGGTGCTGTTTACAATAGTTAACACAGTGTTCATTTTTGTTCCGGTTTGAACCGGCAAGGAGTATGCCTATGGCTGGCCAGGAAAGCCTGCCGCTTCGTCGTCTGAAAGAGTTCCAGCCCCTGAACCGGCTGACCGATGATCAGTTGGTGCTGTTGGCCAGTCGGGCCGAGCGCCGGACCCACGGGCCCGGGCAGCGGGTCCTGGAGCGGGGCGTGCGCGACGGCCTGGATTTCTTCCTGATTGCCGGCAAGATCGAACTGGAATCCCAGGATGGTCGAAAATCGGTGATCGAGGCGGAGACCGAAAAGGCCCTGAACCCCATTGCGCGCCTGCAGCCACGCATGTACCACGTTACCGCCGTCAAGCCCTGCGAGTTCCTGGTGGTGGAGCAGGAGATCCTGAACCAACTACTACGGGCCGCACCGGTGGCACAGGTGGAGATGGATTCCGGCGAGGGCCTGGGGAGTGGCGAAAGTGAGGAACATCACCTGCTGATGGAGTTCTACTCGGAGCTGAGGTCGAATCAGATCAAGTTGCCAAGCGTTCCGGATGTTGCCTGGAAAGTGCGCCGCGCTGTGGACCGAGAAGACTCCACCGCGGATCAGGTGGCGCTGGCAGTCTCGGCCGACCCGGCCATGGCGGCGAAACTGGTGCGTGCCTGTAACAGCCCCCTGTACCGGGGCTTCAGCGATGTGCGCAACGTGCGTGAGGCCGTCGTCCGATTGGGCATGCGCACTACCCGGCAGCTGGTGACCGTGTTTTCCATGCGAGAAGTGTTCAAGACCCGGCAGCCGGCGCTGCAGAAAGAAATGGAGAAGCTCTGGCGCCATTCCCGTGAGGTGGCGGCACTGAGCTGGGTGCTGGCAGACCACGCCACCCGTCTGGACCCTGAGGAAGCGCTGCTGGCGGGCCTGCTGCACGACATCGGTGTAGTGCCCATCCTGGTACAGGCCGAGCATCACGTGAACCTCTTTGCCGATGAGGCCAACCTGCGCCACGCCATCGATGAGCTCAGGGCTGACGTGGGCACCGCGGTGCTGGAGAACTGGTCGTTTCCGCCGGCGTTTGTCGAGGCGGTTCGCCATGCCGAGGACTGGGACTACGAGTGCCGGGAGAGCAATCCCCAGCTGGTGGACGTGGTGATCGTGGCGCAATTGCATTCGATGATCGGTTCCAGCCAGAATGCAGACCTGCCCCCGTTCGACCGTGTGCCGGCCTACCGGCGTCTGGGAGAACTTGAATTGAACGCTTCGCGCAGTTTGCAGCTTCTGACAGAGGCCAGGGCCCGGGTCGACGAAGTGCAGCAATTGCTGTCCATTCGATAGCGTGATGGATAGCGTGGACTGTGGAGCCTGATTGCCGGTGACTGTTGAACTTATGAATGTACCTCTGTTCCCCCTGAATTCCATTGTCCTGCCCAGGGGGCGGATTCCCCTTCAGCTGTTCGAGCCAAGGTACATCGACATGTTGACCCGCTGTCTCAAGGAAGACCGTGGATTTGTTGTTGTGCTGCTGCGCGAGGGCGGCGAGACCGGGCCGGTGGCGGCTTTCTACGACATCGGCACCTACGTGCGCATCATCGACTTTCAGCAGCTGGAGAACGGATTGCTGGGAATCACGGTGGAGGGCGAATCCAAGGTGTCCGTGGTGCGAAGCTGGCAACAGGAGGACGGTCTCAATGTGGGCGATGTCGAGTGTCTGGTGGAAGAGGCCGGAAGCGAGGTGCCGGAACGCTACAGCGAATTGCCCTCGGTGCTGCGGGCCCTGTTTCGGCACCCGGTGATCCGCGATCTCAACATGGACATCGACTACGAGGATGCCCGGGACGTTGGCTGGCGGCTGACCGAACTGCTGCCGCTGGACAAACAGGAAAAACAGAAGCTGGTTGAGCTGCAGGACCCCCTGGAACGCCTCGACCGCCTCCAGGGATTGCTGGAAGCCCTGGAGGAAGGCTAGCAGGTCGGGAGCCGCCTAGCGGATCTCGGCGGGGGCGGGCTGGAAACCGACCACCGCTTCTTCCCAGGAATGCGCTACGTAGGCGCCGGCGAACAACAGCCAGAGCACGACGGCCGCCGCCAGGGTGATATCCGGCGCCAGTGGTACACGGTCGTAGCGGCTGTAACTGGCCCTCACCGCGCCGGTCACGGCAAGCCCCAGCAACAGTCCGCCGATCACATCGGTAAACCAGTGAACCCCCAGGTAGAGTCGACTCAGAGCCACCGGAATCAGGGGCAGGGACAGCAGCACGTAGTGTTGCCAGCGCTTGCGGTGCCGGCTTTCGCCCGCAACAAAGCTCGCAGCCAGCGTCACCAACAGAGTAATGCCTGCGGCATGGCCGCTCGGAAACGCGCCCGACGACGGCGGTAGCAGGACCTCATGGGGCCTGGGCACTGCGAGCAGTGATTTCAGACTCCACACCAGCAGGATGGTCACCGCCGCAGCCAGTGCTATGTGCAATGCCGCCGCGTAGTAGCCCCTGAACGCCAGGGCGGCGCACGCGAGCACCCCGGCGGCAATCAGCACCGGCGGATCACCCAGCAGGGTCAGGGCAATAAAGGGAGCGTCCAGCAGGGGCTGGCGCAGCTGATCGAACCATTGAAGCGTGGCCTGGTTGAAACCGTCCAGCAGGTGGGTTGAGGTGGCGAGCTGGCCCCACAGAAGGCAGAGTGACGAGGCGCCCAGGGCAAGCAGCAGGGAGGCGAGGGGGAACTCGCCCTCCCTTGCGGGGCGATGATTGGTATAAAGCCGCCAGAACCGATGGGTTGCCTCGTACTGTGCCATCCATCGTTTGAGCCACTGATACAGCCGACTGTCCTCGCCCAGTCCCATCTGGAACCGGAGCACCAGGAAATAGACCAGCACCAGCACTACGACGCTGACGCCTGTTACTGCGTAGAAGTGAGCCGGCGGCCGGATGTCACTGGCCAGAGCGCTGCCGACGACGAAGCCCGGAACAATGTAGACCGGTGCCCAGGCCAGCGCGGAACCGACATTGAAAGCCAGGAAGCGGCGCCAGGACATCATCAGTGCGCCAGCTATCAGCGGAATGATGGGTCTCAACGGGCCAACGAAGCGCCCGATAATGACGCTCTTGCCGCCATGCCGGTGGAAAAACCTCTCCCCCTTGCCAATCAGCACGGGGTAGCGGCTGAGTGGCCAGAGGTCGGTCAGTCGGCCCTGAAGCCGACGGCCGAGAGCGAAGCTTGCGGTATCCCCGGCGATGGCGCCAAGTCCGGCCCAGAGCAGCGCCTCGGGCAGGGGCATGCCGGTTTCCCCGGCCAGAACGGCCACCGCGAACAGGATAGCGACGCCGGGAACCACAATCCCGGCAAGGGCCAGGGACTCAATGAAGGCGGTAACAAACAGCGCCAGGGCCAGCCAGCCGGGGTTGGCGCCGAGCCAGGCCGAGAGCTCGTTCAGCCAGCCACTGCTCATGTCGTGATGGTTTCTCCGGGGCTGAACCAGACCGAATCCGCGCCACGCCTGCGGGCTTCCTCCATGGCCTGGTGCGCCCGCTTGCGGAGCGTGTCGGTGCGGGTGTCACCGCTGCCGCGAGTGGTGCAGCCCAGGCTGACGGTAACACGGCCCACCACCGGCCACTGGTGCTCGGCAATGGTTCGGCGAATCCGTTCAGCGATCACCCGCACGCCTTCCTCGGGTGTGAAGGGCAGAATCAGGAAAAACTCGGCATCCTTGAGCGTGTACAGGGTGTCGCCGGCGCGAATCACGCCGAACAGGTGTTCGGTCATGTTGCGCAGCAGCACCTGGGCCTGGTCCCGGCCATGGAGGTCGCTGATGTCGTCCGCGTAGTCGATGCGCAGGTTGATCACCGACAGGCAATGGCCTGTGGCGATGGCGCGGCTGATTTCTTTCTGCAGTGTCTCGTCCAGGAACCGCGCGTTGTGAGCGCCGGTCACCGGGTCTGTGATGGCGAGGTCTTCTGCAGACTGGGCCATATGGCCGTAGTGCCAGATGTAAAGCGAGGCCACAGCCAACAGCAGAAACAGCCCGCTGATCACCGTGAGAGCTTCGGCCGGGGCCCGGTCAAATAGCAGCACAACTGACATCGGCACCAGCAGCAGGAGTGACAGTGCCAGCCCCTGGCGCAGGGGCAGAATCAGCAGGTTGAGTACCACCAGGGGCATGGCCCAGTGGCTGATGCCGGGCGCTTCCATGCTGAGCAGGGCCGCCAGAAGGCCGCTGTTCAGGCCGGCCAGGATGATCAGGTGGCCTGGCGCCGATAGCTGGTGGCGCCGGCAGATCACGGTGTAGACAGCACCGGCGAAGGTGAGGACTGCCATGCCGGCGGCCAGATAGAAGAGCTCATAGAAGCCATAGCGCAGGTTCTGCATTGCCAGCGTGAAGATGAACACGCAGGCGAGGCCGTAGCCGAAGGCATGGGTCCAGGTACGCAGGCGGGTCTCGGTCATGATGCCTGTCCCCGGCTTGGCTGTGCGGGCTTCGACCAGGCGCTGTAGGCCTGGCTGCGGTTGCCGCCCTGTTGTTGCGCCCGGCGCAGGGCGTTGGCGGCACTCTGTTGCAGGGTGTTGGCGTCATCGCCGATATTCAGTCCGGCAATCCCGGTGCTGACAGTCAGATTCATGCCGTGCGACTCAAGCAGGGTGGCCAGACCCTTGCGGATAATCTCCGCCCTGGTGAGGGCGTCGCCCGTGGAAATGCCTGGCAGGATCACCAGAAACTGGAGATCGGCCACCCGGTAGTAGGTGTCGAAATCCCGGATCTGGGAGTGCAGATACCGGCCGATCCGGGGAAGGATCGAGCGGATATCCTCGTCAGGCTCACTCTCGCTCAGATGCGCATCCAGCCCGATCATCAGAATCGACATGTCGGTGCCTTCACGCTCGCTGCGCTGGATTTCCTTGTGCAGGTCGGCAGACAGGTACTCCCGGGCTGGCGGCCTGGGTCAGTTCATCGGTTCGGCGAAGCGGCGCCAGTTGGCGGCTCTTGTACTCGCGCAGAAAGATCAGCAGTGCGGACAGAAGCACCGTCAGCAAAAAGGCGCTGATCATCTGGTGCCGGTCGGCAAGCCCCACGGCCCACTGGCTTGCGCTGACGGCCAGGCCAATCACTACCAGAGTTACCACAGCCGCTACGGGCGGCGGAACCAGGGCAAAGGCCACCAGCGGCAGAGCGTAGAGCCAGTGGCTGAGCACCCAGGGCCCGGTCCAGAAACTGACCAGCAGAATAAGCAGAAGAACCACGAAAAAACCCTGCTGAACCCTGGGCCACGGCTGCCTCGCACGGCCCGGGTGAAAGGTCCTCCCGGAAACGACCATCCCTGCCGCTGCTGCCGCTGCGGCAGAAACCAGGTGCTCACCGAGCAGCGCGCAGGCAGCCGCGACGGCAACCAGCGCCACAAACCCTGTTCTGGACAGCTTGCTCAACAGGAATTTTTCGGCCATCTGGGCCATGGTGTCCTTCCTTTTTTGAACTCCCTGAAAAAACGTCAGGTAATGCCGGAGTATGGCATACCGCAGCGGTATAATATCTGTTTGGGATGCGTACTTGAAACGGGAAAGGTAAAGTTAGGCCCTTATTCCCGATTCCGCTTTGAAACAGAAAGGTAACAGAATGGATATTGCAGCTTACATGGCCGAGGTGGGGCAACAGGCGCGTGCAGCGGCCACCCGGGTCGCCCGCTCGACCACCGCCGTGCGCAATCAGGCTCTGCTGGCCACCGCGGAGGCCCTTGATTCGGCGCGGGAGGAGCTGGCCCTGGCCAATGCCAAGGATCTGCAGCGCGGCCGTGAAAACGGTCTGGATGCGGCGATGCTTGACCGGCTGGAGCTGACGGGCCAGCGCATTGACGCCATGATCGAGGGACTGCGCCAGGTGGCTTCGCTGCCCGACCCGATCGGCGCCATCACCGACATGACCTATCGGCCTTCCGGTATCCAGGTGGGCAAGATGCGGGTTCCGCTGGGGGTCATCGGCATCATCTACGAGTCCCGGCCGAATGTGACAGTGGAGGCCGCCAGCCTGTGCCTGAAATCCGGCAATGCCACCATCCTGCGCGGCGGTTCCGAATCCATCCATTCCAACCAGGCCATCGCCCGCTGCCTGGCTGAGGGGCTGGCCAGCGCCGGTTTGCCCGAGTCGGCGGTGCAGGTCATCAAGACCACAGACCGCGCCGCGGTTGGCGAATTGATCACCATGCCGGCCTATGTCGATGTGATCGTGCCCCGGGGCGGCAAGGGCCTGATCGAGCGAATCAGTCGCGACGCCCGGGTTCCGGTGATCAAGCACCTCGACGGTGTTTGCCATGTCTACATCGACAGCCATGCAGATCCCGAGAAAGCACTGAAGGTGGCGGTCAATGCCAAGACCCAGCGCTATGGCACCTGCAATACCATGGAGACCCTGCTGGTGGATCGGGAGATTGCCGAGGATATCCTGCCACTGCTGGCCTCGGCCTTCGTTGAGAAAGGCGTGGAGCTCCGCGGCTGCGAGCAGACCCGTGCACTGGTAGAGGGCGTGGCGGCAGCCACCGAGGCCGATTGGGAGGCGGAGTACCTGGCGCCGATTCTGGCCATCCGTGTGGTTGATGGCCTCGACGGTGCCATCGAGCACATCAACCGTTACAGTTCCCAGCACACCGATAGCATAGTCACCGAGAACTACACCCGGGCCCGGCGGTTCCTGACCGAGGTGGACTCGAGTTCGGTGATGGTCAATGCGTCCACCCGGTTTGCGGATGGCTTCGAGTATGGACTGGGGGCAGAGATCGGTATTTCCACCGACAAGATTCACGCGCGTGGGCCAGTTGGGCTCGAAGGACTGACGTCCCAGAAATACGTGGTGTTCGGCGACGGCCACATCCGGACCTGATCGCCATGCATGTGATCTATGGCGGCACCTTCGACCCGGTACACCATGGCCACCTGAGGCTGGCCGTCGAGGTGCGGGATCGCATCGGTGTGGATACCATCAGCCTGGTACCCTGCCACATTCCGCCCCACCGGGACGAAACCGGAGCAACCCCGGATCAGCGGCTCGCGTTGCTCAGGCTGGCCGTTGCCGGGGAGCCCGGGCTGAAGATCGACGACCGGGAACTCAGGCGCCAGGGTGCATCGTATACGGCGGACACTCTGCGCCAGTTGCGCTATGAGCTCGGCCCCGACGAGCCGTTGGCCATGGTGGTGGGCACCGATTCTTTCGCGGGTTTCGACCGCTGGCGTGACTGGCAGCAGATTCCGGAGCTGGCGCATGTGATTGTAGTGCGTCGCCCGGGCGCGGAGGTGTCCACTTCCGGATTGCCCGGCAAGCTGCTGGCCGAGCGGCGCGTAACCGAGCCCCATGACCTGCATTCCAGACCTGCCGGTTGCCTCATCGAACTGGAGCCGCCGTTGCTGGATATCTCGGCCACGGCCATCCGTGAGCGTATCGCCGATGGCCGTTCACCACGTTACCTCCTTCCAGATCCGGTATGGGCGGAAATTCGTCGCCTGAGGCTGTATGGCGCCTGCCCTGACGGGAACTTTTAGTGCTACAATCGCGTCTGAACAGCAGACATCGGGCGGCCATACCGGCAAACGCCCGATCAACAGGGTGATTATGCAGGCAGAGCAACTGAAAGAACTGGTCATCAACGCGCTAGAAGATGTGAAAGCACAGGACATCAGCGTCATCGATGTCCGCGACCGTACCAGCGTGACCGACTTCATGGTACTGGCATCCGGAACCTCCAATCGACACGTCAAATCCCTTGCTGATTCCGTGGTTGGCGAAGCCAAGGACAAAGGCGTGCGTGCCAGCAATGTCGAGGGTGGTGCCGCCAGTGACTGGATTCTGGTGGATCTGGGCGATGTGGTTGTCCACGTCATGATGCCAGCCACGCGGGAATTCTACGATCTGGAGCGGTTCTGGCGCGATGCTCCCGATCTTGGTGTTGCAGGCAGCGAATAATCATGCGGTTACGTCTGATCTGCGTGGGGCAGAAAATGCCCGACTGGGTCAGTACCGGGTTTGCAGAATACGCCCGTCGAATGCCACCGGAATTGCCCCTGGACCTGGTTGAGATCCCCGTGGCCCACAGGGGCAAGAATCCTGACATACCCAGACTGATGCAGCGAGAGAGCGATGCCATCCTGGCCGCCGCCGGTCCCCGTGATCGGGTAGTTGCTCTGGAAGTTGGCGGGCGCCCCTGGTCGACCGAAAAACTGGCGAGCCAGCTTGAAAGCTGGCAGCAGGACGGCCGGGATGTCAGTTTTCTGGTGGGTGGCCCCGATGGCCTGGCGGAGGACTGCCGGAAACGGGCCGACCAGCAGTGGTCGCTGTCACCGCTTACGCTGCCCCACCCGCTGGTACGCATTGTGCTCGCCGAGCAGTTGTACCGGGCCTGGTCAATAACCCGCAACCACCCGTACCACCGGGCTTAGGGGGCTGTCATGGCGTGGGGCGAATTCAAGGATACCGCAGCGGAACGCCGGCTTTTCCAGCGCCGGACGGTGGTTATGCTGGTGTGTGTCATCCTGGCTGTGGGGTTGTTGCTCACCCGCATGTACCAGCTCCAGGTTGTCGAGCACGAAGTGTATACCACCCTCTCGGACAAGAACCGGGTGCAGGTGCAGTCGGTGCCACCGCCCCGTGGTCTGGTGTACGACCGAAATGGCGTGCTGCTGGCTGAGAACCGTCCGGTGTTCAGTGTCACGCTCGTGCCTGAACGTGTGCAAGGCATGGACGAAACCCTGGCCAGGCTGGGCGAATTTCTCGCCATCTCTCCCGAGGATCTGGAACGTTTCCACCGGCGCCTGGAAGAGCCCCGTCGGCCCTTTCAGGAGATCCCCCTGCGGTACGACCTGACCGAGCAGGAAATGGCCCGGCTGGCCGTGCATCGGCATGAGCTCCCGGGCGTGGAAGTGGAAGCGGAACTGGTGCGCTACTACCCGCACAGTGAGCTGACCGCCCATGCCCTGGGCTTCGTTGGTCGCATAAATCGCGAGGAATTGCAGCGGATCGATCCGGTCAACTACGCCGGTACCAACTACATTGGCAAGTCCGGCATTGAGCGCTTCTACGAGGAAATCCTGCACGGCAAGGTCGGCTATCAGCACGTGGAAACCAACGCCCGGGGTCGAACTCTGCGTGTGCTGGAGCGGGAAAATCCTGTGCCTGGCGAGGATCTCCAGCTACACCTGGATCTGCGCCTCCAGCAGCGCGCCCACGAACTGCTGGACGGGCGTCGCGGCGCCATCATTGCCATCCAGCCCGACACCGGCGGGATCCTGGCCCTTGCCAGTGTGCCCGGCTTTGATGCCAACAAGTTCGTCACCGGCATCAGCGTGGATGATTATCGGGAGTTGAGCGACAGCAAGGACAAGCCCCTGTTCAACCGGGCCCTCAGAGGGCAATACCCGCCCGGCTCCACACTCAAGCCCATGCTTGCCGTTGCCGCCCTCGACAGCGGCGCCACCACCCGCGATTACACCATCTGGGACCCTGGTCATTTCCGCCTGAACGAGGGTGGTCGGGTCTGGCGCGACTGGAAGCGAACCGGTCATGGCTGGGTGGATCTCAAGGACGCCGTTGCCGAATCCTGCGACGTTTACTTCTACGAGGTGGCCACCGAGATGGGGGTGGACACCATGTACAGCTATCTGTCCCGGTTCGGTTTCGGAGAAGACGCGGCACTGGACGTGTCCGGTGCCCTGAGCGGTCTGCTGCCGTCCAGGGAGTGGAAGCGCGCGGTGCGCAACGAGCCCTGGTACCCGGGCGATTCGGTCAACCTGGGTATTGGCCAGGGTTTCATGCTGGCGACGCCGCTTCAACTGGCAACGGCGACCGCGTTGATCGCCAATCGGGGCGAGTGGGTGGAGCCACGGTTGTTGAAAGACATCAGGGGCGATCATCCGGTCGATGAGTTCCTGCCCGAGGAAACCCACCAGCCGCTCACCCTGGAAAACCCGAACGACTGGGAGTACGTGGTCGAATCCATGGTCGAGGTCATGCATGGCCGCAAGGGTACGGCCCGCGGCGCGGCTGCCGGAGCATCCTATCGGATGGCCGGGAAAACCGGCACGGCCCAGGTGTTCAGTCTTGCCGAGGACGAGGAGTACGACGCCGAGGAAGTCAGAGAGCGGCTGCGCGATCACGCCCTGTTTGTCGGTTTCGCCCCGGTGGATGACCCCCAGATTGCCGTTGCCGTGATTGTCGAGAATGGCGGTAGCGGCAGTGGTACCGCAGCGCCGGTAGCCAGGGCCATGTTCGATTCCTGGCTACTGGAATTCGGTAAAGAGGCGGACGCAACGCTGGTCAGCGATGTCCGGGCACGGGGAAGCGACTGATGGCGATCAAGGCAATACTGGATCCGACGGCCACGAACCCCCTGGGCAGGCAGCGAAGTCTGTGGTCGGCGCTGCACATTGATCCCATTCTGCTGGGGCTTCTGATTCTGCTGGTATCCGGTGGTCTGTTCGTACTCTACAGCGGTGCCGATCGAAACCTGGAGGTGGTCAAGGCACAGGGTATCCGTCTCGCGGTCGCGTTTGTGGTCATGCTGGTGTTTGCGCAGCTTGATCCCTCGGTATTCCGGCGCTGGGCGCCCTGGCTCTACGGTGTTGGTCTGCTGGCGCTGGTCGCGGTGCTGCTGGTGGGTGTGGGTGCCAAAGGGGCCCAGCGCTGGCTGGCCGTTCCGGGTTTGCCGAGGTTCCAGCCTTCGGAACTGATGAAACTGGTGGTGCCGATGATGGCCGCCTGGTACCTGTCCCGGCACTTCCTGCCACCAAGGCTCCGGCAGGTGGCCATCGGGCTCGCCATTGTCCTGGTGCCGATGGCGATGATCATCCAGCAGCCGGACCTGGGCACCTCACTGCTGGTGGGTATGGCCGGCCTGTTTGTGGTGTTCTTTGCCGGCATCAGCTGGAAGCTGATCGCAGCGTTCGTCGCCATGGTGTCGGTGTCGGCGCCACTGATGTGGTTCTTCGTCATGCGCGACTACCAGAAGCAGCGGGTTTTGACGTTGCTCGACCCCCAGAGCGACCCTCTGGGTGCGGGCTGGAATATTATCCAGTCCAAGACCGCCATTGGCTCCGGCGGAGTTGATGGCAAGGGCTGGCTGCAGGGCACCCAGTCCCATCTGGAATTCCTGCCCGAGAGCCACACCGATTTTATTGTGGCGGTGCTGGCCGAAGAGTTCGGCTTTATCGGTATGTTGGTCCTGATGTCTGTGTATTTCCTGATCATTGTGCGCTGCCTCTACATTGCCTCGACCGCGCAGGATTCATTCAGTCGCCTGCTCGCGGGCGCCCTGACCATGACCTTCTTTATCTACATCTTCGTGAACGTGGGCATGGTGAGCGGCCTGCTCCCGGTGGTTGGTGTGCCCTTGCCGCTGATCAGTTACGGGGGCACCTCCAGCGTCACCTTGATGGCAGCGTTCGGGGTTCTCATGTCGATCCACACCCACCGAAGAATGATCAGTGCGTGACGAGTCGGGGTTGCCCCATGCCCTTGGGCGTGTGTCGCCCGAGGAAGTATGGAGGCCGGGTAATGGAGATTCGCCGAAGGAACCCGTTACAATGAGGAAGGCAAGACCAACAAATGAAAACGATGGTCGATATCGCGTGTGTATGAGGATCTCCGGACTGTGAACAGCCTGTCTTTCCCGAACGTCCTGCTGGCGCTGCTCGCGGCCATTCTGCTTGTCGGTTGCGCTTCCGCGCCGCAAACGGACCATTCCTCCCGCTACACCATTGCGCAGGATCGGGCACCGTCCGGCAGCTTTGATGTCTCGGGGCTCGACGACGCTGTGCCGAAGTACGAGGCCCCCCGCCGGGCCGGAAACAAGTCGCCTTATACGGTCTGGGGCAAGGAATACCGGGTACTTGCCAGCAACGATGGCTACGTGGCGCGGGGAACGGCGAGCTGGTACGGCGAGAAGTTCCACGGCCACAAGACATCCAACGGCGAAACCTTCGATATGTACGCCATGACTGCGGCCCATAAATCCCTGCGCATTCCCGGATATGCCCGGGTAACCAATCTCGACAACGGACGGTCGGTGATCGTGCGGGTGAATGACCGGGGGCCGTTCCACAGCGATCGGATCATTGATCTTTCCTACGCGGCGGCCAAGAAACTCGGGTATCAGGCACGCGGTACCGCGAGGGTGGAAGTGGCGGCCATTACCGTCAAGTCGGACGGTTCGATGTTTCTTGCCGGCAAGCCTTTTGTCCCCGGAGATACCGCGATGTACGCGGAAAACCCGGTGCGAGCCAGTGGCGACATAGCCATGGAAAACCGGGCTCTGTTTGTCCAGCTGGGTTCTTTCAGCAGCCGCGATCCGGCAGAGAAACTTCTCAGCCAGGTTCGCTCGGTACTGGAGAATCCTATGCGGGTGCGGGCTGTTGATACGGCTGAGGGCCGGTTCCATCGCGTGCAGGTGGGGCCGTTCAGCGACGAGCACAGCGCGCGGCAAACCCAGAGCGTGCTGGAAGCCCGAGGGTTCGACAGGTCAATCCTGCTGACCGATACCCATTAAAAACGTGTCGGGCGGAGAACCCGGGCATAAACCAGAAAATACACCTAACGACGAATGAATGGACCCATGGCTTTGAATCCTGTTTTCAGAAACCTGACTCTCGTGTTTGCGCTCATGCTCGCCCTGGTGGGCAAGGCAGTGGCCCAGTCGGTGCTGATCCCGTCGCCACCCCAGATTGCCGGCAGTTCCTACGTGCTGATGGATCCGAAGAGCGGACGCATCATCATGGAGGAGAACAGCCATGAGCGGCTGCCGCCGGCCAGTCTGACCAAGATGATGACCGCCTACATTGTCGAGCGCGAGCTCGATGAAGGCCGTATCTCCATGAGCGATATGGTGCCCATCAGCGTAAACGCCTGGAAAACGGAAGGGTCGCGGACATTCGTGCGGGAAGGCACCGAGGTATCCGTGGAAGACCTGCTGCGAGGCGTGATCATCCAGTCCGGTAATGACGCCTCCGTGGCGCTGGCGGAGTTTGTGGCCGGCAGTGAAGGGGCGTTTGTGGATATCATGAATCAGCAGGCGCAGATTCTTGGCATGAAGGATACCCACTTCGAGAACGCCACGGGGCTGCCGTCACCGGATCATTTCTCGACCGCCTACGATCTCGCCCTGCTGGCCCGGGCGATCATCAACGATTATCCCGAGAACTACCCGCTGTACGCCGAGAAACATTTCACCTACAACAACATTCGCCAGCCCAACCGCAACAGCCTGCTGTGGCGGGACGACAGTGTGGATGGTCTGAAAACCGGCCACACCGAAGAGGCGGGCTATTGCCTGGTGGCCTCGGCCAAGCGTCAGGACACCCGGTTTATCGCCGTGGTGATGGGCACCAGCAGTCCCGAGGCACGGTCCCAGGAAGTACAGAAAATGCTCAATTACGGTTTCCGTTACTATGAGAGCGAGCATCTGTTCCGGGCAGGGCAGGAACTGATGACCGCCCGGGTCTGGGGTGGCCAGTCAGAGCAGATCTCCGTGGGCATGACAGACGACGTGTTCGTCACTATTCCCCGGGGCTCCAGAAACAGCCTCGAATCGACCGTTGAGCTTGATTCCGTGATCAAGGCACCCATAAAGGTGGGAGACGAGCTTGGGCAGGTGAAAGTATCGTTCAACGGCGAAGTGCTGGTGGATCAGCCGGTACTGGCCCTGACTGACGTGCCCGAGGGCGGGTTTTTCAAGCGCCTGTGGGACGCCATCAAGCTCTTTTTTGTTCAGTTGTTTCAATAGGGTGACGTGAATCCCCGGGAGTCCTGCGGCATGAGCCAGCCGAAAGCACCAAAAATCGAATTTCCCTGTGACTACGTGATCAAGGTGATCGGCAATGCCGCGCCGGACTTCACCGAGTTCGTCGTGGAAGTGGTGGAGCAGCATGCACCCGGCATCAGCGAAACCGACATTACGGTCAACCAGAGCAGTAAAGGGCGCTTCTCATCGGTCCAGCTCCGGATTGTCGCCACCGGCGAAGATCAGTTGAAAGCGCTGTTTGAAGAGCTCAAGGCCAGTGGCCGGGTACATATGGTGCTCTGACCGCCATGGCAAAACTGATTGTCCGGTCACTGGGCGAGCAGCCCTATCAGAAAACCTGGGAGGCCATGAGATCGTTCACGGCAGAGCGGGATGACTCGGTCGCCGACGAGCTCTGGTGCCTGCAGCACCCGAGGGTCTACACCCAGGGCCAGGCCGGCAAGGCCGAGCACATTCTGGCGCCGGGCGATATCCCCGTTATCCAGGTGGATCGTGGTGGGCAGGTGACCTATCACGGCCCCGGACAGCTCGTGGTATACCTGATGATCAACCTGCCACGGCGCAAGATGGGCGTGCGTACCCTGGTGGACCAGATCGAGCAGGGCATTGTTCGCACCCTGGCAGGCCTCGGAGTCGAGGCAGCGCCACGGCCGGATGCTCCGGGCGTGTACGTGGACGGCTCCAAGATTTCCTCCCTGGGGTTACGGGTTCGTCGCGGCTGTTCGTTCCATGGCCTGGCTCTGAACGTGGACATGGACATGGAGCCGTTCCAGCGCATCAACCCCTGCGGCTACGCCGGAATGGCCATGTGCCAGGTGCGGGATTTTGTGCCCGGTACGACCGTCGCGGACGTTCAGGAGAGATTGGCGGCCGAGCTGGTGGCCGGTCTTGGCGAGTCTGACGTCGAATTCCGGAACGGCTGGTAAATCAGGCGGCGACAGTCTCCTCGTCGCCGCAGGCCCGATTGCGGCCCCGGGATTTCGCCCGGTAGAGAGCCTCATCACAACGCTGTAGCAGGCGGTCGATGGATTCGGCGCGCCTGATTGAGGCGACGCCCACGCTCAGTGTGGCCTGAATCGGGCCCTGTTCAGTGGCCACTGTCTTGCGGGCAAAAGCCTCCCGGATGCGATTGGCGGAGTTCAGCGCATCCGCCGGGCCAGTCTCTGGCAGCACCACCAGATATTCCTCACCGCCCCAGCGAGCCACTGTATCCACCCGGCGGCATTCCTCCCGCAGCGTGTTTGCCACCTGCACAATCAGCTCATCGCCAATGTGGTGGCCATGGTTGTCGTTGACACTTTTGAACAGATCAATATCCAGCAGCAGCACCGAAAACGTCCGGTCATGGCGGAGGTAGCGCTGGTACTCGGCCTCGAGCTGCTCCAGGGCTTCCCGACGGTTGGCAAGCCCGGTAAGTGCGTCATGCTTGGCGGCGTACTCGAACTCCGCCGCCAGTTTCAGCAGGCCCAGTTTGCTTCGCCGGCGGCTTTGATCAAGTATGTAGCAGGTCACCATCTCGAAACCCAATACGGCGATCATGGTCAGGCGGAAGCTGGTGCTGTAGGGCGGCGAGAACAGCAGCTCACCCAGGGGGCTGAACAGCAGGATAACGGCAGCGAAACCCCCGCCGCAGGCGATCACGCCAATACGCGATTCGCTGATGTAGAAAATGATCGGAGGGTAGGCAAACAGCCAGATGATGGCCGAACCGTCTTCCACCGCATGCACCGCCAGGTAGGTGAAGAGGACGGTGATGATGGTGATGAATGCCCGCCGCTGCAGGGTGCGATGCCCCGAGATCCAGTACACAATCGAGTTGACGGCCAGCAGCGCCGCGAAGCCCACCAGCAATGGAGGCACCACGGGGTCCTCGCGGAAGCTCGAACGCCAGGCGAAGAAGCATAAGAGAGGCACGGCGACCATGGTCAGCCAGTTGATCAGGACCGGTACCGGGATTTCGCCCTTGACCCGGAACTGGGACAGTTCGGTGTCCGGCGTTTTGCGCGCAGCAGTCGACATGTTCGGATCTTGTTCTTGTGATAGCCGTTTTTTGACCTTATGAATACTGAAATACTAGACCGGAACAGGGGCCAAAACTGTGTCGAATCGTAAACAATCGTTTGCTTTGGTCGACATGGCCCGAATTGGCCGGACATTGGCCCAAGGGCCGGAGATCGATGGTCTGCCCGGTTAGGTCAGCCTCGCGTTACATCCGTATAATGGGGTAGGCGCCAGAGCTGGTGAAATTCTCCGATCCAAACAGGTCACTATGTCTTCCAGACGTTCAGGAAAATCGGTAGCCCGCATCAAGACAGGCAGTTTCGAACGCCGACTGAGCCTCACCCGTGCGGGCCTGTTCGCCGGCACCCGCATGGCATCCCACATGGCCACCAACTGGTTCAGCAGTCGCGAAAACCGCGAGAAGCGCCATCGGGCCATGCTCTCGAGCCAGGCCCGTTTCCTGGTGGATGAGCTCGGGCAACTCAAGGGCAGTGTGGTCAAGATCGGTCAGGTCATGGCTTTGTACGGCGAGCATTTCCTGCCTGAGGAAGTCACCGAGGCCCTGCACACACTGGAAGACCAGACCACCTCCCTTGAGTGGCCGGCCATTGAGCGGGTACTGAAAAGCGAGCTGGGTGCCGACCGCCTGGCCCAGCTGGAAGTAGAGCCGGAGCCTATCGGGGCGGCATCTCTGGGGCAGGTGCATCGCGCCTGGCGTCGAAGTGACGGTCTTGAGCTGGTGCTCAAGGTTCAGTACCCCGGCGTGGCCGATGCGGTGGACAGCGACCTGAACGCGGTGGCGCAGCTGTTGCGGGTAGCGAGGCTGGTCAGCTTCGGCCCCGAGTTCAATGACTGGCTCGAGGAAGTCCGCGAAATGATGCACCGGGAGGTGGATTACCGGCTCGAGGCCAAGACCACCGAGAAGTTCCGGCAGATGCTGGCCTCGGATCCCAGGTTTATCGTACCCAGGGTGCTGCCCGAGTATTCGACGGCCCATGTCATTGCCTCAACCTACGAGCATGGACACTCGGTCAGTTCCCAGGCCGTGAGAGAGTTGCCTCTGGCGCGTCGCACTGCCCTCGGGGAGGCGGCTCTGGAACTGTTCTTCCGGGAGCTGTTCGTATGGGGCGAGATCCAGACCGATCCCAACTTCGGTAATTACCGCATTCGGATTGCCGGAGAGGAAGGTGAGGACCCTGGCTATGATCGCATCGTGCTGCTCGATTTCGGGGCGGTGCAGTCCTACTCCGACCAGTTCCTGCAGCCGGTGATCCAGATGATTCGGGCGTCCTATGAGAACGACCTGCAGGGTGTGATCGACGGCGGTGTCAAGCTGCGCTTCATGAGCCGGGACTGGCCTGACGATGTCCTGGAGAAGTTCGGAGCGGTGTGTATGTCGGTACTGGAGCCGCTCTCTTCGGACCGGTCGGCCTGGCCGGATTACGCGGTGAACAGTCACGGTGAGTACCGCTGGAAACAGAGCGATCTGCCGTCTAGGGTGGCGCGCCACGCCGCTCGTTCCGCGATCAGCCGCTATTTCCGGGTGCCGCCAAAGGAATTCGTGTTCCTGAATCGCAAGCTGATCGGCGTGTACACGTTCGTGGCGGTGTTGCATTCCGAGTTCAATGGCGAACCGCTGCTGCGTAAATACCTCTACGGCGAAGGCGACGATGCGCCGGACGCCTCGGCAACCAGCCAGAGTACGAAGGCATAGCGCGCCCCCTTGCCAATACCCACCAGAATGACAAAGTTCAGCCAGGGCACGCGCATGATTCCACCCACGAGGGTCAGCGCGTCGCCGCCCAGGGGCAGCCACCCCATCAGCAGTGACCACTGGCCGTAACGGTTAAACCGGTTCCGCGCCTTGTGCAGCTGCAGCTCGCTGATTGGAAACCAGCGTTTGTGTTTGAAGCGATCCACCTGTCTGCCGATGATCCCGTTAACGACAGAGCCCAGTGTGTTGCCGAGCGTTGCCCAGAACCAGAGCCACCACCAGGAAAAACCCTGGGTAACCAGGGTGCCGAGCAGGACTTCCGAATAGGCAGGTAGCAGTGTGGCGGCAGCAAACGCGGTCAGGAATAACGTCAGGTATGCCACCGCTTCCTCCTTTGATGCTATGAATGGCGCCAAAGCCTCATGGCTGGCCGCTATGGTGTCGATTCAAAGCCTTAATTTTCAAATGACCGGCTCCGTGTCATCATTCCAACAGATTTACGCGTTACATTCACCGCCAATTCCTGCGGAGGGCTTTATGGAGCAGGTGACCATCTACGGCCGTTCGAGTTGTGGCTTCTGTGTGCGGGCGAAGCACCTGTGTGAGGCCAGGAACATTCCTTATGTCTGGATTGATATGGTTGAAAAGGGCATGAGCAAACAGGACATTGCGAACGAGATTGGCCGGCCGGTCCACACCGTGCCACAGATTCTGGTGGGCAGGGACTACGTGGGCGGTTTTGACCAGTTCTATGCCTGGGTCCGCGATCATGAGACGGAACTGACGCGCTAGCGGCTTTACAGTCCGAAGCGAGTCAGGAGGCGGGCCCGGCGGAAACTCCGCCAGGCCCTGATCGACTTCTCGCTCCGGGAATTCAGCCCCCGGGGGTTGGGGTGAGTGCCTCAGAGCTGGAACTCGGTTTTCAGTTTCCGTTCCACCAGCTGGTTCTTCAGCATGGCCACACGGGGCAGGCCATCGTCAAACGGTGGGAAGCTCTCGCCAGCAATCAGCGGTGCCAGATAATCCCGGCAGTCCTGGGTGATGCCGAAGCCATCATCGGTAATGTAGTGGATCGGCATTTTCTTTTCCTGGTTTGCCACTTCGCTCAGCGGCGCTTCTCCGATCTTCCAGCGGTAGGGTTTGGCCTGCTCGCGCACAATGGTGGGCATGAGGGCCTGCTTGCCGTCCAGCGCCATCTCCACCGCAGCCTTGCCTACGGCATAGGCCTGCTCGACGTCAGTGGCAGAGGCAATGTGCCGCGCGCTCCGCTGCAGGTAATCCGCCACGGCCCAGTGATACTTGTGCCCCAGTGCCTGCTTCACCATGTTGGCCAGGGCCGGTGCCACGCCGCCAAGCTGGGTGTGCCCGAAGGCGTCCTTGGCGCCAGCGTCGGCCAGGAAACGGCCATCCTCGTACTGGGCACCCTCTGAGGCGACCACCACACAGTAGCCGTATTCCTTCACACAGTGATCCACGCGGGCCAGGAAGGTCTCCCGGTCAAACGGAATCTCCGGGAACAGGATGATGTGAGGCGGCTCGCCCTCACCCTGTCCGGCAAGGCCACCGGCGGCGGCAATCCAGCCGGCATGGCGTCCCATCACTTCCAGGATGAACACCTTGGTGGAGGTTTCGCACATGGATTTGATGTCGAGGCTGGCCTCCAGAGTGGAGGTGGCAATGTACTTGGCCACGGAGCCAAAGCCCGGACAGCAGTCGGTGAACGGCAGGTCGTTATCGACGGTCTTGGGAACACCGATGCAGGTAATCGGATAGCCCATGCGGTCGGCAATCTGGGACACCTTGTAGGCGGTGTCCTGGGAGTCGCCACCACCGTTGTAGAAGAAGTAGCCGATGTCGTGGGCCCGGAACACCTCGATCAGTCGCTCGTATTCGCGACGGTTCTCCGAAATGTTCTTGAGCTTGTGCCGGCAGGAGCCGAAGGCGCCGCCGGGCGTATGGATGAGGGCCTGGATGGCGTCGTCGCTCTCGAGGCTGGTGTCGATCAGCTCTTCCTTCAGCGCTCCGATAATGCCGTTGCGCCCGGCATACACCTTGCCGATTTTATCCGGATGCTTGCGGGCGGTCTGGATAACGCCACAGGCACTGGCATTGATGACGGCGGTGACACCGCCGGACTGAGCGTAGAATGCGTTCTTGATAGCCATCTCGGGCTGGGGCCTCCTGCTGGTTCGACAATGGCGCTGATGATACGCCAAACAACGCGATTTTTCATGGGCAGGATTGCGGATGGCGTGGCTCTTGACGGGGTGGAACGGATACGGGAGGCTTGTCGGGTTTCAACACGCGGAGCAGTTGCCGAATGCACATTCATATCCTTGGAATCTGTGGCACTTTTATGGGCAGCCTGGCCGTGCTGGCCCGGGAGCTCGGCCACACCGTGACCGGCTCCGATCATGGCGTCTATCCGCCCATGAGTACCCAGCTGGAGGCCCAGGGCATCAGCCTGATGGAAGGATACGGCCCGGACAACCTGGAGCCCAGGCCGGATCTTGTGCTGATCGGCAACGCCCTGTCCCGGGGCAATCCGGAAGTGGAGGCGGTGCTCAACCGGAATATCGATTACATGTCCGGGCCGGAGTGGCTGGCCCGGGAAGTGCTGAGGCACCGCTGGGTACTCGCGGTCGCCGGAACCCACGGCAAGACCACCACCACGGCCATGCTGCTGTGGATACTGGAGCAGGCGGGCTTTGATGCCGGCTATCTGGTGGGCGGTGTGCCCAGGGATTTCGCCGTCTCGGCCCGGCTGGGTAGCAGCGATTTCTTTGTGATTGAAGCCGACGAGTACGACAGCGCCTTCTTCGACAAACGCTCAAAGTTTGTGCACTACCGGCCCCACACTCTGATCCTCAACAACCTGGAATTCGACCACGCCGACATCTTTGAGAATGTCGAAGCCATCGAGCGCCAGTTCCATCATCTGGTGCGCACTGTGCCCTCCCAGGGGCTGATCATCCGGCCCGCGGTCGACGGCCACCTGGATAACGCCCTGCAACTGGGCTGCTGGAGCCCGGTGCAGGATACCGCCATTGGCAGCGAAACTCCTCGCACCACCGACTGGCGGGCCGAACTGCTGTCCGAGGATGGCAGCCGGTTCATGGTCATCCATCACGAACAGCCGGTAGCCACCCTGAGCTGGGAGCACACCGGCCTGCACAATGTTCGCAATGCCCTGTCGGCCATTGCAGCGGCCCGCCACATCGGCATCACGCCCGACCATGCGGTGGCGGCCCTGTGCCGGTTCTCCGGTGTCAAACGCAGGATGGAGTTGCTGGCGGATATTGACGGCGTGAGGGTTTACGACGACTTTGCCCACCATCCCACCGCTATTGCCACCACGCTTGAGGGGCTTCGCAATCGGGTCGGGGACGAGCCAATTCTGGCGTTGATCGAGCCACGTTCGAACACCATGAAGCAGGGCGTTCACCAGCAGGCACTGCTGCCCAGCGCCGCCGCCGCTGACCGGGTGCTCTGGGCCAACCTGAATGATATGGACTGGCTGCCGACGCTGGTCAGCAACTGGCAGGAGCAGAACGAGGGTTCGGGTCGGCACCGGGTGGAGGCTTCGGTGGAGGCGCTCATTGCCTCTGCTCTGGCAGATCTGCCCCAGCCCTGCCACATTGTCATCATGAGCAACGGCGGTTTTGGCGGTATTCACGCTAAACTGGTGGCCGAGCTTGAGCGTAATGGAAGCTGATCTGGCCCCGCCGGTTACCACCTGAGAATTCCACGGACACAAAGGTCATGACAGACAAGCAATCACAGGCGAAAACCGTTAATCTGGCCTTTACTGGCGCTTCGGGCGCCCAGTACGGCCTGCGCCTGCTGCAATGTCTGGTGGCGATTGGTTGCCGGGTGAATGTCATGGTCAGCCGGGCAGCCCAGGTGGTGATCGCCACGGAAACCGAACTTAAATTGCCCGGTACCCCTCCGGCCATGCAGGAGACGCTCTCCGCCTATGCCAATGCCGAGCCGGGGCAGGTTCTCGTGTTCGGTCGGGAAGACTGGTTCGCGCCACCGGCCTCCGGCTCCGGAGAAAAAGCGCCGCTGGTGGTCTGTCCCTGCAGTACCGGCACGCTCTCGGCGCTGGCCACCGGCGCCAGCAACAACCTGATCGAGCGGGCCGGCGACGTTGCCCTGAAAGAGCGCCGCACCCTCATCCTGGTGCCCCGAGAGGCGCCTTTCTCGGAAGTGCACCTGGAGAACATGCTCAGGCTCACCCGCATGGGGGCCGTTATCATGCCTGCCAGCCCGGGCTTCTATCACAAGCCGGGGTCGGTGGATGACCTCGTGGATTTCATTGTTGCCCGCATACTCGACCATCTGGACCTGCCGCAGGATCTGATGCCCCGCTGGGGCGAGGCGCGCGCCGAGGCCCGTCGCGACCGCTGATTCTGTCAACGGTTCAACGATGGTTTTGGTCAGCCCGATTGATGCTTTTCATCATTGAGCGTGCGGGCCTCTGGGCCGAGACTTGGTGAACGACAATCACAACACCCGTTATTCACCGAGGTTCACCATGATTCCACGTACTCTCTTTGATGCTGACCTGGAAGGTTTCCGCGATTCCGTTCGCAAGTTTCTGGAACAGGAAGCCGTGCCCTACCATGACCAGTGGGAGAAAGACGGGCAAGTCAGCCGGGAGCTCTGGCAGAAGGCCGGCGAGCTCGGTTTCCTGTGTCCAACCATTCCCGAGGAGTACGGCGGCGTGGGCGCCGACTTCCGCTACAGTGCTGTGGTCATGGAGGAGGTGTCCCGGCTGGGGCTTTCCGGAATCGGCTGGGGCCTGCACTCGGACATCGTTGCCCCCTACATCCTCAACTACGGCTCCGAGGAACAGAAGCAGCACTACCTGCCCAAGCTGGTGTCCGGCGAAATGATCACCGCCATCGCCATGACCGAGCCCGGTGCCGGTTCCGACCTGCAGGGCGTCAAGACCACGGCCGTCAAGGACGGCGACCACTACATCCTCAACGGCTCGAAAACCTTCATCACCAATGGCCAGATGGCCGACCTGGTGATCGTGGTGGCCAAGACCGATCCCAAGGAAGGCGCCAAGGGCACCAGCCTTCTGCTGGTGGAGACCGCCTGGGAGGGCTTCCAGAAGGGCCAGAACCTGAACAAGGTAGGCATGAAGGCCCAGGACACCTCGGAGCTGTTCTTCCAGGATGTGAAGGTGCCAACGACTCACCTGTTGGGCAGCATGGAAGGGCAGGGCTTTTTCCAGCTGATGCAGGAACTGCCCGCCGAGCGCCTGCAGGTAGCACTGGCTGCGGTGGCCGCGGCGGAAGCCGCCTGGCAGTGGACCCTGGATTACGTGAAGGAACGCAAGGCCTTCGGTAAACCGGTCATCGCCTTCCAGAATACGCGCTTCAAGATGGCGGAAATGAAAGCGGAGATTACCGCTGCCCGGGTGTTCACCGATCGCTGCCTGGAACTGCACCTGGAGAAAAAACTCGATATTCCGACCGCCGCCATGCTCAAGCAGCTCACCACCGACCTGCAATGCAAGGTCATGGACGAGTGCGTGCAGCTGCACGGCGGCTACGGCTATATGTGGGAATACCCGATTGCCCGGGCCTGGGCGGATTCGCGGGTGCAGCGCATCTATGCCGGTACCAACGAGATCATGAAGGAAATCGTGGCCCGCTCCTTCTGAGCCTGAGGGCATCCCGGTGCTATGGCGGCTCCGGGATGCCCGGTTACCTAACTTTACAAATTGCCAAACCTATCAAGGTCTCCGGCCAGGACATCCCCTAAAGTAGCGGCATCAAACAAGGATAAACGGTTGCCGCGATGAAACGCCTGATCTGCCTGTCTGTTACTGCTGTCTCCCTCACGCTTGCCGGTTGCGGCAAGGAATCCGACGAGTTGCCCGTGGATGGTCGTGAGTTCGACGGCGTTGAGTACAGCCAGCCTGCGCCCTATACCGGCAAGGTTATCGACGGTTACCTCAACCGGGCGCGGGTGTGGCTGGACATGGACGGCGACAGCCAGTACACCCCGGGGCCATTGGTCCTCGAGCTGGACAACGGCCGTGAGGTGACACTGACCGCTGGCGAACCCACGGCCATGAGTGGCCCCGGCGGTGTATTTTCGCTGGATATTTCCGGGCTGGTGCTTCCGCCCGGGGTAGGGCCGGATCTTGATCCGCGGGATTACCCGTTGTTTGCCGTGGCCATACCGGGCACCACACTGGAAGAAACCCGCAATGGAGATGTTCCGGTTGCCCGGGCCTATCTGATGTCGGCAGCACCCGGTAACCGTAACCTTACCCCCCTGACCACGCTCGACCGGTACCGTCAGATGGTTGGTCTGGCCTCGCTATCAGACATACCTTCACTGGAAGGCCTGGCGGGCCTGAACCTGGTGCGTGATTATATTCTTGCGGGGGATGAGCGCGCCCACGCCTATGCGCGGGCCCTGGCCCGGTTCATGGCCAGCCAGCTTCCCGACGAGTACAACACGCTGTTGGCGCAGCCCGGCAGCGCTGGTACAGAGCGTTTCCTGAGCAAGGAGGCGGCCTTCCTTCTGGGTGTGTCGCTGGTGCAGAACGCAGGCAGTGTGGCTGACGTGGTGGATGCTGCCGCTGGCGGCGGCAATTATGCCAACGTGGATGCGGATGCCCTCGCACTCCCGGAGGTGACGCTGGAGCTGACAGATCCAGTGCTGCTGACCCGACAGTTAGTGTATGCCGAGCCGGCTTCCGGGGGCACGCTCCCGGCGAGCACCTCGGGGCTCGAGATTTCCGCGGAACTGGCATTCGATTACACCGAGGATGGCCGAATCCGCTCCGTCTCAGCCCAGGGGTGTATGGCACCTACGCTTCGTGAACTTGCCCGGGTAATCCGGGTGAACGGCCGCATGGGGGTTCTTGAAACCCAGTGGTTGCCATCGGCCTCGCTCTCGGCCCAGAGCCGGGTCAGCTATGAGGCGGCCGGCACGGACGAGCGTCTGGTGTTTGACTGGGACGCGCAGACCATCACCTTTGATACCGTTACCTCTTGCCATCTGTCGCAGGGCGCAGAGCCTGAGTCCAGCGAACTGGGAGGCACTCCGGAGATTGTCTACAGCTGGACCCGGGAAAACGGCGTGCTGGCGTCAGTGACGGCCCGATACGCCAATGGCGCCGAGCGCATCCTGACGCCCCGGCTTACCAATGCTACCGAGGTTTTCCCGGGGTATGGTATTGAGCAGGGCGGTGCGGAGCAGGAGTCGGTCAGTTTTCTCTCTGACGTTGTCACCTGTGCGGTGGATGAACAGGCAGTTGGTGCGGATCAGGTGGTGACGGGCGTTCAGAGCTATGCCTTTGCAGGCTATGAACCCCAGCCCTCGGGCTTTACCAATCTTGAGGTACAGTTCGACACCCGGACTTTTGCCTCGGGCGAGCATGAAGATCTTCGCCTGCTCAGTTACGGGTTTCTGGATCCCCTGAAGCTGGCCGACGGACGAGTTACGGGCAATGGCGGCTTCAAGTGGGCCATGCGCTACCCGGTGAGCGGTGCAAGCGGGTTCGTGGCCAGTCAACCGAATCTTATTCAGGAAGCTTTTCTCAGGGCCTACACCCTGCCCGGTGATTGTGGCCGTGAGTTCGAGGCTGAAGCCAGCAGTGCCTACGCGCGGGTTGTCTACAGTTATGAGACGTTGTCGGACTATCTGGTAGGGCTGCTGCAATAGTCAGCAGGCACGGAAAAACGAACGGCGCCACCGTCTGCATCGGAATTTTCGTGGATCGAGCCTGGATCGAACCTGGATAAAGAGTGTCTGGCGGTAAACAAATCTGTTGAGTGATCGCAGCAGGATGGGGCGTCGGTAGCCGGTTTGCTGGATTTTATCGCCACTTCCTGAGGGAGGAAGTGGTGCCGAGGAGAGGACTTGAACCTCCACGGGGTTGCCCCCACTAGCACCTGAAGCTAGCGTGTCTACCAATTTCACCACCTCGGCAGGTGATTCACAGAATTGCCGTTAGTTTGTTGAAAACTCGACGTTTCCGCGATCGTTGAGGTTTGCCCCTCAACCGATGGCGCGTACTTTAATAATTCCGATCAGGGCTGTCAAACATTTTTTCGCAAAAAACCGGGCAGGTATTTGTGCCTATTCTGCCGGGGTTGATAGGCAGGAACTCCGTACCGACGTTATACTCCGTGCAAATGAATGTAAGTCGCGCCGCAGTGGCGCGGAATCAAAACAAGGATCCGAATGGTTTCCAGGAAGAAAAATGACAGGGATCCTCACGCCAGCCGTGAGGCCCAGAAGTACGAAAATCCAATCCAGAGCCGGGAATTCATTCTCGGGCATCTGAAAGAGCGGGGCGCCCCCGCGACCCACGAAACCCTGTGCCAGGAGCTTGGCCAGACCTCCGAAGAGGGCATTGAGGCCCTGCGCCGGCGCCTGATTGCCATGTGTCGGGATGGTCAGTTGATCTGCAACCGTCGTGGCGCCTATCTGCCCATAGAGGAAGCCGACCTGGTGACGGGTCGGGTGATCGGTCACAAGGACGGCTTCGGGTTTCTGGTGCCCGACGACGGTGGCTCTGATTTATTCCTGACCGCCCGGCAAATGCGCCAGGTGTTTCACGGTGACCGGGTCGCCGCCCGGGTAGACCGCGTCGACGACCGGGGTCGCCGTGAAGGCGTGATAGTGGAAGTGCTTGAGCATCGAACCACCCAGACTGTCGGGCGCCTGTTCAAGGAAAGTGGTATTGCGTTTGTGGTGCCGGAAAACGCCCGGATCAACCACGAAGTGCTGGTGCCGGAGGAGCACATTGGCGAGGCCTACCACGGCCAGTACGTGGTAGTGGAAATCCTGCGCCAGCCGACCATCCGCACCCAGCCCACGGGCAAAGTCATCGAGATACTGGGTGAGCACATGGCACCCGGCATGGAAATCGACGTCGCCATCCGGTCCTACGATATTCCCCACAGTTGGCCACCGGCGGTGGGTGAGCAGGCGGCCTCGATTCCCTCGGAAGTTGCGGAGAAGGACAAGGCCAATCGCGTGGATATCCGCAACATGCGTCTGGTGACCATCGATGATGAGAGCGCCCGCGACTTTGACGACGCCATCTATTGTGAGCCACGGCCACGGGGCGGTTACCGGCTGGTGGTGGCCATTGCCGACGTGTCGCATTATGTGCGGCCGGGGTCGCCGCTGGATGAGGAAGCCCTTCGTCGGGGTAACTCGGTGTACTTCCCGGATCACGTGGTGCCGATGCTGCCGGAGAAGTTGTCCAACGGCCTGTGTTCCCTGAATCCGGACGTGGATCGCCTGTGCATGGTGGCCGACATGACCATCAGTGCCGCTGGTAACATCAGTGGTTACACCTTCTACCAGGCGGTGATGCGCAGCCATGCCCGACTGACCTACAACAAGGTCAGCGCCATGCTGGAGCATCCGGACAGCGAACAGGGCTACCGGCTGTCGGCCCAGTATGCCGACCTGCTGCCGCACCTGCACAACCTGTACGACCTCTACAAGCTGCTACGTCAGGCGCGTACCGAACGTGGCGCGATTGATTTTGAGACCACCGAAACCAAGATCGTGTTCGACGCCGAGCGCAAGATTGAGGAAATCGTGCCGGTGCACCGCAACGATGCCCACAAGATTGTCGAAGAGTGCATGCTCTGCGCCAATGTGGCAACGGCCCGTTTCCTGAAGAAACACCAGGTGCCTGCGCTTTACCGCGTTCACGAAGGGCCCTCCGAGGAGCGCCTCAACGCGGTGCGTCTGTTCCTGGGCGAGCTGGGTCTTCAGTTGGGTGGTGGTGACAAGCCGACTTCGGCCGATTACCAGGCTCTTCTGAACGAAGTGGCCGACCGGCCCGATGCCAATGTGATCCAGATGGTGATGCTCAGGTCCCTGAGCCAGGCCGTCTACAGCCCTGAAGAGAGCGGTCACTTCGGACTGGGCTTTGCGAGCTACACGCACTTTACCTCGCCCATCCGCCGGTACCCGGACCTGATCGTGCATCGGGCCATCAAGTCCCGTATCCACAAGCCGGAAGTCACCAAGGATGTGGTCACACCGAAGGTCACTGACCCGGAGCTGGCGGTGTACCCATATGACTATGCGCAGATGGAGCAACTCGGTGAGCACGCCTCCATGACCGAGCGCCGTGCAGACGATGCCACCCGGGACGTGATGGCATGGCTCAAGTGCGAGTTCCTCAGGGATCACGTGGGTGAGGAGTTCAACGGCATTATTGCCTCGGTGGTGCCGTTCGGCTTCTTTGTCGAGCTGTCGGATATCTACATCGAGGGGCTGGTGCATGTGTCGACGCTCAGCGGCGACTACTTCCACCACGATGCCGCCAAGCACCGCCTCATTGGCGAGCGCACGGCGGTCAGCTTCCGGCTCGGCGACGAGGTGCGGGTGCGCGTGGTGCGCGTGGATCTGGAAGATCGCAAGATCGATCTGGAACTGATCAGTACGCCCAAACGGCGCAAGGCCGATCGTGACGCTCTGGATGTGTCCAAGCGCGAGCGTCGCGGCAAGGGCGGTCAGCGCGGTGACGGTGGTGCGCATGATAAAAGCAGCCGCAAGAAAGGTGGCGGCGCCTCTTCGAGACAGGACAGGGCGCGCGCCGGCCAGTCAGGCAGGCAGAAAGGCTCTGGCAGTGCCAAGGACAAGCTTGTTGCCGAGGCGGCCCGGGAAGCTGCCAGGAAGCCCTCGGGTAAAGGTCGGGGCAAATCTCCGTCGGGCGGAAAACCCCGGAAACCCCGCAAGTCTGCCAAATAAAAGGAAATCGAAGCAGTGTCCGGAGAGTTTGTATTTGGCTGGCATGCGGTTGAAGCAGTGCTCAAGCGCGAGCCCGAGCGGTTGCAACAGGTGTGGATCCAGACCGGTCGGCAGGACAAGCGCGTCAAGAGTATTACCGACGCCCTGGACGGTCTGGGTGTGCGTTGGCAGGTAGTGCATCGTCGCGAGCTTGACGAGCGGGTGTCCGGCGTCCATCAGGGCATCGTCGCCGCGGTCAGTGAGAGTCGGGAGTGGACCGAAGACGATCTCCTGGCCCAGCTCGCCGCCAGTGATAAACCGCCCTTTCTGCTGGTGCTCGACGGGGTGACTGATCCGCATAATCTGGGCGCCTGCATGCGAACCGCCGATGCCGTGGGCGTTCAGGCGGTGATCGTGCCCAAGGACAAGTCGGCATCGCTCACCCCGGTGGCCCGCAAGGTGGCCTGTGGCGCGGCAGAAACCGTGCCCTTCGTGCGGGTAACCAACCTTGCGCGCTTTCTGCGCAGCCTGCAGGACCAGGGTGTCTGGCTGATCGGCACTGCCGGGGAAGCCCAGGCAACGCTGTACCAGGCGGACTTCAAGGGGCCTGTGGCCCTGGTGATGGGTGCGGAAGGCAAGGGCATGCGCCGGCTTACCCGTGAGCACTGCGATCAGTTGATCAACATCCCCATGCTTGGCCATGTTGACAGTCTCAACGTTTCGGTGGCGACTGGCGTGTGTCTGTACGAGGCCCTGCGCCAGAGACTTGGTTAACCCTTGCACACTGACCGTTACCCGCCTAGAATACGTGACCCCTTTTTCAAGGGGCGGTTTTGTATTGCCTGAACGCGGGTGGTGCTGAACCGAGCTTTTGATCAAGCCTTTCTTGTAAAGCCTTATTGATAAAGCAAAAAGAAACCGGCAGCCGATGCTGTCAACTCCTTGCTTTCATGTTCGCCGGGTGCAGAGCCCTGCGCCGCAGGTGAAAAGAAAGCTGTTTAAACCGTAGGGAGAACTCATGCGTCACTACGAAATCGTATTTATGGTACATCCGGATCAGAGCGAGCAGGTGCCCGCGATGATCGAGCGTTATACCAGCGTCATCACTGAAGATGGCGGCAAGGTACATCGCCTGGAAGATTGGGGCCGTCGTCACCTGGCTTACCCGATCAACAAGATCCACAAGGCTCACTACGTGCTGATGAACATCGAGTGTTCACAGGCTGCGATGGACGAGCTGACTCACAACTTCCGGTTCAACGACGCCATCATCCGTGACCTGATCCTGCGTCGCGATGAAGCCGTTACCGATCTGTCTCCGATGAAAGCCGCCGAGTCCCGTGAGGACCGTCGTTCCGGCGGAGACGACCGTCCGCGCCGTTCAGCCGAATCCGACGACCGTCGTCAGGCTGAATCCCAGGACGAAGAAGAGTAATCAACCGGAGTTGAGGAGTTAAGATATGGCTCGTTTTTTCAGACGTCGTAAGTTCTGCCGGTTCACGGCAGAGGGTGTCAAGGAGATCGATTACAAGGATCTGGACACCCTGAAAGGCTACATCACTGAAACCGGCAAAATCGTGCCCAGCCGCATCACCGGCACCAAAGCACGTTATCAGCGTCAGCTGGCCACCGCTATCAAGCGCGCCCGCTACCTGGCACTGCTGCCGTACTCCGACAGCCACGATAACTAAGTAACAGAAACACAGGACCCGGGACCATGCGTGCACTGGCACAGTATGTAATGCGCGGTCCCCTGCAGGCCGGCGGGGTAGCAGCAGTCACGACTGCGGTACCTTTGCTGTTCTGGATTGGCGCAGCGGTTGTCGGCCTGGTGATCCTCAGGCTTGGCATCAGTCAGGGGCTTAATATTGGCCTCTGGGCCTTGCTACCGGCCCTGGGCTGGAGCATTTTCGGGCAGGACCCGACCGCCCTGGCGGTATTGCTTCAGGTCATGCTGATGGCAGCGCTTTTGCGAACCACACTGTCCTGGGAAAAGGCCCTTCTTGGAGGGAGTTTCCTCGGAATCGTCACAGGTCTTATGTTGCCTGTGATCTACCCGGGTTTGCTGGACGATCTGGTCCAGGCCGGGGTGAGCTTTTACCAGCAGTACAATGCCGAAATTGCGAAGAGTCTCGGAGATGATCTTGAGAAAGTGATCCGGGACACGATGAACGCGAGCATGGCGGGCACCTACCTGGCAACAGGTGTGGGCATGACCATGCTGGCGCGGGCCTGGCAGGCAGGGCTTTATAACCCTGGCGGATTCCGCAAGGAATTCCACGGTCTGCGTCTGTCGCCCCCGATTGCGGTGTTGTGCGCGGTGACCATGGTGGTAGGGCCGGTACTCGGGCTCAACTCCATGCTGCTGGCCTGGGCTGCGGGAACCCCGCTGTTCCTGGCCAGTCTGGCTCTGGTTCACGGCGTGGTTGGTATCAAGAAGCTGAGCGGACAGTGGTTGGCGCTGTTTTACGTGGCACTGGTTCTGCTGGGCCCGACCCTGATGATTCTGTTAGTAGTTCTGGCTTTTGTGGATAGCTGGCTGGATATCCGGAGGCGTATACAACCCGCCGGGCCGGCTGAATAAAGCACGAAGAGGTTAACGAGATGGAAGTTATTCTGCTCGAGAAAGTAGCAAACCTTGGCGCCCTGGGTGACAAGGTCAAGGTCAAGGCCGGTTACGGTCGTAATTTCCTGCTTCCCTATGGCAAGGCCGTTCCTGCCACCGAAGCAAACCTGAAGGCGTTCGAAGAGCGTCGCGCCGAGCTTGAGAAGGCTGCAGCTGAGAAGCTGGCCGCTGCCCAGGCCCGTGCCGAAGCCCTGGAAGGCGCCTCCTTCACCATCACTTCCAAGGCAGGTGAGGAAGGCAAGCTGTTCGGTTCCATCGGTGTCCGTGACATCGCTGACGCCGTTACTGCCGGTGGCACTGAAATCGAGAAGAGCGAAGTTCGTCTGCCGGAAGGCCCGATCCGGGTGACTGGCGAGTACGACATCGAGCTTCAGCTGCACTCCGATGTGGAAGTGACCATCAAGCTGGCGGTTGTTGCCGAGTAATCCGCTTTCCCCGGAAGGTGGATCGGGACTCTCTCCCGACCCGGTAGATTGCTGGCGGCCCTAGCCGCCTCTGCGGAGGCGGTACCAGGCCGGTCCAACAGGCCCGATCCGCCCCTGGCGGCTTTCGGGCCTGTTGCTGTCTGATATCCTGTTACCTTGCTGTAACCCTCTCCCATTGTCGCCACAGGTCGCTTACACTGTTGTGGTTCCGACGTCCAACTGAAGAAGTGTGCATGGCCAAGCCCAATCTCAAGCCCGCGAGTACCGATCTCGAAACCAGTCGTATCAAGGTTCCGCCGCATTCCGTGGAAGCCGAGCAGGCGGTCCTGGGTGGCCTGATGCTCGATAACCGGCGCTTCGACGAAATCTCCGAAGTGATCTCGGCCGCCGACTTCTATCGCCAGGATCATCGGCTCATCTTCGGCGCCGTGGAGCGCCTGGCCAGCGAAAACGAACCCCTGGACGTGGTTACCCTGGCGGAGTTTCTGGAGCGGGCCGGCGACATCGAAGATGCCGGCGGCCTGGCCTATCTGGCTGAACTTGCCGAGAAAACGCCCGGGGCAGCCAATATCCGGGCCTATGCCGACATCGTCCGGGAACGTTCCATCCTGCGCCAGCTGGTGGAGGTATCGGGCAAGATCTCTGACTCCGCCTTCAATCCCCAGGGCCGCAACAGCAACGAGATCCTCGACGAGGCCGAGCGCAGTGTGTTCCAGATTGCCGAGGCCCGGGTCAAGGAGGGCTCCGGCCCCCAGGCCATCAATCCGATTCTGGCCAAGACCCTGAGCCGGATTGAGGAATTGTTCGAATCCGGCGAGCAGACCACGGGCCTGACCACGGGTTTCAAGGACCTGGACGAACAGACGTCCGGCATGCAGCCTTCAGACCTGATCATCGTGGCCGGTCGACCCTCCATGGGTAAGACCACCTTTGCCATGAACATTGTGGAGAACGCCCTGATCAGCACCGGCACGCCGGTACTGGTGTTCAGTATGGAGATGCCCGCGGACGCCCTGGCCATGCGTATGCTCTCCTCCCTGGGGCGAATCGACCAGACCAAGGTGCGCGGCGGCAAGCTCGAGGAAGACGACTGGCCCCGGCTGACCTCGGCGGTCAGCCTGCTCAAGGACAAACCGCTGTACATTGATGACACGCCAGGCCTGAGCCCGACGGAAATGCGCTCCCGGGCACGTCGCATTGCCCGTGAGAACGACGGCAAGATTGGCCTGATCATGGTCGACTACCTGCAGTTGATGCGGGTGCCGGGCAACACCGAGGGACGGACCGCCGAGATTTCGGAAATCTCCCGGTCACTCAAAGGTATTGCCAAAGAACTGAGCTGCCCGGTGGTGGCCCTGTCGCAGCTGAACCGAAGCCTGGAGCAACGGCCCAACAAGCGCCCGGTCAACTCGGACCTGCGGGAGTCCGGCGCCATCGAGCAGGATGCTGACGTCATCATGTTCGTGTACCGGGATGAGGTCTACAACGAAGACACGCCCGACAAGGGCATTGCCGAAATCATCATCGGCAAGCAGCGGAACGGGCCGATCGGCACCATCCGCCTGGCGTTCATCGGCAAGTACACCAAATTCGAGGACCTGGCCCACGGCGATTACAGCGATTACGGCGGGGAGTATTGATGCCACGCCCGACCGTCGCGCGGATTGATCTGGAGGCCCTGCGCCACAACTACAGCACTGCCTGTCAGCGGGCCGGTAACGCCCGGGTGATGGCGGTGGTCAAGGCCGACGGATACGGGCACGGCATTGCCCGGGTGGCTTCCGCGCTGGCTGATCTGGCGCCGAAATACGCGGTTGCCTGTCTTGAGGAAGCCGTGGCTATTCGCGAGGCGGGGTTGGCACAGCCGGTGGTGTTGCTGCAGGGGGTGCACGCCGAAACAGACCTTGCCAACTGTGCAGAGCAGGGCTTCGAGCCGGTGCTGCACAGTGAGCAGCAACTGACCTGGCTGGCCGACTCCCGGAACCGGCCCAGACTTTGGCTAAAGGTCAACTCGGGTATGAACCGGCTGGGTTTTCACCCTGAAGAGTTAGCAAACGTCATGCAAAGGCTTGATCGGGCCGGGGCGCTGGCAACGTTTGAGGGGTTCGTGACTCACTTTGCCTGCGCCGATGACGTGGACAGCTCCATGACGGCAAGGCAGACCGAGGTGTTCGAGCAGGCCACGGCGGCCTGGCCGGACCGTATGCGCAGCGTTGGCAACTCGGCAGCCCACTTCCTTCCGGGGCAACCGCTGTACGACTGGAGTCGGCCCGGCATCATGCTGTATGGCGGCTCTCCGATGATCGGCAAGACCGGTCGGCAGCTAGGCCTGGAGCCGGTCATGTCTCTGGAAGCACCACTGATCAGTACCCGAATGGTGCCCGCTGGCGAGTCGGTGGGCTATGGCGCCAGTTGGGTGGCCGACCGGGACACCCGGATGGGCATGGTGGCGATTGGCTATGGCGATGGCTACCCGCGGCATGCCGGCACCAACACGCCGGCGGCGATCAACGGCCAGCGCATCCGGCTGATCGGGCGGGTATCGATGGATATGCTCGCGGTGGACCTGACCGGAGCGCCAGACGCGAAGGAGGGCGACAGCGTCGAGCTCTGGGGCAGCACGGTAGGCGTTGATGAAGTGGCCACCTGTGCCGGCACCATAGCCTACGAACTTTTGACCGGTATTACCGCCCGGGTAAGACGGCAATACCGCTAGCGTTCACCGGCTGGGCGTTCAGGCCGGTTCCGGCTCGTGAATGATATCCTCGATAAAATCGAGAATGGCGGCCAGGCTCCGGTCGTCGAGCTTTTTCAGCACCTTGTGAACGACCATCTTGCTGCCCTTGAGCATGCTGCCAATGCCCATCCTGGCCATGCCCATCATCATGTTGCTGGCGTGCAGACGACGTAGCGGCTCAAGAAAAAAGAAGTCCAGACCTTGTTCGGTCATGTCCACGATCAGGTTGAACAGTTTATCGATGGCTTCCTTGTCGGCCTTGCCCCGTTCGCGCAGCTCATTCACGGTATACAGGGCGCGGGTGCGCAGATCATCGGGAATCGGGGCGACAATGTGGCTTTGTTGTTTCAGCATGACGGTTCCTGTTGTTGTATGCTCTTGAAAGCGATAGCAAAGCGCCTATCACAGACACGAAAGTTTCAGACTGGGCTCCAGTTTAGAGACCGGACGGTGGAAGCCATTGGCCAGACCGGTTCCGGACAACCGTCATATCAGTGATATCCGGAGGCATTGACTCCTCGTGCATGTACTTGTAGTTCACGATTACGGCCCCTTGGGGAAGGTTTTGCTGGAACGCCTGCGACAGACGCACCTGCAGGTCAGCCCGCTGCTGGTCAGCGATCCTTCCAACGCCGATCTCAAGGCCCTGGAGAACTGGATACCCGAAGATACCGACCTGATTGTGAATGCCCTCTGGATGGCCGATCCTGAAGTGGCGGAGAGCGACCCTGAGAGTGCCCACCTGGCGGCGTTTTCGCTGCCGGTGGCCATGGCCGAGTTTGCCCGGGACCGTGGCATGGCACTGATCCAGCTGTCGTCCTGCTATGTGTTCGACGGTCGCAAGCAGAGTGGCTACATCACCTCCAACCCCGGTCAGCCGGTCAATGAGCTGGGCAACTGGCAGTGGGAGTGTGAACAGGCCTTGAGGACGCTCTTGCCCAGGCACATCATCCTGCGCACGGGATGGAGCCTGGCGCGGTTCATCCGCAAGGTGCAGGCCAGCACCGGTGCCAATGTGACCCTGTCATTGCCGGGACGCTGTCGGGGACAGCCGGTGGCGGTGCGGGATCTGGCGAGGGTGATTGCGGCGATGGTGTTGCAGATCGACTGCGGGGCCGAGGTCTGGGGTACGTATCAATACGCCGGGGCGGAGGAAATCAACCTGTACGAGCTGGGCCTGGCCATTGCCGGATTGCCGGGAATTCCGGAGGGTATCCGCGTGGTGGATGCAGTGCCGGATTGGGGAAACCTGGAGCCGCTGAACACAACCCTGGTGTGTACCAAGATCCGCAATACCTTCGGAATCAAGCAGTTTCCCTGGCGCTCTGGGCTGGTGGACGAGCTGGCGACGCTCAGGCAGACCAACGGCAGGGAAGTGGAGGGAGAAGCCACCAGCTAGAAAGTTGGTGGCAAGGGCCCGCTAGCAGTTTCTCAGGTGTTGCACTGCCTGGAGAACTCACGAGTCACCATCTGCAGTGCCTCGACATCCAGCAGTTCGACTTCACGCCCCCGAGCCTTGATGATTCCCTGATTCTGAAACCGGGTAAATACCCGGCTGACGGTTTCGACGGCCAATCCCAGGAAATTGGCAATGTCGTTTCTGGCCATCGGCAGGCTGAAGTTGGTGGGTGACATGCGCCGACGCCGGAACCGACTGGACAGGGACAGCAGCAGCGCCGCGATACGCTCTTCCGCCGTGTTCTTGCTCAACAGCATGGCCAACTGGTGACTGTTCTGGATTTCCTGGCTCATCAGGTGGTACATGTGGTGCTGCAGTTCCGGCAGCTTGACGGTCAGGTCTTCGAGCTTGTCCACCGGAAACTCGCACACGCTGGTGCGCTCCAGGGCCTTTGCCGTGCAAGCATAGTGACTGCCACCAATGCTGTCGAGGCCAATCAGCTCGCCTGGCATGAAGAACCCGGTTACCTGCTCTTCACCACCCTCGGTGATAATAGAGGTCTTGACCGAGCCGCTCTTGACCGCAAAACAGGAGCGAAAGGGCGTGCTCTGATCAAAAATGTGTTCACCCCGGTTAAAGATGCGCCCCTGCTGGACAATGTCCTCCAGCCTGTCGAGGTCGTTCTCCTCGATCGCCAGCGGCAGGCAGAGGTTACTCAGGCTGCACTGGTGGCAGGATGCTTTCAGGGGAGACGCTTGACGAAAGGGGATAGTCTGGGCCATGGGGAGAGCAGTGTCCGAATTGATCCTTATCAAGCTCTCACCTTAATACGGATCGCTGTACTTGCCAATGATCGAGACGAACGATCTTAGATTATAATTTTATAACATAAGGGCCCGAAGGCCCTTATCAAAGCGCTCGCGCCCGGCTCAGTCCTGGAGTCTCTCGAAAACCAGCGACGCATTGGTGCCGCCAAAGCCGAAACTGTTCGACATCACGGTATTCAGGGTTGCTTCTTTGCTCTCGGGCCCGACAATCGGCAGGTCGCCGATTTTCTCATCCGGCGTCGCCAGGTTTTTGGTGCCAGCGATAAAACCGTGCTCCAGCATCAGCAGAGAATAAATGGCCTCCTGAACACCGGCGGCGCCAAGAGAGTGGCCCGAAAGGGACTTGGTGGAAGAAATGGCCGGAATGTCGGTGCCAAAGGTCTTGCGCACAGCACCCATCTCGGCAACGTCGCCCACGGGCGTGCTGGTGCCGTGAGCGTTGATATAGTCGATCTTGCTGCGGATGGTGGCCATGGCCTGCTGCATGCAGCGCTGGGCACCCTCACCGGAGGGGGCTACCATGTCGTAGCCGTCGGAGGTGGCACCGTAGCCGGTGAGCTCCGCGATGATAGTCGCTCCGCGCTTCTTCGCGTGCTCCAGTTCCTCGAGTACCACCATGCCTCCGCCACCGGCAATGACAAAACCGTCGCGACCGGTATCGAAAGGCCGTGAGGCGGTGTCCGGGGCGTCATTGTATTTGGTGGAGAGCGCGCCCATGGCGTCGAACATCATGGTCAGGCTCCAGTCCTCTTCTTCACCGCCGCCAGCGAAAACGATGTCCTGCTTGCCGGCCTGGATCTGCTCCATGGCGTGGCCAATGCAGTGGGCGCTGGTGGCACAGGCTGAAGACATGGAATAGTTCACGCCGCGGATCTTGAAGGCGGTAGCGAGACACGCAGAGACGGTGCTGGTCATGATCCGGGGCACCATGTACGGGCCAATGCGTTTCACGCCCTTCTCGCGCATGATATCGGTGGCTTCTACCTGGCTGGAGCAGGAAGCGCCTCCGGATCCGGCGATCAGGCCGGTGCGGTCGTTCGAGATCAGGTCTTCAGTCAGGCCCGCCTGGGCAATGGCCTGTTCCATAGCCAGGAAACTGTACATGGCCGAAGGACCCATGAAGCGGCGGATCTTGCGATCGATAACGGAGGTATCGACATCCACGGAACCGGCAATCTGGCTGCGAAAGCCCATCTCCCTGTAGGTTTCATTGAAGCGGATGCCGGATTTCCCCTGCTTCAGGCTCTGCGTTACCTCGTCCAGTGAATTGCCGAGGCAGGACACAATGCCCATGCCGGTGACGACGACGCGTCTCATACATTCCTCCTTACCGGCCGACCCGATTGGCCAACCCTGTGATCATTTACCCTGTCCGACAGTCTAGGCTGTTTGCGCCGGATACGATATTTGACCTTGGTAAGGGGCGGTTACCCGGCGGCTTCCTCGGCTTCGCGTCGCTCCCGCTCCACCATCTCGGGCGTTTCCAGGGAAATCCGCCCGAGTGTGCCGGCCCGGAATTCGTTCAACAGCACCTCGGACACCTTGTGCAGATCTGGCACGCCGCCACGGCTGAAAAACCGGCGTTTGGCGGCAATGCCGTCCATCAGCGCCAGGCCATCCCGGGGCAGTTCCTCAAAGCCATAGCGGGCCTTGACCAGTTCCGGATAGGCGGCCAGCAGAAAGTCGGCTTCGAAAAGGGCAACATCCTCGAAATCCAGCACCGCGCTCCGGATGGCGCCGGTGATCGCCAACCGGTAGCCGCAGGCTTCCGGCGACAGCTTGGGCCAGAGGAAACCGGGCGTGTCGTAGAGCAGGATGTTGTGGGGCAGCTTGATCGCCTGTTGGGCCCGGGTCACCGCCGGTTCGTTGCCGGTCTTGGCGGCAGGGCGGCCGGCCAGGGTATTGATCAGGGTGGATTTGCCCACGTTCGGAATACCCAGGATCATCACCCGTAGCGCGCTCTTCTGCCGATCGTGGTGCGGTGTCATATCCTCGGCCAGCTTCAGGATGTCCAGGGCTTCGTTGCGCTGGTTGTGGGTAAGGGTAACCGCCCGCACGCCGCGCTCCTTCTCCAGCCAGGTCTGCCACTGCCCGGTCACTTCCGGATCGGCCAGGTCACGCTTGTTCAGCACCTTGATCAGCGGGGTATCACCGCGCAGGGCTGGCACCAGCGGATTTTCGCTGCTGAAAGGAATGCGCGCATCCAGGACCTCGATGATGAGATCCATCTGCGGCATGACTTTCTTGATCTCCTTGCGGGCCTTGTGCATGTGCCCTGGAAACCAGTTGATGGCCATTGTGTTGCTCCGGGAACGAATAAACGGCGCCATTATGAAGCGGAATGACCAAACTTTCACATTTGTTTGAACCCCCGTGTGTGGCGGGATCTGGCCCGGGTTTCTGCGAAGTATGTATAAAAAGAGGGCTGATCGGGGTGAAAACCGGTAGGCGTATGCTTTAGGGTGTAGGTCCTGAACGATGAAACCAACGCACCGAGGTGGTCCCAAGGCAGTGACCACCAACAGTAACGGAGACATTTATGAAACTTGGAAAACTGTTTGGTACCGCACTGGTTGCCCTGAGCCTGTCCGTTCCGGCCATGGCCCAGCAGGCCTCTGACGGGCAACCGGACCAGGTTGACCAGTTGGCCCAGATGGTGGGGCTGACCGAAGACCAGCAAAAGGAAATCCGCGCGATCATCGATGAGATGCAGGGTGAGATCGGAGAACTGCGCCAGGAAGCCCGTGCGCTGCAGCAGCAGATGCAGAGCGAGATCAAGTCGGACTTTGATGAAGGAGCGATCCGCGAGAAAGCGGAGAAGCTGGGCGACCTGACCGGCGAAATTGCGGCGCTGTCCACGCTCATGCAGGCGAAAGTCGATAATGTGTTCACCCAGGAGCAGCGTGACGAGCTGGACAAGCGTATGCAGCAGATGCAGCAGCAAATGCAGCAGCGTCGTCAGATGCAACAGCAGATGCAGCAGGGGCAAGGTCAGGGCATGCAGTAAGCCTGACTTTCAGTCAGACCTGTTGTTGGAGAAGGGCCGCATCCTTGGGTGTGGCCCTTTTTTTCGGTTGGTAGCCTGCTGGTTTGGCGGGAGGAACAGGGGTGTAGCGCCCTCCCAAAAAACGCTACGAGCACATCCATGTGCGCTTGGCTGTGGCCATCCTTGGCCACAGACATTTTTGGGAGGGGCCAACACCCCTGTTCTGCAGAGCCCACGTTTATACCAACCGAATGGTTTGCCGGCCTGGAGCTTGGCTGGTCCGTTTGTCTCCTATCACTCTGAAGTTCGGAGCTTGGCGGGTGTAGGCCTTTGCCAGAATGTCGGCGGCCATGGATGGCCGACGTCAAGCGCACATGGATGTGCTCGTAGCGGTTCTGGCAAAGGCCTACACCCGCCGAGCTACCACCCAGCAAGAAGGCTAAGAGCCCAAGCCCGAAGCCCCATCCAAGCCAAAGGGCTTAACGAGAACAATGAGCCGAGGCAGCAGGGTAAGCGCTCCGACCAGGGCCATGAACATGGCAAACCCGGTAAACAGACCAAAGTAGATGGTCGGGATAAAGTTCGACAGCACCAGAATCGAGAACCCGGAGATGATCGTCAGCGAGGTGAAGAACATCGCCTGGCCGATGCTTCGGTGGCAGCGGTGCATGGTGGCGATGTAGTCGCCGTCTTTACGGAACTCGGTTTTGAATCGGTGGATGTAGTGGATGGTGTCGTCCACGGCGATGCCCACCGTGATGGCGGCAACCGTGATGGTCATCATGTCCAGGGGGATGTCCAGCCAGCCCATCAGGCCCAGCACCGAGCCTGCGGCGATGAGGTTGGGAGCGATGCCGATCAGGGCCAGTTTCAGGGAGCGGAACAGGATCAGGAACATCAGCATGATGGCCACAAACACCACGCCGATGGTCTTGATCTGGGAATCAAACAGGCTCTGCAGCATGTTGTTGTACATCACCGTCATGCCGGCCAGCATGATCTGGTCCTGGTCGTAGCCCAGTTCCGTGGTCAGGTGGTTGCGGATCCGGTTCAGGAGGGCTTCCCGCTTCAGATCCGGCATGGTTTCCAGAATGCGGACGCTGAACCTGGCCTGGTCGTGCTCCTCAGAGATGTACGGCGTCAGCAGCACATCCTGCAGATCGTCGGGCACGGCTGCCGGTACGAAGGCGAGCTCGAGGGCGTTCAGGGGTTCGCCTTCGTTGATCCTCGCCAGCAGTTTCAGGGTGGTGTTGATGGACAGCACCTTGCCGGTTTCCGGCAGGCCGTCCAGGTATTCGTGAACCGCCTCCAGTTCCTGCATTTTCTGGTAGGTGTACCAGGTGTCCCGGTATTCCTCGCCTGCGCCGCAGTCCTCCACGAACGGGTCGCAGTCGCTGGCAAACGGATCGCCGCCTGCACCCTCGGGGGGCGGGTCGTCGGTGATCACCACATCCAGGGGCGTGGTGCCGCCCAGACGGTTGTCGATGGTGATCATGCCCTGGTGTATTTCGGTGGAGGGTTTGAAGTAGTCGATGAAGCTGTTCTCAACCGAGAGCCGGGTCAGGCCGACCACGCACAACGCTGCAATCACCGCAGATCCGACCAGCACCGTATTGCCGAAGCGCTCGGTGAAGCGGGCAAAGGTGTCGGTAAAGGGCACCCGGTTGGCGCTCACATGGCTGTCGATAGGCGGTGGCAGCAGGGTCAGCAGCGCCGGGAATATGAGGAAGGTGATCAGGAACGCCACGGTCAGCCCAAGGGTCATCATCCAGCCAAAATCAATGACCGGGCGAATACCGCTGAAAGTCAGGGAGCCGAAGGCGACGATGGTGGTGATGGCCATGTAGAAGCAGGGTTTGATCATCGCCAGCACTGTGTTGCGCAGCGTCTCCCGGGGGCTGGCCTGGGGTTCGTCGTGCTGGAATTCCCGGTAGCGCACGATCAGGTGGATGGTGAGCGACAGGGTCATGATCAGCAGCAGGGAAATGAAGTTCGATGAGATGACCGTCACCGGCCACTGGGTCCAGCCCAGGAAGCCGATCATCAGCCATACCGTGAAGCCGCAACACAGCATGGGCACCAGCACCCAGCGCCACTGGCGGAAGATGATGGCCAGTGTCAGCAGCAGGAAGGCCAGCACGCCCAGGCCAAAGGTGGACAGGTCGTTCTCGATGAAGCGGATCATGTCGGCCACGATCATCGGCACGCCGCCCAGGTGGATCTCGGCGTGATCACGGTACTTGTCCAGGATGTCCCGCACGGTCCGGATGGTGGCATCCCGTTCCACGCCCAGGGTTTCGGTATAGTCGATGAATGCCTGCTGGACCCGCTCCAGCTCTGCCAGTTCGGCCTCCGAGGCGTTACCGGCACTGGCCTTGTCCCGCAGGTCATTGCGTGCTCTGAGCAGCTCGAAGTAGCGATCCGGTGTCGGCAGGTTGACCTGAATGGCGGTGGTGCGGCCATCTTCACTGATAAGCAGGTTGGGGTAGAGCGGGTTGTTCAGCAACGCCTGCCTGGCCGTGTCTGGTGGCACGTCGTGCTGGTCAAGGGTTTTGATCTCGCTGTCGACGGTGTCGAGGGTGAGGTCAGGACTGTGCAACAGGGGTACGCTGAGGATGCTGTTGGTGGAGCCCACGGCGTCCAGCGCCTGCAGTTCATCGCGCAGGCTGGTCAGCCGCGCAAGCCCTTCTTCGGAGAACAGTTCACCGTCGGGGGTGTAGGTCACCACCAGGAAGTCATCGGAGGTGGTAAAGCGGCGGTTGACCTGGCGGTACTGTTCCAGTGACCGGTCGTTTTCAAGTACCAGGGATTCGGCGGAGGCGTCCAGACGGAACTCGCTGAACCGCAGTGCCGCGAGGGCGAGCAGCGCCCCGAAAACGGCCAGCACAAGCAATGGGTGTGGAAGGATCAGGCGATCATACAGGGCGCGAAGACGATTCATGAACAACTACTCTGCCGGTGAAAACGAGTGCAGAGTGTGCCACAAACCTCAGTGAACCGTGACCTTTGAACCCGCTTCTTCGAGAGAATCGATCAGTTGCTTCAGCCGAAGACTCATATCGGCGCTCTCGGCGAGCTGGGTGACCATGTTCTGGGTGGTTTCGCGAATACCCTGGACATTGGCCAGCACCTCGTCGGTACCGGCGGTCTGGTGCGCTGAGACGTTGGCGATTTCCTGGTTGGTCTGGTCGATGCGGCCCACCACTTCGTTGATGGCTTCGAGGGCGCGGCGTCCCTGTTCAGATTCCTCAACGCAGCGGGTGGCGTCCTCGGAGCTGCCTGTCATCTGTTGCACGGCGGTGTCCATGGCTGCCAGCAGGCGGTCAATGGTGCCCTGGATCTGGTCGGTGGAGTCCTGAACCCGCTGGGCCAGCTTGCGAACTTCGTCGGCCACAACCGCGAATCCCCGGCCCTGCTCACCGGCCCGGGCTGCCTCGATGGCGGCGTTCAGGGCCAGCAGGTTGGTCTGCTCGGCGATACCGCGAATTTCGGTAATGGCATGACTGATCTCGTGGCTGTTTTCGGCGAGGGCCTCGACACTGCTGGCGGAGCTGCGCACCACGTCCGCCAGCCGGCGAATACTGTCGGCACTCTGGCCCACCCGCTGGCTTCCGTCCCGTGCGGTATCCCGGGCTTCGTGGGACAGGGTTTTGGCAATACCGGCCTGTTCAGCAATGCCGGTAAAGCTCTGCAGCATGGTCTCGATGACTTCCGCTGACCGGTCGGCACCGGCCTGCTGCCGGCTCAGGTCGTCCCGTCGGGCCTCGGCGGCGGTGGTGAGTTCCTGAACTTCGTGATGCAGACGATCAATGGCCTCCTTCATGCTTCGAACCACCGTGCCCGTGCGGTCCTGCATGGCGTTGAAGGCACTGGCCATCTGGCCGATCTCATCGGTGGAGTCCACGTGGGCCCGCTCGCTGAGATTGCCCGAGCCCTGGACAGAAACCATGGTGTCTTTCAGGCGGTTGACATGCCGCTCGATAAAAGAGATCAACAGCTGCGAGCCGGCCATCTCCAGAACCATCAGCACCGCGACCACGAGGGCAAACCCCGGCGCGGTATCGCCGAAGACATCGGCAAAAGGCCGACCGGTTTGCCCGGCCATGGTATCCATGGCGTAGAGCACCAGAAGGCAGAGAACTGCAAAAACGACAATATTCAGCAACCAGAACTTGTACTTCAGCCGGGCATTTCGCAGCAATGTGAGCATGGAGGGTCTCAGTCGATGGCCTTCACCGGTATCTGCATGGCGTTGGAGGTCTGGGGGACCTCAGGCACGGCGAGACCAAGATTGTTTTTGTCGAATACCTTGTCGGCCCGGTAACTGGAGCGAACCATGGGGCCAGAGGGCACTTCCATGAAGCCTTTCTCAAGGCCGATTTCCCGATAGCGGTTGAACTCTTCCGGGGTCACGTAGCGTTCCACCGGCAGGTGGTTCGGGGTAGGGCGCAGATACTGGCCCAGGGTCAGGATGTCCACGCCGATGGCACGCAGATCGTCCATGGTTTCGAGGATCTCCTCCTCGGTTTCACCCAGGCCCAGCATCAGGCTGGTTTTGGTGAGCACGTCCGGGCGATGCTTCTTGGCGTGTTCCAACACCCGCAGGGTTTTCTCATAACCGGCGCGCGGGTCGCGCACGCGGCGGGTCAGGCGCTTGACCGTTTCCACATTCTGGGCGAACACGTCCAGGCCGGAATCCACCACTTTTTCGACGTCGGACATGACGGCATCGAAGTCCGGTGTCAGGGCTTCCACCGCCACTTCCGGCGTGCGCCGCTTGATGGCCGACACGCAGGCCGCGTAGTGGGCGGCGCCGCCGTCGTCCAGATCATCCCGGTCAACCGAGGTGAGCACGATGTAGCGCAGGCCCATCAGCTCCACCGACTTGGCCGTGTTCTCCGGCTCTTCCGGATCCAGCCAGCCTTTGGGGTTGCCGGTGTCCACCGCACAGAACTTGCACGCCCGGGTGCACACCGAGCCCATCACCATGATGGTGGCGGTGCCAGCGGTCCAGCATTCACCGATGTTGGGGCAGTGGCTTTCCTGGCACACGGTGCTCAGGCGATGTTCGCTGACGTTCTTGCGCACGGCCTCGTAGCGTTCGCCACCGGGCATGCGTGCCCGCAACCATTTGGGCTTGCGTTGTGGCTTCTGCTCCGCCTCTTCTGCCTCCGGTCTGGAGGAGCGCTTGACGCCGTCCTTGATGGCGGAAAAGCCGTGCTCGCTGCGGAATTTGGAACCACTGGTAACGCGGGGCTTGGCGCTGTCGCTCATTACAACCGGACTCTCAATAAAAACGTGGGGACCGTTAAGAGTAATGGGCTGCCAGATCAGATACAAGGCGGGTAGTGGCAATCACGGGGGTGCAGGGCACGACTTTCGTCGTACCCCTTGACCCTTGTCAAATACGCCCCGTTTCCGGGGCGGGTATACGGCGGCGCGCGTCCCTCAGGCCTGGGCTTTGTCCAGGGCCTGGCTGATATCGGCAATCAGGTCGTCCACGTGTTCAATGCCGATGGACAGGCGCACCAGATCTTCACTCACGCCAGCGCTTCTCAGCTCGTCGGGATTCAGCTGGCGATGGGTGGTGGTGGCCGGGTGGCAGGCCAGGGACTTGGCATCACCAATGTTCACCAGCCGCAGAATCAGCTCCAGGGCGTCGATGAATTTGGCGCCGGCTTCCCGGCCGCCCTTGATACCAAAGCTCAGGATCCCTGATGCCTTGCCGCCACAGATCTTGTCGCAGGTTGCCTTATAGGGGCTGTTGGCCAGGGTAGCGTAGTTGACCCACTCCACCGCGGGGTGTTCCTGCAGGTAATTGGCCACCTTCTCGGCGTTCTGGCAATGGCGCTCCATACGCAGGGCCAGGGTTTCCAGCCCCTGCATGATCAGGAACGCGTTGAACGGCGCCAGGGCAGCACCGGTGTTGCGCAGGGGTACCACGCGGCAACGCCCGATAAAGGCCGCCGGGCCCAGGGCGTCTGTGTAGACCACGCCGTGGTACGAAGGGTCCGGCTCATTGAGCATAGGGAACTTATCGGCGCTGGCCTTCCAGTCGAACTTGCCGGAATCCACAATTACCCCGGCCACGGTGGTGCCATGCCCGCCAATGTACTTGGTGAGCGAGTGAATCACGATGTCGGCCCCATGATCAAAGGGGCGGCACAGGAAGGGTGTGGCCACGGTGTTATCCACCATCAGCGGAATGCCGTGCTTGTGGGCAATCTCCGCCCAGCGCTGGATATCCACCACGTTGCCCGCCGGGTTGCCGATGGATTCGCAGAACAGGGCGCGGGTATTGGCATCGATGGCTTTCTCTACGGCGTCAAAATCGTCGTGGCGCACCATCCGGCACTCGATGCCCTGATTTGGCAGCGAATGAGCGAACAGGTTGTAGGTACCACCGTAAAGCTGGCTGGTGCTGACGATGTTGTTACCCACCTTGCAGATGGTCTGCAGGGCATAGGTGATGGCAGCCATGCCCGAGGCCACCGCCAGTGCGCCCACGCCGCCTTCGAGTTCGGCCATCCGCTCTTCAAGCACGGCGTTGGTGGGGTTCATGATGCGGGTATAGATGTTGCCCTGGACCTTCAGGTCGAACAGGTCGGCCCCGTGCTGGGTGTCGTCGAAGGTGTAGGACGTGGTCTGGTAAATCGGCGTGGTGGCGGCCCGGGTGGTGGGGTCGCTCTTGAAGCCTGCGTGCAGGGCGAGAGTTTCCGGTTTCATGTCAACGATCCTTGCTGGTGGTTTGTTGTTCTGGCGTTCAGGACCGAGAGTATGACACAGACTTTACCGGCTAAGCATCGTGGGGGGCATCAGCGTCAGCGGTGACGATTCCGGGCTCGCACGTAGTCGGCTATGGTGGGGTAGAAGAAGATGCCCAGGCAGGCCCAGAACACGCCGATGGACAGCAGGGCGGCCTTGACGCTCGCGCCGGAGAACCCGAGAGCGACGGGCACCAGAACGACGGCCAGGAAAACCGTGAGAGCGTGGCGGGATTTCATAATGCGTACTGCCTTTCATCGCATCGGAGAAAGATTCAATCCTATCCGAATACGGGGCGGGACATTGTCAAAGTTTGTTTAAGTCACGTTCCATTTCTTGCTGTCTCTGGATCACCCTCTTCGGGGCAGTGGAAATTACTGGTGGGGCAACTACAGTTGTGTGCAGGACGCCAACGGATGATCGTCAATCGCAGTAAGACGTCCTGACCGAGTGTTCGTAGTGCATGTAAGGAACGCATGCCGTGGAGTCTTATCATGGATCGAGTTTCCCGTTTGAAGCCAGTCCTGTTTCTCGTCTTGCTTGTTGCCTCCAAGCTTTCATTTGCGAATCCCGAGACACCTTATGTGGTCGGGGTTTTTGAGGGCATTGAGCGCGAGATTGCCGTCGCCGAGGGTGAGCTGGTAGGACGCTTCTCGCCTTACTACGAATGCGTGTTCAGCCGCGTGGAAGGCAATTTCCGATTCGTCGAGATGCCACTGGCCCAGATCCTCTACCAGCTCGACAAGGGTGGAATCGCAGCCGGCTTGCCCCTGGTCCAGACATCGCGACGGGATGAATACGCAGACTTTGGCGGTCTGCTATTTCAGACGGAGTATGTCTATCCGCTGGTTGAAGACCTGCCCCCACTCGATAGTCTGAGTGGTCTCCGCTACGGATTCGTCCGTCGGTTTGTGGGCGACCAGCTCTTGAGGGGAGAGGATCCGAGCGTAATTCATGTCTCGGATTGGGAGCAGGCCGTTGAGATGCTGATCCGTGGGCGCGTGGACGTGGTCGTGTTGCCCTGGGTACTCGTTGATTATTACATGGATGGTTTTGAGGGTGACTACTACGAGCGAACAGCTGCCTGGGTCGACCTGTCACTCTACATTTCCCATGAAGGAGCCAGCAGCAATCTGGCCAATCAAATCAGGCGTTCAGTTCGTGAGTGTCGGTTCATCGCGGAAATGAAGCCGTTGGGCGCCGACGGCATGGGGCTTTGAGGTCTCGCTATGGAATCCGTTCCCGAGCCGGTATGTGACCCGTCCTAATATACGTTGACGGTTTTTGTTGAAGCCAGCTCCCCTCGGGTGCTGGCTTTTTCATGTACCTCTTGTGGCGTTTTCATGCCGAGGCTGAGGTGTGGCCTGTAGGTATTATAGGCATCAACAGACTCCTTGATCAGTACGCCCAACTCGGCAAAGGTTCGACATCGATTGATCAGGAACTCCTGCTTGAGGATGCCGTTGATCCGCTCAGCAAGAGCATTCTGGTAGCAATCATACCCATCGGTCATGGATGGCCGAATCTGATGTTTCCGCAGCACTCCTTGGTACAGAGAAGAGCAGTATTGGATGCCTCGATCCGAATGATGTATCAGGGGTTGGTCGGTCATACGATGACGGACGGCCTGGTTCAGCGCGGCCACGGTATCGGAAGCTTTCATCTCGTGACTGAGGTTATGGCCCATGATCTTGCGTGAGAAGGCATCCGTAACCAGGGATAGATAATGCACCCCCTCATCTGTTTCGACGTAGGTGATATCGCTCACGAAGACCTGCTCGGGACGATGCAGCTCACATCCTGCAAACAGGTTGGGATGCTTCCTCATCCAATGGCGGCTGTCGGTTGTTTTCGTATAGTTTTTCTTCGGATGAACCAGTAACTGGTGCTGACGCAGGTAATCAAACAAACCATCTCGACCCAGCTTGATGCCAAGGGCCTGAAATTCTTCGCGCAACAGATAATACAGCTTGCGTGTTCCCAGTCGCGGCAATCGTTTTCGAATCTGCTGCACAAGCGCTTTAACCGGCTCCAGCTCACTTTGGCGCCTTCTCCGCCGCTGAAGACGCTGATAAACCGCCTGGCGTGTTACTCCAAAGAGCGAGCAGCTTTTGCTCAGGCTTACTTTGCCTTTTGCTTGCAGCGTACGCGCTCCTTGGATAAATACTTTTTTCGCAGACCGGCTCCGTATTCCCGATCCATAATATCGACCATCTCATTGAGCAGGAGATTGCGAAGACGCTCATCTTCTAGCTCTTTTTCAAGTCGCTTGATCTTCTGCTCGGGCGTTTCCTGGGATCGGTTCATGGGCGAGTTCCTCGGCAGGGACCAGTCCAATCTACCATGCTTGCGCAGCCAAGTGAGAACCGTGCTGCGCCCTTGAATGCCGTAGGTCCTTTGGGCCTGTTTATAGGTGAGCTCGCCTTTTTCGACCTGATCAACAACCGCTAATTTAAAGCCCAGGTTGTAATCACGCTGCGTGCGCTTCTTGCGGGTGGGAGTGACGTTGTCCATCTCTGCATCTCCAGATGACAACGTATTTCAGGACGGGTCAATGGCACAAAAAAAGCCCGGCGCTTTCGCGACGGGCTTTTCAGAATACTGGTAGCAAGGGGCGGAGTCGAACCGCCGACCCCAGCATTATGAGTGCTGTGCTCTAACCAACTGAGCTACCTTGCCATTTCGTCTCGGGCAACGCCCCAAACGAGGCGCGTATTTTCAGTATTTGGGCCCAGTCTGTCAAGACTTGGGGCTGGTTTTTCCTGAAAAATTACACGTTGAAGCGGAAGTGAATAACGTCGCCGTCCTGGACGATGTAGTCCTTGCCTTCCAGGCGCCACTTGCCGGCATCCTTGGCGCCGGCTTCGCCATTGAACTGCACGAAATCGTCGTAGCTGACCACTTCAGCACGGATGAAGCCGCGCTCGAAGTCGGTGTGGATGACGCCGGCGGCCTGGGGGGCGGTAGCGCCAATTTTCACGGTCCAGGCGCGCACTTCTTTCACGCCGGCGGTGAAGTAGGTCTGCAGGCCCAGGAGGCTGTAGCCGGCGCGGATCACCCGATCCAACCCCGGCTCTTCCATGCCCATTTCATCCAGGAACATGGCTTTTTCATCGTCTTCCAGTTCCGAGATCTCGGCTTCCAGCTTGTTGCAGATGGGCACCACCACGGCGTTTTCGGATTCGGCAATTTTGCGCACGGTGTCCAGGTGCGGATTGTTCTCGAAGCCGTCTTCGTTGACGTTGGCAATGTACATGGTGGGCTTGACGGTGAGCAGGCACAGCTCGCGGATCAGGGCCATCTGGTCCTTGTCGAGGTTCATGCTGCGCACCGGCTTGCCTTCATTCAGAACCGGCAGCAGTTTCTCGAACATCTCGAGCTGGGCCTTGGCTTCCTTGTCGCCGCTCTTGGCGACGCGCTGCACCCGCTTGATGGCTTTCTCCACGGTTTCCAGGTCGGCCAGGGCCAGCTCGGTGTTGATCACGTCGATATCCGAGGCCGGGTCCACTTTGTTGGCCACGTGGATCACGTTGCCGTCCTCGAAGCAGCGTACCACGTGGGCAATGGCGTCGGTCTGGCGGATGTTGGCCAGAAACTGGTTACCCAGGCCTTCACCTTTGGAGGCGCCGGCCACCAGACCCGCGATGTCCACGAATTCCATGGTGGTGGGCACGACCCGCTGGGGTTTGACGATCTCGGCCAGCTTGTTCAGTCGTGGGTCGGGCATGGCCACCACCCCGGCGTTGGGTTCGATGGTGCAGAAGGGGAAGTTTTCCGCGCCAATGCCGGATTTGGTCAATGCGTTGAACAGGGTGGATTTGCCGACGTTGGGGAGGCCGACGATGCCGCAGTTAAATCCCATGGAATGCCTCTGCTGGTGCTGAAAATTTGCGCGGATTATACCGGTGTGGGGGTGCGTAAGCGAGTAAGGGGAATGTCAGACCCCGGGTTTGAAACTGTGCAGGCGGTTCATGGCGGCCGGGAGTTTGCCATTGGCTGCATCCGGCAGTACCCGCAGGACTTCATCGATCACGGCGTTGAGTTCTTCGGTTTCCTGTTTGCCCAGGCGGCCAAGTACAAAACCGGTGACTTTTCGGCTGTCGCCGGGATGGCCAATGCCAATGCGCAGCCTCTGGAACTCGTTGGTACCCAGATGGGCGATGGCGTCGCGCAGACCGTTGTGTCCGCCGTGGCCGCCGCCTTTCTTGAGTTTGGCGGTGCCAGGAGGCAGGTCGAGTTCGTCGTGGGCAATAAGAATCTGGTGCGGGGCAATCTTGAAAAAGTCTGCCAGGGCCTTGATGGCCAGGCCGCTGCGATTCATGAACGTGGTGGGGTTGAGCAGATGCAGGTCCAGGCCCTGCCACTGAATGCGGGCGTAGAGCCCATGATACTTCTTTTCCGGACGGAGCGTCTGGCCCGCGCTACGGGCCAGAGCATCGACGAACAGGGCGCCGGCGTTATGGCGGGTATTCTCGTAGTCAGGGCCCGGGTTTCCCAGGCCAACCACCATGAGGATATCCTGTGCCATTTACCGTCGCTCCCGTTCGCGCAGGAGTGATTACTCCTTGTCTTCGCCTTCCTCGCCCTCGTCGCCTTCTTCGGCTTCGTCAGCCTTGGCGCCCTTGGGCTTGTGGATGGAGAGAACCGGCAGGTCGTGGTCTTCGCCCTGCTGCAGAGCCGCAATACGCACGCCCTTGGGCAGTTTCAGGTCGCTCAGGTGAACCACCTGATCCATTTCCACGCCCATCAGATCCACTTCGATGAACTCGGGCAGATCTTGCGGCAGACAGATGATTTCCACTTCGGTCATCTGGTGGGAAACTACGCCACCCTGAAGCTTCACGGCCGGAGCGGCTTCCTCGTTGAGGAAGTGAACCGGAACGTTCACGTGGATCTCATGGTCCTTGTCGACGCGCAGGAAGTCAGCGTGGGTCAGGATCGGCTTGTACGGGTGACGCTGCAGATCCTTCAGAATCACACTTTCCTTCTTGCCACCAAGCTCGATGGTCAGAATGTGCGAGAAGAAGGCTTCGTTTTCCAGGGCCTTTTTCAGTTCGTTGTGCCAGATGGCAACCGGTGTTGCGTCTTTTCCGCCACCATAGATGATGGCCGGAATTTTACGCTCCTCGCGACGCAGGCGGCGGCTCGCACCTCTCCCCTGATCGTCACGAGGAAATGCTTCAATCACAAAATCCTGAGACATGCTATGTACCTCAATCGGCATCTGGAGGGCCCGCGACCAGGCTGGCTCCGGATGCTGTTCTCGAAAAGCCGGATTTTTCCGGCTGACTAAAAGAGTCGGGAGCCTGTGTAGGCTCCCGACCCGGTAACTGCTTGTTATGCCTAAATATTAGGGCCGGCAGGCCGCTCAGGCATTCTCGAACATGGCGCTGATGGACTCTTCATTGCTGACGCGACGAATGGACTCCGCCAGCAGTCCAGCCATTCCGAGGACGCGGATTCTATCACAATTCTTCGCTTTGTCACCCAGTGGGATGGTGTCGCACACCACCAGTTCGTCCAGCTGTGAGGCATTGATGTTGTCAATGGCCGGGCCGGAGAGGACCGGGTGGGTAATATAGGCAACAACCCGGGCGGCGCCGTGCTCTTTCAGGGCGTTGGCAGCCTTGCACAGAGTGCCGGCGGTATCGATGATGTCGTCCACCAGGATACAGGTCTTGTCTTTCACATCGCCGATGATGTGCATGACCTGGGAGACGTTGGCCTTCGGGCGACGCTTGTCGATGATGGCGAGATCGGCGTCGTCGAGGCGTTTGGCCACGGCCCGGGCGCGAACCACGCCGCCCACGTCGGGGGAGACCACTACGAAATTCTCGAAACGCTGTTTGAAGATGTCTTCAAGCATCACCGGCGTGGCGTAGATGTTGTCCACCGGAATGTCGAAGAAACCCTGGATCTGGTCGGCGTGCAGATCAACGGTCAGAACCCGGTCAACGCCGATGCTGGAAATCATGTCTGCGACCACCTTGGCGCTGATGGCAACACGGGTGGAACGTACCCGGCGGTCCTGGCGGGCGTACCCGTAGTAGGGGATAACCGCAGTGACCCGTGTGGCGGAGGCACGACGAAGCGCGTCGGCCATCACGATCAGTTCCATCAGGTTGTCGTTGGTGGGGTAGCAGGTCGGCTGGATGATGAAGACATCATGGCCGCGGACATTCTCATTGATCTCGACGGTGGTTTCTCCGTCGCTGAAACGGCCTACAGTGGCCTGACCCATGGGAATGTGGAGTTTGCGGGCAATGGCCTGGGCGAGCTCAGGATTGGCGTTGCCTGCGAAGATCATCAGTTTGGACACGACGGCATCCTTCTCAGTATCGGCGTTTGATTCAGAAGAAGCGGGAGAAAGGTGGCTGGGGTGGCAGGATTCGAACCTGCGCATGACGGGATCAAAACCCGTTGCCTTACCACTTGGCGACACCCCAGTATCGTGCTTTTTTGGCATCATTCCAGCTCTGTTAGCTTTTTGTGCAGAGGTGAGATGTTCACCCCTTTAGCTACGAACCCCATGACGCCGGAGGGTTTGCTTTCCCAGATAATCCGGGCTGCGGATTCTGTCGGGAAACGTCCAAAGATGCAAGCCCCGGTTCCGGTTAATCTTGCAGGTCCGAATTGTGAAAGCCAGTCCAGGCTCTGGTTAACCTCAGGATACAGTTTGCGAACTACATCCTCACAGTCGTTTCGGTACCTCGAGGCGTCTCCCTCAAAAGCGGGCGCTATTTTGATTCTAGGGGTGTTCCTTGTCAACCCTTGCTCGGAAAAAATCTTGCCAGTGTTGATGTTGCATGCAGGCTTGAGAACCACGAACCAGTCCTCCGGTGGATGGGCCTCCGTGAGCTTTTCGCCCACACCCTCTCCGAAGGCGGCATGGCCGCGTACAAACACCGGTACGTCCGCACCCAGGCTGAGGCCGAGGTCGGCCAGCTGGTCCAGATTGAGGCCCAGCTGCCACAGATGATTGAGGCCGAGGAGGGTGGTGGCCGCATTGGAGCTGCCACCGCCCAGGCCACCGCCCATGGGCAAGCGCTTGCGCACATGGATGGTGACTCCGGTCAGGGAGGGTGAGACTTGCCTCATCAAGGCATGCGCGGCGCGGATAACAAGATTGTCGTTGTCGGGAACGCCGGTAAGGGGTTCCGCCAGTCGCACCCCGGGCTGTTCCGGGGTCAGCGTAAAGCCAAGTTCATCACCGTAGTCGAGGAACTGGAACAGCGTCTGGAGCTCGTGATAGCCGTCCGACCGGCGACCGACAATGTGCAGGAACAGGTTCAGCTTGGCTGGCGAGGGCAGGACCAGATCCGGCGTCACGGCGCCTGCTCCTGCCAGTCGCTGATCACCACCCGCACCCTTTTGTCGTCCTTGAGCGCGGTAATCCGGGCCGGCAGCTCCGGATAGTCTGCCAGGAAGGGCTGCCAGCGGTCGTAACGGATCTCCCAGCCGGCCTGACGGATCATTGCCAGTCTGCCCTGTTCTTCGAACAGCAGCCGGTAGTCGCTGGCCGGGGAGGGCAGGCCGCGAATCCACCAGACGAGGTCGTCCAGGGGCAGTTGCCAGCCGGTGGCGGCGGCTACCAGCGCTTCGGGTTCGGATGAACGGTAGGTTTCACCATTGGCAAGGGTGAGTTCAATGAATCCGGGGACGCCTCTGAGGGTGGTGCTGCCCATGCCGAGGAAGGAGGAGGACAGGGCCAGGTCGTAGGCCTCTCCATCCTGGATCCAGTGGTTAATAATCGCCGTGCCGCTGTCCGAGGGCTGGCGCACCGCCAGTTTGCCGCTCAGTTCCCACTGGTCCAGTTGCGCCAAGCGGGCAGATCGGGCCGCCCACTCTGCCGGCGGCTGGTCGGTCATGCCTTCCGGCAGGGGTTCAACCTGAATGCTGGTGCAGGCGCCGAGCGTGACGGCCAGTGCCGCGGCCGCCAGTGAGCGGATCAGGCTCATTGCAGCTCGCTACCGTTGGTCAGGCGGTCAATGGTCTCCCGCAGGACCTCGTGACTGCGGTCCTGCTCCAGGCCTTCCTGCCAGATAATCCGGGCCTGGTCCTCGGCCCCGCTCATCCAGAGGGCCTCCCCGTAATGGGCCGCCACTTCCGGATCCGGGTAGGCATCCCAGGCCCGGGCCAGGTAGTCCAGAGCAGCATCCAGTCGACCTTCCAGGAACAGGACCCAGCCCATGCTGTCCAGAATGGCCGGGTTGTCCGGATCCAGTTTGAGGGCCTCTTCGATATACCCCCGGGCTTCCCGGAGGCGGTCAGTGCGCGTGGTCAGGATGTAGCCGAGGGCGTTCAGGGCCACGGCGTTCTGCGGTTCCTGCTCAATGATGCGGCGCAGATCCGACTCCGCTTCGGCGGTCTGGCCCAGTGTGTCGTAGAGCATGGCGCGGGCGTAACGGATCTCGATGTTGTCCGGATACTGCTCAAGGGCTTCGGTTGCAGTGGTCAGGGCTTCCTGCTGCTGTTTCTCATCCAATAGCAGGTTCACTTCGAGCAGCCAGAAGTTCTCGGCCTGCCGGGGGTTGGCCTCGCGCAACCGGTGAATCCGGTCGATGGCTTGTTCAAGCTGGCCGTTCTCGGCCAGCAAGGCGCTTGCACGGGCCAGTGCGGGGAAATAGTAGTTGCCTTCCTCCACGCTCTGGTAATACCCGATGGCCTGCTCGGTATTGCCTGCCTGGTCCTCAATGCGCCCCAGGTAATAGTTGGCCTCGCTCACGTGGTGGCCCTGTTCCAGCAGGCGGGTCAGTTCCTCACGGGCCAGTTGGGTTTGCCCGTTTTCCAGGGCCACCAGGGCGTGGGAAAGGCGCAGGCCCGGAGTGTCGGGATAGCGTGTTACCAGCCGGGCGAACTCGTCCTGCGCCGCCTGCAGCTCACCCTCGTTGATCAGCATGCGGCCATACAGGGTGCCCATCTGGCGGTTGGCGGGAAACCGCCGGGTGTTGGTGAGCAGGTAATCGAGTGCCTTATTCTCCTGTCCGGTCTGGTAAAGCAGATCCCCCTTGAGGATGATGCCGGGCTGGAAATTGCGGTTCTCCTCAAGCAGGGGTTCCAGTTGTTCCAGGGCTTTCCGGGGTTGACCGGTCACCTTCAGCAGAAGGGCAATGCTGTATTCGAGTTCCGGCGTGTCGGGGTGACGGTCCGCCATCTCCTTATAGAGTGAGAGCAGTTCCTGCTGGTTCTCCTCTGGAAGGTTGCTGGCCATGGCTGCAAGGCTGTCGAAATCCGCATCGCCGCCCTGGTTCATGATCTGTTCCATGTGGTGCATGGCGGTCTGGAGGTCGCTGCCCTTGACGGCCTGGATGGCGGAAATGCGGTGGGCCTGCAGGTTGTCCGGATCCACCTCAAGCCACAGCTCCGCCAGTTGCTTCTGGGCGTTGTCCCCGTTCAGCGATTGGGCAATGCGCATGGCCCGTTCAATAACGCCCAGGTCCCGGGACTGTTTGGCGGCATTGAGGTAGTTCACCAGAGTGATATCGAAGCGGCCCCGCTGGGCCGCAATTTCGGCAGAGAGCAGCAGGTAGAGGGTTTCCGGCTCGAAGTCGGCGTATTCAATGGGTGCAGGCGACTTGCTCTGCTCAGCCTTGGCGTTCGCCGGCTCCGGGGCGGGTGGCTCATCGGTGCCGTTCAGGCTTGCACAACCCGCCAGGGTCAGGCCAAAAAGGGAGGTGAGGAACAAGGGTACGGATTTATGCATGCAACTTCCCATGATCTGTCGAAAAACGCGTCAGAATAGCCGCCCCACCTGTGGAACCGGGATAGATAAGGTTCGGGCTCAGGCCGAGCCCCTATAATGGCATAAGCGTTTGATCTTGCCCAACCTGTCCGCACTTGCCGAAGCGTCCGAGCTTTCAGGTGGCAGCAAGGCCTTCTGATCGTTAAAATGGCAGGCATTGTGAAGGTTTTGACATCTTTCCGGTAAAAGGTCGTACATCCCGCCCATGGCACTTTTAACGCTCGGCATCAATCATCGCACCGCCCCCGTAGAGCTTCGGGAACGGGTGGCGTTCACGCCTGAGCGTATGGCCGAGGCGTTTGCCGAGCTGCGCGCGACCTCCGGCGCCAGCGAGTCGGCCATCCTGTCCACCTGCAATCGTACCGAGCTCTACCTGGCGGGCGATGACGACTGTGCGCCCATGGTGCTTCGGTGGCTGGCAGGCTTCCACGGTCTTGAGGCGGCCGAGCTTGAAGAAGCGCTCTACATGCATCGGGATGGTGATGCCGTGAGGCACATGATGCGTGTGGCGGCCGGGCTGGATTCCATGGTTTTGGGTGAGCCCCAGATTCTGGGGCAGCTAAAAGACGCTTATGCCTTGGCGCGGGAACATGGGGCCAGTGGCTCCTTCCTGTCACGTCTGTTTGAGCATACGTTTTCGGTGGCCAAGCGGGTGCGAACCCAGACAGCCATCGGCGAGAATCCGGTATCAGTCGCCTACGCGGCGGTGAGCATGGCGCACCACATTTTTGCCGACATGTCCCGCAACAAGGCGCTGCTGATCGGTGCTGGCAAGACCATCGAGCTGGTGGCTCGTCATCTGGCCGATGCCGGCGTCCGCGACTTTCTGGTGGCCAACCGTACCCTTGAGCGCGCGCAGGCGCTGGCGGAATCACGCGGCGGCAAAGGCATTGTGCTGTCCGAAATCCCGGAGCACCTGCCGGATGTGGATATCATCATCTCCTCCACCGCCAGTCCTCTGCCCATTCTGGGCAAGGGCGCCGTTGAGCGTGCCTTGAAGCGGCGCAAGCACCGGCCCTATTTCATGGTGGATATTGCAGTACCCCGGGATATCGAGCCCGAGGTGGGTTCGCTTGCCGATGTGTACCTGTACACCGTTGACGACCTGCGCCAGGTGATTGAAGAGAACATCCGCTCCCGTGAGGGCGCGGCCCGGGAAGCGGAAAACCTGGTGGCTGCAGGGGTTCAGGATTTCCTCAATCAGCTCCGGGCCCTGGATGCTGTTTCCACCCTCAAGCAGTTCCGGCAGCGTGCGGAACTGCTGCGCGACAACGAAACCGATAAAGCCCTGAGAGCCCTGCGCAACGGCGGTGACCCCGAAACCGTGTTGCGCAGTCTGGCGCGGGGCCTGACCAACAAGCTTCTGCACGAACCCTCGGTTCAGGTTCGCAAGGCCACAACCGAAGGTCGAACCGAGGTGACAGAGTGGCTGCGTGAATTGCACCAGCTGGATGCACTGGACGCGGACGCGACGACCACTCCGGAAAAACTATGAAGCCATCGATCCAATCCCGCCTCGAGCAACTGACAGACCGCTTCGAGGAAGTCAGCGCGTTGCTCAGTGATTCCTCCATCATTGCCCAGCAGGACAAGTTCCGGGACCTTTCCCGGGAGTTTGCCGAGATTGAACCCATCGTTCAGTGCTTCGAGGCCTGGCGCAGCTCGCTCAGCGACATCGAAGCGGCCCGGGAACTGGCCAAGGACGGCGACGCCGACATGCGCGAGATGGCCGAGGAGGAACTGGCTCTGGCCCGGCAGAAGAGTGAAGAGCTGGACGAGGAGCTCCAGCGACTGATGCTGCCAAAGGACCCGAACGACGGCAAGAACGTGTTCCTGGAAATCCGTGCCGGAACCGGCGGCGACGAGGCCGCGATTTTTGCCGGTGACCTGTTCCGCATGTACTGTCGCTATGCCGAGCGCCGACGCTGGCAGGTGGAGGTGCTGAGCGAGAGCGAGGGTGAACACGGGGGCTACAAGGAACTCATCGCCCGGGTGGCCGGCGACGGTGTGTATGGCACTCTCAAGTTCGAGTCGGGCGCCCATCGCGTGCAGCGGGTGCCCGAAACCGAATCCCAGGGCCGGATCCACACCTCCGCCTGTACCGTGGCGGTGATGCCGGAAGCCGACGAGGCCGAGGCCATCGAGATCAACAAGGCCGACTTGCGGGTGGACACCTTCCGGGCTTCCGGGGCCGGTGGTCAGCACGTTAACAAGACTGATTCGGCGATCCGCATCACCCATCTGCCCACGGGCATCGTAGTGGAGTGCCAGGAAGAGCGCTCCCAACACAAGAACCGGGCCAAGGCACTGAGTCTGCTGGCATCGCGGCTGCAGAATGCCGAGAACGAGCGCCAGCAGAAATCCATGGCCGAGACCCGCAAGAGCCTGGTGGGCAGTGGCGACCGTTCCGAGCGGATCCGCACCTACAACTTCCCCCAGGGCCGGGTGACCGATCATCGTATCAACCTCACGCTCTACAAGCTGGATGAGGTGATCGCCGGGGATCTGGATGCGGTGGTGGTGCCTCTGCAGCAGGAGCACCAGGCCGAGTTGCTGGCCTCGCTTGCCGATGACCAGTGAACCCTCACTGACCTGCGAGACCCTCCTGCAGGCTGCCTCTGTACGGATTGGTGGCGATTCGCCGAGGCTGGACGCCGAGCTTCTGCTCAGCCATGTCACCGGCTTGAGCCGGACCCGCTTCCGGGCCTGGCCGGAGCAGTCAATTCCGGCAGATCAGGCGGAGGCGTTCGAGGCCCTGGTTCGGGAGCGGGAGGCCGGTCGCCCGGTTGCACACCTGTTGGGACACCAGGAATTCTGGTCGCTGCCCCTGAAAGTCTCGGCCTCAACTCTGATTCCCCGACCCGACACGGAAAGCCTGGTGGAAGCCGCCCTCGCACTGCCGTTGCCCGGGGATGCCCGGGTTTTGGATCTGGGCACCGGAACCGGTGCCATTGCCCTGGCCCTGGCCAGTGAACGCCCGGATTGGCAAATTGTCGCCAGTGATGCAGTCGCCGGGGCGGTGGATCTGGCCCGGGAGAACGCTCGGGATTTGGGGTTGTCTGTCACCGTGGTTGAAAGCGCCTGGTATGCCGGGCTGCAGCCGCAGCGATTTGATCTGATTGTCTCCAATCCCCCCTATATACCGGAGCAAGATGAACATCTGGTCCTTGGCGATGTGCGCTTCGAACCTGCCTCTGCCCTGGTCTCGGGCCCCGATGGCCTGGATGACCTGAAATTGATCGTGGAGCAGGCGCCGGACTGGCTGGTTGAAGGCGGCTGGCTGTTGGTGGAGCATGGCTATGATCAGGCAGAATCCGTGGCGGCCCTGTTTCGGGAGCGAAGCTTTTCCAGTATCCGTGGAATACAGGATTATGGTGGTCGGGACCGGCTGACCCTCGGCCAGTGGTTGGCGTCAGCGGATTGAAACGGCCCAGGCCGGGTAGGGAGATGTGAATGCTTAGTGACGAAGAACTATTGCGCTACAGTCGGCAGATCCTGATGCCCAGGTTCGATATTGCCGGCCAGGAAACCCTGAAGTCTGCCCGGGTGCTGGTGCTTGGTGCCGGCGGCCTGGGTTGCCCTGTGGCGCTCTACCTGGGTGCCGCTGGCGTGGGTAACCTCACGCTGGTGGACGACGACACGGTGGAGCTGGCCAACCTGCAGCGCCAGATAGGTTTTGACCAGGGCCATTTGGGCGAATCCAAGGCGCAAAGCCTGGCCGAGCGGGTGCTCCGGATCAATCCGCTGGTGTCGGTGACTGCCGTGAATGAGCGCCTGGAGGGCGACGCTCTGGCCCGTCGGGTGGAGGAGGCGAGTCTGGTGGTGGATTGCACCGATAACTTCAACACCCGGTTTGCCCTGAATCGCGCCTGCGTGGCGGCAAAGGTGCCGCTGGTGTCCGGCGCCGCCATTCGCGGGGAAGGCCAGCTCTCGGTTTACGACAGCCGGCGCGAGGACAGTCCCTGTTACCACTGTCTGTATCCTGAGCAGGGCAATGAGGATCTGACCTGTTCGGAGGCTGGGGTGATTGCGCCTCTGGTGGGGATGATTGGCGCGGCCCAGGCGATGGAGGCCATCAAGGTGATTTCGGGGGTGGGCGAGCCGCTGATCGGGCGGCTGTTGATTCTGGATGCCTGGCAGATGCAGTGGCGGGAGATGAAGCTGGCTCGGGATCCTTCCTGTCCGGTTTGCTCGGGCTAACGATACTCCTGAGTATCGGGCTTGGTGGGCGGCTTCCCAAAACACGCCATAAATACGTCCTTGTAGGCTCCGCTCCGCCCTCTGTCGCTAATGCTCCTGCGTCGCGCCAGAGGTCCTGGGCAAGCCTTCCCTGGCTTGCCCGTGAAGTGCTGCGCACTCCACCCATGGCTCCGCAGGGTTTTGGGAAGCCGCCCACCAAACCCTCGTTGAACATTTGAGTCAGCTGTTCTCCGCGGTTTTGGGCTTTTTCAGTTTTTCAGCTCCTGAAACCTCGCGATTGCCTCTTTCCGCGTTTCTTTCAGATCGACGATCTGTCGAGGATATCCTTTCGGAATCACACCGCCTTTGGCGCCCGGGTCGTGGATGCGTTTGCTGTCGAGCTTTGCGAGTTCCGGAACCCATTCCCGGATAAAGTCGCCGTTCGGGTCAAAACGTTCGCTCTGGGTCACCGGGTTGAACACCCGGAAATAGGGGGCAGCGTCGGTGCCGGTGGAGGCGCTCCATTGCCAGCCGCCGTTGTTGGAGGCCAGGAAGCCGTCAATCAGGTTGGACATGAACCAGGCCTCGCCCAGGCGCCAGTCGATGAACAGGTTCTTGGTCAGGTACATGGCGGTGATCATGCGCAGGCGGTTGTGCATCCAGCCGGTTTCCCGGAGTTGGCGCATGGCGGCGTCGACGATGGGTACGCCGGTGTTTCCGGTTTTCCAGGCTTCGAAGTGCTCGCCGGGGGTGTTCCAGTGCAGGTCTTCGGTTTCGGGTTTGAAGGCGCGGTGCATGCTCACCCGTGGGTAGTGGTAAAGAATGTGCACATAGAAGTCGCGCCAGGCGATTTCGTTGATCCAGGTGCTCAGGCCCTGCTGGTTGCCGCCCGCACCCTGGGCCTGTCTGGCGGCGATCAGGCACTGGCGCCCGGAAAGCACGCCGTTGGCCAGGTAAGGGGAGAGCTGGCTGGTGCCATCAACAGCCGGAAAGTCTCGCTGATCCTTGTAGGCGCCGGCCCGGTGCTCGAGGAATTGTTCCAGCTGGTTGTGGGCGGCGTCTTCGCCGGTGGCTACCAGGGGCTCCGGGGCATTGCGGAAGGCCTCGGGTACGGCGTCAATGCGCTCCGGTTTCAGGCGATCGCCCCGGGAAGCCGGGGCTGGAAACAGGCCTGGCTGGGTCTCGTCGATCCAGCTGCGCCAGCGTCTGGAGAAGGGCGTGAATACGGAGTAGGGCTCGTTCTGCTGGGTCAGTATCTCGCCCACGGGGGCCACGGTCTGGTCCCGGTATTTGCGCACGCCGATGTCCAGGTCGTCGAGCCGGGCTTTTATGGTTTTGTCCCGTTTCCGCTCGTTAACGCCGTATTCCTCGTTGAAGTGCAGGGTACGGATGCCCTCGTGCGCACAGTGGTCTGCCAGGGCATCGATGCTGTCGCTGAAACGCCGGGCGTGGATAAAGGAGAGCGGGATGCCCAGTTCCGCCAGCCGTTCGGCCAGGGCGTTGGCATGCGCAATGACGAACTGCACCCGGGCCGGTGACCAGTCGTGTTCCTGCCACTGCTCCGGGGTGAGGATAAAACAGGCCCTGACTGTGTCTTCACTCTCACAGGCGGCCGTGAGTGCCGGGTTGTCGGCAATGCGCAGATCGTTTCGGAACCAGACCAGTTGTGTCATCCGTCATCCATTGCTGTTGAAGTGGTTGGTGTAGGGGTAAATACAGCCCGGTGCTTCAATAAAATCACTGACTTGGATATTCGCCCGGGCTGGTGGATTGGATTATAGTTAAGGCACTTTACGGGTAAGAACACGCCAGGCCGGTCAAGAATAGGTCAGTGCAGAATACCCGAGTGCAGAACATCATCAGTCAGCCGGTCAATTTCCAGGAGTCTGGTTCGGAACATGGAGAACACAACCGAGGGCCGTCGAGACGGCGTGTGGGCCCAGCCGTATTCGCTGGCTTCCGGGCAGACCCAGTACCACCAGTTGGGTCACATCCGATTGTGGGTCACGATGCTGGATCTCGAGTGGCAGATCAGGTCTGAGACTCTCGAGCTCGACACCGAGCCGGTCGGTTGGACCGAAACCATTGGCCATACCCTGCCGTCGGCATCGGTTCCGCTGCAGCGATTCATCCGGGAAAACCCGTCTTCGACGGTCACCTTCGTACCTGCCCTGGCCAAGCTGCCCACAGTCATCCGGCCGTTCCAGCCGCTCACCATTCCGGCGGGCGGCCGCTGCACCATCTATGTGGGCACGCTGGTCTGGATGAAGGTCTGTGTCGGGGAGCGTCAGGCGGTACTGACGGAAATTCCCCTGGCAACGCCGTCACTCACCTGGGTGGGGCGTAACACCATGGAGGGCGAGCTGTGTTACGCATCGGCCAGTGTTGCCCGGCTGGTGTTGGAGGCTGTGCCCAAGCGCCCCTGGCGGGCAGTGACACCGGTCACCCTGATCAACAGCCGGGACGAGCCGCTGCTGCTGGAGCGGTTCAGTCTGCCAACGCCGTTGTTGTCGCTGCACCTCAATGAGCGGGGCCAGCTGTGGACGCCGGGTGTGACGGTGGAGGTGGAAACGGAGCTGAATTCCGCCAGCCTGCACGTGGAGCAGAGCCTGCTTGCGGCCGCCGGCCCCTGCAGGCACGTGGCGGATGCCCGTGAAAAAGTAGCCCGTGGCCGTCTGGTTCGGGCGTTTGACCGAATGTTCGGCTGATCCGGATCTTGATGGAGCTGTTATCGTGCTAGAGACAATCGAGGCAGGCGTGATGAGGGTGTTTACCGACATCGCCTGGGGCCAGTGGATCAGTTCGGCATTCCTGATGGTTCTCGGTATTTTCCTGGCGTCCCTGGCTGCCCGCAGTGTCACCCGGTTCATGGCCGAACGCTCCACCCGCCATCACACAGTGATGGTTCGGCGGCTGGTGTTCTATCTCATCATCATCCTGTTTTTCGTTGCGGCCTTGCGCGAGGCCGGTTTTTCCCTGGATGTGGTACTGGGTGCTGCCGGTATTCTTACCGTGGCCATTGGTTTTGCCTCCCAGACCTCGGCCTCGAACATGATCAGCGGCCTGTTCCTGCTGGTGGAAAAACCGTTCGAGATTGGTGACTTTATTGAGGTGGAAGCCACCATGGGCGAGGTGGTGGGCATTGATATGCTCAGCGTGAAACTGCGAACCTCCGATAACCTCTACGTGCGCATTCCCAACGAGACGCTGATCAAGACCCGTGTGGTGAACCGGTCCCGGTTTCCCATCCGCCGGCTCGACCTGACCGTGGGAATTGCCTACGCTGAAGATGTGGAACGAGTTGAAGCGCTACTGCTGGGGTTGGCGGAAAAGGACCCCAACTGCCTGGAAGAGCCCAAGCCTTTTACCCTGGTGACCGCCTTCGGCCCTTCGTCCGTGGATCTCCAGTTTTCCTTCTGGGTGCCCAAAGACCGGGTGCTTGAGGGGCGTAGCGGGATGATGGTCGCCATCAAGAAAACCCTGGACCAGGAGGGAATCGAGATTCCGTTCCCCCACACCAGTGTTTATGCCGGCAGTCATTCCGAGCCCTTCCGCATTCAGTTGATGGGTGCGGACGGAGCGCCGGCACCAGTGCCTGAAACAGGAAACGATAAGGATCGCCCGGATGTCGACAAAAACCACTGACACAGCCGCCCCGCCGTTGAAGACGATCAGGCCAAAACCTGCCGAGAACAAGGTTGACCTGGGGTGGCGTGAATGGGTGGCTCTGCCGGACCTGGACATCGGCCGGATCAAGGCCAAGATCGACACCGGGGCGCGCACCTCGTGTCTGCATACCTTTCGGGTGGAACCCTACACGGAGAATGGCGAACGCCGCGTCCGGTTCTGGGTGCATCCGGTCCAGAACGACCTGCATCAGGTGGTGGAATGCGATGCCCGGGTCCTGGACGAACGCAACGTTTCCGATTCCGGCGGGCACAAGGAAATGCGCCTGGTGATTGAAACCACGCTGGTGATCGGTGGCCAGAGCTGGCCCATTGAAATGACATTGACCAACCGCGATTCCATGCGGTTCCGGATGCTGCTCGGTCGAACCGCCATGGCGGGTCGCGCGGTGGTCTATCCTGAAGCTTCCTATCTTGCCGGTGAACCGGCCCTAAGGACTGATAAATGAAAATTGCGGTACTGTCGCGAAACCGCCATCTGTACTCCACCCGTCGTCTGGTGGAAGAAGGCATCAATCGTGGCCATGAGGTGAAGGTGATCGACTGCCTTCACTGCTCCATGAACATCACCTCTGCCAATCCCCAGATCCATTACCACGAGGAGGTCCTGGAGGACTTCGACGTGGTGATCCCCCGGATCGGCGCCTCGGTTACCTTCTACGGTACCGCCGTATTGCGCCAGTTCGAGATGATGGGGGTGTTCCCGGTGAACGAATCGGTTGCCATCAGCCGCTCCCGTGACAAACTGCGCTCCCTCCAGCTGCTGGCGCGCAAGGGCGTGGGCATGCCGATCACCGGCTTTGCCAACAAGCCGGATAACGTACCGGAGCTGTTGAAGATGGTCGGTGGCGCGCCGGTGGTGATCAAACTGCTGCAGGGGACCCAGGGCATTGGCGTGGTGCTGGCGGAAACCCGCAAGGCAGCAGAGAGTGTGATTGAAGCGTTCATGGGCCTGAAGGCTGATATTCTGGTGCAGGAATTCATCAAGGAAGCAGGCGGTGCCGATATCCGCTGCTTCGTGATTGGCGACAAGGTGATTGCCGCAATGAAGCGCCAGGGGGCCGAGGGCGAATTCCGCTCCAACCTGCATCGGGGGGGCACGGCTTCGCTGGTACGCATTACTCCGGAAGAACGCCGAACTGCCATCAAGGCCGCCAAGGCCATGGGCCTGAACGTGGCCGGCGTTGACCTGCTGCGTTCAAGTCGAGGACCGCTGGTGATGGAGGTGAACTCTTCGCCGGGCCTGGAAGGCATCGAGAACGCCACCGGCAAGAACGTGGCGGGCATGATCATCAACTGGACCGAGAAAAACCAGAAGCCCTGGAAAACCGGGACCAAAGGGGGGAGAGGCTGAGCCATGGCCCGATCGCCCTTCGAGATTGCCGGCAGCCAGATCAAGGCGGGCACCCGCCAGACCGTGGAAGTACCGGTGGCCAAGCTGTACACCCACACCCCCCTGCATATTCCGGTGGAGGTGGTTCATGGGCGCCGGGACGGGCCGGTGCTGATGGTGTGCGGTGCCATCCACGGCGACGAGATCAACGGCGTGGAAATTGTTCGCCGGGTGCTGACCAATTCGGCCCTGAGGCACCTGCGCGGCACCCTGGTGGCGGTGCCCATCGTCAACATTTTCGGCTTTGTGCAGCGCACGCGGTATCTGCCGGACCGCCGCGACCTGAACCGCTGTTTCCCGGGCAGTGAAACCGGCTCGCTGGGTGGGCGAATTGCCTACCTGCTGAGAAGTCAGATCATGGAGAAGGTCACCCACATCATCGACCTGCATACCGGCGCGGTGCATCGGTTCAACCTGCCGCAGATCCGGGCCGAGCTGAAGAACCCGGAGACCGTGCGTATGGCCGAGGCCTTCGGGGCGCCCATCATCATCAACTCCGGTCTGCGCGAAGGCAGTTTGCGCGCCTACGCGGACTCCCAGGACATTCCGGTGATCACCTTCGAGGGCGGTGAGGCGCTGCGGTTCGATGACGTGGTGATCAGCAGTGGCGTGAAAGGCGTTATCCGGGTGATGCGGGAACTGGCCATGGTGCCCCCGAAAAAAGGCCCCAAGGCCCCGAGGAAGCGCTCGGAAACCGCCGCCAACTCCCAGTGGGCGAGGGCAGACATCGACGGCATCATGCGCCCGGTCGCCCGCCTCGGCCAGAAGGTGCGTAAGGGCCAGCGCCTGGCCATGGTGGCCGACCCCTTTGGTGAGTCGGAAACCGCCGTGGTATCACCCTGTTCGGGCATTGTCATCTGCGTGAACAACCTGCCCCTGGTGAACGAGGGCGAGGCCATTTACCACGTGGCCCGCTTTGACGAGCTTAGCGAGGCCGAGAAGGCCATGGAGTATTTCCGCAGCAGTTATGAGGGCGACATGGGCGATGCGGTAGTGCCCGTGCACCCATGGGACGACCGGCAGAAATAGCAGGCACTAGCGCTGGCAACTGCGCACCGAGGAGGGCCATCATGATCTGGGATCAGACATTCATCGAGCTGGCACCCATGCCCCGGGGCTTCCATCTGGTGACCAACGACGTTGTCGCACAGGCGCCGGAGCTGACCCATTGCGAGGTCGGCCTGTTGCATCTGTTTATCCAGCATACTTCCGCCTCCCTGGCGGTAAACGAGAACGCCGATCCGGATGTCCGGGGCGACCTGGAACGTCACTTCAACGTGATGGTGCCCGAGAACGCCCCCCACTACGAGCACGTGGCCGAGGGCCCGGACGACATGCCGGCACACATCAAGAGCATCCTGATCGGACCGTCCCTGACTCTCCCGGTACATCATGGCCGCCTGGCCCTCGGCACCTGGCAGGGGGTCTATCTCTGCGAGCACAGGGACCGGGCCGGCAGCCGACGGATCGTGGCGACGTTGCAGGGGCGTTGGTAAGACAGCATCGTTTCGCCCGGAGCCCTCACACATCGAGGTGTTTCGGTTCCCACCCATCACTTGCGAGGGATGGGTGGAAAACCACCCATTGTCGGGTTCTGTATGGAGTCCAATAGTTTTAACCGGCTGGTTTAAAAGAATTTTCGGGATTTGGTCTGGTCCTTGCTGTACCCGGAGAATCGAAGCCTTTTCGCTTCGTTGAGCACCCAACTAACAAAACGATATCAGGGAGCATCCTCTATGAAGATCAAAGCCGTTCTGGCAGCCGCCGTTGCCACTACCATCATCGCCGGCCCCGTAGCCGCCCAGGACAAGTCCGACTGGCCCCAGAGCTTCACCATCGGTACTGCAAGTCAGGGCGGAACCTACTTTGCCTACGGTTCTGGCTGGGCCAACTACATGGCCGAGACCCTGGGTATTTCCGGTGGCGCCGAGATCACTGGCGGCCCGATGCAGAACATGGCGCTGGTGCACACCGGTGACCTCAACTTTGGCCTGACCACCATGGGCCCGGCCCGTGAATCACTGGAAGGCAACAGCCCGCTGGCTCCGGGCATGGCCATGGACAACGTCTGTGCCATGTTCCCCATGTACCAGACTCCGTTCTCGGTAACCACGCTGTCCAGCTCCGGCATCACGTCCATCGCCGACATCCCCAATGGTGCCAAGATTGGTTTCGGCCCGGCCGGTTCCACCTCTGACACCTATTTCCCGAAGATGATGGAAACCCTGGGTGTGAACTTCGAGCGTCGTAATGGCAGCTGGGCCGACCTGGGTACCCAGCTTCAGGATGGCCTGATTGACGTGGTTGCCTTTGCCGCCGGGATTCCCATTCCCGCCGTAAGCCAGCTGGAAGTGCAGACCGACGTGAACATCATCGGTATGACCGAGGAAGAGCTGAAGAAGATCACCGATGCCTTCCCTGTGGCCGAATTCACGATCCCGGCCAGCACTTATCAGTCGCTGGATGAGCCGTCCACCGTAGTGTCCATGTGGAACTTCGCGATCGCCAACTGCGACGTCTCTGAAAGCCTGGTCTATGAGATGGTGAAGACCACCATGGAAAACAACGACAAGATGGTGTCCATCCACAAGGCGGCGCGTACCAGCGTTCCTGAGAACTACACCAAGAACAATGTTCTGCCCTGGCATCCGGGTGCAGCGCGTTGGTTCAATGAAAACGGCTACGAGATTCCGGCAGACCGGATCAAGTAACACCCGTAGCTTCTGAGGGGGCTGCTTCGGCAGCCTCCTGATTTTCTAGCCCAGATTCCATTTCGTTGCCCCGCTAGCAGGCTTGAACCATGTCCACTGAACGCGAACTCCAACATTCGCCCCGGGTAACCGAGGACGAAGACCACATTCTGGCCCACAATGTCGATGAGGAGCCGGTCGAGGCCAATCGACGGTTGTTCGATGGCTGGCTACTGAAACCGGTGACGGTTCTGACGATTGCCTATTCGTCGTTCCATCTGTACACCCTGAATATCACCCCGCTGGAAACCTGGTCGTTCCGGATTGTTCACGTGGCTGGTGCACTGCTGCTCGGCTTCATGCTCTATGCGGGCACACGGTTTGCCACCGCTGAAGAGGGCGGTGCCCGCCACCGCTGGACCACCTGGATGGCGGCCGTGGCGCTGTTGCCTGCGTTCTATTCCCTGTACCAGGCGTTCGCTTTCTACCAGACCCTCAACAACGGGGCCATGCGCATTGCGCCGGAGCTTGAGACCTGGCACTACGGCTGGCCGCTGCTTGCCGCCACCTCCCTCGGCATCATTCTGAGCTGGTTCCACCAGCGGGAACGCTCACGTTGCAGTGTGCCGGACCTCGTGCTGATGGTCTGCTCCCTGTCTGTCGCCGCTTATCTGCTGGTGGTTTACAACACCAACATCCGTATGTCGACGGGCACCCCGTTCTCACCCGTGGGCATCTCCTTTGCCGCGGTCGCTGGCAGCGCCCTGATACTGGAAATGACCCGCCGCGTGGCTGGCATGGCGCTCGTGATCATCGGCCTGGTGTTCGTGGCCTATGTGTTTGTCGGACCTTACCTGCCGGGCTTCCTCGGCTACCCGGGCCTGTCGGTCAAACGTTTCTTCAGTCAGGTATACACCGACGCCGGTATCCTTGGACCCACCACCGCGGTGTCGTCCACCTACATCATCCTGTTCATCATCTTTGCCGCCTTCCTGCAGGCGTCCAAGGTGGGTGACTACTTCGTGAACTTTGCCTTTGCGGCCGCCGGCCGGTCCCGTGGCGGTCCCGCCAAGGTGGCCATCTTTGCCTCCGGTCTTATGGGCATGATCAACGGCACCAGTGCCGGCAACGTGGTATCCACCGGCTCGCTGACTATCCCGCTGATGAAGAAAGTGGGTTACAAGAAGACCTCCGCCGGCGCCGTGGAAGCCGCCGCGTCAACGGGCGGTCAGATCATGCCCCCGATCATGGGTGCCGGTGCCTTCATCATGGCCGAGATTACCGGCATCCCCTACACCGAAATCGCCATCGCGGCGGTGATTCCGGCGATCCTGTATTTCGCGTCGGTTTACTTCATGGTGGATTTCGAAGCCGCCAAGACTGGCATGCGAGGCATGCGTGAGGACGAACTGCCCAAGCTGCGGCGTCTGATCAAGCAGATCTATCTGTTCATCCCGATCATTATCCTGATTGTGGCGTTGTTCCAGGGTTACTCCGTTATCCGGGCCGGCACCCTGGCGACCGTGTCAGCCGCCGTTGTGAGCTGGCTGTCGCCCAACAAGATGGGCATTCGCGCCATCCTCCGGGCGCTGGACCTGGCGTCGATCATGTCCATCCAGATCATCGTGGTGTGTGCTGCCGCGGGCATCATCGTCGGGGTTATCTCCCTGACCGGTGTTGGTGCGCGGTTCTCGGTGCTGCTGCTGGATGTTGCTGAAGCCAGTCAGTTGCTGGCGCTGATTTTCGCGATGTTCATTTCCATCCTGCTGGGTATGGGCATGCCCACCACGGCCGCCTATGCGGTGGCTGCGTCGGTGGTTGCGCCCGGTCTGGTGCAGCTGGGCATTGAGCCGCTGACGGCGCACTTCTTCGTGTTCTACTTTGCTGTCGTGTCTGCCATCACACCACCGGTTGCGCTTGCCTCCTACGCTGCGGCGGGTATTTCCGGAGCCAACGCCATGGCTACCTCGGTGGCCTCGTTCCGGATCGGTATTGCCGCGTTCATCGTACCGTTCATGTTCTTCTACAACAGCGCGCTGTTGATGGACGCAGGCTGGTTCGAGATTGCACGGGCGCTGGTGACCGCCACCTTCGGTGTATACCTGTTGTCGGGCGGCGTACTGGGCTGGTTCGGGCAGGTATCTGCCTCCTGGACGAGCCGAATTATGCTCATCGCCGCAGCTCTGCTGATGATCGAAGGCGGTCTGTGGACCGACCTCACCGGCGTTGGCCTGGCACTGGTGGTGTTTGTTATCCAGAAGCAACGCAGGGCCCGTCTGGCGACTGCCAACCCGGCGTGACCGGGAGCGGTCTCCGATGAACAGAGCAGCCGGGCCCTGGCCCGGTTGCTCTGTGGTTCGGTCGGCTATACTCTGGCGGCTTTCAAGAGTCATGCAGGAACCGGCTTCTATGGCCTACCGGATCGGCGTCTTTCTCCTCTTTGTAGTGACCCTCGTGGCCAGCTGGGTGCTCGGTGGCTGGGTCGGTTACCGGCAGGTCGAGCAGGAGAGCCTGGAAGAATCCTTCCGCTACCGACAGCTGGTGGCCAATGAGCTCAACCGGTACCTGCCTGTGCCCGAACTGATGGCCGAGCATCCGGTACTCGCCCGGGCGCTGGAGGCTCCAGACAGCCCGGCTGCCATACTGGCTGCCAACGAGCAGATGCAGCGCATGGCGACCATTGTTGGCAGTTCCGATGTCTACCTGATGGACACAGATGGCCTGACCATCGCCGCCAACAACTATCTCCAGCCCGACAGCTTCGTCGGCCGCAACTTCGGTTTTCGTCCCTATTTCTTCGAGGCCATGGAATCCGGTGATTCCGCGATCTATTTTGCGCTTGGTCTGATGTCCGGGGTGCGGGGACTGTACTTCTCGCACCCGGTTCGGGACGAAGACGGGCGTATGCTTGGTGTGGTTGCGGTGAAGGTGCTGGTCCACGAGCTGGAATCACAGTGGGATCGCCCTGCGGGCCTGCGCGAGGCTGAAATGGTGGTTCTGGACCAGAACGGTATCAGTTTTCTTGCCAGCAAACCCAACTGGCTTTACCGGAACTTTTCCGGGCTGGACAGTGCGGTACCCGATGAGTACTCGCGCCAGCGCTACCCCGACCGCGATCTGGCGCCCATGGCCCTGGAAAACCTGGGCAAGCCCGCCGGGTTGTCCGACCAGTCGGCCACCATCCGGATCCGGGAAAACGGCAAGCCCCGGGAGTACCTGAGTGTGCGTACCCCGCTGCCGCGCATGGACTGGACGCTTCAGGTCATGGTCAGCACCCATTCGGTGGTCTGGACCCGGCTCGGGTTTGTCATCGGCGGCGCCGCCCTGTTTTTCGGTGGGTTACTGACCTGGCTCTACCTGCGGGAGCGTTATCGGCGCGAAGCCGAGCTGGCGTTGCGGGGTGAGCAGCTGGAGCGCAGCGTGGCCGAGCGCACCGCTGATCTGGAAAACTCCAACCGCAAGCTAGTGGAGGAAATCCGCGAACGGGAACGCACCCAGAACGAATTGCGGGAAACCCAGCAGGAGCTGATCCAGGCAGCCAAGCTGGCGGTCCTGGGCCAGATGTCGGCCGGCCTCAACCACGAAATGAACCAGCCATTGACGGCCATCCAGACCTACGCCAGGAACAGCCGGCGATTCCTCGAAAAGGGCGCCAGCGAGATGGTGGATGCTAACCTGACAGAAATTATCTCGCTGTGCGACAAGATGGCGGAGCTGACGCGTCAGTTCAAGGTGTTCGCGCGCAAATCCGAGGGACCGCCGGCGGTGGTGGATCTGCGGCAGTCGATTGATGCCTCGCTGAAGATTATTGTTGCCCAGAAATCCAGCTCGGAGATTGCCATACGCTGGAACCGGCCAGACAAGCCGGTGATGTGCCATGGCGATCTTATTCGTATCGAGCAGGTGATGGTGAATCTGATGGCCAACGCCGTTCAGGCCGTGGAAGGCGGTGAACGCCCCGAGGTACGGATTGATATTGAAGAGACCGAGGACTTCTGGCGGTGCCTGGTGCGGGACAACGGCCCCGGTTTGCAGGGCGATACCGAACAGATTTTCGAGCCGTTCTTCACCACCAAGTCGGTGAAGCAGGGCCTCGGTCTTGGGCTCTCGATCTCGCGCCAGATTGTGGACGCGTTGGGCGGCAGCCTCACCGGGCGGAATCGTCGCGACGGCCCGGGCGCGGAATTTGTACTAACCCTCAGGAAACGGGAGGCCACGGAATGAAAGAGCCCTCGGTAATCTTCGTGGACGATGACCCGCACATTCGCCAGGCTATCGCCCAGACCCTGACGCTGGAAGAGCTGCCGGTTGGCTGTTTTGGCGATGCGCCCACGGCGCTGGGTCACATCACTGCCGACTACGATGGTGTGGTTCTTTGTGACTACAACATGCCGGAGATGAACGGCCTGGAGATGCTCGAGCGTATTCGCCGCATGGACGAAGCCATACCAGTGATCATCCTCACTGGCCAGGGTGACATCAGCACGGCGGTGACCGCCATGCAACAGGGCGCCTACGATTTCATCGAGAAGCCCTTCGATCACGATGAGCTCATCGAGCTGTTGCGGCATGCCCTCGAGAAACGCCATCTGGCCCTGGAGAACCGTCGCCTCAAGGCCCAGTTGCGGCATTTGGCCAGGCCTGGCCCGCGGATTCTGGGGGATTCCCCCACCATGCAGAAAGTCATGGCCACCATCGATCCGATCCTGGATATCTCCGCCAACATTCTTCTGCACGGCGAAACCGGCTCGGGCAAGGACGCGCTGGCCCGGTACATCCACGAGAACAGCGCCCGCAGTGCCCATAACTTCGTTGCCATCAACTGCGGCGCGGTGCCGGAAAACCTGATCGAAAGCGAGCTCTTTGGCCACGAGGCCGGCGCCTTCACCGGTGCCGACAAACGCCGGATCGGCAAGATTGAACACGCCCACAAAGGCACGCTGTTCCTGGATGAGGTGGAGAGCATGCCGATGCCCCTGCAGGTGAAACTGCTGAGGGTGCTTGAGGAGCAGAAGGTTGAGCGCCTCGGAAGTAATGTGGTTCAGGATGTGGATGTGCGCATTATTGCCGCCACCAAGGCGGACCTGAAAAAACTCAGCGACGACGGCGAATTCCGCTCCGACCTCTACTACCGGCTGAACGTGGTCAAGGTGGACATTCCACCGCTCAGGGAACGAAAGGAGGACATCCCGCTCCTGTTTCACCATTTCGTGCTGATTGCGGCAGCCCGGTACGATCGGGAAAGCGTGCCGCTGGACGCGGGCCAGGCCGCCCGCCTTATGCAGCATTCCTGGCCCGGCAACGTGCGGGAGCTGAGGAACCTGGCGGAACGCTACGTGTTGCTCGGGCCAGCCGCCCTCGACGAGAACGATCCGTCCGGTACTGCCAACGTGGCCGGTCGCCAGACGCTCTCCGAGATGATGGATGGCTTTGAGCGCTCGGCCATTATCAGTGCCCTGAATGCCTGCCATGGCAGCATCAAGGACACCATGGTGCAGCTGGGCATTGCCCGCAAGACGCTCTACGACAAGATGCGCAAGCACGGCCTGGACAAGGCCCAGTTCAAGGATTGACGGTGTGTACACAGCCACCCGGCCCAGGTGAGGCCGGGTGACCGGGGGGCGGGTCAGTCTGCCAGCAACTCCGGGGCCAGAGCCTGCTGCCCGTCAGGCGTCAGGATCGGAAGCGCCACCTCACCACTGACCTGAACCGATGCTGTCACGATGTCCCGCGAGAAGGCGCCTGCGAAGGTCGGGTGCTGGCCGTAGATCATCAGTACCAGACGGTCGCCCGCCTGCAGACGCTCGGCAATGCCGGTCAGCTCCACCGAGTGGCGTCCAAGCCCTCGCAGAGGCTGTACCTGCTCGTCGATAAGCTCGGGAACGGAAAGACCACTTCTGATCACCCCGACCCCCACAAACAGGATGGCATCGCAGGTGCCTGTCGCGGTAACCGGATCTGACTCGTCCAGGCACAGGGCATCCAGTTCCGGAACACCAAAACCCACCGTTACATCCAGTGTCGGAATGCCCGCAATCACGGCTTCTTCCGGCAGCGTGGTCAGCGGCACGATCGCCGGTAACAGGGCACCTGCCCCGGTGGTTGCGGTGACCGGCAGTTCGGCTCCGAGGACCTTGTTGGCTACCGCGAAACGGGCACCCCCGACCGTCACCTCTGGCGCGGCTACCGCATCGCCGGGGGTCAAGGTATAGCAGATCTGATCACCGGTGGTGATGACGTTATCCACGTCTCCCTTGCCAAGCAGCTTCTCGTTGAACCAGGCCACCGTGGCCCGGGTAACTTCGATATCACCGCAGTTGCCAAGGCCGTTCAGATCACCGGTCGCCAGGGTGGGCAGTTCACCCGCGTAGAAGGTGAGATTGGCCAGGGTTTCCTGGATCAGGCCGGCATTGGGCGCCAGGTAGTGGTGGCCAAAGGGGTAGGTGAGCAGGCGCACGTCGCCGCCGCCCCGCTTCATGATCCGGTAGTTTTCGTAGGCGTCGTTGAACGGGAACAGGCTGTCCCGCATGCCCTGGAACATCAGCACATCCACCGGATAAGGCTCGCGCTGGGGCGTCTTTAGAATATAACGACCGTCACCGGTGATGGGAATCTGGCCGGTGATCGGGTCCAGCAGGTATTCCTGGGTGTTGCCGCTGTCGAACAGCGCCAGCTGTCGCTCGTTGTCTGCGAAGTAGCTGGGGCTGTGGTAGTGGAAAAAGTCGAGGGCCGGCTCCGCCACACGGTTATTCACGATGCCGTCAATCAGCGTGCTGCGCAGGTAGGGATCCATAGAGCCGCCGGAGCCGGCATCGCCGGCCAGCGAGAGGAAGGCCAGCCAGTAATTCTTGGTGACATCGCCAGGGTTGAGACTGTAGGTGAGATCGTGCCAGGTGATCTGGGGCACCATCGCGTCCATCCGGCGATCCGGGTCCACGTTGTACAGCAGGTACTGGAACCCGCCGCCGTAGCTGCCGCCCACGGCGCCAAGCAGAAGGTTGTTGTCCTCGTATTTCAGGTAGTCGAGGCGGGTTTCGGCCCAGTCCAGGATCTGAACGAGGTCTTCACCTTCAAAATCGGGGTCCATCACGCGAATGGTGCCGCCGCTTTCACCGTGCCCACGCTGGTCAATGCTGATCACCGTGTAGCCGGCCTCGACCAACGGCCGGACGGGAGAAAGCAGATCGTCGCCTGCTTCTGTGGTTCGGGATCCACTGAAGCCGTGGCCCTGGAGAATCAGAGGGTGCCGGGTGTCGCAATCGAACAGGGCGGGCTCGAATACCTGAAACACGATGGCGGCGCCATCCACCCGGGAGGGCATCTGGACCCGGTAACTTCGCCCGCCGCTCAGGTTCTCGCCGCTGTTACAGGAGGCATGTGCCATTTCGCTGCTGTTCTCGGGTACCGGCCGGCTGATGGTGCGAGCCGGTTGCCGGGAAGAGGAATGGGGAGCCCGTGATGCGTCGGCCCGAACGGTGTCCGGGGTCGCCGGAGCCGTCTCGCCACCACCGCCGCCACAGGCGGACAACAGGGTAAAGCCAGCGCACACCAGCGCCAATCGGGTCATGTGGTTCATTGCGTTTGCCTTGTTATTTGTCAGTTTTTGTTAAGACGCGTTGAAATTTGTTACCTGCGTCACACTAAGGCGTGGCTGCAAAGAGAGCGATGGCCCGGTTGCCGGCTGTCGGTGGCGGAAAAGTCAGTTACAGACCAGACACAAACTACGCATTTTTCTCAATAACGGCAGAAGCGGTTTTTCAGTAGAGTGCGCGACTTTTTCACGGCCGGTCCCGCCGGCTGCCCAGCGAACCAGACTCTGAAGACGGACTGCCATGAAAAACCTCACTATCCAGACCCGGGTGCTTCTGCTTGCCCTGGTGCCCGTTATCGTACTGACCGCCTTCCTGACCAGTTACAACCTGAACCAGGCTGCTGATATCGGCGATCAGGCGGTTGCCGGTTTTTCCTCAGACATGGAAGCGAGCAAGCGCCAGGAGCTGCAGAATTATCTGGCTGTCGCCCGGTCGTCCATAGACCACCTGTATAACCAGCCGGGCTCCGCGGACGATCCCGCCGTTCGGGCGCAAGCCTGGGAGATCCTGCGCCAGTTGAGGTTCAACGACTCGGGCAGCACCGGCTATTTCTTCGTCTACGACACCAACGGCGTCAATGTGATGCACGGCGTCAATCAGACTCTCGAGGGCAGGAATCTCTGGGATTTTCAGGACCCCAACGGCACCTACCTCATCCGCGAACTGGTCAAAGCCGCCCGTAATGGCGGCGGTTATGTTTCATACGGCTGGAAAAACAGTGATACCGGAGAGGTTGCACCGAAACTGGGGTACGCTGAAATGCTGCCCAAGTGGGGTGTAATGATTGGTACCGGCTTCTGGATTGACGGTCTCGAAAAGCAGGTGGCGGAGATGGAAAGCGAGGTGGCGGGCTCGCTGGAAGACGCCGTGATTGCGTCGGTCAGCACGTCGCTGGTGGCGCTGGTGCTGATTGTTCTGCTGGCACTGTTTGTTGTTCGCACCATTATTCGCCCGCTGAAGTCCGCTGTGTCTGCCATGAACGATATTGCCAGCGGTGATGGCGACCTTACCCGTCGGCTCGAGGTGTCCGGCCGGGACGAACTGGGCCAGCTGGCAACGGCGTTCAACAGCTTTGCCGATCAGGTACACGGACTGGTTGAGCGCGTACTGTCATCAACGCGAACGCTCAACGAGGCCACCGCCGACCTGAACCGGGTGATGGCCGAAGCTGAGCAGGGTGTTGAGCGGCAGACGTCTGAAAGTGACCAGGTGGCCACCGCGATGAGTGAAATGACGGCCGCGGCCCAGGAAGTCGCGACCAATGCCAGTGAAGCCTCGGCGGCCGCAGACAGTGCTAACGGTCAGGTATGTGATGCGCAAGGGCTCGTTCATCAGGCCACGGAGGTCATCGGTGGTCTTTCCGAGCAGGTGGAAGAAGGAGTCCGGGTGATTGAGAAGCTCGGTGCTGATTCCAGGCAGATCGACAGCGTGCTTGAGGTGATCCGGGAAATTGCAGACCAGACCAACCTGCTGGCGCTCAACGCCGCCATTGAAGCGGCGAGAGCCGGTGAGGCGGGGCGCGGGTTCGCCGTGGTGGCCGACGAAGTGAGGACACTTGCACGACGGACTCAGCAAAGCACCCAGGAAATCCAGGATATGATTGAACGGCTGCAGTCTGGCGCTGGCAACGCGGTCAGTCTGATCGGCTCGATCAGCGAGCGCAGCGAAGCGACGGTGTCCGAGACCCGCCGGGTCAACGATGCCCTTCAGCGCATTGGCCAGGCGGTGGCAACGATTACCGATATGAATACCCAGATCGCCAGCGCGGCGGAAGAGCAGACCAGTGTGTCCGAGACCATCAACCAGAACGTGCACGAGATCGTTGCGATCACGGAGCAGACAGCGCAGGGAACGCGTACGGCGGGCAATGCGACCCAGCGGCTGAGGGATCTTGCCTCCGAGATGTCCGACCAGGTCAGCCGCTACCGGGTATAGGGCAGCGCTTCAGGTATCGGGAAGTCAGGGCGGAACCGGAATTCCGCCCTTTTTTGTGGCCGCCGTGGAGCCTCAGAGGTTGGCTTCGGCGAACTCCGCGAGCGCCGAACGGGGCACGCCCTGCAGGTGAATGTGGCCACCATGGCGGAAGCTCTTGAAGCGCTCGGTCATGTAGGTGAGTCCCGAACTCAGGGCGCTCAGATACGGGGTATCGATCTGCGCCAGGTTACCCAGGCAGATCACCTTGGAGCCGTTCCCGGCCCGGGTGATGATGGTCTTGATCTGGTGCGGCGTGAGGTTCTGGGATTCGTCGATGATGATCAGGCTGTGCTGGAAGCTGCGGCCGCTAATGTAGTTCATGGACTTGAAGTGCAGTGGTACCTTGCTGAGGATGTAGTCGACGCTGGCGGTCATGTTCTCGTCGTCCTCGTGGAGGGCTTCCAGGTTGTCGACGATAGCGCCCAGCCAGGGCTCCATCTTCTCGGCCTCGGTGCCGGGCAGGAAGCCGATATCCTCATCCAGGCCCTGGGTGGACCGGGTAGCGATGATGCGTTTGTAGAGCTTGCTGGCCACGGTCATTTCGATGCACGCGGCCAACGCCAGGATGGTCTTGCCGGAGCCCGCCGAACCGGTCAGGTTGACCAGGTGAATGTCCGGGTCCAGTAGCAGGTTGAGCGCCATGGCCTGGTAGATGTCCCTGGGCACCAGTCCCCAGACTTCCTCGTTCATCAGGTCGTGCTGGTGCAGGTCCTTGATCACCAGCTGGGTGTCGCTCAGATCCACCACCTTGCCGACAAAGCCCATCTCGTCCACGACAAATTCGTTGATGTTCAGCCGGGCAAGATCACCCTCCCGCTTCAGAATATGCTCGGTTGAGCCTTCGCGCTGAACGGTTTCAACTTTCTCGATGGTGTCCCAGAACGAGTTGGGGAACTCGCGATAGCCCTTGGGCAGAAGGTCAATGTCATCCAGCAGCTGGTCGTTGTGGTAGTCCTGGGCTTCCACGCCAAAGCCGCGCGCCTTGAGGCGCATGTTGATGTCCTTGGACACCAGGATGATGTCCCGGGATTTGTGGCGGTTCTGCAACGCGGCCAGGGTGTTGATGATCTTGTTGTCGTTCAGGTGCTCGGGCAGGGAGTGGTTGCCACTGTCGCCGGTGCTCATCAGGATCGACAGGGTGCCCAGTGGTTCCGCCTTCTGGCCCCGCACGATGGGAACGCCTTTCTCGATAACTTTGGGGCTGGCATCGCCCAGCAGCTTGTCGATGTTGCGGATGGCCTGGCGACAGTCGGCGGCCACGGCTTGTTTACCGGATTTGAGGCTGTCGAGTTCTTCGAGGACCGTCATCGGGATGATGACATCGTGTTCTTCAAAGTTGAGGAGGGCGTTCGGGTCGTGGATCAGGACGTTGGTGTCGAGGACGTACATCTTTCGGCGAGCTTGCGGTGCTCTGGGCATAGGGTGCGCTACCTCTCTGGTGGCTCAGTGGTTATCGGCACAGCGTTGCGTGAGCTTCTCATCCGATATCACTTTCAGCATGTCGTAAGTCGTTATGATACCGGTAATTTTCGAGTCGCTTGTCACAAAGATCCGGTGCAGGTGCTCGCGCATCATGATATTGGCAATGTCGCGCACCGGAGTCTTCTCGTCAACAGATAAAACGATGGGGGTCATGATGTCGCGCACTTCCACCGGGACCTTGCCCATCTCTTCGAAAATCACCATGCGAAGTCGCCTTGCTTCCTGGCGCTCCTCGGGCGTCAGATGCCGTTCCGCGCCCGACTGGGCCGCGTTCCAGCGAAATTCGGTGATGTCCTTGAGGGTGGCAATACCGACAATCTCGCCCTCGTCATCGGTAACGGGGCTGCCGGTAATTTCGTTGTCGGTCAGGAAGCGGGCCAGCCGGTCCATGGTCCAGGATTGCGGTACGGCTTTGATGCTGGGGGTCATGATCTCGTAAGCGAGAACAGTCATTGAACGGGGCCTGCCTTGTGAAGTCCTTTCCCAAAGCTTAGCGCGTGATGCCGGTTGCGTCATCCCTTCCGGGCGCATTGCGGACGACGCCAATCAGCGCACCCGAGTCGTCAAACTCAAGCCGGAATCCGCGGTATTTCTCGAGGTTGGCCACCCGCTCCAGGGCCTCCATGGAACGCACCGGGATATCCACCAGGAGCGAGTTCACCAGCCAGCCGGGCAGGGCGCCGTTGGGGTCGGTATGCTGGATCCACACCATTCGGGTCTGTTCGCCCTGGGGCGTGAAGCGGTAAAACGTGTCTGAGCGATCCACCCGAATCCGGCTTGTGCTCTCTGCGCGTTGGTCCGGCGTGGCATTCAGGTCCATGACCACTTCGCCGGAGGCCTCGTTGCCCCGGGTCTGGATGCGCAGCACGTAATCGCGATCGGTCACCGGCCATGGCATGTCATTGACTGAATAGGCAAAGCGGTCATGGAAGTCGCCCGCGCCGAACGCGTAGGATTCGGTGCAGTTGTGCACCCATTCCACACAGGAGCCCGGGTTGATCATGACGGCCATCAGGTTCTCGATCGGGGCATCCAGCACACCAACGGCCTTGAATGCCTTGAAGCTGGAATCCGGCTGGTCGATGGTATAGACCCGGATGTCACCGGCTTCCTTTCGAAGGGTCCAGTCCTCGTTGTCTTCGGTCGGCAACTCGGCGCGGGCCGGGGTGGTCAGTAATGCAACCACCAGGGCGTAGGCGAGCACACGCCCGATAGCCAACCAGTCCCTGGTGCTCCCGCCACAGTGCTTGCTCATGAATGACTCTTCCCTGGAAATGGAGGCCCGAGTCTAGCATGAGCCTTACGCCGATTCGGCGGTGGATGCGAGGGATTGTGAACCAGGTAGCGGCCTGTGCGCCGGGTGAGGGGATTTGGCCTGATCTGCCGGGTGGGGCCTGCCCCGGATGGGGCAGGCGGCGTGTAGTGTTACCGTTCCGGTAGGGTGACGTTCAGTTCCAGAACCGAGCAGCTCTCGTTCCGGTCCACTTCCACCTGCACCATGTCGTCGCTGATCTGCACGTACTTGCGGATTACCTGCAGCAGTTCCTGCTGGAGCTGGGGCAGATAGTCCGGCTGCTCACGCTGGCCGCGCTCGTGGGCGACAATGATCTGCAGGCGCTCCTTGGCGACGCTGGCGGTGTTCTTCTTTTTGCCCTTGAAATAATCGAGGAAACTCATCCCTTAGCCCCCCTTGAACATCCGCGAGAAGAACCCTTTCTTCTGGGCGGTCATGAAGCGATGTTCCCGCTCCTCACCCAGAAGCCGTGCGACGGCGTCCTCGTAGGCCTGGCCAGCATCGCTGTCTTCTTCGAGGATCACGGGCAGTCCCTGGTTGGAGGCGTTCAGAACAATCTGGCTTTCCGGAATCACGCCCAGCAAGGGGATGGCCAGAATCTCCTCAACGTCGGCCACCGAGAGCATCTCACCTTTTTCTACCCGGGCCGGGTTGTAGCGTGTCAGCAGCAGGTGTTCCTTCACCGGGTCCTGGCCCATTTCGGCGCGGCGGGACTTGCTCTGCAGAATGCCCAGAATCCGGTCGGAATCGCGGACCGAAGACACCTCGGGGTTGGTGACCACAATGGCTTCGTCGGCGTAGTAGAGCGCCATCAGGGCGCCGTGTTCGATGCCTGCCGGTGAGTCACAGACGATGTAATCGAAGCTCTCGGACAGTTCGTTGATGACCTTCTCCACCCCGTCTTTGGTGAGCGCCTCTTTTTCACGGGTCTGGGAGGCCGGAAGGATGTAAAGGGTGTCCACGCGCTTGTCGCGGATCAGGGCCTGGTTCAGGGAGGCCTCGCCCTGGATCACGTTGACAAAATCGTAAACCACGCGGCGCTCGCAGTTCATGATCAGGTCGAGGTTGCGCAGGCCCACGTCGAAATCGATCACGACGGTTTTGTGGCCCCGCTTGGCAAGGCCGGTACTGATTGAGGCGCTGGTGGTGGTCTTGCCAACGCCGCCCTTTCCTGAGGTAACGACAATGATTCTAGCCAAGGTTCTGTTCCTGTTTCTCGGTGGATTCGTCGTGTCTGCCGAATTGTCCGGTCAAATTATTGTGTTGCGTTCCAACATCAGGCCTTGTCCAGTGGCGTTACCACCAGCAGGTCGTCCCTGAGCTGGATATGCACAGCGCTTTTCCAGCCATTGTCCTGAAGATCCTCGGAGATTTTATAGTGTCCCGCAATGGACACAAGCTCTGCCTCGAGAGACTGGCAGAAAATTCGCGCCGACTCGGCGCCGTGGATGCCCGCCAGTGCCCGGCCTCGTAGTGGCCCGTAGACGTGGATGTTGCCGGCGGCCAGCACTTCCGCCCCGGCCTGAACCGGGGCCAGGATCACCAGGTCACCTTCCGGAGCGTGCACCTGCTGGCCGGACCGCACTGGTTGCGTCACGATGCGCGCCGGCGGTGGATCGCCTGCGCCGGCTTGGGCGGCACGCGTCTCGACCGGCTCCGATGACGGTTCGGCGCTTTGGTCAGTCTCGTGGGCCCGGTCGCGCTGCCCGCTGCCCGGCAGCAGGGCGAGGGCGGCACCGCGGGCCAGGCGCCGCTGATCGTCGGTGCCGCCGCGAACGCCAATCACGTGGATGTGGTTGCGCCGGCAGGTGCCGATGATCTTGAAGAAATCCAGTTCACTGTCCAGGCCCTCGTATTTCTCGAGACTGATGATCAGGGGAATGTCCTTGAAGAACCCGGGCGCCTGGCTGATCTTGTCCCGCAGGGCACCCTCGAATTCGGCGTCGTCGAAATAGTAAAGCTCCAGTGCGGTCATCGAGACGCTGGCGCTTTTCAGTTGAAAGCCCTGTTTTACCCCGGACGTGGCGGCATCGCTCATGAAGGAGTCTCTTCCCTGGTCATGTTGTCGGTTGGGTTGGGGCGTGGCCGCAGGGGCATCCCGTCAAATCGGATGCCGGACCAGCCGGTGCTGATGAATTGCCGGATGTTGCCATGGCTGTCGCCCACCGGGTCGTCCAGAACCTGCTGATAATGTTCGGCAAACAGCTTGAGGGTATCCACTTCGGACAGGTTGCAGTACTGGCCCAGGCCAAAGATGCGGCAGGAGCCGGCGTTCTCGCCTTCGGCATTGACCAGAGGGCCGTTATGGAAACGGCACGGCTGGTATTCGAAGTGCTGTTCGATCAGGGCCAGGGAGTCGGCGAAATTGGCGTGGCCGGCGTCCAGAGATGCCAGGTGTATTCTCACGGCATCCTTGATGCTCATTATTTGTGGTCCTGCTTGGGGCCGGTCTGGTACTTGGCCTTCCACTCGTCGTAGGGCATTCCGTAGATTTCTTCCCGGGCCTGCGGATCGGAAATCTCGAAGCCGCGCTCGTCGGCTTCGGCCCGATACCATTTGGACAGGCAGTTGCGGCAGAAACCGGCCAGGTTCATCAGGTCGATGTTCTGGACCTCGGTGTTGTCTCTCAGATGCTTGACCAGCCGACGGAAGGCGGCAGCTTCGATTTCTGTGCGTTTGGATTCGGGAATCGGGTTACTCATGGGGCTCTCACTCATTCATGAACTGCTGGATGAAGGTTCCTGACATTCTCTGCATGTTAGCCTAAGATACAAGGCTGTATAAATGTACAGAAATTCGACGCGAGTCCCGCTGATTATGCCACAACGCAAGATCATCCACGTGGATTGTGACTGCTTCTACGCGGCGGTGGAAATGCGGGACGATCCCAGCCTTCGGGAGGTGCCGCTGGCAGTAGGCGGCGAGGGCGGGCGCGGTGTGGTCACCACCTGTAACTACCGGGCCCGGGCCTTCGGGGTGCGTTCAGCCATGCCCGGCAGCGAGGCCCGGCGCCTGTGCCCGGGGCTGGTGACCGTGCCGCCGGACATGGCCCGCTATCGGGCCGTGTCCCGACAGGTGATGGCCATTCTCCGGGAACTCACCGACCTGGTGGAGCCCCTGTCCCTCGACGAAGCCTTCCTGGATGTCTCCGATGTGGCAGACCACAAAGGCAGTGCCACCCTGATGGCCCGGCATCTGCGGGAGCGGGTGCGCCAGGAAGTGGGCATTACCATTTCCGCAGGCGTGGCGCCGAACAAGTTCCTGGCCAAGATTGCCAGCGACTGGCAGAAGCCCGATGGCCTGTTCGTGATTCGCCCGGAGGACGTTGACGATTTTGTGCAACAGTTGCCGGTGGAGAAGCTGTTCGGGGTGGGGCAGGTGACTGCCGGTAAGTTGCATGATCTGGGTGTTCACACCTGCGGCGACATGCAGGCGCTCGGCGCCGACCGGCTGATCGAGCGCTTCGGCAAGCAGGGGTATCGTCTTCACGAGATGGCCCATGGGCGAGATGAGCGGCCGGTGGTGGTCTCGCGCATTGCCAAGTCGGTCAGTGTGGAGCGGACGTTCTCCCAGGACCTGCCCGACATGGACGCCTGCGTCACCGTCATGGCTTCACTGGTGGCCGACCTTAACCTGCGGCTGTCGCGTAAGGCGCAACGCAAGCCCATTCACAAGCTGTTCATCAAGATCCGCTACAGCGACTTTTCCACTCACACTCTGGAGCGGGTTCGTGAGCAGGTTACCGAGCCCGAGCTGGAGGACTACCTGCCGCTGCTTTCCGAGCTGGTCACCAACCGGGAGCGACCGGTACGTTTGCTGGGGCTCGGCGTTCGCTTCCGCAATGATGAAGCACCGGTGACCCAGCTCCGGCTGTTCGACTAACCGGGGTACCGTGGCGCATCAGAGCGCACTGGCGAACTTCAGGGCCCAGTCGGCGTAAAGAATCTGCATGGCCGCGTAACCCATCAGGCCGCCAATCAATGCGCCGGCCGCCACATCGCTGGGGTAGTGCAGGCCCAGTATCACTCTGGAGGCGGCAACGCTGAGCGTGAAAGGCAGCACCATCAGTGCCAGCCCCGGCAGGGCCAGGGTCAGCATCACCTGGAAACAGACGGCGTGCAGGGTGTGGCCGGAGGGAAAACTGTAACGATCCAGGGGTGGTGTGGCGCAATTGATGGCGGGAAACGAGATGAACGGCCGCTCACGGATCAGCCAGCGTTTGAGTAACTTGTAGGTCAGGGTGCAGGTGAGCCCCGTCAGTGCCATCAACAGGGCCAGCCCCGGGCCTTTCACCGGGTGCAGGAAGGGCACCAGCAGGATCAGCGCGTACCAGAACCAGCCGTCGCCCAGTCGGCTGACCAGCCTGAAATAGCCCCGGGCCGGGCGGAATTGCACGGCCCGATTGATGGCCTGGCAGAGGGCAACTTCGCGCTGGTCTGCCTGTTCAAAGAAGCGAGACGCTTTGCTTGCTGGAGGCATGATATCCGGCCTTTGTCGTTTGGTTGAAAACCAGTTGCTCGAACTGTTCGATTTGCGCAGCCCAGCTTTGTTCCAGGGCGTCCAGTCGGGCCTGGGCGCGAACCCGGTTCAGCAGGGTGGGCTGGTCGGCAAGGCGCAACGCGCTGTCGACGAACGCTTCGTCCTGGTCCAGCGGAACCTTCATGCCGTTCTCTTCATGACGGATATGCTCGGCTGCAGCAGCATCGTCAAAGGCGACCACGGCAAGCCCGCTGGCCATGGCCTCCAATACCACGTTACCGAAGGTGTCGGTTTTGCTGGGAAACAGGAACAGATCCCCCGAGGCAAAATGCCGGGCAAGGTCGTCGCCCCGGCGGGTGCCGGCGAAAATGTAATCCGGGTGTCGTTGGGCGAGCTGGCGCCGCAGCGGCCCGTCTCCAACCAACACGAACCTGGCTTGCGGATGTAGTCCCCGGATTCTCTCGAAACAGGCGACGGCCATGCGCAGATTCTTCTCTGGCGCCAGCCTGCCAACATAAAGAACGGCCCGGTCGTTGGCGGCCAGCCCCCAGGATTCACGTAGCGCGGCGTCACGGTTGTGCGGGGTAAAGCGTCGGCAATCCACGCCGCGACTCCATATGCCGGTAGCCGTAATGCCCATGGCCCGGGTGGCATGTTGCATTTTCCGGGTTGGCACCAGCGTAATGGCGGTGCGATTGTGGAACCATCGACCATAAAGACAAAGCAACCGTTCGAGCGCGCCCACACCGTAATAGCGGCTGTAGCTGTGGAAATTGGTGTGAAAGCCGGAGCTTACCGGAATGCCGAGCTGGCGGGCGGCTGATGTCGCCGAGACCCCCAGGGGGCCCTGGGTGGCGATATAGACGGCGTCGGGGCGATCGGTCACCCACAGCCTTCTCAGTCGCCCCGGTGTTGCCACACCGAAGCGCAGGTCGGCATAGCCGGGCAGAGGGCATCCGGATACTACATGCTCGTGGGTGAACAGCGCTTCGCCGGCGCTTTTGAAATGCCCCTTGCTCTCATGTTGCTGCCTCGGCCGTATAACGGTCACTCGGTGCCCACGCTGCATCAGTCCCTGGCACAAATGTCTGAGCGTATTGGCCACGCCATTGATTTCCGGCGGAAAAGTCTCGGAAACAATGGTAACGTGTTGCGGGTGCCGGTTGGCCTTCAGGGTCTCGGTCACGGTGTTTCCTGTGCGTCCTTTGACATGCCCCTACTATGGAAACGCGGCATGACAGCCATGCGACAATCCCGTGACATTCCGTTTACTTATTAACCGAACCGCTTCGGAGACGTTATGCAGACACGAAAGCTTGGCAAGACGGACATCGACGTGAGCCTCATCTGCCTGGGCACCATGACCTGGGGCGAGCAGAACACCGAGCAGGAAGCCTTCGAGCAGCTTGATTACGCAACGGCCGAAGGCATCAACTTCATCGATGCCGCAGAGATGTACCCGGTGCCTCCCAGGGCCGAGACCCAGGGACTGACCGAAACCTACCTGGGCAACTGGCTGGCCCGCCGGGGCCGTCGTGACGATCTGGTTATCGCCTCCAAGGTGGCCGGGCCGGGCAACGGGCTCAAGTACCTGCGTAACGGCCCGCGGCTGACACGCGATCACATCCATCAGGCGTGCGACGCCAGCCTCAAGCGTCTGCAGACTGACTACATCGATCTCTACCAGGTGCACTGGCCGGATCGCAGCACCAATTTCTTTGGCAAACTGGGGTATGAGCATAATCCTGACGAAACCTTCACTCCGATCGAGGAAACGCTGGAAGCGCTCGATGAACTGGTGCGTGCGGGCAAGGTCAGGCATATCGGGTTGTCCAATGAAACGCCCTGGGGAACCATGGAATACTTGCGCCTCGCCCGTGAGAAGGGGTGGCCGCGGGTGGCCAGCATCCAGAATCCATACAATCTTCTGAACAGGGCCTTTGAGGTGGGTATGGCCGAAATCGCCCATCGCGAGCAGGCGGGCCTGCTGGCCTATTCGCCCCTGGCGTTTGGCATGCTCTCTGGCAAGTATCTGGGCGGCAAGTGGCCGGAGAAGGCCCGAATGACCCTGTACGAGCGGTTCAGCCGTTATACGAGCAGTCGCGGCATGGACGCGACCCGGGCCTATGTCGACCTCGCGCATCAGCACGGTCTTTCCCCGGTGCAGCTGTCACTGGCGTACGTCAACAGCCGCAGTTTCCTGACCGCCAATATCATTGGCGCCACCACCATGGAGCAGTTGAAGGAGAACGTTGGCTCGGCGAAGGTCACATTGAGCCCGGCGGTGCTGGAAGCCATCGAAGCTATCCACCAGGAGTTCACCTACCCCTGTCCCTGATACCTCACGTTCAGCCCCGATATCCGCCGGTTATCGGGGCTGGTTACAATCAGCAATATTGGGGATCATAAATTGACAAAAAAAGCCCGATGTGGTGACAAAAAATCGACGTCTTTGTGTGCAGATTCACATCTTTCGGGTCGGTAATCATTAGACTAAAGCCTTAGGTTTCCGTAGACTTCCGTCTCGCTAAAAGGTCTCAGGCAGTGTCATGATTATTCGTATCTTCGTCGCATTACTCGCTCTCAATCTCGTGGCTTTCGTCGTTCGCGCCGAAGCGTCTGAGCGCGTGTTCGAAGAAGCGGAAATGACAACGGCCAGCGAAGAGATCTTTGCGATTCAGGAGCGGGTTTCCGGCGATATTGATGAAGACAGCTCCGATGCCTTCGCCGAAATCGGGTCCCGCCTGCTGAGCCTGACCCTGTCCCGCTCCCGCCAGTCCGGCAAGCACTACGCCTCCGACCCGGCCCAGGCCGACCACGGCATTGCGTTGCTCCCTGAAGGCGCCTGCCTTAATCTCAAGTGGAATTTCTGAGCCAGGCCATCCCCTCATCTGCCTCTGCCATGACCTGACGCATTGTTTGCGCGGGATGCTCGTGTGATCATCCGGTGTGAACTGCGGATCCCCCGAACGGATCGTTTGAATAAAGGGAGCTAGGTAATGTCAGGTGACAGAGGGCAGGTATCGAACGACGTAAACGCCTGCGTGGATGAAGTGATCCGCCGGGTTGGCAAGAACATTACGCTCGGCCTTCCGCTGGGGCTGGGCAAACCGGTCCGGTTTGTTAATGCGCTGTACCAGAGAGCCAAAGACGATCCGGGCATTCAACTGCACATCGTCACCGCACTGTCTCTGCTGGCGCCGAGAGGCAACTCGTCACTGGAGCGGCGATTCATGGGGCCCTTCGCCGAACGATTGTATGGCCCGATTCCGGAGCTGGCCTACGCACGGGACGTGTCGGAAGGGCGGTTGCCCGGGAACATTCGGGTCTCGGAATTCTTTTTCAAGGCCGGCAGTTTTCTGAACAATCGGGCCCAGCAACGCCACTATGTGTGCACCAACTACACCCATGCCGTGCGCGATCTGATGGCTCAGGGGGTGAACGTGGTCGCCCAGATGGTGGCGCCTGGCACCGCTCACGGCCAACCGGGGCTCGTCAGCCTGAGCTGTAATCCCGACCTCACACTCGATCTCATTCCGCGCCTGCGAGAGCGGGAGGCTAACGGTACCCCCGTCGCTCTGGTCGCCGAGCTCAATGAGAGTCTCCCCTGGTTCGGGAATCATGCTGCGGTCGATGCGGACCGCTTCGATATTGTTTTTGAACAGCCGTCATCGGACTACCCTCTTTTCTCCGCCCCTGAAATGGCGGTGAGCCCGGAGGATCACCTGATCGGGTTCTACGCCAGTGCGCTGTTGAAGGACGGCGGCACACTCCAGGTCGGTATCGGATCGCTCGGCGCCGCGCTGGTGCATAGTGCCATCATGCGTCACAAGCATAACGACACCTGGCGAAAGGTGTTCGATCATCTTCGGGTCGACGAGCAGTTTCCGGTAGTCGCTGAAGACGGCGGTACCGAGCCGTTTGAGAAAGGCTTGTACGGCTGCAGCGAGATGATGGTTGATGGCTTTCTGTACCTGATGCAGGAAGGCATCCTTACCCGGGAGGTGTTCGAGCATGCCGGGCTTCAGTCGTTGATGAACCGCGGTGAACTGACGTCGAAGGTGTCCCTGGAAACCCTGGATACCCTGCGGCAGGAAAAGTTGATTGACAATCCGCTCAGGGCCCGGGACGTTCGCTGGCTGGTCCGGCACGGCATTCTCGGGGACGAGGTAGAATTCAAGGGTGGCCGGCTATGTTTAAGAAGTCACTCGGTGGAGGGTGACCTGGACGACGCCGAGGCCCGGGAAATCATCGAGGCCCTGATGCTCGGAGAGCGCCTGACCGGCGGCATTGTCCTGCATGGCGGGTTTTACGTGGGGCCGGAGCGTTTTTACCAGTACCTCAGGGAGCTCAGCGAACACCAGCGCGCCCGCATCTGCATGACCAGCGTCAATTTCATCAATCAGCTCTACGATCACCCGTTCGGTGACCAGAAACTCAAGGCAGCGCAGCGGGTGTCTGCCCGTTTTATCAACTCGGCCATGATGTACACCCTCAACGGCGCCGGAGTATCCGACGGCCTGGATGACGGAAGGGTTGTCAGTGGCGTGGGGGGGCAGTACAACTTCGTGGCCATGGCTCACGAGCTGCCGGGAGCCCGCTCCATCCTGACCCTGCGCAGTACCCGGAATGCGCACGGCAAAGTGCTGTCCAATATCGTGTTCAATTACGGCCATTGCACGATACCCCGGCATTTGCGGGACATCGTGGTGACCGAATATGGTGTTGCGGATCTCCGGGGGCAGTGCGATGAGCAGGTCTATCTGCGACTCATCCGCATTGCGGACTCCCGCTTCCAGCCGGAATTACTGGCCCGGGCGCAGAAGGCGGGCAAGGTGGATCCGGCGTTCCGGCTACCCTCGCACTGGTGCAACAACACGCCCGCTGCGGTGCGTCGTGCCATCGCCGAGGCTGGTGAGGGCAGCTTCCCGGCCTTTCCGTTCGGCTGCGATTTCACCGAAGAGGAACTCCGGTTAGGGAAAGCCCTTAAGGCCTTGAAGGCCGCAACCGCCACCCGTCGTGGTAAACTGTCGACCCTTTGGCAGGCCCTGCGGGCACGGGATGAGGACAACCGATACCGATCCCTGCTTGAGCGCATGGGATTGCTGAATCCCGCGAGTCTGCGAGACCGGCTCGATCAGCGACTGGTCATACATGGCCTTCAGCAACTCGATACATCTTCGGATACAGGAAACTCGACAACCTGATGACTGCTTCAGACACAAGACCCGACGTTTTTACCGTCCATTACGTCCTTAAAAATCGGATCGGCGAGCTGGTGGATACCTCGGAGGGCAGCGAGCCGCTGCACTTCCTCTATGGCACTCCCGAGATCATCGAGGGCATCCAGAAGGCCGTGAAAGACCGCAACGTCGGCGACTGTCTGGAAGTAACCGTGCCGCCAGAGATGGCCTACGGCGAGCACCGGGAGGATCTGGTGCGAAAAGTTCCGCGCTCGCTCTTCGAGGGAGTCGAGAATCTCCAGGTCGGCATGAAATTCCAGACCAATACCGGCGATGACGCCCAGGTGGTGCAGGTGGTGGGCATTGACGGCAACCTGGTGAAGGTGGACGCCAACCACCCGCTGGCGGGCTTTACCCTGTACTTTGATCTGGAGATTGTTGGCCGGCGGGAAGCGACCGACGACGAGATTGCCCAGGGTCGGCCTCTGTTCTGAATGTATCGGTGTTCTCCTGGTCAAGCTTGCCCTCATGGATTCTGGCCAGGCCCTCGCTGACGGTTTCCCTGACATGTTCCGCCAACGCGCCGGTGTTCGGGCCGACCGGCGATGGCCCGTGAAAACTGATAGGTGGATGGAAGATAACGTCGACGCGTGCCGCGGGTTGGCGTAACAGGCGCAGCAGGTGACGGTGGAACTCGTCCTGGCCGATGAAGGGGGCCAGGTGGTCGGGTCTCCCCGCCCTGCGGTAGGCGATGGTGACCGGCTGCACCGGCGTATCACTTTCCGGCGCGGCCGCCAGCAAAAGTCCATGGAACGGCAGTACCGCCAGACCCTCACTGGTGGTGCCCTCGGGAAAAACCAGCACGCTCTCGCCGGTTCGCAGATTGTCCGCAATGCGCTCCCGTACCTTTCTCGCCTGGCCGCCGCCACGTTTGATGAACAGTGTGCCCGCCTGTCGTGCCAGCCAGCCAATCAGTGGCCACCGGCCCACCTCGGCCTTGGACAGAAAGCGGATGGGGGCAAGGCTCCCGAGAACCGGAATATCTGACCAGCTGATGTGATTGCTGACAAACAGAACCGTGGTATCGCTCGGAGTACCATGCTGATGGATCTCCAGCCCCAGACAGCGACAGGCCCAGCGAAAACAGCTGTTAGCCCAGGGTGTCCGGTTGATGGGTGTGGTGCGTACCAGATCGATAATCCACAGTGCGATAGCCAGCCCGGAGGTCGCCGCGAGGAACAGCACGAACGCAGTCAGTCGGAACACCAGTCGCAGCCAGCTCATGGGGCAGGTCCTCTCCCGGATTTGGCTCAGGAAGCCGTTCGCATGAAGTGCCGGCTGTACCGGCCGGCCAGCTTGCTGACTTCCAGCAGCACCAGCAGATCGGCACAGCGAAACTCCGGATCCCAGCACGGTTCGCCGCAAACCCTGGCGCCCAGGCGCATGTAGGCCCGGATCAGGGCCGGAACCTCCACCGGACGGTCGGTATCACGGGCATGGGTCAGGTGGGGCAGCGCCCGCAAGGGGGCCACCAGGTGAGCGGGATCGGCCAGGTACTGATTCTGCAGGTGCCGGGCAATGCGCCAGGCTTTCAGGCCGCCGTCGGACATGCTGATGCTGGCGCAGCCAATCATGTAATCGACGTCGCGTTCCATCAGGTAAGCTGCCACCGCGGACCACAAAAGGCTGATGGTGGCGCCGTTGCGGTAATCCGCATGCACGCAGGTACGTCCGAGTTCGGCGATGGTGCCGGGCAGGTTCTGCAGGGGGGTGAGATCGAACTCGCTGGCCGAATAGAAGCGGTTGACGGCACCAATATCCGCCTGGTGCAGGATGCGGGTGGTGGCGACCAATTGTCCGGAATCGAGATCAGTGACGATCAGGTGGTCGCAGACGTTGTCGAACTCATCGGCGTCGAGGCCGGGCGTCCGGGCTCCGAGGTCGCTGCCGTATTCTTCGGAGAACACGTGGTAGCGCAGACGCTGTGCTGCTTCCACCTGCTGGGGGCAGCGGGTCAGTTCGGTTTTGAGTCGACGTGCACTGCGGCGGGCGTTTGCGGCGGGTGTGGTCATGGCTCAGTCTCTTTTGTTTCCATTTGCCGACAAGCCTATGAAGCCGGTGTGACAGGCCGGTGACCGGGGAATGACGTCTGTATGACATGGAGATCCGGGTGGGCCGGATGGAGCTGTGTCACAGGCTGTAACCAAGCACCGGTTCCATGTATATTTCTGAATAGCATGTATAATTGCTGTTACAGCAGGTTGCCTGTATGGTCGGAAACACAGAATGACCTGAAACCGGAATAACAAAATCAGAGATGGACGGCGTGGAACAAACGAACGAAAGTTGGCGAATTCTGATTGTCGAAGACGATGAGCGGTTGGCTGAGTTGACCCGTGAGTACCTCGAAAGCAACGGGTTGACAGTCTCCCTCGAAACCCACGGTGGCCCCGCTGTCGAGCGGATCCGCAACGAGCAGCCGGATCTGGTGGTGCTTGATCTGATGCTGCCCGGCGAGGATGGCCTGTCTATCTGTCGCAGGGTCCGTCCCTTCTATTCCGGTCCCATCATCATGCTCACCGCGCGCACCGATGATCTGGACCAGGTGCTCGGCCTGGAAATGGGTGCCGACGATTACATCGGTAAGCCGGTCAAGCCGCGTGTGCTGTTGGCTCGCATCCGCGCCATGCTCCGCCGGGTCACCGAGGGCGGCCAGGGTGCCGGCGATGAAGGCAGCGGTGAAGAGCCCGTGCGTCTGCAGTTCAACGACCTGGTGGTGGATCGCTCCATGCGGGAGGCCTGGCTGAACGACGAGAGCATCGATCTGACCAGCGCGGAGTTCGATTTGCTCTGGTTACTGGCCAGCAACGCCGGCCGGGTACTCAGTCGGGAGGAGATTTTTACTGCCCTGCGCGGCATCGAGTACGACGGCCAGGATCGCTCCATCGACGTCAGGGTGTCCCGGATCCGGCCCAAGATCGGGGATGACCCGATCCATCCACGGCGCATCAAGACCGTTCGCAGTAAAGGCTACCTGTTTGTGAAGGAAGCCTGACGATTCTGTCTCCGGAGCCGGTGTGTGGCCCGAGCGCACACCGGTGGCCCCCGCCAGGGTTGGTGCCATGCCCCTGAAGTTCTTCCTCAAGCTCTATGCCCGTCTCGCAGGCGTTACCGCACTGGTGGTACTGCTTTGCGCTGCCCTGTTTACCGGTATCAATTCGGTCCGCCTGCAGTACTGGCAGGAACGGTTTCCCGAGCCACTTATGCGCTGGTTGGCGGCAGCTCCGGCACCGGCGGAGCAGTATCACTGGCTCGGAGCGGTGTTGGAGCTTCGAGAGGGCAATGCCGCTCAATTCGATCTGTCCCCGGTGGTGGCTGAGCGCCTCGGATACGGGCAGGTGGTAAGCCTCGACAGCAACGTTGGCCTGCGTCTGTTCGTGGCCGGCGTGTCCGGAGACATTCTTGAGCTGCGACTTGCCGATCCCTATCGCGACATTGCCAGAGCCACAGGGCTTATCCTGCGTTGGCATCTGGATTCGGTGCAACCGGCCGGTAGGCTGGAAGTGGCCGACCAGATGGCCGAGGCCCTGAATGTGGACATCCAGTCGGTGGCCGATGAACGCCTGCTGCCCGATTCCGAGGTGCTGGCGCAGGTGGCAGAGCGGGGCCTGGCGTTCTATCGGGAGGGGCACAATGGACGCGGCCGGGTGATGATCCAGCTTGCGGACGGCGAACTGTTCCGGATTGATATGCCGGCGCCCTTTAACCCCTGGGCCTGGCCTCTGCTGTTGCTGGTGGCACTGGTACTGGGCGGCGTGCTGGCCATTGCGCTGTTTCTGGCGCTGCGGGAGGTGGACAGCAATCTGCGGGCGGTGGAGTCGGTGGCGGTACGGATTGCCCGTGGGGAAATGGGCGCCCGCGTGGAGGCCGGGGAAAGCCGGCTGGTGACCCGGCTGGCGGTATCGTTCAACGGCATGGCTGAGCACATCCAGCGCCTGGTGCAGGTGCAGAGGGAAATGATCCATGCGGTCTCTCACGAGCTGCGCACGCCGGTGGCGAGGATTCGTTTCGGTGTGCAGATGATTGAGGACTGCCAGGACCAGGAGGCCCTCCAGAGGCAGCTGGACGGAATAGACGGAGACATCCAGGAACTGGATGAACTGATCGACGAAATACTCACCTATGCCCGGCTGGAGCAGGGTGGTCCGGTGTTCTCGCTGCAGGAAACATCGGTCACTGACATCGTTCGCCAGGTGGTCTCGGAGCAGCAGATGGTGCGTCCGGAGCTGACCATCGAAGGCCTGGTGGACCCTGAGTCGGAGCACTGGTCGATGTCAGATATTGAGCCCCGCTATATTCACCGGGCAATCCAGAATCTGGTGGGCAATGCCGGTCGTTATGCCGCCGGTAACGTGCGAGTGACCTGCCATTGCGATGAGGACAATTGCCGTATCGATGTAGAGGACGATGGCCCCGGTATACCCGAGGAGGACTGGGAGAAGGTGTTTACCGCCTTTGCCCGCCTCGACGACAGCCGCACCCGAACTTCCGGCGGCTACGGCCTGGGGCTGTCTATTGTCCGGCGCATTCTGTACTGGCACGGCGGCCACGCGTTTGTTGGTCGTAGCGACACCCTGGGCGGTGCCCGGTTCAGTCTGGTGTGGCCCCGGAAAAAACCGCTCGAAGCCGTTCTGTGACCCAGTGCTCACAACCTCACCTGATGTAACAAATGCGCTACACAAGCACTACTGAACAGCGGGCCGCCCCTGCGCATAATGCAAAGCGTAAGGGATGACTTTTGAGGTTGTAGTTCTTACGAACTTTCCTTGTTTCATTCGTCATTTGAAGGCCGGTTTTCCGGCCTTTTTTTATGTCTGCGTTTCAAGTCTCCGGTGAAATTCCCGGTTCGTCACTCTTTAAGGCCCCCACTGCTGCTAGAATCGCAGGAAACAACAGGAGGCCGTTCATGACCCGCTATCTGCTTGCCATTGACCAGGGAACTACCAGTTCCCGCGCCATTGTTTTTGACCAGTCCGGCAACAGCATTGCCACCGACCAGCAGGAGTTTCACCAGTATTTTCCGAAGGACGGATGGGTGGAGCACGATGCCCTGGAAATCTGGGAAAGCACCCTCTCGGTGTGCCGCGGTGCGTTGAAGCAGGCGGGTATAGAGGCTGGAGAGCTGGCCGGCATCGGCATCACCAATCAGCGGGAAACCACGGTGGTCTGGGAGCGGGAAAGTGGCCGGCCTATCCATCACGCCATCGTCTGGCAGGATCGCAGAACCGCCTCCCTGTGCACCAAGCTGAAGGCGGATGGCCACGAGGATACCGTCGTTGATAAAACCGGCCTGCTTATTGATCCCTACTTTTCGGCCACCAAGATTGCCTGGATCCTCGACAATGTGGACGGCGCCCGGGCCCGGGCTGAAGCCGGTGAGCTGGCGTTCGGCACCGTCGACAGCTGGCTGCTGTGGAACCTGACCGGAGGCCGTTCCCACCGTACCGATGCCACCAATGCCTCCCGTACAGCGCTGTTCAACATTCACGATCAGGACTGGGACCCGACCCTGCTTGAGCTCTTCCGCATTCCGAAGTCTCTGCTGCCTGAGGTGCTCGACAGCGCCGCCGACTATGGCACAGCGCAGCCCGAGTGGCTCGGGGCGCCGGTCAGCATTGCCGGAATCGCCGGGGACCAGCACGCCGCCCTCATCGGCCAGGCCTGTTTCAGCCCGGGTATGGCCAAAAGCACTTACGGTACCGGCTGTTTTCTCATGCTCAATACCGGGGATCGGGCCGTCCGGTCCGAAAATCGGCTACTGACGACCATGGCCTATCGGTTGAATGGCAAACCCTGCTATGCAGTGGAGGGCAGTATTTTCGTGGCGGGAGCGGCCATGCAATGGCTGCGGGACGGGCTTAAGCTGATCCGGCACGCCAGCGAGTCCTCGGCCCATGCCGAGGCGGTGGGCGTGGACAACCCGGTGTACCTGGTGCCGGCGTTCACCGGACTGGGCGCTCCCCACTGGGATCCCCACGCCCGGGGTGCCATCATGGGCCTCACCCGGGATACCGGCATAGGCGAGATTGTGACAGCCGGGCTGCAATCGGTCTGTTACCAGACCAAGGACCTGGTACGGGCAATCCAGAACGACGGCGCCAGTCTGGCATCACTCCGGGTTGACGGAGGTATGGCGGTCAACGACTGGGTCATGCAGTTCCTGGCCGACATTCTCAATGTCACCGTCGACCGGCCCCGGGTCACTGAAACCACCGCGCTCGGTGCGGCTTATCTCGCTGGCCTGCAGACCGGGCTATTCGAGAGTCTTGAGCAGATTTCAGAACTCTGGGAGTGCGAGCGCCAATTCCACCCGGCCATGCGCCCGGCCCTGCGGGAGTCACTTTACGCAGGCTGGCTGGACGCGGTCGAGCGGGTGTGCAACAACTGATAGGTAACGGTGGGTCAGGCGGTCCGCTCGAAGGCAATCAGGTGATCCGCCTCGACCCGGACCGGCACGTGTTCGCCGAGGTGGAAGTCCAGGTGGCTTCGGAACAGTGCCTCGAACTCGGTGTCTTCCGAGCAACGGAAGCGATACAGGGTTGAGGTGCCGGCAAAGGTCTTTTCAATCACCTTGGGGCGCAGATCTGACTCCGGATCGTGCACGATATCATCGGGCCGTATCAGCACATCCACCAGGGTGCCCGGTGACCATTTATAGGCCCGGTTGCCATGGATCACGCCCAGCTCTGATTCAATGGCGTCCGGCCCAAGGGCCGTACCGGGAATGAAACCACCCTGGCCGACAAAGCTGGCGACGAAGCGGTTGGCCGGTTCGTGGTAAAGATTGTAGGGCACGTCCCATTGCTGGATTCGACCGTCCCGCAACACCGCCACCTGGTCGCACATCGCAAAGGCTTCCTGCTGGTCGTGGGTCACCAGGATGGCGCTGATACCCAGCGTCTTGAGGATTTCCCGGACATCCAGGCTCAGTCTCCGGCGCAGGTCCGCGTCGAGGTTGGAGAAGGGCTCGTCCAGCAGGATCAGCGTGGGCTCGGGCGCCAGAGCGCGGGCCAGGGCGACACGCTGTTGCTGGCCACCAGACAGTTCGTGCGGGTAGTTATCGGCCAGGTCCTGCAGATGCACCACATTGAGCAGTTCCATGACCTTCTGACGTTTTTCGGCTTTGCCCAGATTGCGCAGACCGAAACCGACGTTGTCAGCAATGGTCAGGTGGGGGAACAGGGCATAATCCTGAAAGACCATGCCGATTCTGCGTTTTTCTGGCTGCAAGGTTCGGCCAGGCAGGCTGATGGCCTGGGATTGCAAGCTGATTTCTCCACCGTTCAACGGCAGGAATCCCGCCAGTGCCCGTAATATCGTGCTTTTTCCGCAGCCGCTGGGCCCCAGGAGGCAGCCAATGTCGCCGTGGCTCAGTGCAAAGCTGACGTCCTTGACCACGGAATCGCCGCCATAACCGCACGAGAGGTTGGTCACCTCAAGCAGCCAGTCGGCCGGGGAGTGAGCAGAGGTATCCATCGCGTCAGCCCAGACGGTTCAGAATCAGAAATTCAAGCAACGCCTTCTGGGCATGAAGGCGGTTCTCTGCCTCGTGCCAGACCACCGACGCAGGGTGGTCCATCATGTCGCTGGATATTTCCTCGCCCCGATGCGCGGGCAGGCAGTGCATGAACAGGGCGTTCTTGTCGGCCACGGCCAACAGGTCCGGATTGATCTGGTAGCCACGAAAAGCCTTCTCGCGGGCTTTCTGTTCGTCCTCCTGGCCCATGGAGGCCCAGACGTCAGTCACCAGAAGCTGGGCCTGTCGCGCCGCTTCGCGAGGATCCCGGAACAGGGTGACCCGGTCGCTGTGGGCTTCCAGCAGTTCCTTTGCGGGTTCATAGCCTTCCGGGCAGGCAACGTTCAGGTGAAAATCGAACTGTGCGGCCGCGTTGATGTAGGAATGGCACATATTGTTACCGTCGCCGATCCAGGCCACGGTTGCCCCGCGGATACTGCCCCGGTGTTCCCGGTAAGTCTGCATGTCGGCCAGCAACTGGCAGGGGTGGAATTCGTCGGTCAGGGCATTGATGACCGGAACCCGGGAGGCGGCGGCAAAGCGCTCGACCGTCTCGTGGGCGAAGGTGCGGATCATCACTGCGTCCACCATGCTGGAGATCACAATGGCGGAGTCTTCAATGGGTTCGCCCCGGCCGAGCTGGGTGTCCCTGGGAGACAGAAACATGGCGGAGCCGCCCAGCTGGGCCATGCCTGCCTCGAAGGACACGCGTGTCCGGGTGGAGGACTTTTCGAAGATCATCGCCAGGACCCGGTTTTTCAGGGAGTCCCGCACCTTGCCCTGACGCCATTCGTTGCGCAGGTGCGTGGCATGATCAACCAGATCTTCCAGTTCACTGGTTGTCATGTCGTTCAATGTCAGAAAATGTCTTGCTGCCATGGACTGGCCCTTATCTCCACGAATCCCGCCATTGGCGGTTTGCCGGACTGCTGGCTTGAAAATGGGGGATCAAGTCTAGCCCGTCGGGCCCGGTATGACAACGCCGTTACCGGGGTGGAACCAGGGCACTTGTCCGGGGTCAAATCACGGTATTTGGAGAGGTGTTCGGCAGCCGTGTACAATGAGTGCCAAGTCAATTGCCGTGTGGCAAGAGTGTTCCAACAGAGGTAGACGTTCATGGACATCAATGAAACCATCAAAAGCCAGCTCGACGAGAACCCGATCATTCTGTACATGAAGGGCAGCCCCCAGGCGCCTCAGTGCGGCTTCTCGGCCAAGACCGTACAGGCCCTGATGGCCTGCGGCGAGCGGTTTGCGTTTGTAAACATCCTGGACAACCAGGAGCTCCGCGAGGCCCTGAAGGTTTATTCCAGCTGGCCGACCTATCCGCAGCTCTACATCAACGGTGAGCTGGTGGGTGGTTGCGATATCGTGCTGGAGATGTCGGAGAGTGGTGAACTGGCCAAGATGGTCAAGGCCGCTGCAAAGCAGGCGGAAGCCTGATCCCCGCCTTCGATAGGATGTGGGTCAAAGCCGCTTCGGGGTAAACAGCAGTTCTACTTCGAAGCGGTTTTCTCCGGGGCCCGCCCCCGGAGGTTCCGGATAGGGGCTGGCAGCGAGAGCCGCCCGATAGGCGGCGCTGTCTATGTTCGCCACTCCGGTTGATTTCACCACCCTGGCACGGGTCAGTGCCCCATTTCCCAGCAGTTGAAGTTCCACTTCCATAGCCACCGGCCCCGGCAACTGGCTGATGGCCGGTACCCGCATGTTCTCAAGCTCTCTGGCCAGATGCGTGGCGAGTTTAACCAGGTAGGGATCGGCCTCCGCCGGTGAGCGTGTAATCCGGGTCATCGGCTCAGGTTCCTGCGCGCTGTCGGCTGGGGCCTGGCTTCCGGCCCGGCTCGGGCTCGCGGTTTGCGAGCTGGTTGCGGGTGACGGGGATGAGCTGGTGTCCGGTTGCTGGACAGGCTCGGCAGGTGCGGGCGCTGGTTGCTCGGCGGGAGGGGGCGATCGCCGGGTATCGTTGGTGGTCACCACTTCGGGGCTCGGGACTGTTGTAATCTCCGGCTGCAGCTCGAACGGAGGAATTGGCGTGGCTTTTCGGTCGGTCGAGGGCTGACCACTGGCCTGCGGGCTGGACGGGCGTGAGCCCTCGGTGACCAATTCGACACTCAGGCTTTCCCTGTGCCGGTCCGGCTGGCTGACAAATGGCGTGGGCAGGCCCGAGAGAAGCAGGGTATGAGCCAGAAGCGCAAGCGATACGGCCAGGCCCAGCCGGTAGGCGGCCGGCAGGGCGCTTGTACTGCTCTGGTCAGGCATGTGTCAGGCTGTCTTGCTCCGCAGGCTGCCAACCACCGCGTCCAGTGCCCGGTCAATCAGCGCGCCCTGCTCCAGCAGGGTGAGCCTGCCCCGTCGCATTTCATGGGCCAGCTCGATGCGGGTTTTCTCGATCACCTTGAGCCCCATCCGGTTAACGAACACAAAGCAGTCGGCCTCTTCAATGATTGCCGAGAGTTTGCAGCGGAAGCTGGCGCCGTTGACCAGGCGGAATTCCACCCAGTTGCCTATTTCGATACCCTCGATCTGCGCAACATACTCGGATACCGCCGCGTCCTCGAGTTCCTGCTGCCTTTCAACGGCGGTCTGGTGCACTGCTGCCGTTTCCTCCGGTTCCGGATCCTGCGGAGAATCCTGTCGGGCTTCAATGGCGGCGTTGGTCCGGAAGGCTTCGGCCAGTTCATGCTTGAGCTGACCCATCATTTCGTCGAGGCGCGAGGAATTGTAGGAAACCTCTTCCAAGCCCGCGCGTAGCGCCTTCAGCAGACCGGGAACCACGCGTACCCACTGGTCCCTTTCTTCATCCTCCTGGTGGGGATGCAGACACCAGATCAGGTCATCGACCACCTTGACGGTGGCGTTCCAGCGATGCTCAACGTCGTCGCGCAGGTAGGCCAGGAACATAACGCGGCTCCAGCCATTCATGAGGATGTCGTGGATGGGCTGTGGCAGCTTGTAGCGTGACACCTTTTGCCTGAGCAGGTTATCGACGGTCTGCTGGGCGGCCTGGGATTTTATGCGGCCCCGCTCGGATTCCCGGGTTCGCTGTTCCACGAGGGACGCTTTGCGATTCTCCCGTTCAAGAAAACGTTCGAATTCTTGGTTCAGGGTTTCAAACAGCTCAATGTCCCCGTCGAATTCGTTGAGGATCCGCTGGACAATGTTGTGTATCTGGCCGTAGAGCTTGTCCTTGGCCTTCTCGTCACTGGTGCTCCAGCCAATACCGGCCCTGGCGAGCGAGTTGAGCAGCCGTCGGGCCGGGTGCGTCGCCTGGCTGAAGAAGCTCTTGTCGCGGATGACCACCTTCAGAATGGGGATCTGCAACCGGCTGATCAGTACCTGTACCGGTGCCGACAGGTTGTAGTCGTCGAGGATGAACTCGAACAGCATGGAGACCAGGTTGATCAGGTCCTCATCCACCTCGTTCAGTTCCGGCTTCCGGCCGTCACCGCGGTCTGCCTGCTGGGCAATCAATTGCCTGACCAGTTGCCGCAGGTCTACGGTCACGGGCTCGCCGTCACTGAGGTTCTGCTCGTTCTGCCGGGTCACCGACAAGGGCAGAGAGTTCAGTAGACTGGCCAGTTCCGAATCACCCACCACGCGCACGTTGGGGTTGGCCGAACGCGGCGGTATGCCGGCATTGGCGCGCTGAAGGGCTAGCATCTGGCGAATCTGTTCAAAAACGGCGCCACTTTGGCCCGATGCGACAGAGGACTCCCGGGTTTTGGTGTCCTCGTGGGCTCCACTGCCTTGTGCGTCCGGGCTGTTTTGCTGTTGCCCGGTCTTGCCGTGATACCGGAAGTTCGGAATGACGCCGGCCTGGATCAGAATGCGATTGGCTTCGTCCAGAAGCATGCCGAGGTTGGAGACCACGTAGCGATCAAACTGCTTGAGCAGGATCAGGCGTTCGCGGATCTGGATCTCAAGCGCCTGTATCGCCTCGGTAAATGCGCTGCACAGGTGTTCTGGCGCCATCGGGTTGACCGGAGACTCCTCGGTGGCCCCGGGATAGACCTGGCTGAAGCGGGTCTGAAGCTGCAGCAGTGGCCCCTGGAAATGCGCCTGTGCCTTGGTGATCATGGCATTCAGGGCTACCTGTTCTTCCAGGTCATCATTGCCAACGAGGGAGAGGGTATCGGCGCTGGCCTGCCGGCTGGCCGTTTCTTCGTGAAGTGGCCCGGTGTGCGGCGGATTGGCGAAATACTGCGCCACGGTATTCTGGAAATGCCGCTCCACGCCCTTGCGCTTGATGCGGATCTCGCGCATGGCCTCGAAGTAGCGGTTCTGTTCGTTGTTGCTTCGGGCGTTGTTGGCCAGTTCAAACAGCGAGTCGTCCACAGCGTCAAAGGCGCCCTGGAGCAAATCACCAAGTCCGGCGACAACCGTGTCCCGGATACGGGTAACCTCCGCCGGAACCGGTTTGTTGCTTCCCGCTTCCCTGTGTTCGCGGAGGTAATGTATGCCGGACTGCTTGTTCATGGCAGACTCCTGTTTACGCCTCAACCGGATACATGACCGAGCTGGTTTTCCCTGTCTTCTCGTTATTGTTTAAATTTACCGCATTTTCTCAAAAGTTAACATGACCAAACGCTAACCTGAGAGCAAATTCAAAAAGGACGGATGGTATCGATGCGCGGGCTTTAGCCGAAGCATCTCAGTGTTGTCCGGGCGCTGCTGCCGGTCAAGCGGGTGGTTAAATTTTGATCTTTCAACGGTGGCGTCCGCTATAACGGTAAGGTATATGGCGTGCGCTGACCGGGGTGAGGGGTGTCAGCCCAGCGACAGCGCCCGCTTCTTGCGTTTTTTGGGGTGCACGATGGCGGCTTTGACCACGTTGTCCTTGATCTGAAGTACCTCCACCCGGTGCCCGGATACCTTGAGGCAAACGTTGGTGTCCGGAATGTTCTCGAGAGTCTCGGTGATCAGCCCGTTGAGCGTTTTCGGGCCATCAGTCGGCAGTTTCCAGCCCAGGGTCTTGTTAATGGTTCGCACCGCAGCCGTGCCGTCGATGATAAAGGTGCCGTCGTCCTGGGGAATGATATCCGGGCTGGTAGCCGCGTAATCGGTGGTGAAGTCGCCCACGATTTCCTCAAGAATATCCTCCAGAGTGGCGAGCCCGAGCACATCGCCGTACTCGTCGACCACAATGCCGAAGCGGCGCCGGCCTTTCTGGAAGTTGATCAACTGGGTGTTGAGCGGGGTGCTTTCAGGTATGAAGTAGGGCTCCTGGCAGAGCTGCATGATCATCGCTTTGTTGATCTCTTCCTGCTGCAGCAGTTTGGAGGCGCTGCGCAGGTGCAGAATGCCCTGGATGCTGTTGATGTCGCCCTTGTACACGGGCAGCCGGGTGTGCTGACTGCTGCGCAGCTGTCGCAGGATGGTGTCGGTGTCGTCTTCCAGATCAATGCCGACCACCTCGTTGCGGGGCACCATGATGTCGTTCACCGTCACCTTTTCCAGATCCAGGATGCTGACCAGCATGTCCTTGTGTTTGGCTGGAATCAGTGCGCCCGCCTCGTTCACCAGGGTTCGAAGTTCTTCCCGGCTAAGGTGGTCGTTGGCGGCGTCAGTGGCTGAAACGCCCAGCACTTTCAGAATGCCCCCGGTGAACAGGTTTACCGCCCAGACAATCGGATACAGGATTTTGAGCAGTGGTCCGAGTACGTGGCTGGCGGGGAAGGCAATTTTTTCAGGGAACAGGGCGGCCAGGGTTTTCGGTGTTACTTCCGCGAAGATCAGGATGACAATCGTCAGCAGGACGGTTGCGATGGCAATGCCCGCATCGCCCCATACCCGAATGGCGATGACCGTGGCGATGGACGATGCCAGGATATTGACGAAATTGTTGCCAATCAGGATAACGCCGATCAGCTGATCGGTACGTTGCAGTAACCCCTGGGCCCGCTTGGCGCCTTTGTGGCCGGTTTTTGCCATGTGTTTCAGGCGGTACCGGTTCAGCGACATCATGCCGGTTTCGGAGCTGGAGAAGAACGCGGAGAAAAGAATCAGCCCAACGAGCAGGATAAACAGCGCGGTCAGCGATGTTTCGTTCAAAAGAGGTGTCCTTATATAACTGACAAGTAGCGAAAATAGGTGTTAGCGAAGCCTCGTGTCAAGCGGCTTGCCGTTGATAGGGAGGCTCAGCCGCCGCGGTGGAATACCAGTTCGAGAACAAACTTGCTGCCATAAAAGGCGAGCATCAGCAGCAGGCAGCCGGCCAGGGTCCAGCGGCTGGCGGTGATGCCACGCCAACCCCGGGTGTACCGGCCAATCAGCAAGGCGATGAAGACCATGAGCGAGAGGATCGAGAACACCGTCTTGTGAGCAAGATCCTGGGCAAACAGATCCTGGATGAACAGCGCACCGGTAACAATGGCAAGGATCAGCAGCACGACGCCGGCCCATACCATTTCGAACAGCAGGGATTCCATGGTCTGGAGCGGCGGCAGGTTGCGCACCAGCAGGCTGTTGTAGTTGTGCTTCAGTTGCCGATTCTGGACATAGAGCAGTACCGCCTGGATGGCGGCCAGGGAGAACAGGCTGTAGGCGGTTACGGAAAGTGCGACGTGTGACAGCATGCCGTAGCTCTGGTCAGATACCAGCCGGGAAGGGCCGTGGGCAACCAGCGCCAGAATAATGGTCAGGATGGCCAGAGGATAAACGCCAAGGAAGAGACTCTGAACCGGCTTCTTCAGGTTCAGGCCGAGTAGCAGAAGGACGATCAGCCAGGAAATGAGCATGGAGCTCTTGAAAAAGCTGAGGTCGAAGCCGCCCGACTGGTGCAGAGTCTGGCCAATCAGAAGGCCATGGCTGGTCAGTGCCAGCACTCCGATCAGGGTGGTAATTGCAAGATTGCTCTGGACCCGGCCCCGGAAATGGAGGGCTTTCAGCGCAGTACCCACGCTGTACAGAAAAAGAGAGGTGACCGCGAGAATCAGCGTTCCCATGACGTCCTTATTAACCACTGTTCTGACTGGGGATCGGCGCAGGTTTGAGCCGATGTGACCGGGCTGGTCGTTTCAGGGCGATAGTCTGGTTATAATGTCGCGATTATGCAACTGGAATCAAGGAGCCGGGCAGGCTCTGACGATCCGGGCACTCAATTTATCCGGGGTACGGAAGAGCAACATGTTTGAGAACCTCCAAGACCGACTTTCGGGCAGCCTGCGCAAGATTTCCGGCCAGGCCCGTCTTACCGATGACAACATCAAGGATACCCTCCGGGAGGTGCGCAAGGCGCTGCTCGAGGCGGATGTCGCGCTGCCGGTGGTGAAGGATTTCGTTGAAGGTGTCCGAACCCGTGCCATTGGTCAGGAAGTCCAGCGCAGCCTGACCCCGGGCCAGGTCTTTGTAAAAGTGGTCCAGCAGGAGCTGGAACGGGTCATGGGCGAGCGCAATGAGTCCCTGGCGCTGAATGTGCAGCCCCCCGCTGTGATCATGATGGCCGGTCTGCAGGGTGCCGGTAAGACCACCACCGTGGCCAAGCTCTCACGCTTCCTGAAGGAGCGTCAGAAAAAATCCGTGCTGGTGGTCAGTGCCGACGTATACCGCCCTGCGGCGATTCGGCAGTTGGAAACGCTGGCTGGAGAGGTTGGCGTCGAGTTTTTCCCGAGCACAACCGAGCAGGACCCGGTGGACATTGCCGAGGGCGCCATCGCGGCCGCCCGCAAGAAGCACATTGATGTGGTGATTCTGGACACCGCCGGTCGTCTGCACGTGGATGAGCAGATGATGGGGGAGATTGGCCGGCTTCACAAAGCGGTCAAGCCGGTCGAAACCCTGTTTGTTGTGGACGCAATGACCGGCCAGGACGCAGCCAACACCGCCAAGGCATTCAACGACGCGCTGCCCCTGACCGGTGTGGTGCTCACCAAGACCGACGGCGACTCCCGTGGTGGTGCGGCATTGTCCGTTCGGCACATCACCGGCAAGCCCATCAAGTTTCTGGGTGTTGGCGAAAAGTCCGATGCGCTGGAGCCGTTCCATCCCGATCGGGTGGCCTCCAGGATTCTCGGTATGGGGGATGTGCTCTCCCTTATAGAGGAAGCCGAGCGCAAGCTGGACCAGAAGAAGGCGCAGAAGCTCACCAAGAAGATCAAAAAAGGTAAGGGTTTTGATCTGGAAGACTTCCGGGACCAGCTGCAGCAGATGAAAAACATGGGTGGCATCGGCGGCCTGCTCGACAAGCTGCCCGGCATGGGTCAGATGGCACAGATGGCCCAGCAACAGGTCAACGACAAGTCCATGGGTCAGATGGAGGCCATCATCTGCTCCATGACACCGAAAGAACGGCGCTACCCCGATGTGATCAACAATTCACGCAAGCGACGCATTGCTGCTGGCTCGGGCACCCAGATCCAGGATGTGAACCGTCTGCTCAAGCAGCACAAGCAGATGCAGAAGATGATGAAAAAGTTTGGCAAGAAGGGCGGAATGGCGAATATGATGCGCGGCATGGGAGGCATGATGCCCCCGGGTGGCGGCGGTGGAATGCCGCCCTTCGGTCGTATGTAAAAAGCCTTACGCAGAAAACGCGCAATCCACCGGTTTTGCTGTTTTCTTTGGCGTTTTTTTAGCATAGAATAGCGCCCCTTTCGAGTATGGGTCTTCACGCCGGCCGCAAGTTCGTCGGCGTGAATCGTACAAAGTTCGTACAACAGAACAGGATATTGGTTAAATGGTAACAATCCGTTTGGCTCGTGGCGGTTCCAAGAAGCGCCCGTTCTACCATCTGACAGTCACTGACAGCCGCAAATCACGCGACGGTCGTTTCATCGAGCGTGTTGGTTTCTTCAACCCGATCGCCCGTGGTCAGGAAGAGCGTCTGCGTGTGGATCGTGAGCGCGTTGATTTCTGGCTGGGCCAGGGTGCACAGACCAGCGAGCGCGTTGCTCAGCTGCTGAAGGCGGCCCAGTAAGTTCAGCTGTAGCGCCGGGGTTCGTGGCATGACACAGACTTCGCAGGAAACTGTGATCGGCCGGATAACCTCGGTGTTTGGGGTCAAGGGGTGGCTCAAGGTTTACTCCTATACCGATCCCAAGGAAGGAATACTCGAGTATCCGCACTGGATCCTTGATCTGGACGGAAAGCGTATTCCGGCCAAGCTTGAGGAAGGTCGCCGCCAGGGGCAGGGGATCGTTGTCAGGCTGAAAGGTATTGATGATCGGGACCTTGCGCGCACCTATTGTGGCGCAGAAATCCGGGTTTCAACGGCTGAGCTGCCGGAGCTCCCCGAGGGGGAGTATTACTGGTTTCAGCTTGAGGGCCTTGAGGTCGTTACGGCTGACGGTGAGTGCCTTGGTGAAGTGCACCACCTCATGGAAACCGGATCCAACGATGTGTTGGTGGTAAAGGCAAACGCGGGTTCCATTGACCAGCGTGAACGCCTGATTCCCTACCTCCCGGACCAGGTGGTTCAGGGTGTGGACCTGGCGGCGAAGCGCATGGTCGTCGACTGGGATCCGGAGTTCTGACGGGTGTGGATTGGCGCGGTCAGTCTGTTCCCGGACATGTTCAGTGCGGTAACGGATTTCGGTATCACCGGTAGGGCTGTTCGGGACGGTCTCCTGGATTTCCAGTGCTGGAACCCGAGGGATTTCACCCACGACCGGCACCGCACAGTGGACGACAGGCCTTATGGTGGCGGCCCCGGGATGCTGATGAAAATTCAGCCCCTGAGAGACGCCATCCATGCAGCCCGAAAGTCGGCACCGGCAAAGCCCTGCGTGGTTTACCTGTCGCCCCAGGGTGAAACCCTGAACCAGTCGCTGGTCGAGTCGTTGGCGGCCGAGCAGCAGCTGATTCTGGTGGCAGGTCGGTATGAAGGCGTTGATGAGCGCCTGATCACCGCGGAAGTCGACCGGGAAGTGTCGCTGGGAGATTTTGTACTTTCCGGTGGCGAATTGGCGGCCATGGCCGTCATCGACGCGGTAACACGCCTCATCCCCGGAGCGCTGGGTCATGCGCAGTCGGCAGAGCAGGATTCGTTCGCCGACGGTTTGCTGGATTGTCCGCACTACACCCGGCCCGAGGTTTATGAAGGTCAGGCGGTGCCGGATGTTTTATTGGGCGGTCACCATGATCAGATCCGGCGTTGGCGACTGAAGCAGTCGCTGAGGCGAACCCGGGAGCGACGCCCCGACCTGCTGGAAAAGCGGGTGTTTACGGACGAAGAGCGTGCGCTGCTGGATGAGATTTTGAACGAACCGGGTGCCTCTGAATGGTCAGGGCATTAACAGATTGGGTATCAGGAGCATTACGATGAGCGGCAAGAACAACATCATCAGTCAAATTGAAGCAGAACAGATGACCAAGGAAATCCCTGCCTTTGCGCCGGGTGACACCGTGGTCGTTCAGGTTCGCGTGACCGAAGGTAACCGTGAGCGTCTGCAGGCGTTCGAAGGTGTGGTCATCGGCAAGCGCAACCGCGGCATGAACTCTTCTTTCACCGTGCGTAAAATTTCCTACGGTGTTGGCGTTGAGCGTACTTTCCAGACCTACTCCAAGCTGATCGACAGCGTCAGCGTGAAGCGTCGTGGCGATGTGCGCCAGGCCAAGCTTTACTACCTGCGTGATCTGTCTGGTAAGGCAGCTCGCATCAAGGAAAAGCTGGGCTGAGCAGCCACGCGCTGAACAGTACGAAGAAAAAGGCAGCCCAGGGCTGCCTTTTTTGTGTTCAGGCCTCTGGTAATCTGCTCCGACTGTCGAAAAAAGGACGAACGCAGCGTGCCTCTGGACGATGAATCCCTGATCAGTCAGTTTGTTGATGCTCTCTGGCTTGAAGATGGCCTGGGTGAGAAGACCCGTCAGGCCTACGCCAGTGACCTGCGCCGGTTGGCTCAGTGGGTGGCAGATCAGCCCGGCAGTGCGGGGCTGGTGAGTGTCCGGAGGGTCGATCTGCTGGCCTGGATGTCCAGTGGCCTTGCCGAGGGTGTCAAGACGTCAACGGCGGCCCGGCGGCTCTCCGGTCTTCGCCGGTTTTACCGCTACCTGCTGCGCGAAGGGATCGTTGCCGAGGATCCCACGTTGCAGATCGACAGCCCCAGGCTGCCCCGGCGTCTGCCGGATTCCCTGACCGAGGAAGAGGTGGATTCGCTACTGGCCGAACCTGACCCCGAGCTTCCGATCGAACTCAGGGACAAGGCCATGCTGGAAATCCTCTACGGGTGTGGTCTGCGGGTCTCGGAGCTCACCGGCCTGAGGGTTGATCAGGTCAACCTGCGCCAGGGTGTGGTCCGGATTACCGGGAAGGGCGGCAAGGAGCGGCTGGTACCTCTGGGAGAGGAGGCGGTGGACTGGCTGGTTCGCTATATGAAGGAGGCGCGCCCCGAGCTCCTCAAAGGGCAGCCCTGTGACGCGCTTTTCCCGGGCAATCGCGCTGCCGCGATGACGCGCCAGACCTTCTGGTATCGGATACGGCATTACGCAATGCGGGTCGGGATTCGCAAGCATCTGTCTCCACACACGCTCAGGCACGCCTTCGCCACGCACTTGCTGAACCACGGCGCGGATCTTCGGGTTGTGCAGATGCTGTTGGGGCATTCGGACCTGTCAACCACGCAGATATACACCCACGTGGCGCGCCAGCGATTGCAGGCGCTGCATCAGGCCCATCATCCCCGCGGCTGAGTGAACTTTGGCAAACTCTGCGTGTCGCATTGATTTGGTCCCCGGCCTGTGTCATTACTGCCGGGTTTGAAGAGCTCTCTGAAAAAAGGTACGTCTGCCAACATGAATATCAAACCCTTTGTTGTCGTGCTCGGTCTGGTTGCCGGACTGTTCTCCTCCGCCGTCGTCAGTGCCGGTGAAATTGAGGACAGGATTGCCGAGCGGTTGAGTAAAGCGGTGCCAGGCCTTCAGGTAACTTCGGTTCGCGAATCCGAAGCCAGCGGCCTCTACGAGGTGCAAAGCAATAACGGTGAAACCATCTATACCACCGCCGATGGCCAGTACCTGATGACCGGCGATCTCCTGAAAATCACCGACCAGGGCATCGCCAACGTAACCGAGGCCGGCCGTGCCGAAGCCCGTCGCGCCACCATGGCCGAGTTTGGTGACGAGGGCGCCATTACCTTTGCGGCCGAGAACGAAAAGGCCGTTGTGGATGTGTTCACTGACATTGATTGTCCTTACTGCAGAAAACTGCACGACGAGGTGGCGCAGCTGAACGAATATGGCATCACCGTGAATTACTACGCATTCCCCCGTTCAGGTCCTGGTACTCCGTCGTTCACCAAGTATGTGTCCGTGTGGTGTGCCGATGACCAGCAGGCCGCCATGAATGCCGCAAAGGCCGGACGGACCGTGGAGCAGGCGAGCTGCGACAACCCGGTGGAGGCCCAGTATCGCCTCGGCGGGAAGGTCGGTGTAACAGGCACGCCGGCGATTGTCCTGGAGGACGGCACCATGGTTCGGGGCTATGTTCCGGCAGCACGCCTGGCCGAGGGTCTCGGACTGCTCTAAGGCGTGTTCCGGGGGAGATGGCTGCGGTCTTGGGCAGACCGTGATTCAGGGCTTATTCACCGCCGCCTGAATCGGTATACTAGCCCCTCATTATCATTCATCAGCACCCCTTCGGGATCAGAGGTGAGAGTTTGAAAGACGTCAGTGTCGGAATCTGCGGACTGGGAACCGTCGGCGGCGGTACCTTCAATGTCTTGACCCGCAACGCCAGGCTTATTGCCGGTCGGGCAGGCTGCAACATCCGGATTACCCGGATTGCCAGTCGCCGGGCGCGCGAGGACATGGACCTTGGGGACGTGCCCTTCAGTACCGACATCTATGACGTGGTCAACGACCCCGAAGTGGATATCGTGGTTGAGCTGATCGGCGGCTACGACGCTGCCCGGGAGCTGGTGCTTGCTGCCATCCGCAATGGCAAGCACGTGGTCACGGCCAACAAGGCGCTGATCGCCGTGCACGGTAACGAGATTTTTGAAGCGGCTCAGAAAGCCGGCGTCGTGGTGGCCTACGAGGCTGGCGTTGCCGGTGGTATCCCGGTGATCAAGGCGGTGCGCGAAGGCATGGCCGCCAACCGAATTGACTGGATCGCCGGCATCATCAACGGCACCGGTAATTACATCCTGACTGAAATGCGCGCCGGTCGTGAATTCTCGGAAGTACTGAAAGAGGCCCAGGATCTGGGTTACGCCGAGGCCGATCCGACCTTCGACGTGGAAGGTATCGATGCCGCCCACAAGCTCACCATCCTGGCCTCGGCCGGCTTTGGTGTGCCGCTTCAGTTTGAAAAAGGTTTCACCGAGGGTATCTCCAAGATCACCCCCTACGATATTTCCCACGCCGAGTTGCTGGGTTATCGCATCAAGCACCTGGGTATTGCCCGTCGCCGGGACGACGGCATTGAGCTGCGGGTGCACCCGACCCTGGTACCCCAGAGCCATCTGATTGCCCAGGTAGACGGTGTGCTTAACGCGGTACTTGTGGACGGTGACGCGGTCGGCCAGACCATGTACTACGGTCCGGGTGCCGGGGATGAAGCCACTGCCTCAGCGGTCATTGCCGACATCGTAGACGTGGCCCGTGCCGTGGCCACTGAGAGCAGCCAGCGCGTGCCCTACCTGGGCTTTGCGCCGGACGCCATCGAGAATCTGGATGTCCTGTCCATGGAGGATATCCAGTCCGCCTACTACCTGCGCATTACCGCGCTGGATCGCCCGGGTGTGCTGGCCAAAATTGCTTCCATCCTGAGCGAGCACGGCATCAACATCGAGTCGATCATGCAGAAAGAGTCCGAGGTGAAGGACGGGCGCATTCCGGTGATTATCCTGACCCATACGGTTCAGGAGCGTCAGATCAACCGGGCGATCGAGGAGCTTGAGGCCCTGTCTGACACCGACGGCCACGTTGTTCGCATTCGCGCTGAAAACTTCAACTGACAGGTAAGCACGTGAGATACATCAGTACGCGGGGCGAAGCCCCCGCCCTGGGCTTTGAAGACGTATTGCTGACCGGCCTTGCCACCGATGGCGGCCTCTACGTACCCGAGTCCCTCCCGCATTTCAGCCTGGAGGAGATTCGCAGCTGGCGCGGACTGTCCTACAGTGAGCTGGCCTTCAACGTCATGCATCCGTTTGTGGACGACGCCATCCCTGCGGCCGATTTCCGCAAGATGCTGGACGAGACCTACGCAGTGTTCGCCCACAAGGCGGTCGCCCCGCTGGTGCAGCTGGACACCAACGAGTGGGTGATGGAGCTGTTCCGGGGTCCGACCCTGGCGTTCAAGGACTTCGCGCTGCAACTGCTGGGTCGCCTGCTCGATTACGTGCTGGAGAAGCGCAAGCAGCACGTGGTGATCATGGGGGCCACCTCCGGCGACACCGGTTCCGCCGCCATTGAGGGCTGTCGCCGCTGCGAGCACGTGGACATCTTCATCCTGCACCCGTACCAGCGGGTCTCCGAGGTGCAGCGCCGGCAGATGACCACCGTACAGGGTGACAACATCCACAACATCGCTGTGCGGGGTAATTTCGACGACTGCCAGCGCATGGTAAAGGAAAGCTTCGGCAACCAGTCGTTCCTGGGCGGTAAGACCCAGCTGGCTGCGGTGAATTCCATCAACTGGGCTCGCATCATGGCCCAGATTGTTTACTACTTCCACGCGTCCCTGGCCCTTGGTGGTCCGGATCGCAGCATGGCGTTCTCGGTGCCCACCGGTAACTTCGGAGACATTTTTGCCGGCTACCTGGCCAAGAAGATGGGCCTGCCGATCTCCCAGCTGGTGATCGCCACCAACCGCAACGACATCCTGCACCGGTTCATGAGCGGCAACAAATACGAGCAGCACCAGCTTGAGCACACGCTCTCGCCGAGCATGGACATCATGGTGTCCAGCAACTTCGAGCGCCTGCTGTTCGACCTGCACGGTCGTGATGGCCTCGCGGTGAAGACGCTGCTCGAGAACGCAGCGAAAGGCCCGGTGAGCATCGAGGACTACCGCTGGAAGCATGCGCGCAAGTTGTTCGACAGTGACGCCGTGGACGACAAGACCACCTGCGACACCATTCGCGAAGTCTACGAGCAGAACGAATACCTGCTGGATCCGCACACCGCCATTGGCGTTCGGGCTGCCAGAACCTGTCGCCGCGATCCGGCAGTGCCGATGATCACCCTGGGCACCGCCCATCCGGCCAAGTTCCCGGATGCCGTGGCTGAGTCCGGCGTTAGCGTCGAGCCGCCACTGCCGGCGCACATGGCCGATCTGTTCGAGCGGGAAGAGCGCTACACGGTGCTGGACAACAACATCGCGGGTGTTCAGGAGTTCATTGCCAAGCACTGGAAAAACGCCTGATCGGGTATGACACCGAAAAAGATCCTGCGTCGCTCCCAGCCCGACACCCATGTGGGTTGGGGGCAAAACCTGCCTCCTTTGCTGCGCCGTCTTTACGCCGCCCGCGGCGTCACCTCCGATGAACAGCTGAGTTATACCCTCAAGCACCTGGCCTCGCCCATGTCGCTTCGCGGCATCGACCGAGCCGTGGAGCTCCTTGCCTATGCCATCGCACGACAGCAGCGCGTCCTGGTGCTGGGGGATTTCGACGCCGACGGCGCCACCAGCACTGCCGTGGCGATGCTTGGTCTCTCCATGCTGGGCCTGCAGAGTATCGATTTCCGGGTGCCTAGCCGGTTTGCCGATGGCTACGGGCTCACGCCTGGGATCATCGATCGCCTGCGCGACGAGGGTCAGCTTCCCGATCTGATGGTTACTGTGGATAACGGCATATCCGCCGTAGAGGGCGTCCGGGCAGCAAAGGAGCTGGGCGTGAGAGTTGTGGTAACCGATCATCACCTCGCCGGTGACGAATTGCCCGATGCCGACGCCATCGTCAACCCCAACCAGCCCGGTTGTCCGTTCCTCAGCAAGAACGCCGCCGGCGTGGGCGTGATGTTCTATGTGCTTACCGCCCTGCGCAAACACCTCCGGGAAACCGGTCGATTGCCTGATCCGGAGCCCAACCTGGGTAGCCTGCTGGACCTGGTCGCCCTGGGCACCGTAGCCGATGTGGTGCCGCTCGATCACAACAACCGGATTTTCGTGGAGCAGGGCCTGCGCCGAATCCGACAGGGCGAAGCCCGCCCCGGCATTCTGGCCCTGCTGGAAGTGGCCGGCCGGGATCACACCGCGATCAGCTCCACGGATCTCGGTTTCGTGGTTGGCCCCCGCTTGAACGCCGCCGGCCGTCTGGATGACATGAGCATCGGGATTGCCTGCCTGCTGGCCGACAGCCCGGATGAAGCCCGACGACTGGCCCGTGAACTGGACACCTTCAATCGCGAACGCCGGACCATCGAGAAGGACATGAAAGCCCAGGCCCAGGACCTGCTGGCCTCGATGTCGCTGGATATTGAAGGTCTGCCGTGGGGGCTGGCCCTGTTCGACCCCGACTGGCACCAGGGGGTGATCGGCATTCTCGCGGCACGGATTCGTGAGCAGACCCACCGGCCCACCATTGCCTTCGCCCCGGACGACAACGGCGAGGACATCAAGGGCTCGGCCCGGTCCGTCCCCGGCCTGCACATCCGCGACGTACTGGCGGTGGTGGATGCCCGGCATCCGGGCATGCTGAAGAAATTTGGCGGCCACGCCATGGCCGCCGGCATGACCCTGGCCAAATCCGACCTGGACGCCTTCTCCGAGGCCTTCGACCGGGCCGTGCGCGACACCGCCTCCGCCGAAGACCTGGAAGCGGCCATCACCACCGACGGCCCCCTGGCCCTGGACGAGCTGTGTCTGGGCACCGCCGCACTGCTCAAGCGCGCCGGGCCTTGGGGTCAGCATTTCCCGGAACCGTTGTTCGACGGCGAATTCCGGGTGGTGAGCCAGCGGATTGTTGGCGAGAACCACCTGAAACTGGTGCTGCAGCCGGTGGAAGGCGGCGGCATCATCGATGGCATCGCCTTCAACACCGGCCCGGAAGTGCCGGACTACACCCGCACCGGGGCCCGGGTGGTGTACAAGCCGGACGCCAATACCTTCCGGGGGCGGACCAATCTGCAGTTGCTGGTGGATTACCTCGAACCGCTTTCCTGATCCATTGAGTTTGCGGGCCCTGAGGGCTGGCCGCGAGCCGGGGTGCTTTTTCTTCTGGGAAAAGAACTCGCTGCGCTCAGACACCTTTTCCCGGCAGAAAAAGCACCCCGGCCCCCGGCCGATCAGACTCTCAGGCAAGCTCAAATGTTTGGGCGGGAGGCAGGCAGGGCTTTCCGGGAGTGTCGAAAACAGGGATGTTTTCGTCAAGCGTACAGGGACGTATTCACCGCGTCTCCCGGAAAGCCCTGCCTGCCTCCCGCTTGCACCGAAGTTGCGGTCAACCACGGCTGATTTACAAACCAATTTCGGGTAGAATCCGCCCTCTGTTTTTACTCTCCATTTTCAAGAGCGAGTAAGGGTTTCATGGAAATTAATCCCATTGTGACGAAGATTAAAGAGCTTCGTGAGCGCACTGAAGCGCTCAGGGGGTATCTTTGACTACGATCAGCGTAGTGAACGACTGACCGAAGTTGAGCGAGAGCTGGAACAGCCCAGCGTCTGGGACGACCCGGAGCGGGCGCAGGCGCTCGGCAAAGAGCGCGCCGATCTTGAACTGATCGTCAAGACCATCGACACCCTCACCTCTGGCCTGGAAGACGCCGAAGGCCTGCTGGACATCGCCGCCGAGGAAGAGGACGAGGGCACCGTTGCCGAGATCGAGGCCGACCTTGATGGTCTGGACCAGCAACTGGAGAAGCTCGAATTCCGCCGAATGTTCTCCGGTGAGATGGACGCCAACAACGCTTACCTGGACATCCAGGCCGGCTCCGGCGGTACCGAGGCCCAGGACTGGGCCAACATGCTGCTGCGCATGTACCTGCGCTGGGCCGAGCGCAGGGGTTTCAAGGCCGAGATTGTCGAGCTGATGGAAGGCGAGGTAGCCGGTATCAAGAGTGCCACCATCCATATCCAGGGCGACTACGCCTACGGCTGGCTGCGCACCGAAACCGGCGTGCACCGGCTGGTGCGCAAGTCGCCGTTCGATTCCGGCAACCGTCGCCACACCTCCTTTTCGTCGGTGTTCGTATCGCCCGAGGTGGATGACAGCTTCGAGATCGAGATCAACCCTGCGGACCTGCGCGTGGACGTTTACCGGGCCTCTGGCGCCGGTGGTCAGCACGTTAACCGGACCGAATCGGCGGTGCGTCTGACCCACAACCCTACCGGCATTGTCGTGGCCTGTCAGGCTGGCCGAAGCCAGCACCAGAACAAGGACCAGGCCATGAAACAGCTGAAGGCCAAACTGTTCGAGCGCGAGATGCAGGAGCGCAACGCCGAGAAGCAGAAGGCCGAGGACGCCAAGGCCGACATCGGCTGGGGCAGTCAGATCCGTTCCTACGTTCTGGATGACAGCCGTATCAAGGACCTGCGCACCAAGGTCGAAACCAGCAACACCCAGTCGGTGCTGGACGGTGATATCGACAAATTCATCGAAGCCAGCCTGAAGATGGCGCTGTAACCAGCGCCTTTGCACGCTAACCCGGACAACCCCGATTCCTAGTGAGCCAACATGACCGAACAAACTCAGAATGCCGCACAGCATGAGGACAACAAGCTGATTGCCGAGCGCCGCGCCAAACTTTCGGAGATGCGCGAGCAGGGCAATGCCTTCCCCAACGACTTCCGTCGTGATGCCACCGCTGCCGAACTGCAGGCGAAATACGGTGACAAAACCAAGGAAGAGCTGGAGTCCCTGGGCATCAAGGTAGCCATTGCCGGCCGCATGATGCTCGACCGCAAGGCGTTCAAGGTGGTTCAGGACATGACCGGCCGAATCCAGATCTACGCCTCCAAGGACGTCCAGAAAGACACCAAGCACTGGGACCTGGGTGACATAATCGGCGTGCGCGGTACCCTGTCCAAATCCGGCAAGGGTGATCTGTACGTGACCATGGACGAGTACGTGCTGCTCACCAAGTCACTGAGGCCGTTGCCGGAGAAGCACAAGGGTTTGACCGACACCGAGGCCCGGTACCGGCACCGTTACGTGGACCTGATGGTCAACGAAGACAGCCGCCGGGTGTTCTACGCCCGCTCCAAGATCATCAACACCATGCGCCAGTATTTCACCGAGCGTGACTTCATGGAGGTAGAGACCCCCATGCTCCAGGTGATCCCCGGTGGCGCCACCGCCCGGCCGTTCGTGACCCACCACAATGCCCTGGGCATCGACATGTACCTGCGTATTGCGCCGGAGCTGTTCCTCAAGCGCCTGGTGGTGGGCGGCTTCGAGCGGGTGTTCGAGATTAACCGCAACTTCCGTAACGAAGGCCTGTCTACCCGGCACAATCCCGAGTTCACCATGGTCGAGTTCTACCAGGCTTACGCCGACTACAACGACCTGATGGATCTCACCGAGGACATGCTGCGCACCATTACCGAAAAGGTACTTGGCACCACCACCGTGGTGAACACCCGCACCCTGGCCGATGGCACGGAAGAGACCATCGAGTACGATTTCGGAAAGCCCTTCGAGCGACTGACCGTGGTTGACGCCATCCTGCGCTACAACCCGGACATCAAGGCCGAACAGCTGGCCGACGATGCCAGCGCCCGCCAGGTAGCCAAGGATCTCGGCATCCACCTGAAAGACGGCTGGGGCCTGGGCAAGGTCCAGATCGAGATCTTCGAGGCGACCGCCGAGCACCGCCTGATGCAGCCGACGTTCATCACCGAGTACCCGAAAGAAGTGTCGCCCCTGGCACGTTGCAAGGACAGCAACCCGTTCGTGACGGAACGCTTTGAATTCTTCGTGGGTGGCCGCGAGATCGCCAACGGCTTCTCCGAGCTCAACGACGCCGAAGACCAGGCCGAGCGCTTCCAGGCCCAGGTGGCCGAGAAAGACGCTGGAGACGATGAGGCCATGTTCTACGACGAAGATTACGTGATGGCCCTGGAATACGGCCTGCCGCCCACCGCTGGCGAAGGCATCGGCATCGACCGCCTGGCCATGCTGCTGACCGATTCCCCGTCCATTCGCGACGTCATCCTGTTTCCGGCCATGCGCCCCGAGCACAAGGCCGAGCCGCGCAAAGACGAGGAATAAGCCATGAGCCCGGTTGAGGTACTGGCCAGCCAGCTCAGGCCCGACCGGGGCTGGAAAGAACACCTCGCAGACGAGTTCCGCCAGCCCTACATGCAGGGCCTGGCGGACTTTCTGGCCGCCGAGGAACAGGCTGGCAAAGTCCTGTTCCCTGCCAGTCAGCATTGCTTTAACGCCTTGAACAGCACCCCGCTGGACAAAGTACGAGTGGTCATTCTCGGCCAGGACCCCTACCACGGCCCCGGCCAGGCCCACGGCCTGTGCTTCTCCGTGCGGCCGAACGTGGCCACCCCGCCGTCACTGGTCAACATCTTCAAGGAAATCCAGGACGACCTGGGCATAACGCCCCCCGACCACGGTTGCCTGCAACCCTGGGCCGAACAGGGCGTGCTCCTCCTTAACAGCGTTCTCACCGTCGTCCAGGGCCAGGCCGGCGCCCACCAGGGCAAAGGCTGGGAAACCTTCACCGACAAAGTCATCGAAACCGTCAACCGGGAGCGCGAGGGCGTGGTCTTCCTGCTCTGGGGCAGCTACGCCAAAAAGAAAGGCCAGCACATCGACCGCCGCAAACACCTGGTCCTTGATGGCCCGCACCCGTCACCGCTGAGCGCCTACCGGGGCTTCTTCGGTTGCAAGCACTTCTCAAAGGCGAACGACTGGTTGCAACAGCAAGGCAAGCCCACGGTAAACTGGGCGCTGCCAAGCAAAGCTGAGCTCATCGAGAGATACAAGAAGCGCTGAAAGGGTAGGTAAGAAGTGCCCTTCCGATGTTCGGTCGGTGTGGGGGCGGTGAGTCTTTCCCGACAGGAAAAGGTGTCTGAGCGCAGCGAGTTCTTTTCCCGAGGGAAAGACTCACCGCCCCCCGCCAGCCACCAAAAAGCGAGGGGGCAAGAAGAGCCGGGTATTACTGAAGCAGCGCCATAGCCGCTTCCATCTGGGCGTTCAGATCCTCTTCCTCGCTCATGTCGATATTCGGATCCAGCCCCAGCCGATCAAACGCCGAAATGGTGCTCCAGTCCATTTCCGTCCACGGATGGTCCGAGCCTGCGACCAGTTGCAGATTGGCCACCATCACCAGATCCGCGTAATCGGCCGCTGGCACCTGCCGCTGGAAGTTGGCGTACTCCAGAGGCACGTTCTGAAGCTCCTTCGGGAAATCCCATTTCTTGAGAATGGTCGCGCCAATCTTCGGATGCAGCTCGTCGACCACGTTATCCAGCATGATGCTGCTGATCTGGATGTCCTGGTCTTCCACGTAGCGCAGGATCGGCAACACCCCGATCAGGTGCACCAGGCCCGCCAGTGTTGCCTGGTCTGGTTTGAGCTTGGTGTAGTGCTGGGCCAGCACGTGGCACACGCCGGCCACTTCCGTGCTGGTCTGCCAGGTGGCGCGCATGCGCTTGTCGATCATGTCCGACGTGGCCTGGAACATCTGCTCCATGGCCAGGCCCATGGCCAGGTTGCTGGTGTAGGCCATGCCCAGGCGACTCACCGCCATGTTCAGGTTCTCGATGGCCCGGCTGCCACGGAACAGGGGACTGTTGGTCACCCGGATGATGCGCGCTGACAGCGCGGTATCGTTACTGATCACCTTCACCAGATCAGCAATCGAAGAGTCATCAGACTGGGCAATGTCCCTTACCTGCAGGGCCACTTCCGGAAGGGTGGGCAGCACCAGCTTATCGGCTTCGATGGCGGCGGTGAGATCGGCTTTGATGGTTTCGACAATATTCGACATGGTCACTTGGGGTCCGCGTTTGGGTTCCGTGCAATGGCCGGATTGCGGCGGCCATTCGCCCGATAATCAAATATGTGAGCTACTTTATAGCAAAATAGCAAATTCTGGGCTCTTTGCCTGTCAACTTATGTATCTGATTGTGCGCTTTTTTCCCTTTCCGGCACCGGGTAGGGCAGCGGCATGGGACGCAGGGTGACATCCGGCTGTGCCTCCGGATGCAGAGATTCATCCGCCGAGTCATGACGGACAACGGCCAGAAGCTCGCAGCTGCCATCAGTATAGACAATTGACGTAACCACCTCGCCCACGGCCCGCTCGGCGGTTCTGAGCGCGCTTCCCGGTTCGGGAGCAGAGGTTCCCTCCATCCGGAAGCGGAAGAGACTCTTCTTGAGCTGCCCGAGAAAATGCATGCGGGCGATCACCTCCTGCCCGGTGTAGCAGCCTTTCTTGAAGTGGACACCGCCGACATGCTGCCAGTTGAGCATCTGGGGCACGAAGGATTCCCGGGTTGCTGGCGTAAGCCTGGCTACCCCGGCGGCAATCTCCGAGGCCTGCCAGTCGGCAGCAGATATGCGCAGCTCCGGCGTCAGGGCGGGCGCATCAGCACCGGTTTGCCAGAACTCGAAACGAGGACAGCCTTCGGCGGTCGGCTCAGTCCGGATCAGGATGCCATTATCCAGGGTGGCGGAGTCACCGGGCTCGACCAACTGGTCCAGCCGGTCGCCAGCAAGCGATTGGGCCAGCTGGTTGCCGAGGATGCCGGCAATGCGAACGTTGGCGGCTGCCTCCATACTGGTGCCCCGGAACAGCATCAGGTATTTGCGCAGATGGGAGACGTCGCTGTCGGCCAGATCGGCCGGAAAATCTATCAATACATCGGCGTCGGTTCGCACCATGCGGGTCAGGCAGTAGGCCCGACCCTTGGGGGTTGCGGCAGCGGCCCGTGGCGATCTGCCTTCAACAACCTCGGCCAGGTTCTGGCTGAACTGCCCTTGCAGAAACTTGTCAGTGCCGGGTCCGCTGACTCGCATCACCACCCGGTCGTCGAGGAATGTCCAGCCGTGATCGGGCAGGGGAGAGTCGGCAACAGCGGGTGCTTTTGGGTCTGTGTCGGACATTGCGTGCTCCAGATCATGAAATCAGTTCGATGCTTGTCCCTGCGGGCCCAGCCTCAGCCACATTCTGAGACGACGAAAATCCGCTTCCGGTGCGTTGCCCGGCCAGCCCCCGCCAGATGAGACAATAACGGCACTGTACGCCTGCAATCTGGTGCCGACCGGGCGGAGTTTCAAGAGTGCCAGCCGCGACCACAGGCGGCTGGATGGCGCCGGGCGCACCGGTATGCGCCGGTGATCACCGGTCACCACGTACAGCTGGCCTTGATCGACCAACAAGCCCGTGACTGAACGTTTCGCCAGCAGGGCCCCGTTGCACCGGTATTGCAACAGTGCACCGGCAAAGGCGAAAGGGACAGCCGTCAGGAGCCAGGGTTTCCCCTCCAGGGAGGCAATCAGCAGGAATGCCAGCAGCACCAGCCAGGGAAGGCCTGCGATAACTCCTGCCAGCCGGGAAGGGGAAAGGTCCAGTTCAATCCGGCTGGACACGGCTGAGAATCAGATCAACCATGCGTTGCAGGTCCGGGTCCTCGGGCCGGCTGCGCTGCATGAACCACTCGAACATGTCGGTATCCTCGCAGCTGAGCAGCTTCCGGTAGCGGGCCTGGTCCTCCGGGGCCAGATCACGGTAGGCCTGCTCCACAAAGGGAATCAGCAGGACGTCCAGCTCCAGCATGCCGCGACGACTGTGCCACCACAGGCGGTTGAACTCGGAATTGTCGGAGGGTGCAGTGGTTTCTGACATAGTCTTTACCATCGGATGGAATGAGTGGATCGGCACCGGTTCACGGTGAAAGCGTACGATAGGTAGTGGGGACCAGTACGGTGTCCCGGGCTTCGTGGAGCAGTCCCGGATAGTCCAGTGTGTAATGAAGGCCGCGACTCTCCCGCCGCTGCAGCGCGGAGCAGATGATCAGGTCTGAAACAGTGACCAGGTTGCGCAGTTCCAGCAGGTCGTTGGTGACCCGGTAATTGCTGTAGAACTCGCCGATCTCCGCGGATAGCAGATCCACACGGTGCTTGGCCCGCTGCAGGCGCTTGGTGGTTCGAACAATGCCAACGTAGTCCCACATGAAATGCCGCAGCTCGTCCCAGTTGTGGGAAATGACCACGTCTTCATCGGAGTCCCGGACCTGGCTCTCGTCCCAGTCCGGCGCCTGTGGTGGCGAGGGAATGTCCGCTTCCCGGCGGGCAATGTCGGCGGCGGCCGCGCGCCCGTACACCAGGCATTCCAGCAGCGAGTTGCTGGCCATGCGGTTGGCGCCGTGCAGTCCGGTAAAGGCCGCTTCGCCCACCACGTACAGCTGGTTGATGTCGGTGCGGGCACGCTCGTCGCTCATGATACCCCCGCAGGTATAGTGGGCCGCGGGAACCACGGGAATCGGCTCCCGGGTTATGTCGATGCCGAACCCGAGGCACTTCTCGTAGATGGTCGGGAAGTGGTGCTTGATGAAGTCCGCCGGTTTATGGCTGATATCCAGCAGCAGGTGATCGGCACCCAGTCGTTTCATTTCATGGTCAATGGCCCGGGCCACGATGTCCCGGGGCGCCAGCTCGCCCCGTTCGTCAAACCGGTCCATGAAGCGGGAGCCATCCGGAAGTTTCAGCAGGCCGCCTTCGCCCCGTACCGCCTCGGTTATCAGGAACGATTTGGCGTGGGGGTGATACAGGCAGGTGGGATGGAACTGATTGAACTCCATGTTGGCGACCCGGCAGCCGGCCCGCCAGGCCATGGCAATGCCGTCGCCTGAAGCGCCGTCCGGATTGGTGGTGTAGCGATAGGCCTTGGACGCACCGCCGGTGGCGATCACCGTAAACCTGGCCCGGAACAGCTCTACATGATTGTCTTTCAGATTCAGGATGTAGGCGCCCACACAGCGATTCCCGGGTAGCGCCAACTTGCGGTTGGTGATCAGGTCTACCGCCACGCGGCCGGACATCAACTCGATGTTGGGCCTGGCCTGGGCCTGGCTGGTCAGTGTGGTGGACACTGCGTGGCCGGTGGCGTCGGCAGCGTGGATAATGCGCCGATGGCTGTGGCCGCCTTCCCGGGTGAGGTGGTATTGGGCATCGTCGTTGCGGGTGAAATCCACGCCTGAATCGATCAGCCAGTCAATGCTTTCCCGCCCGTGTTCCACGGTAAAGCGCACGGCATCCTCGTGGCAAAGGCCGGCGCCAGCGTTCAGGGTGTCCGTGACATGGTTCTCGGTGGAGTCCTGGTCGTCCAGTACCGCCGCAATTCCGCCCTGGGCCCAGAGGGTGGCGCCACTGCTGATGTCGGCCTTACTCACCACGCAGACGCGCAGGTGCTCGGGCAGGTTCAGCGCGACGGTCAGGCCGGCAGCTCCGCTGCCGATAATGAGAACATCGTATTCGAAGGACTGTGGCATCGGGTCGTTATCGCGGGCCATAATGTGGACGTGTATTGAACTAAACTTTACGCGTGCTGTCTATTTGGCCTGACGGGGCACGCCGCCGGAACAGGTGGTGGACCCGACTCAATGAACGGAGGCCGGACAGCCGCAATGATCGAGAAACACCTGGTACAGGCCGGACAGTTGGCCATCAAATCAGAACTTCCCGGCAACCGGTCCATGACTGCTGATACAGACAAGGTACAAGGCGAACATCCCGAGAGCCAGACGGACCTGCAACTGGTTCGCAAGGTACGCAATGGCGATCGCGCTGCGTTCGACCTGCTGGTGGTCAAGTACCAGTCGCGGGTCGCCTCCATCATCAGCCGCTACGTTTACGATAGCCAGGAAGTCATGGATCTGACCCAGGAAACCTTCGTCAAGGCGTACCGCGCCATTGATCGTTTTCGGGGCGATAGCGCCTTTTATACATGGCTCTACCGCATTGCCGTGAACACCGCCAAGAACTTCCTCGAGGCGCGCGGGCGGCGACCACAGGGCAGCGCGGATTCGTCCGAGGCGGAAAACTTTGATGAGGGGGCCCGGTTGCGGGATACCGCCTCGCCGGAACGCCTGTTGCAGCGGGAGCAGCTCCAGAAGGAACTGAACAGGGCTATTGCGCAGTTGCCGGAAGAACTCCGGTCGGCGTTCCTGCTCAGGGAATACGATGGCCTCAGCTATGAGGACATCGCCGGCATACTCGAGTGTCCGATCGGAACCGTTCGCTCTCGAATTTTCAGGGCCCGGGACGCGGTAGACCGCCATCTCGGACCCCTGCTCAACCATTCGGTGACGTAATTGAGGTTGCATCCCATGGATGATCGTCTCAGAGAAACACTGTCTGCCATGATGGACGACGAGGCCGATGAGCTGTCGGTTCGCCGCCTGTTGTCCCATGACCGCCAGGACGAGGTGCGTGCCCAGTGGCAACGCTGGCAGGATGTGCGCGATCTCATGCACGATACCCATGTGCCGGCCGACCGCCTTGATATCAGCAAGGGGGTTCGGGAGGTTCTGGACGGTCGCCACTCGGCCCTGGACCGCTCCGGGGCGGGTGCCCTCAGGGCATCCACGAGACGCTGGCACTGGCCTGCCGTTGCCATGGTAGCCATGGCCCTGCTCGTGGGGTTTGGTGCCGGCGCGGGATGGGATTCCTCCGCGACCGGGACGGTTCAGCCGGTGACTGCGGCCACTACAGACGCTGCCGCACCGCAAGCGCCGGTTCGGGAAATCGCCCTGCAGGGGCTGGATGAGGAGCAGTGGCAACAGATGAGCCGGTACCTGCTGGAGCACGCGCAACACAACAGCGTCGGGGCTGGTCGCGGTGCAGTTGGCTATGCCCGACTGGTCAGCGCCAACGGCGGCGGATACTGAGTTCCCGGAGCGACAGTGAGTACTATGCAGACCCCAACCGCCCATCGACATCCCTGGTCAACGGCACTGCTCATTGTGTTGATGGCCTTCGCTGTGCCGGTTCTCTCCGATGAACAGGAAGCCTCTGACTGGCTCAAGCGGCTGGGCCCGGCGCTGAACATGACCTCCTACCAGGGCGTGTTTGTCTACGCCCGCGGAGACAGTGTTCACTCCATGCAGATTGCCCACCGTTACCACAATGGCGTGGTGGAAGAGCGGCTGGTGCTACAGGATGGCGGTAACGGCGAGATTGTCCGCAAGGGCATGAACGTGGTGTGTGTGCTCCCGGAGCGCGGTCGCGTGAAGCTCGACCAGGTGATTCCGTCAGGGCCTTTCGCCGAGGCGTTTACCAGTCAGCTGGTTCCGGTCAGTCGCTGGTATCGGGCAGAGATGAAGGGCGAGGACCGGGTCGCCGGTTATGACGTGGTTTCGGTGGCCCTGAGTGCCCGGGACGCCTACCGCTACAGCCATCGTCTTTGGCTGGAGAAAACCACGGGTCTGCTGGTCAAGAGCCAGGTCCGCAACGCCGACGGCGAGGTTCTGGAACACTTTCAGTTCACCAGCCTGAGAATCGGCAACGACATTCCGGACAGTGAGTTCGAGATTCGTACCGAGGGTCGCGAAATAGCGACCACCCTGGATGCCGGGAAGCCCGAGGCCTCCCGGATTGGCCAGATGGACGGCTGGCACCTCGGTTGGCGACCGGACGGTTTCATGCCCGCGGCGGCACCCCGTTCGGGCAAGGGGCAGGCCGTGGCCTTTTCCGACGGTCTGGCCGCGTTCTCGGTGTTTGTCGAGCCGGCCGGTCAGGTGGACATGCCCACCGGTGCCTCATTGATTGGCGCAACAACGGTGTACATGCACCAGGTGAATAAAGGCGGCAGTGGGTTCCTGGTGACCGTGGTCGGTGAATTGCCGCCTCACACCGCGCGGCAGGTGGCCGAATCGGTTCGCATCGAGAACGCCGTCGCCGCCCGATCGGAGAGCCCATGATCACGGAAACCGGAAAGGTCGTTGCCGAGAAAGGGGCGAGGGTCTGGGTCCAGACCATTCGTGCCAGTGCCTGCCAGAGTTGCGCCGCCCGCAGCGGCTGCGGGCAGCGCGTGCTCGCCTCGGCCACCGGTGGTCGGGCAAACCAGATTCTCGTGCCCAACTCGATCAACGCGCGGGTTGGCGATGAAGTAACCATCGGTATCGATGAACGCGCCCTTCTGGGTGCCTCGCTGCTGGTCTACGCACTGCCACTCCTGCTGATGGTGGTGGCCAGTGTTCTGGGTCATCGCCTCAGCGGTGGTCAGGATGCACCGGCGATGATGGCCGCCGTCGTGGGCCTCGCCGCAGGCTTCTGGGGAGGACGTAAACTGCAGAGCCGGGTCGGCAGTCACTACGAGCCCCGTCTGGTTCGGGTGAACCGTATCACCTCCGCGAACTGTCCCTGAACCCTACGGTTTTTTAAGTTGAAAACGCCCTGGGTGATCCCAAAATCTACCGTCAGCCATGACAAAGAACTGGAGTTTATGATGTCAAGCAGAGCACACGTTGTTGAGCTGCCCTGGAATGCCCAGTCGCAGACCAGGCCCCTGGGTATGATGCTGGTTCTGAGCTTCCTGTTGCTGGTGGCCTGGAGTCAGCCGGGCTCCGCAAGAAGCCTTCCCGACTTCACCGAGCTGGTGGAGGAAAACGCCGGCGCAGTGGTGAACATCAGTACCACGACCGCCCCGAAAGCCAACACCTCGGGTAACCGGGGCATGCCGTTTGATGAGCGTCAACTGGAGCAGCTCCCTGAGTTTTTCCAGGATTTCTTCCGAGGGCCCCAGTCGCCCTATGGTGGCGGCCCCGGACAGTCGCAGCCGCGCCGCTCCATGGGCTCCGGATTCATTGTGTCCTCGGACGGCTACGTTCTGACCAACAATCACGTTGTGGAAGGTGCCGACGAGATCATCGTGCGCCTGAACGATCGAAGGGAGCTTCCCGCCACCTTGGTTGGCACTGACCCGCGCTCCGACATGGCCGTCCTGAAGATCGAGAACGGGGAAGACCTGCCGGTAGTCCAGATCGGGAAGTCGGAAGAGCTGAAAGTCGGTGAATGGGTGTTTGCCATTGGCTCACCGTTCGGATTCGACTACACGGTAACGGCCGGCATTGTCAGCGCCCTCGGTCGGTCCCTGCCGTCCGAGAACTACGTGCCGTTCATCCAGACCGATGTCGCAATCAACCCGGGCAACTCGGGCGGGCCGCTGTTCAACCTGGACGGCGAAGTGGTTGGCATCAACTCCCAGATCTACACCCGCTCCGGCGGCTTCATGGGCGTGTCTTTTGCCATTCCCATCGACGACGCCATGAACGTGTTCCGCCAGATCCGGGACAAGGGTTCCGTTTCCCGGGGCTGGTTGGGTGTGTTGATTCAGGAAGTCAATCGCGACCTGGCGGAGTCCTTTGGCCTCAGCCGGCCGCGGGGCGCCCTGATTGCCGAGGTGATGGCGGATTCCCCGGCCCAGGCGGCTGGTTTGCAGGCCGGTGACATTGTTCTCAGCTACGACGGAGAGGAAGTCGAGCTGTCCTCAGATCTGCCACCCATGGTGGGCCGGACGCCGGTCGGCGAGACAGCCAACCTGACGGTGCTGCGTGGCGGCAAGGAAATGGAGCTGCAGGTCGAGATCGGCCGTTTGCCGGAGCAGGGCGGTCAGCAGGCCTCGGCGCCCGCCGGTGACAGCAGCGGTCCCGCCTCCGCACCTCTGGGTATGACGGTTGAGCCGCTGCCCTCCAAGCTGGCGGAATCTCTTGGGGTTGAAAGCGGGGTGCTGGTCAATAATGTGGCCCGCGGCCCGGCCGCCGAGGCAGGCATTCGTCCGCGCGATGTGATCACCGAGATCAACCGCCAGAACGTGTCCTCGGTTGATGAGTTCCGGGAGGTTGTCCGCGGGTTGCCCGAGGGCAAGGCGGTGTCGGTCCGGATTGTCCGGGAAGGCCGTGCCCTGTATCTGGTGATGAAACCCTGATCGGCTGATCCCGAAGGAATCTGGTCAGCAGCCCGTCTAACCAACGGGTGTACGAGCCCCCGGGGGTGTCCGCGAGGACATCCCCGGGGGCTTTTGTTATACTCAGCCGGTTAAAAGAAGAATGAATGGCCAGGGAACGGACCAGAACCATGATGAACCGACAGGAAATTTCCCTCCGAAAACTTCTGGAATTCCGTCACGCCTGGGTGGCCTGGCTCGTTTTCCTGGTGTCCATAGGGGTGACCGTGCTGCTCTGGCAGGTGTCGATACGCCTGGTGGAGGATCGCACCGAAGCCCGGTTTCGCACCCAGTCCCTGCAGCTGAAATCCGCCATCGAAGAGCGTCTGCTGAACTATGAGCAGGTGCTGGCTGGTAGCGCTGGCCTGTTTGCGGTCGCCGGCGAGGTTTCCCGGGATCAGTGGCGGGAGTACGTCGACAAGGTCGACATCAACCGTTACTACCCAGGCATCCAGGGTATCGGTTATGTCCGTCGGATTGGTGTCCGGCAGATGGCAGATCACATTTCATCGGTCCGGACGGAAGGTGTGCACAACTACCTGGTTAATCCGCTCGGCTCCGGCCCCTACTATTACCCGATGGTTTACCTTGAGCCGGGCACCGAACGGAATCGACGCGCGCTCGGCTACAATGCGTTCAGCGATCCGATCCATCGTCGCGCCATGGAGCGGGCCCGGGATGAAGCAACGCCCACGGTAACGGCAAAGGTGGTTCTGGTGCAGGAGGAGCTTGCCGAGGACCAGGCCAGCTTCCTGATGTACTACCCGGTGTTCCAGGGCGGAGACATTCCCGAGATCCGGGCCGAACGACGGATGATGCTGGCCGGGTATGTGTTCAGTGCCTTCCGCATGAACAACCTGATCGACGGCATTGTGGGCCTGATTTCGCCGTTTCTGGACGTTCGCATCTACGATGCGGGTGTGGTCGCCCGGCAAAACCTCATGTACGGCTCTAACCTGGGCTCTCTCGACAACGAGTTCAGCTTCCAGATGAGCCAGACCATCAGCCACGGGGGACGGGAGTGGCTGTTGCAGACCCGCTCCACTCCCGCGTTCGATTTCCTCGCGTCGGATCCCCGGCCGCCCATCGTGCTGGGCAGCGGGCTGGTGATCAGTGTTCTGCTGTTCCTGTTCGTGCTGGCCCTCATTCGCTCACGACTGATGGCGCAGGTGAGTGCCGGTCGCTACCGTGCCATCACCGAGGGCGCTGCCAACGTCACGCTGGTGATGGACCAGGATGGGCAGCCCCTGTACGCCAGCCCATCCAGTCTCGACATACTCGGTTTCGAGCCGGACGAAGTGCAGGCGCTGGACTTCGAGCAGCTGGTTCACGGAGACGACTGGCCGCAGCTGCAGAAGGGGTTCGATGAATCGCTGGCCGCCCCGGGCAAGCAGATGCCGGTGATTCGCACCCGGATAAGGGATGCGGAAGGCCATTGGCGGGATATGGAAGGCACCTTCACAGCCATGCTCTCGGTGCCCGGGGTAAACGGTGTGGTACTGAGCCTGCGGGATCTCACCCAGCTCAAGGCAGCCCAGTCCGAATTGCATCGCCTGGCCTTCTACGATCCCCTGACCGGGCTGGCCAATCGGCAGCTGTTCCGCGACCGCCTGGAGCATGTGGTCAGTCGCTGCCGACGAAGCGGCGAGCCCGCGGCGCTGATGTTCCTGGATCTGGATGGCTTCAAGCGTATCAACGATACCCTCGGCCACGACGCCGGCGACGAGCTTCTGAAGCAGGTGGCCCAGTGGCTCGTTGGCTGTGTCCGGGAAGAGGACTCCGTGGCCCGCCTTGGCGGTGACGAGTTTGTGGTGCTGCTGTCCCGCATCAGCGGGTCGGACGCCGCCGGCAAAGTCGCCGAAAGTATTCTGCGCAGCCTTTGCCAACGGATCCGGCTCAATGATCATGAGGTTGGTATTACCGTCAGTATTGGCATCACCATGCTCCCCCACGACAGCGAAGATGCCGGCACCCTGATGAAGTTCGCCGACCTCGCGATGTACCGGGCCAAGGAATTGGGGCGCAACACCTTCCAGTTCTTCACGCCGGCCATGAACATCAAGGCCGCCCGCCGCCTGTTGCAGCAGGAGGAGCTTGCCAGCGCCCTCGACGGCGAGCGCTTTGTGCTTCATTACCAGCCCAAGGTGGATCTGGCGACCGAGCGTGTGATCGGCGTGGAAGCCTTCCTGCGCTGGCATCATCCGGAGAAGGGCCTGGTATCGGCCCAGCAGTTTATTGGCCTTGCCGAGGAAACCGGCCTGATCGTCCGGCTGGGTGAGCTGGCCCTGCGCCAGGCCTGCATTCAGGTGCAGGCGCTGGAGCGCGCCGGTTTCGAGTCCCTCAAGATGGCCGTGAATCTGTCGGTGCGCCAGCTCACCGATACCGGTTTCCTCGACATGATCCGGCAGGTGATCACTGAAACCGGCGTGGCACCGGAACGTCTGGAGCTGGAGATGCCGGCCGAGCTACTGAATGAAGACCCCCGGATGCTTCGGGAACTGCTGGTGTCCCTCCACGACCTGGGGGTGTGCCTGATTCTCGACGATTTTGGTACCGGTTCCTGCTCCCTGGTGGCCCTGCAACAGTTGCCCCTGGACGTAATCAAGATTGATCACCGGTTCATTCGCGACATTCCCTACAACGTCAGCGCCACCGACGTTGCCTCGGCGGTCATCGCTCTGGCTCGCAAGCTCCACCTCACCGTTGTCGCCGAGGGCGTGGAAACGCCGCAGCAGCTGAGCTTCCTCAAAACCCATGGCTGCGCCCAGTGCCAGGGCAATCTGTTCAGCTATCCGCTGGATGAAGATGCCCTTATTGGCTTCCTGATTCGCCAGTACGAGCGGCCGCTCATTTCCTGATCATGGCAATGGCGGCCGGTAACCGGTAAAATCACGCCGTTCCCGGACCGCGGTCGCGGCCCCTCCGGGCTCAATCCTTCGTCTTTTTATGAGTATTCATCGTCTGTGACTGAACTGAGCCGAATCCGTAACTTTTCCATCATTGCCCACATTGACCATGGTAAATCCACACTGGCAGACCGTTTTATCCAGGTCTGTGGCGGCCTGACCGACCGTGAAATGGCCGAGCAGGTTCTGGACTCCATGGATCTTGAGCGGGAGCGCGGGATTACCATCAAGGCCCAGAGTGTCACGCTGAACTACAAGGCCCGGGATGGCCAGGTCTACAAGCTGAACTTCATCGATACCCCGGGACACGTTGACTTCTCCTACGAGGTGTCCCGCTCCCTGTACGCGTGCGAAGGCGCGCTGCTGGTGGTGGACGCCGGTCAGGGCGTTGAGGCCCAGTCGGTGGCCAACTGCTACACGGCGATTGAACAGGGCCTGGAAGTGGTGCCGGTACTGAACAAGATGGACCTGCCCCAGGCAGAGCCGGAGCGCGTGGCCGCGGAGATTGAGGACATTATTGGCATTGAGGCCGGTGACGCGGTGCGCTGCAGTGCCAAAAGCGGCATGGGCGTTGAGGACGTGCTGGAGGACCTGATCCGGAAGATCCCGCCGCCCAAGGGCGATCGCAGTGCGCCGCTGCAGGCGCTGATCATCGACTCCTGGTTCGATAACTACCTCGGGGTTGTATCTCTGGTTCGGGTAACTGAGGGCGCCCTGAAGAAAGGCGACAAGATTGTCATCAAATCCACCGGCAAAGCCTGGAACGCTGACAAGGTGGGTATCTTCAATCCCAAGCCTACCGATACCGATGTGCTTGAGGCTGGCGATGTAGGGTTTGTTGTAGCCGGCATCAAGGACATCCACGGAGCGCCGGTAGGCGACACCATCGTGCACCAGAAGTTTGCCGAGCAGACGCCCATGCTGCCGGGCTTCAAGAAGGTCAAACCGCAGGTCTACGCCGGCCTGTTCCCGGTCAGTGCCGACGATTACAACGATTTCCGGGACGCCCTGGAAAAGCTGACCCTCAACGACGCCTCCCTGTTCTTCGAGCCGGAAAACTCCGACGCCCTCGGTTTTGGCTTCCGCTGCGGGTTCCTGGGCATGCTGCACATGGAAATCATCCAGGAGCGGCTGGAGCGGGAATACGACATTGATCTGATCACCACGGCACCGACGGTGATCTATGAGGTGGTTACCAGGCAGGGTGAGACCCTGTCGGTGGACAACCCCTCACGGCTTCCGGATATTGGTTCCATTGAGGAAATGCGCGAGCCGATCGTGGAAGCCAACATCCTGGTGCCCCAGGAGCATATCGGGAACGTGATCGCCCTGTGCGAGGAGAAACGGGGCATCCAGAAGAACATGCACTTCATGTCGACCCAGGTCCAGCTCACCTACGAGCTGCCCATGGCCGAGGTGGTGATGGACTTCTTCGACCGGATCAAGTCGGCCAGCCGGGGCTTTGCCTCGCTCGATTACCATTTCACCCGGTTCCAGACCGCCAATCTGGTTCGGTTGGACGTACTGATCAACGGCGAGCGGGTGGATGCCCTGGCGCTGATCGTGCACAAGGAACAGGCCCATCACAAGGGGCGTCAGCTGATTGAAAAAATGAAGGAGCTGATCCCCCGGCAGATGTTCGATATTGCGATCCAGGCTGCCATTGGCAACCAGGTGGTGTCGCGGGTGACCGTCAAGGCGCTGCGCAAGAACGTGACCGCCAAGTGTTACGGCGGCGATGTCAGCCGCAAGAAGAAACTGCTGCAGAAGCAGAAAGAAGGTAAAAAGCGTATGAAGCAGCTGGGTAACGTCGAGGTGCCTCAGGAAGCGTTTCTTGCCGTACTGAAAGTAGACAAATAAAAGGCGTCCTCGATGGATATCGATTTTCCCCTGGTTCTGGTGGTACTGACCTTTGCAACGGGTCTGATCTGGCTGGCGGACAAGCTGTTTCTGCGTGAACGTCGGATGGCGGCTTACCGCGCCAGTGGTGGCACGGCCGTTGACGCGGGCGAGGGCGCCGAGTCCGAGGAGCCCAGGGAGCCCTACCTGGTGGATCTCAGCCGGTCGTTCTTTCCGGTGCTGGCCATTGTTCTGGTGTTGCGATCGTTCCTGGTGGAGCCCTTCCAGATTCCCTCCGGCTCCATGTTGCCGACCCTGGAGGTGGGTGACTTCATCCTGGTGAACAAATACGCCTATGGCCTGAGACTGCCAGTGGTGGGCACCAAGGTGGTCGAGGTTGGCGACCCGCAGCGCGGCGACGTGATGGTGTTCAAGTTTCCGGAAGACGGCGAGACCAACTACATCAAGCGGGTGATCGGCCTGCCCGGTGACCGGATCCGCTACCGCGACAAGCAGTTGTATATCAACGGCGAGCGTGTGGAAACCCGCTTCATTGCCCGGTTGCCACCGGTGGAATTGCGCCGGGAAGACCTGGGCCGGGTGGAGCACGATATCTTCCTCACCCTCGGGCAACCCGGTGGCAGTGGCGAGGGCGAGTGGGTCGTGCCCGAGAACCACTATTTCGTAATGGGTGATAACCGCGACAACAGCAACGACAGCCGCTACTGGGGCACGGTCCCCGATGAAATGGTTGTCGGCAAGGCGTTTGCCATCTGGATGCACTGGAAATCCCTTACCAGTCTGCCATCCTTTGATCGTGTGGGCGGAATCGAGTAACTCGGACTATTCGGAGCGCAGTTGTAATGAAGAAAAGCAATCTTTCCGGCCTCGGCCGTCAGCGCGGTGCGTCGGCCCTGACCATGATGGTCATGGTGCTGTTTTTTGGTGGTCTGCTGACCCTGGTGATCAAGCTCGGTCCGGCCTACCTCGATGACATCACCATTCAGGAGGCGCTGGAAAGTCTCGATGGTACCGAGGGGCTCTCGCAGATGGGACCTGCCCAGGTGCGCACCCTGATCAATAAACGCCTGAGCGTGAATAACGTGCGTGGCTTTGATGCCAAGAATATCTCCGTTGAGAAAAACGGTGAGTTCGTGGTGATCAAGGTGGACTATGAGGTGCGCAATAACCTGTTCAGCAACGTGGACACGGTGGTCCACTTCAAGCACGAATACGAGATGAAGGGCAAGTGAGTTCGCAACCGGATCTGGATCAGCTACAGCGCCGCATTGGCTATCAGTTCAAATCGCCGGAGCGGCTGCTGCTGGCGCTTACCCATCGCAGTTACGGCAACCAGAACAACGAGCGCCTGGAGTTCCTGGGCGATTCCATTGTAAACATGGTGATTGCCGAGTACCTTTTCCTGCACTTTGAAAAAGCCCGAGAGGGGCAGCTGAGCCGCCTGCGCGCCCGCATGGTGAAGGGGGTGACTCTGGCGGAGATCGGGCGGGAGTTTCAGCTCGGCAACTACCTGCGACTGGGCTCCGGTGAGCTGAAGAGCGGCGGGTATCGCCGGGAATCCATCCTGGCCGACGCCGTGGAATCCATCATCGGTGCCATCTACCTGGACAGCGACTTCCACACTTGCCGGGCGCAGGTGTTGCGCTGGTTCGAGCACCGCCTGGAGAAGCTGGATCTGCAGGATACCCAGAAAGACCCGAAAACCCGGCTGCAGGAATACCTTCAGTCCCGACAGTTTCCGCTGCCGCGCTACGATGTGATTTCCGTGGATGGCGAGGCCCACAACCAGACTTTTCACGTGTCCTGTGCGCTCCCTTCCCTGGACCGGAAAACCACCGGCACCGGCAGCAGCCGCCGCGTCGCTGAGCAGCAGGCAGCCCGAAACGCCCTGAAAGAACTGGGCGTGGAGAACCAGTAATGAACGAAATCACCCGTCCGGAGAATCCAGACAGCCGCTGCGGTTTTGTGGCCATTGTGGGCCGCCCCAATGTGGGCAAGTCCACGCTGCTGAATCACATCCTCGGCCAGAAGCTCAGCATCACCTCCCGCAAGCCCCAGACCACGCGCCACCAGGTGCTCGGTATCAAGACCGACGGGCCGGTACAGGCCATCTACGTGGACACGCCGGGTATGCACGAGGAGGAGCCACGGGCCCTGAACCGTTACATGAACAAAGCCGCTACCTCGGCCCTGGTCGACGTCGATGTGGTGGTGTTCGTGGTGGATCAGCTGGCCTGGACCACCGCCGATGAACTGGTGCTGGAGAAACTCAGCCGCCTGACCTGTCCGGTAATCCTGGCGGTCAACAAGGTCGACAAGATTGAAAAGCGGGAAAGCCTGCTGCCGCACCTGGACATGCTGTCCAGGAAGCGTGACTTCGCCGAGATCATCCCGCTGTCGGCGCTGAAAGAGACCAATCTCGAACCCCTGGAAGAGGCTGTGGGCCGCTATCTGCCCGAGAGCATTCACTTCTACCCGGATGACCAGATTACCGATCGCAGCGAACGTTTTCTGGCCTCGGAAATCGTGCGCGAGAAGATCACCCGGCAGTTGGGGGCCGAGTTGCCCTATTCGGTGGCCGTGGAAATCGAGGAATTCAAGCGTCAGGGCAAGACCCTGCACATTTCCGCGCTGATTCTGGTGGAGCGGGAAGGCCAGAAGAAAATCATCATCGGAGACAAGGGTGAGCGCATGCGTCGCATCGGCCAGGAGGCCAGGACCGATATGGAGCGGCTGTTTGACAGCAAGGTCATGCTCCGGCTCTGGGTCAAGGTCAAGCGCGGCTGGGCCGACAGCGACCGGGCCCTCAAGAGCCTGGGCATGAACGACCTCTGAGGCGCTGATGGCGCGGATGAAGGAGCCGCCGTCCCAGGAACCCGCCTATGTTCTGCATCGCCGTCCATGGCGTGAAACCAGTCTGCTGGTGGATGTGTTTACCCTCAACCATGGCCGGATGACGGTGATTGCCCGTGGTGCCAGCAGCGCGAAAAGCCCCCTGAAAGCCCAGTTGCAGCCGTTCCAGCCCCTGATGCTGGACTGGGCCGGTCGGGGCGATCTGAAAACCCTGACCCAGGTGGATGTTCGTCATGGGCCGACGCTGACCCGAACCGTCGCCCTGTACAGTGGCCTCTACCTGAACGAGCTGCTCCAGCGGGTGCTCCCCGTCGCCGATCCGCATCCGACCCTGTTTGCCGCCTACATCGAGGCACTTGAGCAGCTGTCCCAATCCACTGACGTGGAGCCGGTGCTCCGGCATTTCGAACGGGCCTTTGCCAGCGCCCTGGGCTATGACTTTGCCTGGGATCTGGCCACGGATACGGGCCAGCCCGTCGAGCCCGACGGCCAGTATTGTTATGATCCGGAGCAGGGCATAGTTTCGAACCCGGCACCCGGTGTGCGCCTGCAGAACCTTTCCGGGCAGGTGCTGCTGGATCTGGCCGGCGGAGACTTTCGGTCTGAGCCGTGCAGACGCATGGCGAAGCGGGTCATGCGTGTTCTGGTGGACTATCTTCTGCAGGGGCGGCCCCTCAACAGTCGCAGCCTGTTCATGCACCTTCGGGGAGAATCTGATGAATCCTAGAGTATTGCTTGGCGTCAATATCGATCACGTGGCCACCCTCCGTCAGGCCCGCGGGACCCGGTATCCGGATCCGGTGCAGGCGGCCCTGCTGGCTGAGGAAGCCGGAGCGGATGGCATTACTATCCACCCGAGAGAAGACCGTCGGCATATTCAGGATCGGGACGTCCTGCTGCTCAAGGAAGTGCTGCAGACCAAGATGAATCTTGAAATGGCCGTGACCGATGCCATGCTCGCTTTTGCCGAACAGGTGCGCCCGGAATGCGTCTGTCTGGTGCCGGAAAAGCGCGAGGAGCTGACCACCGAGGGTGGTCTGGATGTGGACGGCCAGGAATCCCGGGTGGCCAAGGCGTGTGAACGCCTAGGTCGCATTGGCGCCGAGGTGTCCCTGTTTATCGACCCGGACCCGTTGCAGATTGATGCTGCCGTGCGCTGCGGTGCACCGGTGGTGGAGTTGCACACCGGCGAATACGCTGAGGCCGACACGCCGGAGGCCGCAGACGCCGCCTTCCGGACCATTGCCGAGGCGGTGGCCTATGCCCGAAAGAAAGGGCTGGTGGTGAACGCCGGCCACGGTCTGCACTACCACAACACCGAACGGGTGGCGGCCATTGCAGGGATTAACGAACTCAACATCGGCCACGCCATCATCGCCCGGGCGGTCTTTACCGGCCTCAAGGATGCGGTCCGGGACATGAAGGCGATCCTGGAGCTGGCCCGCAACCGGGCCTGATCGGGCCCGGAACCGGAAAGGTCAGCTGGTCTCGGCTGCCTGGTGGCGCTCGCGGAACAGCTGCTGCCAGTCGGTCTGGTCGCTCCAGATCTGCAGCCGTTCCATGGCGGAGAGCAGCTGATCCTTCTGGTGCTCCAGATCCGCCGCGGAGCATTTGATGGCCGTTTCCAGGCGATTGGCCGAGGCCCGCAATTCCGGCACACCACAGTAACGGGTCGCGCCGTGAAGCTTGTGCACGCACTCAAGCAGTTCGTCCATTCGGTCAGCGCTCCATAATTCCGGAATGCGCTCCCTGTCGACGTGCACCTGCTCCAGCAGCATGCTGAACAGCTCCTCTGCCAGGTCGGCCTTGCCCGCAGCCAGCTGGATGCTCTCGTCAACACTGACGCAATCCTGCTGAAGCTTTCTCGTGGATGGGCGCAGCGCCCGACGGGTGTCGCGAATCTCCGGTACCTGAATCCGGCCGCCGGTAGTGGCACCGGGACATACGTAACCGGTGTACTCGTGAATGATGTCATTCAGTTGGCCGCTGCTGATGGGTTTGGCCATATAGCCGTCAAACCCTTGCCGGGTGAGCCGGTCCTGTTCTTCGGCAAGGGCATGGGCGGTCAACGCGATAATGGGCGTGCGGTGGTTGCCGGTGTCCATTTCCCGAAGCCGCGCGGTAGTTTCAACCCCGTCCATTCCCGGCATCTGCAAATCCATGAACACCAGATCAAACGGCTTCTGTCGTGCCTTGCTGAGAGCCTCGAACCCGCTCGACGCGCCCTCCGCCTCAAGCTGGCAGTCGGCTAGAAGGGTCATGACAAGCTTCAGGTTGGCTTCGTTGTCGTCGACGGCCAGGACCCGTGGCACCGGGCTGCCGGTCAGGCGTTTGCCCGGAATTTCCTGTTCTTCCGGTAGTCGACCGCCCGTGTTGATGCCGTGCACCAGAAGCAGCAGCTCGTCGTACAGCGCGCCACGACACACCGGTTTGGTGAGGTGCCCGCTGGCCAGTCCGGACAGCGGTGTGTCGTGGGTTTCCAGTGTCGGGGTCAGCAGCAGGGTACGGCAATCGCGCTCGATTTCCAGGGTGCGCACCAGCCCGCAGTACTGGCTCGAGTTCAGCAGGTGGCGGGTGATACCGATGATGGCGAGCGCGTAACCGGTCTGGCTCTTCTGGGCTTCCTCTATCTGTTCCTGCAGCGCCCCTGGCGAGGCGACCCGGTCCACCACCATACCCCAGTCACGGAGCAGGTGTTCCACCGCCAGACCGGTGGTTTTCTGCTGTTCGAGGTAGATCACCCGTTCGCCCCGCAAGGCGTCTCTGGGGGCAACCGCCTCGCCTGCGCCGGTAAGTTCGGAGGTGAGTGTGAACCAGAACGTGGAGCCCTTGCCAAGTTCGCTTTCCAGGCCGATCTTGCCCCCCATCTCTTCCACCAGGCGCTTGGAAATGGCCAGGCCGAGGCCGGTGCCGCCGTACTGCCGGGCCGTGGACGCATCGGCCTGGCTGAAGGCATTGAACAGCGACTGCTGCTGTGCCCTGGAGAGGCCCACGCCGGAATCCGAGATGCTCAGGCGCAGGGTAACCTGGTTGGACTCGGCATCTTCTTCCTCCAGGCTGGCCCGGAGCACTACTTCGCCGGTCTGGGTGAACTTGATGGCGTTGTTCACCAGGTTGGTAATGACCTGTTTCACCCGAAGCGGGTCGCCCATGATGTTGTCGGGCACATCGTTGTAGACCAGCGGCACCAGATCCAGGTTCTTGCTGTGGGCCGCCGGGGCCAGCATCACCATCACCTCCTCGACAATATCGCGAAGCTGGAAAGGCACCCGATCGAGGATCAGCTTGCCGGCCTCGATCTTCGAGAAGTCGAGAATATCGTTGATGATGGTCAGCAGTATCTCCGAGGACTTGCGGATGGTGCTCAGGTGGTCCCGCTGCTGCCGGGGCAGGGGGCTTTTGAGCAATAGCTCGGTAAACCCGATGATACCGTTCAGTGGGGTGCGGATCTCGTGGGACATGTTAGCCAGGAACTCGGATTTGATCCGGCTGGCCTCCAGGGCTTCCTTGCGGGCAAAGTCCAGCTCGATGTTCTGGATCTCGATGGTTTCCAGGGTTTCCCGGAGGTCTTCGGTGGCCTGATCGATGTTCTGCTGCATCTCGGCCTGGGCTTTGCTCAGTTCCTCGGCCATGGCGTTGAGGCCGGATTCCAGCTGCTCGAATTCGGGGCCTGCCCCGGTGTAAACCCGGGTATCCAGTTTTCCTTCCTTGAGCTTCGCCACGGCCGCGTTCAGCTCGAACACCGGGTTGGTGAAGGCCCGGCTCAGCCTCAGGGCGATCACCAGGCTGATGATGACGCCGGCGAGCACCAGCAGCAGTGAGATCAGCAGGGCTTTGTAGGTTTCCTTTTCGGTCCGGATGTGGGACATCTCCACCACCACCCAGCCCAGGGGTTCGCGCAGGCTCGACATGGATTGTCGCGCATCCGGGTCCAGCATGTTCTCGATCATCAGATCCTGGAGAAACACCGGTGTGACAAAGCGGGTGCTGTCCTGGCGGGAAACCCGTGTGGCCTGTTCCGCGTTCAGTTCACTTGCCTGGACCGTGTCCGAACTGCCCGGACCAGTGTGCAGCAGGCGCGAGCCGTCACTGCCGAAGAAGGTTATGGAGCGGACATCCTGCTCCTCGAGCAGGGCGTTGGAAAGGCTGCTTAACAGACTCCGGTTGGCGGTGAACAGGCCGTATTCGGAGCCGGCCGCCAGTTGCCGGGAGAGAGATTCGCCCCGATCCCTGAGCAGGCTCTCGATGTTGTTGACCCAGCTGTAGGTAAAGAAAAGTCCCAGCATCAGCGTGGTCAGCAGGGTGGGAACCAGAGTTACCACCAGAACTTTCTTGCGAATGCCCCAACGTCGCATACGGTGTTCCTGAGTCAATGCCTTGCTCCGCACCCGGTGCGGAGTACGTCCCTGTGAAGAATAGTTGATCCGGAGGCGGATAACTGTGGTATCAGTCCCGGCTGCGCCAGATAATGCCGGCGGATATAGCCGCCGGTCATGGATATAGCGAGAAGCTGTATTGGGAGACCGGCGTCATTACGCGTATCATGCGAAGCCAAAAGTGTACCACAGGGTAATCCTATGCATTTTCCCACCATTGAAGATTTTGTTGGCCATACCCCTCTGGTTCGCCTGCAGCGTCTCCCGGGTGACACCAGCAATGTGATTCTGGCCAAACTGGAGGGCAACAACCCGGCCGGCTCGGTGAAGGATCGGCCGGCCATCAGTATGATCCAGGAAGCCGAGCGCCGGGGTGAGATCAAGCCCGGTGACACCCTGATCGAGGCGACCAGCGGCAATACCGGCATCGCCCTGGCCATGGCCGCGGCCATCAAGGGTTACCGGATGGTTCTGATCATGCCCGCCAATATGAGCGAGGAGCGCCGGGCTTCCATGCGGGCCTACGGTGCGGAGATTGTCACGGTGACCAAAGAAGAGGGCATGGAAACCGCCCGTGACCTGGCACTCAAAATGGAAGCCGAGGGCAAGGGCAAAGTACTCGATCAGTTCAGCAACCAGGACAACCCGCTGGCTCACTATCGCACAACGGGTCCGGAGATCTGGGAGCAGACCGGCGGCCGGGTCACCCATTTCGTCAGCTCCATGGGAACCACGGGCACTATTATGGGGGTTTCCAGGTACCTGAAGGAGCGCAACCCTGATATCCGGATTATCGGGCTGCAACCGAAGGAAGGCGCCTCTATTCCCGGCATCCGGCGCTGGCCCGAAGCCTACCTGCCGAAAATCTATGACGCCACCCGGGTGGATCAGGTGCTGGATATCGGCCAGGAAGAGGCCGAAAACACCATGCGCGCCCTGGCCTCTGAAGAGGGAATCTTCTGTGGCGTGTCTTCCGGCGGTTCCATTGCGGCCGCGCTGAAGCTTTCACAGCAGGTTGAAAACGCCATCATCGTGGCCATTATCTGTGACCGTGGCGACCGGTACCTGTCCACCGGTGTGTTTCCCGGCGCCTGAATCCTTTTCAAGAGAACCCAGTATGAGCAGACGACGCAGGAAGGTTCTTCCCAAAGAGCCCGTGCGCTGTGAGATTGAAACACTGAGCCATGATGGCCGTGGTATCGCCCGCCAGGATGGCAAGACTCAGTTCGTTGACGGTGCCCTGCCCGGGGAAACCGTGATGGCCAAGGTGGTCTCCAGCCGCAGCAAATTCGATGAGCTGCGCACCCTGGAGGTGCTGGAGCCGGCTGTAGATCGCCAGACCCCGCCCTGCGAGTTCGCCGACCTGTGTGGTGGCTGTAGCCTGCAGCACATGAGTGGCGATGCGCAGATCCGGTTCAAGGAAAATACCCTGCGTGAGCATTTTGCCCACTTCGGGGGCATTGAGCCGGAGCAGTGGATCGAGCCGCTTCGCTCGGAAAACAGCCTTGGCTATCGCCGCAAGGCGCGTCTGGGCGTGCGTTATGTTAAGGCCCGTGAATCCGTGCTGGTGGGGTTCCGGGAAAAGCGCAACAGCTTCCTGACCGATATCGATCGCTGTGTGGTGCTGGATCCCCGGATCGGTGAGCGCATCCTGCCGTTGCGCAATCTGCTTCATGACCTTGAGGCCTACAGCCGGATTGCCCAGGTGGAAGTGGCCTGTGGTGACGATGTGGCGGTGATGGTGTTCCGTAACATGGACGAGCTGTCGGCAAGCGATCGCGAGAAGCTGATTGCCTTCGGTCAGGCCCATCAATTGCATATTTACCTGCAGCCCAAGGGCCCTGACACCGTCCACCGGATCTGGCCGGAGTCTTCCGGCCCGCAGGACGAGCGACTGAGTTACCGGCTGGACGAGTTCGACCTGACCCTGGCGTTTCATCCCATGGACTTTACCCAGGTCAATGCAGGCATCAACCGGGCCATGGTACACCGGGCCGTGGAATGGCTGGATGTGCAGCCTGAAGACCGCGTGCTCGACCTGTTTTGCGGGCTGGGCAATTTTACCCTGCCGCTGGCCCGCAAAGGTGGCCAGGTAGTGGGCGTTGAGGGCGACGAGACCATGGTGGTCCGGGGTCGTGAAAACGCGGAACTGAACGGTCTGGAGAATGTCACCTTCCACGGCGCTGACCTGCATGGGGATTTTACCGGGCAGAGCTGGGCGAAGGAGGGGTTCGACAAGATCCTGATTGATCCCCCGCGTTCCGGGGCCGAGGACATCTGCAAATACCTGACCGCTTTCGGGGCCAGGCGGATTGTCTACGTTTCCTGCAATCCGGCAACCCTTGCCCGGGACGCCGGCGTTATGGTGCGCAACGGCTACCGATTGAAGAAGGCGGGTGTGATGGACATGTTTCCGCACACCACCCATGTGGAATCGATTGCACTGTTTGAGCGCGACGCTGTCTGACGGGCTTGCTGAGAGGATAACGGCCAGTCAGGGATGGCTGAGCAAACCATCAGGAACAACAAGACTGATATGGTAAAAGTTCGAGAAGACTACGCGATGACCGGCGATGGCCAGGTGGACATTGAGGGCTGGGTAAACCAGATTGCCTCGCAAACCCACCTGGACAACCCGGACCAGTTTCGTCGCGCCTGCGAGAAGGCGGCCGAGATTGACCTGCAGGCGTTTCGGGAGGATCGCCTCTGGGCACCCGGGTCCAGCAGCTTCCGCATTGGCATTGAAATGGCCCAGGTGCTGGCCGAGCTGCACCTTGATCAGGCCAGCCTGGTGGCTGCCATCCTTTACCGCGCCGTACGGGAAGAGCGGGTGCCCCTGGAGGAGATACGCAAGGCGTTCGGTGACGAGGTGGCCGGCCTGATCAACGGCGTCCAGCAGATGGCGGCGATATCCTCCATCCATCATCCTCTCAAGGGCAACGTGTTGGGGCAGAGCGAGGGCCAACTGGACAACGTCCGCAAGATGCTCGTGACCATGATCGACGACGTCCGGGTTGCCCTGATCAAGCTTGCCGAACGTACCTGCGCCATCCGGGCGGTGAAGAACGCCCCGGAAGAAAAGCGCATGCGCGTGGCCCGGGAAGTCTTCGATATCTACGCGCCGCTGGCACACCGCCTGGGCATTGGCCACATCAAGTGGGAGCTGGAGGATCTCTCGTTCCGTTACCTGCACGACTCGGCCTACAAGAAAATTGCCAAGCTGCTCGATGAGAAGCGCCTCGACCGGGACAGCTACATCAAGCGCGTCATCGAAACCCTGCAGACCGAACTGAAGGCCTATGGCATTGAGGCAGAGCTTACCGGTCGGGCCAAACATATCTACAGTATCTGGCGGAAGATGCGGCGCAAGGGTATCGACTTCTCCCAGGTCTACGATGTGCGTGCCGTTCGCATCCTGGTACCCGAAGTACGCGACTGCTACGCCGCCCTGGGTATCGTGCATACGCTCTGGCGCCACATTCCCAATGAGTTTGACGACTACATCGCCAACCCCAAGGAAAACGGTTACCAGTCCCTGCACACCGCCGTGATCGGGCCCGAGGGCAAGGTCATGGAAGTGCAGATCCGCACCCACAAGATGCACGAGGAAGCGGAGCTGGGGGTCTGTGCCCACTGGCTCTACAAGGGCACGGACAAGGGCAACAAGTCCACCGGGTACGATGCCAAGATCAACTGGCTGCGCCAGGTTCTGGAATGGCAGGAAGAACTGGGGGACCTGTCCGGGTTGGCGGACCATCTTAAATCCGACGTGGCCTCCGACAGGGTCTATGTGTTCACCCCCGAGGGGCATGTGGTGGACCTGCCCCAGGGCGCCACCCCGGTGGATTTCGCCTACCGGGTCCACACCGAGATTGGTCACGCCTGCCGTGGCGCGCGGGTGAATAGTCGCATCGTGCCGCTGACCTACCCCCTGAAAACCGGCGACCAGGTGTTTATCCTGACCTCCAACAACCCGGCGCCCAGCCGCGACTGGCTGAACCCTAGCCTGGGCTACATCCAGACCTCCCGGGCCCGGGCCAAGGTGACCCACTGGTTCAAGCAACAGGATCGTGGTCGCAATATCTCTGACGGCCGGGCCATTCTGGAAGACGAGTTCAAGCGCCTGTCACTGTATGACGTGGATCTGGGAGAGCTGGCGGAGAAGGTGAATTATCACAGCGCCGAGGACATGTTTGCCGCGATTGGCGCCGGTGATCTTCGCCCCACCCACGTGGCCAACGTGGCCCAGCAGATGCTGGAGCCCAAGTCCGAGCAGCTGGATCTCAAGCTGACGACGGCGCGGCGTAAGCCCTACGATACCGAATCGGATATCCAGATTGTCGGTGTCGGCAAGTTGAAAACCCAGGTGGCGAAGTGCTGCAAACCCCTGCCCGGTGACGCCATCGGTGGTTACATCACAGTGGGACGGGGAGTGACGGTGCACCGCCAGGACTGTCTCACGTTCCTGAATCTGCGCGAGTTTGAGCCCAACCGTATTATCGAGGTGAGCTGGGGTGGTCGGCCAGCGGCGGTCTATCCGGTGGATATCGAGATAGAAGCCTACGACCGGTCTGGCCTGCTGCGGGACATTACCCAGGTGCTGTCGTCCTCCAAGAGTGATGTGCTGGCGCTGAATACCCTCAGCAACAAGGACGAGAACACCGCCACCATGACGGTCACCGTGGAGATTTCCAGTCTGGAGCAACTGGCGCGGCTGCTGGCGCAGATCCGCAACCTGCCCAATATTATCGACGTAAGGCGAAAGCGGGGATGAGATACACCATCGAGGACCTGAAAACGCTGATGGCGCGCCTGCGGGACCCGGAGACCGGGTGCCCCTGGGACACCAAACAGTCCTACCGGACCATCGTGCCCCACACCCTGGAAGAAGCCTACGAAGTGGCGGACGCCATTGAGCGGGAAGACTATCCGCACCTGAAGGACGAGCTGGGTGATCTGCTGTTCCAGGTGATCTTCTATGCCCAGCTGGGTCGGGAGGATGGCCACTTCGATTTTGATGGTGTGGTGGACCATCTGGTGCGCAAGCTGGTGCGCCGGCACCCCCACGTTTTTCCAGAGGGAACCCTGGACAGCCGGATCGACCCGGATAACCGGCCCGATGAAGCCTGGATCAAGGAAAGCTGGGAAAGGATCAAGGCGGAGGAACGGGCCATGAAGCCGGCTCCGGATGCCGAGGCGGCTACCAGTCGGCTGGATGGCATTGCCCGAACCCTGCCGGCCATGGCCCGGGCCGAGAAGCTCCAGAAGCGGGCGGCTCGCCACGGCTTTGACTGGCCCGAGATCGGCCCCGTGTTCGACAAGCTGCACGAGGAAATCGACGAGCTCAAGGAGGCGTGGCAGGCGGCGCAGGCCGGAAGCGGCGATCCGGATGCCGTTGAAGACGAATTGGGCGACCTGCTGTTTGTCTGCGTCAATCTGGCACGGTTCATGAAGGTGAATCCTGAGCAGGCCCTGAATCGCACCAACCACAAGTTCGATGCCCGCTTCCGGGCCATTGAACAAGTGCTGGAGCGGGAGGGGCGTGACATGGACGAAGAATCGCTCGAGGCGCTGGATGCCGTCTGGCAGGCGGTCAAGGGTGTCGAGCGGGAGGGCGGGGGCCGCCCGTGACGGCGGTCCGGTAAGTACAATCCGTTACCAATTTCCTTGCCCCCGGACCGACGGCTTCGTCTACACTTCCGGAAACGGATGCACAGATGCAGTGCGCCGTACGCCAGCGAAAAGATGCAGGAGTGAAGGCACCATGAAGATCAAAGATCTGGTCAACTACTGGGACAAGCATGCACGCGGTCGGCTTACCCGAGACGCCTATTTCATGGCGTTGTCTGACCAGCATCACAAGCGCCTGGAAAAGCTTGCAGCACTCTACCCGATGAAATCGCCGCAGGATCTGATGCGCGATCTTATCTCTGCCGCACTGGACGAAATGGAAACCAGCTTTCCCTACGTTCAGGGCACCAAAGTAGTGGCCTACGACGAAGACGGCTTCGAGATCTATGAGGACCAGGGGCTGACACCGAAGTTTGTCAGCCTGAGCCAGAAGCACATCCAGCGGCTCAAGGCCCGGCAGTTGGAGTCGGTGGCCTGACGGGCAGGGGACTGCCCGTCACCGCTTACTTGTCTTTCCCTTCCAGTTTGTCCTTCAGCGGGCTCTGGCGAACGAGATCGTCCAGGGCCGCGCCAATCATGTCGTTCAGGATATCGCTCTCGCTGCGGTCGGGGTAGAGCTCGGCCAGCGCTGCAACCCGTGCTGCATCTTCCAGGGGCAGGCGTAGATTGTAGTCGTGGGTGCGCTCCACAGGCTCTTTTTGCTTTTCCCAGTGTTTGGGCAGATCGGTCACCTTCATGATGGCTCCTTACGGCTACTCGCGGCTACAGGCTTGAATCGCCAATAGACTTTCTCGTCGTTTCCTTAGTATCGTAAGTTTACTTTGCCTCCGTCAATTCAAAAGGACGTCAATGTGACTGAGCTACACCCCGATCTGCGAGAGAATGTCCGAATGCTGGGCGAGCTTCTGGGCCAGAGTATCCGCGGCTATCCAGGGCAGGAGTGCTACGAACTGATCGAGGAGATCCGGGCCGCCGCCAAGGCAGACCGGCGCCAGGAGAGCGGCTCCGGGCAGCGGCTGGTCAACCTTCTGGGCAAGCTCAGCGACGACGAACTTCTCCCGGTGACCCGGGCGTTCAACCAGTTCCTGAACCTGGCGAATCTGGCCGAACAGTACCACGGCATTCGCCGAAAACGTGGTCATCAGTCCGACCTGATGGTGGAATCCCTGGGGGAAGTGTTCGGGCGTCTGAAATCGGGCGGCATCAGTGCCGAGGAGCTGCACCGCCGGGTCTCTGATCTGCGGATTGAATTCGTGCTGACCGCGCACCCCACCGAAGTGGCCCGTCGGACCCTGATCATGAAGTACGACGAGATGTCCGATTGCCTGGCCAGGCTGGACCATGAGGACCTGATGCCGGCTGAGCGTGACGAGGTGGTCGACCGGCTGGCCCAGCTGGTGACCGAGGCCTGGCACACCGACGAAATCCGGCACGAACGGCCAACGGCGGTGGATGAGGCCAAATGGGGCTTTGCGGTGATCGAAAACAGCCTCTGGCAGGCCCTGCCGCAGTTTCTGCGCAGCCTGGATCTCTCCCTGGAGGAAGCCACCGGCAGCGGGTTACCCCTGGGGGCATCGCCCATCCGTATTGCCTCCTGGATGGGGGGCGACCGGGATGGTAACCCCAATGTGACCCATCAGGTAACCGAGCGGGTGTTTCTGCTCGGGCGCTGGATGGCGGCGGACCTGTACCTGCGCGATATCCAGGCCCTGCGGGCTGAGCTGTCCATGTGGCAGGCCAGCGATGAACTCAGGGCGGTCGTTGGCGATGCCCGGGAGCCCTATCGCCAGGTACTGGCAGACCTCCGCGAACGCCTGATTCGCACCCGGGACTGGGCCGAAGCCAGTGTCAATGGCGAATCCGCCGACGCCTCCGGCATCCTGTTCGAGAACGAGGACTTCACCGGGCCCCTGGAGCTGTGCTATCGCTCCCTGGTGGAGTGCGGCCTGGAGACCATTGCCAACGGACCGCTTCTGGACACCATTCGCCGGGCCCACACCTTCGGTCTGCCGCTTATACGCCTGGATATCCGTCAGGAGGCCTCGCGGCACGCGGAGGCAGTGGCGGAAATGGTCAATTACCTTGGGCTCGGGGATTACCTGTCCTGGTCGGAGGCGGATCGTCAGGCTTTCCTGGTGAAGGAACTTCAGGGGCGGCGGCCGCTTGTGCCGCGCAACTGGGAGCCGTCTGATCCGGTTCGGGAGGTACTGGCCACCTGCGAAGTGGTTGCCCGACAGACCCCCGAAGCGCTGGGCTCCTACGTGATCTCCATGGCCAGCAAGCCCTCGGATGTGCTCAGCGTGATCCTGCTGCTGCGCGAATCGGGCATGAAATTCCCGATGCGGGTCGTGCCTCTGTTTGAAACCCTGGATGACCTGCGCGGTGCACCGGGCAGCATGGCTGCCCTGTACGAGGTTGAATGGTACCGGGAGTACTGCCAGGGCCGTCAGGAAGTGATGATTGGCTACTCGGACTCGTCCAAGGACGCTGGCCAGTTGATGGCCGCCTGGGCGCAATACCAGGCGCAGGAGGAGCTGACCCGGGTGGCCAGCGAATATGGCGTGCACCTGACCCTGTTCCACGGCCGCGGCGGCACCGTGGGTCGCGGGGGTGGGCCGGCCAACCGCGCCATCCTGTCCCAGCCGCCGGGGTCGGTGAACGGCAGCTTCCGGATCACCGAGCAGGGCGAGATGATCCGGTTCAAATTCGGTCTGCCCCGGCTTGCGGTCCAGAGCCTGACCCTCTACACCACGGCAGTTATTGAAGCCACCCTGGCACCCCCTCCGAAGCCCGAGGACAGCTGGCGGGAAACCATGGACTGGCTCACCGAGCGGTCCCTGAAGGCCTACCGTGATGTGGTGCGGGAGAACCCGGACTTCGTGCCCTATTTCCGGCAGGTAACGCCGGAGCAGGCCCTGGGCAAGCTGGCCCTGGGCAGCCGTCCGGCCCGCCGCAAGGCCACCGGCGGCGTGGAGAGCCTGCGCGCGATCCCCTGGATCTTTGCCTGGACCCAGATGCGGTTGATGTTGCCCAGCTGGCTGGGCAGTGATGTGGCGCTGGAAGAGGCGGCAAGGGATAACCGGCTGCCGGTGCTGCGGCAAATGATGCAGGGCTGGCCGTTTTTCCGAACCTATGTGGACATGCTGGAAATGGTTCTCGCCAAGGCCGACCTGCGGATTGCCAGCTACTATGAACAGACACTGCTGGATGATGACCGGCTCACGTCCCTTGGTGAGAGCCTGAGGGTTCGCCTGCAGGGTTGTATTCAGCGGTTGCTTGAACTCAAGGAGCAGAACGAGCTGCTCGAGGATGAGCCGGTGTTCGCTCATTCCATGAAAGTGCGTAACCCCTATACGGACCCACTTCATTATCTGCAGGCGGAGTTGCTCCGCAGGGACCGCGAGAGCGAGGGCAAGGGCGAGGTGCCCGAGCTGGTCGAGCGGGCTCTGAAGGTGACCATGGCCGGTATTGCCGCGGGCATGCGCAACACCGGCTGAGTATTGACAGCAGGGGCCGGAGGAACCGGCCATTGATCATTATTTGACAGGAGCAGGGTGTGGCACTGGCAGCGCGTTTAGATCATTTCTTTGCCCGCAAGGGGCTCAACTACCGGGAGCTGCCGATCGATCAGGTCACCAGCCTCGACGCCGCTGTCATTGCCTCCGGGCTGAGCCAGGAGAAGATCATCCGGGCAACCCTGCTGATCGACATCAGTGGCGTGGTCATGGCCGTGCACCGGTTTGACAGTTCCCTCGATCCCGATGCGGTTCAACAACTGACTGGCCGACGCCTGCAACCCCTGACCGCCCGCCAGACCATGCGCCTGTTCGGGGACTGCGACCCGGGTTTCACGCCGCCGATCGGGCAGGCCTATGACCTGGCTGTTATTGTTGATGAAGATGTCCTGCAGGCGGAAACTGTGGTTTTCACCAGTGGCACAGACCATTCCCTGGTGGAAATGACGGGCCGTGACTTCCGGCTGGCGCTCGCTGGCGCCCGAGAAGGCCACCTGGTGATTCGGGGCCCGGGCAATGGTGCCCGGGAAGCACTGACTCTGGAAGAGGTGGCCGACAAGCTGCAGCGGCTGTATCGCTTGCCGCCGATGCCGGCACTGGCCCTTCGTATCCTGAGGCTGACGGCCAATACCGACGCTACAGCCCGGGAACTGGCCGAGCTGATCGAGTTCGACCCGAGCCTGACCGCTCAGGTCATGCGTTACGCCCGGTCGGCGCTGTTCAACTATCCCGGCCAGATTCATTCGGTACAGGAAGCGGTTACCCGGGTTCTGGGATTTGACCGGGTGGCCCACATTGCATTGGGTATTGCCTCGGTGCGCGCCTTTGATGTGCCCCGCAAGGGCATGCTGGGGATGGACAGTTTCTGGCGCCATTCCCTGTATTGTGCGTTCCTGTGCCAGAGTATTGCGCCGCGCTGTGGCGCCGACAAGGGGCTTGCCTACCTGTGTGGCCTGCTGCACAACTTCGGGTTGTTGCTGGTGGGCCACCTGTTCCCCGCCGAGTTCGACGAACTCAACCAGCTCCGGGAGGCCAATCCCGAGGCCAGCATGCACTCCCTGGAGCAACAGGTGTTCGGTTCGGGTAACGGTCAGGAAATCCTGTCGGTGGGGCACGGCGCCATCGGCGGCATACTACATCGTCTCTGGCAGCTTCCGGATCCGGTGGTCAAGGCCGCGGGTGTCCATCAGCAGCCCGGTTATCACGGTGAGCACGAGCACTATGTGGTGATGGTGCAACTTGCCAATGCCCTGCTCAAGGAACGGGGCATTGGTGACGAGTTCAATCCGGACGATGTTCCCGCCATGTTGGACCAGTTGGGGCTGGGGCCGGACATCATCGGGGATCTTACCGCCGATATGGACCGCGTGGCGCCCGACCTGGACGCACTGGCCAACTCCCTGTCATCCTGACGATCAGCCCTGACCTGCCTCCCGATGCGTCCTTTCGGTGCATGATACGGAGGTCGACTTTCTCTGTGGTGGCTGAGTTCGTATAATGCGCCTTCGCCGGTCCCGGCTGACACCTGTTCCGGGCAGGAGAGGCTGTCGCAAAGGCAGAGGTATTTGCCACAGCTTTTCAAACGATAATGACTACAACGGGAGCACAGCGTTATGCGAATCATCATGTTAGGCGCGCCGGGCGCAGGCAAGGGGACCCAGGCCCAGTTCATCACTGAACGGTTTGGTATTCCCCAGATCTCCACGGGAGACATGCTGAGGGCCGCAGTGAAGGCCGAGTCCGAGCTGGGCAAACAGGTGAAGGAAGTCATGGCCACCGGGGGGCTGGTCTCTGACGACATCATCATCGCGCTGATCGAGGAGCGTATCCAGCAGCCGGATTGCAAGAACGGCTTCCTGCTGGATGGATTCCCCCGCACCATTCCCCAGGCCGAAGCTCTGAAAGAGCAGGGCATCGCCATTGATTACGTGGTTGAGATCGCCGTGGACGACGAGGAGATTGTCAGCCGCCTGTCCGGCCGTCGAGTGCATGAGGCGAGCGGTCGTATCTATCACGTGAAATACGATCCGCCCAAGGTTGAAGGCAAGGACGACGAGACCGGAGATCCGCTGGTTCAGCGCGAGGATGACAAGGAAGAGACCGTTCGTCGCCGCCTGAAGATCTACCACGACCAGACGGCTCCATTGGTTGGCTACTACCAGGATTGGGCTGCCAAGGACCCCTCCGCAGCGCCCAAATACGTGCGGGTAGAGGGCGTGGGTAGCCTGGAAAGCATTCGCGACCAGATCCTGTCTGAGCTCAAGTAATCCGACCTTTTCCTGACCCGAGGCTTTCACACCCGTGAAACTGCTGGCACTGGATACCTCCTCAGAGGGCTGCTCCGCGGCCCTTCTGACGGATGGTGAACTTTCCGAGCGCTTCGAACTGGCACCCAGGGGGCATACCCGCCTGTTGATGCCCATGGTACGCGAGCTGCTGGCAGAGCATGGTCTGGTGCCCGCCGACCTCGACGCCCTGGCGTTTGCCCGGGGTCCCGGTTCGTTCACGGGGGTGCGGATTGCCACGGGTGTTGTCCAGGGCCTGGCCTGGGGGCTGGAAATTCCGGTGGTGCCGGTTTCCTCCCTGAGGGCGGTTGCCTTTGGAGCCATTGATACGTTCAACCTGGCGGACGGCCGGGGCATTGCCGTTGCCTTCGATGCCCGCATGGGTGAAGTCTACTGGGGCTGCTTTGCCGCCCGTGGGGGACTGCCTGACCCCCTGCGCGACGAGCAGGTGTGCCCGCCCGAGAGCGTTCTCCTGGCCGATGGTTACGATCCCTGGTGTGGCGTAGGTCCCGGATGGCAGTACCGATCGCAGATGCCCGCAGAGGTGTCTGACCGCGTCGCCACCGTAGACGAGACGCTGTTGCTTCGAGCCAGTTGGGTGGCAAGACTTGCAGAGGTAGACCTGGCGCGGGGACAGTCCGTTCCGGCGGAGCAGGCGCAGCCAGTTTATATCCGCGATGAAGTGACCTGGAAGAAACTGCCCGGTCGATGATTTTCGATGTTTGTGATCGGGATTCTGTGCAGAATTTGAACAGTCGACTTTTCTTCCGCCGCTGAATCTTCCATACTTTGTCCCTGCACACCATCTCCATCCGGCCAGCGGTATCTGAACATGATTGGCGGCATTAATCCGGGCAACACCCTTGGTTTCCAGACTGGTAACAACAGTCCCCTGCGGGAACGCACTGACGTGGCCCGGGCCCCGGCGGCCGCTCCTGAGAAAGCGCCGGATCCGGCTCGCCGCGACCTGGCGGACCAGCCACAGGCTCCTGCCCGTGAGCGCAGTGCCACCGAAAGCCTGGAGCGTCGGGTTGAAGCCCGCCGTGCCTCTGAGGATGCCCGCCTGGAGCGTTTTCGGGCCGATGAGGTTTCCCTGCCGGCGGCACGAGCCCTTTCAACCTTTGCCTCTGTTGCCGCGGCCGGCCAGGACGCCGGCGCAGATGTCGCCGGTATCGATATCCTGGTTTGATGTCTGTATCCGACGACCCGGTTCTTACTTCCTGGCGCGACAGCGTTGCCGTTGCTCGCAGCCCTCTCGGTGACAGTCAGCAGGCTGCGGCCCTGGCGCATTCCCTTGAACTGAAGGACCTTGGCGTGGTTGTTCCAAAAGCCGTGCGCGACTTTCCCCTTTTGCTGTTTCTTGATGACCAGGGGCTGGGCCTCCAGATGACCGGCAAAGGGGCGCCCGGGCCGGTGCGCGCCGAGTTTGTCAGCGGCAAGATGGGCTACCGCCGCGAGCATGGTGGTGGCACCGGACAGCTGGTGGCCAGGGCGGTGGGGCTGCAGAAAACCCGGGCCTGTCTGCATGTGGTCGATGCCACGGCGGGGCTGGGGCAGGACGCCTTCGTGCTGGCCAGCCTGGGTTGTCGGGTAACGCTGTTTGAACGCCACCCGGTCATTCATGCCCTGCTGGAGGACGGTTTGGCCCGCGCCGCTCTGAACGTGGAGTGCAGCGACATCATTGGTCGCATGGAGCTGCGCGACGGCAGCAGCATCGACTGGCTGGAACAGGCAGAGAGCGAGTCCGCGGATGTGGTCTATCTGGACCCGATGTTCCCACACCGGGACAAATCTGCGCTGGTGAAGAAGGAAATGCAGGTGTTTCGTCTGCTGGTGGGTGACGACGACGATTCCAAACGGCTGCTTGCCGCGGCCCTGGGGCATGCCCGCTACCGGGTCGTGGTGAAGCGTCCCAGGAAGGCATCGGCCATTGCCGGCCCCGAGCCCTCGACCCGGGTTGAGGGCAAGAGCAGCCGGTACGACGTCTATGCCATCAGGGCCTTGCCCACCCAATAGGTGGCACCCCGGGCCTGAGGGCACCCTCAGGCGCCCATCATGGTGACCTGCTGGATGGCCTGGCGTTTTTCCACGCTCAGCACCAGTCGGGCATCATCCGCCACTTCGTCCAGGCCTTCCCCATAACAGAGCAGTCCGTCCTCATCAGTGGTGATAACGCCGTTGTTCTGCATGTTGGCAATAAAGTTGCGGAACAGGCTCTTGTCGAAGAACTCCGGCGCGTTGAGGCCGAACAGGATCGACATCCGCTCGGCCAGCAGGGCGCTCTGCTCTTCCAGCTCTGTGGCGCTGATTTTGCCGGAGCCGTATTTACGCAGGATGCCAAGGGCGATGTGATAGCGCTCTACTGTCTGGATGATAAAGCGCGACAGGACCCGAAGACGCAGCATCGGCTCGGTGCCTTCCTCAGGGCGGCCAATCCGGTTATCCGCCAGCGGTATCAGCAGTCCCTGCTCAATCAACACGTCAATCCACTGGTTGATAACGGTTTCTGCCTCCTCGGGCTGGTACTTCAGGAATAGCTCCGACTGCAGGTAGGGGTAGGCCACGCTGGCCAGAAAGACAATCTTGTCCCGGGCCAGGGAGTCCTTGTTCTCGAACAGGCTGGCCACCAGCGAGGGCAGGGCAAACAGATGCTGGATGTTGTTGCGGTAGTAGGTCATCAGAATGGCGTTGCTGCCCTCGAGGGCGATGATGTCGCCCAGCTTCTGGGGCTGGCGGGTAATCAGGCCCATGCCCTCGCAGTAGGCGACCCAGTCCTTGCCGCTGCCCTCCGGCAGGGTAACGGTCTCGGCATAGGGGAACGCCTTTAGCAGTGCGGCGTACTGGTCCATCAGCCGGATCAGCTGGCCTTCGTCCATGGCGAGGCGCTCGGTGCCCAGCAGCACTGTGGCCGTCATGCCAATGGGATTTACGGCAACCGAGGCGTTGATGTTCGAGGCCACCCGGAACGCCAGCTCCGAAACCGCCTGGTTCAGCCAGGCCGGCCGGTACTCGGAATCGTAGGCCTCATCGCGCCAGCTGTCGTGGACATCGTCTAGAACCTCGGCCAGAGGAATGGCCTCACCGAAATTCACCGCAACGCGGCCGAAGGAATTACTGAGCTTGCGGACGGTCTTGGCGAGGCCGAAGATGCTTTCCTTCTGTTTTTTCTTGCCGCGCAGCTCGCCAAGGTAGGAGCGACCCTCCATGACCTTCTCGTAGCCGATGTAAACAGGTACGAAGACGATCGGTTTGCGGTGATCCCGCAGGAAGCTGCGCACGGTCATAGCCAGCATTCCCGGGCGAGGTTGCAGCATGCGACCGGTGCGACTGCGGCCACCTTCAACAAAATACTCCACCGAATAGCCGCGGGAGAACATCACGTGCATGTATTCGTTGAACACGGTGGCGTACAGGGGGTTGTCCTTGAAGCTCCGGCGCATGAAGAAGGCCCCGCCGCGGCGGAGAATCGGTCCCACGATAGGCATGTTGAGATTGATGCCCGCAGCGATATGGGGCGGCATCAGGCCGTTCTTGTAAAGCACGTAGGACAGCAGCAGATAATCGATGTGTGACCGGTGGCAGGGCACGTATACCACGGCGTTGTCCTGGGCGACTTCCTTGACGACCCGAATGTTGTTGACGGCGATGCCGTTGTAGATGCGGTTCCAGAGCCAGGCCAGCACCACCTCCAGAAAGCGGATGGTGACAATGGACATGCTGGCGGCAATCTCGTCCGCGTACTTGTAGGCCTTGGCCCGCACCTTTTCCGGCGGAATGTCATCTTTCGCCGCGGTTTCCCGGATCGCCTCCTTGACCGCCTGGGTTCTCACCAGCCCGGCAACCAGGGTACGGCGGTGCGACAGGTCTGGCCCCAGCACCGCCTGGCGCACCCGGCGGAAGTGGGTTCGAAGAATCCGGGCCAGTTTCCGGTTGGCACGCTCCTCACTGTGGCGGTACTCGTCGATGACCTGCTTGAGGGACAGCGGCTGATTGAACTGCACGTAGGTATTACGACCGTGCACCATGATGATCAGGAATTTCTGCAGGCGGCCGGCGATGGACCAGGTGTCGGAAAGCAGTAGTTTAACGAGGGACTTTTCCTTGTCGGGCGAGCGCCCCCAGAACAGCGATACCGGCACAATCTGGACGTCCTGATCGGGGTGCTCCAGTCCATAATGAACCAGGGCCTGGAACTCGTTGGTCGGGGCCGGCGCCTGGCGGCCGCGGAAGAAGCCACCGATCCGGCGATACAGGAAGAAAAACGAATGGGAGGGCCCGTTCTTCACGGGCAGTGCTTCGGTCGCCCCGGGCAGTCCGGCGCGGATGACTTCCTGTTCCAGTACCAGGCGGCTGGACAGTGAGCTGTACTGCAGCACGTAGCAGACCGGCTTGTCAGGATCCAGGGCGAGGGCTTCAACGCTGTTGCCGCTGACATCGGTCCTGACCCAGATAAACAGGATCTTTCGAAAAAGGGCCAGGATCAGGCTGCGAATGCCCTGGTAAAGACGCATAAAGTGCAACTCCGTTATAGAAACAGGAGCCAAGTTTACTTGGTTGAGTACGGGGCGGAAAGTCGCGCCTGCGTTCTTGGCCGGTACGGCAATGTGGTACATTTCAGCATGATCAATCAATCGCCCAGGCGCGCAAAAAGATGGTGGTCTCAATGAGTCAGTGGAAACCCGGTTGGACAACGGTGCAGCCCGCCGCGGGCGACCTGATCCTGGCACTCCACGGTCAGGGAATCGTGAAGCCGTCGTCCGGCTGGTTGCACGCGGCAAACGGCTCCCTTTTTTCGCGGGACATGCCGGAGGCTGTATCGCTTGGAAGTCTGGGCGAGTGCGGCGTGTTCGTTACCGAAGTGCCGGAAGACGCCGCTGCCGGGCGGGAGGTGATTCCGCTACGCGACGCCCTGCTGATGATGGAGGATGCGCCCGCGGCAATGCTCAGCACCGGATTCCAGGTATGGCAATGGTGGCGGGATCACCGGTATTGCGGCCGGTGTGGCGAACTGACCGGGTTCCACGCTGTGGAGCGCGCCAAATGGTGTGATGCCTGTGGCATACCCTGGTACCCGCGGCTTGCGCCCTGTGTGATTGTGGTTATCCGGAAGGGGGATCGCCTGCTGCTGGCAAAATCGTCGAGGGTCAAACGGCATTTCTACAGCCTGATTGCCGGGTTCGTGGAACCGGGTGAGAGCCTGGAGCAAGCGGTAAAACGGGAAGTGAAGGAAGAGACGGGCCTTGAGGTCAACAACATCCGTTACCACGCGTCCGAACCCTGGCCGTTTCCCCACCAGTTAATGGTGGGTTTCTTTGCCGACTACGCTGATGGCGAGCTGGTGCTGCAGGAGGATGAACTGGCGGATGCGGGCTGGTTCCTGCCCGGCGATACGCCCCCGGTGCCGCCGCAAACCACCATTTCCGGCCGGCTTATCCGGGCCATGGAGAAAGAGATCACCCAGGGAGGCCTTCCGGTTTGAAGACAACGCACGGACCCAGGATTCTGGTGTTCGATTCCGGCGTGGGCGGCCTCAGCGTCGCTGACTGCATCCATCGGCAACTGCCGGGGCTGGATCTGGTGTACCTGGCGGATAACGCCGGTTTTCCCTATGGCGACAAGCCGGAGGCCGAGGTTGTCGAGCGTTGCACTCGCCTGATTTCGAGCGCTCTCGGGGTGTACGCTCCCGATGTGATTGTTGTGGCCTGTAATACCGCCAGTACGGTGGTGTTGCCCCATCTGCGCGCAATGACCAGCGTACCCGTGGTGGGCGTGGTGCCGGCCATCAAACCGGCGGCCGCAAAAACCGTCAATCGCAGAATCGGGCTCCTGGCAACACCTGCCACGGTGCGCAGGCCCTACATTGACCGTCTGATCGAGGAATTTGCCAGCGACTGCCTCATCGAGCGTATGGGGCACCCGGGGCTGGTGAGCTGGGCTGAGAGGCTGGTTGCCGGGCACGCGGTTCCGGAAGGAGAACTGACCGAAGCAATGGCCCCTTTCCGGTCTGCGGCGGTGGACACGGTGGTGCTGGGCTGCACCCACTACCCGCTGTTGCTCGAGAGCCTGCGTAAAAGTCTGCCTGGAGTACGCTTCTGGGTGGACTCCGGCGAAGCGATTGCCCGGCGGGTGGCCTGGCTGCTGGCCGAGGCGGGGTTGGCGGTTCCTGGCGCGGACGTTCACCCGGATGATGCATTGGCAGGCGAAAAAACGGCCGTGCTGGCAGCTCTGTTTTCCGGTCCCGCGCCTGAGGGCATTGCCCCGTTCATGGCCGGGCTGGGCCTGTTGCCTGCACAGGTTGCCGGTAACTGGCCGGCGGAGCCCGGCGTCAGAGCAGCCGGGTCAGCTTGAACATGGCCAGGAACTCAACCACCGGCAGCGCCCGGCGATGGCAGCAGTAGGTCTTGAAATTCTCGCCGCGGAAGCGTGACTTGGTGAACTCCAGCCCCTTGAAGTTATACAGGAAGTTGCCTTTCTCATAGACCTCGTGCATCAGCCGCTTCAGGAGCCGGCTTTCCTGGTGCTCGGTAGCAGGATCCAGTGACAGCGGGATAAGGCCGAGATCGAGAAAGGGCACCCCTTCGGACTTGAAGACCTCCATGGCATGGGCCATGAGGGTGTAGAAAATGCCCTGGCGGAAGTCGGCGTTGGCCCGGGAGATGTTCGGCACGTAGCTGATGATTTCGTTATTCCGGTAGATCGGGTCAAAGTAGATGAAGCCGACCGCCTTGCCATCCTGGTAGGCGTAGAAATGCCGCTCATTCTCCCGATAGTCCATCTCCATGGGGCGGATCAGGAACCGGATTTCATTGCTCTTGCACTTGCGGGTACGGATCCAGGCTTCGGAAATTTCCCGGGTATGGTCGTCGCTGAAACGCTCCTTGACCACAATGCCGTTCTTCTCGGCCTGGTTCAGGGCTGTGCGCAATACCTGCTTTTTCTTGCCGGTCAGGGACCAGCGGGCCAGATCAATGCGGGACTCGCAGCCAAACTGGGTGCCGTAAAGGCCAAATCTCAGATGCAGAAAGTCCACCACGGCCTTGGAAACCTGAATGTAGCAGGCGTTGGGGAACTGCTGGTGGAAGCTTTCCAGCAGGCTGCCGAAGTCTTCCGGGGCGCACACCGGATCGGACAGTACGAAGGTACCGCCCCACTTGCGCATGTAGGCAATGTAGCCGACGCCCGGTACATCGAAATATTGCATGCCCGGCTGCAGGGTGGAGAAGGATTGGGAATGGATGCCGTATTTTTTCAGGTAGCCGACACGTTCACTGAAGGTGAATGAACCGCTTTCCAGCGCGCCGATCCTGTCCAGGGCAAGTATCTGATCCGTCATGTCTCTGCTCCCCGTGTCTTGTTATTGGTGGTTAGGTGCCGGCGCTCAGGCCTGCTTGCGCCCGAGAATGGACCAGTAGCAGTTCATGTTCAGAAGCTTGAAATGCTTCTTGTCGGTAACCTGCAGGCCCAGTCGCTGCATGTGTTCGGGGTAGTTGTAGATCTTGTGAAAGGCGTTGTTGGCGAACAGCCAGAAGATGAAAACGGCCATGTACCAGTAGAGTTTCTTGAACAGACGCGAGAGGACGTTGCCGGTGGGATAGCAGAAATCGCCTACCACGACCCGTGCGTCGGCCTTGCCGAGGCGGATCAGGTGTTCAAGCACTCGCACCATCATGTCTTCGTCAAACACGTTCAGGAAGAAGTTGGCCACCACCATGTCGTATTGCTCGAACTCTTCCACCTTCATGATGTCGCTGTGAATGCGGCGGATGGTCAGCTCGGGTGCTTCTTTTTCCTGGGCCTGGGCAAACTTGCGCAACATGGTTTCCGAGAGGTCCACCACGGTAACGTCGGCGCCGAGTTCGGCGGCGCGGATGGCATCGCGGCCATGACCCACGCCGGCAAACAGGATGCGATCGCCGGGACGGACCGTTTCCACGTCGAGCATGGCGGTTTTGCACCGGTGGATGTTCTTGCCGCTGTAAAGGTTGCTGAGGAAATCGTAAACCGGACCAATGTACTTGTACTTGTCGCGCATGATGACAGCTGCCTGTTCTTGTTCCCTGGATGCCACCACCTTTGTTGTCGTTTTCGGCCCGAGCGAGGGCAGGCCGTATCGGTGGTTGGCGCCTTGTGAAAATGAGCTTAGAGAACAGGGTGGGAGAAAGATGTGCAGCACTGCGCATTTCCGGATACATAAAGTAACGCACTGCAATACTTTGCTAACCAGATCGCGCTTTTATATCGGAGTGTCCGACAATGGATAATTGGTATTCAGAAGGATGCGGCGCGGGCCTTGGTAACGCCCAGGCTTCGGGACACTTCAGCCGCTGGCCGCGCGGGGCCGTAGAAGAAGCCCTGCACCTGATGGCAGCCCAGACTTCTCAGATATTCCAGTTGTTCGTCAGTCTCCACGCCTTCGGCGACAATTTCGAGCTTCAGGCCATGGGCCATGGCCACAATGGCGTTCACAATGCAGGCGCCGTCTTCACCGCTGCGGATGGCCTTGACGAACGACTGGTCCACTTTCAGCGTATGGATGGGCAGTCGGTGGAGGTAATTCAGTGAGGAGTAGCCAGTACCAAAATCATCGATGGCAATGCGGACGCCGAACGACGCCAGTTCCCGCAGTTTCTGACTGATCTGCTCAAGATCGTTCATGATCACGTTCTCGGTGATCTCGATCTCCAGATTGCCGGGTGGGAAATCGTGGGCCTTGACCTGCTGCATGAGGGTTTCGACAAAGCGGGGGTGCTCCACCTGGATCGGTGAGAGGTTGACCGCCAGTCGAAGGTCCGGATGCCCGGCACGGATCCAGTGGCCCACATCCTGGCAGGCCTGGTCGAGCACGCGCTCGCTCAGTTGCCCGATCAGCTTGGTTTCTTCCGCCAGGGGCAGGAAATCCCGAGGGTAGAGTAGCCCCCGCTCAGGGTGCTGCCATCGCACCAGTGCTTCCAGGCCAACCACCCGATTGGTGCGGGAGCACACCTGGGGCTGATAGAACACCCGCAGCTCGTCCCGTTCCAGCGCCTGGCGCAGGTCCCGTTCCAGGTTCAGCCGGTTGGCGGTGTCGATGCTCATGCTCTGCGAGTAAAAACGATAACCGTCCTTGCCCTTGGCCTTCACGTGGTACATGGCAATATCGGCGTTCTGGATCAGTTGATCCATGCTTTCGCCGGCTTCCGGGAAGATGGTGATGCCGATACTGACGCCCACGAACACCTCGTGATCGCCAAGCTGGAAGGGCGCGCGGAGGGCGTCAATGAGCTTCTTGGCAATCTGCCGGGCATCTTCATGATTGTGGATCGAGGGAAGCAGCAAGGTGAACTCATCGCCGCCAAAGCGGGAGAGGGTGTCGCCCTTGCGCAGGCACTTTTCCAGCCGGTGCGTGACCGCCTGCAGCAACCGGTCGCCCATGGCGTGCCCCAGGGTGTCGTTGATCACCTTGAAACGGTCGAGGTCCAGGAACATCACCGCCAGCTTCTGCCCGCCCCGTTTGGCATGGGTGATGGCCAGCTCGAGGCGGTCCTTGAACAGGGCACGGTTGGGTAAGCGGGTCAGCAGGTCGTGGTAGGCCTGGAAGTTGATGAAGGCTTCCGCCTCCTTTCTTTCGGTTACGTCACGGGCGGTTCCATAATAACGGGCACCGTTGCCGTTGCCGCCGCCCTGGGTGACGCCGGAATGGGGCCAGGTCTGTGGATCAATGGGGAAGGCGGTGATTTCAAAGTGGCGTGTTGCCCGCCGGCTGCCCCGGGTTTTCAGGCGCAGTTCCAGGGTTCTCGGGTTGTCAGCGGTGATGTTCGGACCTTTAAGGGCCAGGGTTCCCCGGGTGACGTCACGATCGTCGAGAATGTGCCTGAAATGCTGCCCGCACAGCTCCTCCGGTCGGTAGCCCAGCAGGCTCTCCACCTTGCTGTTCACAAAACAGAAGCGCCCTTCCTGGTCCAGCATGAACACAATGTCGGGCGAGCTGTTGACGATGTACCGATGCAGGGCCTCGGATTTCTCCAGGCGCATCTGGATGTGCTGGTGGGCTTCCAGAAGCGTCTTCTTGCCGATGACGCTTTCCACGGTGGCGAGCAGCTCTTCCGGGTCGAAGGGTTTGCGGATGTAGTCGAGGGCGCCGCGCCGGAGCGCGCGGCTGACGGAGCTGAACGAACTTTCTCCGCTGACCACAATAATTCCGCAGTCCGGCTGACTCTCGGCAAGACGCGCCATCACGTCGAACCCGTTTACTTCCGGCATTCGCAGATCCAGGAGCGCCAGATCGAAGGCCTGCTGGCTGATCAGGTCACAGGCTTTTTGCCCGCCGTGGGCTTCGAAAACATCGTAGCCCCGGCTACGTAGCAGCGAGGCCAGCGTATTGAGCAGGCGGGGTTCATCGTCTGCTACCAGAATCCGTGCCGTTAACCCGTGACTGAAAGGCTGATCAGAGTGTTCAGGTGCCATCGGTCTGTGTCCATTGTTTCTGCGTCAGTCGTTCTCGTTCTTTTTGTGGCTGGCCGCCGGCAGCAAAATCCTGAAGGTGGTGCCTTCCTGCCCCGTGCGACAAGCGATGATGCCCTCCATGTCATCAACCAGCTGCTTCACAATACTCAGGCCCAAACCGCTGTGGCCCTCTCCTTTGGTGGTGCTCACCGGCGCGAACAGTCTGTCCCGGATCTCATCGGGAATCCCTGCGCCGGTGTCTGAAATTTCGAGCTCTACCCAGGTTCGCTGATTCTGCCATACCGGGGAAGCTGTCTGTAGGGTAACGGTGCCGCCGGTCTCCGGCAGGCTTTCGGCGGCGTTGCGTACCAGGTTGATCACCACCTGGCGTATGCCGGTGGGCCCAGCCGCCACCAGAGTTGGGCTGGCGCAGAGCTTCAGGGCCAGTTGCCGGTTGCCCTCGCTGAACACACTATCTTCAAGGATCCGGGCCAGGCTTTCCAGTTCCGTGTTCAGTTCCACCCCTCCGCCACCGTCGCCAAGGGTATCGGCGTGGCTCATCTGCAGCAGCAGGTTGCCCGCCCGGTCCAGTTCGTCCCGTATCACATCCAGTTCCTGCTGCACGTCGGCGTCGTCCATCCGGCTGCGCAGCTGGTAGATGTACTGGCGAATGATGGTCAGCGGGTTGCTGACTTCGTGAACCTGTCGGCGCAAACGTTCCCGGGCCATGTCCTGGTCCAGCTTTCTGGCATCCAGTCCACCCGCACCTGTATGCATGGGCCGGTTGGCAAGCACCGAGGCAAGCTCGCTGGTGAAAATCTGCGCCAGCTCGCGAGTGTTCTCGAGGGCGTCGTTGTCCGTGCCGAGCGCAAAGACCCCGGGGCAGTGAGCGCCACTCTGCACCGGTATGGCCAGCAGGGAAGGGGTGTGAAGCAGTGACAGCAATTGTTTGTCGAGCACCGTCGGGGCGCGGTCGCCAAGACCCACCGGCAGGCCTGAGATAAACGCCTCGGTGAGTACGCTGCCCCCGGCTTTGGCGGTCACCGCCAGTTCCGGTACCTCGCCGATGGTTCCGGAAAGGAGCACAAGGTTGTCGCCTGCATGTCCGAAGCACAGGGCGGGGAGACCGGTTACCAGGGTCAGGCTGTTGACGGTTTCGGCGAGGATGTCATCCACCTCGCCGTTGATATCAGCCAGACCGATGGCCTGGCTGGCCATGGCCTGGCGCAGGATCGTCTGTTTGAGTTGGCGCGACGCACTTTCCCCGCAGTAGTCCTCGTCCAGGGGAATGCCGAGCGAGGCCGCCATGCCGGATACTTCGTTACTGATTCGCCGGTTGATTTCCCGGGTAAGTTCTTCATTCAGACCAAACACAGTGCCGGCTGCGGCAATGCCGGCGGCGTCCGAGAGTGCGAGCCGGGTTGCCAGGCTGATCAGTTTCACCAGGTGGCCCGCGTCTCGCAGCTCGTTGGGCAAGGCCTGCTGATACCGCATGGCATCGGCGGCCATGGGCCCGAGACCCCACGCGGTGACCAGGTCTGCGGCAATTTCCGCCTGGCAGTCAAGATAGTGTTGCTTCGCCTCGGTCGCTGGCGTTTTAATAGCAATCAATTCACCAATGTTGTGCAGCATGCCCAGCATGAAGGCCTCGTCCGGCTCCCGGTACCGGGTGAGGGTGGCGAGGGCTCGAGCGGTCAGCGCGGTGGTCAGCGAGTGACGCCAGAAATCCCTGAGCTGCTGCCATTCGTCACCGCCGAGCTCGAACAGGAGCTGACGCAGCGCGGCAGTGAGCACCAGGGTGTGGAATCTATGGGTGCCCAGGCGCAACAGGGCCTGGTCCACCGAGCGGATCGGCGTTGAGGGCCCGTACAGGGCTGAATTGGTAAGGGCCAGTATGCGGGCGACCAGGGCGGTGTCGGCCGAGACAATCTCGCTGATGGTCCTGTAGCTTTCGTCCTGATGACATGCATCGAGCGCCCGCAAGGTAACTTCCGGGAGGCTCGGTAGCTGTAGATCAGGCGCAATGTGCATAGGCTTACCTGCCGTGCAGTGAGACAGTCTATATATGACGGAGTGTTCATTCTTATTGTCGAAAAGAGCTTAGACAATAATCCGTCGTTATTAAATACTTATTGCTCTTTTTTTAAGCAATATATTATCTAATCCGTGATATGTGTAGAATTTTTACAGATTAGATGATCCAGACCGTAAAATCAGGGACTCCGATTACCGGTGATGAACGCCAGAGAGCCTTCCAAGCACAGTCCGAACCAGCCCCGGACGATCGCCGTCACCGGGGGTAAAGGTGGGGTAGGCAAAACGTCGGTCGCCCTCAACCTGGCGTTGACCCTGGCGCGGCAGGACAAGCGCGTGCTGCTGCTTGATGGCGATACCGATCTGGCGAATGTCAGCATCATGGTGGGGTTGTACCCGCGCAGGACTCTCGCCAATGTCATGGCCGGGGAGTGTCCGCTTGAAGACATAATTCTCGAATCCGACTACGGCCTTCACATCGTGCCCGGTGCCTCCGGGGTTCAGGACTGTATGGATATGGGGCAGGCCGAGAGTCTGCGAATACTCCGGGCGCTGAACAACCTCGAGAGCCGTTACGACTATGTGATCACTGATACCGCCGCCGGCCTCCAGGCTGCCGGCCTGCACATGATCGCAGCGGCTGAGCTGGCTTGCGTGGTTGTTACCCCCGATCCGGCGTCGCTCACGGATGCGTTTTCCCTGATCAAGGTGTTGCGGCGCCGTGGCTACAGCCGGATTCCCAGTATCCTGGTCAACATGGCCCAGGGCGCAAGCCAGGCCCGCTCAGTGTTCCAGCGCCTGGACTCCGCGGCGCAACGTCACCTGGGCATTACCCTGCATTACATGGGCGGTATCTGGCGGGACGAAACCCTCCGCCAGTCCGTTCTCAACCAGAAGCCTGTGGCCCTGCTCCCGGTATCCGACCCTTCGTGCCGCCAGTTCCACACTCTGGCCGACATGCTGGATGTCCGGTTGTCCCAGTTACCGCCTCGCAAGGCCGGTATTGCTGCCTACTGGCACCGGGTTTCCCGCCGGGACGCCCCGAAGCCGGATGGCCAGCAAACGCAGTCGAATGGTGAGCAGCCGGCAACCCGGCCGGCGCCCCGGAAAGAAAGTGTTCTGGAGGCGGTCGGTGAACTCGAGGCGGTGTTCGGCCAGGGTGAGGTGGAGCCTTTGCTGCGTTATGAGGCGTTTACCCGCCTGTTTGCACTGTTGGGAAGCACGCTCGACAGCGATGCAGTGGAGATCATCCAGACCGGTCTCGGTTCGATGAACTGGGAAAACCTGGATATGGAACGCCGGAATCACCTGGCGGCCCATCTCCGGAACCTGGCGGACCAGGTGGCCCCGACAGCGGCGCGAGTTACCCCGGAAACCCAGCGCGCGCCGGCCCAGAGCGAACCGGTCTATGACCGAATCAGCTTTGGCGAGCAGGACCGCCTGGTGCGGGTCCTGCGGGAGCAGCCCGCCGATATCTCCCTTGATCAGCTGCTGCGTTCCCTGTCTGGCAACAGCCGCGACGGGTCCTGAACCACCCTCCACATCTGCCACCATTTTTGTCATTTTATTAGCACTTTTTGTAGCGTAACTTTGCTCTGTGTCACCGCCCTGTCACGAGAGTTGTGCAAGGATTGACCATATTTCGTGATCGTGGCCCGTAATATGCAACGGGTCTGGTGCAGTCGGTTCACCTATTTTTAACAGCCGGCAGGCCCTGGCCGGTGTAGCACAGTCATTGAGAAGGAGTTCTCCCATGGCAAAACAGCCGTTGAATCCCAACGCGTCTTCACGAGTCCTCGAGCAGCTCCGGGGAAAGCATGTTCTGATCACCGGTACCACAGGTTTTCTGGGAAAGGTGGTTCTTGAGAAGCTGATTCGGGCTGTTCCGGATATCGGTGGCATCCACCTGCTGATCCGAGGCAACAAACGCCACCCCGACGCCCGCGAGCGATTCTTCGAGGAAATTGCCACCTCGTCGGTATTCGACCGCCTTCGCCAGGAAGACCCCGATGGCTTCGACACCTTCATCGATGAGCGCGTTTTCTGTGTGACCGGCGAGGTTACCGAGCCACTGTTCGGCCTGCCCGCGGAGCGTTTCCGCAAGCTCGCAGCGGGTCTCGATATGGTGATCAACTCCGCGGCCAGCGTGAATTTCCGCGAAGAGCTGGACAAGGCACTCGCCATCAATACCCGGTGTCTTGATAACGTTGCCGAACTGGCTCGCCAGAACGCGGCCCTGGCCGTGCTTCAGGTCTCCACCTGCTACGTCAATGGCATGAACTCCGGTCAGATTACCGAATCGGTGATCAAACCCGCGGGCGAGGCGATTCCCCGAAGCACTGAGGGATACTACGAAATTGACGAGCTGGTGCGACTGCTGGATGACAAGATAGCGGATGTCCGCTCGCGTTATTCCGGTAAGCAGCTGGAGAAAAAGCTGGTGGACCTGGGTATTCGCGAGGCTAACCGCTACGGCTGGAGCGACACCTACACCTTTACCAAATGGCTGGGTGAGCAGCTCTTGCTGAAGGCGCTCTCCGGCCGGGCATTGACCATTGTGCGTCCATCGATAATCGAAAGTGCTCTGGAGGAGCCGGCACCGGGCTGGATCGAGGGCGTGAAGGTGGCTGATGCGATCATCCTGGCCTACGCCCGGGAAAAGGTCACCCTGTTCCCCGGCAAGCGCTCGGGCATCATCGATGTTATTCCGGTGGATCTGGTGGCGAATGCCATCATCCTGGCAGCGGCAGAAGCCCTGGCAGAAGTGCCGAGGCACCGGATCTATCAGTGTTGCAGCGGCAGCTCCAATCCCGTGACGCTGGGGCAGTTCATTGATCACCTGATGGCCGAGTCGAAGGCCAACTATGCCGCCTACGACCAGCTCTTCTACCGTCAGCCGACCAAGCCCTTCATGGCGGTAAACCGCCGGTTGTTCGATGCGGTGGTTGGTGGCGTGCGCCTGCCCCTGACGCTGACCGGCAAGGTTCTGCGCATGTTCGGGCACGACCGCGAACTGAAGATCCTGCGCAACCTGGATACCACCCGCTCTCTGGCGACCATCTTCGGGTTCTACACCGCGCCGGACTATATCTTCCGTAACGATGAGCTGTTAGCCCTGGCGGCCCGGATGGGCGAGCTGGATACGATGCTGTTCCCGGTTGATGCCCGTCAGATTGATTGGGCAACCTACCTGCGCAAGATCCACCTTGCCGGTCTTAACCGCTACGCTCTGAAAGAGCGCAAGGTATACAGCCTGCGTTCAGCCAAGGCCCGGAAGAAGGCGGCCTGATGGCCTGACCCCGAGCCCGGGTCTGCCCCGGGCTCGGGTCTGCTTGCTCCCTGTTATTGCTTCTGCACCTTTCCACACCGCCCGCTCGGGTTTGCCATTCGTGGTGTTACAACTATCCTTAGTAAAGCTTCTCGTTCGATGCACGATACCGCTGTTTTCGTGCGCTTTACCGACAGGATCTGTCTAAAAGTTGAGGCGGATTAGGACGTTAGTCTAATTCATTGTGTAGCGGTTCACATGGTGAACTACCCCTATCCGTCTTCAGGGCCGGAGAGGCCCGATTGCTCTGAATTCCAGAACCGATAATGACAACAGTCTCTAGACTAAGGGGGAGCACAATGACTGAGAAGCACCTGTATCCGGTGAGCCCGGAAGTGGCCAAACAGGCCCTTCTGAACCGTGAACAATACGAGAAGATGTATCGCCAGTCGGTCGAAGACCCGGATACCTTCTGGGCCGAACACGGCAAGCGGATCGACTGGATCAAGCCCTTCACCAAGGTCAAGAACACGACCTACGACTACAACAACCTGTCCATCAAGTGGTTTGAAGACGGCCAGCTGAACGCAGCCGCCAACTGCCTGGACCGCCACCTGGAAAAGCGCGGTGACCAGACCGCCATTATCTTTGAAGGCGACGATCCCGCCGATTCCCGCCACGTGACCTACCGTGAACTGCACGAGGAAACCAGCAAGTTTGCCAACGTGTTGAAGGGTCTGGGGGTCAAGAAAGGCGATGTGGTAACCATCTACATGCCGATGATTGTCGAGACCGCCGTGGCCATGCTGGCCTGTGCCCGTATCGGCGCGATTCATTCGGTGGTGTTTGGTGGCTTCTCGCCAGAAGCTCTGGGCGCGCGGATTGTGAACGGCAAGTCCCGCTTTGTAGTAACCGCCGATGAAGGCGTGCGCGGCGGCCGGAAAATCCCGCTCAAGAAGAACGTGGATGCGGCCCTGAAGAACGAAGACACCGCCAACGTTGAGAAAGTGGTGGTGGTTACCCGTACTGGCAACTCCGAGGTGCCCTGGAACGACGCTCGCGATGCCCGGTATGAAGACCTTATGAAGTCGGCCTCCGCCGACTGCCCGCCGGAGCCCATGGACGCCGAAGACCCGCTGTTCATGCTGTACACCTCCGGCTCTACTGGTGCGCCGAAGGGTGTGTTGCACACCACCGGTGGCTACATGGTCTATGCCTCCATGACCCACCAGTACGTGTTCGATTACCACGACGGCGATGTCTACTGGTGTACCGCAGACTTTGGCTGGGTTACCGGCCACAGCTACATCCTGTACGGCCCGCTGGCCAACGGTGCCATTACGGTTCTGTTCGAGGGTGTGCCCAACTACCCGGACACTTCCCGCATGGGGCAGGTGGTTGACAAGCACAAGGTCAACATCCTGTATACCGCGCCGACCGCCATCCGCGCCCTCATGGCTGAAGGCGAGTCCTGCATGAACGGCACCACCCGCGAGAGCCTGAAGCTGCTGGGTTCCGTTGGCGAGCCGATCAACCCCGAGGCCTGGGAGTGGTACTACCGTGTGATCGGCAACAGCAAGTGCCCGATCGTGGATACCTGGTGGCAGACCGAAACCGGCGGCATCCTGATTTCTCCGCTGCCCGGCGCAATTGATCTCAAGCCCGGTTCCGCCACTGTGCCGTTCTTCGGTGTCCAGCCCGCGTTGGTGGACAACGACGGCAACATTCTGGAAGGCAAGACCGAGGGCAACCTGGTAATCCTGGACAGCTGGCCTGGGCAGATGCGCACCATTTACGGCGATCACGAGCGTTTCGCCCAGACCTACTTCAGCACCTACAAGGGTATGTACTTCACCGGTGACGGTGCCCGTCGCGACGAGGACGGGTACTACTGGATTACCGGCCGGGTGGACGACGTTCTGAACGTGTCCGGCCACCGCCTGGGTACGGCCGAAGTGGAAAGTGCCCTGGTGGCCCACGACAAGGTCGCCGAGGCCGCCGTGGTTGGCTACCCCCACGAGATCAAGGGGCAGGGCATCTATGTCTATGTCACCCTGGTGCACGGTGAGGAGCCCACCGACGAACTGAAGAAGGAACTGGTTCAGTGGGTGCGCAAGGAGATCGGTCCGATTGCCTCTCCGGATGTGATCCAGTGGGCGCCGGGGCTGCCAAAAACCCGTTCGGGCAAGATTATGCGTCGGATTTTGCGTAAGATTGCTTCCAACGAGCACGACCAGTTGGGCGATACCTCCACCCTGGCCGATCCGGGTGTGGTGGACGACTTGATCAGCGGTCGTGCGAACCAGTAACGCCTGTGTGTTACCAGGCCTTGTACCTGTAAGGAATCTTTGAATGGCACAAACAATTATCGTCGCTGATGATCACCCGCTGTTCCGTGCAGCATTGAAGCAGGCGGTCAGTCAGGCGGTGCCGGATGCCGAGACGGTGGAAGTCGACAGCATTAAGGCATTGCAGGCGGCGGTAGAGTCGCACCCGGATGCGGATCTGGTCCTGCTGGATCTCAATATGCCGGGTGCCCACGGTTTCTCGGGGCTCGTGTTCATGCGCGGGCAGTACCCGGGGCTGCCGGTGGTGGTTGTGTCAGGATCCGAGGAATTGCAGGTGATGCGCCGCTCGATCGACTATGGCGCCTCCGGCTTCATTCCGAAGTCGGCGCCGTTGCCAACCATCACCGAGGCGATTCAGGCGGTGCTGGAAGGCGATGTGTGGCTGCCGGATGGCGTGGCCGAGAAGATCGAGCGGATGCATTCAGATGCTACGGATTTCTCCGAGAAGCTGGCGTCGTTGACGCCGCAGCAGTTCCGTGTGCTGGGTATGCTGGCCGAGGGGCTTCTGAACAAGCAGATCGCCTATGATCTGGATGTGTCGGAGGCGACCATCAAGGCGCATATTACGGCGGTGTTCCGGAAGCTTGGGGTTCGGAACCGGACTCAGGCGGTGATTGCGATCCAGCAGATGGAAATCGATCCTTCGGATCAGTCGTTGTCTGGTAGTTGATCGGTTTTTACTGGTTTTAATGGATAGTGAGCGGGAGCCATAGGGCTCCCGTTTTTTTTTGCTTTTGGTTTTGGTCCGTTGCCATTCGAGTGGTGCAGAGTGCGGAAGGGCCCCCGCAGGAACGCTACGAGCACCCGCAAGCGGGTCCAGCCAGCAATCATAGATTGCTGGCGTTCGGCTGTCGCATGAAGCTTCGCTTCATGAACGCTCGGCCTCACCCATGTGCGCTTGGCTTTGGCCATCCATGGCCAAAGACATCCTGCGGGGGCCCTTCCGCACCCCGCACTTCAGCTTCCGTGAACGACTTTCCTGCTTAATGAAAACGGTACAGCTGTTCCAGTCTATTTCGTATTCTTCTCATTTTCTGAATTTTGGTTTGCGATAACTGCATTTGTTAGTTAAATTCAGCGCACAGTTGTACCCTGAAATAATGTTTCGTGACTGTATTTAACCGACTAACCAAAGGTGAAAAATGAACGCTGCCGTACAACCCGACTCACTGGGTCAGCCCGTTTTTGGCAAACCCGATGAGCGGGAACTAAGGGACAGGATGAAGGAGGAGCTGCCGGCGGATACGTTCAGGCCGCAAACCTGGCGGGTGGTCTGGTTTCTGCCGTTGCAGTTGATGATCTGGGGTGGCATTGCCGCCATTCTGCTGGCGGGGTTGCCCTGGTATGCGAATCTGGGGCTTGGGTTGCTGGTGGGGCATACCATCGGTTGCCAGGCGTTACTTGCCCATGAGGTATTGCACGGGGCGCTGGGGATGAGCCGGCGCTGGCAGAATTTTTTTGGCTGGCTCGGGTTCGGGCCGTTGATTGTGCCGCCGGAGTTCTGGCGTCGTTGGCACAACGTGGTGCATCACGGTAATACCAACGCCGGCGATACGGACCCGGACAGTTTCGGGACGTTGCGGCGTTACAAGACGGACCCGAAGCAGAAGAAGTTCACCAAACTGGCTCCCGGTTCAGGGACGTGGTACAGCTATCTGTTCCTGACTTATTCCTTTACCTTCCACGCCCAGCTGGTGCTCTGGTTCCAGGCGAAGCGGCGGAAGCAGTTCAAGGGGTTTGACCGCCGCAAGGCCATCCAGCAGTCGTTTGCCTGTGTGGCGGCCTGGGCTGTGCTGGCAATTTTGTCAGGGCCCCTGGCTGTGTTTACCGTGCTGGTTCCGTTCATGGCGGCCAATGCGCTGGGGCAGGGGTATATTCTCACCAACCATTTCCTGCGACCGCAAACGGCGACCAATAACCCGCTCGACAACTCCATGAGCCTGCGCAGCCACCCGCTGCTGGATCGGCTGCATTTCCGGTTCAGTCATCACGTGGAGCACCATTTCTTCCCGAAAATGGGCCACAACATGGCGCCGCGGGTGCGCCGCTGGCTGGAGGAGAATCATGGGGAGAGGTATGTGGCCATGCCGCACAGTACGGCGCTGAAGCTGTTGTACAGCACGCCTCGGGTTTACAAGTCACCGACGGAGCTGGTGGACCCGAATAACCCGGAAAGGGTGTTCGATTTGTTGCCGTTGCAGAGCCAATACGCGGCAAGCGCCGGGAACTGATGCGCGGCTAGACTCGTAGGAGCCATGGGTGGGCCGGCCTCCGGAAACCGTGCGGAGCCATGGATGGCGGAGCCGAGCGTACAGGGATGTATTCACAGCGTGTTTCCGGAGGCCGGCCCACCCATGGCTCCGGACTAAGCGGTCAATAAATCACTTGCTCCCGGCGTACCCCAGTTCCTTGTCCACCAGGTTGAACAACTCCTCGCCTTTGTGCCAGCGGTCAAAGTTCTCCAGGAACTGGTCGGTAAGCGCCCGCTTCCAGCCGATGAAATCGCCGGCCATGTGGGCAGTCATGGTCACGTTTTCCATGTCCCACAGAGGGTGATTTTCCGGCAGTGGCTCCTCCTCGAAGACATCCAGGCCGGCGCCGGCAATCTCGCCGCTCTGGAGGGCGGCGATCAGGTCGTCGGTCTTTACGATGGGGCCACGGCCAATGTTGATCAATCGGGCGGACTTTTTCATGGCCTTGAATGCCTTCTCATCGAACAGGCCTTCGGTCTGGGGTGTCAGGGGGGCGGCGATTACCACAAAATCGGCGTGCCCCAGCTGCTCGTACAGGTCGTCGTTGCCGTGTACCGCCACAAAATCCGGATCCTCCTTGCGGGGCTTGCGGGCAATGCCGTGGGCCTGCAGTCCTGCGGCGCCAACCAGGCGGCCGATCTGGCGACCGATGGAGCCGGCGCCCACCACAAGTACCTGCTTGCCTTCTGCCCGCTCGGTATCCCGGTGCTTCCACTCGTGTTTCATCTGCAGGCGTATGGAATTGGGAAAATCCTTGGCAAACATCAGGATGGTGCAGAGCACATACTCGGCAATGGTGCGGTCAAAAATGCCCCGGGCATTGGTGACAATGACGTCGCCCTTGATCAGGTCCGGAAACATCAGCGCATCCACGCCCGCGCTGGTGGCGTGAATCCATTTCAGCCTGTCGGCCGTGTGCCAGGCGGCTGCCAGCGCTTCGGTCCGGAAATCCGTGACCATCATGATGTCGGTTCCCGGCAGGGTATCCCGAAGGGTTTGCTCATCGCAGGCGAATCGCACATCGGCCCGGGCCCGGACTGCGTCCATTCCCGGCGGCTCCTGCTCGCCCGGCGCGGTGAGAACGGTTACAACGGGTTTGTTGTGCTGGGTCATTGGGCCTCCGCCTTGTCCGATGAGTGAACGTGCGCCCGGTGCTTTCGAGGGCACATAAACAGTCTGGTCGGCGGGTCTCGCCGGGTCAACTTCGCTGGCCGATGAATTTGCCCTGAAAGCGCCCATGACCGTACTTTCACGTACCTCATCTTTCTGCCGTTTTGTCTTGTAGAGGCTTCCTATACTGACTAACCTGCAAGAGACGATGAAATCAGCCCTGTCTGCAGGAGGTGTTTATGGCAGAAGCCGCCAATAAAGATACTGGCCAGTCCAAACCGCGTCGTGTGAAATACCGCAAGACCAAGGCCAGCTGGAACCCTGCCATGCAGGCCATTCCGGTGCCGGGCATCCGGCGCATGGTGAACATGGCGGCCACCATGAAGGATGTGATTCACCTGTCAATCGGCCAGCCGGACCTGCCCACCCCCAAGCACGTGATTGATGCCTACATTGATGCACTCAACGCCGGGCAAACGGGCTATACCATGGATGCCGGTCTGCCGGAGCTTTTGGTGGCCCTGCGGGATTATTACGGCAAGCGCTACAACCGGAAGCTGACGCGGGACAACATCCTCATTACCAGCGGCGCCACCGAAGCCATGTATCTGGCGATTTCCGCCACCTCCGCGCCGGGACGGCAGTTCATTGTCACCGACCCGTCGTTCCTCCTGTACGCGCCGCTGATCCGCATGAATGGTGGTGAGGTGAAGTTCGTGCCGACCAGGGCCGAGAATAACCACCAGCTGGATCCGGATGAAGTAATCCGGGCCATGGGATCCCGCACCTTCGCGCTGATCCTGAACAACCCGAACAACCCGACCGGGGCCGTGTATCCGCGCAGTACCGTGGAAACCATCCTGGAGGAGTGTGCCTACCGGGGCATCCAGGTCTACGCCGACGAGGTCTATGACCACCTGATCTTTGATGACGATGACTTTGCCAGCGTGCTGAACTGCTCGATGGACCTGGACAACATCATGTGCATCAGCAGTTTTTCAAAAACCTACAGCATGGCGGGGCTGCGGGTCGGCTGGGTGATTTCGAGTCAGGCCGCCATCAAGTCGCTGCGTCGGTACCACATGTTCACCACCTCGGTGGCCAACACGCCCTCCCAGTATGCCGGAGTGGCGGCGTTGACGGGTGATCAGCAGTGCGTGCGGGACATGGTGGATATCTACCGTGAGCGGCGCGACAAGGTCGTGGAGCTGGTCGACCAGACCCCCTACATGACCGGCTACAAGCCCGGGGGTGCGTTTTTCGCGTTTCCCGACCTGCCGCCCCACGTGGACGGTTCGGACCTTGCTCTGCGAATGCTCAAGGAGACCGGGGTGTGCATGGTGCCCGGTGATGCCTTCGGAGAGCACTGCACCAATGCGGTCCGCATCAGTTTCTCCACGACCTGTGAGAAGCTCGAGGAGGCCTTTGATCGCGTCATCCCCTGGATGGCTAAGCAGCAGTTCTGAGGAATCGCCATGTCCGCCCTCGACTCCGTGCTGGTCCAGTGCCCATACTGCTGGGAAACACTGGATATCAGCATTGATCCGTCGGTGGCCGAGCAGGAGTACGTCGAGGACTGTCAGGTATGCTGCCAGCCGATTCTGTTACGGGTTGTCATAGATGACAACCTGACCCCACACGTAGAGGCCAGAGCCGAGAATGAATAGAACACCCTGGAGAACCCTGTGTTCTTCGCTTTTACTAGTGACGCTGGCTCTGGCCAGTGGCTGTGCCAGCATGTCGCCCTATTCGATCTCCGAGGGTGAACTGGAACGCCACCTGAAGGATGTGGTGAGCGAGTACGACCGAAAACAGCTCAATAGCGGATCACCCCTGAGCCTCAGTCTCGAGGACGCTGACATTACGCTGGGTCCCGACGGGCGGGACGTGGCCGTGATTGATGTGCGGGGGCAGGTGGCACTGAATGCCCTGCTGACAAAGCTGCCGGTAGATATTGCCCTGAAGGTGGAGGGTGCGCCTGTCTACGACAGTGCCGAGAAGGCAATCTTCATCCGGCGGCTGCAGTTGCTGGAGAGCAGCATCGACTCGCCATTGTTCAAGGGCGATCTGAAGCCGGTCACGGATACCGTGATGCGGGTGGTGGCCCAGATGCTGGAAACCATGCCCGTCTACCGGCTGAATGAGGCCAATTTTGCGGAACGGATGTTCGGCATGATGCCGGTGGACGTGCGGGTTGCCCCTGGCCGGCTCGAATTCGTGATGGCCGACCAGTAGGGCATTTGCCTTACGCCTGCAGGCGTTGACACACGGCGGAGCCGATCTCGTGGGTGCCGCGTCTGGCGCCGGCGTTCTCCGCCAGATCTGCCGCCACCGCATCGAACAGTTCCTTGCCTGCCGCGGCAATGGCCGGGTCCTTGCGTCCCAGCCATTCCAGCATGCGGGCAGTGGTAAACAGCATCGCAGTGGGATCCGCGAGGCCCTGGCCGGCAATGTCCGGGGCGCTGCCATGGGTAGGCTCGAACATCGACGGCATGTCGGCATCCGTGGGGTTGAGGTTGCATGAGGGTGCCACCCCCATTCCACCGGACAGCACCGCGGCCAGGTCGGTCAGGATGTCTCCCTGAAGGTTGCTGGCCACCACCACGTCGAACGCCCAGGGGCTCTGCACGAACTTCATGCAGGCGGCGTCTACCAGCTCATGGTGGGTAGCGACATCCGGGTACTCCTGGCTGATCTCCTCAAAGGCTTCGGTATACATGTCGCCCCAGTAACGGAGGGCGTTGCGCTTGGTGATCAGGCACACCTGGCTTTCGCAAGTGCGGCCGTCCAGAGTTCTGAAGGTTCGCGTGCGGCCCTCCTTCACCCGGTCTGCTGCACGGTTACGGGCCTGCTCAAAGCCGTAGCGAATGATGCGATCGGTCGCCTTGCGGGTAAACACTTCCATCTGGGTGGCCACTTCGTCCGGCGTGCCCTTGCGCAGGCGACCGCCCTGACTCACGTACTCACCCTCCGAGTTTTCCCGGATTACCAGCATGTCGATGTCTTTGGCCCGCTCGTCAGCCAGGTACTGGCGCGCCCCCGGCAGGAGCCGGGCCGGACGCTCGCATACCCACTGGTCGAAGCCCTTGCGCATGTCGAGCAGGGGCGCGAGTGAAATACTGTCGGGAAGCAGGTAGCGGTCAGGGTCGTCCACCGGTCCCGGATCGCCCAGTGCTCCGAGCAGGATGGCGTCGTACTTCCGCAACTGTTCCAGGGCATCGGCGGGCATCGATTCGCCATGCTCTTCATGCCAGGCGTGGGACGGCCAGGGAAAACGGGTCCACTCGAGGGCAAGGCCATGTTTGGCACGCAGGCATTCCAGGCACCGGACCGCCTCAGCCACCACTTCAGGGCCAATGCCATCGCCCGGGGTGACCGCGATTCGGGTAGATTGGGCCATCAGAAAACTCCTTTTGGGACTATACGCGTATAAAGTAAGTTCCAGTTTAGTCATGTGAACGCCGGATGCCACCGTAAACTGAAAACGGTTTTACCGGCGAAGTGTTCACAGCTATAGTGAATCGAAAATACGTATTAGAAATCCGAAAATACCGCCAGCAGTAGAGTGCAGGAGTTTCTGTGAATCAGCCCGCCGTGTTGTTTGATGAGTCTCATTGCGAGCAGTGTGCCTGTGGTGAGGGGTTGGATTTTTCCTTCACTTTCGCCTTTCAGCCGATCGTCGATGTTCTTAACAAGAGCGTTTACGCCTACGAGGCCCTGGTCCGGGGTACCGAGGGTCAGGGTGCCATGAGCGTGTTGTCTCAGGTAAATGACCGCAACCGGTACGCCTTTGATCAGGTTTGCCGGGTGAAGGCCGTCAAGCTCGCTGCGAAGCTGGGTATGGACACCATGCTCAGCATCAACTTCATGCCCAATGCCGTGTATCGCGCGGAATACTGCATTCGTACAACGCTTGCCGCCGCCAAGACCTATGATTTTGATACCCGGAAGATCATTTTCGAGCTGACCGAGGACGAGAATCTCACATCCACCTCTGTTGACCATCTTGTGTCGATTATTGAGGCGTATCACGAGATGGGATTCAGCACGGCCATCGATGATTTCGGTGCGGGATTCTCCCGATACAACATCATGATGGCGAGCCCGCCCAACCTTTTGAAACTGGACATGGCGCTGGTGCGTGACATTCACGACAAGCCCAACAAGCAGGCTGTCGTGGCAGGGATCATCACCATGATGAAACAGCTGGGCGGTCAGATCATTGCCGAAGGCGTGGAAACCAAGGAAGAATACTTCTGGTTGAGGTCCCAGGGCATCAACCTCTACCAGGGCTACCTTTTCGCAAAGCCCGGTTTCGAAAGCCTCCCCGAGCCGGAGTTTCCGGCTTGATCCGGGTCTGAACAGACGGGAAACATACCTTGCTCTATCGAATCATTACTGTCGTCGGCGGGCTGGTGTTCGTCATCATCCTGTTCGGGCTGGTCTGGTTTTTTTGCCGGAAGTTCCTGGAACACCATGGGGTGACCGATCAGGTCAAGGATCGTGCTACCGTCCTGGCTACCTGGACCTTTGCCGGTATCAGCGTGGGCCTGGTCTTCGCCGTGGTGGGTGCCCTGGTGTTGGGTCCCTGGGCCTTCTATCGGACACTCAGGGGTCACGGCGTGGACATCTCCGATGGCGTCGCCGTCTGGTGGGGGTTTGCCATTGTTCTGGCGTCACTTCTGATCACCGCACTGGGCTTTTTCGGTTTTCTGATGCTGGTCGGCGCCTACTGACCGGCTCTTTCGCCCGCCCTGTTCACGATTCTTATGATGACGCCTCGCCGGGATTTCAGGTTCCGGGAGAGCCGCTGACAGCCCGCAGTTGCTCACGAAACCAGATCAGTGCGGGCTCCCGTTCGTAGGCTTTGTGCCAGTAAAGATGCACATCGATGGAAGGCAGGTCCGCTGGCGGATCCATGATCCGGATACGGGCCCGCTCGGCAATGATACGGGCGTAGGCCTCCGGCATGGTCAGCAACAAATCGGTTTCCTCGACTACCCGGCAGGCCGCGTAGTAATGCTGGCATCTCAGCCGGATATTGCGCTGTACCCCGAGCCGGGAGAGCTCGAAATCCTCAATGCCCGGGCCTTCTGCCCGCGATGACACCAGAACATGCCTGGCAGAGAGATAGCCGTTCATGTCCAGTTTGCCCGAAGCCAGCGGGTGTCCCTCCCGGGCCAGCACCACCAAACGATCACGACGCAGTAACTCGTGGGCCGTCTGGTTGCTCACCGGTAGCAATACATCCACGGCGAAATCCAGTTTGCCCGCCGCAAGCTGCGTCTCCATCTCCCGCCGCGCGACGCGCTGACTGGCGATTTCCAGTTCCGGATAGGCGTTGAGCCGACTCATCAGGCGGGGCAGGAAGGTGGATTCAAGAATATCCCGCAGGCCCAGGTAATAGGTTTTACGCTGGGTGGCCGGGTCGAACGCGTGAAACTGATTGACCGCCCCCTGGATCTGGGTGAGGCCCGGGCGCATGGATTCCAGGAAACGACGGGCGAGAGGTGTTGGCACCATCTGGTTGCCCTGGCGGGTGAACAGTGGGTCGTTGAAATGATCCCGCAGCCTCGACAGCGAATGGCTTACCGCCGGCTGTGTCAGGTGCAGGGCCCTGGCGGCCCGCGTCAGGCTCCCCTCCCGATAGATAGTGTCGAAAACATGGAGCAGATTCAGGTCGAGGCGATTGAGGGCCATGATCGAAGTCCGTTAATCAGGTCGCTGTGAATAAGTCATGCTTATGATAAACGATAAGAAAAATTCAGTCGCGTAATACTTTGCCCATCCCCTAGACTGTTTCCAACGTGAACTTTCGTGCACCCCGGGTGCAACCGTCAGCGAGGATACGGCGATGGATTTCAATATTTCCGAAAAAGGCCAGGATTATCTGAACCGTGTAAAGCGCTTCATGAAGGAGGAGATCTATCCGATTGAAGAACAGTATCACAGGGAGCTGGCTTCTCTGGACAACCGCTGGGTAGTACTGCCGGTCATCAAGGAACTGAAGGAGAAAGCCAAGGCCCAGGGCCTGTGGAACATGTTCTTCCCGGACGACAAATACGGCTGCGGCCTGCTGAACTCCGACTACGCCCTGATTGCCGAAGAAACCGGCCGCAGCTTCATCGCCCCGGAAATCTTCAACTGCAACGCGCCGGACACCGGCAACATGGAAGTGCTGATCCACTACGGCTCTGAAGAACAGAAAGCCGAGTGGCTGCCGAAACTGCTGAGCGGCGAAATCCGCTCCGCCTTCTGCATGACCGAACCGGCCGTGGCCTCCTCCGACGCCACCAACATGGAAGCCACCGCCACCGTTGAAGGCGACGAAGTCGTGCTCAACGGCCGCAAATGGTGGAGCACCGGCATCGGCCACCCGGACTGCAAAGTTGGCATCTTCATGGGCGTAACCGACCCGGACGCCCAGAAACATCGCCGTCACTCCATGGTGCTGGTGCCGCTCGACACCCCGGGCATCACCGTTGAGCGCATGCTGCCGGTTTTCGGCGCCTACGACGAGCCCTATGGCCACGGCCAGGTACTGTTCGACAACGTACGCCTGCCCAAAAGCGCCATCATCGCCGGCCCCGGCCGCGGCTTCGAAATCGCCCAGGGCCGCCTTGGCCCGGGCCGCGTACACCACTGCATGCGCGCCATCGGCGCTGCTGAACGCACTCTGGAGATCATGATCAAACGCGCCATGACCCGCGAAGCCTTCGGCCGCCCGATCGCCAAACTAGGCGGCAACCCAGACATCATCGCCAATGCCCGAATGAACATCGAACAAGCTCGGCTTCTAACCCTGAAATGCGCCTGGGCGCTGGATACCAAGGGCATCATGGGTGCGTTGCAGGAAGTCTCCATGATCAAGGCAGTGGTGCCGAAGATGCTGCAGCAGATTGTGGACGATGCGATTCAGATTCACGGCGGTGCCGGCGTCAGCGACGATGATTTCCCGCTGACGGCGTTGTTCGGTTACGCTCGGGTTCTGAGATTAGCCGATGGCCCGGACGAGGTTCATCGGGCTATGGTGGCGCGGCTGGAGCTCCGGAAGTACAAGTCCTGATTTCGGGCTTGGGTGCTTTGGCTCTTCTGGCCTCTTGGCTCGGAGTGGGTGGCCGTTGGGGTGGCGCTTCTGAAAAGCGCTCCTTCGGCACGTCCATGTGGCGCTTGTGTTCCGCCATCCATGGCTCCACAAATTTTCAGAAGCCCCACCCCAACGGCCCCCTCTTCAATATTGGTGATAGGCTGCGAATAACAGAATCTGGAACAGCTTACTGAAGGGTATGGGAGTTGGCACCAGAAGGTACTTTCCAAAAATTTCGGAGGCCATGGATGGCCGGAGAGAAGCGCACATGGATGTGCTCGTAGCGGTTTTTGGAAAGTACCTTCTGGTGCCAACTCTTGCGCCCAATCACAAGAACAGGAACTCCAAAACATAACGGAGAGAAACAACGATGACACAACGGGTATTCATAACCGGCGGGGCCAGTGGCCTGGGCCGGGCGATTGCATTGCGGTATGCCAAAGAGGGCGCGAAAGTCTGCATCGGGGACATCAACCCGGAACAGGGTGTAGCCGTTGAGGCAGAACTGAACAACGCCGGTGGCGAAGGCTACTTTGTTGAATGTGATGTACGCCGCCTGAGCGACTTCGAGAAAGTCCGTGATGACCTGGTGCAGAAATGGGGTGGTGTGGACGTGGTCGTCAACAACGCCGGCGTCCTCTCCGCAGGCTCCATCGAAGACACCACCATGGCAGACTGGGAATGGATCCTCGACATCAACGTACTGGGCGTAGTGCGTGGCTGCAAAGCCTTCACCCCGCTGTTCAAGGAACAAGGCTCCGGCGCGTTTGTGAACGTAGCCTCCATGGCCGGCCTCATGCTTGCTCCCTTGATGGACAGCTACAATGTGTCTAAAGCCGGCGTGATTGCCCTTTCGGAAACCCTCAGCCAGGAGCTTCGGGGTGCCGGTATTCATGTCAGCTGCGTGTGCCCGGCGGTTTTTCAGACCAATCTGACCAGTACCATGCGTTCGGACATTCCCGGTATCCAGCAGAACGTGAGCAAGCTGATGAAGCGCTCCAGCATTACCGCCGAAGACGTGGCCGAGGATATTTTCCGCAGTGTGAAAGACAAGGATTTCTGGGTGCTGCCCCACGCCAAGGAGCGCCGTATGTGGGTGCTCAAGCGCCATGCGCCCTGGGCGTTTGACTGGCTGATGCACCAGGAAACCAAACGCTGGATGAGCAAGATGGGTGGCAAGGCGAACGCCTGAACACATCACAGGAGAAATTGAATGACACAGATCGACCAGGCCGTAGACATCCGCGAAGGCGAGGAGCTGGATGTTGGTGCTGTTGACCGGTTCATGAAGCAGGCCATTCCGGGCCTGGAAGGCCAGCCGAGCATCAAGCAGTACCCGGGCGGTGCGTCCAACCTGACCTATCAGGTGGATTACGGCGACCAGTCCTACGTGCTGCGCCGGCCGCCGTTCGGCAAGATTGCCAAGTCTGCCCACGACATGCTGCGGGAATGCCGTGAGGCATTAAGGATGTGCCAGCTAGATTTGGTTTTTTGAACAGCTGACTAGAGAGTATGGGAGCTGATGCCGGGTAAGGCCTTCCAAAACTGTGCGGAGCCATGGATGGCGGAGCTCAAGCGTCACATGGACGTGCCGAAGGAGCGTGTTTTGGAAGGCCTTACCCGGTAGCAGCTCTTACTCCAAAGCAAAAAGAACGCGAACTCCAAAATATAAAACGAACTCAAACGTAAAAACGGTGAGCACGAACATGACACAGAGGGTATTCATAACCGGCGGGGCCAGTGGCCTGGGCCGGGCGATTGCATTGCGGTACGCCAAAGAGGGCGCGAAAGTCTGCATCGGGGACATCAACCCGGAACAGGGCGTGGCCGTTGAGGCGGAATTGAACAACGCCGGTGGCGAAGGTTACTTTGTTGAGTGTGACGTACGCCGCCTGAGCGACTTCGAGAAAGTCCGTGATGACCTGGTACAGAAATGGGGCGGTGTGGACGTGGTCGTCAACAACGCCGGCGTCGCCTCCGCAGGCTCCATCGAAGACACCACCATGGCAGACTGGGAATGGATCCTCGACATCAACGTACTGGGCGTTGTCCGTGGCTGCAAAGCCTTCACCCCGCTGTTCAAGGAACAAGGCTCCGGCGCGTTTGTGAACGTAGCCTCCATGGCCGGGCTCATGCTTGCCCCCTTGATGGACAGCTACAATGTCTCCAAGGCCGGAGTCATTGCTCTGTCTGAAACTCTCAGCCAGGAGCTGCGGGATGCCGGTATTCATGTCAGCTGCGTGTGCCCGGCGTTTTTCCAGACCAATCTGACCAGCACCATGCGTTCGGACATTCCCGGTATCCAGCAGAACGTCAACAAGCTGATGAAGCGCTCCAGCATTACCGCCGAAGACGTGGCCGAGGATATCTTCCGCAGTGTGAAAGACAAAGACTTCTGGGTACTGCCCCACGCCAAGGAGCGCCGCATGTGGATGCTCAAGCGCCACGCTCCCTGGGCGTTCGACTGGCTGATGCATCAGGAGAGCAAGCGCTGGATGAGCAAGATGGGCGGCAGCAAGGCCTGAGGGCGGCTGTCTGAGATCGACGATTCAAGAGGAGAGTCCTGAATGACCCAGATCGACCAGGCCGTGGACATCCGCGAGGGCGAGGAACTGGACACCAGCGCGGTGGACCGCTTCATGAAGCAGGCCATTCCGGATTTGCAGGGCGAGCCGGAGATTCGCCAGTACCCCGGTGGTGCTTCCAACCTGACCTATCAGGTGGATTACGGCGACCGTTCTTTTGTCCTGCGCCGGCCGCCTTTTGGCAAGATTGCCAAGTCGGCCCACGACATGCTGCGCGAGGCACGGGTGATGCAGGCCCTGAAGCCGGTTTATCCCTACGTGCCCGATATCATCGCCATCTGTGACGATCACGACGCGCTCGGCTGTGATTTCTATGTGATGGAGCGGCTGAAGGGCATTATCCTGCGCCAGGATTTCCCCAAAGGGTTTGAGCTGAGCGAGGCCGACACCCGCAAGCTGTGCCTGAACGTGATCGACAAGCTGGTGGACCTGCACCGGGTGGATGCCAGGGCGGCCGGCCTGGACAAGCTGGGCAAGGGCGAGGGTTACGTGCAGCGCCAGATCGGCGGCTGGAGCGATCGCTTCCGCAAGGCCCGCACCGATGACGTCGGCGACTTCGAGCAGGTGATGGCGTGGCTCAACGACAAGATGCCGACTGACATCGCACAGGTGGTGATCCACAACGATTTCCGCTTCGACAACGTGGTGCTGAACCCGGACAACCCGTTCGAGGTGGTGGGCGTACTGGATTGGGAGATGGCCACCATCGGCGACCCGCTGATGGATCTGGGCAACAGCCTGGCCTACTGGATCGAGGCGGACGACGAGGGCCCGTTCCAGATGCTGCGCAGGCAGCCCACGCACCGTCCGGGCATGCTTACCCGCAAGGAGGTGGTGGAGTACTACATGGAGCAGTCCGGCTTCCGGGCTGATAATTTCGATTTCTACGAGATCTACGGTCTGTTCCGGCTGGCGGTGATTATCCAGCAGATCTACTACCGCTATTACCATGGCCAGACCAAAGACAAGCGCTTCGCAGCCTTTGGCCACGCCGCCAATTACCTGGAAAAGCGCTGCCAGCGCCTGATCGCAGAGAGCAGCCTGTAATGGCCACGATCTACCTCGTGCGCCATGGCCAGGCCAGTTTTGGCAAGGAGAACTACGATCAGCTTTCGCCCAGGGGCTGGGAGCAGGGCCGGGTGCTGGGCCGCTGGCTAGCCGGCAAGGTGCAGCCAGCGGCGGTGTTCGGTGGTGATCTGGAGCGGCACCGGGAAACCGTGGAGGCCATTGCCACCGGCTACGGAAGTGCCCTGCCGGATATGCAGGTGGCGCCGGGCTTCAACGAGTTCGACCACACAGCCGTAGTGGAAAGGTATCGGCCCGAGTGGAGTGATCGCGCAGTGATGGCGCGGGACCTTCAGGCATTTCCGAAGCCGGCCAGGGCTTTTCAGGAGGCCTTTGTGCATGCCGTCCAGCGCTGGGCTTCCGGCGAGTACGACCACGACTATGACGAAAGCTGGCCCGAGTTCAAAGCCCGGGTGCTGGCCGCCTTTGGCGAGATGATCGAGTACGCCGACGGCGGCGATGTACTGGTGGCCACGTCCGGTGGGCCGATTTCGGTGATCGCCCAGTCCCTCCTCGGGCTCACCGACAGCAAGGCCCTGGCCCTGAATGAAGTCATTGCCAACACCAGCGTGTCTCGGGTGCTTTACTCGGGCTCCCGGCGCAACCTGGCCGTTTTCAACAATTACAGCCACCTGGAAGCGGAAGACCCCGCCCTGGTGACATTCCGATAGTGAATTGAGGTGAACGAATGAGCAGCAAGAACCTGTTTGATCTGACCGGCAAGGTTGCACTGATTACCGGTGCCAGCCGTGGCATCGGCGAGAGCATTGCCCGCACCCTGGCCGAGTATGGTGCCCATGTGATTGTCAGCAGCCGCAAGATCGACGGCTGTGAAGCCGTGGCCAGCAGCATCCGTGATGCTGGAGGCAGCGCCGAAGCCTATGCCTGCCACATCGGCGAAATGGATCAGATCGACAGCATCTGGGCCCACATTGAACAGACCCACGGCAAGCTGGACATCCTGGTGAATAACGCCGCCGCCAACCCCTACTTCGGGCCAGTGGAAGACACCGACCTGGGCGCGTTCAACAAGACCGTGGATGTGAACATCCGTGGCTACTTCTTCATGTGCGCCCGGGGCGCCCAGATGATGAAGAAAGCCGGTGGTGGCTCGATCGTCAACGTGGCGTCGGTGAACGGCGTGAACCCTGGCCATTACCAGGGCATTTACTCGGTCACCAAGGCGGCGGTGATCTCCATGACCAAGTCCTTTGCCATGGAGCTGGGCCAGCAGAAAATTCGGGTAAATGCGCTCTTGCCAGGCCTTACCGACACCAAGTTCGCCAGTGCCCTGACCACCAACGAAGCCATCAAGAAGCAGGCCATGGCCCACATTCCCATGAAGCGGGTGGCGGACCCGAGTGAAATGGCTGGTACCGTGCTGTACCTGGTGTCTGAGGCGTCCAGCTACACCACCGGCGCCTGCATCAACGCCGACGGTGGCTACCTGACGGTTTGACCGTCCTTGCCTGTGGCCCCGGCGTTTTCCCGGGGCCCGGTTGAATCCCGGTCAGGCCGGCTCGCACTCCAGAACCGCGAAGTCGCTTTTCAGCTCCGTGGTCCGATCCTGCAGGTGGGCCAGCGTGGCGGTATTGCCGGCACGAATCAGGTCGTGCATCAAACTGGCCATGGCCACGCGGCTCTCCGCCATCATCGCTTCGTACGCCTCGCCACGGGCCTTTTCGGAGTTCACGATGAGCTGCCGGAGGCGCTCGCGAAAATCCGGCTGATCCCGCTCTTCCAGTAGCGCCAGCAACGCCTGTTGCCAGTTCCTCCGACCTTCGAGCCAGATTTCGGTCTGGGCGCCGCGGTTTTCAGACCACTCCTCTACGATCTGACGTTGCTCGGCATTCAGGCTCCCCAGCCAGCGTTCAACGCGCTCGGTGGTTCGCTCGGCCCGGGCTTCGGCGGTGGCTGCGCGGGTGTCCGCAAGGTATTCCTCCTCCCGTTCCCGCTGGCCCCGTTCCATGTTCTCTGCCAGTTCCCGAACCTGCTCATCGCTCAGGCTTGCCAGGAGGTTGGCGGCCACCGGTGTGGCACGCTCAAGCAGGGGCGGGAAAAAGCCGAACAGTTGCGCCTGATGGCGGGTAACGTCAGAACGGCTGGGAACGCCCGCGGCTACGTCGGCCTGTAGCTCGCCGAGCCAGTCCTGGTAACGCGGCAGCTCGGCGCTGCAATGCCACTGGCGCAGATTCTCCAGATCGTCGTTAAGCCGCTGCTTTTGTGGTTCGGTCAGGGAAATATAGTCCTCCACCCACCACATAATGCCCCAGTCTGCGTAACGGTAGGCGAGCTTGGTGGAGCTGCATCCGGCGGCCAGAGCCGCCACGAGGATCAGTAGCAGACAGATTCTGGCGTGGTGCCTTCGTTGGTCATTGTGGAAATCCATATCGCACCTGGCTTGGCAAAAAGGCGTATCGATAAAAGATCGCAAGCTCATTACCATAAAGGGCCTGCCCATTCACTATACGCCACAGGCAGAACGTCAGATCCAGCTTTCCGCTCTGCATTGAGACCAGGAGACGCCATGAGCCGAATCAAACTTTCCCGTATCCGTCCGTTGGTCTTTGGTTTTTACATGTCCGGCATCATGTCGTTGTTGATGTCCGGTGTGATCACCGTCATCAACACCGGTCTGGAGGGCAACTTTGTAGGGCGTTGGATGGCGGCCTTCCTCGTGGCCTGGGTAGTGGCATTTCCGCTGGTCACGTTCATCGCGCCGCTTGCCGGCAAGCTCACGGCACTGACATTGCGACGGTTCGACAACGAGCAGACGCCCGTAAACTGATTACCAGAAACACCGCTGCGGATAGTCTGATGCCACGAGTGTTCGCAGAAGGGCGCTGGCTATTGGATACTGGTCTTCGAATCGCCGCCGGGCGCCCGCGAGATCGCAGTGCCTGTTGGCGGTCGGAAGTGCAGGGAGTAGAGAACCCGGTCCAGCACGGCCTGGCCGTTCCAGGCCGGATCGTTGTTGACCATGCCTACCACCGCCCAGGTGGTGTGGTTGGCGTCCCGCGTAAAGCCGGCAATGGAGCGCACGTTCTCCAGGTAGCCGGTTTTGATGCGTCCTTCGCCGTCCATGCCGGTGTTGCGAAGGCGGCGGGCCATGGTTCCGTCGGTGGCAATGATGGGCATGGACGCCATCAGATCCGCTGAGTACGGGCTGTTCCAGGCGTGCTGGAGGATCCGGGCGCCCTGGCGCGCGGTGATCCGGCCGTGGCGGGTGAGGCCGGCGCCGTTGTCGATAACCATGCCTGCGGTGTCGATGCCTTTCTTTTCAAGCCAGTCGTAGATCACCCGGATACCGGCCACCCGGTCGTCGTCTTCGTCTTCCTGCCGGTTCTCCGCCCCTATGGTCAGCAGGAGTTGGCGGGCCATGACGTTGCTGCTCCATTTGTTGATGTCCCGCACCATGGTGACCAAATCCGGTGACGTGGTTTTCATGACCAGTCGCGCCTCCTCCGGTGTCTCCGCGTTCACGTGGGAGCCCGAGAGGGTAACGCCGACATCGGCCAGCACGGAGCGGATCAGCGAGGCGCTGTATCGATCCTGGGGCAGCAGCGACAGGTATGTGGTGGATCGGCATCCGCGAGGCAGTTCACCGGTCACCCTCACGGTCACCCGATTGTCATCGTGGAAGATTGGCTGCCACTCGAAGCTCCTTCGAGCGGGGCAGGGGCCTTCCGCAGTAGCAATTACCCGGTTGTCGATCACAACGTCGTTCAGGGCTGGCGTGCTCCAGGCCTGGGTGCCACGCTCGTCGGCCCGAACCTGGAAGTGCAGGAGGTTCAGGTTGGTCAGATAGGCTGATGGCTCCACCAGGAAGGGGGCGTGGGGATTGTCGCCGTTGTCCTCGAATTCCGGGAAGCCACCATCAATTTCGAAGTAGCTGCCGTCCAGTACCAGGTCGCCCTCGATACGGGTAATGCCCATGCTGCGCAATTCGCTGAGCGTGCTCCACAGCCGTTCGATCGTGAGCTTGGGATCGCCCCCGAAGCGCACGTAAAGGTTGCCCTCAAGTGTGTCGCCCACCATCACGCCGTCGGTCAGGAAATCGGTGTCCCAGTGGTGATTCGGGCCCAGGATTTCCAGGGCGGCATAGGTGGTGACGAGTTTCATGATGGAGCCGGGGCTCATCAGCGCGTCGGCATTGATGTACTGCTCGATGCCCGGACCGTTGAGAGGAATGGCCGCCACGCTCATGGCTTCGTCACTCTGTAGGGACTCAAGAGCGTACGACCGCACCTGGTTGCTCCAAAGGCTCTTGCCGGAGTAGCCGGATTCGGCTTCGTCGGCCGCCGCTGCCGACGGCAGCACCAGCATGGCGACGGCGGCGCTCAGGGCAATCGCAAAGCGTCCCCGTTCGCTGGCTGGTTTTCCTGCACTGCCAGAGTGTCGCAACCCCGGAATTATCATAGCGGCCATCCGATGAAATCGTTATGCCTGAACAATAGCCTATCCTGGCGGTTTGTACTATGCAGAAAACCTCTACATGACGTTAAAAAATGGCAGTAGTGTCGTTGTTTGTATTGGATTTTTGTGACGCACTGTAAGCACCCTTAGGAATCATGGGGTTAGGTGGGCAAAGTGTAACGTTTCGGATGTCAATGACTTTGGCGGGCGGATTTTTGCCCGATTTGCCGGCATTTGAGTCATGGATTCTGACAGCAAATCGGCGTTTCCTTACAAGTGGGTCACCGGCAATCGCAACAACAAAAAAGGAACGACACCATGATCGGAATACCATTGGGCCTGTTCACCGCCAATGCGGTGGAATGGGTGTTTCACAAGCATGTGTTGCACAATAGGGGACGGAACCGCGAGAGCTTCTGGTCGTTCCACTGGCATGATCACCATCGCAACGTGCGCCGTAACGGGTTCCTGGATGAGGATTACCGGGATGCCCCTATCGCCTGGAATGCGCAGACCAAGGAAGTCGCTGCGCTGGTAGCCGGTGCCGCGGCGGTCACGCCATTGTTACCCGTAGCGCCATTTTTCGTGGGCACGCTCTATTACAGCGCGTGGAATTATTACCGCGTACACAAGCGCTCCCATCTGGATCCGGAGTGGGCCAGGCAACATCTGCCCTGGCACTACGATCACCACATGGGGCCGAACCCGAATGCCAACTGGTGTGTCACCCGGCCCTGGTTTGACCATATCATGGGCACCCGCGAACCCATGGAAAGCCGACAGATTGCGTGAACTCGACGCAATTCCAATCCCCAACAGAAGGTCGTTCAATGTCCAACATGCTTTCTCACAATGTACAGGTTCTCGGCTCGGTCGCCACGTCGTCGCTCACCGCGTGGCGTGGGTGCCTTGTGGTCAGGCCGGTGCCTCAGCCGGACAAGCCGATCGTGCTCTACGACATGGAGGGTTGCCCGTACTGCCGCCGGGTTCGTGAGGCACTTACCGCCCTGAATCTGGATGTGGAGATCCGACCCTGCCCGAAAGGCGGCACGGTGTTCCGGGCCCAGGCCGAGGCCCTGGGTGGTCGCCAGCAGTTCCCGTTGCTGGCGGATCAGAATACCGGCACCGTGATGTATGAATCGGAGGAGATCATTGAGTATCTGTTCCGGCAATACGCCGGGCGGTCTGTGCCAACCTACTACCGTCGCCGGGTCTGGCAGCCGGTTCTGGGGTCCTTTGCGTCGGTGGCCAGTGCCATGAGGGGCCTGCGGGTCAGTCCGGGCAAGCGGCCAGAGCAGCCCTTGCATCTCTGGAGTTTCGAGGGCAGTCCGTTCTCACGTCTGGTCCGGGAGCGGCTGTGTGAGCTGGAGGTTCCCTACACCCTGCATAATCTGGGAAAGGAGCACTGGACGGAGATCGGGCCGGCCAAACAGCGCATCAAGCCGGGGCCTTATAAGCCGATTCCTGGCGGCAAACGGGATGCGTTCTTCCAGAAGCATCAGCGGGTGCAGGTGCCGTATCTGGAGGATCCCAATACCGGGCAGGGCCTGTTTGAGTCGTCCCGGATTCTCAGGTATCTGGATTCTGAGTACGGGAACTGATCTTCGCTGAGGACTGTCACCCTGGGGGAGTCGTTCGTGCGGGTCATCCCTTTGACAGACACGCCGTAAATACATCCATGTAGGCTCGGTCGGGCCATCCCTGGCCCTCTACGGTCTGTCAAAGGGATGACCCGCACGGACTTGTCGCACCTTGTGCTATTCGCACTGCATTCATCGTCAGTGGGAGGAGACACGGTATGTCGCACCGTATCAGTCGAAGGATGTTCCTTATCGGTTCCAGCGTGGCTGGGCTGGCCCTAAAATCACCCGTGTTGTTTGCGAACCCTCCGAAGACTCCCTCGTCTTCTCCCATCACCCGCCCGATTCCGGGCACCTCCGAAACCATTCCCGCCATTGGTATGGGCACCTGGATCACCTTCAACGTCGGCGGCGATCAGCAGTTGATTGCGCAGCGTACCGAGGTTCTGAAAACCTTTTTCGAGCTGGGTGGTACCGTGGTGGACAGCTCGCCCATGTATGGCAGCTCTCCGGATGTGCTGGGTAAGGCGCTGGATGCCCTCGATGCCCATGACCGCGTGTTTTCGGCCACCAAGATCTGGACCGGCGATGAATCGGAAACCCGCGAGGAGGCCGCCCGGTCGGAGCGGCGTTGGGGAGTCGACCGGTTCGATCTGTTGCAGGTGCATAATCTGCTGGGCTGGCAAGGGCATCTGGAAACCCTGAAGCAGATGAAGGCGGAGGGCGAGGTACGCTACATCGGTATTACTACTTCCCATGGTCGGCGGCACCGGGAATTTGAGCAGATCATGGAGCGTGAGCCGCTGGATTTCGTGCAGTTGACCTACAACGTGCTGGACCGTGAGGCCGAGGACCGGTTGCTGCCGTTGGCCGCCGAGCGAGGTATCGGGGTGATTGTGAACCGGCCCTTCCAGGGCGGGTCGCTGTTTCGCCGGTTTCAGTCGGAGCCGTTGCCGGATTGGGCAGAGGAAGTTGGTGCGCGTAACTGGGCGGAGTTCTTCCTCAAGTTCATCATTGCGCATCCGGCGGTCACCTGCGCCATTCCCGCCACCAGCCAGGTGGAGCACATGCGCGAGAATATGGGCGCTCTCTACGGTGTTTTGCCCGACAGCCGGCAGCGCCAGCGTATGGCGGATTATGTGAGGTCGCTGTGAGCGGTGCCGACTGGCTCAGTTACTCTCTGCAGGATTTCGTGATGTTCGGGCCGCAGGTTTTCCTGAGGCTGTTTGTCCGTATCAACGACGATCTCTGGCCCTGGCAGATTCTGGGCGTGGCGGCCTCGCTGCTAATTCCGTTTCTGGTGGTCAGCAACCATTTACTTCGCCGGAAACTGGGTCTTTTCCTGATCGGGCTGGCCTGGATGAGCAGCGGCTTCGGTTTTCTGGTGGGCTATTTTGGCCCTATTAACTGGCCAGCCACCTGGTTCGGGTGGGCGTTTGTGGGGCAGGGCGCTTTTCTGCTGTTAGCTGTTTTGCGTGGTGCGCTACCTGCCCGACCGGTGTCGCGGCCGCCTTTGCTGATACTTTGGTTCCTGGCGGTTCTGGCTTTGCCCTGGCTGGTGGTTGGCGAGTCGGGAAGCTGGCAGTCAGTTGCGGTTTTCGGTGTTGGGCCCTGGGTGACGGCCGCCGCGGGTGGATTGGCAGTCCCGCTGCTTGCCGGCGTCTGGCGCTGGCTGTATCTGATCATTCCCCTGGTCTGGGCGCTGGCCAGTGGCGCCATGTTCTGGGCGCTCGCCACGTCTTGGCTGTTGGCGCTGCCAGCGGCAACCCTGATGCTGCTGGCAGCGGGCCTATGGCTCAGTCCCAGGCCGGCGCAAAGTCAGGGTTAGCGATCCTGTCATTGCGGTCCAGGGCGTCAATCGCCTCGATTTCCTCGTCGCTCAGTTTGATTTTCAGGGCATCCAGGTTGGCTTTCTGGTGCTCTGATCGGGTTGACGAGGGGATGGGCACCACACCCCGGGACACCACCCAGGCAATGGCAATCTGAGCCGGTGTGGCGTTTCGCTCCCTGGCAATCCGCTGGAGGGTTTCGTCTTCCATCACCTTGCCAACGGCCAGCGGCATGTAACCGGTCACCTTGATGCCCAGTTTGCGGGCGTGCTCAACCACCTGGCGATTGGCCAGAAACGGATGTACTTCCACCTGGTTGGTGAAGATAGGCGTGTCGCCCAGAATCTCCCGGGCCTGATCCATCTGGGCGCAGGTGAAGTTGGATATGCCGATGTGGTCGGTCAGGCCTTCCCGCTGGGCGTCTCGCAGAGCATTGAGATATTCGGCCATGGGCACTTCGTCGCCCGGCGAGGGCCAGTGGATAAGTGCCAGGTCCACGTGGTCGGTCTTCAGTCTGGCCAGGCTGTCGTGCAGGCTGTTGATCAGATCGCTGGCGTGCAGCTGGTCAAACCAGATCTTGGTGGTGAGGAAGATTTCGCGTCGGGGTATGCCGCTGGAGGTGATGCCATCACCCACTTCCGCTTCGTTCTCATACATCTGGGCAGTGTCTATGTGACGATAACCGAGAGACAGAGCGCTTTTTACGGCGTCACGGGCGTCGTTCCCCTTGAGACGGAACGTGCCCATTCCTATTTTGGGAAGGTCGCTGAATGACATTCTGTCCTCCTTTGCAAAGAATGGCGAGTCGGCCATGTGGACTGAGTGTAAAGTGGTGCCACTGCTCTGGTTCTTCAAGTGCCCGGCCGGTATCATCGGCGCCGGACTTTCACAACCGCGAGTACGAGAGGGCTTCCATGTATACCGGCGAATGCCTCTGTGGCGATATCCGTTTCGAATACGACGGTCCGCTGGGCCCCGTGGCGCTCTGCCATTGCAGCCAGTGCAGGCGCGCCCATGGCAGTGCCTTTTCTGCCAGTGCCCCGGTGCAGAAGGTACGGTTCCGCTTTGTTTCCGGTGAAGATCGGTTATCGGAGTTCGAATCGCGGCCCGGAAAATATCGCGGTTTCTGCAGTCGCTGTGGCAGCCAGCTGTATAGCCGGGTCGACGCCATTCCCGGCATTCTGCGGCTGCGGGTCGGCTGCATTAATGAGCCCCTCGAACGGGGCCCCGCACAGCACGTCTATGTGGGTTCGAAAGCCGACTGGTTCGAGATCACCGACAACCTGCCGCAATTCGAAAAAACCGAGCGAACGAACGACCCTCACTGAGCCGGCAGCATCCGGTATACCTTGCCCCGGGGCGAATCCGTCAGCAGCCACAGGGCGCCGTCTGGCCCCATGCGAACATCCCGTATCCGCTCGCCCAGGTCGGTCAGCAGATCCTCTTCCTCTATCACCTGGCCGTCCCGGATGGTCAACCGCACCAGCTTTCGCATCTTGAGAGCGCCGACAAACAGATCCCCGCGCCACTGGGGGAACAGGTCGCCGGTGTAGAACGCCATTCCTGAAGGGGCAATCGATGGGTCCCAGTAGTGCAGTGGCTGGGCCATTCCGGGCCTTGCGGTGTCATCGGTGATCGGCAGGCCGGAATAGTCGATGCCGTAAGTAATCTCCGGCCAGCCGTAGTTGGTACCCGCCCTCAGGATATTGATCTCGTCGCCACCTCTGGGACCGTGCTCGTGGGTCCAGATAGTGCCGGTGTCCGGGTGGATGGTCATGCCCTGGATGTTGCGGTTGCCGTAGGTGAACAGGGTGTCCTGGGCGCCCGCCTTGTCGAGGAACGGATTGCCCGGGGCAGGCGCGCCGGTGGTGGTGATGCGATGCACACCACCGGCGTCGTCGCTCAGGTCCTGGGCACGGTCCATGTCGCCGCGGTCGCCCACGGACACGTAGAGGTTGCCGTCGCGGTCGAATTCCATGCGCCCGGCGAAGTGCCGGCTTGTTCCGGAGCGCGGCAGAGCCTCGAAGATAACCTCAACCTTGTTCAGACGGTTGCCGTCCAGGATGGCACGGGCCACCCGGGTGGTCATGCCCTCCGGGGCGCGGTGGGCATAGCTGAGAAACAGGGTGTTGTTGCGCTCGAATTGCGGATGGAGCAGCACGTCCAGCAACCCGCCCTGGCCGGAGACGACCAGTTCCGGCAAGCCCTCAATCGGAGCTTCCAGCAGCGAACCGTTGCGAATAAGCCTCAATCGGCCTTCACGCTCGGTCACCAATTTATCGCCGTTCGGCAGGAAAGCGAGGCTCCAGGGGTGCGCCAGGTAGTCGGCCACAGTCTCCAGCCTGAAATTGGCCTTTTCAGACGAAAACTGCATGTCTGCCCTGGCTGCCATGGTTGAGAAAACCAGTAGGCTGGCAAGCAGTATCTTGGGGATGACGCGCATGGGAGCCTCCGTTTCTGGGGTCACCGGACACCGGAATGATACCTGAGGATAGCAGCTGATGGCGGCTCTGCCGTTTGTCAGTCGCACCGAGTATATAGGTGGGCGATGTCAGCCTGGATCATTGGTTTATATTGCAAATGAGAATCAATGCTATTAATGTGTGGGCATCGTCCACGTCAGGGAGAAAGCGGTATGGTGCCAGAGCAGGAACTTATCGAGGGACTGAAAATTGCCGCCAGTGCGGGCGCGATGATCGGGGTTCTGGTTATCGGTGCTGTACTTGCGTCGACGATTGGCGGCTGAGTTCGGCAAGTCGCTGTTTGCGGTAAATACCGCAGGTGCCGCAATAACCCCCGCCCGGTAGCAGGTACTTCAGGCAGCAGCCTTTTCGCTGTGGAATGGCCGTTTGCTGATCGCCGAAGACGGCCGGAATCCAGTCAATAAAACGGTTGGCATCGTTCCGGAATATGGTCAGCCAGGCCTGGGCCAGTGCGCACAGGGATTCCGGCTCTGCCAGGTTCCACACCGCTGAGAAAGGCGCCCCCAGCCCCAGCCCGACACTGCTCCAGTAAGCGCCGGGACTTACGCCGAGGTCCTGTCGGAATACCGGATACCAATCCGCCGTCATCCTGCCAACAGAGTGTATGAAGGTTGCTTCATCGACCAGTGGTTCCCCCGGCACCTGAAACCAGCGCCCGGTCGCACTCTCGTTGGCGCTATCGATCGGCGCCAGGAAAATTCGGTCGGGGTTTGGCAGTGGTGCAGCCCCGTTCCGGAACAGTCTCAGGGTAAGGGGCGCGATTACGCTCAGGGCGAGATTCTGCTGTAATACGGAGGCGTGGGCCCTCAGGGCCTGGCGACCGTTGCTCTCCGGGTAGTCGTGGATGACCTGGCGGGTCAGGATGGCCGGTTGCTCCAGGCACTGGGCCAGAGAAAACAGGCCCCGGCGTTCGCCCGGTGCCGGCTGAAGAGCGCCACCGAGAATGGCCTGGGCGTCCAGCCCTGATTCGGCCAGAAGCACCTCGTAGCGCTTCGACCAGCATTTCCCCGGGACATACACCTCAGGCACGGCCATGGCGGCTCAGCCCCCAGAGAAAATAGAGCCCGCCGACCAGAGCCGCCAACAGGCCCGCCGGCAACTGGTTCGGGTAGATGACGGTTCGGGCCAGATAATCGGCAACGCCCAGCAGTAACCCTCCCGCCAGTGCCGCGACAATCAACTGCCGACCTACGGTCTGCTGGCCCAGAACCCGGGCCAGGTGGGGCGCGATCAGTCCCACAAAACTGAGTGGACCGATCACCACGGTGGCCGCGCCAGTCAGCAGCGCGGCCAGCAGCAACAGCGCAAGTCGCGTCCTGGGAACCGGCAGCCCGAGTGAGGAGGCCGATGTCTCTCCCAGGGGCAGCAACGTCAGTGGCCGGATGATCAACAAGAGCAGGGCGGCGATCAGAAGGATCAGAACCATCAGCCCCAGGGCCTCGGATTCCGAGATCAGCCAGGTGGAACCGTACATCCAGTTCAGCAGCCGGGAGGCAACCGTGCCGCCGGACGCCATGACCAGGCGCAGGCCGGCATCCATGAATACGTAGAGCGCGAGGCCCCCGAGCAACAGCTGGTTGCCGGCAAACCGATGCTTGCGAGCCAGCAGCAACAGCAGTGCCAGGGCACCGGCGGCGCCAGCGGTCGCTGCACCAATCTGGCCGGCGCGGCCAATATCGGCCCCGATAAGCACCGTAATCACCATCACTACGGCGGCGCCACCGCTGATGCCGAGCATTTCCGGGCTGGCCATGGGATTGCCCGTCATGCGCTGGATCAGGGTGCCGGCCAGGCCCAGGGCGACGCCGGCCAGTACTGCGGCCAGCAGGCGTGGGCCGCGCCAGACCCAGGCTTCTCCCCATTGTGCCGGGGCGGTCCAGTTCCAGCCCTCGAGGCCCGGCGACCAGGCCATGGAGAGGGCCATGGTCAGCAGGAGAAACGAGGCTAGCAGCCCGCCGATGACCAGGGTCGAACGGCGAGCGGGCAGAAAGCCGGCCGGTCCGTCTGCCTGCCCGGGCATGTGGTGGGTGTTCTTGAAATTCTGCAGGGCCAGAAGAATGATCGGCCCGCCAATAAGAGCGGTGGCGGTACCGGTGGGCACCAGCGAGCCATTGCCCCAGGTGGAGGCCCAATGGGCCAGGGTATCGGCCAGCAACAGCAGGCCTGCGCCCAGGACACTGCTCCAGGCCAGTCGGGCCACCAGTGTACGGGCGCCCAGCAATCTGGCCAGAACCGGCGCTGCCAGGCCCACGAAGGCCACAACGCCGACCCGGCTGACCACGGTGGCGCTCATCAGCACCACCAGCAACAGGGCCAGCAAACGGATCATGCCAACCCGGGCGCCCAGCGAGCTGGCCGAACTCTGGCCCAACTGCAGGATCTGAAGCGGGCGCATCAGGGCGATCATCAGGGCCCCCAATACCAGCACCCTTGGCCAGAGGTCCATGAACGGTTGCCAGTTGTTCTGCACCAGGGAACCGGCCCCCCAGATGAACAGGTTGCCCAGCCATTCGCCCTTAAGGAGCAGGAACGCCATGTTCACGGCGCCCAGGAAAAAGGTGATGACCAGCCCCGCGAGAATCACTGACACCGGCGAGAATCCAAGCCGCCAGGTGAGGGCGATCACCAGACCGATAGCCAGGAGTCCGCCAGCCACCGCTACAAGGTCTGGACTGAAGGCAAGCAGTCCGGGAAAGAACAGGGTGGCCAGGGTAACCCCGAACTGCCCGCCCGCTTCTACCCCCAGTGTTGTGGGCGAGGCCAGGGGGTTGCCAAGAATCTGCTGCGTTACCGCGCCGGCCAGGCCCAGGCCCAGGCCGATCAGAATGGCAATGGCCACTCGCGGGGCCCAGCTGTAATGGGCCAGTACCGAGGGGTAGTAATCAGCCTCGAAGGTCCAGAAAGCAGCCACAAGGGCGGCCGGGTCGAGATCGCCAAACCAGGGTGCGGCGCTGGCCAGGAGGGCGCCGAGCCAGATCAGGGCAGCGGCGACCGGCAGCCTGGCGGGCAATGCCGGGGCGCGGCCCGGGGTTGCCGTGGAGTCAGCGTACATTGCCAGAACCTCCCTGCAACAGGCTGTCTGCGAGCATGACGGCCAGCCGTTTTACCGGATACACGCCACCAAAGGGCCATACCGCGTCAAGCTGATAGACCTGTTCCCGCTTCACCGCCGGGAGGTAGGTCCAGAACGGGCTTTCGGCCAGGGAGTCCGACAGGCCTGGTGGGGTCGGGGAGATGGCCACGATCCGGCTTTGCTCATAGGGCGCGAGTGCCTCCAGACCAATCACTGAAAAGCCCCAGTAGTTGCCCTCATTCGGCCAGACATTTTCCAGGCCCAGGGCGTTCAGCGTGCTCTGGTACAGGCCGTTGGACGTGTAGATCCGAACGTGCCGGGCATCCAGGAAATTCACCAGTGCCACCGGCCGCTCGGTCAGGCCGGCTTGCTCAAGCCGGGCGCGCTGGGTGGCCAGGGTCTGTTCGATGTCTGCCAGTACCGCCCGGGCCCGGTCTTCCCGGTCCAGCATGTCGGCGAGCGTGGTCAGCATGTCGCGGGCCTTAGCGAACGGGCGGGAGCCGGGTTTGTAAACACTCACAACGTAGGTCGGGGCAATCCGCTCCAGCAGGTTGGCGGCCGGCGCCATTTCCGAGCTGGTGACAATCAGGTCCGGTTCAAGTTGGGCAATGGCTTCCAGGCTGGGCGCCACGCGGGTCCCCACGTTGGCAACCCCGTCCGGCAGTTCGGGTTCGCCCACCCATACCTCGTAGCCATCACGATCGGCCACGCCCACCGGCGTTACGCCGAGCAGCAACAGGGCCTCGGTGGCGGCCCAGTTGAGAGCGACAATCCGCTTGGGGGGCTCCTCCAGGGTGAGGCTGCCCTGTTCGTGTTGCCAGGTGGCCGCGCTTGCTGCCGAAAAGGGCAAAGCGCTGAGCAGCAGAGCAATGCAGAGCCGGAGAATCCGCTTATGCCTAGTGCACATAGGAAACCCACTGCCCGGGAGCTCGCTCCATAACCCCCATGGGCACGCCGTAGATGGATTCGAGCACGCCCGAATCCATGATCTCCCTGGGGGCGCCGTCGGCCACCAGTTGGCCGGATTTCAGGGCCACCAGACGGTCACAGAACCGCGCCGCCAGGTCCACGTCGTGGAGTACCACAATCACCGTCAGCTCCCTGTCATCGGCAAGCCGATGCACCAGGCGGAGGGTTTCCACCTGGTGTTTTACATCGAGCGCGGAGATGGGTTCGTCCAGCAGCAGGCATCGGGTTTGCTGCGCCAGCAGCATGGCAATCCACGCACGCTGGCGTTCGCCGCCCGAAAGTGTATCCACCGAGCGGTGCCGGAACGCTCGCAGGCCAGTGTCGTCAATGGCCTGATCAATCAGCCCATGATCCTCATCGGTGTAGCGCCCCAGCGGGCCGCGCCAGGGATAGCGCCCGAGGGCCACCAGTTCGCGAACCGTCAGTCCGTCGGTGGCGGGCGGATGCTGGGGCAGGTAACCCACATGCCGGGCAAACTCCCGGGCACCGGTGGCGGTGAAGGGGCGGCCCAGCAACTGTACGGTGCCGGCACTGGGTGAGAGCTGGCGCGCCAGCACTTTCAGCAACGTGGATTTTCCGGAGCCGTTGTGGCCCAGCAGCGCGGTTACTTCGCCCTCCAGGAAGTCCAGGCTGAGTTGGCGCAGAATGGCCGTGCCGCCAATGTGGACATCGAGGTTGGAAACGTCGAGAAAGACAGACATGCAGGCTCCCGGAAGTACTACAGAGGGCCTGCAGGATAGTCTAAATGCGAATCACTATCAATATTTATAGTGTTCAAGCCAGTGCCTGAAGCTGCCCGGTCTGCACCTGCCACTGTTTGGCGTAGGCGCCGCCTTGCTCCAGCAACTCCCGGTGGGTGCCGAGTTCCTGTACCTTGCCGTTTTCAATTACGGCAATGGCGTCGGCCTCCACAATGGTGGACAGCCGGTGGGCAATCATGATCACCGTGCGGTTATGGCCGATGCGTTTGAGTGAGCGCTGGATGGCAGCCTCGGTTTCATTATCAACGGCGCTGGTGGCTTCATCGAGAACCAGAATGGGCGGATCTTTCAGCAGCGCACGGGCGAGTGAAAGCCGCTGGCGCTGGCCGCCGGAGAGGCGCACACCCCGCTCGCCGACCGGCGTGTCCAGGCCCTCGGGCAGGGACTCGATGAACGACCAGGCCTCGGCGGTTCGCGCCGCCTCGATGATCTCCGCCTCGGTAGCCCGGGGATTGCCGTAAGCCAGGTTCTCGCGAATGCTGCCTTCAAACAGGTACACATCCTGGCTGACAAGACCAATGGCCCCACGCAGCGAGTTCAGGCTGAGCTCGCGCACGGGCTGGCCGTCGATGCGAATCTCGCCGTTGCTGGGGTCGTAGAAGCGCAGCAGAAGCTTGACCAGCGTGGACTTGCCGGAACCGGTGGCGCCCACCAGGGCGAGGGTGTTGCCCGCCGGGACATTGAGGCTGATGTCCCGGATGCCGGCGCCGCTGGCGGGATAGTGAAAGCTCACGTTTTCGAAGGTCACGTCGCCTTTCACCGGCGTTTGCAGCGGCTTGCCGCCCTCGTCCCGCACATGCACCGGCTCGGCCAGCAGATCGAGAATCCGGCGAGTGCTGGCCATGGCGCGTTCGAACAGGTCGATCACCTCGGCAAGGCCGGTCAGTGGCCACAGCAGCCGCTGAGTGAGGAATACCAGCACGCCGTAGGCGCCCACATTCAGGGTACCTTCGAGGGCCATCATGCCGCCGACGGTAAACGTGGCCAGAAAGCCGGCCAGGATGGCCATCCGGATGACCGGAATGAACGCAGAGCTGATGCGAATGGCGCGTCGGTTAGCCTCCACGTAGGCCTCGCTGCTCTGCTTGAGCCGGGCTGCTTCCCGCTGCTCGGCGGTAAAGCTCTTGATGGTGGCAATGCCGCCCAGGTTGTTGGCCAGCCGGCTGGACAGGTCCCCGACTTTCTCGCGCACATCGGCGTACAGCGGCCCGGCTTTACGCTGGAAGTAGAACGCGCCCCAGATGATGAGGGGGATGGGGGTGAACGCGAGCAGGGCAATCAGGGGCGACAGTACGAAGAACACCGCACCCACGGCAATCACGGTAACCAGCACCTGGATCATGGCGTTGGCACCGCCATCCAGGAAGCGCTCCAGCTGGTTAACGTCGTCGTTCATGGTCGCCACCAGCTGGCCGGAGCTGCGCGCCTCGAAGAAGCTCATATCCAGTCGCTGGGCGTGCTCGTAGGCATCCTGGCGCAGATCGGACTGCAGACGCTGGGCGAGGTTACGCCAGAGGATCTGGAACAGGTATTCGAACAGGGATTCACCGGCCCAGATGAAGAACGTGAGCACCGCCAGTACAGTGATCTGTTCCTGTGCGGTTTCGAAGCCAAGACCGGCCACGAAACTCTCTTCCTGGTTGACCACCACATCAATGGCCACACCAATGAGGATCTCCGGTGCAATATCGAACAGTTTGTTGATGATGGAACAGGTGGTGGCCGCAATGATCTGCCGGCGGTAACCCCGGGCATATCGGAGCAGGCGGGCCAGGGCGGCGAAACTGCTGGTTGCTTTGGTGTGGGACGTGGACATGGAGCGCTCGTTCCGGAGTTGTGTCTGGAAAAGCGCAAAGCGTACCCGCTTGGGGCATCAATTAAAAGAGAATCATTATCAAAAAAAGCCCCGCGGTGTGCGGGGCTTCGACCTCTGTGGTTATCAGGAATCGACGCTATCGTCTTCCAGAGTGACGACCGTGTCTGCGAGCAGTTCGGATTCCTCGAAGGTGTCGTCCTCAATATCGCCGGTTACGGACACCAGGTCGCCGACTTCGAGCTGCTGGAATCCTTCATCATCCATGGGATCATAAGGCATCAGAGCGGTGTCGACGGTCATTTCCTGAACGCCCGAGTCGATGGTGAACTCGGAGCCAGAGACGCTGGTTATCGTTCCGGTCACGATCATCTGGCCAATATCGATGGTGGGTGCCACGTCCAGGTCGTTGAACGATTCCTCGTCAGCGGCGTTGGCATAGAAGTAGGTTCCCAGGCTCTCCACGTAGACACTGCTGGCCTCGACTTTCGCACCCTCGAAGGTGTCGTCGTCGACTTCGCCATACACAGTGACGTTGTCGCCCGGTAGGACTTCGCCGTTCTCTTCGAACCAGTCCCAATCGTCCATCTCGACCGTAACCAGGCCTCTGCCATAGTCCAGCATGAAGGTGTCGGCGGTGGTGCTGGTCACTTTGCCGCTCAACGTGATCCAGGAGCCATCCGCCGCAAGGTAGGGGCTCTCGTTTTCTGCGCCTTTGTCGGCCGCCAGGGCAGCCACCGGAGTTGCGATCAGGGTTGAGGCAATCGACAGTGAAAGCAGTGAACGTTTCATACTCAGATCTCCTTTTGGTCTTTTATCAGACTCGGATCTTGAAATGTCTGAATGTGGTCTCGCTCTCTTTAACGCCACATTCACCGCCTCAGTCATCTGATTGGCTCTCAGGTTCACGAAAATAAAGGATTCTGAATGTTCCTTAATGGCCCGGAAAGGACGCTGCCGTCGCCGGCAAAGGTCGGCGGGCCGCCCATGCCGGCATGTTCAGAGTATTTCCACACCTTCGCATTTGTACCGGCCTATTAATGTATCCTCCTGCAACACATTGCCTTGAAGGTCAAAACAGAACAGGTAGGTTTCGGTGTGGTCGCCGATTTCAACGCTCTTCAGCCCGATGCATTCGTCCGGGCGACCGGGAATGAGTTTGAAGGATGATACGCCGCGCTCGGGGGTTAGCGGGCCCACCGCCACGGTTTTGATGTCGGTAAAATCGGCGCTGGCCATAATCAGGGTATTGCCGCCTCGCTCGCGCTCGTCCACGGCTTCATCGAAGGGAGTCCCGGATATCTTGCGGGGGAAGAACAGCCAGCAGTTGCGGTAGGGATGCCATTCGGCGGCCTCGTGGGTCACATAACCCTGCTCGCCTACGCCCAGTGCCTCCCGCATGCGCTGGTAGTTCCGGTGCCAGTCGCGGCTGCGCAGGCCGTAGTTGCGATCCAGAATCTTGATCCACTCCTCCCTGGCATTTTTGCCGTGGCTGCCCACCACCATTTCGTCGCCCTTCAGGGTGGCCCATTCGCTCTTGAAGCCCTTGAAGGCTTCATCGCCACTGCCGGTCATCAGGATGTGCCTTGGCACCAGCTGGCTCTGGTTCCGGATTTCGCAGACGAGTCCCGTCCGGTCATCGAAGGTGATCAGGCGTTCCCCGAAAAGCACCAGCTCCGAGAACTCGGCCCCCCGGCCTCCCTCCGCAATCAGGCTTATGAGTTGATGTTCGCCGCCTTCCTCGGGCGGTATTTCCTCCATCCGATAGCGCACCTTGCCGGTGGTGGGGTCCTGCTCCCGATAGAGGCGGTCGTAGCGCAGGGTGGACTGCCAGGCAATCTGCCCGTCCTCCAGTTCCACCTGCGAGGCATGGTCTTCGTCGGTGATGATCGCAAGGGTGTATTCGCGGGTTTCGGGCCCGTACCGTTCCAGCCGGGCCAGGTCTGCCTGCGGGTGGCTCATGGTCATCCTCCGTTTGGGCTTCGGTTGACGTTCCTACCCTGAACCACTGCGGCCGCGAATGCCAGAGGCGGTTTCAGCTCCGGTGATTTCGCTGCAACCAGCGGTCGAGCTTGTCGGCGAATTCCTTCCGGTCGGTCTGGCTGAACGGTGCCGGGCCGCCGGTAACCTGGCCGGCGTTGCGCATCTCCTCCATGAAGTTGCGCATGGCCAGGCGCTGGCGGATGTTCTCTTTGGTGAAGGCCTGACCCCTGGGGTTGAAGACGTCGGCGCCTTTTTCGATGGCCTCGGCGGCCAGGGGTATGTCCTGGGTAATCACCAGGTCGCCCGCCTGCATCTGGTCCATGATTTCGTTATCGGCAACATCAAAACCGTGGGGCACCTGGCGGCGCTTGATGTAGGGACTTGGCGGCAGATTGATGGCGTGGTTGGCGATGAAGGTGGTGGTTATTTGCCAGCGGGTAGCGGCGCGGCAGAGGATCTCCCGGATGGGAACGGGGCAGGCGTCGGCGTCGACCCAGATTGGCATGGTGGTTCCTTCAGTTGGTTTGCTTTAAGGGAGTTTACCGTTTGTTGTGGTGAGCCTGGTAGTTTGGTTCCGCGTATTCATTGATGGATTCAGCTCTGGCGGGGGGAGACATTGTGGGCGTCCTTCCAAAAACCGCTCCGAGCACGTCCATGTGGCTTGTTTCCGGCCATCCATGGCCTCCAACATTTTTGGAAGGACGCCCACAATGCCTCCGCCAGACACGGGCGGTGTTTCCGCGGGAATCAAGGTATTCGCTCTGACTATAGACGAGGTCCTGATGATGAGAATCTGGAAGATCCTGAGTGTTGTCTTCGCAACTTTGCTGTCGGCAACGACGCTGGGTTCTGAGAGTAATCAACAAGCCTGGGAAGCCCTGAAAGACGGCCGGGCGGTGTTGATGCTTCGTCATGCACTGGCGCCCGGTACCGGGGACCCGGCCGATTTTGAGCTCTATGATTGCAGCACCCAGAGGAATCTCAACGACACCGGGCGCGAACAGGCCCGGGCCTGGAAGCCGTTTCTGGCAGAGCATGGCGTTACCGAAGCCCGGGTGTTCAGCAGCCAGTGGTGCCGTTGTATGGATACTGCACGGGAGATGGCCATGGGAGAGGTGATCGAGTGGCCATCGCTGAATTCATTTTTCCGTAACCGAGGTGACGGTCCGGCTCAGATCCGGCAGACCATAGCGCTGGTGAATCAAATGGACAGCGGGGCGCCGGTGATTCTTGTGTCGCATCAGGTGAATATAACGGCGCTGACCGGGATTTTTCCGTCCTCCAATGAAGGCGTGATCATCAGCCTGCCGTTGTCGGAGGAGCCGACCATTCTGGCCCGGGTATCTCCCGGGCGCTAGCGTTGCGGTTCCGGTGAAAATCGGGTGTTACAGCGCGGCGGGCTGGGAAGGCGCGAGCGGGGGCTGTATGCTTTCGCAGAGTCTTTCCCTGCAAGGATACTTCTGTATGACGTTTCGCCTGAGTCTACCGCTGTTGCTGTTGCTTGCTCTCCCGGCTGTTGCCCATGACTATCGGCAGGGCGCTCTGAGCATTGAGCATCCCTGGAGCCGCCCCACACCTCCGGGAATCGACATGGGAGTGGGCTACATGGCCATTTCAAATACTGGTGACACCACGGTTACGCTGGTGGGTGCCCGGTCACCCAGGGCGGGGCAGGTGTCGATTCACGAATCCCGCATCCAGGACGGTGTCATGCGCATGGAGCGGTTACCGGCAGGGTTGGAGATCCCCGCTGGGGAAACGGTGACGCTCAAACCCCACAGCTACCACCTGATGCTGGAGAAGCTGACCAGCCCTTTGCAGGAAGGGGAGAAGATTCCACTGACACTGGAGTTCGAAGGTGCCGGCGATATGGCCGTTGAGCTCAACGTGGAGTCTCTGGACGGACCCGCAATGCCGACAAACGATGGTGGTATGCACGGCGGTGAGGGGATGAAGCATTCCGGCCAGGGCATGAACCACAGCGGTCATTGAGTTGCGGAGCCCGGCAACGCAGGCGTTACTGCCGGGCTACCATTCCTTGTCTTCGGCGCTTTCCTCCGCTTCGATCTCGGCTTTCCGGGCCTGGATCTTTTTCATTTTTTCATCCGATATCTTCATGCTGTGGGCACTGTCGCGGAGCAGCATCAGGCTGCCAACGATCAGGGCAAGCGCTACCAGCAGGATAATCCATCCAATAAGGGGCATGATTCACCTCTCACACGGGTCTTTACCTCCCATGATGGACCTGCCGGGCCCCGCCGACAACCGTCAGGTTTGCTGGCCGAAGGAGGTCGGGTCCAACCGGTAGTAATCTTTCAGGGCCCCGAAAACCGCCGGCTGCGAGGCCTTGAGCGAGGCCGGTGTCTGGAAAAAGGCTTCGGTGAGCACGGCGAAGAATTCCGCAGGCTCGGTAGCGCCGTAAGGATCGAGCCATGGCTGGTCGTGGTGTTCAAGGGTGTTCAGCAGGTGCTCGTAAGCGTCGGTCATGGTGCTTTGCCAGCGACGGGCCTGTTCTCCGCTCAGCGGCGGAGCCCCATCGGCACTGCCATCCAGATAATCCAGTTGATGAGCAAACTCGTGGAGGATGACGTTGTGGGGGCTGTCCGGGTTGCTGGCGGCCTCTTCGCATTCCGTCCAGGCCAGTACAACCTGTCCGTGGGTTGACGCCTCGCCCGCCCGTATCTCGCTGGTCTCGCTCACCACATAACCGTCGCTCTCCGTACCGGTGGCGTGATAGGCATCGGGGTACACCAGGATGCTGCGAACCTCATCGTAATCGGAATAGGGGCGTGCCAGGATCAGCAGACAGGCATGGCCGGCAATGGTGACCCTGACGCCCTCGTCCACTTCGAAGCCATCGCAGCCGTAGAAGCTTTTCTCGGCGAGAAACAGCTGCACCCTGCGTTCCAGTGCCCGTTTCCGGGAGGTGTCCAGTGCCCGGTAAAGGGGAACGCGGTCTTCCAGCAGTTGGCGCCAGGAGGCCGGGAAGGGTTCATTCAGTTCGCGATTTCGTCGCCAGGTGCGGTAAAAGAACAGATAGAAAACGCAGCCGGCGATCAGGAGCACCGCGAAAAGTCCAAAGGTTGTTGCCGCCATACCGAGCCTGCCATGGAGTCACCGAGCCAGATCCCATACTACCGAAAAAACCGGCAAATCTGGGGTGGTATTTTGTGGGGTGCCCTGCCAGGACAGCATCTGTACCTGAGAATTTTCAGTTGTTTGCATTTCACGGAGGCAAAGGGAAAGATTTCGGCGTAGTCTTTGGCAACTCACAAGGAATTATGACGTTGATGGACAGCTCCGATAACCGAGCGATGTACGAGCCGGCGCGGGACCGCCGACCGCAGTTCTGGCGACTGGCCATGCGGTGTGCGCAGATCGCCGCCTGTGTGGATATTGCCTTTTTCTTTTTGTTCCACGCTCTGGGCTCGCCCATTCTCGCCTGGGTCAACGTGGTAAGCGTGGGCATGTATGCCGGTGCCTACTACGCGCTGAAGTACCGATACAATCGGACAGCCGTTGTCCTGATCTGGTCCGAGGTTCTCATTCATGCGGCCCTGGGCATCATCCTGATTGGCTGGGACAGTGGCTTCCACTATTACCTGCTGATGTTCATTCCGGCCATCTGTGTATCCGCGCCTCGGCGTTGGGCCATTGTTGCGCTTCTGTCTCTCTGGGCCTATTACGTTGCTCTTGATGTCCTGATGTGGTCAATCCAGCCTCTGCAGCCAATTCCCCAGAGTGCCCTTCATCTGGTGCAGCTGTTCAACCTGAGCGTCGTGTTTGCGATGTTCAGTTACCTGGCTTCCTATTACCTGCGAATGGTGGTCCTGGCCCAGCGGAAGTTGCGCCAGATGGCAACAACCGATTCGCTGACCGGCCTGTTCAACCGGCGTCACATGGCGTATCTGGCGGAAAAAGAACTGGCGCGCTTCCAGCGTAGCGGGCACCCGGTGAGTTTCCTGCTGCTGGATGTGGATCACTTCAAAACCATCAATGATCGTCACGGCCACGAAGTGGGCGATCGGGTACTGTCGGCCGTGGCAGATCTCATCCGGGGCGAATTGCGAACCCAGGATCTGATCGGACGCTGGGGTGGTGAGGAGTTTCTCGCCATTCTTCCCGATACCGATGCCGCGAAGGCCCAGGCAAGCGCGGAGCGGATCCGCAACGCCTTTCTGTCCCGGGACTGGAACCCGATCATGGGTGAAGAGCTGAGCGTTACGATCAGCATCGGCGTCAGCGAGCTGCGAGCCGGCGATGACCTGAGTACGGCGGTCAGCAGGGCCGATATGGCGCTGTACAAGGGGAAAACCGGCGGCCGAAACCGGGTGGAACTGGAAACTGCCTGAGCGACGAACCAAGCGTTGCCGATCGTCTGGAGAGAGTGCAATCGATGACTGAGATTCGAGAAAGAACCCTTGCTGGTCTGAGTGCCGGCGACTCATTCCGGCTAACCAGAACGTTTACCGAGCAGGAAACCCTTGCCTTTGGCCAGATCAGTCGCGATCAGAATCCGGTCCATTACAGCGATGATTTCGCCATGGCAAAGAACCTGAACGGAAAAATCTGCCACGGCCTTCTTGTGGGCGGAATGATAACGGAAGTCGGTGGGCAGATCGGTTGGCTGGCTTCCGGCATGAATTTCAGGTTCCGCCGGCCGGTGTACTTTGGCGATACCATAACCTGTGAGTTCACCATTACCGAGGTCGAGCAAGGCAACCGGGCGCGCGCAGAGGCGACCCTGTCCAATCAGCAGGGCGAGATTGTGATCGAGGCGTGGCTCACGGGCATTCTACCCGGCGACAAGGAGCGGGAGGTCATGGCAGGGCTGGCCTGAGCGCCGAAGCCCCGCCTGCGTGCCTCGGGCAACACGCCACTGGTTTTCCCCCTCTTTTCCCCTTCTTCAGCGAACCACAAACACCGATACATCGCTGTGTTTCACGATATTGGCGCCATTGGAGTGCAGGATATGGAGCCGATCACCAATGCCCGGTGGGTGTGACGCCATCACCACCAGATCAACACCGGTTTCCCTGATCGCCTGCAACAACTTGTCGTCCAGCTCCACCGCGGTATCCGGCGATTCCATCACCATGCTGTCGGTGCTGATACCGTGAGACTTTCCCTGCTCCTCGGCAAATTCGTTCAGTTTCTCGGCGAGTTCTTTCGGGTTGTGGGCAGCCGCCCCCGGGGTGGTATTGGTAACGGAGACGTAACAGAGCGTGGCGTTGTAGTGCTTGGCCATGTCGATGGCTGTATTCAACGCTTTCACGATTTTATCGGTGTGGGCCAGGTCAACTGGCACGAGGATCTTGCTGTACATGAGAGTTCTCCTTTTCCGAAGGAACGGAAACATCTATGTATGCGGTCCTGTTTCAAGATTGGCAGTCGGGTGCCGGATCTGTCAAAAGTGGTGGCCCGTCGACGTTTTCAATGGCCTTCGACGAAGGTAGCATAAACGGTCTCGAGCGCTCAGGCGTCGATGTCATCATCTACCAGGAGTATCGTCTTGTCTGACTTGTCCAACTACGAAAGCTTTTCGATCGAGGTCAACGACCACGTCGCCCATGTACGGTTCAGCCGGCCAGAAGCCCTGAATACCATGAACAAGGCGTTCTGGCTGGAATTGCCTCGCTGCATGCAGGACATCGAGGCCAACACCGACGCCCGGGTGATCGTGATCTCTTCCACAGGCAAGCATTTTTCGGCCGGCATGGACCTTGGCGTGTTCAGCGATCCCAAGGCGGTGCCGATGAACGGCGACCCGGGGCGCATGGCCGAGAACCTGCGTCGGGTGGTGCTGCAACTGCAGGACACCCTGACCTCGCTGGAAAAGATCCGTCTGCCGGTGCTGGCCGCCATCCATGGTGGCTGTATTGGCGGCGCCCTGGATCTGGTGTGTGCAGCCGATAGCCGTTACTGCACCGAAGACGCCTACTTCACCATCAAGGAAACCGAACTGGGCATGACCGCCGATGTGGGCACCTTGCAGCGCCTGCCCAAGCTGATGCCAGAAGGCGTGGTTCGCGAACTGGCCTACACCGGGCGCAAGTTCTCTGCCAACGAGGCCCACCGGATGGGCTTTGTGAATGCCGTTTACGCCGACCAGGAAGCCATGTTGGCGGCGGTCATGGACGTTGCCGGCCAGATTGCCGCCAACTCGCCCCTGGCGGTGACCGGTTGCAAGGAAATGCTCAACTACAGTCGTGACCACAGCGTGGAAGACAGCCTGAAGTACATGGCTACCTGGCAGGCCGGCATGTTCCGGCCCACGGATATGATGAAATCGTTCCAGGCCAAGGCCCAGAAGCAGGCACCGAAATACGACGCTCTGTTTCCGGTAAAGCCGCTGTTCGATCAGTAGATGGCATCGGGCAAACGGCGTAAAACCGGTATTTCCTCTTCTGCTGCCCTCCTGTTCCAGGGGGGCATCGGCATACTCGGGCTGTTGGCCATTCTGTTGGTCGGGATACCGGTGCATCTGGCCGGTGCCGGCGTCTGGTCCGGTCTCATCTATGGCATCGTTGGTGCCGCTGCCACCTACGGTCTGCTGCTTCTGCTCACCCGCATTCCGCATCTGTTCCCGGAAAACCTGGAGCGGCAGATGCAGGGGCTCTACAACTTCGCCTCAAGCTATCCTCCGGCGGTGCTGGTGTTTCTGTCGGTATTGGCCGGCGTGGGTGAGGAACTGCTGTTCCGGGGCGCGTTGCAGGGCTGGCTGATGGCCCATACCGGTCCATTGACGGCACTGCTGGCGGCGTCGGTGTTATTCGGGCTGGTTCACTATGTGTCGTTTACCTATTTCCTGGTTGCCACCGGTCTGGGGTTGATACTCGGCACGGCCTACCTGCTCTCGGAAAGCCTGCTGCTGGTCATGGTCTGGCACGCCATTTACGACATGATTGCACTGTTCTGCCTGCTCAGGTTTCCCCGCTGGTTTGGCGTACGGCCGGTTGACCAGGACAACAGCCCGCTTCAGGAGTAATCCATGTCTTCCCGATCCGCGCTCTTGCGGGCCTCGAAATTGGACAGTTCCACGTTGATGGCGTTGGTTGAGATCTGTATTTCGTACAGAGAGTAGAGCAGCGAGAATGACAGAAGCACCAGGCTGGCGCCGAACGCCACCACCCCCGGCAGCTCCGCGCCCAGAAACAGCAGAAACATGGACACGGTGCACAGGAAGAAACTGAGCACGCCGAAGGCCTGCATGCGTTTGGTCAGCACAATCCGCTTGCGCAGCATGCTGATTTGCCGGGCAATCAGCGCGTGGTCCTCTTCGGTGTCCATCTGCTTGAGCTGGCGGATCAGCTGCGCCAGAACCAGAAACCGGTTGGTGTAGGCCAGTAACAGCAGCGAAATGGCCGGAAAGAGCAGGGCAGGGGTTGTCAGGTCCAAGGGGCGTCCTTTTTCTGCAATGGTGTGGGCTGGCTCACCAGCGGCCTGAGTTGAGTCGCTGGATCGTCTTGACCGGTCGATTGTAAATATACACCCAGGCCGGCCCGTGGCGCGTGTCCATGGTTCGTCGAATGTAGAGGCTGGTTCCGGGACGCTCCGGGAAGAAATCCTCCAGTTCGTCCAGGGCCTCGAGCGTTGGTTCGGTTACGGCGTAAACCTCCACGTGCACGCTAAAGGACCGCTCTTCAACCGCCCCCGGATAGGCTCCCAGGTGGTAAAGTGCCAGGCCGGGCAGGGTGTCCGTACCGATAAAACGGCTGCCTTGCAGAACCCGGCTGTTGGAGCGTCCCCGTTTCAGGGTGCCGTATACCGCGACTCGCTGTGTCCGTCTGATTGTCGTTCTCCTCGGTTCAGCCAGTGGAATGAAGGAGGGCGGCGGAGCGCAGGGCATTGGTCAGCCGCTCCATCACGCCCCCGCCATGGCGCCAGAAATGCCAGTACAAGGACACCTCCAGCGTGTGTTCCGGCGCCACGCTCACCAGCCTGCCGGCCTGGATTTCCGCGTGTGCCTGCAGTTCCGGAATCATGCCATAGCCCATGCCCGCCAGTGCCAGTTTTACAAAACCTTCCGACGAAGGGCAAAGGTGGTGGGGAAAGGTGCCGTGGTACCCGCACTGGGCAAGAAACCGGTGCTGCAGCTGATCGTTGGGCCCGAACACGATGGCCGGTGCCGTTTGCAGGCTCACTTCGGTCAGGCCCTTGCCGAAATACCGCCGCATATAGTCAGGCGTGGCCAGGGGGCTGTAGGTCATGGTGCCAATGTGCACACATCGCGCGCCGGCCACCGGTTGTGGGCTACTGCATAAACAGGCGGCTACGTCCCCTTCGCGCATGCGGCGCAGTCCGATGTCCTGGTCTTCCACCACCAGGTCGAGCAGCAGGCCTTCCCGGGTTGAAACCTCCCCAACCGCGGCTGCCCACCAGGTGGCCAGACTATCGGCATTCAGGGCGATGCGCAGGCGTGCGGCCGGCTCGGAAAGGGCGGGGATGGATTTTGCCAGGTCCCGCTCCAGCAACTGCACCTGCTGGACATGGTTGAGCAGCCGTTGCCCCGCTGGTGTAGCTCTGAGCACCGGGCTGCGCACCAGCACCGGCTGCCCGAGCCGGATTTCCAGGGTTCGAATGCGCTGGGATACCGCCGATTGGCTCAGACCCAGGGCCAGGCCAGCCCGCTCGAACCCGCCGGTCTCAATCACCGTTGCGAGGGCTTCCAGCAGTTTGTAGTCAACCATAAGTAAAACTGATGCAGCATTATGAGTATGAATTTCAAGTATAGGTCGAAAACGGTAACCTTGCGCCATTGATTAAGGAGACACCAACGTGCTTGAGAGTTACCTGACCGGATTGATCGTTTGCGGTGGCATTATCGTGGCGATCGGGGCGCAGAATGCCTACCTGCTGAGCCAGGCCATTCGCCGGGAGCACCACTGGTGGTCCGCCGGATTATGCATGGTGGCGGATGTCACGCTGTTTACCCTGGGCATGTTTGGCATCAGCGCGGCACTGATGGCAATGCCTGAAGCTCTGGAGATCCTGCGCTGGCTTGGGGTGGCCTTCCTTGGCTGGCTCGCCATTCAGTCCTTCGTGCGGGCCGGTCGTGGCCGGGCTGCGCTGGAGGCGGGAGAGGTTACCAAACGCAGTCTCAAGGCGGTGGTGTTCACTACGCTGGCGGTTACCCTGCTCAACCCACAGGTTTATCTGGATACGCTGTTGCTGATTCCCGCCGTAGGCGCCCAGCAGGAGGACGCGACCACCTTCGTTGCCGGTGCCAGCAGTGCCTCCATTCTCTGGTTTGGCCTGCTGGCCTGGGGTGGCTCCGCGCTGGCGCCTATCCTCGCCCGGCCACTGGCCTGGCGAATTATTGATGGCGTGATTGGCGTGATGATGGCGGCCATCGCCCTGCATCTCACGGTCAGTGGTCTCTAGAATTCCAGTGGTCTGGTGAATGCCTGGATATCGTCGCCACTGAAATCGTCGGGATCACGCTGGGGTTTCTGTTTCAGTCGAACCGTCGCGCCTGGGTCAGGCGCCCCTGCCAGTAATAGCCGCTGATCGATGACTGGATTACACCGGCAGAGGTCGAGGCATGGACAAACCGATCGCCACCCATATAAATGCCGGCGTGCTGCTCCTTTCCGCCGATCTGGAAGAACACCACATCCCCCGGCTGGATCTGGCCGGGATGAACCACATCACCCAGCGCCAGCATTTGTGAGGTGGTACGCGGCAATTGCTGCCCCAGTCCCTCCTCAAAGGCGGTGACAATAAAACCGGAACAATCAAACCCTTCGGCGGATGAGCCGCCGTACTCATAAGGCGTGCCACGGTAACGCTCGAACACTTGCCAGAGCTTTTGCGCCTTGCTGGAGCTTTGGGCTTCAGCGGGCATTGGCTGCGCCTGTGGCGATGGCTCCGGCGACATACCTCCGGTGCTTGCACACCCGCCAAGGACAAGGGTTATCGCGGCCAGCAACGCCACGCTCTGCAGGAAATTGCGCATATTTTCCTTCCGACCTGGAGCACTCTCTTCCAATGTACTTTCCGGCTCCGGAAATGTCAGGTTACGGATGGTGAGGATTTGTTGAACTGGCGACATCGCGTTGGCTGGCCCGCACTCACACTTCTTTGATCAGCGCTGGCGAGTCGTGCCTCGGGTTATTCACCTCCGGGGAAACGGGAATGGCGTGCAGTCGCTTCGGATCAAGGCGGTGGGTTACCGATCGCACATGGCTCCGGTCGGTAATGTCAGGATTCAGCCAGTCCCTGAGGCACGCTGGATCGAGCACCACTGGCTGCCGGTCGTGAATGTGCTTCAGGTGCTCACTGGCGGGCTCGGTGATGATGGCACAGGTCGTGGTTTCATCCCCCTCGTGGGGAGTCCAGAGGCCGGCCAGGAAAATCGCGGGATCCTGTTCGGGATTTGCTGGCGTGATGTAATGCGGAATCTTGCCCCGCTTGTTCTGCTGCCATTCGTACCAGCCATTGGCCGGAATAAGGCAGCGGTGGTGGGCGAAGGCGTCCCGGAAGTACTTGGAGGTAGCGGCGGTTTCCGCACGGGCATTGATCGGTGCCGGGGCCTTGTCGCCGGCCCAGGAAGGACGAAAGCCCCAGTGCGAATGGGCCATGATCAGGTTGCCGTTCATGCTCATACGAATCATCGGGATGCCGGTACCCGGGGGAATGTTGTAGCTGGGCTCAAAGGTTCCGTCCACCTCCATGTCTTCCGGAAAGAATTTCAGGATCAGGGTGTCCGGCGGTGTGTAGAAGGTGAATCGTCCGCACATGGTGGGTCTGGGTTCCCTCGTGTTTGGGTAGGGCACAAGCGGCCGGCAGTGCGCCGGCCGGTATTTTGTTAACCTTAGCAGATGCTGAAACTATCCAACGCTGTTGAACTTGCCGACTGGGAAATCGAGATCACCCAGATCCGGGCCCAGGGCGCCGGTGGCCAGAACGTGAACAAGGTGGCGTCCGCCGTGCACCTGCGCTTCGACATTCTCCATTCCACCCTCCCGCCCTTCTACAAGGAGCGGCTGATGGCGCTCAACGATCAGCGCATCAGCAAGGAAGGTGTGTTGATTATCAAGGCGCAGTCTTTCCGCACCCTGGAACTGAACAAGGAGGACGCCTTGCAGCGGCTGAAGGAGCTGATCCAGGAAGCGGTGAAGCCGCGCAAGGCACGTCGGCCCACCAAACCCACCCGCTCCTCCCAGCGCAAGCGGGTAGACAAGAAAACCCAGAGGGGCAAGACGAAAGCCCTCCGGGGCAAGGTGTCGCTCTAGGGTCCCGACTCGGTCGAGGCCGGCTCAAAACGGCCTGACTCGACATCGGAGAGGAAGTCCCGGATGTCGTCGAAAGCCTCTTCGGCTTCGGGCAACAGGGGCACGAAAATCTGCCACACGTGCACCATGCCAGGCCAGGTGTGCAGGGCCACCGGGGAGCCGGCCGCCCCGGCTCGCGCCGCATAGCGCCGGGCATTATCGAGCAGCATTTCGGTATCGCTCGCCTGAATCAGCGTTGGCGGCAGGTTTTCCAGGTTGCCCCGCAGCGGCGAGGCAACCGGGCTGGTGGGAGAAACCCGGAAGGCCGCCAGGGTCGCCCACCAGATCACCGGCAAGGGTATTTTCGACAGGCCACCGAATACCGGCCCGAGCAACGGGTCGGTGCCGATGTTCTCGCGATTGCTGGGCGCTGTCAGGGTCAGGTCGGTAGACGGTGACAGGGCTATGGCGGCATCGGCCTGGCGCAGGCCGTTGTCCCTCGCCCAGGCAATGAGCCCGAGGGTGTGACTGCCCCCGGCCGAATCCCCCGCCACTACCAGAAAATCGGCGGGCTCGGTGCCCTCCGGGCCGTGTTTCACCAGCCATGTGTAGGCATCACGGCAATCCCGCACACCGTCCATGAACCGGTGCTCGGGCATCAGCCGGTAATCCACGGCAAACACTGCAGCCCGGGTCATTGTGGCGAGTCTGTCGGTGATGGCCCGGTGGCTGCGAGGGCTGCCGGCAGCCCAGGCGCCCCCGTGGATGTACAGGATGCGCCGCCGTGTGTCGCAGCCGGGGGCAAGTACCCACTCACCTCGGGGTTCCTCGCAAAACCGGAACTCCGAGGCCAGTTCCAGGCCCTCACTCAGTCCATCCATATGCTTGCGCAGCGCCATCAGCCGCGCCTTGCCACGCAGGCCCCGGGAGGCCTCGCCCATTTCCCGTATGCGCCCGAGGACCTCACGGTTGGCCGGGCTTGGCGTGCCCTCCCGCACCGGGTGTGGCTGGCGGTCCAGGTGCGAGAGATCCTCAAGACGAAACAGGGTCAGGGTGGCCGCAACCACGAGGGCAATGACAGCTAGCAGTATCCAGAGCATGGGCGATCCGTTTGTTGGTGGCTCCCCGGGAGGGAGCAAACTATCCTTTGGGTAATATTCGCAGATTTGTCCCGGTTCTGCCCGGAACGGTTACAGAAGGAGTCGCGCCTTGCAAATTGCCTATCGGGCCAGAGACCTCACCGAGGCCCACATTGTGGCCGGCCTGCTGAAGGCCAATGGCATAGAGGCCCATGTTGGCGGCCACTACCTCCAGGGCGCCATGGGGGAAATCGGCGCCTCCGGATTCACCAACGTGCATGTGGAGGATGAAGACCTTTATCAGGCGCGCCAATTGGTGTCGGAGTATGAAGCCAGCGCGGGCAATGGTGCCAGCCGCGTTGCCAATGGCGAGGACGACCGCCCCGACCACTACGCGCGGTGGTTTTTGCTGGCCCTGGCCCTGATTGCGCTGATCCTGTTACAGGTTTACTGACTGATCGATCCGGCGCGGGCCGGCGTAGGCCTGTGCACATGCTCAAGCAACAGGAGACCAATCGTATGGCAGACCAACCGGTAATGCTGATCACCGGCGCTTCCTCAGGAATTGGTGCAGAAACCGCCAAGGCCGCGGCAAAGCAGGGCTACCGCCTGGTGCTGGCGGCGCGCTCGGAGGACAAACTCAAGGGCCTGCAACAGTCGCTGGGCGGTGAGGAAAAGGTATTAACCGTTCAGTGCGATGTGCAGAGCAGCGATGACCAGAAGAACATGGTGGACCAGGCGCTGCAAAGGTTTGGCCGCATCGATGCGGTGTTTGCCAATGCCGGCCGGGGTGGCGAACCGGGCGGATTCAGCGGGGCCGATCCGGAGGTCTGGAAGGACATGATCCTCACCAATATCTACGGTGTTGGGCTTACGTTACAGCACTGCCTTCCGGCACTGCGGGAGAGCAGGGGCCATCTGCTGCTGACCGGCTCTGCCGCCGGGCGCGTGACCATCCCCGGCTCCATGTACAGCGCTACGAAATGGGCCGTATCGGCCATTGGCTACGGTGTGCGGGAAGAGCTCCGTGGCTCCGGCATCCGCGTGACCCTGATTGAACCGGGCATGGTTGATACACCGTTTTTCGACGAGAGGCCCGAGCACGCTCTGAAGCCGGAGGACATTGCCAACGCGGTGATGTACGCGGTGGCGCAACCGGCCCACGTGGATGTGAACGAAATCCTCGTTCGACCCACGCCCAAAATCGATTAACAGGGAACAGCGGCAGTATGGAAAACAACACGAAGTCCTCGAACCGGGTCGCTCTTGTCACCGGTGGTGCCAGGGGCATCGGTCGGGGCATTGTGCAGGACCTGTCGCAGTCCGGCTGGCTGGTGGCGTTCTGCGACACCGACCGTGACACAGGTGAGGAGTTGGCAGCCACCGATCGTCGCCGCCTTCGTTTCTTCCACGGGGATGTTGCCTGCGAGCCGGATGTCGAGCGTATTGTGGCGGCCACACTGGATTGGGCAGGCCGCCTGGATGCGTTGGTCAACAACGCCGGTATCGCCAACCCGGAAACCGGGCCGGTCGAGCAGCTCAGCCTGGCGCAATGGCAGCGGCGGCTGGATGTGAATCTGACCGGCCCTTTCCTGGTGACCAAGCATGCCGTTCCGGCGCTTCGTGAAAGCGGTGGCGCCATCGTCAACATGGCCTCCACCCGGGCGCTGCAGTCCGAGCCCGATACCGAGGCCTACGCCGCCACAAAAGGCGGCATCGTGGCTCTGACCCATGCTCTGGCCATGAGTCTGGGGCCGGACATCCGCGTAAATTGTGTCAGCCCTGGCTGGATCGACACCCGCGCCTGGCAGGGTGGCAAGGAGCCGGTGGCTCCGCTCGAAGACGATGATCATGCCCAGCACCCGGCTGGCAGGGTGGGAGAGCCCGAGGACATCGCCGGTCTGGTCGCGTATCTGATCTCCCCGGCGGCTTCGTTCATTACCGGTCAGAACTTCGTCGCTGATGGTGGCATGGTTCGAAAGATGATTTATCGGGAATAATTCCGTGCCACGCCTGTTCTTCGGACTGGAAATCCCGCCGGCCATTAAAGAGTGCCTGCTGAGTGTCCAGGCGCCGATTGCGGGCGCCAAATGGCAGAATGCGGGGCAGTTGCACCTTACCTTGTTGTTCCTGGGGGCCGTGGACGATGACCAGGTACCGGCGGTTTGTGCGTCGGCCCGAGGGGTTCAGCAGGCGCAATTCTGGCTGGCCGTGTCCGGGTTGGGGTGCTTCGGCCAACCGCAAAGCCCCCGCAATCTCTGGGCGGCCGTGGCACCCACGGAGCCCCTGGGCATGCTTCATGATACGCTCATGAGGCGGATACAGGCCCCGGCCCGGCCATCTGAGCGAAGGACTTTCCGCCCTCACATCACCCTGGCCCGCTTCAAACGCCAGGCCGGCTCCGTGGAAGCTCTGCTGGAAGAGTACGGTAACGCCGCCTTTGGCCATTTCCCGGTTGATGAATTCTGCCTGTTCGAGAGCAGCCGGGGACCATCCGGTTCCGTCTACAGCGTGCTGGAACGCTTTCCGCTGGGGGCCGGTGGTTGACCGGTCTGGCTTGACGAAACGCCACTGGCACGCCAAAGATGGAGGCAAATCAACGCCTTTTCCGAGGTGTCTATGTGCCCGCCGTTTTCCGATCCTGATCAACGCCTGTTCGTTCGTAATGCCACCCTCGCGGATATTCCCGGCATTATCCAGCTCAGCCGCCGGGTCTACGAAGGCACCGGTATGTACGGCTACACCAGAGGCCCGCTTACCGGTCAGATCAACACGTTCCCGGAAGGCCAGTTTGTCGCCATGCTCGGCGAGGCGGTGGTGGGCTACTGTGCCACCTTCCGGATAGCCGCCGACATTGCCCTGGAAGCCCACGACTGGACCTCCATAACCGGAAACGGCTACGCCTCCCGGCATGACCCGGAGGGGGACTGGCTGTACGGCATGGAGGTGTGTGTAGATCCGGATTGCCGCGGCTACCGCATCGGCGAGCGGCTCTACAACGAACGCAAGCAGCTGTGCCAGGCCCTGAACCTCCAGGGCGTGGTGTTTGCCGGCCGCCTGCCAAGCCTGCGACAGCGCCTGAAGAAGTTCGGCAGCGTTGAGGCCTACGTGGACGCAATCAGGAGCAAGGAGCAGAAGGACCCGGTGCTGTCGTTCCAGCTGCACCAGGGGTTCGAGGTGCACGGCATCATCCCCCACTATCTGGATGCCGATCACGACTCCATGGGCTATGGCATTCACCTGATCTGGCGTAATCCCAAGGTGCCTCGCAATGGCCACGCCGAACCGCGCAAGCGCTATGGCCATCGCATGCGCGATACCGTGCGCATTGGCACCGTTCAGTATCAGCAGCGCCCGGTGGGTTCGTTTGGCGAATTCAGCGAGATCGTCCGCTATTTCGTGGATGTGGTCTCCACCTACAAGGGTGACTTCGTGGTGTTTCCGGAGCTGTTTACCCTGCAGTTGCTCTCCATCGAGGCGCGCAAGGGCAGTCCGGCGGAAACCTTTGCCGCCGTGACCCTCTACGCGGAGCGCTATCGGGAGCTGATGCGGGACCTGGCGCTGCGTTACAACATCAATATCGTGGGTGGCTCCACGCCGGTGAGGGAAGAAGACGGCACCATTCGCAATATGGCGTATGTGTTCCTGCGCGATGGCCAGGTGTTCAGCCAGCCCAAGATCCACCCCACCCCCAACGAAGCCTTCTGGTGGAACGTGCAGGGCGGCAACCGGGTGAGCGCCATTGAGACGGACTGCGGTACCATCGGCGTGCTGGTGTGTTACGACGCCGAGTTCCCGGAGCTGACCCGGCATCTGGTGGATCAGGGCGTACAGATCGTTTTCGTGCCCTTCTGCACCGACGAGCGGCAGAGCTACCTGCGGGTGCGCTATTGTTGCCAGGCCCGGGCCGTGGAGAATCAGGTCTACGTGGTGATGTCGGGCAATGTCGGCAACCTGCCCAACGTGCCGAACATGGAAATCCAGTACGGCCAGAGCTGCATCCTGACCCCCTGCGACTTTCCTTTTGCCCGGGACGGCATCGCCGCCGATACCGAACCCAACGTGGAAACCGTGGCCTTTGCCGATCTGCGACCAGAAGTGCTGATCACCGCCCGCAACAGTGGTACCGTGAAAAACCTCCAGGACCGCCGTCACGATCTGTACAGCGTTAGCTGGCGCGGCGAGTGAAACCGAACCGACAGGAGCGTCGTTTTGCCGCGGAAAGGATGTGCATCAGCGCGAAGTTTCGCCCGGGGATTCCTCTGGGCCGCCGGTCTGGCAGCCGTGGCCGTACCGCTGGCGGTCCGGGGCTGGACCTTTGCCATTGATCAAAGCTCGGTGGAGGTGGCCTTGCCGGATATCCGGTCCGGGGCTTGGGAAATCACCGGTAATCGCGCCAACATCCGGCCGACCGTGTCTGCAGGCGGCGATTCTGCATCCTTTGATTTTGCGCCCTCTTCGCTGATCCTGACCGACCGCCTCTCGTTCGCCCAGAGTGGGCAATCCCTGACGCTCCGCAACCTCAGAACAGACCTCAGCCAGACGAAGGTGCAACTGGATTATCGTGCAACAGGCCCCTGGTCAGAGCGGGTTGCCATCAATGGCGAACTTCGAATGGACGCTGGGCGGATAGACCATCCCCGCCTGCTATCTCAGGCGTGGCACTTCGAGGGCTCGGTTAGCGGTCGGCTGGCGGCGCTTCGGATTGACGGCACACTCACATCGGCGGCCGGTCTGGCGGCGGAGCTCGACGTGCAACTTCACCCCGGCGGAGCCGTGTCCATTAACGCAGAGACGGCTCTTGAAGGGCCGGAGGATGTCCGGGCCCTGGCCGCCACTTTCACCGATTGGCCGGCTCTGCTCACCGTTGAATCCGGTACTGCCCAACTGTCGGTCGATGCCTGGATGAGCCCCGAGGATGGCCTCGAGATCACGGGTCGGGCAGAACTTGAGTCGGTGTCGGGAATCGTCAATCGAACGGCGGTTTCCGGATTGAGCGGCGAGGTGCGGGGGGGTCTGGAGCAGGATAAGTTGAGCGCTGATTTTCGGGACATGAGGATAGCCGGCATAAACCCCGGCATCCCGATCAGCGACGTGCGTTTCAGTGGGGATTACACGGCGTCGACGTCAAGTCCTCTTGAGGGAACCCTGGATATCCAGCAGGCCAGGGCGGCGTTTCTGGACGGCCGGTTGCGGATTCCTCCAGGGACCTACGCGCTGGCCAATGGCTCCGTGCAGGTCCCTGTCGAATTGCAGGAGGTTTCCCTCGGTCGCCTGATGGAGGTGTACCCCGCGGAAAACCTTTCTGGCAGCGGAAGACTCCAGGGACGGATTCCCCTGGACATTACCGGCAGCGGAGAGGTGCGGGTGAGAGGAGGGCGCGTGTCAGCGGTAGACCCCGGTGGCCAGCTGCAGCTGCCCGCCGACAGGCTCCAGGCCATGCTCGGCGGCAACCAGGCCATGAATCTCGTGGTTCAGGCGTTGCAAAACTTTCACTATTCCGTGCTCAACAGCACGATAGACTACGATGAACAGGGTAAGTTAACCCTCGGTCTCAGGCTTGAAGGCCGGAACCCGGAACTCAGGGGCGGGCAGCCTGTGGTGCTCAATGTCAATCTTGAAGAGGACATCCCGGCACTGCTCACCAGCCTCCAGCTCAGTGGCCGGGTTAATGAAGCCGTTACCCGACGCGTCCGGGAGATGCTGCAGGAATCCGGTAAGGAGACATCACCATGAAAAACTCTGAACAGCCGAGGTGGCCCGGTGGGTCATCGATCAAAGCCGTGTTGATAGGCGTGATACTGCCACTTGCCACGGTTGCCTGCACGCCAACGGTCCAGATGGCGGCACCCAAGGAGCCGATCACGGTAAACCTGAACGTGAAGATCCAGCACGAAATCTACGTGAAAGTGGATAAGGAAGTGGATGAACTGTTCAGCGAACAGGGCCTGTTCTGAACCGACGCACAAAGTTTGAGGGGTTGACGATGAAACGACTGATGCAGATGTTCGCCATGGTGCTGGCCCTGGGTATTGCCGCTTCCGCGCTGGCCATGGGGCTGGACGAAGCCAAGCAGAAACTGGACTCGGTCAAGCAGCAGGGTCTGGTTGGGGAAACGCCCACCGGTTACCTCGAAGTGGTGCGGCCTGCAGGTCAGGCCAGAGAAGTGGTGCAGGCCATAAACAGTGCGCGGCGCGACGAGTACAAGCGCATTGCCGAGAAACACAACATTCCGGTAACCCAGGTGGAGACAGTGGCCGGCAAGAAGGCTATCGAGAAAACACCTGCCGGCCAGTACGTGCAGATCGGTGGCGAGTGGGTGAAAAAATAGTCCCCGGCGACAGGCTAGCGCTTGACGCTCTTCTGCCTGGGTTTGCCACCCTTGGGTCGCTTGCCCGGGGCAGGTTTTCCGCCCGCAGGTGGTTTGCCTTTGCCGGCCGGTCGTCGTGGGCCGCCTGGTTTGCCGGGCTTCGCTGAAAGGCCTGGCTTGCCGCTGGCTTGGGCCTTTCCGCCCGGCTTCTTTTTTACCGCCTTGCCCGAATTCGGCGGTGCCTCCGATGAGGAATTCCGGATGGCATCGAACAGCCCGGACAGCTCCTGTTCCGTGAGGTCCCGCCACTGCCCGGGCGCCAGGCCTTTCAGGCTCACGTTCATGATCCGGATCCGCTCGAGCCTGGTTACCTGATAGCCGAAGTGCTCGCACATGCGGCGAATCTGACGGTTCAGGCCTTGCACCAGGGTAATCCGGAACACAAACCGTGATTCCCTTGAGACCTTGCACTTTTTCGTGACCGTGCCAAGAATCGGCACGCCGCCGGCCATGCCCTCGACGAATTCCCGGGTAACCGGCTTGTCCACCGTTACCAGGTATTCTTTCTCGTGATTGTTGCCGGCTCGCAGGATCTTGTTGACCAGGTCGCCGTTGCTGGTCATGAAAATCAGGCCCTGGGAGTCCTTGTCCAGGCGGCCGATCGGGAAAATGCGTTCACTGTGGCCGACGAACCGCTGGATGTTGTCCTTTTCGGCGCTGTCGGTGGTACTGACGATGCCCACGGGTTTGTTGAGGGCGATGAATACCAGATCCTCCTCCGCGCGTGGTTCGATCACCTGGCCGTTGACCTTCACCTTGTCACCCGGCAACACCTGGTCGCCGACAACCGCCCGTTTGCCGTTGATGAAAACGTTGCCCTGCTCGATGTAGCGGTCGGCCTCCCGGCGGGAGCAAAGGCCGCTTTCGCTGATGTACTTGTTCAGGCGCGTGGAGTTGCCAGTGGTCATCGGTTGTCCGGTTGCCAGTGAGAATGTCGGGCATGATAGCAGTCTGGCCACCGGGTCGCAGCAGGGCTGGTTCTTTGTGGGCGTCTCTGCCATTCTTGGCGGCGCGTTCCACTAACCTCACAAAAACAGACCATCATGGAAAAGACCCGCATCACCATTGTTGCTGTCACCTGCATCGCCCTGTTCTTCCTGACCAACTACCTGTTCCGGTACCTGATCGGCTTCAGCGGATTGCTGGCGTCGCTGGTAATAGCTGCCCTGATCGCCGTCTACATGAGTTTCTCGGTGGCCCGGGCCCTGCAGCGCCTGCCCATGCCCGAGGAGAGGTCACGGGCGCTGTGGATCTACGGTGGCTTTCTGGGTGCCCTGTTTGCGGCCTTCGGTGCCTGGATGTTCCTGGACGACGCCATGGACTCGGTCACCCTGGCCACCCTGTTCCTGCATTACCTGCCGTACCCGGCCCTGGCCCATGCGTTGTTGTCTGAGCGGGTGGTTGCCAAATTCCTGAAAAACGGAGGGGCGGAGCAGTAAACGTGTTATAGTATAACGCTTCCTTCAGCGCAGGAGCGCCACCGGTCTTATGAAACAGCCCATACCTACCAGCCTGATTCTCGGCTTTCTGGGGGTTGGTAAAACCACCGCCATCCTCGACCTGCTGAAGCGCAAACCGGAGAACGAAGTCTGGGCGGTTCTGGTGAACGAATTCGGTGAGGTGGGCATTGATGGCGCCATGCTGCAGACCGAGGGCGCCTTCATCAAGGAAATTCCCGGCGGCTGCATGTGTTGTGTCGCCGGCCTGCCCATGCAGATCGGGCTCAACCAATTGATACACAAGGCGAAGCCGGACAGGCTGCTGATTGAGCCAACGGGGTTGGGGCATCCGTCCCAGATTCTGGACACACTGACCAGCGAGCACTACCGCGACGTGCTCGCCATGGGCCCGGTGATCTGCCTGGTGGACCCGCGCAGGCTCGAGGAGCCGAAGGTTCTGGGCAATGTCCAGTTTCGGGACCAGGTGGCGGCCGCCGATATTCTGGTGGCCAACAAGACCGATCTGTGCACACCGGAGCAACTTGGCCACTTCGATGAGTGGGCGGCCGAACTTGAGCCTGCCAAGCAGGCTGTCCATCACACCCGGTACGGGCAACTGGCTCCGGGCTGGCTCGATGGCCACTCCGATGCCCTACCGGTCAGCGATCCGGGCGCCCATCATCACCATCATCATAAAAGCGAGTCGCCGGCACCCTCCATCGAGGAGGAACCCTGGCAGCAGGTTACCAACCAGGGGCAGGGGCATTTCAGCGTTGGCTGGCGCATTCATGCCGACAGGGTGTTGGATGAAAGCGCACTGCTGGTCATGGCGATGGATTCGGCGTTTGTGCGATTCAAGGCCGTTGTCCACACTGCCGAAGGCTGGCGGGCCATCAACGTCGCCGATGGAGCGCTCACGGTTATCGGCGCGGAGCCCCAGGAATGCAGCCGGGCCGAGGTGATTGCCTCGGATCAGATTGATGCCCGCGAGCTCGATGCTCGCATGAGGGCAGCGGCAGGGCTTTCCCCGAGGTAACGTCATGACACTGTGTCCAGTGTGCGAAACGTCGGCATTAGACGAGTTTCGGGTGGTGAACGATCAGCGTTATCTCCGCTGCGGTGTCTGCCTGGCCACGGTAATGGACGAGAAGTGCCGGCTCTCACCCGAGCAGGAGCGGCAAATCTACGAGCTGCACGACAATGACCCAACCGATCCTGGCTACCGGAAATTTCTTTCGAAGTTGACCGAACCCTTACTCCAGCGGCTTCCGCCTGAGGCTGCCGGCCTGGATTTCGGCTGCGGTCCCGGCCCGGCTCTTGCGACCATGCTTGAGTCCCGGGGCCTGTCGGTGAGCCTGTACGATCCGTTTTTCCACCCTGCGCCGGAGGTTTTGTCAGAAACCTATGATTTCATCACATGCACCGAGGTGGTGGAGCATCTGTACGCTCCCGCCGGAGTGTTCCGGGAACTGGACCGCATGCTCAGGCCCGGCGGCTGGCTGGCGGTGATGACCTGTTTTCAGACCGACGACGACCGGTTTGATAACTGGCATTATCGCCGCGACCCCACGCACGTGGTGTTCTACCGCGCTGCCACCTTTGAATGGCTTGCGGCGAAGTACGGCTGGGTATTGGAGATACCGGTAAAAGATGTGGCCCTGTTCAGGAAGTCATCCTAGACACTCAGCGAGCGCAGGCAGGCACCACGGGGCAGGTCTCCGGTTGCCCTGATGTGGCACTCCCGGGCTCCCGGAGCAGGTCCGAATCCCCGAATCGTTCCGGTGCCAACTTGGCGGCACAGCGCGCGGCCTGTGAGGCGGCGGCTTTGCACTGCCTTGCCTCCAGCGCGTAGGCCAGATTGTTCCAGCCTTCGGGAAACTCGGGAAACTGTCTGGTCGTGCGCAGGAAATGCCCGATGGCCTCCTCCCGTTGACCCAGTTGCCAGGCCAGATTGCCCCGGGCCATGGGAACGGCGGGCTGGTTTGGCCAGGTGGCCTCGGCAGTCCGGTAGGCAATACCTGCAGCGGTTGTCCGCCCCGTGGTTTCAAGGTCGTGGGCCGATTGCAGGAATCGCAGGGGCGTCGCCGTTGTGGGTACCTGGTCTGGTGGCAGAATGGTCACCGCCCATCGATCGGCCCGTCCCCAGGTGTTGCTGAACACTTCCAGGTCGACGGCTTGCTGCTCGCGGGTATCGGTGTGCAGAATAAGGTCGCGCTCCCGGGCGTCGTAGCCGATAACCACGGCAAAGTGCCATTGCGGCCACCAATCGAACCTCAGGTTCTGCATGACCAGTACCGGGTTGCCAGCCGCCACCTCACTCAGCAGACTCTCCAGCGTTCCGTCGAGGGTATACACCAGCATTCCGTGCGCCCGGGCGCCAGCCACCATCTCCACCTGCAAGGTGCCCTCACGACCGGGTATGTAAACCAGCTCCTTGAGTACCTCCGGTTGCGTCTCCAGCCCCTGACTGTTGAGCATCATGGCCAGTGAGGCAGGGCCGCACTGGTAGCGCTCCTGGGGATAGAAGGGCACGTCCGCAAGCATCACCCGGTCCGGCAGCGAGGGTTGCCCCGGTGCTTGCGAGGACGGCCATTTTGGCGCGCTGGCACAGCCGGCCAGCAGGCTGACCACGACGATCAGGGTCAGCCTGAGGCGGGTGGCCATCTTTGTCGCGCATGTTACGGCCACGATTTGCCGTTATCGGATGCAGTTGATGAAGGGGAAGATATTTGTGGCGCAGAGCATATCGGTAATGATGAACACCAGCAGGAACAGCACGATTATGCCTACCACATCCTGCCCGGCGGGCGCTTCGGCCAGCTGTTGCTCAAAATCCGCCAGTTCGGTGGGGGTGAGGTTCTGGATGCGTTCCTTGACCTGGTCCTGACTGACGCCAAGATCTGCCAGCTTGTCCTGCACATCCTGTCTTTCGAGCATGTTCAGTAACTGCTGTCGATCCAGCTGAACCTGTTGCTGCCCGATCATCTCGCCGGTTCCCACCATTCCGGCGGTCGCGGTGGCGGACCATACGGAGCCAAGGGCCATCATCATGGCCATGAAAAACGAGACGTACCTCAGGTGCTTGCGAATTCCAGACATGGTTCACTCCTCGTTGTTGGCTGCGCTACGCGCAGCGGTTATTTCCTTTCGGTTACCCAGAAAGGACGGTAGATCCGCGTGCTTGGTTCCCAAAGTATAGGATACGTGACCCTGCTCCCACGTAAACAAACACTTACAAAAAAAAACCGCGCTTGCAGTATCGAACTGCCGCCATGCTTTCTAAACTTGCTGGATTCAAACGCCATAACAAAGACGCCTGTGAACGCTATTACCGCTCTTATTCCCCGCCTGTTCAGCCTGCGGGTCGTTGTGCTCGTTCTGGCTGCGGTGTTCGCCCTGGCCGGTGATCAGTTTGCCCTTGTGGGATGGGCTGACAGGGCGCTGTTCAGCATACTCGGGGTGCCCGAGGGTGATACGCCGGGAGCGATACTGGCACCGGAGGCCCTGGGCCCGGCGATGGCCGACCGTGGGCTGTCTCAGCCGCCCTGGTCGGAGATGGCGGTGAGGGCAGGGCTGGCTGTAACGGCACTGTATCTGGTTCTGGCGGTGCCGCTGATGGGCGTCGCTGTTTCCCTGCCGGTCACCTTGCTGTTTGGCGGTTCGCTGGTGGTTATCCAGGCCGCGTTGATGTTCTATCACAGTGCCTGGGTTCCACTGGGCGTTGTCCTTACCCTTCTGGCGGCGGGCTTTGTGATAATGCTGTTCTGGCTGCAGCCGCAGAAGCACATCCGTGCGCTCTCCGATAACGTGCGCGAGGCGCGTTTGCGGCTGTCCGGGCTGTTCCTGAAACAGGGCCACACTGATGAGGCTCTTGAGGCCCTGAACGGCTGCCCCACCTGCCAGGACGAGCTGGATCTGCGCTACGACATTGCCATCCAGCAGGAACGAAAACGTCAGTATGACAGGGCAGCGGATACCTACCGCAGTATCCTGGAGCGCCGGAGGGGTTTCCGCGACACTCCCGCGCGCCTGGCCGCGCTCGAGAAGCTTGTGCCGGAGGCCACAACGCTGTCTCCTGGCAGCTTCGACAGCACCCGCACCCTGTTGATGCCTGAACCCTCGGTCAGCCGACCGACGCTTGGGCGCTATGAAATCGAGCGCGAAATAGGTCGCGGCGCCATGGGCGTGGTCTACCTGGGCAAGGACCCGAAGATTGCCCGTACCGTTGCCATCAAGACCCTGAGCTATCAGGCCTTAGACGATGGGCAGCTCGGGGATCTCAAAGAACGATTTTTCCGTGAGGCGGAAGCGGCCGGGCGACTGAATCATCCGGCAATCGTCACCGTCTACGATGTCGGCGAGGAGGCGGACCTCGCCTACATTGCCATGGATTATGCCAGGGGGCGGCCACTCAGTGACTTTGGCAGGCCCGGTCGGCTGTTGCCTCTGCATCAGGTACTGGACATTATCGCCCGGACAGCGGACGCCCTGGCCTATGCCCACAGCCAGAAGATCGTGCACCGCGATATCAAGCCCGGCAATATCATCTTCAATCCGGACACGGGTGATATAAAGATCACCGATTTTGGCATCGCCAAGATTTCCGATGACTCCCGCACCCGCACCGGCGCTGTCATGGGCAGCCCCCTGTATATGTCGCCGGAGCAGTTGAAAGGCCAGAAGGTAACCGGGGCGTCCGATATCTACAGCCTGGGGGTCACTCTCTACAAGCTGGTCAGCGGCGAAACACCCTACCAGGGCGATACCCTGGCAAACCTTACCTACCAGATTCTCAACAAACGGCCACGCAGTGTTCGGGAATTCAACCCCGAACTGCCTAACGGGGTGGTTCGCCTGATCAACAAGGCCATCCAGCGTGAGCCGGACAAGCGGTTTACCAGTGCCGCCACCATGGCTGAGGCCGTGCACCGGCTCGCCGTGCGCGAAGCGCGCCAGGAGGTGTCCTGATGGGGTATCAGGTAGCCGGGCAGAGCCATACGGGTGCTGTCCGGAAATCAAATCAGGATGTTGTGGAGTGGCAGCTTTCCGAAGCAGCTGACCGGGCCCTGCTCGTGGTGGCCGATGGCATGGGCGGGCACCAGGGCGGTGAAGTTGCCAGCCGGCTGGCGGTTGATGCGGTTTTGGATGCCGCTGGCGAGGCGCTCGCCAGCATGCCGCCGGATGCGCCGGATCACGAGATCAGGAAGATTCTGGATCGCGGCTTCGCCCTGGCCAACGACCGTATAAAGGCCCGCAGGGCAGAGGAGCCCGGGCTGGAAAAAATGGGCACAACCCTGGTGCTTGCCTGGGTGAGCGGCCGTCGGGCACACATTGCCCACATCGGGGACTCCCGTTGTTACCGTCTGCGCAAGCAGCAGGCCGTGTGCCTGACCCGGGACGACACCGTGGTTCAGAACATGCTGGAGGACGGCAGCATCACCCTGGCCGATGTGCCCCATGTGCCATTCCGGAACGTGCTGACCCGGGCGGTGGGATCTGTGGAAGAGGCGGCGCCCAGCCACCGCACGGAAATACTGGAGCCAGGCGATGCGCTGTTACTGTGCTCTGATGGCCTGACCGACTCGGTACCCGAAGACCGGTGGCCCGGGATTGTGCATGGTCACGACGGGCCTGCGTCTGCTGTTCAAACCCTGATCGAGGCCGGTCTTGCCAACGGCGCCGGCGACAATGTGTCTGTGGTACTACTGACTCTGGAGTAATGAGGAAACTGACATGGCTTCATTTTCGCAACTGGTCGATAACGTTGTGGTGAACACCTTTGAGCTGAGCCAGCCGGAAACCCGAATCGGGCGGCGCCCGGACAACGACATCCAGATTGATGAGATCTCGGTGAGTGGCCAGCATGCGTTGATTGAGGCCATCCCCAATGCCTATCTTGACGGCACCGTGGATTACTACATTACGGACAGCAACAGCACCAACGGCACCTTTGTGAACGAGCTGAGAATCAGTGGCCGACAGCGGCTGAACAGCAACGATGTGGTGCGCATCGGCTGGAATGAGTTCCGCTTTATTGATGAAGAGGAGCAGGCCTTGGAGAAAACCGCTTACATTCTCGACTGAGCCGGGCCTATAGAACCGCCACTTAACGAATTCGATCCTTCACTATCTGGCTGAATCGGGGCAGCAGGGAGGACGCATCAGGTGCCGGCTTCACGCCGGACATCAGCGCCTCCGCATCCAGCCCTTCCCGGAGCAGATCCGGCGCCTGAACCTTCAGGTAAGCGCTCATGACCGCATCGGTGAACTCCGGGTGAAACTGCACGCCCCAGGCGCAGGGCCCCACCCGGAAGGCCTGATGAGGCTCGAACCGGTTGCGGCCCAGCAGCACCGCGCCTTCGGGCAGTCGCAGCACTGACTGTCGATGCGTCAACTGGGCGGGAAACCGGGTGGGAAGGTCCCGGAACAGGGGGTCGGAGGCGGCTTCCGGCAGCAGCTCCACCTCGTGCGTGCCTGTCTCGCGGCCTTTGGGGTGATACCCCGCTTCGCCGCCCAGAGCATGGGCCAGAAGCTGATGTCCGTAGCACACGCCCAGTACCGGTACTTCGCTTTCAACCGCCCGGACCAGCCAGCGGCCGGCATTCTCGCTCCACTCCGCGCGGTCGCTCACCATGGCGGGCGAGCCTGTCACAACAATACCGTCCCAGTCTTCCGGTTTGCCGGGCAGCTCCCCGGCTTCGGCGTTGGCAACGGTAATGTCCAGCTCGTCAGACAGCCCCCGCAGGAACCATTGATCAAAATCACCAAACCGCGCCTTGAGGTCCGGATAGGTGGAACCGGTTTTCAGCACGACCACCCTGGCTTTGCGGATTCCTGAGGCGTTGCTTTGCATTCTGCTGTCGTCCTGCGTGGCTGGGCCAGAAGTTTATTGGTCAGGAAGTTCGGCGTTGTGGAACACGTTCTGAACGTCGTCCAGTTCATTCAGCATGTCGAGGAATTTCTCGAACATGGGAATGTCATCCCCTTCCACCGGGGTGGTGGTCTTGGGCAGGAACTGGATTTCGTCCACCTCGAAATCGATGCCCTCAATGGCATCCACCAGGGCCTGGCGTGCCTTGGCATACTCGGTGTTCGGGGTGAACACGGTAATCAGGCCGTCTTCATTCTCGATATCGGTTACATCGACATCGGCTTCCATCAGCGCTTCCAGCACCGCCTCTTCGTCGTCGCCCTTGAACGCAAAGATCGCCGAGTGATCGAACATGTGAGCGACGGCGCCCGGAGTGCCGATCTTGCACTTGGTCTTGGTGAACGCCAGGCGCACATCGCCAAAGGTGCGGTTCGGGTTGTCGGTCAGGCAGTCAACGATCACCATGCAATTGCCCGGTCCGTAGCCCTCGTAACGGGCCGGAGAGTAGTCTTCTCCCGCGCCGCCCTTGGCCTTGTCGATGGCCTTCTCAATGACGTGGGAAGGCACCTGGTCTTTCTTCGCCCGGTCGATCAGACCGCGCAGGGACAGGTTGGCCTGCGGGTCGGTGCCGCCGGACTTGGCGGCCATGTAGATCTCGCGGCCGTACTTGCTGTAGACCTTGGTTTTTGCCGCAGCCGTCTTGGCCATGGACTCTTTGCGGTTCTGGTAGGCTCTGCCCATTTGCGCTGCCTCTTGATGCTCGGGAAAGGGCCGGATTTTACTCAACATTGCCCGTTTGGGACAGGCTTATTTGGCCCCTTGTTCCAGCGCTTCGGGCGAGTGCCCGGCCTTACGACACATAGTCCACCGGGCGCCGGTAGTTCTCCTGCGTCATCAGGTCTATTCCGCACTCCATCTCGCTGACCCAGGTCAGGAAGCGATCGACCATCAGGGGCCCTTCAAACCGTTTCCCATGCTGGGGCACAATCATCGCCACGTCCATCCCCCGAATCATATCCGCCCAGAGGGCGCAGACTTTCCGTGAGCCAATGTAGCGGCGGTGAAAGCCCACCATGTTCGGGATGTGCTGGTCGAAGTCGGCCACCGGCAGGTGATCATCCGAACTGCCCATGGAGGCACCCAGGTCTCCGGAGAACAGAATCTTCGAGACCGGATCGTAGAACTGCAGGTTGCCTACCGAGTGCATGAAATGGGCCGGGAGGCATTGCAGATAGCTATCGCCAAACCGCACGTTGGCGCCGGCATCCGGCACACCGATGATCCGGTCGTACACGCTGCCGCTGAGCTGATTGGTCACGTAGCCGGAAACAAGATGCGGCAGGAACCGTGCCCAGAGCCGGGATGTCACGATTTTGGCCCGGGTGTGGACAATCCAGCGGTCGATGGCTCCGATGATGTCCGGGTCCTGGTGCGAGGCGAACACATAGTCCATATCCCGCAGATTCATGTAGCGCGACGCCGCGACCGAGAGCGGGGTGTAGGTGAGGTCGCCGCCCGGGTCGATCAGCGCTTCGTGTTTGCCGTCCACAATCAGGAACTGGTTGGACTGAACGCCCTCACCGGTTACCAGGGAATCGAACATGAGGCACTTGTGGTGCCCGTTGTCGAACAGAACGATGGGATCGTTGGCCATTCCGGTCTCCCGCAGAAATCAAAGAAAACCGGCCACGGGGCCGGTTGGTGCAAGCTGCGCGGAGATTACAGAATTGACCAAAGCCAACAATTGCCTCAGGTCAATTACCTGATATTCCTCAAGTAACGTTTTGTTGGCGCCGGCGCTCAGGCCAGCTTGGGGACCCGTTTGATGCCCCGGCGAAGGCCTTGCTCGAGCGCCGTGCTCACCACCTTGCCAGTGAACGGTACGATGTCCTCGAAGGTGATGGTGTAGTTCAGCCGGGTGCCGCCATCAGGAGTTTCGTCGAACCGGATGCGCCCGTGGTGATTGCGGATCGGGCTCAGGCTGGTAATGGCGTATTCAATCAGGGAGTCCGGTTCGAAATTCAGCACGGTCTCTTCAAGTCCAATCGGACCGATACCGATCTTGCGAACCGAGCCGATGCCGTTTGGGTCGGCCTGGTCGCTGTCCTTGATCCGTTTTACCGGTGCACCAAGCAGTTTGCCAAAACGGTGGTGATCGGCGAACAGGGCAAAGACTTTTCGTCGCGGCACATCGAAGGTTTCATCAATTTCAATGGTATACATGGCCATGGGCTCACTCTTTCCGTTAGCAGATAATCCAAGCCTAACCCCTTGGCTCCTACAACAAAAGTCGTAGCAGGCGGCACATGCCAATCTGGCCCCCTGCGCGCTGTCAGTGTCTTGCAGTGTGGCGGTAGTCGCGCGGCGACTGGCCCATCACCTTCTTGAAAAGCCGGGAAAAATAATAGGCGTCGTCGTAGCCCAGGCGCCGGCTGATATCGGCGAAACTCGAGCTGGTGGTGTCGAGCAGCTGGCAGGCGCGCTCCACCTTCAGGTGCAGGAAATGCTGGATAGGGGAGGTGCCCGTCTGCTCCCGGTAACGGGTGGCGAAATGCGCCGGAGACAGGCCTGCCAGGTCTGCCAGTTCCTCAAGAGTGATGCGTTCATCCAGATGCTCCCGCATGTAGTTATGAATGGTGTCGAGCTCTGCCTGGCGTTCGTGCCCGGTTTCGTCGGCGTTGATTGGTACCGCGGCCAGCAACTGGCGAAGCCTGTTAGCCGCGTGGATCAGGCCCCGGGCCCGGAAGCCGGTCTGGCGTACCGACAGCAGCCCGTTGAAATCAACCAGCAAACGCGGCTGCCGGCCCAGATGGCGGATGCGCGTGGGACCGTCAAAACCCATGTAGTTCCGGAAATCTTCCGCCAGGGGGCCGGTGTAGTGCACCCAGTGGATGGTCCAGGGATTGTCCGGGTCGGCGGTGTAGCGGTGGTTGGCGCCGGCTGGCAGCAGGAGCAGGTCTCCGGCTTCCACGGTGTACGGTTCGCCCAGCACGTTCAGGAAAGCCTTGCCCTCGGTGCAGTAGATCAAAAGATTGTCGTGGTGATGCTCCCGGTGCATATGGTGCCCCGCCGCCCGGCGATAATGGCCAAAGGCCAGCGGATACAGGTCCCGCGTCAGCGGGTGGCTCGCCAATAGGCGAATAATTGGCTCCGGCACTACGTAACGGATGCTGTCCTTGGGCACCGGCCACTGGGATGTCTGGGTCATGGATTGCCCTGTTGGTTGTCTCGCTACCGAAAAATAATCCATCACGGGCGAAATTTAGTCAATCACCCATCCGGCGAACCCATGCTAGCCTTTTGGAAATCGTGGCCGTTCCCTCAGATGTGAAGGGTGCGGTCGGCCCCACGCACAACAACAAACAGGGATATCAACATGAAAAATGTTCCGCTGTATCTTGCAGGCGAATTCGTCGACAGCCAGACCAGTGAATGGATCGATGTTACCAACCCCGCCACCAACGAAGTGATCGCCAAGGCGCCGTGCACCACCGACGCCGAGATGCGCCGCGCCATCGAAAACGCTGGAGAGGTGTTCAAAACCTGGAAAGAAGTACCGGTGTCCGAGCGCGCCCGAGTGATGCTGCGCTACCAGGCCCTGTTGAAAGAACACCACGACGAGATCGCCGAAATCCTCTCCCAGGAAACCGGCAAGACCTTTGACGATGCCAAGGGCGACGTGTGGCGTGGCATTGAAGTGGTTGAGCACGCCGCCAACGTGGCTTCCATGATGATGGGCGAGACCGTTGAGAACGTGGCACGCGAGGTGGATACCCACTCCTGGATCCAGCCGCTGGGCGTGTGTGCCGGCATTACCCCGTTCAACTTCCCGGCCATGATTCCGCTGTGGATGTTCCCGATGGCCATCGCCTGCGGTAACACCTTCATCCTCAAGCCCTCCGAGCAGGATCCGCTGACACCGATGCGCCTTGCCGAGCTGTTCGAGCAGGCCGGTGCGCCCAAGGGTGTTCTGCAGGTGGTTCACGGCGGTAAGGAGCAGGTGGACGTACTGCTGACCGACCCCGCCATCAAGGCCGTTTCGTTTGTAGGTTCTGTACCGGTTGGCCGTTACATCTATGAAACCGGTACCCGCCACATGAAGCGCGTGCAGAGTTTCGCCGGTGCCAAGAACCACATGGTGATCATGCCGGATGCCGACAAGCAGCAGGTGATCAACGCCCTGGTGGGCGCCTCCGTGGGCGCCGCCGGCCAGCGCTGTATGGCCATCTCCGTGGCCGTGTTTGTGGGCGAGGCCCAGCAGTGGATTCCGGAACTGAAGGAAGCCATGGCGAAAGTGCGCCCCGGCGCCTGGAACGACTCCGGTGCCAGCTACGGCCCGATTATCTCCGCCAAGGCCAAGGACCGTATCGAGTCCCTGATCGCCACCGGCGAAGCCCAGGGTGCGAAGCTGCTGCTGGACGGCCGCGGCTGCACCGTGGACGGTCTGCCCGATGGCAACTGGGTGGGGCCGACCCTGTTCTCCGGTGTGACCACCGAGATGGACATCTACAACGAGGAAATCTTTGGCCCGGTCCTGTCCTGCGTCGAGCTGGACAGCCTGGGTGAGGCGATCGAGCTGATCAACAAGAGCCCGTACGGCAACGGCGTGTCTATCTTCACCAGCTCCGGGGGTGCGGCCCGTCGCTTCCAGCACGAGATCGATGTGGGCCAGGTGGGCGTGAACATTCCCATTCCGGTGCCCCTGCCGTTCTTCTCGTTCACCGGCTGGAAGGGCTCCTTCTATGGTGACCAGCACGCCTACGGCAAGCAGGCGGTGCGCTTCTACACCGAAACCAAGACGGTTACTTCCCGCTGGTTCTCCAGCGAAGCGACCAGCTCGGAAGCCAACTTCTCGATCCAGTTGCGTTAATTGCGTTGAAGGTGGGGTGTTTGGGCCGGAACTCGTTTCCGGCCCCTTGTTTTCCCATCACAGCCAGACCCTCTTTATTCTGGAGCGTAACGATGGACTTTAACCTGACCGAAGACCAACTGGCGTTTCGCGAGGCTGCACGGGCGTTTGCGGAAAAATCCATGGCGCCCCACGCGGCGAAGTGGGACGACGAGCACATCTTCCCGGTGGATGTGATGAAGGAAGCCGGCGAGATGGGCTTCATGGGCATGTACACCCCGGAAGCCCTGGGCGGCATGGGACTGTCGCGGCTTGATACCTCGGTGATCGTGGAAGAGCTGGCCTCTGCCTGCCCGTCAACGGCGGCCTTCATCACCATTCACAACATGGCCACCTGGATGGTTGCCAGTTTTGCCTCCGACGACCTCAAGCAGGAAATCGTGCCCAAGCTGGCCAGCGGTGAATGGCTGGCGTCCTACTGCCTGACCGAGCCCGGCGCCGGTTCCGACGCCGCCAGCCTGCGGACCAAGGCCGTGCGCGATGGCGACAGCTACGTGATCAACGGCAGTAAAGTATTCATTTCCGGCGCCGGTGCCACCGACATCCTGGTGTTGATGGCCCGCACCGGGGCGCCGGATTCCGGCTACAAGGGCATTTCCACCTTTGTGATCCCGGCAGACGCAGAGGGCATTTCCTACGGCAAGAACGAGGAAAAGCTGGGCTGGCACAGCCAGCCGACCCGGATGATCAGCCTGGAGAACGTGCGTATACCCGCCAGCAACCGTGTGGGCGAGGAGGGCGACGGCTTTGCCATCGCCATGAAAGGCCTCGATGGCGGCCGGCTGAATATTGCTACCTGTTCCCTTGGTGGTGCCCAGGCGGCGCTGGTTCGCGCCCGCAATTACATGCACGAACGTGAACAGTTCGGCAAACCCCTGGCGGCGTTCCAGGCGTTGCAGTTCAAGCTGGCCGATATGGCCACCAACCTGGTGGCGGCGCGGCAGATGGTTCGCCTCGGCGCCTTCAAGCTCGACAACGCCGACCCGGAAGCCACGTTGCACTGTGCCATGGCCAAGCGCTTTGCCACCGATGCCTGCTTCGAGGTGGTCAACGATGCGCTGCAACTGCACGGTGGCTACGGCTACATTCGAGAGTATCCGCTGGAGCGTTACCTGCGTGACCTGCGGGTGCATCAGATCCTCGAAGGCACCAACGAAATCATGCGCCTGATTGTGGCCCGTCGTCTGCTCGATAACGGCGTGGCGGAAGCGATTCAATAACAAGGAGAATTCCATGAGCGATCTTATCCAGCTCGAAAAGCGCGGGCACATCGCGATCCTTACCATCAACAATCCTCCGGCCAATACCTGGACCAGGGATTCCCTGATCGCCCTGATCGACATCGTCCGGGAACTGAACGAAGACCGGAACATCTTCGCACTGGTGATGACCGGGCAGGGCGAGAAGTTCTATTCCGCCGGTGCCGACCTGAAAACCTTCGCCGACGGCGACAAGGCCCGTGCCAACGAGATGGCCCAGCTGTTCGGCGAGGCTTTCTCCACTCTGGGACGTTTCCGTGGCGTTTCCATCGCCGCAGTGAACGGCTATGCCATGGGGGGCGGCCTGGAATGTGCCATGGCCTGTGACATCCGCATCGCTGAAGAGCATGCCCAGATGGCATTGCCCGAGGCGGGCGTGGGCCTGCTGCCCTGCGCGGGTGGCACCCAGAATCTGCCCTGGCTGGTCGGCGAGGGCTGGGCCAAGCGCATGATCCTGTGCGGCGAGCGCGTAAAGGCCGACAAGGCCCTGCAGATTGGTCTGGTGGAAGAGGTGGTCCCCTCCGGCAAGAGCCTGGAGAAAGCCCTGGAACTGGCGGAAATGGCCTGCAAGCAGAGCCCGTCTTCCACCGCCCGCTGCAAGACCCTGGTAATGAGCGCCCGCGACGGCCGCAGCCACGATGACGGCTGGCGCATGGAGCGGGAACTGTTCGTGGAACTGTTCTCCACCGAAGACCAGAAAGAAGGGGTGAATGCGTTTCTCGACAAGCGCAAGCCGGAATGGAAAAACCGCTGAAGCCGGCGCCCGAACCCGCTGGCCCAAGGACCTGTTATGAGTGATCAACCGATTATCTTTGAAGAGTGGAAAACCGGCGACGGCGCACTGATCGCCGTTGCCCGGCTGAACACGCCCAAGGCGCTCAACTCCCTGTCCCTGGAGATGATCCGGCTGCTGACACCGCAACTGAAGCGGTGGGCGGACGACCCGGCGATCCAGGCCGTCTGGCTGGAAGCGGAGGGCGACAAGGCCTTTTGCGCCGGCGGTGACATCGTTGCTCTTTATCGCAGCATGACTGAGCCCCAGGGCGCCAGCGAGGGTGAGGCATTCTTCACCGAGGAATACGAGCTGGACTACCTGATCCACACGTTCACAAAACCCATTGTGTGCTGGGGCCATGGCATTGTGATGGGTGGCGGCATGGGCATTCTGGAAGGCGCTTCCCATCGGGTGGTCACCGAGAGCTCGAAACTGGCCATGCCCGAGATCACCATCGGCCTCTATCCGGATGTCGGTGCCGGCTGGTTCCTGAACCGGACGCCGGGTCGCACCGGCCTGTTCCTGGGACTGACCGGTGCCCGCCTGAACGGTGCCGATGCCATTTTCACCGGCCTGGCCGACCGCTTTATCCGGCACGACCTCAAGGCCGACGTGGTGGCCGAGCTGTGCAAACGCAACTGGCAGGGCGAAGATGCCCATGCGGTGGTTGGCAGCGTACTGCGCCAGTATGAGCGGGAAAGCGCCGAGGCCATGCCGGAATCGCCGGTGCGCACACACCTCGATGAGATCAACCGGGTAACCGACGCCGACACCCTGGAAGCCACCGTGGACCAGCTCAAGGAGCTGTCCGGTGGCGAGGGCTGGGTCGCCAAGGCCACCCGTTCGCTGGCAGGGGCATCACCCACGTCTCTGGCCCTGGTGTGGCGTCATCTTCATGGCTGCAAGCACAACAGCCTCAAGGAAGTGCTCGACAAAGAGCTGGTGCTCTCCACCAAGTGCCTGAGCAAAGGCGAGTTCGCAGAAGGAATCCGCGCACTGCTGATCGACAAGGACCAGCAGCCCCGGTGGCGTTATGCATCCCTTGCCGAGATGGACAGCGCCTGGATTGAAGACTTTTTCAAAGCGTAATCCGACCAACATTCAGACTATAAGAACAAGGGGAATGAACATGGCAAAAATTACCTTCATCGGCCTCGGTAACATGGGCGGCCCCATGGCCAGCAATCTGGTGAAAGCCGGCCACGAAGTGACGGTCTTCGACCTGTCCAAGGACGCCGTTGCCGCCCTGGTATCCGAAGGCGCCAAAACCGCGGACACCGCCCACCAGGCAGCCAATGGCGCCGAGTGTGTCATCACCATGCTGCCGGCGGGGCAGCACGTGGAAGCGGTGTACCTGGGCGACGACGGTCTGCTGGCGAAACTGCCCGCCGGTACCCTGGTGATTGATTCCTCTACCATTGCGCCGGAGACCGCCCGGGGCGTTGCCGAAGTGGCCCGTGCCAAGGACATTCCGTTCCTTGATGCGCCCGTGTCCGGCGGTGTCGGCGGTGCCAAGGCGGGTACGCTGACGTTTATCTGCGGCGGTGCAGAAGAAGCGTTCAACCAGGCCAAGCCGATTCTGGACGCCATGGGCAAGAACATCTTCCACGCCGGTGACCACGGCTCGGGCCAAGTGGCCAAAATCTGCAACAACATGCTGCTGGCCATCCTGATGGCCGGCACCAGCGAAGCCCTGGCACTGGGCGTGAAGAACGGCCTGGATCCGGCGGTGCTCTCGGAAATCATGAAGCAGAGCTCCGGCGGCAACTGGGCGCTGAACGTCTACAACCCGTGGCCAGGTGTGATGGAAGGTGTGCCCGCCTCACGCAACTACGAGGGCGGGTTCCTCGTGAACCTGATGACCAAGGATCTGGGCCTGGCCTTCGACAACGCGGTGAAGAACCAGGCGTCTATCCCCATGGGCTCGCTGGCCCGCAACCTGTTCCAGCTTCATGCCGGGCAGGGTAATGGCACCCTGGATTTCTCCAGCATTCAGCGGCTCTACAAGCCGGAATAAATCGACGCCAGAGAAAGCAGGGGCGGATGAAGCGTTCACCCGCCCCTGTTTTTGTTTGAGCCTCAGGTTGAGGCCCTGTCACTGGATTTTCTCAGCCAGTGCTGGTACTTTTCCGGCCAGTTGTTGTCCGGTATCGCGACCACGGATCTGGTTGCTTTGACGATGCCGGGAGCAGGACATAACCATACCTTCAGGGATTGAAGATATGCCCCAGGCAAGTGGATTGCAGTTTACCGCCCGCGTTGGCGATCTCCCTTCTGATCTTTTCTCAGTAGTTGGCTTTACGCTCACCGAGCGCCTGTCCGAGGTGTTTTCGGGTCGGCTGGAGCTGGCAAGTTTTGATCCGTCGATACAGGCGTCCGAGATCCTCGAGCAGCCGGTGGATCTGGTGGTCTGGCAAGACGGCGAACCGCTGCGGCGCTTCACCGGTGTGGTCAACGAATTCGCCCGGGGCGACACCGGCCACCGGCGCACCCGCTACGAACTGGTCATCCAGCCGCCCCTGTGGCGCCTGGGGTTGATGCACAACAGCCGGATCTTCCAGACCCGAAGCACCGACGCCATCGTGCGTACCCTGCTCGAAGAGCGGGGCCTGATCGACACCGTCTTCGATCTCAAACGCCCGCCGGCAGAGCGGGAGTACTGCGTGCAGCACCGGGAAAGCGACCTGGCCTTTCTGGATCGCCTGGTCGCCGAGGAAGGCTGGCACTACCGCTACGAACACGGCAGCGTGGACGGCGACACCCAGCCCGCTTTGATTTTGGCCGATCACCACGGCGATGCCCCGGTTCTGGAGCCGGTTACGTACAACGCCAAAGCCGGTGGCAGCACCCGGCAGCCTGCCGTCTTCTGTTTCCGATACGAAGAACGGGTACGGGTCGCCTCCGTGGCCATGAAGGACTACACCTTCAAGAACCCGGCCTACGCCCTGATGCACGAACAGGCCGCCGGCGATGTGAGCCACCGGGAAGACTACCAGCACTACGACTACCCCGGCCGCTTCAAGGCCGACGCCAGCGGCCAGCCCTTCACCGAAGCCCGTCTGCAGGCCCTGCGCAACGACGCCAGCACCGCCGCCGGTGACAGCAACCGCCCGGACTTCAGCGCTGGCGCCAAAGTCACGCTCACCGACCACGACAGCGATACCCTGAACCGGGACTGGCTGCTGACGTCGGTGACCCACACCGGCACCCAGCCCCAGGCACTGGAAGAAGAGGGCGGCAGCGAACCCACGAGCTACCACAACCATTTCACGGCCATTCCTCCCGACCGGACCTGGCGTCCGCAGACCCCTTATCGCCCGCTGATGGACGGCCCGCAGATGGCCATCGTGACCGGCCCGGAGGGCGAAGAGATTCACTGCGATGAGCACGGGCGCGTGAAAGTCCGATTCCCGTGGGATCGATACTCGAAAAATGACGAACACAGCAGCGCCTGGCTGCGGGTGAGCCAGGGCTGGGCCGGTGGTCAATATGGCTTTATGGCCCTGCCGCGTATCGGTCACGAGGTGATTGTCTCCTTCCTCGACGGCGACCCGGACCAGCCCATCATTACCGGAAGAACCCACCACGCCACCAACACGCCACCCTACGTGCTGCCGCAGCACAAAACCCGCACCACCCTGAAAACCAAAACCCACAAGGGCGAGGGCAGCAACGAGCTGCGCTTCGAGGACGAGGCGGACCAGGAACAGATCTACCTGCACGCCCAGAAGGATCTGGACCTTATCACCGAACACAATCGCACCGAAGTCATCAAAAACGACAGCCACCTGACCGTGGAGAACCATCGGTTCAGCCACATCAAGGGCAACGATCACGGCACGGTGGATGGTGAACGTCGTGAACGAATCGGCGGCGACTACAGCCTGACTGTGAACGGCAGCCACCACAGCAAACAGGGCAAGAACCAGCTCATCGAGGCAGGCAGCGAGATTCACCACAAGGCGGGCCTGAAAATTGTGATCGAAGCCGGTGCCGAAGTGACCCTCAAGGCGGGTGGCAGCTTTGTGAAGGTAGACCCCAGTGGTGTGACGGTGTCCGGGCCGCTGGTGAGGATGAACTCCGGCGGCGGGCCGGGCAGTGGTAGCGGGGTGGCGGCTCAGGTGCCGGATCAGCCTAACGGCCTGGATGAGGTCTCGGGTAGCACGCCGCCGAAAGCGCTCGCGCAAACCGAGACGCGGTCGGATTTCGGTCCTTCACCGAGCTCCGTCGAGGCATTGAAGACGGCAGCCTCCCGGGATGTCGCCCTTATCAAACAGTGCGGCCGGCAAGCCGATGGAAGCTGCGCCCTGGCCGCTTGCGCCTGTGACGAAGGGGTGACCGCATGACGGAGCTGGGCATTGATCTGCGGTCCCGGGCTTTCCTCCTGCTGGACGGTGCGGCATTCGATGCACCCCGATTTGTTTACGAGAACGACGACCAGCCTGAGATTGACTACCTGTTTCTGGGCACCCGCCATCAGGCGGCGCTGGAGGTCAGTCCCTGTCTGGTTAAGCCCTCGGAAACGAGTCGTCTCTGGCAGAAACAGAATGATTGGCAGCATAAGGCCGTCGTTGTGCTCGCTGAGGAGGAGCTGCCGGTTATTGCCGGGCACCTGCGAAGCCTGCTGAGCGTGGCCTTGCCAGACGGAGGCTACTCCTATCTTCGTTTTTACTCTCCAAGGCAGCTTCGCCGCCTCATGTTGGCGCTCAATGATCAGGAGCGGGAGCGCTTTAGTGGGCCGGTCCGTGAGTGGTTGGCGTTTCAGCCAGAGGGAAACTGGCATTCTTTCCGGGCGGGGACTCTGCAGCCGGCAATGACTGCGTCGGATGAAGGCTGGTTTGCGCTCACTGACAGGCATCTGGAAGCGTTGGCGGAAGACGCCCGGGAGGAGTTTCTGGGCAGGCTCGGGCGCTTTCTATCGATCAATGATCAGCCTCGGCTGGCCAGACTGTTGCAGGAAGCAAACGGGCTGGGCTTTCGCTCAGAAAAGGATGTCAGCCGGTATGCGGAACTGGCGGTGACTCACGGCAACAGAATCCGTCTGCCGGAATGCCAGGCGATCCTCTCAAATTTGAGCCTGCCGAGTGCAGCGCGCCTCACTGAACTGGATCAACATCTGGCCTACGGATTGGCACAAGGAGGTGCCTGATGACGTCTGAATACACGGTTCGCTCCGGCGACACTTTGAGCGCAATCGCTCAGCGATACCAAACCACGCTGACCAGCCTGCTGAGGCTGAATCCCGGCATCGAAAACCCGGATCGCATCTTCCCGGGGCAGCTACTCAAATTGCCGGCGGCCAACGATCCCGGATTTTCCAGCTGTGAGGTGGGCGAGGTGGTTCAGGCGCCTTCCTGTGCTGAGGAAATTGTGGAAGTTGTTCACGCCACCGGTTCCGACGAGCTGATTCTCCTCACCGAGGACGAGCTCTCCGAGTGGCTGGAGGAAGAGGAATTCGTTTGTGGGCCCATAAACGACTTCTACAAGAAGCTGGAAGGCCTTGATGATGGGGAAACCGACTCGGAACTGGCCGCCACCCAAGGTGAGGGAAAGCTGCTGACTGAGGTCCAGAAAGAAAAGGAGCGACTCCTGACCGAGCTTGAGACGCGCTCGGTGTTGACCAACGACATGCAGACCCTGCCGCCGATCACTGAGATCAAGCGGTTGGCTGGCGACAAACACGTTACCTTTGTGCGCTCAGACAAGCTGAAGAACCACCGCCGCCGCTATTCCATAGCGGGCAGAGACCGGCAGCGTAGCAAGGGATGGTTGACCGAAAATGGCGTGGATCCGGCGAAGTTACGAGACGCCATTCGAAGTGAGCTCAATATCAAGTTCAACACAACGCTCTGGGAGCCCGATAACAATGGCGCGCTGATGACGACGTTGAACAAATTCTACGATGAAGCATCCTGGTCGATCTGGGGTGACGCCGAAGCCCGCCAGAAAGCCGTGGATGAAACCGGTTTTGATGCCTCCGCAGAAGCACAGTTCATGCGCTTCGCTGCGGGTGCGACGGCTTCTGGTGAATTCGATCCGCGAAAGGGGTTGGTGCATTTCCAGACAAAATTGGAAGGGCAGTATGCGCTGGCCCAGGGAAAAGTGGGTGTCGAGCAGGCGTTCCCGGTAAATAACCGTTCGGAAATTCGGGTTCCGTACCGGGTGGGTGGATGGGACGGCGAGCGAAAAGTCGCTTCATTGGGACACTTCCAGGCGGCTATCCAGGCATCGCTGAGCGGATTTGCTGGCGCATCCGCGGTTATCGCAGGGAATGTCCATGTGTCCACTACGGATGGGTTGCCCACTGTCAAAGGCATTGCGGCTCGGGAGCACGGACAGAAAGCCGGCGGTGAGGCCGGTGTTTTCGCCGGAATTCGTGGCGGTTGTGAGGTTTCTGGTGAGTTGCGGTGGAAAGACGTGCTCACGAAACAGAGAGAGTGGGACACGCTCTGCGCTATTGGAAAGAAAGTCGAGGGAGCTTTGGGTGCGGGTGCTGAATTCGAAGTTCGGCTGAAATTCAGTCGCGCCACTGGAAAATTTTACCTCAATGTTCATGCGGGGCTTGTTTTCGGTGCTGGTGCGTCCGGGAGTTTCTTGCTGGAGATTGAAACTCAAAAAATATTGAGGATGCTTCACTTCATTTATAACGCTCTCATGGATGTGGATTTTAGATATCTTGAACTTTTCGATCGTGATACAGAGGCGTTCGATTGGTATCGGCGTATGAGCTTGTACGCTCTGGCTCGGGGGCTTAAAGCAATAGAAGTGGCCGAAGAACTAGCAGACAATTTCGTGGAGGGGGTTGTGGATTATGTTCATGCCGTGTTTGTTGACCGCTATCGAGAACAACAGGGCAGCGAAATCGCAGAGAATGTCGTTCAGGACCTTACAGCCAAAGAAAGTTCAGTCTTTCTGCACTCTCCACCTGAGGTTAAAGGCGCAATTCTGGACAATATCCTCTATGACTGGTGGCTAACGCCCGATCTCTGGAGTGATGACGATATCAAAATACGAGCCGTGAATTTGATTCTGAATTCTTTTCAGGGGTGGCGTGATTTCGAGGAGACAGTGTCACGAATGAACCCGCAAGGCTTAGCCCGCATGGATGATTTCGATCAGAACCTCGAGCGATTGTTTGACTTCATAGACAAGAACAATTCGGATCAGCGTCTCTTCATTCAAGGCTTGAAGAATCAAGTAGCCGTTGCTGACAGGCCGGTGAGAATGGATCCTTTTGGTGTTTGTCGTATTTGTAGGATTGGTTAAGGAAAACTGATGGATGTTTAGAATTGACCGACTGAGGCTAATTGGCCTTACGATAACGCTGACTTTCTTGGTCGCATGTGGTGGTCTTGTTGATGCTGGCGAAGATAGCTCCGTATCCCGGATCGTGGAAGAGGCCATCAATGATCAGGTTTTTGTTGAAGGCGGTAAATTTGAACTCGGAGACGTCGGTCGCCCCGATGGTTCTGCCTACGTGACTTTGGTTAATTCAAGTCGCCCGGTAAATGAGGTAAAGGTCGATAGCTACTCAATTTCACGCTACGAAACTACTTGGGGCCAAATGCGGGTGTATTACGAAGCAACGGAGAAGCTTTCCCAATATGAGGAATCCCCGTTCAAACAACGATATGTTAGCCCGCCAACTGACGATGCTTTATCACCTTATTTCCGAAACAAGCCTGCCAGAGTGCCGAATTACGGAGAGGCCGAAGGGTATTGCGCTTGGTTGGCTCAGGAATCCGGGTTGCCTTTTGCGCTACCGACTGAGGCGCAATGGGAGTATGCGGCCAGAAGCCGAGGGCGCAAGGTAGCCTACGCGACAGACTCTGGTGAAGTGCAAAAAGATCCATACTTGCTGAGTCCCAGAGGGGAGGTGGACCCGTCGACTCCCCCCTCTGGCAATACTCTCATCCACTCCTCCGTCAAATTCGAGCGTCGGCCGGTAGGCAGCTACCCTCCGAATCCGTTGGGCCTTTACGACATGACTGGGAATGTCGCTGAGTGGACGCAAGATTGGTTTCAGGAGAATTATTATGAGCAAGCTCCTCGAGACAATCCTAGCGGACCGGAGAAGCCGGCGAATCCGGACAGGCCAGAAAAGACTGTGAGGGATTGGGCAGGGCACGGAGATAGCATGGCGGGAGCGGGCACAGTGTTCATGCGAGCAGGGGAGCATGTATCGGCGTCGGGAACGGGTTTTCGGTGTGTCGTTAATCATCCTGAACCGATCAACTAGAAAGGTCGGGAAACCTTTGCGAATGAAAGCCAATCCGGCGTCTGTTCATGCACAATTTGAAAGAACATTCAGCTGCAGCAAAAAAGCCCTCAGAAAAGGGTCCACCTGGTATTTGCCACGTTGGCAGGGCTGGCTAAAGGGAGAGCAAGGACGTGTTAAACTCAAACGGACTGAAGTTACCTGGTCTTCTCTTGGCTTCAACGATGATGGCTGGTTTTGCCGGACCCGTGAGCAGCAATAGTCAGGGAGAAGCAGCGGAGGCGGTAGCGCAGCGGGCCATACGAAATCAAGTTTTTGTCGAAGGCGGCAGCTTCGAGTTAGGTGATGTGGGTCATCCGGATGGTTCACCTTATGTCGTCTTAACGGACCACGCTCGCCCGACTGTAGAGGTTAGCGTCGATAGCTACTCGATATCCAAGTACGAGACAACTTGGGGCGAGATGTACAAATATTACGAGGCACTTGGACGGTCTTCATTGTACGAGGGCTCTGGCTATGACGAAAAATTCGTCGTTGAGCCGAGTGAAGATCCTTTGTCCCCCTACTTTTATTTAAAGCCCGCCAGAACACCGAACTATGCCGAGGCCGAGGGCTACTGCGCGTGGTTGAGTGACCAAACAGGTTTACCCTTTGCGTTACCTACTGAGGCTCAGTGGGAATACGCGGCGCGAAGCCGCGGAAGGAAAGTACCGTACGCGACTAGCTCGGGACAGAAGGATCCCGATACCTATTTACAGAGACCTACTCAATACATCGATCCGAGTATTCCTCCTTCTGGAAACATGCTGAGCCACGATTTCAGTGTGATGGAGCGTCGCCCGGTAGGGTCTTATCTACCAAATCCGATGGGAGTTCATGATATGACCGGCAACGTCGCTGAATGGACTCAGGATTGGTTCAAGCCTGACTATTACGCGGAGGCAAAATTTGATAATCCGAGAGGTCCTCAGAAGCCTGCTGATCCTGAAGATCCTCAGAAGACTGTTCGCGACTGGGCTGGGATGGGAGGCAGTTTCGGGGGAGGAGATACTGTCTTTGCGAGAAGCGGAGTATCTATTGAATCCGGAAGCATAGGCTTTCGCTGCGTCGTTAATCACCCTGAACCAATTAATTGAACGCCGGGCAGAGGCCTCCAGGGGTTAAGCCAAAATGCCCGGATAAACTCTGCGTAACTCTCCCAAAAGTGCGTCCAGCCTCATCGATCTGTAAACTGACCATTCCGCCGCTTGCCCGGGATCTCCCGGGCCACGCTATTTCTATGGCAGACAGGATCCAGCATGGACGGCCAGACCCAAGACAACGAGCCGGCAGGCGATAACAAACGCCCACTGATTTCCTCAGACCTCGCCACGCCCATCTATGGGTTGTTTGCGCTTGGCATTCTCTACACCCTGTACGTGGCTCACCAGATTGTCCTGCCTATCTTGCTTGCGGTTCTCACCAGCCTGTTGCTGTCGCCGCTGGTCAAAAAGGCCTACGTGAAATGGCGGGTGCCCAGGATGGTGAGTTCCCTGGTGTTCGTGTTGCTGGTGCTGGCCGGTATCGTGGGTATCACGGTGGCGGTCGCGACGCCGGCGCTCAAGTGGGCGGAGGAGGTGCCGCAGGGTATCTCGCGTCTGTTGGTTGGCGAGAGCGAGATAAGCCGCCAGATCGCCCGGGTTACGGAGTCTGCCGAGCAGGTAGAGAAGTCTGTGGAAGAACTGTCTGATTCGGAACAGCCGCAGCCCACCGCGGTGGTTCTGAAGACGGATTCCTGGCGCAGCCAGTTGATGAACAAGGTCCAGAACGGGGTTGCGGGGCTGGCGCTGGCGTTGGCGCTGACGTATTTCCTGTTGGTCAGCGGCGATCGGCTGATCAAGAACTTTGTGCGCCAACTGCCTATCGACCAGCGCAAGACGGTACTGCGCATCACTCACGATTCCCAGCATCAGATTGCCCAGTACCTGGGTGTGCTCGGTTTGAGTAACCTGTCGGTCGGGACCATCACCGGCCTGATCTGCTGGGCGGTGGGGCTGCCGGACCCGGCAGTCTGGGGGCTGGTCGCCGGGCTTGCCCGATTCATTCCCTACCTCGGGGTGATCATTTCCATTTCCATGCTGGCGACCATTTCGGCCATCAGCCTGGACGAACTCTGGATGATGGCCATCGCCCCGCTGGGGTTTCTCGGGTTGACCACTCTGGTGGGGTTCTTCATTGAGCCTTGGATTCACGGTTTCCGCATGGCCATCAATCCGGTGATCATCTTTGTGTCCATCTTCTTCTGGGGCTGGCTCTGGGGACCGGTGGGCGTGCTTCTGGCCGTTCCCCTGATGACCGTGATCCAGGTGGTGCTTAAACAGATCCCGAAACTAAGGCCGGTATACAAGGTCATCGCGCGATAGCGGCAGCGAAAACCTGCGGGGCTTCGCCCGTTGGGTAATGGATACCCGTAACACGCACTGACACCTTCCTGAAACTCACCTATCCTCACTGAATACCCACACTTCAGGACGCAGGGAGGATGATCAGCCCATGTATCCCACTACCATGAAAGCCATGGTTCTGACTGGTCACGGTGGTATCGACAAGCTCGAATACCAGGACGTGCCGGTGCCCGGCCCGGGGCCCGGTGAGGTGCTGGTTCAGGTAACCGCGACGGCGAAGAACAATACTGATCGCAAGGCGCGGGAGGGGCTGTATCCCACCAAAAAGGGTGAGATGACCTCGTTCCAGATGGGTGGCAAGCCCACGCTGGTTTTCCCGCGCATCCAGGGTGCCGATATCGCCGGTCGTATTGTTGCGGTTGGTGAGGGTGTGAACGAATCCCGGATTGGCGAGCGTGGCCTGCTGGACTTCAACATTTACGCTAACGAGCGTCGGGACATCAATCTCACACCGGATTACTACGGCCACGGCGCGGACGGTGGCTACGCCGAATACGTGGTGCTGCCTTCGGACCAGTTCCATCACATTCCCAATCCGGAACTGGCAGACGCCCAGGTAGCGGCCATGGGCATGTGTTCCTACCAGACCGCCATGCACATGCTCACGTCTGCCGGCGTCAAGGCGGGAGAGCGTGTGCTGGTCACCGGTGCCAGTGGCGGCGTGGGTACCGCCCTCATCCAGCTCTGCCGCATCATGGGCGCCGTTCCCTATGCACTGAGCAAGCAGGATAAAGCCGAGCCACTGCTCAAGCTGGGTGCCGAGGCGGTGCTCGACCGTTCCGATATGGGCAGTTTCGTTGAGCGGGTGAAGGCGGAAACCGGCGGCAAGCCCATCGACGCAGTGATGGATCTGGTGGGGGGTGAAATGACGGACGTCTTCATCGACACCATGATCTTCGATATGAACGCCCGCAATACCTACCCGCGCCTGAGTATTGCCGGCGCCAGTGGCGGCAACATCAGCGAGATCCTCTGGACCCGGATCTACCTCTACCAGGTACAGATCTTCGGTGTTTCCCATGGCACCCGGGAGGAGGCGGAACAACTGATGGCCTGGATCCGAGGCGGTCAGCTCAAACCGGTTCTGCACGGCGCCTTCCGGCTCTCCGACCTGCACCGGGCGGAAGAGTACTTTGTCGACCGGGGCAGCAACTATCTCGGCAAGATCGTGATTGTTCCCGACGCCCAGTGGGAAGAACACGGCCAGCCCTGGTCTCTGGAGAATGCCCGATGAAACCGGAACTGAGCATTCAATTGATGGACACCCACGCCGGCGGTGACGTCAGCCGTATTGTCACCGGCGGCATTGATCTGCTGCCCGGCGACACCGTGCGCGCGCAGATGGAGTATCTGCGAGACGATGCCGATGGCCTGCGCCGGCTGCTGCTGGAAGAGCCCTACGGGGTGCCGGAGATGTCTGTGGATCTGCTGGTGCCACCGACTGACCCCCGGGCGGCGGCCGGCTATATCATCATGGAAGTGATGGGCTATCCGATCTACTCGGGCTCCAATACCATCTGCACTGCAACGGCGGTGCTTGAGTTGGGGATCGTTGAAAAGCAGGAAGGCAAGCAGAACTTTCTGCTGGAATCCCCGGCTGGCCTGGTGCAGATCGAGGCGACCGTACACGACGGCGTAGTCGAGGCGATTACCTGCGAGGGCTTGCCGAGTTATATCCACACCTACAAAGCCACCATTGATGTACCGTCGCTGGGCGAGATTACCTACAGCGTTGCCTACAGCGGTGGCTTCTACGCCCTGGTGGATGCCTCCAGCCTCGGGTTTGACCTCACACTGGACGAGGAGCGCAAGCTGGCAGAGACCGCCCACGCCATTGTCGAGGCCATCCAGGCGGAAGGCGGCTTCTCCCATTACACCCTCGGCGATGTGGGTCCGCTGCCGTTCCTGCACTTCATGGGGCCTGTCGAGCATGTGGCGGAGGGCTACTACCGCTCCCGGTCGGCCACCTATGTCCACCCCGGTGTTATTTGCCGCAGCACCACCGGCACCGGCACCTCTGCCCGCCTGGCGCTGATGAACTACGAGGGCAGTATCCGCCCTGGAGACAAGCTCGAAACCATCTCCCTGAGGGAAACCGGTTTTATCGGGGAGTTCACCTCGGTGGAGCAGGAAGGCGAGTACGAAGTGATCAAGAACAGTATCACCGGCAAAAGCTATGTCATCGCCCGCTCCGATATCGTGGTGAACTGCGACGATCCCATGGTGGAATGCGGCTCATTGCACCACATCCTGTCGAGCCGGCACACCAGCAAAATCACGCCGAAATCCTGAGCTCTGCCCCGGCGCGGCCAACCGGTCGCGTCGGTTTTCCTGCCTCATAAAACGCCGCTGATTACTTCCGTTTTGGTCTAAAGTTTACCTTTACGTAAAGTGAAGCCTGTGCTAAACCTTGACCCGTGCTTTCAATGACAAAAACAACAGGAGTTGAAAATGGGTCTTCCGGAATACACCGACGTTTATAACAACTTCGATCCTGCCGCTCTGGAAGCGGACATCCTGGATGGACGTCTGGATAGCGGGCTCAATGTATGTCACGAGATCTGCGACAAGTGGGCAGATGACCCCAGCCGGGTCGCGCTCTACTACGAGAAAGAAGGTGGCGGCGATGGTGTACTGACCTTCGCGGAACTCAAGGAGGCGTCTGCTCGCTTCGCCAACTATCTGAAATCAAAAGGCATTGGTAAGGGCGATCGGGTTGCAGCCCTGTTGCCGCGTACCCCGGAACTGTTGATTGTGATTGCCGGGACCCTGCGCGCGGGCGCGGTTTATCAGCCGCTGTTCACTGCCTTCGGCTCGGGTGCCATTGAATACCGCTTCGAGCGGGCCAGCACCAAGCTGGTGGTGACCAATCCGGAGAACTACCCCAAGCTGAACGATGTGAAGGTGTGCCCGCCCGTGGTGGGCGTTAACGCCAGCCAGATCGACGCCGATATTCCCGATTTCGAAGAAACACTGGCGGCTCAGTCCGGCGAATTCGAGCCGGTGATGATTACCGGTGCCGATCCTTTCCTGCAGATGTTCACCTCAGGCACGGTGGGCAAGTCCAAGGGCGTGGCCGTGCCGGCAAAAGCGCTGCTGGCGTTCTACGTGTACATGAAGTACGCCATCGACCTGCGCGACGACGACAAGTTCTGGAACGTGGCCGATCCGGGCTGGGCCTACGGCCTCTACTACGCCGTGGTGGGGCCGCTGCTGATGGGCCATGCCACCCATTTCAACCCGGGCGGTTTCACGCCGGAAACCACCTACGACATGATTCGCAAGTACAAGATCACCAACCTGGCGGCAGCGCCCACGGCCTATCGCCTGCTGAAGGCGAACGATCATGTGCTGCCCGAGGGTGAGAATCTTGGCCTTCGCGTCGCAAGCAGTGCCGGTGAGCCCCTGAACCCGGAAGTGGTGAACTGGATCCGCAACCGCCATTTCTGTCCGGTGAAGGATCACTACGGCCAGACCGAGACCGGTATGACCTGCTGCAACTTCCACGGTCTTGAGCATCCGGTACGCCCGGGCTCCATGGGTTACGCGTCGCCCGGCCACAAAGTAGTCGCCCTCAACGAGAAGAACGAGGAAGTGGGCGAGGGCGAGGTTGGCCAGTTGGCGGTAGACGTAAAAGCCTCTCCGTTGTTCCATTTCGACGGCTACACCTGGGGTGAGAAAGACCCGTTCGTGAACGGTTACTACCTCACGGGCGATATGGTCATCAGCCATGGTGACGGCTGCTTCTCCTTCAGCGGCCGGGACGACGACATCATCACCACGGCCGGTTACCGTGTGGGCCCTGCAGATGTTGAAAGCACGTTGCTCGAGCACGCGGCAGTGGCGGAATCCGGTGTGGTGGGCAAGCCCGATGAAAAGCGCGGCTCCATCATCAAGGCCTACGTGGTGATCAAGGGCGACTACCCGGTCGGTGACGAACAGGCCCTGAAGGATGAGCTTCAGGAACTGGTTCGCCGGCGCCTGTCCACCCACGCCTTCCCGCGGGAAATCGAATTCGTGGACGAGTTGCCGAAAACACCCAGCGGGAAGATCCAGCGCTTTGTTTTGCGTAACCAGGCCAAGGACGAAGTCGGCGCATGATCATCACGTTCGAAGAGCTGCAGGCCTTCCTGGATGAGCAGTTTCCGCAGGGGGCCGCCTACGGCTCCCTGCAGAAGCTGGGGGACGGCTGGGCGGAAATGAAACTTGAGGTGGATGAAGAGCACCTGCGGCCCGGTGGTACCGTCTCCGGCCCGGCCATGATGGGGCTGGCGGACGTGACCCTTTATGCGGCTCTGCTCAGCAAAATCGGGCTGGTGCCGCTGGCGGTGACCACCAACCTGAACATCAACTTCCTGCGCAAACCGGTGGCGCACAAGCCCATCTGGGCGCGGGCGACGATGCTGAAAGTGGGGCGCACCATGGGAGTGGGCGAGGTGTTTGTCTACTCCGAAGGCGCCGAGGAGCCGGTGGCGCACTCCACCATGACCTATTCGATTCCGCCAGCGGATCGCCGCGGCTAATATATAGTAAAAGTACTATAATTAATTAGTATTAGCTTTATAAATAAATCTTGACCCTCTAGGGGATGTCCCGCTAGATTCAGGATTAATTGAGTAATACAACAATAATCCAAGAGTAGCCCAAGTGAACATTCGCGATTCCCTGGTGCCGGTAGGCGACGGGGTGGTACTGGAGGCAAGGCAGATTTTGCACACGGATTCCCGGGGGCCGGTACTCGTGTTCCTGCACGAATCCCTGGGCAATATTGATCTGTGGCGCGCCTTTCCAGAAAAGCTCGCCCGGGCAACCGGATGCGATGCGCTGATCTACAACCGGCTTGGCTATGGCCAGTCGTCCAACGAACCGCTGCCTCGCCCCCAGGACTATCTTGAGACTGCCGGCCACACCTGGCTGCCCCGGCTGCTGGATGCGCTGGATATCGAAAACGTGGTGCTGGTCGGTCACAGCGACGGCGGCTCTATCGGCCTGATTGCTTCTGCCGCCCTCGGGCAGCGGGCCAGGGCGCTGGTCACCATGGCGGCGCACATCTATTCCGACCCCCTGACCCGGGCGGGAATGGATGAGATGGCACGGCGGTTCCGGGAAACCGATATCCGTGAGCGGCTGCGGCGCTATCACGGCGACCGCACCGACGAGCTGTTTACCGCCTGGCAGACGGTCTGGCGCGACGAAGGTTTTCTGGCAGCCATGGACTTCGGCCCTTGGCTCTCGGACATCCGCTGCCCGGCGCTGATCATCCAGGGGGAGAACGACGAATACGGCGTGCCCGAGCAGGTCACAGACATCGCAGCGGGTATCGGAGCCAGCGCAGAGGCCCTTTTTATCGAGGGGGCCGGTCACTCGCCGCACCTGGAAAAGCAGGACGAGCTGGTGGACATTCTCTACGACTTTTTGTGCAGGGAAGTGCCGGGAATAAATTGAAATTAGATATTGACGTTTACGTATACGTCAATCTACTCTGTGAAGACGACAAAACGCACAACAATAACAAAGGTAAATTGGCTCATGAGTGAACAGTACGTTCTGGAGACCCGTAACCTTGTCAAAGAGTTCAAGGGCTTTGTTGCGGTCGACGACGTGAACCTGCAGGTTCAGAAAGGCCATATCCACGCCCTGATTGGCCCGAACGGTGCGGGCAAGACCACGGTGTTCAACCTGCTCACCAAGTTCCTCATTCCTACCCGGGGTCAGATTCTGTTCAAGGGCAAGGACATCACGCCCCTGAAATCAGCCGCCATTGCCCGTGAGGGCATTGTCCGTTCATTCCAGATTTCCGCGGTATTCCCGCACATGACCGCGCTCGAGAACATCCGGGTAGCGCTGCAGACCTTCGAAGGCTCCTCATTCAGCTTCTGGAAATCCGGCAAATCCCTGAACAAGCTCAACCAGCGTTGCATGGAGTTGCTGGACGCCGTGGGCCTGGCCGAGTTTGCCAACACCACCACCGTGGAGCTGGCCTATGGCCGTAAGCGGGCACTGGAACTGGCGACCACCCTGGCCATGGAGCCGGAAATCCTGCTGCTCGACGAGCCGACCCAGGGCATGGGCTCGGAGGACGTGGATCGGGTGGTGGAGCTGGTGCGCAAGGCCGCTCACGGGCGCACGGTTCTGATGGTGGAGCATAACCTGAGCGTGGTCAGCAAGCTCTGTGATCGCATCACCGTGCTGGCCCAGGGCGCTGTGCTTACCGAAGGCGACTACGCCGCCGTATCTGCCGACCCGAAAGTCCGGGAAGTCTACATGGGCAGCGATGGCAGTGGTGAACGCGGGTCCGCCGACAGTGAGCAGAAGGAGACGACACAATGAGCGCGAATCCGGATCGCGAGTACGAGCAGTTGCGCCTGTCGGGCCTCCACGCGTTCTATGGCGAATCCCACATATTGCACGGCATCAACATGGTCGTGAACCGGGGTGAGCTGGTTACTTTGCTGGGCCGCAACGGCGCGGGCCGAAGCACAACGCTCAAGGCCATCATGAACATGGTGGGCCGCCGCACCGGCTCCATCATGATCAACGGTGAGGAGACCATGTCGTGTGCGCCTCACCATATTGCCAGGTTGGGTGTCGGGTATTGCCCCGAACATCGGGGCATTTTTTCCTCACTCAGTGTGCAGGAAAACCTCACCCTGCCGCCGGTGGTACGCAGCGGCGGCATGAGTCTGGAAGAAATCTACAACATGTTCCCCAACCTGTACGAGCGCCGTTTCAGCCAGGGCACCAAGCTGTCCGGCGGCGAGCAGCAGATGCTGGCCATGGCGCGCATTCTGCGCACCGGGGCGAACATGCTGTTGCTGGATGAAATCACCGAAGGCCTTGCCCCGGTGATCGTGGAGAAGCTGGGAGAGGTTCTGGTCGCGCTCAAGAAAAAGGGGCTGACCATTGTCCTGGTAGAGCAGAATTTCCACTTCGCAGCACCGCTTGCCGACCGCCACTATGTGGTGGAGCACGGTCAGATTGTGGAAGAAATCAGCGCCAATGAACTGAGTGCAAAGCAGTCGGTGCTGGATCGCTATTTGGGGGTCTGATCCCGGATAGAACGAAAGCAGGAAGAGCAACAATAACCCGAACCAACGCAAGACAGTAGCGGAGATACAACAATGACAATGATGAAAAAGCTTCTGACATCAGCCGTTGCATCAGCCATGATGGTGGGTGGCGCCCAGGCGGCAGTTTCCAACGATACGGTCAAGATCGGTTACCTGGCAGACATGTCCGGCACCTATCGCGATCTGGCCGGCCCCAACGGCCTGGCGGCCCTGAACATGGCCATCAAGGATTTCGGCGGCACGGTTAACGGTGCCAAGATTGAAGTGGTCAGCGCCGACGACCGGAACAGCCCGGACACCTCCTCCAGCACCGTTCGCCGCTGGGTGGAGAACGAGAATGTCGACCTGGTGGCCGGCATGGTGGCTTCGTCGGTTTCCATTGCAGTGAGCAAGATCCTCGAGGAAAACGACAAGCTGGGTATCATCTCAGGCTCCGCGGCCTCCAGCATCACCAACGAGCACTGCACCCCGAACCACATCCACTACGTGTACGACACCTATCCGCTGGCCAACGGTACCGCCAGTGCGGTGGTCAAGGAAGGGGACAAGACCTGGTACATGCTGACCGCCGATTACGCCTTCGGTCACGCCCTGGAAGGGGACGTTCGCCGGGTGGTTGAGGCCAACGGTGGTGAAGTAATTGGTGCCGTTCGCCATCCGTTCCCGACCCAGGATTTCTCTTCTTTCATCCTCCAGGCCCAGGCTTCCGGAGCTGATGTCATCGGTCTGGCGAACGCCGGCGCCGACACCACCAACGCCATCACCACCGCCAGTGAGTTCGGTGTCACCCAGTCTGGCCAGACTCTGGCAGCCCTGCTGCTGTTCCTGACCGACGTTCATGCGCTTGGCGCAGAAACCGCCCAGGGCATTCAGCTGACCACCGGCTGGTACTGGGACATGAACGACGAGACCCGCGCCTGGTCCGATCGCTTCCTCGAGGAGACCGGTGTTCGTCCCACCATGGTTCATGCCGGTATCTACTCCAGCACCATGCAGTACCTGAACGCGGTCAAGGCCACTGGCTCGGATGACGCCCAGACCGTTCGCAAGCAGATGATGGAAACCCCCATCAACGACATGTTTGCCAAGAACGGCAAGATCCGTGTCGACGGTCGTATGGTGCACGATATGTACCTGGCGGAAGTGAAGACACCGGCCGAATCCACCGGTGAGTGGGATCTTTACAAGATTCTGCGGACTATTCCGGCCGACGAAGCCTACCGTCCGCTTTCCGAGAGCAAGTGCAAGCTGGTCAAGAACTGAGGCCAGCCCTCGGGCTCACCCGGCAACAGGGCAGGGTGAGCCCGTTCATCGGCAAAGTGAGAAAGAACAACAACCAACCCCTGTGCTGCTTCTGGAGTTAGCCCAATGTCCATGATTTTCGGCGTCCCTGTAGCTGTGCTCTCCGGCCAGCTCCTGATCGGAATCATCAACGGCGCCTTTTACGCCCTGCTGAGCCTTGGGCTCGCGGTCATCTTCGGTCTGCTGAAGATCATCAATTTTGCCCACGGTGCCATGTACATGCTGGGCGCCATGACCACGGTCCTGATGTTTGACTACCTCGGCGTCAACTATTGGGCAGCACTTCTGCTGGCGCCGCTGCTCGTCGGCGCTTTCGGCGTTGTCATCGAATATTTCCTGCTCCGTCGCATTGCCGGGCAGGACCACATCTACAGCCTTCTGCTGACCTTTGGTATTGCCCTGATCATCACCGGCGTGCTGGTGAACTGGTTCGGTGTTTCCGGCCTTCGCTACACCATGCCAGACATGTTCAAGGGCGGCGTCAACCTGGGCTTTATGTTCCTGCCGTACTACCGTGCCTGGGTAATCGTTGCGGCGCTTCTGGTGTGCTTCGGTACCTGGTTCATGATTGAAAAAACCAAGCTGGGCGCCTACCTGCGTGCCGGCACCGAGGATTCACAGCTGATGCAGGGCTTCGGTATCAACGTGCCCCTGCTGATCAGCCTGACATACGGCTTTGGTGTTGCGCTCGCCGCGTTCGCAGGCGTGCTGGCCGCGCCCATCTACTCGGTAACGCCGGTGATGGGGTCGGCGACCCTGATCACCGTGTTTGCGGTGGTGGTGATTGGTGGCATGGGCTCCATCGGTGGCGCGATCATCACCGGCATTCTCATGGGCGTGATCGAAGGCCTCACCAAAACTTTCTACCCGCCGGCTTCCTCGGCGGTCATCTTCCTGGTCATGGTTCTGGTGCTGATGTTCCGGCCCAGTGGCCTGTTCGGTAAGGAGGCATAAGCATGAACCAGCCGACACAATCTACCGACATTCACAAGGCCATAGTGGAGCAGCAGGCGGCCCAGGATCGCAAGAAGATGATGCTCAACGGCGTCCTGTTGCTGCTGTTACTGGCCGCGCCGTTTGCGATCTATCCGGTCTTCCTGATGAAGATCCTCTGTTTCGCCCTGTTCGCCGTGGCCTTCAACCTGCTGTTTGGCTTTACCGGCCTGCTGTCCTTCGGTCATGCAGCGTTCCTGGCCACCGGCGGCTACACCACCGGTTACCTGCTGAGTAACTACCCGGGACTGACCACCGAGATGGGTATTATCGCCGGTACGCTGGCGGCAACGGTTCTGGGCCTCGGCTTTGCGCTGCTGTCCATTCGCCGCCAGGGCATCTACTTTGCCATGGTGACCCTGGCCCTGGCGCAGCTGGTGTTCTTCTTCTTTGTGCAGTCGGAATTCACCGGCGGTGAGGACGGCATGCACGGTATTCCCCGGGGACACTTGCTCGGCTTCATCAACCTCGAAGATAACCTGAACATGTACTATTTTGTGTTGGTGGTCTTCATTGCCTGCTACCTGCTGGTACAGCGCACCGTCAACAGCCCATACGGCCAGGTGCTCAAGGCCATCAAGCAGAATGAACCCCGTGCGGTATCGCTGGGCTACAACGTGGACCGGTACAAGGTACTGGCGTTTGTTATCTCAGCGGCGCTTGCCGGCCTGGCCGGTTCCATGAAGTCGGTGGTGTTCCAGCTTGCCTCCCTGAACGACGCGCACTGGCACATGTCGGGGGAGGTGATCCTGATGACCCTCGTCGGTGGTATGGGTACATTGCTGGGGCCTGTGGTGGGCGCCACCTTCGTGGTGAACATCGAGTACCAGCTCTCTCAGGGCGCGCTCCGGGACTGGGTGGATCCGATTCTCGGCGGCGTCTTCGTACTGACGGTATTGGCGTTCCGGAGCGGTATCGTGGGCGAAATCCAGAAGTTCATGAAGAAGAACCTGGGCTAGGGTCCAGGCAGTAAATAAAACCCAGACGACCAATAAAAAATAAGGAAGTTCTGATGCTGAAGTCCAAAATGATTTTTGCCGTCACCGTCGCGTCTGTGCTGTTCAGCTCTGTTGTCTCTGCCCAATACAAGGACGAATACACGGTCTCTACTGTGCTGCCATCGGCATTTCCCTGGGGGCAGGCCGCCGACAAATGGGTGGAGCTGGTCCGGGAACGTTCCGATGGCCGGATTAACATGAAAATCTACAGTAACTCCCAGCTGGTCTCCGGTGACCAGACGAAGGAATTCTCTGCGATGCGCTCGGGCCTGATCGATATGGCTGTTGGCTCAACTATCAATTGGTCACCCCAGGTACCTCAGCTTAACCTTTTCTCCCTGCCATTCCTGATGCCGGATTATGCCGCGATTGATGCCATTACACAGGGCGAGGCCGGAGAGGTCATCTTTGATGCGATCAAAGAGCGGGGTGTAACGCCCTTGGCCTGGGGCGAAAACGGCTTCCGTGAATTGTCCAATTCCAAGAGAGTCATCGATGAGCCGAAGGATCTGGACGGCCTGAAGATCCGGGTTGTCGGTTCACCGCTGTTCCAGGACACCTTTAACGCCTTGGGAGCGAACCCGACCCAGATGAGTTGGGCGGATGCCAAGCCTGCCCTGACTACGGGCGCAGTCGATGGCCAGGAGAACCCGCTCTCTGTATTTGATGTCGCCCGAATTGATCAGGTCGGTCAGAAATATCTAACGCTCTGGCATTACATGGCAGATCCTCTGGTCTTTGCAGTAAGTAACCGTGTATGGAATCAGTTCAGCCCCGAAGATCAGGCCTTGCTCAGGCAGGCAGCAATTGATGCGGGCCAGTGGGAAATCAAAAAATCCCGCGCCGAGCTGGCCGATACACTGGAAAAGATCAAGGAGCGTGGCGTGCAGGTTACGGAGCTGACCGATGAGCAGCATGATGCCTTTGTGAAAGCTACCGAATCCGTCTACGATACCTGGACACCGAAAATTGGTGAAGATCTGGTGAACATGGCGCAAGAGGCCGTCGCCAACCGTTCCCAATAGATCCGTAGTGTTCCCGCGCCCGTCAATTATGGCGGGCGCCGTCGTTTAATACGGAGTCTTCATGCCTGCCCGCCCCCCGAAGTTCCGACTGGATGCTTTGCTTGCCTCCCTCGCTCTGATCATTATTTGCGTCATTAGCCTGGGTAACGTCATCGTTCGCTACGCCACGGATGCCTCGTTTGCGTTTACCGAAGAGTTTTCCGTGTTCTTGCTGGTAGTCCTGACCTTTGCGGGGGCGTCTGTCGCGGCGCGGCACAACCAGCACATCCGTATTGAACTGGTGGAGCACTATCTGCCGCCTCGATTGAAAAAGGCCGTGTACGTACTGCAGTGGCTCACCGGCGTGGTCGTGCTCGGACTAACCACCTGGTATGGGGGTAAGTTTGCACTGGAGGAGTACCAGTGGCAGTCGCTCTCACCAGGGCTGGGTTTGCCTAACTGGATCTATGTGGTCTGGTTGCCACTGTTGTCAGCGGCGATAATGGTTCGCCTCACCCAGAGCCTTATCGATCGCCTCAGGGGTAAGGAAGACCCGGAGGTCATACATGAGTCCTGATATCCTCATGATCGGCAGCTTTCTGATTGCGCTTTTGCTGGGCGTGCCGGTGGCGATTGCCCTGGGCCTGGGTGGCGTGATCGGCATTGTTGCGGGTTTGCCATCCGTGATGTTGGCGACTCTGGGAACCAACACTTATAACAGCGTGGCCAAGTACCCGTTGATTGCTATTCCACTGTTCATTCTTACCGGGCTCATTTTTGAGAGAGCTGGCGTAGCGGCCAGCCTGGTACGATTTGCCCAGGCGATCATCGGGCCTCGGCACGGTGGACTCACCGTTGTTGCCGTGCTGGTTTGCTTGATCATGGGAGGCATGAGCGGTTCCGGGCCGGCGGATGCCGCGGCGGTGGCCATGGTCATGCTCCCCAGTATGCGCAAGGCAGGCTATCCTCAACCATTTTCTGCCAGCCTGATAGCCGCGTCGTCGTCCACCGCGATCCTGATTCCTCCGTCCATTGCCCTGATTCTCTATTCCATCGTGGTACCCGGCGTCGACCTGAGAGCGCTGTTTGCAGCTGGATTGTTTCCGGGAATCCTGGCCGGGCTATCTCTCCTGGTACCGGCCCTGTACCTTGCTCGAAAATATGGCTGGGAAAACCCGACAGATGTTGAGCGGCCGGAATTCTGGCCCAGTTTCAGAGCGGCGCTTCCGGCTTTGTTCGCACCGGTGATTATCCTTGGTGGACTGAGATCCGGACTGTTCACGCCCACTGAAGCGGCTGTGGTCGCGGTTGCCTACGGTGTGATTGTTGGTTGCCTCGTATACCGAAATCTCAGTCTGAAAGACCTTTACGCCCTGGTGACGGATGCCGCAGTCACCTCAGGTGTGGTGATGTTCATCATCGCCCTGGCTGGCATTTTCGCCTGGGCCGGCACAACTCTGGGCACCTTCCAGCATCTGGCCAATGCCTTGTTATCCCTGTCCGAGAACAGCTGGGTTCTGCTGGGACTGGTTATGGTGCTGGTACTGATCGCCGGAATGTTGCTGGATGCGGTATCGATCTACCTGATTCTGACCCCAATCATTATCCCGCTAATGGAGCACTTCGGCTGGAACCCGGTCTGGTTCGGCATCCTGCTGGCCATGAATATTGCAATCGGTCAGTTCACGCCACCGGTGGCGGTCAATCTGATGGTGACGACCCGAATCGCCGATATCAGGCTGGAGCAAACCTTCGGTTGGGTTATGGTCTTTATAATGGCAATGGCGATAAGTTTGTTGTTAGTCATGGCCTTTCCAGCCATCGCGCTCTGGTTACCTGAGCAACTGGGGTTTGTTGTCGGTGACTGGTAACCTGCGGGCTGCAGGGCTCGCCGCGATGCGGAAAGGTCGCCGATATCACGCCGGACCCTGAAAAACAAAGGCATCCATGGCCAGCACGCCGTGCTCAATGCCGCCCTCAATCAATGAGCCTGAACAACGTTCGCCTGCGGCGCCCGCGGCCACCAGCAGAGGGAGGAAATGCTCGCTGGTTGGGTGCGCCCGTTGGGCATGGGGAGCTGTTTCCAGGGCTTTTATCAGCTCCTGATGGGCACCTGCCTGAACGCGTGAGCGAATCCAGTCGGTAAACTCCTGGGCATAGCGCGAGGCGTTTTTGTCGCCCCAGCGTACCTCGTACAGGTTGTGTGTCAGGCTCCCGGATCCCACAATCATAACGCCTTTCTGTTGAATGGGGCGCATTGATTCCCCCAGTTGCCAGGCGGATTCGGCATCAAGATCCATCGGCATTGAAACCTGAAATACCGGCACCGAGTGATCGGGAAACAGGTGCATCATGGGCACCCAGGCTCCGTGGTCCAGTCCGCGGTTTGCGTCTGCCTGGGCCGGCCATCCATCTGCCTTCAGCAGGGCCAGGGTGGTTTCCGCCAGCGCCGGATGTCCCGGTGCCGGGTAATTCAACTCGTAAAGCGCGGAAGGAAAGCCCCCGAAGTCGTGAATGGTCTCAGGTTTTGCCGAGGTGCCTACCCGGATGCCTTCCGTCATCCAGTGGGGCGACACCACCAGTACCGCTTCGGGTCTGGGCAGTTGCCTCCCCAGCCTGGTCAGAGCCGGGCCAGCGAGGCCCGGCTCCAGTGCAAAGGTGGGAGCGCCGTGGGATACGAACAGACTCATGGCAGACACCTCCGGTTGGCCGTGTTTATCGGGCTGCGAGGACCCGATCGATGGAAGCCCGGCCGGCACCGCTGAACACCAGCGACACAGATACCGCCAGCAAGGCCAGGCCAAACTCGTAACCATTGTTACTCATGAACAGGCCGTTGCCGATATGCACGCTGAAGATCGCGATCAGCATGGCAAAGGCCAGTACCGCGCTGGCAGGGCGAACCAGCAGACCGGCAATCAGAGCCAGACCACCGAAGAACTCCGCACCACCGGCCAGCAGCGCCATCAGGTAACCCGGGCTCAGGCCGATGGAGTCCATCCACTGGCCGGTGCCTTCCAGTCCGTAGCCGCCAAACCAGCCAAACAGTTTCTGGGCGCCATGGGCGGCGAAAATGATACCAACGGGAATGCGAAGGGCCAGAGCGTCCCAGCCGGCGTTGGTGGCGATCAGTTTGTTCAGGAATGCGTTGTTCATGGTCAATCTCCTTGGGTGTGTTTGAGCATGGAGATACTTTACAAATATCAAAAAACGGGATAAACGTGTCTATAATAAATTAACTGTTGCAGATATTGAGATAATGGATCGATTGCTGGAAATGCAGACGTTCTGCGCGGTGGTGGACGCCGGCAGCTTCGTGGCGGCCTCCGAGAGCCTGGGCATGTCGAAAGCGGCAGTTTCGCGGTATGTCAGCGAACTGGAGGGCCGGCTCGGAGTGCGGCTGTTGCAACGCACCACCCGTCGCCTGTCGCTGACGGGTGAGGGCGAGGTTTTCTATGTCCGCTGCCGGGAGCTGTTGGCGGGTGTGGAGGAGGCCGAAGCGGAAATCACCGCCCGCAATGAGGTGGCCAAGGGCATGTTGCGTGTGAACGTGCCGGTGAGCTTTGGAATCAGCCACCTGGCGCCTCTATGGGGCGAGTTCCATGCCTGCTATCCGGAGGTGGAGTTATCGGTGGATCTGTCGGATCGGCTGGTGGATATCGTTGAGGAGGGGTTTGACCTGGCCATTCGTATTGCCACTCTGCAGAGCTCAACACTGGTCAGCCGCAAGCTGACCTCCACAAGGCTGATGGCCTGCGCGTCGCCGGCCTACCTGGCGGCCTGGGGAGCCCCGACCAACCCGGGGGATCTGGCCAGTCATCGCATCATTGGCTACAGCAATTTCACCACGGGTAACGATTGGCCCTTCGAGGGCCCTGAGGGAGCCACCAGCGTGCGGGTTCGCCCGTGGATGTACGCCAACAACGGCGAAACCTGCTGCGGCGCCGCCCTGGCGGGCCAGGGGATCGTGTTGCAGCCCGGATTTCTGGTGGCTAAACATCTGGCCGCCGGCGAACTGGTGGAACTGATGCCCGGGTACCGGTCCACCGAGCTTGGGGTCTACGCGGTTTACCCCACCCGCAAGTTTGTCTCGCCCAAGGTGCGTGCCCTCGTGGATTTCCTGATCGCGGCCTTCCCGGCGTCGGTGTGAGCGGCGCAGGGAACGCACAACCGGTCAGGCGTCCGGCTTCTCCAGCCGTTTGTGTTCGGCCCGGCGCATGAGGTACCAGGCAATGAACGCGATCAGCGAGACCGCCAGAATGATCAGCGTGGCCAGGGCGTTGATCTTGGGGGAAACGCCCATGCGCACGGAGGAGAACACCACCATCGGCAGCGTGGTCGCGCCTGGGCCAGATACGAAGCTGGCAATCACCAGGTCATCGAGGGACAGGGTGAAGGCCAGCAGCCAGCCGGATACCAGCGCCGGGGCAATCACCGGCAGGGTGATCACGAAGAACGTCTTCAGGGGCGTGCAGCCCAGGTCCATGGCCGCCTCTTCAATGGAGCGGTCCACTTCCTGCAACCGGGCCGACACCACTACCGCCACGTAGGCACTGCAGAAGGTGGTATGGGCTATCCAGATGGTGGCCATGCCCCGGTCTGCCGGCCAGCCGATGGTTTGCGCCATCTGCACAAACAGCAGCAACAGCGACAGGCCGGTGATTACCTCGGGCATCACCAGCGGCGCCGTGATCATGCTCGAGAGCAGGGTACGGCCACGCATGTTCTTGAACCGCGTGATCACGAACGCGCACAGGGTGCCCAGGCACACCGCCATGCTGGCGGCGTAGAAGGCAATCCGGAGGCTCATCCACACCGCCGACAGGATCTGCTGGTCCCGGAACAGCTCGCCGTACCAGTGGGTCGAGAAGCCCGCCCAAACCGACACCAGCCGGGATGCATTGAACGAATACACGATCAACACGAACATCGGCAGGTAAAGGAACAGCAGGCCCAGTACCAGCATGGTCCTGGAGAAACCGGGGGTCCTGAGCTTAACCATTCTTTTCCATCTCCCTGGCCTGGAAGCGGTGGAACAGCACAATCGGCACCAGCAGCAACGCGAGCATCACAATCGCCAGCGCCGAGGCCACCGGCCAGTCGCGGTTGTTGAAGAACTCCTCCCACAACACCTTGCCGATCATCAGGGTGTCCGGCCCACCAAGAAGTTCCGGAATCACAAACTCACCCACCGCGGGAATGAACACCAGCATGGAGCCGGCCAGAATGCCGGCCTTCGAGAGCGGCAGGGTGATGGCCCAGAAGGTGGTCAGGCTGCGGCAGCCCAGATCCGACGCGGCCTCCAGAAGGCGCACGTCCAGCTTCACCAGGTTGGTGTAGATGGGCAGCACCATGAACGGCAGGTAGGCGTAGACGATGCCCAGAATCACCGCGAAATTGGTGTTCAGCATCCGGAGCGGCTCACTGATCAGGCCCAGCCACATCAGAAAGCTGTTCAGCAGGCCCTGGTTGCCGAGAATGCCCATCCACGCATACACGCGAATCAGGAACGACGTCCAGGACGGCAGCATCACCATCAGCAGCAGCACCAGTTGCCAGTGCCTCGGCGCCCGGGCCATGGCATAGGCCATGGGATAGCCAATCAGCAGGCAAACCACGGTTGCCAGGAAGGCGGTTTTCACCGAGCCCCAGTAGGCGGCGATGTACAGGCTGTCGGAGGCGAGGAACAGGTAGTTGCCAAAGTTCACCACCACGGTGAGCGAGTTCTCCACCCACCGGAACACCGGCTCGTAGGGCGGAATGGCCATCACGGCTGACGTCAGGCTGATCTTCAGAACCAGGGCGAAGGGCAGCAGGAAGAACAGCAGCAGCCACAGGAACGGAATGCCGAACACGGCCCGGCGATGGAACAGCACGGCGCGCACGCGCTCGAATATCGGCGCGGGCAACAGGCGGCGCTTCATGGGTTCAGTTCCACAACAGGATCGGGCTGGAGGCTTCCCAGGACACGTAGACCCGGTCGCCCCAGGTGGGCCGCTCGCCACGGCGCTCCACGTTGGCCATGGTGGCCTGCACCCGCTTGCCGCTGGCCAGCTTCACGTAATAGGACGTGATGTCACCCAGGTAGGCAATGTTGTCGACAGTGCCGCAGCTCCAGTTGTGCTCGCTCTCGGGCTTGTCTGCCGTGAGATAGATCTTTTCCGGGCGCAGGGCAATGAGGGTCTCGGTGGTTTCTGCGGGCGTGGTGACACCCCGGTCGATAAACACCGGCGCGTCCAGCAGGGCGCTGGCCAGGGTAACGCTGTCGGCCTCATCCTCGCGGATGTTGGCCTCGAAGATGTTCACCGAGCCGATAAATTCCGCCGTCATCCGGCTGTTCGGGCTCTCGTAGATATCCACCGGTGACCCCACCTGGGCAATGCGCCCATGGGACATGATGGCAATCCGGCTGGCCATGGTCATGGCCTCTTCCTGGTCGTGGGTGACCATCAGGCAGGTGGCGCCCACATTCTCGAGGATGTCCACCAGCTCCAGCTGCATTTCGGTGCGCAGCTTTTTGTCCAGGGCCCCCATCGGCTCGTCCAGCAACAGCAGCTTCGGGCGTTTGGCCAGGGAACGGGCCAGGGCGACACGCTGCTGCTGTCCACCGGAGAGTTGCTGGGGTTTGCGCCGGGCGTAGGGCTCCATCTTCACGAGCTTGAGCATGGCCGCCACGCGCTCGCGGATTTCGTCCTTCGGAAGCTTGTCCTGTTTCAGGCCCATGGCAATGTTCTGCTCCACCGTCATGTGGGGGAACAGGGCATAGGACTGGAACATCATGTTGGTAGGGCGCAGGTACGGCGGCAGGCCAGTGATATCCTGGCCGTCCAGTACAATGCGACCGGCGTTCGGTGTTTCGAAGCCGGCCAGCATCCTCAGCAGCGTGGACTTGCCTGATCCGGAACCACCCAACAGGGCGAAGATCTCGCCCTTGTGAATGTCCAGGCTGACATCGTCCACGGCCAGCGTGCTGTCAAAGCTTTTGGATACACCCCGGATGCTGAGAAGCACCTCCGCTTGCGCGGAGGTGTTGTTGCCGTTTTCCACCGCTCAGCGACCAGACTTCACGCTGGTCCAGGTGCGGGTCATCAGGCGCTGGGCGTCCTGAGGCCGGCCTTCCATCACATACAGCTTCTTCAGCACTTCCTCGGTGGGATAAATGCTGGTGTCGCTGAGGATTTCCGGGTTCACAAACTCATCCGCCGGCTTGTTGGGGTTGGCATACCACACGTAGTTGGTAACGTCCGCGATGATTTCCGGACGCATCAGGAAGTTCATCAGCTTGTGGGCATTTTCCACGTTCGGGGCGCCGGCCGGGATGGTCATCATGTCGAACCACAGCACCGCACCCTCTTTCGGGATGGTGTAGCGGATGACATTGCCGTTGCCGGCTTCTTCGGCACGGGCAGCGGCCTGCAGGATGTCGCCGGAGTAGCCGGCGGCCACGCACAGGTCACCGTTGGCCAGGTCGCCAATGTAACGGGACGAATGGAAGTAGGTGATGTTCGGGCGCACGGCCTTGATCACTTCACCGCCTTTTTTAATGTCGTCGGCGTTGTTGCTGTTCGGGTCCAGGCCGATGTAGGCCATGGCCGCACGCACCATCTCTTCGCCGGAATCCAGCATGGCGATGCCACAGCCGCCAGCGGCCAGTTTGCCGGTTACTTGCGGATCAAACACCAGGGCCCAGGAGTCGGTCGGCGCGCTGTCACCGAGGATTTCCTGGATACGGCCTTCGTTGTAGCCGTAGCCGTTGGTGCCCCAGAGGTAGGGCAAGGAGTACTTGCTACCCGGGTCCACCTTTTCCAGGTCGTCCATCAGGTCCGGGTTCAGGTTGCTCATGTTCGGCAGCTTGCTGTGGTCCAGCGCCACGAAGGCGTTGGCAGAAATCTGCTTGGCCACGTAGTGGTTGGAGGGCACCACAAGATCGTAACCGGAGCGGCCCGAGAGCAGGGCGGCTTCGAGGATCTCGTTACTGTCGTAAACGTCGTAGATCACCTTGATGCCGGTCTCTTCGGTGAACTTCGCCAGGGTATCCTCGGCGATGTAATCGGACCAGTTATAGACACGCACCTCTTCGGCCGCCATGGCAGAAGACGTACCCAGTGACACAGCAATAGCGGCGGCCAGCGCCGCGGGCTTACACAACTTCAACATCGGTGTTGTCCCTCAGTTAAAAGGGATGGATACAAAGCGTGCAGGACGCACGCGGTGTTGTGCAGGTCTGCTGAGGGTGGCCGCGGGTGGCAGGTGGCCTTGCAGGACACCGGACTGCCGCCTTTTGACTCCTTTAAGGCTTGTCCTGGAAACGGCGGTGCAGAACCGACCGTATTCGCGCGATATTTAACATGAGATTTAACCTCGCGCTACTGAAATTTTTCGCCGGGGATCAGGGGTTATCCCTATCAAAACCCTTCCTGCTTCTGGTCATTGAGAATCGGGCAGACAAACCCGTTTACTCTGGTCGGAAAGTGCCTGCCACTTCTGCGGATCGCTGGCGCGCACCCGCTTCAGGTACTGCACCACATCCACGAAATGCTGGGGCTCCGCCTGCAGTCGTCGGGCTGCGGTACGGTGCATGCCGGAGAGGTATTCGAGTGCCTGGTACTCATCTCCGTCCTTGTCCAGCGATTCACTGACTACCGCCAGGTGCGACGCGCAGAAAATATGCAGATTGCGCTGGTCGTAATCGATGGTTTGCGCCAGGCCGGTCGGGCTGAAAGCCAGCAGGCACAGTGACAGGCAGAGGGACGATTTCATGGGTACTCCCGAGCACTACGGTGAATTGCTTTTATTCGAGCCGAGGTTCAACCATACCGTTTATGGCCTCGCGTCTCCACGGCTTTCCGGCGCGGGCCCGGGACGCATACGGTATATGCCTATCTTGCAAAACACCCGGAAAAACAGGATAAAGGAGCGATCGGTTCTCCTGTGCCGGCCCTTCGCCACAGGCCTGACGGAGTTTTTGTAAGGCGTTCCCTATGGATTCTGGTTTTGCTGGCGCTGAGGCCTTCCTGCAGGCGCATCCCGAGCTGCAGTTTATTGATCTTCTGATCCCGGACATCAACGGCATTGTCCGCGGCAAGCGGGTTGATCCTTCCACCCTTGCGAAGGTGTTCGAACGGGGCGTTGCCATGCCCGCCTCCATCTTTGCCCTGAATATTCAGGGCACAACGGTTGAGGAGACCGGCCTGGGGCTGGATATTGGCGAGGCCGACCGGGTCTGCCTTCCCATCGAGGGAACCCTCACCATGGAACCCTGGCAGAAGCGGCCGACCGCCCAAATGCTGCTGACCATGTACGAACTGGATCGGGAAACGCCGTTCTTCGCAGATCCGCGGGTGGTGTTGCAGAACATCGTCGAACGCTTCAACGAGCTTGGCCTCACGCCGGTGGCTGCCTTCGAGCTGGAATTCTATCTGATTGACCAGGAAAACCTCTCGGGCCGCCCTCAGCCGCCCAAGTCACCGATTTCCGGCAAACGCCCCGCAGGTACCCAGGCCTATTCCATTGATGATCTGGACGAATATGCCGAATTTCTGGCCGACGTTCTGGATGCGGCCCACGAGCAGGAGCTGCCGGCGGACGCCCTGGTGGCGGAATCCGCACCCGGGCAGTTCGAGGTTAACCTGCATTACGTCGAGGACGCCGTGCGCGCCTGCGACCATGCCACCCTGCTCAAGCGGCTGATCAAGAACATGGCTTACGACCATGAAATGGACACCACCTTCATGGCCAAGCCCTATCACAACCAGGCCGGCAGCGGCATGCATCTGCACGTGAGCCTGAAGGACAGCGAGGGCCGCAACGTGTTTGCCGGCGACGCCGAGCAGCCTAACGACATGCTGCGCTGGGCCGTGGGCGGTCTGGTGGCTACCATGAACGATGCCATGGCGCTGTTCTGCCCGAACATCAACTCCTACCGGCGCTTCAGCCCGGAGTATTACGTGCCCAGTGCCGCGACCTGGGGCGTGGACAACCGCACGGCGTCCTTGCGGCTGCCCGGCGGAGATCCCGATGCCCTGCGCATCGAGCACCGGGTGGCTGGCGCCGACGCCAACCCCTACCTGCTGATGGCGGCGGTGCTGGCCGGCATCCACTACGGCATTTCCAACCGGATTGAACCGCCCCCTGCCACCGTGGGTAACGCCCATGAACAGCACGAGGCCACCCTGGTGAATAATCTCCGGGATGCGTTGCGGGAGCTGGGGCAATCGGCCGTGATGGCGGACTATTTTGGCAGTGCTTTCCTGGATGTGTTCGTCGCCTGCAAGGAGAACGAGCTCAAGGAATTCGAGATGACCATCTCGGACCTGGAATACCTCTGGTACCTGCACACGGTGTGAGCGCGGCGGCCATACGGTAGCCTGATACAAAAACGGCGCCCAACGGGGCGCCGTTTTGCGTTCTGGCGTTTATTCCAGAACCAGCCAGGTGGCCTTCAGTTCGGTGTACTTGTCGAAGGCATGCACCGACTTGTCCCGGCCGTTGCCGGACTGCTTGAAGCCCCCGAACGGGGCAGTCATGTCCCCGCCGTCGTAGTGGTTGATCCACACGCTGCCGGCCCGCAGGGCTTTGGCCACCTTGTGGGCGGTATTGATGTTGGCCGTCCATACCGCCGCTGCCAGGCCGTAGATGGAATCGTTGGCAATGGCGATGGCCTCATCCATGGTGTCGAACCCGATCACCGACAGCACCGGCCCAAAGATTTCTTCCGAGGCAATGCGCATACGGTTGTTCACCCCGTCAAACACCGTGGGCTGCACAAACAGGCCGCCGGTATCTTCCATAATGCGCTGGCCGCCCTCCACCAGGGAGGCCCCTTCAGACTGGCCAACGCCGATGTAGTCGATAATGCGGTCCAGCTGGGCCTGGTCGACGATCGCGCCGCAGGTGGTGGCCGGGTCCAGGGGGTGGCCCGGGCGCCAGGTTTTCAGGGCCTCGCAAATCAGCCCGACAAACTCTCCGCGAATGCTGTTTTCCACCAGCAACCGGCTGCCCGCCGTGCACACTTCGCCCTGGTTGAAGGCAATGGCGCTGGCGGCTTCGGCGGCGGCTTTCTTAAGGTCGGGGGCATCGGCAAAGACGATGTTGGGGCTCTTGCCGCCGGCCTCCAGCCATACCCGTTTCATGTTGGACTGACCGGCATAGATCATCAGCTGCTTGGCCACATTGGTGGAGCCTGTGAATACCAGGCAATCCACGTCCATGTGCAGGGCCAGGGCCTTGCCCACAGTGTGTCCGTAGCCGGGCAGCACGTTGAACACCCCGGCGGGAATACCGGCTTCCTCGGCCAGGGCAGCCAGGCGAAGGGCGGTAAGCGGCGATTTCTCGGAGGGTTTGAGAATCACCGAGTTGCCGGTGGCCAGGGCCGGTGCAATCTTCCAGGACGCCATGATCATCGGGAAGTTCCAGGGCACGATGGCGGCCACCACGCCCACCGGCTCCCGGGAGATCATGCCAATCTGGTTGTGGGGCGTGGGTGCCAGCTCGCCGTACACCTTGTCGATGGCCTCGGCGGTCCAGCGGATAGCACGGGCCGTGGCCGGTACATCCACCGATCGGGCATGGCGAATAGGCTTGCCCATATCCAGGGTTTCCAGCAAAGCCAGCTCATCGCCGTGGGTCTGTATAAGGTCAGCAAACCGCAGCAGTACCGCCTTCCGCTTGCCGGGTGGTAACTGGCTCCAGACACCGCTTTCGAAAGCCGACTTTGCCGCCTCAACGGCCAGGTCGGCGTCGGCGTCATCGCAGCTGGCGATGGCGGCAAGCTCCCGTCCGTCAAGCGGGCTCACCGAGGCAAAGGTCTCACCCCGGGCGGCCCATTGATAGGCGCCGTTGATGTAGGCCCGGCCTTCGATGGTGAGCTTTTCGGCCAGCGCCTGCCAGTCAGACATGGAGGAGGGCGTTGAGGAACTGAGGGGTTGGTTCATGTGTGTCTCGCAGGCAAAGTGATGGCTCCATCATAGCAGCACTTTCAGCCACAATCGCCCGTGTGGCAGGCGAAGCGCTATAGGTAGAAGAACGTGTCTTCCCGAATGCGAGACCTGGCATAGACTCTGTTTTGCGAGCGCGGGAGCAGCGCTGTCGCAGCGTTCCCGTAAAACCAGAGGAAGCCACCCACGATGCAGTATCCCCCGGTCCCGTCCTATTACGCCGCCTCGGCAAATCCCGCGCCCTTACGCCCCGCACTTCGCGGAACCTGCGAGGCGGATGTCTGCGTTGTCGGTGCCGGTTATACCGGCCTGTCCACGGCCCTGTTCCTGGCGGAAGCCGGGTTCCGGGTGGTGGTGCTGGAGGCCGCAACCGTGGGTTGGGGCGCCTCCGGACGCAACGGCGGTCAGATGGTCAACAGCTTCAGCCGCGATCTTGACCATATTGAACGGCAGACCACACCAGACCACTTGAACTTGCTGGCCAGCATGGCGTTCGAGGGCAGCCAGATTATCCGTCAGCGGGTGAAAAGTTATCACATCCATTGCGACCTGAAAGAGGGCGGTATCTTTGCTGCCCTCAATGCCCGGCAGCTGGACCACCTGGAGGGCCAGCGGGCGCTCTGGAAACGCTTCGGCTACGAGCAGCTCGAGTTGCTGGATCGGGATGGGATTCGTGAGAGGGTTGGCACCGATCGCTACGTGGGCGGCGCCATTGACCACACCGGCGGCCATATCCATCCGCTCAACCTGGCGCTGGGTGAGGCCGCGGCCATTGAGTCCCGGGGTGGCGTGATTCACGAACACTCACCGGTGGTGAAGATCGTGCCGGGCAAGATCGCCACGGTGCAAACCGAACAGGGCGAGGTGAAGTCCCAATACGTGGTGCTCGCGGGCAACGCCTACCTGGGCGGCCTGGTGCCGGCGCTTGGTGCCAAATCCATGCCCTGTGGCTCTCAGATCATCGCCACCGAGCCACTGGACGAAGCGCTGGCTGCAAAGCTTTTGCCGTTCGACAACTGCGTTGAGGATTGCAACTACCTGCTGGATTACTTCCGGCTGTCCGCGGACAAGAGGCTGATCTATGGCGGCGGCGTGGTGTACGGCGCCCGCGATCCGGCCAACATCGAGCGGCTGATTCGCCCCAAGATGCTGAAAACTTTCCCGGAACTGGACCGGGTGGGCATTGATTACGCCTGGACCGGCAATTTCCTGCTCACGCTCTCGCGCCTGCCACAAATGGGCCGTTTGCAGGACAACGTGTTCTACTCCCAGGGCTGCTCCGGCCATGGCGTAACCTTCACCCACGTGGCCGGCAAAGCGTTGGCGCTGGCGGTGCAGGGCCAGGCGGAGCGGTTTGATGCCTTCGCCAGTTTGCCCCATTACCCTTTCCCGGGTGGCCGGGCCTTCCGGGTGCCGTTCACGGCGCTTGGTGCCTGGTACTACGCCTTACGGGACCGGCTCGGCGTTTAAAAAAATCAGTGTGCGTGCGGGCTGCCGTAAATCGACAGCTCGCGGGCATGGCGCTCGGGTTTCGGGTCGTCAATGGATGGCACGGCTTCAATCCGGGCAATGTAGTCTGCGGGTAAACCGTTTTCTCTTGCCCCTGTAAGCACGTGATCCTTGTACCAGTGAAAGGGCTTCAGTGTTCTGTCGATGCGGGTGGCGTAGTACATCCAGGCCTCGATTTTCCCCTCCGACGTGTTCAGTGCCACCGGTTTCTCATCGTAGCCAAACCCTAGCGCCTCGTGCCGATCCAGCTCGGGCTTTTCGGCATCGTCTATCTCGTAAACGACACCGATCACCCGATCGCTTGGATTGCCGGTTTCCTGTGCATCGCACTTGGCTGAGCCGTCGCCCGCCACTTTATGGAATCGAAGCCGGTGCCCGGGTAGTTCCGCCACCGCCACGAAGCGGGCAGAGGGCACCCGGGCCTGGAGTCTGCGGGCTGACATGTTTGATCCGTAACTGAAACAGAGCATGGCCAGGTGTTGAATCTCCGTCGGAGCGGAGCTGCCGGTGAAAAACTGTGAAATGGCTCGCGCTTGAGCAACGTTTAAATTTGTAATCAGGCCCCGCGCCAGTCGGGCGCCGTGCCCGGATCCATAACCAGCTTAGTTCACGGAAGCTCGAAAAAACAACGCTTTAAGTCTCTGTTTATGGTGGCCAGGCTGTTACCTTCCATCACAACGTGTATCTCTCCGTAAACGACAAATTCCTGACGGATTTTGCGGAAAAATCCGGAACCAGAGCGCATATAACCAAAAACCGCCGCTGTAAGATTTGGCCATCGTAGTCAAAATATTGGTGCAAAAACATGTCATATCGCGGCGAAAAAATGTCTAAGCAGGGAGTGCTGATGTTGTCCATGGCGCTGCTGCTGTCAGGCTGCGGCTTTGACTCATCCGAGAAGGAAACCAGCGCCAACAGCGCATCGGCCGATCCCGGTGTCCAGATAGCAGGTTCGGCGGTAAAGGGCGTGATTCAGCGGGGCCTGGTGGTGGCCAATCGTCTGATTGCCGACAAGGAGGGTTACTATGCCCCCCAGCGCCAGGCGGCCAAGCCTGTGTTGACCGCAGACGATGGCAGCTATACCTGGCAGCTGCGTGGCAAGGCTGATGGCTGGGCTCTGGTGGAGCTTACCGCGGATAACAACACGCGGATGATCTGCGACGTCGTGCCCGGCTGTGATCAGCCCGGCGGCGAGACGGTTGCCTTCGGTCAGGGTATGGCGTTGGACAGCAGCTTTGCCCTTCGCGGCGCCGGGGACCTGAAACTGGAAACCGTTAACCTCACTCCGCTGACCCACCTGGCAGTGACCCTGGCAGAGCGTGGCGCGGACGGTCTCTCTCCGGGAGCCATCTCCGGGGCCTACACCACGGTGGAGAACTGGTTTGGTTTGCCCGCCGGCGCCCTGCGGCTGACGCCGCCGGATCTGACCCGTCTGGACGAGATGACCAGCGTTTCCGCCGACGCCATCCAAGTGGCCATTGCCAACGCCGCCTTCCTGGCCCTGGTCAACGACAACAGTCAGTGGAATTCCATCTCCGACGTACTTGCGGATGCCACCAGCCAGATCCGCGCCACCGGTCAGATCAGCATTATGGGCGACGGTACCAACGTGGCGCTGGCCGACCTGATCAGCGCCGCCGCCCTGCAGTCGTCTGAACTCCAGGCTGTGGTGAGCTCCAGCGTGATCAGCCAGAAGCTGGTGGTAGTCGAATACCGGAACGTAACCCGGTTCAAAACCATCGACGAGGTGGATGGCGGTGAAACCAGCGTCGCCGATTCCGGCAGTAGCACCGATACCTCCACCGAAACCGCGACCGGCGGCACATCCGGCAGTACCACGGAAACAGGCAGCACCACCGAAACCGGCACGGAGTCTGGCACCGGATCCACCACAGGATCAGGCACCGGGGAAACCGCCACCACAGAACCTGCCATTCCGGCCAATGCCGCGCTGCTGAGCTGGACCGCGCCCCTGACCCGGGAAAATGGCGAAAGCCTCAGCATGGGCGAGATTGCGGGTTACGAAGTGGTCTACGGCACCAGCGCCGAAAACCTGGATCAGAGCCTGGCCATTGGCGATGCCTCGGTTGATGAACTGCTGGTGGACGAGCTGGCCGAGGGCACCTGGTACTTCGCCATCCGCACCCTCGACACCGATGGCAACCGCAGCCGGCTGTCCGAGGTTGTCTACAAGCAGATCTGAACCTCCTGAAAAAGACAGCCACGCCGCCCCGGGCGTGGCTGTCGGCCTGCAACTATCCTGCTACTATGTCAGTGTCCGTTGTCTGATATTGAGTTCATAGTGGCCACTTCCGATGATCGTTCCGCGCTCCTTGAGACCATTCCCGATGTCCGGGACGGACTGACCCGCACCGAGCGCGTGATTCTCTACGTATTGCGTGAGACCCAGCGGGAGTTGGGTGGCCGCAACGTGCCCACGGCCATGCTCTATGGTCGCGTGCTGGAATATGCCGATATGAGTGAAAGGGAGCTTCATCTCTATCTGGACCGGCTCGGCGTTAAGGGGGACGGCCGTTGAAGGTGGATGCAAGCGCGTTTTACCCGAAGCTCGTGAACCTGTTGCTCGATACCGTCTTCGCGGTGGATGAGCATGGTGAGATCGTGTTTGTCAGCGAAGCCTGCGAACAGCTGCTGGGCTATACCCCGGAGGAAATGATCGGCACCAGGGTACTCAGTTACCTGCATCCGGATGATTTCGAGCGCACCCGGGCTGCCGCTGAGCGGGTGATGTCCGGTCAGCCCCACATTGATTTCGAGAATCGATACCTGCACAAGGCCGGCCACGTGGTTCACATTCTCTGGTCGGCGCGCTGGTACGAGGAAGACCGCCTGCGGATCGCCGTGGCGAGGGATGTCACGGCGCTCAGGCGTTCCAACAAAACCCGGGATGCGCTGTACCGCATTTCCGAGGCGGCCCACGAGGCACCCACCATCCGAGCCCTGTGCGATGGCGTGCGGGGGCTGATTGGCGAGTTGTTTCCCGAGTCCGCCTTCTTCCTGATTCTCCAGGACCCCGATACCGGCGCGCTCAGGTCGCCCGACTGGCACACCGCCGCCGACTGGACCGAACAGGCGCTGACACCGGGAACCGGCCTGGCCGACGTTACCCTGGCCAAACGCTCATTGCTGGCAACGGTTGACCCGGCAACACCGGGCGTTGGCATGGCCGACACGGATGGCGCCAATTGGCTCGGCGTGCCCATGACAGTGGGGGAGCGATTGCTGGGTGCCCTGGTGATTGAAACCCGGGAGCCTCGCTCGGGTTACGACCGGGGCGATCAGGATTTGCTGCAGTTCGTCGCCACTCAGGTGGCAACGGTGGTTGATCGCAAACGGGCGGAGGAACGGCTTCGTTTTCTGGCCCATCACGATGGCCTGACCGGTTTGACCAACCGGGCACTGTTCTACGATCGCCTGGAAACCGCGCTGCGCTCTGCCAACCGCCATGAAAACCGCATTGCGCTTCTGTTTCTGGATCTCGACGGCTTCAAGGAAATCAACGACACCCGAGGACACGTGATGGGCGATCGCATTCTCGTTGAGGTGGCCCATCGTCTTGAAGATGGCACCCGGGATACGGATACGGTGGCCCGTATGGGCGGGGACGAATTTACGGTACTGCTCACCAACATTGGTGACCGGAACGACGTTGAGACGGCAGTGAGCAAACTTCGCGAACTTCTGACCCTGCCTGTGGATCTGGGCGGGGAGTCCCTTCGCATTGCCTGCAGCATCGGAGTGGCAATGTACCCGGAGGACGGGACAACGGCGGGGGAACTGCTTGGTTGCGCCGACACCAACATGTACGCCGGCAAGAGGCCTGACCGCAAGGGCCAGGCCCCGGCGCACGCGAACGGCCGCTAACAGCCGTTCAGCGCTGGCTGGCTCACTTTGCGGTGATGGTCGTCATCACCAGCTTGCCATCCTTGCGGATTGGGCCGTCTTCCTTGGCACCCAGGGTGTACTCGAAAATCCCGGTTTTCATGCCGCCGGCCTCGCTGTGCACCATCAGCATCAGCATATCGCCGGGCATGACGTCTTCGGTAAGAATGGCCGCCACGTCCATGTTCTGACCGGCGCGAAGCGGCGCATGGGCAACCACCGGGCCGGGCTTCATGGCTTCATCGGTTCTGTGAACAACCAGCCAGCCGTTATCTTCAGCCACCACCTTGCGGGCCGAAACCACGCCATTGGCGACTGACTGATCGTTACTCCATACGCCGGCCTTGTGCTCGCCGGCAACGGCTGCGCCGGCGGTCAGGCTACCGGCTACCAGAGCGGCCAGAAGGGTAGACAGTTTCACGTGCTTGTTCATGGCATTCTCCTTATCTGTCAGTGTTTCCCATTCCCGTTTTCGGAAGCAGGATACTGGCAGCTACGGAGCAGGAGGCGCAGAGTTTCAGCCCCCTGAAAAAAATTATCAGGGGGTGGTGTTGCCTGCCCCCGTGCCGGCCGGGTACAGGTAACCATGAATGGCCGGGCCCGTGGGCTGGCCGGTGGGCGAGCCTCCGGGCGGCTCCAGGCTGATGCCGAAAGTGGCGCGCTTGAGCAGAGCCGGGTCATAGTCCTTGAGGGCGTCGTCGCTCAGCGTGAAGCCATCCCTGAGAACGCCCACAGAGCGGGGATTGGGGCCCAGCTCGTCGGCCTTGATCCACAGCTGGTAGGACTTGTCCTGCCGGGGCTCGGCGGTGATTGGCCGGATATCCAGGCGGCGGTTCTGCAGATCCACAGACAGCAGGAAAGCCGGTTGTTCATCGTTGTGCTGGAACACCGCGACAAACGACTGTGGGGAGGGCGTCGGGGCTGGCTGGAACACCAGCACGGCCACCAGAACCAGTGCCGCCACCGAGGCGATGGCGGTGCTCAGGCGCCAGTTGCGAAGCTGCCTGCGCAGGGTGACCACGTTGCTATCTATCGGGCTATCCATAGGGCTATCAGCAGGGCTTTGAGCAGCGCTCCTGGCAGAGTGCGCGGCAGCGGCCCCGGGACGTTTCGCCTCAAGCTGATCCAGCGCTTTTTCGATCCTGGGGAACAGCTCGGGCGATGGCTGTACCTCCGGCGCTTCCTCGGTCAGGCTACCCAGGCGTTCCTGCCACTGCAGGATCAGGTTATCAAGCTCGGTGTCGGTTTGACGACGCTTCTCAAGGTCGTCCCGCTCGTGCGCCGGCAGCGTGCCCAGAACGAACTCGGCAACCAGCATGTCCAGGTCGTCTCGTTCAGTCATGGTTCCAGGCACCTTTTGATCTGTTTCAGGGCTCGGTGCAGCCAGGTTTTCACCGTATTCACCGGCTGGTCAAAGTGGCTTGCCAGCTCCTCGCGGGACCAGCCGTTCAGATAGGCCAGGCGCACCATATCCTGGCGGTCCTTTTCCAGCTGGTCGATGCAGCGGTTGAGGTGGTTCACCGCCTGCCGTCCCTCCAGGTGTTCCTGGGCCGTGGTCTGTTGTCCCGCCAGGTCGTCCAGTTCATCGCTGGTGGTGGTGCGCCCGGTCGGGTGTTTGCGTAGTTCATCAATGGCCCTGTTGCGAGCCACCGACACCAGCCAGGTAATGGGCGAGGAGCGGCCGGAATCGAATTGCTCGGCTTTCTGCCAGATATTCAGATAACTTTCCTGCACAACATCGTCCGCCCAACCCCGGTCTTTGAGGATACGCAACACGGTACCCAGAAGTTTCGGAGCGGTTTGCCGGTAAAGCTGTTCGAACGCCTGACGGTCTTTGCGGGCCACCCGGGCAATCAGCGAGGCCACCTGTTCGGGCGTCGCCATAGCCGCTGCCGGCTGCTGGCCCTCAGGTGGGGTATTGAAAGGCGGATTAGGGTCAGACTTCATGGGGCCCCGGGCGTTGGTATCTGATCCAGAAGAGTACTGGTTGGCTGTCTTCTGCTCAACACCAAATTCTAGTCAACCGAAATCTGGCCGGTCAGGCAGGTTGCATAGATGGGGGAGCGAGCCGAAGAGGGCCGCGGGGCGAAGGTACGCAGTCCCGCAGCCCTTATACTGCCGGCAGGTCAGCCGGTGACCTGCCGGCCGATATGGTCGATCACTTCGCCGTGCTCGTGTTGGGGACTGAACATCACAATGTCGGTGTCCTCTTCCGCCCTCACACTGTGGCCGGGTGGCCAGTAGAACAGATCACCACGACGGGAGGTTTCTTCCGTGCCATCGGAGAAGATGGCGGTAATCGCACCGCTGATCACATAACCCCAGTGCGGGCTCTGGCAATTGTCGTGCTCAAGGCCGTGCAAAAGCTCGGTGATATCGGTGCCGGCGCCAAAGGAAAAATACTCGGCGCCAATTTTGCCGTAGCCCGTAACATCGCCAAAGTCGGTTTTCTGGCGGGCTATGGCTCCAGGTGAGTCGATCCGAACAGGTATCTCTTCTTTTGCAATGTGCATAAAGAATACCTCCGTGTCGATTGATGGCAGGGCCGAACCCACTGCATGCTTAACGTCGGGCTCGGCCCTGTCAGTCAAGGTAGCACAGATCGCTCGATGCTGTGACCGGGTTAGGCGTCAACAACCACGGAGAAGCCGCCGTAGATGAGTCGCTTGCCGTCAAAAGGCATGGGGTTAACGTCCGGGTGCAGGCGAGGGTCCTCCATGATCCGCGGCATGGCCTGGTCTCGCACCTCCTTGGATGGCCAGAACAGCCATGCAAACACTACGGTCTCATCGGGTTTGCATTTCACCGCCTTGGGAAAAGACGTCACTTCCCCCTCCGGAACATCGTCGCCCCAGCACTCCACCATGTGCAGCACCCCGTGTTCCTTGAAAACCACAGCGGCATCGCTGGCGTGCTTGATGTACTTTTCCTTGTTTGCAGTTGGCACAGCTGCAACAAATCCGTCGACATAGCTCATGGTTATTCTCCGTTTCAGTCTTTCGGCGGCAGCTCCCGCGCTGGCCGCACTTCAATACTGCCGAAGCGGGCAGGCGGGATCCGGCTGGCCAGTTGCACCGCTTCGTTCAGGTCCCGGGCATCCAGCAGGTAGAAGCCGGCCAGTTGTTCCTTGGTTTCAGCAAACGGGCCATCAGACACCAGTACTTCATCGTCGCGGACCCTGACTGTTGTTGCTGTCTCCACCGTTTGCAAGGGCTGGCCCGTGATGAACTTGCCCTGATCAATCAGGCGCTCCACGCCGGCCACGCATTCCTGGTTGAGGTCGTGCCATTCCTGCTCGGTCATGGCGTTGATGATGCTCTCCTGGTAATACACCAGGGCAACGTATTTCATGGGTGATCCTCCGTTTCTTGGTGGTGTTCTGAGAGGTAGTCGTATGGCTGGCGCGGAAATCGACAGGGGGTACGAAATCAGGGTGATTTTTTGAGCTCTGCCAGTCTGTGCTCAAGAAACCGACGCTCTGGCCCCTGGGACACGAGCGCAAGAGCCCGCTGGTACGATTGCCGGGCGTCTTCGGTATGGCCACTACGGCGTTGCAGGTCGGCGCGAGCCGCGTGAAACAGGTGATAGCCGGCCATCGCCCGCTGGCCCATCAACGCCTCCAGCATTTCCAGGCCGACAGCGGGTGAGTCCCGCATGGCAACAGCCACGGCCCGGTTCAGCGCGATCACCGGCGATGGTTGCTGCTGGTAGAGCGCGTTGTACAGGCGGACAATGCGGGCCCAATCGGTTTCTCCGGGAGTATCGGCGTCTGCGTGGACAGCGGCAATCGACGCCTGCAGGGTGTACGGCCCGGTCGGTGTGAGGGCGAGGGCGGCTTCGAGCCAACGAAACCCGGAATCGATGCTGGCACGATCCCACAGTGAACGGTCCTGATTTTCCAGGGTAATCAGATTGCCCTCGGCATCCTGGCGGGCCTTATCCCGGGACCTCTGCAGCAGCATCAGGGCGAGCAGGCCAAACACTTCCCCATCCGGCAGGAGGCGGGCCAGCACTTCGGCCAGGCGAATGGCCTCGGACGAAAGCTGAACATTAACAACCTGATCGCCGTCGCTGCGGGAATAACCCTCGTTGAATACCAGGTAGATTACACGTAGAACGCCGGGCAGGCGTTCGGGCAGTTCTTTCGTTTCTGGCACTTCATAAGGAATGCCGGCGTCCCGGATCTTGCGCTTGGCCCGGACAATCCGTTGGGCCAGGGTGGCGGGTTTCTGCAGCAGGCCGCTGGCCACCTGTTCGGTGGTCAGGCCGCACATCTCACGCAGGGTAAGGGCAATTCTGGAGTCCAGGGACAGGGCGGGGTGACAGCAGGTGAACAGTAACCGGAGCTGGTCGTCGTTGATGGTTTCTTCATCGGTCTCGGCATCGTCGGCCTCAGGTTCGGCCACGAGGTGGGAATAGCTGCGCGCGGTCTGTGCTTTTCGAATCTGGTCGATTCCCCGGCGTTGGCCGGTCCGTATGAGCCAGGCAGAGGGATTGTCCGGTATGCCATCAGTTGGCCACTGGCGAACAGCAGCCGCAAAGGCCTCCTGCATGCATTCTTCCGCCAATGAGAAATCCCCAAGCAGCCGGATCAGGGTGGACAGCACTCGTCGTGACTGTTGCTGATAGATTTGCCCAATCCATTGGTCATCGGTAATCATCGTGGTATCCCGTTTTCGAGGCCCGAAAGGTGAACGGTCGCCCGGCGTTTCTCGTACCGGACAGTCTTTACCAAAACGCAGGAGGTTTCCATGACAGACAGCAGAACCGTAATCATCACCGGCGCCAACCGGGGCATCGGTCTGGAACTTGCCCGCCATTACGCGGGCGAAGGCTGGCAGGTAATCGGCGTGTGCCGGCAGTCCGCTGGCGAACTCGATGAGGTGGCCGCCCGGGTGATTGATGGCGTGGACGTAACCACCGACGCCGGCATCCGCAAACTCACCAGCGAACTCGATGGCCAGAGCATTGATCTGCTGATCAACAACGCCGGCCTGCTCCAGGACGAAAAGCTGGGCAGCATCGATTTCGATTCCATTCGCACCCAGATGGAAATCAACGCCTACGCTCCCCTGCGGGTGGCCGAGGCTCTGGCTTCGCAGATTCCCTCAGGAGGCAAGATAGCCAACATCACCAGCCGCATGGGTTCCATTGCCGACAACGATTCCGGTGGGCGCTATGGCTATAGAGCGTCCAAGGCGGCGTTGAACGCCTTTGGCAAATCCCTGGCCATGGACCTGAAACCCCGGGGCATTGCCGTGGCCCAGCTGCACCCGGGCTACGTTAAAACGCGAATGGTGAACTTCGGTGGCCTGATTACGCCGGAGGAATCCGCCAAGGGCCTCGCGGCGCGCATCGAAGGCCTGACCCTGGAGAACACCGGGTCGTTCTGGCACAGCAATGGTGAGGAGTTGCCCTGGTAAGGGCTACCGACTGCCGACCTGCTTGCGCCAGCGCACCGGCGGCAGGCCGGTCCAGCGCTGGAAAGCCCGGTAGAAGGTGCTCACTTCGGCAAAGCCCAGGGCTTCGGCGATTTCGGGTAAGGGTGTGTCGGTGTTGGCCACGGCATGCAGTGCCCGTTCGCGACGAACGTCGTCCAGCAGTTGGTCGAAGGTGTGGCCCTGATCTTTCAGGCGTCGGGCCAGGGTGCGTTCGCTGATGCCCAGGGCCACGGCGGCGTCTGCCCTGCGGGGCAGAACCGGCCCGATTCGTGCTGCCAGCCAGCGCCTGAGTTCGGGCGCCGAGGCGCTGTTCATGGACAGCGCCGCCAGGCGGGCGGTGGTATACCGCTCATGCAGCTGGGCCAGTTGCGGGTCGGCCTGGGGCAGGGGCTGATCCAGAACGGCGTTGTCTAACAGGATGCCACTGAAGGCCTGCTCGAATTCCACCGGGCAGTGAAACACCGTTTGATAACCCGCCAGAGGCCCAAGCCGTGGCTGGCTGAATTGCACCCGCGCCGGCTGCATGCGGGTGCCCGTCACCCAACTACCAAAACCCACCACCGACGCCAGCACCGCCTCAATCTGATGGGGGCTGAACGCCAACCGGCCCTGGCGCGGATGGTACACGAGCCAGGTGGCGGCATTGCCGGCCACCACCTGGAACCGGCCGCCATCGGAGATCAGCCGCTGGAAGCGCTGCACCATCACAATGGCCTCGCGCAGCGTGGCGGCGGACTGGAGTGCGAACCCCACGCCGCTGATGCTCATGGGCGAAAATTCCGCGCCCACCTTCAGCCCGAAGCCCGGGTCTCCCGTGCAGCGCTCCGCCGCATGCCAGAGCCGGGTGATGTCATCAATGGGCCAGCGCTCCAGTTCACTGGCGGAGGCTGGAATGCATGCCTCAGCAAGCAGCCGATCGGCCGTTACCGAGAGTCGCTCCGCCGCGCTGATCACCGTATTCACCCAGCCAATGGAAACCGTGGCCTCTAATGTCAATTTTGCTGGCCTCTAAGGTCAATTTTTAAGCCATGGTAGCGGTATATCTTTGACGCTGACAATAACAACATGGCGACCGGATTCAGATTATGGGCAAAACACTCTCTTCGGACATTGTGGTGATCGGAGGTGGCCTCGCGGGCATTGTAACGGCGCTCGAGGCGCTGCGGGCGGGCAAGTCCGTTACCCTGGCCGACCGGGATACCTCCGAGAGAATCGGAGGCCTGGCCCGCTGGGCCTTCGGCGGCATGGCGCTGGTGGGAACCCCCTTGCAGGCACGCATGAAGATCGCCGACACCCCAGAGATTGCCCTGCAGGACTGGCTCAGTTTTGCCGACCTGTCTGAAGACGACGAATGGCCGCTGCAATGGGCCCGCTATTACGTGGAGCATTCCCGCACCGAGGTGTACGACTGGCTGAGCGGCGAGGGCATCAAATTCCTGCCGGCGGTTAACTGGGTGGAGCGCGGCCGTTTTGGCGACGGTAACCGGTTGCCCCGCTACCATGTGGTCTGGGGCACGGCCCGGGAACTGGTGTCTCGCCTGATGACCGCGCTCCACAGCGAAAACACGGCAGGCCGGCTGAATCTGCTGCACGGGCACCGCATTACCGCTCTGGATCACCAGGCCGGCCGCGTGTGCGGGGCCCTGGCAATCAACGAAGCCACCAGCGAGGAAGTGACCTTGGCGGCGCCCGCCGTGGTTATGGCCACCGGCGGCATCAACGGCAGCCATGAGGAATGCCGCGCCAACTGGCCGGCGGATCGCCCGATGCCCACGCAGATGCTGAACGGCGCCCACCCATACGCCGACGGCCGCATGCATCACTGGGTGGCCGACCATCTCAACGGGCAGATTACCCACGCCGGCGAAATGTGGAACTACGCGGCTGGCTTCCCGCACCCGTACCCCCATTTTCCCGGCCACGGGCTTTCCACCATTCCCTGCAAATCCGCCCTGTGGCTGAACCACCGGGGCGAGCGCATTGGCCCGGAGCCTTTGGTCACCGGGTTTGATACCCACTGGCTGTGCCAACGGGTGGCAGAGCAGGAAAAGCCCTGGACCTGGCACCTGCTCAACTGGCGCATTGCCGCCAAGGAATTTGCCATTTCCGGCTCGGAACACAACGCCCGCATTCGCGACAAGCAGTTCCCGCAGTTCGTGAAGGAACTGCTGCTGGGCAACCACAACCTGGTGCGGCAGATGCAGCACGAAAGCCGGGATTTCCTGGTGGCAGAGAGCCTGGCCGAACTTGCCGGCAAGATGAACGCGCTGACCTGTTCCCACGATGTCAGCCCGGCAACGCTGCAGGCCACTGCGGATGCTTTCGACGCCAACTTTGCCAGCGGCACCAGCATGCACAACGACGCCCAGATCCGCATGATCCAGCACGCCCGGGAATGGAAGCCGGACCGACTGCGCACCTGCAAGCCGGCGCCGCTGCAAAAGCCGGGTGCCGGCCCCTACATCGCCATCCGCATGCAGCTGATTACCCGCAAGAGCCTGGGCGGCCTGCAAACCGATCTGCAGAGTCGCATCCTGAACGCCGGGGGCTCGCCTGTGCCGGGCCTGTACTGCGTGGGGGAGGCGGCCGGTTTCGGCGGCGGTGGCGCCAACGGCAAGCGTTCCCTGGAAGGCACCTTTTTGCCCGGCTGCATCCTGACGGCCCGGGCGGCGGTACGCGCCATTGTGGCGGGCGGCTGAACACCATGGCCGGCGTACTCAACCGAATACTCGAACTTTCAAAGGCGGGAGAACAACAATGACAAACGGCGCACAAGCCCTGATGAAAACCCTGGTGGATGCCGGCGTGGAGGTCTGCTTCAGCAACCCCGGTACCAGCGAAATGCACTTTGTGGCGGCCCTGGATGACGAGCCCAAAATGCGGGCCGTGCTGGCCCTGTTCGAAGGGGTGGCCACCGGCGCCGCCGACGGCTACGCCCGCATGGCCGACAAACCCGCCGCCACGCTGCTGCACCTGGGCTGCGGGCTGGGTAACGGTCTGGCCAACCTGCACAACGCCCGCAAGGGCAAGGTGCCGGTGCTGAACATTGTGGGCGACCATGCCACCTACCATGTGAAGTACGACGCCCAGCTGCAGTCAGACATCGAAACCGTGGCCCGGAACGTGTCGCCGGGGTTTGTGCGTACCGCCAAGAGCACCGAAACCCTCTGCCAGGACGCCGCTGAAGCCATCGCGGCCGCTCGAACCGCACCCGGCCAGGTGGCCACGCTGATCCTCCCGGCCGATGTCTCCTGGGGCGAGGGCGGTGTGCCCAGCGCGCCTACGGCGCCGCCAACGCCCGAGCCCGCCGACGATGCCACGGTGGAAGCGATTGCCAAGGCTATTCGCTCTGGCAAGAAAACCGCCCTGCTGATGGGAGGCCACTCCCTGCGCGAACCCAGCATGCTGGCCGCCGCCAAACTGGCGGCCCACAGCGGTATAACCCTGCTGGCGGAAACCTTCCCCACGCGCATGGAGCGCGGTGCCGGGCTGCCCTACATTGAGCGCCTCGCCTACCTGGCCGAACTGGCCACGGTACAGCTTACCGACGTGGAACAGCTGATTCTGGTGGATGCCAAGGCGCCCGTCTCGTTCTTTGCCTACCCCGGCAAGAAGAGCTATCTGGTGCCGGATACCTGCGAGGTTCACACCCTGGCCGCGCCGGACCAGGACATCCTGGCCAGCCTGAACAAGCTCAACGAGGCCGTGGGTGCCAGCCAGAGCCAACCAAAGCTCCAGCCCGAGAAGCGGCCGGGCCGCCCCCGTGGCAAGCTCACCGCCGAAAAGGTCTGCAAGGCCGTGGGCGAGCTGATGCCGGAGAACGCCATCATTGTGGACGAAGGCATCACCTCCAGCCTCATGCTCTCGGTAATGACCGCAGGCGCCCCCCGCCACGACATGCTCACCCTCACCGGTGGGGCCATCGGCCAGGGCCTGCCCAATGCCGTGGGTGCCGCCGTAGCCTGCCCGGACCGGCCGGTGATCGCCCTGATCGGCGACGGCACGGCCATGTACACCATCCAGGCCCTGTGGACCATGGCGCGGGAGCAGCTGAACGTCACCTCCATCATCTTCAACAACGCCTCCTACTCGGTGCTCAACATCGAGCTGGAGCGGGTGGGCGCCGAAGAGGCCGGCGAGAAAGCGAAATCCCAGCTGGACCTGCGCGGCCCGGTGATCAACTTTGCGGAAATGGCCAATGGCATGGGCGTGCATGGCGTGCGGGTGCACACGGCTGAAGAAATGGCCAAGGCCCTGGAATACGCCCAGCGCATGCCCGGGCCGCACCTGATCGAAGCGGTGATTCCGGAATCCCTCAGTGGTGTGAAGCGCCGAGTGCTGCCCTGGATGCTGCGGGCACTGCCCAGCCTACCGGTGTCGGTGTCGCGGGCGCTGAAGCGCAAGCTGGCGCCCTGAATCGACCCGACGCTGGCGGGGTTATCCCCGCCGTGCTGCTTCAATGGCAGCAATGTCGATCTTGCCCATGGTCATCATCGCCTCGAAGGCCCGTTTGGCAGCCGCGGGGTCCGGGTCGTTGATGGCCTCGGTTAGGGCCACCGGGGTGATCTGCCAGGAGATCCCCCACTTGTCCTTGCACCAGCCGCAGGCGCTTTCCTGGCCGCCGTTCTCCACAATTGCGCTCCAGTAGCGGTCGGTTTCTTCCTGGCTTTCGGTGGTAACCTGGAAGGAAAACGCCTCGTTGTGCTCGAACGTCGGGCCACCATTGAGCCCGAGGCAGGGAATGCCCAGCACGGTGAATTCCACGGTGAGAACATCCCCGGCGGAACCGGAAGGGTAGTCGCCCGGTGCCCTGAGCACCCTGCCAACAGAAGAATCCGGAAAGACGCTGGCATAGAACCTCGCCGCTTCTTCTGCTTCGGTGTTGTACCAGAGACAAATGGTATTTTTTGGATGTGTCATTGAGTTGGCCCTCCGGGTTGGCGTTACTGGCAGTGTTCAATCTGGCTGCTGATCATCCACTGGATACCGAATCGGTCTGTTGTCATTCCGAAACGATGTGCCCAGAAGGTCTCTGCAAATGGCATGATGATTGAACCTCCATCGGACAGGGCGTCAAATACCTGCTCGGCCTGTTCCGGATCGTCGTATTCAAGGTGTATCTGGGAACCCTGGGGTGGCTGGTAGCAATCGCCCGCCATATCAGCGCCCATGAGCCGACGCCCGCGGATATTCAGTGAGGAATGTACGATGCGGCCATGCATCTCTGGTGGAACATCCCCTGCTGCCGGCGTTTCCCCATAGGTAATCATGGCTTCCAGGTTGCCTGCGGTGACTACCGAATAGAACTCCATGGCTTCTTTGCAGTTGCCCGCAAACGCCACATGCACATTCATCTCCCTCGGGAGGCGTCCCAGGGACCGATGTTGCTCGAGTGCCGGGCTTGGCTCGAAATCTTCAAGCTCGAAATATCGCCGAAGCTCAAGGGTCACGTTGCCTCCGGCATCCTCTCGGGGCCATTGTTTGGCCCAGGCGATGGCGTCTTCCAGTGACTCCACTTCGAGTACACTGTAGCCGGCCAGTAGCTCTCCCGCCGGCTCGAATGGCCCGGAAATAACGCTGGGCTCGCCGCCTCTGAACTGAATGCGGCAACCTTCGCTCGATGGCCGCAACCCATGGCCGTCGGAAAAAACTCCGGCATGTGTCATTTGCGCATTGTAGTTTGCCATTGCCTGCAGGATGTCTTCGGACGGCATTACGCCATTCTCGGTGTCGGCATCGGCCTTGCGAATCAACATGTATTTCATCGTGTCGGTCTCCAGTAAAAAACGGATTGTCTTCACTGGTTGGTCGCGCAATGGATCCGGAAATCGACACCAAGAGGAAATAGAGGTGGCAGGTCAGGGAGACACCGGGGAGACGAACAACTCCCCGGTGTGGTCACGGTAGGGGTGTTACAGCCAGGTCAGGCCGGCGCTGATGATAATGCCGGTGATGATCAGCAGCATCAGGCAGTAGCCCATGATGTCCTTGGCCTTCAGGCCGGCAATGGCCAGCACTGGCAGGGCCCAGAACGGCTGCAGCAGGTTGGTCCAGGCGTCGCCCCAGGCCACGGCCATGGCCACCCGCGGAATATCCGCGCCCAGTTCCAGCGCCGCTGGCAGCATCACCGGTGCCTGCACCGCCCACTGGCCGCCGCCGGAGGGCACGAAGATGTTCACCACGCCGGCACTGATAAAGCTCCAGAACGGCAGGCTCTCGGCGCTGGCAATCGACACAAACCCGCTGGAGATGCTGGCGGCCAGCCCCGAGGCGGTCATCACGCTCATGATGCCCGCATAGAACGGAAACTGGATCACAATCCCCGAGCCACCCTTAACCGCCTCGTTGAGGCTATCCAGCAGGCGCTTGGGTGTCTGGTGCAGGATGATGGCGATGAACAGGAACATGAAGTTCACAATGTTCAGGTTCAGGCCGCCGTTGTCCATGAAGTACTGGAAGATAAACGCCAGGCCACTGAAGCCGATCAGCCAGGCCAGGGTGCGGCTGTTTTCCAGGTAGTCGGCGGGGCGGTTGATCACAACGGAGGTATCCGGTTCGTCGTCCAGCACCTTCGGGTCAGCGTAGATGCTGTCCCGCTCGGCCGGCAGCATCAGCCGGTTGACCAGCGGCACGATGATGAACAGGGCCACCACAATGGCCAGGTTGAAGAACGCGAAGATGGTCTCGCCAGTGCCGATGATGCCGATGGTTTGCTGGGTGAAGTGGCCTTCGGTGGCGATGGTCAGCGGTATGGAGCCAGCCAGGCCGCCGTGCCACACGATAAACCCGGAGTAGGCACTGGCAATCAGCAGCGGGTAGTGCACCCGGATCTGGCGCGCCAGGGCCTTGGCGAACAGGGCGCCGACCACCAGGCCGAAGCCCCAGTTGATCCAACTGGCAATCAGGGCGATGAAGGTAACCAGTACAATCGCCTGGCCCGGTGTGCGGGCAAGCCCGGCAATTTTGTTCAGTATCCCGCGCACCAGCGGCGTGCTGGCCATCATGAAGCCGGTGACCAGCACCAGCAGCATCTGCATGGAGAAGGTGAGCAGGTTCCAGAAGCCGTTGCCCCACATCTCCACCACCGCCATCGGGCTGTGGCCTTCAAACACCATGGCAGCCACGAATGCCACCAGGGTCAGGATGATCACAAACAGGTAGGGGTCTGGCAGATACTTGTCCACCAGGCTCACCATGGGTTTGGATGCTCTTTCTAGCATGCGATACCTCATTGTTTTTGGACGGTCTTTTTCGAGTGTAGCAAGCTAAACGAAAAACACCCCATTCACCCATTAGGCTTTGGCAGTATTGTTTTTTGCACCAGCGGCTATGCTTTTAGAAAAGGCGACTGGCGGGGCACACATCGGCCATTGTGATTCGCGCTTCGCCCGCCTGCATTGCCCGCCCGGTTTGAGAGGTGATCATGACCGATAGCGAAAAACGCCCACTGTACATTCCCTACGCCGGCCCCTCGCTGCTCGAGTTGCCACTGCTGAACAAGGGCAGTGCGTTTTCCCATCAGGAGCGCCTGGACTTCAACCTGATTGGCCTGTTGCCCCAGCACGTGGAAACCATCGAAGAGCAGGCGGAGCGGGCCTACAGGCAGTACCAGCTGTGCCAGAACGATCTCGACCGCCACATCACTCTGCGGGCGATCCAGGACGACAACGAGACCCTGTTTTTCCGCTTGCTGGAAGACCACCTGGAGGAGATGCTCCCCATCATCTACACCCCCACGGTGGGGGACGCCTGCCAGGAGTTCTCCAACATCTACCGCAACCACCGCGGCTTGTTCGTCTCCTACCCGGACCGGGAGCACCTGGATTACATCATGCACAGCGCCACCAAACAGCGGGTGAAGGTGATCGTGGTTACTGACGGCGAGCGCATCCTCGGCCTGGGCGACCAGGGCATCGGCGGCATGGGAATCCCCATCGGCAAGCTCTCCCTCTATACCGCCTGTGGCGGCATCAGCCCGGCCAACACGCTGCCGATCATGCTCGACGTGGGCACCAACAACCAGGAGCTGCTGGACGACCCCATGTACATGGGCTGGCGGCACAAACGCATCGGCCAGAAGGAATACGACGCCTTCGTGGCCGACTTCCTGGCGGCGGTGAAGCGACGCTGGCCCGATGTGCTGGTGCAGTTTGAGGACTTCGCCCAGAACAACGCCATGCGGCTGCTGAACAAGTACCGCGACGAGGCCTGCTGCTTCAACGACGATATCCAGGGCACCGCCTCGGTGTGCCTGGCCACGCTGCTGGCGGCCTGCAAGGCCAAGAAGGAGAAAATCAGCGAGCAGACCTTGGCTTTCGTGGGCGCGGGTTCCGCCGGCTGTGGCATTGCCGAGCAGGTGATCGTGGCCATGACCAGCGACGGGATGTCCGAGCAGGAGGCGCGGAAGCGGATCTTCATGGTGGATCGGGACGGCCTGCTGACCACCGATCAGGACGCCTTGCAGGATTTCCAGAAAGCACTGGCGCAAGATCCGGAACGCATCAAGGACTGGCAGGGCCGGGAGTTGATCGATGTCGTCAAGCAGACAAAGCCGACGGTGCTGATCGGCGTCTCTGGCCAGCCCGGCCTGTTCACCGAGGAGGTGATCAAAACGCTCCACGGACACTGTGACCAGCCGGTGGTGATGCCCCTCTCGAACCCGACCTCAAGGGTTGAGGCCACACCCGAAGATATCCTGAAATGGACCGACGGCAGGGCCCTGGTGGCTGCCGGCAGCCCCTTCAAGCCGGTGGAGCTGGACGGTAAAACCTACGCCATTGCCCAGTGCAACAACGCCTACATCTTCCCGGGTATTGGTTTGGGCGTGGTGGCCGCCGGCGCCTCACGGGTTACCGATGCCATGCTCACCGCCGCCTCCAACGCCCTGGCCAAGCAGGCGCCGATTGTTCAGGGCACCGGCACCGAGCTGCTGCCCAAGCTGCGCGACATTCAGGACATCAGCCGCACCATCGCCTTCGACGTGGCCAAACAGGCCCAGGAAGAAGGCGTGGCACTGGGCTCCGATGACGAGACCATCCGCCAGTCCATCGAACGCAATTTCTGGCGACCGCGGTATCGGAGTTACCGCAGGCGCGCGGTTTGATGTTGGGGAAGACGGAGCCCGGCCACGGGCTCCGGTGATCGTCGCCGGCTAGTGGACGGCGGTCTTGGAAAACACATTGATCACCGCAACACCGCCAATGATCATGGCCATGCCAATCAAGCTGGCGGCATCGAGAGTCTGGCCGTAGATCAGCCAGCCGATCAGCGCCACCAGCACAATGCCCAGCCCGGCCCAGATGGCGTAGGCCAGGCCCACCGGAATGTCCTTCAGGCTGATCGACAGGAAATAGAAGGCCACCGAGTAACCGGCAATCACCAGCAGGCTGGGCCATAGCCGGGTGAAGCCCTCACTGGCTTTCAGCCCAGAGGTGGCCACCACCTCGGCAACGATGGCGACACCCAGAAAAATCCAGCTCTTCAACATGCTCAACTCCTGCACCGGGTTCCACACGCCCGCATTCACGGGCCGGATCTGAAAACCCGACAGTCTAGCAAACCCCGCAGGCGGCAAGCCGTGCGTGAAAAACCGGATGTGCGGGCCGGGCCCGGTTACTCCGGCCAGATGGCAGGCCCAGCGCACCTACCGTATCCCACACGCCCACAAACTTGATGGGCGCGCGCTGCTCCACAGAATGGCGGGCCTTCCACTCCATCGAGTGATCACCGTTGGCGGTGTGCTTCTTCGTCTTGTAAAGCCGGAAGGCCTGCTCGATCAGCCTGGCGTTCTGCTTCTTCAGAATGCTGCAGTTATTGATCATGCCGCACAGGCTGCGCGCGGTGTAGGCGCCACGGCTGAAGCCGAACAGGAAGATCTCGTCACCGGGCTCGTAGTTGTGCACCAGAAACCGGTAGCCATCCATCACGTTCTTCTCCAGCCCGTACCCGGTGGCGCCGGCGCGAATCTCATCGTGATAGGAGCCGATGCCCCAGTCATAAAACACCACCTGCTCCACCCCGTTACCGTCGGTGGGCCGGATAGCGCGGGCAAACTGCAGAACATTGGTGGGGAAATCCTCACCCAGAATCTGCTCCGGGCGATTCCGGGTGCCATCAAAGCAAATAGCGATCCGTTTCATGAGGGTGACCTCCTGTCACATTCCTTCCTTTCAGACTATCGTCGTTTATCGATCCTGCCAGTGCCTGGGCGATATATTGGTAGCCCTTCTGCCCCGGGTGGTAGCCGTCACTGGAGAGCAGCCCCGGATCGGTAATCACCGGGTAGTGCAGGTAACCAAAATCCGCCGGGGACCGCCGAGCGAGACGAACATAGACGTTATCCAGCTGCCGCGCCCGCCAGCCCACCACGTACCGCAGCGGTGCCGGCAGCGCGGTAAACAGGTGCATGGGCGGTACGCTCAGAAGCTGCAAGGGACCGGGATAACGGGCTGCCAGCCACTGACGCAATTCGATCAACTGCCGGCGGAAGCGGAAGCGGGGCGTGAACCCCGTGGTGTCGTTCACCCCCATACTCAGCAGCACCAGGTCTGCCTCCGGCAGCTCGGCTTTTTTCAGCTCCGTGATCAGATCGCCAAGCCGAATGCCGTTCATACCAAACGTATGCCAGGCAACCGTCTGGCCCCTGCGCTCGTGAATCCGCCGCGCCAACTGGCTAGCCAGCCCCTGCTCATGGGTTTCAACACCGACACCGGCAGCCGTGGATTCACCAATCACCAGGATACGCTTCGCCGGTACCCCCAAGCCGTACTGGCCAGACCTGGGCCCGGCAGCCTCCGGCAGCCTGGGCGTGCTGCGCCGCACCCGCTTGCCCTGGTAGAGCAGCACCGGAAAGAGCAGGGCAGTGGTTAACCAGAAGGGAAGGTGCATGGTGCGGCTCCGAAGTCGTCCGTTACCAAGCGAATGGGTGCAGGGCCATATCATCGCCGTTAACTGGACATTAATCACAGGTACCCATCATACGGCCGCCCGCCCGGAGTTATACGAACGCGTTCGCAAAAGTCCGAGGCATTTCCTGAGAAATTGAGGTAACTATCTGATAGGGTTGAAATGTTAGGAATCGACGGTTGGTGTTATACGCCCATCGGCGCAGCCAGAGTGGGTCGCCTCCGGGCGTATAACTCCGATGACAGCTGTGGCAAATGGTGGGCAAGGTGCTAGTTTTGTTGGGGAATCCCCATTTTTTGGGGGATTGGTTGGATGGAGTTTTACGAACGGGTGATATACGAACGCGTTCGTATAATTAGCTGTTATGCATATGGTTTTGATCAATGCTTAGATTAGCTGCTTTGTTGGTAATGTTGGTTTCGCATAATGCATCGGCTCAGAGTTTCTTAGACTCGCTAGCCGCAAAGTACTCAGAGATGTTCTGTGAACATGAGGGTTTTCTGGAATGCGCTGCGGCAAAAAAGGGTGAGTGCGTTTCTGCAATTGAGCGTTCGGTTCAGCACTGCGACGAGTTTGCTTTGCAAATTTATGAAGAGACTGAAGCAGGTGAGGATTCTAGGCCGTCAGGAGAATCGTTTGCAGACTGTTTTTCAACGACCTTTGCCAATGGAATGGACCTCGAAGAAGAGAAGTTTGATTCTTGCAGCTTTCCGGCACTTCGAGACCATCAAAATGAGCTACGAGAAAAACTTAGGTCTAAACGGTCCTAAAATGCATAACAAGTCGCTCAAGTTTGTTCCCGGCCTATCGGCCGTCCACCGGACGCCACTGTCGTGGCGCCGCTTAGCTCAGCGTTAAAAGTATATCTTCTACTGGAGTCTGATTTTGATTTGGGAGCTAGCAGTTACAAACCTATTCTGGTGCAGTGTTATAGCAACTGTTTTTGCTTTTGCGGACATGGTTCTGTTGTATCGCAAAGAAACCATTAGAAAAAAGTGGCTTTTGGTTCACGGTATTTTATTGGTTCTTGTCTCGGCAACGATTCTTGGGGGGTTTGGGTATACCCTCGATAAAATAGATTATTGGTTACCGCACGCGCAGGGCGACTTGGACACGGGAATTTTAATATGGTTGAAGGTTGGTCTTTCAAACTTGCAGCTTGTTGTCCCCCTATCAATCGCTGCCGTAGGTTCGTTCCTCATCACTAAAGCGGTTGGTGAGAATCTCCGGGTTGTGGAATAGTGATTTTTAACAAGGCCATTAAGGTTGTTCCGGGCCGATCGCCCTCCACCGGACGCCCTTGTCAGGGCGCCGCTTATGGCTGGCGTTAAAAGGTAAAGAATGGATTCACGGCAAGTCACAGCAATCGCGCTAAAGCTAATCTCGATCTGGTTGCTGATCGAGGTTGTTTTAAATTTGCCGAGCATTTTTCTGGCTTACTCTAGTATCGAGCAGTATCAACAGCAGGAAATGCCGCTATTTGCTTACATCGGCCTTATTGGATCATTCCTCTTAATCGGTTTGGTTGCCGTATTTTTCATCAATAAGGCGGCGAAATCCGTCCTTCTACGAGCCAAGACCGACTCGGGAAATTCCTTGAGCCATGATTCTCAACAAGCGCTTTTTCAATTGGCTGGCCTGTACTTTGTTGTTGATGCGATCGTGTACCTACCTCGTTCCTTGGGGTTTATCCCGAATACGACGGACATCTCCGTTTCTAGTTTGCTTTGGGCGGTGGGGCTGGTGTTTCAGCTTGTAGTTGGGTTATGGCTTGTAACCAACTCGTCTTTTTGGATGAAACTATTCCAGAAACTTAGGGGGCGGGCCTGATGCCTTTTAACAAGTCGCTTAAGTTCGTTCTGCATTTCCCCCAGTCTAATGGACACGCATCGATAACTCCGAAACAGGAGAACTATGATGCCGAAAATGCTCACTGGGAAGAAAACTCAGCAGTACACCGCTGAGTTCAAAGTCAAAGCAGTGGAATGGAGTCACCAAGCCCACCGCAGTGTCAAAAGCGTTGCCGAAGCGCTGGATATCCACCCCTTCATGCTGTCACGCTGGCGAAAGGAATACCGAGAAGGAAAATTCGCCATGAAACGGGTCAAGAAAGCGCCGGCTGATGCCAAGAAGAAGATCCAAGAGCAGGATGAGATTGCTCGCCTGAAACGCCGTATTTCGGAGCTTCAGGAGGAAAACGACATCCTAAAAAAGTTTCAACGTTTTCAGGCCGAGGAACGACGGAAGCGTTCCGATTCGTCTGGCAGCATCGACGAGAACACGGCGTAAAAGCTCTGTGCCGCCACTTGAACATTTCGCGCTCTGGGTACTACGCATGGGCCAACCGAAAGCCTGGCAAGCGAGCGATGGAGAATGCCGATCTGCTGCTGAAAATACGCAGGATCTTTCGTGATAGTGAAGGCCGCTATGGCAGCCCAAAGGTTTACCAAGCCCTGAAAAACCAAGGTGTGCGAGTGGGAGAAAACCGTGTGGCCCGCTTGATGCGGGAATGGGGCATGAAGGCTAGGACCTACCGAATCTATCGGCGTTTGCTCACCCGGCGGGCCCTCCTGCGGGCATGGCCAAACTACCGTCTGGCCACTGAGAAGCCAGTTACCCTAAACCAGCAATGGAGCAGCGACGTTACCTACATCAAAATGGGTCGGAGGAACGTGTTTCTGGCGGTAGTACTCGACCTGTTCTCGCGTCGTATCGTGGGCTGGAAACTGGAGGCCAATCTGAACGGCGAGCTATCCAGCGGCGCTCTTAAACAAGCCCTGACGGACCGCTCACCGCCACCTGGTCTGTTACTGCATACCGACCGGGGGACCGAATTCAGGGCTCTTAAAATGCGTGACATGCTTGCTCGTCACCAAATTGTTCACAGCATGAGCCGACCGGGTTACTGCACGGACAATGCCGAGGTGGAGTCCTTCTTCAAAAGCCTGAAAGGAGAACTGCTGCACGCAACCAGCTTTGTCACGCTTCGCCAATTAAGACACCATATAAAGCACTATATTGAGCGCTTTTATAATACCGAACGGCTGCACAGCAGCCTTGGCTACCGGACTCCGATAGAGTTCGAGGGAACTAACTGATGGAGCGTGTCCAATTTATTGGGGGAAGTCCATTCCGGCCCTGAAGGGCCTCCACCGGACCGGTTTTCCAGCGCGGAGCGCCTCCAAACCGGCCGCTAAACATTGGCGTTAAAAGTAGAGGAAAGATGAAGAGCATCGAATTACTGGCGATTGGAATCAGAGTGCTGGGAATCTTTGCTCTGATTTATGCTATTAAGACGGGTTTATACCAGTACCAGATTATTCTTCAATTTCAGTCAAACGTCGAAAACGAACTGACCCTTGTCCGCTTTCTGGCTACAGCCCAGGTTGGCCTTCTATTGGCAGCAGCGCTATTAATGATCAAATTCCCGGTATCTGTTTCAAATTGGTTGCTACCGAAATCGAAGAACCAGGAACCGATCCTCAACGGATCGGTCCACGACGTTGAAACGGCCGCGTTTGTAATCATCGGCGTCTACATTCTGTCTTTCGCCATACCTGATGTTTTCGATAATGGCATTTGGTGGTGGTATTCCAGTCATGGTGAAACGAGCCGTCTGTGGGGGCAGGATGGTTCCCATAAATATCTCATTAATCAGGCTGTAACAGTCATAGAAATGGCAATAGGCCTTTTCCTCTGCTTACGTGCTAATGGTCTTAGCGGGCTGCTTCGGAGGTTTCGTGAGGCTGGGAGTAAGTGACTTTTAACCAGTGCGTCTGCGGGCCGGCTTTAGGGCGCTCACTGTCTTAAGGAGTAACGAATGCACAAAGGAAGCTGCCTGTGCGGAAACGTGCAGTACGAGTACGAGGGCGAAATCAACGAAATCTCCAGGTGCTACTGCAATCAATGCCAAAAGGGCCAGGGAACTGCCTTCGTGGCTGTTGCGCCGGTTGTAGCTGACAAGCTTCGTCTCGTAAAAGGTCAGGCGTACTTAAAGGAGTTCAGTGCTAGTCCAGGCAAACGCAGGGTTTTCTGTGGCGAGTGCGGTAGTCCGCTGTATAGCGCGCGAGACGATCTACCCGGTATCAAGCGCCTGCGCGTTGGCACTTTGGATACCATCGTGCAGCCGAGCAAACAGTATCACGCATTTGTTTCTCAAAAAGTAAGCTGGTACGAAATCAACGATGAATACAATCAACACCAACGGTTACCCGAATAGGAGCAGGGGCGACGTAAACCTTCCGGGCCGGCAAAGGCGCTCATCGAGATCGCCTTTCGCCATCCCGAGGTTATTCGGGAAGACCTCGAACTCAAGGGTTAACAAGACGCATCAATTCGCGGCCGGTGTCCGTATGACTCCCTTGGTAGTGCGCCCCTGCGCTTGGCCCTATGCCCAATAAGGAGAACGCATGCACCACCTGGCAGCCCAATGGATTGTCGAGTTACTCAAAGATCAGAATATCCCCTTTTTGATCTGTGGCGGGCTAGCAGCAAAGGGGTATGGCTCTGAACGGGCTCTGAATGACATCGACCTTTTCGTTCCCGGTGAATGCTTTTCCGCTGTGGTGCAGGCCGGCCAGGAATTTGTATCGAAAGCCGCTGCCCATCGTCAGGAGGAAGGCTGGAATCTGACTTACGTTCAGTTCAAATATGAGGGCATCAAGGTGGAAGTCGGTAACGCTGACGGTCCGCAAATCTTCGATGCAGGCAAGGCGGATTGGGTTCCGCTCGAAATTGATTTTTCTCGATATGCGATCGTGCGTTTGCTGGGCATAGACCTTCCACTTATGCTGAAAGACGATTTGATTAAATATAAATCTGCTCTCTCACGTCCTGTGGATATCGAGGATATTCGTGCTATCCGCTAGAGCGCACAACCAAGTCATGCACCGGATGCCGAAACCCCTGCTTCGCGCCGGTTTTGTCACCGGTGATGGCGGGCGTTACATAGTGAATTCAGGGTTATGACTGCGGTGAAACTGAGGGATCTTCAACACCAAGATAAAGCGAATGTATTAGCCATGCTTCGTGACCCGAAGGTAATGAGGTTTCTTGGGCCCCGCCGCGCTCTGACTGAAGACGAGGCGGCTTTATGGTTCGAAAGTGCGCTCGCTCATCCGGCCCGGTTCGCTGTCGCAGATGTAGATACTGATGAATTTATCGGGTTCTGCGGGGTTAAACAAATAGATGGCGTTCCAGATTTTGGCTACTTCATCAGGTCAGAGTTTTGGGGTAGCGGCATAGCTGTCCGGGCGTGTGAGTTGGCAGTTGAAAAGCTGGTCGCGGATATTGATTTAGAGACCGTCCAGGTTTTCATTGCAGATGAAAATGTTGCCAGCAAAAGGGTAGCTGAAAAATTGGGTTGGCAGTCCACACATAGCGGAACTAAGGGTGGAGAGCATGGCCGATACTATCGAATCACCATGTAACAAGGCGGTCAACCGCACGCCCAAAGCGTACCGTTTTTGGTTCACTCCGCTGCGCTCTGGCGCCGGTTACCACCAGCGTTAAATGTTGATGATCGATCACGATAAATTCCAGGCCTTGGTCAAGCAGCTCTATGCCACAGTAAATGAGTTAGAAGAAATGTTTCCAGGCAGGCACTTCACCCCGGATGGTCATATGGTGGTCAGTTTCAAGTTTCTCTCAACAAACTTCGGCAACTCAACAAAACAGTGGCTCATGGGGACCGTGTGCCCAGGGCCATTTAACAAGGCGCTGAAGTTCTTGACCGATTGCCGCCGGGCGCCCTCTATATAAGTGCTAGGTTCACAACGTGCAGCTATTCGATCTCCTACAAGTCGCAAACCCTGGCCTCGTCCCCGAGGAGTGCAAACTCCACCTGGCCACCTGGAACGGAAAAGAAAATCCACTCGATGTTTTCCTGGCTGGTGATTTCGATGAATGGCAACGGTGGCAAACAAAACGCAATTTCCAACGGAAATACGTTATCGCTTTGATTTCGCTCCCTGCGCAAAATCAGTGGCTATTCGCCGGGCTCTATACGGCTCATGGCTCCGAGTGGAAAAGTGAGCATAATTTGCACTATTACAAGATGGCCCCACACGTCTCATGCGAGGAATTTGCAGGGCGCTTGGTGGTGTCCTTTTCCCGCACAGGAAGGCAGTCGTACTTGAATGCTGAAACCTGGGTTGCCCAGATTTCTGTAGCAGAGCTGAAAGCGGAAAAACTCTCCATTGCGGAGTTCCCGGGATATCGCAGCATCAATCTATCCAAGGGGGAGCTTGATGCAATCGTGCGCCAATCAATTGAGTCTTGGCGTACCGCTTTATCCAATGTCGCGGGTGTTTACGTCATATCAGATACCGCAAGCGGTAAACTGTATGTCGGGAGCGCCACTGGCGAAGGCGGTATCTGGCAGCGGTGGAGCCAGTACGCCTCTACTGGCCATGGTGGTAACAAGGAACTTCGAGAATTGCTTCGGGAAACTGGGGCAGTCTCTGCCGAGAATTTTCGGTTTGCTGTGCTGGAAATCGCAGATATCCATTCAAGTGAGAAAGACGTTCTTCGTCGCGAATCTCACTGGAAGGACGTTCTCCTGACGAGAGAGCATGGCTACAACTCAAATTAAGAACATATCAAGTAAACTCAGGGCGACCGAAAAAACTTCGGTGCGGTTTCCGATCTCCTGATTTTGATGTTAGGCCACCTTATGAATGAGCATTCCATTGCGGCATCAGGCCACGAATTTAAAGCGCAAGTAATGGAACACTTCGCTTTCTTACAGAAGGAGTTTGGCTTCGAACCAGCATTGGATGAGAGCTCCGCTTACACACATCGCCTGACCTTCCGGAACCCGCACAGCGATCAATTGGTTGAAGTGTTGAATGCGTTTCACGGTGTGGATTATGGGTTTGAGGTCAATATTCATTTGGCTTCAGGCTCTCGCTTGCTAGACCAGAGAAATATGGTCTATTACCGACTCAAGGAGGAACAGGATGGTGAGTTTTCGTACCTGGCAGAAGCAGCGGAAACGTTACGGTCCGTGCTTCAGGATGGAGTCTGACAAACCACGGAAGGCGGCAGCGTGAGACGTGCAGCCTATGCAAGCGCTAATCCACAGGGAGACTCTCAATGAGGCCTTGGATTCTTCTTACCGCTCTCGTTCTCACAGGGTGCGACAACACCACAATGTCAGCCGCCCCCAACTTCTCGCTGTTTGAAACCTCCGCAGGTGTTGTCTATCTGCTTAACCAGAATACCGGGGAGCTGAGAGTCATATCTTCCAAGCCGGCGGTCATCAGTTCTGGCGAAGTCTTCAGGGATGATGAGGGGCAGTTCTTCAGATACCTTGGAGACGGGGAGGTTGTAAAACTCGACGAAACTGAAGCGCTTGTTCAAAAGAACAGCGACTAAAAATCGTACGCACCTGTCGGAGCGCCAGAAGGCAAGCCAGATGACTGAAGAAGAACACTACGTCGAATGCTGCGAGCATGGAAAGCAACAGGCCACGTTTGTCTGCCAGCACATTGTTCAAAGCCTCCGGGACGGGCAGCCAAGAGGGTTCTGGTCGTCCGGAGAAAATCCAGACGCCCCCCGACCAGATTCGTGGTGTTCAGACTGCGAAGAAGTGGTAAATCGCGTGGGGGAATGGAATGAAGAGTCCGAGTCATTTGCTGGCGTCAGTTTGCTGTGCGGTGCCTGTTACGACCGAGCAAAAGAGATGAACGCAGGGAGCGGCAAAAAGTGGTGGGCATTCTGGCGGCGGTAGCGGTTAGTCAGGTGATCAACTGCACGCCAACAGCATCGGGCACCGGTTCCCGAAGCGACACTTCAATGACCACTGGCGTGATGTTTATTAGGGGGTGCGGGTGCGGTTGGCATATGGCGCTATTAATTCGATCCTGGCAATAAGCCTACTGGCCTGGCCCATAGGCCTTTTGGGCAGTCTGTTTATGTTTGATGCCCCGGGATCCGACACCAACCCGATTACTCTCGCCCTCGCGCTATCGATCTTCATCTATCCAGTTCCGGTGCTTACAGGCATTCTTGGGTATTGGAAAAATCGAAAGGAAGGGGCGATTCACACCCTGAGAAAATACACCCTTGTCGGTTTACTCGCGCCGATGGTTATCGTGTTTCTGGTTTTGTTGCTTGATGCATTCTGTCAGGGGAAGTTTGCGTGCAACTAAAACGGAACCCGGTTGAGCGTTTTTTGTCCAGCCAACCTTGATTATCGAAGGAAACGGGTAACACTCAATAAGATCGTTATGGAGTAGTGAATGATCAGGCCGTGCCGCTGAAAACAACAAACCCTCATTCTGAAAGCAACACGGCGCGCTAAAACCTCGATACAAGGAGAGTTTCAATGAACATGAGATCCACTCTACTGGTCGGGTCCCTGTGCCTGACTGTCGCAAGCGGCCTGGTCTGGGCCCACGAAGACAGCGCCTCTGACGGTAGCAAAGCAGATAACAAACACCTCCTGCACGACACCCCCAACCCCGACGGCCATGTACCGAGCAATGTGAATTACGGTTTTACGGTGATTGGTCACGATGCGCTGGGCGGTATCTCCGATGGCAAATACACGGATGTCTGGGCTCATGAAGGGTATGCCTATGTGGGCACCTTTGAGGAGCCTACGTGTGACCGGTCCGGTGTGTTTATTTCAGACATCCGGGACCCGGCGAATCCGACCACCATCGGCATGATCAAATCGCCACCCAACACCCGGATCAACGATGTCAAAGTCCATAAGGTTGGCGCCAGATCCGTTCTCATTCATTCCCTGGAACCCTGTGGCCCGCTGAGAGGCAATGGCCAGGCAATTGGCGGCGGCAATGGCGGTAAGCAACAGGGGCAGGGCGGTATTTCGCTGTGGGATGTGACCGACCCAACCATGCCCCATGCCCTCAAGCAGAACTTTCTGAACACCCCCGTACACAATACCTTTGCCTGGACAACCGCAGCCGGCGAAACCTTCCTGATGATCGTCGACGATATCAACGTAGACGATGTCATCATTGCGGACATCACCAAGCCACAGAGTCCGAAGAAGATCGCCACCACCGGCATCGGCACCTGGCTGGAAACCAATCCGGAGGTGGCAGCCGACGGGCAGTTATTCACCGGTGTTTTCGCGGCGCCCCTGCTGCACGACATCTGGGTGAATGACATGGACCCGGGCCCCGGGGAAGACTGGCATGCGGTGCTCTCGTACTGGGACGCCGGGTTTATCATTCTGGACGTGAATGATCCTGCCAATCCGGTGTTCCTGGGCGACTCCACCTATCCGGACATCGACCCGGTTCTGGGCATCAGCCCGGCCGAGGGAAATGCCCATGCGGCCGTGTTTGGTGGCGCTGGCTTCGACAAGATTTTCGGCGGTGATGAAGACTTCGATGCGTTCTTCACGGCGGTTATTGTCGGTAGCAATGAATACCCGGCATCCCAGGGCAGCGATGTGCCCCAGGTAGGGCCGGGCGCTGCGATTGAAAGCGTAACCGGGAACACGGTATTCGTTGGCCTTGCCTGTGGCGAGGCGATCCCGACCGCTGCGGAAACCGGGGCAAGCATTGCGGTTATCGAGCGCGGCGTTTGCGCCTTTACCACCAAGGCACAAACCATCGAAGCCGCCGGTTACTCCGCGGGTATTGTGTTTAACGGGGTAGCGCCGGACCGCTGCGAGGCGTCGGTTTCGATGCTCGTGGAGGCAGGCATTCCGATGGTCTTTGTGCCTCGTTCCTCCGGCTTTGGCATTCTTGGCATTAACGGCTATGACCCGGCCCAATGTGGTGCGGACGATGGCACCAACCCGGCCTTGCCGGCCGTCGGTACGCCCGGCATTGCGAGTACCATTGGCGCGGCCTTCGATGGCTGGGGCTATTTGCATGTGCTGAATAACACCCAGGGCGATGTCACTGTTCCGGTTGGTATGGGCGCCAATGCCCAGGATCCGGTTACCGTGGGCTATCTGGGCGAAATCGGCTTCTACGCGCCGGCTGAGCTCACAGATCCCGCACTGGCATCGGGCGCGGGCGACCTCACCATGCACAACCTGGAGGCCGATCCCCAGCAACCCAATCGGGTGTTCATTTCCTGGTACTCACTGGGCATGCGAGCCGTTGAGTGGCGTCCTGGCCACTTCCATATCAACGCGCAGGGAGAAGGCGTGGTGTCCTGGAACATGCACGAGGTGGGTCGCTTTATCGCCGGTGAGGAGCTTGGCGAACTGGCAGGCTCGAACTTCTGGGGTGTGACGGTCACCGAAGTGAATGGTGAGCAATTCGTTTTGGGCTCCGACCGCAGCACCGGGCTGTGGATCTTCAAGTGGGAGTGTGAAGACGCCACGAGCACGCTGTACTGCAACGCGCCGACACCCTAGCCACAGGCAGGCAATCGGTGAAAAATGGAAGGGGGGCGCAAGCCCCCCTTACGGGTTTGCTACTTCAGGCAGAGCGAGAGTTTAAAAGGACGTTGTATGGTGTATTTCCTGATACTGGCTGGTGTTGTAGCCGTTCTGGTGGTGCTGTGGAAGCTGAAGTCCACAGGTGGCAGGAGACGCGTGGCGGGCAAACGCACCCGTAAAGCGGGCAGTCGGGCTGCGGCCAGTAGCGGCCAGGCTGACTTCCCGGCCACGCGGATTGTTCCGGGAGCGAACGCCTGCCAGGCCGCGAAGGATTTGCAGGACGAGCTCTTTCTGGACAGCCATCACAACACGCCCACCTTACCCCTGGATGAATGCACGAATGTGTCCGGGTGCGACTGTAAATACGCCCACCAGAACGACCGACGTACCAATGAGCAGGATCGGCGCATCCAGACCCTACAGACAGAGCTTTATACCGCGGCCGAAGGCGATGAGCGGCGACGCCCGGAGCACGGGCGCCGGAAAACGGATTCAGGCGGGGTTTGATCGGTTCGTTTACGATTCAAAAAGGGGGTCGCCGGTGGCCTTCACGGCGTAGAACAGGCAATCACTCTTGGCGATGGCCGGGTTGGTGGTAATCATGAAGGCCTTGATGGCCTGGGCCGGGTAAACCTGGCCGTCCTTCACCCGAAGTACCTGCGTTACGTTCTCCGTGCGGTTGTGGCTGATGGCGTTGAGTATGCTTAGGCCCTTCTTGCCCACCCATCCCAGGGGCTCCTCTGGCGAGACCACGCCGAAGTTGCGGTGTTCAATGTCGGGCGGCAGCGTGAGGTCCGCCAGGCCCGTGGGTTCAAGCCGGTATTCAATGGTGGCCTCCGGCGCCAGCTCCACCCGAATGGGATTGCGCAATACGGCCACGTCCCAGTCTGCTTTTTCCAGTGAGAGCACATCGGCTCTCGAGGTGTACCGAACAAGGCCCTCGTACGCCAGTTCGTGGGCGTGATCGTCCTGGGCGCCGCCGCACTCGATGGTTACCGTGGGCACCTCCTGTTCGGAATACTCCATGAGTGCGCCCAGGCGCAGGTCGGTCATGATGAGTCGGTCGGTGAACAGCGAGGTCAGTGCCTGATGGGCGGCGTCGTTGGTGATGGTGACGGCGAAGGCCGGGCCGGTGCCGGAGGTGTTGTGCACGTCCAGCAGGCATTCTGGGTTGGCGTCGCGGAGCTCTTCCAGCAGGGCGCGGGCGATGGCGCCTTCATCCCCCTCAAAGGGCTCTTTGAAACACCGGTTGAGGTCGCGACCACCGGGTAGCTGGCGTTGTGTCAGTACCGGAGCGATCTTTGCCGGGTAAACACCACCGAGCAGGAACAGCATGTTCACCTCGGGCGTACGCTGCTCCAGCAGCCACCGGTGCAGGGAAAAAAAGCCGGACGGTTCGTTGCCGTGGATGAGAGTGGCCATTGCCCGGGTGCGGGAACGATCGCGGCCGGCCACCCGCACCACCGTGGGCCCGTTCAGGCGCTCCAGCCATTCCAGGGGCGAGCGGCCCAGGGTCTGGGGCGACGGGTCGTTCAGGTACTCAAGCCGGTTGGAGGTGCTCACGGTGACAGTGTCCATTCGTGGAGCGGTGTGTTTTGCTTCTGGTTGGCCATGTACAGCGCCAACATACTCCGGAAAGCCTCGCTCGGGCCCAGGGAGCGGAGCAGGGATTGGGTCATGTAACGCTGCCATCGGGCGCCGGAGAGCGTGGTTTCAATGCGGCCTTCGATGATGCCGAGCAGGCGGTTAATCTCGGTGTCGTCCACGGCGGTGCGCTGCAGCGCTTCCCGCGCCCGTGGCAGCAGCGCCCGGGCTACGTTCAGCAGTGGCGTGTCCTGCAACTGAACCTGATCCTTGTGCGGCCAGATAATCTCGGCCCCGATACCGTACTTGGCGGCGCGGTAGAAGTTGTGTTCAGTGTAGTGGAAGGGAAGTATGGACGTCAGATGCTGGATGTCGTCGAGTACGGCCAGCGCAGCGCCAATTACGAACAGTCCGTTGGCGCACATATCCACGGCCGTGGGCCCTGCTGGCATGGAGCGGATCTCGATGCGCAGGTGGCCACCGTCGGCGTGATCGTAAATGGCCCGGTTCCAGGGCCAGGTGGTGCCCTGGTGCAGGCGCAGCTCGGCCAGTTCCGGCACCTGGCCGTGGTCGATCATCGCCATCGGATCTTCCTCGGACAGCACCGGAAGGATGGGGGGATACAGTGAGGCCGAGGCCGCAAACAGTTCCCAGGCGCTGCGCACCCAGCCGTTGCCGTAATACACCCTGGGCGGGTGGCGCCAGGTTTTGTGGTGGGGCGAGCGGCTGTCGATGGACTGCTTGAACAGGGCAATCCGGGTTTCGTCCCAGAGGTGGTGGCCAAACAGGCTGGGTGAATTGCTGGCCAGGGCCAGGGCGACGGGGGTAACCAGCTGCACCGCGTTGAAATAGTCCGCAAACCGGCTGGCGGGCACCCGCCAGTGCAGTTGGAAGGAGGTGGTGGCGCCTTCCATGTACACGTCGTCGGCGGTCAGGTCGATGACATCGTTGCCGCCGATGTGGATACTGAACGGCTCGCCCCGCTGTTTGAGCAGCGCGCTGGAGAGGGCGTGGTAGCGGGGCAGGTCGGTCATTACCTCGGCGCCCATGTCCGACTGGCGCAGGGTGGGCAGAATTCCGATCGGCACCAGCTCACCTTCAAGCGGTTTGGCGTGCTGGTTGATACGCCGGGTGGCCGCGAGCAGCTCCTGCTCTGTGCGGGCGAACGGGGTTCCGCTGAACGCCTGGGGCGTGAGGTTGTACTCGAGATTGAAGCGGTTGAGTTCCACCGTCAGCTGAGGGTCCTGCACGCGGGCGGCGATTTCGGTGTTGATGGGCTGAACGTAGAGATCAGGGTTGACGATGTAAAACTCCACTTCGGCGCCGATGGAGCTCTCACCCTCGCCGAAGTCCGGACGGTCCAGAAGACGACGGAGCGCGGCAAGGTCTGTTCGCACCTTGGCCGCAAAACGCTCGAATTCTTCCGCCGCAAATTCCGATTGTTTGATCGACAGTCCCACGGTGGCATCATCTCCAGGACTTACTTAACGAGCCAGAACCTACAATTAGCCAGAACCTATATTTAGATAGTAGCGGAAGATTCCGTACCTCAACACGAATAAGCAAAGGAGAAGACAGGCGACATGAGCTCCACCGCCCACCCCTATCCCATTGGCACCCCCGGCAAACCCTGGGGCGACAACGAACGCGCCGAGTGGTTGTCGCGCCAGGCCCGTCAACGCAGCTACGAGCAGGATGTGCTCGCCGCAGTCGACCGCCTGGGCTCACGTTTTGATGTTGAGGAATACGGCCGCGTTGTCTACGGCCAGGATGCCTATCCGCTGGTGGCCCTGCGCAGCCGGAGCTGGAACAACGACCTGCCGGTGGTGCTGATTACCGGCGGGGTGCACGGCTACGAGACCAGCGGCGTGCACGGTGCGCTGCAGTTTCTGGAGCAACGTGCGTCGGATTACGCGGGCAGTGTAAACCTGCTGGTTGCGCCCTGTGTCAGCCCCTGGGCCTACGAGCGTATTCATCGCTGGAACGCCAACGCGCAGGACCCCAACCGGTCGTTCCGCGAGGGCAGCGGCGTGGAAGAATCTGAGGCCTTGCTGCGCCTGGTGGCGCCCATTCGTGAGAGCGCCCTGCTGCACATTGATCTGCACGAGACCACCGATACCGACGAATCCGAGTTTCGCCCGGCGCTGGCGGCCCGCGATGGCAAGCCGTTCGAGCCGGCGGGTATTCCCGATGGCTTCTACGTGGTGGATGACAGTGCCGATCCCAACCCGGACTTCCAGCAGGCGGTGGTCGAGGCGGTGGAGCAGGTTACTCACATTGCCCCGGCCGATGACAAAGGCGAGCTGTTCGGCTCACCGGTCCTGGCCCGGGGTGTGATTGCCTACCCGCTCACGGAGTGGGGGCTGTGCACCAGTATTACCCGTGCGCCCTTCCGAACCACCACCGAGGTGTATCCGGACAGCCAGCGGGTAACCCCGGAGCAGTGCAACGCGGCCCAGGTGGCGGCCGTGTGTGCGGCCATCGACTATGCGCTGGCGCATTAAATCCATCCTGTAAGGCGAACCAGATGAACTCTTCAGAGAAAAACATCGCGCTCAAGCTGTTCCAGATTATCGAGCGCATCCTGCTGTTTATCGTGGTAGTGATGACGCTGGTAGGCGTTTTCGTAGAGATCCGGTCTCTGTACCTCGCACAAACACTGGATCTGGGCGATATCCTGCTGATGTTCCTCTACATGGAGGTGATCGGCATGGTTGCGGTGTTTTATTCGAATCGGCGGTCGGCTTCGGTCTTCCCGATCTTCATTGCCATCACTGCCCTTGCGCGGCTGATCATTCTTCAGGGCAAGGACATGGCGCCGGAAAACATTCTCTATGAGGCCGTGGCCATTCTGATACTGTCGGTGGCGGCTTGGGTGCTAACACATTTCAACCAGACCCGACCGGACGATTAGTCGCAGGTGCTCAGGATTCGTCTGGTGATTGCTGGGCGCGCCGGTTATCCCGGGCAGTGAATCCCCAGCCGACGGCGGTGAGCAGGATCAGGCCGGTGATGATGGGCGACACCTCGCCAAAGCTGACGATGGCTGCGATAACGGATGCCACAGCGGCCACTGCCGACAATTTCCAGGAATGTCCCGCGGTTCCGGATTGGTGTTTGGAAAGGTTGGCCATCTATGCGCCTCTGTTCAAAACCGCAACCTTAGCATGAATGCTGCCTGAACGCCTGCCATTCAGTTCTGCATGCGAATGTCGTCTTTCCAGCGGAATCCCACGCCTCCGGCCTGCCACACGCCATCCTTGTTGAAGGGGTGGGGGCCGGTAATGTTGATGTACTGCGGCAGCCCGAAGTGGGGCGCCAGGTTCTGCCTGGCTTTTACCGTTACCCTGTCCATGATTCGCAGGCCCTGCTGTTCGGCGGGCAGGTGGGCTTCCGGCGCGGCCCGGTGGGCCACGGCCCAGTTGTCGACAAACAGCAGGTCGCCGGTGTCGTATTGGTAACGGGTGCCGTAGCCTCCCTCGAAAGAGTTGTTCAGCAGCTCGTTGTAGTCGTTGAACAGTTCTTTCATGGCCCGTTCATCGAGCAGGCGGAATTTGTCGGCGTCGGCCGGCAGCATTCTCAGTTGGTCCAGTGTCAGCTGGTCGTCGGGCAATCGTTCGATGACAGCGCCGGTCATGCCCAGGTGCAGCCACACGCTTTTGCGGCCGGAGATGGGGTGGGTGTGCACCACAGGGTGGGTCACGCTGGAGGCGGAATTGACTGACACCAGCCGTTGCCAGAAGTCCTGCTTCTGTCGTGGCAGAGCATCGAACGCCGCGCCCTGGTGGGCAAAGTGGGTGCCGCCGCCGCGCTCCGGTGCCCGGGCCATGTAATAGGCGCTGTGGGAGAAGGTGGCGGCTTCAAAACTGCCATCGTTATGCCATTGCGGGCCTACGCCCAGGATGCCGTGACGGGCGTCGTTGGAACACCGGAAGATGTGCCGGTTGCGGCCCGGTGTTGCCGGATGAACCCCATGGGTGGAGTGAATTTCATGGGCGCCCCACCAACGGCTGGCCTCCACCAGTTCATCCGGGGATAGGTTGGTCTGGTGCTTGAAAACGATAAAGCCCCGGTTCGCCATTTCCTGTTCCAGGGCTGTGATCACGTTCTCGGGCAATCGCGTTCGAACATCGGCGCCGTAGATCTCTGCCCCCATGGGTTCGATCTGTCTGATGGTCAGTCCTGCTTCCTCAATCAGTGAAACACGGTCGGCGCTGAGCGGGGGAACGGTTGCCATTTCTGCGGGTCACCCTCGTGTCTGTTTTTTGGACAGACTAACCCAGGCGGATTTTCCAATTCAAATCTGGTCGATGATTGACCCGGCGGCTACGCTGACTGTGGATGCCAACACAAAAGCCAGTGATCTGGAGGTGGAATGAAGTTTCCATCAAGCACAGCCTTTGCGTTACTCGGTGCCGCTCTGATTGCCATCAGCTATGGGCTGGCGCGTTTTGCCTTTGGTCTGTTTGTTCCGCCCATCAGGGCCGATCTGGGGCTGGCGCCGGATGTGATTGGTGTGATTGGTGCGCTGCCACTGATCAGCTTTGTGTTTGCCACGATACTTGCGCCTTTCTCGGCCGATCGGCTCGGTGCCCGTAACACCGCGATGGCGTCAGGGCTCTTTGGCGTGGTTGGCCTGGGGCTGATCAGCCAGGCTTCCGGTGCCATTTCACTGGGGGTGGGTGTGGCTGCCTGTGGTATCTGCACTGGCCTGATGATGCCGGCTTTGACCGCCGCCATGCAGGCCCTGGTTAAGCGCTCGCTGCATGGCCGGGTGAGCTCGGTGATGAATGCCGGTACCAGTATCGGTGTTGTCGTTGCCGTGCCAACCATTCTGTTTCTTGCCGGCGCCTGGCGCTTCGCGTACGCGTCGTTTGCCGTTCTTGCGCTGATCGGGGTGCTGGCCACCTGGTTTTTCATTCCCTCGGTTTCCCGGGTGGTGCCTTCCAACGCCGCGCCGGCGGCGCCCATCAGTGCTGACCAGTGGTGGCGCCTGTTCCGGCTATCGCTGTTCGGGTTCTTGATGGGGTTTGTTTCGGCCGCGTACTGGATTTTCGCGCCGGATCTGGTGGTCAACCTGGGCGAGATGCCGTCCGATTACACCGGCTGGCTGTGGCTCGGTGTCGGTATCGCGGGTCTTGGTGGGGCGGTGGTGGCCGACCTGGCCGATCGCAACAACCCGCCCATCACCCAGGCGCTGATGCTGATGATGCTGGCGGCCAGTCTCGCCCTGGTGGCCGCCAGCCCGGACAACCTGCTGATTGCGGCGTTCTCGTCCCTGGTGTTTGGCCTGGCCTATATGAGTCTTACCGGCCTGTACCTGATGACCGGCATCCGCCTGCTGCCGGGCCGGCTGTCCGTGGGGCCGGTGTTGCCGTTCATCGCCATTTCCCTGGGGCAGGCCAGTGGCTCGCCGGTTGTGGGTTCACTGGTGGGCAGCGTTGGCTATGCCGACGCCTTCGCCCTGTTCTGTGTAATCGGCATTGTGGTGGCCATGCTGTCGCCGTTCTACCCGCGCTACCTGGAATACGAGCCAGAGGAAGAAGGCGAGCTGGATACCGGTCTGCAGGCAGCGTACGACTACCAGCTGCAGAATGAGGAAGGGGAGCCCCTCACGCCGGTGACCGGTAAGAGCGAGAGCTACTAGTCCGTATCTGCATCCCGCCTTTGACCCGTCCTAATATACGTTGACGGTTTTTGTTGAAGCCAGCTCCCCTCGGGTGCTGGCTTTTTCATGTACCTCTTGTGGCGTTTTCATGCCGAGGCTGAGGTGTGGCCTGTAGGTATTATAGGCATCAACAGACTCCTTGATCAGTACGCCCAACTCGGCAAAGGTTCGACATCGATTGATCAGGAACTCCTGCTTGAGGATGCCGTTGATCCGCTCAGCAAGAGCATTCTGGTAGCAATCATACCCATCGGTCATGGATGGCCGAATCTGATGTTTCCGCAGCACTCCTTGGTACAGAGAAGAGCAGTATTGGATGCCTCGATCCGAATGATGTATCAGGGGTTGGTCGGTCATACGATGACGGACGGCCTGGTTCAGCGCGGCCACGGTATCGGAAGCTTTCATCTCGTGACTGAGGTTATGGCCCATGATCTTGCGTGAGAAGGCATCCGTAACCAGGGATAGATAATGCACCCCCTCATCTGTTTCGACGTAGGTGATATCGCTCACGAAGACCTGCTCGGGACGATGCAGCTCACATCCTGCAAACAGGTTGGGATGCTTCCTCATCCAATGGCGGCTGTCGGTTGTTTTCGTATAGTTTTTCTTCGGATGAACCAGTAACTGGTGCTGACGCAGGTAATCAAACAAACCATCTCGACCCAGCTTGATGCCAAGGGCCTGAAATTCTTCGCGCAACAGATAATACAGCTTGCGTGTTCCCAGTCGCGGCAATCGTTTTCGAATCTGCTGCACAAGCGCTTTAACCGGCTCCAGCTCACTTTGGCGCCTTCTCCGCCGCTGAAGACGCTGATAAACCGCCTGGCGTGTTACTCCAAAGAGCGAGCAGCTTTTGCTCAGGCTTACTTTGCCTTTTGCTTGCAGCGTACGCGCTCCTTGGATAAATACTTTTTTCGCAGACCGGCTCCGTATTCCCGATCCATAATATCGACCATCTCATTGAGCAGGAGATTGCGAAGACGCTCATCTTCTAGCTCTTTTTCAAGTCGCTTGATCTTCTGCTCGGGCGTTTCCTGGGATCGGTTCATGGGCGAGTTCCTCGGCAGGGACCAGTCCAATCTACCATGCTTGCGCAGCCAAGTGAGAACCGTGCTGCGCCCTTGAATGCCGTAGGTCCTTTGGGCCTGTTTATAGGTGAGCTCGCCTTTTTCGACCTGATCAACAACCGCTAATTTAAAGCCCAGGTTGTAATCACGCTGCGTGCGCTTCTTGCGGGTGGGAGTGACGTTGTCCATCTCTGCATCTCCAGATGACAACGTATTTCAGGACGGGTCACTTTAACAAAAAAAGCCCCGGCGTTGGCCGGGGCTTTGGGGTGCCCGGAGCGGGCGTTCGGATTACTTCTTCAGCCCCATCTCCTCGATGGAGATCTCCCGCATCTTGAACTTCTGGATCTTGCCGGTCACCGTCATCGGGAATTCGTCCACGAACTTGTAGTTCCGGGGGATCTTGAAGTGGGCGATCTTGCCCTTGCAGAAGGCCATCAGGTCGTCGGCCGTGACCGGGTCTGCATCCGGGCGCAGTTTCACCCAGGCAATGAGCTCTTCGCCGTACTTCTCGTCCGGGATGCCGGTTACCTGCACTTCTTCGATGGCCGGGTGGGTGTAGAGGAACTCTTCGATTTCTTTCGGGTAGATGTTTTCTCCGCCGCGGATCACCATGTCCTTGATGCGGCCGACGATCTGGATGTAGCCGTCTTCGTCCATGGTGGCCAGGTCGCCGGTGTGCATCCAGCCGGCGTCGTCGATGGCCTCGCGGGTTTTCTCTTCGTTGTTCCAGTACTTCAGCATCACGCTGTAGCCACGGGTGCACAGCTCGCCAATCTCGCCACGGGGCACCACGTTGCCGGTGCCCGGGTCGACGATCTTGGTTTCCAGGTGCGGCTGGGTGCGACCCACGGTGGTGACCTGCTTCTCGAACGGGTCGAGGGAGCTCGTCTGCGTGGACACCGGGCTGGTTTCCGTCATGCCGTAGGCAATCTGCACTTCCTTCATGTTCATCTTGCCGTTGACCTTCTTCATCACCTCGGCCGGGCAGATGGAGCCGGCCATGATGCCGGTGCGCAGGCTGGAGAGGTCGTAGGTCTCGAAGTCCGGCTCGGCCAGTTCGGCGATGAACATGGTGGGCACGCCATACAGCGCGGTGGCCTTCTCCTGGTGCACGGCCTGGAGCACCGATTTGGGCTCAAAGCCCTCGCCCGGGTAGATCATGGTGGAGCCGTGGGTGATGCAGCCGAGGTTGCCCATCACCATGCCGAAGCAGTGGTACAGCGGAACCGGGATCACCAGGCGGTCTTTCTCGGTGAACAGCTGGCTCTCTGCCACAAAGTACCCGTTGTTCAGGATGTTGTGGTGGGTGAGGGTGGCGCCCTTGGGGTTGCCGGTGGTGCCGGAGGTAAACTGGATGTTGATGGGGTCATCAAACTGCAGCTGGTCCTGGCGCTCATACAGTTGCGCTTCGGTAACCTCGCCGGCGAAGCCGAGAAACTCTTTCCAGCTCCACATGCCGTCGTGCTTGTCTTCGTGCACATTGATCACGGCGCGCAGCTCGGGCACCTGTTCGGCCTTGAGTTTGCCGGCGGTGGAGTTCTTGAGCTCTGGCGCCAGCTCGTAAATCATCTGGCGGTAGTTGGAGGCCTTGAAGCTGTCGGCGGTGACCAGTACCGAGATGCCTGCCAGGTTGAGGGCGTACTTAAGTTCATGCACACCGTAGGCGGGGTTGATGTTTACCAGGATGGCGCCCACCTTGGCGGTTGCGAACTGGGTAACGGTCCATTCGTAGCGGTTTGGTGACCAGATGCCCACGCGATCACCGCGCTTCACGCCGATGGCCATAAAGGCGCGGGCAGCTTCGTTCACTTTTTCCACGAACTCTTTGTAGGTCCAGCGAATGTCCTGATGCAGGCACACCAGGGCTTCGGTGTCCGGGTATTTCTCGGCGGTGCGGTCGAGCATTTCGCCGATGGTCATGCCCAGCAGGGGCACGTCTGCGGTTCCGCTGGTATAGCTCGGTAGAGTCTTGCTCATTTCTCTGCCTCCATTGTTTTTGTAGTCGAGGGCGAGCAGGGGATTATCACCTGCTAGCGACTCTGATTGTGATACTCGGGGTTAGGTTGCATATCGCTGGCAATCGCCACGCGGTTGGACATGTTGTAAAAGCCCACCAGGTTGCTCAGGTCCCAGATGGCGCGGTCGCTGAATCCGGCACCCCGCAGGGCCTGGATGTGTTCTTCGCTGACCGTGGCCGGGGAGCGGGTGAGGTGCGATGCGAAATCGAGCATGGCCCGCTGGCGATTGTCGAGTCTGGCGCTGCGGTAGTTCATCACCATGTGCTCGCCCAGTTGCGGATCGCCACTGAGTACCCGCACGGCGGCGCCGTGGGCCACCAGGCAGTAGAAGCATTTGTTCTCGGAGGAGACCACCACGGCCACCATTTCCCGCTCCAGTTTGGAGAGTTCACCCTCGCCGAGCATGAGCTCGTTGTAGAGGCGGGTGAAACCTTCCAGCTGTTTGAGGTTCTGGCTGTACGCGGTGAGTACGTTCGGGATCATGCCGAGTTTTTCCTGGCAGATCTGGAAGTACTTCTGGGTGTCTTCTGGCAGATCTTTGATCTCCGGGATCGGGAGGTCCAGGGCTACCACATTCTTGTTCTGGTTCATGACTGCTCCTAGCCTTCTTGTCTTGGTGCGCTGGCAGGCGGGGTGCAACCTCCCGGGACACGCTGTGAATACGTCCATGTAAGCTTGACTGCAGCATCCATGCTGCAGACAGTCCCGGGAGGTTGCACCCCACCTGCCAGTTCAATCATTGGCAGCTACCGCCTAAGGCCTGGCCGACTTTTGAGCCGTTGTGGCGGTTCAGTTGGCCGCATATCCAGTCGCCGGTGGCGACGAGTTTGTCCAGATCGACGCCCGTTTCAATACCTAAACCGTTAAGCAGATATAGCACGTCTTCGGTGGCGACGTTGCCGGAGGCGCCTTTGGCGTAGGGGCAGCCGCCGAGGCCGGCGACGGAGGCGTCGATAACGGACACGCCTTCTTCCAGCACCGCGTACAGGTTGGCCAGGGCCTGGCCGTAGGTGTCGTGGAAGTGGGCAGCGAGTTTGTCCATGGGCACGTGGGCGGCAACGGCTTCGAGCATGCGTTTGGCTTTCAGCGGTGTGCCCACGCCGATGGTGTCGCCCAGGGAGATTTCGTGGCAGCCCATGTCGTACAGGGCTTTGGCCACGGTGGCCACCTGTTCTGGCGCGATGTCGCCTTCGTACGGGCAGCCCATCACGGTGGACACGTAGCCGCGCACGGGAATGCCGTGTTTGCGGGCTTCTTCCACCACCGGGGCGAAGCGCTCGAGGCTTTCGGCGATGGTGCAGTTGATGTTCTTTTTGGTGAAGGATTCGGAGGCGGCGCCGAACACAGCGACTTCATCCACCCTGGCCGCGAGGGCACCCTCGAAGCCTTTGAGGTTCGGGGTGAGGGCGGAGTAGCGCACGCCAGACTTGCGGTGGATGCCGGCCATAACCTCTGCCGCGTCGCCCATCTGTGGCACCCATTTCGGGGACACGAAGCTGGCGGCCTCTATATGGCTCAGGCCGGTGTCGGCCAGGCGGTTGATCAACCCGGTCTTGATGTCGGTGGCAATCACCGGGCCGGGCTCGTTCTGGAGTCCGTCCCGGGGGCTCATCTCAACCAGGCGTACCTGTTTGGGAAAGGCCATCAGCCTGCCTCCTCGGTTTCGGTGACTTCAATGGCAATCAGCTCGGCACCTTCGGAGACCTGGTCGCCTTCGGCGAAGAAGATCTCGGTCACCACGCCGTCGGCCGGAGCCTTGATGGCGTGTTCCATTTTCATGGCCTCCATGATCACCAGGCTCTGGCCGGCGGTAACCTTGTCGCCAACCTTGGTCTGCACCGCGACGATGGCGCCGTTCATGGGCGCGGCCAGGCTGCCGTCGCCGGCCATTTCCTCGAAGCCGTAGCTTTCCTTGTACACGGTGCAGTTGAAGGTGTCGCCTTCGTAGAAGAGCACCAGCTGGTCGTTGTGCAGATTGCCGTGGATGCTGATGCGGTGGCCGTTGATCACGGCCTGCAGGTAGTCGTCATCCAGTTTGGCGTTCAGGTGGTAGATGCTGTCGCCCACGAACACCTGGTAGCGGTCGTCGCGCTCGAGGATCTTGAGCTCGTGCACCTCTTCGCCCACCTGCAGTTTCAGGGGCTGGGCGTACTCGGAGTTCATGCGCCAGCTGTTCTTGCGGCTGAACGGCGACCAGGGGTCGGCGGTGAGCGGTTCGGAGGATTTGCGCTGCTCCAGTACAAAACCGGCGGCCAGCACCAGGGCCTTGTGGGTATCGAGCCTGGATTTCGGGAACAGCAGTTCCCGGTGGTCTTCGATAAACCCGGTGGTCAGGTCCGCTTCCCGGAACGGCTGGGCGTCGGCCAGGGCGTGCAGGAACCGGATGTTGGTTTTCACGCCGGCGATGCGGTAGTGCTCCAGGGCCTGGACCATGCGGTTGATGGCCTGGTCGCGGGTTTCGTCCCACACGATCAGTTTGGCGATCATCGGGTCGTAGTGGATGCTGATGTCGTCGCCTTCGGTCACGCCGGTGTCCACGCGCACGTGTGCACTTTCATCCGGCGTGCTCAGGTAGCGCAGGTTGCCGGTAGCGGGCAGGAAGTCCTGGTCCGGGTCTTCGGCGTAGATCCGCGCTTCCAGGGCGTGGCCCCGGGTTTTCACCTGGGATTGCTCCAAGGGCAGGGGCTCGCCCCAGGCCACTTTCAGCTGCCATTCCACCAGGTCCTGGCCGGTGACCATCTCGGTAACCGGGTGCTCCACCTGAAGGCGGGTGTTCATTTCCATGAAGAAGAAAGAACCGTCCACGTCGTACAGGAATTCGACGGTGCCGGCACCCACGTAGTTGATGGCCTGGGCAGCGCGCACGGCGGCTTCGCCCATGGCCTTGCGGGTGTCTTCGCTCAGGCCCGGGGCCGGGGCTTCTTCCAGAACTTTCTGGTGGCGGCGCTGTACGGAGCAGTCGCGCTCGGCCAGGTACACGCCTTTGCCGTCCTGGTCGCAGAACACCTGGATTTCCACGTGCCGCGGCTGGGTCAGGTAGCGTTCGATCAGCATGTCCGGGTTGCCGAAGGCGTTCTTGGCTTCGCGCTTGGCCGCGGCCAGGGCGTCGTCGAACTCGGCCATGCTCTGCACCACGCGCATGCCTTTACCACCGCCGCCGGCCACGGCCTTGAGCAGCAGCGGGAAGCCGCATTTCTCGGCTTCGGCGCGCAGGGTTTCCACCGACTGGTCATCGCCGTGGTAGCCCGGCACCAGCGGCACGCCGGCTTTCTCCATGATGGCCTTGGCGGCGGACTTGGAGCCCATGGCGGCAATGGCGGAGGAGGGCGGGCCGATGAACACGATGTTGTTGGCCTCGCAGGCTTCGGCGAATGCGGTGTTTTCTGACAGGAAGCCATAGCCCGGATGGATGGCCTGGGCGCCACTTTCCTTCGCGACCTGGATGATCTTCTCGGCCTTGAGGTAGCTTTCACCGCTGGGTGCCGGGCCAATGTGGAAAGCCTCGTCGGCCATGGCCACGTGCCGGGCGTTGGCGTCTGCGTCGGAATAGACCGCGACGCAGCGGATGCCCATGCGGTGGGCGGTTTGTATGATCCGGCAGGCGATTTCGCCCCGGTTGGCGATCAGAATCTTGCTGAACATTGTTATTCTTCCTCCGGAACCCAGTTGGCCTTGCGCTTGTTCAGGAAGGCGCTGAGCCCTTCCTGCCCTTCTTCATCCACCCGGATATCCGCGATGCGGTGTGCGGTGTCGTCAATCACGTCGGCACTGATGGGCTTGTGGCTGACGGCAAATACCAGGTCCTTGGCGGCTTTCATGGCCTCGGGCCCGTTCATGGCCAGTTGCTGGAGCATCTCGTTGCAGCGGGCGTTCATGGCGTCGACGTCGTCGCAGACGATGTGCACGAGGCCGTATTCCTGTGCCTGCTTTGCGGTAAACACTTCGGCGGAGATGAAATACCGCCGGGCCTGGCGTTCGCCAATGGCGCGCACCACGTAGGGGCTGATCACCGCCGGAATCAGTCCGAGCTTCACTTCGCTCAGGCAGAAGCTCGATTTCTCGGTGGCGATCACGATGTCGCAGCAGGCAGCCAGGCCCACCGCGCCACCGAAGGCGGCGCCCTGTACCAGACCGATCACCGGCTTGGACAGGTGGTTGAGCACGTTCATCAGCCGCGCCAGTTCCCGGGAGTCATCCAGGTTTTCCTGGCGGGTGTTCTCGGCCATGCGGCGCATCCAGCCAAGGTCGGCACCGGCGGAGAAGTGCTTGCCCTCGGAGCGCAGGATCACCACCTTTACGCTGTCGTCGGCGTTCACGGCGGTTAGGGCGCCGATCAGTTGCTGGATGATCACGTCGTCGAAGGCGTTGCGTTTGTCCGGGCGGTTAAGCACCACCTCGGCCACGCCATCGTCGCGCCGGTTGAGCAGGACTGCGGTTTCGTTGTCTGTCATGGCAGTCTCCCCGATCACATCCGGAACACGCCAAAGCGCGTGGGCTTGGCGGGTCGGTTAAGGGTGGCAGAGAGGCTCAGGGCGACCACTTCCCGGGTCTGGGCCGGGTCGATTACGCCGTCGTCCCACAGGCGGGCGCTGGCGTAGTAGGGGTGGCCCTGCTCTTCGTATTTGTCGATGACCGGCTTCTTGAACTCGGCTTCTTCTTCGGCGCTCCACTGCTGGCCCTTGCGCTCCATGCCTTCGCGCTTCACCTGGGCCAGTACGCCGGCGGCCTGCTCGCCACCCATGACGGAGATGCGGGCGTTCGGCCACATCCACAGGAAGTCGGGGCTGTAGGCGCGGCCACACATGCCGTAGTTGCCTGCACCGAAGGAGCCGCCGATCAGCACGGTGATCTTGGGCACGTTGGCGCAGGCCACGGCCATGACCATCTTGGCGCCGTGCTTGGCAATGCCCTCGGCCTCGTATTTCTGGCCAACCATGAAGCCGGTGATGTTCTGCAGGAACAGCAGCGGAATGTTGCGCTGGCAGCAGAGCTCAATGAAGTGGGCGCCTTTTTGGGCCGCTTCGCTGAACAGAATGCCGTTGTTGGCGATGATGCCCACCGGGTAGCCGTGAATGTGGGCAAAGCCGGTGACCAGGGTCTGGCCGTAGTAGCGTTTGAATTCGTCGAACTCGGAACCGTCAACAATGCGCGCAATCACGTCGCGCACGTCAAACTGTTTGCGCAGGTCGGTGCCCACGATGCCGTAGATTTCTTCGGCGTCGTACAGCGGTGCCCGGGGCTTCTGGACTTCCACGGGTACCGGCTTGCGGCGGTTGAGGTTGGCGACGCTTCGCCGGGCGATTTCCAGGGCGTGGGCGTCGTTTTCGGCGTAGTGGTCGGCTACGCCGGAGATCTTGCAGTGTACATCGGCGCCGCCGAGGTCTTCAGCGCTGACCACCTCACCGGTGGCCGCTTTTACCAGCGGCGGGCCGGCCAGGAAGATGGTGCCCTGGTTGCGTACGATGATGGATTCGTCGGCCATGGCGGGCACGTAGGCGCCACCGGCGGTGCACAGGCCCATTACAACGGCGATCTGCGGAATGTCGTCGGCACTCATGCGGGCCTGGTTGTAGAAGATGCGCCCGAAGTGATCTCGGTCCGGGAAGACTTCGTCCTGGCGGGGCAGGTTGGCGCCGCCGGAGTCCACCAGGTAGATGCAGGGCAGGCGGTTTTCCAGGGCGATTTCCTGGGCCCGCAGGTGTTTTTTGACCGTGAGCGGGTAGTAGCTGCCGCCTTTTACGGTGGCGTCGTTGGCGATGATCATGCACTCGGTGCCGGAGACGCGGCCCACGCCGGCGATCACGCCTGCTGCGGGAACTTCTTCACCGTACACGTTGTAGGCGGCGAACTGGCCGATTTCCAGGAACGGGGAGCCGTCGTCCAGGAGGCGGTTGATGCGCTCACGGGGGAGCAGTTTGCCCCGGTCGGTGTGGCGCTTCTGGTAGTCGGGGCCGCCGCCCTGCTGGATGGTGGCGACTTTGTCGCGCAGGTCGGCGACGGCCTTGGCCATGGATTCCTGGTTGGCCTGGAACTCTTCGGACCGCGGATTGATTTTGCTTTGGAGTATGGTCATTTTCCCTGCCTTCTTATTCGGGGGCATCCGGGTGTGGCGGGCGTTCCTCCCGGGAACCGCTACGAGCACATCCATGTGCGCTTGACTGCGGCCATCCCTGGCCGCAGACATTCCCGGGAGGAACACCCGCCACCCCCTCGACGTACCGAGGGAGTTAGCGTCCGTAAATCGAAGTGATCAGCGACGGCTTACTTGTTCAGGTACAGCTCGCGGCCGATCAGCATGCGGCGGATTTCAGACGTGCCCGCGCCGATTTCGTAGAGTTTGGCGTCGCGCAGCAGGCGGCCTGTCGGGTACTCGTTGATGTAGCCGTTACCGCCGAGCAGCTGGATGGCGTCCAGGGCGATTTTGGTGGCCATTTCGGCGGAGTAGAGGATCGCGCCGGCGGCGTCTTTGCGGGTGGTTTCGCCGCCGCGGTCGGCAGACATGGCCACCATGTAGACGTAGGACTTGGCGGTGTTCATCCAGGTGTACATGTCGGCGACTTTGCCCTGTACCAGTTCGAACTCACCGATGGCCTGGCCGAACTGTTTGCGCTCGCGGATGTAGGGAACCACCACGTCCATGGCCGCCTGCATGATGCCCAGGGGGCCGCCGGAGAGGACCAGGCGTTCGTAGTCGAGGCCGCTCATGAGTACGCGGGCGCCGTTGCCTTCGCCGCCGAGGATGTTCTCGCGGGGAACCTTGCAGTCTTCGAACACCAGTTCACAGGTGTTGGAGCCGCGCATGCCGAGTTTGTCGAGTTTCTGGTGGCGGCTGAAGCCCGGGTAGTCGCGCTCAACAATGAAGGCGGTTACGCCGCGAGAGCCGGCCTGGGTGTCGGTTTTGGCGTAGATAACGTAGGTGTGGGCATCCGGGCCGTTGGTGATCCACATTTTGCTGCCGTTCAGGACGAAGTGGTCGCCTTCGTCGCGGGCGCTGAGTTTCATGGAGATAACGTCGGAGCCAGCATTGGGCTCGGACATGGCCAGGGCGCCGACGTGCTCGCCGCTGACGAGTTTCGGCAGGTATTTCTGTTTCTGTTCCTCGGTGCCGTTGCGGTGAATCTGGTTCACGCACAGGTTGGAGTGGGCACCGTAGGAGAGGCCAACGGAGGCGGAAGCACGGCTGATTTCTTCCATGGCGATCACGTGGGCGAGGTAGCCCATGTCGGATCCGCCGTATTCTTCTTTCACAGTGATACCCAGCAGACCCATGTCGCCCATTTTCCGCCACAGGTCCATGGGAAATTCGTTGTTGCGGTCGATTTCCTCGGCGCGGGGCGCGATTTCAGCGGCAGCGAAGCCGTTGACCTGCTCGCGGAGCATGTCGAGGGTTTCGCCGAGGCCGAAGTTGAGCTCTGAGTACTGTGATTTCATCGTTGGCTACCTTTGCGTTTCTGTTATCAGGTTTCAGCGGGCTGCCTGGCCTCGTCGTTGGCCGGCGCCTGCGCTTCTTTCTTTTTCTGCAGTTCAGCCAGTGCCTCCCGGCACCGGGCTTCCGCGGTGTCTATTTCCATTTCTGCCTGGGCAATGTCGTTCTTCTGCTGTTCCAGCATGGCTTTGCGGCCTTCGAGGATCTCGAGCATCTTCAGCAGCTGCTTTTCATTGCCGGTGAGCGTTTCGTCCCACAGGTCGAACAGCTCCTTGGTTTCTGCCAGGGTGAAGCCCATGCGCTTGCCACGGAGGATCAGTTTCAGGCGGACACGATCCTTGGTGCTGAAGATGCGTGTCTGTCCACGGCGCCGTGGCTTCAGAAGCCCCTGGTCCTCATAGAAGCGGATGCTTCGAGTCGTGACATCGAACTCCTGTGAGAGTTCGCTGATGCTGAACGTTCTTTTTTCGACCATTGCGATTTCCTTTTTCGACTTAGGTTAGATAAAGTTTACGTAAACGTAAAGTAGTTTTCTGGTCCAATTTTCACCAACAGGTTCCCTGAAAGGAGAGCGAAGCATGGAATTCAAAAATGTTCCGGCCATTGTAACAGGCGGCGCATCCGGGCTGGGCGAGGGCGCAGCCCGTGCGCTGGCCGCTTCCGGCTGCAAGGTTGCGATTCTGGATCTGCAGAAGGAGCAGGGCCGAAAAGTAGCCGAGGACATCGGCGGGATTTTCCTGGAATGCGATGTCAGCTCCGCCGACAGCGCCGAGGCCGCAATCAACGCAGCGCGTGAAGCCCACGGCCCCTGCGGTATTGCCGTGAACTGCGCCGGCATCGCCACCGCGGGCAAGATTCTGGGCCGCGAGGGCGTGATGCCGCTGGAGAACTTCAGCAAGGTTGTACAGGTCAATCTCATTGGCACGTTCAATATCCTGCGCCTGGCAGCCGCCGACATGGCGCAGCGGGAGCCCAATGCCGAGGGCGAGCGGGGCGTGATCATCAATACCGCCTCCATTGCGGCCTACGAGGGCCAGATCGGCCAGGCCGCTTACAGTGCCTCCAAGGGTGGCGTGGTGTCGCTCACGCTTCAATCCGCCCGTGAACTGGCGCGCGAGGGCATCCGGGTAAATACGATTGCACCCGGCCTGTTCATGACCCCCATGATGGCAGGTATGCCTGAAGAAGTGCAGGAGAGCCTGGCGGCCACGCTGCCGTTCCCCAAGCGCCTCGGCAAGCCGGAGGAGTTCGGCATGATGGTGGACCAGATGGTTCGGAACCCGGTGCTCAATGGCGAAGTGATTCGTCTCGACTGCGCGTTGCGCATGGCGCCCAAGTAAAGCATTCACAGCAGGAGACATTCATGACCGTGTCTGTTGATAAAGAAGAACTGGCGATGTTCCGGGAGTCCGTCATCAAGGTCCTGGAAAAGGAAGTGACGCCGCACTACGAAGCCTGGGAAAAATCCGGGCTGGTACCGAGAGAGCTCTGGAACACCCTGGGCGACGCCGGCATGCTGTGCGTGGACGTGCCCGAGGATTGCGGCGGCATCGGCGCGCCCTTCCAGTTTTCCGTGGTGGTAGGCGAAGAGCTGGCCCGCATGGGCTTTGGTGCCCTGTCCACCAACGTGATGGTGCATTCCGACATTGTTGCGCCCTACCTGAGCCACATTGGTAACGAAGCGCAGAAGCAGCAATGGTTGCCAAAACTGGTATCCGGTGAGGCCGTTGGCGCCATCGCCATGACCGAGCCCGGCGCCGGCAGTGACCTGCAGGCCATCCGTACCAGCGCGGTCAAAGACGGCGACGATTACATCCTGAACGGCTCCAAGACCTTCATCACCAACGGCCAGCACGCCGACATGGTGATCGTGGCCGCCAAGACCGACCCCAAGGCGGGCGCCCGTGGCATCAGCCTGTTCCTGGTCGACACCTCGCTGCCGGGCTACAGCAAGGGCCGCAACCTGGACAAGATCGGCCAGCATTCCGGCGACACCTCCGAGCTGTTCTTCTCCGACATGCGCATTCCCGCGTCTGCATTGCTTGGTGAGGAAGGCCAGGGCTTCGTGTACCTGATGCGCGAGCTGCCCCGCGAGCGCCTGGTGATCGGCGCCCTTGGCGTGGCCGCTGCCCGTGGCTCCCTGGACCTGACCATCGCCTACGCCCAGGAGCGGGAACTGTTTGGCCAGAAGCTGGCCCAACTGCAGAACACCCGCTTTGAGATCGCACGCATGGAAACCGACTACCGGGTAAACAAGGCATTCGTGGACCAGTGCATCGACCAGTACGACCGTGGCGAGCTGGATGCGCCCACCGCCTCCATGGCCAAGTACAGCGCCACCGAGATGCAGTGCCGGGTGGCCGATGGCTGTTTGCAGCTGTTCGGCGGCTACGGCTACACCACCGAATACCCGATTTCCCGGAACTTCATCGACGCCAGGGTGCAGCGGATTTACGGCGGCACCTCGGAGGTGATGAAAGAAATTATTGCCCGCTCTGTGCTGGGCAAAGCCTGATTAAGGCAGACGAACTCACAAGCTCGAGGGCCGAGTGCCAGACGCCTTTCCGGGACTGTCTGCAGCATGGATGCTGCAGTCAAGCGTACAGGGACGTATTCACAGCGTGTCCCGGAAAGGCGTCTGGCACTTGGCCCCGCACCAAACTAGAGGGCATTTGAAATGAGTGGTAACGACGTAGTAATCGCAGGCTCAGCAAGAACCCCCATGGGCGGCATGATGGGCTCCCTGAGCTCGGTACGCTCCCCGCAGCTGGGCGCCATCTCCATCAAGGCCGCCATCGAGCGGGCCGGCCTGCAGCCGGCGGATATCCAGGAAGTAATCATGGGCTGCGTGCTGCCCGCCGGCCTCGGCCAGGCCCCGGCGCGCCAGGCCTCCCGTGCCTCTGGCATACCGGACAGCTCCGGCTGCACCACCATCAACAAAATGTGCGGCTCCGGCATGCAGGCCGTCATCATGGCCCACGACCAGATCAAGGCCGGCACCAACAACGTCATGATCGCCGGTGGCATGGAAAACATGAGCCAGGCGCCGTACCTGCTGCCCAAGGCCCGCGGCGGCATGCGCATGGGCCATGGCCAGGTGCTCGACAGCATGTTCCTCGATGGCCTTGAAGACGCCTACGAGGGCGGCCTGATGGGCGTGTTTGCCCAGCGCACCGCCGACAAGTTCGACATCAGCCGACAGGCCATGGACGAATTTGCCATCGCCTCCCTGCAGAAATCCCTGGCGGCGATCGAGAACGGCTGGTTCCGCGACGAAATCGTCCCGGTAACCGTGCCTGGCCGCGGCGGTGATACCGAGGTGGACACCGATGAACAGCCGGGCAACGCCAAGCCCGAGAAGATTCCGCACCTGAAGCCCGCTTTCGCCAAGGACGGTTCGGTAACGGCGGCCAACTCCAGCTCCATCAGCGACGGCGCTTCCGCGCTGGTACTGGCTTCTGCAGGCGAAGCCGATGCCCGCGGCCTGGTACCTCAGGCCCGAATTGTGGCCCACGCCACCCACGCCCGCCTGCCGGCCGAATTCACCCTGGCGCCGATTGGTGCCATCGAGAAAGTGCTCAAGAAAGCCGGCTGGAGCAAGGATGACGTGGATCTGTTCGAGATCAACGAGGCCTTCGCGGTGGTGACCCTGGCCGCCATGAATGAGCTCAAGCTGCCGGCGGAGAAGGTCAACGTGCACGGCGGCGCCTGCGCCCTGGGGCACCCGATTGGATCCTCGGGCTCGCGCATCATCGTCACACTGATCAACGCGCTCAAGCAGCGTGGCCTCAAGCGTGGCGTGGCTTCACTGTGTATTGGGGGTGGTGAGGGTACCGCTGTTGCCATCGAGTTGATGTAACGGCCCCCTTGCAAAGAAGGGCTCGCTCCGTGATGCTGCGGGGCGGGCCAGGATTTTTCCCTTAAGCTTTTTCAAACCCCTTCCAGCCTCCTCCAGCTCCTTTCACGAGCTTTCCTCAGAGGCGCTTTTTCCCGTTTCCAGGCGCGATGTTTTGTCGGCACATCCCAAGGGGACGAGTCGAGATTCCTTTTCGTTCCATCTTGTTCAATCGAAAAAAATTCGCCTGAGATGAAAAACGAATATGCCTTTTCCGCTGCGTGACCCTTCGGGAATAACCAGTCTCGAAAACTGCAACGTTAATGCGTTATTTCAAACGACACGTCTCAAAACTGTAAACAAGAAAAATACCTTAAAACAGTAATTTGGTTCGGCTCTGTAAATCTCGAGTGCACACCGATCATTCGTACATGTACTTGATTTATATAATAAAAATTATCTTTTCGTAAGCGGTTTTTAACGTTTCGTTACGATAGTTTGCTGGCTGTCGGAACGCGGTGGCTATGGGACGTCATGTTCCCTGTGTTTTCTGTCGCCGCGTTCTCCCGATTCAATCCGAGGGGTCTGGCAAAACGTTCGCCAACGAACTCTTCGGTTTTCGCAAGGTTCACCGGGTGGACCATTGAGACGACAGTCAGGGAGATAGGAAATGCGAATCAGTATCTTTGGTCTGGGGTATGTCGGTGCGGTCTGTACCGCAAGCCTCGCCCAGCGTGGACACCATGTTGTGGGCGTGGACGTTTCTCCGGTCAAGATTGACCTGATCAACAACGGCAAATCACCGATTGTTGAGCCGGGACTGGAAGAGTTGCTCCAGGCGGGGCGAGCCAACGGATACATCAAGGGCGTGACTGAAGGCTATGTAGCGGTTCAGGAGAGCGAACTGTCGATGATCTGCGTGGGTACGCCCAGCAAGCCCAATGGTGATCTGGACCTCCAGTTTGTTGAAAAGGTGTGCGGAGATATCGGCACGGCGCTCAGAGACAAGGGCGACTGGCACCTGGTGGTGGTGCGCAGCACGGTCCTGCCGGGAACCGTTCGCAATGTGGTAATTCCCTCGCTCGAGCGAGCGTCCGGCAAGCAGGCGGGCGTTGATTTTGGCGTCTGTGTAAACCCGGAATTCCTGCGCGAGAGCACTGCAATCAAGGACTACGATCATCCGCCCATCACCGTGATCGGTGAACTGGATGAACGCTCCGGAAGCATGCTGGCCCGCATTTACGAGGACCTCGACGCCCCGCTTATCCGCAAGCCCATCGAAGTGGCCGAGATGATCAAGTACACCTGCAATGTCTGGCACGCCACCAAGGTCAGTTTTGCCAATGAGATCGGCAACATTGCCAAGTCCATGGGTGTTGATGGCCGCGATGTGATGGACGTGGTGTGCCAGGACACCAAACTCAACATCTCCCGTTACTACATGCGCCCCGGTTTCGCCTTCGGGGGCTCCTGTCTCCCCAAAGACGTGCGTGCGCTGACCTACCGTGCCAGCCAGATGGACGTGAATCACCCGCTGCTGAGCTCAATCATGAGCAGCAATAACGAGCAGGTGGCCCACGCCTTCCGGATCCTCACCGGTTATGGCTGTCGCAAGATCAGCATGCTGGGCCTGAGCTTCAAGTCCAACACCGACGACCTGCGCGAAAGCCCGCTGGTGGAGCTTGCCGAAATGCTGATCGGCAAGGGTTACGACCTGCAGATCTTCGATCGCAACGTGGACTATGCCCGCACGCACGGCGCCAACCGCGAATACATCAACCAGAAGATCCCCCACCTTTCGAACCTGATGCACAGCGATCTGCGAGGGGTGGTTGATCATGGCGATGTGATCGTGGTGGGCAACAACGATGAGTTGTTCGAGACCGTGATCGCCGATGTTCCGGAAGGAAAGCGGGTGGTGGATCTCGTGGGTTTCATGAAAACCACATCAAACGATGTGCTCGAAGGCATCTGCTGGTAGTTGCCGGTTCATCACGGCCCTCGGTCCCTGACCTGGGACGAGGGCATGTGAGCTGGCTCAGCGAGTAACGGACTTTCAGGAACCTGCGGCATGTCTTATATCTCCGACAATCCAGTATCCAGGACCGGTGGCTGGTTGCTGTTCCTCGCGGCGCTGGGGGCTTTGGCGGTTTCCCTGCCAAGCACCTACACCGTGCGGGGCGGTGCCCACTTTCTTCTGGTCATCGGTGTGATTGGTATCTGGCGGTACTCCGTGGGTATCACCCACTTTCTGCGTGCCATGTATTTCCTCAAATGGGCCTACCCCAAGCTCCGGCGCCAGGCCCGGGCCCTGGGCGAGTCGGCTGCGCCGTCGCACGTCTATCTGATGGTAACCAGTTTCCGGATCGATTCGGGCACCACCGCCATGGTGTATCGCTCCATCATTGACGAAGCCATCGAGTGCCAGTGGCCGGTCACGGTGGTGGCCTCTGTGGTGGAGCTCTCGGATGAGATGATCATGCGGGCGCTGTGGCGGAAGATGGCGCCGCCGGAACGGATCCAGCTGAAGATCGTTCGCATACCGGGCACGGGCAAGCGCGATGGTCTGGCGTACGGATTCCGGGCCATTTCCCGTGATCTGCCGGATGAGAACGCCATCGTTGCCGTGGTGGATGGTGACACCGTGCTTGAGCCGGGCGTGGTGCGAACCACGGCGCCGTATTTCCGGCTGATGCCAAACGTTGGCGCCCTCACCACCAATGAGTTTTGCGAGGTACGCGGCAGCTACCTGATGTCCGAGTGGCACAAACTGCGGTTTGCCCAGCGGCACATGAACATGTGTTCCATGGGGCTGGCCCGCCGGGTACTCACACTGACAGGCCGGATGTCGGTTTTCCGGGCCAGCGTGGTTACCCGTCCGGAATTCATCGCCGATGTGGAGTACGACTCCCTGAAACACTGGCGGCTGGGGGAATTCCGCTTTTTGACCGGCGACGACAAATCCAGCTGGTACAGCATGATGCGCCTCGGGTACGACACCTTCTATGTGCCGGATGCGACTATCCGCACCGTGGAGCATCCACCCGATCCGAGCTTCCTGCGATCTGCAAGACAGCTGATGTTCCGCTGGTATGGCAACTCGCTGCGGCAGAACTCCAGGGCCACCGGGCTGGGCCCGCGACGGCTGGGATGGTTTACCTGGTACGTGCTCTTCGATCAGCGCATTTCCATGTGGACCAGCATTCTGGGGCTCACCGCAGCCATTGTGGCGGCCATCAAATACTCCGGACTGGTACTTGTGGCTTACCTGTTGTGGATTGGTCTGACCCGTTTGCTTCTGACCCTTCTGCTGATTGCCACCGGGCACCCGGTAGGGCCGGCGTACCCGTGCATTCTCTATTTCAATCAGATTTTCGGGTCGCTGGTGAAGATCTATGTCTTTTTCCGGCTCGACCGGCAGTCCTGGACCCGACAGAAAACCCGCTTCAGCTCAGACAAGGCGTCTTTCCAGCAGCGAATGAATCGCTGGTCGTCCCGGATCATGACGCTATCGGCGGGCAGTATTTTTCTGGCGTTGGTTATGAAACTGGTCTGACGCAACGAGGACTCCACCATGCATCCATCACCGAATGAAAACAGATAAGGGCTAGAACAATGAATACGGCAGCAGTTGCACCGCAATTCGTTCACGAATCCGAGGCTCAGCGTCAGTACGCGCGGGTACGAATACCCGCGAGACTGTTCGTGACCCTGGACGGCAGCACCTACAAGTTCCCGGTGTCTGATCTCTCAGCCGGAGGCTTCAGTGTCAACACCGGGCTTGAATCCTTTCGCCAGGGACGGCTCTACAACGGGCGTCTGGTGTTCAAGGTCGACGGCTTCGACTTCGCGATAGAAGTCAGCTTTGTACCCAGGAATTTCGATTCCACCAATGACCGTTGTGGCTGCGAATTCCAGAACCTGGGCGCTCCGGAAGTGTCTGCGCTGCGTTACCTGATTACCGCCTTTCTCAGTGGCGAGGTGGTGTCCGCCGGTGACGTTCTGAACACGCTGTCCCGTGAGAATTTCACCAAGACCCGGAAGAACAAGGGGAGTAACGATCTGGGCTTTTTCGGCAAGCTCAGAGCCATGGTTGGCAGCCTGATCGTGATGGTCATCGGGTTGTTCGCCATCAGCTTTGTGGCGTCCCAGCTCTGGGATATCTATTTCGTGACCAAGGCGGAGTCTGCGATGGTCGCGTCCGAACAGATTCCGGTGCGCATTCCCAAGGATGCCAGGGTCACCACGCTGGTCAAACAGGGCGAGACCGTTGAGGCGGGGCAGACCATCGCCACCTTTGACGCCCCCATGCTGTCCTACGTCAATGACCTTGTGGGCGAAGGCAACTACAGCGTGAGCCAGATCGAAGAGTTGCTGGACCAGCGCGTGCGGGGAACGCTCACCAGTCCCTGCGATTGCCAGGTGCTGAACCTGCGGCCGGCGGAAAACCAGTACATGACCAAAGGCGAGCAGGTGGCCGTGATGGCGCCAACCGACGCGACCGCCCACGTGGTTGCCAACTTCCTGTTTGAGCAAGGCGAAAAACTCGAGGAAGGGCAGCGGGTAACCCTGCGCCTGCCCAATGGCGTGGAACAGACCGGTCATATCACCTCGCTGACGGTAAACAGCCAGGCAGGGGGCGGCGCGATCGATGTTATCAGCGCAATGATCGAGGCGGACCAGCCTCTCCCGACCGGCGCAATCGGTCGGCCGATTGGCGTCACCATCGATCAGTTCAACATGCCGGACCTGGACAAAGTGATTGATCGTTTTGTGGAAAGCTGAGGGGATGCGCCACATGTTTCGGGAAGGCTTTGTTATCAGTGTGCTGTCCCTGACGCTGGCCGGTTGTGGGGGAATCCCGGATATTCAGCGGGCCGAACGGGCCGCGGCCAGCGGCAATGTGGAGGAGGCACGGGCCCAGCTGGAAGAGCTGGCGCGCTTCGGGCTGGCGGATGCCCAGGTGGAACTTGGAGATCTTTACGCCCAGCAGGACACACCCGAGGCCCGTGAGAAGGCTCTGAGCTGGTATCACAGGGCTGCGCAACAGGGCAGCGAGCGCGCCACCATCCGGATCGGCAAGATGAACGCCCGTGATGGCATGACCGCGGAGCAGCGGGCCAGCGGCGCCAGGTACCTGAGGAAGGCGCTGGCCGAGGGCGACAAGTCGGCGCTGATTCCCCTGGTGAACCTGTACATGAACTATCCCCGGGAGTTCCCCCGCCGGGATCCGCTGGAACTCATTGAGCAGGCCCGCGCCGCTGGCGATCCGAGGGGCGACCTGGCCCTGGCACGCTACTTCGTTCTGAAAGGCCAGTTGGAGTCCCGTGCCAAGGACATCGAAGCCCTGTGCGGGCCCATCGCGGAAACTCATCCCGAGTGCTTCCAGTTGCTGGCGTGGGTGCATCTGTCCCAGGGCCAGAGAGAGGAGCTCAAGGCACTGGTCGAGCGGGTTACCACGGCCTGGCGGGAAGGTCGGATAGAGGACCGGGACCTGTATGTGTTTGCCCGCGCGCTCTCTGACGACGAGTCGCCCGAAAAGCAGGTTGCTACCACCAACGAACTCTACAAGCTGCTGATACCGGATTATGTCCCGGCACTCACGGCCAGGGCCAAGCTGATCATGGAGAACACCTACCTGGCAGAGCCCGAGGTAGTGCTCGACATGCTCACCCGGGCGCGGGCCAGCGGTGATCTGAAAGCATCGCTTTCCCTGGCGCGGGCCTACGAGCGTGGCGACATCGTGACAGCGGACCCCGAGAAGGCGGTGAAATACGCCCTGGAAGCCCGGGAAAAATACCCATCAGCGGACTATCTGCTCGGCCGCATCTACAAGCGGGGGTATCTCGGTGAGCCGGATCCGGAGAAAGCCCGGTTTTACCTGCTGAAAGCTGCTCGGAGGGGTTTTCCGAAAGCGGATTACGCCCTGGCGGAGATGTTCTGGGAAGCCAAGGGCATCGAGGTGAACCGTCGGTACGCGTGGAGCTTCGGCTTGCTGGCCATGGAGGGTGGCGTCGAGCGCGCCAAGGCACTCCTGCTGGAGATGGTGCCCACCATGCCACACGACCTCGAAAAAGCAGCCGAAGCCCTTCACCGGCGGGAGCGTGAAGCCCGTGGGCAAATCCTCGCAGGCAGTGAGGCAGACGCCGACGGCAATTCAGGACAAGGAGGATGAGCTCAATGCAGCCTCGAACATACTATCGGATCAGTCGCCTGGCACTGTCAGTCAGCTGTCTGGCCATGCTGGGTGCGACGCCGGCCCTGGCACAGTCCAGTGATCAGAGCGAAACGGAGCAGAGCTACCCACGACTGCTGGAGCAGAGCGTTCGCTCAAAGCTTAGCGTGATCAGTGAGGGCGACCGGCGTCTTGGTCTCGGGCCGAACGGCGCGACCAAATCCACGGAAGCCGGGCTCGATATCAAGCCCGAGTGGGTCTGGCAGTTGTCACCCCACTGGCGCTCAAAACTCCGCCTTCAGGCATTCGGCGCCACCGGTCAGGTGGATGTCAGTGACGAAATAGGCGGCACCACCACCGATGGCTTCTTCGCCCTGCGCGAGGCCTGGCTGGATTACAACGGCCTCAGTGACTATCCGGGCGAATCGATCCGGTTCGGCCGTGAGCGGCTGAAGGAAAACAGTGGCCTCTGGTGGGACGATGACATCACGCTGGTTCGCTGGATCTTCGATACCTCACTGCTGAAAAGCACGGTGGGTGTTGCCCAGAAATTCGCCGAGATGCGCACGGACAGCAACGTGCTCCAGGATGAGGAGCAGGAGATTACCCGCTTCTTTGCACAGACCGACTGGCAATGGAGCAAGAGTCACTACCTGGGATTTCTGGTGACGCATGGCCAGGGCTCCGGTGACCAGGCCAGGGAAGTGGCGAGCCGCGGCCAACCCTCTGACGAGATGTATACCGAGTCGCTCACCTGGGCGGCTATTCAGGCCGATCGGGCCTATTTCGACTGGCATTCCCACGATGTCTTCCAGTACTTCGCCCAGGTTGGCGCGGTGCACGGTACTGACTCCGTGGTCGGCCCGGACAGCACAGCCCCCGGTGGATACCGGGCCCGGGAACGGGATGTTTCCGGCTGGGCGGCGGATCTGGGGATTCGGGCCCAACTGGTGGATATCCCCCGTTGGGTCATCGGTGCCCACGGTGCCTACGCCTCCGGGGGCGGCGAGCGCGACGAGACCGACACCTTCCGGCAGACCAGCCTGGCGAGCAACCGCTCGCGTTACACGGGCACACGCTCCCAGGTTCAGCGTTTTGGCGAGGCGATCCAGCCAGAGTGGAGCAACCTCAAGGTGGCCACCGTCTACACGGCGCTGTCGGACCGGAACCTGTGGGATGCCAACCTCATCTACCACCGCTACTGGCTGGCTGACCAGGCCGGAACCCTCCGCTCGGACCTGATCGAGCCGGGCTTCACGGGTACCAGCGACGACGTTGGGCAGTCGGTGGATCTGGTGTTGGGTTACTACGGAGATAACCCCTCCTCGTGGGCAACCTTCGATGTGCGTCTGAGTGGCGGCGTGTTCATGCCTGGCGATGCCTACGGAGAGCAGGCGGACGATCTCAGGCATCGAGTCATTCTGGATGTGTCCAAACGGTTCTGAGGAGAACGCATGAAAATCCCGAGAACACGGTGGATTCTGGCGCTGATGGTCGCGGTTCTTTTGTTGCCGGGGCTGGTGAGTGCGGCTGCCGGAATTGCCGGCAAAACCTCCACACCTCCGCCTGTCGAAGCTCCGGCGCTGGAGGACTATGGTTTTGAAGTCAAATCAGCGGAGGCGCTCTATCGGCCGGACCCTGAGCTGCCTGACCTGTCGCGATTCACCCGCGATGCCGTGGAGTCAAAACTGTCGCAGCGGCCTGACGAGGCGCCCCGTGTCTCGGTGGACCGCATTGGCGATGTCAGTGCCCTGGGCGATTTTGTGGACGAGGGCCGGGCGCGGGAATGGGTCATCCGGCAGTTTTCCCATCCGCAGGCGATCCTGGTGCACAGTGGCAAGGTCACACTTGACGAAGTGTACCGGCAGGTGGACGACAGCCGCTACATGGAGCGGATTGCCGATGGCACCTACATCGTTCGGCTCCCCCTGGTGGTTCGCCAGGATGCAACGCTGGTGATACGCGACCGGACACTGAGGCTGTCCGAAGAGCGGGGCGCCTTTTTCGCCAACGACGGCTGGCTGTTTGTGATCGACAGCAAGGTGCTTGGCTGGCGTGAGCAGGCCAATGGCCCCGCGACCTTCCGCAAGAAAACCGATTTTCGCCCGTTCTTCGTGGGATGGGGTGGCAGCGAGACCTTCATCCTGGGCACCACCATGGCCAATCTCGGTTACCACCAGAGTAAATCCTACGGGTTCACGGTCGCGCAGTATTCGGAATACGACAATGCCCGCCTGCAGCGCAGCGCGCCCCACGCCTGGCTGGTGGACTCCACCTTCGAGGAGCTGTACTACGGCTTCTACTGCTACGAGGCCGAGGATGTGGCCATCGTCAATAACGTGTACCGGGACAGCATCGTGTACGGCATCGACCCGCACGACTATTCCGAGCGGCTGATCATCGCCGGTAACGAGGTCTACGGCACCCGCGAGAAGCACGGCATCATCATTTCCCGCCAGGTCAACAACAGCTGGATCATTGGCAACCGGAGCTACGACAACGGACTTTCCGGCATTGTTCTGGATCGACAGAGCCGTAACAACGTGGTGGCCAACAACGTCTCCCACGACAACCAGGGCGATGGCATCGGCCTGTATGAGTCGCCGGACAACATGCTCTGGGGCAACCGGTTGATGAATAACCTGCGCAATGGCATCCGGGTTCGTAACAGCACCAATGTGCACCTTTACCACAATGTGGCCGTGCTGAATGGCACCTGGGGCATCTACGGGCAGTTGAAGGACCTTTCGGCCACCGACCGTAACTTCAAGGAGGATTTCTACGATTACGCGGTTTCCATGACCGTGGTTGGCGGCGAGCTGGTGTCCAATGCCAGCGGGCCTATCTCTTCTGACAACCCTGAATACATTGCGCTCCATGACGTTGGCATGCGGTTCCCGAGGTCGGATGCGGGCATTCATTTTGAGGGGGTGTTGGGGCACTTCCAGATGCAGATCCTTGACGCAATGCTGAACGAGAACCGGGCGGTTCTGATCAAGCCTTCCGGCACGGCCGCTGCCAAAGTGACACAGGTGGGGGATTAATATGGTCTTTTCCTCCAACATCTTCCTGTTCCTGTTTCTGCCGCTGTTCCTGGGCGTGTACTACCTGACACCGTTCCGGTATCGCTCCCTGGTGATCCTGCTTGGCAGCTATGCGTTCTACGCCTGGTGGCGGGTCGACTTCCTGTTGCTGTTTGTGGCCGTCACGGTGTGGAACTACGTGATCGGGCTTGGTATCCACAGGGCCGGCATTGGCACGGCTGTCGCCCGCAAGTGGGTGGCCGTGGGCGTGGCCGGGGACCTTGCCACCCTGGCGTACTTCAAGTACGCGAACTTCGGTGTCGACAGCCTGAATGAGCTGCTGGTTGCTGCCGGCAGTGGGCCACTGGAGATGGCGAATATCATCTTGCCGATCGGCATTTCCTTCTACATTTTTCAGGCCATTTCCTACGTTGTGGATGTTTATCGGGGTGATACCGAACCGACCCGCCGGTTCGTGGATTTTGCCGCGTTCATCGCACTGTTCCCGCAGCTGATTGCCGGCCCGGTTCTGCGCTACAAGGATCTGGCGGACCAGTTCCGCGAGCGCACGCACACGCTGCAGAAATTCGGTGAGGGCTCGATGCGGTTCATGCAGGGCTTCATCAAGAAAGTTTTCATTGCCGATTCCATTGCGCCTCTGGCGGACAGCGCCTTTGCGTTGTCGGACCCCACCATGGCCGATGCCTGGCTGGGTATCCTGGCGTACACCGCGCAACTGTATTTCGACTTTTCCGGTTACTCGGATATGGCCATTGGCCTTGGGTTGATGATGGGCTTCCGGTTTCCGGAGAACTTCAACCAGCCCTACATCAGCCAGAGTATTACCGAGTTCTGGCGTCGCTGGCATATCAGCCTTTCGACCTGGCTGCGGGATTACCTCTACATCCCGCTGGGCGGCAACCGCAACAGCACCTTCAAGACCTACCGGAACCTCCTGCTGACCATGCTGCTCGGCGGGCTGTGGCACGGGGCGAACTGGACGTTCCTGCTGTGGGGCGCCTGGCACGGCACGCTGCTGTCGATCGAGCGCTGGCTTGGCGTATCCGGTAATCCGGCGGGTTTCCGCTGGCTCCGATGGGCCAGTACCTTCCTGTTCGTGATGCTGGGCTGGGTCACTTTCCGGGCCAGCACCATTACCGAGGCCTTTGGCTTCTACGGTGCCATGTTCAGCTTTGATGGCGCTGGCCTGAGCAGCCTGTATGTGCAGGACATTCGTGACCTGAACCTGGCCATTCTGGCCCTTGGCTACGGCGTGATTGCGCTGATGGGGCTGCGGGACCGGATAAGCCAGCCGGGGGCTACCGGGCCTGGCCTGAGCGCTCCAGTGGTTTCGGCCTGGCGGTCTGCAACCGGTCCGCTGCTGGTGCCGGTCTTTGCCCTGGCTGTGCTCAAGCTGAGTGCCGAGAGCTTTTCGCCATTCCTTTATTTCCAGTTCTGAGAGGGCGTGATGAATACTTTTGCCGCGAAATTGACAGCCCTTCTGTTCATTGCCCTGGTGCTTGCGCTCGGCGCCCTGTCGGTGCGCCCTCTGATGGGGTACGAGGGGCCCGACAACCTTCGCCTGGTGAACGGTGAATGGGCACGAAATCTGGAAAGTCACTACGACGACGAATTCCCGGTCCGGGACCTGGGCACCAATCTCTGGGCGGCCATCAATTACACCCTGTTTGATGAGGGGCGGCCCGGCGTGGTGGTTGGCCGCCAGGGCTGGCTGTTCAGTGACGAGGAGTTCTATCCCGCGAAGCCCGACCAGCCATTGGTTTCCAGAAACCTCGAGCGGGTAACCCGTGTCAGCGAGTTTCTCAATGCCCGCGGCACCAGGCTGGTGATTCTGGTGGTGCCGGCGAAGGCCCGGATCTACTCGGAAAAGCTGGCTGAAACCGAGCCACAGGCAGTGATGGAAACGCTTTATCCGCGCCTCCTGAAAACCCTGTCGGCAGCCGAGGTTCCGGTGCCCGACCTGGCTCCGAAGATGGAGCAGGCACAGAGGGACGGTCAGACAGTTTACCTGCGCACCGATACCCATTGGACACCGTCGGGTGCCGATCTCTTTGCCCGACACGCTGCGGACTTTATCCGCGACCGGTTTCCCACGCTTCCTTGGGGCGAGCAGACGTTTGTGACGACGGTGGCGGAGCCGATCACGCACCGCGGAGACCTGCTGACCTACATTCCCGTGGCCCCGGCTTTTGAGGGCATCGGCCCGGAACCCGACCGGTTCAGGCCCCGCACCACGGAAGTGACCGAAGAGCCCACCGACGGCGCCAGCAGTCTGTTTGGCGAAACCAGCGCCGACACGGTGCTGGTGGGTACCAGTTACAGCGCCAACCGTCTGTGGAATTTTCCGGGTGCGCTGAAACAGTACCTGGGGCGCGATCTGATCAACGTGGCAGAGGAAGGCAAGGGCCCGATCGAACCGATGACGGATTACCTGCAATCACCCGACTTCCAGAAACACCCTCCGCAACTGGTGATCTGGGAGTTTCCCGAACGTTACCTGGCGCAACCACTGGAGTCCGAAAAGGCTCTGGCCTGGTTCCGCCAGGCGGACAACATGCTGGCCGCGAAATCCGGCCGGAACCCTTAACCCCGAAACCAACCCCTGAGGATCAACCTTATGAAAACGCTTAAGCACGCCGCTTTTCTTGTTGTGATCAGCCTGTTTGGTGCTGTGAGCACCTCCTACGCCGGTGAAGGCGCGCTCTATGCCGCCGAAGCGCCCGACGGTGCCGCGTTTATCCGGGTGGTAAACGCCGATGCCAGCGGCTCCCTGGCCCAGGCGGAGATAGGAGGGAAAACCATCAAGGAGGTCGAGCCTCTCTCCGCAAGCCCCTACATTTACCTGCCGGCCGGCACCTACCAGCTTGAGATTGCCGGCAGCGCTACGCCCGTTCAGATGGACAAGAACGAATTCTACACGGCGGTTGTCCTGGATTCCGGCGAGACCAAAGTGCTCAAGGACGTTGCTTTCGATAATCCCAGAAAGGCTCTGCTGTCGTTCTACAACCTGACAGAAGAGGGTGGTGTCAGCCTGAAGACCGCAGACGGCAAGGTGGCTGTTATTGAATCTGTGGACGCGATCAGCGTGGACAACCGCGAGATTAACGCGGTCAAGATCATGCTCGGGGCGTTCCAGAGCGGTGAACCCCTGGCCAAAACACCCCAGATCAGCCTGCAGAGAGGCAAGGTGTTCAGTGTGTTTGCCATTGATGTGGGCGGATCGCCCCGTCTGGTGGTCGCTGAAAACCGGGTGGACACATCGGTATGAGCAGGCAGTTTTGGTCGCGCCCTTTCCGGGCGCTGGTGTTGGCCATCTTGGCTGGTGGGTGGGCGCAGCTCTCCGGCGCCGTGCAGCCGCCTGAATACGACATTGAGAAATGCTGCGACCTCTGCCCGATGACGGCAGATCCGGCCAGCTATGACACCAGTTATCTGAAGAACTTCAAGATGCTGGTGCAGGGCGAGGATGGCTGGCTTTTCCGGTCCGAGGCCGAGCTGGTGGAAAAGTTCGGCCCGGATCTGGAGGGGCTGAAGCACCTTACACGGTTCGCCCGGCACCTCAAGAAAACCACCGGTACGGAGCTGGTCATGGTGTTCCAGCCCACCAAGGGGCTGGTTCATCCCGATCGTTTGCCGGACACCTCACCGGTGCCGTTCAGCTGGAACCTGGCCCGACACAGTTATGCCGAGGCATTGGAGCGCTTCCGCCAGGCGGGGCTGGTGGTGCCAGACCTGACGCCGTTGCTGACCGAGCCAACCGGTGAGGAAGCCTACTATTTCAAGCGCGACCACCACTGGACACCTTTTGGCGCGCGCCGCACCGCCCGGCTGGTTGCCGAGCGGATCAAGCAGATGCCGGTGTATCAGTCGCTGCCCAAACTCGAGTTTGCCACCCGCCGATCCGGACTGATCCGCAAGGACGGCTCATTGCAGGACGCGGTGCGTCGAATCTGCGGCTTCGAGTATGGCGCCCAGTATGTGGACGAATTCCGCACCGAGTCCGTCGGTACCGGTGAAATCGCTGGCGCCAGCGCGCTCTTCGAGGATCAGGGCCTGCCGCCCATCACCCTCGTTGGCACGAGTAACAGCAAGGGCGCCCAGGACTACAACTTCGTTGGCTCGCTGCAGGAATTCCTGGGCGTGGAAATTCTGAATGTGGCGTTGGCCGGCGGCAGTTATGACGGCTCCATGTTCGAGTATCTGCTCTCTGATAACTTCCGGCAGTCGCCCCCCAAGATCCTGATCTGGGAGGTGCCCGGCTACCACAACCTCGATAGCGTCGAGTTCTACCGCCAGGTGACGCCCATGATCAGCGGAGGATGCGAGGGCGTTGAGCCGGTGATTCAGAACACAACCGCCATAAGCCCTGGTGTCAACGAGGTGCTCTATAACGGCGGCGGGCAGTTCGTGGAAATGCCCAGTGATGAGTACGTGGTGGATCTGCAGTTCAGTGATCCGGCCGTGAAAGAAGTGGATGCCTTCGTGTGGTTTGTCTTTGGCCGAAAGGATCGGGTCGACATGGAGTACGGCGATCGCGTGGAAACGCCCGGCCGGTTCGTGTTCGAACTCCCCGAGGGGCCGAACTGGAACGACGAACTGTTCATGTCACTGGATCTCGAGCTCAAACCCGAGCAGGTGAGTGAGGGGCTTTCGGTCACCGCAAAGATATGTCGGCGTCAGGATATCTGACGCACATTCACCCAGAGTAAGGAGAGGAAAGCCATGAAGATCCGACAACGGACCGGACGGGGTCATTGGCGCCGGACACTTTTGACCGCGGCAGTCTCCATGAGCTTTGGAATCACCGCGGCCAATGCCGGAGAGTGTGTTGAAGGCGAGCTCAGGGCACCCGCGGGCTACTACCAGATTCCGGAGGCGGATGATGGCGGTGACTATGACTGCCAGCAGGTTGAGCCTCACGTGGGAACCCTGTCGTTCACCAGCAAGTACGAGGGCAGCGACGATGCCCGGAATGTGCTGAATGAAGAAGCCCTGCAGGTCTACAAGGAAGCCACGGAGCGGATACGGAATTTCGAAAAAGCGGTGATTGCAGCGGCTGATGACTATCAGGTGGATGGTGATGGCGAGCCGGCCCTGAACTGCCTGATGGACAATCTGGACGCCTGGGCCAGCGCGGATTCGCTACTGACCGATGACATCAACCATGTGGGGCAGGCGGTCAGGAAGTGGGCCCTGGCTGCGGCGGCCAACGCTTACCTTCGGGTCGAGTCCGCTGCGCCGGCGGAGGCACTCGACGGTGCCCGATCCGAGCGTATCGAGCGCTGGTTTCGACAGCTGAGCGATGGCGTCCGCGGCTATTACACCGATCGCGACCCGGACAAGGTCAACAACCACGATTACTGGGCAGCCTGGGCCGTCATGTCTTCTGCGGTGGCAACCCAGGAATGCGGCGACTGGAACTGGTCGCTCGGTAAATTCAACGAGGCCATGGGGCAGGTCAACGCTGCCGGCTATTTGCCCCGGGAGCTCAGCCGGCAGACCCGGGCCCTCGAATACCTCAATTACGCCATGCAGCCGCTGACCATGATCGCGACCTTTGCGGAGGTGAACGGCTACTCCCTCCACAACGATTATCAGGAACAGTTTCGTACGCTGGCAACGAATGTGGTTCAGGGACTTGAGCAGCCTCAACGGATTGAAGAAGTGGTGGGCTACGAACAGATCACCGATGGTCTTTACAAGTCCTGGTCGTTGGCCTGGATGGAGCCGTGGGTGGTCATGTGGGAAGACGTCGGCGGCATGTCGGCGTTTCTGGACGAGTACCGACCCATGAAGTCCACCCGCCTGGGTGGTGACATTTCCTTTCTGTACCAGATCGATCCGCTGTGGCCGGTTGAGACGAGGCCCAACCCGCCCGGCGATATCAAATTGCAAGGCTCATGAATTTTCCCGAGGAGCCCCTGCGCGGGGCTCGGGAGGTACGGGAATAGCCCTGGGGATGATTTCCCAGTCAGTCAGACGAGACGCAAAGGAGCAGGACAATGATTCCAGTCATTCTTTCAGGTGGTAACGGTTCCAGACTCTGGCCCTTATCGCGCCAGGCTTATCCGAAGCAGTTTCTGCCTCTGGTTGGATCCCAGAGCATGTTGCAGCAGACCCTCAGTCGACTTCCGACAGAAGAGACCGAGGCACCGGTGGTGGTCGCCAACGACGAGCATCGGTTTATCGTCAAGGAACAGTTGGAGGCGATGGGGCGCGAACCGCTCTCGATCCTGCTTGAACCCTTTGGCCGGAATACCGCGCCGGCGGTGGCTCTGGCAGCCATTGAGGTGGCAAGAAAGGATCCCAAAGCCATCATGCTGGTGTTACCGGCGGATCACGCCATTGATGATACCGAGGCTTTCCGCAACGCCGTCCTCAAGGGGCAGGAGGCCGCGAGGTCGGGTGGACTGGTACTTTTCGGGATAACCCCGACCCGCCCGGAAACGGGCTACGGGTACATTGGCGTTGGCCACGGTGGCGAGGCGCCGGGTGGCGCGCGCCCGGTATCACGCTTTATTGAAAAACCCGATGCGGAAAAGGCCGCGGCGTTGCTCTCCGCCGGTGGTTACTACTGGAACAGCGGCATGTTCATGTTTCGTGCGGATACTTATCTGGCGGAACTGAAGAAGCACAGCCCCGACATCTATGACACCTGCCTGCTGGCCGCCCGGGGCTTCACCCGCGATCTGCCGTTTACCCGTATTCCAGCCGAGATCTTCGAGCACTGTCCGGACGATTCCATAGATTATGCGGTCATGGAAAAGACATCCCGGGCGTTGCTGGTACCCATGGATGCGGGCTGGAGTGACGTTGGTTCCTGGTCAACGATCTGGAACATAACGGCGAAAGACGACGAATCAAATGCGGTGGTCGGAGACGCTTGCCTGGAAGATACCAGCGGCTGTCTGGTGCATGGCTCCGACAAGCTGGTGGCATTGCTGGGCGTTGAAGACCTGGTGGTGGTTGATACCAGTGATGCTGTCATGGTGGCTCACCGGGACAGGGTCCAGGATGTGAAGAAGCTGGTAACCCGGCTGAAAAGCCAGCAGCGATCGGAAACGCGGACCCACCGGCAGGTTTACCGCCCCTGGGGCAGTTACGACAGCATCGATAACGGTAACCGCTTTCAGGTGAAACGGATCACGGTCAAGCCGGGTGAAAAGCTGTCACTACAGAAGCACCATCATCGGGCCGAGCACTGGATCATCGTGCGGGGCACTGCGGAGGTGACCCGGGATGACGAAACCTTCCTGCTGTCTGAAAACGAATCCACATACATCCCCATCGGATCGGTGCACCGCCTCTTCAATCCGGGACGCATTCCGCTGGAGTTGATCGAGGTGCAATCCGGCGCCTACCTCGGTGAGGACGACATTGAGCGGCTCGATGATCGGTACGGACGGTCGACGCCGCAGCCGGAGGCTGAGAACGAGGCCGAGGAGCAAGAACTGCCGTTGATGTCTGAACGGGTGTGACGCGGCGTGCACGCTTCGTTCAGGGGGCACCCTGGCGTCGCGTGCAGCCCCGCATGCTGACAGTAATGAAGGGAGGTAACGTTGTGGATTTGTCCTGTTTTAAAGCCTATGACCTGCGTGGCCGGGTGCCGGACCAGCTGAACGCCGCGCTGGCGGAGCGCATCGGGCGTGCGTACGTGGAGATGACTGCGGCCGAACGGGTTGTGGTCGGTTACGACATCCGGTTGTCCAGCCCCGAGATTGCCACGGCCCTGAGTGCCGGACTGAAAGCCGGAGGCGCGGATGTGTACGACATCGGCCTGTGTGGCACCGAGCAAGTGTACTTTGCGACCAGCCACTACAACATGGATGGCGGCATCATGGTCACGGCCAGTCACAATCCCAAAGACTATAACGGTATGAAGCTGGTTGGGCCGGGCGCGCGGCCAATCAGTTCGGACAGTGGCTTGAACACCCTTCGGGATCTGGTGCCCGGCGTCTTCCAGGACGCACCGACGCCAGGGCGCACGGAGTGCCTGACCATCGAGCAGGACTACATCAATCACCTGCTGGGATTTGTGGATGAGGGCGTGTTGAGCCCTTTAAAGATCGTGGTGAATGCCGGCAACGGCGGCGCGGGGAAGGTGATCGATGCTCTCGACAGGCGCTTGCCCTTCGAGTTTGTGCGTCTGCATCACCAGCCCGATGGTCATTTCCCGAATGGAGTCCCCAACCCGTTACTGGAGGAAAACCGGGCCGAAACCGCGGAAGCGGTATTGCGCGAGGGGGCAGATATGGGGATTGCCTGGGACGGAGACTACGACCGGTGTTTTTTCTTTGATGAGAAAGGCCGGTTCATCGAAGGCTATTACATCGTTGGCTTGCTGGCCGATCAGTTTCTGCGCAAGGCAGGTGGTGGTCGGATCATTCACGATCCGCGCCTGACCTGGAACACCCTGGATCTGGTTCGGGCTGCCGGTGGAGAAGCGATAGAGAGCAAAACTGGCCACGCCTTTATCAAACAGAGAATGCGCGATGAAGATGCCCTCTACGGGGGAGAAATGAGCGCACACCATTATTTCCGGGATTTCGCCTACTGCGACAGCGGCATGATCCCCTGGCTGCTGGTTGCCGAGCGTCTGTGCCAAAGCGGGCAGACGCTGTCATCTCTGATAGACGAGCGCATTGCCGCCTATCCCGCCAGTGGCGAAATCAACCGGACCGTGGAGGACCCGCGCCGGCTTCTGGAGACGATCGAGAAAATCTACGGAGGTGATGCGCTCTCGGTTGGGCACGTGGATGGCCTCAGCGTGGAGTTCGAGCGCTGGCGCTTCAACCTGCGGATGTCCAACACAGAGCCGGTCGTTCGGCTGAATGTCGAATCCAGGGGCGATATACCCCTGATGAAGGAGAAAACCCAGGAATTGCTGGATGCGATTGCCGGAGTCAGCACCTGAGCGGCTCAAGGTCCATGGCCGTCAGTATTTGCTGGCCCGCTCCGGCGTTATCCGGAGTTTTTTGAGTCGGGAGGTGAGCGTGGTGGGCTTGATCCCCAGCAGGGCCGCCGCGCCATCCTCGCCGAACACCTGGCCGCCGCTGATTTTCAGGGCTCTCAGCAGATTCTTCTTCTCCAGATCCCGCAGGTCCTGCTCGGTGAGCAGGTCGCTGTTGAAGTGCCGGTCTGGTGGGGCAGGCGTTGTCGTTGTCAATGCTCCGGACTCCTGCCCCAGCAGATCCAGATCCAGGCGCCCGTCGGCGGTGATCACCTGGCGCTCAATCACATTCTCCAACTCCCGCACGTTGCCTGGCCAGTGGTAGGCCTTCAGGGTTTCTACGTCCTTTTCCCGCAGGACCAGGGTGGGGCGGTTGAATTTCTGGCAGGCCCGGTTGAGGAATTCCTGGGCCAGAATCGGGATGTCTTCCAGGCGACGTCGCAGGGGTACGGACTCGATGGGGAAGACGTTCAGTCGGAAATAGAGGTCTTCCCGGAAGGTTTTCTGCTGGACCTCGGCTTTGAGGTCGCGGTTGGTGGCGGCAATCACCCGTACGTCCACGCCGCGGGTCCGGTTTTCGCCCACCCGCTCGAACTGTTGGTCCTGTAGCACCCGCAGCAGTTTGCCCTGAAGTTCCAGCGGGATTTCCCCCACTTCGTCCAGGAACAGGGTGCCGCCGTCGGCCAGCTCGAACCGGCCCACCCGGTCGCTGACGGCACCGGTAAAGGCGCCCTTGATGTGGCCGAAGAACTCGCTCTCGAACAGGTCCTTGGGAATGGCAGCACAGTTCACCCGGATCAGGGGCCGGTCACGCCGGCTGCTGGACTGGTGGATGGCGCGGGCAATCAACTCCTTGCCGGTGCCGGACTCGCCGGTGATCAGCACGTTGGCATCGGTGGGGGCCACCATGCCGATGCGCCGCACAATGGCCTTGATGGCATCGCTCTGGCCGAAGATCTCGTGGAAGTGGTATTCGGCGCTCAGTTCCTCCTGCAGGTAGGCGTTTTCCATTTCCAGGCGGTGTTTGAGGGACTCCACTTCCTTCAGCGCCTCCTGTAACTCTTTGCGCGCTTCCAGGCGGGAGGAGATGTCCCGGAACACAACGACGGCGCCCACCGGATGACCGTTATCGAGGATGGGCGTACTGGTGTATTCCACCGGGAAACCGCTGCCATCCTTGCGCCAGAACCAGTCCTCACCCACACGCTTGACGCTGCCATCCCGGAAGGCGGCGTAGATGGGGCATTCCTTGAGTGGAAAAATGGAGCCGTCCTCGTGGGAGTGATGCACAACCCGATGGATCACACGCCCCATGAGCTCATCAATGCGCCAGCCCAGCATGCGTTCTGCCGCCGGATTGGCGAAGGTGGTGCGGCCCTCGGCGTCCACCCCGTAAATGCCTTCGCCCACCGCATGCAGGATCAGCTGGTTTTCCCGCTCCATGTCCTTGAACAGTTCCTCCACCCGGCGCCATTCCAGCAGGCCGCCCCGGTGGTAGTGGTTGGCATCGTGACGCTCCCTCAGGGTACGCAGCTGGCGCCGGTCCCGCAGCAGCAAAAGCAGGTTCTGGGATTCGGCCTCACCCACCCGCGAGGACGAAATTTCCAGCTCCACCGTGTGGCCGTCCCGGTGCTGTAGGAAGAAATCCCGGCTCCAGCCCTGGCTGCGGAACAGGGTTTCCTCGGTAAAGGCAATCAGCTGCGGGCGTTGGTCGGTGAACAGCTGGGTGCAGGGCTTGCCGCTTATTGACTTGCGATCAGTGCCGATCAGTCGGCCCATGGCGCCGTTGGCAGCGAGGATCAGGTCGCGGCCGGCATCCACCAGCAAGGCGGCTTCCGGCAGGTGATCAATCCACTCCAGGTTGTCGAAGAGCGCAATGCGGGTGTCGGTGTTCATGGCGGTGTCCTGGGTCAGTCTGAACTGGCCATTACAAACCCCATGCCAACTACGAAATATCGCAATCGGTACTACGAAAAATCGTTAATTACGAAAAATCGTAGTGCGCGGCTGATCAGCGGGACCCATAAAAAAGCAAAGAAAACAGTGCCTTGAAAAAATATTCGGACTTGGCACAAACCCTGCCATATCACCTTTAGAACGCGTAGCCGACCCGATGCGATGTCGCCACCGGGTCCGAGTCGCACCGTTAGTAGCACCAAAAGAGTGCAGAAACACCCTGAAAACCAGGTCCAATACCCAGGAGAGTGCCCAATGACCACGAAAAGCCTTGGAAATCCCTTTGACGGTGACAAGTCCCTGATCCACGCAAAAAACTGCGGTTGCCATGAGTGCCAGCCCGGTGACAGTGCGCCTTCCATTTCACTTGACCTGAAACCTGCGGCCAGCCACCAGGGCGCAGCAGAGGAGCGAATGGACTCCGAAGCGATGATGGACCGCGCTATCGAGAGTGCCGTGGTGCGCTCCGTGTTCGGCCACAACGACCACAGCCGCCGCAGCTTCATGAAGATGATGGGCGCCGGCACCGCGGCCGCACTGCTCGGCAGCGTGTTCCCCATGGACAAAGCCAAGGCCGCGGTGAAGGAATCCCTCGGCAAACTGGAAAAAACCAAACTGAACGTGGGCTTTGTGCCCATTACCTGCGCCACGCCGATCATCATGGCCCACCCCATGGGCTTCTATGAGCGCTATGGCCTGGATGTAACCGTCACCAAGACCGCTGGTTGGGCGGTGGCCCGGGACAAGTCCCTGGCCGGTGAATACGACGCTTCCCACATGCTCACTCCCATGCCCCTCGCCATGACCATGGGCGCGGGCTCCACGCCGGAGCCGTTCATCATGCCGGCGGTAGAGAACATCAATGGCCAGGCCATCGTGCTGCACGTCGATCACAAGGACAAGCGCGATCCCAAGCAGTGGAAGGGCTTCAAGTTCGGGGTGCCGTTCGAGTACTCCATGCACAACTTCCTGCTGCGCTACTACCTGGCCGAGAACGGAATCGATCCGGACAAAGATGTGCAAATCCGCGTGGTTCCGCCACCCGAGATGGTGGCCAACCTGCGCGCCGGTAACCTCGACGGTTATCTGAGCCCGGACCCATTCAACCAGCGTGCCGTGTGGGAGAAGGTAGGTTTCATCCACATGCTCACCAAGGACATCTGGGAAGGCCATCCGTGCTGCGCCTTTGCCTGCAGCCAGAAGTTCGCGACCGAGAATCCGAACACCTACGGCGCCCTGTTGCGGGCCATCATTGATGCTACCCAATACTCCAACAACCCGGAAAACCGCAAGGAAATCTCCGAGGCCATCGCGCCGAAGAACTACCTGAACCAGCCGGTACCGGTCATCCAGCAGGTGCTCACCGGCTACTACGCCGACGGCCTGGGTGAAGTGAAGAACGTGCCGGACCGCATCGATTTCGACCCGTTCCCCTGGCACTCCATGGGCGTGTGGATCCTCACCCAGATGAAGCGCTGGGGCTACATCGAGGGGGATGTGGACTACAAGGGCATCGCCGAGCAGGTCTACCTGGCCGGTGAGACCGGCAAGCTGATGGAGGAAATGGGCTACAGCGCGCCGGACAAGACCTACAAGACCCACACCATCATGGGCAAGACCTTCGATCCGGAGAGTCCTGAAGAGTATGCCCGCAGCTTTGCCATCGGGAGGGTGTAACCATGGCTTCCCTGAACGTACGCGCAGCCCTGCTGTCGGTGTCGTTCCTCATTCTGGCCCTCGGGCTCTGGGAAATGGCAACCCAGCCGCCGGAAGCGGACGCGGCCATGACCGAGTACGAGCGCCTGATGGGCGGGGCCGACCAGGAATCCCGGGTGCCGCCGCCCTCGGAGGTGATCAAGCTGGCCTGGGCCGAGCTGTCCAACCCGTTCTATGACGCCGGCGCCAACGACAAGGGCATCGGCATCCAGCTGGCCTACTCGGTGTACCGGGTACTTACCGGCTACCTGGCGGCCATGGCCATCGCGTTGCCCATCGGCTTCCTGATCGGCATGTCGCCGCTGATGTACAAGGCCCTGAACCCGTACATCCAGGTGCTGCGACCGATCTCGCCGCTGGCCTGGATGCCCCTGGCGCTGTTCATCATCCAGGATTCAGACGCCTCGGCCATCTTCGTGATCTTTATCTGCTCGATCTGGCCGATGCTGCTGAATACCGCCTTTGGCGTGGCCAACGTCCGGCAGGACTGGGTGAACGTGGCCCGCACCCACGAGCTCAGCCCGATCAAGACCGCGCTCACGGTCATCCTGCCGGCCGCCGCACCCACCATCCTCACCGGCATGCGCATCTCCATTGGTATCGCCTGGCTGGTCATCGTGGCCGCGGAGATGCTCGTGGGCGGCACCGGCATTGGCTACTACGTGTGGAACGAATGGAACAACCTGGATCTGGCCAGTGTGATCTTTTCCATCCTCATGATCGGGGTGGTGGGCATGCTGCTGGACCTGGCCCTGGGCAAGGCCCAGAAACTGGTGGAATACAAAGAATGAGCGGCCCGGCACCGGTTTTCGGTGCCGGCCTCAACCCTCCGAACGGAGACCTGTTATGACGAAATCATTCCTGGAAGTAGATGGTCTGTCCAAGATCTACCCGGACGGCCAGGGCGGTGAGCTGACCGTCTTCGAGGATGTCCGCTTTGCCCTGGAGAAAGGGGAGTTTGTCTGCATCATCGGCCACTCCGGCTGCGGCAAATCCACCATTCTGAACGTGCTGGCAGGCCTGGACGAAGCCAGCGCCGGCAACGTGGTAATGAACGGCAAGGAAGTAAAGGGCCCGGGCCTGGAGCGCGGCGTGGTGTTCCAGAACTACAGCCTGCTGCCCTGGAAAACCGCCCTGAACAACATCGTGTTTGCCGTGAAAGCGCGCTGGCCGAGCTGGTCCAAGGAAAAGGTGAGAGAGCACAGCGAGCGCTACCTGAAAATGGTGGGCCTGGAGCACGCCATGAACCGCAAGCCTTCGCAGCTCTCAGGCGGCATGCGCCAGCGGGTGAGCATCGCCCGGGCTTTCGCCACGCAACCGGAACTGCTGCTGCTGGACGAACCTTTCGGCGCGCTGGATGCGCTGACACGGGGCGTGATCCAGGACGAGCTGGTGAAAATCTGGGAAGAAACCCGCCAGACCGTCTTCATGATCACTCACGACGTGGATGAGGCCATCCTGCTGTCTGATCGCATCTTCCTGATGTCCAACGGACCCAACGCGCGGATTGCCGAGAGCGTGAAAGTAGACATCCCGCACCCGCGGGCACGCTCCACCATCTTCCAGAACCCGGCCTACCACAAGACCCGGGATTACCTGGTGGACTTCCTGGTGAACCGCAGCGGCTCGGCCCTGCCGGAAAAAGACGGCACCCCGAAAGTCGCCGAACCGGCGAAAGGTGTCAGCCAACCGGCCCCCGAGGCCACCGAAACCGAATCCGATACCGCCGCTCGCGCGGTGAATGCCTGACGTAACAACCCAAGAGAGGAAAACAGCCATGATGAACAAAGAACTGATGACCGCAAAAATCCTGGAAGCCAAAGTCGCCAAGGGCATGACCTGGGAAGCCATTGCCGAAGCCATCGGCATGTCCCCGGTGTTCACCACCTCGGCCGCTCTGGGCATGAACAGCCTCACCGAAGACAAGGCGTTCGCCCTGTGCGAAACCCTGGGCCTGGAAAAGCCGGTGGCCGAAGCCCTGCAGGTGTGCCCGAAGAAAGCCTGGGATGGTGCCGTGCCCCAGGATCCGCTGATCTACCGTCTGTACGAGGTAGTGGGCGTATACGGTGACACCATGAAGGAACTCATTCACGAGAAGTTCGGTGACGGCATCATGAGTGCCATCGATTTCACCATGGACATCGAGAAGGAGGAGAATCCGAAGGGCGACCGGGTGGTGGTCACCATGAACGGGAAGTTCCTGCCTTATAAGGCCTGGTAATTCCGAGTTCTATTACCTCGGAGGTCCCGTCCTTGTAGCCTTTTGGTTGAGGGGCGGGCTTGCGGGGTGGCAGGTGGATTTTTCTTGGAAAAAGAACTCGCTTCGCTCAGACAGCTTTTTCCGGCGAAAAATCCACCTACCACCCCGCGCCGACGTGCAACACGGGTTCACTGGCTTAAAGACTTTTTTTCTTTCGAACTGGACTTACCGGTGAACGCGACAATCAGCCGCAAGCGTTTCCCCTCTGAGAAGTCCCTTTGCGCGTTAAATCTTTCATCTTTTCGTTAGGCATATCGTTGCTGCCCGTCGGTAGGGGGTGGTGGTATTTTTTCTGACAGGGAAAAGGTGTCTGAGCGAAGCGAGTTCTTTTCCCCGAAGAAAAAATACCGCCACCCGCGTACCCGCCCGCCAAACCTCAGGCTAAGAAAAAGCCAGACCCCCAAAGCTTAAGCCGAACGGGAACGGGCCACAGACCCAGCCGCCAGGGCAACCTCGGCCACCGTATGCAGTTTCTCCAGTTGCGACTGCAACATGGCGATCGGCCGGGTGCCCTCCAGAGTGAGGGCGATGTTCAGATGCTCGCCGGCGGTTTCCACCGCCATGGTGGCGATCCGGAACCCGCGAATGCGGACTACCTGGCAGAGCCGCTCCAGGGCGGCCGCTTCCTGATTCATTCGGCAGTGGATGGTGTAGCTGGGCGTTGCTGGCTGGCTTTGCGGGTTCATGCTACCTGCTCCTGCTTGTTGTTCGCGGTGCGTCGGGTTTCGTCGATCATGTCGATGTTGCTGGCGCCGGGTTTGACGATGGGCCAGACGTTTTCTTCACGGCTGATGGCCACGTGCAGCAGCATCGGGCCGTTGTAGGCCAGAATGGTCTCGATGCCACGGCGGATCTGGTCGGTGCGTTCGATGTGCAGGGCCGGGATGTCGAAGGCCCGGGCCATGGCTACGAAGTCGGGGTTGTCGTCCAGGTTTATCTGGCTTTCCCTGTTGTTGTAGAACAGCTCCTGCTGCTGGCGGACCATGCCCAGGCACTGGTTGTCCATCACGATCAGTTTCACCGGCAGGTTGTACCGGCGGATGGTGGCCAGCTCCTGGGCGTTCATCATGAACGAGCCGTCCCCGGTGACGTTGATGACGGTGCTGTTGCGATCCGCAAACTGGGCGCCGATGGCGGCGGGCAGGCCGAAGCCCATGGTACCCAGGCCGCCGCTGGTAAGGTGGTGGCGCGGGTGGTCGAAATCGTAGTGCTGGGCCACCCACATCTGGTGCTGGCCCACGTCGCAGGCGATGACGGTGTCGTCCGGGGCAATCCGTGACAGCTGGCGGATAAAGGCCGGGCCGGTGATCGGGGCCAGGGGCTCCTCGTTGTCGGCCGCATGGAAACCGCCGGTGGTATGCCAGGTTCGGCACTGTTTCTGCCAGGGGCCGATGACCAGCGGCTGTTTCTCAAACGCCTCGGTGAGTGCCGACAGAATAGCGTTCAGATCGCCACGGATTGCCAGGTCGGCCGGGCGCAGTTTGTTGATCTCGGCGGCGTCCGCGTCGATGTGAATCAGCCGGGCGTTCGGCGCGAAGCCGTCCAGCTTGCCGGTGGCCCGGTCGTCCAGGCGGGCGCCGATCACCAGCAGCAGGTCGCATTCGTCCACCGCCTTGTTGGCGGCCCGGGAGCCGTGCATGCCCAGCATGCCCAGATTGTAGGGATTGTGTTTGCCGGGGTTGCCGATGCCCTTCAGGGTAACAACCGCAGGCAGGGCCGAGGTTTGAGCAAAGGCCCGGAAACTGTCCTCGGCGTGGGCCAGGCTAACGCCACCACCGCTGTAGAGCAGGGGCTTGCGGGCGGTGCGCAGCATGGCCAGTACCTCGGTCAGATCCGGAGCGGCGTTGGAGGCTGTCGCTTGTTGAGGGGCGGGCGCCTCGGCCACTTCGGTCAGCAACAGGTCTTTAGGGATATCAATCCAGACGGGACCGGGGCGACCGCTCTGGGCGAGTTCAATCGCCTCTTCCAGGATGCCGGGCAGGCTGTCCGCATCGTCGATCAGGTAGCTGTGTTTGACGATGCCCAGGGTCATGCCGAGTACGTCGGTCTCCTGGAAAGCGTCTGTGCCGATCAGCCCGGAGGGCACCTGGCCGGTGATCACCAGCATGGGAATGGAATCCCGGTGGGCGTTGGCCACGCCGGTAATCAGGTTGGTGGCGCCGGGGCCGGAGGTGGCAATGCACACGCCCAGCTTGCCGCTGGCCCGGGCGTAGCCGTCGGCGGCCAGGGCGCAGGCCTGTTCGTGGCGGCACAGCACGTGTTCCACGCCCACATCGTCCACCAGCGCGTCGTAGAGCGGCATGATGCAGCCGCCCGGGTAACCGAAAACCGTGCTGATGTGGTGGCGGTGGAACGCTTCAAGAATGTGCTGTGCGCCGTTCATGGTCGTTTTTCCCTTTTCTTTTGCCGTAAAAAAAGAAACCCCCGGGACCTTTCGGTGCCGGGGGTTTCTGGTGTCTTGTCAGGTTGTCGCTATCTCACCCGCTTGTCCACGCAAAAGCCCCCGGACGGTACCACGACCACCAGGACAAGCTTCACAAGGACAATCACTGAGTTGAGATTCATAAAGTCGACGGTCTGCTCTGAATTCACAAAACGATTCTGTGTAGAATCTAACCCACATTTTTAGCCGGGCGCAAGCCTTATTTACAGAGAGCATTCAATGACGAAAGCAAAATGGGGGTCGATCGGACTTTCCCTTCTTATCGTGGTGGTTCTGGTGATCTGGATGGCGACCGGAGAAGTGAAGGTGGCCAGCGAGGAAGTGCCGGAACGCCAGGAGAACGCCGAAGACTCGCTCACCAGCGTACAGGTGGAAACCCTGAGTGCCAGGCTCCATGAGCCCGGGCTTATGCTCCAGGGCCAGCTTGAGCCCTGGCGTTCGGTGCTGCTCAGTGCGCAGGTGTCGGGCAGGGTGGAATCCCTTTCTGTGGGGCTGGGAGAGCAGGTACGCCAGGGTCAGCAACTGCTGGAGATCTCTGATGAAGGGCGCAGTGCCGAGGTTCTGCGCTGGCAGTCCCGGGTAAAGAAGCTGGAGGCTGATCTGGCGGCGGCCCGGCGCCTGAGGTCTGGCAACCTGGCCGCGGAATCCGAGGTGCTGGGGCTGGAAAGTGAGCTGGCCGCCGCGAGAGCCGAGCTGACCAGCGCCCGGCAGGTGGTCGACCACCTGACTCCGGAAGCGCCCTTTGATGGCATCATCAACCAGAAATCCGTGGATACCGGCGACCTGGTGCAGATTGGCTCGCCGCTGCTTGAGTTGGTACAGGTGGATCGCCTGAAAGCAACCGCCCGGGTGCCCCAGCAGTCCGTGGCCGATGTCGCGCCGGGCCAGGCGGTTCGGGTGGATCTTCTGGACGGCAGCCAGCTCTCGGGCGTGGTTACCTTTGTGGCCAGTGCCGCGTCACCGGAAACTCGCAGTTTTGCGGTGGAAATTGCGGTGGAGAACCCGGATCGCAAGCGGATCGCCGGCGGCAGCGCCAGCCTGCGTGTGGCCCTGCCGGAGGTTAAGGCCATGTTCATTTCGCCGGCCTATCTCTCGCTCGGCGACGATGGACGGCCCGGTGTGAAGTACGTCAATGGCGATAACGAAGTGGCGTTCGGTCGGGTGAAACTGCTGAGCGTGTCCACCGAAGGCGCCTGGGTGACCGGCCTGCCGGATGAGATCCGACTGATCACTCGGGGCGGCGGGTTTGTCAGTATCGGCGAGCGCGTATTGCCCGTTGATGCTGCTGAAAACCGGGGCTAGAGCCGATGCGCACCCTCATTTTTGCCGCCATTGATCGTAGCCGGACCACGTTGCTGACCCTGCTGTTCCTGATTCTGGGCGGTCTGGTGGCGTTCCAGACCATCCCCAAGGAAGCCAATCCCGACGTCACCATCCCGATGATCTATGTCTCCATGACCCTGGACGGCATCAGCCCGGAGGACGCCGAGCGCCTGCTGGTTCGGCCCATGGAGCAGGAGCTGCGTACCCTGGAAGGCATCAAGGAAATGCGCGGTACCGCCTCGGAAGGCCATGCTTCGGTGATGCTGGAGTTCGATGCCGGCTTCGACCCGGACAAAGCGCTGCAGGACGTGCGGGAGAAGGTGGATACGGCCCGCACCAAGCTGCCCGAGGAGGCGGACGAGCCGAGGGTGAACGAGATCAACGTATCGCTGTTCCCGGTGCTGTCGGTGGGGCTTTCTGGCCCGCTCTCGGAACGTGAGCTGATTACCATTGCTCGGCGGTTCCAGGATGCCATCGAGTCCATTCCGGAAGTGCTGGAAGTCGACATCGGCGGCGACCGGGAGGATCTGCTCGAGATCGTGGTGGACCCCCAGGTGCTTGAGAGCTACGGCATTGATTTTGACCAGCTGGCCGCCCTGGTTACCCGGAACAACCAGCTGGTGGCGGCAGGCTCTCTCGACACCGGCAACGGCCGCATGGCCCTCAAGGTACCCGGGGTGATCGAGACCATCGAGGATGTCATGTCGATGCCGGTGAAGGTGGAGGGCGACACGGTGGTGACCTTTGGCGACGTTGCCATGCTCCAGCGTACCTTCAAGGACCCCAAGGGTTTTGCCCGCATCAACGGTGAGCCGGCCCTGGTGCTGGAAGTGTCCAAACGTGCCGGCGCCAACATCATCGAGACCATCGCCCAGGTTCGTGAGCTGATTGACGAGGCCCGACCGCAACTGCCGGATGCCCTGGAAATACGCTACATCATGGATCAGTCCCAGGAAGTAAGGGACATTCTCAGTGACCTGCTCAACAACGTGCTGACCGCCATTGTACTGGTGTTGATCGTGGTGATTGCCGCCATGGGGCCGAGGTCGGCCGTGATGGTCGGCCTGACCATTCCGGGCGCCTTCCTCACCGGCATCCTGGTGATCTGGAGTATGGGTCTCACTCTCAACATCGTGGTGCTGTTCAGCCTGATTCTGGTGGCGGGCATGCTGGTGGACGGCGCCATCGTGGTCTCTGAACTGGCGGACCGAAACCTGACCGAGGGCCATCCGGTCAGGCACGCCTGGGCCGAGGCGGCCAGCCGCATGGCCTGGCCCATCATCGCCTCCACCGCGACCACGCTGGCGGTATTCTTGCCACTGCTGTTCTGGCCCGGTGTGGTGGGTGAGTTCATGAAGTTCCTGCCGCTGACCGTGATCATCTGCCTTATCGCTTCCCTGGCGATGGCGCTGGTGTTCCTGCCAGTGCTTGGCAGCGTCAGTGGTGGCCGGCGGTCGCTCAACACGCAGCCGGGCGGGCAGCTGATGCGAGGGTATCGCCAGTTGCTGTCCAGGCTTCTGCAATCGCCGGGTCTGACTCTGGTGGGCGTGCTGCTGGTGATTGGCGTGATCTACGTGGCCTATGCACGCTTCAACCATGGGGTGGAGTTTTTCCCGAGCGTGGAGCCGGATTCGGCGCAGGTGCAGGTCAGGGCCCGCGGCGATCTCTCCGTTTGGGAGCGGGATGTCATTGTGCGGGAAGTGGAACAGCGTCTGCGTGGCATGCCTGAGGTGAAGGCTCTATACGCCCGTTCAATGGTTCGCCCCGGCTCCCAGCTGGCGCCGGACGTGATCGGTGTTCTGCAGTTTCAGTTTACCGACTGGTTCACCCGTCGCCCGGCCAGTGCCATTCTGGAGGACTTCCGGGATCTGACGGCGGACATTCCCGGCATAGAGCTGGAGTTCCGGAAACAGGAGGGCGGACCGGCCGAGGGCAAGCCCATTGAGCTGCAGGTGAGCAGCCGCAGTGCCGGAAACCTGAATGGCTACGTGAATGAGATCAAGGAAAAGATGCGCGAGCTGGGCGGCTTCGTGGACATCGAGGACGACCGCAGCCTGCCGGGAATCGAGTGGCGGCTGCAGGTGGACCGTGAGGCAGCGGCGCGCTTCGGCACGGACGTACTGGGTATCGGCAGTGCGGTGAGGCTGGTGACCAACGGCCTGGTTCTGGCTACCTACCGGCCGGAAGACGTGCGGGACGAAGTCGATATTGTGGTCCGCGTGCCCAACAACTGGCGGGAACTGGACCATCTTCAGCGGCAGACCATCAACACGCCCAGGGGCCAGGTGCCGTTGTCGGAATTCGTGGACCTGCGCCCGGGTGACAAGACCAACAGCATTGTGCGGGTGGATGGCCAGCGCACCGTCACCATCAAATCCGAGCTGGCCGAGGGCCGTCGGGTGGATGAACTGCTGCGCTCGCTCCAGGCCGCGATGCCCGAGCCGCCAGAGGGCGTATCGGTGAAGTTCGCTGGCGAGAATGAAGACCAGCAGCAGGCTTCAAACTTCCTGGCCACTGCGTTCCTGGTGGCTATTGGCCTGATGCTGCTGATCCTGGTCACCCAGTTCAATTCCCTGTACCAGACGTTCCTGATTCTCTCCGCCATTGTGCTGTCCACCGCCGGGGTGCTGATGGGGCTGCTGGTGAACGGTCAGTCCTTCGGCATTGTGATGGTGGGCATGGGCACCATTGCCCTGGCGGGAATTGTGGTGAACAACAACATCATTCTGATTGACACCTACAACCAGATGCGCAAGGAAGGGCTGGGCGCCTATGAGGCTGCGCTGGAAACGGGCTGCCTGCGTCTGAGGCCGGTTTTGCTCACCGCGATCACAACGGTATTGGGCCTGATGCCCATGGTTCTTGGCGTCAACGTGGACCTGCTCACACCCTCCCTGGGCCTCGGCGCGCCCTCCACCCAGTGGTGGACCCAGCTGTCCAGCGCCATTGCCGGCGGACTCACCTTTGCCACCGTGCTGACCCTGCTGCTGACACCGGCCCTGCTGGTGCTGGGAAACCGGGCCGGCCAGTCGTTACGGAGCCTGGCCGCACGGATGCGCAACGCCTGATGCAGAATTCCAACCCCCTGACACTGCTTTACCGCGATGAGCACCTGCTTGTGGTTCACAAACCGGCAGGCCTGCTGGTGCATCGGAGCCCCATTGACCGGCACGAGACGGAGTTTGCGCTGCAGTATGCCCGGGCGCTGAATGGCGGAGAGCACGTTTACCCGATGCATCGACTGGATCGGCCGACCTCTGGTGTCCTGGTGTTTGCCAGAGACAGCGAAACGGCCCGTCGCCTCGGGTTGGCGATGATGGAGGGATCGGTTCGAAAGACCTACCTGGCGATGGTGCGAGGGTGGCCGCCAGCGCAGGGCGAGATTGACCACCCGTTGAGGGAGGAGTCCGAGGATCGCCGGCTGAAAGGTTCCGAGCAACCGGTTCGCGAGGCCTTAACCCGTTTCCGGACCCTGGCAACCACCGAGATTCGAGTGGCCATCGAGAAATACCCAAGCAGCAGGTACGCGGTCGTGGAGCTGTATCCGGAGACCGGACGGAAGCATCAGCTTCGTCGGCACATGAAGCACATTCACCACCCGATCATCGGAGATGCCAATCACGGCCGCGGGCGTCACAATCGCTACTTTGCCGAACGTTTCGGCCAGGGCAGGTTGATGCTGGCGGCCACGGCGATTGCCTTTGAACATCCGGTCTCGGGCGAGTCTATGGTGGTGCGGGCAAGACCGGAAGCAAGCTTTATGGAGGTGCTGTCGATATTTCCGGGCTTTGTTTTGCCCGGTCAGGCCGGATGATTGAGGAATTTGGCGCAAATGTCCGCGAAGGGCAGGGGCTTGCTGTACCGGTAGCCCTGGAGGTAATCGCAGCCCTTGTCGAACAGCCAGGTTTCATGAGCTTCCAGCTCTACCCCTTCAGCCACCACCGAGAGCCCCAGGCCCCGTGCAAGCCCTATGATCGAGAGCGTGATGGCACAGTCATTCTCGTCATCAGGCAGGTTATTGATGAAGGAGCGGTCAATCTTGATACGCGAGAACGGAAGGCTCTTGAGTCGTGACAGAGACGAGTAGCCCGTGCCAAAGTCGTCGATCGCCAGTTCGGCTCCGTCCGCCACAAGTTGTTCAAGGACCCCGCTGATTACCTCGAAATCCCCCTGGATCGAATCCTCGGTCACCTCGAACTGCAGGGCGTTGACAGGCATTTTATAGCGCTCGCAGATGCGCCGGACAAGCTCGGGCAGTTCCTGAACAAGCACTTGTTCCGCAGACAGATTGACGGAGACAGTGGGCAGGTGAACTCCCAAATCCCTGGCCTCTCGCCAGTGCTGGCAAACCCGCTCCAGCACACAGGCGCCCAGCTCGAACATCAGGCCTGCGCTGCGGGCAACATCGAGAAACTCGATGGGGGATAGCCAGCCACGACGCGGGTGTTGCCAGCGCACCAGCGCCTCCAGACTCTCAAGATGCTGGCCGGTGCGGTCCATGATGGGCTGGTAAAATACGTCCAGTCCCTGACTCTTGAGCGCTTCCCGCAACTCCCTCTCCAGAGCAAACCGGGATCGGGCGGTCATCTGTATTTCCGAATCGAACAGGGTTGAGCGGTCCCGACCCTGCCGCTTGGCATGGTACATGGCCGCTTCAGCGCCCCTGAGCAGTTCCTCCGGTTCTTCGCAGTCACCGGGGAAATGACAGATGCCCACGCTGGCACTGATGTTCAGGGTCTGGTCGGAAACCTTGATGGGCTGGCGGATGCGACCCTGGATTTCACGAGTAACCTCACCAAGGAAATCGGGCAGGGTATAGTTGCGGATTACCAGGGCGAACTCGTCGCCGCCAATCCGGGCGAGAAAATCTTTTCCAGCAAGCTGGAGCTCTCTCAGGCGTTGCCCGATGCCGGCAATCACCTGGTCTCCCGCCTGGGGCCCCAGCCCGTCATTGATGGTTTTCAACCGATCCACATCAATCCACAGCAGGGCCAGACTGCCAGTACCCCGCTGCTTGATTTTGCGTACCAGGTGCTCCAGGCGATCCCGCAAAGAATCGATATTGGCCAGGCCGGTCAGGGCATCGTAGCGGCGGACATAGTCGAGGGCCCGTTTAGACCGCAGCCAGGCCTCGTGGGTGTTCATCAGGCTGATGGTGTCAGCGATGGCGACCGCCAGGGAGATGTCCGGTACCGTCCATGCCCGGCAGGTACCGGACTCAAGGCAGACAACACCGCTCAGCCGTTCACCGTCAAAAATCGGTGCGTCGAGCATGGCCTGGATGTTCTGCACCGACAGGTATTCGCGATCGAAGGAACTGGTTCGAGGGTCGTTGCGGGCGTCCTCTACGGCAATCACTCGTTCCTCGGTAATCGCCTTGAAATACGCGGGGTGGTCGGAACGGAACAGCTGGATATCCGACGGCGCTACGGGGGGCGCTTTTCTGCGCGCTTCGCTCTGGTCGTGCAGCCATTCACATCGAATACGATCGCGCTCGGGTGGGAACTGCCAGACGCTGGCACGCCGGAGGCCCAGGCGGTTGGCGCAAAGCTCCAGCAGAGCCGCGAGTTTCCGGGTCCTGGGGAGGTCGATGAAGCTGGTGTTGTGGCTCAGCTCCATCAGTGCCTTATGGTGGGTCACAAGAACATCACTGTCGCGCATGGCCGGGCTCAATGTCAGATCCTTGTTATTGAAATACGGGCGGCCCTGTTTGCTGGTTCTGTCGGGAAGGTCAAGAGCAGATCAGGTCAGTCCTGAGCTTCCTAAAGAATATGACAGTTCAGGTGTTTCTTGTCCAACGCCGGGCGCGCTCACACCGTGTCCGGCACAGGCTGGCCGGCGTTACCGGTGGCCTCAGCGGAGTAAAGAAGTGGCCAAGGCGCCTCCGCCTCAAGTGCGAACGCTATGTCCAGCAGGGTGCCTTCACCGCCGTGTTGCCCCATGAACTGCACGGCAACCGGCAGGCCTTCCGGGGTGCGTCCCATGGGCAGGGCGATGGCGGGCGCGCCGGTTGCGTTCGCCAGTGGCGTGAAGCTGACATAGCGCCGCAGACGCTCAAACAGGGTTTCGAAGGGAACGTCCGGGCTCAGGTGGCCCAGTTCCGGCGTGGAATGGCCAAGGACGGGCGTTAGCACCGCGTCGTAGCCCTTCATTGCTCGGGTGTAGTCCCGCTGGGATTGTTTGAGCCGCCAGAGGGCGGCGGGCAGGCGCCAGAACTGCCTCCGGAACATAGCATCCAGCCCGTTGGTCAGGCCGTCCGTCCGGTGCTTGTCAAACCCGGGATGCAGCAGCTTCTTGCCATTGGCCCGAACCCCGAAGGCCAGGAGTGCCCAGTAGAGAGCGAAATCCTCCGGGAAAGAGCGGTGTACCGGCACGGGGACCGGTTCGACCCGGTGGCCGAGTTTCTCCAGGGTATGGGCGGTTTGCTCCACGGTCTTGCGGGTAATGTCGTCCGTCCTGTGGCCATTGATGGAGTCAAGCACCAGGCCAATTGTCAGCTTTCGATCCGAAGGGCCCTCCCTGTGGCCAACGGCGGCCAGCCTGGTGTTCCTGTGAAAAAGCTCGGCCTGTTCCAGGAAATTCGCGGTGTCCCGAACCGAACGGGAAACAATGCCTTCGCCAATAATGTTCAGTGGCAGCGAGGCCGCGGCTTCGTTGTCCAGCAGGCGGGCGTGGGTAGGCTTGAGGCCTACCAGGCCACAGCAGGCCGCGGGTATCCGGATGGAGCCGCCGCCGTCGTTGGCGTGGGCGACGGGCACCACCCCGGCGGCCACCAGCGCAGCAGACCCACCGGAGGAGGCGCCTGCAGAATACGCCAGGTTCCAGGGGTTGCGGGTGGCAGGCGCATGGGCAGGTTCGGTGGTGGCATTGAATCCGAACTCGGGCAGTGTGCTTTTGCCAAGGCAAACGAAGCCCTGGGCCAGCAGTTGGCGGGCGAAAGGACTGGTGTCGGAGGCCCGGGCGGCCGGAACGGCCAGGGAACCATGTTGCGTGGTCTGCCCGGCAACGTTGGTGTTGTCCTTGATGAACGTGGGCACACCCCGGAAGTATGGCCAGGATGCGGGGCGGTCGTGGTTGTCGAGGGCTTTTGCCTCCGCCATGGCCCGCTCGTAGTCCTCTGCGGCCACGCCCTGCAGCAGGGGTTGTGCCGCGTTTGCACGGTCGATGGCGGCCCGGGTCACTTCCGCCACAGACACCTCCCCGGACCTCAGGCGGCGGGCGAGGGCCGTGGCGTCATCGTGCCCCAGCGCATCGTTTCTGAACGTCGAGCAGGTCTTTGGAGCCTGGGTATCGGGCATGGTGCTTCCCTGTCTGTCTGGTGGCCAGTTCAGAATTTACTCTACGGTAATCCCCGGCGTGGCAACATGTCATTTCGGGAAGCGGAGGCATGGGCGTGATCAAAGTCCGTAAAAAGGCTCTTTTCATCCGTGTTTTCAGGTAATAAGCTGGTGGTTTGATTCTTTGTTAGCGATCACGATGGACATCACAGAACCCCTTGTACGCCACTTTCTCGGCATTTTTTTCCTGATGATCGGCCTGCAGTTTGCTGGTCGCAGCCTTGGGCTATACAGCCGCATGCACTTTTCCCATATCAATTATGGTGAGCGTGGTTCCGCACCCTGGTGGCACAGACACATTTTCAATGTGTTCCGGGCGCTGATTCTTACCGTGTGCGTGGTGCGTATCTTTGCAGACATTGACGGCTGGCTGGGGGTGTTTGGCTGGCTGTACCAGTGGCCGGTGCTGGCGGCCGGGATGGTCCTGTTGCTCGGGTCCTTTGCGGTTGTTAACTACCTGCAGGCGTACATGCATGAGGATTGGCGTTCGGGGATCGACCCCCGCAAAAACCGCAGCAAGCTGCTTACCGAGGGGCCGTTTGCCCGATCACGCAACCCGCTGTTCATGGCCGTGATCGCCGGCCAGCTGGGATTTTTCCTGGCGCTGCCTAGCCTGTTCTCGCTGGTGTGTCTGGTGGCCGGGGTGCTGGTTATTACCCGCCAGGCCCGGGAGGAGGAAAAGGCCCTGGCGGAGAAATTCGGCGATGAATACGAGCGTTATCGGGTGAGGGTGCCGCGCTGGCTCTGAGCCGTAACGCTAACGGGTATGGCTCATGCCTGGCGTTTGCGGGCTTCCTTGATGACGTCGTAGGCGTGGCTGATTTCCCGGGTGCGCTCTTCCGCCATCTCTCGCATGCTTTCCGGTAACCCCTTGCCCGCCAGCTTGTCCGGGTGGTTTTCACTCATCAGTTTGCGGTAGGCCTTCTTGAGTTCTTCATCGCTCACCGAAGGCGACACGCCCAGCACTTTGTAGGCGTCACTGATCTGGTCGGCAGAGGACCGCTGACCGGCACCGGCCTGGCCTGAATGGGCACCACCGCGAAGCATGGCTTCCAGCTGTTCCACCTGGCTTTCCGGCAGGCCCAGCCCCCGCGCGATGCGAAGCAGCATGTCATGCTCTGCCGGGTGCACGGTGCCATCGGCGGCCACAGCGGATACCTGCACCTGAAGAAACATCTGCAGCAATGCCGGCTGGCGGCCACTGGCCTGCAGGAAGCGTCCCAGCTCAGCCTCAAGATCAAAGTCCGGTTGTTTGCCCCGGGTGAACGCCGCTTTGGCCTGGGCCTTCTGGGCTTCATTCAGGCGGAAGCGCACAAACATGGTTTCCGCCATCTGGATTTCATCCCGCGACACCACGCCATCGGCCTTGCAAAGAGCACCCATGACCGCAAAGACGGAATCGATGAACCCGGACTGGATGCTTTGCAGTTTACCGATCAGGCGGCGTTTGAGGCGATTGAGCAGGAAGGCGCCGATGGCAGCGCCCACCAGGAATCCCGGGAATCTTCCAAAGGCATAGCCAATCAGGCCGCCGACGATGATTGCAAACAGCATCCATAAATCCTTTAAAGCGGAAAACAGGCCATAGAATATACGTGTTTTTCAGTCCTGCTTCATGAACAGGCTTTCATCGACGTCATCGATCTGTTCGGGTTTCAGGAACTGCCGGGCGTAACGCCGATAGGTTCCTGACCGAATGAACAGCTCGAACACCGGGCGGTCGATGTGTCCCTCGTCGGCCATTCGATCGAGGATGGTGAGGGATTCGGTGAGGGTTTTGCCTTCCTTGTAGGGCCGGTCAACGGCCGTCAGAGCCTCGAACACATCGGCCACCGCCATGATGCGCTCGGGTATGCCCATGTCCCCGGCCGACAGGCCACAGGGATAGCCTTTGCCATCCATGCGTTCATGGTGGGTGCCGGCGAGCCTGGGAACGTTGGCCAGCCGGTCGGGAAGGGGCAGGGCGTCCAGCATGCAAATGGTCTGCACAATGTGCTCGTTGATCTTGAAGCGCTCCTCCGGCGTGAGCGTGCCCCGGGCAATCGTGAGATTGTGCAGTTCGCCCCGGTTGTAGGCGTACTCAGGCAAGGTCATGTCGAAGCCCCACTGGTTGCGGGGGTCGTCCTTGCGCACGGGCGGCAGGTGTTCGCCCCAGGCCCGGAGATGCTCGGGTTTGTCAGCAAGCAGCTGTTCGGTCGCCGGAAGGGGCGCTTCCGGGATGCCAGCCAGGGCTTCCTGTTCGTCCGGGGTCAGGCCCAGCCGGTCGTTGAAATGGCGCTGCCAGGTTCTCTTGCCAATGCGGCGTATCTCCGCAATATCCGCCTCGGCCATGAACTCGCCGCCGTGATTGGCCCGGGCAACCACAGCAAAGTCGTCCTGCAGATCCTGCCAGGCCTGCTCCCGTTCCTGCCTTGCAAGGGCGTCATCCTGGCCATTCAGTCGCTTGTTGAGGTATTCGATCTCGACGTCCCGATGGAGGACTTCGAAGCGGGTCCGGATTTCGTGGATCCGGTTATGGATGGTTTCCAGTTTAACCGCCTTGTCGACCACGTACTCCGGACTGGTGATCTTGCCGCAATCGTGTAGCCAGGCGGCGAGGTGGAATTCCTGGAGTTGTTCCTCGGTCATGGAAAACGACCGGAACGCCGGACTGTCGCTCTGGATCGCCTCATCCACCAACATTTGCGCCAGTTTGGGTACGCGCTCGCAGTGGCCTCCGGTGTAAGGGGATTTGGCGTCAATGGCGTTGGCCACGAGACGGATAATACCCTCCAGAAGGGCCTGCTGGCTTTCAATGAGCTCCCGGGTTTCGATGGCCACGGCGGCAGACCCGGCGATTTCATCCACGAACACGATCAGGTCATCGCTGAGCTGGGTATTGTCGCCGTGCTCCATCTCGATCGTGAGCACGCCGATGAGGCGTTTTCGGCGGTTGCGCAGAATGGCGAAGACCGGGTTGCCCGTGAGCTGCTGGCGGAGCAGCCGAATGATGTCGCTGTCGTCGTCATCCGAGGACACGCCTTCAATGGTTGCCGGCAGAGTGAGGTTCTGGTTCACCGCCAGGGTCAGCTGTTGGTGCTGGCGGCTGAAAAGGTAGATGCCGCCCCGGGCCTGGCCGACAATGTGCACAATCTGTTCGAGTATGTCCCGCAGCAGATTGTTCAGGTCCTGGCCCCGGTTCAGGACCGTGGCGATGCTCTGGAAGCTGCGGATGGTCCGGGCCATGTCGTCCAGGGCCACACTGAGCTGGCGGGCTTCGCGTATGTGCGAATCAGACCGGACCGGGGTATCGAACCGGAAGCGTGAAAGCCGGCTGACCTGATTGGTGAGGTGCTCCAGCGGCCGGCCCACCTGGCGCCCCAGGAACCAGCCAATAACCAGCAGGAGCAGGGCAATTACACCGGCAATCACGGTTTGCCGTGCGAGGGCCTGCCAGACTTCCGCCAACAGCTCATCCGAGGGTATGGCTACCACGATGCTCAGCCCCTCGTTTTCCAGGGCATCGAGGGATTCGGCCATGCCGTACCAGTCTTTGCCGTCTGCGCTGAACCGGGACACCGGGCTGCCATCCACGATATCGCCAGTGCCGGACAGAACCTTGCTGATGGCGGGGCCGGGCTGTTGCCGGTTGCCGGAATCGGCCAGAACCTGTTGATTGCGATTGACGATGGTAATACGTGTGTCCGGGGTCTGCCGAAGCTCGGCCAGCTGACGACTGAGGTCGGTGACCGTAACGTCGATGCCATATACTGCGCCGGTGTCGGCGGTCGCGGAAGCTGCGCGCCGAGACAGGGTAATGCCGGTTTCCTGGGTGGTGAAGAACAGGTAGGGTGCCGAAAGTTCGGTGGAATCCGAGCTCCGGGCCGCGCTGTACCAGGGCCGGGTTCGCGGGTCGTAGCGGTAGCCGGGCACACTGCGTTGTTCCAGCCGTACCATATCGGCGTTGTAGAACCGCCATTCGCCAGGGGCACCTTCCCGACCCTGGGTGATGGTCTGAAGCAGGTAACGGGTGCCCTCGGGGGCGTCCGGGAACTGCAGGGTGCCGGAGCTGAGCACCTTGCGCAAGAGTACGAAATCGCCGTCTGGATAGCCGGCGTAGACCGCGCTGACAATCTCGCTGCTGGCCAGAATGTCGGCCAGCACCGGTAACCGATCCAGGCGCTGCTCGAGGTTTTCAGCCTCGCCCAGGGCATCGTGGCTCAGTACCGCCAGGGCCGTTGAGGGCGGTGCGGTGATGGCGTGGATACGGTCGTCCACGCTGATGGCCAGCTGTCGGGCGGCGGCGCTTGCCGCTGACACCTTTGCGGCCTCCATGCCCCGGAAGCTCTGGCCAATCAATACCACGGTCAGCACCAGCATTCCCAGGGTAATGGCGGATGCGATCAGAAAAGGTAGTGACACCTGGGCTGACTGGCGTGTTCGTTCCATGGATGATCCTTGAAGGCGTGGATAGGCGTAATACCAGCGAAGGGGGCGCCCACTACTGCAAGCGTAGCCGTTGTCCGGCTTTTTTCATGCATATGCCGTAAAATCGAGAGCGATGACATCTGATCTGTTTTCCGACCAGCCCGGGGAGCTCATCCGGGAGACCATCACCGAAGGCGCTGTGGTGCTCCGGGGGTTCGCGCTTGCCAACGAACAGGCTCTGCTGCAGGCCATTGACGAGGTGAGCCAACAGGCGCCCTTCCGGCACATGAGAACCCCTGGAGGCCATGCCATGTCGGCCGCCATGAGCGCTTGTGGCCATTTGGGCTGGGTGACCGACCAGCGAGGGTATCGTTACCAGGCAGAGGATCCGGAATCGGGTAATCCCTGGCCCGCGATGCCGGGGGTGTTCCGTAGACTGGCCGCGGAGGCCGCCGAAGACGCCGGTTATCCGGGGTTCGAGCCGGACGCCTGCCTGATCAACCGCTATCAGAGAGGGGCGAAAATGGGGTTGCATCAGGACCGGGACGAGCGGGATTTCAGCCAGCCGATCGTGTCTGTTTCCCTGGGATTGCCGATGGTGTTCCAGTTTGGCGGCCGTAAACGCAGCGATCGCCCCTTGAAGGTGCCCCTGGCACACGGTGATGTGGTGGTCTGGGGCGGCCCATCCCGCCTGAACTACCACGGGGTGCTGACCCTCAAGACCGGCCACCACCCGCTGACCGGCCCCTATCGCTACAATCTCACCTTCCGTCGCGCGCTCTAGTGTCTTTTATTGGCTCCCTACTGTAGCCAGGCCGTCAACAGTCCGGCTGCGAGGGACAACACCATCGGCCCGCCGACCAGCAGCCCGATCTTGCGGTTGCCGATCACCCAGGCCATGGCTGACTTCACCAGGTTGTTCGAGGCAGCCGCCAGTACGATGCCGATAACGGCGGTGGTCATGGCCAGTGTGTCGGTGGACATGCGCGTCAGTGACAGGGTGATGGCGTCCACGTCGGCAATGCCGGAGGTGGCCGCCAGCGCATAGATACCGGCATTGCCCAGCCAGTTGCGGAGAAATTCACCCAGCAGCAGGATGACCGTAAGCAGAACGCCGAAGACCAGCGCCGAGGTCAGGTCCAGCGGGTTCTGGTTGAGGGTGGGCTGGCTGACCTCCGAGCTGTGGGTATTGCTGCGCCAGATGACAATGGCGGGCAGATAGAGAAGCACCGTCATAACGAGCACCGGCCCCACCAGGGTTGGAAGCAGGCCCGGGTTGATCACCAGGCAGTACACCAGGATGCGGGGGAACATGGTGCCGCAGGCAATCAGGATGCCGGTGGCGAACTGGGCATTAAGCTGGGGATTTTTCGACGCCTGGCGGGCGAAATGCAGAGTCAGGGCGGTGGATGAGCTGAGCCCGGCGAACAGGCTGGTAAAGAGAATGCCCTTGCGGGTACCTGCCACCCGGATGGCGAAATAGCCGACAAAGGAAATGGAGGCGATCATCACCACCATCCACCAGATTTCCCGGGGGTTGAGAACGCCGCCCGGCCCCATCGCTTCGTCCGGCAGGATGGGCAGCATGACCACGGAAATCAGCAACAGCTTCAAGGCCGCATCCAGTTCGTGCTCCATCAGCCGGTTGACCCACCCGTGAATCTTTTCCTTGTTGTCCAGGATGATTGCCGTAACCACCGCGGCGGCTGTCGCGATTACCGGGTCCACCGCCACTGCTACCGCGCCAAAGCAGAACGTGAGCACCATGCCCACCATGCCGGTGATGCTGAAGTTGCGAATGTGCTGAAGCCGCTCGCTGTAGGCGACGATGGCCATGGCCACCACGCTCACCAGCAGCACCGGAAATGCCCATTCGGTGATTTCCTCCGCCAGAAGCGCCGAGATACCGCCCAGCAGGCCCACCAGTGCAAAGGTTCGGATACCGGCAATACGCTCGCCGGATTTCTGCTCGCGGGCGTCCCAGCCTCGTTCAAGGCCGATGATGGCGCCCAGCAGAAGGGCAACGGCGAGGTTGAGGGTGGTTCGGTTTCCAGCCAGAAATTGGGCAGCAACGTCGTCCATGGGGTGGTGCAAGCTCCTGTTACGCAATGGATATCATGATCATAGCAGCCTGCGCGGGAGGTCGTTAGAGCTCTAAGAAAATACCCCTAAGAGCCTTACTTTCCGTTCAGGCGGCTGATAAGCTTCGCGGCCTCTGAAATGGTAGCAAGCTGGACATCCGAATATATGGTGAATTCCCTCAAGGCCAACTGGCTTTCGAACATCCGGGGCGATGTGCTCGCCGGTATCGTGGTGGCACTGGCGCTGATCCCGGAGGCCATCGCCTTCTCGATTATTGCCGGTGTGGACCCGAAAGTCGGTCTTTACGCCTCTTTCTGTATTGCGGTGATCATTGCCTTCGTGGGCGGGCGGCCCGGAATGATTTCGGCCGCCACGGCGGCGATGGCGGTTTTGATGGTAACGCTGGTAAAGGAGCATGGTCTGCAGTATCTGCTGGCTGCCACCCTGCTGACCGGCGTGCTGCAGGTGATCGCCGGCTATCTGAAACTCGGTAGCCTGATGCGGTTTGTATCGCGATCGGTAGTGACCGGCTTTGTAAACGCCCTGGCCATTCTCATCTTCATGGCCCAGTTGCCGGAGCTCACCAATGTGACCTGGCACGTCTATGCCATGACCGCCGCGGGGCTCGGCATCATCTACCTGTTTCCGCTGGTGCCGGTGGTGGGCAAGGTGCTGCCTTCGCCGCTGGTGTGCATCGTGGTTCTCACCGCCGTGGCGGTGGTGACGGGGCTCGATATTCGAACCGTGGGCGATATGGGCGAATTGCCGGACACCCTGCCGGTGTTCCTGTGGCCGGACGTGCCGCTGAACCTGGAAACCCTGATGATTATCCTGCCGTATTCGGTGCCTTTGGCCATCGTTGGCCTGCTGGAGTCCATGATGACCGCCACCATCGTGGATGATCTGACCGACACCACCAGCGACCGCAACCGTGAATGCAAGGGGCAGGGGATCGCCAACATAGGCTCTGGCCTGATCGGTGGCATGGCCGGCTGTGCGATGATTGGCCAGTCCATTATCAACGTTAAGTCCGGCGGCCGGACGCGTCTGTCCACCCTCACGGCGGGTCTCTTCCTGCTGGTTATGGTTCTGCTGCTGGACAACGTGCTGGTGCAGATTCCCATGGCCGCCCTGGTGGCGGTAATGATCATGGTGTCCATCGGTACCTTCTCCTGGGACTCCATCCGCAACCTTCGCAAACATCCCCTCTCCACCAACATTGTGATGCTTGTGACTGTTGTGGTGGTTGTGGCCACCCACAACCTGGCGTTTGGTGTTCTTGCCGGCGTGTTGCTGGCGGCGCTGTTCTTTGCCAACAAGGTGGGCCACTACATGCTGGTGACCTCCGAACTGGATGAAGCCACCGATACCCGGACCTACCGGGTGGTTGGCCAGGTATTTTTCAGTTCCTCGGAAAAGTTCATGGAATCCTTTGATTTCAAGGAAGCAGTCGATAATGTGGTGATTGATCTGAGTCGCGCGCACTTCTGGGACATCACCGCGGTGGGCGCCCTGGACAAGGCAGTGATCAAGTTCCGGCGTGAAGGCTCGGAGGTCCGGGTGATTGGTCTGAACGAGGCCAGTGCCACCATCGTTGACCGCTTTGGCGTGCACGACAAGCCGGACGCCGTCGACCAGTTGATGGGGCACTGATATGCCTCCGCAAGCGGTGAACGACCAAGGCCAGAAGAATAATCACGAAGAACACGAAGGCGAGGTGGAGATGTTACGAGTAGTGGCCTGTATTGACGGCTCTCAGGCCGCGCCCGCGGTGTGTGATTACGCCGCCTGGGCGAGCAGGCACATGGAAACGCCCATGATGCTGCTGCACGTGCTGGATGAGGAGCGCTACCCGGCAGAGCCGGACCTGGCCGGCAATATTGGCCTGGGCAGTCGTGAGCAGTTGCTCGAGGACCTTGCTGAGCTGGACCGCAAGCGTGCAAAGCTGGCTCTCGAACACGGCCACCACCTGCTGGATGAGGCGCAACGGAGAGTCAGCACGGCTGGCATCGAGGACGTGATCCAGCGCCAGCGCCATGGCGGGCTCGCCGAGTCTCTGCTGGCGCTGGAGAATCAGACGAGGTTGCTGGTGATGGGGCTGCATGGTGAAAGCAGTTCCGAACGGGACACCCACATTGGCAGCCAGCTGGAGACGGTGATTCGCAGCATGCATCGGCCGATTCTGCTGGTGCCGGATGAATACCGTGAGCCCCGCAGTGCCATGCTGGCCTTCGACGGCAGCGCCACGGCGTTCAAGGGTGTGGAACTGCTGGCCGGCAGTCCGGTGCTCCGGGGCATGCCCCTGCACCTGGTAATGATTGGTCCGGATACCAATGATCGCTGGGAACAGCTCAGGAAGGCCGAGAAGATGCTGGCGGGCCTGGGCACCGAGATCACCCTGGCCATTCGCGCCGGTGATGTGGAGCCGGCCCTGCACGCCTACCAGGAAGAGCACGACATCGACATCCTGGTAATGGGCGCCTACGGTCATTCCCGAATCCGGCAGTTCCTGGTGGGCAGTACCACAACCACCATGCTCAAGACTGCCGACAAACCCCTGGTGGTACTGCGCTAGCGTGAGTGTTTTTACCGGCTCAGGCAGTGGCTGGGGTGGCATGCCCGAACTTTCTGATCTGTGATACAAAGTCACTGAAGCGGGTGCCCTGGATCAGGACGTGCTCTTTCAGGGCCCGTTCAGCCTCAAGCTCATTACCGCTGGCGATGGCGTCGTAAATGCGGCGGTGCTCGGCGGCAGAATTCGAGACCCGGTTCCGGGCCTGGAGCTGGAGGCGACGATAGGGCTTCAGCCGCTGCTTGAGCTGCCTGGCTTCGGATGCCAGAAAGCCGTTGTGGCTGGCATCGTATATGCAGCTGTGGAATTCCTCGTTCTCGTAATAGTATTCGTCCGGGTCGGACATCACGTCACGATCCTCGCATCGCTCCAGGGCGGTGCGCAGCCGTTCCAGCTCGGAAGGCTGAATCCTTCTGGCGGCCAGCCGACCGCACATCCCTTCAAGTTCGGCCATGACCTCAAACATTTCGATCAACTGATCAAAGCCTACCTTCGCGACGAACGTGCCCTTTTTGGGTTTGACGATCACCAACCCGCTCACCACCAGCTGCTGAACGGCTTCCCGAATCGGTGTTCTTGAGACGTTGTATTTTTCTGCCAGCGCGTCGTGGTCGAGCTTGTCGCCGGGCAGAAGGCGCCCATTGATGATGTCTTCCTCAAGCGCGTCTTTCAGTTTCTGGGCGTTGGAGCGTTTCATAAGTCAGTGCCGGTTTGGGTGGTACGAAATCGTGATGATCATACTTTAGTCAATTCCTGTTGACATTAATATACATCAAGTCTAATGATGTATACATCAGATTTATCTGATCAATACTACAAAAACAACTTTGGAGACAAAACGATGAAAATGCCATTCGCGAAAGTGGCCATGGCGGCCTCTCTGTCTATTCTCGTTTCCGGTGTTGCCGTTGCAGAAACCGTGCTTCGGGTGTCCCATCAGTTCCCCGGTGGCAAGGGTGATGTCAGGGACGAAATGGTTCAGTTGATGGCCCGTGAAGTTGCGGCCGCGGATGTGGGCCTGGAGCTCCAGGTCTACCCGGGGCAGTCCCTGTTCAAGGCCAAGGAACAGTGGGGCGCTCTGGTGCGTGGCCGTCTTGATATGACGTCTCTGCCTCTGGACTACGCCAGCGGTCGCCATCCCGAATTTTCCGCCACCCTGATGCCGGGTCTGGTCCGTAACCACGAACGTGCCGCCCGTCTGAACGATTCAGAATTCATGGGCATGATCAAGAAAGTGATCAATGACGCCGGCGCTCGGGTTCTCGCTGACGCCTGGCTGGCCGGTGGCTTTGCCTCCAACAAGCAGTGCATCACCTCGCCGGATACCGTTCAGGGCCAGACCCTGCGCGCCGCCGGGCCGGCCTTCGACGAAATGCTGGCTACCGCTGGTGCCTCCATTGCCTCGATGCCGTCCTCGGAAATCTACACCGCGATGCAGACCGGCGTTCTTGATGGCGCCAACACCTCCTCCGGTTCCTTCGTGTCCTACCGCATCTACGAGCAGGTGACCTGCCTGACAGCCCCGGGAGAAAATGCCCTGTGGTTCATGTATGAGCCGGTACTCATCTCCGAGCGCAGCTGGAACAGCCTGAATGAAGAACAGCAGGCGGCACTGGCTGCGGCCGGCCAGAAGGCGGAAGAGTACTTCGCCAAAGAGGCGGCCGGTCTGGACCAGAAGATGATCGACGTGTTCAAGGAGAATGGTGTTGAGGTCGTCAACATGTCTCCGGAAAACTACCAGGCCTGGCTCGATATCGCCAAGAAGAGCTCCTACAAGACCTTCGCGGAAAACGTCCCCAATGGCCAGGCGCTGATTGATGCTGCACTGGCTGTCGAATAACCGGTAACTGCGCTTTCGTTCCGGTCTACCTGCTCCGGTGCTTCACCGGGGCAGGTATTCGCTTCATCTTTCGGGTTCTCTTTATGTCTGAATCTACTGGTTATCAACCAGCCGCCGGTCGGGGAGTTGTCGGCGGCTATATCCGCCTGATGGACACACTCTCGGTGGCTGTCGCCATAGTGGCGGGCTTTCTTCTTTCGCTGGGCGTTCTTTCTGTCGTGCACATGGTGTTTGTTCGCTATGTCATGGGCGAAAGTACGATCTGGCAGACGGAATTCACCACGTTTGCCATCACCGCGTCCATGTTGCTGGGCACACCCTATGTTCTGAAGACCGGAGGGCATGTTGCGGTGACCGTATTGCCGGACGCACTGCACGGCCTGCCCAAGCGCCTGATGCGAATTGCCGCCTCGCTGGTTGGCCTGGCGTTCTGTCTCGCCCTGGCCTATGGCTGCTGGTACTACTTCTACGAAGCCTACGCGTTTGACTGGACCACCGGTACGGTCTGGAACCCGCCCCTGTGGCCGGCCATTCTTCCCGTGGCCGTCGGGGCGTCCCTGTTGTCGCTGCAATATGTGGCTGAAATTCTTCGAGTGGAGCTCTGATCATGGATCCGGTTACCAGCGGTATTCTTGTTGTCATCTTCCTGCTCGTGCTCATGGCCATCGGAACGCCCATTGCCTTTGCCCTGGGTGCGGTGTCGCTCGGCGCACTGTTACTGGATCGCGGTCTCGGTGAGCTTGTCTACTTCGGGGAGACCTTCTTTGGCAGCGTGGCCTCGTTCGGCTTTGTCGCCATTCCCATGTTTATCCTGATGGGGGCCGCGGTTGCTTCGTCCCCCACCGGGCGAGACCTGTATCGATCGCTTGATCTCTGGATGGGGCGCCTGCCCGGCGGTCTGGCGATATCCAACATTGCCGCCTGCTCCATTTTTGCGGCGCTTTCCGGCTCCTCACCGGCCACCAGTGCGGCGATCGGCAAGCTCGGCATTCCTGAAATGCGTAAGCGGGGCTACCCGGACGGGGTGGCGGCGGGATGTATTGCCGCAGGCGGTACCCTCGGCATTCTCATTCCGCCCTCGGTCACCATGATTGTTTACGGTATCTCCACGGAAACCTCGATTGGCCGCCTGTTCATCGCTGGCGCCATTCCCGGACTCATGCTGGCGGTTCTGTTCATGGTCTGGACCCTGATTGCCTGCAAGCTGGCAGGGGGCTACAACACGCCCAACCCGGTTGCGCAGGTGGCGGCCCAGGTCAAGGAGAACGTCGAGGGCAACCTCAAGGCCCTGGTGCGGGTGCTCCCGTTCCTGCTGGTGGTGATGGGCATCCTGTTTGCGCTTTATGGCGGCGTGGCGACGCCCTCCGAGGCGGCGGGTGTCGGGGCCTTCCTGTGCCTGGTGCTGGCCATTGCGGTGTATCGCATGTGGCAGGCCAAACCCGTGGGCAACATCATGCGCGACGCCCTGCGGGAAAGCGTGATGATCATGCTGATCATTGCAACCGCCGAGATCTTTGCCTTTGCCCTGTCGTCCCTGTTCATTACCCAGACAGTTGCCGGTGCCATTGCGGATCTGGAGGTGAATCGCTGGGTGTTGATGGCGGTGATCAACCTGTTCCTGCTGGTGGCCGGGTTCTTCCTGCCGCCGGTGGGCGTGATCGTTATGGCCGCACCGATACTGCTGCCGATCATTGTTGCCGCGGACTTCGACCCCTACTGGTTTGCCGTCATTCTCACGATCAACCTCGAGATCGGCCTGATTACGCCACCGGTGGGACTCAACCTGTTCATCATCAAGGGGATTGCGCCGGACATTGCGTTGCGCGACATCCTGCTGGGTAGCCTGCCGTACGCGCTGTGCATGATTCTCGGCATCATCCTGCTGTGTTTCTTCCCGCAGATTGCGCTCTGGCTGCCCGATCTGATCATGGGCGCGGGTTCATGATCCCGGAAAAGGAGTGTTCCTCATGAATATGAGTTTTCTGCAGGAGCTGTTCAGCAGCATTACGCACCGGGACGCGCTGCAACGGCGGTTCGGAGGCAAGAAGAACCATTACAGCCACGGCCACATGGTAGAGGCCTGCCAGGAACTGCTGCAGAGTGATGGCGAGGCCGCCAGCATTGTCATGGCCAGCCGGGCCCTGGAAATCTATCAGTCTCTGGATGACGAGGAGAAGAAGGCGTTCTTCTGTGTCCTGGCAAAGGACTTTGCCGCCGATCCTGACAAGATTGACCAGGCTTACCGGGTGTACAGCAAAGACCGCTCCAACAAGCACCTGGCGGCGCTTTTCGAGGTGTCGGAGCCGCTGCGACAGGAACTCTTCCGCCGACTGAACCTGGGCCGTGGTGCGACCTACGAACTGGTAAAAATGCGCCAGGATTTCCTGGCGCTGATGAAAAGCCACAAGGACTTTGAACCGATCAACGCGGATTTCGTGCATCTGTTCGGCTCCTGGTTCAATCGCGGCTTCCTGGTTCTGAGGCGCATTGACTGGACAACACCCGCTTCCATCCTGGAAAAAATCATCCGGTACGAGGCGGTTCATAAGATCCAGGGGTGGGAGGACCTGCGCCGCCGGCTGGATAACCGGGACCGGCGGTGTTTCGGGTTTTTCCACCCGGCGATAGGTGATGAGCCGCTGATCTTTGTGGAGGTTGCGCTCACCAAGGGGCTGCCGGACAGGATTCAGCCCATTCTTTCCAATGACCATTACGATATCGACGACCCGGAGCTGGCCGACTCGGCCGCGTTCTTCGGAATCAGCAACTGTCAGGTTGGCCTGCGCGGCATTTCCTTTGGCAATTTCCTGATCAAGCAGGTGGTGCAGGAGCTCAAGCAGGAACTGCCCAACCTGAAGAACTTTGTCACGCTGTCGCCGCTGCCGATGTTCCGGAGCTGGCTTGAGCAGACCTATCACCCCGACTCAGGACTGCTCAAGCCGGAAGCCCAGGAGGTGCTCAGCCACCTGGACAACCCCGAGTGGATCAACCACCCGGAACTGTCTGAACGGCTGAACCAGGTTGTGCGGCCGCTCGCCGCCCGGTATCTGCTGAAGGAGAAAAACAGCGCCGGTCTCCCCATGAATCCGGTCGCCAGATTCCATCTGGGCAATGGCGCAGAGCTGCACCGGATCAACTGGCTGGGTGATGTGTCCGCAAACGGCATGAAGCAGTCGGCCGGGCTGATGGTCAATTACCTGTACGTGCTCGAGAACATTGAGCGCAACAATGAAAAATTCACTGCCAACGGTGAAATTGTCTGTTCCCCCAGTGTCCGCGAGCTGAGCAGGCTGGGTCGGAAACTGTTCAAAGGAGAAGCCGAGAAATGAATAACAACCTGTTTGCAACATTCGCAGCGAAGATGCAGGAGCGGGGAACAGCAAACTTCATTACCACGCCGGAAGGCAAGACCTACTCCTACGCTGAGGCCCTCTCCACCACCGAGCAGATCGCCGGCGCTCTCAAGAGCCTGGGCGTGGAGCCCGGCGACCGGGTGGCGGTTCAGGTCGACAAGAGCCCCGAAGCCATTCTGCTGTATCTGGCAACGCTGCGGGTCGGTGGTGTGTATCTGCCGCTGAATACCGGTTATACCGCTGATGAAATTGGCTATTTCCTGGGCGATGCGGAGCCGGCGCTGTTCGTGTGTCAGCCGGCTGCCCTGGAAGCGGCCAAAGCCATCGCGAAGGAAACCGGGTGTCCCTGCGTTGAGACGCTCGGTGTTAACGCGGATGGCTCGTTGATGGACAAGGTCGGCAAGGCCGATGCCTATACCGGAATCGAGCAGCGCGCCGACGACGATCTGGCGGCCATCCTGTATACGTCCGGTACCACCGGCCGCTCGAAGGGCGCCATGCTGACCCACAGGAACCTCGGCTCGAACTGTCAGAGCCTGGCGGAGGCCTGGCGCTTCACCGAGAAGGATCGCCTGATTCACGCCTTGCCCATTTTCCACACTCACGGTCTGTTTGTGGCGTGTAATGTCATTCTGATCACCGGTGCCAGCCTGTACTTCATGTCCAAATTCGATGTCGACATGATTATTGAGGCCATGCCCGAGGGCACTTCTCTGATGGGAGTCCCCACGTTCTACACCCGCTTGCTGCAGGACGATCGCCTGACGCCGGAGCTCACAGCCAACATGCGCCTGTTTACTTCCGGCTCGGCGCCGCTCACGGCGGAGACCCATCAACGCTTTGAAGAACGCACAGGGCACGCCATCCTCGAGCGCTATGGCATGACAGAAACCAACATGAACACTTCCAACCCCTACGACGGTGACCGCATCGCCGGCACCGTGGGAATGCCACTGCCGGGCGTGGAAATACGGATTACCGATCCGGAGGCGGGCGATCACAAACCCCTGCCAGCGGGCGAAATCGGCATGCTGGAGGTTCGCGGCCCGAACGTGTTCAAGGGTTACTGGCGCATGCCCGAGAAAACCAAAGCGGAGCTCCTGGGCGACGGATTTTTCATCACCGGTGACCTTGCCCTGATCGACGAGCGCGGCTATGTGCAGATTGTCGGGCGTGACAAGGATCTGGTGATTTCCGGCGGCTTCAACGTGTATCCCAAAGAGGTGGAGCAGGTCATTGACGCCATGCCCGAGGTCATGGAATCCGCCGTCATCGGCGTGCCGCATCCAGACTTTGGGGAGGGTGTGACCGCCGTGGTGGTGTTGTTGCCCGGTGAGAAGCTGGAAGAAGCGGATGTGATCAACGCACTGGCCGGCCACCTGGCGAAGTTCAAGCAACCCAAGCGCGTGTTCTTTGTTGAGGCATTGCCCCGCAATACCATGGGTAAGGTCCAGAAGAAGCAGCTCCGGGACGAATACAAAGACATTTACCAGGACGCCTGATTCGGGAACCGGAGACCTGCTATGACGAAAACCTACCGGATCGGCCAGATAGTGCCGAGTTCCAATACCACCATGGAAACCGAAATCCCGGCCATGCTGAGGGCCCGGGGAGCCGTTGAGCCGGAACGCTTTACCTTCCATTCAAGCCGCATGCGCATGAAAAAGGTGACCCGGGAAGAGCTGGCGGCCATGGACGACGAGTCTGATCGCTGTGCCCTGGAACTCTCCGATGCCGCTGTGGACGTGATGGGCTACGCCTGCCTGGTTGCCATCATGAGCCGCGGCGCCGGCTACCATCGGGAGTCACAGGCCCGCCTGCAGGGTGTTGCCGAGTCTAACGGACACCCGACTCCGGTGGTTACCAGTGCAGGCGCGCTCACTCAGGGGCTGGCTGTCCTGGGCGCCAAACGGGTCGCCATCATCACGCCTTACATGAGACCGCTGACCGACATGGTCATCGACTACATCGAGGCCGAAGGCTTCCAGGTGGTTGATAGCATCGCGCTGGAGATACCGGACAACCTTGAGGTGGGCCGCCAGGATCCGCTGGCGCTGACCGACATCGTCCAGCGTCTCGACACCCAGGGGGCGGATGCCGTTGTGCTGTCTGCCTGTGTGCAGATGCCCTCGCTGGCGTCCATCCAGCAGGTGGAAGACGCCCTCGGCAAGCCTGTAGTGTCGGCGGCTACCTGCACCACGTTCCAGATCCTCAAGGCGCTGGGCCTCGATACCGTGGTTCCGAACGCGGGGAGATTGCTGAGCGGGCGTTATCGCTAGGTAATAACGGTAGTAAAGACTGCGCCATTGAGTCAGGCGTCGTTGCTTGCGGCGACGCCGGATGCCCAGGCCCACTGGAAGTTGTGCCCGCCCAGGTGCCCGGTGACATCCACCACCCAACCGATGAAATGGGGGTTTGATCGGTCCGGTACTGCCATGGTTTTTAAGTTGAGGCGGAGGATGTCTACGCCATCAAGGGTGACTTCCGCCGTTTTCATAACACCTCTTAGAAAGTTGTTAAAGGATGCGAAGCGGACATTCAGATTGTTCAAGCATACGCCCGGCATACCGCTCTGTTTGAGGTGTCTTTAGGAATAGGCTCGATGGTGTTTGCGACTCAGAACAGGAGATCCCGAGACCTAGCTTGATCACTCGGGCGTTGTCGCTTTCAGCCCGGGAGATTCAGATCGCATCAAGCTGGGCATCATTTCTGAACTGGTGCGCGGGCTGGCGCCGGGCGCTTGCAGCGGCTCTTTGTGGGACAGCTGCCTTGCTAATCGCTCCTCCATTGGATCGGTCCTAACAGATTCATGATGCGGGTCCCCACAGTTTCTCGGCACGATCATTCGGTACACAATTCGACGCTCGGGTATAGGGACAGACGGATCACCGCTCCGGTCCTCGGGTAACGAGAACCCCTGATAGCCTTGGTCTTTGTAAATCGCCCTGGAAAGGACCTGCCGAGCCTCCATCAAATCCAGGAAATCCGCCTCGACGCTGTAAATCAGGAATCGAGAGTCGCTCGGACAACGTGGGTCGGCGCCAACGAAGTTTTCTTTGATCGGGTAAAAAAAGCCTGTAAACGACGCTGGCTCGACCTTAACCGGTCCAAGACTGCTACCGCAGCCCCCCAGCAAGGAGAAGATCAAAGCGCAGGGCACACGCTTGACCAAGACGGTTTTTATCACCAACCTACACCCAAGAATAAAATACGATGTGTCCCCATCCTAACAGATGCTAATGCTGGCTACCACGAAGAAGATCAACGGGGCAAACTCAGACATACTCACTCCTCAATTTTGTCTGGAGACTGGTATTCTTGAAACGAGTAATCCTCGAGGAAATATTTAACCGGAAACAGCCAATGCTCCTCAGGAACCAACCTGAGTACATTGCCATTGTTTTTTATGAAAAAAATCGAGTAATTTTGCGAGTAAAAATCAACAACACCGTCAGGTACTTTTATAAACTCTGGATCAGTAATGTACCCGCTATTTGTCCATTCAATAGGTCCCAATAGTTGATCTCCCCACCCAAGATATTCACTATCATATGTTTTGGCTATTCTTACCCCCGACCCCATTATTTTTTCCACACCGGATAAAGTCGGGTGTTTAGTTATACGATCAACAGGTTTGGTATTTCCATTTCCGAGTGTGCCCGCCGTATTTGAACCGAACATGTAGACATCACCCGATTCACATACGAACATCACATCCACTCCAATATCTATATTCTTGACAAGGCATGGAATATCGAGCTTCTTAGGCTCCCAAGAGATTTTGTCTTCTTTTCCCAGTAGACCTTTCATGGAACCAGGATTGCCCCAAGCATAAACGCTACCTGATTCTGAAATTGCAAAAGATATAGAGTATGAAACTACCTTTTTTATTGGTTCTTCGAGTTGATACTTTCGGCCTTGATACTCATCGTTGATATCAGCCCCCCATATCTGAACAGTTGTATGATCATCAAACAGAACAATCGATGCATAATGAGAAGAGTCAAAATCCACCACTCCACAAAGGCCATCAAACCTTTTAGGCGCTTCAATTATTTTCTCTTCTTGAAAACCTAACTGGCCATACCTATTACTTCCCCAGGCCCAAATGCATCCGTCAGAATCCAGGGCAAGCGCATGATTTTTACCGACATCAATACCGACAATATTTCCCAGAACCGGGACGCGGAACACTTCATCGTCCAGAGGCCTAGAGGTCCTAAGATAAATATTCCCTCGACCATAACCAAAGACGCTACCATCTGCCTGGACCACATAGAGCGTTCCACTGCTAACGCTGGCTTTATGATCCTTGGCCGCCAGTGCCTTCCCGGATACGCAGAGCAGAATGAGTAGCCCTGAGAGTATGCCAATAACTGTCTTGCTTTCCTTTGCTGTGGGCATTGCTGGTTCCTCTGTAAAGCATTCATCAGAATTCAGAGCCCATACTCGGGCTGGACCTGCAATCAATGAAAATTGTGCAGGCCGCTGATGCTAGAAGGCTATGTGCCAAAATTAATCGCAGACGGGCATCGGTAGCAAAACCAGATTCCAAAGGGTTCACCTCAATGCATTTATTGGGGAGAATCTAGATGAGCGCGAATGTCCGCTTTTGTTTAAAAGCCCACTTGGATAACCCGCATCTCGGGCGCCCCGGCGCCTTTCAGGCTCTCGATACTCGACAATTGTCCTAAACCAACAATGCACTGAAGTTGTTGGTCTAACGATAATTGCTATTGTCCCAATCTGAATTGTTCGAAGCCAATGGTCAGGCGCTGTTGCCCGCCGCCACGCCTGACGCCCAGGCCCACTGAAAGTTGTGCCCACCCAGGTGCCCGGTGACATCCACCACCTCACCGATGAAATACAGGTTAGGCCGCTCCAGCACCGCCATGGTTTTCGAGGAGAGCTGGCGGGTGTCGACGCCACCAAGGGTGACTTCCGCTGTGCGGTAGCCTTCGGTGCCGGCCGGTTTGATGGACCATTGGCCCAGAACCTCTGCCACCTGGTCAATATCACTGTTTTTGTACGCCTGCAGCGGGCCGCTCCAGCCCTGCAATTCGTTGAAGGCCTGGGCGAAGCGTTTTGGCAGGTGTTGGCCCAGGTACTGGCCGATGGTGGACTGGGGGCGTTGTTTGCGAAGTTCGAGCAAATCGCTGCGGATCTGGCAGGCGGGCAGCAGGTTGATGGCCAGGCTGTCGCCCGGCTGCCAGAAGCTGGAGATCTGCAGCATGGCCGGGCCGCTGAGCCCGCGATGGGTCACCAGCATGGGTTCGCGGAAATGCTGGCCATGGCAGTGCACGTCGACAGGACAGCTGACGCCGGAAAGCGGTGCCAGCTGCTCCTTCAGCTCCGGATGCAGGGTAAACGGCACCAGGCCCGCGCGGGTGGGCAGCACCTTCAGGCCGAACTGCTCGGCAATGCGATAGCCGAAGCCGGTGGCCCCCATGGTGGGAATCGACAGGCCGCCGGTGGCAATCACCAGTGAATCGCAGGTCAGGTCCCCGGAGCCCGTGCGCAGGCGGTAGCCGCCGTCGGTTTCGGAGACCCTCTCAACGGCGGTTTTAAGGCGCACCTCGGCGCCTGCCCACTCGCACTCGGTCAGCAGCATGTTGAGAATGTCCTTTGCGCTGTCCTTGCAGAAAAGCTGTCCCGGGGCTTTTTCCTCGTGCTCAATGCCGTGGCGGTCCACCAGTTCCAGGAAGTCCTGGGGTGTGTAGCGCTTGAGCGCGGAAATACAGTAAGGGGGGTTGTCCGACAGGAAGTTGGCGGGGGTGCTGTTCAGGTTGGTGAAGTTGCACCGACCGCCGCCGGACATGAGGATTTTCTTGCCGGGTTTGTTGGCGTGGTCCAGTACCAGCACGCTCCGGCCACGATAACCTGCGGTAGCCGCGCACATCAGGCCGGCGGCGCCGGCACCGACGATGATTACGTTGAAGTGGGATGCTGAACCTGCCGCCATACTGCCCGCCAATCCGAGGAAAATGGCGGGCAGTATACCAGCCTCAGGGCAGGTGGACGGAGCCTTCCATGTAGAAAGCGGCCTGGCCGGCGATGTCCACCCGGTCGCCTTTCAGTTCGCAGCGAAGCACGCCGCCCCGGGCGGACACCTGCCGGGCATTCAGGCGGGTCTTGCCGAGCTGTTCGGCCCAGTAGGGCACCAGCACGCTGTGAATGGATCCGGTGACCGGGTCTTCCTCAATGCCAGCGCCGGGGGCGAAATAGCGGCTGACAAAGTCGCAGTCCTGGCCCGGCGCCGTCACGATCAGTCCCTGGTTGCCCAGCTGTTTCAGTTTGCGCAGGTCCGGCTGTGCCGCCCGCACCGCGGCTTCGTCCTCAAGGACCACCATATAGTTGGTGTCGTTGGGAACAAAGAACGCGGTATCCGGGGCGCCTTCCAAGGCCTCCCTGACCAGCGCCGGGGTCGGCTTCTGCTCGAAAGGCAGGTTCGGGAAATCCAGAACCAGCCAGCCATCGTCGGTTTGCCTCACGGCAAGCGGGCCGCTTTTTGAGCGGAATCGAATCTGCTCTCCTGTCCAGCCAAGCTTGTTGAAGATCACCCACGCGCTCGCCAGGGTGGCGTGGCCGCACAGCGGTACTTCAGTGCCCGGCGTGAACCAGCGAATGTGGAAGTCGGCGTCTTCGTTGTTGTCGAGGCGAACGAAGTACGCGGTTTCCGACAGGTTGTTCTCAAGCGCCAGCGACTGCATCACGTTGTCGGGCAGCCACTGCTCCAGCGGCATAACGGCAGCCGGGTTGCCCCCGAACACTGTGTTGGTAAAGGCATCAACCTGGTAGATGGGGTGTTTCATAGTCTGTTCTCCCTGAATGATCGTCTAGCGTATTGGTGTGCCCGGTGCCGGGCAAACAACTCCAGCTCATGGGCTGTGTAGAAATGAAGCTCCGGTAGCGGCGCCGAATGAGTCAGTACCCAGTGGTCCGGGGCCGGTTCACTCATTGAAAAGCCGAGATCATCCAGCCATTGACGAGTGACATCCATGCCTTTCAGCAGGGGCGCGGCACAGGCCTGAAGGCCCAGGAGATCCTTGCGCGTTGTCGGCGGTGGTGCGAGGTGTGTGTTGGCGATACCCATGGTGAAACTCCTTCTTCGGTTCTCGATGTTGCTATTGTCCGTCCTCGCTGACAGCCATAACAGATTCAGATATTCTGGAATTGAACCGGTACAGAGAGGTGCCAGTGGTCTCTGTTACGGTGATTTTCGGCGGTATCTGTACTGCACGGACCAGTGCCAGGTCTGGTGCAATAGGGTGTAAGGCTCTACGGGTGTAATGCTCTAAGGGTGTAATGCTCCAAGGGTGAAGGAAACGAAGGTCAGGCAGACGAGGGACGTGACATGGGCATTCTCTACAACCAGGTGGCGGATCAGCTTCAGGAACTGATCCGGGACGGTGTCTACCGCGACGGTGATCGCTTGCCGGGCGTGCGAATGCTCAGCCGGCAGTTCGGGGTGAGCATCTCCACCATCCTCCAGGCCCACCAGACGCTCGAAGCCCGGGGCTTTCTGCAGGCGCGGGAACGCAGTGGCTATTTCGTGCGGTTGCCGGCGGTGGATGCCCCCGAGCCGGTGATGCGCAGGCACCGCAGCCGGCCGGTCCCGGTCAGCGCCCGGGAAATGACGCTGGATCTCTGTGCCGACGAACAGAAGCGTATGGTGCCCCTGGCCACGGCCATTCCTCACCCGGATTACCTGCCGCTGCGACAGATCCAGCAAAGCACACTCTGGGCCGCGCGTCGGGGGCTGGAAACCCTGGATTACGCCTTTCCGGGCAAGGAATCGTTCCGTCGACAGATTGCCCAGCGCATGGCAACGCTGGGTGTACCGATAACGCCGGATGACGTGCTGGCCACCAACGGGGCCCAGGAGGCCATTATTCTGGCACTGCGGGCGGTGACACAGCCCGGTGATATTGTGGCGGTGGAGTCGCCGTCGTTTCCCGGTATCCTGCAGGCACTGGAAGTGGTGGGTCTGAAAGTGATCGAAATTCCCACCCATCCTTCAGAGGGGCTGAGCCTTGAAGGCCTGCAACTGGCGTTGGAACAGTGGCCGCTCAAAGCCTGCGTGGTGGTGACCAATCACAGCAACCCCATGGGCGCGCGCATGTCCGACGAGCGCAAGAAGCAGCTTGTGTCCATGCTGGCGGCGGCCAACGTGCCGCTGATCGAGGATGACATCTACGGCGACCTTTACCATTCCGGTGACCGGCCCCGACCGGCCAAGGCGTTTGACCGTACCGACAGCGTGATCTACTGCAGCTCCTTCTCGAAAACCATTTCACCGGGCCTGCGCCTCGGCTGGATGGTGCCGGGGCGGTTCATGGCCAGCGCGCGGCAGCACAAGTATTTCGTTAACCTCGCCACCTCGTCGATTCCGCAGATGGCGGTGGCGCATTTCCTGGAGCAGGGCGGTTACGATCGTTACCTGCGTTCGGCCCGGCAGCATTACCGGGAGAGCACCGAGCGGTTACGCACGGCGGTCGCCAGATCGTTTCCTGAGGGAACGGCGGTCAGCCGGCCCCAGGGTGGGTTTGTGCTCTGGGTGCAACTACCGGATGGCGTGTCGGGAACCCGGGTGTACCAGAAGGCGAGGGCGGAGAGCATCAATGTAGCCCCCGGCCTGATGTTCTCCACCGCCAACAAGTACGAAAACTGCCTGAGACTGAACAGCGCCAACCCCTGGAGCGAGCGCATAGAGCAGGCCGTGGCCCGGCTCGGAGCCATGGCTCACGAAGACCTGGCTGCCCGGGATTAGTGGTCTTCTGGCTACTCGCCACGAAGGTTCAGTGGCGCCAGCAGCCCGGCGGCGATCGCCAGGCCGGTCACATCCGGCAGGCGGTCGACGCCCAGGCGTTTCATGACCCGCGCCCGGTAGAGATCGATGGTCTTCACGCTGACATCCAGCTGCTCGGCAATCTCCCGGCTGGTGTAACCCTGTGCCATGGGCAGGAACACATCCCGTTCCCGCCGGGTGAGTGTGGCCAGCAGAGCTTCGGTTGCGTCATCGCCCTGAAAACGTTCGCTACTCTGGCGATGGTCCTGCAGGGCCTGCTGCACGCTGTCGAGCAGAAGCTGCTCGTTGAAAGGCTTCTCGATGAAGTCAAAGGCACCGGACTTGAAGGCCCGGACCACAATGGGAACGTCCGCATGGCCCGAGACAAAAATGATCGGCAGCGCCAACCCCCGTTTCTGGAGCTCTTCCTGCACGTTCAGCCCGCCTAGCCCCGGCATCCGGATGTCCAGCACCAGGCACCCGGCCTGGGAGTCGCCCAGGGCGTCGAGGAACTGCCGGCCGTCGCTGTAGGCTTTCACGTTCAGCCCGACCGATTCCAGAAGCCACTGGGTGGATTCCAGCATGCCGGCGTCGTCGTCCACCACGAAGACCGTGGAGGCGTCCGGGATGGCCGTGGCTGCCGGTGCGACGTGTTTACTCATCAGGTTCGATCTCCTCGGTTCTTGTTCTGGAGTTTTGCGGGGCGCCGGCCGGGAAGCGGCAGATCAGGGAGAGGCCTCCGGTGGCCGCCGGGCGTGCGTCCAGAAAGCCGCCAAAGCCTTCGATGATCGACCGGCTCATGGACAGCCCGAGACCAAGCCCCTGAGGCTTGCTGGTGAAAAACGGCTGGAACATCTGCCGGATCTCCGCCTCCGCAAGGCCTGGCCCCTCGTCGGTGACTTCAATCAGGGTTTCGTTCTGCTCATTAACGCAGGTGCTGATCACAATCTGCGACGGGGTCTCTGGTGACGTTGGATTCTGGTGCTCGGCGTTTGCCTCAATGCCGTTGCGGATCAGGTTGATCAGTACCTGCTCCAGCAGCACCGGGTCGGCGGTGATCACCGGGGCGCACCGTGCCAGCTTTTCCCGGATTTTGACATGGCTCTTCTCCGCTTCCCACTGGCACAGCCGGGCGACGTTACTGACCACGTCGTTCAGGGACACGGGCGCCGTGCGCTTCTGGCCCTTGCGCAGGAACGCGCGCAGGCGCTTGATCACTTCCGACGCGCGATTGGCGTGGTGAACAATTTTCTGCAGGCCGTCGTCTACCCGCTCGAGGCATTGCGCATTGGTCTGCGCGCTTTTCAGGTAGCGCTGGCTGGCGCTGGCGAAGTTCACGATGGTGGCCAGCGGCTGGTTCATCTCATGGGCGATGCTGGACGCGAGTTCCCCCAGGGTGGCGAGGCGAGCCGTGTGGGCCAGTTCGTCTGCCAGGCGGCGATTGTTTTCCTCGGATTCCACCCGGGCCGTAATATCGCGGGACACGCTGACCACCTCGACCACGGCGCCCGTGTAGGTTTCCCGGATGGCCCGGCTGGCAATCTCGAACCAGCGGCGGGAGCCGTCCCGGTGGGTGATCTCCAGAGTCATGGTGGCGTAGCCGTCGTCCCGCAGGCGGTTGCGGGTCTCCGCCAGTTGCTGGGCCACGTTGCTGCCCTGGAACACCTCTTCCAGCGCCTTGCCACGCAGCTCTTCCGGCCAATAGCCCAGAAGCCGCCAGGAAGCGGGCGTGGCATCAATAAAGCGCCCGTCCGGGGCGTGGCGGGAAATGAGATCGGTGGTGTTCTCGGTAATCAGCCGATACAGGCGGCTGGCGCGGGTGGCGTCTTCCCGGGTGAGTACGTCATCGGTGGCGTCCCGGGCCCGCGCAAGTACACGGCCCGAGCCGGTATCCGGGATGAACGTCCACATCAGAATGGTGGAGCCGACCCGGGATTCCACGTGCTCAATGGCCCGTCGCTGTCCCAGCGATGCAGCGGCCAGTGCCTGTACGTTGACGGGCAGAAGCCGGGCTGGTGACGCCAGCGCCTTCTCCTGACACAGGGCGGTGCTGGCGTGATTTCCTTCCAGTACGGCGCCGCTGGCATCAAGGAGCAGCGCGGGTTGCGGGTCGGCCTCGTGCAAACTAAATACACTGGAAGAGGAAGCATCGTTCATGGCTGGGACATATGGTATGTGCACTATAATACGTTGGTGTAATTTCTAGTATTCATTCTATCAAATACTATTTTTTCCAGCTCAAAGTATAGCCAGTTCTGCGATATTCCTGAATACGCCATAAGAACAACAGCACCTGAGAGGACCACACCATGACCTCGATTTTTGATCAGGGCCTCGCGCCCGTTGATGCCAACTACGCCGTTCAGTCACCCATTGATTTCATTGAACGCACCGCCGCTGTCTACCCCGAGTACCCGGCGGTGATTCACGGCGCCATCCGCTATACCTGGGCCCAGACCTACGAGCGCTGTCGTCGCCTGGCGTCTGCCCTGCAGGGGCGTGGTATTGGTCGCGGTGACACCGTGGCGGTGATGCTGCCGAACATTCCGGCCATGGTGGAGGCCCACTTTGGCGTGCCCATGATCGGCGCCGTACTCAACACTCTGAACGTTCGTCTGGATGCCGAGGCCATTGCCTTCATGCTGGAACATGGTGAAGCGAAGGTTGTGATCGCCGATCGGGAATTCGGCGAGGTGATCCGGGACGCGGTCGGTCGTCTCGACACCAAACCCCTGGTGATTGATGTGGACGATCCTGAATACGGCGAGGGTGTTCAGGTGAGCGATCTGGATTACGAGGCTTTCCTGCGGGAAGGGGATCCGGCCTTCCAATGGCACTTCCCGGAGAACGAATGGGATGCCATTTCCCTGAATTACACGTCAGGCACCACCGGCAATCCGAAAGGCGTGGTGTATCACCACCGTGGTGCTTACCTCAATGCACTGGGCAATCAGGCCGTGTGGTCCATGGACATGCACCCGGTGTACCTCTGGACCCTGCCGATGTTCCATTGCAACGGCTGGTGTTTCCCCTGGACTATCACTGCCATGGCCGGCACTCATGTTTGCCTGCGCCGGGTGGACCCGGAGAAGATTCTGCAGTTGATTCGAGACCACCAGGTGACCCACATGTGCGGCGCACCGATTGTCCTGAACGCGCTGTTGAACGTACCGGAATCCGCCAAGGCGGGGATTGATCACGAGGTTAAATCCATGACCGCCGGTGCTGCACCCCCTGCCCAGGTGATCGGTGCGATTGAGGAAATGGGCATTCAGGTGACCCACGTTTATGGCCTGACCGAAGTCTACGGGCCGGTAACCGTGTGTGCCTGGAAATCCGAGTGGGATGCGCTGCCGCTGCACGATCGTGCACGCAAGAAGGCCCGCCAGGGCGTTCGTTACCACACCCTGGGCGGCACCATGGTGGGCGACCCGAACACCATGGAACCGGTACCGAAAGACGGCAAGACCATTGGTGAGATCTTCCTGCGCGGCAATACCGTGATGAAGGGTTATCTGAAGAACCCCAAGGCCACCGAGGAAGCCTTCCGGGGTGGCTGGTTCCACACCGGTGATCTCGCGGTCTGGCACGAAGACGGCTACATGGAAATCAAGGACCGGTTGAAGGACATCATCATTTCCGGTGGCGAGAACATCTCCACCATCGAGGTGGAAGATACCCTGTACCGTCACCCGGCCGTCCTGGAGGCGGCGGTGGTTGCCCGGCCCGACGAAAAGTGGGGTGAGACACCCTGCGCCTTCGTCACCCTCAAGCCGGAAGCCGGCCAGGTGACCGAGGAAGACATCATCACCTTCTGCCGGGAGCATCTGGCGCGCTTCAAAGTGCCCAAGACCGTTGTGTTCTCGGAGCTGCCCAAGACCTCCACGGGCAAGATCCAGAAGTTTGTTCTGCGGGACCAGGCCAAAGAGCTGGACTGAGCCCCACCGCTTCGGCGACGCCAACCCCCTGTGTGTCCTTGGGAGGCCTTGAGCCTCCCTTTTTTTGCCGGTCGGGTTTTGCTGTTCGGCGCCTGGCTGTTTCGTTTTGACAAAATGTCATTTCGTGACAATTTGTCGAATTATTGCCCCTAACGCCTTCCTTCGCGCTGCTCGCCGGGTTTACACTGACCTTTCTGGTGAATTTTTGCCCGCTCTTCGTTCAGGATAACAACACAAGAAAAACGGGAGGCAGTTATGACCATCAGCTCCACGCCCGAGGGCGTCTCCGTTGAGCCCAGGCATCTGCGGTTCGATGTCAGCGAAGATCTGAAAACGCTCTGGCACGGCAACGACGCATTCCGTACCGCTTTTTTCAACGCGCTGTCGCTGCAGTTTCCCGACGGCGAGCAGCAGTTTATCAATGCCGTGAGGCTGTACCGTGACCGGATTGAAGACCCCAAGCTGAAAGCGGAAATCCGGGGCTTTATCGGACAGGAAGCCCTGCACAGCCGTGAGCACAGGGAATACAACGACGCCCTGAAGGCCCGTGGTTATGACATCGACGCCCTCGACCGGCGTTTTCGCAAGCACATGGAGTGGGTAGGCAAGTTGCCCCCGAGCCGGCAACTGGCGGGCACCTGCGGTGCGGAACACTACACGGCGGTTCTGGCCAACGCCATTCTGCGCCACCCGGAATGGATGGAAGGGGCGTCGCCGACGATGGCCAGGCTCTGGCGCTGGCACGCCATTGAGGAAACCGAGCATAAATCGGTGGCCTTTGATGTCTACCGGGAATGCGTGGGCAACGAGCGCCTGCGCCGGATCGTGTTCCTGTTTGTCACCTGGAATTTCTTCAAGTACACCTTCCTGAACACCTGCAGCCTGCTCAAGACCGATGGCAAGCTCTGGAGCCTGCGCACCTGGCTGGGCGGCATCAACTTTCTGTGGGGAAAGCCGGGCGTGTTACGTACTTGCCTCCCCGAGTTCCTGGCGTACTTCCGCAAGGGATTTCACCCCTGGCAGCAGGACAACCGGGACTTGCTTGAGCGCACGCTCAAGGAGCTTGAACTGGCGCCTCCGGCGGGTTAGCTTCTCGTTGCTGAAATTCTGGTCAGGTTGTGTAAGACTGGACGGCACCAAAAATAATGACAATAAAGGGCGCTTCCGGCGAGGAAGCGGTCCGGAGCTGGAGGCCCGCCATGCGAGTTGGTTTGATCGTCGATTCCGCGTGTGATTTACCGTATGAGTTCAGCAGAAAACACGACCTGTTCATCCTTCCCGTGACCGCCGTTATCGACGGCCAGACCTACATAGACGAACACGACCCCGTCCGAACCCAGGAGTTCTACCAGAGCGGCCTGCTGCAGAAAGGCCACGAGGCCGAAACCCGTGCCTTCAGTGCCGAGCAGATCCATGAGCTGTTCATGGAAAAGATCGTGACTCAGTTTGACCTTGCCATCTGCGAAACCGTAACCAAGACTCGCAGCCTGATTTTCCAGAACGCCACCGAGGCCATGAACAGCGTTCTGTCGAACTATGAACGGGCCAGGACGGCGGCCGGCCGCGAGGGTCGGTTTTTCATGCGGGTGATCGACAGCAAGCAGATTTTTGCCGGCCAGGGCCTCCTGGCGGCGCACACACTCCGTCTGATTGACCAGAAGCTGACCAAGAATGCGCTGCGGCACGAGGTGGAGGCCTTCACTGACAAGATCTACACCTGCGTGATTCCACGGGATCTGCACTACATTCGCGAGCGGGCCCGCCGCCGCGGCGACAAGAGTGTGTCGGCGCTGGTCGCGTTTCTTGGCAAGGCCCTGAATATTACCCCGGTCATCTTCGGTCAGGGGGCAGAGGGTCAGCCCGTTGCCAAAACCCGGAGCTTCGATGTGGCGGTGGAGAAGGTGATGAATTACGCCGCCGCACGGGTGGAAGCGGGTCTCCTGACCCCCTACGTGAGTCTTTCCTGCGGGCTGACCTGGACCGAAATTGAGGACCTTCCGGGGCTGAACCGCCTGCGCGATGCCTGCGAGCGTAACGGTGTTGAGCTGCTGCTTTCCCAGATGGGCATTACCAGCAGTATCTACGTGGGCCCCGGCAGCCTGTGCCTGGCCCTGGCCGCCGAGCCCCACAGCTTCAGCGACTTCCAGTAGCCTCTTCAAGACCTTCTCTCTGGCCGGATCGGGGGCTGACTGGCCCCCGTGCATCCCTTCGCCTGTAGTTTTGGCAAACCCGCCGGGCCTTCGTTCGTGTTAGCCTCCGGCCATCGGTTTTCACTTTAACCACAGGACATCTGACACCATGACCAAAGGCACAACGGATCTCGCCGACCAGTTGCTGGAGCAGCACGTAAAGCACGAGCTGGCCTTGCTGAAGGGTGCCAAACTGCGCAAGTTCCTCAAGCAGGAGCTGGAGGAACTCTGGCAACAGGCCGGTACGCTGACCCTTAACCGCGTGACCTCCGAGGATCAGGTGATGGGCGTGATTCACCGGATCGTGATGAACATGGAACTGGACGCCGGTATTCCTGAGCTGGCGGCGGAAATGGCGACAGAAGTGCTGAATGCGGATGTGCAGTCGACGACCACCCTGGGCGAGATCATTTCCCGCGATCAGGCCACCGGCTTCCTGGAAGAGGCCCTCGAGTTGCGCCAGCAGCGGGAGCGGGTGATCAGCGAGATCATGTCTCATCCTGTGTATCAGGAACTGGTCGCCAATGTGGTGTACCACGGGCTGGTGAATTACCTGTACGAGGACAACCTGATCACCAAATCGGTGCCGGGCGTGGGTTCGATGATGAAATTCGGCAAGCGCATGGCCAACAGGGCGGTGCCGGGCCTGGACGAAACCTTCGAGCGTCGCCTCAAGGCCTGGCTGTCCGACAGCCTGCCGGGCCTGATCAGCCGGAGTGAGCAGTTTCTCCACAAGGCGTTGTCGGATGACGAGCTTCGGGACAGCGTGATGGCTGCCTGGGTGGCTGTGGAGGATCGCACCATTGCCGAGCTCCAGGAAGGGCTGGGCGATGTGGAGCTGCAGGAGTTTGTGGTGCTGGGCTACGAGTTCTGGCTGCAGTTCCGCAAAACCCCTTACTTCGAGGGCTGTGCCCGGGCGGTGGTCGCGCATCTGTTCGAGAAGTACGGTGACCGGCCCGTGGTTGACCTGCTGGGCGACGTTGGTGTGAGCCAGGAGGTGATCATGGCCGAAATCGACGCCTACGCAATTCCGGTTATAGACGTGTTGCGGGAAGAGGGCTATGTTGAAGCCCTGATCCGCCGACGACTGACACCGTTCTACAAGTCTGCCGCGGCAAAGAAGATTCTCCAGCAGGGGGCCTGATCAGGTCGCGGCCTCCTGTTGTGCTTTGAGGAGGCAGTGCCATGATCTCCGATCTGTTCTGGGCCTATCTGGTCGCCATTACCCTGCTTACCATTACGCCGGGAGTCGATACGCTCCTGGTGATGCGCAATACCGGTCGGGGTGGTTTGCGGGATGGCTGCGCGACCAGTGTCGGCATCTGCAGCGGCCTGTTCATTCACGCTACACTCTCTGCCCTCGGCATCTCCCTGTTGCTGGTGGAAACGGCCTGGGCCTTTACCGCCCTGAAGTGGGCCGGTGCCCTCTATCTGATCTGGCTGGGTATTGGTTCGCTGCGCCAGGCGTTTCGCCGGAGCCGGGCGGCTCCTGACAGTGCGACCGCAGACGTGCCCGCGTCAATCGCTCTAAGGCATGTTGGCGTGGCGGTGTCGTTTCGGGAGGGCGTACTCTCCAACGTTCTGAATCCCAAAACCGCGTTGTTCTATATGGCGCTGCTGCCGCAGTTTATTGATCCTGCCGGAAATGCCTTCCAGCAATCGCTGCTGCTGGCCGGGGTGCACTTCCTGCTGGCGATGGTGTGGCAATGTGGCCTGGCGTGGGTGGTGGTCACCTTCCGCAGCCTGGGGGTTAACGCCCGGCTGAAAAAGCTGCTCAACGGCCTGACCGGTGGATTCTTCGTTGCCATGGGTGCCAAGCTAGCCAGCAGCTGAGAACAGGCGAGCGCGGCCGGGCGCCGTAACTGCTCAAAGAAAAAGGGAAGCCGAGGCTTCCCTTTTCCGTTCCGGTGCTTTTTTCGTTCCAGCGCCGGCGTGTTACTTCTCCAGGTACTGGAGCTTGTTCGGCTTGCCGTCCCATTCCTCGGCATCCGGCAGCGGGTCTTTCTTCTCGGTGATGTTCGGCCACTTGGCGGCCAGCTCGGCATTGAGCTCCACAAACTGGACCTGGTCGGCAGGCAGCTCGTCCTCGGAGAAAATGGCCTCGGCCGGGCACTCGGGCTCGCACAGGGCGCAGTCGATACACTCGTCCGGATCAATTACCAGGAAGTTCGGTCCTTCGTAGAAACAATCTACCGGGCAGACTTCCACGCAGTCTGTGTATTTGCACTTGATGCAGTTATCAGTAACGATAAACGCCATAGTCAGATCCCTGGTCCAGTGGTCGGTCAATCTCATCAGGAGCGCCGTACGGAGCCCCACCGTTATATTTTAGTGCGCGATATTGTAGGGAGGGACCCTCACAGCCGCAAGCGTTGCCCTGCTATAACCTTATTACCCAGATCAACTCGCTGCTATTTTTTCAGTAACTCTTTCAATTCGTACAGCCGGTTCATGGCTTCCCGGGGCGTGAGATCATCCACATCCAGCGCTTTCAGTGCCTCTTCCACAGCGCTGGGCTCCAGACTGGCAAACATGTCGCCCTGGTAGACGGGCTCGCTGGCCTTCGGGGCAGCCGGTGCTGGAGCAGGCCGGGTTTTATCCTGACTGCCTGGCGTGGCCGGGCTGGCGCTGCCTTCCAGATGGGACAGCTGTGCCTTGGCATTGCGGATCACGTCCTGGGGCACCCCGGCCAGTTTTGCCACCTGCAGGCCGTAGCTCTGGCTGGCGGGGCCATCGTGCACGTTATGCAGAAATACGATGCTGTCATCGTGCTCGGTGGCTGTCAGGTGCACGTTCACCGCGTGCTGCAGCTCGTCGGCCAGCTGCGTCAGTTCGAAATAATGGGTGGCAAACAGGGTATAACAGCGGATTTCCCGGGCCAGGTGTTCGGCGGTGGCCCAGGCCAGTGACAGGCCATCAAAGGTGCTGGTGCCCCGGCCCACCTCGTCCATCAGCACCAGGCTGTGCTCGGTGGCGTTGTGCAGGATGTTGGCGGTTTCGGTCATTTCCACCATGAAAGTAGAGCGGCCACCGGCAATGTCGTCGGAGGACCCCATGCGGGTGAAGATACGGTCCACCGGGCCGATCACCGCCCGGTTGGCGGGCACGAAGCTGCCGGTGTAGGCGAGCAGTGCGATGAGTGCCGCCTGACGCATGTAGGTGGACTTACCGCCCATGTTGGGGCCGGTGATCACCAGCATGCGCCGCTGGGTGTCCATCAACAGATCGTTGGGCACAAAGGGCTCGTCCAGCAGCTGTTCAACCACCGGATGACGGCCCTCCTCGATATCAAACCCGGGCGATTCGCTGAATTCCGGTGCGGAGAACCGCAGTGAGGTAGCCCGCTCGGCAAAGTTGCTGAGCACATCCAGCTCCGCCAGTGCCTGGGCCGCGTCCTGCAGTGGCGCCAGCTGCTCGGCCACGGTTTCCAGCACCTCGTCGTACAGGCCCTTTTCCCGGGCCAGGGCCCGGCTTTTGGCGCTCAGCGCCTTGTCCTCGAACTCCTTCAGCTCCGGGGTAATAAAGCGCTCGGCGTTTTTCAGGGTCTGGCGGCGAATGTAGTCCGCGGGCGCCTGGGCCGACTGGGCCCGGGTAATTTCAATGTAGTAGCCGTGCACCCGGTTATAGCCCACTTTCAGGGTGCTGATGCCGGTGCGCTCGCGCTCACGGGTCTCCACATCCAACAGGTACTGGCCGGCGTTCTCGCTGATGTTGCGCAACTCATCCAGCTCTTCGTCGAAGCCCTCCCGGATCACGCCGCCCTCGCGAATCACCACCGGTGGATTATCGATGATCGCCCGTTCCAGCAGGTCGGCCAGTTCGGGGTACTCGCCAATGGTGGTGGCCAGCTTGACCACGTGGTGGGAGTTAACCGGCTTCAGGGCTTCCTGCAGCTCCGGCAGGGTCTGGAAGGCGTCGCGCAGGCGCGCCAGGTCCCGTGGACGGGCCGAGCGCAGTGCCACCCGCGCCAGTACCCGTTCAATGTCGCCCACGGCTTTGAGCAGATCGTGCACCGGCTCGTAGTGGAACCCGTCCAGCAGCGCGGAAACCGCCTGCTGGCGCTGGCGCACAATCTCCACGTCACGCAGCGGCCGGTTGAGCCAGCGCCGCAGTTCGCGGCCACCCATGGCGGTGGCGGTGCGGTCCATCACCCAGGCCAGGGTGTACTGGTGGCCGCCCATCAGGTTGGTGTCGATCTCGAGGTTGCGGCGGCTGGCGGCGTCGAGGATGACGGCCTCGTCGCGGCGCTCGCGGGTCAGCTTGCGAATGTGGGGCAGGGCGGTACGCTGGGTTTCCCGGGCGTATTGCAACAGGCAGCCGGCGGCGCAGATGGCCAGGTGCAGGTCTTCACAGCCAAAACCGGTGAGGTCGCGCACCTGGAGCTGCTGGGTAATCACCCGCCGGGCGGTGTCGGATTCAAACAGCCAGGGACCCTGGCGCCGGATGCCGGTGAAGCCCTCCAGGATCTCCTCGAAGGGAAAATCCTCGCTGATCAGGATCTCTGCCGGCCTCAGCCGCTGGAGCTCACCCTGCAGGGCCTCAAGATTCTCCAGTTCAGACACCGCAAACCGACCGCTGGAGATGTCCAGGGAGGCAAAACCGAACTGTTCCCGGTTGTTGAAGATGGCCACGAGCAGGTTGTCGCGGCGGTCTTCGAGGTACGCGTCGTCGCTCAGGGTACCGGGGGTTACAATACGCACCACCTGGCGCTCGACCGGCCCCTTGCTGGTGGCCGGGTCGCCGATCTGCTCGCAGATGGCGATGGATTGACCCGCCCGAACCAGCCGGGCAATGTAACCCTCAGAGGAATGGTAGGGGATACCTGCCATGGGAATGGGGTTGCCGCCGGACTGGCCCCGGGCGGTGAGCGTAATGTCCATGAGTTCGGCCGCTTTCTTGGCGTCCTCGTAGAACAGCTCATAGAAATCGCCCATCCGGTAGAACACCAGTTCATTGGGGTGCTGGCCCTTGATCTTCAGGTACTGCTGCATCATCGGGGTGTGCTTGGAAAGATCGGTCTGAGCTGCTGACATGAACGGGTCCGGTTCGCCTGGCTTTGGGTGAAGGCGTGAATTGTAAGAAAATAACCGCCGCGATGAAACGAAGGAGGTCATTATGCTGGCCAGCGATCAGCAATTGGAAGACGCGGGCAACCGCCTGGGCGACCGGCTACTTGGTACCGGCCGCACGGTAGCCACTGCCGAGAGTTGTACCGGTGGCTGGGTGGCCAAGGTGTTGACGGATCGGGCCGGGTCTTCGGCCTATGTGCTCGGTGGCCTGGTGACCTACAGCAACGAGGCCAAGCAGGCGCTGTTGGGCGTTACAAAGAAATCCCTGGATGAGCACGGCGCGGTCAGCGAGCCCGTGGTGCGAGAGATGGTGGCCGGCGCCCTGGCCGCCACGGGCGCCAGCGTGGCGGTGGCCATCAGTGGCGTGGCCGGCCCTGGCGGAGGCAGTGAGGAGAAGCCGGTGGGCACGGTCTGGTTTGCCTGGGGCAGCAGCCCGGCGAGCACGGTGGCGGTGGTCAGGCATTTCGAGGGCGACCGGGATCGGGTGCGTCGGCAGGCCGTTCTCTTTGCGCTTCAGGGGGTTACCGGCTTTCTGGATGAAGTCTGACCGATTTCACTGCCGCAGGGGTTGGTCTCCTTTTCCGGTTATGTTTTAATACTGTTCAAATATACAGGGATTGCTCAGGTGTTTGTTGTACGGCGTCCCGGTTCACGATTCCGCTGTCAGGTTCCAAAGAGAACTGATGGCCCAGGCGAAAGAGGGTTTGCACTGATGGAAGACAACCGCAAGAAAGCATTGAGCGCAGCACTTGGGCAGATCGAGCGCCAGTTTGGTAAAGGCGCGGTCATGAAAATGGGCGATCAGCCCCGTGAGGCCATTCCTGCGGTGTCCACCGGTTCCCTTGGTCTGGATGTGGCCCTGGGCATTGGCGGGCTTCCCTATGGTCGGATCTGTGAGATCTACGGCCCGGAAAGCTCCGGTAAAACCACACTGACCCTGCAGGTGATTGCCGAGGCCCAGAAGGCAGGCAAAACCTGCGCCTTCGTGGACGCCGAGCATGCGCTTGATCCGGTTTACGCCGAGAAGCTGGGTGTGAATGTTGACGAACTGCTGGTATCCCAGCCGGATACCGGTGAGCAGGCACTGGAAATTGCCGACATGCTGGTTCGCTCGAACGCCGTCGATGTCATCATCGTCGACTCGGTGGCGGCCCTGACCCCGAAAGCGGAGATCGAAGGCGAAATGGGCGACAGCCACGTTGGCCTGCAGGCGCGACTGATGTCCCAGGCCCTGCGGAAGCTGACCGGTAACGTCAAGCACGCCAACTGCCTGATGATCTTCATCAACCAGATCCGCATGAAGATCGGCGTGATGTTCGGCAGCCCGGAAACCACCACCGGCGGCAACGCCCTGAAGTTCTACTCCTCCGTACGTCTCGATATCCGCCGCATTGGCTCGGTGAAGGAAGGCGACGAAGTGGTCGGCAACGAGACCCGGGTCAAGGTGGTCAAGAACAAGGTATCACCGCCGTTCAAGCAGGCAGAATTCCAGATTATGTACGGCAAGGGCATCTACCACATGGCCGAGGTGCTCGACATGGGCGTCAAGGAAGGCTTTGTAGACAAGTCCGGCGCCTGGTACGCCTACAACGGTGACAAGATCGGCCAGGGCAAGGCCAACGCCTGCAAGTTCCTCGAAGAGAACCTCGACATCGCCAACGAGATCGAAGCCAAGGTTCGTGACAAGCTGATGCCCAAGCCGACCGCCAAGAAAGAGGCGGAAGAGGCGCCGGCGGAAGCCAACGGCGAGCTGCTCTAACATTTCCCGGCGGGCAGGCGGTGCGGTGGCAGGGTGAGAGTCCACGCGTGCTGCCCATCGCTGGCCCCGCGCCGGCTATCTCTGTCGCCTCTGTTCACCGAGAACAGAGGCGCTTCAAGCGCCTTTCGGAAATGCCCCGGCTCGGCGCCGATGTCTTCTTCCAATCGCCTGAGATAGTCTGCACCTCCGGCTTGTGCAAGCTGATTCCTAATCCATTGTCGATGTTGCAGTCGACGGACAAAATTCCGGAATGATCTGAAGTGGATCTGGCGCATGGGTTCTTCCTCCCTGTTGCTGTTTGTCCATACTAGGCTCATGGCTTGCCCGGGTATCGAGTCAGATCCGCGGTTTCATTCCGGTACAGATTGCCGGGATTGTAGGTCTGTACTGCTCGAAATTTGACCACCTGTGCTCTTCGGGCCGGTGGCGGCCCGTCAACGGCAATTCCGAAACTGGGAACTTGTTATGGAAGCGCAAAAAAAACTGCTGGTGGTTGCCCATGCACCTTCCCCGAACACCCTGAAACTCAGGCAGGCGGTGGTGGACGGCGCTCGCCAGGAAGACATTGAAAATGTTGAGGTGCGGGTTCTGTCACCACTTGAGGCCGGGCCGGAGGATGTGATGGCGTGCGATGCCATTATCCTGGGTACCACCGAGAATCTTGGCTACATGAGTGGGGCGCTCAAGGACTTTTTCGATCGGAGCTATTATCCCTGCCTGGAGAAGACCGAGGCCTTGCCGTTTGCCTGTTACATTCGCGCTGGTCACGATGGCACCGGTACCCGCAGGGCCATCGAGAGCATCACCACCGGGCTGCGCTGGAAGCGAATTCAGGAGCCACTGATTTGCCGCGGCGACTACCGTGATGAGTTTGAGGAGCAGTGCCGGGAGCTGGGGTTGTACGTGGCGGCCAGTCTGGACGCGGGGCTGATCTGAGTTGCCGTTTTAACGCAGCTCAGCTCGCGAAGCGGTTATAGAATCCTTCAATCCGGGACAGGGCGTTATCGACGGTACGGGAATAGCCTTTCGGATCCTGGCAATAGCTGAACTGTACGCTGACCCGGTAGCCGGTCTGGTAGGGCTGACAATCCACGACTCTGGCACCCACCCGCGACTCGCTGATGTATTTGCCGTCGAAGTCCAGGAACAGTCTGGCCCCCCGCTCCACCGGGCGAGGACAGAGAACGGCCATCCCATAACGATTCAGATCCAGGCAGGTTACCGGTGTAGCGTGCTTGCCCCGGCCAAAAAAACCACGTTCACGAAGGCGAACCTTCAGGCAGGAGGCGGGGTAGCGGTCCTTGATTCTGCGGTCGGCGGAATCACTCGTCATACGCGGGCATCCGTTGCGTGCATCGTATTTTTGTTGTCGGGAGACGAAGTGTAGTCAAGGCCCTGCTGGCTGAAAAATGAACGGTCGCAGAAGTGTGAACCACCTAACATATTTCCGGTGGCCGCCAAGGCCGGGCGAAATCTTTTCGGCGAACGCGACAGGGCCGCCTCCAGAAACTACAATGACCGGCCAATGTGTTAACCGCTACAGGAACCAATCTTGAAGTCACTGCCTCTGCATCAGCTCTACAAAGCCTGTGTCCTCAAGGACCTGCCGTTCAAGACCACCCGCCAACTGGAACCCCTGGCCGAAATCGTTGGCCAGAACCGTGCCCAGGAAGCGGTACGTTTTGCCCTGGCGATGCCCCATGGTGGATATAACGTGTATGCAGTGGGCCGGAACGGCCTTGGCAAGCGCACCATGATGCTCCGGTACCTGGAGCACCATGTGGATACGGATCAGCAAAGCCATGACTGGTGCTACGTGGCCAACTTTGAGGAGCCGCGCATTCCCAAGTTGCTGCAGTTGCCCGCGGGCAAGGCGACCGAGCTCAAACAGGACATGGAAAAGCTGATGAGTCGCCTGGTGAAGGTGGTTCCCCAGACCTTCGACAGCGACAGCTTCCTCGAGCGCTCGGAGCAGCTCAAGAACGAGTACGGCAAGAAGCAGGAAGATGAGCTTGAGAAAGTGGCGGCGCAGGCCAAGCGCAAAAAAGTGAGCTTGACTGTGACCACGCCGGGCGGTTACCGGCTGGTGGCCATGAACGGTGATGAACCGCATACCGCCGAGTCCTTCCAGGCGTTGTCCCAGGAGCAGCGGGACAAATTCGAGGATGCCATCAACAAGCTTGAGAAAAAGCTCCGGCAGGCCCTCCGTAAACTGGCCGACTGGGAGCAGGAGTATGCGGAGAAGCAGCAGGCATTGAACCAGGAAACCCTGGAGAGCATCTCTGGCCACCAGATTGACGAGCTGATCGAAAAGTACCGGGATCTGCCTGACGTGGTGACCTACTTCGAGGCAGTCCGGGCCGATATGGTGGAGAACCTGGATATCTTCCTGGATGACAACGAAGAGCAGGCGGCGATTGCCTACGCCTCCCTCGACAAGAAGATGCCGCGGCGTTACCTGGTCAACGTGCTCGTGCACCAGAAAACCAACGAGGTGCCGGTGGTGGTGGAAGACAACCCCACCTACCACAACCTGTTTGGCTATGTGGAAAACGTTACCTACAAGGGTACGGTGTTCACTGATTTCTCCCTGATACGCCCCGGCAGCCTGCATAGGGCCAATGGCGGCTATCTGCTGATGGATGCCATCAAGGTGCTGGAGCAACCCTTCGTCTGGGACGGCTTGAAGCGGGCTCTGCGTTCCCGATCCATACAGATCAACTCCCTGGAGCGGGAAATGACCCTGTCCGGCACGATTTCCATCGAACCGGAATCGGTGCCGCTGGATGTCAAGATTGTTCTTTTTGGCGATCGTGAAACCTGGATGCTGCTGCAGGAATACGATTCCGAATTCGCCGAGCTGTTCCGGGTAACGGCCGATTTTGAAAATGAAATGTACCGGTCCGACGACAGCCAGCTGTTGTACGCCAAGTTCATTGCCAGCCTGGTGAGCGAGAAAAAACTGCTGCACTGTTCCAACAAGGCAGTGGCAAGGGTCATCGAGCACAGCGCGCGTATGGCGGAGCACCAGGATAGGCTCTCGTTGCATGCGGCAGATATTGCCAACCTGCTTCGGGAGTCGGATTTCTGGGCGAGACAGGCCGGCGCAAAACTGATCCAGGATGTTCACGTGGAGCGGGCACTGGAGAGTGCCCGGTACCGTAGCAGCCGTATTCGCGACCAGTTCTATAACTCCATCCGTGATGGCTCGACGCTCGTATCTACCACTGGGAAGACCATCGGGCAGGTCAACGCGCTGTCTGTGTTGTCTACCGGTGGCTTTGAATTCGGCTTGTCCAACCGGGTGACGGCCACCTGCTATTATGGAGATGGCGCGGTGATGGATATCGAGCGGGATGTGAAGCTCGGCGGCAACCTGCATTCCAAGGGGGTGATGATCCTCAGCTCCTGGTTGTCTTCGCATTTTGCGGTGACGGACCCCATGCATCTCTCGGCCAGCCTGACCTTCGAGCAGAATTATGGTGAGGTGGATGGTGACAGCGCCTCACTGGCAGAGCTGTGTGCGCTGATTTCCGCCCTCTCGGGCGTGCCTGTGCGACAGGATCTGGCGATTACCGGCTCGGTGAACCAGTTTGGTGAGGTTCAGCCCATCGGTGGCGTGAACGAGAAGGTAGAGGGCTTTTTCACCACCTGTCAGCTCAAGGGTGGGTTGTCCGGCACGCAGGGCGTGATTGTCCCGACCACAAACGTGCAGAACCTGATGCTCGACAGCGAGGTTGTTCAGGCGGTAAGGGAGGGGCGCTTTGCGGTGTATGCGGTGTCCCGGGTTGAAGAGGCTGTCACCCTGTTGCTTGGCAAGCCTGCGGGCAAGGCCGATGACAAAGGCAGGTACCCCAAACAGAGCGTTTTTGGCATTATCCAGCAACGACTTGAAAAAATGCGGGAACACGAGCGTCAGGAACACGCCCGTGATGACCATAAAGACCCGTCAATTCACTGACCGGCGACGAACAAGAAAACGGACAGGAGAGAACACATCCATGACTGACATCCAGCAAACCGTATTCGTGGTAGAGGACGACGAAGCAGTCCGCGATTCCCTGGAGCTGCTGCTGAAATCCGACGGCAAGCCGGTCAAGACCTATGAGAGTGCCACCGCTTTCCTGAAGGACTATTCCGACAAGATGGCCGGCTGCATTGTGCTGGATATCCGTATGCCGGGTATGGACGGTATGGAGTTGCAAAAAAAGCTCAACGAGAAGCACTCGATTCTGCCAATCATCTTTGTGACCGGGCACGGCGATGTGCCCATGGCGGTTGATGCCATGAAGGAAGGCGCAGTGGACTTCATCCAGAAGCCCTACCGCGAGGAGGCGCTGCTGGAGAAGATCGAGGCGGCCCTGAAGCAGGACCTGGAGCAGCGTAAGTCGCTGGATGAAAAACAGGAGATTATCCGTCGCATCAAGAGCCTGACACCCCGGGAACACGAGATCATGGACCGGATGATTGCCGGCCAGGCCAACAAGGTAATTGCCATTGAGCTTGAGATCAGTCAGCGGACGGTGGAAATCCATCGCTCCCGCGTCATGCACAAAATGGGAACCCATTCCCTCGCACATCTCGTCCGTATGGTCCTGTCCGTAAAGGACCTTATCGACGCACGGTGATCCCGGCGCCATCATACGGTTACTTTTCTAACCGGTCCGACAACTATGACTGAAGCTGTCAGCGAGAACTCGGAGGTGACGGTTCTGCTCGTGGACGATAATCCGCAGAACCTCAAAGTCCTCTATGAGACCCTGAAAGACAAAGGCTACCGACTGCTCATTGCCAACGAGGGCGAGAAAGCCCTTGACCTTGCACACCGTCACCAGCCAGAGGTGATTCTCCTCGACATCATGATGCCGGAAATGGACGGTTACGAAGTCTGCCAGCGGCTCAAGACCGATCCCCAGACCGCTGACTGCGCTGTGGTCTTCCTGTCTGCCCTCGACGACCTGCAGGCGAAGGTGAAGGGTTTTTCCCTGGGTGGCGCCGACTATATTTCAAAGCCGTTCCAGTCTCAGGAAGTAATTGCCCGGGTGAAAACCCACGCCAGCGTCATTCGTCTGGAGCGGCAGCTGCAGGCGCGGAACCGGGAGCTGCAGAGCGACCAGACCCGCATTCTCAACTCCATCAGTGAAGGCATTTACGGACTGGATGAGAATGGCATTATCGAGTTTGCCAACCCGGCCGCGGCCGCCATTGTTGGTTGCCCGGTTGACGAGCTGATCGGCCGCAATTTTTTTGAAACTCACTTTGCCACCTCTGCCGCTTGCCCGGACAGTCTGCCTGTTCGGGCTACCTGCCAGCAGGGCGTGGCGGAGAACCAGCGGGACATCCGGATGCTGCGTGCCGACGGCACCGGTTTTCCGGCTGAGTATCGCTCCACGCCAAAGCTGGATGCCGATGAACTCCATGGCGCCGTTGTGGTCTTCCGAGACATTACCGCCGAGCTGGACAATGAACGAGCTCTGGAGGAGGCCAGGCAGCTGGTTCAGGAGCAGCGGGACCAGCTTGCCCACACCTCGCGCCTGACCACCATGGGAGAGATGGCGGCCGGCGTCGCCCACGAGGTGAATCAGCCGCTCACAGCCATAACCAACTACGCCCGGGTGGCCAAGCGGATGATGGCCAAGGAAAGCCCCGATATGGATCTGCTTCGGGAAACCCTGGACAAGATCGAGGCCCAGTCCCACCGGGCCAGCGAGATCATTCGCAGGATCCGCCGGTTCATGAAGAAACCGGCCACCGGCAAGGAAGTGCTGTCGGTATCGGCATTGCTGGAGGATACCCGCCAGTTCGCCGAGGTGGATATGCGCAACAATAAGGGCGCTATCTCTCTTGAGGTGCCGGACGATATGCCGGAGGTGCTGGCGGATCCCATCCAGGTTCAGCAGGTGGCTCTCAACCTCATCCGCAACGCCCTGGAAGCAACCAGCAGTATTGACTCAGACGCGCCCGTGGAGGTCAGCGCCCGGGTTCAGGGGGGCAGCTGTGTGCGTATCCAGGTTCGGGATCACGGAATGGGGTTGTCTCCCGACGCTGAGGAAAAGCTGTTTTTGCCGTTTTTCACCACCAAGGACGAGGGCATGGGCATCGGGCTTTCGACCTGTCGCTCCCTCATTCAGGCCCAGGGCGGTGATATCGGGTTTGAGCGCCCCGAAGACGGCGGCGCCTGCTTCTATTTCACCCTGCCGGTCGCCGGGGCGGAGGGTTCGCCCTGCGCACCGGAGGATTCGGTCTCCTAGAGCCAGTCGATGCGCCCGGTAAGATGGGGCGCATCGCCCTTGCCATTCAACACCTGATAATCCCAGCCGTTTGCGCCGCTTCGCCAGTTCAACTGGGCCGTGCCAGGCAGGAACAGCGGCTTCTTGAACTGACAGCTCACACTCAGGGCCCCCGATTTCCAGCCGGGCTGCCGCTCCAGTAGCGCCAGGGCGTGGGCCTTGGTCCACATGCCGTGCGCGATAGCCCGCGGAAAGCCAAAGGCCCGGGCACTCAGAGCGTGCATGTGGATGGGGTTGCTGTCGCCCGAAACCCGCGCGTACTGGCGTCCGATCGATTCCGGCGCTTTCAGGTTCAGGGTATCCGGGAATCGCTCCAGCTCTCTTGGCGGCTTGCCGCCACCGGATTGGCCGTTGCCGCTGGCCTGCCGGAAGAGGGTAGTGCTTGCTTCTTCCCAGATCAGCTGGCCGGCCGAGTGGGCCTGCGTGATCAGATCGAATTCAACTCCCCGTGAAGATTTTGTGGTGTTCCCCAGCGCGACGTTCAGGTCGAGCGTTTCCCCGTGTCCGATCGGTCGGTGCTGGGTGATGGTGTTGCGCAGGTGTACCAGTCCCAGCAGGGGCAGGGTGAATCGGTCATCCGTCAGCAGCTTCAGATGCAGGGGAAAGGCAAGAATATGGGGCCAGGTCACGGGCACGTGGTGATGGCTGGCAAAGCCACAGACCTGCTGGTACTTGCGGAGTTTGTCGGTGGCGGTTGCCACGCCGACCAGGCGGGCGGAGAGCTCAGGAATGACGATGGAATCTCCCGAATGCTTCTTTTTGGGGAGCAGAGCCTTGCCGTAGAGAGGCAGCAAAGCCGGCGGCGTGCCGTGGTAGACAAGAGGCTCGGGCATAGGTGACTCCTTGTGCGTCCTGTGGCGGGCCGGGCGGAACCATAACGGGGGGTTCTGTCGCGCAGATACCGCTTATTTTTACAATTTGGTACAACTCTCCGGTCGTGGCCTGATATGCTCTGATAACAGGCGAACGCCCGGGAGTGTGTATTCTATATACTCGATTAGTCTGGCAGAAACCGTCGGGCAGGGCATTGACCTGGGGTTTCCCGGTGTTTGTCCAGCCGGTCAAGGTATCAGTTAACGAATAAGAAAAGCGGGATCTTATGCAGGAACTTCGTGACGCGGGCGTGATGTTGCGCCTGATCTATGAGGCGATGAAGAAGCAGGGAGTTGATACGGACGCCATCTTCAGTCGCCTGGGGGTGGATGAGAACTACGTCTACACCGAGCAGCTGCGAACACCCCACAGCGCCCAGATGTATTTCTGGCAGGCCGTTGAGGAGGTGTCCGGAGATCCCGATGTCGGCCTTCATCTGGGACAGTTGCTGCCAGCCTATAAGGGGCAGGTGCTCGAATACCTGTTCCTGAGCAGTCCCACCTTCGGCGAAGGGCTGCGCCGCGCACAGAACTACCAGCGGTTGCTCAGCGACGCCGCCAACACCGATTTCTTTATCGAGGGCGATGATGCCTGCATGGTGCTGGACGCCGCCTCCGATGACGTTCGCCGCCTCAAACACTTCAACGAGTGCTTTGTTCAGGGGCTGATTACTTTCTTCAAGTCCATCACAGACGGCAGTTTCTACCCATCGCGCATCGAGTTCGAACACGAGCGTGCAGAAGGGCAGGACCATGTGCGGGAAGTGCTTGGCTGCGATGTGACCTTCGGCGCAGAGGAAAACCGGCTTTACTTCCCGGCCAAGTTGCTTTCTCACGCTTCGCCGCACGCCGAGCCAGAACTGCTGGACCTGCACGAGCGTTTCGCCAGTGAGCAGGTGGCGCGTCTGGAGAAAAAGGACATCGTTGGGCAGGTTGAGCGAATTGTCGCCGAACTGCTCGACAGTGGCGAAGTCACCCTCGATGCCGTGGCCGAGAGGCTGGGTATCAAGGCCCGGACCCTGCGCACGCGCCTAACGGAAGCAGAAACCAGTTTTAACCAGGTGCTGGCCGATTTCCGTTACCGTCTCGCCCGTCAGCTGCTGGCCACCACCGACGAGTCCATTGACGAAATCGTCTACCTGACTGGCTTCTCCGAGCCCAGCACCTTCTACCGGGCGTTCAAGCGCTGGTCCGGCATGACCCCGATCGAATATCGCAAAACCGCACAGGGTAAGGATGCGATGGTCGATGCCATGTAACGGCTGGCCATCCACCAATTTTTTTCAGAAAAAACGTTGACATGGCAGGGCGCCTCTTTATAATGCGCCCTCGTTGTCACAGAGCAGTCACACCCCTGATTGCACCGCCTGTTCAAGGTTCCTGTGATGCGCCGCACGGAGCGGTAGTTCAGTTGGTTAGAATACCGGCCTGTCACGCCGGGGGTCGCGGGTTCGAGTCCCGTCCGCTCCGCCATTTTTACTCTCCCTTTTTCGATGCTCTCCCGGGCTCAGGTTGAACCACCGCCGATACGCCTTGTGAAACGCAGGCGGGTTCGCGAAACCAAGCAGCCAGGCAATTTCCGCAAGCGATGTATCTGTCTCCCGGATGTAATCCCGCGCCAGTTGCTTTCGTGTTTCGTCAACCAGCTCCCGGAAGCCGGTGCCCTCCGAGGCCAGCAACCGCTGCAGGGTCCAGGGCGCCACGCCAAGTTTCATGGCAATGGTCTGAAGGTCCGGTGTTTCACCCCGGAACAGGGGGGTAAGCAGGTTCTTCACCCGGTCTTTGGTGGTCCAGCCTTTCTCGATTTGCTGACGTTCGCCCTCACACTGGCGCACCAGGTGTTCATGCATGGCTGGTTGTGCCTGCAGGCTCTGCATCTCCCAGATCTCGCGACGCACCGTGATGCTGTTGGTTGCAGCGCCGAAATGCACCGGGCAGCGAAACCAGCCTTCAAACAGTTCGTCCTGCCCGATGGAGGGGTATTCAATGCTGACTCGTTCCAGGACGTCGTAGCGACCGCTGATAGCGCGGAGGAACTGGGTCCAGGCGGCAAGTACCGAATCCACCACAAAATAGTTGAAGCTGTTGTAGGGCCGGATGGAATAAAAGCAGGCCTGCCTGGCGTCCGGGCGCACCGAGGGCGTGCCCCGGCTGTTCCGGCTGGTTAGAAGGGCATAGCGTATCAGTGTACTGATGGCGGCGCCCACGGTGCCGACGGTTTCACCGGCAAGACCGGCAAGGCCCGCGTCTACCGGTCGCGACAGCGCCCCCATGCGCAGTCCGAGGGCAGGGTTGCCTGTTACGTCGATGGCCGCATGGCCGAGCCGCATGAAACGCGGGATGCTGATCCTGGCATCCGGCGAGTTCAGGGTCTCACTGTCAAGCTGGAAGCGGGATGCCAGTTCAGCGGTATCGGCGCCCTCTGCCGCTGCGGCGCGCATCAGTACGGAGACATAGAGAACACTGATGTCGCCGAGCGAATTACGGGGCACCGGCTGGAGGGATCGGGGTTCGCTCATTGAAGCCTTTGTCTGACATGTTATCCAAAGATAATAGAATGTTATTCCTGGATATTGCTGGGAGCAAGGGGTGGCGGTAGCTTTAGGGGCGATCACGAGCGGGGATGAACCGGCCGCAAGAGCCATGGCCTCGCTGATGAACCCGATGAGGAGACAGGACATGACCACCAGCACTACCCCCGGCGTTGCCAGGTACCCGAATCTGCTTGAGCCCCTGGACCTGGGCTTCACCAAGTTGCGCAATCGCACCCTGATGGGCTCCATGCACACAGGGCTTGAGGAAGCGAAGAATGGATTCCAGCGCCTGGCGGCGTTCTACGCAGAGCGGGCCCGTGGTGGTGCGGGGCTTATTGTGACTGGTGGTATTGCGCCGAATGTTGAAGGCGGGGTTTTCCAGCACGCTGCCAAGATGACCACTGAGGAGGAATCGGATAGGCATCGGATCATCACCGAGGCGGTGCATGAGGCAGACGGCAAGATCTGCATGCAGATTCTTCATGCCGGTCGCTACGCCTACTCTCCGGAGCTGGTCGCCCCGTCTGCCATCCAGGCGCCGATCAACCCTTTCAAGCCCAGAGAACTGGATGAAGCGGGCATCGAGAAGCAGATCCAGGACTACGTCGATTGTGCCGCCCTGGCTCAGCGGGCCGGCTATGACGGGGTGGAGATCATGGGTTCGGAAGGCTATTTCATTAACCAGTTCATTGTTTCTCACACCAACCACCGAACCGATCGCTGGGGCGGCAGTTACGAGAATCGCATCCGCCTGCCCCTGGAAATTGTCCGCCGTGTACGCGAGCGGGTGGGCGAGAACTTCATTCTCATCTACCGGTTGTCGATGCTGGATCTGATCGAAGACGGCAGCACCTGGGACGAGGTGGTCCACCTGGCGAAAGAGATCGAGAAGGCTGGGGCCACCATCATCAACACCGGTATCGGCTGGCACGAAGCCCGGGTTCCGACCATTGCCACCTCCGTACCCCGGGGCGCCTTCACCAAGGTGACCGCGCGACTGAAAGGCGAAGTGAGCATTCCGCTGGTCACCACCAACCGGATTAACATGCCGGATGTCGCCGAGAAGATCCTGGCCGATGGCGACGCCGACATGGTGTCCATGGCGCGCCCGTTCCTGGCCGACGCCGATCTGGTTCTCAAGGCCGCCGAAGACCGTGCCGATGAAATCAACACCTGCATCGGCTGTAACCAGGCGTGTCTGGACCATACCTTCAGTGGCAAGCTGACCTCGTGCCTGGTGAACCCGAGGGCCTGTCACGAAACCGAGCTGACCTACGTGAAAACGGCCAACCCGAAAGCCATTGCCGTGGTTGGAGCCGGTCCCGCTGGTCTGGCATTTGCCACGGTTGCGGCGGAGCGCGGTCACAAGGTCACGCTGTTTGATGCGGGCAGCGAAATCGGCGGCCAGTTCAATGTGGCGAAGCTGATTCCGGGCAAGGAGGAGTTTTACGAGACGCTCCGCTATTTCCGGGTCATGCTGGACAAGCACGGCGTGGATGTTCGCCTGAATACCCGTGTCAGTGCCGAAGACCTCAAGGCCGGTGGTTTCGACGAGGTGATCCTGGCTACAGGGGTGAAGCCCCGCATCCCCGATATCGAGGGCATCGACCATCCCAAGGTGATCGGCTATCTGGATGCTCTGCTTGAGCGCAAGCCGGTTGGCCGGAAAGTGGCCGTGATCGGCGCTGGCGGCATCGGTTTCGATGTCTCCGAATTCATAGTTCACAAAGGCGAGTCGGCCGCGCTGGATACTGGCCACTTCATGCGCGAGTGGGGCGTGGATCTTAGCGTGGAGCACCGTGGCGGTATCCAGGGCGTGACCCCGGAGGTGCCGGAGCCGGCACGGGAAGTGTATCTGCTGCAGCGCAAAGCCTCCAAGGTGGGCAAGAACCTGGGCAAGACCACCGGCTGGATCCACCGTACCTCCCTCAAGAACCGGCAGGTGCAGATGGTGCCGGGTGTCACTTACCGCAAGATTGACGACGAGGGGCTGCATGTCACCATTACACCGAAGGGTGCCGAGCAGGGCGAAGACCGAGTGCTGGCGGTGGACACCATCATCGTGTGCGCGGGCCAGGAGCCGCTGCGTGAATTGCAGGCGGATCTGGAATCGGCCGGCCTGCCGGTGCATCTGATCGGCGGTTCCGATGTTGCTGCCGAACTGGATGCCAAGCGCGCCATCAATCAGGGGAGCAGGCTCGCCGCCGAACTCTGATCGGTCACAAGATCACAAATCGTTGCAGTTTTTCCCTGTGCACGAACGATTGTCTGGCTAGACTAATAGCGCTGGGTCTGTCAGCTTGCCCCTTCCGCGATTCGTGGTTGCTCCCTGGCGACCACGTATTGCGCAAGGGGTTTTTACCCTCCGGAATGGAACAACCTGTCCGGTTCTGTCGTGAGGGTACGGATACGTTCGATTTCGGAGTCTAGTGCGGAGAAAGTGCAATGGTGTCTGCCGACCAGGCAACTGATGGTTATGCGGCGGTGTTCTTCATGGACGGTAGCCAGGTTTCGCGGCAGATGCGCGCCAGCGAGTTCGGCGCTTTCCTGGATGGTTATGTGGGACTGTCGGATCTGGCCGAGACCGATGTCCGGGCCGTTCTGGTTGAACTGAATGGAGAGCTGCTGGTTCAATCCCTGGTGTTCTTCCGCATCTGGTTCGACGAGGAAGGCCGGGCCGACACGCACTGGAACGTCCCCATTGAGGAACTGGCCAGAAACGGGGCCAAGGGCCCTGACATGGGTGGCGGCGCCATTCGCCTGGTGTGCCGCAGCCAGTGCCCGGATCCCCGGTTCAAGGAGGATCTCTGGGACCCCGATATGACACCGGGGAACAACCACTTCCAGACCATTCGCAAGGCCGTGGAGGCCAACAGTCTCAAATTCCGCAAGAAAGAACCGGCGCGGGAAGAGGAGATCCCCGTACTCAATGCCCAGGCGGAAGCACCGGGTACAGACGACTCGGCGGCCGCAGACCGCTCCAGGCTGGCGCAGCTGATCCGCGAGCAACGTCTGAGGATCAAGACGCTGCAGAGCGTGCACCGGGATTCCCTGTCTGATCTGCAGCGCGAGCATCGTCTCGAGATGCAGACCCTGAGGGGTGAGATTGCGGATCTGGAGCAGAAGTACGAACGCCAGCGGCTGAGCAACGAGCAGTTGAAAAAGCGACTGGCGGAGCGTAACGAACAATACCTCACCATGCAGGAGCAGATTGCCGACAGTGGCGCCGACAAGCAGCGCGAGGAGTCGAACGCCGACGCCGAACTGGTGCTGCTGAAGGATCAGCTGGAACGCCGGCAGCGGGAGCTCGAGTTGCGGGACGACAAGATCGTCGCCCTGGAGCAGGAAAACCACGAGCTCAGAAACCGGGAGCCCGTGGAAAATTCGATCATGGACCACTTGAAGCGGCAATCGGTGTTTCTGGTGGCCTACCATCCCGGCGTGGGGCACCTGACCCTGCCGTTCGAAGACATTGAGACCTACTTCGAGAATCCAACGGCCTATGCCGCCGACCGGTGTGGCATGAATGAGCCCGCCTACCGGGAGTGGCTTGAGCACTACGAGAACCCGGTGTGTGCCCACGAAACCGACGATGGAAAGCGCTGCGGGGAGCCCATCCTGAGGGTCAGCCAGCCGTCGGAATTCCGCCCGGGGGTGGACGACAGGTGCGAGCAGCATCAGAACCCGGGTTGAGCAACGACAGCCTGCCATTGCCAACTTTTTTCAGTATCCCGTCGACTTTCGTTAAACTGTAGCCCAGTTTCAACCGGAGCCGGACGACAGCTCGGCGTCCGGCGGCATCCCGACACCACAGGAAGCTTCATGGATCAGTTCAGGAACATTGGTGTGATTGGCCGGATGGGCAGCGTGAAGGTGGTTGAATCCCTGCGCCAGCTCAAGCAGTACCTGATCACCCACAACTACCACGTTATTCTCGAAGAAGACACGGCCAGTATGCTGCCCGGTCACGGCCTGCAGGTGGCCAGCAAAAAGCTGCTGGGTGAGATCTGTGACCTGGTGATTGTGGTGGGCGGTGATGGCAGCCTGCTCGGTGCGGCCCGGGAACTGGCCAAGTCGAAGATACCTTTGCTGGGTGTCAATCGGGGGCGTCTCGGCTTCCTGACGGATATCTCTCCGGCCGATCTCGAGGAGCGCCTGGGGAAGGTGCTGGAAGGCGAGTACATCGAGGAAACCCGGTTTCTGCTGGACGGCAATGTTGAGCGCAACGGCCAGCCCCTGGGGTTCGGTACCGCGTTGAATGATGTGGTGCTGCACCCGGGCAAATCGACCCGGATGATCGGCTTTGACCTGTTCATTGATGGCCATTTTGTCTACAGCCAGCGCTCGGACGGCCTGATCGTATCAACTCCCACTGGCTCCACGGCCTACTCGCTGTCTGCCGGCGGACCGATCATGCACCCCAAGCTCGATGCCATTGTTCTGGTGCCGATGTTTCCCCACACTCTCAGTAGCCGGCCAATCGTTGTCGATGGCAAGAGTGAGATCAAACTGGTGATCGGGGAAACCAATGAAACCTATCCGCAGATCAGCTTCGACGGGCAGATGAACATTGCCTGTGCGCCGGGCGACATCATCCGTATCACCAAGAAGCCGTTCAAGATCCGGCTGATTCACCCCACCGACCACAACTTCTACGCCACCTGCCGTGACAAGCTTGGCTGGGCCAGTGAAATATCAGCGAGTTGATCATGGCTGTATCGAAACAGACCGCTAGTCGCGGTTACGACATTATTGGCGACATTCACGGTTGCGCGAACACCCTGGTCAGGTTGCTGGACCAGATGGGTTATCGCAAGATCAACGGCGTATACCAGCACCCGCGGCGCCAGGCGATTTTTATCGGCGATATCATCGATCGTGGCCCCAGGATCCGTGAGTCACTGCACCTGGTGCGCGATATGGTGGAGCATGGCTCGGCCCGGATCGTGATGGGTAACCACGAGTACAACGCCCTGGGTTATTGCACCCGGGCCCGGGCCGGCAGTGGCAAGAAGTGGCTGCGGGAGCACAACCCCCGTCACAATCGCCTGATCCGCGAGACCCTGGACCAGTTCGAGGCCCATCCCTACGAGTGGAACGAGTTCCTCGACTGGTTCTACACCATTCCGCTGTTCATCGAGGAAGAGAACTTCCGGGTGGTCCACGCCTGCTGGGATGGCGACCTGATCGAGAAGTTCAAACGGATCCAGGGCGGTGCCTGTATCGACGAGGATTTCCTGCACGCATCGGCTGCCATTGAATCCTTTGCCGGGCAGGTCATGGATACCCTGCTGCGAGGCACCGATCTGCGGCTGCCAGAGGGCATGTCCATCACCGGTCGCGATGGCTATGTGCGCCAGTTTTTCCGCACCAAATTCTGGGCGGACGATCCCAGAACCTACGCTGATGTGGTGTTCCAGCCGGATCCACTGCCGCCAGAGGTTGCGAGTCGTGAGTTGACGGCGGCCGAGCACCGGCAGTTGATCAGTTATCCGCTGGACGCGCCGCCGGTGTTTGTGGGTCACTACTGGATGGAAGGTGAACCGGCACCGCTGAAGGCCAATGTGGCCTGCATCGACTACAGCGCAGTGAAATACGGTCGGCTGGTGGCCTACCGGATGGACGGTGAGCGGGCACTTTCCCGGGACAAGTTTGTCTGGGTAGATGTGGAGCGGCCGGAGCAGGCAGATTATCCCTCCAGTGAAGACAGTGTCGCGCGCTAGGACGCGCCGGCGATAACAGGTCCTGAGGCGGAGCAAAGGGTGTATCGAGTCAAGCAGTTGGATACCAGGGTAAATCTGGCCGGTTTCAGTCGCTGGCTGAATGGCCAGGGCGTGGCCCATCGGATTTCCGAAGAAGGCGGCTTTCAGGTGCTCTGGCTGGAAGATCCGGCGCACGCCGAGCCGGTACTGGCTGCCCTTGACCGGTTCATGGCCGAACCGGAAATCCGTGATGCCGTGGATCGCCAGAACCGGTCGCCGGCGTTCGTGGGCGGTCGCTGGCAGCCATCCCCCGGCCACGCGCCCCTGGTGCTGGGTATCATCGGGTTGGCGGTAATCATGGTCTGGCTCACAGCCATGGGGCAGAACCAGCTTGCCGCAGCGCTGATGATCGTCGATCCCCGGGATTTTGACTGGAGCACCCTGGGCGGTCGCGTGGACGCGTTGACAGCGACCCTGGCCAGCGGCCAGATCTGGCGATTGCTGACGCCCGATTTCCTCCATTTCAGCTGGACCCACATCATTTTCAATTCGGTGATGCTGTGGTTTCTGGGCAGTCAGATTGAATGGTTCGACGGTCGTGCCCGCTTCATCACTCTGTTCGTGGTGACCAGTCTGCTCTCCAACGGCTTGCAGTACTTTGTTTCGGGGCCGTTGTTCGGCGGGCTGTCCGGCGTGGTCTACGGTATTCTGGGCTATTGCTGGTTGAGCCAGCGTGCGGCGCCCAGGTTCCAGTTTCCGCCGGCCCTGGTGACCTTTGCGGTGGCCTGGATGGTGATTGGTTTCACGTCGTTGCCTGAACTGGTAGGCCTGGGACGGATGGCTAACGAGGCGCACCTGGGAGGATTTGTTGCAGGGCTGGCCCTGGCGGTGGTTCTGCCCGTAAGGCAGCGGAGGCGGTAATAAAAAAGCCCCGCAAAAGCGGGGCATTAAAAGAGCATTCAGCTCCTGATGAGAGAGACCAAATGAAACGACCGTTGTCATTTGGTGAGGTAATGATAATCATTGTCGTTTGAGAATGTCAAACGATATACCGGATTTTTTATGAACGTTTTTTCAGGAGGGCGGCATGACCTATGAAGAACTGATCGAGCGGCTGGACCCGAACGTGTACCGGAGCCTGCGCCAGTCGATTGAGCTGGGCAAATGGCCCGATGGCCGCAAGTTGACGCCTGAACAGCGGGAAATCAGCCTTGAAGCCGTGATTTACTACGAGAACCTGCACAATATCCCGGAAGAAGAGCGCACCGGCTATCTGGATCGGGGCAGCAAGGCTGGCACGGCCTGCGACCCTTCCGTACAGCGATCGCAGGGGCAGGGCAAGGTAGACCCGGACCAGTTTGTCGAGGTCAAGTCTTGAGCGAACTGATCGACGTAACAGGCCGTCTGCGCAAGATGCCGGTGGAGGCCGGGCATCCGGTGTCCTACACCATTGCCGTGGGTGACACCCGCATTCCAATGAACGATCTCATCGGCAGGCCGTTGCGGCTGGATTTCAACGGCGTGATCCGGTGCATCCACTGTGATCGCAAAACCAACAAGAGTTTCAATCAGGGGTTCTGTTTCCCGTGTTTCCGCAAGCTGGCCGCCTGCGACAGCTGCATCATGAGCCCGGAGAAGTGCCATTATCATCTGGGAACCTGTCGTGAGCCGGAGTGGGGAGAGACTCACTGCATGATCGAGCACGTGGTCTACCTCGCCAATTCGTCCGGGCTGAAGGTTGGTATTACCCGGGCCTCACAGGTGCCGACGCGCTGGATAGACCAGGGGGCTGTCGACGCCATTCCCATGGTTCGGGTGGCCACCCGGTATCTGGCTGGTCTGGTTGAAGTGGCGTGCAAGGCCCATGTTGCCGACCGCACCAACTGGCAGCGGATGCTCAAGGGCGAAGTGCCGGAGCTGGAGCTGAAGGAGGAGCGTGAGCGGATGCTGGCCCTCATAGCCGACGATCTTGACGCGCTCCGGGCAGAGCACGGTGAGGACGCCATTCGGGCGGTGGATGAGCAGGGCCTGGGTCTCAGTTACCCGGTTCAGACCTGGCCAGCGAAGATCAAAACCCATAACCTCGATAAAACGCCAGAGGTTGAAGGCACGCTCGAGGGTATCAAGGGGCAATACCTTATTCTGGATACCGGTGTGATCAACATCCGGAAGTTCACCGGTTATGAAATCCGTTTCCGGGTCCTGGAAGGCTGACCGCCACGGGCCCGAGTGATCTTTTTTCGCCTGCCGGGCCCGAGCGCCCCTGCGGGCTACGAATTCAGGAGACCATCCATGCGTACCAGCCAGCCACAAACCATCTACCTGAGCGACTACAAGGTACCCGCGTATCTGGTGGACACCGTTGATTTGCGATTCGAGCTGTTCGAGGACGGTGCCCGAGTACATAGCACGCTGGCTATCCGTCGTAACCCCGATTCTCAGGAGTCTGCCGCTCCGCTCAAACTGGACGGCGACAGTCTGGTGCTGGAGTCGGTTGCTTTGGACGGTACCGCCCTGTCTGAAGGCGATTATGAAAACCGCGGCGAGCAGCTGGTTATCCGGTCGGTGCCCGAGCGCTTCTCACTGAGCGTGGTGACCTGGATCGAGCCCCAGAACAATACCCGGCTGGAGGGCTTGTACAAATCCTCCGGAATGTTCTGCACCCAGTGTGAGGCCGAGGGATTCCGGTGCATTACTTTCTTCCCGGATCGTCCCGATGTGATGGCCCGTTTTCGTACCCGCATTGAAGCCGATCGAGAGGCCTATCCCGTGTTGTTGTCCAACGGCAACGACGTGGACAGGGGCGAACTGGACGATGGTCGCCACTTTGTGACCTGGGAGGATCCGTTCCCCAAGCCATGCTACCTCTTCGCGCTGGTGGCCGGCGACCTGGTGGAGAAGCGTGACACGTTCACCACCTGCAGCGGCCGCGACATTGATCTGCGCATGTATGTAGAGCCCAGGAACGCCGAGAAGTGTGACCACGCCATGGACTCCCTCAAGCGGTCCATGCGCTGGGATGAGGATGTCTACGGCCGGGAATACGACCTGGATATCTTCATGATCGTGGCCGTGGACGATTTCAATATGGGCGCCATGGAGAACAAGGGGCTCAACATCTTCAACTCATCGTGCGTGCTGGCCAGCCAGGAAACCGCTACTGATTTGGCGTTCCAGCGTATTGAAGCCATTGTCGCCCACGAGTACTTCCACAACTGGTCGGGTAACCGTGTGACCTGCCGGGACTGGTTCCAGCTCAGTCTCAAGGAAGGGTTTACCGTGTTCCGGGATTCCCAGTTTTCCGCAGACATGGGGTCGCCCACGGTCAAGCGCATCGAGGATGTCACCCTGTTGCGAACCGCCCAGTTTGCCGAGGACGGTGGCCCGATGGCCCATCCGGTGCGGCCGGCGTCCTACATGGAAATCTCCAACTTCTACACGCTGACCATCTACGAGAAGGGCGCCGAAGTGGTGCGCATGATCCACACCCTGCTGGGGCCCGATCTGTTCCGCAAGGGTAGCGACCTGTACTTCCAGCGCCACGATGGCCAGGCCGTAACCACCGATGATTTCGTGCGGGCCATGGAGGATGCCTCGGGCCGTGACCTGAGCCAGTTCCGTCTCTGGTACGAGCAGGCCGGAACGCCGGTACTGACCGTGTCGGATGAATTCGATGAAGGTCGGGGCGTCTATCGGTTGACCATCGAGCAGACCATTCCCGATACCCCGGGGCAGAGCAACAAGAAGCCCCAGCATATTCCGTTTGCCCTCGGGTTACTGGGCTCTGATGGTCAGCCGCTGCCATTGCGCCTGTCCGGCGATGAGGCGGAGGCGCCAACCGAACGAGTCCTTGAGCTGACCGAAGGGGTGCATACCTTCGAGTTCCACGGTATCCCTTCAGAGCCTGTGCCCTCTCTGCTGCGGCATTTCTCGGCGCCGGTGCGTGTGCGTTATCCCTGGACCCGGGAGCAAATGTTGTTCCTGATGAATCACGACCCGGACGGCTTCAATCGCTGGGATGCCGGCCAGCGTCTGGCGGTGGATGTCATTCAGCGGCTCATTGGCTCACCGGATGACGCGGCCATAGATCCGAGGCTGGTCGAGGCTTACCGCAAACTGATTACCGACACCGGCCTTGATCAGGCTCTGGTCGCGAAAATGCTTCAGTTGCCCTCAGAGGCCTATCTGATCGAGCTGGCGGAAAGTGCCGATGTGCCAGCCATCCATCGGGCCCGGGAGCGTGTTCTGGAGCATCTGGCGGTGGCGCTCCGGGATGAGCTGGTTGCCTGTTACCAGCGCCAGCACGACAGCGGTGCCTATGAGGTGACGCCTGAGGCGATCGCCCGCCGAAGTCTGCGTAATACCGCCCTGGGCTGGCTGTTGATGATCAATGATGATGAGGGACGGGCGCTGGCGGTGCGCCAGTTGAACGGGGCCGACAACATGACGGACCGGATGGGAGCGCTGCGGGCGCTGGTCAATTCCGATTACGAGGCCGACCGGCGGCAGGCGCTGGATGACTTCTACGACCGCTTCCGCGATGACCCCCAGGTGGTCGAGCAGTGGTTCTCGGTGCAGGCGGCCAGCGACCGCGCAGGTCAGTTGTCCGACATTGAGCAGTTGCTCGCGCATCCGGCGTTCGACTGGAAGAATCCCAACAAGATCCGGTCGGTGATCGGGTCCTTTGCCGGCCAGAACCTGGCGGCCTTCCATAATCCCGACGGTTCGGGGTATCGGTTCCTGGCAGACCAGGTTTGCCGCCTGGACGACAGCAATCCCCAGATTGCGGCCCGTCTGGTAACGCCGCTGACCCGCTGGCGGAAGTTTGCGCCGGCTTACAGCAGCCAGATGCAATCGGCGCTCGAGCGTATCCGCGACAAGGAGGGCCTTTCCCGGGATGTCTATGAGGTTGTGCACAAGAGCCTGGCCGGGTAAGGCCAGATACAAAATCGCACTTTCGGTCGATAGACTTTAGTGGCAGATCGGCTAATCTGGGTGAAAGTCGGTAGTTCCATAAGACGATAATAAGAGCCTCTTCAGAGGCTTCCAGACGCACTTAAGGTTCCAAAATGACATACAACAAAAACGTGATTCTCGGCGGCCTTCTGGCGCTTTCCGTGGCATCGTCGTCGGCATTGGCGGCGGTGTCTGCCAGTGAGGCGGCACGCCTGGGGAACGAGTTGACTCCCTTTGGCTCACCCAAGGCCGGCAATGAGGCCGGTACCATTCCGCCCTGGACTGGCGGTCTTACCGAACCGCCTCCGGGCTATGAGGGTAGCGGTCAGCATCACATCAATCCGTTTCCGGACGATGAGGTGCTGTTCACGATCACCCCGGCTAATATGGATCAGTACGAGGAATACCTCACCGATGGCGTGAAGGCCCTCCTCGAGACCTATCCGACTACCTTTGAGGTGCCGGTTTACCGGTCCCGGCGCACCCACGCCGTGCCCGATTGGGTGGCAGAAAATACCAAGGAAAATGCAGTCAGCGCCGAAATCGTGGGCGAGGGCGAAGGCCTTGATGGTGCGTTCGGGGGCTACCCGTTCCCGATTCTGCACGGCAACAACGAGGAAAAGGCCTGGCAGGCAATCTGGAACCACCTGACCCGGTGGCGCGGCGTTTCCGTGACCCGTCGTTCCAGTGAGGTTGCCGTACAGACCAACGGCGAGTATGGCCTGGTAACCTCACAGCAGGAAGCCTTCTTCAACTTCTACAACCCTGAGGGCAGTGAGGAGACGCTGGATAACGTCATCTTCTACTACCTCTCCTTCACCCAGTCTCCGCCCCGTCTGGCCGGTGGCGCGATTCTGATTCACGAGACCCTGAACCAGATCATCAACCCGCGTAACGGCTGGGGTTACAACGCCGGGCAGCGGCGCGTGCGTCGGGCCCCGAACCTTGGCTATGATTCGCCCATCGCGGCGGCTGATAACCTGCGGACCGCAGACGACACCGATATCTTCAACGGTGCCCTGGACCGTTATAACTGGACCTACGAGGGCAAGCGGGAAATCTACATCCCCTACAACAACTACCGCATCGGTGAGAAAGGGCTGCCCTATGAGGAGATCCTCGGGATTACCCACATCAACCCGGATCTGACCCGCTGGGAGCTGCATCGGGTGCATGTGGTGGAAGCGACTCTCAAGGAAGGTGAGCGGCACATCTACGGCAAGCGTCGGTTCTACATCGACGAGGACAGCTGGAATACCGTGCTGCTGGACCAGTACGACGGTCGGGGCGAGCTCTGGCGTGTGACCATGGGCCTGCCAAAGAATTACTACGAACTTCCGGGCGTGTGGACGGTTCTGGACGTCTATCATGATCTTCAGGCCCGCCGGTATCACGTGCTTGGCCTGGATACCGAAGAGCCGAATACCCGGGTATTCACCAACGAGGTTCCGAACCGGCGCTACTTCTCGCCGGCGTCCCTGCGCCGCCGGAGTGTCCGATAAGGCCCCGGTGACGGAGGACGTGCCCCCGCCCCAGGGAAGTGGCGACCCGACATACCGGCAGCCGTGAGGCTGTCGGTATGTTTACAGTTATACCCGGCAATGCTGGGCAGAGACACAGTTCAACACAACACAATAGGCAATCTGAATGGCTAAAAGGTTGATGTGCAAGACTCTGGGAGCGGCCTGTCTTGGACTTTCCATGGCATGGTCTGCGCCGGCAGCGTTTGCGCTTGCAGATATCATCGAAACCCCGGCCCGGCTGACCGATCTGGCCCCGGAAAATCTCCTGACGGACGTGACCCGCGCAGGCGAGCGTATTGTGGCTGTGGGAGAGCGTGGTCACATCATCTATTCCGATGATGAGGGCAAAACCTGGACTCAGGGTGAGGTTCCCGTTTCTGTGACCCTGACCGGTATCGACTTCGGCTCGGATACCCATGGCTGGGCGGTAGGCCACAGTGGCGTTGTTCTTAAAACAACCGACGCCGGTACTACCTGGGAGCTGCAGCTGGACGGCACCCGTGCCCTGGAGCTGGCCATCGAGAGCCGTGAAGAGCAGATTGCCGCGATGGAAGAGCGGATCGAGGAGGCTCCGGAAGAAGAAAAGGGCGACCTCGAGTGGGCGCTGGACGATCTGTTTTTTGCCCTCGAGAACCTCCAGGCAGACCTGGACATTGGTCCCGTGAATCCGCTGCTGGACGTATGGTTTGAGAACGAACAGCGCGGCTTTGTGGTCGGTGCTTACGGTATGTTCCTGCGTACCGTCGATGGCGGTGAAACCTGGCGTGACTGGGCCCCGCGAATTGATAACCGCCAGAACTTCCACCTTAACGGCATCACCCGGATCACCGGCGGAGCGATTGTTCTGGTAGGTGAGGCTGGTCAGATCCACGTATCGGTAGATGGCGGCGAAACCTTCGAGCGCCGCGAGTCCCCCTATGACGGCTCCCTGTTCGGTGTTATCGGTACCGGCCAGGTGAACGAAATCCTGGCATTCGGCCTGCGGGGCAACATGCTGTTCTCCACTGATCTGGGCAAGTCCTGGCGCATGGTTCCGAATTCGGCCGGTGCCACCCTCAACGATGGCGTTGTTGCCGAAGACGGACGGATAACGCTGGTTGGTAACGGTGGCGCGGTTCTGCTGAGTACCAACGGCGCGGAAACCTTTCGGGAGCATTTCCGTAGTGATCGCGAGGGTGTGATGAGTGTGGTGCCCATTTCCGGAACCGATCTGCTGATTGTCGGTGAAGGTGGCGCCAAGATCACGGACGCCCGCGGAAAGAACCTTCAATAACGCCCTGATGTGGCAATAACCGAACGAACAATAGAGGGGCTTTTGAATGTCCAACCCGAAACATGACAGGGGCGAGCACTACCTGACCACCCCCAAGGCGGAACCTTTCCTCGAGCGACTGCTGTTCAATAACCGGGCAGCCATCCTGGCGGTTCTCGCGTTGCTGACTGTTTTCCTTGGCTATAACGCTGCCAAGATCCAGCCCGATGCCAGTTTCGAGCGCATGATTCCGCTCGAACATCCGTACATCGTGAACATGCTGGAGCACCGGGAAGATCTGGAAAACCTGGGTAACTTCGTGCGTATCGCCGTTGCTGTGGAAGAAGGCGATATTTTCACTCAGGAGTACATGGAAACCCTGAAGCAGATCACCGATGAGGTGTTCTATCTGAACGGCGTGGACCGTTCCGGTCTGAAATCGCTGTGGACCTCCAACGTCCGCTGGGTAGAGGTGACCGAGCAGGGCTTCCAGGGCGGTACGGTCATCCCCGATGGCTATGACGGCTCCCGCGACAGTCTGGAGCAGCTGCGCCAGAATGTGCTGCGCTCCAACGAAGTGGGGCGTCTGGTCTCGGATAACTTCCAGTCCACCATCGTCTATGCCCCGCTTTACGAGAAGAACCCCGAAACCGGGGAGGCATTGGACTACGCGGAATTTTCCCGTCAGCTTGAAGAAAAGATTCGCGACAAGTACGAAGAGCAGAACCCCAACATCCAGATCCACATCGTTGGCTTCGCCAAGAAAGTGGGCGATCTGATTGAAGGCATCGGCTCCATTGCCTGGTTCGCGGGCATCACCATTGTGCTCACCACGCTTCTGCTGTTCTGGTACTCGCGTTCCATCACCGGCACGCTGGTCCCGGTCTTCACATCGATCATCGCGGTGTTCTGGCAGCTGGGCGCCCTCCGTCTGCTCGGCTACGGGCTCGACCCCTATTCCGTTCTGGTGCCGTTCCTAGTGTTCGCGATCGGTATCAGTCACGGTGTACAGATCGTCAATGCCATGGCGGTTGAAGCGGCCAAAGGCTTTGACTCGGTAACGGCCGCACGGCTTGCTTTCAGGGCTCTTTATATCCCGGGCATGCTGGCACTGGTCTCCGACGCCTTTGGCTTCCTTACCCTGTTCTTCATCGAGATCGATGTAATCCGCGATCTGGCGGTCGCCGCCGGTATCGGTGTTGCGTTCGTGATCATCACCAACCTGGTCTTGCACGTTCTGATCATGTCCTACCTGGGCATTTCCAAGGGCGGCGTGCGTCATGTGCAGAACCATGGTGAGAAGCAGGATCGCAAGTGGCGCGTCATGTCCTACTTCTCGCACCCGGGCGTGGCTCCGATTTCCCTGCTTATCGCGGTCATCGGTCTCGGTCTTGGGCTGTATTACAAGCAGGACCTCAAGATTGGTGACCTTGACCAGGGTGCGCCGGAGTTGCGGAAGGATTCCCGCTACAACAAGGACAACGCCTTCATCATCAACAACTACTCCACCAGTGCCGATGTTCTGGTGGTTATGGTCAAGACGCCAGAAGAGCAGTGCACCCAGTACAACGTGCTGAGGGCCATGGACAAGCTGCAGTGGGAGCTTCAGAACACGCCGGGTGTCCAGTCGTCTGCTTCACTGGCCGACGTCTCCAAGATTGTGACCAAGGCTCTGAACGAGGGTAACTGGAAGTGGTATGAGATCTCCCGGAACCAGACCATCATCAACGCCTCCATCCGCGAGGCTCCGGCCGGGCTGATCAACACCGACTGCAGTCTGACCCCGGTGCTGGTGTTCCTGGAAGATCACAAGGCAGAAACCCTGCAGACTGTGGTTGAGCGTGTCGAGGCGTTTGCCGAGGAAAACAGCAACGAAGAACACCGGTTCCTGCTGGCAGCCGGTAACGCCGGCGTTGAAGCGGCCACCAACGAGGTGATTTCCTCCGCCAAGGACAAGATGCTGATTCTGGTCTACGGCGTGGTGAGTTTGCTGTGCTTTGTCACTTTCCGCTCCCTCCGTGCGGTACTGTGCATCGTGATTCCGCTGGGACTCACTTCGATCCTGTGTGAGGCGATCATGGCGGTCTCCGGCATCGGCATCAAGGTGGCTACGCTGCCAGTGATTGCACTGGGTGTGGGTATCGGTGTCGACTACGGTATCTATATCTACAGCAAGCTGGAGAAGTACCTGCTGGAAGGCAAGACCCTGCAGGAGGCCTATTACGAGACCCTGCGTTCCACCGGTAAGGCGGTTATGTTTACCGGCGTAACACTGGGTCTTGGCGTGGTGACCTGGATCTTCTCTCCGATCAAATTCCAGGCAGACATGGGGCTGCTGCTGTTCTTCATGTTCATCTGGAACATGGTCGGTGCCATCTGGCTGCTGCCGGCTCTGGCCCGCTTCCTGCTGCGACCGGATCGCATGGTCGCCAAGGCCCGAGCGGCCAAATAGATCGTCAGTCTCCTCGGGAGATGATGAGCAAAAAAGCCCGCATTGCGGGCTTTTTTGTTGTTCCGTCAACCGGTTAGCCAGCTAATCCATACTTTATTTATGGTGTGAAGTGGTCTATGTTTTCAAACGACCATGAAGTCTGTCCGTAGGAACGTGCGGGCGATTGCCAATAACACACAGAAAAGGAAGAACTCACATGACACTGAAACTCAAAGCCTCCGCACTCGCTGTCGCTGCAGCCGTCAGTCTCGGTGCTGCCTCCACGTCCGTTTCAGCTCAGGAACAGCGCTTTGTGACCATCGGTACTGGCGGGGTTACCGGCGTTTACTATCCGGCCGGTGGGGCGATCTGTCGTCTGGTGAACATGGACCGTAAAGAGCATGGTATCCGCTGCTCGGTGGAAAGCACCGGTGGCTCAGTCTATAACCTGAACGCCATCCGCCAGGGCGAGCTTGATCTGGCGGTTGCCCAGTCTGACTGGCAGTATCATGCCTATAACGGCACCAGCCAGTTCAAGGACGACGGCGCCAACAAGGAACTGCGCGCGGTGTTTTCGCTGCATCCTGAGCCGTTCACCGTTGTTGCCAGCAAAGGGTCCGGTATCAAGACCTTCAAAGACCTCGAGGGCAAGCGGGTATCGGTGGGTAACCCGGGCTCCGGTCAGCGCGCCACAGCAGAAGTTCTGATGGAAGAAATGGGATGGGGTATGGACAAGTTCGCTCTGGCGGCCGAGATCAAGGCTGCGGAACAGTCCCAGGCCCTGTGTGACGGCAACATCGATGCCTTCTTCTACACCGTCGGCCACCCCTCCGGTGCGATCAAGGAAGCCACCACATCCTGCGACAGCGTAATCGTCAGCGTGGATAACGAGGCTACGGAAACCCTGATCGAAGAGAACCCGTACTACCGCAAGGCGGTAATCCCGGGCGGCATGTACCGTGGAAGCGATGAAGACGTGACCACATTCGGTGTGGCTGCCACCTTCGTTTCCTCCACCGATGTGCCGGACGATGTGGTCTATGCCGTGGTCAAGGCGGTCTTCGAGAACTTCGACAGCTTCAAGCGACTGCATCCTGCCTTCGCCAACCTGAACAAGGAAGAGATGGTCTCTGATGCCCTGAGTGCGCCGCTGCACCCGGGTGCTGCCAAGTACTACAAGGAAGCTGGCCTGATCGACTGATCGGTCGTTAATCCGGACCGGCGGGCGTTTGCCCGCCGGGTTTCCTTCCAGAGATTAACCTTTCACGCTACAGGAATAATTTATGGCAACGAGCGATCCGTCGAACGGAGGTAGCGCTGGCGGCGGCAATGTAGAGGAAATCCTGCAGACTGAAACCGGGGGCAGGGCGGCCAGCGGCTATGCGGCCGTTATTCTGTTTATCGTTCCCCTGGTGTGGTCGCTGTTTCAGTTGTGGATTGCATCACCGCTCCCGTTTATTCTGGATATCGGGATTTTCAATTCGACGGAAGCCCGTTCGATTCACCTGGCCTTCGCTGTTTTTCTGGCCTTCGCGTCCTTTCCGATGATCCGCGGTCGGCACGTCAATAATGTGCCGTTTTACGATTGGGTCCTCGCCCTGGTGGCGGCGTTTTGCGCCTCCTACCTGTATGTTTTCTATGAAGAGCTGGCCACCCGCCCGGGCGCGCCGATCACCCAGGATCTTTGGGTTGCCCTGATTGGCCTGGTGCTGTTGCTGGAAGCAACCCGGCGCTCGCTTGGCCTGCCATTGACCATTGTGGCCGCGGTCTTCATTACCTATTCCATTGCCGGCCCTTATATGCCGGATGTGATTGCGCACAAGGGGGTTAGCCTCAGCAAGCTGGCGTCTCATCAATGGCTCGGTACCGAAGGCGTGTTTGGTGTCGCCCTTGGGGTGTCTACCAGCTTCGTCTTCCTGTTTGTGCTTTTTGGCGCCCTGCTGGAGCGGGCCGGCGCCGGCAACTATTTCATCAAGGTAGCCTACGCCATGCTGGGTCATATGCGTGGCGGTCCTGCCAAGGCGGCGGTGGTGTCCAGCGGTCTGAGCGGCGTGATTTCCGGCTCCTCGATTGCCAACGTGGTGACAACCGGTACCTTCACCATTCCGCTGATGAAGCGGGTGGGTTTCCCGGCAACCAAGGCCGGTGCCGTTGAGGTTGCCGCTTCCACCAACGGGCAACTGACGCCTCCGATCATGGGTGCTGCTGCATTCCTGATGGTGGAGTATGTGGGAATCTCTTACCTCGAGGTGATCAAGCACGCTATTCTGCCTGCCCTGATTTCCTATGTGGCGCTGATTTACATCGTCCACCTTGAGGCCTGCAAGCTCAAGATGCAGGGCATCGAGCGTCTCAACAAGCCGACCCTGGCTCAGCGGATGCTCAACTGGGTGGTCATTCTGATTGGGCTGATAGTGGTTACCCTGGTGGTGTATTACGGCATTGGCTGGATAAAGACCCTTCTGGGCGAAGCCGCTATCTGGGTGCTTGCGCCACTGCTTGTGCTTGTCTATGTGGCACTGGTGGGCTACGCGACCCGTTTTCCCGAGTTGGAAGAAGACGATCCGAACAGGGACATGGGCGAGTTGCCCCCGGTTGGACCAACCGTGAAAACCGGCCTGTATTTCCTGCTTCCGGTTGTGGTTCTGGTGTGGTGCCTGACGGTGGAGCGTTTCTCGCCCCAGCTCTCTGCGTTCTGGGCGACCCTGTTCATGATCTTTATTGTGATAACCCAGCGGCCTTTGAAGGCCTTCTTCCGAAAACACGGCGACTTGGGTCGCCTGACTAAGGATGGCTTCTTCGATCTGGCCCACTCACTGGCCACCGGCGCCCGCAATATGGTCGGCATCGGTGTTGCGACCGCCACGGCGGGTATTGTTGTGGGCACCGTCACTCTAACGGGCATTGGCCTGGTGATGACGGCCTTCGTGGAATTCCTGTCTGGCGGCAACCTGCTGCTGATGCTGATCTTTACCGCCGTTATCAGCCTGATTCTCGGCATGGGTCTGCCGACCACCGCCAACTATATTGTGGTCTCGACCCTGATGGCGCCGGTGATCGTAACCCTGGGTGCCCAGAACGGGCTCATCGTGCCGCTGATCGCGGTGCACCTGTTCGTGTTCTACTTCGGTATTCTCGCCGATGATACGCCTCCGGTGGGGCTTGCGGCCTATGCGGCGGCGGCCATCTCGGGTGCCGACCCGATACGTACCGGTGTCCAGGGTTTCACCTACGACATCCGAACAGCGATCCTGCCGTTCATGTTCATTTTCAATACCCAGTTGCTGCTGATCGGCCTGACCGGATGGTTTGATCTGCTGGTTACGGTGTTCAGCGCGGTTACCGCCATGCTGGTGTTCTCGGCGGCAACCCAGGGCTACTGGTTCACCAAGAGCCACAAGTGGGAAACCCTGCTGCTGTTGCTGATTACCTTCACCATGTTCCGTCCCGGATTCTGGTGGGACATGATCTATCCCCCCACTGAAGACCGCCCGGGTGTGCAGGTTATGGAATATGTTGAAGATATTCCGGCGGACCAGCCGATCATCCTGAAGGCGTCTGGCATGAACATCGACGGCGACGAGGTGAGCACCTATGTCCGGCTGCCCATACCCGCGGGCGAGACACCGGAGCAGCGACTCATGGAGGCTGGCCTGGAACTGAGTCCGGATGGCGACAAGATGGCGGTGGATTTTGTCGGGTTTGGTAGCCCCGCAGAGAGAGTCGGTATCCAGTTTGGCTGGACCATCGACGCGGTGCAGGTGGAGTTGCCCCGGCCGCCGAAAGAGCTGATGTTCATCCCGGCATTGCTTCTGTTGGGGCTGCTTGCCTATGGCCAACTGCGACGGCGGGCAAGGGAAGAAGCCCTGGGCCAGACGGCCTGACGGCACGCAACCTCTGGAAGAAAACCTTGAAACCCGGCATTAACCTGCCGGGTTTTTTTCTGTTAGACTTCGCCACGAAATGGCCCGCGGTTTGTGTCGCGCAGTGCCGTCACCAAGTGGTCTCTGGTATAGATCACCGCTGAGTAACCAACAGGAGTATTGCATGCCCGTCGTAACCCTGCCTGACGGCAGCCACCGCAGTTTTGCCGAACCCGTTACCGTTCACGATGTCGCCGCCGACATTGGCGCTGGCCTCGCCAAGGCCGCCCTGGCGGGCAAGGTGGACGGCAAGCTGGTAGACACCAGCTACCGTATCGAGAAAGACGCCGATCTGGCCATCGTCACCGAGCGCGATGAAGAGGGTGTGGATGTTATTCGCCATTCAACCGCCCACCTGATGGCCATGGCGGTCCAGGAATTGTTTCCGGGTGCCCAGGTCACCATCGGTCCGGTGATCGACAACGGCTTCTACTACGACTTCAAGTACGATCGCCCCTTCACCAACGAAGATCTGGCGCGCATCGAGAAGCGCATGGAAGAACTCGCCAAGCAGGATATTCCCGTGCATCGCTCTATCCTGTCCCGCGAAGAGGCCATCAAACTCTTTGAAGAGATGGGCGAGGAGTACAAGGTCCGGATTATCCAGGACATTCCCGGTGATGAGGATCTCTCGTTCTATCGCCAGGGCGATTTCATCGACCTGTGTCGGGGCCCGCACGTGCCCAGCACCGGCAAACTCAAGGCGTTCAAGCTGACCAAGGTGGCCGGCGCCTACTGGCGTGGTGATACCAGCAACGAACAGCTGCAGCGGGTTTACGGCACCGCCTGGGGCAACAAGAAGGATCTGAAGGCTTATCTGCACCGTCTGGAAGAGGCGGAAAAGCGGGATCACCGCAAGATCGGCAAGAAGCTCGACCTGTTCCACATGCAGGAAGAGGCGCCGGGCATGGTGTTCTGGCATCCGGACGGCTGGTCGCTGTACCAGGAAGTCGAGCAGTACATGCGCCGCAAGCAGCAGGAGCATGGCTACAAGGAGATCAAGACCCCGCAGGTGGTGTCCCGGACCCTCTGGGAAAAGTCGGGCCACTGGGACAAGTTCAAGGATGACATGTTCACCACCGAGTCGGAGAAGCACGACTACGCCATCAAGCCCATGAACTGTCCGTGCCATGTGCAGGTGTTCAATCAGGGTCTCAAAAGCTACAAGGATCTGCCGCTGAGGCTGGCGGAGTTTGGCTCCTGTCACCGCAACGAGGCTTCCGGCGCTCTGCACGGGTTAATGCGGGTACGCGGGTTTACTCAGGATGACGCCCACATTTTCTGTGAAGAAAACGCCATCCAGGAAGAGGTGTCTGCGTTTATTGAAATGCTGCACGAGATCTACACCGATTTCGGCTTTACCGAGATTCTCTACAAGCTCTCGACCCGTCCGGAAAAACGGGTTGGCTCTGACGAGGTCTGGGACAAGGCGGAAGCGGCTCTGGAAGAAGCTCTTAACCGGGAAGGCGTGGACTGGGAGTTGCTGCCCGGAGAAGGCGCATTCTACGGCCCGAAGATTGAGTTCTCCCTGAAAGACTGTATCGGCCGGGTGTGGCAGTGTGGCACCATCCAGGTCGATTTCTCCATGCCGGGACGGTTGGGGGCGCAGTATGTGGCCGACAATTCCGAGCGTCGCACACCGGTGATGCTGCACCGTGCGGTGCTTGGCTCGTTCGAGCGTTTTATCGGTATTCTGATCGAGGAGTACGAAGGGGCTTTCCCGACCTGGCTGGCGCCGACGCAGGTGGCGGTCCTCAATATTACCGACAATCAGCGTGATTATTGCCAGAAACTGGCGAAAAAGTGGGATTCTTTGGGCTATCGGGTTAATGCTGACTTGAGAAACGAGAAGATCGGCTTTAAAATCCGCGAGCATACTCTTAACAAGGTTCCCTATCTTGTCGTCGTCGGCGACAAGGAAGTTGAAAATAACGCGGTTGCCGTACGCACCCGAAAAGGCGAAGATCTGGGTACCTTATCGCTTGAAGCGTTCGAACAGTTGCTCGCAGAGGACATTCAGCGCAAAGGCAGAACCAAAACGGAGATCTGATTATTAAACAGCGAACGAATCGGGGTGGGCGTTCTCCCAAGGCGCCTATCAATGAGAACATTGACGCAACTGAAGTCCGCCTGATCGATGCCGAAGGCAATCAGGTCGGAATTGTACCGATTGAGGATGCCCTCAAGCAGGCCGAGGAGGCCTCACTCGATCTGGTGCAGGTTACGGATTCCGATCCGATCGTCTGCAAGATAATGGATTACGGCAAGAAGATCTTCGAAGAGAAGAAGGCCAAGGCGGCTGCCAAGAAGAAACAGAAGCAGACGCAGGTCAAAGAGCTTAAGTTCCGTCCCGGAACTGAAGAAGGGGATTATCAGGTCAAACTACGCAACCTGATACGTTTCCTTGAAAACGGGGACCGCGGCAAAATCACGATCCGCTTCCGTGGCCGTGAGATGGCACACCAGGAAATTGGTATGCAGCTCATGCAGCGCATTGAATCAGACGTGGAAGAGCTTGCCCAGGTAGAGATGCGGCCGAAAATGGAAGGCCGGCAGATGACCATGGTTGTGGCGCCCCGCAAGAAGAAGTGAGCCTGATCGGGTGCTTGTCCCCCGCGCATGCGGGGGATTTGTCGTTCAGGAACACGCGATTGTTTATCTAAAATAGAATGCGGAGTTTTAAAAAATGCCGAAGATGAAAACCAAAAGCGGAGCCACCAAGCGGTTCAAGAAAACCGCCACCGGCTTCAAGCACAAGCAGTCCTTCACCAGTCACATCCTGACCAAGAAGAGCCCGAAGCGTAAGCGTCAGCTGCGCGGCACCAAGCTCATCGCCAAGTCTGATGTGGCATCTATCAAGCGTATGACCGCGTGCTGATCCAGCCGCGCCAATCATTCCTTAGAAAGTAAAGGTAGAAGGATTAAAGTATGGCTCGTGTAAAACGTGGTGTGGTCGCACGCCGTCGTCACAAAAAGATTCTTAATCAGGCCAAAGGTTACTACGGTGCGCGCAGTCGTGTATTCCGCGTAGCCAAGCAGGCGGTTATCAAGGCCGGTCAGTACGCTTACCGCGACCGTCGTAACCGCAAGCGTGCATTCCGCGCCCTGTGGATTGCCCGTATCAACGCTGGCGCCCGCGCGAACGGTCTGTCTTACAGCCGTCTGATTGCTGGCCTGAAGAAGGCAAACGTTGAAATCGATCGTAAGGTTCTGGCCGACCTGGCCATGAACGAGCAGCAGGCGTTTGCCGCTGTTGTTGAGAAGGCCAAAGCGTCCCTGTGATCGCTTAGCTCTTTCATCGATTGCTGATCGATATGGGCGCCTCGTGAGATCATGATGGCGCCCTCTGATAGGGGAAGGGCACGCTCTTCCCCTATTTTTGTTTGTGAAACTGCAGATTTAGTACTCCCATTTCTGGTTTGGAGCAGGGTCAATGGAAAACCTGGAGCAACTGGTTCAGGACGGTCTGGCGGCGGTCGATAACGCGGACAGCCTGCAGGCACTTGATCAAATTCGAGTGGAATACCTTGGCAAGAAGGGTTCGATAACCCAGCAGGCAAAGACCCTGGGTAAGCTCTCCGCCGAGGAGCGTCCGGCGGCGGGCCAGAAGATCAACGAAGCCAAGACCAGGGTGGAAGAGGCGATCAATGCCCGACGCCATGACCTTGAGCGGGCTGCCATCGAGAAGAAGCTCGCCAGCGAGTCCATTGACGTGACCCTCCCGGGCCGTGGCCAGGACCTTGGCGGCCTGCACCCGGTAACCCGAACCCTGCAGCGAATTGAACAGTTTTTCGCCCGTGCGGGCTATACCGTGGAGCAGGGGCCCGAAATCGAAGACGATTATCACAACTTCGAGGCCCTGAATATTCCCGGCCACCATCCGGCCCGTGCCATGCACGACACCTTCTACTTCAACCCGGGTACACTGCTGCGCACGCACACATCGCCCGTGCAGATTCGCACCATGGAAGCCGGCAAGCCGCCGTTCAGGATGATCTGTCCCGGTCGGGTGTACCGTTGTGACTCCGACATGACCCACACCCCCATGTTCCATCAGGTGGAGGGGTTGCTGGTTGAGGAGAATGTGAGCTTCGCGGATTTGAAAAGCACCGTGGAAGAGTTCCTGCGGGTGTTCTTCGAGCGTGACCTGCAGGTACGTTTCCGGCCGTCCTACTTCCCGTTCACAGAGCCCTCCGCGGAGGTGGACATTGAGTGGGGCCGCGAAGCTGACGGCTCCATCAAGTGGCTCGAGGTAATGGGGTGCGGCATGGTGCACCCCAAGGTATTCGAACATTGCGGAATTGATGCTGAGCAATACCGTGGCTTTGCCTTTGGTCTGGGCGTTGAGCGTCTGGCCATGCTTCGCTACGGCGTGAACGACCTGCGCATGTTCTTCGAGAACGATCTGCGCTTTTTGCGCCAGTTCCGGTAAGGCGCAGAGTCAGGCATCGAACCAATCAGGCAAAACCGCATCAGGACAAGGCAAGAACCATGAAATTCAGTGAACAGTGGCTGCGCGAATGGGTGAATCCGGAAATCGGAACCCAGGAATTGATGGACCAGATCACCATGGCGGGTCTGGAGGTGGATGGTTTCGAGCCGGTTGCTGGCCAGTTCAGTGGCGTGATCGTGGGCGAGGTGATCTCGGTGAAACCCCACCCGGATGCTGACAAGCTGCGGGTTTGCCAGGTGAGCGACGGCAGCTCCGAGGTTCAGGTTGTGTGCGGTGCGCCGAATGTGCGAGACGGTCTGAAGGTACCGTTTGCCGTGGTGGGTGCCCAGCTGCCCGGCGATTTCAAGATCAAGAAGGCCAAGCTGCGTGGTCAGCCTTCCGAGGGCATGCTGTGCTCCGAAGCCGAACTGGGGCTGTCCGAGAATCACGATGGCCTGATGGAGCTGCCGGCAGACGCTCCCGTTGGAAAGGACGTGGCGGATTATCTGAAGCTGAACGATGTGACCATCGATGTGGACCTGACGCCCAACCGCGCCGACTGTCTCTCCATCAAGGGCCTTGCCCGTGAAGTGGGTGTTCTCAACAGCCTCCTGGTTGAAAGCCCGGAGATCGAGCCGGTGGAGGCCGCTCACTCGGAAGTCCCGGATATCCGGATTGAAGCACCTGCCGGTTGCCCGCGCTACCTCGGACGCATTCTTCGCAACGTGAACCTGCAGGCGGAATCGCCCCTGTGGATGCAGGAAAAGCTTCGCCGCTCCGGTATTCGCGCGATCGATGCCGCCGTGGATGTCACCAACTACGTGATGCTCGAGCTTGGCCAGCCCATGCACGCCTTTGATCGGGACGAGATCCAGGGCGGCATCGTTGTGCGCATGGCGCGGGCTGGTGAAAAGCTGGTGTTGCTGGATGGCCAGGAAGTGGAGCTGAACGCGGAAACCCTGATCATCGCCGACCACGAAAAGCCGATTGCCATTGCCGGTGTTATGGGTGGCGAGCACTCGGGCGTGAGCCCGAAAACCCGCGATCTGGTTCTGGAAGCGGCCTATTTTGACCCGATTACTCTTGCCGGAAAGGCCCGTCATTACGGCCTTCATACCGACGCCTCACACCGTTTCGAGCGCGGAGTAGATTACAAGCTTGCCCGGGAGGCCATGGAGCGCGCTACCCAGCTGCTGATGGACATTGTCGGCGGCGAACCCGGTGAGATTGTCGAGGTGGCCAGCGACGAGCATCTGCCAGAGGACCGGCTGGTGGATCTGCGCGCCGGTCGACTGAACGACGTGCTGGGCATGGCCATTGACCGCACCACCGTTGAGGAAATTCTGACCCGGCTTGGCCTGCACGTGGAAAAGCTCCTCAAGGACGGCTGGCGTGTCAGCGTGCCGAGCTTCCGTCCGGACATCTCCATCGAAGAAGATCTGATTGAAGAGGTTGGCCGGATCTTTGGTTACAACAACCTCCCCGTGACCGAGCCTATGGGTTCCCTGGGCCTGCGGCCGGTAGCCGAAGCCGTTCGGCCGGTTTCGGCGATTCGCAATTTCTTTGTGGATCAGGGCTACCAGGAGGCGGTGACCTACAGTTTTGTTGACCCGAAAGTCCAGCAGCTGGTGGATCCCGGCCGGGAGGGCATTGCCCTGGCCAATCCCATATCCTCGGACCTGTCGGTGATGCGCACCAGCCTCTGGAGCGGCCTACTGAAAACCGTGGCCCATAACCAGAACCGGCAGCAGCCGAGAATCCGACTGTTTGAAACCGGCCTGCGCTTCCTTCAGGAAGGCGAGCGTATCGACCAGCAGCCGATGCTGGCGGGCGTTGTGGTTGGCAGTCAGTATCCTGAAAACTGGGCAAACGGTCGCAGATCGGCGGATTTCTTTGATGTAAAAGGGGAGTTGGAAAGCCTGTTCCGGCTGCTGGGGGTGGAAATCCAGTTCATCGGCAGCCAGCATCCGGCGCTCCATCCCGGACAGACCGCAGAACTGCTACGCGACGGCGAGCATGTGGGCTGGCTGGGGACGCTGCACCCGCAAGTGCAGAAAAATCTTGAACTTAATGGCACGATCCTGATGTTTGAGCTATTCTTGAATTCGATCGTCACTGGTTATGTGCCTAATTTCAAAGAAATTTCAAAATTCCCGGAAGTTCGGCGGGATTTGGCTATCATTATCGGGAGCGATGTGGCGTTTGCCGACGTTGAGCGTGTAGCCAGAAAGCACGCTGGCGAGCGGCTGACCGCTCTGCGTGCGTTCGATGTCTATGAAGGTGAAAGCCTGGGTGAGGGCAATCGTAGCCTGGCCCTGAGCCTGTTCTGGCAGCATCCTGAGCGCACGCTGAACGAAGACGAAGTGCATTCGCTCTTCAACGGTGTGATTGACGCATTGAAAGAAGAGCTGGGGGCAACACTGAGGAGTTGAGAGATGGCGGCTTTGACGAAAGCGGAAATGGCAGAGCGGTTGTACGAGGAATTGGGCCTGAACAAACGCGAAGCCAAGGAAATGGTGGAAGCTTTTTTCGACGAAATCAGAGGCGCACTCAGTCACAACGAGCAGGTTAAGTTGTCCGGTTTTGGCAATTTCGACCTGCGTGACAAAAAACAGCGGCCGGGACGGAACCCGAAGACCGGTGAAGAGATTCCGATCAGTGCACGGCGTGTTGTTACGTTTCGCCCGGGACAAAAACTAAAGCAAAAAGTTGAAGCGTATGCTGGAACCCAGTCATAACAACGAACTTCCCGCGATTCCGGGAAAACGGTATTTCACGATCGGTGAGGTGGCCGAGCTCTGTGCCGTGAAAGCGCACGTGCTGCGGTACTGGGAGCAGGAGTTTCCCCAGCTGTCGCCGGTCAAACGCCGTGGTAACCGCCGCTATTACCAGCGGGCAGATGTGATTACCATCCGCCAGATCCGCAGCCTGCTGTACGATCAGGGCTACACCATCGGTGGCGCCAAGCAGAAGCTGAGCAGCCACGAGGTCAAAGACGATACCTCCCAGTACAAACAGCTCATCCGCCAGATGATTACCGAGCTGGAAGAGGTGCTTGAGGTTCTGAACGCGCCCGTGAAATAGGGCAGCCAGAAGGTTCAGGCATTCTTTGAAGGTTCAGAAAAACCGGATCAGTCCCGTGACTGCTCCGGTTTTTTATTGGCGAGTACTGACCCGTCCTAATATACGTTGACGGTTTTTGTTGAAGCCAGCTCCCCTCGGGTGCTGGCTTTTTCATGTACCTCTTGTGGCGTTTTCATGCCGAGGCTGAGGTGTGGCCTGTAGGTATTATAGGCATCAACAGACTCCTTGATCAGTACGCCCAACTCGGCAAAGGTTCGACATCGATTGATCAGGAACTCCTGCTTGAGGATGCCGTTGATCCGCTCAGCAAGAGCATTCTGGTAGCAATCATACCCATCGGTCATGGATGGCCGAATCTGATGTTTCCGCAGCACTCCTTGGTACAGAGAAGAGCAGTATTGGATGCCTCGATCCGAATGATGTATCAGGGGTTGGTCGGTCATACGATGACGGACGGCCTGGTTCAGCGCGGCCACGGTATCGGAAGCTTTCATCTCGTGACTGAGGTTATGGCCCATGATCTTGCGTGAGAAGGCATCCGTAACCAGGGATAGATAATGCACCCCCTCATCTGTTTCGACGTAGGTGATATCGCTCACGAAGACCTGCTCGGGACGATGCAGCTCACATCCTGCAAACAGGTTGGGATGCTTCCTCATCCAATGGCGGCTGTCGGTTGTTTTCGTATAGTTTTTCTTCGGATGAACCAGTAACTGGTGCTGACGCAGGTAATCAAACAAACCATCTCGACCCAGCTTGATGCCAAGGGCCTGAAATTCTTCGCGCAACAGATAATACAGCTTGCGTGTTCCCAGTCGCGGCAATCGTTTTCGAATCTGCTGCACAAGCGCTTTAACCGGCTCCAGCTCACTTTGGCGCCTTCTCCGCCGCTGAAGACGCTGATAAACCGCCTGGCGTGTTACTCCAAAGAGCGAGCAGCTTTTGCTCAGGCTTACTTTGCCTTTTGCTTGCAGCGTACGCGCTCCTTGGATAAATACTTTTTTCGCAGACCGGCTCCGTATTCCCGATCCATAATATCGACCATCTCATTGAGCAGGAGATTGCGAAGACGCTCATCTTCTAGCTCTTTTTCAAGTCGCTTGATCTTCTGCTCGGGCGTTTCCTGGGATCGGTTCATGGGCGAGTTCCTCGGCAGGGACCAGTCCAATCTACCATGCTTGCGCAGCCAAGTGAGAACCGTGCTGCGCCCTTGAATGCCGTAGGTCCTTTGGGCCTGTTTATAGGTGAGCTCGCCTTTTTCGACCTGATCAACAACCGCTAATTTAAAGCCCAGGTTGTAATCACGCTGCGTGCGCTTCTTGCGGGTGGGAGTGACGTTGTCCATCTCTGCATCTCCAGATGACAACGTATTTCAGGACGGGTCATACGCAATAAAAAAGCCCGGACCTTTCGGTCCGGGCTTTTTCTCGAATCTGGTCGGGACGGCAGGATTTGAACCTGCGACCCTCTGCACCCCATGCAGATGCGCTACCAGGCTGCGCTACGCCCCGATTCGCTGCATGCCACCGGGAAACTTGAGAGTAATCTCAGTGGCTTAGCGGGAGCGAAGTCTACACGAGAGCAACCCAAAAATAAACATCCGGGCGTGAATTTGGTGCGCATTTTTTCTGGCCCGTCAGCGGAGCTTGGTTTCACGGAGCTTCAGGATGAACTCGGGCGGCCCGAACGAATCCGCCCTTGCGGATTCCCAGTACTTGTCGAAAATCGTCAGCCCCGTTTCGCCCTCAAGAAGCGCTCCGGGTTCGAGGAACGGAAAGATCTCCATGTAGGAATGTACCTCGGCTCGCGATTCCCGCCGCACGATGTGTTCCGGGCCGAGCTCCGAGGGATGGCGCAGCCCCGAGGCTTCCAGCAGGTTCTGAAGGGCGTCCAGGGTGTTCTTGTGGTAGTTGTAGACCCGTACACTTTTGTCCTGTACGTCCAGCTTGTTACCGCGCCTGGGGTCCTGTGTGGCTACGCCGCTTGGGCATTTGCCGGTGTGGCAGCTGAGCGACTGGATGCAGCCCAGGGCAAACATGTACCCGCGCGCCGCGTTGCACCAGTCGGCGCCGAGGGCCAGGGTTCTGGCAATGTTGAACGCCGAGGTGATCTTGCCGGCGGCGCCCAACGCGATGTCCTCCCGAAGGTTGGTGCCCACGAGGGTGTTGTGAACGAGAAGCAGGGCTTCGGTCATCGGCATGCCGAGGCGGTTGATGAATTCCAGAGGCGCGGCGCCTGTGCCGCCCTCACCACCGTCTACCACAATGAAGTCTGGGCGACGTCCGCTCTCAAGCATCGCCTTGACGATCCCGAACCATTCCCAGGGATGCCCGATGGCCAGCTTGAAACCCACGGGCTTACCACCTGAAAGTTCCCGAAGGCGATCAATGAACTCAAGCATTTCCAGTGGCGTGGAAAACGCCGAGTGGCTGGCCGGGGAGACACAATCCTCTCCCACAGACACGCCTCTGGCTTCGGCGATTTCCCGGGTAACCTTGGCGCCAGGCAGAATGCCTCCGTGACCCGGCTTGGCCCCCTGGGATAGTTTGAGCTCAATCATTTTCACCTGATCAAGAGTGGCGTTCTTCTGAAACATCTCCTCATTGAATGAGCCATCCTTGTGGCGGCAGCCGAAGTACCCGGAGCCGATCTCCCAGACCAGATCCCCGCCCGGCTCCCGATGGTACTGCGAAATCGAACCTTCGCCGGTGTCGTGATAGAAGCCGCCCATCCTGGCGCCGGTATTCAGGCTGAGAATCGCGTTCGCGGAAAGCGACCCGAAACTCATGGCTGATATGTTGAACACGCTTGCACTGTATGGTTTTTCACAGCGCTTGCCGATCACCACCCGGAAATCGCTGTCGGTCAGGCGGGTTGGTGCGAGTGAATGGTTCATCCATTCAAACCCTTCCTCATACATGTGCAGAAGAGATCCAAAAGGTCGTTTGTCCAGCACGTTCTTGGCACGCTGGTAGACAATGCTTCGCTGCTCGCGCGAGAACGGGCGCTCCTCGGTGTCGGACTGGATGAAGTATTGACGGATTTCCGGCCCGATGGACTCCAGCATGTACCGGAAATGCGCCGTGATCGGGTACATCCGGCTGACCGTATGCCGTCTTTGCACCAGGTCATAGGTTCCCAGGGCTGCGAAAAGGCCGAAAATGACAGGGAAGAGGTAGCCGGCACCGGACAACACGGACAGTGCCAGCGATACCAGAAAACCGACAACACTCAGCACGTAAACCGTGTAGCGAAGGGGAAACGTCTTTGTTCTTTCCATGGGGCCCTCGGTTGCGGCGTCTTTCCGGCAGCGCCGGGTCTATTTGAAGTGTAGCCCGCGACGCACGGGGACCAACGCCAGATTGTTGCCGGATTCGCTGGCCTGACTCGTAGCTTGGGCTATGCTTGATATATCTCAAGAACAAGGGAGAGCGAAAATAGTGCCATTTTGATGTTTTGAACTCAAAGCATTAAACTAACGCGCTTGTAATAATTGAATTCCGATTCTGAAAAAACGGCTTATCAACTCAGGAGGCGCCATAACGTGGGCGAAGTAGTGAAAGACGAATATCAGACGGACTACGTGGCCGGCCAGGACAACATAACGCCGTTCGGGCTGGATCTCCACGCGCCGGTATTTCCGATTACGGCAATACTGGTTATAGCGTTCGTAATTGGTACCTTGATGTTCCCCGAGCAGGCCAAAGAGCTGCTCGATGGCGCAAAATGGGACATCATCGCAACCTTTGACTGGTTTTTCCTGATCAGTGCCAACATCTTCGTGGTGGTGTGCCTGGCCCTGATCTTCATGCCGGTGGGCAAAATCCGCCTGGGCGGTATGGACGCCAAGCCGGAGTTCTCCACCATGTCGTGGTTTGCCATGCTGTTCGCTGCGGGCATGGGTATCGGCTTGATGTTCTGGGCGGTTGCCGAGCCGGTCGCCTATTACACCGGTTGGTATGAAACGCCGTTCAACGTTGAGGCGAACACGGCCGAGGCAGCCAATCTGGCCATGGGTGCCACCATGTACCACTGGGGTCTTCATCCCTGGGCCATCTATGCCGTGGTAGCGCTTTCACTGGCGTTCTTCGCGTTCAACAAGAACATGCCGCTGACCATCCGCTCTGCCTTCTTCCCGCTCCTGAAGGACAAGGTCTGGGGCTGGCCGGGACACATCATTGATGTGCTTGCCGTGGTTGCCACCATCTTTGGTCTGGCTACCTCACTGGGTTTTGGTGCACAGCAGGCGGCCTCAGGCCTTAACTACCTGTTCGACACGGGCGGTGGTGTCAACGTCCAGATGGCGATTATCGTGGGTGTTACGGCCGTTGCGCTGGTTTCCGTACTGCGGGGCCTGGATGGCGGTGTGAAGATCCTCAGTAACATCAACATGAGCATGGCCGGTATTCTGCTGTTCTTCATCATCTTTGCCGGCCCGACCATGACCATTCTGGAGACGCTCTGGGTTACGTCCTCCAGCTACATCGCCAACGCGATTCCCCTGAGTAACCCGTTTGGCCGTGAAGACGAAGCCTGGTTCCAGGGCTGGACCGTGTTCTACTGGGCCTGGTGGATCTCCTGGTCACCGTTCGTGGGCATGTTCATCGCGCGGGTCTCGAAGGGACGCACCGTACGGGAGTTCGTTACTGCGGTACTGATCATCCCGACCGTTATCACGGCGGTGTGGATGAGTGCTTTCGGCGGCACCGCGCTTGAGCAGATTCAGGACGGCATTGGTGCCCTGGCAGAGAACGGCCTCACCGAGGTCTCCCTGGCCATGTTCCAGATGTTCGCCAACCTGCCCATCACTGGCATCATCTCGTTCGTGGGCATTATCCTGGTGCTGGTGTTCTTCGTGACCTCGTCCGACTCGGGATCGCTGGTGATTGACAGCATCACCGCGGGCGGCAAGACTGACGCCCCGACAGCACAGCGTGTGTTCTGGGTGGTTGCCGAGGGCGCCATTGCGGCCGCGTTGATCTTTGGCGGTGGTGCCGATGCCCTGGGGGCCATACAGGCAACGGCGATCAGCGCCGGCCTGCCGTTCACCGCGATCCTGCTGATCATGACCTGGGGTCTGCTCAAAGGGCTGACCCACGAGCGCAAGCTTCTGATTGCCAGAGGCGAGCTCTGACCGGTAGGCGGTTACAAAAAAACCGGGGTTTCGACCCCGGTTTTTTTATGCCTGCGCCCTGGGCTTGATGACTCAGAGGCTGGCGAAGGTTTCCATGGCGAACCTGGAGCGGTCCAGCGGCGAGAAGTGCGGCCGCCGGATCGCCTCGATGGTTCTGAGGCGAGGGAGGAGGCCGCGGCCATTGGCCATTTGGATGGCAAGACCCGGTCTGGCATTCAGTTCCAGCAGCAGAGGCCCCTGGTTGGCGTCGACAACGAGATCCACGCCGATGTAGCCAAGTTCGGTTGCTTCGTAACAGCGGGCTGCCATCTCCAGCATTTCATCCCAGGCTTCTATCTGAATGTTTTCCAGCGCCAGACCTGTGTCTGGATGGAGCTTGATGGGGCGGTTGAACTGCACCGCATTCAGACTTTTACCCGTTCCGATATCCAGCCCCACACCAACGGCACCCTGGTGCAGGTTGGCCTTGCCGTCGGAGGCGGTGGTTGCCAGCCTCAGCATGGCCATCACGGGGTAGCCCTGGAAGACGATAATACGAATATCCGGAACCCCTTGGTGGGAATACTTGGCCAGCGAGGGCGCAGACTCCACCAGTGCTTCTACGATGGCCACATCAGGCGTCCCGGCCAGGGAGTAGAGACCGGCCAGGATGTTTGTCAGGTGCCGCTGAAGGAAAGCCGAGTCGACCCGGGCGCCGGACGCCTTGATGTAGTCCTCACCATCCCGGCCGGTGATCACGGTAATGCCCTTGCCGCCGGAACCCTTGGCCGGTTTGATCGCGAAGCCTGCAAGGTCTTCCGCCATTTCCCGGAAGTGGGATATCTCATGCTGCTGGCGAACAACTTGAAGCAATTTCGGCGTTTTTACGCCATATTCGGCGACAACCAGCTTGGTTTTCAGCTTGTTGTCCACGAGTGGGTAGGATGAACGTTCGTTATACCGGGCAATGTAATCCACATTGCGCCGGTTCATGTTCAGCATGCCCAGTCGGTTCAGTACCCGCGGTGAAATCCAGTCCATATCAGTCGTAGACCTTCATGGGCGTGAACCGCTTGAGTTCGCTGAGCTTGTACCCGGTGTACTGGCCCATCAGCAGGATAAGGCCCAGAATGACCAGGTGCAGCTCGGGGAAGTTGAAGGTGAGGTGTCCGGCCAGCGGCATGCTCATCAGCAGATAGGCGCAGATGGCCACGAACAGGCTGCCCGCACCCTGCACCATGACTTCCCGGGCGCCTTCCTCCTCCCAGAGGATGGACATGCGCTCGATGGTCCAGGCGATGATCACCATCGGGAAGAAGGTGACCGTCATACCGGTGTTGAAGCCCATCTGGTAACCAATAATGCTGAGGCCAGCGGTAATGAAGATCACAAGGATAATCAGGGCCGATATCCGGGACACCAGCAGCAGGTTGAGACTGGAGAGATAGCCACGCATCAGCAGGCCGATGGCTACCACCGACAGGAAAGCGATCAGGCCCGGAACCAGCGTGGTCTGGACAAACGCCACGGCAATAAGTACCGGCATGAAGGTACCCGAAGTGCGAATGCCGATCACGATCCGCATGAAGGCCACCATCAGGGCACCCAGCGGTAGCAGCAACAACATGCGGAACATGCTTTGCTCTTCAATGGGCAGCTCATAGAAACTCAGAATGCCGAGCCCGTTCGAGGCGGATTCCAGAGTCGCCAGCTGCAGTGCCGGAACGGTCTGCCGGAGCATGGAGAAACTGACTTCGGAGTTCTCGCCGCCGACAACGTCCAGGAGAGAGGTGGAGCCCTGGCGCCACAACAGGAGATCCTCCGGAACACCCTGCTCGGCGGTTTTCGGGTCGAAGGTCAGCCAGCGCTTGCCGTTGTAGATCTGCAGGTAGGGTGTCAGTTGCTGGCGCCGGCGAGCGTCCTCAAGCTTCAGGCCATCCGCGGTTCGGGCTGCAATGCCGGCGTGGTTGAGCATGTCGACCAACAGCTGCAGGTAATTATCCTCGGACACCAGAAGCGTCGTGTTCTGGGTGCGTGTATCGGGCTGCATCAGCCGGATCAGCTCGCGGGTCATGCTCTCAGGGGTGCTGGACCGGGCTCTGGCCTGATCCAGGGTTTCCTGGACAGCGGTAGCCTGGGGCTCCTCCCAGAACGTGCGAGGGGTCGCGGGGGTGCGGCTTGGTATCTCGGTCTCCGCCGATGAATCCGGCACAAACTGGGCCTTGAAATACAGCGTCTGTGGGCCATTGGCCTCCCGCTTGGTCCACTCGGCACGCCGACCTTCCGGACTGTCAATGATCGAGAAACCATAGCCGGGAGAGGCGGCCTGCTCGGTCAGAATCCGGAAGCCCGGTGGCTGTTCCGGTATGTTCAGGCTGACCAGGGCGGGGCCCTCCTCGGCCTCGAAGTCTACCCTTGCTTCCACCATCCACACCGGTCGTTGTTCCCCGGTCAGCCAGGGAATTCCAAACTCCACATGCCGCCAAACGGCAAGTGAAATGCCCGCTGCAATAAGCAGGAAGACGGCAATGTAAAACGGCAGGCGCGAACGGGTGGTCACGATTCTTTTCCGTTACTGTTGCGGAGTGATTCCGGTAACTCGGTCGCGTACTCCTTACCGACATCAATCAACATGACGTCGCGCAGGATGTTTCGACCAATGAGCACCTCATAGGTGAGGTTCGTACGGTCGGCCAATGTGAACTCGGCTACCTGCTGATGGTCACCGATGAAGAACTGAAGCTCAACCACCACGCGTCGCTCAGCCTCGTCGGCGCTGGCCTGAATGACTCGTACCCGGCGTGAGATTTCCTTTTCAAGGGTGACATGGCGCTCGGTGCCAGGCACAACCACATCAAAGCGCACCCAGTTGCTGCCATCCCGCTCAAATCGGGTAATGTTCTCTGCGTGGATTGATGAGGTCTCTGCGCCACTGTCGATTCGTGCCTTATAGATCAGCCCGGGGCCGGCCAGATAAAAGTTCTCGACCTCACCAACAATCACCTTGCCCTTGAGTCTGTCGGCCCGGCCTTTAGACCTGTCGGTGGCGGCGCACTGCTTCTGGGCCGGAATGGGGGGGCACTCGGGCTTTTCCACCTGGGTAGCAATGGCATCCAGAATGGTCTGGGTTGATGAGCGGCTCTGGTCCATGACCTGGTTGTGGCGAACCGCAGCATTGTCTTCCATGGTCACCAGGGTTGCCCGTTGCGTCTTGATCGAGCTTCCAAGCTCTTCCAGATCTGTCTTCGGCACCATGAAATAGCGGTCTGCCGAGCAGCCTGAGAGCATCAGAATGCCCGCCAGGGCGAGCAGCGGCGCCTTTGGCAGTGCGACCCGAAACGTTTTAGAACCCATCAAGAACCTCTGAACTGGCAAACGGTAACCCGGGCAATCCTGCCCGCGACCTGTTCGATTGGATACAACCAGGTGATTTAGGAAAGGGGAGTATACAACATCCGATCTGTGTGGTTGATTTACAGATGGTTAAGGGGGGCTATAGTGAGAAGAAGTTCCCGTCTCCAAGGATTGTCTCGGACCGGAGATACTCCTGAATGACCGGCGAGCAGTTGAGATAGAACAGTAGCAGTTCGCGCTGAACGTCCTGGTCCTGGATGCGGGCGGCGAAGCTGATCAGCTCACGGATTTCCTCATCGCTTTCCGAGGCGGTGGCGGGCTCGCCGAAGCTTTTGCCGTATCTCGCCTTGAGCAGGTGAGTAAGGCGCTCAAGGTGAAACTCACCGGTGTGAGTAATATGGGGAAGCAGTCTGAACGCATCGTCCTGGTTCGCCGATCCCTTGCCGAACAACCCTGCGTGGCTGTTTGAGAGCCCATGCTGTGCCGAACAGCCCTCGTCGGCCTGCAGAAATTCCGCACCCAGTTTTCGCCAGAGTTCTTTCAGCATGATCGATAATCCGTTTCTGATCCGGTTCAGACCGGCGTCCGGTTAAAAAAGCGTAATAACCCCGGAGCCAGCGAACATCCTAACCTTTTAGATGATCTTACGACGGGCGTCCAGAGCTGGATGGCGGCTCAGTGAATAATTGCCAAACAGTCGTGGTTCGTTCTCGGGTCATCACAAGGAATCACGGCGCGTCGGGAAAAAGGTTCCATAACTGGGTTAGACTGTCACGCAGGTACACCAGAGCGAAAGTGCGAACATATACAGATCTTGAGGAAGGGAGTGCAGTTCAGTGCCCGAAGCCATCACGCAGTTGATGATGTCCCGGCCGGAAACCATGGCGGTTCTGGTAATCGTCCTGGCGATTGCCGTCCCGGTACTGGCGGGGCTGTTGGTAAGGTCCGCGGCGGAAAAACGCAGATTGTCCGACGAGTTGTCCGCGCTTGAAGCCCGTGCTGCCGGCCTCGAGCGGCAATTGAAAGACGCTGACCACGAACGCGCGCTGGATACCCAGCGCCAGACCCAGCTCGAGCAGGCGGCTTCTGACTTGCGGGAGCGGAACACTCGAATCGAGCAGGATATCGAACAGTGGCGCCAGCGGGCGACCGGCCTTGAGAACCGCGTGGCCGGTCTGGAGTCGGATCTGGAAGCTCGCAGGGAGCGCATCGGCGAGCTTGAGCGCGAGCGGCAGGCGCTTCAGTCACGCAGCGAGGAGCTGGGTCGGGAGCTCAACGAGGCCCGTGTGGCGCTGCGGGAGCAGGAGGTAACCCTCGACAAGGAACGCCGTGCGGCCAATGAGAAACTGGAACTGCTCGAGCGCAACCGCGATGCCCTGAAGCAGGAATTCGAGAACCTGGCCAACAAGATCTTCGAGCAGAAGAGTGAGCGTTTCAGCCAGCAGACCCGAACCAGCCTGGATACGCTGCTGAACCCGTTCCGCGACCAGTTGCAGGACTTCCGCAAGCGGGTAGAGGATGTCTATACCACGGAGACCCGTGACCGCCAGGCCCTGAGAAGTGAGATCAAATCTCTGCAGGAGCTGAATCGCCAGATCACCGAGGAAGCCTCCAACCTTACCCGGGCCCTCAAGGGCGACAAGAAGATCCAGGGTAACTGGGGCGAGCTGATTCTCGAGCGGGTGCTTGAGAAGTCCGGGCTGCGCAAGGGCGTGGAATACGAAACCCAGGGCAGCTACCGGGACAGCGACAACCAGCTGTATCGGCCGGACGTGATTGTGCACCTGCCGGACAGCCGCAACCTGATCATCGACTCCAAGGTGTCACTGGTGGCCTATCAGCAGTGGGTGACCGAAGAAGAGGACTCGACCGTCAGGGATGAGGCGCTCAAGCAGCACGTAGAGGCGGTGCGCAACCACATTCGCACGCTCAGCGAGAAGGACTACAGCCAGCTTCATGGACTGCATTCGCCGGATTTCGTGCTCCTGTTCATGCCCATAGAGCCGGCGTTCGTGGCGGCATTTCAGCAGGACGAGAACCTTTTCGCAGAAGCCTTCGAGCGAAAGATTATTGTGGTAACACCAACCACATTGCTGGCCACCTTGCGCACCATCGAGAATATATGGCGCTATGAGCGCCAGAGTCAGAATGCCCGGCGCATCGCAGAACGGGCCGGAGCGGTATACGACAAGCTCCGGGTGTTTGTTGAGGCCATGGAGCGCCTTGGCGGCCAGTTGCATACGGCCCAGGGTACCTACGACTCGGCCATGAATACCCTGACCCGGGGCCGTGGTAACCTCATTTCGCAGGCCAACCGGTTTGTAGAGCTTGGAGTGCGGGTGAAGAAGGAATTGCCGAAAGGCATCATCGACCAGGCCGAAGTGGACGATCGGGACGACGCAGACACCGTTGAAGACAAAACGGAAGATACAACTGAAGACAATGAGCTGCCTGAAGCGTCTGAGCAGGCGGTTGGTGCAGATAACGAGCAGGAGTGAATGCCATGGCAGTATCGTTTGCAACAGGTCGCCGGATTGCCCGTGGCGCCCTCCTTGCGTCCTTCCTGGTGACCGCGCAGGCCCATGCTCTGGCGCCTGAACATGAAACCCGCAGGCTGATGCTGGCCACCGAGGAGGCCGTCATGGCCAAAAACTGGGGCGAGGCGGGCGAGTACCTCAACCAGCTTCAGCAACTGGAGGGTGAGAAACCTGCCGACTACCACTTTTACCGTGGTCGGGTGATGTTCCAGGCTTCGCATCTGAACGAGGCACAGTCGGCCCTGGAAACCTATGTAACCAAGGCCGGCGCCGAGGGCGCTCATTACCAGGAGGCGCTCAAGCTGATCACCACCATTGAGAAGACTCGCAAACAGAACAACGTGGCGCCCCAGGCCGCCGCCGAGAGCGAACAGGTCGCGGTGATCGAGCCGGCGGGCGACGGCCAGCTGGCATCGCTGAAGAAGCTGTACCTGGCAGACACCGACCGCGAGGCGCTGACCCTACATATCAACAGTCTGCTGGAGCTGGCGGGCTGGCGCCGGGATCAGGCCATCGTAAGGCTCGATCGCCCGGCGGATGTGGAATACCGTGTCACCACCGAGGGCAGCGAAATCCACATTCAGGAGATCCGGCGGGATGAAGCCGGCCGGATCCTGAGAAGCACCGAACAGATCCAGGTATTTGGTATTAACCCGCAGGTGGAGTGGCGCTGTGAAGCCGCCGCGGCAACCTGCTGGGTCTACGATCCCCGGGACGGCTCTCGCTTGCTCCAGTTGGCTGCGAACCGGGACCAGGCACAGGAGATTGCTGAGACCCTGGGCCAGCTGGTTCGTTCGGTGCAGTTGCCCTAGCGTTCCTTACTTAGTTCTCCAGGTTGCCGCGCTCGCCCTCTCGATAGGCTCCGGGCGTCACGCCCGTCCATTTCTTGAACGCACGGTGGAAGGTAGACGGCTCGGTAAAGCCCACCTTTGCCGCGATATCATTGATGGGCAGGTCCTGCCGGGCCAGGTAGTAGATCGCCATATCGCGGCGCAAAAGGTCCTTTATTTCCTGGAACGAGGTGTTTTCCTGCTTGAGCCTTCTCCGAAGGGTTTGCGGGCTGGTGTGCATCTCCGCCGCAATCCACTCGAAATCCGGCAGGGGCCTGGAAAAATCCCGACCAATCAGTGCGCGAATGCGGCCGGTAAAGGTATTGCTCTCGTCGGGCCGGGACAGCAGATCGGCCGGCGAGGTTTTCAGGAACTGGCGCATCTCTGGCTTATCCCGAATCACCGGGGCAGAGAGAAAGCGCTTGTCGAAGGTCAGCGCCGTGGTGTCGGACTCGAAGGTGAGTGGGCAGTGGAAAATGTGGCGGTACTCATCGCCATGCTCGGGCCGGGGGTAGTCGAATTCCGCCTGTTCCAGCTCCACCGGTTGCCCGATGAGCCAACTGCCGAGACGGTGCCAGATCACCAGAATACTCTCCCGAAGGAAGAAGCTCGGATCGTGGATCTCGCCTTCAATCCGTGTCACCAGGCGCGCCTTTTCCTCGCCCACCTCAAGTTCCATGGCCACCATCGGTTCGAACAGCCTCGAGAATTGGAACGCCTGGCGGTACACCGACTCCAGGTTAGGGCAGTCGATCACCAGGGCGCACATGGTGGCAAACGTACCCGCGCGGGCACGTCTGGGCCCAAGGCCCATGAACTCATCGCCCAGACGGCTCCAGAGCACCTGCATCAAACGACTGAACTGGTCACTGCTCACCCGGGCCATCTCGATGCGCAGGAGATCCGGTGAAATGCCCGCATCACGCAGCATCTCGCGGGTATCAAAACCCAGTCTTTCCGCACCCACCAGAGCAGCCTGAACAAAGTGCCTGGAAACCGTCAGATCGGACATTACGCTCGCCATTCCAAGAAAACGAAACCCATCATAAAACCCCGGTGAAACAATGCAACCGACCAACGCCGGCCATGCTGGTAGAAACGGCCAATAGGAATGATGCAACCGGCAGTTGGCCCGGTCGGCAAAACCGGGCAGCATGAAATCATCAAAACCGTTTCAAATCGATCCAACAACAAGGAGATTGCCATGGCAGGACCACTGTCTTCACTGAAAGTCCTGGATTTCAGCACCCTGTTACCGGGGCCTTACGCCACCATGATGCTGGCGGATATGGGCGCGGAAGTGCTGAGGGTGGAGGCGCCGGACAGGGTGGATCTGACCAAGGTGATGCCACCGTTCGACGGAAAGTTCAGCACCGCCTTTTCCTACCTGACCCGGGGCAAACAAACCCTCCAGTTGAACCTCAAGAAGCCGGAGAGCGTCGACAGGGTCAAGGAACTTGTCAAAGACTACGACGTTGTGGTGGAACAATTCCGGCCGGGCGTCATGGATCGCCTGGGTATCGGTTATGAGACGCTCAAAGCAATCAATCCGAAGCTGATCTACTGCGCCATCACCGGCTACGGCCAGACCGGGCCATACCGGGACAGGGCGGGCCACGATATCAACTATCTGGCCATCTCCGGCGTCGCCAGCCATTGCGGGCGCGCCGAAAGCGGCCCGCCGCCCATGGGTATCCAGATCGCCGACGTGGCCGGCGGCTCCCATCACGCCGTCATGGGCATCCTGGCCGCCGTTATCCATCGCCAGAATACAGGCGAGGGTAAGTTCATCGACATAAGCATGACCGACGCAGCGTTCGCCCTGAACGCCATGGCCGGTGCCGCCGCCCTGGCCGGCGGCCAGCACCAGGCGCCCGAGACAGGCATGCTGAATGGCGGTACCTTCTATGATTACTACCGGACCAGTGACGACCGATGGCTTTCCGTGGGCAGCCTGGAACCCCAGTTCTCGGCGCGACTGTGCGACACCCTGGGCATTGGTGACATGAAAAGCCTGGCAACCAGCCAGAAGCCCGAGCATCAGAAAGCCCTGAAAGCAGCCATCAAGGAGAAAGTGGGTGAGAAGACGCTGGCGGAATGGCGGGAGATTTTTGCGGATGTGGATGCGTGTGTGGAGCCGGTGCTAGCCATTGCTGAGGCTATAGAGCATTCTCAGATCAAGGCTCGGGGGATGTTGATCGAGGAGGACCGCGGGGATGGGGTGATGCAGAAACAGATTGGGTACCCAATTAAGTTTCAATAATCGGGTCACCACCTGTTCTAAATCACAAAAAAAGAACCCCGGCTAGTGCCGGGGTTCTCGCTTCAGTTTAATTCAGCTGTTTAATTTCATCAGTATCGTCGGAGTCAATGACATCCTGAGGAGTAGGCGTTTCCTTATCATCCAAAATTGGCTGAGTAGCGGGAGTACCTATCCGGCCGGTATTTTTGTCCACCGGGCCCATCAGCGTTCCGCTGTTCAGGAAGAACTCAGCAGTCTGTTGAAGGGTCTCGGCGAACACATCCTTCTGACGCTGAAGGTCGGCAGCCCGTTCTGCGGCGTCTGTGATAGTACGATCTTCTGATGGAAGAACAAACAGGCTGTGGTTGCCATACGCTAGGTTAGCGGTCAGGAAGGCCTCGGCTCCAGTGTTGGTGACCACGTTTGTTGCGCCCAATTCCTCGGTCAGAGGAATTGCGCCAGCAAGGAAGTCTTGGAATGGTTTGATGCCAAACTGGGAGGTCAGCTGGACCTTCGCCGCTTCCATGATGTTGGTTTGGTCGGCCTTGTAAACTGTATCTCCGTTGCCATTTGCAGTACCGACAACGTTGAAGGTGATTACCCCGTTACCATTATCGACCAGGTTGTCCGCAAGGTTGATCGGATCTGCAGCGTCAATAGCGTGCTGGAAAACACGTAAGAACGATTCGTAATTCGAAGTTCCTTGATCAACCCCTGCTGCGGCGAGACCTCCAATGATTCGGGGTGCAAAGCTCGGGCTGTTTTCAAGCATTCGAACCAGACCGGAAGCCGGGGCAAACAACGCTGTTGCTACAACATCTGTCATGACATCCGATTGATTGGCTGCAGCTACGGCTCCAGTGCCGATCACAGTGCCAAGGGAGTGGCCGGCAAGAAATACCCGGCTGGTATCGAAGTCCGAATTCCCGTCATTGTTGACGTCAATGTTGCCCAAAGACTGAATCAGGTTGAGCAGATCCACGGCGCCCTGACGATTCTTGTCGCGAGAGTTAAGGAACCCCTGAAGGTTAATGAAAAGGCTGCCGGAGCTACCGAATCCACTATCGAAGTTCATGGCCGTCGGCGTAAGACTTGCGTCAGCCGTGAAGTTGAAATGACGCTCGAAGCTGGTTCGGGCGATACCAGGGATAACGCTGGTATGGTTGTTTACTGAGCTTTGTGCGCCGATGGCGAAGCCCAAAAACTGTGCTGCGTCAGCACCACATGTCCCTGCAAGGATCACTGATCGGTCATTTGGACATAATCCCCCGCTACCAGCGACAATCCTTGCTTGAACGTCGTCCGGATAGGTTCCTGCGAGCAGTAATGCAATGTTGTCGGCATTATTTTCTGAGGTGCTAGCAGCCGCATCAAAGCCTGCAAGCAAAGCTGCTGCGAGAGCTTGTTTCTCTTCTGTGACTCCGGAAGTCAAATCAGACTGATCCTGCGCATCAACGCCATGAAGAGGTAAGTCGATTGCAACCACTGCGAAACCCGCTGACGTCAGGACGGATCCAACCGAGAGGGCCGCACTTCGGTCCGTTGTGATGCCGTGCTGAAATACGACGACCGGCAGGTCTGTAGTCACCGGATCCCACGATCCGCCTTGGGAAATCGGTGCGGGATACATCGCCAGCATCGGTATCTTTACATTGCCATCACCTGATTTCTCGGGGAACGGGAATATATAGTTGACAACATCGCTAACGGTCGCGTCACCTTGCGGCAACTTCAAACCAAGGCTGGAGAACTTGGTGTTGATTGCGGCGGCCAGTTCGTTGTCAGCATTCCAGGTGGAGCTATTGATGGTGCTACCGTTAGAGCCTGTCGGAATCCCGAGGTAATATGGCAGCTCGATACTTCCCTGAACGACGAACGCATCTGATGAACCAGTCACGGACCCAATAGCGCCAGAGAGCAACGCGGCGCGATTAGCACTCGCGTAATCCAAAGAAACGCTTGCTGACTGATCGGCAGGGGTGGGAAGCAAGTCTGCAAAACCATTTGGAGACGGCAGTGTTGTTAAAACCTCGCCGATACAGTCGATATAGGTCGCACCTTCATTCGCAGAGCCATATCCACCCGCGCTCGGGTCCAAGGTGTTACAGTTGGTGCCGCTTTCCGTAGAGAAAGCCCCACTGGCGAAAGCTGCTTCGATTCCCGCGCTCACCAGTGCATCTCGAGTGCTGGTGTCCCCTGGGTTGCTCGGATTAAGAGGGAAGAATGCGACTGCCCCATCTGTCGCCAGTTTCACGTCGTCATAGTCGGGTGATGTATCGCCATCACCGTCAACATCTACCTTGCCTTTTACAACGCTGGCGGATGCGGAAGAGCGAACAAAGCTAGTGATCTGATCAGTGAACCAGTCATCAGGATCTGCAATATAGCTTACGACCTTCTCATCTCCGGAAGTCGTAAACGAGTAGCTAATCGCAACGTTAGAGTCCGAAATCGGTTCCATGCCCATTGAGGCACGGGTGCTGTTGGTTAGACCAAAATAGCTGCTTGCAATTGGCTCCCATAGTCCATTCACAATGTCTCTGACGGGTTGCAGGCTGCTCGCTCCAAGTGGCTGATCTGCGTCTGAAATGTTGTTGTAAGAAGGGGAAGCTATAATCGCTTCGCCTTTAGCATCGATTACAGAATTTGTTACCACAACGACGTAACGCTTCTGAGGATCGAGTGGAGTGAGCAGATTAATCCTAATGACGCTTGTTCCAGACTGCTCAATGACAGAAACTTCATATTGATCAACTGCGGCGCGTGCTGCGGCATTCGCTGATGTAACTAGGCTTGCAGAAGGCGTTCCGCCTGCCGCAAGTGTTGCTGCGATGGTGCCAAATGGCACTGCGGCCGGGATTGTCGGAGGTTCTTTTCCGGTGAGCCCGCGAAGTGGGTCGCCACTGGCATAGTCCAGTTCAATGAGGAATACGTTCTGATTAGGGTTTGGCACTGCCACGCCCGAGTTAAGAACCAGCTCTCCGTCAGCATCAACAAGGAAAGGTTGTCCGTCTACGGAAGATGCATCAATGTCAGCGTTAAAAGCAATGTCAATCGGCGCAACAGTAGATGCGCCGCTCAGGCTGTTCAGTGCAGTGGTCACTGGTGGTGCTGAATCACTCACAGCGAAGGTTCCGTCACCCGCTACCGAATCAAAAATGAGATCATTTGGAATCGGTAACTGACTCTGAACCGGGTTGAATACCGGCCAGGTTTTGCCATCAATCGCCGGGTTGCTGATTCGATACTGCGGATTCGCATTCTTCCCGGTACTACCGCTATCAAAGCAGCCTGTGAGTCCAAGGGAAGACGCCACGGCAAGACTTATTAGAGTTTTCTTGAACATGGGTGGAACCTTTTCCTGTTGTTGTGTCGTTATGTTCGGCAGCTGAGGGAGCCGGTCTGATCCGGTAAGCCCGTTGTCAGCGGCCTGTTCTGCTTGAACTGTTGTCTGAAATTGTAGCCAGCGCTTTGAGCCAATTTCTGTAACTCTGACTATAGCGACAGTATGGCAAGTGTTGATCAGCCAAAAGTGTGATTCTTGTGGATACAACCCTCCCAGAACGGTTGGAGTCCGGCCTTTCTGAAAAATAGTTCCGGGTTAACGGTTTGTCGAGTGCCAGGGCGCCGGGTTGTGATGCGTTCCGGCGGGTCACTCGAACCGTGAAAAATCCGGTGGCCGTTTTTCCATAAAGGCTTTGAACGCCTCTGCCGCTTCCGGGGATTTGAGTCGCTGGCTGAACAGCTCACCTTCTTGCAGCATGGTGGCGCGAAGGGCCTCAAGGTTGGGGCGATTGAGCAGCTCTTTCGTTGCCCGGATCGCGGCGGGGGCTTTGCTGGCCAGTCGGCGGCAGGTGTCCAGGGCGGCCTGTTCGGTGTGTTCGGGCTCGCAAACCCGGTTGATCAGCCCGAAGGCCTGGGCGTCTTCGGCGCTGAAGGCGTCGCCAAGCATCAGCAGTTCGGCAGCGCGAACCCGGCCGAGCCAGGCCGGTAGCAAGAGGCTGGAGCCGCCCTCGGGGCACAGGCCGAGGCTGGCAAAGGGCATCTGGAATTTGGCGTTGTTGCCGGCGAACACCAGGTCGCAGTGCAGCAGCATGGTGGTGCCAATGCCGACGGCGGGGCCATTTACCGACGCTACTACCGGTTTGCTGGCGGTTGCCAACAAAAGCAGGAAGCGGCCTACGGGTGTGTGCTCGAAATCACCCGGAAGCCCCGCAGCGAATTCGCCAAGATCATTGCCGGCAGTGAAACATTCACTGGAGCCGGTGAACAGCACGCAACGAATACCGGTGTCGTCCCGGGCCTGCTCCAGGGCATTGCCCATGGCAGTGTACATGTCGTGGGTGAGAGCGTTCTTGCGGTCCGGGCGGTTCAGCCGAACGGTGAGAATGCGGTCCTTGGTCTCGGTCTGGACGAGGTCGGTCACGGGAGCTCCTCAGTTGTTCTTGTGGTTTGGTTAGGATGATACCTTTTTTCTTGGGTGGGTTTAACGGCTTTTCATAAGCGTTTCGCCTTCCGTCCAATCACTCGCTCATCGGTTTTTCTGGTAAACTCTCGCCTCCGTTTTTTGACGACACGACATAACGATACTCACCTGATGAGGCGCCTATGACCACCGTAATCCGCGAGGACGATCTGATTGAGAGCGTCGCAGACGCGCTGCAGTTCATTTCCTATTACCACCCCAAGGATTTTATCCAGGGCGTTTATGAGGCTTACCAGAAGGAAGAGTCCCAGGCGGCCAAGGACGCCATGGCCCAGATCCTGATCAACTCGCGCATGTGTGCCCAGGGGCATCGCCCGATCTGCCAGGACACCGGTATCGTGACGGTGTTCGTCAATATCGGCATGCAGGTTCAGTGGGGCTTCGATCGGCCGCTGGATGACGTGATCAACGAGGGCGTGCGCCGAGCCTACACCCACCCGGACAACGTGCTGCGGGCGTCGGTGCTGGCGGACCCGGACGGCAAGCGCCAGAACACCAAGGACAACACCCCTGCCATTATTCACTACAAGATGGTGCCGGGCGACAAAGTGGAAGTGCATGTGGCGGCAAAAGGCGGCGGCTCCGAGGCCAAGTCCAAGTTCGCCATGTTGAACCCGTCGGACTCGGTGGTGGACTGGGTGCTGAAGATGGTTCCGCAGATGGGCGCCGGCTGGTGTCCGCCGGGCATGCTGGGCATCGGCATTGGCGGTACCGCCGAGAAGGCGATGGAACTCGCCAAGGAAGCCCTGCTGGACCCGATCGACATTCACGATCTGAAGGCCCGCGGCGCCTCCAACCGCGCCGAAGAGCTGCGCCTGGAACTGTTCGAGAAAGTGAACGATCTGGGCATCGGCGCCCAGGGCCTGGGCGGCCTGACCACGGTGCTGGATGTGAAGGTGAAGGACTATCCCACCCACGCCGCCAACAAGCCGGTGGCGATTATTCCCAACTGCGCGGCTACCCGCCACGCCCATTTCACTTTGGATGGCACCGGCCCGTCGCTGCAAACGCCGCCGAGCCTGGACGACTGGCCGGAAATCACCTGGGAAGTGGGCGAGAACGTGCGCCGCGTGAACCTGGACACCGTCACCCCGGAAGACGTGAAAGACTGGCAGCCGGGTGAAACCGTGTTGCTGTCCGGCAAGATGCTCACCGGTCGCGACGCTGCCCACAAGAAGATGGTGGACATGATCGAGAAGGGCGAGGAACTGCCGGTCGATCTGAAAGGCCGCTTCATCTACTACGTGGGCCCGGTCGACCCGGTGCGCGAGGAAGTGGTTGGCCCGGCAGGCCCCACAACCGCCACCCGCATGGACAAGTTCACCCACACCATGCTCGAGAAAACCGGCCTCACCGGCATGATCGGCAAGGCCGAGCGTGGCCAGGTGGCCATCGACGCCATCAAGGAATTCGGCGCGGTGTACCTGATGGCCGTGGGCGGTTCCGCCTACCTGGTCTCCAAGGCCATCAAGCAGGCGGAAGTAGTGGCCTTCCCGGAGCTGGGTATGGAAGCCATCTACGAGTTTGAAGTGGAAGACATGCCGGTGACTGTGGCGGTGGATTCCCGTGGCTCGTCCGTCCACCAGACCGGCCCGGCCGAGTGGCACGAGAAGATTATCGCCGCCAAGGCGGTCTGAAGACCTGAACTTGGGGTCAGATGAATGTGGGGTCAGATGAAATTTTCATCTGACCCCAAATTCAATCCTTGTCAGCTTGAACAGCTGATATTCAGATGCTTGCCCCAGTCCGGCGGTAATGCCGCATAAGCCTCGTTCTCCGGCTGCTCATCAAAAGGCCTCTCCAGTACCTTCAACAGCGCTTTCATGGGTTCGTAATCCCCATTCTGGGCTTCCTGAATCACCTGCTGCGCGAGGTAGTTTCTCAGGATGTACTTCGGATTTACTCCGCGCATGGCGTATTCCCGCTCATCGTGGGCGCGGGTCTCTTTCAGTAGCCGTTCCTCGTACCGCTCCAGCCACTGGTCTGCCACGCTGCGGTCCACAAACAGGTCGCGCACCGGGGCGTGGCCGCGGCTGTGCAGGTTGGAAATGGCCCGGAAGAACAGGGTGTAGTCCACGTGATGCTCGTGCATCATGCTGAAGGTATCCATGATCAGGCTCAGATCACTCTCCTCCTCCTGTGCCAGCCCCAGCTTGTCGCGCATGTTCTGCAGGAAACGTTCGTTATAGGCCACCTCGTAGCGGCGCAGGCCCCGGCGCACGTCGTCCTCATCCATGATGGGCAGCAGCGCGGTGGCCAGGAACCGGCAGTTCTCGAAGCCCACCTGCGGCTGGCGGTTGTAGGCGTAGCGGCCGCCCTGGTCGGTGTGGTTGCAGATGTAGCCGGCGTCGAAATCGTCCAGGAAGGCGTAGGGGCCGTAGTCGAAGGTGTCGCCGATAATGGACATGTTGTCGCTGTTCATCACGCCATGGCAGAAACCGACGGCCTGCCAGTCGGCAATCAGCCGGGCGGTGCGCTCTACCACTTCCTCAAACCAGCGGCTGTGGCGCTCCTCCGCCGGCAGGTCAATAAGGTGGGGGAAATGCAGGGCGATAACATGTTCCAGCAGGGTTTTGACCGCTTCGGGCCCCTCGTGATGGGCAGCAAACTCGAAGTGGCCAAAGCGGATGTGGCTCTGGGCGACCCGCACAAGCGCCGCGGCGGTCTCGATGGATTCCCGGCGCACCGGGTCTCTGGCGCTCACCATGAACAGAGCCCGGGTGGTGGGTATGCCCAGCCCGTACATGGCTTCGCTGCACAGGTATTCCCGGACGGTGGAGCGCAGGACCGCGCGGCCGTCGCCGAAGCGGGAGTAGGGCGTCATGCCGGCACCCTTGAGGTGCCAGTCCCAACGGCGGCCGTCCGGCCCCACCGTTTCCCAGAGCAGCAGGCCCCGACCGTCGCCCAGGTCCGGGTTGTAAACGCCGAACTGGTGCCCGGTATATTTCATGGCAACAGGGTCCATGCCATCGAGGAGCTCGGTGCCGGCGCCGATACCGGCCCAGTCGTCTTCCGAATCCGCCCGGAAGCCCATATCCTCGGCCAGGGAGTGGTTGAAGCACACCATCCTGGCGTCTTTCAACGGCGTGGGTTGGACCCGGGTATAAAAACTGTCAGGGAGTTCCAGGTAGCGGTGCTCCACGCGAAAACCGTTGCCACTCATAAAACGCCTATACTCCCATTGGTATGAATTCTGCTGCCTATCTTCTAACTGCTGACAAAATCGGAAAACTCAACGTGCCTGAACACGCTTTACAACAAACCGTTCTTGACCTGATTGCCCGGGAAGACCTGCCAACGAGCTATGCAAATACCGTTCAAAAGACCCTGTTGCCCCTGGCAAACCACATACTGGCATTGCGCCGGTCGAAGCAGCGGCCGGTTGTGGTGGGGATACACGGGGCCCAGGGTACCGGCAAGTCCACGCTCACCCTGTTTTTACGGGAAATCCTGTCCCAACACTTTGGCACGGGCACGGCCAATTTCTCTCTGGATGACATCTACCTTACCAGAGCCGAGCGCCAGGACCTCGCCGAACGTATCCACCCGCTGTTTATTACGCGAGGCGTGCCGGGCACTCACGACCTGGCACTGGGGCAGCAGGTGCTCGACCAATTGCGTGCGGCCGGGCCCGGCGAACAGACCCCCATTCCGGCCTTCGACAAGGCCCGGGACGATCGGGTTCCCGAGGCAGACTGGCCGGTCTTCGACGGCAGGGCCGATGGCATCCTGATAGAAGGCTGGTGCCTGGGTGCCTTGCCTGAGGACGAAGCCGCCCTGGCCGACCCTGTGAACCGCCTGGAGTCGGAAGAGGATTCGAATGGCACCTGGCGAGGATACGTGAACCAGTGCCTCAAGGGCGAGTACCGGGATTTCTTTGGCCAGATGGACTGTCTGGTGATGCTGAGGGCGCCTTCCATGGACTGTGTACTGGAATGGCGGAGGCTTCAGGAGCAGAAGCTGGCCAGAAAGGCCGGCGCAGCTCTGGATCATAATGCACCAAAACAGGGCACCGTTTCCGGGGGCGCGCAAAACCTGCGCATTATGAGCGAGGCCGAGGTGGCCCGGTTCGTGATGCATTACGAGCGGGTGACCCGCGCCTGCCTTGCCGAGATGCCGGGCAGGGCGGATGTGCTGATTGAAGTGGCCGAGGACCACACGCTCGGTCTGCCGAAGTTCCGTTCAGATTGAAGGAGAACTCACCATGGCCAGGCCCCGCCTGATCCTCTTTTCAGACCTCGATGGCACACTTCTCGACCATGATAATTACGACTGGCGGGCCGCGCAGCCGGCCCTGGCCAAACTGCGTTCCAGCGGTATTCCACTGATTCTCAATTCCAGCAAGACGCGGCCGGAGATCCAGGCCCTGCGCAAAGACCTGGGTAATACCGACCCGTTCATCGTCGAAAACGGTGCAGCAGTAATCATACCGGCCCACATCTTCGGCAACAGCGAGGAGGAGGTGGTGAATTTTGGTGCAACCCGGGCGCAGGTGCTGGCCGTGCTCGAGAAGTTGCGGGCAGAGGGTGCCCGTTTTAGGGGTTTTGAGGACATGTCGGCCGAGGAACTTGCGCGTGAAGCGGGCCTGAAGGTGGCCGCAGCGGTGCTGGCCAAACAGCGGGTGGGTACCGAGCCGTTGCTCTGGCAGGGCACTGATGGGGAGCGTGCGGAATTTGAAGCTGCGCTGGCCCGGGAAGGCCTGCGGCTGGTGGCCGGCGGGCGGTTCCTTCATGCCATGGGTGTCTTCGATAAAGCCGACGGGGCCCGGTTCTTGCTTTCGAAATATCAAGAGCAGTACCAGGAGCATGGCGACGGACCTCTGATTGCGATTGCTCTGGGTGACAGCCCCAACGATCAGCAAATGCTGGAAGCGGCGGATATACCGGTGGTGATCCGGGGCGTGAACAGTGAGCAGGTCCAGCTGCCCTCGGCAAAACACGCCATGCGTTCTCTCAAACCCGGCCCCGAGGGCTGGAACGAGTGCGTACTCAATCTGCTGTTCGAGTACGGCTATTAGCGAAGGAGAGCCGCCATGGGCGACTTTTACCAGAATGGCATTGTCACCACCCTCCACAACCTGGTCAGGCGCCCGGTGGAGGAGCTCGAAGCGGAACTGATGAGTTTCCGGAAAGCCCGCCCAATGTCGCTGGTGCTGCCGTCGCTGTATTCCGAGCTGGAGGGCCCGGCCCTGAAGAACATTGTGCAGGAGCTCGGCAAGGTGCCGTATCTTGACCAGGTTGTTATCGGGCTCGACCGCGCGAACGAGGCGGAGTACCGCCATGCTTTGGAATACTTCTCCGAACTGCCCCAGAACTTCCGGGTACTGTGGAACGACGGCCCGAGGCTGCGCGACATCGATCTGAAGCTGCGCGAACAGAACCTGGCGCCGACGGAGATGGGTAAGGGGCGCAACGTCTGGTACTGCTTTGGTTACGTGCTGGCCTCGGGCGTGAGCAAGTCCGTGGCGCTGCACGATTGCGACATTCTGACCTACTCACGGGATCTGGTGGCCCGGCTGATATACCCGGTGGCGAACCCCGGCTTCAACTACATGTTCTGTAAGGGCTATTACGCTCGGGTGGCGGACAGCAAGATGAACGGTCGTGTCAGCCGCCTGCTGGTCACGCCCCTGATCCGGTCCTTGAAGAAGGTGTGTGGCCCCAGCGATTTCCTGGATTACCTCGACAGCTATCGCTACCCGCTGGCCGGCGAGTTCTCCTTCCGCACTGATGTGATCAACGATCTGCGCATTCCCAGCGACTGGGGCCTGGAGATTGGGGTGCTCTCGGAGATGAAGCGCAACTACGCCACCAACCGCCTGTGCCAGGTAGACATTGCCGACGTGTACGACCACAAGCACCAGGACCTGTCGCCGGAGGATGCCAGCAAGGGCCTGTCCAAGATGAGCATGGACATCGCCAAGGCCTTGTTCCGCAAGCTGGCCACCAACGGCGAGATCTTCTCCAACGAGAAGTTCCGCACCATCAAAGCCACTTACTTCCGCATCGCGCTGGATTTTGTGGAGACCTACCAGAACGATGCCATCATCAATGGCCTGACCTTCGACCGGCACAAAGAGGAGAAGGCGGTGGAGCTGTTTGCCCAGAATGTGATGCGTGCCGGCGCCTACTTCCTCGACAACCCCATGGACACGCCGTTCATTCCCAGCTGGAACCGGGTAACCAGCGCCATTCCCGACATCAAGGAGCAGTTGCTGGAGGCCGTGGAGCTGGATAACGAGGAATTCAAACCATGACCCAGCCGCTCAAGGTCAAACTGGAGTCCATGCTGGAAGTGGTCTATCCCGAGCTGGACTGCGATTTCCTGGCGGAGCAGTTGCTTGCCACCATGGGGCTGGAGCCCAACCAGGAGCCACCGCCGGCGCACCAGAACCACTGGGACGAGTCCGATGTGGTGCTGATCACCTACGCCGACACGGTGCAGCGGGCCGACGAGAAGCCACTGGTGACCCTGCACCGGTTTTTGGAAGACTGCCTCGCCGATACCGTCTCCGCGGTGCACATTCTACCGTTCTTCCCCTATAGCTCGGACGATGGCTTTTCGGTTATGGACTACCTGGCGGTGAACGAGTCCCACGGCACCTGGGAAGACATCGAGCGTATCGCAGGGGATTACAAGCTGATGGCCGACCTGGTGATCAACCACATGTCCGCCCGCAGCCGCTGGTTCGAAAACTTCCGCAAGCGCGTTGAGCCGGGCAAGGATTACTTCTTCGAAGGCAATCCCCGGGATGATCTGAGCGCCGTAGTACGGCCGAGAACCTCTCCGCTGCTGAATGCGGTACAGACCGACGACGGCGAGCGTTACGTGTGGTGCACCTTCAGCGAGGACCAGGTGGACCTGAATTTCGCCAATCCCATGGTGCTGGTCGAGTTCGCCGCCATTATCCGCTACTACCTCGACCGGGGCATCCTCCTGTTCCGGCTTGATGCCGTGGCCTTCCTCTGGAAGGAGCCTGGCACGCCCTGCATTCACCTGCAGCAGACCCACGAGCTGATCAAGATTCTGCGGCTGCTGATTGAGCACCTCAGCCCGAACGCGGTGGTGATCACCGAAACCAACGTGCCGAACCGGGAGAACCTGACCTATTTCGGCAACGCCAACGAAGCCCATGTGATCTACAACTTCTCCCTGCCGCCGCTGCTGATCAACACGCTCGTTACCGGCGACTGCAAGCACCTGAAAACCTGGCTGATGAGCATGCCGCCGGCGCAGATGGGCACCACCTACCTCAACTTCATCGCCTCCCACGATGGCGTTGGCATGCGACCCACCGACGGGCTTTTGAGTGACGAGGAGAAGCAGCGGCTGATCAACACCATGGAATCCTTCGGCGGCAAGGTGTCGTTCCGGCGCACGCCCGATGGCCGGGACCAGCCCTACGAGATCAACATTGCCCTGTACGATGCGCTGCAGGGCACCGCCGAATCCGGTCGCGACCACTGGCAGCTTCCGCGGTTTCTCTGTGCCCACACCATCATGCTGGCGCTCGAGGGCATTCCGGCCTTCTACATTCACAGCCTGCTGGCCACGGAAAACGATCTGGCCCGGGTAGAGCATACCGGCCGGTTGCGCTCCATCAACCGGAGCCAGTGGCAGCTGGATGAACTGGAGGAAAAGCTGGCCGACCCGCTCAGTCACCACGGCAAGGCCTTTGCCGAACTCAAGCGCCTGATTGCTATCCGCCGCAAGCAGCCAGCGTTTCATCCCAATGCCACCCAGTTCACCCTGCACCTGGGGCTGAAGCTGTTTGGCTTCTGGCGCCAGAGCATGCGCCGCGATCAGTCCATCTTCTGTATTCACAACATCAGCGACCAGCTGCAGGAAGTGGCGCTGAGTGACATCAACCTGATTGGCACCGATCGCTGGCAGGACCTGATCTCCGGCCTCAGGATCGATGACCTCTCCGGCTCGATTACCCTCAAGCCCTACCAGAGTGTCTGGCTCTCGAACCGTGACGTAACCAACTGAGACGCCGGTTGTGCAATGCCCGAAAAACATAGGGTATGCTGTGGCCATAGCAGCAAGGCCGAGACGTCAGACATGAACAGAGCAATCAAGGTTACCGGCGGCAATCTCACCTGGGAGGACTGGGATGGCCCGGGCACGCCGCCGACAGACCACGTGGAAATCGAAGTTGTCTGGACCGCCATCAACCGGGCAGATCTGATGCAGCGGGCAGGGCTTTATCCGCCGCCGCCTGGCGCCTCGGACATCCTGGGCCTGGAGGTCAGTGGCCGGATTGCCTCGGTTGGTTCCGGCGTCAGCCGGTTTCAGCCCGGTGATGAAGTGTGCGCCCTGTTGACCGGCGGCGGCTATGCCACTCGGGTGGTGGTGCCGGAAGTTCAGGTGTTGCCGGTACCCAAGGGCCTGTCGCTGGAAAAGGCCGTGGCAATACCGGAGGTTTTCGCTACTGCCTGGTTGAACCTGTACCACGAAGCCCAGCTGAAGCCGGGGGAGCGGGTGCTGTTGCACGCTGCCGCCAGTGGTCTGGGCACTGCTGTCATTCAGCTGGCCACTGCTTTCGGTAACCCGGTGTTTGCCACCGCCGGCGACGACGCCAAGCTGGAAACCTGCCGCAAGCTGGGCGCCAGTGGCGTCTGGAACCGTAACCAGGGCTCGTTCGTTGATGCCGTGAAACACTGGGGTGGCGTAGACATGGTGCTGGACCCGGTGGGTGGCAGCTACATCGCCGAAGACCAGCAGGTATTGAACGTGGATGGCCGAATCGTACTGATCGGCCTGATGGGCGGGCGTATGTCCGAGGTAGATCTCGGCCTGATGCTGGTCAAACGCCAGCGTTTGATTGGCTCCACGCTTCGATCCCGTACCGTAAAGGACAAGGGCGACGTGATGCAGGCCCTGTATCGACACGTTTGGCCACTGCTGAGCGCGGGCCAGATTGAGCCGATCATTGACAGCGCCTGGCCCATCGAGCGGGTGGAGGAGGCCATGGCCTACGTGGGCGAAAACAAGAACACCGGCAAGGTGCTCCTGCAGATCGCCGAGTGATAGACCATGGCCCGGGGCCGGCGGCTCGGTTGGTTCAGTCGGCGACGTGAACCAGCTGCTTGCCGAAGTTGCGGCCTTTGAGCATGCCCTTGAAGGCGTCAACGGCGTTTTCCAGGCCTTCCGCCACGGTCTCCCGGTATTTCAGCTCTCCGGATGCCACCCGTGATGCCAGGATATCGGTGATTTCCTGGTGCTGGTCCTGCCATTCTGTCACTAGGAAAAAGCGGTGCTCGGGTACCGGATCCAGCGCCTTGAGCACGTGGAAGGGCGTTTCCACGCTGGCCATGTCGGTGGCGTTGTAGGCTGACACATAGCCGCAGATGGGCACCCGCGCACCGGGATTGAGCAGCGGCGCCACGGCCCGGGTGACTGCGCCACCGACATTTTCGAAGTAAATGTCGATACCATCGGGACAAGCCGCCTTGAGATCGGCTTCCAGGTTGCCGGCCTTGTAGTCCACGCAGGCGTCGAAGCCCAGTTCGTTCACCACGAAATTGCATTTCTCCGGCCCGCCGGCCACGCCGACCACGCGGCAACCCTCGGATTTTGCGGTCTGGCCAACCACGGTGCCGACCGGGCCGGAGGCGGCAGACACCACCACGGTCTCACCCGCCTTGGGCTTGCCCACGTACATCAGGCCGCAGTAGCCAGTGCGCCCGGGCATGCCGGCCACGCCCAGATAGGCCTGCAGGGGCACGTTGTCGCGCTGCTGAATCTTGTACACCATCGGCGCATCGGCCGGGAAGGTCACATACTCCTGCCAGCCGGAATAGCAGGTGACCAGGTCGCCCACCTTGAGCTTGTCGGAACGGGATTCCACCACCCGGGCCACGCTCTCGCCCACGATCGGCTCGTCAATTCCAATCGGGTCCATGTAGCCCTTGGCATCGTTCATCCTTGGGCGCATGTACGGATCCAGGGACAGCCAGAGTACCTGGGCAACCACCTCGCCCTCGTTCGGGGATCGGACAGGACGTTCTTCCAGTACCAGATCGCCTTCCTGGATCTCACCCTGGGGACGTTGTTTAAGCACTACCGCTCGGTTCTTGAAATCAGCCACTCGCTCTCTCCGGTTGCGTAATGAAACCAGATTAGGGTGCAGCAGAACGAATCGCCGGTCAACCTCTCATCCTGAATGATCGGGCAGGGCACGGGGTTTCATTATCTACCCTGATCGCTATAATCAGTGGCAGCTCAGGACGAGCCGGAAACCGATTTATCTTCAAAGGATTGAAGACATGCCCCAGGCAAGTGGATTGCAGTTTACCGCCCGCGTTGGCGATCTCCCTTCTGATCTTTTCTCAGTGGTTGGCTTCACCCTCACCGAGCGCCTGTCCGAGGTGTTTTCAGGTCGGCTGGAGCTGGCAAGTTTTGACCCTTCGATCCAGGCCTCCGAGCTTCTCGAACAGCCGGTGGACCTTGTTGTCTGGCAGCACGGCGAGCCGCTGCGGCGCTTCACCGGCGTGGTCAACGAATTCGCCCGGGGCGACACCGGCCACCGGCGCACCCGCTACGAACTGGTTATCCAGCCACCCCTGTGGCGTTTGGGCCTGATGCACAACAGCCGGATCTTCCAGACCCGAAGCACCGACGCCATCGTGCGCACCCTGCTCGAAGAGCGGGGCCTGATCGACACCGTCTTCGACCTCAAGCGCCCGCCCGAGGAGCGCGAGTACTGCGTGCAGCACCGGGAGAGCGACCTGGCTTTCCTGGAACGCCTGGCCGCCGAGGAAGGCTGGCACTACCGCTACGAACACGGCAGTGTGGACGGCGACACCCAGCCCGCTTTGATAATCGCCGACCACCACGGCGATGCCCTGGTGCTCGAATCGGCCCGGTACAACGCCCAGGCCGGCGGCAGCACCCGGCAGCCGGCCGTCTTTCGGTTCCGGTACGAAGAGCGGGTACGCGTGGCCTCCGTGGCCATGAAAGACTACACCTTCAAGAATCCCGCCTACGCCCTGATGCACGAACAGGCGGCCGGGGAGGTGAACCACCGGGAAGACAAAATTGCCGGGAGCAATTTTGGACAGCCGCAGGCTGGCCCCGCAAGGGGTGAGGCGCATGGACGCGCCGAACACTATCAGCACTACGACTACCCCGGCCGCTTCAAGGCCGACGCCAGCGGCCAGCCCTTTACCGAAGCCCGCTTGCAGGCGCTGCGCAACGACGCCAGCACCGCTGCCGGTGACAGCAACCGACCGGACTTCAGCGCCGGTGCCAAAGTGGCCATCACCGACCACGACAGCGAGGCCCTGAACCGGGACTGGCTGCTGACGGCGGTGACCCACACCGGCACCCAGCCCCAGGCGTTGGAAGAAGAGGGCGGCAGCGAACCCACCAGCTATCACAACCGGTTCACGGCCATTCCTGCCGACCGGATCTGGCGCCCGCAAAGCCCGAATCGCCCTCTGATGGACGGCCCGCAGATGGCCATCGTGACCGGCCCAGAGGGCGAGGAGATTCACTGCGATGAGCACGGGCGAGTGAAAGTCCGGTTCCCGTGGGACAGATACAGCAAGAACGACGAACACAGCAGCGCCTGGCTGCGGGTCAGCCAGGGCTGGGCCGGTGGCCAGTATGGCTTCATGGCTCTGCCGAGAATCGGCCACGAAGTCATTGTCTCGTTCCTGGACGGCGACCCGGACCAGCCCATCATTACCGGCAGAACCCACCACGCCACCAACACGCCACCCTACGCGCTGCCGCAGCACAAAACCCGCACCACCCTGAAAACCAAAACCCACAAGGGCGAGGGCAGCAACGAGCTGCGGTTCGAGGACGAAGCAGACCAGGAACAGATCTACATCCACGCCCAGAAAGACCTGGACCTGCTGACCGAACACAACCGCACCGAAGTGATCAAAAACGACAGCCACCTGACCTTGGAGAACCACCGGTTCAGTCATATCAAAGGTGACCACCATTGCAGTGTGTTGGGTGAAAAACGAGAGGCTGTTGGTGGTGATTGCAGCCAGAGCATCGGCGGCACATTTCACCAGAAATCTGCGCAGGCCACCCTCAGCGAGTCGGGTACCGAGGTGCACCACAAGGCCGGTGCGAAGGTGGTTCTGGATGCTGGTGCGGAGCTGACCATTTCGGCAGGTGGCAGTCTCCTGAAACTGGACCCGAGTGGGGTGACGTTAAGTGGGCCGGGGATAAAGATTAACTCGGGTGGGGCGCCAGGGAGTGGGAGCGGGCAACGTGGCTTAACGCCGGAGATGCCACATCATCTTCAACAGAGTGCCGCGATAGCGGAATCCGCTGAGTTGGCAACCGTGGGCAAACGCAAAACGGCGCTTGCGAACCAGAAGGGCGTCGATCGGTTACCGGGGTCTGATCGAAAACTGATCGTCGATGTAATCGGCGGTCATCTCGAGCAGGAGTCTGTGGAAGCTGTTAAAGGAACTATCAGGGAGCAAGACACATGACGGACACCGTGGATTTTTCCGATGAGTCCCGCGACCGGTCAGTTCTGAGACGGGCGGACTACGATGACAATGACCCTAAAGATCTCGTGCTGTTAATACCCACAAGAGACGGTGGCAAGCTCCAGATACCATTGCTTGAGAGGGCGCGATCCAATATTGAGCGAGAGGACTATCAGGAAAATACTCTCCTCAGAGTCAAACCACTCGCAGAAATCGCCGGTAATCTCCCTGTCAAAACCGGTGGAGTGACGATTAATCAAGGGAAAGCCGTTGCGCTTTTGCGCCCCGGTTTTCTCTATATTTTTCGAAACAACCGACTCTGGCGAGAGCTGGAGGTAAGCGAACATTCCCAGTTTGGCGATGTAGACCTGGAGGCGGCCCGGAGGGAAGGTGCAGATTCGGAGTCTCCCAGTCGCGTCGTTCGCCCTTCTGTGGGCCAGTGGATCGACGACCTGCTTGTGCCGGTTTTTCTTCAGGGTCGAGCGGTGATGAATGAGTTCAGGATGGCCTACAGTGAGGTCCAGTGGGATTGGTCATACGTTGAATATCTCGAAGCAAATGAATCAGCCCGTCATTTGAGGACAACGTCTATCGGCCACGCTTGGGCTTTGAATGCTTCAGAGTCGTTGAGTTTTTCCTCCGGGTTTCCGGCCTCGAGGCTAGAAGATGTTGCGGAGCTGCGGGAACGGGACCTTGGCATTGAGTTGATGTTGGAAAACCCGGGTGACTTCGTCGTCGGCTTTGAAAAGCCGGGCGATCAGGAACTGTGTACAAAACTCGGTAACCTTCTCGACCACTCGTTCGACCTGACCTGCGAGCCACAAGAGGATCAGCTTGCTCACTTGCGATCCCGACAAGGGGTGGCCTGTGTCTCCCTTCCTGATCCCCTGTTTGTACTCAGGCACGCGATGACGCAACTGCATCTTGCACTTCATTATCTGGATGCCGTGGACGTGTCGGTTCAGAGCAATCCCATGGCACATTCCGCCATGCTCATCCGGCAGGCCATATTTGATCCGCGCCCCGGTGGAAGTAATCCCTTGTCAAAGTACGCGAGCGCGATAGATCGGTCGAAACTAGATGACGTGTTGAAGAGCAGCGAGAAAGATCACGCCATTGAAGTCATCGATCGGAACCTTGTTGTCTTGCGCCGTATGTTAATTAACCGGACTCTTGATGCGGTTCTTGAGGACTACAGAACGTGTAAAGACGTGGCGATCTGCGAAGGTTACCTGCTTATTGCTGACACGCTGAATCTTCTGCAGCAGATACCCGGTGTGCTCCGGGCGCAAGGGGTGGCAGATAGAGGCGAAATCCTGGGAGACCTTCGACGTTGGATCGTCGACGGTTCGTTCCTGATTGATTGGGCGCCCGATGACCCGAACAGCCGAGGTGGCCAGACCGCGATTCTTGATCGCATTCAGTCGTTGGTGGATGACAAAACTGAAATTGATGACGAGCTTCTGAAACGGCTGAACCTACAATCACTCGTTTATCTGGAAAAGCAGCTGGATGAAAAGAACGATGTCACAGAATCCGGAGTAAAAGGTGTGGCTAACGCAGGCAAGGTCAGCGGAATGGTGTCCAGCTCTCTGAACGAGTGGAGCTCTGCGATACTCGCGGTGTGCAAACGCCTCATCGAGGAGGATGCCATTCAACAGATTGAAGTTAAGAGGATTATGGGTGCTGCCTTCACCAACTTCGTTCGTGTGGACCAGTCCCTCCGGCAAATTGAAATTATGAGCAGAACGGGAGCGGTGACCAGCGGCTCGATTGTTGGTGTCTCCGGGAATGGGCTTGTCCGGGGCTTGACGGATTTTGACCGGACGGAAGGGATACTTACTCGCGCCAAAGACTATCTGTACGCCGACTTGCTCGATGATTCCGGAAAACTCGTTGCGTCCAGCAGTCCCTCCAGAGTGGCAAATGCAATTGACGAAGCAGTTAACAGGATTGCGGGCGAAACCAATGTGTTTTATGCGCCGAGTGATCACCCGGAGATGCGTAAACTCAGCCTTCTGAAAGTCGACCTGGCGAAGCGCGCCAACGATGTTGTCGATGGGCCAGCCGTTTCACGGGGGCTGGTGGCTTTGGCGGCGTTCAACCTGTTTCTGGAGCTACATAACTTTAACCAATTGTCTCGGCACAATACTGAAGCGTTCTTGCTTTCCTCTGCAAAGATTATTGGCGCGACTACTGACTTGGTGGCGGCCTCTCTCAAGCTCAGCGAAGTAATGGGTCGCCATGTATCCAATGCAGGTAAAGATACTTCAAGGGCATACAGAGTCGCAACTCGACCGCTCTTCAATATGAAGAGCTGGCCGCTCATTGGGAAAAGGCTGAGAAGACTAAAGGTTTCAACGCTCGTTCGAGTAACTGGGTTGGCAACATTTTTAGCGGGCTCTGCTAGCGCAGGCTTGAGCTATTGGGAAATGCGAATTAGCCTCGCAAACAAAGACTTTGACGCTGCAAACGGCCATGCAATAGCGATGGCAGGGAGTTTGATTGTTCTGGCGTCTCCTCTTATGGCTTCTTTGCTTGCCATTCCGGGATGGGGTTGGGCCATATTCGGATTATCTATGGCTGTCGGTGGCAGCCTATATGCAGGATTAACTACTGATGATGATCTTGAACAGCTTCTCAAGCGCGGGCCGTGGGGCACTCATCCGGATGACTCTCTACCCGGTCGTGAAGATAAGGCCTATTACAGCCAGCTTCTCTCTTTGTTGTCACCGGTAAATGTAACAGCGCAACGATATTCAGAAGTGCAGCCGGACCCGGCTCTGGTCCATCCAAGTTACGCGCCTCGCGAGGATGACTACGTTATTACGATTCAGACGCCATTGGTAAGTCGCCTGCGTTTTCGCGGAGAAAAGGAGATGAATCTACCCCAAGCTCCTTTTCGTCTGGTGGTGCAGGAGATTGCCTATCTCACTTCCACGACTCAGTCTCCTAGCCTTGGGCTATCAGCGCCCGCAGCTAGCACTCAAATGTTAAAGGCAACCCCCCTGAAAAAGGTGATCTCTCGACAGTCACTTCCCAACCGATCGGCGGTTCGGTTTCTGGTTCGGCGTGAGATCACGGAAAGTGATTATCAGGGCCTGTATTATCGCGAATCTATCACCACTAGCGTTCGGGTTGGCATTCAGACGACTCTGGATACAGAGCTTGGCCCGTTGGTCTTTCCTGCACCCGTGTTTGATGATTTCGAACCCTTTGATTTGGTCAAACACGGCCAGCCGCCGAGCAAAGTCAGGCGAGTTTTAGATCCTTACAGTCAGCCCAAATCTCCCTACTGGCACTTTACTGAGGTCAATGTATGAGTGAGCTTTCCAGAATGACAGCGCTTAATGAGGGAGCCTTTCGTGCCACGACACTCGGCCCGCTTCCCAAAGCGCCCGAAGATCGCATTCGCATTGGAGAGGAACTTCAACCTGTCGGCACTTACGCCGGGGTGATACCTTATTTATCAGCGATTGAGGACGCAGAAGCTCTTCAGGAACACGAGCAGACTGATCCTGATTTCAAATCCAATGACTGGTGGTGGGATCATCAACGAATTCGGTTCCTCAACGGCAAGATGGGACTCAAGGTCCTTTTGCTCATTATTCCATTGGTCTGGGTGCTTTCCTTGTGGTTGGCTGGCCCGGCCGTGTTGGTTTGGATGGTTGCCGAAGTTAATGCTGTCAGGGAACTACCTGGGTTAGTGGTTGGGTTGCTCGGCATTATCCTGACAATTGCGTGGTACGGCTTCGCGATCTGGGTCACACCCTCAACCACCAACTGGATCATGAGCACCGGCCTCGGATTCCTCCTCAAGCCTTTTGAAAAAGCCATCAACAGGAAATTGGACAAGACTCTCGAAGACGGATGCAGCGAATTCAACCGCCTCACGGGTCAGGTCCGAATTGCCCTCGGTCGCGGCCGGTTCTTTGAAGCACCGTTCGTCGAGTTTGATGCCTATATCGAGCGGGTCATTCAGGAAAGCGGGGTGTTTTATCGGTTGATGCTGGTGCACCGCTACACCCAGAAAACGTTCAACAAAACCGGTTTCAGCACCATTGAATCGGATAAGACCGAGGTGTTGGCGATGTGGGATATGCTGCAGCGTTACATGGACGTGAGCCAGCCGTTGCCTGATACCCCGCGCCTGGAGCCTTTCCGGCACCTGGATCCGGTAACGGCGGAGCATGACCGAAAAACCGGCCGAAATCCCAGGTATTGGCGCGATCTGGATCTGGAATCCTGGAAGGAAGGCGAGGGCCGGTCGGAAGTGTACCGGCGACAGGTTTCGTACCCCTGGGCCAGCCGAACCTGCAAGCTCACTCCGCAACTGGGCAAGATTCCTATGGAAGAGTACAGAAAGCTGCGGCCGGCGAACGCCTGGCCGATCTGAGGCTTCGTTGCGGGCTTATGGCCAGCTCTCCGGCACCACGAAGATCCTCTCCACTTCCCGCCAGGAGCCTTCTGGCCCATCCTGAGCAAGCGCGGCAAACAGCAGTGGTACGTGCTTCTGCGCAATGGTGTCCAGAGCCCGGACCAATTCCTCTTCCTCAGGCTCGTCAGCCTGTTGCCAGGGCCCGATCCAGTCGGGTTTGTTCAAGACCACCCAATGCCGGGTTGATGAGGCAGTGAGCTCAGAAACGTAGCGCCACTGGCCGGCCAGATGATCCGCTGGCACGTAATCGGGAATCGCATAATCCGACCGGGACGGGTAAAACAGATACCCTGGCATGAACAGGCGCGGTGTAATCGGCCCTGAGACGCCGGTTTCAGCCAGCAGTGCCTGCGCTTCGGGCAGTCGGGTTCGCTGGCTCTGGATGTTGATCAAGCGGCTGGTTTTCAGGTCCAGGCGATCCTTGGCGTTGGGTCCGTACCAGCGGGTAAGGCCGTTTGTTTCCGGAACTCCCAGATAATACTTGATGGCGATCTCATGGTGCTCAAGCCGTCCCTCGTTTCGGTTGTGTACGATGAAATCCAGCTCGCCGAGGGTGCGACCGTTGGCCTGTATCTGCCGGTTCTGAAGCAGGATATCCCACCCCAGAAGGTTCTCCAGAAGCACCCGGTACAGGCGCTCAAAATAGAAGCCCAGACGCTTCGGCGGCGTTTCGCGAAGCAGAGGAGGCAAGGTGTCGGGATGCTGGTCCCAGTGTCTGAGCAGAGCCTGGTAGCCGTCTGGCAGGTAACGAGATAGCTCGAAAGTCAGGGGCGAGCGGAGCAGTTGCGGTGCTTGGCAAAGCCACGCCAGGTGGCGCACCGCTGGCGTACGCAGATCAAAGAGGGAGTGTGGTTTGGTTTTTTCATCCATGGGGCCAGAATACCGTAAACTATGGGCAAGGTAAGACTCTGAATTTACGATCAATCCGGTTTTGAGGAGGCGTTATGCAATATCTTCACACCATGATCCGGGTGAGCAACCTGGATGAAACGCTGCATTTTTTCTGTGATCTTCTGGGTATGGTCGAGATCAGCCGCAAAAGCAGCGACAAAGGCCGGTTCACGCTGGTTTTTCTGGCGGCCCCGGAAGACGAGGCGCGGGCCCGCGAGGATCGTGCGCCGATGATCGAACTGACCTACAACTGGGATCCGGAAGAGTACACCGGTGGCCGCAATTTCGGGCACCTGGCCTATCGGGTCGACGATATCTACGCGCTGTGCGACCACCTCATGGCCAACGGTGTGACTATCAACCGGCCGCCCCGGGATGGTCACATGGCCTTTATCCGCACGCCAGACAACATCTCCATCGAGTTGCTCCAGAAGGGTGAGGCCCTGCCACCGAAGGAACCCTGGGCTAGCATGGAGAACACCGGCACCTGGTAGCCGGGTGCAGGCCCTGAGCGATCAAAAAGTGATATGATTCAGGGCTGCACCAACGCTTTCGCATCAGGATGATGCAGTCAGAACATGGAGACGTTCGATGGAAGATTGGCAAGGATGCCTGGATCCCCTGTGCCAGACCGCTCTGTTACACGCCCGGGAAAGCGTGGAACGCCGGGGCGGCTCGGTCATTACCGTTGAAGATTATTTACTCGCCCTGCTGGACTCCGATCCCTCCATTGCGCGATTTTTGCGGGGCTGTGGGGTGGACATGGACGAGCTCACCCGCACCATTCAGTGTGAACAACCCATCGTTACCGAGGTGACCGGCGAGGACCAGCTGTCTTCCCAGCTGATGTACTGGTTCGCCTGCGCGAGAGAGGCAAGGCAGGCGGCATGGCTGGGCTGGGCGGATCTTCTGGAGACACTGGTTCGAGCAAGTGAGCGCCTGCAGGAGAAAGCCTACGTTGCGGTGCTGGAGCTGGTCAGCCGATGGCCGGACTCGGTTAACGACCGGGCGTCGCCACCTGTGGAGGAGTCCCAGAGGGCGCCCATTGTGGTCGCCGATTCAGGCTGGGTAGAGCTGGCGGAGGACGTGGCCATCAGCCTTGGCGCGAGCCCGTCTTCGCTGATCTGGGTTCGAGGGGAGCGAGGGGCGGGCAAGACCGCCTGGCTCCAGTCGATGTTATCGGCCCTCGAGCAGGACTACCTGGAACTGGATCTGCGACGAGAGACCGAGATCATGGCCAGCGAGTTGCCTGTCATACCGGGGCGAGCAGACAGCGTTGAAATCGCGGGGGAACACCGCCGCTGGCCCGTTCTGGTGCTGGACAACATCTCACCGGACGATCTCTTGGCGTTGATGGCAGTTCCGGACAGCCTGGCGAGGACCCTCGTGCCTCGCTGGGCCGGACCGGTAATCTTGCTGGGTCCGAGCGGACCGAGCAGTCATGAATCGGTGCAGGCCCTGCAACATCGCTTAGGCCGGGCACTGGAAGCGTTCGATCTGCCCATTGCCAGCGTGGTGCAACGACAGGCCATACTGACAGCGCACCAGCCGGCCATTGAGCGACAGTGGCAGGTACAGATTCCCCGGCCGGTTATTCGATTCGTTGCGTCCCGTCGCAGCCGCTGTGTCAGTACGCCGGGTGGCATGCTTCAGTGGCTGGAGCGCGCCGCCGCGAGGTTGAACCTGTTTGCCCGGAGAGGCCCGGCCGAGGCCCAGGCACTCTCGGCCCAGAGCGATACCCTGAAGCGGCAGTCTCTGGTGGCGCTGGCCAGACACGAGTCAACCGCGGATATTGAGTCGTCGCTGGAGGAATTACGGCTGCATCGCGCGGCGTCGGAAGTGGCCTGGCACGAACGTCGAGCCGCAGGCACTCTCCGGGAATTAACCGTGGATGATCTGAGGCAGGAACTGGAGCGATGGGTTGCAGCCCGGCCCGGGCCGGTTCACTATAGCCAGCAATATCATCAGCAGGACGGAGATTCAGCGGGTGCAGGATCTGGAAATTTACATTCGTGACCTCAAACCGGGTGCCGTGTCCGAGTGGCTGGTTAGCCATGTTGAGGAGCTGCAACTGGACGATCGCGAACTCGCCGGGGTGGTGAAGGGAGAGGCCCGATATGAGGGGCAGCGTCTTAGAATCACCCTTTACCCGGAAGCGTTCGGGAAGCGATTCACCTCGTTGCTGATTGAGGGCAGCACGGTGCCCTGGAGCTCCGACCTCGACTGCGCGCGTAGCGCTTGGCGCACATTGGACACCGAGATCCGATGCAGTCCCGGGGACTGGAAAGAGGGCGAGCCGGTTGAGGACGGCAAATGGTGGCGGTTGGACCACCGCGGAGAGCAGCAGGTGGTCTGGAACTGAAAAAGGCAGCCCGAGGGAGGCTGTGTGAAAACAGCCTCCGAAGTTGGCAAAATAACCGCGACATGGCTCGCGGTTATTTTTTATGAGACATCTGGAAGGTTCTCCTCGCAATCAGACGCTGCTGCTCCCACCCAGCGTTGAAGATTATGTTCCCGAAGATCACCCGGTGCGCGTAATTGATGCCTTTGTGGATTCACTGGATCTGTCGGACATGGGATTCAGGAAAGCGCAGACCGCTCACACAGGCCGCCGTCCTTATCATCCCGGCGACCTGCTCAAGCTCTATATCTACGCCTATCTTAATCAGACCAGCAGCACCCGGCGACTGGAGAAGGAATGCCATCGCAATCTGGAAGTGCTGTGGCTGATGAAGCAACTGGCCCCAGACTTCAAGACCATTGCAGACTTCCGTAAGGATAACGGTGATGCGGTCAAGAAGGTGTGCCGCCAGTTCATCGTTTTCTGCAAACAGGCGGGGTTGGTCAGCGGCCAGTTGGTGGCGATTGATGGCAGCAAATTCAAAGCGGCCGCCAGTAAAGATCAGGCCATCACCCGCAAGCAGCTGGAGAAACAGCTGGGCAAGCTGGACCAGAAAATCGATCGTTACCTTGCTCGGTTGGCGGCTTCGGAACAAGGCGATGACGCCGACCTGAACCGTGACAAGGTGTCCGAAGCCCTGGCTTACCTGCACGCCCACAAGTCACAACTGCAGGATGAGCTGAAGACGCTGGTTGATGAGGGTAAAACCCAGCTCTGCCGCACAGAGCCGGAGGCCAGGCTGATGAAATCCGGCCGGGAAGGCATGGTGGTGGGTTATAACGCGCAGAATGCCGTGGATGAAGCACACCAGTTGATCGTTCACCACGAGTTGACTCAGGCCGGCAACGATAACCAGCAACTGAAACCGATCGCCCAAGAGGCCCATGAGGTGCTCGAGGGTGATTTAGAGACGGTTGTTGCTGATGCTGGCTATTCGAACGGCGAACAGATAAGCGATCTTCACGCCTCTGGTTACGATGTGGCCGTGCCATCGAACCGGGCGGTCAACAATCAGGGAACCGGTGAGTATTTCCAGAAGAGTGACTTCACCTATTTGCCCGAAGAGGACGCTTACCGCTGTCCTGCCGGGGAGTTGTTGCCTCACAAGACCGTGAGCAACAAGGACCGGATGCACCTGTATGCGCGCTCCGGTTGCAATCAGTGCCCGCTTCAGACCCAGTGCACCAAGGCCGATCGACGCTGGGTCACGCGGCACTTTGATGAGCAGGCTCTGGAAACGGCGAGCAAAGCCGCGACACCTGAGCGGATGATCCGCCGGATGGCCACCGTTGAGCCGACCTTTGCCACACTCAAACGACTGCTGAACAACGGACGATTTACCTGCTGGGGTCTGGGTTCTGCCAGTAGTGAGTACGGTCTGGGTGTTCTGAGTTATAACCTGATGCGGGCGATCAACGTGTTGGGTGTGAAGGGAATGCTGGCAAGACTGGCTTGAGCTTGCTCCCAACGTTTTTATTGTCTGGAAATACCAACGGACTTAAAACAAAAATGCCCCGGACGGTGTCCGAGGCATTTTGTGGGCCCGCTCAGAAGCTATGTAAATCGAGTTTTCACACAGCCTCCGAGGGCTGCCTTTTCTGATTCAGGCCGGGCGAGCTTCAGTCACTCAGGATGGAAACATTATCGGCCTGCAGGCCCTTGTCGGCTTCCACAACGTTGAAACGAACCAGTTGGCCCTGGCGCAGAACCCGGCGACCACGGCCACGAATGGCGCGGAAGTGCACGAACACCTCGTCACCGCTGTCCCGAACGATAAAGCCGAAGCCTTTTTTCACGTTGAACCATTTAACGGTACCTTCCTCGTTGCCTTCGGGGCCGGTGTCGTCATAGCCGTCGTCGTCATCGGCCTGCTGCTGGGCACGGTTGCTGGGGCGCGATGAGGAACGCTGACGGGCCGGCTGTTTGGCGGCAATGGCAACGGCGAGAAAGCCCGCAGTACCGAAGAGCACCAGTGTGAGGATGTAGGCGAGAATGCCGCCATTGCTGCCCAGAGCTTCAACAAGCTGGCCCGCAGCAATCAGGCGCAGCGGCTCCGGGGTCAGGGTGAGCAGCAGGGCAAGGACCAGGGGAGCTGGAATGGCGATCAGGAGAGCAACAAGGATCGCTTTGGATGGATTACGCATTGACTGAAAATTCTCCATTCTTGTAACGCTAACGGTAAAAACCGGATATCGGGTAAAATCGCACATCCGGCCGGTGACAACCGCCAATTCCCGTGAAAAGGGAGCGCTGGCGGGCAAAAGCCGCATGATACCAGATTATCCCGAGCGCTGACCAAGCAACGGCGCAGTCAGTGTTATCGATCACATTCTTCAGAGAGCGACGCAGGGGAGAGCCCGAAGCCAATGAGCCAGAACGATCTGGAGACCCGTCTGGAAGAGCTGGAAACGCGGCTCGCGTTCCAGGATGACCTGATCAATACCCTCAGTGAACAGGTGGCGAAACAGGAGATGGACATCCGGGAGCTTTGGGAGGCCAAGCGCCTGCTGCATAAACAGCTCAAGGATGTCTCGCCGTCAAACATCAAGTCCGAGCAGGAAGAGACACCACCTCCGCATTATTAATCACGCCAGCAGGTCGATCAGTATCTGCTCGTAGATCTCCGACAGTATGTCCAGATCCTCGGCCTTCACACACTCATCCACTTTGTGGATGGTGGCGTTGATCGGGCCCAGTTCCACTACCTGAGCGCCGGTGGGGGCAATAAAGCGGCCATCGGAGGTGCCGCCGGAGGTGGAAAGCTCGGTTTCACGGCCCGTTACCCGCCGGATGGCGTCCTGGCTCGCAGACACCAGTGCGCCGCGATCGGTGAGGAAAGGGCGACCGCTCAAATGCCACTGCAGGTCGTACTTGAGGTTGTGCCGATCAAGAATGGCTACCACCCGTTCCTCGAGACTCTCAGCCGTGTTTTCCGTGCAGTAACGGAAATTGAAATGCACCAGGCATTCGCCGGGAATGATGTTGCTGCCGACTCCGGCTTCCAGCTTGGTAATCTGGAACGTTGTGGGCGGGAAGAAATCGTTGCCGTTGTCCCAGAACTCCTTGGCCAGCGCGTCCAGAGCCGGCGCCACCGAGTGCACCGGGTTCTCGGCCAGATGCGGATAAGCCACGTGGCCCTGAACACCGCGAACCGTCAGGTAGCCGTGCAGCGAGCCGCGGCGCCCGTTCTTGATCACGTCACCCACTTCGCGGGTGCTGGATGGCTCGCCGATCAGGCACCAGTCGATCTTTTCGTTCCTGGCTTCGAGGGTTTCCACCACCTTCACTGTGCCATGCTGGGCCGGGCCTTCTTCGTCGCTAGTGATCAGCAGGGCGATGGAGCCGCGATGGTTCGGGTAGGCCGCCACGAAACGCTCGCAGGCGGTCACGAAAGCGGCGAGGCTGCCTTTCATATCCGCGGCGCCCCGACCGTACAGAAAGCCGTCTCGGATCACCGGGTCAAACGGCGGGTGGGCCCAGTTTTTCTCCGGGCCGGTGGGAACCACATCGGTATGGCCGGCAAAGGCCAGCACCGGGCCGTCGGAGCCCTTGCGGGCCCAGAGATTGTCGGTGTCGCCGAACCGCAGGTGCTCCCCGGAAAAGCCCAGGGGCGCCAGGCGCGACATCATCAGTTCCTGGCAGCCGGCGTCATCGGGGGTGACCGATGGCCGGCGGATCAGGTCGATGGCCAGATCGAGAGTGGGGGAATCAGTTGTTTGCATGCAGCTCTTCGTTCAGCTCGATGGCGGACTTGTTGGTCTTGCATTCCACAGCGCCCGTCTGACTATTGCGACGGAACAGCAGGTCGGGCTGGTTGGCCAGGTCCCGGGCCTTGATCACTTCCACCAGCTCGTTGTTGTCATCAAGCAGGGCCACCTTGGTGCCGGCGGTGATATACAGGCCGGCTTCCACCTTGCAACGGTCGCCCAGCGGGATACCAATACCGGCGTTGGCGCCAATCAGGCAGTTCTCGCCCACGGAAATGATGATGTTGCCGCCGCCGGAGAGGGTGCCCATGGTGGAGCAGCCGCCGCCCAGGTCGGAGCCCTTGCCCACCATAACGCCGGCCGAGATGCGGCCTTCGATCATGCTGGTGCCTTCGGTGCCGGCGTTGAAGTTGATGAAGCCTTCGTGCATCACGGTGGTGCCTTCGCCCACGTAGGCGCCCAGGCGAACCCGGGCGGTATCGGCAATGCGCACGCCTTTGGGTACCACGTAATCGGTCATCTGTGGGAACTTGTCAACAGACTTCACTTCAAGGGTTCGACCTTCAAGCCTGGCCTGTAGCTGTCGCTCCGACAGTTCGTTCAGGTCGATGGCGCCTTCGTTGGTCCACGCCAGGTTAGGCAGCAGCCCGAAGATGCCGTCCAGCTTCAGGCCGTGCGGCTTGGCCATGCGATGAGAAATCAGGTGCAGCTTGAGGTAGACCTCCGGGGTGCTGGAAGCGGTGTCGTCGGTTTCCAGGATGGTGACCACCACCGGGCGCTTGCTGCCGGCCGCTTTCTCCGCGAGAGCGGCCTGGTCGGTTTGCCCGGCTTGGCGCAGCGCGGTTGAAAGATGGCTGAGCTGCTCCGCTGACGCACTGATGGCCTGGTTGCCACCGCGATAGTCCAGGGCGTTGGAGACCACATCCATCAGGGTGTTGTCGGGTGTCATGACCGGCTGCTGGTAAAACACTTCCAGCCACTCGCCCTGGTTGTTCTGGGTGCCGATGCCGATACCGAATGCAAAACTCATCTGATGGTTGCTCCTGTTGTATGAAATTGCCTGTTTTCGAAATTGATAATGGAATCAGTTGCGCCAGCTGGCCCATTCTTCTGCGTTGAAGCCGACGGAGATCTCTCCGTCACGGTCGACGACCGGGCGTTTAATGATGGACGGGTTTTCCAGCATGATGTCGTGGGCGCTTTGGGCGCTTTGGGCGCTAATGGTATCACGAACCTCGTCGGGAAGTTTGCGCCAGGTGGTGCCGCGCCGGTTCAGGAGGGTTTCCCAGCCAACGGCCTGTTCCCATTGCGAGAGCAGCTCGCTATCAAGGCCGTCTTTCTTGAAGTCGTGGAACTCATGCCCAATGCCATTTTCGTCCAGCCACTTGCGGGCTTTTTTCACGGTGTCGCAATTCTTGATGCCGTAGAGCTTCATGCCTTGTTTGCCTTTACGAATTCAACAATCCGGTGCGCGGCTTCCACGCACTCGTCCAGGGGAGCCACCAGGGCCATTCGCACGCGGTTTTCGCCCGGGTTGTGGCTGTTTACTGTTCGGGAGAGGTAGCGGCCGGGCAGTACATGAACGTTCTGCTGCGCCGACAGCTCACGGGCGAAGGTTTCGTCGTCCAGGGGCGTCTCTGGCCACAGGTAAAAACCGGCGTCTGGAAAATCCACCGCCATAACCTCACGGAGAATGGGCACAACGGCCTCGAACTTGGCCCGATAGGCGGCGCGGTTCTCCCGCACATGGTCCTCGTCGTTCCAGGCGGCAATGCTGGCCAACTGGTTGTGAATGGGCATGGCACAACCATGGTAGGTGCGGTATTTGAGGTAGCCGTCGAGAATCCTGGCGTCGCCAGCGACAAAGCCGCTGCGCAATCCAGGCAGGTTGCTGCGCTTGGACAGGCTGTGGAAGACCACGCAGCGCGCGTAGTCGTCCCGACCCAGGGCGGCACAGGTCTGCAGCAGGCCCTCGGGAGGGTTGCCTTCATCCGGGTAAAGTTCCGAATAGCACTCGTCGGAGGCAACGATGAAATCGTACCGGTCGGCCAGTTCAATCACCTTTGCCAGGGTTTCCCTGGGAATCACGGTGCCGCTGGGGTTGCCGGGAGAGCATAAGAAGAGCACCTGGCAATCACGCCATGTACTTTCCGGCACATCATCGAAGTCCGGTATGAAGCCGTTGGAGCCGTCGCAGGGCAGGTAAACCGGGTCTGCCCCGGCCAGGAAAGCCGCGCCCTCGTAAACCTGGTAGAAAGGGTTGGGGCTGACCACCTTCGCCGGTTTGCTGCTGTCGACGACCGCTTGCACGAGGGAGAAAATCGCTTCTCGTGTGCCATTAACCGGCACGATGTGGCGGGCCGCGCTCAGGCTGCCCGGAGCGAGGTTGAACCGCCGGGTTGCCCAGGCGCAGATGGCCTCGCGCAGCTCGTCGGTGCCCCGGGTTGTCGGGTAGTTGGCGAGCTTGTCCAGGTTGTTGGCAATCACGTTCTTGACGAATTCCGGCGATGGGTGCTTCGGTTCGCCAATACCCAGGGAAATCGGCCGGAGGTGCGTGGGCACGGTGATGCCGGCTTTCAGCTTGGCCAGTTTCTCGAACGGGTAGGGGTGAAGTCTGTCCAGGTTCGGATTCATTGAATGTCGTCCAGCATTTTACAGAGGTCTTGCTGCAGGTTGTGGCACACCGCGGGGTCCCTGAGCGGCTCGCCGTGTTCGTCGGTCACGAAAAACACGTCTTCCACTCGCTCCCCGAGGGTCGCAATCTTGGCGTTGGTCAGGCGAACCCGGTGCTCCAGCAGCACCTGGCCGATGCGGGCCAGCAGGCCCGGTCGGTCCGGCGTGATGACTTCCATCACCGTACGCTGGTTGATGGTGTCGTTGGAGAAGGTCACCTCCGTCGGGAAGGCAAAATGCTTCAGCTGCCGCGGCGTTCGGCGGTGGATGATGTCCGGATAGTCCTCCGGGTCGTCCAGCTCTTCGATCAGGCGTAGGCGCACCCGCTCTTTGCGGGCCGGGTCAATGCCCAGGGGTTGGCCTTTCTCGTCCAGAACCACGTAGGAGCTGATGGAGTAGGGGCCTTCGCTGGAGCTGATCCGGGCGTCGACGATGTTCAGGTTCAACTGCTCGAGCACCGCCGTGGTGGCGGCAAACAGGGCCACCCGGTCTTTCATGTAGATGATGATCTGGGAATACCCGTCGGTGGGGCCGCCCCGGGTGTCGCGTATCAGCACCAGCGGGTCCGGATTGTCGCCGTGGCGGATGATCGCTGCGGTCTGCCAGGCGATATCGACGGTGGAGTCCTGGAGGAAGTAGTCCTCGTCAACGGTGTCCCAGATGGCGTCGATCTGCTCGTCGGACATGTTCTGGGCATGGAGGATTTCCCGCGCCTCGGACTGGGTCGCCCGCACCCACTCCTGCCGGTCGATGGGTGTCTCGGTGCCACGGCGCAAGGCACGCTTGGTCTCGATGTAGAGCTGTCGCAACAGCGAGGCACGCCAGGTATTCCAGAGCTTCGGGTTGGTGGCGCTGATGTCGCAGACGGTCAGTACGTACAGGTAATCCAGGTGTGCCTGGCTGGGTACCGCCCGGGCAAAGCCGTGGATGATGTCCGGGTCGGAGATGTCCTTGCGCTGGGCCGTCATCGACATCAGCAGGTGGTTCTCCACCAGCCAGGAAATCAGCTGGGTGTCCCGCTCGCTCAGATGGTGCCGCGCACAGAAGGCCTCGGCATCGATAGCACCCAATTCTGAGTGGTCGCCGCCCCGGCCCTTGGCGACGTCATGGTAGATGCCGGCAATGTAGAGGGTTTCCAGCTTGGGCAGACGGTGGATCAGGCGTGAGGCGAGCGGGTACTCGGTGCGGGCCTCGGCGCTCCCCAGGCGAACCATGTTGCGGATCACCCGCATGGTGTGGGCATCCACCGTGTAGATATGGAACAGGTCGTGCTGCATCTGGCCGATGATCTGGCCGAATTCCGGTAGGTACCGGCCCAGCACGTTGTACTTCTTCATGGCCGACAGGGTCTGGTCGAGCGCGTGCGGGGTCCGCAGCAGCTCCATGAACAGCGTGGTGACGGCCAGATCCGACCGGAAGGCGTCGTCAATCAGATGGCGGTGCGCCCGGAGCGAGCGGATGGTGGTGGCGCGAATGCCCTTGATCTCCGGATGCTGGGCCATCAGCACGAAGATTTCCATGATGGCGTAAGGCGCGTAGGCGAACACCTGGTTGTTCACCGCCTCAATGTAGTAGTTGCGGATCTGGAACCGCTTGTTGATGGGCTGGATGGCGTCGTCGGACGAACTGCCAAGGATGGCCTCGTCGTAGTACTGCAGGATCACGTCAGCCAGCTCGGCCAGCGCCAGCACCGTGCGGTAATAGGACTGCATCATCAGTTCGACGCCCAGGCGCTTTCCTTCATCCTTGTAGCCAAGCATCTGGGCCAGGGCACGCTGGTGGTCAAACAGAAGCCGGTTCTCGTTGCGGTCGGCCAGAAGCTGAAGACCGAACCGCAACTGCCACAGGAAGGTTTCCCCCTGGAACAGGATCTGGTGTTCCTCTTCGGTGAGGATGCTGAACCGGGTCAGGTCGGCAATGTTCTGCAGGCCAAAATGGCGTTTGGTAATCCAGCCGATAGTCTGAATGTCCCGCAGGGCGCCTGGGGAGCCTTTCACATTGGGTTCAAGGTTGTACTCCGTGTCGCCGTATTTCTGATGGCGTTCCTTCTGCTCTTCCCGCTTGGCAATAAAGTAGTCGCGGTCGGTGGAGACATTGTCCGAATAGACCTGCTCGCTAAGCTCGCTGCGTAGTTCATCCGGCCCTGCGATGGTACGTGTTTCCAGAAGATTGGTGAGGATGGTTACGTCTTCCCGGGCCGCAGCCTTGCTTTCGTCAATGCTCCGAACGCTGTGTCCGATATCCAGTCGCAGATCCCAGAGCAGGGTTACGAAGGCGCCGAGATCCTCCTGCCAGGCTTCGTCGATGCCGTTGCGGGTCAGAATCAGCAGGTCGATGTCCGAGTGGGGGTGCAGTTCTCCCCGGCCATAGCCACCTACGGCAATCAGGGCGATGTCGGACGACCGGGCAAAAGGGTAGCGGTTCCAGATCAACCGAAGCACTGTGTCGACGGTGTCGGCCCGGGAGTGGACGAGGGCACGAACATCCGCACCCTGCCGGAACGCCTCGGCATCCGCATTGTATCTCTCCTTTAATAGCTCACGTGCCGCCTTTACCGGAGAGGGGTCGTTACTGATGCGGGATTCCAGCTCGCTCAGGTCCACTTAGAAGGATTCTTCCGTTCGCTTGGTCAGTACCTCGTGGCCGTCTGCGGTCACAAGGATGGTGTGCTCCCACTGGGCTGAAAGCTTGTGGTCCTTGGTTACCACTGTCCAGCCGTCAGGTAGCAGCTTGGTCTGGTACTTGCCCTGGTTGATCATCGGCTCGATGGTGAAGGTCATGCCTTCCTTCAGCTCCATGCCGGTGCCGGGTTTGCCGTAATGCATCACCTGGGGCTCCTCGTGGAAGACAGCACCAATACCGTGACCACAGTAATCCCGCACCACCGAATAACGATGCTTTTCGGCGTGCTGCTGAATCACGTGGCCTATGTCGCCCAGTCGCGTGCCCGGTTTCACCAGTTCGATGCCCTTGTAAAGACACTCCTGAGTGATCTGGATCAGGCGCTCGGTGCCGGGCTTGGGCTTGCCGACAATCCACATCTTGCTGGTGTCGCCGTGGTAACCATCCTTTATTACGGTGACGTCGATGTTCAGGATGTCTCCATCCTTCAGAATTTTCTTCTCGGACGGGATGCCGTGGCAGATGACGTGATTCACCGAGGTACAGATGGATTTAGGAAACCCTTTGTAGTTCAGCGGCGCCGGAATCGCTTTCTGCTCGTTGACTATATAGTCGTGGCAGATCCGGTCCAGTTCTTCGGTAGAAACGCCCGGCTTCACATGTTCGCCGATCATTTCAAGAACCTCGGCCGCCAGACGACCTGCAACGCGCATCTTTTCGATTTCTTCCGGAGTCTTGATCGATACCTGCATTGGGTTTCCCGTCGATGTGTGTCAAACCGGCATTTTAAGGGGCCTGCTGCCCGGGTACAAGGAAGCGGGCGCGCAAAAATAATGGCGTCCGATGGGCCGATTATGGTATAAACGCGCCCGCCGGAAACGAATCCGGCAAATTCACACACGTGTCGACACGTTATCCCAGGGTGCCTGCTTCTGGTTTCAAGGAGCGAGGTTGGGATGATCGGACACGTGGAGGACTAACCCGAAGCTAAAGAAGGTAACTATCATGGCTCAGGTAAATATGCGTGACCTGCTAAAGGCAGGTGCTCACTTCGGTCACCAGACCCGCTACTGGAACCCGAAAATGTCGAAGTTCATCTTCGGCGCCCGTAACAAGATTCATATCATCAACCTTGAGCAGACTGTTCCTGCCATGAACGACGCCCTGAAGTTCGTTCAGCAGCTGGCAGAGAACAAGAACAAGATCATGTTCGTTGGTACCAAGCGTGCCGCGGCCAAGATCATCAAGGAAGAAGCCGAGCGCGCTGGCCAGCCCTACGTGAACCACCGCTGGCTTGGTGGCATGCTGACCAACTACAAGACCATCCGTCAGTCCATCCGTCGTTACCGTGACCTGGAAACACAGAGCCAGGACGGTACTTTCGACAAACTGACCAAGAAAGAAGCCCTGGACCGTACCCGCGAAATGGACCGTCTTGAGCGTTCCATCGGCGGTATCAAGGACATGGGCGGTCTGCCAGACGCCATGTTCGTGATCGACGTGGATCACGAGCGTATCGCCATCAAGGAAGCCAACAAACTGGGCATTCCGGTGATCGGTGTTGTCGATACCAACAGTGATCCTGACGGTGTGGACTACATTATTCCGGGCAACGACGACGCCATTCGTGCGATCCAGATTTACGTGAAAGCCGTTGCTGATACCTGCATCGAAGCAGCTCAGTCGGCCGGTGCCGGTGCTGACGAGTTTGTTGAAGTCAGCGAAGACGCTGAAGGCGCTGCTCCGGCCGCCGAGTAACGCTTTACCTTCACGTTGAAGATCTGAGGTGCGCTCGCGGTGATTGCGGGCGCTCCTTCCCACCGAATTCGGAACAGTTAAGAGGATTGAACATGGCTGCAATTACCGCTGCAATGGTCAAAGAGCTGCGTGAGCGTACCGGCCTTGGCATGATGGAGTGCAAGAAGGCGCTCGTGGAAGCCGAGGGCAGTGTTGACGCGGCAATCGAAGAGCTGCGCAAGTCTTCTGGTTTGAAGGCCGCCAAGAAAGCTGGCCGTACTGCCGCTGAAGGCGCTTCACTGATCAAGATTTCCGACGACAACACCGTGGCCTACATTCTGGAAGTGAACTCCGAGACCGACTTTGTCGCTCGCGATGACAACTTCCTGAACTTCGCCAATGAAGTGCTTGACGTTGCTTTCAGCAAGGGCGAAACCGACGTTGCCAAGCTGATGGAAGGCGATCTGGAGTCCAAGCGCGAGGCGCTGGTACAGAAAATCGGCGAGAACATTACCGTACGTCGCATCGTCAAGGTTGAAGGTCCGGTTGTTGGTGGTTATGTGCACAGCAACAACAAGATCGCTTCCGTTGTGGCTCTGACCGCCGGCGATCCTGAAGTGGCTCGTGACATCGCCATGCACGCTGCGGCTGTTAACCCGCGCGTTGGCAAGCCGGAAGATATGCCGGCTGAAGAGCTCGAGAAAGAAAAAGAAGTCATCAAGGCCCAGCCGGATATGGAAGGCAAGCCTGCCGAGATCGTCGAGAAGATGATGGGCGGCCGCATCAAGAAGTTCCTCAAGGAGAACAGCCTTGTTGAACAGCCTTTCGTGAAAAACCCGGACCAGACCGTCGGTGAACTGATCAAGTCCAACGGCGGTGAGCTGGTTGGGTTTGTTCGCCTGGAAGTGGGTGAAGGCATTGAGAAGGAAGAGGTGGACTTCGCCGCCGAGGTTGCTGCTGCAGCTGGTACCGGCAAGGCCTGATCCTTCGTTCTGGCGCAGCGGGTCCCCGGGCTTGCTGCGTCACCTGAGTCTGCCACGTTAGCCGGTTGGTCCGGCTCTCGTGGCGGGCTTGTATCTGAGATACCCCTTTTTGGGAGGAGTATGTCAGATACAAGCCTGCAACGGATACCACGCCGGAGCGCAGCCAACAGACGACAAGGGGATCATCATGCCGACTTCATCGAAAACCCAGCCCAGATACAAGCGTGTTCTGCTCAAGCTCAGTGGCGAGGCCCTGATGGGGGAACACGATTTCGGTATTGATCCCAAAGTTCTCGACCGCATGGCCCTGGAAATCGGTGCGCTGATTGGCATCGGTGTGCAGGTTGGCCTCGTTATTGGTGGCGGCAACCTGTTCCGCGGCGCGGCCCTCAATGCCGCTGGCATGGACCGGGTTACCGGTGACCACATGGGTATGTTGGCAACGGTCATGAATGGCCTGGCCATGCGCGATGCCCTGGAGCGCTCGAATATCCGTACCCGGGTAATGTCGGCCATTCCCATGAGCGGGATTGTTGAACACTATGACCGCAGGCGCGCCGTTCGGGATCTCAAGGACGGCGATGTCGTGATTTTCTGTGCCGGTACCGGCAACCCGTTCTTCACCACGGATTCCGCAGCCTGCCTGCGGGGCATCGAGATTGAGGCGGACGCAGTACTGAAAGCCACCAAGGTGGATGGCGTATACTCAGCCGATCCGCATCTGGACAGCAGTGCCGAAAAATACGATTACCTTACCTACGATGATGTGCTGGACAAGAAGCTCGGGGTGATGGATCTGACCGCGATCTGCCTGGCCCGGGATCACGGCATGCCACTGCGGGTTTTCGATATGAACCGCCCTGGCGCTCTGACCCGCATCGTAACCGGTGAAAAAGAAGGTACACTGATTGAATAACAGGGCTGTCCGATGCAGCAGCCAGATCAGCGAATGAAATGACGAACGAATCGAGGATGATGAAGTGATTGACGACATCAAAGCAGAAGCCGAGAAAAAGATGAAGAAGAGCCTGGACGCTCTGCATTCGGCATTCAACAAGATCCGGACCGGCCGCGCGCATCCGTCCATCCTGGACAGCGTTATGGTGAATTACTACGGCCAGGAAACACCGCTCAAACAGGTGGCCAGTGTCAACATCGAAGACAATCGCACACTGACGGTATCGCCCTGGGAGAAGAACCTGGTGCCGACCATCGAGAAGGCGATCATGATGTCTGATCTGGGACTCAATCCGGCCACTAGCGGTGACATTATCCGCGTGCCCATGCCCATGCTGACGGAAGAAACCCGTCGTGAAATGGTCAAGCAGGCCAAGGCGGATGCCGAGCACGGTCGCGTCTCCATCCGTAACGCTCGTCGCGATGCCAACAGCATGATCAAGGAATTGCTGAAGGAAAAGGAAATTACCGAGGACGACGAGCGCAAGGGTGAGGATGAGATCCAGAAGCTCACCGACCGCTACATCGCGGAAGTTGATAAAATGCTCAAGGCCAAAGAAGAGGACCTGATGGCGGTCTGATCCGCCAGGTTCACTCGCAAGCGAACTGATTGGCCGGGAGGTACGCTGTCCCGGCCGCACAGGGGATTTCATGACGGGAACGGTATCCGCAGAGTTTCCGGTGTCGGCAGACAGCCGGCCCCGGCATGTGGCCATTATCATGGATGGTAACAATCGCTGGGCCAAGGCCCGCCGATTGAAGGGTGTAGCAGGCCACAAGGCCGGCGTGGATGCGGTCCGGGCGGTTGTGGAAACCTGTGCCCGTGAGGGGGTTGAAGTACTGACCCTGTTCGCCTTTTCCAGCGAGAACTGGCGCCGACCGAAGGACGAAGTCTCGGCGCTGATGAGATTGTTCCTGCTGGCGCTGGAGCGCGAAGTTCGCAAACTCCACCGCAACAACATCTGTCTTCGCATCATCGGTGACCGTTCGGCCTTCAGCCCAACGCTTCAGGAGCACATGGCGGCGGCAGAAGAACTGACCCGCAACAACACCCAGATGACGCTGGTCATCGCCGCTAACTACGGCGGACATTGGGATATCAGCCAGGCTACGCGCCAGATAGCCGAGAAGGTTCGGGCAGGGCAGCTTGAGCCGTCTGACATCACCGATGACCTGATTCAGCAACACGTCAGTATCGGCGATCTTCCGGTACCTGACCTGATGATCCGCACCGCTGGTGAACAGCGCATCAGCAATTTCCTGCTTTGGCACCTCGCCTATACGGAACTGTACTTTTCACCGGTCTATTGGCCAGACTTCCAGCATGAGGAAATGCGCAAGGCGCTGGAGGCATACGCCGGTCGGCAGCGCCGTTTTGGCCAGACGGACGATCAGATCGCCGCCAAGGCTCTACAACAATAACGAACGATAGCGACTTTACTCGTGTTAAAAACCCGAATCATCACTGCACTGGTCCTCGCCCCCATCGCAATTGGCGGGATTTTCTTCCTTCCGCCTCTGGGCTTCGCATTGTTCACGGGTGCCATCATCACCGTTGGCGCCTGGGAGTGGGCGAACATGGCAGGCGTGGGCAGTGGCGCCGGTCGGGTGGTCTATGCCCTGATAACGGCGGCCATCCTGTTCGCCCTGCTGAACGTGTCCTTCGAGGTCGTGCTCTGGCTGGCGCTGGTGTGGTGGCTGGTGTGTTTCCTCCTGGTTCGCAGCTACCCTGCCGGCTCTGAGCGATGGGGCAGTCTGCCGGTCAGGGCCACCATGGGACTGCTGGTGCTGGTGCCGGCCTGGGTCGGGCTCAACCACATGCGCACCGGTGGCTTCCAGTTCGGCGACAGCAGTAGCAACTTGCTGCTGATCCTGTACGTGTTCTGTGTGGTCTGGGTGGCCGACATTGGCGCCTATTTTGCGGGCCGGGCCTTTGGCAAGGCCAAACTGGCGCCCCGGGTAAGCCCCGGTAAGTCCTGGGCCGGCGTCTGGGGTGGGCTTGTTGCGGTTGGCCTGTTTGCCCTGTTGATCGGTTTCCTAGCCGCCGCCGGGCTCTCTGAGATTTTCTTGCTGGTGATTGCCAGTCTTGCGACCGGCCTGGTGTCGGTCCTGGGGGATCTGTTTGAAAGCATGCTCAAGCGCTATCGCGGGATCAAGGACAGCAGCCAGTTGCTGCCTGGCCATGGCGGGATCATGGATCGAATCGACAGCCTGACCGCCGCTATTCCGGTGTTTGCGCTCATCGTGACCAAACTGGGTTGGCTTACAGCCGGGCAGTGGTGACTATGGTCGTTCGCCGAATCAGCCTTTTAGGGGCCACGGGCTCCATCGGACTCAGCACGCTGGATGTCGTTCGGCGCCATCCGGAGCGCTTTGCCGTTCACGCGCTGACGGCGAACACCCGAGCTGACGAGATGGCGGTGCTGTGTCGGGAATTTCGCCCGCAGGTAGCCGTCATGGCCTGTCCCGAAGCCGCGCAAACCCTGGCTGCTCTGCTCGCTGATGTGCCGGACATTCAGGTGCTCGGAGGTGAGGAGAGTCTGTGTGAAGTGGCGTCGGCTCCGGCAGTCGACACCGTGATGGCTGCGATCGTGGGTGCCGCCGGGCTGTCTCCCACCCTGGCGGCGGTACGCGCGGGCAAGCGGGTGCTGCTGGCCAACAAAGAAGCCCTGGTGATGTCGGGCAAGCTGTTCATGGATGCGGTGGCGGCCTCCGGCGCCGAACTCCTGCCCATTGATTCCGAACACAACGCCATTTTCCAGTGCATGCCGGCGGACAAGGTGAGGGATCCAGAGGGTGCCGGTATTACCCGGATCCTGCTGACCGCCTCGGGCGGCCCTTTTCGGGAATTCAGTGCTGACCAGCTAAGGTCGGTGACTCCAGCTCAGGCCTGTGCGCATCCCAACTGGTCCATGGGGCAGAAGATCTCTGTGGACTCCGCCACGTTGATGAACAAGGGTCTTGAGTTGATCGAGGCCTGCTGGCTGTTCAATACCACGCCCCGTAATGTCGAGGTTCACGTTCACCCCGAAAGCATCATTCATTCGATGGTGGAGTATGCCGACGGTTCGGTGTTGGCCCAGATGGGGAGCCCGGACATGCGGACCCCGATTGCCAACGGCCTGGCCTGGCCGGAACGCATAGACGCAGGTGTGGCGCCTCTGGATCTGTTTGCCATTGGCCGGTTCCATTTCGAGCGGCCAGACCTGGTGCGTTTTCCCTGCCTGCGGCTGGCGGCCGAGGCCTTCGAGGCGGGCGGTACCGCACCAGCGGTTCTGAACGCTGCCAACGAGGTAGCGGTTGCCGCGTTTCTGGCGGGCGACCTGTGTTTTGCGGATATCCCCGTTATCATAGAGCGGACACTGGCTGCGATTGCCGTAGAGCCGGCCAACAGTTTTGACATCATTTTTGCCAGGGACGCCGAGGCCCGTATCCGTGCCCGGGAACAGATAGGGTTGTTAACTGTCTGAGAGTCGCAGCATTAAGGCGCGCTGCAGAAGCCATCAATCGGGAAGATTATGCAGATTATCGAAACCGTTCTTGCGCTTGCGCTGACCCTGGGCATCCTGGTGACCTTGCACGAGTTTGGTCACTTCTGGGTGGCCCGGCGCTGTGGCGTGAAGGTATTGCGATTCTCCGTTGGATTCGGCAAACCCATGTTTTCCTGGTACGACCGGCACGGCACTGAATTCGCGGTTGCCGCTATTCCACTCGGTGGTTATGTCAAGATGCTCGACGAGCGCGAGGGCCCTGTCCCGGAGGAGCTCCGCGATCAGGCCTTCACCTCCAAGACTCCGGGGCAGCGTATTGCTATCGCGGCGGCGGGCCCGGTGGCCAACTTCCTGTTTGCCATAGCGGCTTATTGGTTGTTGGGCGTGGTGGGCGTTACCCACGTCGCTCCCATTGTCGGCGAGGTTGCCGATGGCAGCGTTGCCCAGCGGATCGGGCTGCAGGAAGGCATGGAAATCCACTCCGTGGACGGACACAGGGTGTCGTCCTGGCGCGACGTGAATATGCGGATTCTCGAGCGCACGGGCGAACACGGGCAAATCGCCCTCAGCGTATCGGATGATGGCGCCCGTGGAACCATTAGCGGGCCACTGGATGGTTGGCGACTGAGTGAAGACACGCCCAATCCGCTGGCGGAGTTCGGCATTACCCCCTGGCGACCGGCGATCCCTCCGATTCTTGGCCAGATTTCCAATGACGGCAGGGCCCAGGCCGCCGGCCTGAAAACCGGAGACCGTGTGCTGGCGGTTGAAGGCGAGGCTGTCGGTAGCTGGTTTGATCTGGTGGAGCGCGTTCGTAATGCGCCCGGACAGACGCTGCAGTTTACCGTGGAACGAGGCGGCTCCGAGCAGATGTTCCAGGTGACGCCCGAAGCCCGCACGGAGGAAGGCGGCGAGACGATCGGCTTTATTGGTGCCGGCGTCGAGGCGGTAACCTGGCCAGAGGAGGTTCTGCGGGACGTCAGCTATGGTCCGATTGCCGCCTTGCCGGTTGCACTGAGCGAGACCTGGGCCGACACGCGACTCACGCTGGTGGCCATCCAGAAAATGATTACCGGTCTGCTTTCACCCAACAACCTCAGTGGGCCAATCACCATTGCCCGAGTGGCCGAGGCCAGCGTCAGTTCCGGGTTTGAGGACTTCGTTCGGTTTCTGGCCTATCTGAGTGTGAGTCTGGGTATTCTCAATCTGCTGCCGGTGCCGGTGCTCGATGGTGGTCATATTGTGTACTACTCCATCGAGGCGCTCCGCGGAAAGCCGCTTTCCGAGCAAGCCCAGGCGTTCGGATTAAGAATCGGTATGGCAATGATCCTCACATTAATGGTGTTTGCTCTTTACAACGACCTGATGCGGTTGTGAGAATTGCGAGCTCCTTACGCGCATTAACCAGGCGAAATATTTGAATGAGACGTTCTCTTCTAGGTGTAGCCGTCGGCCTCGCTGCGGCAGTGTCCGTTCCGATGTCGGCCATGGCCGATCAGTTCACGGTCTCGGATATTGAAGTTGAAGGTTTGCAGAGGGTTTCTGCAGGCACGGTTTTTTCCGCATTTCCGGTGAACATTGGCGAGCAACTGGATGAAACCGAGCTGGCCGATGCCATCAAGGCCCTGTTCAGAACGGGGCTTTTTACCGATATAGAGGCGAGTCGGGATGCGGGCGTTCTCATATTGACGGTGCGCGAGCGGCCCTCCATCAGCGATATCGAGATTGAGGGCAACAAGAATATCGAAACCGAAATGCTCATGGATGCGCTTGCCGGCGCGGGCCTTCAGGAAGGCCAGGTATTCAGGCGCGCCACTCTGGAGCGCCTGGAACTGGAAATTCTGCGCTCCTACATCGCCCAGGGCCGCTACAACGCCAGGGTGAAGGCGACGGCGGAGGAACTGCCCCGTAACCGGGTTGCAATCCGTCTTGAAATCAATGAAGGCTCCGTGGCCGCCATTCATCACATCAACCTGATTGGCAACCGGGACTTTACCGACGAAGAACTCAAGGAGCTCTTTGAGCTGGAGACCACCAGTTGGTGGAATTCGATCACCAACTCCGACAAATACGCCCGTGAACGTCTGAGCGGCGATCTGGAATCGTTGCGTTCCTTCTATCTCGATCGCGGGTATCTGGACTTCAACGTCGAGTCCAGCCAGGTGTCCATCTCTCCGGACAAGCAGAAGGTGTTCATTGCCATTGCCCTCAACGAGGGGCCGCAGTACACCATTTCAGATATCCGGCTCCGGGGCGAGCTGATCGTCGGCGAGGAGGAACTGAGATCCCTGATTCCGGTGGAGGAGGGTGATGTGTTCTCCCGCTCCCGCATGACCGCGATTTCCGAGGCGCTCGCCTTCCGGCTTGGCCGCGAGGGCTATGCCTTTGCCAATGTCAACGCGGTACCTGAACCGGGTGAGAATAACACCGCGGCGGTTACTTTCTTTGTAGAGCCTGGCAAACGCGCCTATGTGCGCCGTATCAACTTCGAGGGCAACGTATCCACCCGGGATGATGTTCTGCGGCAGGAAATGACGCAGATGGAGGGCGGCGTGGCTTCCTCGGACCGGATTGAATTCTCCAAGACCAAACTCGAGCGCCTTGGCTTTTTCAAAACCGTCAATGTGGACACCGTGCCAGTGCCGGGAACCGACGATCTGGTGGATGTGAACTATTCCGTGGAAGAGCAGCCTACCGGCAGTCTCTCCGCCTCCGTGGGCTTCTCCCAGGATTCCGGCGTCATCCTCGGGGCGAACGTGTCGGAGAACAACTTTTTTGGTACCGGCAAACGGGTCTCCTTTGGGGTGAACGTCAGCGACTCGGTCAAGAGCGCCAACATTTCCTACCTCGATCCTTACTACACGGTGGATGGTGTGAGCCGCGGCTTCAGCCTTTTTGCCCGGGAAACCGACTATGAGGAAGAGGATATTTCCTCCTTCCTGCTGGACGAGTACGGCGGCCGGGTAACTTTCGGCTACCCGATAGACAGTATTACCCGACTGAACTTCGGTGCCGGCGTCACCCAATCCAACATCAAGGAAGGCCTGTTCACCTCTCAGGAGGTAACGGAATTCATTGATGAGGAGGGCGACTCCTTCACCAACTATTTCCTGTTCGGAAGCTGGCGCCGCAGCACCCTGAACCGTGGCGTCCTTCCCACGGACGGCTACAGTCATTCACTGTCGTTGGATGTGGCGGTGCCGGGCAGCGACCTTACGTTCTACAAGGCCACCCACAAGACCGATTTCTATTTCCCGATCACCGATAACAACCGCTGGGTTTTCCGGGCGCGGTCGGAAATCGGCTTTGGCGACGGTTATGGTGATCGTACCCAGATGCCGTTCTACGAGCACTTCTACACAGGCGGCTACGGTTCTGTTCGTGGCTACGAGGCGAACTCCCTGGGCCTGAGGGCGACCAACAGCCCCAACGACCTTTCTGATCCGGACCCCTTCGGTGGTAACCTGCTCACCGAAGGCGGCCTGGAGCTGATATTCCCGACACCGTTTGCGGGCGACACCCGGTCCATGAGGACATCGTTCTTCCTGGACGCCGGCCAGGTCTTTGATACCGCTCGTGGCTTCGATCCTGAACTGGGTGAGATCAGGACCGCGGCCGGGGTCGGTTTCCAGTGGATTACCGCAGTTGGCCCACTGGCCTTCAGTCTGGCTTACCCGCTGAACGACAAGGCGGGCGACGATACCCAGGTGTTCCAGTTCTCGCTGGGCCAGACCTTCTAAAGCATGGATAATAACAACCAACGGATGAAAACCAGGAGAAAACCAATGTCCCGATTCCTTTTGATCATCACTGCAGCGGTTATGGCGATGGCGTCGCCGGCCATGGCAGAGACCCGGATCGGTGTTGTCGATCTGCGCCAGGCGCTTTTTTCCTCCAACGACGCCAAGGCCTTCAGCGAAACGCTGCAGAAAGACTTCGCAGGGGATGAAGCCCGTGTGCGCGAAGCCCAGGAAGCCGCGCGCAAGCTGCAAGAGCGCCTGGAAAAAGACGGCGCCATGATGAATGAAAGTGAGCGTAACAAGCTGGCCAGCGAGTTCCAGGAAAAGGTCAAGGAATTCAACTTCCTGAAACAACGCCTGGACTCGACGGTCAACCAGCGCAAGCAAGCATTCCTGGAGCAGGCACGGCCCGAGGTGGACGCCGCTGTAAAGGAACTGCTTGAAGAGAACGATCTGGACCTGATCCTGCCCAGCGAGGCGGTGGTCTATGTGAAGCCGGAAATGAACCTGACCTCCCAGCTTCTGGACAAACTCAACCGTTGATCCTGACGCCCACAGGATCGACCGGAATGTGGCTGGAGAGTGCATGATGACAGATCGGACGTATCGCCTGGGAGATGTCGCCAGCGCGCTTGGTGCGGAGCTTCGGGGCGATCCCGAAATCCGGGTTTCGGGGCTGGCTACGCTACAGGCTGCAGGCCCCGGGCAGATCAGCTTTCTGGCCAACCCCTCCTACGGCAAGTACCTGGCTGACACCCGGGCCTCGGCAGTCATCATTTCACCTGCCTCCGCCGAGGATGTTTCCACCAATGTCCTGTTACTCGATAACCCATACCTTGGTTATGCTCGCCTGAGCCACTGGTTCGACCCCGCTCCGAAGGCACCCGCCGGCATCCACCCGACGGCCGTGATTGACCCGACAGCCACCATTGCCGACGACGCCAGCGTTGGCCCCCATGTGGTCGTGGAAGCTGAGGCCAGCATCGGTGAGAAAGTCGTGGTGGGCGCGGGCACCGTGGTGGGTGCCCGAACCCGTATCGGCGCAGGTAGCCTGATTCGGCCGCGCGTTACCCTGGCCCATGATGTGGTGATTGGCCAGCGTTGTCACATCCTCAGCGGTGCGGTGATTGGTTCCGACGGATTCGGGTTTGCCAACGAAAAAGGCGCCTGGCAGAGAATTGCTCAGCTGGGCCGGGTCGTGTTGGGTGATGACGTTGAGGTTGGCGCCAACACCACGATTGACCGTGGCGCCCTCGATGACACGGTGATCGGAGATGGGGTCAAGCTCGACAACCTCATTCAGGTGGCCCACAACGTGCGCATTGGCGACCACAGTGCCATGGCAGCGATGGTGGGCATTGCCGGCAGTACCCGTATCGGGCGCCATTGTGTCTTTGGCGGTGCCTCGGGCGTTGCGGGGCACCTTGAGATTGCGGACCACGTGCACCTCACCGGCATGACCCTGGTAACCGGCGATATTCGTGAGCCCGGCGTATACTCTTCCGGTACCAGTGCCGATACCAACCGCCAGTGGCGAAAGAATGCGGTGCGTTTCCGTCAGCTGGATGTGCTGGCGCGACGAGTGAAAGAACTGGAAAAGAAACTCAAGGGCTGAGGCCGATCAACATGATGAAGATTGACGAAATTCTGGAGTACCTCCCGCATCGATACCCGTTCCTTCTGGTGGACAGGGTAACGGAGGTCGAAAAAGGAGTATCGATCAAGGGGTACAAGAATATTTCGTTCAACGAGCCGTTCTTCCAGGGCCATTTTCCGAACAATCCCATCATGCCCGGCGTGCTGATTATTGAGGCCATGGCCCAGCTTTCAGGCATTCTCGGGTTTGTGACGGTCGGCCGGAAACCCTCGGACGGCGTGGTACAATACCTCGCTGGTTCTAGCAAGGCGCGCTTCAAGCGCCCGGTGCTGCCCGGGGATCAGCTGTGCATGGAATCGGAATTCATTTCCGGAAAACGTGGCATTTACAAATTTGATTGTCGCGCGCTGGTCGACGGCGAAGTCGTTTGCGTGGCAGAGATTCTTACCGCTGAGAGAGAAGTTTGATGGCGACAAATGACTGGTCGGGTGTCCATCCTCAGGCAATTGTGGACCCGTCAGCCAAACTGGGGAGCAACGTTACCGTTGGTCCCTGGAGTTATATTGGCCCGGATGTGGAAATTGGCGACGGCACCGAAATCCTCTCCCATGTGGTCGTCAAGGGGCCCACGGTCATTGGCAGGAACAACCGCATTTTCCAGTTTTCCAGTGTCGGTGAAGAGTGTCAGGACAAGAAATACGCCGGCGAACCAACCACGCTGGTGATCGGGGACAATAACGTTATCCGCGAAAACTGTACGATTCATCGCGGCACCGTGCAGGATCGCGGTGAAACCCGCATTGGCAGTGGCAATCTTCTGATGGCCTACGTCCATGTGGCCCACGACTGCATCGTAGGGGACAACACCATTCTGGCGAACTGTGCCACCCTGGCAGGCCATGTGTCGGTGGGCGACTATGCGATTCTGGGCGGTGGCACCATGGTGCATCAGTTCTGCCACATCGGCCCCCACAGCATGGCAGCCGGTGGCAGTATCGTGCTCAAGGATATTCCTGCCTACGTCATGGCCAGTGGCCAGTCGGCGCAGCCCCATGGCATGAACGTGGAAGGGCTGAAACGCCGTGGCTTCAGCCGGGAAGTGCTGCTGGCATTGCGCCGGGCCTACAAGGTTATCTACCGTCAGGGGCTAACCACCGAGCAGGCCGTGGAAGAGCTTGAGAAGTCCTTTGCCGATGTTGCAGAAATTCGACCCCTCATCGACTCACTGCGCGGAGCGCACCGCGGCATCATCCGCTAACCCGGCGGGAGCCTGTTGGTGACAGAACCGTCTCACGCAATTATCAGCCAGAGTAAACGGACGTTTGGCATCATTGCCGGTGAGGCATCGGGGGATATCCTCGGTGCCGGACTGATTCGGTCCCTGCGCAGGCGCTACCCGAACGCCCGTTTCGTCGGCATTGGTGGCGAGGAGATGGTGGCCGAGGGTTTCCACTCTCTGGTGCCCATGGAGCGGCTTTCGGTGATGGGGCTGGTGGAAGTGCTGGGCCGTATCCGGGAGCTGTTCCGCATTCGGGCCCGATTGCTCGATTACTTTTTCACCACGCCGCCGGATGTCGTGATCGGCATCGATTCCCCGGATTTCACCCTTGCCATCGAGCGACGCTGTCGTGAGGCTGGCATCCCCTCTGTCCACTACGTGAGTCCGTCAGTGTGGGCCTGGCGGCAGAAGCGGATTTTCAAAATCGCGAAATCCGTGGACCTGATGCTTACCCTGTTTCCGTTTGAGGCACGATTCTACGAGGAACATCACGTGCCTGTGGCGTTTGTGGGTCATCCGCTCGCCGATCGGATTCCAATGGAGCCCGATACCCTGGCGATGAGAGCCTCCCTGGGCATGAACCCCGAGGCGCCGGTTCTGGCCGTGCTGCCCGGCAGTCGCGCCGGTGAAGTGGAGCGCCTGGGCACACTGTTTCTGGAGGCGTCCCGATGGATTCAGGAAAAGCGGCCGGACCTGCAGTTGGTGATTCCCTGTGTGAACCGGGAGCGTGAGAAGCAGGTGCGGGCCCTGGTGGACGCACTCGCCGTCAAGCTGCCTGTTACCGTCGTGCGGGGCCGCTCGCGGGATGTGATGGCAGCCTCCGATGTGGTGCTGCTCGCCTCCGGTACTGCCACTCTGGAAGCCATGTTGCTGAAAAAGCCCATGGTGGTGGGCTATCGATTGAGTGGCTTCAGCTACGCTCTGGTCTCACGGCTGGTGAAGGTGCCCCACGTCGCGTTGCCCAATCTGCTTGCCAGGCAGCCGCTGGTGCCGGAGTTGCTGCAGGATGCCGCCACCCCGGAAAGTCTTGGCGCCGCCGTACTCGAGCGGCTTGAGAACACTGATGAGCGAGCGCGGCTGAAAGAGGCGTTTACCGACTTACACCAGACCCTTCGGCAGGATGCCGATGAAAAAGCAGCCCAGGCCATCTCCGATCTCCTTGAGTATAAAGGGCAATAATGGCCAGGGTTCCGTTGCCTCCGTTCGAATGTCGTTATACCGGATCCCTGCTGGCGGGCGTGGATGAAGTAGGGCGCGGCCCGTTGATCGGTGCTGTCGTTACCGCCGCCGTGATTCTGGACCCCGACAGGCCCATTGCTGGTCTGGCCGATTCGAAGAAACTGACTGAAAAGCGTCGAAACGCCCTGTATGAGCAGATCCTCGATCAGGCGCTGGCCTGGAGTATTGGCCGATGCGAGGCCCGGGAAATTGATGAGCTGAACATCTACCAGGCGACCATGCTCGCCATGGAGCGAGCGGTCTGCGGACTGACGATTCCGCCGGAGTATGTCCTTGTGGATGGTAATCGTTGCCCCAAATGGCACTGGCCGTCGGAGCCTGTGATCAAGGGCGATAGCCGCGTCGAGGCCATCAGCGCGGCTTCCATTCTGGCGAAGGTGACCCGAGACCGGGAGATGGAGGCGCTGGATGAGCGGTTCCCGGGGTTCGGGCTGGCCCAGCACAAAGGGTACCCGACGCCTGTCCACCTGGACGCCCTGCGCCGCCTTGGGGCGACACCGGAACACCGTCGGTCCTTCCGTCCGGTTCAGGAGGTAATTGAACAGGTGGGTTTGTTTAGCGGCGGCCCCAGGGTTGAGTCCGAACCCGTTTTCCGGACCGATCTTTTCGAAGATATCGATTGACAGCTTCCAATCGAATCCTTAATATACGCGCACGTTGATCGGGGGGTGTCCCGGCAACAACCAGTTTTGATGCGGGGTGGAGCAGTCTGGTAGCTCGTCGGGCTCATAACCCGAAGGTCGTTGGTTCGAATCCAGCCCCCGCTACCATCTTTTAAAAAGCCCGCTCAAGCGGGCTTTTTTGTTTCCAGTCATCGCCCTCCGATGCAATCTCACCATTCAGTCTGCCCGTACAACTTCCGTATCATGCGTGCGCCTTGTTCTGTCTTTTGCGGGCAAATTTTTGCCCGATAATTCAGAGACTTCCCTTGCTTTCTTACCGATTCCTGACGAGAAATTGACAATTTCGTAACTTGGGAAATGACGGGCTTCACATAGATAATCCGGTCTGTTTTGTAAAATTTTAAAAATTCGACGACATTTTGGTCAAAAATCCATATGAAGCGCGTCATTAAAATGTCAAAGGCATGGATTGCCGCGTGCATGGTAGGGATTGTTTTAACCGGCTGTGGCGGTGGAGGCTCCGGCGGTGGCGGGCAGGGTGCAGCAACCCTGAGCTGGACAGCGCCGCTGACCCGGGTGAACGGCGAAAGTATCCCGATGGGTGAGCTGGATAAGTATGTTATTCGCTATGGTCAGGATGCGGGAGACTTGACCAAGCAAGTGGTTGTCGAAAATGCGGCGGCCGAGGCCGACATGTCCTACCGGATCGGTGGCCTCGCCACGGGTACCTGGTATTTCACGATTCAGGTACAGGATATCAACGGTTTGATCAGCGCCCCGTCTGACGTTGTAAGCAAATCGATCAGTTCATGATTCACAGCCGGCTCAAGGCCGGCCCGCCTTACTGAAGTGGGTTTGCGATTGGCAGTTTCAGCGTAAACGCCGATCCATGGCCCGGGCTTGATGCCACCGAAATCTCTCCACGATGCTTTTCAACCACCGTTTTAACGAACGACAGGCCAAGGCCGGTACCGTGAATGCCAGCGAGCTCTGTGCGCTTCTGGCGCCGGTAACGATCAAACAGGTGTGGTAGCTCGTCTGGATCTATGCCACTGCCCTCGTCGGCGATGGTCAGGCAGGCCTGATGGCCGGCCCGGAATACCTGAATGCTGACGGTAGACGCTTCCGGGCTGTACTGGATGGCGTTCGTCAAAAGGTTAATGACAGCTCTCTCCAGCAGTTCGGCGTTACCCTTGAGCCAGAGATCCTCGGTGCCATGGAGCTGGATCTCGATCTGCTTCTCAACGCCCTGTTCACTGACGCTATCTCGGGCGTTCTCAACGATGGACAGAAATTCGCATTCATAAAAACGGGTTTCGGTTAATTGCTCGGCGCGGGCCAACTGAACAAATTCCTCGGCCAGGTGATAGCTTCGCCGCGCCAGTCGGCCCAACTGGTCCAGCTGTTCCTGATCGATATGGCTCGGGTCACGCTTCAGTTGTTCGATCAGTGCAAGTTGAGACACCAGAGGTGAACGCACATCATGGGAGATAAAGTCGATTGCCTCCCGGTGCTGCCGCTGCTGCTCCCGGAGTTCCGAGATGTCGGATATGTTGGCAATGATGCCTTGCTGGTCACCATCGGGCAGGGAGAAGGGCGCGAAGTGAATGAGAAAGTCCTTGTAGCGGACCTTCAGGTCCACTGTGCGGCTCTGCTGCAGGGTAAGGGTGTCGGATACGGTTTCATGCCAGGGCGGTGTCTCCCTCGGGTCGTGGCCCTCCAGCAGTTTGACCAGTGGCAGGCCGCTGAGGCTCGGCATCGGCTCCCGGAACCATTCCTCAATGTGGCCATTGGCGAAGCGAATCACGCCCAGCTCGTCGGTCACGATAATGCCATCCGGCATGTGCTCGAAGCTGCGCCGAATGAACTCCTGCATGTGATTGAGTCGCTCGGTTGCGAGACGGACCCGCTCGATCCGTGCCGATATGTTCTCCCGTGGCCTGGACGAGTGCGATGTCTGTGCAGGATCTTCAAGGCGCAGCCTGCGAAGGTAACGCTGGATGGCCTCACGACCAAGATCGTTCGGCAACAAAAGGCCGAGATGGTAGCGCGTGCCACCCCGTAACAGCTGGATCCAGCTGCGGTTGCTGTCGTGGTGCCAGTAGCCTGGTGTCAGATCAGCCGGGATGTCAGCCGGGACCAGCCCCTTTGCCGCAAGCAGATCGTTCTCCTCCATGAGTAGCCAACCTTCCGGTCTCAGCAGAGCCCGGAAATGCTCCAGAAGCTGGGTCGGGTGGCGCCCGGCTGGTGCCGGGAGGGAGACCTGGGGGCTTCTCGCAAGATCATCGAGCTGCCGGTTCAGAAAACGGTTGGTCATGGCCAATCGCAGGCCGCTGGAAACGGGCAGGGCCAGCAGTGGAACCAGCAGTGCGTTGGCTACTGGAAGCCACCAGCCCAGCCGGAACAGGCCGAACAGAAACAGACCGAGAAGAAGAAGCGCCGCCGCGCCGCAGGCGAGTAAGGTGTGTGCCGGCCGCATTCTGGGCAGTACCGTTGCCAACACCAGGATGGCCAGGACTGTCAGCAAGGCGGCGGCCCAGGGTGGAGCCGTGCGGATCAGCAGCCCCTGTTGGTGGGCAGAGAACACATTGGCGTGAAACTCGACCCCCGACATGGGCCGGCTCAGCCCGGAGAACGGGGTAGGCAGAATGTCACCGAAACCGGCGGCGGTGGCGCCGACGAACACCGTTTTACCCTGGAACAGTTCCGGTGAGGGTGGCCGGTTGAGAACCTCCGAATAGGAATAGGCGGAAATAGAGCCTGCACCTCCGGCAAGGGGAACGGCCCGATAACCGGATCGGACGTTCACATAGGCAGGCGCACCTGCCGTTGATGCGTGTTCCGGTTCGGCGCCGGTCACCGCCAGAGAGAGACTGGGCCACAGCTTCTGCCCCATCCCGTTGTACAGATACAGGCCGCGGGCCACGCCGTCACTGTCCAGTTCCACATGAGCGTGGCCCAGGCCGGCAGCGGCACCGGCGAGCGGGGCTACAGGCAGTTGTTCCTGCAGGAGATAATGGGAGGTCGGCGGCGACAGGTAAACCGGAAGGAAGACATTGCCGTGTCGCCTCATCGCCTTTGCCAGTAACGCGTCGTCGGGGGAGGGCTCGGAAAACAGGATATCGAACACGATGGTCTTCGCACCGGCCTGGTGGAGCTTGGAGACCAGCTCCGCATGCAGGTTCCTCGGCCAGGGCCAGCGCCCAAGATGACCCAGACTCCGCTCATCAATGGTGACCAGCACCACGTCGTCTGAGATCCGGGGAGGGGCAGAGGTTATGGCCTGGTCGTAAAGCCAGAAGTCCAGGCGTTGTGGCAGGGCGCTGATCTGAACCAGGAGTACAAGCGTCAGCAGGATCAGGCCCAGGGTCCAGGGGGTTGTTCGTATTGGCAGCCAATCCCGGTTCATGAGTCCTGCTGTGTGTTTCGGTCGATCAACGGTTTATTCCAGGTACAGTTCCCTCCCGGGTCCCCACCGGCTTTCCAGTGGGCCATCAGAAAGAGCTTTCAGGCGCACAAAATACCGCCTTCCGGGAATCAGACGCAAGGCTGCGGTGGTATCAGAGAGCGTCGCTTCCTTGATGATATTGTTGAATCCCGGCTCCTCAGAGAGCTGCAGTCGGTAGTCTGTGGCTGTGTCGACTTTCTCCCAGAATACCCGCACCTGGCTGTCGATGTAGTTCACGCTGATGATTCGAACGGGCGGCAGGCTGCCGTTCACCACCAGTGAGCGCGCTTCGGTGGTGGCCACGGAGTTACCACCGGCCTCGGTAACTACCCGCCAGTAATATTTGCCCGGCCCCAGTGGACGCGACGGCAGGGCGGCGTTTTCGGGTGCCCACTCGCTGCTGGTGATCAGGTTGCTGAAATTCTGATCCGCAGCAATTTCAACCCGGGCGACTTCGTTCTGGCCCTTGAGTTGCCAGCGGAACTCCGGCATGTCGTCGTTCACGGTCTCGCCATCGCTCGGCGCCACAAGGCTTGCAGCGCGAGCCTGAAGATCCACCTCTACCGGCACCACGCCGGGCATGCCGGCGATGCCACGGCTGTCGAGTGCCGCCAGATGAATCTCGTATCGGCCGTTGTCCAGGAGCCCGATGTCGAATGAATTTGCGGCGGTGGTGCGGCTTTCCACCCAGCGGCCGGTCTCGGTCTCGAAAATATCGATGCGGTGCCGTGGCGCCCGGCTATCCTGCCATGTCATGGTCGATGGCAGGCTGGTGAGCGTTGCCGGCAACGGGTTGATCTGAGGAGCGGGAGGCAGTCGCCGGATGCTCAGACCACTGCGATCACCGGTGGACAGGCTGGCTCCGAAGCCCGCCGGGATACGGCGAATCTTGCCGGGTGCCCCGAAATCGACGTTACCTTCTGTCACCTGCAGGCTGCTACCGGTGCTCGATGTCTGAAGGGCGAAAACAGTGCCTCTTACGGCGGCCACGGCTGAGGGTGTCTCGATCTCAAAACGGGCACCGCCCTCCATAACCGGCTTAACGCGGGTGTGGACTTCACCCCGGTCGAGTCTCAGGCGGGTGTCTACCATGCCAGCCTTGCCGTACTGGGTCAGGCGATTGAAGATGAGGCGGGAGTTGGGGGAAATCCGGACCTCGGAGCCGTCCGCCAGTTCCACCGTCGCGGTACCGGAGGCTGACAGAATTTCGTCACCCACCCGTATCAGAGCGTTTTCGTCCAGCGGCGTCTTCCGGCCGGTACTGGCGGAGATCAACTGAACCGTGCCGGACACGGAGGTTGCTTTGGCGGGCTGCGGTTGGCGTTTCAGCCAGGAAAGCGGGATGCGAACGCTGTCGCCGGCAGCCAGGGCGGCGCCATTGCTGATTCTGTTGTACTGCAGCAGTCGCGCGCCGGTGTATCCGTTAGCGAGCAGCTCATCGGCCACCTCGCGAAAGCTCTCGCCGGGACGGAGCGTGTAGATCCACTCGGGCATCTGGTTAGCGGAGACAATATCCGTTTGCCCCGCCGATCCGCGGGTAACGGAGAGCTCGGCGCCTGCCGGGGCCGACCCCAGTGCTATCAGGACGGAGAACAGCAGGGCAGAAAGCCCGGTGGTGCGGTCAGTCATTGGCTGCCTTCTGAAGTTCCCCGTCCTCGACCGCCGGAGCCGGCGTTTTCATCGCCTCCAGGCGGTAGCCGCGCTGATAGATGGTCTTGATGCGAAATCCGTTTTCCGGGTTCAGGCCCAGCCTCCGGCGCAGCCGGCTCATGTGGGTGTCCACAGTGCGTGTGTTGATATCCCTGGCCAGGCCCCAGACACGCTCCAGAAGCATTTCCCGGGTCAACAGCCGCCCCTGGTTCTGGAACAGGAACAGGGTCAGGTCGAAGTCCTTGTCGGTTAGGGTCAGCTGAGTGCCATGCAAGGCAATGGTGCGCTGCTGGGTGTTGATTTCGAACGGGCCGTAGCGCAGCACTTCCTTGTCGCTGTCGGGATTGGAGCGTCGGGCCAGCGCATTGATTCTGGCGACCAGTTCGGCGGCCCGCGCCGGTTTCGCGAGATAGTCATCGGCGCCAGCGTCCAGGGCCCGAACGATGTCTGTCTCGCTGTCCCGCTGGGTCAGGAACAGGACCGGAATCGGCCAGTTTAACTGCGCTCGCACATTCTCGAGAACGTCGATGCCGGTCATGTCCGGTATCTGCCAGTCGAGGATCAGCAGATCGTAACTTCTGTGCAAAACGGCGCTCAGAAAATTCTGGCCGGTTGGAAAACTGTCACAGTGGTGACCACGCTCAGACAAAATTGCCTGAATGTGCTGTGCCTGTTCGGTTTCGTCTTCAAGCAGAGCAATGCGCATCGACCGTCTCCAGAATAAGAATGCGTCGGCGAATTATCACAAAATGTGGATCCGGGTTCAGTTTCGTTATGTAGTCTTGCGTAAACGCAGGGCGGGCCTGCCGTTGTCGTCATCAACTGTTTGTCGGCAGGCGGGGAAATTACTGCAGCCCCAGAACCAGCCTTTTTTCCCCTGGCGTCTTACCAGAGGCGAGAAGCAGTGGGGGCAGGGTACCGGTTTCTGGCTGGTTCCGTCCTCGGGGCGAGTTTCTTCCAGGGGCCGGGTGCCGCGACACTGCGGATAACGCGTACAGGCGTGAAACCGACCGAACTTGCCTTCGCGCTCGCGCATGGGCGCCCGGCACTTGGGGCAGTGTACGGAGCCTGACTCGGCGGGCCCGGCGCGGTGCGTTGAAGGGTTTCCTGAAATGTCAGCGGGCCGGCCCTCGGGGCGGTCCATCAGCTCGCGGATTTCCTGCTTGAGTGTGTCGAGGAATTGCCGCGGATCGCCCTCGCCACGCCGGATGGTTTCCAGGGTCGCCTCCCACACCGCCGTGCGGTCGGGCTTGCTGACCGATTCCGGCAGGGCGCCGATCAGGGCCTTGCCCTTGTCGGTGGCCCGGATGTGCCGACTGTCCCGGTAGAGGTAATCCCGCTTGAACAGGGTCTCGATGATGGCCGCACGCGTTGCTTCGGTGCCCAGGCCATCGGTTTCCCTGAGGGTTTTTCTCAGCTCCGCATCGCTCACAAAGCGGGCAATGTTGGTCATGGCCGACAGCAGGGTGGCGTCGGTGAAATACTGGGGCGGCTGGGTCTTGCGTTCCGAAACGTGGCTTTCCTCGCAGAACACCGGTTCGCCCTTCTCCAGTCTTGGAAGCGGCGCCTTGTCCGGCTCAGCGCGCTGTTCGCGGAGTTTCAATTCCAGCGCCTTCCACCCGGGCTCCAACACGGCGGTTTCTGTGGCACGGAACTGATGATCGGCCACGCGCACGGTCAGCCTGCCTTCACGGTGTATGGCATCGGCGGCAAACTGCATCAGATAGTACCGGCTGATCAGACCGTAGATGTTGTCCTCGGCCTGGGTCAGCTTGCCATTGGCGGATGGCCGGGTGGTCGGGATGATGGCGTGGTGGGCATCCACCTGATTGTCGTTCCAGGCGGCGGTTTTCCGGTCAAAGTCCGCGGCCTGGCAGGCGTCATTGAGGCCTGGCGCAACCCTTGAAATAGCACCGACTACCTGTTCCCTCTGGCTGTAATGGCCCTCCGGCAAGTAGCGGCAATCGGAACGGGGGTAGGTGATGAGCTGGTGGCGTTCGTAGAGATTCTGGGCGGTATCCAGTACCTCTTTGGCGCCCATGCGAAACAGTCGCCCCGCTTCAATCTGCAGGGCCGACAGCGACAGGGGCAGGGGTGGCGCTTCGGGGCGATCCCGGAAGCGGGATTCAGTAATGGTGCCGGGCCTGCTCTTGATACTCTCGGCAATCTGATCAGCGACTTCCCGACTGAGTAGCCGGTTTTCCTCATCCAGGTGTTCGCGGAACTGCTCGTCTGGCAGCCATCGGGCGTTGAACGGCTGCGCGTCGGCCTCTTCTTCCTGGGCTTTAAAGGTTCCCTCGATGCGGAAATAGGGCCTTGGCTGGAAGTTTTCGATGGTGTTGTCCCGCTCCACCACCAGCCCGAGCACCGGGGTTTGCACCCGGCCAACGGAGTAAACGCCTTGTTCGCCCTGTTGCTGGTAACTGAGGGTGTAAAAGCGCGTGAGGTTGAGGCCGTATAACCAGTCTGCCCGCTGGCGGGCCAGGGCGGAGTGGGACAGGCGTCGGAATTCCCGGTTATCGCGCGGGCTCTTGATGGCGCGTGCTACCGCCGCTGGCGTGAGGTCGTTGATCAGTATCCGCTGTACCGGAACGCTGGCCCCGAAATACCGGAGGACTTCGTCCACCAGGAGCTGGCCTTCCCGGTCCGGGTCGCCTGCGTGCACAATGGTCTGGGCCTGGCGGATCAGCGATTCGAGCACCTTGAGCTGCTGGCGCACGCTGTCCTTGGGCATGACCTGCCATTGGTCAGGGAACATGGGCAGGTCCTCCTGCCGCCATTTCTTCCAGGCCGGGTTGTAGCGGGCCGGTTCGGCGGGTTCCAGGAGATGGCCGATGCACCAGCTCACCGTAGCCGCGTTCTCCCCATCGCCACAGCGGATCCAGCCCTGGCCCTTCTGATGCGGGCCGGGGAGGGCGGCGGCGATGGCGCGGCCGAGGCTTGGTTTTTCGGCGATGTAGAGGTGCATGGGGTTTGGGTGTTGGTTAATCGGGATGGGAATGTGGCGCTTTGGGTTTGTGGTGTCAAGGCTCTCCGGCTGGGGTTGTCATGTATAGTAGACTGATAGGTGTGGTGGAGGCGGCTGTGGCGATGGCTTTGCCAAAAGACGCCGTGAACCCATCCATGGGGGCTTGGTGTTGCCTTCCCTGGCAACACACACTTTTGGCAAAGCCATCGCCACACCCGCTTCTGACAACGTGCTATTCGCCTCGCTACTGTAAATGCCGAGGCAGGAGTATTAAGAGATGAAAATCCAGAACGCCATTGAAACGAAGCTGAACGGTGCGTTTGACGCGCAGGTGCTTCAGGTGGAGAACGAGAGCCACAAGCACAGCGTGCCGCCGAATTCGGAAACCCATTTCAAGGTGACCCTGGTGTCGCCGGAGTTTGAGGGGCAGATGAAGGTTCGGCGGCATCAGGCGATTTACAAGGTGCTTGCCGAGGAACTGGCGGGGCCGGTGCATGCGTTGGCTCTGCACCTGTATTCGCCGGAGGAGTGGCAGGCTACCGGGCAGGCGGCGCCGGAGTCTCCGAATTGTATGGGCGGGTCCAAGAAGGATCCGGCGATGGCGGCGCGCACCGCTCAGGGAGAGAGTTGATGAGTCAGTTTTTCCAGATTCACCCGGAGACGCCGCAGAAGCGTCTGATCAATCAGGCCGTGGATATCCTGCGGCGCGGTGGGGTGATTGTGTATCCCACGGACTCCGCCTACGCCATCGGTTGCCACCTGGGTGACAAGCAGGCGGCGGATCGGATCAAGCGGATTCGTCGGCTGGATGACAAGCATAATTTCACGCTGGTGTGCCGGGATCTCTCGGACATCGGGGTTTACGCCAAGGTGGACAACACCCAGTACCGGCTGCTGAAGAATTTCACGCCGGGGCCCTACACGTTCATTCTGGATGCGACCAGCGAAGTGCCTCGGCGGTTGCTGCATCCGAAGCGTCGGTCTGTCGGTGTTCGGGTGCCCGATAACGCCATTGTTCAGGAATTGTTGGGCGAGCTGGGCGAGCCGATCATGAGCAGTACGCTTATCCTGCCCGGTGAATCAGAGCCGATGACCGATCCCTACGAGATCCGGGATACCCTGGAGCACGAGCTGGATCTGATCATCGATGGCGGTTTCTGTGGTCTGGAGGCCACCACGGTGGTGGACTTCACCGGGGACGTGCCAGTGGTCACCCGGGTTGGTAAAGGTGACCCGGCACCCTTCGAGGTGTGAGCCGGCCGATCAGGCCCGGGCGTTCAGGTTGAACGCGTAGCTTCGGGCATTGCCCGCGGCTTCCAACTGTTCCGCGCTGGCGGTGCGGCGCAGGGTGTCGTAGCGGTGCACCAGGTCCTGCAACCCGTTGAACTGCTCGTTCTCGCTGATCAGGGTGTCCAGAAGCGGGTTGTTGACGCCATAGGCCTGATTCAGTTTGAGCGCGTTATCCATGAAGTGCAGCGTGGGTTCGTTCATGCTCAGCCGGCTGAAGGCCTCACGGAAACTCCGGTTCACGTTGAGGTCGTTCTCGATCAGGGCCCGGGTTTTAGCCGGGACGTTTCCTTCCACTGCAATGTTGCCGGAATCGTTCTTCGCCACGCTCAGGGCGGTTGCCGGCGGCAGGTTGTACTCGGCAAGTTTGTGCCGCAGTGTTTCCCGAACAAAGGCAAGGTCCTGCCCCACCGTTTGCTTGTAGTCGGCCATGGCCAGCCTGCGTGCTTTCAACCGAGCCAGGTCCGCCTGGCTGTTTTCCGAGGGCGTGAATCGGTCATCGCCGGGTGAGGGCTCAACCTCTACCTTTGCGCCTCTGGCCTTGTCCGGCGCGGCTTCCTGGCCGGTGGCCGGAGCCTGACGTTTTTCCATGGCCTGCTGGAACTGGGTGCTCGCCCGGATCAGGGAAGTCAGTAGGGACATGGGTGGCTTTCCTCCTTCGGCACGCCGTAGTGCGGCTGCCGGGAAATCTGCGTTGCAAATTCGGGTTCTCCCGAAGGCAATGCAGATTTCAGGCCAGGATGGAAAGAAAGCGTTTGAATGCTTGGGGCGGCGGTCGGTCAGCCCCGATGGTCAGACACGAACGGGTTGGTTTGCCGTTCCCGGCCGAATGTGGACATGGGCCCATGGCCGCAGATGAACTGTACATCGTCGCCAAGGGCAAAGAGCTTTTCCCGGATGGACCGGATCAGGGTGTTGTAGTCGCCTTTGGGAAAATCCGTGCGGCCGATGGAACCTTTAAACAGTACATCGCCGACCTGGGCCAGCCTCGAGTCGCGATGGAAGAACACCACGTGACCCGGCGTATGGCCAGGGCAATGCAGCACCTCAAGAACTTCATTGCCCACGGTGACGGTGTCGCCGTCCTTAAGCCACCGGTTCGGCGTGAAAATCCCCGGTGCCGGAAATCCGAACATCTGCGCCTGCATGGGCAGGCCCTGAATCCAGAAATCGTCTTCCCGATGCGGGCCCTCAATGGGCAGGCCCGAGGCCTCTGCGAGTTCGGCGGTGCCGCCTGCGTGGTCAATGTGGGCATGGGTCAGGAGAATTTTCTCCAGCGTGACGCCTTCTTCCTCTACCGCAGCCCGGATGCGCTCCAGATTGCCGCCCGGGTCCACCACGGCTGACTTCATGGTCTCGGTACACCAGAGCAGGGTGCAGTTCTGTTCGAAGGGCGTTACGGGGATCACTCGGTATTTCAGGGACATCATCTGCCTCACGCTGTAGACTTTTGCGCAAGTTTACCAAGGTATGAATGCAAGGTTTACAAGAGCCCTGTTAGTGGCGGAAGATTTCGGCTTTGTATTCTTGGCGCAAGCCTCCCGGACCGCCGGCAAATTCATGGAACAGGAGATGATTCTGGATGAGTGATTCACAGGCGAGCGCAAGCACCTTTACCTTTGGCATTCGCCGCCTGGTGCTGGTGGACTCTGCCGGCTTCTGTTACGTGGAAATTCCGGTGGACAACCACGGCCTGATTCTTGGGCCGGGCAACCTGGGCAAATCCAGCCTGTTGAACTCTTTGCGCCTGTTCCTGTTGCCGGAGAACAACTTCAAGAACAGCCGCAAGAAATTCGCCTTCCGGAACGCGAGCGCGGGTAGCTTCTACACCAACGAGGAAAGCTATCAGCACTATTTCCCCAGCCAGTTCAGCTTCCTGATTATGGAAGCGGAAAACCCGGCGGGCACCCATTGCCAGATCCTGTACCGCGACAACGCCAGCCAGCTCAGCTATGGCCGGGCCTTTGTGCCCGTAAGTTACGACCAGCTGCGGCCGCTGTTCTGGAACGGCGACGATGAAGACGGCATTGGCCAAGCGGTGCCGGAACTCTCGTTCAGCCGGTTGTCAGAGTCGCTGAAAAAGCTGTCCAAAGACACCCGGCTGGTCAACGATCCGGCCAAACTGAAGTCCATGCTTTACAGCAGCGAGCTGATGAACGCGGATGCGGTGCGATATTCCGTGTTGCCCCTGGGCGAGTCCGATGAACGCCGGGTGCAGTCACTGCGCACTTTGATTCTGCTGCTGTTTGAAATGAAGGCTGATGATCAGGCCATGGCCAACGCGGTGGCCAGCATCATCGAGGCGGACAAGAAATTTGCCGACGACGCCTTCGATTTCAACATCGACGATTTCCTGAATCGCCACGACCAGCTCAAGCAGCAGCAAAGCCAGCTCAACCGCATCGAGAAAGAACGGCCGCGCTTCGAAAAACTGAACCGCGACTACCAGGCCTACCAGGCCCTGCTGCGCAGCCAGCACGAGTTCGCCGCCTTCCGCGATGGCGTGACCAACGCTCTGGCCGACATTGCGGCCAAACGCCGGGTGGCGCTGGAAGCCTACAACGAGCAGAACGACACCCTGCGCCATGTATTGCAGACCCTGAAGAAGCTGGAACAGGAAGCCAGTGGTTTGAAGGGGGAGATCCGCTCTGCCGACCGGCGCATCAAACAGGCGGAACAGAACCAGAAAGATGGCGAACTTCTGGTTTCGCAGTATGGTGATATGACGCTCCAGGAGATCGCGGAGATCCAGAACGAGGAACTGGAAGGCAAGAAAGGCCATCTGGCTGCCCTGAAAAGCGCCGCCCAGGCGGAGATTCGTCTGGAGCAGATCCAGCGCAAGAAGCAGGATCTGGAACGCCAGCTCGAAAGCCTGAGAGACCGGGAAAGCAAACAGCAGTGGCAGTTGCAGAACCAGCTGGATGAAACCACCGCTGCGCCGCTTCGGGCCGTTGACCCCCGGCTGATGATGGCCAGCCCGGGCCAGGATCTGGACGCGGACAGCAAGGCTACCATTGAAGCCTTCGCCCGTTTGTTTGCGCCCAACGAGCGCGGTTTTGACTGGTTTGACACCGAATACCAGGGCCAGCGGGCCCGACACACAAACTTTGCCGAGCAGCGCCAGCACATCGAAGGCGAGTTGAACGGGCTTGAAAAAGAGCGCTCGGAACTGGCCGATACCGCGAATCAGGAACACGACCGGCCCCGGCTGATCGAGCGCACGGAGAAAGAAATCCGGTCCATCGAGAAAGACCTGGAAACGCTTCAGCGCTACCCGGGGGCGGCCACCACACTGCGAGACGCCTCCGAGGAAAAGCAGGCCGCCGAAGAACAGCTGGCGAAGCTGGACGAACAGTCCCGGCTGGAGCAGGAGAAGCAGGACGCGGTGCAGCAGAAAGCGGCAAAAGCCAAGGCTGAAAAAGACCGTATTGAGGAACGGGAACGGGAGCTGGCGGCCCTGAGCAAGAGCGTTGGCACCGTGGAACACCGTTTCCCGCACCTGAAAACGGTGGAAGCGGAGCAGCCGCTGGACATCGAGCGCGTATCGGCCGCCGCCTTCGACGATCTGCAAACCCAGCTGGACGACCTGGAAGAGCGCCGCCGCAACATCCTCGACCACCTTCGCCAGTTCGTGTACCTGGGGATTCATGAAGACGGTGAAGGGGAACTGCAGAAGGACAGCCCCGCCACCTCGGTGATCCGCGAGACCTTCAAGAGCCTCGCAGACCTGTTTGCCGGTATGTCCGAGCGCTGGCGGGTGCTGGAAGAGCAGGTGGCTATTCACAATGAGACCGTGGCCAGCTACCGCCAGGCCTTGAAATCCAACCACGAACACATCGCCCGTTTCGAGGCCCAGCTCAACCGGGAACTTGACGGCGTGCGCATCAACGATCTGGTGGAAATCCGGGTGGATATCCACACCGACCCGAAATTCCGCAACCTGGTGGAAGAAGCCAACAACATCGACCCCTACGGCAACCAGTTGCAGTCCGACGCCTTCTACGACCGCCTGCGGGTGTTCGTGGCGGACTTCTTCGGGGAGCAGGGCGGCAGCAAGCGCCTGACCATGGACAAGGTAATCACCGGTATTTCCTACCGCACCCGCAAGGAAAACGCTGCCAACCTGGACAAGAAAGGCCAGTCCACTTCCACCACCGCGCTGATTAACCTGGAACTGGTGTACCGCCTGCTCAAGCGGGTGCTTTACCCGGGCGTACAGCTGTCGTTCCCCATGGTACTCGACGAACTGGCCAGCGTGGATATCAGCCAGATGCCGTCTTTGTTGGAGCGTTTACGCAAACAAGGCTTCAACCTGTTCTCCGCAGCCACACACAGCGCCAGCGCCGAAGTCATTTACCTGATCGGCCGGCATCTGGAAGTGGGGCAGATGCGCACCGCGCGGCCCTACAGCAAGGAACGTACGCTGGTTTTCTGGGGCGGCGCCGAAGGCTTTACCGGTGCAGAAGCCCTGAGCCACTGGGCAGACCAGACCCAGAACAGCCTGCTGGAGCCGGTGAATGAGTAAACGCTTCAGCACCCTGGACACCACCCGGCTGCTGTTCGAGCACCCGAAAATCCTGTTCCGGATGATTGAGCGCATGGACCGGAACGAGGCCCGCTACATTCGCGAAAGCGACCTGGTGGCCGAGGTGATGGACTACACCCGCAGTCTCGGCAAGGCCGATCGGGAACGGGTGCGGCTGGCCCTGAACACCGACAACCTGTTTCGCAGCGGACTCATCATCGACATCATCAAGGCCGAGGGCGAGCGCCGCCTGGTGTTCCAGGACGCGTTGATCAACCTGATGCGGGCCTGCAACGCCTCGCTCTATCAGGAGCTCACCGACGCCCGGCTGCGCGGCCACCTGGTGACCCTTCGGGACGTGCGTGACCGACTGGAAACCAGCAGCTTCAGCGACGCCGACCCGGATTACACTGAGCTGAGGGACGACCTGAACGAGCGCGTCAGCCAGCTGATCGGCCTGCTGCGCCAGAACGTGCTGCGCATGCAGACCATCAGCGCCCAGCTGGCGGACCTGTCCGGCGATGCCAGCCGGGCACCGGAGAAGTACCTGGAATTTCGCCAGAACCTGTTCGAGCAGATCGTGACCCTGTACGAGCGGCACATCAAACCCACGCTCGTGTTCCTGAACCCGGACACAAGGCTGCCCGACGGCAGCAACCTGTTCGAAACCCTGGAAGCCATGGTGCGCCTGCTGGAAAACCACGACGATCACAGCCTGGCGGACCAGCTGTTCCGTTCTTCCATCAGCCTGAACGCCCTGTACAAGCCCATTCAGGCGGTGGCCCAGGAGGTGGAGCACTTCCTGCGCAAGACCCGCCGGGGTATGGCCCAGTACAACGCCATGGAACACTTCTACGGCAAACTGCGGGCATTGAAGGACGACACCGAAACCCTGAGCCTGCGCCGTAAATGGCTGGAAGGCGGGGACTTTGCCCGCAGCACCGGTTTTCTGGTGGGCCTGCGGGCGCAGCAGCGGCCCAAGCACTATGCCTTTGGCGGGTCGTCCAGCTACTACCAGCTGTTGTTCAGCGAACTGGACCTGCGCCTGAGTGACCTGCGCCGTCAAGCCGAAGTGCCGGTACTGGAGGCAGTGGCTGGCAGTGGCCGGCAAAGCCGCATTGATGTGCAACGCATCAACCAGCTGTACCAATGGCTGGCAACGCTTGAATTGCGGCCCACGGCGGACCTGGTTCGGGAGCTCCACGGGCGGCTGGATGGCTTCATGCCCGGCTATCGCTTCCCGGATTTGTTGGCGGCTTTGAATCGGCTGGTGAACGTGCCGCCGGAAGGGCTAAAGGTAATCACCACCAACCGTTTCCGGACTCTCGAACAGACCCCGGAAGGCGAGCAGTTTGTGTACCGCAAACGCCGACTTGAAACCGACCGTACCGAACTGAAACAAGAGCCAGATCATGCCTGATTTTTCTGAAACCGTGGAGCCGGAAAGCAGCCCGGGCGCGCCCCAAGCCGGCAACTTTGACCAGATCCTGCCCGCGCACAGCGCCGCCGTTTATCGCGAGTTCCAGGCCGGCCGGGTAATTGTGCGGGACGTGTGGGACAACAATCGCTCGGAACTGCGCGCCAATCCGCTCTACAACCTGTTGTACAACCACCTCTCGCATTTCCGGACCTTTTACGAGCACCTCGGCAGCGAGCTGGTGTTCAACGAAACCGGCGCCTTCTTCTTTCTCAAGGAAAGCAGCGACGACGAGAGCGAGGAGCACGACGAAAACGCCTTCCGGGTACAGGTGGTGATGCTGCTGATCGGCCGTTACTTCGCTCGCAGCGGTCGGGATCTCGAGTACCTGGGGCGGGCGGATGCCGGCCTGAACGGCCAGGACCTCGCGGCGCTGGCCGCCGATGAGGAGTATCAGGACATCCTCAGGGCGGCCCGGTTTGAGAAGGGGATGACAGAGGCGCTGGATTACCTGGACAAACGGAACCTGCTGTTCAGGACAGGAGCGGATCGGTGTTTCCTGAGTTCGGCGGGCCTGTATTTTCTCAACGAGCTGGTACGCGAATACGAGCAGAGCTAGCCTTCGGTTGCCAACAGCTGAAGATCCTCGCGAATCTCGGAGGCGCTGGTATCTGGCCGGATAAGGAGGCGTGCAGCACCGTCCCGGTCGAACACATAGACAGCGCTGCTGTGGGAGACACTGTAGTTGCCTTCGGCGTCCGGTTCATCGTAGCCAAAGGTAGTTCGGTAGCGCTTGGCCAGGTCCCGCAGTTGCGGCTCTGTGCCGGTGAGCCCCTCAATCCGGTCGCCGAAAAAATTCACATACTCTTGCAGTCGTTCCGGTGTATCCCGTTGCGGGTCGACACTCACGAACAGTGTCTGCACATCCTCTCGAATCGGGTCGGGCAGGCCCCTGGTGGCCTGGGTGACTTTCTGGAGGGTGGTGGGGCAGACATCCGGACAGGAAGTGAATCCGAAGAACAGAAGGCGAATCTGGCCGGCGGAATCGGCGGCAGTGACCGGTTCGCCCTCGCTGTTCACCAGCTGGAATTCCAGGTCTGGCATCAGTCCGCTGATGTCCTTGGCATTCCAGCTCCGGGCGGAGTCGGAACAGCCAGCCAGGGCCAACAGCGCGGTCATGGCCACTGTCAGCCACAGGCTTCGCGCGTATCTGCGGATGCTTCCTGCCGTCATTGTGGGATCTCCTGTTGTCGCGCGGCCAGCGAGTTGTACCTGTCATCATCCTGCATGGCCCGTCTCAGGATAATCAGGATGCCCAGGATGCTCATCATTGCTGGCGGTATCCAGGTAAGCAGCCCCCCGAAAAGCTGGTCGGTTTCCGGCGCCATGGGCCAGGCCCGTCCGCACACCTCGTAAACGTCGTAAACCATGCTTCGCGAGAATACGATCATGGCCCCCAGGATCATCTGGGGAATGGCCACCAGGGCCAGTATGAGGATGCGTTTGCCGTGGCCCAGGGCGCGGGTAACAGTCGGCGAGCGCGGATCAAAGATCAGCCACCAGAACAGCAGGCCATCCAGCAGCATGCTCCAGTTCATCACCCAATAAAGGGAGCGGCTGAGCATGGCATCGAAGTGAATCGGGGGCCACAGCCAGAAGTAGATCAGCCCCACAAACAGCACCGGCGCGACGAATGGATGTTGCAACCAGCGGTACGCCACGCCCAGAGGCCGAAGCCAGGGTAACGCCTTTGTGGGTATGCGCCGGGACCAGAAGCGCAGGATGGGCAGCGGGTTGGAGAGTGCAATCAGGACCGGCCCCAGATGGTGCAGCACGAGATGCTGGGCCCGATGCACGAAGAACATGTACTGGGAGTAGTAGTCGAACCGGGTCTGCATCACCCCGTAGCAGAGCAACACGCCCAGAACAAAGGTGACAATCCGCCCGGAACCGGGCCGCTCGCTCTCGGGCATTCGAACCAGCGCCACGCCATACAGCGCCAGCACCAGCCCGAATACGAGGATGGTCAGGGGCGAGTAATCATATGGCAACAGGTAATCGAAGGCGGTCATGGCACGTCCATCAATACATCACGCCACGAAGGTAGCCCATCACGAAACACACCTCCACCCGGCGTGCCGGTGGCGCTGGTGGCAACGTGGTTCTCCGCATCAGCAATGGCCTCCGCTGGGGCATCCGCTGCCGTTGCGTTCCCATTGGATGGTGGTGTGATGAATATCGAACTCGCGACGTAACATGGCCGAGGCCGTCTCCAGGATCTGGTCGTCATCGGCCGGGTCCGGCTTCACCAGATGGACTGTCAGCGCCGTTTCCGTGGTGCTCAGAGGCCAGATGTGAAGGTGATGGACAGACTGAATGCCCGGCAGGTTTTCAAGGCGCTCCTGGACAGTGGCGGGATCAATGCCCTTGGGCACGGCATCCACCGCAAGCTTGACCGAGTCCTTGAGCAAATGCCAGGTGCCCACGAAGATCACGGCGGCAATCACCAGGCTGACCACCGGATCAATCCAGGTAATGCCGGTGAACATCAGGATAATGCCCGAAATGACCACCCCTACCGAGACAGCCGTATCCGCCGCCATGTGCAGGAAAGCCCCGCGAATGTTGATGTCGCCTTTCTGGCCCTTGATGAACAGCAGCATGGTGGCGCCGTTGATCACAACGCCGATGCCGGCAACCACGATAACGGTCAGTCCCGCGACACTGGCGGGGTTACTCAGCCGCTGGATGGCCTCCCAGGTAATACCGCCCACGGCGGCAATCAGGAACAGGGCATTGAACAGCGCGGCCAGAATGGTGGTTTTCTTGAGCCCATAGGTCCGGCTGTAGGTCGCTGCCTTGCTGGCCAGCCAGCTTGCCAGCCAGGCCATGACCAGCCCCATCACGTCACTCAGGTTGTGGCCGGCATCCGCAACCAGGGCCAGTGATCCGGACAGTACGCCGTACACCGCCTCAATCACCACGAACAGGGTGTTGAGAACAACCGCCAGGGCGAACGAGCGGTTGTGGGTATCGAAATGATGGCTGTGGTCGTGATTGTGGTCGTGCATGGTTACCCCGTGGAAGATCAACGATGGCCCTGTTTTAAACCCTGTAGTAACTATAGGGTCAAATCGTTGTGGCTGCAGGGTGGGGGAGTCGGGAAGGAGTGGTTTGCTGCTCGTCCACTTAATCGGAACATTCCTCTCCGATGATCATTAGCGGCTCGCTTTAGGGTGGCGTTTCAGCCCCTGCGTACCTAATACTAGGAGGAACATGACCCCGGCCTCTTGGTTGCTTGCAACCTACGTTGGGGTTTTTATTTTCTGACTACCACCAGTCTTTCCAATCTTCCGTAATCCCGATCCCGCTCAAATCCAGCTTCTTCAATAAATGCTGCTCTGGAAATTGCTCCAGGTGTTTTGCCAGCTTCAGCCGGGAAGTCATATCGACAGGTCGCTGAGTCCAACCCCCTTGTTCGCGCCGGCCAATGATCCTGTCTAGAAACTCACTTATGTTAATTATCGGCTCAGGGGAAGCTGCGGCTCCTGTCATTTGTTATATGCTTCTACGGGGGCTTGTTTTAATAATGTCTCTAAAAAAGCAGAACTCAAGGAAGACATAATCATGGCCAGACTTCGACATCATGTGAAACCGCTCCGATTTCCAAGGATTCTTAAGTCTCAGATTTCCGACACAACGGCGGCGATCAAAGCGGATAGGTTATGGAAAATCGTACAGAATGAGAAAGGACATGACACGCAGATTTTGGCAGTGCTTGCCAATTGCCAAGGATCGATTGAACCAGGAATTCGTCTATGGCGCAGGATATTACGACTGCATGACCTGATCCCAAATTCACAGGTCCGCTTCTTCAAATCCAACGGTGAGGAGGAACTTGAGGGACATGAAAAACGGACAAAAGCTGTACTACTGACGGGGCTCTTCTTTGATCAGTCCAATCCGAGTAATCAGCGCCTGCTTATAGGCAGTCATTTATTCACTAGGAGTGAATTTCGTAATGGGTCAAAGGGGCGTGCAAAATTAACCTTGACTCCAAATCTTTACATCACACGCCATGCTACACAGCGATTGTTTCAGCGCGGTTATGGCTTAACGAAAGACGGGGAAATCGATATTGGTGAGTTCACTAGTGTTTTGATATTAGTTTGGGGCACGTTCTATGGAGCACTACGAAGTCAGCATGAAAAATACAGTGAAGAGGAAATCGTTGGCGCAAAGGCTTCGATATATTGCCAAGGATACGAGTTCATAGTTAAATGTGAAAATATTCTAACAATTACGCTGGTTACTTTAGTAGATGCAAAAGAATCGACTTCTAGAAATAGGCATCTCAAGCTTGCCAGAAAATTAGGAATACCGGAGGAAAAAATGGATGACTATATTCTCACGGCATTCGAATCATCCGTTCAAGATCTAGAGGATATTGAATAGAGTTTTTATATAATTACCTCAGAGTAGGGGTTGCAATCAGTAATCTAATACCATCCAGGTTTTAGGTTTTAGTCTCTCAGTTAAACGTCGGCTCTCAGCCAATTTCAATAGATTGAGTCCTGTTACAGCTCTAAATCAAGGCTCGTCTTGATAAACTTTAAGTGCCTTTAATACGTTTAATGATTGAGACAGTTTTCCAAGAGTGCTAGCTGCTTGGCCTGCCTCTGAGCTAAACTGTTCAGCGTTTTTCTTGATCTCTGAGAGCGCTTCTCTGAGTTCAACTAGTTCCTCCAGAAATTTTTCGTTCACCTCCGAAGTTGTGAATTCATGGAAGCAAGTTAGGCACTCCCTACCCCTCCTGAACCAGTGGATATCTAGATGATCCGCATAAAACCACCGCTGTTCCGAGCTTTCACCGAGCTGCGTAAGTGGGACAGCTGCGCAGGTAGTAGTCTTCTTACATTTCGGACAATGCATCCGAGTTCCGCCTCCTCTCCCCACAACACCCTCCTTACGCTAAAAACTTTTAGGTCCTACGTAGGACATTTAAAACTTGTCCAGGCGTTCAGCTCTCTCTTTATGATTTTGAACTGCGGCTCTTATTTTTTCCACTCTGGCATTCAATCGTTTGGCTTGTTCTGGCGTTTTGGCGAGCAACGCCAGCGATTCAGCCATACTCAAGATTCGCTCCAGAGCGATTATTTCTTCTTCCATCGTATGTTTCTTGATTTTAACAACATTGCTCATTTGATCACCTAATATTTATTATGATTAGTGGTATATAATCATGGCAAATGATGCATATGTCAAGTTTTCTGTTTAAATTTTTATTTAAATAAATATTGAGTAAAAGACTGTCCTGCGTAGGGCTAAATATGGCTAGAGTGGCATAAAATCTGAATTGGTTTATATTTTTATTATTTCGTTATGAATGCTAACTTAAATTAAATGATGACTGTTGTAGAAAAAGTGATTGCTATCAAGCGATCTGTCGTGAGCTGATCCTGCCTGCCATCATAACTATTTGATTTTAATTATATTTGTAATATCGATAACAATAGATTCGTTCCAGTAGTAGTATTAGCCTGTTCTCTAAATAAGCTCAGCGACTCTTCGAAAAGTTAGCGATAAGCTCTTTCCAGTCAAAGGTACTGCCAGCACATGAAGCGTCACTGGTCGGCCAGGGCTCAATGTCATCTGGTACTCCCCCCTAAACCCGGATTGCTCCGGATACAAGAGCGTTACCTGGTTACAATGGTAGGCATTGGCATAGGTACTCAGCTGATAGAGATCTGCTGAGGAGAGAGAAGCCAGAGGGTTACTGGCCTCCAGCAGTTTCCATTTTGTATCCATGATGGCAACCGGCCGGTTCATAGCATTCAACAAACTAATATCCGGGCGCATCAGAAGCCGGCCTTTGCCGGAGTCATCTTCGCCCAAATATTTACGTGGGCCTTGTTCCACTAGGCGCAGCCGCATCTTTCGGGCGGTCGGCCTGAGTTTTACGGCTACAAAGCGTTCGAATAGCTGGTTCATGTCGAACAGCAGGCTGTAAACCTGCCGCTGGCCGGCCCGGGCATCGAGGTACTGGCCGTCAATAAACAGCCGGGCCAGCTCCACCACGCTGGCATAGCGACGCTGCATCCGGTTCAGGTCGTCGGCGCGGGGCAGGTGATCGCCTTTGTGAATGACACCGATGCCGCCAAAGCGCATCCGCATACTCTGAATGTGTTGGCGAAGCATGGGCGAGCTTGCCAGTTGGGTCATACACAGCAGTGCTGTATGCAGGAGGCGGTTCACGGGAATATCCACCACCAGCTCATTGAAACGGCAAGCCAGGCGCTGGGGCTTGAACAGGTTCTCCCGTTGCTGGCGGATCAGGTCAATCCGGCCTCGAACTTGGTCGAGCGTATCCTCCACATCCCGGTAGTCCCGAAGCAGGCCCTGTTGAAGCTGAGCTTCAAGCAACTTCAAAAAGTGGCGTATGAATACATCCAGAAGTCGGTGATTGCTGGTGCCCAGGCCCGCTTGCTGGGCAGTCAGTCCCTCGATATCACCTGCGGTGTCCAGCATTTCGATCAGGGTGGTGCGTTGCTGTTCCGGTGTCTGATGCGGAAAAACCTTGGGCAGAATTTCGATTTGCAGTACCTGCTGGACCTGTACCACACCACAGAACTGCCGGAACTTGACCCGGTTGCGGCCCCATTCAAGACAATTTTTGGGAAGCATGCTCTCTGCACTAGCCAGTGCATCGGCCTCCGGCGCCGTTAGATCGCCTTCCTTGCCGATGGTTAGCCAGCCATGCTCAACGGCACTCACCAGCTTCACGCGGGCATTTCCAGTGAGTCATAGATTTTGCGCAGGGCATCCGGCGTGATCTCGCCTGGCTGCTTCACCCGGAAGTCGGGCTTCTCTGGCATATCCACGTCCGAGCCGGCAAACAGCTGGCCGGGGTCCAGTATCTTGCGGGTAATAATCTGGTGCTCGGCCGGCGCTGTGTCGTCCGCCAGCACTCGGCGAATCTGCTGCCAGTCGTCATAGAAGTATTCCGCCAGCATGGGGATAATGTCGTACACCATGGCGTGGCGCAGGCTATCGATATCCTTCACTTCCATGAAGTACGCATGCCCGAAGGTCTGGTCCCGGTGCAACAGATAGCGCAGGCGCAGGTTAATGGCATTCAGTAAATCGCGCAGGCTCAGAAGGCCCCCTTCGCCATCCGGTATATAGCCATCCCCTTGGTTGCCAGTTATCTGTTTGGGCTCCGGCATCAGCTCAATGAAGCGGAACCGCCGGCGCAATGCAGCATCCATCAGGGCAATGGAACGGTCGGCGGTGTTCATGGTGGCGTAGATATCGAGGTTCTTTGGTACGCCAAAGCGTTCGCCAGAATAGGGCAGGGTGATCTCCATGCCGTCCACCAGCTGGTCTTCTTCATCCCACCAAGCTCGCTTGTCGGCCTCGATCAGGGTAATCAGCTCACCAAAGATACGGGAGATATTGCCTCGGTTTATTTCATCAATGAACAAAGCGTAGCGTTGGTTCGGATCTTGCCGGGCCCGGTTGCAGAAGGCTTTGAACAGGCCGTCTCGTACTTCATAGCTGATGCCGCCTTCGGCGGTTGTTTGCGGCCGGATGCCTTCCACGAAGTCCTCGTAGCTGTATGACTGGTGGAAGGTTACGGTCAGGTGGCGTTTGATCCGAGTTTCTTCGTTTTGTGGTCCTGACTGCAGTTTCTTGAGCTGCTCGCGCAAGCCTTCCCCGGCTTCCTCCCAATCGCCGGCGAAGATCCACTGTCCACCGGGTTTCTTGTCAAAGATAAGCGGAGGCTGGCGTTTATCCGGTGAGTAGTTGACGGTTTCCGATTCCATTATCGTGTGGCTCTGCAAGGCAGCCCAGCATTGGGCGCGGAGGTTGCTGCTGCCAACACGGCCCTGCACCCGGGTCTTTGCCTTAAAGTAGGGATGCAGCAACAGTTCGTTGACCGTCGCGGTTTTACCCTTTTGGCTCAGGTCTGCGAGGGCTAACGCTACCGCCTCCCACCAGGAGGTGTTGGCCAACTGCTCCTCCAGCCATTCGCCCGTTGAGACCTGGCTGGCGGCCCGTTCGTATTTGGGCTGGATGTGATTACGCCAATGATGGGTTTTGCCTGTGCCGGGTGGCCCGTAGAAAATCTGATTCACCGGTCTGCCGATATTGATGGCTTGTTGACGAGACGTAGGCTGATTGGCCTCTACCACCTTTACAGGCGGCAACTTGTTCCAGAGGCCAGCCACGAGTTTCGCGGACCTGGGTTTGATTTCGATACCAGAGCCTTGCGGTGTCCAGTTCTGGCTATCCACAGTGCCGGCTTTCAGGTCCGCCAGGCTGATGTAGGGCTCTGCCTTTGGATCACGCAGATCGGTCAGTGTGATGTCCACATACAGTGCTTTCTCGCCCTTGTCCGCCAACTCTGGGTCGTAGTGGGCATCTTCATACGGTTCACTGGTCACTGTGCCCCGGGCGACCAGGCCTTTCGGCTCTTCACCCAGTCTCACCAGGTAGGCGGTGTCTCCCTCTTTCAACTGCTTGGAGGCGGTTCGCCAGGGTAGGGTGACATTCTCGCCTTGGGCCACCCGAAGCCGGTCATCCTGAAACGATTTCCACTCCCAGTTCTCCGGATTCCAGGCCATTAACCAAACACGGGGCGACGGTCGCCATTGGTCGATCCAGGGTGAGGCGTAGAAATCAACGCCTTGCTCCTCCTGCTCTTCCAACTGCTTGCGGATCTCTAGCAGGATTTCATCCACTTCCGAATTGCTCATTGCCTTGAGCTTGGCTTTGGGTAGGTCGCCGAGCACCCGGGCTATTTCTTTCTTATCACTGCCCACCGAGATGGACTCAAAGTGATCGGGAAAGAGCAGGAAGCAGATAATATGGCGAAACTGTCTCGCTCTGGCATCCGGAATGCTTTCCAGCCAGTCTGCAAAGGACCAGGGACTTTCCAGGGTCTGGCGTTGGGCTTCCGGCGCAAGCGCCTTGAAGGCTTTCATCATTTCAATCAGGAACACCAACTCACGCCACCGCAGGGTGTTGTAGCCAGTACCTGTACTCCCGGCTCCTGAGAGAGTCGCGTCTTCCAGTAGCCAACTTTCAGGTAGCGTGTCGCCGGACAATTCCCAGATATTGAGCACCAGATCCCGCTTGGTACCCGGCTTGATGTTGGTGGAGAACAGTAGCAACAACCAGTTCAGCTCCGCCATCAGCTTGATCGCTTCGGGGGAGGCATCCGTTAGTTGTAGCGCTAACTTGTCGAAGTAGCTCTCGTCGCCCTCCTGGGGATTCTGGATAAAGCGTTGATCCAACTCCGCCAGCTTGTCGGTGCTCCAATATTTGCCATCACCCAGCAGAGGGCCGTTATCCAGGAGACATTGATCCTTCCAGAGCTGGGCGGCCTCAAGCAGAGCTTTGATGTCATGACGAGAATTGTACTGGCTCATGACGGAGTTCCTTCAGTTGCGGCGAGTTGATCAAAGGCTTCCAGCACCCGGCGCTGGGTGAGGTATTCGCCGTGCTCGGCGATTTCCTTGCGCTTGAGGCCGGGGAAAGTGACAGATGGATAATCCGGGCCCATCACGTCGGCCGGGTCGAGAATGTAGCGCAGCTCGTCTCTGGTCAGGCCGTACAGCCGGGCATAGTAGGCATCCAGTTCGCAGCGCAGTTGGTGCCGGCGGTCTGGCTCCCAGCCGAATGGTTCGCCGTCGTAGCCCAGGTCGCGGGCGAAGGGCGCGAGGTCGTGGCTGGTGTACGTAAGTTCCAGAACGCGCGGAGTGATATAGGCCAGATCCGTCTCTCTATATGTCTCCGGTGGCAACACGGGTAGCTGCTTCGCGATAAAGAAGTTCATCGTGGTGCCACCGATTTTCTGCCGTGCAATATAGTCAAATGGCAGCGTAGCCAAGTTAGCTTGCAGAGCGGCAGCTAGTTCTGAGGGCGTAGCAACTGGTATAAGCATCAAGGGAAACTTGTTTCCTACAGCCGTGAAGGGGATCGTTGAGCCTATAAAGGTTCTCTCGTCAGTTGCTCGGCAGATGTCTCGAAATCCGAGAAGGTATCTAGGGCTTCGACCCTCCAGTCGATCTTCCACAAGCACTGCGTAATCTTGCTGTGCGGAAAACGCCGTCAGCCAATCGTCCAACTCAGCATCGGTCATCGGGTGATCTTCAGCCATTTTTCGAGCTGCCAGACCATCTTTGGTGAACTCAGCGGTTTGGAACAGGTTGCCGGTGGTGCCGCGCTTGGTTACCTGGCTACCCAGCAGCTGGGAGGCTTCTTCAAACTGCTCCCGGACCAGCAGTTGACCTGCCAACCACTGCCGCAGGCCTTCCTCCAACTTGGCGGTGTCCTGCTTTTTCAGGCCATCTAGCAAGGTACGAGGCATATCAGCGGTGCGCAGCAATACCTCACGCTCTTCCACCCAGTACCGAGGAAGCGGTGCGTAGTCAGGCTGCTGCTTTTCGGCCACCGTCGTATCGCGAGTGGTTTCGCCGTCGATTTCATAGGTGGCGAAGCGGTGGTCGTAGTGGTGGACCATTTTGGCTTCATACAACGGCAGGTACCTAGTGCCATCAAAGAGGAACTGATTGCTTTCGAGTTGTGCGCCTTGGTCGTCGAGTTGCTCATAAGTGCGAAACAGGTCGCTGTCGGCGGACATGTGGAACATAGCTTGGAACTTGATATTCCAAGGATTGGTTTCAGGGTTCTCCTGCATCAACACCGGCGCTTGGCGATACAGCTTACGAGTGAGCTCCGCGTCTTTTTTCGCCCGGAACACCGGGCAGGTGCGTGTGTTCGGGTTGATCAGTGCGAAGTCTTCCGGCGACAGCTGGAACAGGCGTTCTTTGTCGTCCAGGTGCTCAATCCGGGTCGAGAAGAACATCAGGTCGGCATGGTCGATTTGATCAGCGATGGTCAGAAGCACAAACTTCATCCGGCTATCGACGGACTTGAACAGCTTTTCTCTATTCTCAAAATCGTAAAGGCTTGCCAAGCGTTTTCCGGTAGAAAGCGCATCAAAATAGGCCTTGGTGCTGTCATCCGTGGCAATACCCGTGGGTACAATAATACCGGCACGGCCACGGCTGGCAGTCAGGTTCAGCGCCAATTCCGCAAACAGGGCGTAGAGGTTGACGTCACCGGTACCGGTCAGAGGAAAGCGTGTGCTACCACGTACAAACTGACTGGCAGCTTCTGCGGCATGTCGAGCTTCGAAGAAATCCCGGTGCAGGGCTTGATCATGCTCACTGCTACTGGACTTCAGTGCCTGAATCATCCTCCGGCGGGCTGCAGCGTTGGGTGCCGTCGCGATTTCTGGGGAGCGGGAGGCGAAGAACTCCTGCTCCTGGAGCTTGATACGTTCCCATGGCGGGTTACCCAACACCACGTCAAAACCTGCGTTGTCCCGGTTGAAGACTTCCGGGAATTGCAGTGGCCAGTGGAAGAAATGGTTCTGTTCGGCACGTAGCCGCACTTCGGCTTCCACTTCCGGGCTGAGCTCGCCCCGATGGGCGGCTTTCAGCGCACCGTTGTCCGGGATGCGGTTGGCGTAGCCCTGGTTCTTCGGGACAAAGAATGCGGCCGTCCAGAGGTCTTCCAGTAGCCGGGCACGGCGGGCTTCCTGGCTTTGCTGGGCGGCCTGCCATTGCTGGCGCTTGTTGAGCACCTCGTCCAGGGATTCTTCCGGCAGCTCCTCGACAGCCGCAAGCTGCTGAGCGTTGATGCGCAAGTCAATCGCCAGGGTTTGGGCCTGCTGTTTATTGGTTTTCTTCAGGTCTTTCAGCAGCGCCTTGTCGTCGCCCTCCAGGGCTTTGAAGGCATCATCGGGTATGCCGGTTTCCAGCACGGCGGGGTCATACACGCCAACCAGGGCGTTGCCACACTGGATGTGGCTGTCGAGGAAAGTCAGCGGTTTGCCGGGTTCAAGGGCCTCCATCCACAGCGCGGTGCGGCACAACTCCACGGCCATGGGGTTTACATCTACCCCGAAGATGCAGTGTTGTACTACCTCGCGCAGGGCGTGCTGGAACTGGGCCGGTGTGGGTTCGCTACCCTCGGCATCCAGTTGTGCCAGTTCCCGGGCCAGGGTGCGGGTGGCTGCCAGCAGGAAGTGGCCGGAGCCACAGGCCGGGTCTACCACGCGCAGGTCGAGTAGGGCCTGGCGCGGTTCGTCCAAGTGATCCGCCAGGCGCTCACGAATCACCGGTTTGAGAGCGGTATCAATCAGTGACTGTACCAGCACATCCGGCGTGTAGTAGGAGCCGGTGAGCTTGCGCAGGTTGCCGGCGGTGGTGTTGTTTTCATCCAGGCCGATAAAGCTGAACTGCCAGGGCGTGGTGTTAATGGCCGGTACCAGCTCCAGCAGGGCTTCGTACACCGAGCCAAGCTCTTCGGCATCCATATTGGCGTAGTCGGTGGCCACCAGGCTGTTGCTGGTCTCGCTGGGGTGCCAGGTGAGGGCCTTGATGGCTTTTAGCAGGGACTGGTTATCAATCAGTGCATAGTCCAGGTTGGGGCATTGATCGTTGCCAAACAGGCCGCCCAGAGCTGGCAGTGCCAGCAAAGGTTGACCGGCGGCCAGGCCGTTAATAGTGTTTTGCAGCGTCAACCAGAGATCGTGATGGCGGGCTTCAAAGCGATGGGGCTTGCGGGCCGCCCGGCGCAGTACATCCAGGCTGTAGCCCTCCCGATAGCGCTCCCGAGCCAATGGGTCGCTGCCTTCCGGGTGCAGCAGGTCGCGCGCTTCTGCCCGCAGCAGGAAGAGCAGGCGATACACCATGCGCAGCAGTTCCTGGTAATAAGTTTGAGCATCCAGCTCACGGGATTCAAACTGCTGGCGGAGTTCATCGTTTTGCGGGTGGCGCAGGAAGCCATTACCCAGAGCTCCCAGCGCTTCGGTAACGCCCACGCGCAGCTTGTCCAGCAGCCGTTCGCCCTGTTCTTCTGCCTCAGCGCGCCATTGTTCCAGCCAGCATTGGCTGGGTGCTGTTTCGCCATCGCTATTGGTGCCCGGCTGAAAGCGGCTGGCGTGGAGCAGCAGCCACAGAATACGAAACTCCGGCAGCTGTTCCTCGGCAAAGCACGTGGCCAGGTCTATTTCGATATAAGCAGGGCGAGTCATGGACGGGTTGTCCCGCAGAATACGAAGGCGTTGGCCATCGCTGACCAAGCCCCACAGTGCTTGGTCGTTGGCGTTCAGGTATTCCTGTAACAAACCGGTGGGGCTGCGCCGGCGGCCTTCGTGGCCGAAGCGTGGGTCGGAGGTATCCAGGGCTTTGTCGCCCGGTGCACAAAACACCATGGGTACCTGGCCACCGAAGGCATAATGGGTAATCGGGAAGCCGCGCTCGTCGATCATTTGCGGTTCGGAATAGGCGTGCAGGTCGGAAAAACCAAATACCTGGGTCAGCAGGCTCTGCAGCCAGTGCTGGGCGGCTGAGGTCGGGTTGGCAAGGTCACTGCGCTGGCGTTGCTGGTCAAAGTTTTGCCAGTTGGCCTGGGCAATTCGCCAGAAGCGGCCGATTTCGTCCCGGAGGGTCAGGCCCCGGGGAATGTTGTAGTCAGCTGCGGTTTGCCCCTTCAGCTGCAGGCCTGCCAATTGGTTGAACAGGTCGGCGGGCAACAGGCCGCCCTCCAGAGTAAAAATGCCGTTCTGGTTGGCTTGTGTGTTGCTCATGGATAAAGCTCCTGAATCAAGGCGGTGGGGCCTTGCTGGTAGATCTCGTTAAAACGGTCGGTATGCTTGAGTACCCGCGCCGCTTCCGGGTTGAACCATTGCAGCAGTTCTATGGCATCGGTATGGCGACGCGGCAGGTCTTTCCAGTGCCAGATGGGCTCGTGGTGAAATACCCGGTTCCTGAGTTGTCGCAATCGGTTGACGGCCCGGCTGAGCTCTTTTCTTTGCCGCTGGCGCTTCGGCAGTTGTCTCAGCGGTGGGTGGCGCAGTAGTTTGGGCCAGAGAATTTGTTTGTGCTCATACCGGGTGTCGCACAGGCTGCACCAGAACCCGAACGTCAGCTCTGCCACGACCTGGTCCGGATTGATGGGCTGCTCGTTGTCTCGCTTGCGCAGTTCGGCGATCACTTTCTCGATAGAGCGCTGCTCGCGCTTGTGCAGCCACAAGCCCTGGAACCAGTTTTCGGTATCAAACTCTGTGCTGAGGGCCCGATGCATGGCATTGCGGAACACCACTTCATTGAGGTGCAGTACCGGGTATAAAGCCTCGCTCAGGCGCAGGTTCCAGTGGTAATGTGCCATTGCAAGGCGGTAGTCACCCTGGCTGTGGGCCAGATAGGGCCCCAGCCGCTGGGGAGACAGGCCGGCGATCAGTGAGTCCAGTTGGTTAGTCATTGAGCATGACCTCTCAACCGGTTATACTGTTCGCACAGTCCCCGGGCTATTCCTCTCCCAGTCTTGCTACTGGTGACGAACCCGGGGTTATTTTTTTCTCCCCTCTGTTTTTCTTCCCTGATCAAAACGCGACCTCTGGCATTAATACGTACACGCCCAGAATGTCGGCTGGCAGTTGTGGGTGAACCTGGAAAGTACCGCGGCCCTCCCGTTCTGAATCCCGCACCCTTCGGTGATCTTGCAGGAGTTTTTGGCCATGCCCGCGGGCAATGTCATCCAGAGCCGCTTGTTGTTCCTGAAGACGCTCCAGAGCCTGCTTAACGGCGCGTTCGCGCACATCGGGTGTGGTATTTTGTGTAGCATCCAGGTTAAACAGTGATACCGCTTCCTCTGTGCTGAGCTGGCGGGGCACCTGGTTACCCTCCATCACGACGGTGACGGCTTCCTCCGCTAGCATTTCCTTGCGATTACCCTCCCGCTCTACCACCAGGTTGGTGCGCAAACGCAGCAGGGCGATGATGGTGCGTTGATTCACCTGATTGGTGGTGATGGCACCCGCCCGGCGGGCAGGGCGGTCTGCGGCAGGCAGGTCTTCCGATTCCAGGGCGCGTTCGGCCAGCTCATCCGCCAGCACGGTGACCAGAGGGTGGCTGCGGTGAATGTAAGCCACATCTCGTGGTAGCGGTAGCGTAAATCCGATCTGATCCAGTCGGCGGATGCCATGACCTTCCAGTCTTTGCTGGATGGCCGCTGGCAGCTCACCCCAACTCATGCGGTAGTGTTGCCGGTGGGTTTGAAGCGGTGCCCGCAATGCCACCAGAGCTTTGATAATGAAGCGCTGCACGTCGGCCTGACTGCCCAGAACCTCCTGCATTCGCTGCCATTCCGGCAGCACCTCTTCCGGATGGATGGCTTGCTGGGCAAAGATGGTGCGATTGCGTTTGGCTTTGTCCCGAGCACTTTCCCAGCTTACGTCCACTTGTTGTTCTATGTCGTCCAGGGTTTCGACTTCCTCCAGCCCCAGGCCCATCTGGCTCATGCCGCTGTCCAGGCCGCGGGTGAGCAGAACGGTCTGCATGATGGCCTGAGTCACCCGGTTTTCGTCTTCTGGCATGGGCACGCTGACCCCCAGTGCTTTGCGGATGGCTTCGGCTTTGCGGATGATGACCCGCAGTACCGCGCCATCTACCGGATTGTTATCGCCATAGAGCATTAGCGCTTTAACCACCGGAGTGCGCTGGCCGAACCGGTCTACACGGCCCTCTCGCTGCTCATGGCGGGTGGGATTCCAGGCCAGATCGTAATGGATGACAGCATCAAAGTGCTCTTGCAGGTTGATACCCTCTGACAGGCAATCGGTGGCCACGAGAATGGGTGGTTCTTCCTCGTTGGCCTGTGCTTCTACACGCTCTTCGCGCTCGGCCGGGTGCAGCTCACCGGTGACACATTGAACGTTGTACCCCTTGAACGCCTTGGCAAGGTGTTCTGCCACATAATGCGCCGTTGGTATGTAACGGCAAAAAATGACGGGCCGGAAGCCTTCCTCAAGCATGGGTTTGAGCCGGGCAATCAGCTGCTTCAGCTTGGGGTCGGCCGTTGGGCCTTGAAGGCTGGCGGCTCGTGCAATCAGTTGTTGCAGCAACGGCACGTCTTCAACCTGGGCGCTTGGCTCCAGGTCGTCCTGGCTTTCGTCACTGCTGTCCAGAATGGTTCTGTTGCCCAGCTCGTCCAGAGTATTGATGGCTTTTGCGGAGTCTGCTTCTGGCTGGATGGAGCGGTCTATCCGGTTCTGGAGTGTTCGAACGGCTGCCGCAGGTGACGAGGAGATGCAGCGCAACAAGGCCAGAGCGGCCCACCAATGCAGGCGCTGCTGGAATTGGTCCAGGTCCTCAGCGCGGTCTACCAACTCTCTGGCGTAATTGACGACATCCTGGAACAGCCCCATCCAATCGCCTTGCATGCGGTAGGCCGTTTCTGCCACCTCTCGATCCGGGAACTGGGTATTGTCCTGCCATTCGGCGATGTCCTGGCGGCGACGTTGAACCATATGCCTGGCCAGGCGCCTTCGGATGGGGTTTCGGCTGTCGTCCAGACGTGTCAGGGTGGCAAATTCCGTATCGAGCAGGCCAAGGAGGTTCTGGAATGCTTGCTCATCGCCGCTGTGGGGTGTGGCTGTCAGCAAGAGCAGGTTGCGAGTAGCTTTTTCAGCCAGCCCTTTGAGCAGGGCATAGCGTTGGTGCCGACCCTGACCGCTGCCCTGGGCGCAGGTGTGGGCTTCGTCTACGATCACGAAATCGGAGCAGCTGCTGAGGAATTCGTCCCGGCGACGGTTGGATTTTATGTAGTCCAGGCTGACCACTGTGTATGGGTAGTGCTGGAACAGGGATTCGCTTTGTAGCAGGCCTCGCTCAAGTCTAGCCGCCGTGTGACGGCTGACAATCACCGGGCGCAGGTGGAATTTTTCGCTCAGCTCTTCCTGCCACTGTTCGCACAGGTGGGGCGGGCAAAGTACAGTGAAGCCTTTAACCTCGCCGCGGTCGATCAGTTCACGCAGAATCAGCCCAGCCTCGATGGTTTTACCGATACCCACGTCATCGGCAATCAGCAGACGCACTACCTCCTGTTTGAGTGCCATGAGCAGAGGCACCAGTTGGTAGGCCCTTGGTTCGAACGCCAGGTTGCCAATGGCCCGGAAAGGCCCGGCACCGGCCCGAAGCTTCAGCAGCATGGCATCGCGGAGTAATTGGCCGGACTGCTGGTTACCTTCGCGGGCATCCTCAGGGTGCGGTGCAGGGAAGAGGGCCTGCTCCACGCGCTCAAGTGCCGCCAGCAGTCGTATGCGGTCGTCATCGCCGCTACCCAGGGCTCTCAGGTAAAGGTCGTCTCCGGCAGACTCCGGGAGCACAACCCACTCCCGATCGCGCGCCCTGACAATGCTGCCCGGGTTATAAGCGGGTGAGGTGGCTGGTGCATTCATGAGTCAAAAGTCTCCCGTTTGGCTGGTTCAGTCATGGTGCCGAATACATCCGGATGGCGCGCAAATAAGGCGGGCCAGCTGTTGGTTTCTTTGGGGAAGCGCAACACCAGGAAGCCCGCGTCTTCAAGATCCCGTGTTTGTTGCTGGTCGATCATGCGGCGGTCTTCGTGGTCGTGATGGGGGCCGTCTACAAAGATCAGGGCCCGGCTATCGCGGTAGGCGAAGTCCGGCCGTACATTGAACTCTTTGAGGTAAGGCTGTGCCGCATCCGGTTGGCGCAGTGAATAGTGCTGGAGCGCATCCAGCCAGGCCTGCTCCAGACTGCTTCCGCTGGCTTGTTTGAGCTGCGCCGCCTGGTCCGCTGGCCGGTTACCGCCAGAGCCTGTTTCCAGCGTCATTTCGGTTAGCTGGGCAAGCCACTGCAGTGCTTCCTGATCGCGTCGGTCGATGTTTTCGTGATCTGGCTGGTTGAAGTAGCTAAGAATGCAGCGATAGCAGCCTGCTTCGCAGCTGGCGTTGGTGTCTTGCCATTGGCTTTGAGGCAACTCATGCCAGGCAACGGTGTCATCCGGGCGCTGCCAGTGCATTAGCTCCAGGGCGGTTTTAGCCACCTGGCGCCACGTAGAGGGTTCTGTGGCAAGGCGCGTCAATACCCCGGCACCGCCTTCGGCAGCTTCATAAAAGAGCAGGGCATTGCGCTCATGCATGTTTGGCAGCGGCTCTGCCATCAGCTCGCTTTCTTCCAGCTGGAAGTTGAGCTCAATGCCGCGTTTGATCGCGTATTGCAGTGTGGCAGCCGTGGTGGGTGACATGGCCAGTCTTGGCCGGATGACCAGGACATTGCGCCGATCGGTGACGAAGGGAGAAATACGCTGGCGCTGATTTACCGGTTCGTCGGCCTCGTTTTCTTCGTTGCCACCCTGTTCATCGTCTTTCAGCCAGGTGCCATTGAGCGGGTCAATCATGAACCCGTCAATTTCTTTATTTTTGCGTCGTTTCCAGCCCAGGTTGATGCGCCAGATGTGGGCTTGTTGCGCATACTCCATCTCAGCGAGCGGGTTATCGCCCTGTTGCATGTTGCTGCGCACGGCCTTCAGAACGCCATTCTCTTCCGGGTACTGGAGCGTGGTGCGAAGGTCGTAGCCCTGGCGCATGCGCTCTTCTTCGTCGCAAGTGATGCGGGTTACCGGGCGCGTTGCCACGTTTTCAATGCGGAAAAGGTTGTGCACCATTTTCCCTTCCGACAGCGGTGTCTGGCAGGCGACGCACAAATCCAGGTCAAGCTGTTCGTTGAAGTGCCCGTAACCACAATGCCCGCACATTTTGGCCTGCTGCTCGGGTAACTTGGCCTCTGTTACGTGTTGCTGATCCACGGCACCGAGAATGACCCGTTTAACTCTGTATTGCTGGCCTTCGTGGTAGATGAGACTGAGCGGACCGAATTCCGAAATCGCCAGGAATCGGGGCCGTGACAATACACGGTTATGGTTTTCCCGCCGACTGGTTCGGGTGCCGGGAATAAAGGCTGCCAGTGGCAGGCGGGGGAAGTTGTAGCCCGGAAGGAAACCCTGGCCGGCCAGGTAACGGTAGGTTTCAAAGTCCGACTGCCGCTTGCTGTTATCCTGAAGCAGATTGAACTGAATGGTACCTTCCTCCCAGCGCCTTTTGGCAATATCCCGCTCCCGCTTGCTGCTGGCCGGGCTGGTCATCAAGCGATTGGCTTCCTCGATCTGTTTCAACGTAGATCTATAAAGATCGCGCCAGCGAGTGAAGCAGTCGTTGAGCCTTGCCATGGCCTGCTGAAGGCGTTTATCTGCCCACCCTGATGCAGCCACTTCCAGTGGCTCCTGGCTGTTAAGCCATACGCCCTGGGCCGGCGCTAGCGCATCGCCAAGCAGCTGCATCAGCCGTTTGCCGCGTTGTTGGGCACCGGCAAGCGCCTTTTCGTTGGCCAGGGAGTCGGCGTAGCTTTCACTGATTGGCATGCCCTCTTCGGTTACGTCGATCAGTTCGTTGATGGCGGCTGGTAATCGAGTTCCCGTTTCAGATAGCCAGATGGCGAACAGGTGACTGCTGACCAGTTCTTCGTTTGCCAGGTCCAGCATGGGCGGGGTGACCTGTCCGTGCACCATGCGCTTTGGGTCTCGGAAGAAATACTGGTCGTGCGGGCTTTGTGCAGCGCAATAGGTGACCACCAGTGCTGGCTGGCCAGATCGGCCTGCCCGGCCGCTGCGCTGGGCGTAGTTCGCCGGTGTTGGCGGAACGTTTCGCAGGTAGACCGTGTTCAGGGAGCTGATATCTACACCCAGCTCCATGGTCGGGGAGCAGAACATAACCCTTAGCTCACCGGCGCGGAATGCACGTTCCCGATCTTCGCGGTCTTCTGGATCAACTTGTGCGGTGTGTTCGTGCGCCAGGAACTGGAACCAATCATGGTGCTGATGTTTCAGGCTATCTGCGACAGCCTGGTAGAGTGCAGTGAAGTAAGGGTTGTTGGCGATGGCCGGTGCCAGGGGGTCACGCTCCGGAGTTCCACTGCCCCGTTTCCAGACCAGAACTTCCCCAATCAGCTGGTAACCGTTGAGCTCTTTATCGACGGCTTCGGCTTCAATCAATCCATAGGTTTCCAGTGCCTGAAGCAGTGCTTCGATGAGCGCCGGCCAGTTTTTATCGTTCAGAGGCTCGTAAGGAGCATTGCCCCATATGCCCGGCTTTTTAAGCTCCTGGGCAAGACGGGACCGGCTGCCCAATGAAACGAGGTCGAACTCCCGGCCCTTTGGGCGGCGGCCGATGATGGCGTGGCTGCCTTTGGCCATGTCTCTTGCGCTGCCAAGCTGCCACTTTTCTGTCAGATGCGTAGTAGCCAGGTTCACCCATTGTTCGTGCTGCAGGTGGTCCAGGTAACGGGTACGGATGCACAGGTTTTTGCGCATGACATCCAGTACCAGTTTGCACACCTGATAACGAACTGCAGGGGTTGCCTTTGCAAGCATATCGGGGGACTTTTCCCAAACGCTGTGATCTTCTGTCAGTTCTGTCAGTCCGTCGTAGGCTATTTCCAGCAAACCTAATTGTTCGAGGTTCGGCACTGTGAAACGCCAGCCACGGCGCAGGTCGTGGTATGCCCGGTAGCCCAGTACGTTGCGCATGGCTTCCTCGGCATCACGCTTGAGCCGGGGAATACGTTGCTCTGGGTTTTGGAGGTAGTCTGCCCGGATGGCGGGGTCGTTACTGTCCATTCCCAGGGCATTGAAGATGTGCTGGGCGAGGTCCCGGTCGGTTAACAGCGCACCATCTTGTTGCTCAAGAGAGGCAAGAACACCGGCTCGAACCAGCAGGATCTGCATAAAATCGTTGAAATGGCCGGCCTGGAGCGCAGCATCCTGTCGGTTGTCGCTGAATCCAAGCAGCTTTCTGGCTTCATCCGCCAGCTCATTATCAGCGCCCAGAAGGTATCTCAGTGACGACAGTGTGAGGGTTGTAGTGGCAGAACTCCGACCTTCCGCTGATAAAGAGCCGAGTCGGGTCCAGTCCCGACCGGAGCTATGTGCCTGGCCACAGTTCAGGCAAAAACGAAAACCACCAGGTAAATAGTAGCCTCGTGCGCCGTCCAGATGCTGAGCCCCACTGGGCAGGACATGAATCTCCTGGGGTCGGAACTTTGAATAGTAAGACTTTATTTTGGGTGGGTCTTTTTTGAAGTCCAGCCAGGTTTCCGGGTAGTCCTCTTCGTTCCAGTGACCGAGCATGACAAAACCGTAGCCCGTGTCTTCCTCTTCTGCAGACGTTTCCTTGATGTCTCTGGGCTGGAATCCGAGTTCGCCGGTTTCATCATTTTGTTTATGCCAGACAGGGTAGTAATCCTGGCCGCAACTACGGCAGAAATGCACGGTGTAAAAGCGCCGAGAGCGATCACCAGGAACGTATTGTTGGCCGTGTAGATCGAGGGTGCGTTTACCTGGCTCTTCGAGGGTGGCGTAGAGGTCGCCTGCACCTGAGATAAACTGATGCAGGCGGAATGCAAACAGTGGTTTATCGCTGATATCTCTCGTTCTGTAGGCCAGTAGAAGAAACTGTGCGAGGTAACGTTGGCAGTCTTCGGGTTTAAGGCCAGAGGCTCCACTCAGAAGGTCCGCTGCTTCTTCGAGGGTCTTTGGTTTTGCCCGGACCCACATCCCTTCTTCTTCAGTGATGCCGAGAGTGAGTTCCACCCAGGCGGCAACAGGATGCTTTCGTAATGTGTCGAACTCTATCTGCGCCGGGAGCGGTTGTTGCAGTGCCGCAGCAAGTTCGCATTTATCTGGCATGTTAGCCGGGATTTGGCGCTGCAAGGTTTCGCCAATGATGTTCGCCGCGGGCACTTTTTGGCCAAACATCTTGGAGGCAACCTCTGCTACCTTGGCCTGACGCTCTTCCCGGGTGCCATCGGTAGCCATGGTCGCAGAGGTGCCGATGCAGACAAGGTTTAGATTCATCCGTTCCCGAACACGGCGGACTAGCATGGCAACATCGGCACCCTGGCGGCCGCGGTAGGTGTGCAGTTCGTCCAGTACCAGGAATTGCAGCCCATTGGAGTGGCGGATAACCGCTTTGTCCCGCTCATTCTGCCGCGTCATCAGCAGCTCCAACATCATGTAGTTGGTGAGGATAATGTCCGGCGGGTTCTGCATGATTCTTTCCCGCTCTTCCTGGTCTTCCTGACCGGTGTAGCGGGCGTAACTGATAGGCCGGGTGTCATCAGAGTAGTCAGATAAAAATTTCTCCAGTTCTTCTTTCTGGCTATTCGCGAGGGCGTTCATCGGGTAGATGACGATAGCTCGAATTCGAGCAGTGGGGTCTTGTTGCTTTTCCCTGATGATCGCATCAACCATGGGTATGAAGTAGGAAAGCGACTTGCCCGAGCCGGTGCCTGTTGTCAAAACATAGGGCTCACTGCGCTGGCAACAATCAATGGCCTCTCGCTGGTGCTTGTAGAGTGTCGCAGGCACTCCAGTGGAAGTGGCGCTCTTGCCGAACCGGAAAATGTTGGCGGTAACGGGCGTAAGGATGCCCTCGGAGGCTAGGGAATCGACGGTGCCAGTGGTGACGTAGGACGGGTTGATCTGAATCAGTGGAGAGGGCCAATATCGGCCTCCATCATATTCGCTGTCCAGGAAGCTGCTGATGTCCTCAGCCTTGGGTTGAATAAAGGAGCGGGTAAAGTCTCGGTAGTCACCGACCAGCTTGTCCCGAAATTCAAAAACGTCCATCAGGCTTGGCGCCTCCCTTGCCTTATTATTGGTGCCCCAGCAGGCAGAATACTGTTGGCATTGAGCGATTTAGGCTAACTCCGAAAGTCTACCAAAGTTTCAGGAGAAAACGTGGATAGATCAAGGGCATGTTGTGAGGGAGCGCATTTGGGAGGTCTGCGTCACTAAGCCAGAAGATTCTTCCAGTCGAGGACTCGGGTACTGATTTGCTTATTTAGCCCATCCTCGCGGAACGAGTTGCGGGATGGGTTATTTTACTCGTTTGAACTCATCGTTGTGGTCGAGGTGATATCAAGCGAGTTCGATAACTACAGCTTTATGGCTTCGCAGTGCTCGAATCCCATGATCGGTTACCAAGTTGATCAAATACTCACCTGTCTCTAGCAGCTCGGCGGCTTCTCGAAGCGTGGCAACATATACTTTGTTCTCAGCGCGGTTTGTCGTATTGCCGTTTATCGGTGATGACTTTTTCCGATTCAGCACATACCGTCCGGAGCGGTCGTGCTTGGCGATGAAAAGGGTAGGTTCACCTTTCACCTTGCCGATGGCATAGATCCGTTTGACCTCTCCATGGCTCGCCGTTGCGAACTCATCATTCGCTAAAGCTACACGTGCTGCTGGCATCTGCACAGTGGCTTGCGCCGTTTCGAGTTTCTTGCTGGTTGGGGCGTTTTGCTTGCCGGAGAGTATGGCTATTTGGTCAAGGAGTCCTGAGCGAGCCTCGTCGAGTTTGTCAGCGTTGGTTTTGTCCGAGAGTTGATTCCGTTCCTTACGCTGGCAAAAGTAGGCAATCCGCTCCGCATTTGCCCCGGAAGCATGAGGTAGGCCCGAAAGCACGCGAGTTCGATTGATAACCCCTTCACTGGCAAGTTTCTCGAATACCGCGTCCACACCCTGCCCGAGAGGAATAAATACACAATCATTTGGCAGCGCATTTATTTCTGCCACCAGTCCGGTCTGTATTTGATCCCAAAGATAGCTGTTTGAAATCATAGTCCTGCCGCCAGAAAAATTCTGACCTTGGTCGAGTACCGGATTCCGCAACGCGGATGTGAAATGCACCAAGTCTTGGCGGCCTTGGAAGAGGTCCTCACAACTATCAACACCCAGCCAATGCTGCAGGCCAATAAAATCCATCATTTCAGCCAGGTTGCGCCTCATGGCTCCAGCAAAGCTGGCGGAGTGTTTGGCGTGTTTAAGCACTTCCTCGGCCAGTAGACCCTGCCTGAGCCGTTCTTGCGCTGCTTTAATGGCAATCGTGGCTTGCTGGATGCCCGGAGTGATCCCGCAGATGACTACTCTGGCAGATTCATTGACGAACTCGAAAGGGGCGTAGTAGGTCGCGTACCTTCCGTTTTCGGATAGAAGCAGCTCCTTCGGGAGATCTCTTCCGTTGATTTCAACTTGTGCCAGAGAATTGAGGTTGGAGTGTTCCATGGCGTTTTGCTCCATTCTTAGTGTTGTTGTTTGTATTTATGGCCAACCGTAATGACGCCGCCACGCTCGCCCATTACCGCAAACGGCGGGGCATCATTTGTCAGTGCCCGGAGTAGCTGTTTCAGCGACCTGATAAGAGCCTTTCGCTGTCGTCGATCAAACTCAACCAGCGAAGTCCCGCCTTTTTGCTCCTCCATTTCGCCGTATTCCAACAGCACATCGAGCACGATGTCTGAGATAGCTCGCTGGGCAGCGCGTTTGCGTCCATGTTCCGTAAGTTCGTAGTTAACGTTTGTCATGTTAATGCCGCTCCCTGACCGCCGTGGGTGCAAACCCCGTTGTTACTGAGCCACCAAGAGGTTCAGTATCTCGTTGAATGAGTCACTGTCTTTGACTTTGATCTTGTTGATGCCAGCCCGACCGAGTTCGGGGAATTTCGCCAGGCCGCTGTGGCGGGTGGTTGGCTCATCAGCGCCCACTGCCGGGTAGTGTTTGATGATCGAGGTGTCTGGCACGGCGATCTCATCCGGAACCCAGAGAAATTGAGTTTTTCCTTCATGCTGGTGTGCGAACGCTATTCCTCCAATGACCCGGTAGCCGTCAATTTTTGCATTGGGCTTGCGCTGGGCAGGGTGCTTCTCAATCGACGGGTGGTTTGTAAGAACTTCCCTCAGAGTCTCTTTATCTGCGACTACGCCAGAAGGGGCTTTGGGCGGGGATTTGCGCGCCATTTGCTCCGCGAGTTGGCCTACCATGTGTCGGCGTCTGGCTTCTGATGCCCAGAAGTCCAGGTTTTCGAACAGCCAGCATGGGTCGATCATCAAAGCAGTGCCCAAGGTTTCGGCGTTCTCCGGGGTTACCCATTGGAGGTTGTCAGGGTCAAATGCCTTGGCTTTCAGGTAGGCCTCAAAGCCAGGTCGATGTTCAAGTGGGAGAAGCGAGTACACCTCGCTGGTTTTATCCAGCTGTCTCAGAACTTGGTGATGGATGGTTTCCGCCAGCTCCCGAGCAGAAGGCGAGGGGGCCTCTGGTTTCAGAACGAAGGGGGGCAGCCATTGGAATTCACGGTACTTGCCTTTGTGAAGCAGCCAGCGCTGCACATCGGCTTTACGGGCGACTCCTGGACGCTCTTGTGGGAGCTTGTCTTCACCTTCTGTGAAGCCCGCCAGGCGCACTGTTTCGACCGCCAGCCCACTCAAAAGGGCGATTTGCTCCCTGGTGAGGGTGTCGTCATCCTCACCGTACTCAAAGGCCATTACCGCCTCATGTAGATCCAGAAGTAAACCGAGGGTTTCTTGGCGCTCTGTGAGAGTCGAATTGATCACAGCGTCACCGGCGTTGAATTCTACCAGTGCCCGCAGTGAATCCTGATCCGCCTGGTCATCCCCGCCCTGACGACGTTCGACCGCAAAGTCGAAACAGCGGTCAAGTAATAGTTCAATGTCGAACTGTTCCCTGGTACTACCAGAGAGATCCGGGGATTTATGGCTCTCAAGGTCCAGGGCGAGCGCTGTCCGGTCCTGGCCAAGGAACAGGTTGATGACGTCACTGACCTCATGGTTGATAAAGTCTTGAGCAATTTTTTGAAGTTTTTCGCGACTCAGGTTTTCCATGTCGTGCCCTCGGCAAGGAGTAAGAGTGTTGTTGGTTGCCAAATACACTACTGACTTTACTGGCGGTTTGGCGTTTGCGCAAGAAAAAAGTTAATTGGCTGCCAAATATATTTTTTGGTCAGGCTAAAATGTAGGCTGGCTTGGTCATCATTGGGGGCAGTCTCAAGGTGATTCAAAGGGGCTAACGGGGGTAAGTATTGGAGGAGGGAGACGTCAGAACTTTCTGAATTGCGCGAATTAGGACCCATCCTCCTACCCACATATTGGGTGTTGGAGGATGGGCCGCTTCTCTCAGTGAACGGTACTGCCCGTACCAACTTGGAGGTGTTGGCTGGAAGAGTAGTCAATGGTCGCGTAGAACTTGTTTGGCTCCTCAGAATTCTGGAAGAGATCGAGCGTAATCCAGTCCTCTCCCCGTCGCATCTGGACGGTGAGATTGATCTCCTCACAATTGAATTCCTTGGTGAGCGTCGCGGCCAGGCTCTGGGTCTTTTTCATGAAATCCATGTTGAATCCCTCCGATCAGAACCAGACGTTCTTTTTGATAGTGCCCAGCTGGTTCGCCGCGCTGGCAGTCTCTGGAGTCAGCTGTGACAAGGAGCTGTCACCGGTAGTGCCATCGCTGTAATTCTGGAGATTGTCGCCGATCACGAGGCGGGTGCCGTCCGTGCACGACACCCGCACTTCGGCTTTGCTCAGCTCGAAGTTGTCGAGAGTCTCCGCCAGTGCATTGGCCTGTTTGAGCAGGTCAGTAATCTGGTCAATCAAGTGTTTCATCATTCTCGGATATCCTCTGCTTGCTTCTTGAATTGGTCACGCCATTCGAGACCTATTTCGACGTTACCCCATTTCATCGTTCTAGCAAGCAAATAGATTTTGGCCGGACCGTGTGATTGAATGTCAGGTAAAACAGAGAGATACCGCTCCTATTGACGAACGGCGATCGCCAACTCGTAAAAATTATGTGGCTGGGGAGCGAAAGGTTATGGCTAAAAGTTGATCGTTTTGGGGTTGAGGGGTAGGTTGGTGGGTCAGTTGGATTTTGTGATCTAACTATTTGAATTTATTAGTAGGTTGGTACCCCCGGCAGGACTCGAACCTGCTACCTTCCCCTTAGGAGGGGGACGCTCTATCCAGATGAGCTACGGGGGCAAAACCGCGAGAAGGGCGGTATGATAGCGGTCTGGACCGTGCGGCTCAAGGTGCAGCCCTGTTTCGGTGACTTTCCCGGAGTGTGTTTTGTCCGAAGCTTTCTCTTTAAGCGTGATCGTGCCGGTGTGGATGGAAGCCGCCTCCGTGGTAGACACGCTTGAGGCCCTGGCGCCCGTCCGTGCCCGCGGTCATGAGGTGATAGTGGTGGATGCCGGCAGCAGCGACGGTACCGCCGAACGCGCCCGGCCCCTGTGCGATCGGGTGGTCCAGTCTGAAAAGGGCCGGGCGGTGCAAATGAACGCCGGTGCGGCTGTGGCGAGGGGCGATCTTCTGCTGTTCCTGCATGCCGACACGCGCCTGCCCTCCAGTGCCCTGGAGCAATTGACGGCCTTCTTTGAATCCCGCCGCGCCTGGGGCCGGTTCGATGTGCGGCTGAGCGGAACGCGGCCGCTGTTTCGGGTGATTGCCTGGTTCATGAACCAACGCTCTCGCCTGACCGGAATCTGCACCGGCGATCAGGCCCTGTTCGTGCGTCGTGATGTGTTTGAGGCACTGGCCGGGTTCGCGCCGTTGCCGCTGATGGAGGATGTGGAATTCTCCCGCCGCCTGTGCCTGGTCTCCCGCCCTTTTTGCATCCGGGAGCCCGTGGTGACCGACAGCCGTCGCTGGCAGAAACACGGAGCCTGGCGTACGATTTTCCTCATGTGGCGTCTGCGCTGGCGTTATTGGCGCGGCGAGTCGCCGGAGAGTCTGGCCCAAGCCTATCGATCGGATGTTCGTCATGCCCCAGAGTAGTCCCTGTTCGGCGGCGTTCCTCCAGTTTGCCAAATGGCCGGAAGCGGGCCGGGTCAAGACCCGGCTGATGCCGGAGCTGGGTGCCGCTGGCGCTCTTGAGGCCCATGTGCAACTGACCCTGGCGGTCCTGGATAACCTGTGTACTACCGGGTATCCCGTGGAAGTCTGGTGGGACAGGTCGCCCGGGAGTGAACCCGGCGAACGGTGCGAGGCACTGCCGATTCTCGAGGAAATTGAGGGGGCGGGTCTGGCCCAGGGCGTACAGCAGGGTTGCGATCTCGGGGAGCGTATGTACCACGCTCTCACTGAAGCCCTTTCAACGTGTGACCGCGCTGTGATCGTGGGCAGTGACTGCCCTTCGGTGGATCCGGACTATGCCCGCAAGGCCATCGCCTGCCTGGCGGATCACGACGTGGTGCTGGGTCCCTCGGACGATGGCGGCTATGTGTTGATTGGCGCCTCCCGCGTGGTTGCGGGGATGCTCGAGGGAATCGAGTGGGGCACTCCGAAGGTGCTCGAGCAGACCGTCGAACGCCTGAATAAAGCGGGACTCAGCTACTGTTTGCTTGAGCCCCGCTGGGATGTGGACGAACCCGAGGACTGGCAACGGTTCCTCGGGATGAGCGTGGCCGGTTAGCCCGCCGGCATGGGTGGCAGCTCCAACAGCTTGCTCAGGGCCGAGTCCGCGTTCAGGCCCTCGCCTCCCGTCACCACGCGCAATGCCTGAAGTCTTGCCTGCACAGACTCCCGGAAGGTGGTCAGGAGTTCCTGGCGGCCCACCTGCCGAACGGCGTCTGCCAGTTGTGCCCGGGAGTTGAAACCGGTTTCGCCCCGGTCAATCTCCTGCCAGTACCGACTGGAAATTTCCCCGAGCTGTCGATCTTTCTCCAGCAGGCTGCTGATCACGGCCTGTTTTTCCCGAGCCAGCCCCGCGTCTGTTAGTGCCGTAAGGCTTTGTTCAAACTCAGCGGCAAAGGCCTGTACGGCCTGATCGATCTCCTGGGGAGAGGCCGACGGCGATTGGACCACGAAGCCCAGGGCAGGGGTTTCCAGCATCTCGAATGGCGTTGCATAGACGATATAGCCAAGTTGCCGGTTGGTACGGATGGCCTCATAGAAGGGGCTGCTGATGATCTGTGCCAGCAACCGGAAGCGGGCCCGCTCCCGGAAGCTGGTGTTGTCACCCTGCATGTACAGCGTGTATCCGGTGTCCGGATGGTCAACCTTGAGGGAGACCTGGGTTTCGCGCTCCGGCAGCTGTCGCACCCGGCTGCGCTCCACGGTAATCAGATCGCTGTCGCGCAGGACAACAGCGTTGACCTGTCTGGCCAGGTTCAGCGCCGACGCCCGGGTAAGGTTGCCGTGGGCCAGCATCACTGGATCCACCTGGGACAACACCGCCTCGGAAAACGATACCAGTTCTTCGAAGGTGACCTGTTGAGCGGCCCGGAGTTTGTCCTCGGTATTCCACACGCCTTCAATCAGGGCGCTCTGGACAAACTCGGAGGTCTGCTCCACCGGTCGGTCTTTGGCTTTGTTCTGCAGGCTGTCGATCAGGTTCTGCCGGGCAATCCGGAACCGTTGCTCGGTCAGCTCCGGCCTGGCCAGCTGCAGGAGGATGCGGTTCATCAAGGTGTGCAGCTTGTCGTTGTAGCCACCTACGCGCACGGTAATGCCCCTCAGATGCGGGTAAACGCTGTAATCCAGCCCGGCCAGGCTGGCGGAATAGGCCCAGGCGTTGAGGTTGGCGTTGATACTGTCCACGAGCAATTGAGTAAGCACGTAGCTTCTCGCCGATGCCCGGGTGGCCGGGCTGCGGAGGCCAATGAACACGTTTGCTTTCGGGGTTTCAAACCGGGTGTCTCTGGCATACCACACGTCCATACCCTCGATCACACCGAGCTTGGCCGGTTTGTCCATAGCGGCGCCAGCCACCATTTCCAGGTCTTCCGGAACAAACGGGTTGGGCTCTGGTAAACGAAGCTGCGCGGCAAGGGCAGGCAGGCTTTGCGTCCTCAGGGACTGGATATCCAGCGGCTCGATGGACCAGGCCGCCTCGTACCACTGGGTGCGGTTGGGGTTGTCGAGGCCCGGTTCCGGGGCCAGGAAAAACGCCAGCAGGTTGGCCGCCGTCAGCCGGTCCAGGATGTCTCGATACTGCTCAGGGGCATAGCGCTCCATCAACCAGGGGGCGCGCAGGATGTCCTCTGGCGGGTATTCCTGCAGGTAGCTGGACAGGCGAGTCACTTCGCTGATCGGGTTGCCCTGTTCCCGAAAGCGGAAGTCGATGCGGGCCAGGTTCTGCATTTCCCGGAAACGCTGCTCGCTGATGCCTTTGGTCCGGATCTTTTCAATGTAATCGAACACCAGGGGCAGAATGGCGTCCTGGCGTTCAAGGCCTTCAGGCGTCAGGGCGATGTTGATTTCGAGGGTGGCGTTCTCGCCGGTGTCCATGCCCAGGCCCGCGGACAGGCTGTCGGCAAGGCCGGCGCGCTTGAGTACATCGAACAGGCTACCCGGTCCCTCGTGCCCCAGCAGATTGGCTATGTAACTGGCGGGCTTGGTCCGGTACTTGTCCTGCTGGGACGGAATCGGGAAGGTCAGGGTCAGGCTGCGCACATCCTTCAGCGCTTCTACCGTCACCTTTGCGGGCAGGTCTTCGCTTTGATACAGAGCCGGGCGGTGCCGTTTGGCCTCCAGGTTGCGGTTTTCGATGGCGTCAAAGCGACTCCGAACCATGGCCTCCAGCTGATCCAGCGATTGCGGGCCATACACGGCCAGGGTCATCAGGTTGGAGGAATAGTGCTGCTTCCAGAACTCGATCAGGTCCGGGCGCAGCGGGTTCTCCTCGGTGTTTTCAAGCGTGCTGAGGTTGCCCACCGCGAACTGGTTGAAGGCGTGGTCGGGATTGCTGACGGCTTTCTTTACCGAGTAGAAGCGTCGGCCATCGTCCTTCTGCTTCGAGCTGAATTCCGAGTGCACTGCATTGCGTTCCCGGTCCACCAGTTCTGCAGTGAACAGCGGCGCGGCGAACTGCTGGGCAAAGCGATCCAGGGCGGGCTCCAGAAACTCGGCCTGGATGTCAAAGAAATAATTGGTGTCCTGGAAGGCCGTGAAGGCGTTGTGCTGTCCCCCGTGGCTCTTGATGAACTGCTGGTACTCGCCCGGGTCCGGGTATTTTTCGGTGCCCAGGAACAGCATGTGTTCGAGAAAATGGGAGAGCCCCTCCCGGTCCCTGGGGTCGTCACCGCTGCCTACGGCCACATTCATTGAGGCCGCTGCCTTGTCGGCGTCACTGTCCGACACCAGGATCACCCGCAGTTCATTATCCAGTTCAATAAACCGGTACTGGTTGTCGTCGTTTGGACTCTTCTCCGGCACCGTGGCCGCCAGGGCGGAACCGCCGGCGAACAGGAAAAGGAGCAGGGTTGCCAGGCGTATTGCCGGCTGCAGCATGGTCACTCTGGAAGCGTTGCGGTTGCTCATAGGCTCTCTTGGGTCCTCGGAAACGGTTTGACGATCAGTGCATCAGCGCGTTACGGGTGCTTTCCGGCTGCTGGTCAAGGGTTTTACGGGCGAGGTCGGCGGCTTTCTCACCATCCAGTTGGCCGGAGGCAATGCGTTCCAGCACCGTTGCCATGATGGCCACCGATTGCCGATAGTCTGAAAACTCCGCCTGGAAGGCCTGATCGATGGCCTCGTAAACCGCCTGAATCTTCTCTTCACGGCTCCCCGCGTTCTCCGCGGTGTCGTTGATTGCCCGCAGGCAGGCTCTGGCGATGGAAATGTAACGTTCGGCGTTGGGGTTGTCTTTTTGCATGGCTGGTCGTCCGGAATCTGTTCAGGGGTCGAAAAAGAGAGAGGCCCAAAGGCCTGATTAGTTCCCGATTATGTCATTGCTGGCGGGGTGTTTCATTGCCTTGTGGTAATTGTTTGCCGGGGCAGGCACGGGTGGATTCCTGTGCTAGTCTCAAACACATTGTGTCGGCGAACCGGACAGGCGCTCCGAGTGCGCATGTACGGGATTTAGAGTAACAGCTCTAATAAAAACAAAGGCTTACAGAGTAAAAACTCTAAAAAAGTTCGGTACATGAGGGTTGCAATTAAGTACAATGCCGGCGTTTCCGGATCGATATACGACTTTAGTCGTAGCGAAACGAACGATCCGGCATGGATAGACAACAACTGAGCAACAGGCAGGGTGGAAGATCGATGAATTATTTCCTGACGGGTGGCACCGGATTTATTGGCCGGTTTCTGGTAGAAAAACTGCTCGCGCGGGGCGGCACGGTTTACGTGCTGGTGCGTGAACAGTCGCAAGAAAAGCTGGACAAGCTGCGGGAGCGCTGGGGCGCAGATGACACTCAGGTAAAAGCCGTGATTGGCGATCTTACCAGCAAAAACCTGGGTATCGACGCCAAGACTCTCAAGTCGCTCAAGGGAAACATCGACCACTTTTTCCACCTGGCGGCTGTTTACGACATGGGCGCCGACGAGGAGGCTCAGCAGGCGACTAACATCGAGGGTACCCGTGCCGCAGTGAACGCCGCCGAGGCCATGGACGCCAAACACTTCCATCACGTGTCGTCCATTGCGGCAGCGGGTCTGTTCAAGGGCACTTTCCGCGAGGACATGTTTGAGGAAGCTGAGAAGCTGGACCATCCGTACCTGCGCACCAAGCACGAATCCGAGAAGGTCGTGCGCCAGGAGTGTAAGGTGCCGTTCCGCATCTACCGTCCGGGTATGGTTATCGGCCACTCCGCCACCGGTGAAATGGACAAGGTGGACGGCCCCTATTACTTCTTCAAGATGATCCAGAAAATTCGCCACGCCCTGCCGCAGTGGGTGCCTACCGTTGGTATTGAGGGTGGCAGGCTGAACATTGTGCCGGTGGACTTCGTGGTTAACGCCATGGACCACATTGCCCATCTGGAAGGTGAGGACGGCAAGTGCTTCCACCTGGTGGATTCCGATCCCTACAAGGTTGGCGAGATCCTCAATATCTTCAGCGAGGCCGGCCATGCCCCCAAGATGGGCATGCGCATCGATTCCCGCATGTTCGGCTTCATTCCGCCGTTTATCCGCCAGAGCCTGAAGAACCTGCCGCCGGTAAAACGGTTGACCGCCGCAGTACTGGATGACATGGGCATTCCGCCCTCCGTGATGTCGTTCATCAACTATCCGACCCGTTTCGACGCCCGTGAAACCGAGCGGGTGCTGAAGGACACCGGCATTGAAGTGCCTCGCCTGCCGGATTATGCACCGGTAATTTGGGATTACTGGGAGCGGAATCTGGATCCCGACCTGTTCAAGGACCGGACCCTCAAGGGCACCGTGGAAGGCCGCGTGTGTGTGGTTACCGGTGCGACTTCGGGCATCGGCCTGGCGACCGCCCAGAAGCTTGCTGACGCTGGTGCGATCCTGGTGATTGGTGCCCGTAAGCTTGAGCGTCTGAAGGAAGTCACCGCTGAGCTGGAATCCCGTGGCGCGAGTGTGCATGCCTATCCCTGCGACTTTTCGGACATGGACGCCTGCGACGAGTTCGTGAAGACGGTGCTGGACAATCACGGCCATGTGGATGTGCTGGTGAACAACGCCGGCCGTTCCATTCGCCGTTCCCTGGATCTGTCCTTCGACCGATTCCACGATTTCGAGCGCACCATGCAGCTGAACTACTTTGGCTCTGTACGCCTGATCATGGGCTTTGCGCCCAAGATGCTGGAGCGTCGTCGTGGCCACGTTGTGAACATCTCGTCCATCGGCGTGCTGACCAATGCGCCCCGCTTCTCGGCCTATGTGGCCTCCAAGTCGGCGCTGGACGCATTCAGTCGCTGTGCCGCGGCCGAGTGGTCGGATCGCAACGTGACCTTCACCACCATCAACATGCCGCTGGTGCGTACGCCGATGATCGCGCCCACCAAGATCTACGATTCGGTGCCGACCCTGACACCGGACGAGGCGGCGGGCATGGTGGCCGATGCCATCGTCTACCGTCCCAAGCGGATTGCCACGCGGCTGGGCATCTTTGCCCAGGTGCTGCACGCCCTGGCTCCGAAAATGGGCGAGATCGTCATGAACACCGGTTACCGGATGTTCCCGGATTCTCCGGCCGCGGCCGGCAGCAAGTCCGGCGAAAAGCCGAAGGTATCCACCGAACAGGTGGCCTTCGCGGCGATTATGCGCGGTATCTACTGGTAAGTTTCGGCAGCCACAAAAAAACCCGCTTCGGCGGGTTTTTTTGTGGCCGTTATTCGGGGTCTGCCGGCACCGGCGGGGGCGGGAAGCCGCCCAGTTCACGCCAGCGGTTTACGATCCCACAGAACAGATCGGCAGTTTTCTCGGCATCGTAGGCCGCAGAGTGCGCTTCCTTGTTGCTGAACGGGATGCCGGCCAGCTTGCAGGCCTGGGCCAGCACGGTGTGCCCGTAGGCGAGGCCTGCCAGGGTGGCGGTGTCGAAGGTGGAAAAGGGGTGGAACGGATTTCGGCGGATGTCTGAACGCAGGGCCGCGGCAAAGATGAAGTTGTGGTCGAAGGTGGCATTGTGGCCGACCAGCACGGCCCGTTTGCAGTCGTGGGCCTTCACCGCTTTGCGAATGGGGCTGAAAATTTCACTCAGGCCCTCCCGTTCCGGCACTGCCTCCCGCTCGGGATTCCACGGATCAATGCCGGTGAAGTCCAGGGCCGACTGCTCGAGATTGGCCCCTTCGAACGGGTCGATTTGCTGGACGTGGGTCTCGGCGCGGGTCAGCCAGCCATCCTCGTCCATGGTCAGGATAACGGCCGCCACTTCCAGCAGGGCATCCCGCTCCGGGTTGAAGCCGGCGGTCTCAACATCGACAACCACGGGCAGAAACCCGCGGAACCGGCGGGACATGGGGTGGGGTGGTTTGTTCTCGTCAGTCACTCAAGCTCCGGTCTTGGCCGTGTGAGAAGGAATTCGATCAGTCAGGTTTACGCCTGCCGCCAGTTAACGGTTTCACCCGCCTTCAGGGGCACGATGGTGCCGTCGGCCAACGGTAGCTCCGCCGGCATGGTCCAGGGCTCGCGCACCAGGGTAATGGTATCGGTATTACGCGGCAGGCCGTAGAAATCGGCGCCGTTAAAGCTGGCAAAGGCTTCCAGTTTGTCGAGAATGCCCAGTTCCTCGAAAATGTCGGCATACAGGCCGATGGCGCCGTAGGCCGAGTAACAGCCGGCGCAACCGCAGGCGGTTTCCTTGCGGCTTTTCGAGTGTGGCGCGGAATCGGTGCCCAGGAAGAACCGCGAATCGCCGCTGGCCACGGCATCGCGCAGGGCCTGCTGGTGGCGATTGCGTTTGAGGATCGGCAAGCAATACAGGTGTGGCCGAATGCCACCCACCAGCATATGGTTGCGGTTGTACATCAGGTGCTGGGGAGTGAGGGTGGCGCCGAGGTTGCCGCCGCTGTGCTGTTGGACAAACTCCGCGGAATCCGCCGTGGTGATGTGCTCCAGGACCACCCGGAGGTTAGGGAAGGCCTCCAGAACCGGAGCCAGGACCCGATCCAGGAACACTTTCTCGCGATCGAAGATGTCGATGTCGCCGTCGGTAACTTCACCGTGCACCAGCAGCAGCATGCCGCAGTCGGCCATGGCGTCCAGCACGGGATAGATGTTCCGGATGTCCTTGACGCCCGAGGCGGAGTTGGTGGTGGCGCCGGCCGGATAAAGCTTGGCGGCTACAACACCGGCGGCCTTGGCCTCCCGAATGATCTCGGGGGTGGTGCTTTCAGTGAGATACAAGGTCATCAGCGGCTCGAAGCCGGAGCCTTTGGCGGCAGCCAGAATCCGGTCCCGGTAGGCGCCGGCGTCGGCGGCCGTGGTCACCGGTGGCACCAGGTTGGGCATGATGATGGCTCGACGGAAACAGGCGGCGGTTGCTGGAACCACGTCGTTCAGGATGTCGCCGTCCCGGACGTGCAGGTGCCAGTCGTCCGGGCGCGTGATGGTGAGCTGTTCAGTCATGATGGTTTTCCGCGGTGCCTTGGGCAAGAGGTACTCCGGAGCATCGGCAGGTCCGGAGGCCGAAAAATTTGGCGGATTATACCAGATCGGGCCGACGAATGTTTTCTGGTTAAGCCCTAAAGCCACCGGCGAACCGGCCGTTAACACGGGTATACCGATTTGGATTCAAGCAGCCATGGCAATGCCGATGAGATCCCCTAACCTGAAGCGATCATTGATGCTGGCGGCCAGCGTGGCGGCCGGTGCGCTGGCCCCGGTGGCGGTGCAGGCTACCAGCTATGGCGCCGGCATCGAGAACAGCCAGTGGTATCTGTCTGAGTCTGTGTTCGAGTGCCGCCTTGTGCACGAAGTGCCCGGCTACGGACGTGCGGTGTTCAACCACCGTGCCGGCGAGGATCTGTCGTTTTTTCTGGAGGCGAGCACGCCCCTGATGCGGCCGGGACGGGGTGATCTGGTGGTTGAGGCGCCGGTATGGAGACCGGGAATCGCTCCCAGACCCGTGGCCAGCGTCAATGTCGCGGAGGGCAACAGACAGGTCTCGCTGGGAACCCGTCAGGCCCACGTTCTGGCGCACAGCCTGCTGGATGGCATGCGACCCACGATTACCCGCGAGGCCTGGTTTGACGACCGACCGGTGCGGGTGCAGGTGTCCAACATCAACTTTGCAGGCGAGTTCGAGCGCTATCAGCGCTGCACTTCGAACCTGCTGCCGGTGAACTTTGATCAGATCCAGCGTTCCAGGATTCCGTTTGCCAGCGGCAGCACAAGCCTGTCAGACGCCGACCGCAAACTTCTGGATAACATTGTGTCCTACGTGATGGCGGACTCAACGGTGGAGCGCATCTTCGTGGATGGCCACAGCGACAGTATCGGAAGCCGGATCGACAACCGGGCACTCTCGGAGGAGCGGGCCAATGTGGTGGCCGACTACCTCAAGGCCAGCGGCATCGATGAGAACATGATTACCGTCCGGGCCCACGGTGACCAGTACCCGGCATCCAATCGTCCGGCGGATAACCGGCGCACCAACATCCGCTTGCAGAGGGCCGGGGATCGCCCGGAACTGCAGCAGGCGACAGGCTATGGCGGCGAACCGACCGGGTGAGGGCGTCAGTACACCGAGTCGAGCACTTCCAGGTGGGCGTTGACACTCTCGGCCAGGGCGCGCAGGTGATATCCGCCCTCCAGGGTTGAGATAATCCGGTCGTTGCTGTGCTCGTGCGCCACGCCCACGATCAGTTCCGTCAACCAGCGATAGTCGTCGGTTTCCATATTCAGTTCTGCCATGGGGTCCAGCCTGTGTGCATCGAAGCCCGCGGAAATCAGAATCAGCTGTGGTTTGAAGTCATTGAGCCTCTCCATCCAGCCATCCTGAACACGTTGACGGTATTCCTCCGACGAACAATCCGCGGCAATTGGGATGTTCACGATGTTGCCCGCCTGTCTGTGCACGTGGGAGTGTGGGTAGAACGGATGCTGGAAGCTTGAACACATCAGAATGCGTTCGTCGCCGCCCACAATGTCGACGGTGCCGTTGCCCTGGTGCACGTCAAAGTCAATGATGGCGACCCGCTCCAGGTGGTGAAACGTCAGCGCCCGCATGGCCGCGATGGCCACGTTGTTGTAGAAGCAGAAGCCCATGGATTTCGACCGCTCGGCATGGTGCCCCGGCGGACGCGCGCAGACAAAGGCGTTGGTTACCTGGCTGCTCATGACCATATCAACCGCCTGCACGTTGGCTCCTGCGGCCAGCCGGGCGGCCCGCAAGGTGTCCGGCATCATCGCGGTGTCCGGGTCGGTGAACACCCGGCCCCGTGTCGGCTGCATCAGATCCAGCTGGTGCAGATATTTCTCGGGATGCACCATCAGCAGTTGGTCGCGGGTTGCCTCTTCGGGGCGCACCCAGTCGAGCTTCTGGTCCAGTCCGGTGTCGGCCAGGTAACTGATGATTGCGGCCAGCCTTTCCGGACTTTCCGGATGTTCCGGCCCCATGTTGTGCTTCATGAAATCATCGTGGGAAAAGAATGCCGTGGTCATACGTTCGGACTGTCCTGCCTGTACTTATATTTCCTTTTACTCTATCAGGGATACCCGAATGGTGCCGTGTTTCTTTGGTCTTATGGGGGCGATAGACGTTTTACATCGCCAGCTCTGTGCCTAAGATAGAAGACACATAAAAAGCGATCGCCAAGGAGAGAATGCTTGAGTACCCGTTACCTGGAAAGCCTGTTCAACCCTGCATCCATTGCGGTGATAGGCGCGTCTGAGCGGGCCGACAACCTTGGCGGCATGGTGCTGCGGAACCTGATGGGTGGCGGCTACCCCGGGCGCTTGCTGGTTGTAAACCAGAACGACTACGACAACGTGCATGGTGTGCCCTGCGTCCGCCGGGTCTCAAAGATGGATTTTTGCCCGGACCTGGCCATCATCTGCACACCACCCGACACCGTGGCCAAAACCATCAAGAAGCTGGGCGAGGCCGGGGTGCGCACCGCCATCGTGATGACCGGCGGTATGTCCCGTACCCACAGCAAGACCGGTCAGCCGCTGATGTACGCGGTGCGGGAAGCGGCGCGGGAAACCGGCATTCGCGTGCTGGGGCCCAACACCATCGGCCTGATGGTGCCCGCCCGCAGCCTCAACGCAACCTACGCCCACATGGGGGCCATCCCCGGCCGGGTGGCGTTTGTGGGGCAGTCCGGTACCATCGCCAGTTCGGTTCTGGACTGGGCCTTCGCCCGGGGGGTCGGATTCTCCTATTTCCTGACCCTTGGCGATGGCATGGACATTGATCACGACGACCTGATCGATTATCTGGCCCAGGACACCCAGACCCGCGCCATTCTGCTGCACATCGAGAACATACCGAACGCCCGGCGGTTCATGTCGGCGGTTCGTGTAGCCTCCCGCACCAAGCCGGTTATTGCCGTGAAATCCGGCCGGGTACCGGAATCCGAGTGGTTCCCCCACGAGCTGCCGGCCGGGCTGAAGCGAAGTGACCCGATCTACGACGCCATGCTTCAGCGGGCTGGTGTGCTCCGGGTGGACGGCCTGGGGCAGATGTTCGATGCCCTGGAGACGCTGACGCGGATGCGCCCGTTGCGTCGGGAATCCCTGGCGATCATGGCCAACGGTGTGGGGCCCGGTGTGCTGGCGGTCGACCGGCTGGCGGATCTTGGTGGCGAACTGGCTCCTTTGTCAGAGTCCAGTATAGAAGCGCTCGCCGAGCTGTTGCCCCCGTACTGGACCCGGAAGAACCCGATTGACCTCAACTACGACGCCTCGCCGGAGCTCTACGGCAAGGCCATCAAGATCCTGGCAAAGGATCCGGAAGTGGCCAATGTGCTCGTGATGTATGCGCCCAGCCTCACCGAGGACAGCCTGAGAATCGCGGACGCGGTGGTTCAGGCCTCCAAGGGCACCCGGTTGAACGTGTTCACCTGCTGGCTGGGCCAGAGTACGGTGATGGATTCCCGGGAGGAGTTCTACCGGGCTGGCCTGCCTTCGTTCTTCAATCCGGAAAAGGCGGTGATGGCGTTCATGCAGCACGTTCGGCATCAGCGGGTCCAGCGGCTGCTCACCGAGACACCGGAATCCTTTACCGATCACTTTGCCGATCGCACGCAAACGCGCCGTCTGGTGGCATCCGCCAGGCGTTCGGGCCGCTACCACCTGTCCAACCGCGAAGCCCGAGACCTGGTGCGCGATTATGGCATCAGCACCATCGAAACCATGTACTGCGACGACATGGAGGAGGTGCTGGAGGTATTTTCGGTGGAGCGCCGCCCCATCGACATCACCATCATTCACGAGCAGGCCTGCCATCCGTTCCTGGATCTGAGCCCGACCCAGCGCCGCTACAAGGGAACGGTCCAGAAGCTCAACAGCGAGGCTGCCATCATGGATTCCTGCCGCTACCTGATGGAGGAATACCGCAAGCATTTTCCAGACAGCGGTTTTCTTGGCTTTGCGGTGCAACGTTCCTACCAGCACGTGGGCGGTATCGAGTTCAGTGTGGGCATTACCCGCGATCCCCTGTTCGGCCCGCTGGTGGTCTGTGGCGCTGCCGGCGCGCAGATTAATGTGATGACCGACCGGCAGATTGCGCTGCCGCCGCTGAACATGGTGCTTGCCCGCGAGCTTTTGCGCCGTACCTACATGTACAAGCTGCTCAAAGAGCACAGTCTGAAGCCGGAAGAGGATATCCGGGCGGTCTCCGAGACCCTGGTGACGCTCTCACAGATCGTCATCGACATTCCTGAAATCCAGGGCCTGGAAATTTCACCGCTGCTGTTCAACGAGCAGGGCGCTGTGGCGGTGAACATTGCCATTGATCTGTCGGACAAGCCCGGCAAGCCCATTATCCAGCCCTATCCGAGAGAGCTTGAGGAGTGGATCGTGCTGCCGAAATCCGGCCGGAGGGTGATCATCCGCCCCGTGCTGGCCGAGGACGAGCCCGCCCACCGGGCCTTTCACGAACTGCAGTCGCCGGAGTCCATCCGTTACCGGTTCTTCCAGTATCGCAAGCACTTCTCCCGGGAAGACGTTGCCCAGATGGTGCAGATCGACTACGACCGGGAGATGGTGTTCATCGCCAACGCGCCCCGGGAGGATGGGGAGGGCGAAGAAACCCTGGGCACCGTGCGCACCTGGACAGACGCCGATAACCTGCAGTGCGAGTTCGCCGTAATGGTGCACGACAAAATGAAGGGCGAGGGGCTGGGTGTTGCCCTGATGCAGAAGATGATCGACTACTGCCGCGCTCGCGGCACCATGGAAATGGTCGGCAACGTGCTGCCGGACAACCGCCCGATGCTGCAACTGGCCGAACACCTGGGTTTCGAGATCAAGTTCAACACCCAGGAGGAAGTCATGGATTTGCGTCTGGTGCTTAACGAACCGGAAAAGGACTGGCAGCGGGAGCGGCTGGGCAAGAGCGCCCACTGAGGGCGCTCACCGGGATTCACTCTTCAACGATGGCCGAGCGATCCTCGCCGCCCAGGGCCTCCAGCAGTCCGGGAATGAGGCGGGACAGTTCCAGGGTCATCAGGGTGAAGGCGGCGTCGAACTTGGCGACGGCGTCGTCCACGTCGACAGCGTCGAGCTGCTCCTGCAGCGTTTCGCCGAACTTCAGGCGACGAATGCCGAGCTCTTCATCCAGCACAAACGAGACGTTATCGTCCCAGGTCAGGGCGAGTTTGGTGACCTGCATTCCGGCGTCGAGGTGATTGCGAATCTCGTCGGCCCTCAGATCCAGGCCTTTGCAGCGCACCACGCCGCCATCTTCCGACGGATCTTTCAGTTCGCACTCGCTGCCCAGAACGATGCTGCCGGGCAGATCAATGGTTTCGTTAAGCCATCCTGTGAAGGTGAACGCCGGCGCCTGTTCCACGGCTGGCGGCCGAACCGGCAGCGAACCCAGGCTCTTGCGCAGAGTGGAGGCAAGGTCGTCGGCCTGTTTCGCCGAGCCGGCATCCACCACCAGAACGCCGTCCTGCGGTGCCAGGTACGCGTAGCAGCGACGGTTTCGGGAAAAGGCCTGGGGCAGCATTTCCAGCATCACCTGTTCCTTGATTTCGTCCTTTTCCTTACGGCGGACTTTTCGGCTCTGCTCGAATTCGATGGCCTCGGCCCGCTCCTCAACGGCTTCCTTGACCACCGGGCCCGGGAGGATCTTTTCCTCTTTGCGCAGCGCAATCAGGTGGTAGCCGCCTGCGCTGTGAACCAGTTGCTCGCCGTGCTTGCCCAGGGGAGGGACCCAGCCCTGGCGGCTGGTTTCCTGCGGACCACAGGGTTTGAAGGCATCGGCCGCCAGCTTTTCCTCGAGTTCTTCAGCGGTAATAGTAAAAGGTTTGGTAAAACGGAATACGCGGGCATTACGAAACCACATCAGGCTCGGTCCTTGCTATTGGTTTGCATCGATCTGAACCGGTGACGGTTCGAAAACGGGAGAGGGATGATACGGCCACCGGGCGGTGGCCGTAAAGTGACGGTTCTGGCGCTAGATCTGCATGATCTCGACAAGGACGGTCTTCACGATAAAGCCCACCACGCCGGCCCCGAGTACGGTAAACAGGGCGATGGTGCCAAACCGGCCGGCCTGGGATTTTTTGGCGAGGTCCCAGACGATGAACCCCATCCAGACGATCAGTCCGGTCAGGAAGACCAGCAGCGCGAGTTGCGAAAAGACGGCTTCGTTCATTGCTTGCTCCGATATCAACGTGGATTACTGTTCGTCACGCAGGAAAACCCAGTTGTTCTTATCGGATTGGTCTTCGCTGAAGTAATAGCCTTCAAGGTTGAAGCCTTTCAGGTCGTCGGCCTGGGTGATGCGGTTCTGGATGGCATAGCGGCACATAAGACCCCGCGCCTTCTTGGCGTAGAAGCTGATCATCTTGTACTGCCCGTTCTTCCAGTCCTTGAATTGTGGGGTTACCAGGCGGCCATCCAGCTCTTTCTTTTTGACCGACTTGAAGTATTCGTTGGAGGCCAGGTTCACCAGCACGCCGTCGTCCGCTGCCAGCAAACGATTGATTTCCGACGTTATCTTGCCACCCCAGAACTCATACAGGTCTTTGCCCCGGTGATTCTCGAAGCGGGTTCCCATTTCAAGCCGGTAGGGTTGCATCAGGTCCAGTGGCTTGAGCACGCCGTACAGGCCCGACAACATGCGCAGGTGATTCTGGGCGAACTCGAAATCCTGCTCGCTGAAGCTCTCAGCATCCAGTCCGGTGTAGACATCGCCCTTGAATGCCAGCACAGCCTGCCGGGCATTCTCCGGGGTAAACGGCGTATGCCAGTTCTGAAAACGCTCGGCGTTCAGTTGGCCGAGCTTGTCACTGATACTCATCAGGTTGCTGATCTGGTGTGGCTCCAGCTCCTTGAGCTGATCCACCAGTTCGCAGGCATCGTCGAGAAAATCCGGCTGGGTGTAGCGCTCCGTTGCCAGCGGGCTTTCGTAATCGAGCGTTTTTGCAGGGGAAATAACCATCAACATGTCAGGCAATCCTCATTGCAGGAATGTGAGTAATTCATCCCTGGTAAACGGCCAGTCCAGCTCCGCACCAGTGTCGTTGCGTCTGAGCACCGGTATTCGGGTGCCGTAGCGTGCCACCAGCTCTTCGGACTGGGCAATGTCCACCACATCGACCGGAATCGGTTCCGGCATGGGCGTGTTAACAAGCAGGGCTTCGGCCAGTTCGCACAGATGGCACTGGCTCGTGGTGTAGAAGAGCAGTTCCATTACTTTGGCTGGGCATCCAGCTTCTGGCCGTTCACACCCTCGCTGTCCTTGCCCATGAGATACAGATAAACAGGCATCAGATCTTCCGGTGCCGGATTCTGCTGCGGGTTCTCTGCCGGGTACGCATGGGCTCTCATGTTGGTACGCGTCGCGCCCGGGTTCAGACTGTTTACCCGAATGTTGTGGCGGTCGTCGTCCAGTTCCTCCGAGAGCAGCTGGCTCAGGCCTTCCACGGCAAACTTGGACACCGCATAGGCGCCCCAATAGGCTTTGGCTTTCCGGCCTACGCCGGAAGACGTGAAGATCACCGAGGCGTTATCGGATTTGCGAAGCAGGGGGATCATGGCCCGACTCAGCAGAAACGGCGCCGTTGCATTCACGTGCATGACCTTGTTCCAGGTCTCCGGGTCGTAAAGCTCAACGGGGCTGCGATCACCCAGAATGGCCGCGTTATGCAGCAGGCCATCCAGTTGCCCGAAGTTGTCTTCCAGGGTCATGGCCAGTTCTTCGTAATCCTTGACCGCAGCCCCTTCAAAGTTCATGGGAACGATCGCGGGTTTGGGATGGCCGGCTGCCTCAATCTCGTCGTAAACCGTTTCGAGCTTGCTGACGGTGCGCCCTACCAGAATGACGGTCGCGCCGTGGGCGGCGTAGGCCTTCGCGGCCGCCCGGCCAATACCACTACCCGCGCCCGTCACCATGATGATGCGGTCTTTCAGAAGATCGGCGGGTGCCTGGTAATCCTGCATAACCTGTCTCCGTGTCGAGCTGTGTGCGGTTGGAAACCGCGTCCTGAAAATAAACGCCTATTGTAACAGCTTTGCCAGGTCTTTGACGGTATCGGCAATCAGGTCCGCTTGCCAGAGGTCAACGCGCTCGGGTTGCTCAATGTAGCCATAGCGTACGGCCACGGTTCGCATGCCGGCGTTTCGGCCGGCCTCTATGTCGCGCTCGTGGTCACCCACGTACAGGCCGGTACCGGGCTCGGTACCGATCTGGCGGCAGGCCAGGATCAGAGATTCGGGATGGGGCTTGCGGTGAGTAACATGGTCGGGGCAGACCAGCGTGGCGCAGCGGGAGGATAGCCCAAGCGCCTCAATGAGCGGGACGGCAAAGCGGGCGGGTTTGTTGGTTACAATCCCCCAGGGGATTCCCCGGTGCTCCAGCGCCTGCAGGAGTTCCTCCATGCCCTCGAACAGTCGGGTTTCCTCGGCAACGCCGGCTTCATACAGGTCCAGGAACGCCGTGTGCTTTTCCAGATAATCCGGGTGCTCGGGTTCCAGCCCGAAGCCGACCCGGATCATGGCGCGGGCACCGTTGGAAACGGAGCGTCGGATCTGCTCCGCTGGCAACGGTGCCAAACCGTGTTTCAGGCGCAACTGGTTCAGGCACCGGATGAAATCGGGCGCTGTGTCGATCAGCGTGCCGTCCAGATCGAACAGAACGGCGGAAATGGGTGGCGATTCAGGCGTCACGAGCGTCCCTGGCGTGCATAAGATAGTTAACGTCCACGTCCCGACCGAGCTTGTACACCTTGGTGATCGGGTTGTAGGTCATGCCCGTCAGTTCCCGGACCTCCAGACCCGCGTGGCGCAGATGGTCGGACATCTCGGACGGCCGGATAAATTTCTTCCACTCATGGGTGCCTTTGGGAAGCAGCCTCAGTACGTACTCGGCGCCGACAATGGCAAACAGGAATGACTTCGGGTTGCGGTTGATGGTGGACACGAACATGTGTCCGCCGGGCTTGAGCATGGCCGCGCAGGCCCGAATGACAGAAGCAGGATCGGGCACGTGCTCGAGCATTTCCAGGCAGGTGACCACATCGTACTGGCCCTTGTGCTCCGGATCATTGGCCAGCTCTTCCACCGTGGTCTGGCGGTAGTCGACGTTCACGCCGCTTTCCATGCCATGCAATCTGGCAACGGACAGGGGCGCTTCACCCATGTCGATACCGGTTACGTGGGCACCTCGCCGGGCCATGCCTTCGGACAGCAGGCCGCCCCCGCATCCCACGTCCAGCGCTCGCTTGCCAGCCAGAGATACCCGTTCGTCGATGTAATTCAGACGCAGCGGATTGATGTCGTGCAGCGGCTTGAACTCACTCGTCGGGTCCCACCAACGGCTGGCGAGCGCCTCGAACTTGGCGATTTCGTTCCGGTCTACATTCTGGTTTGTCATGTTGCTTCTGCCTGGTGAATCAATCGGAAATCGGTCAATCGGCCTGACGGCGAATCTGGTCAGCCCAGTCCCGGACCCGGAGCGCAAGATCGGCCACGTCAATCCGGGTTGGGCGGCCGTCCTGTAACTGTGGTACGCCGTTGATCCAGCTATGGCTTACCGCTCGGCCATGGTTGCTGTACACCAGATGCGAGGCGGGGTCATACACTGGCTGCAAGAATGGGTCGCTGAGATCGATGGCGATGATATCCGCCAGTTTGCCTTCGGCGAGGGTGCCCAGTTCGTGGCTTCGGCCCAGGGCCCTGGCCCCGTTGATGGTGGCCATCTCGAGAGCCTTGTGGGCCGACAGGGCGGACGCATCGCCGGCCACGACTTTGGCGACCATGGCGGCGGTACTCAGCTCGCCGAACAGGTCCAGGTCGTTGTTGCTGGCCGCGCCGTCCGTGCCGATCGCCACGTTCACGCCGTTATCGAGAAGCCTCTGGACCGGACACAGGCCGCTGGCCAGTTTCAGGTTGGACTCGGGGCAGTGGATCACATGGGCACCGGTCTCGCGGAGCAGGGCCAGGTCACTGTCATCAATTTGCGTCATGTGTACACACTGGGTATTGGCGCCCAGCAGGCCGAGCTCCGCCAGGCGGGCTGTCGGTCGCTGACCCAGTTTCTCGCTGGCCTCGGCGACTTCAAACGCGGTTTCATGAAGATGGATCTGGATGGGCGCGCCCGTGTCCCGCGACAGGGCCACTGCCTCCTTCAATGGGGCATCGGACACCGTGTAAGGTGCGTGCGGGCCAATCGCCGGTGTGATGTATCGATTCGATTGCCAGGTCTCTATAAACTCGCGGCCTTTTCGCAGGTATTCATCCGGGCCAGAGCCCCATGGCGTTGGGAAGTCCAGTAGCGGAAAGCAGATCTGGGCACGCATACCGGCATCGTGTGCCACCTGGGCGGCAATCTCCGGGAAGAAGTACATGTCCGAAAAGGTGGTTGTGCCGGTACGCAGCATCTCGGCCATCGCCAACTGGGTGCCGTCGGCGATGAAATGCTCGCTGATGAAACGGCCCTCCGCGGGCCAGATGTGATCGTTCAGCCAGGTCATCAGGGGCAGATCGTCTGCCATGCCGCGGAACAGGGTCATGGCTGCGTGGCCATGCATGTTGATCAGGCCGGGCATTACGACGTGATCGGGCAGGTTCACGGTTTCCCGGGTCCGGTAAAGCCGGTCGGCCTCGGACTGGGAGAGCACCGCCGCAATCCGGTCGCCCTGAAGAATGATTGCCTGATGTTCAAGCACCGTGTCGGCCGGCTCGATCGGGATCAGCCAACGGGCATTGATACGGATATCGGCTGCGGTAATGGTGTCTGCCGTCATTAAACCTGCCTTTCAGCGCCCGGTGACTTACCAGCGCACGTCGGAAATGTAGCCCGGAAGTATAACCGTTATACTGGCGGTTTTCAGCGCTTGAAACCGGAGCAAACCACATGGCAAGACAAGGCACCTCTTCCACCGCTATGGGCACAGTGGCAATTCGCTGGCATGGCAGCCGTCTCGAGTTGCTGGACCAGAGACTGCTGCCCGGGGAGGAACACTGGATGACTCTCGAGGGGGCTTCCGGGGTTGCTCAGAGTATCCGCGATATGGTGGTTCGGGGCGCGCCCGCGATCGGCATCAGTGCGGCCTATGGGGTGGCCCTGGCCGCCCGGCATGCAGGAGGCGGCGACTGGAAGGCGGAAATCAAGCAGGCGATCCGCGAACTGGCGGCCTCACGCCCGACGGCGGTCAACCTGTTCTGGGCCCTGCAGCGAATGGAGCGTGTGTTTCACGCCTGTCACTCGCTGGATGAGGCGGTTAAGCGACTCGCCAGCGAAGCGGAGGCCATTCACCGTGAAGACGTGGAAGCCAATGTGGCCATGGCCGACCATGCCCTGGAGCTGATGGACCTGGAAAAGCCGGTTTCGGTACTGACCCATTGCAACACCGGAGCGCTGGCCACGGGCGGCTATGGAACGGCGCTCGGTGTGATTCGGCGAATGCACGAGAAGAAACTGCTGAAAGAAGTCTTTGCTGATGAAACCCGGCCCTGGTTGCAGGGTAGCCGTCTGACCGCCTGGGAACTGGCCCGGGACCAGATCCCGGTGACCCTGAACGCCGACGGTGCGGCCGCCTCCATTCTGGCCCGCAAGGACGTGCGCTGGGTTATCGTTGGCGCCGACCGCATTACCGCCAACGGCGATGTGGTAAACAAGATCGGCACCTACAGTCTTGCGGTGCTGGCCCGCCATCACCGGGTCCGCTTTATGGTTGTGGCGCCTTCAAGCACAGTAGACATGTCCCTGGCGTCCGGGGAGGAGGTCCCGCTGGAAGAGCGGGATGGCCTGGAAGTGCGCGAGATCCGCGGCATTCCCTTGGCCCCGGAGGGAGTCAATGTGTTCAACCCGGTGTTCGACGTAACGCCAGCCAGCATGATAGATGCGATCGTCACCGAGAAGGGGGTTGTACACAGCCCCAACATCACAGGAATGAAGGCACTGTTTGGCTAGAGGTATGCAGGGGCTCAGGATTCTCCAGGGGGCGGTTTTCTGCCCTTCGGAGCCTGACCGGCTCTGGTGCTCTCTGAGGGCTGGCCCTGCGTTTGTGCGGCCTTTATCTCGGCCACCTGTCGCTCCTGCTCCTCGACAAAATGCAGGGACATCTCAAAGCTCTGTCGGGTGAACTCGAGTACCCTGCGGAAACCCTCGTCGGACAGGGCGCGGGCGTCGTCGTGGCGACGGAAGATATTGATAAACTCCCGCTCCCGCTCGAACTGCAATGGCAGTCGGGCGACGCCCCAGTCGTTCAGGATCTGCCAGACCTCGGGATTGTAGTTCCGGGTGGTGCGCATGATGAACGGGATGGGGTCGTTCCGGGCGATCAGCGCCGCGAGCCGAAGGATCAGTTCGAAGGAGAGGGTGGTCGTGCCGTTTTCAATGGCTTCAAGCACGGACTTGTCCCGGAGATTCAGGGCTTCGCTCATCTCGGAGAGCGTCAGGCCCGCCACTTCACGAATATCCCGTAGGGATTGCCCGGCGGTGAGCATGGCCCGAAGCTGATCCTGTGAATTGATCAGCGCCCGGCCCACCCGTAGTGAGGTATCCGTGGCTCTGGCGCCGAAGCGCAGGGCCGAGCCGGTAAGGCTTGCCAGCCGGTCGACCAGGCCTTCTGGCGTACGCTCGGCTGCGTCCGGTTTTTCCAGGCCTTCCACCTGTTCCATGGAACGCATGGCGTGCAGCGCATCCAGCAACATGTCCTGGAGTATGCGCGCCTTTTGGGGACTGGCCGGGGTTTCCTTATCCCTGTCGGTCATCGTTCATCCTTGGTGGCGCCGGACTATCGGGCGGCCGCTGCCGGGGCCTGCACGGCAAACTGCTGCGGGTTCAGGATAGAGGCCATTTTCTGGTCCAGATCCAGCATGTCCGCCATGATGTGGCCGCCTTCACGGATGATGAAGTCGAGTTCGTCGTCGGTGGTGTCCGGATCGGCTGCTTGCTGGTCCTGCCAGTCTTCGAGATCTTCCAGAGAATCGAACGGCTCCTTGCCCTGCAACTCGCGACGGGCATTGGCGATGGTCAGACGGGTGCGTTCGATCTGCTCGTGCTGGGCCCGCCGCTCTTCGAGGTTCAGACTAACCGTGTCGGTTTTACGCTGCTTTTCCAGGAAGTCGATTTCCTGTTGCAGGAGGCTGAACTCCGGGTTGGTGGCGAAACGCTCCTCGTGGCGCTTGCGAAGTTCGTCAATGATGCCGCTGAAATCGAAGTACCGCGTGTGCGGAACCGCTTCGATCTGGTCCCAGGGCAGGGCGTGTTCCAGTGCGTCTTCGCCAATCCTGGATTTGTCGATCCGGGACGGGATTTCAATATCCGGAATCACACCCTTGTGCTGGGTGGAGCCGCCAGAGACCCGGTAGAACTTGGACTGGGTGATCTTTAGCTGGCCGTGATTCAGGGGCCGCACGGCCTGTACAGTGCCCTTGCCAAAGGTCTGGGAGCCGACAACCAGGCCGCGACCATAATCCTGGATGGCTCCTGCGAAGATCTCAGAGGCCGAGGCGCTCATGCGGTTGGTGAGAACCACCAGGGGCCCGTCGTAGGCAACGGAGGGGTCTTCGTCATTGAGCACCTGGACATCGTTGTTGGCGTTACGGATCTGTACGGTGGGCCCTTTGTCGATGAACAGTCCCACCAGATCGTTGGCCTCGTGCAGGGCACCGCCACCATTGTTGCGCAGATCGATCACCAGGCCTTCAACGCCCTCGGCTTCCAGCTCGGTGATCAACTGCCGAACGTCACGGGTGGTGCTCTTGTAGTTCGGATCGCCGGCCTGCATGGCCTGGAAGTCCGCATAGAAGGTGGGAATGGTGATCACGCCGATACGGTAGTCCTTGCCGCCCCGGTTCAGCTGGATGACATCCTTGCTGGCACTCTGTTCCTCGAGCTTTACTTCGTCGCGTTTGATGGCAATGGTCTCGGTGATGGTTTCGTCCGAGGCGTTGGCCGGAATCACCTCGAGGGTTACGGTAGAATTTCTGGGGCCGCGAATCAGGTCAACCACCTCGTCCAGGCGCCAGCCGATCACGTTTACCGGCATCTCACCCTCCTGAGCGACCGAGACAATTCGATCCGCGGGCTGCAGTTCGCCCTGCTTGGAGGCAGGCCCGCCCGGTACCAGTCGAACTACTTTGGTGTACTCGTTGTCCGACTGCAACACCGCTCCAATGCCTTCCAGAGACAGGCTCATGTTGATGTTGAAGTTCTCGGACGTGCGCGGCGAGAAGTAGGAGGTGTGCGGATCCCACATGCCGGTGAAAGCATTCATATAGGCCTGGAAGGCGTCTTCGCTGCGGGCCTGGTAGGCACGCTTCAATTGGCCTTCGTAGCGGCGGCGCAGGGTGTCGGCAATGTCTTCATCTTCGGCCCCGTTCAGGCGCTGGGCCAGAACGGCATTCTTGATGCGCTTTATCCAGAGCTCGTCCAGGGCCTTGGCGTCCGGCTCCCAATCGGCTTCGGAACGATCCACGAGGATGCGCTCATTCGAGGAAAAATCCAGCGAATCCAGACCGTTGTCGATGGTATTCAGTGCAAACTTCAGGCGCTCGATAATCCGCTGCTGAACCAGATTGTAGATATCAAAGCCCGGCTGCAATTGACCGGTCTTGAGTGCAGAACCCAGTTTGGTACGTACCTGATCGAATTTCGCAATGTCTTCCTGGGAGAGATAGATCCGTTGTCCGTCGAGGTAATCCAGGTAGGCGTCAAAGACATCACCGGACAGCTCATCACTGATCCCCAGATCGCGGAAATGGGTGAACTGAAGCTGTCGAGCAATCAGGATGTTCGCCCGGGCCTGGTCGATGGTTGGAGACACCGGCTCATATACAGCATTGGAGTCAATTTTCGCCTGCAAACCGAGTGGCGCCGACAGCAGGAGGGCAATCGTGATTGCCTTGCATACCCCGGTGCGGCGACTGCCTCCAAGGGTGGAACGAGCCGAGATGATTTCCGCAATGGTCATAGAATTACTTACCTGACGGTGGGACAGAGGCCCGATGCTTCTGGCCATTTCCCGTGATCGATTAAAATGATTGTAGGCAAGCGCCACATCGGTTGCCATAGGCGTGGCGTATCGGTTCGTGACAATCTGTCCATGAAGTTGGCAGGTTGGTAACGGTGTGCGGGGTAGAGAAGGCCCGATCGGGACGTGCGCCGGAAAGTCGCTTTCCGGCGCACGTAGGTGCTCAGGTCATGAGAAAGCCGTGTTGCTTTCGGCCTTTTCCAGAAGCAGCCTGGGCGGCGCAAACCGCTCGCCGTAGGCGTCAGCCAGTTCTGCCGCGCGTTGGGCAAAGGCCCTGACACCGTACTGGTTGATGAACTGGATGGCGCCACCGGTCCAGGGGGCATAGCCAATCCCGAAAATACTGCCGATATTGGCATCTTCCACGGTTCTGAGAACGCCCTCTTCGAGGCAGCGCACCGTCTCGATGGCCTGGATAAACAGTATGCGGTCTTTCAATTCCTGTAACGGTACGGATCTGGCGGTTTCCGGGTTCACGAACAGCTTCTCCAGCTCGGGCCAGAGGTATTTCTTGCCGTTGGCGGGGTATTCATAGAAGCCGGCGCCGGCGGCCTTACCCTTGCGGCCGTGCTCGTTCACCATGGCATCGATGATGGCCTCGGCCGGGTGCGGGTTCCAGGTACCACCCGCGGCTTCGGTATCTTTCCGGCTCTGGTTACGGATGTGCTGCATCAGCGTCATGCTGACTTCATCCGAGATGGCCAGGGGGCCCACCGGCATGCCCGACAGCAATCCGGCATTTTCAACGCTGGCGGGGTGGATGCCTTCGCCCAGCATGCAGATGCCTTCGTTGACGAACGTGCCGAATACCCGTGAGGTGAAAAAGCCACGACTGTCGTTGACCACCACCGGGATTTTGCCAATCTGCTGCACGTAATCGAACGAGCGCGCCAGGGTATCATCCGAGGTTTTCTCGCCCACGATGATTTCCACCAGCTGCATCTTGTCCACCGGAGAGAAGAAATGCAGACCGATGAAATTCTCGGGTTTTGCCGAGGCCTCTGCGAGCTGGGTAATGGGAATGGTGGACGTGTTGGACGCGAAGATTCCGTTCGTCACCAGTTTGGGCTCGGCTTCCTGGGTGACTCTGGCTTTCAGCTCGCTGTCCTCGAACACGGCTTCAATCACCAGATCACAGCCTTCAAGATCACCTGCGAAATCGGTGGGCCTGATGCGGTCCAGGACAGCGGCTTTCTGCTCTTCGGTCATCCGGCCCCGGCTGACTTTCTTGGCCAAGAGTTTCTCGGAGTAGGCCTTGCCTTTCTCGGCATTTTCCAGGGAGACATCCTTGAGAACCACGTCGATGCCTCGGGTCGCCGTGGAATAGGCAATACCCGCCCCCATCATGCCGGCACCGAGCACACCCACCTTGCGGAAGGTTTCTTTTTCAACGCCGTCTGGCCGGCTACCGCCTGCCTTGATGGCGTTGAGCTGGAACCAGAAGGTGCCGGTCATGTTCTTGGCCACCTGGCCAATGACCAGCTCGGCAAAGTACCGGGTCTCGATCAGGCTGCCGTTGTCGAAATCCACCTGGGCGCCTTCCACGGCAGCCGAGAGAATCCGCTCGGGCGCCGGGTAACAGCCCCGGGTTTTCTGCTTGAGCATGGCTGGAGCGATGGCGAGCTTCTGGGCCATGGCCGGGTGGTGCGGTGCGCCGCCGGGGAACTTGAAGCCCTTCTGGTCCCAGGGCTGGTGACATGTCGGGTTGGCGTCGATAAACGCCCGGGCCCGGGCCATCATGTCATCCACCGACTCCGCCACCTCATCGACGATGCCGGCTTTCAAAGCAGCCCTGGGGTTTACCTTCTTGCCTTCCATCAGTAAGGGGAAAGCGGCTTCCAGACCAATCATTCTCGGCAGCCGCTGGGTGCCGCCTCCGCCCGGTAACAGGCCCAGGGTCACTTCGGGCAACCCCAGTTGAATGCTGTCGTCATCAAGAACAATGCGGTGATGGCAAGCCAGCGCAATTTCCAGCCCGCCGCCAAGAGCGGTCCCGTTGATGGCTGCAACCACCGGCTTGCCGGTGGTTTCCAGAAATCGCATGTCGGCTTTCAGGCCGTTGACCATGTTCTCAAATGCCTGGGCGTCATCACGGGTGACCTTGTGGAGCTCTTTGAGGTCGCCACCGGCGAAAAAGGTTTTTTTGGCGGACGCGATGATGACGCCCCGGATCTTGTCGAGATCGCCTTTTACCCGGGCCGTTGTCTCCGAAAGGGCTTCCCGGAAGGCCGAGTTCATGGTGTTGGCGGACTGGCCGGGCATATCGATGGTGAGAGTCAGAATCTGGTCTGCCCCCAGGTCGTAACGGATGGCATTCATGTTCGGTTCTCCTTGAAACGTGATCGGGGTCAGATGCGCTCGATAATGGTGGCAATGCCCATGCCGCCGCCCACACACAGGGTGGCCAGGCCGTAGCGCAGCTCACGGCGCTCGAGCTCGTCCAGCAGGGTGCCGAGAATCATCGCGCCAGTGGCACCCAGCGGATGCCCCATGGCGATGGCTCCGCCGTTCACGTTCACTTTGTCATCGGGAACCGAGAGCTCCCGCTGGAAGCGCATCACCACCGAGGCGAATGCCTCGTTCACTTCAAACAGATCGATCTGGTCGACGCTCATGCCGGCTTTATCCAGAGCCTTGCGGGCGGCCGGGGCTGGGCCGGTGAGCATGATGGTGGGGTCGGTACTGGTGACCGCAGTCGCGACAATCCGGGCGCGGGGTGTCAGCCCCAGGGCCTTGCCCTTGGCTTCGCTCCCGATCAGCAGGGCGGTGGCGCCGTCAACAATGCCGGACGAATTGCCGGCGTGGTGCACATGGTTGATTTTCTCTACATAGTGGTACTTCTCGCGTGCTACTCCGTCGAAGCCCATCTCTCCCATCATCTGGAACGAGGGCTTCAGGCCGGCAAGCGATTCCACGGTGGTGTTACCGCGCACGTGTTCGTCACGATCGAGGATCACCACGCCATTCGGGTCACAAACCGGAATGATGGATTTACCGAAGTAGCCCTTTTCCCACGCATTGGCCGCTTTTTGCTGGGATTTTACGGCAAAGCCGTCGACATCCTCCCGGCTGAAGCCCTCCAGGGTTGCGATCAGGTCGGCGCCGATGCCCTGGGGCATAAAGCCGGTGTGCAGGTTGGTTTCCGGATCGGTCGCCCAGGCGCCGCCATCGGAGCCCATGGGAACCCGGGACATGGCCTCGACGCCACCGGCAACCACCAGATCTTCCCAGCCGGAACGCACCTTCATGGCTGCAAGGTTCACCGCTTCAAGGCCAGACGCACAGAACCGGTTGAGGGTAACGCCGGCCACCCGTTCGTCCCAGTCGGCTGCCAGGGCAGCGGTCTTGGCAATGTCGGCACCCTGGTCACCCACGGCGGTGACGCAGCCCATAACAATGTCGTCTACCTGCGCCGTATCCAGGTTGTTTCGCTCCTGCAGGGCGTTAAGTACGGTAGTGAGCAGGGTGATTGGCTTGACGCTGTGCAGGGAGCCGTCTTTCTTTCCGCGCCCCCTGGGCGTGCGGACCGCATCGAAGATGTACGCTTCGGTGGTCATGGTCTGTCCTCTGGTTGTCGTTGTCCTGAAGTGGATAACCTGTGTGATGCAACCATAGCCGGTTGCGGCGGCGCGGGGTAATGACGCCGGCTGCCAATCGCATTGACAAAATTGCTCAGGATCCATGACAAGCCGCGCCGCGGCTTCTATGGTGATAGCAAGAGCGGTATGGATTCTGGGGGGGCGATAGCCATGTCTCTGCGCGATGCGATCGACAATTTCTACGAACGCCTGGTGGTGGATGCGATAGACGCAACCCGGGAGGAGGCTGACACGGCGGACTTCCTGACGGACGTGATGTGTGTGGCCTTGAATCGGCTGCCAACACGTTACTATCGCCATTCCATCGATATGATGTTCTATCTGGCGGACGATGAACTGAAGGAGATGAAGCGCAAATCCCTGGCCGCTGTGAAAGAGGCCAGGGCATTTGTCAGGGAACACCAGCGGGACTGACTGGCCTTTCTAGATCAGGCCGGTTTCAGGCTGGCAAGCGCTGAGCTGAGACGCTCCGCCAGGTCGGAGTCGGCGCTGCCCGATTGTCCCAGACACCAGGACGCGACCAGCGACTCGACCTCTTGCAGCGGATCGGCCTCATTGCCCGAGGTACCCATACCGTCCGCGAGACGCTTAACCTGGATTTCCATTCGGCGTTGCTGGTCGCTCTCGGGCGATGGGACGCCGCAGAGGATTTCTGCCCGGATGACCAGTTCGGCCTGGCTTTCCACGCCAATCCCCCGTGCCAGTGACGGCCAGTGGTCCGGGATCTGCTCATTAACCGGCTCGCCGTTGGCGGCGGCTGTGATCAGCGCCTGCCAGGACGCCACCTGATTCTGCAGGCGAAGGGTAGACAGCATTGCCTTGACTCGCTGCTGCTCCTGCTGGACCTCCTCCCGAACAGTCCGTGAAACCGCCGATGTGTCGATAGCGCGCAGTGTCGACAGGGCTTTGCTTGCAGATGCCTCGTCGTTGGCCACAGCCAGCCCGGCTGCCTCTTGCAGACGGGCTTGTGCCGCTTCGTCGGCGGCCCGGGCTGCTTCCTGCTGCTCACTGCGCTCGGCATCCCGACGGGCGAAGATCTGGTCGCAGGCTTTGCGGAACGCCTGCCACAACTTGCGGTCTTCCCGGTGTCGGGTAATGCCGATGGATTTCCACTCGGACTGCAGGGACTTGGCCTGGTTCATGGCGTCCTGCAGTGGTTCGTGCTGCACCAGTGCCTCGGCCCGCTGCACGATGTCCTGCTTCAACTGCTCGTTGTTCAGACGCTCCTGATCCAGTGGCGCCTCCAGGCGTTTGAGAAGCTCATCGAAGCGCTTCTGCACCTGCCGGTTGTCTCGGAACTCCACGGGCCAGGCTTCTTTCCATTCCTGCCTGGCGGTCTGGTGAATGCGCTCGGCCGCTTTCCAGTCCACGGACGACCAGTCGGCGTTGTCGAGGAAGGCTTCCAGTTGGTCGCAAATGGCGGTGCGCTTCTCCAGATTCGCCTGCTTTAGCCCGGATTTTGCGGAGAAGTAGGCCTTGCAGGGTTCGAAGGCACGATCCGATGCTGCCTTGAAGCGTGACCAGAGCGTGCGGTCGGAAGAACCGCCGAGTTCCCGCCACTCATTTTGCAGTTCCTTGATCCGTTCGGCTTTTGCCTCCGGGTCCATGGGCTGCTCGGCCAGATATTCCATCTGCTCACAGAGGGCGATTTGCTTGGGTTCGGTGGCAAAGCCCTGCCAGTCGCTGAGTTCCCTCAGTTGGCCATTAAGCAATTGCATGCGGGGCTGGAACGGTTTGCTTCGGCGCCCATCCAGCTCACGAAGTTGTTGCTGGGCAGCCTTGAACAGCTGTTTGGATTCCTTGAGCTGTTTCGCCTCAAGGGCGGCTTCCAGCTGCGCAATGGTGCGTTCCAGTCGTTCCACCAGGGCTTTCTGGCGCTCCGGGTTGTCGGAGGTGGTGCTCGCTGATGCGCGTTTGCCGGACAGTTGCCGCAGAGACGCCACAGGCGCGGGCTCCGGATAGCCGTCCGGCCAGTTGATTTCTTTCAACAGAGTGCTGGCTCTGGCGCGCTGTTCGTCAGAGGCGCTTTCTCCGTTTGCCTGTGTGGCAGTAATGTGGCTGATTTCCTCCCGTGCCTGGGTGGCCCGTCTCACGGCGTTCACATAGTTGCGAAGCGTCAGCATGGAAGTCTCGTAGCGCTTCTGCTCCTGTTTATCCACAGAGGTGTCGCGGGTGGCCTCCAGCCAGCGGTTCTCCTGGGTTTTCTGCAGCGCATCAAGGGATGCCAGGGAGGGCAGGGTGTCAGGCGTATGGCGTTTCAGCTCGTCAAGCGTGTCAGCCAGCAAGGTCAGGGTTTCTGCTCGCTGTGTTGCCTGGTCGCGCTGGCGCTGTTCGTCCTCCGCTGCCGACTGCATGGTAGCCAACCGCTCCCGGCAACGGTGGATCGCCTCCAGGAACGCCTGGGTCTGCTCGGGCGTGGCGTGCTTTTCCACCTCGGACCACTGGTTAACCAGGGCATCCAGTCGCGCCTTGTAGAGCTTGGTGTCTTCGCTTCTGGCCTGCTCGCTGGCATGACTGATCAGGGTGGCGATGCTCTGGTGGATGTTGTCGAGCCGGGCCTGTTCTTCCCGGTGCGCCTGCAGGGCCAGTTTGACGGTCTGGTACACGCCTTTGTCTTTGCCTTTTGCCCGCTTCTGCACGTCCTGCAGCGTATCTGGGTCGGACAGTCGGGCAGCCGCACTCTGGCGTATGTCGGCCGTGGCACCGTTTATGGCAAGTTCTGCGAGGTCTGCCTGTGAGGGTGAGCCATCCAGGATCCGAAGCTGTTCCTCGCGCTGGTCTGACCGCGACGGTTCCTGCTCGTCCGCTACGGGCGCCGGTGCACGTTTTCCAGTGCTGGTGGTTTCCGGTGTTTTTCTGGATCTGAACAGTTTCTGGATGAACGCGGCCATTAGAGTATCCTTCGGTATTGCAACCAGTTCACGGTGTCGGGCATGGTTTCGCCGCCACCGGCCATCGGCCCCGGAGAAGGGCCGGACAGTTCTGATCTGCCAGGGGCTGGTCAGTCAGTGAAAATCGCGGGTAGTCTAGCGTTTTGTGAGCATCAGCGGAAAGGGTCTGTATGGCAAAACCGGAAAATCAGGACGAGCAGGAATACCGGGCCCGGTCGGCAGCGCTGAGGCTGCTGGCCCGGCGCGAGCATAGCCGGCTGGAACTGACCCTGAAATTGCGCCAGCGAAAGCTGCCAGGGGAGATTATTGAGGCGGTTCTGGATGAGTACGAGCAGGAGGGCTGGCTTGATGATGACCGGTTTGCGGATGTCTACGCCCGGCAGCGGATGGATTTGGGGTATGGTCCGCTCCTGATTCTCGGTGAACTCCAGCAGCGGGGTGTGCATCAAAGCCCGGAATGCCTTGAGGCCATGACCGACGAGGATTGGTGCCAACAGGCCATCAGCGTTCGCGAGAAGCGTTTCGGTCTGGCCAATCTCGCCGACGACTGGGACGAAAAAGTACGACAGGCGAGATTTCTGAGCCGTCGCGGCTACTCAGCCACCCAGGTAGAGAGGGCTCTGGAGGCTCGGGAGGACTGACGGGTTGGCACGGGCTACAGCGTTGGCGGAATCATGCCGAGTTCACGGGGCAGGGCGGCGCGAAGTTCGCCCTCGGCAGCGCCAGTGTCCGGTTTGGCTTTTTCTGAGCCCTCAATCCGCACAAAACGCTCTGTTTGATCGGGTTCCGGCTCCAGGGGCGCGTTCAGCCTGGAGAGTACGTCGTAGTAACGCCGGATGTTCTGAACGTAGATGACCGGTTCGTGGCCTCGTGCATAGCCAAAGCGGGTTTTGCTGTACCACTCTTTCTGCGCCAGCAGGGGCAGAAATTCCTTCACGTCCATCCAGCGGTCCGGGTCCCGGCCCGCTTCCTCTGTTAGCCTCCTGGCGTCCTCCAGGTGGCCGAAACCAACGTTGTAGGAGGCCAGTGCGAACCAGGTGCGGTCCGGTTCTGGAATCCGCTCCGGAATTTTTTCGTGCACGATTCGAAAGTACTTGGCGCCGCCCTGAATGCTCTCCTCTGCATCCAGCCGGTTGTTGATGCCAATGTGGCTGGCGGTGTTTCGGGTCAGCATCATCAGGCCCCGTACACCCGTGGGTGAAACCGCATTGGGGCGCCAGTGGGATTCCTGGTAGCCAATGGCCGCGAGCAACCGCCAGTCCATATCGAAAGCTTCCGCATAGTCCCGGAACAGGTCCTCGTATTTCGGCAGCCGGTTTTCGACGTGGTGCATGAAGGTGCGTGCGCCAACGTAGTTCAGTCGATCCAGGTGACCGTAGAAGCGTTCGGATATCTGTGCAAGGGTGCCATCGTTGCTTTTTTGTTCGAAGAACGCTTTGACGGCATTGCTCAGGGAGTTGTCCTGGGTCGCCGGGAAGAACCACGCCAGGTCGGTGGTGTCACCCACCGCAAACGCTTCTTTCACCATCGGGAAGAACACGTGGTTCAGATCGAGCTCGTTGGACGAGACCATGGCATAGGGGAATTCGCCACTTTCGACCCGCGCCAGGACCCCCGCCGCGTCGAGTCCCGAATGAACCTGCCACTGGAGACCTTCGTGGGCCTGCCTCGCCGTATTGAGCCGGAACTCGTGATTGCTGTCGGCGGCAACGTGGATGGTTTTCCCGGCCAGCTCCGCCAGGGATTCCGGGCGGTCAAGCTCACGGTGGTACACCAGCATGGATTGAGCGGCAATGCCAATGGAAACGGTCTTGTAGCGGCCCTCCAGGGCGGGCTGTGGTGACAGGCCGGCCATACCGATGTGAGCGAAGTTCTTGTCGAGGACCGAGAGGATTTCGGTGTTGTCGCTGGCCACTCGTACCCGCAGCTCCACGCCCAGCTCGTCGGCGAGCAGTTTGGCGAGTTCGTAGTCGTAACCGCTGGGGCCGTCCTGGCCTTCTATGTAGATGGAGGGAGACTGCCGTGTGATGACGTGGAGAACGCCTTCGTCCCGAATCTCCTGCAGCGTGGAGGGTTGGGAGCACCCGGCCACGACCAGCACGGCACACAGCGAAATCAGCGCCTTGTGTGGAGCGTATTTGATGGCAGTGAGCATTCTGGACAAATCCCTGATCTCCGGTACGGCTGGAACGCCTCGCTAAGAGCCCCCTGGCGGGGCACTTTTTGCGGGCACTTTGCAGGCGCGAATCGTGCGCCGGTTACGGGGTAGATAACCCGCTTGCCTGACTATCGGATACGCAAAACTCCCTTTTGCGTTTCACAATGATCCTTCCTGGCGCATGGTCGGTCAATAAATCTGCTCAATTAATATGCAAAATAATGTCAATTCGACGGCGTGTGAATAATCCTTTCCGCGCTGTATCCCGGCCTGCCTTTCGAGTATCATGGCGGCCTTTCAGAATGCACCCGGATTTCCCCGTTACGCGCGATACAGGTTGATATCATGCTTGAACTTCGCGGCGCTCCCGCGCTCTCGCCTTTCCGCTCCCGCAAGCTGCACTCCCGGATTCAGGATATCGTGCCTGAAGTCGAACACATCTACGCCGAGTTCATGCACTTCGTCGATCTGGAGGCTGATCTCTCGGATGCGGAACAGGCTATTCTCGATCGTCTGCTGACCTATGGGCCGAGTGTACCGGTTGAAGAGCCGGATGGCGTACTGTTTCTTGTGGTCCCGCGGCCGGGCACCCTCTCGCCCTGGTCGAGCAAGGCGACGGATATCGCCCGTAACTGCGGGCTTCGGCAGATTCACCGTATTGAACGCGGCACGGCTTTCTATGTGCGTTCAGGCTGCAAACTGGGCCTGGAACAGCGCGAAAAGATAGCGGCGTTGTTACACGATCGGATGACCCAGAAAGTGTTTCACGAGATGGGTGGGGCAGAGCTTCTGTTCAGCCATGAGGAGCCACGCCCGCTGGGTCGCGTACCGGTGCTGGCTGGCGGTCGCACCGCCCTGGTGGAAGCCAATGCGCGGCTGGGCCTGGCGCTGGCGGAAGACGAAATCGATTATCTGGTCAAATCCTTCACTGACCTCGAGCGCGACCCCACCGACGTAGAGCTCATGATGTTTGCCCAGGCAAACTCAGAGCACTGTCGGCACAAGATTTTCAACGCCTCCTGGGACATCGATGGTGAGGGCCAGGAAAAATCCCTGTTCGCCATGATCCGCAACACGTTTGAGATGAACAGCGAGGGCGTGCTGTCAGCTTACAAGGACAACGCTTCGGTGATCCGTGGGAGCCGTGGCGGGCGGTTCTTCCCGGATCCGGACACCGGCGTCTACGGTTACAATCAGGAAGATATTCACATCCTGATGAAGGTGGAAACCCACAACCACCCCACCGCGATCGCACCGGCATCCGGTGCCGCCACCGGTTCCGGGGGCGAGATCCGGGACGAGGGCGCAACCGGTCGTGGGTCCAAACCCAAGGCGGGCCTGACCGGATTCACTGTTTCCAACCTGAATCTGCCGGACGATGCCCAGCCCTGGGAGATCAACTACGGCAAGCCGGAGCGGATTGCCTCCGCGCTCGATATCATGATCGAGGGTCCCATAGGCGGTGCCGCGTTCAACAACGAATTTGGCCGGCCAAACCTGGCGGGTTACTTCCGCACCTTTGAAGAAAAGGTGCCCGGCGCTGCCGGTGAGGAAGTGCGGGGCTACCACAAGCCGATCCTGATCGCCGGCGGTCTTGGCAATATCCGCGAAGAACACGTGGAGAAGGGCAACATCCCGGTGGGCGCCAAGCTCATCGTGCTGGGTGGCCCCTCCATGCTCATCGGGCTGGGCGGCGGCGCTGCATCGTCCATGGATTCGGGTTCCAGTCATGAAAACCTGGACTTCGCTTCCGTGCAGCGCGACAACCCCGAGATGGAACGCCGCTGCCAGGAAGTGATTGATCGCTGCTGGCAGATGGGCGACAGCAACCCGATCGCCTTTATTCACGACGTTGGCGCCGGTGGTCTGTCCAATGCCATGCCGGAGCTTGTCAAGGACGGCGGCCGGGGCGGTAAATTCGAGCTCCGTGATATTCCCAGTGACGAGCCGGGCATGTCGCCTCTGGAAATCTGGTGCAACGAGTCCCAGGAACGTTACGTACTTGCGGTTGCGGCCGAAAACCTTGATCTGTTTGACGCACTGTGTCGTCGCGAGCGCTGCCCCTATGCAGTGATTGGCGAGGCAACCGAGGCCCATCACCTGGAGCTCGGCGATTCCTATTTTGACGACAAGCCGGTCGATCTTCCGATGGAGGTGCTGTTCGGCAAGCCGCCGCGGATGCATCGGAGCATCAGGCGTGCCTCTTTCACCAAGCCGATCTTCGACTCCACGAAGATTGATCTCCACGATGCCATTCGGCGGGTCTTGCGCCTGCCATCGGTTGGCTCCAAGAGCTTTCTGATTACCATTGGCGACCGCACCATCACAGGCCTGGTGGCACGCGACCAGATGGTCGGGCCCTGGCAGGTGCCGGTGGCGGATGTGGCGGTTACCGCCAGCTCGTTTGACGTTCGCACCGGTGAGGCCATGGCCATGGGCGAGCGCACACCGGTTGCGACCATCGATGCACCCGCTTCTGGTCGTATGGCGGTGGGCGAGGTCATCACCAACTTGGCGGCGGCGCCCATTGGCAAACTTTCCGATATTCGTTTGTCGGCGAACTGGATGGCTGCTGCCGGTCACCCGGGAGAAGATGAAAACCTCTATGAGACCGTGCGGGCAGTCGGTATGGAGCTGTGTCCGGCCCTGGGTATCACCATTCCGGTGGGCAAGGACTCCATGTCCATGAAGACCGTCTGGGAAGAAGACAACGGCGAGCAGAAAAGTGTGACGGCGCCTTTGTCACTGATCGTCAGCGGTTTTGCACCGGTAACCGACGTGGCTCGAACCCTTACCCCGCAGCTGGCAACGGATGCCGGGGAAACGGATCTGATTCTCGTAGACCTGGCGGCGGGCCAGAATCGTCTTGGTGGTTCTGCGCTGGCGCAGGTGTACCGCCAGGTTGGCGCGGTGGCGCCCGATCTTGACGACCCGGAAGACATCAAAGCGTTTTTCGCCGTCATCCAGGGACTCAACGCCGATGGCAAGCTCCTGGCATACCATGACCGCTCGGATGGCGGTCTGTTCGTGACCCTTGCCGAGATGTGCTTTGCCGGGCGTTGCGGTGCAGATATCAAACTGGATGGCCTGGCGGAAGACCAGAGCCAGTTCGCGCGGGAGCTGTTCAACGAGGAACTCGGGGCAGTCATTCAGGTGCGTCGGGAAGACACAGGCTTTGTTCTGCAGCAGTTCTCCGCGGCCGGTCTCGGTGATCACATCAGCGTGATCGGCAGTCCGAACGAGTCGGATCGCCTGCGGCTGAGTTTTGAAGGCGCTGCGGTGGTCGATGAGGCGAGAGTCGAGCTTCAGCGTCTCTGGGCCGAAACCAGCTACCGGGTCCAGTCGCTCCGGGACAATGCCGACTGCGCCCGGGAAGAATTCGACAACCTGCTGGACACCAGCGACCCCGGTTTGCAGGCGCAATTGTCCTACGACATTAATGAGGACGTTGCTGCTCCCTACATCAACAAGGGCGCCCGCCCGAAAGTGGCGGTTCTCAGGGAGCAGGGGGTCAATGGCCAGGTCGAGATGGCTGCGGCCTTTGATCGTGCCGGTTTTGACTCGGTGGATGTTCACATGAGCGACCTGCTGTCCGGCCGTGTCACCCTCGATCACTTCAACAGCCTTGTCGCCTGTGGCGGCTTCTCCTTCGGTGATGTGCTGGGTGCCGGTGAGGGCTGGGCAAAATCTATCCTGTTCAGCGACCGTGTTCGGGACCAGTTTGCCGCCTTCTTCAACCGTCAGGACACATTGGCGCTAGGGGTATGCAACGGGTGCCAGATGCTTTCCAACCTTCACGAACTGATCCCCGGGAGCGAGGGCTGGCCTCGCTTTGTTCGCAACCAGTCAGAGCAGTTTGAGGCGCGGCTGGTTATGGTGGAAGTTCTGCCGTCACCGTCGGCGTTCATGGATGGTATGGCCGGCTCTCGCATGCCGATTGCGGTTGCGCACGGTGAGGGGCGGGTGGAGTTTGCCAGCGGTACGTCCGCATCCAGTCTGGCCGAGAATGAGTTGGTGGCCCTGCGCTATGTCGACAACCGCGGTGCGGCTACCGTTCGCTATCCCTATAACCCGAACGGTTCCGAGGGCGGTATCACCGGTGTTACCACTCGCGATGGCCGGGTTACCATCATGATGCCGCATCCAGAACGGGTATTCAGAGCCGTGCAACATTCCTGGCGGCCCTCGGACTGGCAAGAGGACGGTCCCTGGATGCGTATGTTCAGAAATGCGAGGCGCTGGTTCGGCTGATTTCCGGTGACTTGACTGGGCCGGTTTCGGGAGAACGTCTTTCAGGCGTGAATTCCGGAACCGGCCTTTTTGTTTCTGTGCCCATTTTTTGTGCGACTGCCGGGGTGAAAATTCTCGAAAAGTGGCAAAAAAATCCTTGACTCACTAAGTTTATGCACATTCCTGGTGCCTTTCTGTTTGTTCTGTGAGCAAAGCTCTGGGTTTCGGTTCAACTTTTGTTCAATGCTTATAAGATGCTGAAAAATAAGACAATTGTGAGAAAGGTGATTTTGTCGCCAATTTGAGAGAAGTGCAGTGATTACGGGGTTTGGGGCGCTGTTCCCAAAAACTTTCCCCAGAGTTATCCACAGTTTCTGTGGGTAAGTGGCTAAGCCATTAATCTGTACAAAAAATATCCGCTATGAGGGAGGTTTTCGATGTATAAGATGTGCTATTTCGTCCCCTCCAGCCACCTCGATGAAACCAAGCAGGCCCTCTTTGAGGCAGGTGCAGGTCGCATTGGGGATTACGATAGCTGTGCCTGGCAATGCCTTGGGGAAGGCCAGTTTCGACCTCTGGCAGGAAGCGACCCGTTTCTTGGCAGAACCGGAGAGCTGGAACGCGTGGAAGAATACAAGGTAGAGCTGGTGTGTGAGGATCGGCTGATACACGACGCCCTGGCAGCGCTGAAGCGGTCGCACCCGTACGAAGAGCCTGCCTATGAGATCTACCGGATGGAAGACATCCAGGGGTAGAGGCCCGTCTGGTCAGTCCCGGCCCATGGGGCGGCGAATATCGCTTACGTGCACGCCGAAGGATTCTTGCGCGAGGTCGGCCAGGAACAGCTCAAGCGTGCGTTTGACCGTCGGGAAGGAAATCTCGTTCCAGGGAATGTCATCCACGTCGAACAGTCTGGACTCAAGGGATTCCTCGCCGGCGCCAAACTGGCCATCCTTCAGGGTGGCGCGATAGAACATGTGCACCTGATTGATATGGGGGACATCGATGATCGAATACAGGCCCTCGATATTAACTTCGGCCAGGGCTTCTTCCCGGGTTTCTCGCTCTGCGGCTTCGATCGTGGTTTCCGCGTTTTCCATGAATCCGGCCGGCAAAGTCCAGTAGCCGTAGCGGGGCTCAATGGCTCGTCGACATAGCAGGATCCGGCCTTCCCAGACGGGTACGGTTCCGGCGACAATCCTCGGGTTCTGGTAGTGTATGGTATTGCAGCTTGTACAAACATAGCGGTGCCGGTTATCGCCTTCAGGGATGCGTTGCTCAACCGGTTGGCCGCATGTGCTGCAATACTTCATGTTTTTCCCCGTATACTGAAATTGGTTTGGTAGTCAGTTTAACGATCCCGGCTGCCTCTGTCTCATCCAAGATACGGCTGTACCCTGGAGATACGATTTGCGTGATTTACTCGCCGAGAGGCTCGCTGGCTATGCACCCCGCCAGTTGGCTCTCGATTACCCTGAAGCCGGCATTCTGGTACCGGTGACTGACAATCCGGGTAACCCGGAAATGGTGTTTACGCTGAGATCGGAAAATCTGAGCACCCATCGTGGTCAGGTGGCCTACCCGGGAGGCAAGCGCGACCCCGAGGACCCATCCCTGGCGGCTACCGCGCTCAGGGAAACCCACGAAGAAATTGGTCTGCCGCCAGACCAGGTCCAGATCATCGCACCCCTGAGTCAGGTGATGTCCCGCTACGGAATACTGGTGACCCCGTACGTTGGCGTGATCCCTGGCGATCATCCGCTGGAACCCAATCCGCACGAAATTGACAGCGTCTTCAAAGTACCGCTGTCATTCTTTCTGGAAGACCGTCGGGAACGGACCGATGCCCTGAATTTTCTCAACCACACATTCTATGTGCCCTGTTACCGGTGGGAGCGATATGAGATCTGGGGGCTTTCGGCGGTGGTTCTGGTCGATTTCATGAACGCTGTGTACGATGCCGGGATAGATTTGCTCGAACCACCTGGAGGAGATTGATGTGTTTTACCAGTTGAACGATCGAACGCCGGAGCTTGAGGGCGATGGGCATTTTGTTGCCGAAAATGCCTCGGTGATCGGGCGGGTGCGCCTGATGGACAAAGCCAGTGTCTGGTTCAATGCGGTTATCCGGGGTGACAATGAGCTCATTCTGGTGGGCCCGGAATCCAACATCCAGGACGGATCCGTTCTCCACACCGACCCGGGTATGCCGCTCACTCTGGGGCGTGGTGTCACGGTCGGGCACAAGGTCATGCTGCACGGCTGCGAGATTGGCGATTACTCCCTGATCGGTATCAACGCGGTGGTTCTCAATGGCGCGAAAATTGGCAAGCACTGTCTGATCGGCGCCAATGCGCTCATCCCGGAAGGCATGGAAGTGCCGGACGGTTCACTGGTGGTTGGCTCTCCGGCGAAAATCAAGCGTGAGCTCAATGACAATCAGAAGAAAATGCTGGAAATGAGCGCTCAGCATTATGTGCAGAATGCCCAGCGATATCGGAACGAACTGAAACCCTGTGAGCCCCGTACATGAGCGTTGCCGATAAAGTTCGCTCACCCTGTGTGAGCATCTGTTGTCTGGATGAAAACGATATCTGCATTGGATGCCATCGAAGTGGTGATGAAATCACTCGATGGAGCCAGTTGAATAATGACGAAAGGCTGGACGTGCTCAAAAAGGTTGCCGAGCGCGAACAGAAGTCCCTGATTCAGAGTTGATTCGAAAGGCGCTGGTACACCATGACAGAAACGGTTCGAATTGGAACCCCTTTGAAGGGGAATGCGTTCAAGGTGCTTTTTTGCGGTTCCGGAGAGCTTGGCAAGGAAGTGGTGATTGAGCTTCAGCGGTACGGCGTTGAGGTCATTGCTGTTGACCGCTATGCGGATGCTCCGGCCATGCAGGTTGCGCACAGGAGTCATGTCATCGACATGCTCGACGGAGCAAGCTTGCGCCGAATCATTGAGCAGGAGAATCCGGATCTGGTTGTTCCGGAGATCGAAGCCATTGCAACGCCGGAGCTGGTCAAGCTGGAAGAAGAGGGGTTTCGCGTGGTGCCAACGGCCCGGGCGGTGAATCTCACCATGAATCGGGAGGGCATACGACGGCTGGCCGCGGAAGAGCTCGGGTTGCCTACATCTCCATACCGTTTTGCTGGAAGCCGGGAAGAATACCTTGCTGCCGTAGAAGAGGTGGGGCTGCCCCTGGTGGTCAAGCCGGTGATGAGCTCATCCGGAAAGGGCCAGTCAACGGTTCGGACCGAGGCAGATATCGAACCGGCCTGGGAATACGCGCAATCTGGCGGCCGAGCAGGCAAGGGTCGGGTTATCGTCGAAGGCTTTGTTGATTTCGACTACGAGATTACTCTCCTTACCGTGAAGCATCGCGACGGTGTGTCTTTCTGTGAGCCCATAGGACACAGGCAGGAAGACGGCGATTACCGGGAATCCTGGCAGCCCCAGCCGATGGCGCCACTGGCGTACCAACGCTCTGCCGAGATCGCAAGAGCGGTCGTCGAGAATCTTGGGGGCTATGGAATCTACGGTGTCGAGCTGTTCGTCAAGGAAGACAACGTATGGTTTTCAGAGGTGTCGCCAAGGCCTCACGACACCGGGCTGGTCACGCTGGTTTCCCAGGATCTGTCGGAGTTTGCGTTGCACGCACGGGCCATCCTCGGGCTCCCGATTCCGACCATCCGACAGAACGGTCCGTCTGCTTCTGCCGTGATCCTGCCTGAAGGCGATTCGGCAGAAGTCGCATACTCGGGCCTTGAGGTCGCGCTTGCGCAACCCGACACCCAGTTGCGTCTTTTTGGTAAGCCTGAGCTGAAAGGTCGTCGCAGGATGGGGGTGGCGCTCGCAAAGGGGGCGTCCCTGGATGAAGCGAGATCGATGGCGCGAAAAGTTGCAGACGCGGTGAAAGTGGACATCTAGAGGGCAGGAACGGGGCCGGAAGAAAAAAGTTGAATTGCCCCGTTGACTCCTTCGTGGAGGTCTGTAGAATGCGCATCTCCTTCGGGTGATGAGGCCAGAAAACAGGCCCTTCACCAGCGAGGCAACCGCTTGAAAGTATTGAAGAAACTGAGCAATCAAATTCTTCAAATAAACGGTTGACAAGGCGGCGCAACGATGTAGAATACGCGGCCTTGATTGAGCAGAGGCTCAACGCTCTTTAAAAAGTTAACCAAGTAATTCGTGTGGGCGCTGGCTGAGGTATTTCGGATATGAAATATCAGGACAGTGACTCGTCGAAATTGAGTTTTGTCTTGAGCATGATTTTGGGATCTTCGGATCTCAGTATGATTTAAACTGAAGAGTTTGATCATGGCTCAGATTGAACGCTGGCGGCAGGCTTAACACATGCAAGTCGAGCGGTAACAGGGGGTGCTTGCACCCCGCTGACGAGCGGCGGACGGGTGAGTAATGCATAGGAATCTGCCCAGTAGTGGGGGATAGCCCGGGGAAACCCGGATTAATACCGCATACGCCCTTTGGGGGAAAGCAGGGGATCTTCGGACCTTGCGCTATTGGATGAGCCTATGTCGGATTAGCTAGTTGGTGGGGTAAAGGCCTACCAAGGCGACGATCCGTAGCTGGTCTGAGAGGATGATCAGCCACATCGGGACTGAGACACGGCCCGAACTCCTACGGGAGGCAGCAGTGGGGAATATTGGACAATGGGGGCAACCCTGATCCAGCCATGCCGCGTGTGTGAAGAAGGCTTTCGGGTTGTAAAGCACTTTCAGTGAGGAGGAAAACCTTCTGGTTAATACCCATGAGGCTTGACGTTACTCACAGAAGAAGCACCGGCTAACTCCGTGCCAGCAGCCGCGGTAATACGGAGGGTGCAAGCGTTAATCGGAATTACTGGGCGTAAAGCGCGCGTAGGTGGTTTGATAAGCGAGATGTGAAAGCCCCGGGCTTAACCTGGGAACGGCATTTCGAACTGTCAGGCTAGAGTGTGGTAGAGGGTAGTGGAATTTCCTGTGTAGCGGTGAAATGCGTAGATATAGGAAGGAACACCAGTGGCGAAGGCGGCTACCTGGACCAACACTGACACTGAGGTGCGAAAGCGTGGGGAGCAAACAGGATTAGATACCCTGGTAGTCCACGCCGTAAACGATGTCAACTAGCCGTTGGGACTCTTGAAGTCTTAGTGGCGCAGCTAACGCACTAAGTTGACCGCCTGGGGAGTACGGCCGCAAGGTTAAAACTCAAATGAATTGACGGGGGCCCGCACAAGCGGTGGAGCATGTGGTTTAATTCGACGCAACGCGAAGAACCTTACCTGGCCTTGACATGTTGGGAACTTTCCAGAGATGGATTGGTGCCTTCGGGAACCCAAACACAGGTGCTGCATGGCCGTCGTCAGCTCGTGTCGTGAGATGTTGGGTTAAGTCCCGTAACGAGCGCAACCCCTATCCCTAGTTGCTAGCAGTTCGGCTGAGAACTCTAGGGAGACTGCCGGTGACAAACCGGAGGAAGGTGGGGATGACGTCAGGTCATCATGGCCCTTACGGCCAGGGCTACACACGTGCTACAATGGCGCGCACAGAGGGCTGCAAACCCGCGAGGGGGAGCCAATCTCACAAAACGCGTCGTAGTCCGGATCGCAGTCTGCAACTCGACTGCGTGAAGTCGGAATCGCTAGTAATCGTGAATCAGAATGTCACGGTGAATACGTTCCCGGGCCTTGTACACACCGCCCGTCACACCATGGGAGTGGATTGCACCAGAAGTGGTTAGTCTAACCTTCGGGAGGACGATCACCACGGTGTGGTTCATGACTGGGGTGAAGTCGTAACAAGGTAGCCGTAGGGGAACCTGCGGCTGGATCACCTCCTTAAACGAAGCCGAATGCTTCGGTCAGAGTCCACACGAATTACTTGGTTGGCTAATAAAGAGAGCAAAGGGTCGTTGCAGGCCCGTGTTTTTGGGTCTGTAGCTCAGGTGGTTAGAGCGCACCCCTGATAAGGGTGAGGTCGGTGGTTCAAGTCCACCCAGACCCACCAGGATTTCACTGCTCGTCGTTGTCAAAGCACTTGCATAGCAGGCTATGCGGCGCACTTTGACGCCTAGATCAGTAAAACCCTGGTCTTCCGACGATAGCAGAGCGCAGGACAGGTTTCGTTAACCTAGGCGCAGCTTGAGTGAGTAAGGGAGTGACCCTCGATGGGTCATGACCGAAGCGAACGAATGCTGCAACGACGGGTAACGGAAGCTGGACAAGTTCTGGGGCTGTAGCTCAGTTGGGAGAGCGCCTGCCTTGCACGCAGGAGGTCAGCGGTTCGATCCCGCTCAGCTCCACCAAACGCCTGAACGATCGATGCTTTAAACTGACTAACTGCGGTTAGCAGTGTGCAGAAACAAGTGTTTCAACGTGATGACGTTCGAAGCCCTTCTTTCTGATCACTGGGTCAGATTTGCTCTTTAACAAATTGGACGAGATAGAACGAACATTCTTCTCTCATTATCTCCGAGAGAAGATGTTCAAAGTGATAGCGATTTCAAGCGTTATCCGGTGTTGTCGTTGAAGTGGTTGTTGTATGACTTCAGTCGACTGTCTCGAATGTACCTCGGAATCAGGCTTGCCTGGTGATGAGTGTGAGTTCGTGATCAGTTGTCTTGGGGTTATATAGTCAAGCAACTAAGCGCATACGGTGGATGCCTTGGCAGTCAGAGGCGATGAAAGACGTGGAAGCCTGCGATAAGGTTCGGGGAGCTGGCAAACGAGCTGTGATCCGGACATCTCTGAATGGGGAAACCCACCGACTTTCGGGTCGGTATCTTGCACTGAATACATAGGTGTAAGAGGCGAACCGGGGGAACTGAAACATCTAAGTACCCCGAGGAAAAGAAATCAACCGAGATTCCCTCAGTAGCGGCGAGCGAACGGGGACCAGCCCTTAAGCTGAACAACTGGTAGGAGAAGGCTCTGGAAAGTGCCGCCATAGTGGGTGATAGCCCCGTATCCGAAACCTGAGTTCAGTGAAATCGAGTAGGACGGGACACGTGGTATCCTGTCTGAACATGGGGGGACCATCCTCCAAGGCTAAATACTCCTGACTGACCGATAGTGAACCAGTACCGTGAGGGAAAGGCGAAAAGAACCCCTGTGAGGGGAGTGAAATAGACCCTGAAACCGTATGCGTACAAGCAGTCGGAGCAGACTTGTTCTGTGACGGCGTACCTTTTGTATAATGGGTCAGCGACTTATGTTCAGTGGCGAGGTTAACCGTTTAGGGGAGCCGTAGGGAAACCGAGTCTGAATAGGGCGAATTAGTCGCTGGGCATAGACCCGAAACCGGGCGATCTATCCATGAGCAGGTTGAAGGTGCCGTAACAGGCACTGGAGGACCGAACCCACTGTCGTTGAAAAGCCAGGGGATGACTTGTGGATCGGAGTGAAAGGCTAATCAAGCCCGGAGATAGCTGGTTCTCCCCGAAAGCTATTTAGGTAGCGCCTCGGACGAATACCACAGGGGGTAGAGCACTGTTTCGGCTAGGGGGTCATCCCGACTTACCAACCCGATGCAAACTCCGAATACCTGTGAGTACTATCCGGGAGACACACGGCGGGTGCTAACGTCCGTCGTGAAGAGGGAAACAACCCAGACCGCCAGCTAAGGTCCCCAAGTACCAGTTAAGTGGGAAACGATGTGGGAAGGCTCAGACAGCTAGGAGGTTGGCTTAGAAGCAGCCACCCTTTAAAGAAAGCGTAATAGCTCACTAGTCGAGTCGGCCTGCGCGGAAGATGTAACGGGGCTCAAACTGGTCACCGAAGCTGCGGCTGCACACTTACGTGTGCGGGGTAGGGGAGCGTTCTGTAAGCCTGCGAAGGTGTGTTGTAAAGCATGCTGGAGGTATCAGAAGTGCGAATGCTGACATGAGTAACGACAATGCGGGTGAAAAACCCGCACGCCGGAAGACCAAGGGTTCCTGCGCAACGCTAATCGGCGCAGGGTGAGTCGGCCCCTAAGGCGAGACCGAAAGGTGTAGTCGATGGGAAACGGGTTAATATTCCCGTACCTTGGATAGCTGCGATGGAGAGACGGAGAAGGCTAGGTGAGCCGGGCGACGGTTGTCCCGGTTTAAGCATGTAGGGAGTGGACTTAGGCAAATCCGGGTCCACAATCCCGAGACGCGACGACGACTGCCCATTGGGCGGGAAGTCATTGATGCCCTGCTTCCAGGAAAATCTTCTAAGCTTCAGGCTATTCGAGACCGTACCCCAAACCGACACAGGTGGTCAGGTAGAGAATACCAAGGCGCTTGAGAGAACTCGGGTAAAGGAACTAGGCAAAATGGTGCCGTAACTTCGGGAGAAGGCACGCTGGTTGTATGTGACGCCCTTCGCGGGTTGAGCAGAAGCCAGTCGAAGATACCAGGCCCCTGCGACTGTTTATTAAAAACACAGCACTGTGCAAACACGAAAGTGGACGTATACGGTGTGACGCCTGCCCGGTGCCGGAAGGTTAATTGATGGGGTTAGCACTCGTGCGAAGCTCTTGATCGAAGCCCCGGTAAACGGCGGCCGTAACTATAACGGTCCTAAGGTAGCGAAATTCCTTGTCGGGTAAGTTCCGACCTGCACGAATGGCGTAACGATGGGGGCGCTGTCTCTACCCGAGACTCAGTGAAATTGAAATCGCCGTGAAGATGCGGTGTATCCGCGGCTAGACGGAAAGACCCCGTGAACCTTTACTATAGCTTCACAGTGAACTTTGAGCATGTTTGTGTAGGATAGCTGGGAGGCTTTGAAGCGGGAACGCCAGTTCTCGTGGAGCCAACCTTGAAATACCAGCCTGACATGTTTGAGGTTCTAACTTCGTCCCCTGATCGGGGATAAGGACACTGTGTGGTGGGTAGTTTGACTGGGGCGGTCTCCTCCCAAAGCGTAACGGAGGAGCACAAAGGTGGGCTAAGCACGGTCGGACATCGTGCGGTTAGTGTAATGGCACAAGCCCGCTTGACTGCGAGACAGACACGTCGAGCAGGTACGAAAGTAGGTCATAGTGATCCGGTGGTTCTGTATGGAAGGGCCATCGCTCAACGGATAAAAGGTACTCCGGGGATAACAGGCTGATACCGCCCAAGAGTTCACATCGACGGCGGTGTTTGGCACCTCGATGTCGGCTCATCACATCCTGGGGCTGAAGCCGGTCCCAAGGGTATGGCTGTTCGCCATTTAAAGTGGTACGCGAGCTGGGTTTAGAACGTCGTGAGACAGTTCGGTCCCTATCTGCCGTGGACGTTGGAGATTTGAGGAAAGCTGCTCCTAGTACGAGAGGACCGGAGTGGACGAACCTCTGGTGTTCGGGTTGTCACGCCAGTGGCATTGCCCGGTAGCTATGTTCGGACAGGATAACCGCTGAAAGCATCTAAGCGGGAAGCCCCTTCCAAGATGAGATCTCCCCGGGCCCTCGAGGCCCCTGAAGAGCCGTTCAAGACCAGGACGTTGATAGGCCGGGTGTGTAAGCGCTGCGAGGCGTTGAGCTAACCGGTACTAATTGCTCGTGCGGCTTGACTATATAACACCCAAGACAATTGCGGATAACGCAACAGCGACGCAAATGCCTCGCTCAAACGAAATCACTATCACACTCTATCCCGTCCCCCCAGTGATCAACCGTTTTGCCTGACGACCATAGCGGTCTGGAACCACCTGATCCCATCCCGAACTCAGAAGTGAAACAGACCAGCGCCGATGGTAGTGTGGCGTTGCCCATGTGAGAGTAGGTCATCGTCAGGCTCCTAATGCCTAAAACCCCAGCATCCCCGATGCTGGGGTTTTTTATTGGCCGGATAAAATCTCTCTGGTGTGCTTAAGGCAGCCAGATTTCGAACACTCCGCCACCAAAGCTCCCGCCGTTGTGAAGCTTGATCGATCCCTGGCGCCCGCCCTCACTGTGAAGACTTGCTACCGAAGACGCAAAGAACAGTCCAAGGCTGGTGCTGCCGCTGTTGAAGTCCAGTGCCTTGAAGCTCAGAGTGCCAGTATGCTGCATGCTGTCAGGGTAACCCCGGCCATCGTCCTCAACTCCGATCACGAGATACCCGTCCCGTTGGCTCGCCGTCAGCCGGATTCTGCTCTTGGTGTATCGAATGGCATTGTTGATGGTGTTGTTGAGCACGCCGGTCAGCAGATCCGCATCGAAGAAGCCGTTGATCTGGTCTGCGTCTATTGAGTAATTGATGCCAAGGCCTTCCAGGAGGGGCGTGTGGCGTGCCATGTGTTCCGAGAGAAAGTCCGGAACAAAGTGTTCTTCGATGTGCGCGGAAAGGTTGTTTTCGCCGAGACGATAGATGCCAAGTAACTGCACCAGGTCATTGTGCATGCGCTCGGCTTCGTACTGCAGGGTGTTGAAACGAGAGGATTCACCGAGGGTCTGTTCGTGTTCCGTCCGCAACTCATCCAGGGAATTCAGCAGCATGCCCAGAGAATTTTTCATGTCGTGCACGGCCGATGCGAGCACCATGGAAAAGTCGATGTTCTGGTTGTTCATTCTGAAAGCCCTTTGAGTTTGCGTTGTAAGGCGACGTAGCGTTTGTGCTGCCTGTGCTGGGGAGGCAGGTCGGAGAGACGGTCCAGACAGGTCTGACACCGGCGTAGCAAGCCTGTGTCCGCCGGATTCTTGCCGTGTTCCTTGAGAAGCACCTGAACCAGGTTCAGGTTGAGTGCCGCATGGTCTGGCACAATTTCCAGCGCCCGGGCAAAAGTGTCGGCAGCTTCCTGGAGCTTGCCTTCCTCGAAGGCCTTTATGCCGTCACGGTTGAGCGACCGTGCCTTGATCTTCTGGCGGAAGCCGACGGGTTCGTCGAGCAGGCTTTCGATCTTCTGAAGGATATCCGGGTCGTCACTGAACCGGTCCGACATGTTGGCAAGTAGCGCCTTGGCTTCGCTGTCCTGGCCCATGCGGAACAGGGTTTTGGCAAAATCCAGACCCGTTTGGGCGCCCATGGCAGACGGGTCACCCGCTTCCGATCGTATGGCCTGCAGCATTTCGTTGGCCTGCCGCGTGTGGCCCTGACCGGCGTAGACACGGCACTGGACAATCTTGCTCCGAAGGCCGATTCCTTCTTCCTCCGGAAAACGCTTTTCCATTTTCTTGAGCACCGCGAGGGCTTCCCGTGCCCTTGCGGTCCCTTCCTCGTCCTGATCGCCTTCGCTGAGATCCGAGAGGGTCTTTCCGAGTGCAAGATAATGCTCAGAGTTGTCATGGATGGAGTAGGTGCCCAGTTCCACGGTGCGTCTCCAGGCCTCCGAGGCAGTATCCATATCCTGGTTTGAGCCTGCCAGCTCGGCCAGGTGCTTCTGGCGGAGGAGGGCGTTGGGCGAGTGTTCAGCGGCCTTCTCGAGGATTTGCTGTGCCTGGGTAGGTCGTCCCTGGCGTTCCAGACCCTCGGCCAGGAGGTCATAGGCCTCCATGTAGTCGGGATGCTTGGCGATAAGCTCCTTGAGGTTCTGTACTGCTTCATCGAAGCTGCGGTTGGCGAGCAGCACCTTGCAGCGCCCCAGCTGGGCCCAGGAAAGCTCGCGCTGAGATAGCACGTCGTCGTAGATCTTGAGCGCGTGGGAGAGATCACCGAGGCGGAAGTAGAGATCGCCGAGGGTTTTCATCAGCCAGGTCTTGTAGCGTGGCTGTCGGGGCAAGGCCTGGAGGCACAGTGAAATGGCTTCCGGGTAGTTTTCCCGATCGATTTCCCGGTTGATCGGCATAAGCGCGTTTCGTTGGCTGATCAGGCTTCCCAGGCGCTTCTCCAGTACGGCTCGATTGATGGGTTTGGTGAGATAGGCGTCCGGTTGGTATTCCCGCGCCCCCATTACCATTTCCTTGGAGGTTTCCGCGGTCACCATCAGAAACAGCGACGAGCGCTTGAGCAGTTTCTTGTGGCGCAGTTCCTCCAGGATATGCTGCCCGTTTCGTCCTTCTCCCAGATTGAAGTCACACAGTACGACGTCAACGTGGTTGTAAGTGCAGTACTGGATCGCCTGATTGGCGTTTGATACCAGTTCGATCTTGTCGGCACCGCAACTCCGGAGCATCTGACGCATGGACAGACGGAAATTCTCGAAATCGTCTATAACCAGGTAGGTCAGCTTCCCGAACGGGTTAAAATCACTGCTGGAATCGGTCATGGGCGTTTCTGCTTGAGCTGTTTGTTAACCAGCGCCCGCAGTGCGGCCGGTTTAACGGGTTTGTAGAGGACCTGATAGCCGCGATTGATGGCGTCCTCCCGGACTTCGGGCGCCATATAACCAGTAACCAGGATACCAGGTATTTCTTTGCCCAGATTTTCCCTGATGCTGTCCATGGCGTCGAGACCATTCTTGTTATCATCAAGCTGATAGTCGGCAAGTATAATGTCTGGCTGTTGCCCGTCCAGTTTCTCCAGGGCGTCTTCGAGGCTCTCGGCGGCGGTAACATCGCATTTCCAATTGCTCAGCAGGGCCACCATTCCCTGCAGGATGGTCGGGTCGTTATCAATACACAGGAAATGCAGCCCGCCCAGGTTCGACACGCGCCGTGAACTGCTTGCGGGCCGGGCTTCCGACGGCACGGTCTGCTCGGGCGGTGCTACCGGCACGGTAATCCCGAAAACGCTTCCTCGCCCCTGTACCGAGTGCACGGTGACCGGGTGGTTGAGCATGCCGCTGATCCGGTCAACAATTGCAAGGCCCAGCCCGAGTCCTTTCTTATCCCTGCCGTGCTGGAATCGCCGGAACTCCTCGAAAATGTGCGTGAGCTGGTCTTCCGGAATACCCGGACCGGTGTCCCAAACCTCGATGCGGATATAGCCCTTCAGACGTCGGCAGCCCAGAAGGATTTTGCCCTCCGGCGTGTACCGGATGGCGTTGGAAAGGAAGTTTTGCACAACACGACGAAGCAGTTTGGCGTCGGACCGAATCCAGACACTGCTGGGTACCACGTGGAGGTCCAGATTCTGATCCTTGGCGATGGCGGAGAAGTCGGTGGCCAGGTGGCGCATGATATCGTTCACGGGGAATACCCCGATGTCAGGCTCCAGGGCGCCGGCGTCCAGTTTGGAGATATCCAGCAGTGTGCTGATGATTTCCTCGGCGGCTCCCAGAGAGCTGTCGATGTGGTCCACCAGGTCTTTCATCTCGCCATCGTCTGCTTTGCCGGCAAGGGCTGAGGTAAACAGCCGGGCGGCATTGAGCGGCTGCAGGAGGTCGTGACTCGCCGAAGCCAGAAAGCGTGTCTTGCTCTGGTTTGCCTGTTCTGCCACAGACTTGGCTTTCAGCATCTGTTCGTTAATGACCTGCAGTTCCTGGGTCCGCTCCTTCACGCGCTGCTCAAGGTAGATATTGGTTTCCTTCAGGGCCTGCTCGGTGCGGCGCATGGCAGTGATATCCTGGAAGGTGGTCACGTAACCCCCGCCGGGAATGGGGCTGCCATCTACCCGGAGTACGGTGCCGTCTGGTCGCTGTCGTTCATAAGACATCGGACGGCCTTCGCGCATACTGCCGCATCGGTCTGCGACAATTTCATCGATCCGCCGGGCCGAGAGATTGGCGTTGGTCAGGTTGTAGCGCATCAGGTCCTCGACCGGTCGGCCGACCCTGACAAACCCCTTGGGATAGGTGAAGAGTTCCAGATACCGGTGGTTCCAGACCACCAGTTGCTGCTGGTGATTGACCACCGACACGCCCAGACTGATGTTCTCGATGGCAGACTGCAGCAGCTCCCGACTGAACGTCATGGCCTGTGAGGCCTCATCGACGATACTGACCACATCTTCAATCTGCATGTCGCGGCCGGTCAGGGTTGATTCCAATACCACCCGGGCCGTAGACGCACCGATAACCGACGCCAACTGCCGTTCAATGTATTTCATCAGGTGGGCGGATGCCGGCCTGTGCGGGTGAAGGCGAATAGCGTTACGGCGCTCGTAGTTCCGGAAGATGGTCTCCGAGCGCTCATCGCCCATGAAGCGGTCGGTCAGCGCCTGCAGGTCTGAGGTCAGGATCTCGCCCTGCCAGCTCTGGTGCTGGGCGGTTTCGGCGCGAGGTTGGGGGTCGTGGAAGAAGGAGGCGATCTGGATCTTCTCGCGCACGCGCTGACGGGTGACCAGCGACAGCAGTATGTAAACCACGGTGTTGATGCCCAGGCTCCAGATGATGCCATGGCTGATCTGATCCAGGTCCGAGCCGAAGAGGGCCGTAGGACGGGTCCAATTGAGCCCCCACAACCCTTCTTCAATCAAGGTGTTTGATACCCAGCCGGTGGTTACCAGCGCGGGCAGCAGCAGCGTGTAACACCACATCAGGAAACCGAGCCCGAGGCCCCAGACGGCGCCCACGTAGTTGCCACGACGCCAGATGATGCCGCCCACGAGGGCCGGACCAAACTGGGCCGCGGCCGCAAAGGACAGCAGGCCGAAGGCGGTCAGGCTGTAGTCCTCACCTGCCATCCGGTAGAAGCCGTAAGCGGTGAGCAGAACCACAAAGATGGCGACTCGGCGAATGCTCAGGAGCAGAGAGCTGAGGTCGGCACGCCGGTTCATTCCCGGGCGGAAGAACTTCAGCAGCGCTGGCATGATGATCTCATTGCTCACCATGGTGGCGATGGCGACGGAACACACAATAACCATGGCAGCCGCCGCTGAACCGCCACCCAGGAAGGCCAGGATGGCCAGCCATTCCTCACCCGCCAGGATGGGCAATTGGAGAATCAGGATGTCGGGGTTGCCTGACCCGGACTCGGGCATCAGAAGACCCGCCGCCGCAATGGGCAGCACGAAGGCGCTGGCGACTATGAGATAGATGGGCATCGCCCATCGAGCAATCTCGAAGTCCCGGTGGTCCGTGTTTTCCACCACCATTACATGGAACTGCCTCGGCAGACAGATGATAGCGAACATGGCGATCAGGGTCTGGGTAATGAAGGCGGGCGCCTCGATGCCATCGGTGGTCAGGGTTCCGATCAGGTCAGCCTCCCTGACTCGTGAGAACAGGTCGCCAAAGCCGTCGTACAGGCCAAAACCCACGAACAGGCCGACCGCAACAAAGGCCACCAGCTTGATCAGTGATTCGAACGCCACCGCCTGGATCATTCCCCGGTGGTGTTCGGTGGATTCAAGGTGTCGGGTCCCGAACAACACTGTGAATACCGCCAGTGCCAGCGTGATGTACCAGGCGGAGTCAGTCCAGGCAGCGGAGCTCAGCTCGTCATAGCCGGCACCGGTCTCGGACAGAACATTGAAGCCCATGGCAATGGCTTTCAGCTGAAGCGCGATATAGGGCACGCTGCCAATCAGAGCGAAGGTTGCGATCATGGCCGCCAGAAGCTGGGACTTGCCGTAGCGGGAGGCGATGAAATCGGCAATCGAGGTGCTGTTGCTGCGTTTGCTGATGTAGATGATCCGGCGCAGCAAAGGCGCGCCAAACACAAAGACAAGCAGGGGGCCCAGGTAGATGGGCAGGAACGCGAGTCCCTCCTGGGTGGCGCGACCAACGGCGCCGTAGAACGTCCAGGAGGTAAAGTAAACCGCCAGGGAAAGTGCGTAGATGTGGGTTCGCGCCAGGCGCCGCCGATAGAGGCCGGGGTGCTTGTCGCCGGCCCATGCAATCACGAACAGAATGGAGATGTAGGTGATGGATATAAGGGCCAGCAACCAGGCACTAATCATAATGCGCGTTCCCTTCTCGGGTCGATGTCAGCGGTGTTGAGTCAGGTCCCGGTCAGTCCTCGCAGACGGTCTGGAACAGCGGATCATTGCTGCCAAGCACTTTCAGGTTATCCACCCTTGGAGTGCCGTCAGACCCCAGCGGAACCAGTTCGCGGCTGTCGCAGTTGATCAGATGCACGCGGTGGGAAACCGCATCGGTCATTTTCTGCTCAAACTTGTACAGGGTAAAACGGACAATCTCCTCGCGGTCGGTGTCCCGGGTGATGCTGTTCACATCAACCGTGGAAAATGCCGTCACGTACGGGAAGACGAAGGTCCAGGGGCGCCACAGAATGCCGTCTGATTCGGTGTTTACAATCACCGCTTCCTCGGGCAGCAGGGTCTTCTTGTGATCGTACCAGGTGTACTCCGTGTAGATCAGATAGCCAAGCATGCCAGCGCCGGCAAACACCGGAATGATCCACCTGGGAGCTTTCTGGCGGGTAACCGCGCGGATGCCGAGCGCAATGCCGGCGGCGCCAAGACCGCAGAATACCGTGGCGATAAAAGTCCAGAACATAAAATCGTTTCCTCAAAAAAGAACGGGCTCCCTCATTGAGGAAGCCCGTTCAGTATCAACCTGTCAATTCATGGAATGGATCAGGTTGAGATGTTGCTTAGTGGTCTTGAGCCTGACCGGCACCACGCGGGTAACGGACGCTTTCGACCAGTTCCTGAATCTCAACGGGCGGTTCTTCAGTTGCGTTGGACACAATGAAGGCTACCGCAAAGTTGACGATTGCACCAACCGCACCGATAGACAGCGGGGAGATGCCCAGCACCCAGTTATCCGGAGTGTCTGGCAGGTTGTTGGTGCCCGGGATGAACAGCCAGCCCTTGTACACGAAGATGTACACCAGGGTGAAGGCCAGACCGGTCAGCATGCCTGCAATCGCGCCCTTGTTGTTAACCCGCTTGGAGAAGATACCCATCATCAGGGCCGGGAACAGGGACGCGGCGGCAATACCGAAGGCCAGGGCCACCACCTGGGCCGCAAAGCCGGGTGGGTTGGCACCCAGGTAGGTCGCGACCACGATGGCAACGGCCATCGAAATCCGCGCTGCCATGAGCTCGCCTTTCTCGGTGATGTTCGGGTTGATCGAACCCTTGATCAGGTCGTGACTGACCGCCGAGGAGATGGCAAGCAACAGACCGGCCGCTGTCGACAGTGCTGCTGCCAGACCACCGGCTGCGATCAGGCCTACTACCCAGCCGGGCAGGTTGGCGATCTCCGGGTTGGCCAGTACCAGGATGTCCCGGTTAACGGTCAGCTCGTTGCCGGCCCAGCCGCGCGCTTGCGCTTCATCAGCAAAGGCAGGGCTGTCGTTGTAGTGCTGGATGCGACCGTCGTTGTTCTTGTCCTCGTACTGGATCAGACCGGTGACTTCCCATTCCTTCACCCAGTTCGGACGCTCCTCATAGAGGATCGGAGCCGCGTCGGTGCCGTCAGGGTAGATGGTGGTCATGAGGTTCAGGCGAGCCATGGAAGCAACGGCCGGAGCAGTCAGGTACAGCAGGGCGATGAACACCAGGGCCCAGCCAGCAGACCAGCGAGCGTCAGCAACCTTCGGCACGGTGAAGAACCGGATGATAACGTGGGGCAGACCCGCGGTACCGATCATCAGCGACAGGGTGAACAGAACCATGTTCAGCTTGTTGTCGATGTCAGCCGTGTAGGAGTTGAAGCCCAGATCGGTGATCACCTGGTTCAGCTTTTCCAGAATCGGCATGCCGGAATCCACGTGGGTGGAGAACAGGCCGATCGGGGGCAGGGCGTTACCAGTCAGTTGCAGGGAAATGAACACCGCCGGGATGGTGTAGGCGATGATCAGAACGCAGTACTGGGCAACCTGGGTGTAGGTGATGCCCTTCATGCCACCGAGTACGGCGTACACGAAAACAACCACGGCCGCGATGATCAGGCCCATGGTGGCGTCTACTTCCAGGAAGCGGGAGAAAGCCACGCCGGCACCGGCCATCTGGCCGATTACGTAGGTGACCGAGGCCACGATCAGGCAGATAACCGCCACCAGTCGCGCGTTCTTGCTGTAGAACCGGTCGCCGATGAACTCGGGCACCGTGAACTTGCCGAACTTCCGCAGGTACGGAGCCAGCAGCATCGCCAGCAGAACGTAACCACCGGTCCAGCCCATGAGGAAGGTGGAGTTGGCATAACCACCGGCGGCAATCAGACCCGCCATGGAAATGAACGATGCGGCCGACATCCAGTCCGCACCGATAGCAGCACCGTTGGTGATCGGGTGAACGCCGCCACCGGCAACGTAGAAGTCGCTGGTGCTACCGGCCTTTGCCCAGATGGCAATCAGGATGTAGAGGAGGAAAGAGCCCCCTACGAAGATGAGGTTAATGGCAAATTGGCTCATTCGTTCTTACTCCTCGTGCACGCCGAATTTTTCGTCGATCTTGTTCATGCGCCACGCGTAGTGGAAGATCAGAGCGATGAACGTGAGGATGGAACCTTGCTGGGCGAACCAGAAGCCCAGATCGGTACCACCAATCGCGATGCCTGAAAGCATCGGACGGAGCAGAATCGCAAAGCCATAAGATACCAGGGCCCAGACAATCAGGCTCCCGAATATCAGGCGTAGGTTTGCCTTCCAGTAGGCTTCAGCGTCGTAGCTATGACCTGACATAGGATCACTCCTGTGTTGTTGTTGTGGAGGTTGGGTGGGTTTTTGGTGAGGCACTTCGGTTAGAGAATTTATTATTCATATAAGTACTTCTCCGACTAGTTGTCTCTACCGACTTTACTGGTCAAGGGATTTATAGATATTGGCAAAAGGTCTAATTCTCAGTCATTTGCCGCACCCTTGCCCCAAAATTGTGCGGCCGTCGCCGATTCGATTCAGAAGCGATGCATGTTTTGAAGCCGGCGACGATAATGCAGTTTTTCCTGCAGTCCCTTGAGCGTTTTGACTCCGTCTTTCCGGGCCCGATTCAGGGCAATCAGGGTCAGTTCCGCCGTCGCCATGGCATCGGAGGCTGCGTGATGCCGTTCGCCGACTTCCAGGCCAAAGTAGTCGGCCCAGTTGTCGAGCCCTTTGCCACCGGTTCGGGCATCCGGGAAGAAGGCAGGCATGAGATCCGCCACATCCATCCAGGTGTGCGGAACGACGTATCCCAATTGGCTGCGCAAGGTCTTTTCCAGGAATTTCTGGTCGAAGGCGGAGTGGTAGGCCAATATCGGGTCGCCGTTCATCCATTCGAGCAGGTACAGCAGTGCGTCCTCCGTCTCATGACCCCGGGTAAGGGCTTCGGGGCCGATGCCGTGAATCAGCACGGTCTGGCTGATATCCAGCTCTGGCCGGCGGAGTATCAGGTCGAACTGGTCGCCGAGATGAATGACGCCGCCGCGTATGGCAACGGCCCCGATAGCGATCACCTCGTCCTTGCTGGCATTCAGGCCGGTGGTTTCAAGGTCCAGGACAATAAGGCGGCAGTCCGAGAGCAACTGGTCACCTGGGGTCTTCGGATTGGGCAGGTTGCCCGGGTCGTGGTTGCCTACGCGACCGCTTCGGCGCTGTCCAAGCCACTGTTTGATCTGTTCCAGCATAAAGACGAGTCCGGGAGTCAGAGTTGGTAGGTAACTTCCAGCTTCTGCTGAAGCCGCTGGGCCTGGCGGAAGGACTCCCGCAATATGCGGCGGTCAAGCGGGTTCAGGTCGTCCGGATCAATGTAGTTGGTCAACTCCTCTTCACGTGCCAGCATTTCCTGATGCGCCCGCATCCGAATGGCCTGGATCAGGCTGTACGCCTCTTTCCAGGCATTGGCGTCCTTGGGGTCGAAGATGCCCTTTTTCGCCAGCTCGTCCATGCGCTCCAGGGTGTTGGCGGTTTCCACCCCGTTGGCCAGCGCAAACACCCGCACCGCCTCCACAAACGGAGCCAGACCCTGGCGCTTGAGGTCGAGGGAGTGTTTCTTGCCGTCGGTCACGTAGCGAAAGTTGCGAAACATGGTCAGAGGAGGCTTCCTCTGGAAAGCGTTGCCCGCCAGCATCTTCTGGAATAGCGCATTCTTGCGGATGCGGGCCAGAACCTTTTCCAGCAATGCCTGCAGTGGTTCGGTAGGCCCGAACACGGCTCTCATATCGAGGAAGATAGAGGAGTACACCAGATTCTGGGGCGTGGAGGCATCGATAAAACGGATAAACCAGTCGTCCCACTCGCGTCCGCTCAGGCAGAGCTTGGGATTACTGGCCATGATGTTGCCCTTGCAGAGCGTGAAGCCGCAGTCTGCCAACTCCTTGTTAACGGTCTGCGCAAAGGGCAGAAGCTTTTCCCGTACCTGGTCTTCGGTCATGCCCTCCGGTGTTTCGAACAGGATGCCGTTGTCCTGGTCGGTCAGCAGGGTCTGTTCCTGCCGCCCCTCACTGCCAAAGGTCAGCCAGGTGAAGGGAATGCCCGGATCGTTTCTTTTCAGATTCAGCTCCAGAACCCGTCGTACCGTTACATCGTTCAGCGTGGTGATGATCTTCACCACCTGGCCGGAATCCGCACCGTGCGCGAGCATGGCATCTACCAGTCGGGACACATCAGCACGCAGGCTTATCAGGGTATTGAGGTGGGTGGCCGTGCCAATGGTGCGTGCCAGGTTCACCAGATCCACACGCTGCAGTGCGAACAGGTCCCGTTCAGACACCACACCGATGAGCCGGTGCTCATCATCGACCACGCACAGATGGGCGAAATGGTGCTCTGCCATCAGCATGGCCGCCTCAAAGGCATCTGCGTGGGAGGGCAGGCAGCAGGGGTCCGGCGTCATCACCTGTCGGATGGGTGTGTCGAGGGGCCCTTTGTCCTCGGCGATCATGGTTCGCAAATCCCGGAGCGTGAAAATACCGGTCGGGTGACGGCTGTCGTCGGTAATGATGATGCTGCCAACGTTGTTTTCGTGCATTCGGGCAACCGCCTTACGCACCGGCAGATCCGGCGAGCACACAATGGGGTTGCGCAGAGCGTAACGTTCCAGTGGCGTGTCCAGCGAAGTGCTCGAACCCATGGATGCCATGGCGTTGGACTGGATGCGACGGTTTACCTGATCCAGCAGACTGCTGACACCCCGCAGGCAGAAGTCGCGGAACGGCTCACTCTCGGAAAAAAGCGTTACAAAGGCGGCCTGTCCGATACTCAGGCAGAAGGTGTCGCCCGCCGCCCGGTGCAGGGTCCGGGTTGGGCGCTCACCGATCATGGCTGCGAGAGGAAAACACTCGCCCTGGCTTATCTCGAAGGTGGTTTCCGTCCGGCCCTCCTTATCGTTGTGGCGCTCACCACGGATCCGACCCTGTTTGACAACGTAGAACCGTTTGACGACACCCTGTTCCGGAGACAGCACTTCGTCTCCGTCTGCGTAGAACTGAATGGACGCATTCTCGGCAAAGTGGGCCAGGTGAGCGTCATCCATGCTGGAGAAGGGCGCGTGCTCGCGCAGGAAAGTCATGATGGCCCGGATGTTCTGGGGATTGTCGTGTTCCTGAATTGCTGCCGCCATGCCGTGTTCGCTCGCTGAATAGGGTGATCCGCTTGAAGTGTAGTTTATGCCCGGCACTCTGCTCCCTGAGATTTTCGTCGCACTCGGACTGATCCAGGTCAGTTTTCTTTATGGTCAGGGGGGCGGATGGTAAAGTCCGGATTGAAACAGGTGATTGAACGTAACGCCATGACGACCAAAGAAGAGCGCCTCAGCTTTCTTGAGGAAATGAAGGATGTGCGGCGTATCCGCAAGCCCAACCGGGCCGAGGTCACCACGCCGAGAGAACTGACGCCGGGGCATCTGGAGCGCCAGCGTGCGGCGGTGGAAAAGCCGATCCGGGACAATAACCCGCTCACCTCCGACATGGTGGAGCCCCTGACCGCTCAGGACGTGCTTTGCTGGCAGCGCCCTGGCGTACAGCACGGGGTGTTTCGTAAGCTGCGCCTGGGCCAGTATCCCATCGAGGCCCGTCTTGACCTTCATCGCATGACCGTTGAGCAGGCGCGGCGCGAAGTATTCGCCTTTATCGGCGACTGCCTGCGATACGGCCTGCGCACGGTGATCATTCTTCATGGCAAGGGTGAACGCAATCCCGACGGAATTGCTCAGTTGAAGAGCTACCTTGCCAAATGGCTGCCCGAGCTTGACGATGTTCTGGCCTTTCATTCGGCCCAGAAACACCATGGTGGAACCGGCGCGGTTTATGTCATGGTTCGCAAGGGCGAGCGGGATAAGCAGCGCAATCGGGAAATCCATGGAAGCCGCTAAGGCTTTGTATTTCAATTCTTGAACGTAGAGCCGCTCGGCGGCTGCCAGGAGGTTTTTGTGGGAAACAGATTTGTATTGATCGCAGTGGCATTGCTGGCTATGGCCGGTTGCAAGGATCGTGTGATCTGGAATGACAACGGCAAGGTGGAGCAGGCAACCACCGATCGCGAGGTCTGGGATTCCAACGGCAAGATGGAAACCGGCGAGCGCAAGATCTGGGTGAACAAGGACGGCGAAGACGTCATCAAGTGATGCAACCTGCCGCCCCGGGGCGGCTTACAAGAAAACCGGGCGAAAAGCCGGGTAGTTAAAATGAGGAGAGAGCGGGCATGGCCTTGAGCCTGACGGTCAACGGAGAACCACGATCGCTGGACGTGGAAGGTGACACCCCACTGCTGTGGGTAGTGCGGGATGAACTGGGGCTCAAGGGCACCAAGTTTGGTTGCGGTGCCGGATTGTGTGGTGCCTGCACCGTGCATCTGAACGGTCAGCCTGTGCGGTCCTGCTCGACGCCGGTGGAAATGGCCGCTGGCGCGGACGTTGTCACCATCGAAGGATTGGGCAGCGAGGATCGGCTTCATGCGCTGCAGCAGGCATGGATCGATCACGGCGTGCCGCAATGCGGTTACTGCCAGTCTGGCCAGATCATGAGTGCCGCTCACCTGCTGGCGACCAATCCGTCGCCCTCCCGGGATGAGATTGTCGCCGCCATGACCGGCAACCTCTGCCGCTGTGGAACCTACTCGCGCATCATCGCGGCGGTCGAATCCGTTGCTGCCGGCAACGCCTCCGACGCAAAGGAGGCGTAACATGATCAATCGCAGAGACTTTCTGAAGGTCAGTGCTGGCGCCTCTGGCGGCCTGGTGGTTGCCATGGCGCTGCCCGGCTGTGCCGGTGTCCAGACCGGTTACCAGGCGGAAACCGGCGAGTGGCGCCCGGATGCATGGCTGGAACTGACTGAAAACGACGAGATCTATTTCACCCTGGCACGGGTGGAAATGGGTCAGGGCACCTACACCGGGCTCACCACGCTGATTGCCGAGGAGCTTGCGGTCGCGCCGGAGCGCATCACGCCCCGTTTTGCACCCGTGGCACCGGAATACCGTAACCCGTTGTACAAACTGCAACTGACCGGCGGCAGTACCAGCGTTGCCACCAGTTGGGAGCCCTTGCGGCTGGCCGGTGCGGAAGTCCGCCTGATGCTGGTCATGGCCGCGGCCCGGATCTGGGAAGTTGATCCCTCCGACTGCGAAGCTCGCAATGGCAGGGTCGTTCACCCTAACGGTATTGATTCGTTGCCGTATGGCAAGCTGGTGAGGCTGGCGGCAACCGAAGTGGTCCGGGGCGATATACCCCTGAAACTGCCCGCCGAGTGGCAATACATCGGCAAGCAGCAGAACCGGCTGGATGCCCATGCCAAATCCACCGGTACCGCCGTCTATGGCATTGATGTCGAGCTGCCAGATATGGTGTACGCCGTGGTCTCCCGTTCGCCCCGGTTTGGCGGGCGAGTAAAAGGTTTTAACGGCGACGAAGTCAGCGGCATGCCGGGCGTGCTCGGCGTGTTTGAGATTGAACGCGGCGTGGCGGTCGTTGCCGACCGATACTGGCGGGCGCGTAAAGCCCAGAAGGTCCTCGCGATCGATTGGGATTACTCGGACGCCCTGTCGCTCTCCAATGACCAGGTGTTTGCATCCTACCGCGAGGCCGCCGACGAGGATCCGGGCGTATCGGAGCGCAGTGAGGGCAGCTTCGAGAACGCCAGCGAATCCGCTGAGCGGGTAGTGGAAGTCGAGTACACGCAGCCCTACCTGGCCCATGCCACCCTGGAGCCGATGAACGCGACCGCCTGGTACCGGAATGGCCAGATCGAAGTCTGGGCGCCGACCCAGGCGCCGGATCTGGGGCGGATTGCCGCCGCCCGGGTGACCGACCTGCGTCCGGACGACGTGACCATTCATACCACCTTTCTCGGCGGCGGCTTCGGTCGACGCCTGACCCAGGACTACATCGAGGAAGTGGCGGCGGTGGCCTACCGGATGGATCGGCCGGTCAAGCTGATCTGGTCGCGGGAGGAAGACACCCGTCACGATGTCTACCGACCGGCCATGCTGCACCGCCTGAAGGCCAGCCTCTCTGGCAAAGAGCTGACCGGATGGCACCACCAGATTGTGGGTCCCCAGATCCTGGACTGGTACGTTCGCAACGCGGCCCCGGCCCAGTACCCCTGGGCACCGAAGTTCATGTACAACACCCTGGGCAAGGTCGGTCTGATGGCAGAGGGCATTGCCACACCCAAGGATCATTCGGCCATCGAGGGGGCCATCGAATACCCGTACGCGGTGGCCAACATTGATGTCCGCCATACCCACACCGACCCCGGCGTTCCCATCTCCTGGTGGCGTTCCGTGGGGTATTCCCACAACGGGTTTGCGGTGGAAACCTTCATGGACGAACTGGCCCATGCCGCCGGCGAAGACCCCTACCGGTTCCGCCGAGGTCTGGTGGCCTCCGAGCCACGGCACCTGGCGGTGCTCGACAGGGCCGCCGAGATGGCGGGCTGGGATCAACCGGCACCCGAGGGAAGGGCGCGAGGCGTTGCACTGGTTCGAAGCTTTGGCACCTACGTGGCCCAGGTGGTGGAGGCCAGTATCGAAAACGGGGCTATCCGGGTGCACAAGGTGGCTTGCGCTGTGGACTGTGGCCAGGTGATCAACCCGCGAATCGTGGTGGACCAGATCGAAGGCGGCATACTGTTCGGTCTGACCGCGGCTCTGTATGGCGAAATCACCTTTACCAATGGCGAAGTCCAGCAAAGCAATTTCCACGACTATCCACTGATGCGTCTGTATGAGCGCCCGGAAGTGGAAGTTGAGATCATCCCGAGCACGGCGCCTCCCACCGGGGTTGGCGAGCCCGGCGTGCCGCCGGTGTTGCCGGCCCTTGGCAATGCACTGTTTGCCCTGACCGGGAAACGGCAGCGTACACTGCCGCTGAAAGCCGATGCCTGAGTTTGTGGGGCAGCCGGGCGGCCACGGGTCCGGTGCCGCAGTGACCGCAGGCCATCTCTCCGTAATTCGGGATGCCCGCCAGTGGCTTGAGGCCGGTCGGCGGGTCTGGTTATGCACCATCGTGGAGACCTGGGGCTCGTCCCCAAGGCCCGTCGGTTCCTGGCTTGCCATCAGTGAAGCAGGCGACTGGAGTGGTTCGGTCTCCGGCGGCTGCCTGGAGGAGGATCTGCTTCGGGGTGTTGCAGATCAGGGCGGCGAGGGGCCTGTGCTGATTGATTACGGCATCACTGACTCGGACCGCGACCAGTTCCAGTTGCCCTGTGGCGGCCGTATCCGCTTGCTGGTGGAGCCGCTGGCCGGAGACGCTTCTCTGGCCCACGTTCGGGAACTGGACGAAGCCTTGTCCCGGCACCGGGCGGTGGTGCGGAGAATCAGCGTTCAGCGCACGCTTGCCCAGGGCGTCGCGCAACTCGACTATCAGCCGGTGAAGGGAAACAGTTCTGTCACCCGGGACGGAGAGCAATTCATCCATGCGTTGCAACCGGAATGCCGCCTGCTGTTGATTGGTGCGGGCGAAGTGGCCCGTTACGTCGCCGAGTTTGCGCTGGCCGCCGATTTTGCCGTCACCCTGTGTGAGCCCAGGGAGGCTTTTGCAGCCGGCTGGAGCCACCACCACATTCCGCTCGACCGCCGACTGCCCGACGATCTGGTTGCGGCGACCTTCAACGACCCGTTCACTGGCGTTCTGGCCCTGGCCCACGATCCGAGGATCGACGATATGGGGCTGCTGGCGGCGCTGCAAACCGGCGCATTCTACGTGGGCGCCATGGGGTCGAAGCGCACCTCGCAGGCGAGGCGGGAGCGGCTGGCATCGCTGGGCCTCGACCAGGCAACCCTGGATCGCCTTCGGGCCCCGATCGGTGTTGATATTCCCAGCAAAACCCCGGCAGAAATTGCCATATCGGTGGTTGCCGACCTGATTGCCGCCCGCCACCATTTGCGACAGGCGGGCGCACCCCTATAATGTCGGCAAATGTGGGTGCCTGAGGCGTTTCGCCGTCAGGGTACCCGTTAACCGGGAGAAAGCCTGTGTTTGATGTGACCCGATACGCCGCTGCCGCCGATGAAATCGTGCAGGCCGGTCGATTTCTCTATCAGCGGGGCTGGTCGCCCGCCACCAGCAGCAATTACTCGGCACGCATAGATGGCGAGCACATTGCCATTACCGTCTCCGGCCGCCATAAGGGACAGCTGGGCGCGGGCGACGTGATGGTGGTGGACCTGGCAGGCCATGCAGTTCAGAGCAACTGCCGCTCTTCGGCCGAAACCCGGTTGCATACCGTGATTTATGAGCTGTTCCCGGATGTCGGCGCTGTGCTTCATACCCACTCGGTGAAGGCCACTGTGCTGAGTCGGTTGATTGAATCCGGGCAGGCACTGGTCCTGGAGGGTTATGAACTGCAAAAGGCGTTTGCCGGCGTTGAGACCCACGAGTCGGTCCTGAGCGTGCCGGTGTTCGAGAACACTCAGGACATTGACGCCCTGGCCGAGGAAACCCGCGAATGGTTCCGGGCCCACCCCGAGCAACCCGGTTACCTCATTCGGGGCCATGGGCTCTATACCTGGGGCAGGACCATGGCTGATTGCCTGCGTCACGTCGAGGCCTTTGAATTCCTGTTTGAATGCGAACTAGAGACCATGAGGGTGCGTCCATGACAACCTTGAGTATTTTTGACCAGAACCGCCCGGAAGCGGCTCACACCGTAACGGAAGACCCGGCAGAAATCCGCGATCTGCTGGCGGCCCAGGGCGTTCGTTTCGAGCAGTGGCCGACCCGGGAGCTGCCGGCGGATGCATCGCCAGACGCTATTCTCGAGGCTTACCAGGAAGAAGTGGCAAGCCTGAAGGACGAGTGTGGGTTCCAGACCGCCGATGTGATCAGTCTGAACCCGGACAACCCGCAGAAAGAGGCCTTCCGCCAGAAATTCCTCGACGAACACACCCACAGCGAGGACGAGGTGCGCTTCTTCGTGCGAGGGCAGGGCCTGTTCTACCTGCACTTCGGGAACGAGGTATACGCCGTGCTGTGCCAGAAAAATGACCTGATCAGCGTGCCCAACGGCACCCGGCACTGGTTCGATATGGGGCCGCAACCCGCCTTTACCTGCATCCGGCTATTCACCAACCCCGAAGGCTGGGTGGCCAGTTTTACCGGTGAAGACATTGCCGGGCGTCTGCCGCGCTACGAAGCCCTGGCAGGGGCGACGGAATGATCCGGGTTATCCTCACCGACATCGAGGGTACCACCAGCTCCATCTCTTTCGTCCACGATGTGCTGTTTCCCTACGCCAGTGAACATCTGCCAGGGTTTGTCCGGCAGCGGCATGGTGACACCCTGGCCGTGTCGGAGCAGCTGGACGCCGTGGCCGAGGTCTCGGGTGTTGATCGGACCGATCTTGAGGGTCTCATTGAAGTGCTCCAGAGCTGGATCCGGGAGGACCGCAAGGAGACGTCCCTGAAGGCGCTGCAAGGTATGGTCTGGGAGCAGGGCTACCAGCAGGGGGAACTCAAAGGACACATCTATCCGGACGCGGCAGACTATCTCCAGCGCTGGCATGATCGGGGGCTGCGCCTGTTCGTATATTCCTCCGGTTCGGTGAAGGCCCAGAAACTGATCTTCGGTTTTACGACAGAAGGCGATTTTACCCCGTTCTTCTCTGGCTACTTCGACACCCGGGTGGGCGGCAAGAAAGAGGTGGCCTCCTACCACAATATCCTGTCCGAACTGGGGGTTGAGGCCAACACGGTCCTGTTCCTGTCGGATGTAGAGGCAGAACTGGAGGCGGCAGAGCAGGCGGGTATGAAGACGGCCTGGCTGGTGCGAGACGGCGACCTGCCGGAAACAGAACGATTTGTAGCCCGTGACTTCGCGGAGGTTGATGCCCTTCTCCAGGCGCGATAGCCACGGCTCCCACGGCCTGCGCAGGAGGAAGCGATGCCCGGTAGCGGGTTCCTGAAAATGTGTCTGCCGGCGATGGCCCTGCTACTGGCCGGCTGTGACCCCTTCTCCGAAGCCCGCCCCATGATGGATGAATACGTGGAGCGGGTGGCCCGGGTTCTGGAAACCGAGCCCCGGTTTTCCGACATTCCTGCTGCCAGCCAGCTGCCCCGTCGCCGGGAGCGAGTACTTGACCTTCCGGACCTGGACATGGGCATGCTGGATTTTCTGTCGCTCTACGGGTGCGAGTTGCAGTACGTCGTAGGCGAGAAGAATTCCGTGATGGGCCGGGTGATGCAGCCGCTGAACCGTCTCAGGTACGAAATCCGCTTTATCCAGACCGCCCGCGAGTGTCTTCCTGATATCGAGGACGAGGACTTTGCTGAAGAACTGAGCGAAGCCATCGGGAGCAAGCTGGACTCTCTTCCCATTGCCCTGTGGAACGCCACCTGGGGTGTAGAGGAGGTGGAAACGCTGTTCACGCTGGCGAAAGGCTATTATCCGGTGGCGGTGGCGGTGGCGGTGGCAGGCGAGGGAAATCCGGTGTCGGATCTGGCCCGGGACATTACCCGTCTGAACGGTGTGGTCGCCGAACTTGAATCCGGTAATCTTGATGTCTCTCTGGACTTTGTAGGCGAGGTTCACCAGCGCTGGCAGGCCGAATATCGTGCCGGGCAGCTGATCAACAGCGCGCGGCTTCTGACGGCCAGGCTGCAGGATGGTACCGCGCTGCTCCGGCAGCGCATCGAGGGGCGACCGCTGTGTCTGAACAGTCAGCCCAACAATCAATCGGATATTGTGCAGAACATGTTCTTCAGCGTTTACATAGGCAAGGTGCAGCCTTACCTGAGCGCTGTATCTCGGGGGCGGGTTGCGCTCATCGAACCGTTCGAGCAGCTGGCGGACCAGCAGGCTGAGGTCATGCCGGAGGCGTTCAGGCCCTGGTACCGGCGCCACCTCTCCCGGACAGGAGCGGGGAGTCTGTGGCAGGCGCTGGATCAGGCCATCGCGGACCACACCCGGGCCTGGCAGGAACTGCTCGGGCAGTGTGGGTTGCGCCCCGGCGGTTGAACGGGCAAGACGCTCAGCGCTGGCTTTCCGGGGTAACCCGCAGAATTTCCTCAACCGTGGTCTGCCCGGCGGCCACCTTCTGCGCACCGCTCAGGCGCAGGGATTTCATACCATCCTTGTAGGCGTCCAGTCGCAGCTGCTCCAGTTCACACTGGTCGGTGATCTGGCGGATCAGAGGTCCGGAGAGCGTCATGATTTCGTAGACGCCGGCCCGGCCCATGTAGCCGGTGTTGCGGCATTCGAGGCAACCCACCGGTTGGTAGAACTGCTTGGGAACCGGCGCCTTCCACGGTCGGGTGAGGGTTTGCCAGGCCTGCTCATCCGCCGGCCCAGGCGCCTTGCAGTAGGGGCACAGGGTTCGCGCCAGACGCTGGGCCATTACTCCGAGCACGGTTGCCCGGATCAGATAGGGCGGAATGCCCAGCTCCATGAGGCGGGTGATGGCACTGGGAGCGTCGTTGGTATGGAGGGTCGAGAGCACCAGATGGCCAGTCAGGGCCGCCTGTACGGCCATTTCGGCGGTTTCCAGGTCGCGGATCTCCCCGATCATGATCACGTCCGGGTCCTGTCTGAGCAGTGCCCGCACGCCAGCCGCAAAGGTGAGATCGATATTGTTCTGCACCTGCATCTGGTTAAAGGCTGGTTCCACCATCTCGATCGGGTCCTCAATGGTGCAGACATTGAGCTCCGGCGAGGCGATCTGCTTCAGAGTAGAGTACAGGGTGGTGGTCTTGCCCGATCCAGTCGGCCCGGTAACCAGCACAATGCCGTGAGGACGGGCTGTGATGTCCTGCCAGCGCTGCTGGTCTTCGCGGCTGAACCCCAGCTGTTCATAGGTTTTCAGCAGCACGTCCGGATCGAAAATCCGCATCACCATTTTTTCGCCGAAGGCGGTGGGCATGGTGGCAAGACGCAGCTCCACCTCGCTGTTGTCCGGTTTGCGGGTCTTGATGCGGCCGTCCTGGGGCTTGCGTTTTTCCGCCACGTTCAGGCGGCCCAGGATCTTCAGGCGACTGGTTACCGCCACGCCCACGTGCTCCGGAAACTCATAGACGTTGTGCAGCACCCCATCAATGCGGAACCGGACCTGAGTGACTGCTCGCCTTGGCTCTATGTGGATGTCCGAGGCCCGCTGGTCAAAGGCGTACTGGAGCAGCCAGTCGACAATCTTGACCACGTGCTGGTCGTTGGCATCGGGGTTTTCATTGGCGCCCAGGTCCAGTAGCTGTTCAAAGTTCTGGCTGCCGGCCTTGCCCGGGCTCTGACCGCCGCTGGCCTTGCTCACCGAGTTGGCCAGCTGATAAAGCTCCACAGTGTATCGGCGTATGTCTTCCGGGTTGGCCACGACCCGCCGGATGTCCTTGCGCACCGCCTGCTGGAGGTTCTGCTCCCAGTCGCTGACAAACGGCTCGGCGCTGGCGATGACTACCTCGTCCCGGGTAATTTCAACGGCCAGGATGCCGTGGCGCTGGGCGAAGGCGTAGGACATTACCCGGGCAATGGCCGGGGTGTCGATCTTCAGCGGGTCGATGTGGTAGTACGGCTGCTGCGCCCAGTCAGCGAGCCATTGAGTGAGGCGATCGAGATCCAGGGTGCGGCCGCTGATCTGGCTGGTCGGGGCAGCAATCGCAACCAGTTCCAGGGGGTGGCGCCTGCCTGCGGTGCCACCGCCAGTCGCTGCACCCAGGTTGCCGGAAATCACGCGCTCGGCATCTTCCTGGCTGATCTCGCCGCTGCTGACAAGGGCGTTACAGATGTCTCGCAGCGTCAGGTTGCGCTGGCCAGGGGCTGGCGGCCGCTGCAGGGTGGCGGACTTGTCTGTTTCTGCCATAGGGCTCGGTTTCCCTGCTCGAATCAATAAAACATCACGCGGTCAGCCTGCGGTTTACCTTGAGGTGAACCATGGCCACAGTGAACAGGAGAAAGGTCAGCACGGTCAGCGCAACCGGGCCAACGGCGCCTTCACTGAGCCAGGCCGAGACCACCGCCTGGGTAAAATAGAAAATCAGAACAAACGACATCCAGATGTAACCGCGATTGTGGCCCCGAACGACCGGGACTGCAAAAGGCAGCAGTGGCAGCAGCTTTACAGACAGCATCAGGGCAATGGAGACACCTTCCACGGGCGCCGGGTAAAACGTGGTGACCAGAAGTGTGACAAGTACGGCCACATAGAGCGCGGTGGCCAGTTGCGCCGTGGTGCGTGCCTTGGGGTTGTTCAGCATGATCATCTTCCGAAAGTAAGTGGGCTCTCAATGTACGTGCAGGGCGCTGGCATCTCTCAGTCTGCCAGTTTCAGCGCCAGTCGGGCCAGTCGCTCACCGAAAGCCTGGCACAGGGTTTTTTCGTCGTCGCTGACTGGCAATTGTTCCCCGGTGCCTGCCCAGTGGCTGGGTCCGTAGGGGGTGCCGCCAGTGTGAGTGTCTCCGAGACTTTTCTCGGTGTAAGGCAGGCCGCAGAGCACCATGCCGTGGTGTAGCAGAGGCACCATCATGGTGAGCAGAGTGCTCTCCTGGCCGCCGTGGAGGCTACCAGTCGATGTGAAGGCGCCAGCCGGCTTGCCTGCGAGGGCGCCGCTCAGCCAGAGATCGCCGGTGGTATCCAGAAAATATTTCAGCGGAGCCGCCATATTACCGAACCGAGTCGGGCTGCCCAGGGCGAGACCAGAGCAGTTGGCCAGTTCCGACCGGGTGGCGTAGGGCGCGCCGGAGTCCGGCACCGCGGGCAGAGAGGCATCGGTGTCCGGCGAGACCGGCGGAACCGACCTCAGCCTGGCCTCGATGCCGCTGACCCGGGCAACGCCCCGGCCAATCTGGCGGGCCAGTTCAGCGGTCTGTCCATTGCGGCTGTAATAAAGCACCAGAATGTAGGGCAATGATTCCGACATGAAGAGTCCTGTGCTGCGATGGTTATAGTGCGGTCTGGCGGAAGTTCAGAGAATGTCGAGCACCTTTTCCGGAGGCCGACCCACCGCTGCCCTGCCGTTGGCCAGGACAATCGGCCGCTCGATCAGTCGGGGCGTTTCAATCATGGCGGCAATCAGCTGTTCGCGGGTGAGTTCGGGGTTATCCAGCCCCAGCTCAAGGTACTCCTTTTCCTTGGTGCGCATCAGTTGTCTGGGTGCCAGTTCCAGCCTGTCCAGAATATCGTTGAGCTCTTGTGCTGTCGGTGGGGTTTCCAGGTAGCGTATAATCTCGGGTTCAATGCCGCGTTCGTGAAGCAACTCAAGGGCTTGGCGGGATTTCGAGCAGCGGGGGTTATGGAAAATCCGGGTGGCTTCTGTCATCGTCTTGCCTGATCAAGTGAGGGGTGCCATGGGTTCGGTGGCCCGTAGTCTAACAGGAGGTATATCGGTGCAGTACCCTGAATGGCCATGTTCCCGTCGCTGGCCGGGCATGCTTGGCGTTTTTCTCCTGGTGGTAGCGCTGGCCGGTTGTGAGAAAATCGAGCTGCAACGGGCAGACGGCCCTCCGATGAACTGGGACAACCTCCGTGGACAATGGGTCCTGGTGAATTACTGGGCAGAGTGGTGCAAGCCGTGCCTGGAGGAAATTCCCGAACTGAACGAAATTGACAAAGCGCCGGACATGACCGTGCTCGGCGTCAACTTTGACGGCGTGAGTGGCGAGGCCCTGACCGCCCTGGGCGGAAAAATGGGCATAGAATTCACCATGCTGGAAAAGGACCCTGGGCCAACATTCGGCTGGAAAATGCCGGTGGCACTGCCGGCCACGTTTATTGTCAATCCCCAGGGTGAGCTGGTGGAAACCCGTTTCGGTCCCCAGACCGAGGACGACATCCGGGCGCTGGTGGGCGGTTGACCACCTTTTCAGAACCAAAGACGCAAGCAGGACTGATCCGACACTATGGCGCAGACATTCGTACATCTTCGAGTCCATTCAGAGTATTCCATGGTGGACGGCCTGGTGCGGGTCAAACCCCTGGTCAATCGCGTGGCAGAGCTGGGCATGCCAGCGGTGGGGCTCACCGAGCAGTCCAACATGTGCTCGCTGGTGCGGTTCTATAAGGCGGCCATGGGCGCGGGTGTCAAACCGATCATCGGTGCCGACCTCTGGCTCGAGAACCCGGATGAGCCTGACAACCCCTTCCGCCTGACGCTGCTGGCCCGCAATAACGACGGCTATCTCAACCTCACGGAAATCATTTCGCTCGGCTATACCGACGGCCAGCGTTTCGGTAAGCCGATTATCCAGCGTGGCTGGCTTGAGGAGAGGGCGCAGGGGCTGATCGCACTCTCTGGCAGCAAACTGGGCGACGTAGGCAAAGCGCTGCTGGCTGGCAAAACAGATCTGGCCAGGGAGCGAGCCCGCTACTGGATGAACCTGTACCCGGACAGCTACTACCTGGAATTGCAGCGTACCGGCCGCGCCGGCGACGAGGACTGCCTGCACCTGAACGTGGAGCTGGCGCAGGCAATGGGCCTTCCGGTGGTGGCCACCAACGATGTGCACTTCCTGGAAGCCGAGGATTTTGAGGCCCATGAGGCCCGGGTCTGCATTGGCGAGAGCCGCACCCTCGACGATCCCCGCCGCGATCGACGCTTCAGCGAACAGCAGTACCTGCGCAGCCCGGAAGAAATGATCGAGCTGTTCAGCGACATCCCGGAGGCCATCGAGAACACCGTGGAGATTGCCCGGCGTTGTTCGGTGAAGGTGCGCATGGGCGAGTATTTCCTGCCCAACTACCCGATCCCCGATGGCATGACCATGGACGAGTACTTCCGGAAGGTCTCCGAGGAGGGCCTGGAGGAGCGCCTCGCCAAATCCCTGAGCAAGGACGATCCGGATTATGAGGCCAAGCGTGAGGCCTACTACAAGCGTCTGAACTTCGAGCTCGACATCATCATCCAGATGGGCTTCCCGGGCTACTTCCTGATCGTGATGGACTTCATCAAGTGGGCCAAGAACAACGGCGTACCGGTAGGCCCTGGCCGGGGTTCCGGTGCCGGTTCCCTGGTGGCCTATGCGCAGTTGATCACCGATCTCGACCCCCTGGAATACGACCTGCTGTTCGAGCGGTTCCTGAACCCGGAACGGGTGTCCATGCCCGACTTCGACGTCGACTTCTGCATGGAGGGACGGGACCGTGTCATCGCCTATGTGGCCGAGAAATACGGCCGGGAGGCGGTCTCTCAGATCATCACCTTCGGTACGATGGCCGCCAAGGCGGTGGTACGTGACGTGGCACGGGTGCAGGGCAAGTCCTACGGTCTGGCGGACAAGCTGTCCAAGATGATCCCGTTCGAACCGGGCATGACCCTTGAAAAGGCCCTGGTGCAAGAGCCCCAGCTGCAGGAGTTTCTCGACCAGGACGAGGAAGCCCAGGAAATCTGGGAGATGGCACTCAAGCTTGAAGGCGTCTGCCGGAACGCGGGCAAGCACGCCGGGGGCGTGGTAATTGCGCCCACCAAGATTACCGACTTCTCGCCGCTGTATTGCGACGACGAGGGCGGCAGCCTGGTCACCCAGTTCGACAAGGGCGACGTTGAGGACGCCGGCCTGGTGAAATTCGACTTCCTGGGTTTGCGGACGCTGACGATCATCGACTGGGCCCTGAAGATGATCAACCCGCGCCGGGAAAAGCGCGGGCTTGAGCCGCTGGATATCAATGCCATCCCCCTGGACGATGTGCCGTCGTTCGACATGCTCAAGAAGGCGGAAACCACGGCGGTCTTCCAGCTGGAATCCCGAGGCATGAAAGACCTGATCCGGCGCCTGCAGCCGGACTCCCTGGAAGACATGATCGCCCTGGTGGCGCTGTTCCGCCCCGGCCCTCTGCAGTCGGGCATGGTGGACGACTTTATCGACCGGAAACACGGTCGCCAGCCGTTGTCCTATCCGCACCCGGACTACCAGTATGAGGGGCTGAAGCCGGTTCTGGAGCCCACTTACGGGGTTATCCTGTACCAGGAGCAGGTCATGCAGATCGCCCAGGTGATGGCGGGCTACACCTTGGGCGGCGCCGACATGCTGCGACGGGCCATGGGTAAGAAAAAACCGGAGGAAATGGCCAAGCAGAAGCAGATCTTCCTGGATGGTTGCGAGAAGAACGGCATCAACAAGACCCTGGCCGAGAACATCTTCGACCTGGTGGAGAAGTTTGCCGGCTACGGCTTCAACAAATCACACTCGGCAGCCTACGCCCTGGTGTCCTACCAGACGCTCTGGCTGAAAGCCCATTACCCGGCCGAATTCATGGCGGCGGTACTGACCGCCGATATGCAGAATACCGACAAGGTGGTCACCCTGGTGGAGGAATGCCGGAACATGGGGCTGGACCTCCTGGTGCCGGATGTCAGCCGCTCGGAGTACACCTTCACGGTCAACGACGAGGGCCAGATTGTCTACGGTCTCGGCGCCATTAAAGGCCTGGGCGAGGGCCCCATCCAGAGCATCGTTGAGGGGCGGGCGGATGGCGAGCCCTACCAGGATATCTTCGATTTCTGTCGCAAGGTGGACCTGAAGAAGGTCAACAAGCGGGCCATGGAGGCGCTGATCCGCTCCGGCGCCATGGACAAACTGGGCCCCGGTCGGGCCCAGTTGATGGCCAGTATCGACAAGGCGGTCCAGCAGGCCGACCAGCAGTCCCGCAACGAGTCTGTGGGCATGATGGACATGTTCGGGGAAATGCTGGAAGCGGGAGAAGATGGTGACCCCTACGAGGACGTGGCCGGTGTGCGCGAATGGCCAGAGAAACAGCGATTGAAGGGCGAGAAGGATACCCTCGGTCTCTATCTGACCGGCCATCCGTTTGACGAATACGAGAAGGAAGTTCGTCGGTTCGTGCGCTCGTCGATTGCCGAGCTCAAGCCGAACAAGTCACCCCAGCGCGTCGCAGGCCTGGTCGTGGCCCAGCGCACCATGAAAACCCGCACCGGCTCCACCATGTGCTTTATTACTCTGGACGACCGCAGCGCCCGGATTGAGGCCACGCTCTTTTCCGAGGCGTTTTTCGAGAACCGCGAACTGCTGCAGTCCGACCAGGTCATCGTGGTGGAGGGGCAGGTCAGCCACGATGATTACTCCGGGCAAATGAAAATGCGCGTCAGCTCGGTCATGGACGTGGGCACCGCGCGCCAGCAGTTCAGCCGTGGCCTGAAGCTGAACCTGCACGCAGACCAGTTGCAGAACGGTTTGCTGGAAAAGCTGGACAATACGCTGAGGCCTTTCCGCTGTGAGGGCAGTCCGGTCTGGATCGAGTACAACAGCCACGAGGCTTCCACGCGGATTGAGCTAGGTGAATCCTGGCGGGTACAGCCCGACGACAACCTGCTGCTGGAGCTGCGTTACCTCGTGGGCGACCAGTCGGTGGAGTTGGTCTATGATTAACCACGTGATTAATTAAAAGTTTGTCAGATAGCGGACTCATACCAATGTCCGCTTTAGCCCCTGATCGGGCACTGCTATCTTTGGTTCAAATTCTGGTTTGGCGGCGCTTTTTCCGCCTGGCAAAAAATGATGGATCATCATGAACCCTAACTATCTGGATTTCGAACAGCCCATTGCCGATCTGGAAGCGAAGATCGAAGAGCTTCGCATGGTGGGCAACGATACCGACATCAACATCACCGATGAAATTACCCGGTTGAAGAAGAAGAGTGTCAGCCTGACCGAGAGCATCTTCGCGAATCTTCAGCCCTGGGACGTGGCCAGGCTCGCCCGTCATCCCCGCAGGCCGTATACCCTCGACTACATCGAGTCCATTTTCGAGGATTTCGACGAGCTTCATGGCGACCGCCGCTACGCGGATGACCAGGCTATTGTGGGTGGTACCGCCCGTCTGGACGACAAGCCAGTTATGGTCATCGGTCACCAGAAAGGTCGTGAGGTCCGTGACAAGGTCAAGCGCAACTTCGGCATGCCAAGGCCCGAGGGCTACCGCAAGGCCCTGCGACTGATGGAAATGGCCGAGCGGTTCAGGATGCCTATCCTCACCTTTATCGACACCCCCGGTGCCTACCCGGGCATCGGTGCCGAGGAACGTGGCCAGAGTGAGGCCATTGCGTTCAATCTGGCGGTCATGTCGCGTCTCAAGACCCCGATTATCTCCACGGTGATCGGGGAAGGCGGCTCCGGCGGTGCACTGGCCATTGGTGTCTGCGACCAGCTGAACATGCTGCAGTATTCCACCTATGCGGTAATTTCCCCGGAGGGTTGTGCTTCGATTCTCTGGAAGAGTGCCGAGTATGCAGCCCAGGCTGCCGAGGCCATGGGGGTTACGGCTGACCGGTTGAGGGATCTCGGGTTGGCGGACAACGTGGTCAAGGAGCCCCTTGGTGGCGCCCATCGCAACCCGGAGAAAATGTCCGAGTCGCTCAAGCAGGTGCTGAGTAAAGGCATTGCGGAGCTCAGCCGACTGCCGCTGGACGAGCTGGTTTCACGCCGATATGAGCGCCTGACCCGCTATGACACCGGGCGCTGAGCCCGGCTCCGGTTTTTCTTGGCCGGAGGCGCTGTGCGCCCCGGTCAGAGCCCTCCCTGCAAATGCCCGTCTTTGGGTCGCGCTCAGCGGTGGCCTGGATTCAACCCTGTTACTTCACCTGGTGGTGCATTGCCACCGTGTTTCGACCGACGTTCGGGCGGTGCACATCAACCATCAGTTGCAACCAAATGCCCCGGAAACCGAGGCGTTCTGTGGTGACCTTTGCTCACGACTCGGGGTGCCGTTGACGGTGCGGCGAGTCGACCTGTCGGCCGCCTCAAGCCGTGGCCGGGCCGGCGGCCTGGAGGAGGCAGCCCGTGAAGCCCGGTATCGGGTATTCGAGGAACTCCTTGAAACCGATGATCTTCTGTTGATGGCACACCATGCGGACGATCAGGCTGAAACCGTTCTGTTCAGGCTACTGCGGGGCACCGGGGTGGCGGGGCTGGCGGGCATGCCCACTGATCGGCCTCTCGGCGCAGGTCGGCTGTTCCGGCCCCTGCTGGCGTTCAACAGAGCAGAGCTGGAGCATTGGGCCCAGGCGGCCGGGATGTCGTGGATCGATGATCCCAGCAACACCGATGAAGGTTTCGACAGGAACTTCCTCCGACATCGCATTCTGCCCGAGCTGCGCGAACGGTGGCCGGGGCTGAACCAGAGACTCTCTCATTCTGCCCGCGCCTGTGCCGAGAGCGACGTGCTTAACCAGACCCTTGCCTCGCTGCAGTGGCGCGACCTCGGGGGGGAGGGTAACCGGATTCCGGTGTCCGGGCTGCTGGAATTGTCGTTGCCGGAGCAGAAAAACCTGATCCGCTGGTGGGCAAAAGAACGAGGGTTTCAGGCGCCGTCTCCGGGCGACTGGCGACAGGTCCTCAGTGACCTGCTGCGGGCCGGGGACGACCGTGAACCGGAGTTCCGGGCCAATGGCTTCAGCCTCCGGAGATTCCGCGGCTGCCTCTATCTGGTTCCAGACCCGCCAGTCTTGCCTGCGGAACCACGGACGCTGAACGCCGGGGAAAGCGTCCACTGGGCCGGATGGCGCATACGTCTGTTACCCGTGGGTACGCCATCCGTGGAATCACCGGCAATACGGATAAGTACGAGGCAGGGCGGGGAACGCGTTCGTTTGCGGCCCGGCGGTACGTCCAGGTCGCTGAAAAAATGGCTGCAGGAGCAGGGGGTGCCACCGTGGGAGAGGGCCCGTCTGCCGCTGGTTTTTGCCGGCGCCGGTGATGCCCCGGAACTGGTCGCGGTTGGCGATCTCTGGTGTTCTGAACAATACTCCGAAGGCGCCCATGCCGCTGGCTGGCGGCTGGTTGTAGAGCGGGAATTTGATTGAGTCAGGGGGGGCTTTCTGGTAGTCTGGCGTCCCATCTTGAGATGACAATCTCCCTCCTTCACCGAACCAGACAATCATGGAATCTGCATGACGCGTTATATTTTCGTCACCGGCGGTGTCGTGTCCTCCCTGGGGAAAGGTATCGCATCGGCTTCTCTGGCTGCGATCCTCGAGGCACGCGGCCTGAAGGTCACCATTCTCAAGCTGGACCCGTACATCAACGTGGACCCCGGCACCATGAGTCCGTTCCAGCACGGTGAGGTATTCGTCACCGAGGATGGCGCCGAGACGGATCTCGACCTGGGCCATTACGAGCGCTTCATTCGAACACCGATGAGCAAGCGCAACAACTTCACCACCGGTCGCGTCTACGAAGAAGTCATCCGCAAGGAGCGCCGGGGCGACTATCTGGGTGGCACCGTTCAGGTCATTCCCCACATCACCGACGAAATCAAGCGGCGTGTGGTTGAAGGTGCGGCCGGAGCCGACGTTGCCCTGATCGAGATCGGCGGCACCGTGGGCGACATCGAGTCGCTGCCGTTCCTGGAAGCCTGCCGCCAGCTCAAGGTTGAGGTTGGCCCCCAGCGTGCCCTGTTCATGCACTTGACGCTGGTTCCGTACATTGCCACGGCCGGTGAGATCAAGACCAAGCCGACCCAGCATTCGGTGAAGGAGATGCGCTCCATCGGCCTGCAGCCGGATATTCTCCTGTGCCGCTCCGAGCACGAGGTGGATGCCAGCTCCCGACGCAAGATCGCCCTGTTCACCAACGTTGAGGAAAGGGCGGTTATTCCGCTGCAGGATGCCAAATCCATCTACGCCATTCCCCGGATGCTGCACGAGCATGGCCTGGACCAGCTGGTTATCGAGCGGTTCAGTCTGGACGCGCGCCCGGCGGACCTCAGCGAGTGGGATGACGTGGTCGAGTCGCTTATGAACCCGGAGCAGGAAGTGACCATTGCCATGGTTGGCAAGTACATGGAACTTCTGGACGCTTACAAGTCCCTGATTGAATCCCTGCTGCACGCCGGAATCAAGACCCGTACCAAGGTTAACATCAACTACATCGATTCCGAGGACATCGAGCGCGATGGCACCGGGGCACTGGAAAGTGCTGACGCCATCCTGGTGCCGGGTGGCTTTGGTGAGCGCGGTGTAGAAGGCAAGATTCGCACCGTTCAGTATGCCCGTGAGAACAAGGTTCCGTACCTCGGTATCTGCCTCGGCATGCAGGTGGCGGTGATCGAATACGCCCGGAATGTCGCCGGCCTGAAGGATGCCCACAGCACCGAGTTCCGCGCCCACACCCCGGAGCCCGTGGTAGGTCTGATTACCGAATGGCTGGATGCCACCGGTGAGCGGGAAGAGCGCACCGAAGAATCGGATCTGGGCGGAACCATGCGCCTCGGCGCCCAGGATTGTGTGCTGACCGAAGGCTCCACCATCGCCAACTGCTACGGCCGGAAAACCATCCGCGAGCGTCACCGCCACCGCTATGAGGTGAACAACCACTTCCTGCCGCGTCTGGAAGAAGCAGGCCTCCAGGTTTCTGGTCGCTCTACCGACGCTCGCCTGGTGGAAGTGGTCGAGGCGCCGAACCATCCTTGGTTTGTGGCCTGCCAGTTCCACCCGGAATTCACTTCCACGCCGCGGGACGGTCATCCGCTGTTCAAAGGCTTTGTTGAGGCGGCGCTGGCCCACAAGAAAGGATCCTGAACATGGCCCAGAGCACGGTAAACGTCGCCGGTATCGAGGTCGCCAACCACAAGCCGTTTGTGCTGTTCGGCGGCATGAATGTGCTGGAATCGCCCGAGCTGGCCATGGAAGTGGCCCAGGCCTACGTGGAAGCCACCGGCAAGCTGGGCATTCCCTATGTTTTCAAGGCCTCGTTCGACAAGGCCAACCGGTCTTCGGTGCATTCCTTCCGGGGACCAGGTCTTGAAAAAGGTCTGCAGATCCTCTCGGACATCAAGAGCAAGTTTGGAGTGCCAATCATTTCCGACGTCCACGAGCCCGCTCAGGCAGCGCCGGCGGCGGAAGTCTGCGACATCATCCAGCTTCCGGCATTTTTGAGCCGCCAGACCGACCTGGTGGTGGCCATGGCGGAAACCGGTGCAGTGATCAACATCAAGAAGGCGCAGTTTCTCGCGCCTCAGGAAATGAAGCACATCATCACCAAGTGCGAGGAAGCCGGTAACGACAAGGTGATCCTCTGCGAGCGGGGCAGCAGCTTCGGGTACAACAACCTGGTGGTGGATATGCTCGGGTTTGGCATCATGAAGGCCATGAACGTGCCGGTGATGTTCGATGTGACCCACTCCCTGCAAATGCCGGGCGGACGGGCGGATTCCGCCGGTGGCAGAAGAGCCCAGGTGACCGACCTGGCTTTGGCGGGCATGTCCCAGGGCCTGGCCGGTCTGTTCCTGGAGGCGCACCCGGACCCAGACAAAGCCAAATGCGACGGTCCCTGTGCGCTGCGACTCAGCCAGCTGGAGCCGTTTCTGCATCGGGTGAAAGCTGTGGATGATCTGGTAAAAAGTTTTAAATCGATCGACACCGCCTGATTGGCGGTGTTTGTTTTTGTTCTGCTTTGGGGGAACCGAGCAGGCGGGGGATGGCTTTCTGAAACACGCTCCTTGCGGCACATCCATGTGTCGCTTGGGCTCCGCCATCCATGGCTCCGCACAGTTTCATAAAGCCATCCCCCGCCTGCTCTCGATCTGACAATTTAGAAACCTTTTTGATTCTGGATAAACGGAGATTCATTGGAATGACCAAGATTGCCAACATCAAAGGCCGTGAGGTTCTTGATTCCCGCGGTAACCCGACTGTCGAAGCCGACGTTATTCTTGAAGACGGCACCATCGGTTCCGCGTGTGCGCCCTCCGGCGCTTCCACCGGCTCTCGTGAAGCCCTGGAGCTGCGTGATGGTGATGCTTCCCGTTACCTTGGCAAGGGTGTTTTGAAGGCGGTGGAAGCAGTTAACACCAAAATTCGTGATGCTCTGGTGGGCAAAGATGCCGCCGACCAGCGTGCCCTGGACCAGATCATGCTGGATCTGGACGGCACCGAGAACAAGGCTAACCTGGGCGCCAACGCCATCCTGGCCGTCTCCCTTGCCGCTGCCAAGGCCGCGGCCATTTCCCTGGGCAAGCCGCTGTACGAGCACATCGCGGACATCAATGGTACCTCCGGCAAGTTCTCCATGCCGGTTCCGATGATGAACATCCTGAACGGCGGTGAGCACGCCGACAACAACGTCGATATCCAGGAGTTCATGGTTCAGCCGGTATCCGCAAAGAACTTCGCGGAAGCCCTGCGGGTCGGCGCCGAGATTTTCCACAGCCTGAAGAAAGTGCTGAAGGCCCAGGGCCTGAACACCGCGGTGGGTGACGAGGGCGGTTTTGCCCCGAACCTGCCGTCCAACGAGGCTGCACTGGCCGTGATCCGGGAAGCGGTGGAAAAAGCCGGTTACAAGCTGGGCACCGACGTCACCCTGGCCCTGGACTGCGCTTCTTCCGAGTTCTACAAGGACGGCCAGTACCAGCTGTCTGGCGAGGGCAAGAGCTTCGATTCCGAGGGCTTTGCCGACTACCTGGCGGGCCTGTGCGAGCGCTATCCGATCGTGTCTATCGAAGATGGCATGGACGAGAGCGACTGGGACGGCTGGAAAGTGCTGACCGACAAGCTCGGTAGCAAGGTGCAGCTGGTGGGTGACGACCTGTTCGTCACCAACACCAGGATCCTGAAGCAGGGTATCGAGAAGGGCGTGGGCAACTCCATCCTGATCAAGTTCAACCAGATCGGCAGCCTGAGCGAGACTCTGGACGCCATCAAGATGGCCCAGGATGCAGGCTTCACCGCGGTGATTTCACACCGTTCCGGTGAAACCGAGGATACCACCATCGCTGATCTGGCAGTGGCCACCTGTGCGGGCCAGATCAAGACCGGTTCCCTTTGCCGTTCGGATCGCGTTGCCAAGTACAACCAGTTGCTGCGCATCGAGGAAGCGCTGGATGGCAAGGCGCCGTACCGCGGCCTGAGCGAGATCAAGGGCCAGGGCTGATCCATCAGGATTGACCGGTTCGGGCAGGGTTCTGGGCCGGTCACCAGATAAAACTGTTATGGCCATCGTGTTCCGAGCGAAAGTTTCGGCACGATGGCCTTTTTGTACAGGCAGTTAGAAGAATTTGTTGCTAATCTACTCTAAGGTCTATACTCAACGTCCGGCGTTGGTATTTTAATTGGCTAATTTTTGAACGGAATCGGTAATGAAGTTGCTCTGGACCATCATGGTGGTTGTCATTCTCCTGCTGCAGGTGCGCCTGTGGGTCGGGGAGGGCAGCTTTGCGCAAGTCTGGGCACTTGAACAGGCCATTGCCGAGCAGAAGGCCGAGAATGCCGAACTGGCCACCCGGAACGAGCGCCTCTACGCCGAGGTTCGCAACCTGCGCAACGAGCAGGGGGCCGTTGAAGAGCGTGCCCGTATGAACCTTGGGCTGATCAGGGAGGACGAAACCTTCTTCCTTGTGGTCGAAAACTGATTGCCTATGACCGCACCCCGCCTCTGGCTCATCGTCCCCGCTGCCGGTATCGGACAGCGCATGGGAGCGGAGCAGCCCAAACAGTATCTCCGTATTGACGAACGTTTTATCCTCGACATCACCCTGTCTCGGGTGATGGACGCAGCACCCTTCGCTGGCTGCATGGTGCCGCTACACCCCGCTGACCGGTGGTGGCCCGATACCGATGCCCGGCATGACAGCCGTATTCAGACCTGCACGGGGGGCTCCGAACGTGCCTGCTCGGTTCTGGCTGCGCTTCGGGCCCTGGCGGAACAGGCGGATGATCGGGACTGGGTGCTGGTCCATGACGCCGCCCGTCCCTGTGTGCACACCGCCGACCTGGCAAACCTGATCGACAGCGTTTACGAACATCCGGTTGGAGGGCTGCTGGCGTCACCGGTGGCCGATACCCTGAAGCGAGCCACTGCCGGGGAGTTACCGGAAGTAGAGTCCACCCTGGACCGCCGGGGATTGTGGCGAGCACTTACCCCGCAGATGTTCCGGTATCGCCCGCTTGTCGACGCGCTCGAAGCCGCGTTGGATGCTGGCGTGGAGGTCACCGATGAATCCTCTGCGATCGAGTTTTCCGGTAACATGCCGGTTCTGGTTGAAGGGCGGCCCGACAACATTAAAATAACCGTACCTGCAGATCTGGCACTGGCCAAGTTTATCCTTGGTCAGTTCTGAGTTGTCCGAATCTCCCCGGAGTATACTATGCGTATTGGTCAGGGCTTTGACGTCCACGCCTTCTGTGAAGGTGATACTGTCACCCTGGGGGGCGTCAAGATCCCCCATTCTCATGGTCTTAAAGCACACTCGGACGGTGACGTACTCCTGCATGCGCTGGCGGATGCCCTGTTGGGCGCGGCTGCACTAGGCGACATCGGCCACCTGTTTCCGGATACCAGTGACGAGTGGGCCGGGGCCGACAGCCGTGATTTGCTGCGCCGGGTGATGGTCCGCATCCGTGAAGAAGGGCTGAGCGTGGTCAACGTCGACTCCACGATCATTGCCCAGGCGCCAAAGATGGCGCCGCACATTGATGCCATCCGTCTCAATATTGCCGAAGATCTCGGTATTCCCGCCAGCCGGGTCAGCGTCAAGGCCACTACAACGGAAAAACTCGGGTTTACCGGCCGCGGTGAGGGGATTGCCTGTCAGGCCATTTGCCTGCTGGAACTGGTGGAGTCGTGAGCCCGTGGCGTCTCGACTGGCCGACGTCCGGTGGTGCTCGTGTGGCACGGGCTCTGCTCAAATGCTCCCCTGAGGATTTTCGCGTTGACGAGGAGCTGCAGCTGCCCGTTCCGGATGCGAATCCCATCGGCGGTGATTCAGTAGCCGGTGCTGGAGAGCATCTCTGTGTGAAACTTCAGAAAACCGGCGACAATACAGAGTATGTCGCCCGGGAACTGGCCAGGATGGCCGGTAGCCGACACTTTGATGTGGGCTTTTGTGGCCTCAAGGACCGACACGCCGTTACCTGCCAGTGGTTCAGCCTGTATCGTCCGGGCGGGGAGTTGCAGGACGCCGAGCTGATTCACGCTATCGGTCAGCGCTGGCCGGTGCTTTCGGCTTGCCGGCAGTCCAGAAAACTGCGCCGGGGCGAGCACAGCGGCAATCACTTTGCGATCACTCTGCGCGACGTACAGGGCTCCCGGATCGAGATTGAGCAGGCTCTGGCCCGCCTTGCCGAGTTCGGCGCTCCCAATTATTTCGGTCCCCAACGCTTCGGGCAGGGGGGCGCCAACCTGGATCGGGCGGTTTCCATGGATCCGTCCGCGATGAATCGTCAGCCAGGTTCCGGCCGAAAACGTCGCGGGCGTGGCAAGCGTGGTGGCAGCGAAGACTCGAAAAACGTATTGTACTTTTCGGCGGCACGTTCCTGGTTGTTCAATGAAGTGCTTGCGGCCCGAGTAATGGACGGCAGCTGGCGCCACGAAGGCGCGACCGGTCCACTGTGGGGAGATGGTGGTACCACGGCCACCGGCGAGACTGGTGCGCTGGAGAGGGAGGTGGTTGCCCGCGCGCCAGAGATGGCAGCCGTGTTTTCGTCAACCCGCATGAAACCCGAACGGCGGCCACTGGCGTTGAAGCCGCAGAAACTGACCTGGCGATGGCTGGCAGACGATTGCCTGGAGCTGGCGTTCTTCCTTACGCCGGGCCAGTACGCGACCACCATGCTGGGTGATCTTTTCGAGCTTGAGGACATGAGCCTCGGCCGACATAACGAATAACAAGGCTAGCGGAGAACACTGTGCGTATTCTGTTGTCCAACGATGACGGCGTTCATTCACCGGGGCTGATTGCCCTTCACGAAGGACTCAAGGGAGTGGGGGACCTGGAAGTGGTTGCCCCTGACCGCGATCATAGCGGCGCCAGCAACGCGCTGACCCTGAACCGCCCTCTGACCGTGGAAGAGCATCCCAATGGGTTCCGTTCCGTTGACGGTACGCCCACGGATTGTGTTCACCTGGCCGTGAACGGACTCTTTCGCGAACCCTTCGACCGGGTGGTGTCGGGCATTAATACCCACGCCAATCTTGGCGATGACATCATCTACTCCGGAACCGTGGCTGCCGCCACTGAAGGCCGGCACCTGGGGTTGCCAGCCATCGCCGTATCCCTGGTCAACAACGGCCACTTTCATTATGAAACCGCGGCCCGTGTGGTGCGGATGCTTCTGGAAAACGGCCGGCCCATGGTGCTGGGGCCGCGATCCATTCTGAACGTGAATGTGCCGGACGTCCCCTGGAACGAGCTGGCGGGTATCCGGGTAACCCGCCTGGGCCACAGGGAGCGGGCCGAGGGAGCGGTCCCGATGACCTGCCCACGTGGAAAGGAGCGCTTCTGGATCGGCGCCGCGGGCGAGGGCGGGGATGCCGGGCCGGGTACCGATTTTCATGCGGTGCGTGAGGGATATGTCTCGGTGACGCCGGTGCACATTGATATGACCCGCCACGAGGCGCTGAGCTCCCTGCGGGATTGGGTTGACGCCCTGGAGGGTGGTTCGGGAGCGAGCGAATGACAACTCAGCTTGAAGGCATCGGAATGACCTCCAGGCGCACCCGGATGCGGCTGGTACAGCGCCTGAGGGATGCGGGTATCCAGTCGGACAGGGTTCTTGAGGTTATGGGCGAAGTGCCGCGCCATATCTTTCTGGACGAAGCCCTGTCGCACCGGGCCTACGAGGACACATCACTACCCATCGGCTATGGACAGACGCTGTCGCAGCCCTACATTGTCGCCCGCATGACAGAGCTGATGCTTGCTCATGGGCCGGCCCGAGTGCTCGAGCTGGGTACGGGGTCCGGCTACCAGACGGCTGTGCTGTCACGCCTGTTCCCGGAGATCTACAGCGTTGAGCGTATCAAGGCGTTGCAGGACCGGGCCCGGGAACGGCTGCGCCAGCTCCAGGCGCGCAATGTCTTTCTCAAACATGCAGATGGCGGCATGGGCTGGCCCGAGCGGGGGCCTTTCGCCGGTATCATCGTAACCGCAGCGCCGGTGGAAATACCGAGAGAACTCTTGGCGCAACTCGAAGACGGCGGCGTTCTGATTGCCCCGGTGGGGGAGGAAGACCAGGTGCTGGTGGAGGTGATCCGTCGGGGCGACCGGTTCGAGCACCGGGAGCTGGAGCCTGTCCGCTTTGTTCCTCTGCTTGGCGGGGTTGTCCGATAACCATGGATAATCCGCAGAGCCGTAGCGCCGATCAGGACATCGAGCGATCCCAGAGCCCGGGTGGCGTGTTCCTGAGGGGGCTGGCCATGGGGGCAGCGGATATCGTACCCGGGGTGTCCGGTGGCACCATTGCGTTTATCACGGGCATCTATTTCCGTCTTCTGGAGGCCATCAATGCGGTGCCGCCGGCGCTTTATGATCTGCTCAGGAAACGCCAGCTGGGCGTATTCTGGCGCGCCTGCGACGGAACCTTTCTGTTGTCCCTGTTGGCCGGCATCCTGACCAGTATCGCAACACTCGCCTCGGCCATCAGTTACCTGTTGGCGCAGTATCCAATCCTGATCTGGAGCTTTTTCTTCGGACTGATTGTCGCCTCCGTGTGGCACGTGGGGCGACAGGTGCGCCATTACCAGATTGGCCTTGCTCTGCCCCTTTTCATTGGCATCGGGTTCGCCTGGTGGGTAACCACCCTGTCGGCCGGTGAGGCATCGCCGTCGTCTCTGGTGTTCTTTGGGGCCGGGGCGCTGGCCATCTGCGCAATGATCCTTCCGGGCATATCCGGTAGCTTCATTCTGCTTGTGATCGGAATGTACGCTCCGGTATTGGCCGCCATCAAGTCCCTGGACCTGGGCGTGCTGTTGCTCTTCATGTTGGGCTGTCTGGTGGGCCTGCTTTCAATCGCTCGCCTGATCACCTGGGCGTTCCATCATTTTCACGACCTGGTGCTGGCTTTGCTGACCGGCTTCATGATCGGTGCCCTGAACAAGGTCTGGCCATGGAAGGAAACCCTGAGCTGGCGGGTAAACAGCGCCGGCGAGGAAGTCCCGGTGAACGAGGTGAGCATCCTGCCATGGACCTTTGCCGAGCAGATGGGGCAGGATCCGAAGCTGGCCCTGGCCGTTATGGCGGCCCTGGCCGGTTTCTTTCTTGTGATTGTGGTGGAGTGGATTGGCGGGCGCGGATCCGGAGCGGCCCAGAGGGCCTGAGGCCCGACCGGACCACCGGAAGTGTTACCAGATGGGCCGGCCGGTTGTTTCTTGAGGTAACAGCAGTGACCGGAAGGTAACTTGGCTTGCATCAGGAAATGTGCAATATATTAGCAAGTTAGTCCTTAAACTTTATAAGAAACCTAGAAATAGCTTTGAACGGACAGGCTATTTATACCGAATTTTCATAACTGGGTCGTTTTTATTTCTGTGATTTTTTTGCGTGGGCTCTCCCTGGCCGGCCTGCTGGCTTCCCCGCGGTTCCCCTTCGGTGCCCTCGGGCGCGCTTGGCCCGGAAAAACGTCTCGTCTTCTGTCTCTTCTTCTGCTCCTGCTGATGTTGGGCGGTTGCAACACTCCGGCACTGTATCAGGACGATATCTACAACCCGCCGGTCTACTGGGGCCGACACGTCGTGCAACCGGGCGAGACGCTATACAGCATCGCCTGGCGCTACGGTCGTGATTATCGGGAGCTGGGCAGCGCCAACGGTATCGGCCCCCCCTGGAATCTGAAGGCCGGCCAGGTGCTGCGCCTGGACCTTCGCGGAACTGTCACATCCAGCCGGCAGACTGCTTCTGCGGGGAGTTCGCCACCAAGGTCAGCCAGCAGGGTTTCACCGCCCCGGCAAACGGCTGCGACGGCACCCAAGCCCGCGGTGACCCGGGCGCCGGCCAGCAACAAACCTCTGGCGTCGCAGACGCAGACGGTGGCCCGTATCGAGTGGCGATGGCCGCACGTTGGCACCGTAATTGCTGGATATTCAACATCCGGAAAAGTCAACAAAGGTATTGATATTGCCGGAAAACCCGGGGATGCTGTAAAGGCAGCGGCGGCAGGAAATGTCGTCTATGCCGGTAACGGGTTGCTAGGTTACGGTAATCTCATTATCGTGAATCATAACGAGCACTATCTGAGTGCTTACGCTCACAACCGGAAGATTCTGGTGCAGGAAGGGGAGGATGTAACCGCCGGGCAGGTGATCGCAGAGCTCGGTAGCAGTGGCGCTGAACGACCCATGTTGCATTTTGAGATCCGCAAAAATGGCAACCCGGTTGATCCGGTCCACTACCTGCCGCCACGCTAGCAGGGAAGGCAGTGAGCTCAGCTGAGGCGGCCAGATCACGACGGCACTGACAAAAAACCGCATTCGACACAAAAACAAGAACGGTACTGGCCGATAAAGGTCAGCCAACAAAATGTCCTGAAGAAAAGCACGAAACCAGAATGTCCGCAATAACAAGAAGTATCGGGCAAACATCCAGGATTATTGAGGCGGGGCAACACCTATGTCAGCAGAGCAAGAAGACATCATTATCGATCGCGTGTCAGACATTGAGGATGCAGACGATCAACTGTTAGCCGAAGAAAAAGTCGACAAGGAGGCAAACGACGAGGTTGCCGAGGTCGAAGAGGACTTTCCTACCCAGGGGCGTTACTTCACCAGCCAGAAGCAGCTGGACGCCACCCAACTTTATCTCAACGAAATCGGATTTTCCCCACTTCTGACACCGGAAGAAGAGGTCTACTTTGCCCGGCTGGCGCGCAAGGGCGAGGAATCCGGGCGTAAACGCATGATCGAGAGCAACCTGCGCCTGGTGGTCAAGATTGCCCGACGCTACGTGAACCGTGGCCTCACGCTGCTGGACCTGATCGAAGAGGGCAACCTGGGTTTGATCCGGGCGGTCGAAAAGTTTGATCCGGAGCGCGGCTTCCGGTTCTCCACCTACGCCACCTGGTGGATTCGCCAGACCATTGAACGGGCGATCATGAACCAGACCCGCACCATTCGCCTGCCGATTCATGTGGTAAAGGAGCTCAACCTCTACCTGCGGGCCGCCCGGGAACTCACCCAGAAACTGGACCACGAGCCCTCAGCGGAGGAAATAGCCCGCATGGTCGACAAGCCCGTGGCCGATGTGAAGCGCATGCTGGGCCTGAACGAGCGCGTAGCCTCCATGGATACGCCAATTGGCAGTGGCGGCGAAAAGTCGTTGCTGGACACGGTGGCCGACGAAGGCGCCTCAGATCCGGCGGACCTTCTCCAGGACAACAACATGTGTTCGTGCCTCGAGAAGTGGATCGACCAGCTCAGCGACAAACAGCAGGAAGTTCTGTCACGCCGCTTTGGACTGCGGGGCTACCCGGTGAGCACACTGGAGGAAGTCGGACAGGAGATTGGCCTTACCCGAGAGCGGGTTCGGCAGATCCAGGTTGAGGCCCTGCGCCGCCTGAGGGAGATTCTCGAAAAGGAGGGTCTGTCGGGGAATCTGCTGTTCAAGTAATCTAAGCATTATCTTTCGATCAAAAGCCGGCCGGAGAAGCTCCCGCCGGCTTTTGTGTTTCAGGATCGCCGCAAATGAGAACCAGGTTGCGCTTCGCAGGCCGGCCTCATTGATAGAATGCGAGCACCGGGCGGGGATAAGGGTGTCGAAACCCGGTGCACGAATGAAACACGTCAATAATAACGATCGAAAAGGAAAGGACTATGAAGAAGGCTCTTACAACCGGTTTTGCCTCCGTCGTCATGGCAGCCGTGCTGTCTGCACCGGCGTCGGCACTTGAGGTAGAAGGTGTTGACGTTCCGGATACTTACTCCGCCATGGATACCGAGCTCAAGCTCAACGGCGCAGGCACCCGCTCCAAGTGGTTCATGGATCTGTACGTGGGCGGTCTTTACGTTCCGGAGACCATCAACGATGGTGAAGCGGTCATCAATGCCGACGAACCCCAGGCGATTACCCTGCATATCATTTCCGGGATGATCACCAGCGAGCGTATGACCGAAGCGACGCTCGAAGGGTTTGAAGCCTCCACCGACGGTGATATGGCTGCAATCCAGGACCAGGTGGATCAGTTCATGGCGGTGTTCCAGGATGAAATCACCGAAGGTGACGTCTTTGATCTGGTGTATCTGCCGGACGAGGGCGTGAAAGTGCTCAAGAACGGCCAACACAAGGACACCATTGGCGGTCTGGCGTTCAAGAAAGCGCTGTTTGGCATCTGGCTGTCGGACAAGCCCGCCCAGAAGGACCTGAAAGAGAAAATGCTCGGTCAACGCTAAGGCGCGACCATTCAGGAGCTGACCCGTCCTAATATACGTTGACGGTTTTTGTTGAAGCCAGCTCCCCTCGGGTGCTGGCTTTTTCATGTACCTCTTGTGGCGTTTTCATGCCGAGGCTGAGGTGTGGCCTGTAGGTATTATAGGCATCAACAGACTCCTTGATCAGTACGCCCAACTCGGCAAAGGTTCGACATCGATTGATCAGGAACTCCTGCTTGAGGATGCCGTTGATCCGCTCAGCAAGAGCATTCTGGTAGCAATCATACCCATCGGTCATGGATGGCCGAATCTGATGTTTCCGCAGCACTCCTTGGTACAGAGAAGAGCAGTATTGGATGCCTCGATCCGAATGATGTATCAGGGGTTGGTCGGTCATACGATGACGGACGGCCTGGTTCAGCGCGGCCACGGTATCGGAAGCTTTCATCTCGTGACTGAGGTTATGGCCCATGATCTTGCGTGAGAAGGCATCCGTAACCAGGGATAGATAATGCACCCCCTCATCTGTTTCGACGTAGGTGATATCGCTCACGAAGACCTGCTCGGGACGATGCAGCTCACATCCTGCAAACAGGTTGGGATGCTTCCTCATCCAATGGCGGCTGTCGGTTGTTTTCGTATAGTTTTTCTTCGGATGAACCAGTAACTGGTGCTGACGCAGGTAATCAAACAAACCATCTCGACCCAGCTTGATGCCAAGGGCCTGAAATTCTTCGCGCAACAGATAATACAGCTTGCGTGTTCCCAGTCGCGGCAATCGTTTTCGAATCTGCTGCACAAGCGCTTTAACCGGCTCCAGCTCACTTTGGCGCCTTCTCCGCCGCTGAAGACGCTGATAAACCGCCTGGCGTGTTACTCCAAAGAGCGAGCAGCTTTTGCTCAGGCTTACTTTGCCTTTTGCTTGCAGCGTACGCGCTCCTTGGATAAATACTTTTTTCGCAGACCGGCTCCGTATTCCCGATCCATAATATCGACCATCTCATTGAGCAGGAGATTGCGAAGACGCTCATCTTCTAGCTCTTTTTCAAGTCGCTTGATCTTCTGCTCGGGCGTTTCCTGGGATCGGTTCATGGGCGAGTTCCTCGGCAGGGACCAGTCCAATCTACCATGCTTGCGCAGCCAAGTGAGAACCGTGCTGCGCCCTTGAATGCCGTAGGTCCTTTGGGCCTGTTTATAGGTGAGCTCGCCTTTTTCGACCTGATCAACAACCGCTAATTTAAAGCCCAGGTTGTAATCACGCTGCGTGCGCTTCTTGCGGGTGGGAGTGACGTTGTCCATCTCTGCATCTCCAGATGACAACGTATTTCAGGACGGGTCAAGCATGAAAGAAAAGCCGGCCCTGGGCCGGCTTTTCTGTAACTGCAGTTACAGGTAGTCGCGCTTGTGCCGGAATTCGCACAGGTCCTCGATGATGCAGGCCCCGCATTTGGGCTTCCGGGCGGTGCAGGTGTACCGGCCGTGCAGGATCAGCCAGTGGTGCGCATCCAGCAGAAACTCCTTCGGCACCAGGCGCATCAGACGCTTTTCCACTTCCAGAACGTTCTTCCCCGGCGCAATGCCCGTGCGGTTTGATACCCGGAAAATGTGGGTGTCCACGGCCATCGCTGGCTGGCCAAAGGCGGTGTTAAGAACCACGTTCGCCGTTTTCCGGCCAACACCCGGCAGGGCCTCGAGATCCTCTCTGCGCTCGGGTACCTGGCTTCCGTGTTGCTCAACCAGAATCCGGCAGGTCTTGATAACGTTTTCGGCCTTGCTGTTAAAGAGCCCGATGGTCTTGATGTATTCCTTCAGCCCGTCCACGCCCAGCGCCAGGATGGCCTCGGGGGTGTTGGCCACCGGAAACAGACGATCGGTAGCCTTGTTGACACCCACGTCGGTAGCCTGAGCCGACAGAATCACCGCAATCAGCAGCTCAAAAGGGCTCGTGTAGTTCAGTTCCGTTGTGGGATTCGGGTTGGCTTCCCTCAACCGGGTAAAGATCTCGGTACGCTTCTGCTTGTTCATCGGTTGTCGATCGTTGTCTGGCGGAATGTCAGGATACGTTGCCTGTTACCCGAACCCGTTTGCTGCCCGAGCTCACCGGTGCAGGTTCGTTAACCTTACGGCGCTCCTTGAGCTGATGGTCAATGCCATTTTTCAGGGCAATCAGCAGCCCAAGGCCAATGAAGGCGCCCGGTGGAAGAATCATGAACAGCATGTCCGGATAGTTCTCGAAGGGGCGAATAACCCAGTCGGCGGCCGTGGGGCCGAACAGCAGGTTCATGTCCACGAACAGGCTGCCCTGGCCAACGAGCTCACGCATGCCACCCAGAACAATGAGTACCAGGAGGAACCCGACACCCATCATCGCTCCATCGAGCAGGGCGGGGCCGGGGGCGTTCTTGGAGGCGAAGGCATCGGCGCGGCCGAGGATGGCACAGTTGGTGACAATCAGCGGAATGAAGATGCCGAGAATCTGGTACAGCTCGTAGGTATACGCCTGCATCAACAGCTCCGCACAGGTTACGAAGGAGGCAATGATCATGACGAACGCCGGCAGGCGGACCGACTCGCCAACAAAGTTACGGATCAGCGAGACGGCGAGGTTGGACCCCATCAGTACCATCAGAGTGGCCAGCCCCAGGCCGATGGCATTGACCACAGTGCTGGTGACGGCGAGCAGGGGACACAGTCCAAGGACCTGTACCAGCGCCGGATTGTTGGTCCAGAGTCCGTCTCGGATGATATCGCTGCCTGATTTGGTTGCCATGTCAGGAGTGCTCCCTGTTGGGTGACTTTCCGGCGATCGCTTCCGGGTCGAGTGGGCGTTCCCTCGGGGACGGCGGCTCGTTGAGGCGCTCGCGAATCACCTGCCGATGTTCGCGGAAATAAACCAGGGCCTTCTGTACGGCTTTTACCACTGCCCGTGGTGAAATGGTGGCACCGGTAAACTGGTCGAACTCGCCGCCGTTCTTCCGGACATTCCACTCCCGATGCGGTGGGCTTCCCAGGGAGCGCCCGGTAAAGGTCCGGATCCAGTCGGATTTCTTGAGCTCAATCTTGTCTCCGAGCCCCGGAGTTTCCTTGTGGCTCGTCACGCGAACGCCCAGGATGGTGCCTTTCATATCAATGCCAACCAGCAGGTTGATATTGCCGGAGTAGCCGTCGGGCGCCACCACGGGCATGATCAGCCCCACCGGTTGCTCGTTTTGTCGAGCTACCCAGACGGTCACCGGGCCGGTCTGGGTCAACCGTTCGCTGGCGGGAAGCTGTACGGTGTCCCTGAGCAGGTCGTTGTTATGGCGGCTTTCGGGAATGATTTCGAACAGGGCCTGGGCCTCGGCGCGGGCCGCCTGTTCACGGATGCGCTCCTCGGTGGCGACCTGGGTAACCGCAATGGTGCCACCGGTGATGATGGCAAACAGGCCGAGACCAATGGCGCTGCGACGGATGGATTTGGCAACTGCAGCCATGATTATCCCTGACTCCCCGGTACGCCCCGACGGGCCTTGTGGTGGCCGTAAGTGCGTGGTGGGGTGTAATGGTCAATGAACGGTACTGCAAAATTCATCAGCAGCACACTGAAGGCGACGGCATCCGGGTAATTGCCCCAGGTGCGAATCAGATAGATCAGAATGCCGATGCCGGCGCCGTAGATCAGCTTGCCCTGGTGACTGGTTGCTGCCGAGACCGGATCGGTGGCTATGAAGAAGGCGCCCAGCATGGTGCCGCCTGCAAGCATGTGCAGGGAGAGCGGTGCATACAGATCGGCGTTGCTGCCGAATGCGAGGCTCATTACCGCCAGGCCAGCGAGGAAACCGACCGGAATGTGCCAGCTGATGATGCGAAGTCCAATCAGCAGCAGGCCACCGGCCAGAAAACCCGCGTTGACCCACTCCCAGCCCCGGGCAACGCCCCCACCAAAGGTCGGGTGCACAAGCACCTCCGACGCCGTGTGTGTGGCGATCTTGTGTTTGTACTCGTCCAGGGGCGTGGCCATGGTCCAGCCGTCCACCGCCGTTTGCTGTCCGGAGGCGATGGCTGCCAGGGTGTCGCCAAAGCCCGGTGCGCCGCCCCAGAGCGTTGCCGGTTCAGCCCAGTTGGTGGTCATGGCCACGGGAAAGGACACCAGCACCAGGGCATAGCCCACCATGGCCGGATTGAAGGGGTTTGAGCCAAGGCCACCGTAGAGTTGTTTGGCAACCACAATGGCGGAAATAACCGCCACCGCCGACACCCACCAGGGGGTGAACTGCGGCAAGGACAGCCCCAGGAGCAGACCGGTCACAGCCGCCGTGTTGTCCCGGATAAAAAAGCCCACCGGCTTTTTGCGCAGGGCCAGAAGGGCGGCTTCAGAGCCAATGGCAACGGCAATGCAGAACACCACATTGATCAGGTTACCCCAGCCGAAAAACAGGGTCTGTGCCAGCAGGCCCGGCAAGGCGGCGATCATCACCCACATCATTACCCGGGAGGTTGGCCGGGCTCTGTGGGCGTGGGGGGAGGATTGCTGAACAAACGCCATGGGTGTCGTGCCTGATTCCGCTTATTGGGTGGTCTGAGACTCGGCCTGCTGGCCGGCTTGGGACTGTTTTGCCTCCGACAGGGCCGCTTCGGCCCTCTGGACACGGTCGTGATTCTTGGCCACGGCCCGCTCCAGTTTGTCGACGTTGTCTGCCTGCTGGGCTTTCGCCTCGTCGAGCATGCCCTGCATGGTCTCCAGCTTGGCACGGGCCTGGGTCAGCTGCTTTTCCAACGCCTCGATATCGGGTGCCTCTTCCGCCGGGGCTTGCGCGGGTTCCTGGGGCCTGGCTGCCTCGGCTTTTGCTTTCTTGCGCGCCAGTGCCTGCTCAACCAACGCCGCCTTGGCGGCTCGCTCGTCACCGGCCTCACTGCTTTCCGCGGCTTTTTCCGCCTCTGCCGCTTTCTTCGCCTGGGCCTCGGCGGCAGCCTGGGCCCGCTCCTTGCGGCGCAGCTCCTTCTCCTGCTGCTCCCGTTCCAGGCGTGCCTGGCGGGCCTCAAACCGCTCCCTGGCGCGGTCTGCCTTGATCTGCTCGGCTCGTTGTATCCGGATTTCACCCTTGGCAAACCGGTAGTACTGCACCAACGGAATCGAGCTCGGGCACACGTAGGAGCAGGCGCCGCACTCTATGCAGTCAAACAGATTCAGGTGCTCGGCCTTTTCGAATTCCGTGGCCTTGGCGTGCCAGAACAACTGCTGGGGCAGCAACTCCATGGGGCAGGCCTCGGCGCACTGGCCGCAGCGTATGCAGGGTTGTTCCGGCGGTGGTGCAGGCAATTCCTCTGCAGTGGCGGCAATTACACAGTTGGTGGTCTTGACGACAGGCACCGCCTCGGTGGTCAGCGTGTAGCCCATCATCGGGCCACCCAGCACCAGGCGACTCACCGTGCTCTGGTCCACCTCCGCCTGCTCAAGCAGGTACTCGATGGGCGTGCCGATCAAGGCTTCAAAGTTGCCCGGCTGGCGCACGGCATCGCCGGTGATGGTGACCACCCGGGAGATCAGCGGCGAGCCATCCAGTACGGCGTTTGCCACGGCAACGGCGGTACCTATGTTCTGGCACATGACGCCGATATCGGCCGGAATGCCACCACTGGGCACCTCCATCCCGGTGAGAATCTGGATCAGCTGCTTCTCGCCCCCCGAAGGATACTTGGTCGGGATCACAGCAATTTCTGTCTGCGTGCCTTCAATGGCCTGGCGCAGGGCGGCGATGGCTTCGGGCTTGTTGTCCTCGATGCCGATCACGCAGCGCTCCGGGCGGAGAATCCACGCCATGATCTTCAGGCCCGCAACCACCCGGTCCGCCTTCTCGCGCATGGTCATGTCATCGGCCGTGATGTAGGGCTCGCATTCGGCGCCGTTGAGGATCAGTGTGCCGACCTTGCGGTCCCGGGGCGGGCGAAGTTTGATATTGGTGGGGAAGCCTGCGCCGCCCATACCCGCGATGCCGGCGTCGCGAATCACCTGGAGTACCTGATCCCGATCCAGCGAGCGGTAATCCGGGATCGGCTGCCTCGATTGCCACTGGTCTTCGCCATCGGGTTTCAGGACAAGGCAACGGTCGGTCATGCCCGAGGGGTGCGGTACCGGGAGGTCGGCAATGCTTTCAATAACGCCCGAGGTTGGCGCGTGCACGGGAACACCCGTTCCCGACGGCACGTCTGCGATCTTCTGTCCCTTGAGAACCCGGTCCCCAACGGCTACCAGGGCTTCGGTCGGTTCGCCGATGTGCTGTTGCAGCGGCAACACCAGGCGCTCGGGGAGGCCTGCCGCCCGAATCGGGCGCGCAGTGGAAATCTCCTTGTGCTCGGCGGGGTGGATACCGCCGGAAAAATCCCAAAGCTGTGTCATCAGGCGCTGGCTCCCTGACGGTCGGTGGCGATTACTCCGGGCCGGGGTGGGGTCCAGGTCCAGCTTCGGATGTCGGGCTCAACTGTCACCATGTCAATGCAGTCCACGGGGCAGGGGTCAACGCACAGATCGCAGCCGGTGCACTCGCTCTCGATGACGGTGTGCATGTGCTTGGCGGCGCCGAGAATCGCATCTACAGGGCATGCCTGGATGCACTTGGTGCAGCCAATACATTCGTCTTCACGGATCACAGCCACCCGTTTGACCTGTTCTACTCCGTGTTCTGCGTCCAGAGGTTCCGGTTCAACGTCCAGCAGGTCTGCCAGTGCCTTGATGGTGCCTTCACCGCCTGGCGGGCACTTGTTGATCGGGCCGCCGTCGGCGATGGACTCGGCGTAGGGGCGGCAGCCGGGGTAGCCACACTGACCACACTGGGTCTGGGGCAGCAGGGCATCAATTTCATCAACCAGCGGGTTACCTTCCACCCGGAATCGTTCGGCGGCGAAGCCCAGCAGGCCACCGAAGACCACGGCCAGGGCCAGAAGAACCACAACGGCAATCAGAACGCTTGTCCACATAAGGCTGTTACTCCTGATTCCGCAACTCGTGTCTCAACTCTTGTTTCAACTCTGTCACACGCTGACCAGGCCGGTGAAGCCCAGGAACGCCAGCGCCATCAGACCTGCGGTCACAAGACCAATGGAAGCGCCCCGAAACGCCACCGGCACATCCGCCACGGCAATCCGCTCACGCATGGCCGCAAACAGAACCAGCACCATGGAGAAGCCCGCTGCCGCACCGAATCCGTACAGCACCGACTCCACAAAATTGTTCTGCTTGTTGATGTTCAGCAGCGCGACGCCAAGCACGGCGCAATTGGTGGTAATCAGCGGAAGGAAGATACCCAGCACGCGATAGAGCAGGGGGCTGGTCTTGCGCACCACCATTTCGGTGAACTGCACCACCACCGCAATCACCAGGATGAAGGTGATGGTGCGGAGGAAGGCCAGGTCCAGGGGCTCCAGCAAATAGGTGAAGGCCAGGTAGCTGCACACAGACGCCAGGGTCAGCACAAAGGTGGTGGCCAGCGACATGCCCATGGCTGTCTCCAGCTTGCCGGAAACGCCCATGAACGGGCACAGGCCCAGGAACTGAACCAGCACAAAGTTGTTCACCAGAATGGTGCTGACCAGAATCAGCAGATATTCGGTCATTTAACCTGCTCCATTGGCAACTGACAGCGCTCTGACCGCCGGTCGTCACATAACCCGCATGCCCGGCGTGGCGCCGGAATCCGGAGACAGGATGAATATATCCTTGCCCCCGGGGCCTGCAGCCAGAACCATGCCTTCCGACATGCCGAACTTCATCTTCCGGGGCTTGAGGTTAGCCACCATCACCGTTAGCCGACCTTCGAGATCCTCCGGTTTGTAGGCAGACTTGATGCCCGCAAACACATTACGCTCGCCATGCCCCACGTCCAGGGTCAGACGAAGCAGCTTGTCGGCGCCCTCCACGTGTTCGGCTTTGACAATCTTCACCACCCGAAGATCCACTTTTGCGAAATCACCAAATTCTATTTCATCGGAAATTGGCTCGAGATTGGCAGCCGGTGCCGGCTTGCCGGTCGCTGCAGGCAACTCCTCTTTGGAGGCGTCGAGCATTTTCTCGATCTGTGCCATGTCCACCCGGCTCATCAGTGGTGTGAACTTGTTGATGCCATGGTTTTCCAGGCGCTCGCTGCGCTTGTTCCAGTCCAGGGGCGCATTGAGGAACGCTTCCGACGCCTTGGCAGTTTCAGGCAGTACCGGCGCCAGATAGGTCATCAGCAGATGGAACATGTTGATGGCGTTGGTGCAGATCGCCTGGAGTTTCTCGTCCTGGCCTTCTTCTTTGGCGATCACCCAGGGCTGCTCATCGTTCACGTACTGGTTGGCGATGTCTGCCAGTTCCATGATCCGGCGCATGGCGCGGCCAAACTCGCGGGTCTCGTAGAATTCCTCGATCTCCTTGCCGGCCTCAATGAACTCTTTCAGTTTGGCGTGCTCGGTAACCTGGCCCAACTGACCGTCGAAGCGCTTGGTAATAAAGCCGGCACTGCGGCTGGCGATATTGACCACCTTACCCACCAGGTCCGAATTCACCCGGGCGGCAAAGTCCTCAAGGTTCAGGTCCATGTCGTCCACACTGCCGGTCAGCTTGGCGGCAAAGTAGTAGCGCAGGTATTCCGGATTCAGATGGTCCAGGTAGGTGCGGGCCATGATGAAGGTACCGCGAGACTTGGACATCTTCTTGCCATTGACGGTGACAAAGCCGTGGGCCCAGACGGCCGTGGGCGTGCGGAAGCCGGCATCGTGCAACATGGACGGCCAGAACAGCGCGTGAAAGTTGATAATGTCCTTGCCAATGAAGTGATAGACCTCGGCGGTGGAATCGGCCTTCCAGAAGTGCTCGAAATCGATGCCTTCGCGGTTACACAGGTTCTTGAAGCTGGCCAGGTAGCCGATGGGGGCGTCCAGCCACACGTAGAAGTACTTGCCGGGCGCGTCGGGAATCTCGAACCCGAAGTAGGGCGCATCGCGGCTGATGTCCCACTCCTGTAGGCCGGCGTCCAGCCACTCGGCCAACTTGTTGGCAACCTGAGGCTGCAGGGTGCCGCTGCGGGTCCACTTGGCCAGGAAATCGTGGAAATCCGGCAGCTTGAAGAAGTAGTGCTCGGATTCCTTCTCGATGGGCGTGGCGCCGGACACTGCAGAGCGCGGGTTGATCAGCTCCGCCGGCGTGTAGGTGGCGCCGCAGGCCTCGCAGTTGTCGCCGTACTGGTCCTCGGTCTTGCACTTGGGGCAGGTGCCCTTGATGAACCGGTCCGCCAGGAACATCTTTTTCTCAGGATCGTAGAACTGGGTGATGTTGCGCGTGGCAATGTGCCCGTTTTCCTGCAACTGGCGATAGATGTACTCGGAGAACTGGCGGTTTTCCTCCGAGTGCGTGCTGTAGTAGTTGTCGAAACGGATGTGGAAGCCGGCGAAGTCTTCCTGATGCTCGCCACGGATGCGATCGATCAGCTGCTCGGAGGTAATGCCCTCGCGCTCGGCACGAAGCATGATGGCGGTGCCGTGGGCATCGTCGGCGCAAACGTAGTAGCAGTTCTGGCCCCGCATCTTCTGATAGCGCACCCAGATATCGGTCTGAATGTACTCCAGCAGGTGCCCCAGGTGGATCGGGCCGTTGGCGTACGGCAGGGCACTGGTAACCAGAATGTCGCGCTGTTGCTTGCTCGCTTGCGTCATGGTGATGTCCGAACCTTATGTTGAGTCGGGTTGGAAAGACGATTTCGGGGTTCTGGCGGCTTCCGGATTGATTGCGCCAGGTAAAGACCCCATATGGTCAGAAACGGGCACAGATGATACCTTCCGAGCAGATATTTTTCACCCGAATCACCTGTTTCCGTGCTTAAAATCGAGCATGAGCTTATTCCGGAGAACCCGATGACACAGATTTCTGAGCAGGCCCTGCAGGCAGCGGTTCGCCAATACCGTGATCCGTACCTGAACAAGGACCTCTACGAGTTGGGTGCCGTCAAATCCCTGAATGCCGACGACAGCGGCAAGGTCACACTGATGGTGGAGTTGCCTTACCCGTCCAGAGGCATCGCCGGCGCCCTCAAACAACTGGTCGGGAACGCCCTGGAAGACGTCGACGGCGTGGCAAGCGTGGAAGTCCACGTGGGACAGAACATCCACTCCTACAAGGTCCAGAAAGACCTGCCCTCCGTGCCGGGCGTGAAAAACATCATTGCCGTTGCCTCCGGCAAGGGCGGTGTTGGCAAATCCACCACCGCCGTCAACCTGGCCCTGGCCCTCCAGGCTGAAGGCGCCCGCGTCGGTATCCTCGACGCCGACATCTACGGCCCCAGCATCGGCATGATGCTCGGCGTGCCCGAAGGCAAGCGCCCCGACACCCGTGAGAACAAATACTTCGTTCCCATGGACGCCCACGGCCTGCAGGCCAACTCCATGGCCTTTGTGGTCACCGAGAAAACCCCCATGGTCTGGCGCGGCCCCATGGTCAGTGGCGCCGTGATGCAACTGCTCCAGCAGACCCTCTGGAACGAACTCGACTACCTCATCGTCGACATGCCGCCGGGCACCGGCGACATCCAGCTCACCCTGGCCCAGAAAGTCCCGGTCACCGGCGCGGTGATCGTTACCACACCCCAGGACATTGCCCTGCTGGATGGCAAAAAAGGCATCGAAATGTTCCGCAAAGTCGACATCCCCGTGTTGGGCGTGGTCGAAAATATGAGTGTGCACATTTGCAGCAACTGCGGCCACGAAGAACCCCTGTTCGGCCACGGCGGCGGCGAACGCATCGCCGAGGAATACGACACCACACTCCTCGGCCAACTGCCCCTGCACATGACTATCCGGGAACAGACCGACGGCGGCACGCCCTCGGTGATTGCCGAACCAGACTCCGAAGTGGCCCGCCGTTACCGCGATATCGCAAGAAGGGTAGGCGCCGAACTCTCAACCCGGGAGCGGAACCTGACTGGTTCGATCTCCAGTGTCTCGGTAACCGAACATTGACCGGATTCGCGGGCGGGCTTGCACGCGGCCCGTTCGCGGTTGCAGGAAAGGTCGTCCAAAAATGTTGTAGGCCAGGGATCGCCGGAAACAAGCGCACATGGGTGAGGCCGAGCGTTTATGAAGCGAAGCTTCATGCGACAGCCGAACGACAGCAATCTTTGATTGCTGGCTGGACCCCGAAGGGGTGCTTGTAGCGGTTTTTGGAAGGCTGCCCCTGTGGACGTAGCCCGCCAATAGCGAAGTCTAGCGCCATAGTCGCAGACCCCAGTTTTGGGCACTCGACGGACTTCGACAGACCCCATGGGAACAGGTAAACTACGCCTCAATTTTTCCCAGTGGATACGAGACTTCGCCAATGAGCATCAAATCCGACAAGTGGATTCGCCGGATGTCCGAACAGCACGGCATGATCGAACCGTTCGAGAGCGGACAGGTTCGTGAAACCGAAAAAGGCCGCGTGATCTCCTACGGCACCTCCAGCTACGGCTACGACGTACGCTGCAGCAACGAATTCAAAATCTTCACCAACGTCCACTCCGCCACCGTGGACCCGAAGAACTTCGACGAAAACAGCTTCGTCAACTACACCGGCGACGTCTGCATCATCCCGCCGAACTCGTTCGCACTGGCGCGCACCGTCGAGTACTTTCGCATTCCGCGCAGCGTACTGACCATCTGTCTGGGCAAGTCCACCTACGCTCGCTGCGGAATCATCGTCAACGTCACTCCGCTGGAGCCGGAGTGGGAAGGCCAGGTCACCCTGGAATTCTCCAACACCACCAACCTGCCGGCGAAAATCTACGCCAACGAAGGCGTGGCCCAGATGCTGTTCTTCGAGTCCGACGAAATCTGCGAAACAAGCTACAAGGATCGCGGCGGCAAATACCTTGGCCAGACCGGCGTGACCCTGCCCAGGACATGAACGCCAACCAGTTCCTCAAGGCCGTCTCACAACTGCAGGGCTGGCGCGAATGCGCCTTCCTGCTGGCCCTGGCCGAGCGCTCCTTTCCCAACTACGCCCTGTTCGCCGATGCCGTTGGCCTGAAAACCGGCGCCAAAATGCGACAGCTCCTGGATCTTGGCTGGGACATGCTGCAAAAGGACGTCTCAGAAGCCGCCATACCCCAACTGCTGGCCAAGCTTGAAACTCTTTCGCCGGATGTGGATGCCTACGACGCCTATGGCGTGTACCCCGCCTTCGATTTCTGCCAGTTGCTGGAGCAGGCATTGCTCAACCGGCTGAACCCGGCCAAGCATCGCGCCACCGATGCTTCCCAGATGGCCACCGGCACCGTCATGAACTTTATCGAGCTCTCCGAAGGCGATGAACTGGACGAGGACGAGCTGGTTCGGCTGCTGGACCACCACCCGCTGATGAAAGAAGACAAAACCTTCCAGCGCGACCTGGTGCTGGCCCTGAAACGCCGGCGCACGCCCACGGACCAATTTGTTGAAAGGCTTCGGCAAGAGTCAGCCAACGACGGCATCAGCAACCTCGGTATCTCGCTCAACGAGTAAACGCCGCAGCCGTGGGCAGGCTACACTTCCGGTATTACCCGTAACTCTCAGCTCAGTGCCAATGGATGTTACCCCATGAAACTCTCTGCTTTTGGTCGCAAGTTCACCGCCGATGCCGGTATTACCTCCCTGATGGACGATCTGGGCAACGCCATGGCCTCGGGCGACGACATGATCATGATGGGCGGCGGCAACCCCGGGCACATACCGGAAGTGCAGCAGCGGGTGCAGGAAATCCTGGCGGACATGAGCCGGAATGAGGGGGATGTACGCCGGCTGGTTGGAATCTACGATCCGCCCCAGGGCGAGAAACAGTTCATTGCCGCCCTCGCGGAACTGCTAAATCGTGAATACGGCTGGGGCCTGAAGCCGGAAAACATCGCCCTGACCAACGGCAGCCAGGCCGCATTCTTCATGTTGTTCAACATGTTTGGCGGCGATTACGGGGAAGGGCACCGGAAACACATTCTGTTGCCGCTGGCCCCCGAGTACATCGGCTACGCTGACGCCGGCATTGAGCCGGGGCTGTTTCATGCCGTGCAGCCGGACATCTCGTTTACCGATGCCCACGAGTTCAAGTACCGGGTGGACTTTGATGCCGTAGAAGTTACCGGAGAAACCGGCGCCATCTGCGTTTCAAGGCCCACCAACCCCACCGGCAATGTGGTGACCGACGAGGAACTTGCCCGGCTGGAGCAACTGGCTCGCGAGCATGACATCCCTCTGATCGTGGACGGCGCGTACGGCACGCCGTTCCCAAGCCTGCTGTTCGTGGACGCCACGCCCACCTGGAACGACCAGATCATTCTCTGCCTGAGCCTGTCCAAACTGGGGCTGCCCGCAGCCAGAACCGGTATCGTGATTGCGGCCGAGCCGATCATCAAGGCGCTGTCCGGGATCAATGCCATCATGAACCTGGCCACCGGCAGCTTCGGCGCCATGCTGGCGGAGCCCCTGGTCCGCTCCGGTGAGATCCTGTCACTGAGCCGGGATGTGGTCTGCCCATTTTACAAGGCGAAGATGGAGCGGGCGGTGGCGGCGTTCCGGGAGGCCATGGGTGAAGACAGCTGCCGCTGGTATGTCCATAAACCCGAGGGCGCCATGTTCCTCTGGCTGTGGTTCCCGGACCTGCCCATCACCAGTCTGGAGTTGTATCAGCGTCTGAAAGGACGAGGGGTGCTGGTGGTTTCCGGGCATTATTTCTTCCCGGGGTTGCCCGAGGACGACTGGAAACATCGCCACGAGTGCCTGCGGGTGACCTATTCCCAGGATGATGACCGGGTGGCCGAGGGGCTTCGTATTATTGCGGATGAGGTAAAGGCTGTCTGGCGGGAGGCCGGACGCGCGCTCTAGCGCTCGAACTCTGCGTCTTTCAGTCGCAGCTCGTAGGTGCTGCCGTCCGGTTCCACCTGGCGCAGACGAACCATCAGGTAGTTCTGCTCCTTCGAGAACCAGATCAGCGTCTGCCGGTCAGAGTTCTCGCGAACCTTTTCCGCCTTGAGTGTGGCCTGCGTTTGTCCGCCGGCCCTGACCGATTCGCCATTGATAACCGCAAAGCGTTCCTCGTCGATGCGTCCCTTGTCGAGTACCTGGTAGCTCATCTCACGGAGTCCGCTACGGATGTCCTGGTGGAGTTGCAGCTGGTAGCCAAGGGGGTCGAGCACGCCCTCATCAATGGCAACCTCGAATGGTTTGCCTTTGTAGCGTCCGGTAGCCAGCCCCTTTTCCCAGTCAAAATCGATGGATTGTTTCCGGTCGCTGACCAGAAAACCGGACAGGCTATACCGGTAGCGCATGGGAACAACACGGCCATCCTGCCAACGGAAGATGAGCGACTCGTCAATGTCGGCAATGAACGAATCCACATCGGTGCGGTATAGCCAGATATCGTTGCCCTGGGCGGTCAGGGTACGTTTGGCGGTGCCATTGAGCGTGAGCCCCTTTTCCATGGCAGCGGTGTAGCTGGCTTCGAAAGGAACCAGTTCAGGTGTGGTGTCTGCCGCGCCTGCGGCTGGGCTGGCAAAAGCGCCGATAAGCACCAGCAGCATGGAACAGAGTCGGTTGGAGGGCAGTGTCATGAAAAAGGCCTCAAACAGGAACTGTTACCGTCATCATTGGCGACAGTGTAGACGTTTGGGCCGTACTGGAGCATGACAATTCGTTCAGGCAATCCTCAGTGGGCGCTCAGGCGCATTGGCTGCTTCAGGGGCTGACCATCGAACAGCACGCCCTCGTTGCCAAGCTGGATGCGGCCCTCGCAGAACCAGCGCACCACGATGGGGTAGAGGATGTGCTCCTGGATCTGGACCTTTTCGGCCAGGGATTCCGGTGTGTCGTCCTGGCTCACCGAGACCTCCGCCTGGGCAATGACCGGGCCGCCATCCAGCTCCTCGGTAACGAAATGGATGGAAACACCATGCACCTTGTCACCGGCTTCGAGCGCCCGCCGATGAGTGTTCAGGCCTGTATACCTGGGCAGCAGGGACGGGTGGATGTTCAGCATCCTGCCCCGGAAGGCTCGCACAAAATCCGTGGTCAGGATGCGCATGAAGCCGGCGAGGACGATCAGGTCCGGGTTGTGGCGGAGGATTTCCGCCATTAACGAGGCGTCGAACTCTTCCCGGGAGCCAAAATCCTTGTGGTTCACCACAAAGGACTCAATATTCGCCTGCGCTGCGCGCTCAAGGGCGAAGGCGCCGGGCTGGTTACAGCCCACGGCAACGATCTGGCCGGGAAAGTCCCGCTCCCGGCTGGCCTCGATCAGTGCCTGGAGATTGGTTCCGCTGCCGGAAGCAAGAACCAGGATTCTTGGCAGGGGCGTCGGGTCTGCCTTCATGCCGACAACAGCCCCGGGGCGTAGCGAACGCAGGGCTCCGCGTCTTGCGTGGCAGCGCTCTCGATAACGCCGACCTGCCAGGCGTGCTCGCCCAGTGCCCGGAGGGTGTCGAGGGCCAGATCCTTCTGGTTGGCCGGCACACACACGATCATGCCAATGCCACAGTTGAAGGTGCGATACATTTCCTCGCTGGCAACGCCACCCTGGTCTTTCAGCCACTGGAACACCGGGGGCAGTTTCCAGCTGCTGGTGTCGATGGCGGCGACCGTGCCGTTTGGCAGGACGCGGGGAATGTTCTCAGGCAACCCACCGCCGGTAATGTGGGAGAGGGCGCGTACGTCCACTTCCCGGATCAGCTGGAGCAGGTTTTTCACGTAGATGCGCGTTGGCGCCATCAGTGCGTCCGCAAGCGTTTCCTGGCCCACGGGCTGGTTCAGGTCCGCCTTGCTGACCTCCAGGATCTTGCGAATCAGTGAGTAGCCGTTGGAGTGCGGGCCGGACGAACCAAGGGCGAGCAGAACATCGCCAGACTGAACGCGGCTGCCATCGATGATTTCGCTGCGCTCGGCAACGCCAACACAGAAACCGGCCAGGTCATAGTCATCGCCTTCATACATGCCGGGCATCTCGGCGGTCTCGCCGCCCACCAGGGCGCAACCCGCCAGCTCGCATCCGGCGCCAATGCCGGCAACCACCTGGGCGGCCACGTCTACATTGAGCTTGCCGGTTGCGTAATAGTCCAGGAAGAACAGGGGCTCGGCACCGCCCACGACCAGATCGTTAACGCACATGGCGACCAGGTCGATGCCAATGCTGTCGTGCTTTTCCAGCTGCATGGCCAGGCGCAGTTTGGTGCCTACCCCATCGGTGCCGGACACAAGTACCGGTTCATTGTAGCCAGCGGGAATCGAGACCATCGCGCCAAAACCGCCGAGGCCGCCCAGCACCTCCGGGCGGCGGGTGCGCGCTGCGGTATCCTTGATGCGGCGTACGAGTTCGTTGCCTGCGTCAATGTCAACGCCAGCGTCGCGGTAGGTAAGGGAGGGCTTCTGTTCGCTCATGGGGTTCTTAACCGTTGGCCAGTGGGTCAGGCGGCGGATTTTAACAGGTGCGCTGTAGTGCTCCAAATGTATATTGCTTTTCGGAAACCCGGGGCTGCTACTCAGCCTGTAGGGCATGGTGTATCCTATGCGCCATTCATGCGAATTGCAGGGTGTTTCATGTCGTTATCAGGACACAAGTTGCCACAGGCGCCAGGATTGGCTGCTCGGTTTTTTGCATTCATCGGGCTGTTGCTGCTCATCTGCTCCGGGCCGGCCACCGCGGTGACGGTGTCTGGGCTGTATTCCGCCCGGGTTCCGGTGGAGGGCACGTCCGAGGCGCAGCTGACCAAGGGTTATGCGGATGGCCTGAGGCAGGTGCTGGTGCGTGTATCCGGCAGCCAGGATGTTCTGGCCACGGAAGGCGTGGACGGCCTGCTTGCAGATGCCGAATCACTTCTGTTGTCGTATCAGGTTGCCCGTGACGAATCAGGCCAGAGCATTCTGAGCATGTCCTTTGGTGCGGTCGGAGTTAACCGTGCGCTGGCGTCCATTGATGCGCCTGTGTGGGGCGCCAACCGGCCGCTGACGCTGGCGTGGATCGCGGTGGAAGACCGCGGCGCCCGGATCCTCGTCACGGGTGCCTCCGAAAGCAGCGCGAATGCCACGGCCGATGGCGTCTGGAGCGCGGCCTTCGATGCAGCCGCCCGGAAGAGGGGGTTGCCCCTGGCGACACCGCCAGAGAGCTTCAACACCAGCCGGGAACTCCTGTCGGACATCTGGGGGCAGTTTGTTGGCCGGGTCAAATCAGCGTCGTCCGACCTGGAGCACGACGTACTGGCCCTGGTGCGGGTCAGCCGCGCGGGCGGTCAATGGCGCGCTGGCTGGGTTTTTGATGGCATGTCGATGGACGCCGGTGAGGAGTCTGTCACTGCGCCCACGCCGGAGGCGCTCGCCGAGGCCGTGATCAACCGCTGGGCAGAGCGTTATGCGGGCCGTTACGCCGTTGCTGCCTCCGAAGTAGGTGATTCCCCACAGGTGGATATTGTGCTTCGGGGTGTCAGTTCCCTGGAGGACTACGCCCGGGTGAACAAAATCCTGCAGGACCTCACGCCGGTCGTTGGCGTAGGCGCGCACCGAGTGCGCGATGATCAGCTAACGCTGCGGGTTGCCTTCTCTGGCGAGCTGGACCAACTGCAGGAATACATCGCGCTGGATCCCCGCTTCGTGCCCATCGAATCTGGCATTCCCGCGGAGCCGGAAGTGGCGGGTTCTGCCTCGACCAAGCTTCCGGGCAGCCAGGAGAGCGGGGTCAGTGCCAGCGAGCCGCCCGCAAAACCTGAGGGCGAGGAATCCCGGACTGCGGCCGATGAATCGGCCATGTTCACCTACCAGCCCGTCCCCGTCGATGAAGAAGAGGCCCAGCAGGCGTTCGAATCCCTGTACGAGGTCCTGTATTATCGGTGGCAACCGGCCTCTGTCATCGGGAGCGGTGGCAGCGAATAAGCAGGGGTAATCGGAGGGAATCGTTTGAATTTACACCGTTGGCGCTGGATTCCCAATGCCCTGACGTTCCTGCGAATTCTGCTGATTGCTCCCTTCGCTGGCGCCCTGCTGGTTGGCGATTATAGGCGAGCTCTGGTGATTTTCTTCCTGGCGGCGGCAACCGACGCCATTGATGGATTCCTGGCGCGGCACTTCAACTGGCGTTCCAGGCTGGGGGCCATCGCCGACCCGCTGGCGGATAAAGCCCTCCTGATTACCGCCTATCTGATGCTGACCCTGACCTCGGTGCTCCCCGTCTGGCTGTTTGCCGTGGTTCTGGGCAGAGACCTGCTGATTGTGGGCGGAGCTCTGGCCTATCATTATTGTGTGGGTCGTTACGATATGGAGCCGAGCATTCCGGGCAAGATCAACACCTTTGTTCAGATTCTCGTGGCACTGGCCATCATTGTGTTGCTCGCTGATCTACCCATGCAGCCCTGGGTGGTGGATGCGGGCATCGTGCTGGTTGCGGTGTCGGCGATTGCCAGCGGCGGGCACTATCTGGTGGTCTGGAGTGTGCGGGCCTGGAGGGCGACCCGGTCATGACGGCATCGCAGCTGGTTCTTGGCGTCAAGTTGCGGGACGACGCCAGGTTTGACAATTTCCACGGCGAGCGTAATTGTGAGGCCGCCGCCAGGCTGGAGGCGCTTTGCCGGCAGCCAGGCGGGGTGCCCGTGGCGGTGCTCTGTGGTGATGCCGACACCGGCAAAAGTCACCTCCTTCAGGCGGCCTGTCATAGTGCCGATCAGCAGGGGATGTCGGCCGTCTGCATCAGCGTCGCCGAGTTGCAGCCATTTGGCCCCGCAGCGCTGTCCGGGCTGGAGAGTCAGGATCTGGTGTGCCTGGACGACCTGGACCTGGTGGCCGGCAAGCGGGATTGGGAAGAGGCCATCTTCCATCTGTACAACCGGATAGACGACCGCAACGCGATGATGATCCTGAGTGCCTCGGACTTGCCGGGCAACCTGCCGTTCCAGCTTCCAGACCTGGTGTCCCGGTTGCAGCATGGGCTGACAATCCAGCTGGGCATATACAGAGACGAGGATCGACTCCGCATACTGATGGCCCGGGCGGAAAAGCGCGGACTGGTGATGTCACACGAAGTGGCCGCCTACATCATGCGCCGGGCGCCCCGTGGGTTGGGTGACTTGCTCGGAATTCTGGATATGCTGGATGAGAATTCACTGCAGGCGCAGCGCAGGCTGACCATTCCGTTCGTTAAAACCGTGATGGAATGGTAGCCGAAGGCAACGGGGCTGAACCGGAAAAGAACGATAACGGCTTAATCGAGGGAGAGACAGAATGAGACGGGTGGTTTTCAATCAGAAGGGTGGCGTGGGTAAATCCAGTATCACCTGCAATCTGGCCGCAATCAGTGCGGCCCGTGGCAAGCGGACACTGGTGGTGGACCTGGATCCCCAGGGCAACTCGACCCATTACTTGCTGGGCAAGCCCGCCAGTGAACTGAAAGACACGGTGGCAGACATGCTCGAGCAGACCGTGGCGTTCACCGTTTTCAACCGGCGGCCAGACGAATTCGTCCATGCCTCGCCGTTCAATAACCTGTTTGTGATGCCCTCCAGCCCGGAACTCGATTTTCTCGAGCGCAAGCTCGAAGCCAAGCACAAGATCTACAAGCTGCGCGAAGCACTGAAAAAGCTGGGCGAAACCTTTGATGCCATCTACATCGACACGGCGCCGGCCCTGAACTTTTATACCCGGTCGGCCCTGATTGCCGCACAGCGTTGCCTGATTCCGTTTGACTGCGACGATTTCTCGCGCCAGGCGCTCTATAACATCCTTAACGAAATCCGGGATTTGCAGGAAGATCACAACGAGGATCTGGTGGTGGAGGGCATTGTTGCCAACCAGTTCCAGCCTCGCGCCAGCCTGCCTCGCCAGCTGGTAAAAGAGCTCACCGAGGAAGGTTTGCCGGTGTTGCCGGTACGGTTGTCGAGCTCGGTGAAAATGAAGGAATCCCATCAGAGCCGCCAGCCGCTTATTCACATGGCGCCGAAGCACCCATTGACGCGCCAGTACGAAGACCTGTTCCGGGTCCTGCACGGCGAAACCGTGGAGCTGGAACCCCTGACCGACTAAGGCAAGAACGTTATGAGCACAGCAGACGATCAGCTTGGCCAGGTTGCGGACAGCCTGTTACGCATCGAGATGGAACTTCGGCGACTGGGGCTCTGGGAGGCAGAGCCGCCACCAGACGAAGCCTTTGAGAGCACACAGCCATTCTGTATCGACACGCTGGAATTTCCCCAGTGGCTGCAGTTTGTGTTCGTGGCAAGGATGAAGGTGATTATTGAAAGCGACCATTCCCTGCCGGCCACCTCGGGTATTGCGCCCATGGCCGAAGAGCATTTCCGGGGGCGTCAGGAGTCCGGTAATGCTCTGGTTCGGGAGCTTGAGGAAATAGACCGGCTGTTGTCGGGAGAGTAATCAGTCAAGCCGCATGGACAGGTCCACGGCCCTGACATCCTTGGTCAGCGCGCCAATGGAGATATAGTCCACGCCGGTTTCTGCAATGGGCACCAGGGTCGAGGCATTGATACCGCCGGACGCCTCGAGCTTGGCCCGGTCGCCGGTGCGGGCGACGGCAGTTCGCATGTCTTCAAGCGTGAATTCATCCAGCATGATAACGTCGGCGCCGGCGCTCAGGGCCTGTTCCAGTTCATCCAGGTTCTCGGTTTCCACTTCGACAGGTTTTCCCGGCGCGATCTGACGGGCGGCCCGGACGGCATCTGCAATGGAGCCGCAGGCCGCAATGTGGTTTTCCTTGATCAGAAAGGCGTCCCAGAGCCCGATCCGGTGGTTGTAGCAACCACCACAGGTTACGGCGTATTTCTGGGCAAGGCGCAGGCCCGGTAAGGTCTTTCGGGTGTCCAGCAGACGTACGTTCGTGTGCGCTACCCTGGCGGCATAGGCTGCGCAGGCGGTGGCCACGCCAGACATCGTCTGCAGCCAGTTGAGAGCCGAGCGCTCGGCACCCAGCAGGCTGCGAGCCGGTCCGTTCATGGTGCACAGCAACTGATCGGGTGCCACAGTGTCGCCGTCAGCCACCTGCCAGGCCAGCGTTACCGTCGGATCCACCTGCCGGAACACTTCCTCTACCCAGGCCCGGCCTGCAATCGTCGCGGATTCCCGCGTTATCACCCGGGCGGTCGCCTGCTTGTGTTCCGGGATCAGCATGGCCGTGATGTCGCCATCCCCCATGTCCTCCCGCAGACTCTGGGCGACGTTTTCGATTCGGGCCTGCCGGAGACGTTCTGGTGTGATCATAGGGCGCTTGATGTCCGTCATTGGGGGTGGGAGAGGATTCTGAGGCCACAATTCTAAAGCCCGTTCGGCAAATCGCCAAACCACAAGCGGCCCCTGCTAAACTGCGATAGCAGACTCTCAAAACGTGACGCACGTCAGGTCTACACAAAAGGTGACAATTTCTGACACAAGGTGACGCAGCGAGCTCGTATCATGCTTTGATAAGAGAGCCTCTCAAGTGAAAGTGACAGCAGGCGGAGCAGCGACATGGCGCACGATAACAAGGTTGTCCGATTTTCCGGCCAGAAGGCGCCCGGTCGGTTCGATCTGCCGTCCGCGCTGGTCCATTTACGTGACGCATCGGGTCAGTCTCTGAAGTCTGTGCTCGGCGCGTTTTTTGACCGTGCGGACGATGCCCTGTTTGAGCTGGCCGATCGCGCCGGCTCCAATCTCGACCAGACAGCCTACTTCGATGCCATGCGTGAGTTGCGTCTGCGGCGCAAGGCGATGGTGGTGTCCATACTCCAGTACGTCAGCCAGGCGTTCAATGAAATCGGACGATTCCAGCCCCAGCAGACATCCCGTGCCCTCGATGATATTGACCAGGACTCCCTCAGCCTGGTGGACCACTCCGAGCTGGAACAACAGGTTGCCGTCGATAACCTGATCAACAAGCTGCGTAACCGCTACACGGAGCAGATTCGCCTGCTGACCATACGTGTGGGTCACCTGGTGCCGGGTATTGAGCTCAGGGATGCGCAGATGCCGCTCAGCCCTGAGATTATTTGCGGTGGTCTGGCCGAAGCCTGTGCCGACCTGGATATCGACATTCGGGCGAAACTTGTGGTTCTCAAACTGTTTGACCGCCTGCTGGCCGATACACTCGGTGACTTCTACAAGGAGGCGAACCGAACCCTGATCAAAGAAGGGGTTCTGCCGGATATGAAGCGCCCTCCTTCTGGCAAAGGCGCCGGTCAGTCCCCGCAACGCTCGGGTGCAGGACAATCAACCTCGCCCGGCAAAAGCGCCGGGCAGGGCAGTGTCCAGAGCGAATCGGCCGCGGGAGAGTCCCAGGCCACTTTCTCCGAGCTCAGTGCGCTGCTTCACAAGGGTGACGGCGGCTATACCGCCGGCGCAGGTGAGGGCGGCGAAGGTTACATCGACACCGATCGGCTGGTGGCGCGGTTAACCGAGGCCCAGGTGAGCAGCCGGCAGTGGGACGAGGGCGTTGTGATCCCCCTCAATGAGCAGTTGGGTCCGCTGCTGCGTGGAGGCGATGGTAAAAGCCTGAACCCCGGGCAGGTTGATCGCGATGTCATCAACCTGGTGTCCATGCTGTTTGATTTCATCCTTGAGGATCGCCAGCTTCATCCGGTCATGAAAGCTCTGATCGGACGCCTGCAGATTCCTGTGCTCAAGGTGGCCCTGAGCGATCAGAACTTCTTCAATCGCGGTGGTCACCCGGTGCGCAAGTTACTGAATGAACTCGCGCTTTCGGCCATAGGCTGGAGCGAGAAGAAGACCGGCCAGCGCGATCCGCTGCGGGAAAAAATCGAATACGTGGTGGAGCGGGTGCTCAACGAGTTCACCGACAATGTGGCCTTGTTTGATGAGTTACTGAAAGACTTCAGCCACTTCATGGACCTGGATCGCCGGCGCCGGGAGCTCGTTGAGCAGCGCCTGCGCGACGCCGAGGAAGGTCGTGCCCGGCAGGAGCGTGCGGCCCAGGTAGCCCGGGAGCTGGTGGCTGAACTGACCGACCAGCGGGAGTTGCCCGAGCCTGTGGCCGGTCTGTTGAACGAGGCCTGGAGCCGCTACCTGCAATGGGTGGCGCTCCGTGAGGGTGAGGACAGCGAGCGCTGGCAGCACGCGCGCGAGCTGACCGAGCGACTGGTGTGGAGTGTTGACCCGAGGCCGGTCACCGAGACCACCCGAAGTGACCTGCTCCGTGCCATCCCGGGTATTGTGGATGAGCTACGCCGGGCGCTGCAGGAGATCTCCTGGGATCCATTTGCGACCGACGCGGTCATCCGCGACCTGGAGCTGGTGCATGTGGATGTTTTCCAGCGGCTGGTAACCGCACCGGCCCGCGAGGAACCCGAGCAGGCCGGGCCTGATGTGGTAGCTGACGGCGCCGCTCGGGCAGTGCCCGCCGAGCCCGCGCCGCAGGCAATAACCGATGCGCCGGTCGCTTCGACCGATGCGCCTGCCGAGACCGGAGCGTCGACGACGCCAGAGCCAGCGGTAGAGGCACAGGCAGCGCCAACCGCCACCGCATCGGGTGCGGTGTCCGCTCAGTGGCTGGAGCGGGCTGACAGCCTGCGGGTAGGGTCCTGGATCGAGCTCAGCCGTGATGATGCCAAGGTTCGTTGCAAACTGGCGGCCTTCATCAAGGCCACCGGCAAGTACATTTTTGTCAATCGCAGTGGCGCGAAAGTGGCAGAGTATCAACGGGAAGAACTGGCTGCGGAAATGGAGTCTGGCAACGTTGCCATGCTTGATGATGGACTGATCTTCGATCGGGCACTGGAATCCATCATCGATAACCTGCGCAGTAGCCGTAAAGACTGATCCGTAGCAACCGTTAACGCTTTGTGATTCAATCTGCAGGTGTAATCCTCTGAAACCGTTGGAATTACCTTGCCAGATCCAGATGCCTTGCCTGAAAATCCGACGCCTTCCGCAGAGCAGGCGACGCGGCTCCGGGAAACCGGGCACATCCGGGGCGCCCGTTGGTGCCCTTCGCCGAATTTCGGGCCTCGTCCGAAGGGCGCAGGCATTTCTCTCCTGGTGATTCATAACATCAGCCTGCCCCCCGGCCAGTTTGGCGGACCTGAAATCGAAGACTTCTTCTGCAATCGTCTTGACGCCTCGGCCCACCCTTTCTTCCAGACCATTGCCGGTGTTGAAGTCTCGTCCCATCTGCTGATCCGTCGTGACGGGTCCGTCGTTCAGTTCGTCAATCTGCACGACAGGGCCTGGCACGCGGGCCGGTCCAGCTTTGAGGGGCGGGAGGAGTGCAACGACTATTCCATCGGCATCGAGCTGGAGGGGACTGATCACATACCCTACACCGGGGCGCAGTATCGCCAGCTGGCCACCGTGGCCCGTGAGATCATGGCGGCCTGGCCCGAGATTACGCCAGCGCGTATCACAGGCCACAGTGACATTGCACCGGGCAGAAAGACCGATCCGGGCCCAGCCTTTGACTGGCCGCTTTTTCGAGACATGGTGCATTCCAGTCGTGATGCCGGGGAGGCAGGGGAATGGAGCTGATTGTGTTTCTGCTGGCCTACTCTGTGCGCAGACGCCTTGACTCTCTTGACAGGCTTCACAGCGATGAGCTGTGGCGGCGGTGGTTCCACAACGGCCGAAAGGCCAGGGCAGGGCACGAAGCGGATGTGTACGCCGGCCTCGCCCTGGTTCTGTTGCCGGCGCTGATTCTGGGGCTCGCCGAGTATGTGCTGGTGGTGTCCGACTGGCGTATGGTGGCCTATCCGGCAGACTTCCTGATTCTGGTGCTGCTGATGGGCACACCGGGCTGGCGCCAACTGTTACGGGCCTACGCAGAGGCCTGGCAGCGGGGCGACATGCAGGCCGCCTGGCACCATGTAAAAGACTGGCTGCCAGCGGAGGAACGCGGCGCTGCCCTCTCACCCGAAGCGATGCACCTGTCCCTGTCGAGGGCGCTGCTGGTGTCGGTGTTCCAGAGGTTTTTCCTGGTGGCGTTCTGGTACATGGTCGGAGGCGTGGCTCTGGCGGTGCTGGTCCGGGGGCTGGTGGCACTGGCGGATCAATGGCCACAGGCCTCGGCCCGGCCACGATTTGCGCGCATGGCCGAATGGGCAGGCTGGATTCCCGCACGTCTGCTGTCGCTGACCTTTGGTATTGCCGGAGACCTCGCCGGCTGGCTGCGAGAGATGGGTAAATCCTTGTCCGGCGTCAGGAAAAAAGCGGGCGATGTGCTAATGATTTCCGCCAGCGGGTCGTTAACCGGGTATGCGCTGGAGCCGGACCGTTTCTCCCGGTTGCATCCGGAGGACTGGACCAATTTCGGTGGACGGAGCCTGGCGGCGCTGCGGGATCTGCTGAATCGGAGCATGCTGGTGTGGATTTGCACGCTCGCGTTGCTGGTGATATCGGGGGTCGTGTAAGCAAAATTTTTGAAAATATTACAGATTATCACCAAATAAAGCTTAAGTTTTTACGACTTTAGGCGACAATAGAATAAAAGAAGAACGAGAACAGAAGAACCAGAATAAACGTTCCGTTGTTACCTGCCAGCACGAGGGTCGTTGTGAAGCAACTTATCAATCCCGCCATTGCCCTGATGAACCGTCTGCCGATGGTTTATAAGTTCAGCCTCATCAGCATCTTGTTTCTTTTACCGATTGGCGCACTGTCGTGGCTGGTCATCTCGGGGCTCAACCAGTCGGTTCAGACCATGAACAGGGGAGTTGAGGGCCTGGAACAGTTGCAACAGGTGGACGCCCTGGTAGACGCCGCCATGGATTACCGCGATTACCGATCGCCGGCCATCATAAAAGATGAGAACGCTATCAGAGTGGTGTCTGAAGAAGCCGCAGACGCGGTGGCGGCGGCCTTCGAGGCGCTGACCGCGGAGCAGCGCTCGTTCGATACCTCGGGTGCCTGGCTGGACCAGGTTGAGTCCCTGCGCAATGACTGGGAGGCGCTTCGGGCGGATGACAATTACCAGGGCAGCTTCGATCCGCAGTTCAAGTACTATCAGGAGTTTGTCCAGAAGGCTCAGGCGCTGCTTTCTGCAACCATCGAGATTTCCGGCCTGAGTCAGGGGGCTTCCCGTGAGAACCAGTTGATTCTGGGGCTGGTTCGCGATTCGCTCCCCGCTGCCCGCACCGTTATTGGTCGAGCCAAATCCTATGGCATCTACGCCCTCGTTGAAGGGCAGGTCGGCTACGCCCTCAGTGAAACCCTGAACGAGATCTATGACCAGCTGACCAATCGGAGTTCACTGCTGACTCCGGCGCTGTCGGTAACGGCGGACGCATCTCCCGCTCTGGTCGCAAAGCCAGGCGATGCCCTGAACAAGGTTGATGAAAGCCTGATGGTGGTTCGCGACGATTTGGACCAGAACGTGATCACGCCGATGCGCCTGGAAATGCCGTGGACCGAATACGACAGCCTGATGTCGGAGCAACTGGGTTATTACGATGAGCTCAAACAGGCGTCTTTCGAAGTGGTGGAGGCCAACCTCCGGGCCCGTCTGGACAGCGAAATCAACCAGCGTACGCTGATTCTGGTTGCGTTGGTGGCGGTGCTGCTGGTGGTGGTGTACCTGTACATCGGGTTCTTCATGTCGGTGCGCACGGCGATCAACCGGTTCAGCCAGGCTGCCCGCAGTGTGGCCGCCGGTGACATGACCACTCATATTCACCTCCGTAATCGCGACGAACTGGGTGAGCTGACCACCGAGTTCAACAACATGACCGACCGCATTGCCGAGCTGATCCGTTCGGTCAGTCGCACCACGGCGGACGTGGACCAGCAGGCCACACGGGTTAACGACACGGCCGCCGCCAACAGCGAGGCAGTTGCCCGGCAGATGGAAGAAAGCGGGCAGATCAACGAGGCCATGAACCAGATGGTCGATGCCGTAAATGAGGTGACCGAGAGCGCCCACCGGGTTGCCGACAGTGCCGGTAACGCCGAGCGCGACACTGAAACCGGTCGGGGAGTGGTCGCCGACACCGTGAAAACCATTAATCACCTGGCCACCGAAATTTCCGGCGCGGTGGAAGTGATCAACCGGGTGAGCAAGGACAGTGACAACATCAGCCAGGTGCTCGTGGAAATCAAGGCGATTGCCGAGCAGACCAACCTGCTGGCACTGAACGCGGCTATTGAAGCGGCCCGTGCGGGTGAACAGGGTCGGGGCTTCGCGGTGGTGGCCGATGAGGTGCGTTCCCTGTCCCAGCGGACTCACAAGTCCACCGAAGAGATCGAGGGAATGATTTCCAGGCTGCAGAGCGGCGTCAAGGATGCCGTCTCGGCCATGACCAACAGCCGGGATGTTACGGAAACGACGGTTCAGAAGTCCGGGGAAGTTACCGAAGCCCTGGATCGCATTGCCAATGGCATTGCGGTGATTGTGGACATGAGCCACCAGATCGCCCAGGCGGCGGAGGAGCAGTCGGCGGTCGCCAGGAACGTTAACGCCAACGTGGAGCAGATCGGCGAACTGGGCAAGAGCACCGCCGCCAATGCCGAGGAGACGCTCGCCTCCTCAAGGGAGATGTCGGAGCTGACGGCCTCGCTTCAGCGGCTGGTGGAAGCCTTCAAGGTCTGAGCCAAGAGCGCGCGGTTACAGACGCCCGAAATCCGGCCCCTAGAGGCCGGATTTTTTTTGTTCCCAGAGAATCTCTTCGCCGCCATTCCGGCGGGCCAGAACCCGGGCGATGACGAACAGAAGGTCTGACAGTCGATTGAGGTAGTGCCGCGAGGCCGTGTTGATGGAGTCTTCGTGGCCGAGGGCAACCACAACACGCTCGGCCCTCCGGCACACGGCCCGGGCCAGATGGCACTGGGCGGCGGCGGGACTGCCGCCGGGCAGCACAAAGTTCTTCAGGGGCGGCAGGTCTTCATTGTGCCGATCCAGGGTGCTCTCCAGCCATTCGATATGGTCGTCGCCGATCACCCGGCTGCCGGGAATGGCGAATTCGCCGCCCAGGTCGAACAGGTGGTGCTGGATCCGGCGCAGGCTATCCACGAACTCATCGTCGCTGTCGAGGGTTTCGATCAGCAGGCCGATGTGGCAGTTGAGTTCGTCAGCGGTGCCCATGGCTTCTACCCGTTGGGCGTTCTTGGCAATGCGGTTGCCGTCCGCCAGGCCAGTGGATCCGTCGTCTCCGGTGCGGGTGTATATCTTGGAAAGGCGATTGCCCATGTATCTGCTCCTGATCAATGTGGCGACAGTTGTTGTACCTGTTCGGTCAGCATCTGGTTCACCGGTGTCGCGATTCCCAGTTCCTTGCCCCGCCGGACCAGGTAGCCGTTGATGAAGTCAATCTCTGTGGTACGGCCCCGAAGCACATCGGCCCGCATCGACGAGGTGTTGTGAGCCGTTTTTCGGGCGACATCCTCGATGCGTTGGCGGAGGGTTTCCGGTGCGGTGGCTTTCTGGCCTGCGGCTGCCATTACCGCAGACAGCTCCTCACACAGGCCATCGATGGTCTCGCGATACAGGTGAGTCGTCAGTATCTCGCCATTGGGGCAATCCAGAATCGCCGTGTAGGGATTGATGCCCGCGTTCACCACCAGCTTCTGCCAGAGCCGGGACAGAATGTCGGGCTCCTGATGAAGCGTGAGGCCACTTTCAGCAAGTTGGGACGCTGCCCGCTCAACCACCTGGTCTGCCGCCTTTGTCATGGGCCCGATCCAGGTTTCGCCAGCGCCGGCGTGCACCAGCAGGTCTGTGTCGGGGCGATTGGCACCTTCCGTGGTGCTGGCAGCAAGTATGGGGCGTTCCGGCCACCGTTGGGCCACGGCCTGCTGGCTGCCGAGGCCGTTCTGGAACAACAGGATGGGGGTGGTTTCCGGAATCCGGTCGATCACGCGGGTGAGAGCGTCCAGGGTGTCGCCGGCCTTGGTGGTAACCAGAACCAGATCGGGTAGGTCGCCGGCGCCGAGCCAGGGGACCTGAATGCCGGTTTCCGGCCCGCTTACGGGCCGGAAACGGTAGCGGGTATCGGCGCCGGGCGGCTGCCCGGGACGGGCAAGGAATGCCGCCTGGCCTGCGGGCAATCTTGCCGCCCAGAGCCGGCCCAGGGCGCCGGCGCCGAGGATCCCGATCATGGCGGTTACATGGCCTCGATGTCGGCCCTTTGCTGGCTCAGGCGGGCCTGGCTGCTCTGGGCGTCCCGGAGTTTTTCCTGCTCCTTTTCAACCACGTCGGCCGGGGCGTTGGCGGTGAACTTCTCGTTACCCAGCTTGCCTTCCAGGCGGCCGATTTCCTTCTGCAGGCGCTCCAGTTCCTTGTCCAGGCGCTTGAGCTCGGCGTCTTTGTCGATCAGGCCGGCCATGGGCACCAGCACTTCCATCTCGCCCACCAGCTGGGTGGCCGACATGGGGGCCTTGCCGCCATCGAACCACTCCAGGCTCTCGAGCTTGGCCAGGGAGATCAGGAACTGGCGGTTGTCGTTCATCCGGCGCTGGTCCTCCGCGTCTTTGCCCCGCAGCAGCACCGGAATCTTTTTCGCCGGAGAGATATTCATCTCGCCCCGGATGTTACGAACCGCCACGATCACGCCCTTGAGCCACTCGATGTCGGCGGTAACGCTGGCGTCCTGTTTGCTTTCATCCGGCTGCGGGAACGGCTGCAGCATGATGCTGTCGCCGGCCTTGCCAGCCAGGGGCGCGATCCGTTGCCAGATTTCTTCGGTGATGAAGGGCATGATCGGGTGTGCCAGTCGCAACACCGCTTCGAGTACCCGAACCAGAGTGCGACGGGTGCCACGCTTGGCTTCGGCGCTGGCGCTGTCGTCGTTCAGCGCCGGCTTGGACAGCTCCAGGTACCAGTCGCAATACTCGTTCCAGATGAACTCGTACAGGGCGTAGGCGGCCAGATCAAAACGATACTGGTCCAGATGGCGAATGACCTGCTGCTCGCAGTTCTGCAGCTCACTGATAATCCAGCGGTCGGCCAGGGAAAGCTCCACCGGCTCGTCATTAACGCCGCAGTCCTCGCCTTCGGTGTTCATGAGCACATAGCGGGCGGCGTTCCACAGCTTGTTGCAGAAATTGCGATAGCCCTCAAGGCGCTTCATGTCCCAGTTGATGTCACGGCCGGTAGTGGCCATGGCCGCCAGGGTGAACCGGAGGGCGTCGGTGCCGTGGGCTGCAATGCCCTCGGGGAACTCTTTCTTGGTGCGCTTGCCGATCTTCTCGGCCAGCTTGGGCTGCATCAGGTTGCCGGTGCGCTTCTCCAGCAGGTCGTCCAGGCTGATGCCGTCGATCATGTCGAGCGGATCAATAACGTTGCCCTTGGACTTGGACATCTTGTCGCCGTGCTCGTCCCGGATCAGGCCGGTGACGTACACGGTGTGGAAGGGCACCTGGGGTGTGCCGTCTTCGTTTTTCATGAAGTGCATGGTCATCATGATCATCCGGGCAACCCAGAAGAAGATGATGTCGAAGCCGGTGACCAGCACATCGGTCGGGTGGAAGGTTTTCAGGCGCTCGGTAATCTCCGGCCATCCCAAGGTTCCGAAGGTCCAGAGGGCTGAGCTGAACCAGGTATCCAGAACGTCTTCGTCCTGCTCCAGGGCAACGTCCGCGGCCAGATTATGCTTCTGGCGCACTTCTTCCTCGCTGCGACCCACGTAGATGTTGCCGTCGGCGTCGTACCAGGCCGGAATCCGGTGGCCCCACCACAGCTGACGGGAGATACACCAGTCCTGGATGTCCCGCATCCAGGCAAAGTACATGTTCTCGTACTGCCTGGGCACGAACTGGATACGGCCATCTTCGACGGCCTCGATGGCGGGCTTGGCCAGGGTCTTGGCGTCGGCGAACCACTGGTCGGTCAGCATGGGCTCGATGATCAGGCCAGAGCGATCACCCCGGGGAACGCTGAGCACATGGTCTTCGATGTTCTCCACCAGGCCCTCGGCTTCCATGTCGGCCACGATCTGCTTGCGGGCGGCCTCGCGGGTCAGGCCGGCGTAGGCGTCGGGCAGGGTGCCATCAAGCTCGGTGTTTTCGGTGCCGTCGGCGTTGAACACTTCGGCCACGGCGCGGATGTTGGCATCCTGGGTCATGACGTTAATCATGGGCAGGTTGTTGCGCTTGCCCACGGCGTAGTCGTTGAAGTCATGGGCCGGCGTGATCTTCACACAGCCGGAACCTTTCTCGGGATCGGCATGGTGGTCGGCCACGATGGGAATGCGGCGGTTCACCAGCGGCAGCATTACGTGCTTGCCGATCAGGTGCTGGTAGCGTTCGTCGTCCGGGTGAACGGCCACGGCGGTGTCGCCCAGCATGGTTTCCGGGCGGGTGGTTGCCACCACCAGGTAATCCTTGCCGTCTTTGGTCTGCACGCCGTCAGCCAGCGGGTAGCGCAGATGCCAGAAAAAGCCTTTCTCTTCCTTGTTTTCCACTTCCAGGTCGGAAATGGCGGTGTGCAGTTTCGGGTCCCAGTTCACCAGGCGCTTGCCGCGATACACCAGGCCCTCGTCGTACAGGCGGATGAACACTTCCTGAACGGCCTTGTAGAAGCCGTCGTCCATGGTGAAGCGTTCGTTGTCCCAATCCACGGAATTGCCAAGGCGGCGGATCTGGCGGGTGATGGTGCCGCCGGAGTGTTCTTTCCAGTCCCAGATGCGCTTGATGAACTCTTCCCGCCCCAGGTCATGGCGGGTTTTGTCTTCTTCAGCGGCCAGTTTGCGCTCGACCACCATCTGGGTGGCGATGCCTGCGTGGTCGGTACCAACGGTCCACAACGCGTTGCGACCCTGCATGCGCTTGAAGCGGGTGAGGGTGTCCATGATGGTGTGCTGGAACGCGTGGCCCATGTGCAGGCTGCCGGTGACGTTGGGCGGGGGTATGGCGATGCTGTAGGACTCACCTTCGCCGCTGGGGCGGAAGTAACCTTTGGACTCCCAGTTCTCGTACCACTGGCGCTCGATGTTTTCTGGCTGGTAGGTTTTTTCCATGGGGTTCTGCAGTGACCGTTGGTTGATTCACAAGGGAAAATTGAGACGCTCGATTATACATGGTCGCCCGGTTTGCGGCGAACCTAACGCTTTCTCTGGTCATGCACCCGCGGCTCAATCCCTAATGCCCGTAACTGCTTGAAATGCGACCGGGCCTGGTTCAGGACATTGGGATCGTTATGGGCAACCAGGGCCAGGCGTTTGAATCGGTCTGCGTCTGCCGGCAGGGTGGCCGAGAGGATGATGACGGTGTCCCAGTCTTCGGCCACTGGCGGGCACAGCAGGATGCCGACGGGGTCTGTGCAGGTGGTGGCGGAATCCGGGACGATGCTGTGAGGAATGAAGGCATCAGGACTGAAGTTCCAGAGCAGGTCGTCCAGTTCCTCAGCGTGTTGCATGGTGTCGCAGATAATGCACACGCGGTCGCCCTGGTGGAAGGCCTTTTCGACCAGTTTGGCGGCGTGCAGGTTGCGGGCGGCGGGTGTGCCCTGGGCAAGAATGTGGAACCAGTAGCGCTGGTTGCGGTCGTCCTGCCCGGGCGCCCCGGCAGCAGCGCTGCCGGGTTCCGGGTTGTTCTGCCCGTCGATAGTGGCCGGGTTATTTTCCGGCATGGGACATCAGGTAGTCGACCAGCAGGGGTACCGGGCGGCCGGAGGAGCCTTTGGCCTTGCCGGAGTGCCAGGCGGTGCCGGCGATGTCGAGATGAGCCCAGCGGTAGTCCTTGGCAAATCGCGACAGGAAGCAGGCCGCGGTGATGGTGCCTGCTGGCCGGCCGCCGATGTTGGCCATGTCGGCGAAGTTGCTGTCGAGCTGGCTCTGGTATTCGTCCCACAGCGGCAGGCGCCAGGCCCGGTCGCCGGCGCGCTCGCCGGCAGCCAGCAGCTCGTTGGCCAGCTCGTCGTTGTTGGCGAGCAGGCCGGTGGCGTGGTTGCCCAGGGCAATGATGCAGGCACCGGTGAGCGTGGCCAGATCAATAACCGCCGCCGGGTCGAATTTTTTCACGTAGGTGAGGGCGTCGCACAGCACCAGTCGGCCTTCGGCGTCGGTGTTGAGAATCTCGACCGTCATGCCGGAGAGAGTGGTGACAATGTCGCCAGGGCGGGAGGCGCCGCCGTCTGGCATGTTTTCGGCGGCCGCGATGACCGCCACCACGTTTATCTTCGGTTTGGTTTCAGCCAGCACTTTCATGGCACCGAAGACGCTGGCAGAGCCGCCCATGTCGTACTTCATTTCGTCCATGGCTTCGCCGGGCTTCAGGCTGATGCCGCCGGTGTCGAAGGTAATGCCTTTGCCAACCAGCACATGGGGCTTGTCCTTCGGCTTGCCGCCCCGATACTCCATCACGATCAGCCGCGGCGGCTGGGTACTGCCCTTGCCCACAGCGAGAATGGTGTTCATGCCCAGCTTTTCCATCTGTTTTTCATCAAGCACTTCGGTCTTGATGGTGTCGTAGTCCTTGGCCATTTTCCGGGCCTGCTCGGCCAGCCATTCCGGATGGCATACGTTAGGCGGTGTGTTGCCCAGATCCCGAGTGAAATTCATGCCCCGACCTGTGGCCAGGCCGAGGTTGAAGGCGTCCTTCAGCGCTTTGCCAGCGCCCGAGGCCGCAACCACCACTTTGTTCAGCTTGCGTGCCGCAGGCTTTTCACTCTTGAACTCGCTGAACAGGTACAGCTGGTCTTCCAGTACCCGACCAATAAGGTTCAGGCGGGCCGCCTCTGAGCTTACGGCGTCCTCGCCAGTGACCGGGGTATCGGCCAGGGCAATCAACGCGCTCTTCGAGGGGCCATCCTTGAGTGCGCCCATCATGGCGATCAGGGCCTTTCGATAGTTGGCCGGCGTGCGGTCGTTGTCCTTGCCGGTGCCCACCACCAGCAGGCGGCTCCAGGGCTGATCCTTGAGGGGGACTGTCGCCGTGTTGGCGTTCTTGCCGGACAGGTCGCCCGCTTTCTGGAGCGCTTTGATCAGCCCGCCCAGAGCTTCGTCGGCCTGCACAGTGGATTCTGGCCAGGTGCCTTTCTCGGGCAAGCCGACCACGAGGCAGTCGGCTTTGGTGCTGACAATGGCTTTACTGCTCAGGCTGAAATTCATGGCAACTCCTGTTGGTTGTTCTGTCGACGCTCCGCCACTGGCGGAATCGTTGGGGAATCTGATCTAGTCTAGCATTGGGGCTGGCGGGAACATTATCAAGCGATCGGCGCGGTGCCAACGCCCGGCCCGGTGGTCTGACGTGCCCAGCGCTCTGTCATTCGGCTAAAAGGTTACATAGAATACGCGCAGTTCCCGGTAGCCATCACATGCAACGCCCACGGCCAGAGAGTCCGATTTGAGCATTATATTCCGCTATCTGATACGCCAGATCATGGTCAGTATGATTGCTGTTTCCGGCATTCTGCTGCTGGTGTTCATGAGTGGCCGTTTCCTGAAGTATCTGGACAGCGCGGCGCAGGGAAGTATTTCGGCCGGCGTTCTGTTCGAAATCATGGCTTACCGGTTTCCGGGGTTTCTTGAACTGATTCTTCCGCTCGGGCTGTTTATTGGCATTCTGCTCGCTTACGGGCGCATGTATCTCGAAAGCGAGATGACCGTGCTTTTTGCCTGTGGCGTCAGTGATCGGGCACTTCTTGGCAAAACGCTCCTGGGTAGCCTGCCGGTGATGATCGTTGTCGGTGCCATGAGTCTGTACATCTCCCCCTGGGGCATGAGCCAGGTAGAGAAAATTTTCAACGAGCAGCGCAAGGCAACGGAATTCGAGATGCTGGCGCCGGGCCGGTTTCAGGACTTTTCCTCCGGGGGGCGTGTTACCTACACGGAGGGGCTGAGCGAGGACAAACGCCAGTTACAGGGCGTGTTCATTGCCGAGTATGCCGAGGACGGCAAGGGGCTGACCATCATTACCGCCGAGTCCGGCTCCCAGCTGGTGGATCCGGAAACCGGCAGCCGGTTCCTGATTCTGGAAGACGGCGGCCGATTTGAGGGCGCAGCGGGTGAGCTGGATTACACCACCATCGATTTCGAAGCCTACGGGCTGAAGATCGAAAGCGGACAGGCCGGCACCCGGGAACTGGAGGAGGGCACCAGCACCTGGAGCCTGATGCAGTCGGATCGTCCGGAAGATCGGGCACTGCTGCACTGGCGACTGTCACTGCCTCTCATTGTACCGGTGGTCACCTTGCTAGCCGTGCGACTCAGCCGGGTGAACCCCAGGCAGGGGCGGTTCTTCCACCTGCTTCCGGCGATGCTCGTCTACATCACCTATCTGGGTCTGCTGATTGTTGCCCGTGACTGGCTGGCCGAGGGCAAGGTCCCGGAGTGGGTTGGCATGCTCTGGGTGCACGCGCTGTTCCTTGCGTTCGGGCTCTGGCTGCAGTTTGGTCCGGCCTGGCTGTATCGCCGCCGACTGACCAGGGAGGGGGCTGCCCATGCGCCGGATTGACGGTTATGTCATGCGCACGGTCGGCGGTGCGATGTTCCTGGTGATGGTGGTGGTGCTGTCACTGGACCTGATCTTCGCGTTCATCGCCGAGCTTGAGGATACCCGGAACGATTACCAGACCCTCCAGGCGCTCTGGTATGTCGTGATGACACTGCCCCGACGGATCTACGACTACCTGCCCCTCGGGGCGTTCATGGGCTGTCTGGTGGGGCTGGGCTCCATGGCCAGTTCCTCGGAGCTCACTGTCATCCGCGCGGCCGGTGTGTCCCTGCGGCGTATTGTCTGGTCTGCCATGAAGCCGGCTCTGCTGGTGGTGATTCTCGGTGTTCTGATCGGTGAGTACGTGGCGCCACCGGCCGAGCGGGTTGCCCAGAGCGACAAGGCGGTGGCGTTGGGTGCCGGGAGTAACGTGGCATCGGCTTCCGGGGTCTGGCACAAGGAAGGCAATGTCTACATTCACCTGAACGCGGTTCAGCCCAACGGCGTGCTCCATGGCATCTCCCGCTTCCGGTTCGATGATCAGAGGCAGATGGTGTCGGCCAGCTTTGCCCGTCGGGCCATCTACCAGGGCGACCACTGGCTTCTGGAGAACGTTCGCACCACGCGCCTGGAGGAGTCCCGCACGGTTCGGGAAACCTCACCGAGCGAGCGCTGGCAAACCGGGCTGTCGCCGAGCGTGTTGAGCGTTCTGATCGTGAAGCCGGAAAACCTCTCCATGACCGGCCTCTACACCTATGCGTCCTATCTGGACGAGCAGCGCCTGAATGCCGCGCCCTACTGGCTGGCGTTCTGGAAAAAGGCGTTGATGCCGCTGGGAACGGCGGTGATGGTGCTGGTGGCCATTTCTTTCATTTTCGGCCCGCTGCGCTCCGTTACCATGGGCTTCCGGGTGTTCACAGGGCTGCTGGTAGGCCTGCTGTTCAAATACATGCAGGATCTGCTTGGCCCCATGTCGCTGGTCTACGGTTTTAACCCGATGCTGGCGGTGCTGATACCGATCGCCATAAGCGCAGTGGCCGGCGCCTTGCTGATGCGACGGGCAGGCTGACCGCGTCAGCAAGTCAGGACTCGATCATCCGGTTTTGGGCGTCTTGTCCACGCCGTGCTTCTTGTTGGCCGTTTCCCTGGGCACGGCAACCACTACGCTCCCCGATAACCGATCGGTCACTGACAGGCCGTTGATGGGGTAGAAAAGGGCAATGATGGCGGGGATGGAAACCAGCAGCGTAACGGCGCCGACGTAGTAACTTGCCAGCAGCGTCAGGAACAACACGGCGGCTGCCGTGATGTAGCGCTTCAGAGCCTGTGTCCAGCTCACGGACGTTCCGTCCAGGTTCTCGATTCTTACCCGCCACACCTGCATGCCCAGGGTCTGGCCTATGCGGGTCCAGAAATAGGCGAAGAACAGGTAGAGCACCAGGAACAGGGTGAAGGTAAGGCCGGGATCGCCGGAGATCTGGCCCGCTTCGGCCATCTGTTCGTAGCGTTCCCAGCCGGTGATCCAGCCCGCTACGATGGTGTAGGCCCAGGTGGCGACCAGAAGGACGGCAATGCTGATCAGGCCGTCGTAAATAATGGCCAGGGCCCGCTTCAGAGCAGTGGCGGGGGGAAGCAGTTCCTCGGCGTCATGGAAGCGTCGGGGCATGGATTCTCCTGTGATGTTTCACGTTTTTCCTGTTCTCGGCGTGTGCTAGAGTAGCGGATTTGCACAGGCATGTAAGTATTCGTGTTCAATCGCGGACCCGGCGTTTTTACCGGCGGGTTTCTGGAAAGGTATCAAAGGGCTATGAAAACCGCAGAATTGCGTCAGGCGTTCCTGGATTACTTCAAACAGCAAGGTCATACCATCGTTCCCAGCAGTTCCCTGGTACCTGCGGATGACCCGACATTGCTGTTCACGAATGCCGGGATGAACCAGTTCAAGGACGTGTTCCTTGGTCGCGAAGAGCGCGATTACAACCGGGCGACCACCTCACAGAAGTGTGTCCGCGCCGGCGGCAAGCACAACGACCTTGAGAATGTGGGTTACACCGCCCGCCATCACACCTTCTTCGAAATGCTGGGCAACTTCAGCTTCGGCGACTACTTCAAGCGCGAAGCGATCAACTATGCCTGGACTTTCCTCACTGGCAAGGAATGGCTGGCGTTGCCCCAGGAAAAGCTCTGGGTAACGGTGTACGCCGAAGACGACGAAGCCTACGACATCTGGAACAAGGAAATCGGCGTGCCAGCCGACCGCATCGTGCGCATCGGTGACAACAAGGGGGCCCGCTACGCCTCGGACAACTTCTGGCAGATGGGCGATACCGGCCCTTGCGGACCCTGTACCGAGATTTTCTACGACCACGGTCCAGACGTGGCCGGTGGCCCTCCCGGTTCGCCTGAGGAAGACGGTGACCGCTACATCGAGATCTGGAACGTTGTATTCATGCAGTACAACCGCACGGCTGACGGCGAGATGATGAAACTGCCCAAGCCTTCCGTGGATACCGGCATGGGTCTTGAGCGCATCACCGCGGTGTTGCAGGGCGTGCACAGCAACTACGAAATCGACCTGTTCCAGGACCTGCTGGCGGCAGCGTCGTCGGTTCTGGGTGGTGCGGCAACCACCGAGGCCTCGTTGCGGGTGGTGGCTGACCATATCCGCTCCTGTGCCTTCCTGATCGCCGACGGCGTGATGCCCTCTAATGAAGGCCGCGGATTCGTGCTGCGCCGGATCATTCGCCGGGCGGCCCGTCATGGCAACAAACTGGGCGCTACCGGCCCGTTCTTCTACAAGCTGACCGGTGCGCTGGTGGAACTGATGGGTGAGGCCTACCCGCAGCTGGTCAGCAGCCGCACCCAGATCGAGAAGGTGCTGTTGCAGGAAGAGGAGCAGTTTGCCAAGACCCTCGACAAAGGCCTGCGCCTGCTCGAACAGGACATTGCCGAGCTCAAGGGCACCGAGATTCCGGGCGAGACCATCTTCACCCTGTACGATACTTACGGCTTCCCCGTAGACCTGACCAACGACATCGCCCGCGAGCGCGGCCTGACGCTGGATTACGAGGGCTACGAAAAGGCGATGGAAGCCCAGCGCGAGCGCGCCCGCGCGGCCAGCAAGTTCGGAATTGACTACAACGCTGAAGGCCTGCGGATCGAGGGCAAGACCGAGTTCACCGGCTACGAACACATTGATGGCCACGAGAAGATTCGCGCCGTTATCGTCAATGGCGAAGAGAAAACCGCCGAAGCCGGCGACGAAGCGGTGGTGGTTCTCGAGCGCACGCCGTTCTATGCCGAATCCGGTGGCCAGGTGGGCGATACCGGTCTTCTGACCTGGAGCGGCGGCCGTTTCCAGGTAACCGATACCCGTAAGGAAGGTGACAACCACCTGCACCTGGGTACGCTGATCGAGGGCGAGCTGTTCCCGGGCCTGGAAGTGGATGCGCGCATCGACCATCGTCGTCGGGAACGCACCAAGCGCAATCACTCGGCGACACATCTGCTGCACGCGGCGCTGCGCAAGGTGCTCGGTGAGCATGTCACCCAGAAAGGCTCCTTGGTAGACCCGGACAAACTGCGCTTTGACTTCTCTCACTTCGAGGCCGTAACGCCGGAACAGTTGCGTGAAATCGAGCGCCAGGTGAACGAGCAGATCCTCGAGAACACGCCGGTACAGACGGAAATTACCGACATGGAGCAGGCGCAGAAGAAAGGCGCCATGGCATTGTTCGGCGAGAAATACGGCGATGTGGTTCGTGTGCTGAGCATGGGCACCGACAACTACTCGGTGGAATTGTGTGGCGGCACCCACGTTGGCCGCACCGGGGATATCGGGCTGTTCCGCATTACCTCGGAAAGTGGCATTTCCTCGGGCGTACGTCGGATTGAAGCGGTCACCGGTTTGGGCGCTCTCGAGTGGATTGAGGGCACCGAGCGCACCCTGCGCGAGACAGCACGTCTGGTAAAAGCCACCCGCGAGTCCGTGGTTGAGAAAGTACAGCAGACCCTGGATCGCAATCGCCAGCTTGAAAAAGACATCGACGCCCTGAAGGCCAAGCTGGCAAGCTCAGCCGGCAGCGACCTGGCGGCATCGGCAGTAGAAGTGGGCGGCCTGAAGGTGGTGGCTTCGGAACTTGAAGGCGCTGACCGCAAGGCCCTGATGGAAACCGCCGATCAGTTGAAGAACAAGTTGGGCGAGGGCGTGGTTGTGCTGGCCAGTGTTGAGGATGGCAAGGTGACCCTCGTGGCCGGCGTGACCAAATCCGCCACCGGCAAGATCAAGGCCGGCGACCTGATGAAGCACCTCGCCGCCCAGGTGGGCGGCAAGGGTGGCGGTCGCCCGGACATGGCCCAGGGCGGCGGCAGCGACCCCTCCAAGCTGGCCGAGGCGCTGGCCGGTGTTCCGGCCTGGGTCGAGAAAAATATCGCGTAGGCAACTGTTTTTGCGGGCGGACCGGAGTTTATAATTCCGCCCGTTTATGTCGAGTGGCGGGGCAGAGCCCCGCTGTGAGTTCCCTTTTCCGGATATTGGACGAAAATGGCTCTGTTGGTTCAGAAATTTGGTGGTACTTCGGTGGGATCCACCGAACGTATCGAGGCGGTGGCCGAGAAGGTGTGCCGTTTCCGCAGGGAAGGCCACGATGTGGTGGTGGTTGTCTCCGCCATGAGCGGCGAGACCAACCGGCTGATTGCGCTGGCAAACCAGATCATGGAGGAGCCCACTCCCCGTGAAATGGACGTGCTGGTTTCAACCGGCGAGCAGGTCACCATTGCCTTGCTGTCCATGGCATTGCAGAAACGGGGTTGTGAAGCCCGTTCCTACACCGGGGCGCAAGTGCGGATTGTGACCGACAGCAGTCATACCAAAGCGCGTATCAAGCAGATTGATGAACAGCGCATGCGTGAGGATCTGGACGCTGGCCGTGTGGTTGTCGTCGCCGGTTTTCAGGGTATTGATGACAACGGCAACATCACCACGCTCGGACGGGGTGGGTCAGATACTACTGCGGTGGCGCTGGCGGCTGCATTGAAAGCCGATGAATGCCAGATCTACACCGATGTGGACGGTGTCTATACCACCGATCCCCGGGTGGTGGACAGCGCGCGGCGGCTGGATCGCATTACCTTTGAAGAAATGCTTGAGATGGCGAGCCTGGGTTCCAAAGTGCTCCAGATTCGTTCCGTTGAATTTGCAGGCAAGTACAACGTTCCACTGAGGGTTCTTTCCAGCTTCCAGGAAGGCGAGGGCACCCTGATTACTCTTGAGGATGAAAACGCCATGGAACAACCGGTTGTTTCCGGCATTGCTTTTAACCGCGATGAAGCCAAACTGACCATATCCGGTGTGCCCGATACGCCGGGCAGCGCGCTGCGCATTCTCAAGCCGGTGAGTGATGCCAACATCGAGGTGGACATGATTGTCCAGAACGTGGGCGAGGATAACAAAACCGCGTTCACGTTTACCGTTCACCGTAACGACTTCAAGCGGGCCAAAGGCGTGCTGGAAGGCGTGGCCAGCGAATTGGGGGCTGGTGAAGTGGCTGGTGACAGCAAAATCGCCAAGGTCAGTATTGTTGGTGTAGGCATGCGCTCCCACGCGGGTGTTGCCACCAAGATGTTCGGTGCCCTGTCCAACGAAGGCATCAACATTCAGATGATCTCCACCTCGGAAATCAAGATTTCCGTGGTGATTGATGAGAAATATCTTGAGCTTGCGGTTCGCGCACTGCACAGTGCTTTTGAACTCGACAAGCCCGGGGTGGAAGAAGCCTGAAAACGCAAACGTCAGGTCGGTTTGCGGGGCTCAAGAAGAAAGAGAACCATTGGCTGAGCTTATGGAGATTAGTGTCCGTATAAGGGAATGTGCTTCTTTTGCACAGCCTGAGTTCTCACTATAAAAGCAAAAAAAGTAGAAACAATGATTTTTTTCGGAACAGGTAGCTCTGGATAGGGAGTAAGGGATATGTTGATTTTGACTCGCCGTGTTGGCGAAACTCTGATGGTCGGCGACGACATCACCGTCACCGTTCTTGGAGTAAAGGGCAATCAGGTACGCATTGGCGTTAATGCCCCGAAGGAAGTTGCGGTACATCGTGAAGAGATCTATCAGCGAATTCAGTCGGAAAAAGGCTCTGAAGAGCCGGAACCCGGCAACAGCTGAAAGACCGAAAGCCGTTCATGGGAAACCTGAACGGCTTTTTTGATGGGCGGGCCAGGCGGGACTGAAAAATCTCGTGTCAACCCTATGAAAACAGAAAAATTATGGTAGTATACGCCCCGTTCTCAAGGAGAGGTGGGTGAGTGGCTGAAACCAGTTCCCTGCTAAGGAACCATACGCATTGCGCGTATCGAGGGTTCGAATCCCTCCCTCTCCGCCATTTCCCTCCCGGGAAAGGAGACAGGCTGAATTAGCATTCGGCCACTGCAATCGATCAATGTGCGGCTGTAGCTCAGCTGGATAGAGTACCTGGCTACGAACCAGGCGGTCGGAGGTTCGAATCCTCCCAGCCGCGCCATCGATCGACACTGCAATCAGTTTCAAGCGGCTGTAGCTCAGCTGGATAGAGTACCTGGCTACGAACCAGGCGGTCGGAGGTTCGAATCCTCCCAGCCGCGCCAAATAAAGATCAAGACGCCTCAGTTTGTGTACCCCACAGGCTGAGGCGTTTTGCTTTGTATAGCTGGGATGATTTGAGCCGATAAGAGGTTCAATTGCTCCCGGTCAATTTTGGGCTGATCAATATTTGCACAGCCCGTGCCTTCGATCCTACGCTTATAAATGCAGGGACATTTATTATCGGAAAGAAGGAGTCGTGCTATGAACAAAACCATCAATGGCTCTTACGATAACCACGACCAGGCGAAAAACACCTGGGATGACCTGATTGCCACCGGCATTCCACGAGACAATATCTACCTGGATGAAGAGGCCAAACTGGTCAAGGTCATTGTTCCGGAGGAGACAGAGCGCGAGGTGCGCGAGATTTTTGATCGCCACGGGTTGCACTGAGCGTCCGGGCGCTCCGATTTGAACCGGGGCGCCCGCTATTCCATTACCACATCAGGTCATCAGGAATTTCATAGCCGGCGTAAGGGTCGTCCTCGCCAGCGTCATCGGCCTTGCGATCGTGCAGGACAACCACGGCGCTTTCATCCCGTTCCATGATCTTCCGCGCCACTGCCTCGGCCACAATCTCGTATTGATCGTTCACGAAGACAATAGCCAGGCGACCGCGTGAGAGCTGATCAACCATGGTGTCGTCCACGAAGATTTTCTTGATCTTCTTGTCATGAACAAACTGGTAGGAAGTTTCACCGCGGCTTCGATCCAACCGATTGGTTTCCACCAACTGCCTGATCTGGGCCTGAATGGCTTTTTTCTCAGCGGCCTTCTGCCGCTCGAGGTTTAGCTGGCGATCGCGCTCCGCCTTTTCCTCGCGGGCCTTGCGCGCCCGAATCTCCGCCTCGCTTTCCTGGACGGTGCCCTTGGGTTGCTGCTTGCGCTGCTTGCGTTTTTCGCTGCGAATGGCCTTGGCTTTTTTCTCGTCGGCGAGGCCGGCTTTGAGTAGTTGATCCTGCAGGGATGGCATCAGTTGCTCCGTTCTTTCGTGTCGGATTCTGGTATTCTTGCGGCCAGACGCGCACCATTATACGCCCTCAAACTCGCCTTCATAGCCAGCTTAGTGCTGATTCCGGAATTTGCTTCTATGTCTTCTTTCAATGACTTTGGCCTCTCGCCCGCCATGCTCACCAACCTCGCTCATCTGGGCTTTGAAACGCCTACAGAAATCCAGGCAAAAGCCATCCGGCCGGGGCTCTCGGGCCGGGATGTGATTGCCATGGCGAAAACTGGCAGTGGCAAAACCGCGGCGTTTGGTATCAGCCTCGTTGAGCGGCTGAACCCCAAGTTGTTCGCGGTGCAGGCCCTGGTGTTGTGCCCAACGCGTGAGCTGGCGGATCAGGTGGCCAAGGCGATCAGAGAGTTGGCCCGGGCCCGGGAGAATATCAAGGTGCTGACGCTCTGCGGTGGCGTTCCAATCGGCCCTCAGATTGGTTCCCTGAGTCACGGCGCCCACGTGGTGGTTGGAACCCCGGGCCGGATTCAGGACCATTTGCGCAAGCAGACCTTGTCCCTTGAGCGGCTGAAAACGGTGGTGCTTGATGAAGCCGACCGGATGCTCGACATGGGGTTTCAGGAGGCGATGGAAGACATATTGTCGCAGACGCCGCATACGCGTCAGACACTGATGTTCTCGGCCACCTGGCCGGCCGCCATCCGTGACCTGAGCCGCCAGTATCAGAAGGATCCTCTGGATGTGCGGGCGCAGGAAGGCGGCGGTGACAACCCGGATATCGAAGAACTCTTCTACGAGGTGTCGCCATCCTCGAGAACGGATGCGGTGGTGGCGCTGTTGTCCGAGCGTCAGCCGGAGTCCTGTATTGTGTTTTGCACCACCAAACAACACTGCGATGAGCTTGCGACCGAGTTGGGAGAGCGGGGGTTTTCTGCGCTGGCCCTGCACGGGGATCTGGAGCAGAAAGATCGGGACAGTGTGCTGGTGCGCTTCGGCAATCAGAGCTGCTCCATTCTCGTGGCCACCGACGTTGCCGCCCGGGGACTGGATATCAAGTCGTTACCGCTGGTGGTCAACGCCGATCCTGCCCGCGATCCCGAGGTGCACACCCACCGCATTGGTCGCACCGGCAGGGCCGGGGAGCAGGGGCATGCCATTACCTTCTGTACGCCCGCCCAGGGCCTTAAAATCAGCCGTATTGAGGCCGAGCGCGGTCGCAGCGTGGTTTGGGGCGATACCGAAGCGCTGTTGGCAACGCCCACTCGCCCCGTAACGCCGGCCATGAGAACCCTTTGCATTGCGGCTGGCCGGAAGGACAAGTTGCGTCCGGGGGACGTGCTCGGTGCCTTAACCGGCGAGGCCGGTATTGCCGGATCAGCGGTCGGCAAGATTGATCTGTTTGATCACCAGTGCTTTGTGGCAGTGGAAAAATCCCAGGCTGCCAGGGCGCTTTCCAGGCTCGATAGCGGTCGGGTGAAGGGACGAAAAATGCGTGTTCGATATGCCTGAATAAGCCCTGATACGGCTGCGTTGCCCGGGTGTCATTTTGGGCCTCGACACTCGGAAACTCCGTATAGCATTTTGCATTCAGGTTGCCCCTGAGCAGCTAAAACGGTAAATTACGCAGGATTTTGCCGACGGAATTCGTTCGGCCAGAGCATTAGACCTTAGTCTAACTGGTCAGGCCGCGCAAGTTCCGGAGAAACCTAAATCAATACAGGTAGCTGTTCGATATGAATGACCTGATGTCACAAGCCGTCGATCTGATGATTGCGGGTATGGGCTTTGTGTTTGTGTTCCTGATTATTCTGGTGTTCGCAACCGGCCTGATGTCCAAACTCATCCTGCGGTTTGCTCCAGAGGAGCCGGCAACCCCGGCCAAAACGCCACGTGCCAAGCCGAAGGCGCCCGCGTCGGTTGACCCTGACACCGCCGAGGCCATCAAGAAGGCGATTGCACAATTCCGGTCCCGCCACAAGAAGTGAACCGGTAAAAGACTAGAACCTTTAAACAGAAGGCTGACACGATGACTGACACAAAGAAACCGCTGGGGATTACGGACGTTATCCTGCGTGACGCCCACCAGTCCCTGCTTGCCACCCGTATGCGGCTTGATGACATGCTGCCCATTGCCGAGAAACTCGACAAGGTCGGTTTCTGGTCTCTGGAATCCTGGGGTGGAGCTACCTTTGACTCCTGCATCCGTTACCTCGGCGAAGATCCCTGGGAGCGCATTCGCGAACTGAAAAAGGCCATGCCCAACACCCAGCAGCAGATGCTCCTGCGTGGCCAGAACCTCCTGGGTTACCGGCACTACGCCGACGATGTGGTAGACCGTTTCTGTGAGCGCGCCGCCGAGAACGGCGTAGACGTGTTCCGTATTTTTGACGCCATGAACGATCCGCGTAACCTGGATCGCGCCATCAAGGCCGTGCGCAAAACCGGCAAGCATGCCCAGGGCACCATCGCCTACACCACCAGCCCCGTGCACACCATCGACATGTGGGTGGACATGGCCAAGGAAGTCGCCTCCATGGGCGCCGATTCCATCGCCATCAAGGACATGGCGGGCATCCTCAAGCCCTACGTGGCTTACGAGCTGGTCAGCCGGCTGAAGAAAGAGCTGGATATCCCGATCCACATGCAGTGCCACGCCACCACCGGCATGTCCACTGCCACTGCCATCAAGGCGGCGGAAGCCGGTATCGACAACGTCGACACTGCCATCTCCTCCATGAGCATGACCTACGGCCATTCGCCCACCGAGGCGGTGGTTGCGATCCTGGAAGGCACTGACCGTGACACCGGCCTGGATCTGAACCTGCTGGAAGAAATCGCCAGCTACTTCCGCAAGGTACGCCGGAAGTACGCGCGCTTCGAAGGCAGCCTGCGTGGCACCGATTCCCGCATCCTGATTGCCCAGGTGCCGGGTGGCATGCTGACCAACATGGAAAACCAACTGAAAGAACAGAATGCCATCGACAAGTTCGACGACGTGCTGGCTGAGATTCCGAAGGTTCGTGAAGACCTCGGTTACATCCCGCTGGTAACGCCCACCTCCCAGATCGTTGGTACCCAGGCGGTACTGAACGTGCTGACGGGCGAGCGTTACAAGTCCATTTCCAAGGAAACCTCCGCGATCCTGAAGGGCGAGTACGGCGCTGCGCCGGCCCCGTTCAACAAGGAGCTGCAGGAGCGTGTTCTGGATGGCAAAGAGCCTGTGACCTGTCGCCCGGCGGACCTGCTTGAGCCGGAAATGGACAAGCTGACCGACGAGCTGAAGAAGCTGGCGGACGAGAAGGGCATCAAGCTGGCCGACAACCTCGAGGACGACGTGCTGACCTACGCACTGTTCCCGCAGATTGGCCTGAAGTTCCTCGAGAATCGGAACAATCCGGACGCGTTCGAACCGGTTCCGAGCGAAGAGGACGCTGCCCCGGCCAAGAAGGCTTCCGGCCCTGAAACCTACACCGTGGAAGTCAACGGCAAGAAGTACGTGGTGGCCGTTTCCGAGGGTGGTGAGATCAGCCAGATCCAGGGTGAAGGCGGCGCTGCCTCCGCACCTGCGGCGTCTTCCGCTCCGGCTCCTGCTGCCGGTGAGGGTGAGCCAGTGGTTGCGCCTCTGGGCGGCAACATCTTCAAGGTTCTGGTTTCACCGGGTGATACCGTTGAAGAGGGCGATGTGCTGATTATCCTCGAAGCCATGAAGATGGAAACCGAGGTTCGCGCACCGAAGGCCGGTACCATCGGCGAAGTCTTCATCAAGGTCGGTGATGCCGTCTCTCCTGATGATGAAATGCTGACAATCGCATAAGGGCCAGCATTCCATGGATAAACTAATGACGCTCTGGACAGGCAGTGGCCTGTTCAACATAGAGATCGGCCAGGTAATCATGATTGCCATCGGCCTTCTTCTTCTGTTCCTTGCGATTCGTAAGGGGTTTGAGCCGTTGCTGCTGGTACCCATCGGGTTCGGCGGTATCCTGGCGAATATTCCGGAGGCAGGGCTTGCCCTGACTGCGGCTGAGAATGCCATTCACTTTGCCCTGAAGAACGGCACGGCCGAGATTCTGGCCGCGCTGGCGGCGCCGCTGGACGTGGCGTACCAGGCCGGGCAGGCGGTAACGCCCGAGCTTAAGGAAGCCTTCAAGGTAGCGGTGAAAGAGGCCAGCTATTCCGAAATGGCAATGGCCAACTCCATTGCCCAGGACTTCGGTTACGGCAACGGCATGCTCTACAACTTCTACTCGGTGGTTATCGGCAGCACCATCGGGCCTCTGGTGATCTTCATGGGCGTGGGCGCAATGACCGACTTCGGTCCGTTGCTGGCCAACCCCAAGACCATGCTCCTGGGTGCGGCCGCTCAGTTCGGTATCTTTGGAACCGTGCTGGGTGCGGCCCTGCTGGACTGGACCGGTGTCCTGGAGTTCAACATCCTGGAAGCGGCAGCGATCGGTATCATCGGCGGCGCTGACGGCCCCACGTCCATCTACGTGGCCAGTGTTCTGGCTCCGCATCTGCTGGGTGCGATTGCGGTTTCCGCCTATGCCTACATGGCAATGGTGCCGATGATCCAGCCGCCGATCATGAAGGCGCTGACCTCTCCGGAAGAGCGCAAGATCAAGATGACCCAGCTGCGTCCGGTCAGCAAGCGCGAGAAGATTGCCTTCCCGCTGGTTGTACTGATTGCGGTGGTTCTGTTCCTGCCAGATGCGGCGCCGCTGCTGGGTATGTTCTGCTTCGGTAACCTGCTGCGTGAATGTGGCGTGGTGGAGCGTCTGAGCGATACCGCCCAGAACGCGCTGATCAACATCACCACCATTTTCCTGGGCTTGTCCGTTGGCTCCAAGCTGATGGCCGACAAGTTCCTGGATGCCCAGACTCTGGGTATCCTGGGCCTGGGCATCGTGGCCTTCGGTATCGGCACCGCCTGCGGTGTTCTGATGGCGAAGCTGATGAACAAGATGAGCAAGGAGCAGATCAACCCGTTGATCGGTTCTGCCGGTGTATCCGCGGTGCCAATGGCGGCCCGGGTCTCCAACAAGGTCGGCCTGGAAGCCAACCCGCAGAACTTCCTGCTGATGCACGCCATGGGCCCGAACGTGGCCGGCGTTATTGGCTCTGCGGTGGCTGCGGGTGTGATGATCAAGCTGTTGAGCTGATCATTTACCGCTGCTTTGAGGAAACCCCGCCTTTGTGCGGGGTTTTCTTGTTTTATAAGACTGATAGTTCTGGAGTTTGAGCGGATGTGGGGCCTCCTTTCAGGAACCGCTACGAGCACATCCATGTGCGCTTGACTCCGGCCATCCATGGCCTCCGACATTCCTGAAAGGAGGCCCCACATCCACTCTGTAATGCTCGGAGTTATCGCTCTCTAATTAGCGAGTTAATGAAAATCTCTCGAACTGATCGGTAATGAGTTAATCAGATGGCTCAGGTCCGACAGTTTCCCTGCCATCACATGCACAATATCTCCCTCTCTCTCCAGTACTCCCTTCACGTGTAACAGCCGGGCAGTCAGTAATGGCTTTCGTTGCCGCCGTGCGGTTTCCAGCCAGACCACCACGTTTACGTTGCCGGTTTCGTCTTCAAGGGTGACGAAGGTGACGCCGGAGGCGGAGCCGGGGCGTTGGCGGCCGGTGACGAGACCGGCGACCTGGACGGGGATGCCGGCTTTGGTGCTTTTGAGTTGTTCGGAGGTGAGGCAGAAGCGGAGGTGGCCCTGTTCCCGGAGCAGGGCGAGGGGGTGGCGCTGGAGGGTGAGGCCCTGGCTGGCGTAGTCGGCCAGTACGTTCTGGCCTTCGGATGGTTCCGGCAGCTGTGGACACCCCTCGGGTTGGTAATCCACCGCGGGGTCTTCGGCAAACAGTTCGGTGGGCTGTTCGTGGTCGAGCAGTTGCCAGTAGGCCTGGTGGCGGTTGGCGGTGAAGCCCGGCATGGCGTTGGCGCCGGCGAGCAGTTCCACGTCCCGCTGGTTCAAGGCGGCCAGGCGGCGCAGTTCGCCGGCGGAGCGATAGCCGCCCGCCGGCCGGTTCTGGTGGATACGTTCGGCGCCGCTGGCGGACAGGCCCTGGATGATTCTCAGGCCCAGGCGCAGGTGGCGTGTTTCGCCTTCCAGGGTATGATCCCATTGGCTGGCGTTCACGTCTGGTGGCAGTACGGCCACGTTATGGCGACGGGCGTCCTGTACCAGCTGTGAGGGCGAATAGAACCCCATGGGCTGGCTGTTGAGCAGGGCGCAGTAGAAGGCGGCCGGGTAGTGCCGTTTGATCCAGGCCGACACATACACCAGCAGGGCAAAGCTCGCGGCGTGGGATTCCGGGAAGCCGTAGCCGCCAAAACCGCAGATCTGCTGGTACAGGCGTTCGGCGAAGTCGGCATCGTGGCCACGTTCGAGCATGCCGGACACCAGCTTTTCCCGGAACGGGGTCAGGTCGCCGTGGGATTTCCAGGCGGCCATGGCCCGGCGCAGCTGGTCAGCCTCGCCGGCAGAGAAGCCCGCGGCCACCATGGCCAGTTTGATCACCTGTTCCTGGAAAATGGGCACGCCCAGGGTGCGTTCCAGCACCTTGCGCACGGCATCGTTGGGGTAGTCTACCGGCTCCAGGCCGTGTTTGCGGCGCAGGTACGGATGCACCATGTCGCCCTGGATGGGGCCGGGGCGCACAATGGCCACTTCGATCACCAGGTCGTAGTAGGTTTCCGGCTTCAGGCGCGGCAGCATGTTGATCTGGGCCCGGGATTCCACCTGGAATACGCCGATGCTGTCGCCTTTCTGGAGCATGGCGTAGGTGGCCCGGTCCTCCTGGGGCACATCCTGTATCCGGAAGGTCTGGCCCTTTTCCTCGCTGATCAGCTCCAGCGCCTTGCGAATGGCAGACAGCATGCCGAGGGCGAGCACATCCACCTTCATCAGGCCCAGGCTCTCGAGATCGTCCTTGTCCCACTGGATAACGGTGCGATCGGCCATGGCGGCGTTCTCCACCGGTACCAGTTCGGCCAGTGGCCCGGCGCTGATCACAAAGCCGCCCACATGCTGGGACAGGTGCCGGGGAAAGCCCAGCAGGGTATTGACCAGGGTAAAGAACTGGTCGGCCACCCGGGGGTTGCGGGTGATGTTCTTGTCGAGAATCTGCTGGCGCCAGTTGGTGGCCTTGTCTCGCCAGTCGATGCCTTCCAGTAGCTGTTCCACCAGGGCGGGATCAAAGCCCAGGGCCTTGCCGACATCGCGAATGGCGCTCTTTGGTCGGTAACGGATCACCGTGGCGGCCAGGGCGGCGCGCTCGCGGGTATAGCGCCGGTAGATGTACTGGATAACCTCCTCACGGCGCTCGTGCTCGAAATCCACATCAATATCCGGTGGCTCGTTCCGGTCTTTGGAGATAAAGCGTTCGAACAGCAACTCTACATTGGCCGGGTTCACCTCGGTGATGCCCAGGCAGTAGCAGACCGCGGAGTTGGCGGCCGAGCCCCGACCCTGGCAGAGAATGCCCTGGCTGCGGGCGAATGCCACGATGTCGTGGATGGTGAGGAAGTAGTGCTCGTACTGCATTTCCGAGATCAGGCCCAGTTCCTTGCGGATCAGGCTCTGCACCTGCAGTGGCGTGCCCTCCGGATAGCGCCGGCGTTCACCCTCGCGGGTCAGGCGCTGCAGATAGCCGGCCGGGGTTTCGCCTTCGGGCACCAGATCGGGCGGGTATTCGTAGCGCAGGCTGCCGGGCTCGAAGGTGCACTGCCGGGCAATTACCAGGGTTTCGTTCAGCCAGGCTTGGGGGAACAGCCGTTGCAATACCGGCAGTGGCCGCAGGTATCGTTCACCGTTCTGGAACAGGCAATGGCCGGCGTTTTCCAGATTGGTGTGGTTGCGCAGGGCGGTCAGCACGTCCTGCAGAGGCTGACGTTCCCGGCTGTGCATGTGCACCTCGCCCACGGCGGCTACCGGGAGGCGCAGCTGGTCTGCCAGCCAGTGTATTCGGGCCAGGCGCTGTTCCTCGCCGGATTCCAGGGTGCGGGCGGCGCCGATCCAGAGCCTTGGGTCAAACAGGCGGCCCAGCCACTCGCCGCAGGCCAGGGCCTGGTCGGAGCCAGCCTCGGTGGGCGAGGGTGGCAGCCACAGGCACAGGCAGTCGTCCAGGGCGTGGGTTTCAATATCCCGATAGAACAGGCGGTACTGACCCTTCTCCGCCCGGCGTCGGCCCGTGGTGATTAACTGGCAGAGTTGGCCGTAGCCCTGGCGGGTGCGGGCAAGAAGGATAAAGCGCGGCTCACAGGCGCCCGGCGGCGCGTCGGCAAGCTCGAACCAGCTGCCGGTAATGAGCTTGACCGGGCTCTCTGCCAACGCCGCCCAGGCCCGGGGTATGCCCGCCACCGAGCAGGCGTCGGTAATGGCCAGGGCGGTATAGCCAAGTTCGTGGGCGCGCTCAGCCAGCTCGTGGGGGTGTGAGGCGCCGGTCAGGAAGGTGAAATTGCTGAAGCAGAACAGTTCTGCGTATGGCTGTTCGGCCATCAGCCAAACCATCCATGCACAAACCAGCCTTCCCGGGCATCCCGGAAGACCCAGGCCAACTGGCCGCTGGTCAGTTGGGCAATGTAGTAGTCCCGATGTACCCGCTGGCCATCCCACCAGCCGCCGCTGATGCGTTCCGGCCCGGAAAACCAGGCAACGGGTGCCTCGGTGAGCGGTTGCGGGCCTTTCAGCAACCACAGCGGGCGCCTTGGCAGCTCTACCGCCGGCGCTGATGAGGTTCGGGGTTTGCGCAGGACATCTGAGGCCGACCAGGCCCGTTCGGGACGATGATCCGCCTGGGGCGAGAGCTGCCTGAGCGCCTGATCGCCAAGCCTGGCCTGCAACCGGCTGATCAGGGTATGCCAGGCCTCGTTCAGATCCCGGGTTTCGCCCAGCAGATCCTGCCCGGATGGCGCCTCCCTGGAGAGGAAGCGTTTGACCGACAGCACCAGGGCAATCACCGGCGCCCGCAGCTCGTGCTGCTCAAGCCGCAAACGAATCAGATTGAGGAACTGCTCGGCCCGATGCTCCGGCCCGGAGGTGCGGATCTGCAGCCGGGTGGGTTCCGAGTGCCGGTGCCTAAGAACCAGCCGCAGGCTGTCGGTATCCTGCTGGCGCCAGCACAGATCCTCTTCCAGCTCATTCAGGATGCGCTGCAACGGGAACAGCAGCCCCTGGGTATGCTCGATTTCCTGCACAAAGTCTGCCTGCTGCCGGAACGAGTGGGGCGGCTGCCAGGGGGAGCGCGGATCTGGCCGGGTGCCCTGGATTTTCTGGATATAGGCCAGCAGTTCCGGAGACAGGCGCCGCGCCAGTTCGTTGACTGGTAACCCGAACACTTCCCCCAGGGTGTTCAGGCCCAGGCGTTGCAGCCGTGTGCAGGCCTTCTCATCGAATTCTGCGGCCAGAAGCGGCATCTGGCCCAGGGTTCTGAGAATGTGGCCTTTGTCGTCGGTGCACTCGCCTTTACCGGCGCGGGCAATCAGGCGGGCAGCCAGGGGCGTATGGGCAATACCGATCCAGGCATTGAGCTGGCGCTCGTTGAGCCCCTGTTCCACCGTTTGCCAGACGGCGGGCAGCCCGCCGTACAGCTTTTGCAGGCTGCCCACTTCGGCCAGCAGGCCATCGGGCGGTACCAGCACAATGTGGGCGGCGTACCGGTACAGCCAGCGGGCCTGATCCTCCAGGATTGACGCCTCAAGGGCATGGTCGGAACGCACCATGCCGAGATCCGGCGCCAGGCTGATGGCGGTTTTCAGGCGCATACCCTTGCGGATACCCAGGCTTCTTGCCTCGGGGCAGGCCTGAACCACCTTCTGGCCAGACCCTTCCACAATCACCAGCGCGCCCTGGTTTTCCCGGGTGCGACGAATGTGGTCCAGCACCAGGTGCGGAAAGTGCAGATACAGCCAGAGCATGGTGCGTTATTGCCCGGCTGAACCCGACCAGGGGCCGCGAACAACCCGGGTGGCGTCCCGGAAGGCAAGATCTGCCCGGTGCGCCATTGCCAGTGAGCAACGCTGCCCGGGCCAGCTGCCCCGGCGCTTGAGCACATTCACCTTGAGTGCCTGCTGCTCATCGGGCTCCAGCTCCAGGCGCAGGGCGGCCGGGGAGTTCTGCCCGGCGTAATGCCGTTCCCGGAACAGCACGCACACGTTGCTGCCGGCTTCAGCCGCCAGTTGCAGGCGCCGTACCTCCCGGGCGGCCAGCTTGCCCGGCCAGGCCATCACCAGGCCGGTAACCGGCGAGCGCAGGCAGTTCTCCAGTGTCCACAGAAAATCCCCGTCGTCTTCGGTATGAATCAGAACCACCTGATCCAGATTCACACCTTCCCTGGCCAGGGCGGGGGCATAGGGCGTGTGGGGCGGGTTCAGCCAGAACACGGTTTGGCCCTCGTCGCATACCCTCTGCATCAGCGGCAGCAACAGGTGCAGCTCGCCAATACCCGGCGCGTCCAGAAGGCACTCGCTCAGGGCACCGCGGGGCCAGCCCAGCCCACCAAGCTGGTTATCCAGAACCTGATACCCGGTGGGCGCCGCAGGCTGTGTGGTCTGGGTGTGACGGTGCCCCTGCCAGACACGGGCATCCTGCATCAGCGTGTTCAGAAGCTCGCTCATGGTGTGATCTCTCGAAATACTGTTTAAATATACAGTATTCGGAAAGCGGCGGGATTTCAAGAGAAGGGTTGATAAACCCGGAGGTGCGACCCACGCTTGTAGTACAGCCATCAACCAGGAGGTTGACATGAGTGCCCTGAAAGAACACAGCTGCGAAGCCTGCAGCCCGAACGCACCCAAGGCCACGGAGGAAGAAAAACAGCAACTGCACAAAGACGTGCCAGACTGGGAAATCCTGGAAATAGACAAGGAAGAGCAGCTTCACAAAGTCTACAAACTCAAGAACTTTGTGAAGGCTCTGGAGTTCACCAACAAAATCGGCGACCTGGCTGAAGCCGAAAACCATCACCCGGTGATCGTACTGGAGTATGGCAAAGTTGCCGTGAGCTGGTGGAGCCACGAAATCGGTGGCCTGCACAAGAACGACTTTATCCTGGCGGCCCGGACCGACGCTGCTTTCAACGAACTGCAATAACTCCCACCACGGCGGAACCCGCTTTTCGCCGTGTTCCCACCGCACCGGAGATCATCCAAAGAATGGTTGAAGACCGTACCGACAACCCGCTCACCCTGAAATTTGGCCACGAAGAGCTGATCATCCGCCGCCGTTACGAGATGATCAGCATCATCAACGACTTCTTCATCGCCATCTGGTTTCTGGTGGGCAGTGTTCTGTTCCTGTTCCCGGCCTACGAGAAAGCCGCCATCTGGCTTTTCATCATCGGCAGCTTCCAGTTCCTGATCCGCCCGACCATCCGCCTGATCAGCCACATTCACGTAAAACGAATTCCTGCCAGTAACTGGGAGAGTTAGAAGGCTTCGTCGACCGGGCTTCGAACACCAAAGCCGCCTTTGCCGCCTCGAACAATCAATTGTTGAATATCAAAATCAACATCTTTCACTCGTAGACGCAGCGCTTCATTAATACGCAGGCCGGATCCGTACAGGAGCATGGCAACCAACCGGTAATCTCCGCTCAGGTTGCGAATAACAGAGCTGGCTTCTTCCTTACTGAACACTGTTGGCAGCTTCACCGGCTTTCTGGAATGTTCGAATTTCAGGTCGTCCAGGGGTTGGCCGAGGAATTCGCGGTATAAAAATACCAATGCGTTTAGAGCGACTCTTTGGGTAGAGGCACTGGCGTTTGCCTGTAAAACCAGGTGAGACAGAAATGCCTCGACTTCTGCCGAACCCATGGCTTCAGGATGTTGGAGACTATGGAAGCGGATGAACCGTTTGATCCAGAACAGGTAGGTTTTCTCTGTTCTATACGCCATGCCCCGCAGGCGAATAAAACCTCGAACTTTGTCTAAAAAACGGGTTGGTTGCGCAGGTATCGGGGTAGGAATATCCATATCCATCCTCATCCACTGTTTTTTTATACAGTATATCGGTTTGCGTTGAAGTCAAGAGGCTGGTGTTGGCGGAGTTATACGAACGCGTTCGCAAAACTCCTGAAATTGCTTGAGAAATTTTGCTAACTATCTGATAGGGTTGAAAAGTTGCAGAAAGAAGGATGGAGTTATACGCCCACGGCGAAGTAGGAGTAGCTCGGAAAAGGGCGTATAACTCCGACGGTAGCTGTGGTGGTTGGTGCTCAAAGGGACTGTTTTTGTTAAAGAAAGTCTTTTTCTTTGGGCGCTTTTGAATGGAGTTTTACGAACGGGTGATATACGAACGCGTTCGTATAATTAGCTGTTACGAGCAAGGAATACCATGGCAAAGATCGTAGACCTTGATCACAAGTGGGCGACGTTGGTTGGTCGATTTTTGATCGCCTTCGCTGCAATGGAAAGCCTTACCTTGCGCTGCTTAAAAGAGTGGCTCAAGCCTTCGGTCTACTGCCATGTAATGAATATGAGATTTGCACAGAGAGTCGATTTGGTAGTTGACCTTGCTAGAGAGCAGGATGCACCGGCCGAACAAATTGAAGCATTCATCGCTAATCTTAAGAAAGCTCGAAAGCTTGCCGAAAAACGTAATGCTGTCGCTCACAACCCTTTAGTGCTATGCCTTTTCAGCGAAGAAGATAACTTCATTGAAGCTATTGCTTCAGAAAAAAAAGAAGATGAAGTAATTGAATTTTCAGAGCTAGAGCGGTTGGTGGATCAGGCGGAGTCTCTCGAAGCAGGGCTTATGGAAAGTAAGGTCAGACTGAGAGAGCATTTATGGAAGCCGCTCTCGTAACAAGGCCAGGCACGGCGACGCCTTTTTCGTTGCGGCTTCGCCTCCACTACAAAGCCGCGCATGCTGGCTGGCGTTAGGCATAGATATGAAAGCGTATGAAACTCAGTTGCTATCTCTGCGTCCGGCGGAGGAGCCCGTACCGAGAGGTCACCTTCCATTCACTGACTTCACGGATTTAATTTCTGCTGATACATCTATCGCTTATGAGCGTGAACTGCGTCGTTTAGCCAGAAAACTGCCATATAAGACGTCGTCCTGGCCCGTATTCGGTGAATACGTCGAAGATTGGCACAGGGTCGAAGTTGCTGGCTCCAAGAGACAACTTCTGTATTGCGAGCGCGGTTCCTGCGAGGTGATTGAGGGTTGTGAGCATCTCATTGATCTGAGCTACCACGTTTTAAAGGTGGTAGCTCCTGTATTCACTTTTTCAGCCAGCAAAGTAGCCGAGCAACTTGATCGCATTAAAGATCAACGGTTGCTCATTTGGTTGCGCATGAGTTCAGAAATATTCCACATGTATCAGGTAAACAGCTATTTTGGAGTTCGCACACTGAACGCAAATGTCACCTGGATGTGCGAGGAATTAGTGCGGATGGGCCTATTCACGAATGTTTCCGATGCGTTTAAAAGCGAGCGGCATATTCTTCAGGGCCTAAGGATAAGCGGGATGCCGAGTGCTAAAGCGTCAGAGTTGTATTTGGAATTAATGCATGCCTAACAAGGCCATTAAGGTTGTTCCGGGCCGATGGCCCTCCACCGGACGCCCTTGTCAGGGCGCCGCTTATGGCTGGCGTTATGCAGGGAGTGTCGGATGAAATTTCAGTGTGCCTGTTGTGACGAAATCGTCGAGGGCATTCCCACTTTCGGTTGGGATTATCCCATCCACTACTTGGACGTCCCTGAGGCGGAGAGACCAGAGCGTGTATTTTTAACCAGCGATCTCTGTGTAATTGACGATAAATGGTTTTTCGTCAGAGGTTGCTTGGAAATACCCGTAATAGGCCACGACGATCCATTCATCTGGGGAGTGTGGGTGTCACTAAGTGAGGACAACTTTTTTGAGTTTCAGGACTTACTGGAAGTGAAAGAACGGTCGAAATTTGGTCCGTATTTCGGTTGGTTCTCTGCTTCAATAAATATCTATCCTGAAACTCTGAACCTCAAAACCAAAGTACACATCAGGGATGATGGAGTTCGGCCATACATTGAACTTGAGCCTACCGATCATCCTTTGGCCCTTGAGCAGCAACAGGGCATTTCCGTTAAGAGGGTTTCGGAAATATATGCGAACAGGGTGCATGGCAAGAAAATCGCATAACAATGTGGTCAACGGGACGCCTACTACGCTGCGCTCCGTAGCCGCCCATTACCACTGGCGTTATCTGTTTGGTTTGGCGTAGTTTTTTGTTGGCTGTGTGCCCATTGGTTTCAAACCGGCGTCATAATCGCAGCCAAATCGATCACCGTCATTTTCAGCAACACCGGTGTTCGCCGTGTGGGGCAATCCGCCGCTAACTCGGTTGTGATCTGCTAGTCTGAAGTTCAGGTTCGTTCACCGCTTCATAGGCGGTGATTTCATCAACGTGCATCGGCAGTTTCCGGTGCCAAGGCAGCGCAGTGGGCCGTCATGTTGTTAGCCAGGGAACAGGCATCGCAATTACCCCCAGCTAACCAGTCGCGTCAGTACGCGGCCGAAGGCCGCAGGACGCCCTTTTCATTGCGGCTGCGCCTCCATTACAAGGGCGCCTCTGCGCTTTGCGTTAGGACGATATGGAACATCTAGTCAGAATTATTGAAGCCTTAGCTTGGCCTGGAGTGGCCCTCATCGCTCTGTTCGTCTTACGGAGGCCCATCGCTGACTTGATTCCAATGTTGCAGCGCTTGAAGTACAAGGATCTGGAGTTGGAGTTTGAAAGAGATTTGGACAAACTCCGGGAAGAAGCTCGGGACGCGCGGTCAAAAACTACGCTTCCTCCTTCTGACGAATCGGTAGTTGCAGATTTAGACTATTACTTGCAGCAGGTTCGGGAATCCTCGCCAAGAAATGCCGTCATCGAAGCATGGCTGGGTCTCGAATCCTCAGCAGTATCCACCGCCACGCACTTTAAGCTAATGCCGGAGGGAGCGAGGGTAACTGCTTCATCAGCGATAAAGGCGCTCGTAACCGCAGGTGTTCTTTCCGACAACGATATGCGGATCATTAATGAGTTGCGCCTTCTACGAAACAAAGCTGTTCATGAGCTAAGTGCAAGCATTTCAGAATACGAGGCAGCCAAATTCTTGGAAATTGCCCGAGATGTATCGGACATAATTGCCGGGGAAGCTTGGCAAAAATTTGGTGGTTGTAGCGGGTAAGTCCTAACCAATAGTTCCAGTTCGTTCCGGGCCTGAAGGCCCTCCACCGGACGCCCTTTTCTCCGCTTCGCTCCGAAAAGGTCGCCGCTGAACAAAAGCGTTAAATGTTTTCGGGAGCATGCATTTGAAAGGTAACTGCCCCAATTGTGATCGTAAAATTCAGAAGACTGTTACCGACACCTGCATGTATTGCGGTGCAAGCTTGGAAGCTGAGCAACGGTTCACTCCAGAAGAGAAGAATGAGATTCTGAGATCGAAACAAAAGCTAGCCAAAGATCTGCAGGCAAATACCTCAGCAGCGCCTAATCCAAGCACGGGCTCAACTTTTCTGGCTGGTGGCGATCTCAGCGGTGGTGGTGATTGCTAACTCCATTTAACAAGTTGTTGTAGTTTGTTCCGGCCTACGGCCTCCACCGGACGGCCCTGACGGGCCGCCGCTAAACAAAAGCGTTATGAGTTCTGAGTGGTGCAGATGTTCAAAGCTTACGATGAGCTAATTGAGAGCAGTGAATACGTCTCAATTGATGAGCTGCTGGCTCATGGTTTTGATCCCGGTCAGCCGGATAACGATGGTCTATTTGTCCTCGAGCCTGTGTGCCGGGCGCTAGACCTGGATTTAGCACGTGAATTGATTAGGGCCGGAGCGGATGTGAATTCAAAAGGCAGCACTGGATTTACTCCCCTGCTCTCAACAATTGATGGCGCCAACCAAGACCCAAAGAAAGCTGTTCAGCTTGTCGAGCTATTGCTGGAACAAGGTGCCAACATCGAGGGAAGAGGTGATTGGGATAAAACGCCCTTTCTCAAATCCTGCACGCGAGGCGTCGCCGAGTTAACACGGCTGCTTGTCTCGAGAGGTTGCGACATACATGCAACCGCTACTGAAATTGGGGGCAATATGGGAGCTTTGGAATTCGCTGACACGCCGTCAAACAGTGGGGAATTTCGGCAATATGTCGGTAGTTTGTTCCACTCATAACAAGGTGGTCAACGGGACGCCAACTACGCTGCGCTCCGTTGCCGCCCATTACCACTGGCGTTACTTGTATGAACTATCGCTGCGATTCTGATTTTTCAAAGGACACAGTTCTCGCGAGAGCTGCAAGTTTCGTCGAGTATGAAACTTGGTACTCGAGACCTAAAGAGATTGATGGTCGCGTAGAGGGATCACGAATCCGGTTGATTCGGAGGGCAGGTCCCTTCCATTTCCCTGGGAGAGGGAGATTCGATGGTTTTGTTCAGGAAGTCGACGGTAAAGCCTGCATCGTTGGGAAATTCAGCGATGTAAGTTTGGCCACTGGCGTTGGAATAGCTTTTGGCGCTCTGGGCGTTGCAATAATGTTTGCTCAGGGCTTCTCGTTATTTGGCTATGTCGCCTGTGGCCTACTAACTTTTGGGGGTTACGCGCTCGTGAAAAGCGATCACTCCCGCATTAGAAGGGCCTTGGAGGAAATCGCTGGCAACAAGTAACAAGTCAATTAAGTACGTTCCGGCCTACGGCCTCCACCGGACGCCCTAGTCGGGCGCCGCTTATTTTCAGCGTTGATATGACTCCCCACGTCAAGAAGCACGTACCAGTCCAGGCCCGTTTTTCAGAGCTAGGTTCCCGCTGATATAGGGCGGGTCAGGACAGACGTTGAGGCCAGTAATCGTCGACGGTTCTCATGCTGATATCCGTGGGTTCTCACCACCTTACTTTTCCGTCGTGAAGCCGGTCCTCCGTCTAGGAACGAGCGTCTGGTCTGAGGCTTCAGCCAGGCTTCCTAACGCGCGTCGAGGGTTGCTTCACACTCCGCGGCCTGAAGCGCCTGTCCTGTCCCATAATCGTTGTCATAGCATCAACCTTGGATCGGGTTTGACGATCACGACTTCCCGGGCAATGGCCCAGATGTGACCGACCAGTTCTCTGGCAATAGCGGCCACCACGACGTTTCGATGTTTACCTCGCTGCATCAGCGATCGATAGCGTCGGCAGAGCCGAACCTGGGCATCCCAGGCCTTTTCTACGATGGCCTTTGGTAGATCCTCTTGCCGTTGCTGCAGTATCCGGGAGGTTTTGGCCGGGTATCGATAGGCATGAGCCGCTTCAATGAGCATGCGCCTTGCTCGTTTGTTTCCAGCACAGGTGAGCGGCCCAATTCGTCGCCGGTTACCGCTGGATCGTTCACTGGGTGTCAGTCCGACATAGGCCATCAGTTTTCTGGGGTTGTCGAAGCGCTGGAGATCCCCCAGTTCAGCGACAACGCTGGTAGCGACCAGCAACTGAACACCCCGTAGTGCCTGGACTGCTTTGACCAGTGGGTAGAATCGCCATCGACGCACCTGATAGGTGAGTTCGTTGTCGAGCCGTTCGAGACGCTTGTGGCGTTCGACGATGGTGTAGAGCATCTCCCGGAACACGGTGTTCTGTGCTGGTGTTGGCATGACCAGTTCCGAGAGCCATCGGATGTGTGCCGCCGACCAGTTGGCCGTACCCGCGTATCGGATATCGTGCCTCAACAGGAATGCCTTGAGTTGGCTCTTGGCATTCTTGAGATCCCACATGGCGGTTTCCCGGGCCCGTGACAGATCGCGAATGGCCTCGTCTTCCGGTTCTGGCACGTAGATAGGATCGATGTCACCGTTACGCAGCAACTGAGCGAGCTGCATGCAGTCGCGTTTATCGGTTTTGACCTGCTGGCCGGGTTTCTTCGGAATCAGTGATGGTGCGACGACAAAGCAAGGATAGTCCCAGCTTGAAAGCAGACGATAGAGCCAGTAGCCACAGGGACCGGCTTCATAGACAAACTGAAGCTGGCATCCAGGGTGTCGGGATTGGAACTGTCGAACCATCTTTCGGATGGCGTAGTGCTGGGTGCCGATAGCACCGAGGTAAGTGACCGGTTCCGTTCGAGAATCTGTGGCGTAGGCCACGGAGATGGAGTCTTTGTGCGTATCCAGGCCAATGAACACTGTGCTATGTTTTTTCATGGTGCTGCCCCCCGATTTTACGCATGTGAACACGTAAATTATGGCTCTGGCTGAGGCTAACCCACGAGGTGGGGGCAGCCCCCTTAGTGGGGAGTCATAATGTCTAGGTAAGGCATGAGTAAGGCTCAGGACGCAATTGTCTCAATCATCAGGGAGGCGGCTCGATCAGATCGATGGGAGAACGAGAATGCTCCTGGCTCTGCGCACATTAGAGAACTACACGAATATTCAGGTGCAAATGCTGAGCTAAACCAACTGGATGAACCAGTGAAGGAGCTTTATCGTGGAATCGCTGATGAAATCGAGTGGTCCATGAATGATGACTGGATGCCCGAAAGAATGTTTTCTTTGCCTCTACCAGAAGCTAGGTGTTTTCTTAGAGATATATGGCCACTTATCGAAGAACTTGGTTTGACCCAGGCCGTACCGAAAATCAAGGAACGTCATGCACAGTATCGGGAAAACCTATAACAATTCGCAGCAGTACGCGGCCGATGGCCGCCGGACGTCCCTGACGGGCCGCCGCTGTGCTTGGCGTTATGGCGAAAAAGTATGAAGTGGATTCTGGCGTTGATAGTTCTGGGTGTTGCTGAGGTCGCTACCATCGGACAAGTCCACTCAGTGCTTGGCACACGAAACCTTGTTTTGCTCTATATCGTTACCACTGCGATAGGGGCTGTACTCTTATATTTGAAATCCTCGGAATTCACAGCCGCGATGAAGGCAATGAGAGGTCTGGAAGGAGGGCTCAGAGAAAAGGCAAAAGAGCCAGAGTACAAACCCACACCTGAGGAAGTTGAAGAGCTCAGCCCCATGTTGTTCATTGGGCTTTACGTACCAGCATTGGTTCTAATTGCTATCCCTGGCCTCATTGGTGACCTGATCGGTATATTCATGGTGTTGCCGGGCGTGTCGTCGTGGCTAATCAAGCGCCAGAAATACAAGGCTATGTCTCGTGTACGGAACTAGCCATAACAAGTCACGGCACTCGGACGGCCATAAATGGCCGCCGGTGCGTTCAGCGTTATGTGTAGGGAAGGTAGGTCATGGATGTAGATGCCTTGTCGAAAACAGGAATTGGGCTTGCCCAAGATTTGGAAGATCTCTCCAAATCGTACAATGTGCGATCGGATGCTCATGACATTCTTGGCTATGAGGCAGCTACTGTAAGGGCCGAAGCTCTGGACCTGATAAATGGCACAGGTGTTCCGAAGAACATAAGGGAATCAACGTTGCTCAGCGCATGGGGAAATACTCTTGCCAGCCAAATCCCAGAGATGGCCATCAGAGTTAGCGAATTTCACCGACAGTACCGTGATGCCAAAAACACATAACCAGTGCAGGCACGGCGACGCCCACTACATTGCGCCTTCGGCTCCATTCCGTGGGCGCGCATGCTGCAAGCGTTATGTGTAGGAGATACCGTGACATCTAAGCAGGAAAAAAGGCGACGAGCAGCTTTAGTCGAGGCAATGGTGGCCGAAGATACGAAAAAGGCTATCGAAGAAATGCCGATTTCGCTGAAAGATCTTGGCAGGCTCTTCGACCATTTAGATGTCCAGCTAGGGATACAAGGCTGCGACCATACCCCGAAAATCACTTCTTCATTTCTCTTAAGCTTGAACCTCAACACAGATGAAATTTTGCCCTGGCTTTCGGAGCAAGACGGCTCCTGTGATTGCGAAATACTCGCAAATGTTGAAGAAGGGTGGGAAAGTGAAATCGCCAATAACACATAACAAGGCCATGAAGGTTGTTGCGGGCCTTCGGCCCTCCACCGGACGGCCCTGTCGGGCCGCCGCTTATGGCTGGCGTTATGCATCAATGTGAATTTCATGACTAAAAAGAAGCATCAAGCTCGGGTAAAGCTAAGAGAGGCCGCCGATGAGTTGGTTGCCGAAATGCACGAAGGGAAGTGGGATCATGTACCTGGCCTAAGATCGAGGCCTATGGAAGACCTCACAGAACTATTTCAAGAACTTGAGAAAGGTTGTCCCGGCCACGCAGAAGAAGAGTACAAAGAGACTTTCTTAAGAAGCCACTGGGAGCACAGGTAAATCTGAATGCATAACCAAGCCATCAAATACGCTCCCTTCGGTCGCCGGACCTCGTTTCACTCGGCCGTTTATGGCGGGCGTTATGTGTAGGAGATACCGTGACATCTAAGCACGAAAAAAGGCGACGAGCAGCTTTAGTCGAGGCAATGGTGGCCGAAGATACGAAGAAGGCTATCGAAGAAATGCCGCTTTCGCTGAAAGATCTTGGTAGGCTCTTCGACCACTCAGATGTCCAGCTAGGGATACAAGGCTGCGACCATACCCCGAGAATCACCTCTTCATTTCTCGTATGCTTGAATCTCAACACAGATGAAATTTTGCCCTGGCTTTCGGAACAAGGCGGCTCCTGTGATTGCGAAATACTCGCAAATGTTGAAGAGGGCTGGGAAAGTGAAATCGCCAAAAACACATAACAAGGCCATGAAGGTTGTTCCGGGCCTTCGGCCCTCCACCGGACGGCCCTGTCGGGCCGCCGCTTATGGCTGGCGTTATGGTGCCGGTCGGTAAAAATATTATTTGTATCGCTGCAAGTTTTGCGCACAGTTTTGGCATCCAGTATTTGGCTTTTTGCCAGGCCACATTCAAGCAGTTTCGTTCCTAGAGCGTTCGCTTGGGTTCAGTGGAGGGCGCACTCCGCTGCAGTATCGTGGAGTGCCAATAAGATAAAAACAGGTCGAGGGAAGTACGGTATTCTTTCCTCGTTTTATTCGGGCAGTGGCCAGCCAAGCCGTGGCTGGCAGCGTGCCAGTAAGCGAGTCCGCAACGCGGCCAGCCATAACCAGGCGCTGCAGGGGACGGCTTACTTTGTGCACCTTTTGCGCAGGTCGCTTCGCTCCCATTTTTGCGCAAAATGCGCCCAAAGCAAGCCGCCCCTGAGCGCGGCGTTATGCAGTTTGAGGTATGTATGAGAAACAAGGGTGCAGGGGTGTTCAGCCTTATCGCCGCAGGGAGTTTTATCTACATTTGGTGGATATTTCTGTTTGGAGTAAAGCCTGAAAGTGTCTCCTCCTTTGAGGCAGCTAAGATCGCTTTTATTTCCTCGGTGAGTCCGTCAGAGTCTGGCTGGTTTTTCATATTTCTTTTGGCATCTGTCGCAATATGTCTCTTCTGTTCAGCTCTATTCTTGAGCGGTCGTTGGACCAAGGCGGCCTTTGCACTGATTTTCGTACACGGAATAGGCTCTATCTATCTTTACACGTGGACTCTTGTTGCCTTCGCATTTTTGCCTCTTGTTTTCTTTACTAAGTCAACGAGTGCCAATAATGCATAACAATGCGCATCAATACGCGGCCGTTGGCCGCCGGACGCGCTTTACATTGCGGCTGCGCCTCCATTACAAGGGCGCCGTTGTGCGCTGGCGTTAGCACCACAAAGGATCAAGTATGGCTGTGGGCATTAAAGTTGGGAGTATCACAGACGAAATTGGCACCCCGGACTTTTTTCATGCCTTTTTCAGCACGGTGAGCTCCAACCTCGAAAAGCGGTGGGGGAGTCGTTTTCCTGTTCTCCTCACCAATCTATATCAAGGTGAGCTAGAAGCAGGGCTCGCTGCAAAAGCTCTAGCCGAATTAGAGCAAGTTAAAGAAGAGTTGGCAGAATTCTCCCCGAAGAGCGTGGTTTGGGATATCGAAGATCCCTCAAAGCAACCTCCATGGGGTTCGGACATCTCACCGGACATCACGTCATTGGCCAACTATTTTGTAACGTCCACAGGGCGTGATCTCATTGAAACTCTGAAAGAGGCACTGGATGAAGCTGTCAGGCATAACAGGTCAGCCGCCATTGTCCATTGCTAACAAGTGGCTGTTGTCGGACGCACCTACGCTGGCGCTCCGTTGCGCCGCAAAGCCAAGGCGTTATGTGTGCTGGTAGCCATGGAAAATTGGAAGCAAGCGGCAATCAAAGTTTTCCCTGATATTGAGACGGATTTGTTAGCCGTTGAGTCCCCATCGGAGCTTTGGATTGAAATCGAGTTTTGGTTTTTCAAAGCCGTGGAGCGAGGAGACTCCGAGTTTCAGCAGAAAGTGATTGGCTTTCTGAATTACTGTACGAGCGGCGTACTCGGTGACAAAAGCTCCCAAATTCAGCAAGCTGTCTACTGCGGAATCTTAGAGAACATCGGCCGCAACAAGAGGTGTTGGCCTTATTTGGGTGAGTGGTTTGATAGAGCTTCTTTTGACCAGTATCGGGGTTCTCTAATCTACAGCCTCACTGACTGGCAAGCTCAGGAATTAACCGACGCGTATGAGTCTGGTCGCACATAACAAGGCCATCAAATTCGTTATGCATTTCCCCCAGTCTAATGGACACGCATCGATAACTCCGAAACAGGAGAACTATGATGCCGAAAATGCTCACTGGGAAGAAAACTCAGCAGTACACCGCTGAGTTCAAAGTCAAAGCAGTGGAATGGAGTCACCAAGCCCACCGCAGTGTCAAAAGCGTTGCCGAAGCGCTGGATATCCACCCCTTCATGCTGTCACGCTGGCGAAAGGAATACCGAGAAGGAAAATTCGCCATGAAACGGGTCAAGAAAGCGCCGGCTGATGCCAAGAAGAAGATCCAAGAGCAGGATGAGATTGCTCGCCTGAAACGCCGTATTTCGGAGCTTCAGGAGGAAAACGACATCCTAAAAAAGTTTCAACGTTTTCAGGCCGAGGAACGACGGAAGCGTTCCGATTCGTCTGGCAGCATCGACGAGAACACGGCGTAAAAGCTCTGTGCCGCCACTTGAACATTTCGCGCTCTGGGTACTACGCATGGGCCAACCGAAAGCCTGGCAAGCGAGCGATGGAGAATGCCGATCTGCTGCTGAAAATACGCAGGATCTTTCGTGATAGTGAAGGCCGCTATGGCAGCCCAAAGGTTTACCAAGCCCTGAAAAACCAAGGTGTGCGAGTGGGAGAAAACCGTGTGGCCCGCTTGATGCGGGAATGGGGCATGAAGGCTAGGACCTACCGAATCTATCGGCGTTTGCTCACCCGGCGGGCCCTCCTGCGGGCATGGCCAAACTACCGTCTGGCCACTGAGAAGCCAGTTACCCTAAACCAGCAATGGAGCAGCGACGTTACCTACATCAAAATGGGTCGGAGGAACGTGTTTCTGGCGGTAGTACTCGACCTGTTCTCGCGTCGTATCGTGGGCTGGAAACTGGAGGCCAATCTGAACGGCGAGCTATCCAGCGGCGCTCTTAAACAAGCCCTGACGGACCGCTCACCGCCACCTGGTCTGTTACTGCATACCGACCGGGGGACCGAATTCAGGGCTCTTAAAATGCGTGACATGCTTGCTCGTCACCAAATTGTTCACAGCATGAGCCGACCGGGTTACTGCACGGACAATGCCGAGGTGGAGTCCTTCTTCAAAAGCCTGAAAGGAGAACTGCTGCACGCAACCAGCTTTGTCACGCTTCGCCAATTAAGACACCATATAAAGCACTATATTGAGCGCTTTTATAATACCGAACGGCTGCACAGCAGCCTTGGCTACCGGACTCCGATAGAGTTCGAGGGAACTAACTGATGGAGCGTGTCCAATTTATTGGGGGAAGTCCATTACGGCCACAAAAGACGTGGCCTCCACCGGACTGCCTTCGCGCTGCTTCGGCAGCCGTTTATGGCGGCGTTAAAACGGGGTATGCCCTGGTGACACCATGAACGATGAAAAACAACACAAAAAATATCGAGAGATAGATTTTCTGTTACCCGCATGGCTCGAGCGACAATTTAGCCATCAGGAAAATATGGAGCTGGAGCTGAATGGTTGTTGGGTTAGGGCTTTAGAGCAAGGTGTTCTCAATCCCATCAATGCCGAGCACCAACATTTGTTGGATGTGGTTACTGGAAAGGCAGAACCAAGTACATTGCTGGAGCAAACATGGCTGAAGTATAAAAGGCTCTCAGCAAATGGCTGTCCTTGCGAGGTATGCGCCGGTGTCGGGTATTACGACAACCCGAAAACTGGGGAAAGGGAAACCTGCTATGGCTGCCATGGTGCCGGACGTGTTGGCTGCACGCCGGTACAAATTACAGTAGAGGGGCATTATTCCAAGTGACCCAAGAGATTTTAACAAGGCCAGGCACGGCGACGTCTACTACATTGCGGCTTTGCCTCCATTCCGTAGCCGCGCATGCTGGCTGGCGTTATGCAATTCGTTCGTCTTGACGTACGTACCCAAAAACGTACACTTGATTAAAAGTTAAACACGCAAGAGGTGCGTCATGACCGGAATCACAGCAACTGAGGCGCGCAGCAACCTTTATCGGTTGATTGATGAAACTGCCGAGTCCCACCAGCCAATCGTCATTATGGGTAAGCGGAACAAAGCCGTTCTGGTATCCGAGGAAGACTGGTCTGCAATTCAGGAAACACTTTACCTGCTCTCCGTACCTGGTATGCGAGAGTCCATTCGTGAGGGGATGGATACCCCCGTGGATGAATGCGATGAGGAGCTGGACTGGTGACATGGAAGTTGGTGTACACCAAGCAAGCCCAGAAAGATGCAAAGAAGTTGGCCTCCAGTGGCCTCAAACCGAAAGCCCAGGAACTGTTAGCGCTGATAGCGGAAGATCCATACTGCAAGCCGCCTCCGTTTGAGAAGCTCATTGGTGACCTTGCGGGGGCGTATTCGCGCCGCATCAATATTCAGCATCGTCTGGTTTACCAAGTGCTGGAAGACGAGCGGATGGTGAAAGTTCTCAGGCTCTGGAGCCACTACGAGTAATGCATAACCAGCCGCTGTTGTCGGACAATTTTTCCACCGCTTCGCGGTTCCAAAATTGCCGCAAAGCTTGGCGTTAAGCTTGGTTGTTGCGTGATGCGCAACATGCTAGCATTCCCTCATGATTAAATCATTCCGTCACAAAGGACTGAAACGGTTCTACTCGACTGGCAACACGTCTGGCATACAGCCTGGCCACGCCAAGAAGCTGCGAATGCAGCTGGCTGCTCTGGACACGGCCACTTCGGTGGAAGATATGGATATACCGGGTTTCCGGCTTTATCCATTGAAGGGTAGAGATAAAGGGCGGTGGTCGATTCGTGTTAACGGAAATTGGCGCATGACGTTCGAGTTTCAGGACGGCAACGCCTACATTCTTGATTATGAGGATTATCACTAATGTCTATGCATAATCCGCCGCATCCTGGTGAATTCATTCGGGAAGTTTACCTAGAGCCTTTTGGCATCAGTTCCCGTCAGCTTGCTTCCAGTCTGGGGGTCTCTCCCTCCACTTTGTCTCGGCTGCTCAAAGGAGATAGTGGCATTAGCCCGGAAATGTCGCTTCGGTTATCCAAGGTTCTCGGACGTTCTCCTGAGAGTTGGTTGGCGATGCAGGATATCTACGATCTGTGGGTGGCCCGCAATACGGTCAATCTTGATGAAATTCATCCCCTGGACTTCGATGCAGCTTAACCAATGGCTGTTGTCGGACGTGCCCGCGCTGGCGCTCCGGCACGCCGCAAAGCCGGGCGTTAAATACCGGTGATAGCCAGGTCCAAAGCTCCAACAATCTGGTCTCTGAAATGTGAGAGAGAGCCAATAGGGCTCTTGAGATGTTTTTCAGGCACGGAGGAAATTTGCGGAGTTAACAGCAACAGCTCCTCGTCGGCAAAGCTGATTTCGGGAGTGAGCCCTTGCATGGCTTCGCCACCGAAGGCAGAACGTTTGCCCAAAGGGATAACAATGCGAGTTGCCAAATCGCGCAGAAGGCTGCTTTGAATATCCACCAGGTAAGGATAGTGAGCCTTGCTGATTTTGCTCGGGTTGGGGTACACATCGAACTGTGCCATCAGAACTCTCTGAATTCGTCGCCGAAGCATCCATGTTGTTCGACGAAATCGTTGTAGCTTTTTATCGCAGCGCGATTATCTTCAACCCATTGAGCGGCTTCGCGTTTCGAAAGCTCTTCTTTCAGAGCTCGTTCAAGGGTGGCAGATAAGTTAATGTTCAATTCCCGAGTTTTACGCAGAAGATCACTGTTGATTGAGAGGTTCGCTGCTTTTTTGGGGGCGGCTGAGTTGTAGAGTTCGGCCATGAGGGCCTCCCAGAAGATGTCGAATATTAAGTTGATCTTATGCGCATTGATATGCGCATACAAGCATCTAACCTTTGACTGTTGTCGGAAGTGCCTACGCTGGCGCTCAGTCATGCCGCAAAGCCCAGGCGTTACGCACCACATGGATGATGAGCCGTGAGCAAGATTTTGTATTTACTGTTGATGGGTGTTTCGGTGGCTGGATGTAGCAGCAAAGCTGTGTATGACAATATGCAGAGGAACGCCCGACAAGAATGTGTTGGTGTGCCGCCCGCTCAGTATGAAGAGTGCATCGAACGTTCCACTAAGTCCTATGAGGAATACAAGAGGGATAGGGCGGAAGTGCTCAAGTCTGAACCATAGAACCGTGAGCCCTCGAAAATCGGGCTAATAGCGGGCTTGATGGAAGGAAAACCTATGTCCAAGCATGTCGGTTCTTGCCTGTGTGGTACAGTGCGGTTTGAGATTTATGGGGACTTCAGCAGCTTTTACCTGTGCCATTGTAAGTATTGCCAGAAAGGTACGGGATCTGCGTACGCGGCAAACTTGTTTTCGCAATCGGCGACACTGAGCTGGCAGGCGGGTTCTGATGCTGTGACTTCCTTTACGCTTCCTGGCACTCGCCACAGCAAAAGCTTTTGCAGATTGTGTGGTTCAGCACTGCCAGGAGCCCAATCCAAAAGCCTGCTTGTTGTTCCTGCGGGGTGTCTGGACACTGAAGTTGCTGTGTCGCCAACGGCCCACATCTTCACCTCAAGCAGGGCGGTTTGGGAGGGGGCGATGGGTGACGTGCCAGAGTTCAGGGCGTTGCCAGAGTAGGCCAGTCACCTCAAACCCGGCGAGGCCGAATGGCCGTCCAGCTGCGAATAGAGAGCCACCCGGTTACGTCCGCCTGATTTGGCCGCATACAGCGCCTTATCCGCCTGCGCCAGCAGGCCGTCCAGGTCATCGCCGCCCTCCGGGTACAGGCACGCAACGCCCGCGCTGACACTGACCGTCAGTTCTCCTCTTTCCAGGGCCAGGGGATTGCTGTTGATGGTGCTTCTCAGGCGTTCGGCCACGTCACCAGCGATGCTCTCTTCCGTGTTCTCCAGCAATACCGCGAACTCCTCGCCGCCGAGACGAGCCAGTATGTCGGTGTCGCGCAGGGCTTCCTGGGACATAACGCTGAGGTGAATCAGCGCCTTGTCACCCACGGCGTGGCCATAGGTGTCGTTGATTTTCTTGAACATGTCGGCGTCGAACATAATGGCAGACACGGGTTTGCCGGCGCGGATGGCTTTTTTCAGGGCAGTGCGGCCCAGTTCGAAGAAGTAGCGGCGATTGTTCAGCCCGGTCAGGGCGTCAGTGCGCACGGTTTCCTCCAGGCGCCGATTGGCCTCTTCCAGTGCCCGGGTGCGCTCGGATACCCGGTGTTCCAGGCTGGCATTCAGATCGTTCATCTGTTGGGTTTTCCGGGCCAGCCGGTGAAGCAGGTCCCGCAACACGGATGAAAGTACCCGAACTTCCTCATAGTCGTCGCGAAGCTGAATCAGGGTGGCGGGGTTGTTGAAGTCGATGCGGTTGGCCTCACGTGCCATCTGTAGCAGGGGGCGTGTCGTGCGCCGGGCGGTGAAAACCGCAAAGGCAATCAGCATCAGGGCCAGCAGTGCGCCGCCGTAGATCAGCGTGTTGCGCAGTGCCTGCGCGGGCTGAAACGCTTCGGTGGCGGGTTTTCGTACAAGGACCAGCCAATTGAAGGTGGCGTACTCCTCACGGTCGCGCAGACGGCTGTATCCCACGAGGTAGGGTTCGGTGCCGTCTTCACCCGCCATGTCCATGGGCAGGGTAACGTATCCGGGAATGTCGGAGTTGGCTGCCTGCAGGAGTCGCTCATTCAGTTTTTGCCCGACGCTTCCCTCGGGGCCGATCATCACCACACCATTCTTGTCGGCCAGTAACAGTTCTGCCCGCAAGCGGTCCTGCAGGGGAGAGAGCAGGGATTGCCCGATACTGGCGACCCAATCCAGGTAAAGATGGGCGCCCAGTACGCCGTTGAAGTTTCCGTCGACGTCCTGAAGCGGCACAGCCACATCCACAAAGCGCAGGGGCGCGCCGGACTCGTTGTTGAGTTTTTCTTCAAGCAACAATGCCTCGTGCACGTCACCTAGATAGGGGCCGTCACGTGCTTCCTGAAACCAGGGGCGATGACTGACATCCATGCCTTTCAGGAGATTGCCGGTACTGGCCAGAACCTTACCTTCTGGGGACGTAAGGCCTATCCAGGCGTAACTCGAGAAGTTTGCCGCGAGTGCATTGAGAAGAACCGTGATATCGCCGGTTTGCCGTTTCAGGAGTTGCTGGTTTGATAACGCCGCCGCTACGGCCAGGTCGCTGTATCGCTCGTGAAGATCCAGCTCGATTTTATCCCGGAGCTGAACGGATACTTCCTGCAGGTTCTGTCCGGTGGATTTGCGCAAAGCGTTCACCGCCAGATCGCTGGTCAGCCAGGTGCCAACGGCCGTGGCAGCCAGGATCAGGAGGCCGAAAGACAGTACTAGTCGAACTTTGAGCGTGTTCAGGGTTCTGATAGCTGATGTCCCGTCTGCTGTTAATGGAACGATCCCTTGGTGCCTGAAAATGCCCGCTTTCCCTCGCTGTTGTTTTATAAGTGTAGCTGTTAGGCGCAAGTTGCTCCTGTGATGGGCTTGTCATTCTGTTCCTTTGTGCAGGCGCTCAGCAGTTATAACCAAAAGTTTCCAGGGCAGTCTTAAATCATCTAGTGCGGGCATTGTTCTTACTAATCTCGTACCTTATCTTTGCGTTCTAACCAAGCACGACCCTTATTCTCTAAGTGCATATTAAGATTCTTTGTCAACAGGGAGCTATGCCCAGTATGCCAAATTCAAGTTTTTCCGGTTCCAAGGCGCGCAAGGGGCTGTGGTTCAGCGCGCTGGCGTTGGCGTTCTCGCTGTCGGGCCCGGCCACTGCCCAGGAGCGTGAGCTGCTCAACTCTTCCTACGACATCGCCCGTGAGTTGTTCGCGGAATACAACGTTCTGTTCCAGGAGTACTGGAAAGAGAAGACGGGTCAATCGGTCAACATCCAGCAGTCCCACGCTGGCTCTTCGAAGCAGGCGCGCGCCATTCTGCAAGGCCTGGACGCCGATGTGGTGACCTATAACCAGGTAACAGACGTCAACATCCTGGCCGAGCGTGGCAACCTGATTCCTGAGGACTGGGCGTCACGCCTGCCCAACAACAGTTCTCCGTACTATTCCACCATGGCGTTCCTGGTGCGTGAGGGTAACCCCAAGAACATCCAGAACTGGGACGACCTGGTGCGCGAAGATGTTGAGCTCATCATGCCGAACCCGAAGACGTCCGGTAACGGCCGTTACACCTATCTGGCCGCTCTGGGCTATGCCCAGGACCGGTTTGGCGACGATCAGGAAAAAATTGACGCCTTCCTTAGTGACCTGCTGGGCCAGGTAAAGGTATTCGACTCCGGCGGCCGTGGCGCCACCACCACCTTTGTTGAGCGTGGCCTGGGTGACGTACTGCTGACGTTCGAGTCTGAGGTGAACAACATTCCGGAACTGAACCCGGACAAGAATTTCCAGGTGGTGGTTCCGAAGGTAAGCTTCCTGGCCGAGTTCCCGGTTACCTGGATTGACAAGAACATCGAAAAGAAGGGCACGGAAGACGTTGCTCAGGCCTATCTCAAGCACCTGTACTCTGAAGAGGCGCAGCGCCTGCTGGCCAGCTTCAACTATCGGGTTCACAACGAGACGGTTAAGAAGGAAGTGGCCGAGAAGTTCCCAGAACTGAAGCTGATGCCGATCCAGGACATTGCGGGCAGCTGGGAGAACGCGATGGAAACCCACTTTGCCAGCGGTGGAAAACTGGACCAGTTGCAACGTCGCCGCTAAGGGATGCGCAACTGATCCATGGCTACCACTGACACTGCAGAGCGCCCGGCGAAAAGGCTGAGCGCTTCTGCCACCAAGCGCGTGCTGCCGGGGTTCGGACTGAGCCTCGGCATTTCGCTTTTCTTTATCAGTCTGGTTCTTTTGCTCCCCATCAGCGGCCTGTTTATTCGGGCAGCGGGCATGGGCTGGGAAGAATTCTGGTTCGTCATCACCGATCCCCGGGTGGTCGCCTCGTATAAGGTTACGGCCCTGGCAGCGCTGGCGGCATCGCTGTTCAACTGTGTGTTCGGTCTGCTGCTGGCCTGGGTGCTGGTGCGGTACGAGTTTCCCGGTAAACGCCTGCTCGACGCCATCATGGACCTGCCGTTTGCATTGCCAACGGCGGTTGCGGGCATCACTCTGGCAACCCTGTTCGCCGAAAGCGGCTGGTATGGCCAGTACCTGGCCGAACTGGGTGTTGAGATAGCCTTCACGCCTGTGGGGATTGTGGTGGCCATGGCCTTTACCAGTGTTCCGTTTGTTGTGCGCACCGTTCAGCCGGTGCTCGAGGAGCTGGCGCCGGAAGACGAAGAGGCGGCCATGAGCCTCGGTGCCTCGGATCTGACGGTGTTCCGGAAAATCCTGTTTCCCATGCTCTGGCCCGCGGTTGTCACCGGTGGCGCCCTGTCGTTTGCCCGCAGCCTGGGCGAATACGGGGCCGTTATCTTTATTGCCGGTAATTCCCCGTACGTCAGTGAAGTGATCAGCCTGATGATTTTTGTGCGCCTTGAGGAATACGATTTCCCGGCGGCCAGTGCCATTGCAGCTGTGGTGATGACGGTGTCGCTGCTGTTGCTGCTGGCGATCAATGTCTGGCAGGGGCGTTATCTCAAGCGCCTGCACGGAGGCTGATATGGCAACCCGCAAACATCGCCGTGTGGGCGATACACCGCTGGTGCGCCGCACCCTGATTGGCCTGGCAGTTGGCATGACCGTGCTGCTTCTGTTCATGCCCCTGGTGCTGATTTTCGTGCAGGCCTTCGCAGACGGGTGGGGCGGCTATATCAGCAACATCCTGAGCGAGTACACCCTGCATGCGATCGGCCTGACCCTTCTGGTGGCCCTGCTGACTGTGCCACTGAACCTGGTGTTCGGGGTTTTCCTGGCCTGGCTGGTTACCCGTTTCACGTTTCCCGGGCGAAAACTGCTGGCAACGCTGATTGATATTCCGTTCGCGGTATCGCCAGTCGTGGCCGGTCTGTTGTACCTGTTGCTCTATGGCAGCAACGGCTGGATCGGGCAGTGGCTGGGTGAGCACGATATCCAGCTGATGTTCTCCTGGCCGGGTATTGTGATGGTAACGGTGTTTGTCACCTGTCCGTTCGTCGCCCGGGAACTGATTCCGCTGATGCAGCAGCACGGTCGGGAAGAGGAGGAAGCCGGCGTGGTGCTTGGCGCCTCTGGCTGGCAGCTGTTCCGCCGGGTGACTTTGCCCAATATCCGCTGGGCACTCCTGTACGGCGTGATTCTCACCAACGCCCGGGCGGTGGGGGAATTTGGCGCGGTATCCGTGGTGTCCGGTAATATCCGCGGCGAAACCAATACCCTGCCGCTGCAGGTAGAGCTGCTGTATCAGGATTACAACATTGTCGGGGCCTTTGCCGCATCGTCCCTGCTGGCGGGCATTGCGCTGCTTACGCTTGTCGTGAAGGCCATCATTGAGTGGCGTCAGAGTCGTAATTAAGGGTTCTCCATGAGTATCGAGATACAGGGTATCAACAAGTTTTTCGACAAGTTCCAGGCCCTGCATGACATCAACCTGACCATCCCGGATGGTCAGCTGACGGCACTGCTGGGGCCGTCCGGTTCCGGCAAGACCACGCTGCTGCGTATCATTGCCGGCCTTGAGACGCCGGAGCAGGGCAGCATCCGTTTCAGTGGCAAAGACGTGACCGACCTTCACGTGCGCGACCGTCGAGTCGGGTTTGTGTTTCAGCATTACGCTCTTTTCCGCCACATGACCGTGGCCCAGAACGTGGCTTTTGGCCTGGATGTGTTGCCCCGCAACGAGCGCCCGTCCAAACCCGAGATCCGCAAGCGGGTACAGGAACTGCTGGAGATGGTGCAGCTGGAGCACCTGGCCAACCGGTATCCGGCGCAGCTCTCCGGCGGGCAGAAGCAGCGCATTGCCCTGGCCCGCGCCATGGCCATGAAACCTGAGATTCTGCTGCTGGACGAGCCGTTCGGCGCCCTGGATGCCAAGGTGCGTAAGGACCTGCGCCGTTGGTTGCGCAGCCTGCATGATGAGCTTCACTTCACCAGCGTATTCGTAACCCACGACCAGGAAGAGGCGCTGGAGCTCTCCGACCAAGTGGTGGTAATGAGCAATGGCCGAATTGAGCAGGTGGATACGCCCCTGGAGCTCTACGGCCGGCCAGACAGCCGGTTTGTCTTCGAATTTCTCGGCCAGGTAAACGTGCTCTCGGGCCGGATACAGGATGGCGTGATGCGCCAGGGTGAGGCCTGGATCTGCCTGCCCCGGAGCTGCGAGAACGATGATGGCCAGCTTTACCTCCGCCCCCACGAGGTGCGTCTTTCCCAGCACGCCAGCGACAGCGCCCATCTGCCGTTCCGGATCGAGGCCATCAACCTGATTGGAGCCGAGGTGCGCATTGAGCTCAAGCCCGACGGCTGGGAGAGCGAGGAGATCTGGGAAGTGGGCATCAGCCACACTGAATTCAACAGCCGCCAGCCCCAGCGTGGCGACCGTTGTTTTGCGATTCCCGATGTGGGGCACCTGTTCTGCGAACACGCAACGGAACCGAAGACGCTCGAGTGGCGCTAGTGTCCCTGAGGCGCTAGGCTCGCCAGAACCTGCTAGGCTCTGGGCTGAGTAAACGCCACGTTTCCGGAGCACGAACCTGCCATGCTGGAGCACGTCTTACACATCGTTGGCCTTACCGTACTGGCCGGTGCCTGTATTCCCCTTGGCGGATTACTGGCCAGTTTCGAGCGGATACGCCCCGGATGGCTGGATCAGGAGTTCCGTCACTTCCTGATTGCCCTCGGCGGCGGCATTCTGCTGGGCGCTGTGGCGGTGGTGTTGATTCCCGAGGGGCAGGCCAGTATGGGCGACTCGCTCTGGGCCATTCCCACCATCATTCTCGGCGGCTTTGTATTCTTTGTGATCGAGCGGATACTGGGCCTCAAACGCCGGGAATCTCCCCAGTTGATGGGCGTGATGCTCGATTTCATTCCCGAGGCGACTGCGTTGGGAGGGCTGGCGGTGCTGAGCCCGGAAACCGCGGCGCTGATGGCGGTGTTGATTGCGCTGCAGAACCTGCCGGAGGGCTTCAACGCCTATCGCGAGATCGTCTGCCTGCCCGGCTACACCTCCCGAAAGACGCTCATCTTCATGAGCTGCCTGGTGGTTACAGGGCCTCTTGCCGGCCTGCTGGGCTATTTCTTCCTGACCGGCCGCCCCTTTGCTCTGGGTGCAATCATGCTGTTTGCTTCCGGGGGCATCCTGTACCTGATTTTCCAGGACATTGCGCCGCAATCCCGGCTGGACAAACACTGGGGGCCGCCCCTGGGCGCCGTGGTTGGGTTTTGCCTTGCCCTGTTCAGTCACGACCTGGTGGGCCAGGTCTGAACAGGCCGTTCAGGCAATCTTCCTCGCGTCCTCTTTTTGCAGAATGTCGCCAATCTGCTCGGCCGACAGGGTCTCGTGTTCCAGTACCGCACGGGCCAGGGCTTCGAGCTGGCGGCGGTGCTCTTTGAGGAAGTCCAGGGTTGCTTTCTCCTGGGCCAGGAGCTGCGACTGGATTTCCGTATCCACCAGCTCGGCCATCTTTTCGCTGAATTCCCGGGGCAGGCCCATTTCCCGGCCCAGGAACACGTGCTCCTCGCCAATGTTGAGGCCGAGGGGGCCGATTTTCTCGCTCATGCCCCACTGTCCGATCATCTTCCGCACGAGGGCGGTGGCTTCCTTCAGGTCGTTCTGGGCACCGGTGCTGACCTCTCCGTAGACCAGCTTTTCCGCACAGCGGCCGCCCAGCATCACCTTGATGCGGTCCCGCAGGTAGCTTTCGGTGTAGGTGTAGTGATCTTCACGGGGCGTCTGCTCGGTGACGCCCATGGCCATGCCGTGAGGGATAATGGTCACCCGGGTGAGGGGGTCGGCATTGGGCATGTAGTAGGCCATGATGGCGTGGCCGCACTCGTGGTAGGCCACGGCCTCGCGCTCGGTCGGCGAAAGCTGCATGTCTCGCTCCTCGCCAAGGATGATCCGGTCCCGGGCCAGCTCGAAGCAGTGGTTGTTCACCTCCTTGAGGTTTTCCCGGGCGGCGGTGAGCGCGGCTTCGTTCACCAGGTTTTTGAGGTCGGCCCCGGAGAAGCCGATGGTGCGGGCGGCGATCTGCTCCAGGTCCACGTCATTGGCCAGTGGTACCTTGCGTACATGCACTTGAAGGATGGCGGAGCGGGCGTTCTTGTGGGGGCGGTCCAGGGTGATCTTGCGGTCGAACCGGCCGGGGCGGAGCAGGGCGCTGTCGAGCACGTCGGGACGGTTGGTGGCTGCCAGCACGAGCACGTTCTCATGGGCCTCGAAGCCATCCATTTCCGTCAGGATCTGGTTCAGGGTCTGTTCCCGCTCATCGTGCCCGCCACCCAGGCCGGCACCCCGGGAGCGGCCAACGGCATCCAGTTCGTCAATAAAAATCAGTGCGGGCGCGTCTTTGCGGGCTTCCTCGAACATGTCCCGCACCCGGGCCGCACCCACACCCACAAACATCTCAATGAATTCCGAGGCGCTGATGCTGTAGAAGGGCACCTCGGCCTCACCGGCGATGGCCCGGGCCAGCAGGGTTTTACCGGTGCCGGGCGGACCGACCAGCAGCACGCCTTTGGGCATGACAGCACCGAGCGCGCGGTATTTCTCCGGGGCTTTCAGGAAGTCGATAATCTCACCGATTTCCCGTTTCGCCGACTCAATGCCGGCAACGTCGTCCAGGGTGGTATTGGAAGTTTCCCGGCGGGCCCGTCGGGCTTTGGAGCGTCCGAAGTTGAACGGGCCGCCGCCCTGGGTCATGCGCTTCTGTGCAGCGCCCCAGAACCAGAACATAAGGGCCAGGAACAGGAGCCAGGGCAGAAAGCTGCGGATCATTTCCTGCCACCAGGGCAGGCTGGACGGAGCCGCTCGAATGGTGATCTGGTTTTCTTCGAGGAGGCCGAGCAGGGCCGGGTCTTCCATGGGTGGGCGAATGGTCCGAAATCCGGGGCTGCTGCCAGTGGGCGGGCTGGCAGTGCTGAATGTGGCGGCGCCACTGTCAGTGAACAGGCCGGTGATGGCTTCCTGTCTGAGGGTTACCTCCGCCACCTGGCCGTTGGTCACCGCTGTCTTGAACTCCGAGTAGGCCAGTTCGTGGAGCCGGGGCTGGTTGCCATCCTGCAGCCATAGCACCACCAGGAATATGGCAGCGCTGAGCCACAGGAAGGAATACTGGTTCGGCACCACCGGTTGCCGGTTGTCGTCCGGGGTTCGCCTGGAATTGCCCGGACCTTCGGGTGTTGTCATCTGGGTCTCCGATCGCCCTCCATGATCTTCGCCACAAAGACCGATTTGCCGTAGGTTTCAAAGGACCACTTCATGGTGTCCGAGAGTACAGACATCACCTCGTCGTAGTCGCCGAAGATTTCCGTGCTCATTCGGCCCGGGTAAACCTCCAGGCCGGTCTGTTCAAGCCTGGCAATCAGGTTACGAATGGGCTCTTTGTACTCTTCATTGAGCGGATACCAGCTCAGTTGTACAGAAAGATACATGCTGCCTCCTTTCAGGGATGTGACCCTGGTCAATTGCCGGTCTCAATCGTGTTTCAGTAACCCATGGCGGAGGAGGTGCTTCTCCTTGGATCTGCCCCGCCGTGCAGGGTTCCGTCCTCCTCCCTGAGGATGCTCTGGATGGCGCCCATGGCCGATCCACCGACCACCGCGTGGCCCCGTTCTTCCAGAATGCGGACGGTGTCAGGGCTGATGCCCTGCTCAATACGGATTTCGTCCGGCAGCCACTGGTGATGAATGCGGGGCACGCTGACGGCGGTCTGTATGTTCATTCCATGATCAATCACATTGAGGATCACCTGCAAGGTTGTGGTGATGATTCGTGAGCCGCCCGGGCTGCCGGTCACCAGCCAGTTCTGACCGTTTTTCCGGACAATGGTGGGCGACATGGAGCTGAGCATGCGCTTGCCCGGCGCCACCTTGTTCGCCTCGCCGCCAATCAGACCGTACGCGTTGGGCACGCCCGGCTTGGCACTGAAATCGTCCATCTCGTTATTGAGCAGGAAGCCGGCGCCTTCCACGGTAATGCCGGAGCCGTAACTGAAGTTGATGGTGTAGGTGTTGGAGACCGCGTTGCCCCATTTGTCCACCACCGAGAAGTGTGTGGTTTCCGGGCTTTCCCAGGGCGTTGGGTCACCGGGGCCGATCTCGCTGGCCGGTGTCGCCCGCTGCGGGTCGATACCCTTGCGCAGCGACTCGGCATACGCCTTGCTGGTCAGGCCTCGCAGCGGCACCTCCACATAATCGGTGTCGCCCAGGTACTTTGAACGATCGGCGTAGGCCAGTTTCATTGCCTCGGCCATGTGGTGGATGGCATCGGCAGAATTGTGCCCGAATTCGGCCATCGGGTAGCCTTCCAGGATGTTCAGGATCTGCACAATGTGAGTGCCGCCGGAGGAGGGCGGCGACATCGAGTAGATCTCGTAGCCCCGGTAGGTGCCTCGGACCGGCTGGCGCACTTCCGGCTGGTAGCTTTTCAGGTCTTCGAGGGTAATCAGGCCACCGTGGCGTTCCATCTCCGCGGCAATCAGCCGGGCGGTTTCGCCCTCATAGAAGCCTTTCACGCCCTGGTCGGAGATCCGTTGGAGGGTGGCGGCCAGCTCCGGCTGGCGGAAGCGTTCGCCGGGTTGCCAGGCGCTGCCATCCGGTTTGTAGAAGGTGTTGAGCGTGGCGGGCCAGCGCTCAAGGCGCTCCCGTGCTTCTTCCAGCCCCTCGGTGAAGCGTCTTGGCACAATAAAGCCTTCTCGCGCCAGCTTGATGGCCGGTGCCAGCGCCTGTGGCAGGGTAATGGTGCCGTGGCGCTCCAGGGCCAGCGCCAACCCGGCGACGGTGCCGGGCACGCCCGCGGCCAGGTGGGTAAACCGGCTCCGGTTGGGTACCACATTGCCGGCATCGTCCTGGAACATGGTTTCAGTGGCGGCTGCCGGTGCTTTCTCCCGGTAGTCGATGGCCTCGGGATCGGAGCCGTCGCCCGGGGAGACCAGCATGAAACCACCGCCGCCGATATTGCCCGAGCGGGGCTGGGTAACCGCCAGGGCAAAGCCGGCGGTTACCGCGGCGTCCACGGCATTACCGCCTTTCTTCAAGACTTCCAGCGCCACTTCGGTTGCCACGGTATGGCTGGTCGCCACCATGCCCTGGCTGGCGGTGACCGGGTGGAAGCGTTCGCCCTCGAGAATGGCCTGGCCGAGCGCCTGGCCCGAACCGATCAGAAGCACCATCGCCGCGATCCTCGCGAGGCGGCCTGAGCGTACCCTGGCAGGGTTTCCGTTTGCACGTTGGTAGAGGCCTCTGTCCATATCTCCATTCCTCGTTTCTGGCGTTCAGATAGGCTATGATAGCCGGTCATTTTCATAGGTGCGTACCGTTAACCTGCCGGCGCCGCTGGTGGTGATTCCCTGACACACCTGCTTTCCCGTATTTCAGTTAAGGAAAGGCTTCCATGGAGCATACCTATCGTCTTGTGATTTCCTGCCCGGACAGGGTCGGGATTGTCGCCAAGGTGAGTAATTTCCTGTCCACCTACAACGGCTGGATTACCGAGGCGAGCCACCACTCGGATACGCAGACCGGGTGGTTCTTCATGCGGCACGAGATCAAGGCCAGCTCGATTCCCTTTGGCCTGGACCAGTTCCGCGCGGCCTTCGAGCCCATTGCCCGCGAGTTCAACATGAACTGGCACATCGCCGATTCCGCCCGCCCGAAGAAAGTCATTCTCATGTGCAGCAAGGAATCCCACTGCGTGGCAGACCTGCTGCACCGTTGGCACAGCAAGGAGATCAATGCCGAGATTGTGGCGGTCATCTCCAACCACGACGACTTGCGGCGAATGGTGGAATGGCACGAGATTCCCTATCACCACGTGCCGGTGAGCAAGGAAAACAAGGCCGAGGCCTTTGCCCACATCGACGAGCTGTTCCAGAAGTATGAGGCCGACGTGGTGGTGCTGGCCCGCTACATGCAGATCCTGCCGGGCGAGCTGTGCGAGAAGTACGCTGGCAAGGTGATCAACATTCACCACAGCTTCCTGCCGTCGTTCGCAGGTGCCCGCCCGTATCACCAGGCCTACAGCCGTGGCGTGAAACTGATCGGTGCCACCTGCCACTATGTCACCCAGGATCTCGACGAAGGCCCGATCATCGAGCAGGACGTGATCCGCATTACCCACAGCGACTCCATCGAAGACATGGTTCGCCTCGGCAAGGACGTTGAAAAGAACGTGCTGGCCCGGGGGCTGCGCTCGCACATCGAAGACCGGGTAATCACCTTCGAAAACAAGACAGTGGTGTTTGATTAAGGCTGCCTCACAGTTGCCCCGGACAGGGCGCGACTGTGGTAGACTTGGCGGCTTGTTGAAGAATAACTATGGGGCTGGGGCACGGCCCTGATACGACTTCCAGATAACGCAAAGGAACCTTTCTCGATGGGTGAGTTAGCCAAAGAGATCCTGCCGGTCAATATTGAAGACGAGTTGAAGCAGTCCTACCTCGATTACGCCATGAGCGTCATCGTCGGGCGGGCCCTCCCGGATGTGCGGGACGGTCTCAAGCCGGTTCACCGTCGTGTTCTGTTCGCCATGTCCGAACTGAACAACGACTGGAACAAGCCCTACAAGAAATCCGCCCGTGTGGTGGGTGACGTTATCGGTAAATACCATCCCCACGGCGACTCGGCAGTCTACGACACCATCGTTCGTATGGCCCAGCCTTTCTCCCTGCGTTATCCGCTGGTGGACGGCCAGGGCAACTTCGGTTCCATCGACGGCGACAACGCCGCCGCCATGCGTTACACCGAGATCCGCATGGAGAAGATTGCCCACTCCCTGCTGGCGGATCTGGACAAGGAAACCGTTGACTTCGTCGATAACTACGACGGCACCGAGCGCATTCCGGACGTGCTGCCCACCCGGGTACCGAACCTGCTGGTCAACGGCTCTTCAGGTATTGCCGTGGGTATGGCCACCAACATTCCTCCCCACAACCTCAAGGAAGTGGTGAGCGGCTGCCTGGCGCTGATCGATAACCCGGATCTTACAGTGGATGAGCTGATGGAGTTCATCCCGGGCCCGGATTTCCCGACCCAAGGCATTATTAATGGCCGTGCCGGTATCGTTGAGGCTTATCGCACTGGTCGTGGCCGTATCTACATCCGTGCCCGTCATGAGATCGAGCACGATAACAAAACCAACCGCGACGCCATCATCATCACCGAGCTGCCATATCAGCTCAACAAGGCCCGCCTGATCGAGAAGATCGCCGAGCTGGTGAAGGAAAAGCGTGTTGAAGGCATTTCCGAGCTGCGGGACGAGTCCAACAAGGAAGGTATCCGGGTGGTGATCGAGCTGCGCCGCGGCGAGAACCCGGACGTGGTGGTCAACAACCTGTTTGCCCATACCCAGCTGGAGACCGTATTCGGTATCAACATGGTTGGCCTGATCAACGGCGAGCCCAAGACCCTGAACCTCAAAGAGCTGCTGGATGCGTTCATCCGCCATCGCCGGGAAGTGGTCACCCGCCGCACGATCTACGAATTGCGCAAGGCGCGCGAGCGCGGCCACATTCTGGAAGGCCTGACAGTTGCCCTCGCCAACATTGATGAAGTGATCGAGCTGATCAAGGCATCGCCTTCGGCGGCCGAAGCCAAGGAAAAGCTGGTCGACAAGGGCTGGTCACCGGGTGATGTGCTGGCCATGCTTGAGCGGGCCGGCCAGGATGCCTGCCGTCCGGACGACCTGCCGGAAATCTACGGCCTGCGTGACGGCCTCTACCATCTGTCGCCGGAGCAGGCCCAGGCCATCCTGGATCTGCGTCTGCACCGCCTCACCGGTCTTGAAACCGAGAAGCTGCAGAACGAATACAAGGAAATCCTGGAGAAGATCGCCGATCTGCTGGATATCCTGGGCGATCCGGAGCGCCTGCTCCAGGTCATCCGTGAAGAGCTGGAAGCCATTGTCTCCGAGTTTGGCGACGAGCGACGTACCGAGATCACCAGCTCCCGTCGTGATCTGACCATCGCCGACCTGATCGACGAAGAAGACCTGGTGGTGACCATTTCCCACAGTGGTTACGCCAAGACCCAGGCGGTTGAGGATTACCAGGCCCAGCGCCGGGGCGGTCGCGGCAAGGCCGCCACCTCCATGAAGGATGAAGACTTCGTTGAGAAGCTGCTGGTGGCCAACTCCCACGACACCATCCTGTGCTTCTCCAACCGCGGCAAGGTCTACTGGCTGCGGGTGTTCGAGATTCCGCGCGCCAGCCGGGCATCCCGTGGCCGGCCCATGGTCAACATCCTGCCTCTGGAAGAAGGTGAGCGTATCACCACCTTCCTGCCGGTTCGCGATTATCCGGAAGACCAGTTCGTACTGATGGCCACGTCCGCCGGTGTGGTCAAGAAAACCCCGCTGCCGAACTTCTCGCGTCCGCGCAGCAGCGGTCTGATTGCATTGTCCCTCGACGAGGGGGATACCCTGATCGGCGCCGCCATCACCCAGGGCGATGCCGAGGTGATGCTGTTCTCCAGCGCCGGCAAGGCGGTGCGTTTCAATGAGGAAGCGGTGCGCCCGATGAGCCGGACCGCTCGCGGTGTGCGCGGTATTCGAATGCCGGAAGGCCATCAGGTGGTGTCGCTGATCATCCCTCAGGAAGGTGGCGTGATTCTGACCGCCTCCGAGAACGGCTACGGCAAGCGCACGGCCATTGATGAGTTCCCGACCTACAGCCGGGGCAGCCAGGGTGTCATTGCCATGCAGTGTTCCGAGCGTAACGGTAACCTGGTTACTGCCCTGCAGCTGTTCGAGGGTGATGAAATGATGCTCATCTCCGACAAGGGCACGCTGGTGCGTACCCGTACCGATGAAGTGTCCGTTCTCAGCCGCAACACCCAGGGTGTTCGCCTGATCAAGCTCAGCCAGGAAGACGAGCGTCTGGTGGGCGTCGAGCGGATTGCCGAAACCGACGATGAAGACATCGACGGCGAGAACGACGGAGCGAACGAAGAAGGCGCCGGCGAAGAGTAAGCCGGCGCAACCGAGAGAGTCAGCGAGACTGGAGAGATCAACGGAAAATGAGCAGGGCGTATAACTTTTGTGCAGGTCCGGCCACCTTGCCGGAAAGCGTGCTTCGTCAGGCGCGAGATGAAATGCTCGACTGGCGCGGCACCGGCATGTCGGTGATGGAGATGAGCCATCGCAGCGACGAGTTTGTCCAGATTGCCGAAACTGCAGAGAAGGATCTGCGTGAGCTGGCTGGCGTATCAGACGATTACGCTGTGCTGTTCATGCAGGGTGGGGCGTCCAGTCAGTTTTCCACCATTCCCCTGAACCTCCTGGGCGAAAAGGGCAGTGCCGACTACGTGAACACCGGCATCTGGTCGAAGAAGGCCATTGCCGAGGCCAGTCGCTACGGCAAGGTGAACGTGGTGGCCAGCTCCGAAGACAGCGGCTTTACCACCATTCCGGATCAGGCCAACTGGCAAACCAGCGCCGAGGCCGCCTACCTGCATTACACGCCCAACGAGACCATCGGTGGCCTGGAGTTCGACTTCGTGCCAGACAGCCCCGATGTGCCTCTGGTGGCGGATATGTCCTCCAATATGCTCTCCCGTCCGGTGGATGTCTCGAAGTTCGGGTTGATCTACGCGGGCGCCCAGAAGAACATCGGCCCCTCTGGGTTGGTCGTGGTGATCATCCGCAAGGATCTGCTGGGCAAGGCCCGGAAGGAAACGCCCACCATGATGAACTATCAGGTGATTGCGGATAACGACTCCATGTACAACACGCCGGCCACCTACAGCTGGTACCTGGCGGGCCTCGTGTTCAAATGGCTGAAAGAGCAGGGCGGTGTTCAGGCGATGGGTGAGATCAACCTGCGCAAAGCCCGCAAGCTCTACAATTTCATTGATGCCAGCGATTTCTACGCCAATCCGATCGACCCCCGTTTCCGCTCCTGGATGAACGTGCCGTTTACTCTGGCGGACGATGCCCTGAACAGCGAGTTCCTGAAGGGCGCCAACGCCCGTGGTCTGCTGAATCTGGCGGGCCACCGCTCGGTCGGTGGTATGCGGGCGAGCATCTACAACGCCATGCCGGAAGCGGGTGTGGATGCGCTGATTGATTACATGACCGACTTTGCGAAGGAGCGTGGCTGATCATGAGCGATGAGCAGACCAGGCTCGCGGAGCTGCGGGACGAAATCGACGGGATTGATCAGAAGATCATGGAGCTCATCAGCGCTCGGGCAACCTGTGCCCAGGAAGTGGCCAATGTGAAGATGGCCGCCAATCCGGGGCAGGACGTGTTCTTCTACCGTCCCGAGCGCGAAGCCCAGGTGCTCCGGCGGATCAAGGAGCAGAATCCGGGGCCGTTGTCCGGTGAGGAAATGGCCCGGCTGTTCCGGGAAATCATGTCCGCCTGCCTGGCCCTGGAAAAGCCCATGCACATCGCCTTCCTGGGGCCGATCGGTACCTTCACCCAGGCAGCGGCACTGAAGCATTTCGGGCATTCGGTTATCAGCGTTCCGCTGCCCGCCATCGACGCCGTGTTCCGGGAAGTGGAATCCGGGGCGGCCCATTACGGCGTGGTGCCGGTGGAGAACTCCACCGAGGGCATGATCAATCACACCCTCGATATGTTCATGTCCTCACCCCTGAAAATCTGTGGTGAGGTCCAGCTGCGGATTCATCACCATCTGCTGGTTTCGCCCAAGCATGCTGACCAGGAGATTACCCGTATCTACTCCCACCAGCAGTCGTTCGCCCAGTGCCGACAGTGGCTGGATACCCATCGCTACGGCGTCGAGCGGGTGACCGTGTCCAGCAATGCGGAGGCGGCCCGCCGCGCTGCCGCTGAGCCCGGCACGGCAGCGATTGCCGGTGACATGGCTGCAGAGCTCTATGGTCTGGACATGCTGGCCAGCAGCATTGAGGACCGCCCGGATAACACTACCCGTTTCCTGATCATCGGTCGTGAAGCGGTGCCGGCCAGCGGCCACGATAAATCGTCCATCCTGGTGTCCATGCGCAACAAGCCGGGGGCCCTGTACAAGCTGCTCGAGCCGTTCCACCGCCACGGCATCAGCCTGACGCGCATCGAAACCCGGCCGTCGCCCAGCGGCACCTGGGCCTACGTGTTCTACATCGATTTCGAGGGGCATGTGGAGGACGAACAGGTTCGCAAGGTGCTGGCGGAAGTGGATGAGGAAGCCGTTGAACTGAAACGCCTTGGGTCTTACCCGATTGGCGTGCTCTGAGCAAAGCAGGTCGAGGACGTATTATGGCCATTGATTACCAGTGCCTGGCTGTTCGCGGAGTCCAGGCCCTGTCGCCCTATCAGCCGGGCAAGCCGATTGAGGAACTGGCCCGGGAACTGGGCCTGAATCCCGCTGAGATCATCAAGCTCGCCAGCAACGAGAACCCCCTCGGACCCAGTGAAAAAGCGCTGTCCGCGGCGCAGGCTGCGCTTGCCGAGCTTTGCCTCTATCCCGATGGCAATGGTTTCAACCTGAAGCAGGCCCTGTCGAACCGGCTGAACGTGGGCATGGACCAGATTACCCTGGGTAATGGCTCCAACGATGTGCTTGAGGTGATCACCCGTTGTTTTGCGGATGCCGACTCGGAAGTGGTTTTCTCCCAATATGCGTTCGCGGTTTATCCGCTGGTGACCCAGGCTATCGGTGCCATGGGCGTATCGGTGCCGGCGCGAGAGTGGGGGCACGACCTGGATGCCATGGCCGCAGCGGTTACCGATCGTACCCGTCTGGTGTTTGTTGCCAACCCCAACAACCCGACCGGAACCGTACACAAGGCCGACGCCATTGAGGCCTTTCTACAAAAGATTCCCGAGGACGTTCTGGTAGTGCTGGACGAGGCCTACTGCGAATACCTCACCGGTGAAGACTATCCGGATGGCGTTGAGCTGTTGTCCCGGTTCCCGAATCTGATCGTCTGTCGCACCTTCTCCAAAGCCTGGGGGCTGGCCGCGCTTCGTGTGGGTTACAGCATCAGCTCGCCGGCCATTGCCGACGTGCTCAATCGGGTGCGCCAGCCGTTTAACGTTGACACGGTGGCCCTGGCGGCCGCCACCGCGGTTCTGGGTGACGAAGCCTATCTGCAACGGTCCCGGGAGGTGAATACCGCCGGGTTGCGTCAGCTTGAGCAGGCGTTCGACGCCATGGGATTGAGCTACATACCCTCGGCTGGCAACTTTATCGCGGTGGAAGTGGGCGAGAATGCCATGGGCGTCTATCAGGCCCTGCTGGCTCACGGTGTTATTGTGCGCCCGATAGCCGGCTATGGCATGCCGCAGCATTTGCGGGTGTCCGTCGGGCTGCCCGAAGAGAATGAGCGCTTCATTGAGGCCCTGGCCAAGGCCCTGACAGCGTCAGGCCTGAGTGATTAAGGGTGAACGACAAGGGTAAGCATTTGATATGAGCGGGTCGGAACCACTCTTCCAGCGGGTTGCCGTGATTGGCCTCGGGCTGATTGGCGGCTCCCTGGCCAGCGCCATGCGCCGTAACCGGCTTGCGGATACGGTGGTTGGTTCCGACCAGCGTGAAGAGGATCTGCACCTGGGTCAGCAGCTTGGCATTATCGACGAGGCCGCGCCAACGGTGGCCGATGCCGTTCGCGGCGCCGACCTGGTGGTTCTGGCCGTGCCGGTGCGGGCAACCCGGTCGGTGCTTGAACAGGTGCGCCCCGCGCTGGAGCCAGGGGCAGTGCTGACCGATGTAGGCAGCACCAAATCCAGTTTTGTGGCCGATGTAGAAGCGGTGTTTGGTTCCCAGGGGCCGCTGGTTATTCCCGGCCATCCCATTGCCGGGTCGGAGAAGAGCGGCATCCGGGCGGCCAACCCCGATCTTTTCGCCAACCACAAGGTGATTCTTACGCCGCCGGACAACGTCAGTGAATCTCACCTGCGGCGTTTGCAGGCTCTCTGGGAAGGCTGCGGGGCAACCGTGCTGACCATGTCGGTGGCCTATCACGACGAAGTGCTGGCAGCCACCAGCCATCTGCCTCACCTGATCGCGTTCTCGCTGGTGGATACCCTGGCCGGGGAAGACGAGAACATGGACATTTTCCGCTACGCTGCCGGCGGGTTCCGGGACTTTACCCGGATTGCTGCCAGTGATCCGGTGATGTGGCACGATATCTTTCTATCGAACCGCGACGCGGTTCTGCGGGTGATTGATCATTTTACCCACGACCTCGAGCAGCTGCGCACGGCCATCGCCAATCAGGACAGTGCCACGCTGCTGCGGGTTTTCAGTCGCGCCAAGGCGGCGCGTGAACATTTTTCCAAGATGCTCTCAGGACAGGCTTACGTGACAAACAACAGTGCTAAACAGGTCAGGTTCCGTCTTCAGCCCGGTGGCGCGATTACCGGTGATATCCGCGTGCCCGGCGACAAGTCCATGTCTCATCGCTCCATTATGCTCGGTGCGCTCGCTGATGGGGTGACCGAGGTAAAAGGGTTTCTGGAGGGTGAGGACAGCCTCGCTACGCTTCAGGCCTTCCGTGACATGGGCGTGACCATTGAAGGCCCGGATAACGGCTTCGTGCGGATTCACGGTGTCGGCATGCATGGGCTGCAGGCGCCGCGAGGGCCGCTGTATCTCGGCAACTCCGGCACTGCCATGCGTCTGTTTGCCGGCTTGCTGGCGGCGCAGCCGTTCGACTCGGAACTGACCGGCGATGCCAGCCTTTCGGGGCGTCCGATGGGGCGGGTGGCAGAGCCTCTGCGGGCCATGGGAGCAGTGATCGAAACCGCAGAGGGCGGCCGCCCGCCGCTGAAAATTCGCGGTGGCCAGGCGCTGACCGGTATCCATTACGAAATGCCCGTGGCCAGTGCCCAGGTGAAGTCCTGCCTGCTGCTTGCCGGCCTGTACGCCGAGGGCAGCACCTCGGTGACCGAGCCGGCACCAACGAGGGATCACACCGAACGCATGCTGGCCGGTTTTGGCTATCACGTGCATCGGGATGGCGCAACGGCGAGCGTCAGCGGCGGTGGCAAGATGACCGCCACCAACATTGATGTGCCGGCCGACATTTCCTCAGCCGCGTTCTTCCTGGTGGCCGCGAGTATCGCGCCCGGCTCCGACCTGGTGCTGCGTCACGTTGGTATGAACCCGACGCGGGTAGGGGTAATCAATATCCTGCGTCTGATGGGGGCCAATATCGAGGTGCTGGACGAACGCGAAATTGGCGGCGAGCCGGTGGCGGACCTGAGGGTACGTTCTGCCGAGCTCAAGGGCATCGACATCCCCGAGGACCAGGTGCCCCTGGCCATTGATGAATTTCCGGTGCTGTTTATCGCGGCCACCTGTGCTCGGGGTCGTACCGTGCTTCGTGGCGCCGAGGAGTTGCGGGTCAAGGAGAGTGATCGTATCCAGGTGATGGCCGATGGCCTTGCCGCCCTGGGCGTGGAAACCACCGTGACGCCGGATGGCATTGTCATCGATGGGGGCCAGACGATCGGTGGCGGCACGGTGAACAGTCACGGGGATCACCGGATTGCCATGTCATTTGCGGTGGCCTCCTTGCGGGCGGCGGGCGATATCACGATCAACGATTGCGCCAATGTGGCAACCTCTTTTCCGGGTTTTGTGGAACTTGCCCGTGAAACCGGGATCAATATCAAAGCCGAGGGGAGTGAGTGATGGCCGACAGCCGCGCTCCGGTCATCACCGTCGACGGGCCGGGTGGGTCCGGGAAAGGCACGATTACCCAGATGCTCGCCCGCAGGCTGGGCTGGCATCTGCTCGACAGCGGCGCCCTGTATCGGCTTACCGCGCTTGCGGCTGTGCGTCAGGGCGTTGCCCTGGACGACGAGCCCGGCCTGGTGCAGGTTGCGGCGGGGCTGGACGTAGAGTTCGAGCCCACGCCGGCCGGTGAGCCCGTGAAGGTGATTCTGGCGGGACAGGATGTGACCGCGGAAATCCGCACCGAGTCGGCCGGCGATAACGCGTCGAAAGTGGCGGTAATACAGCCGGTTCGTGATGCCCTGTTGCAGCGCCAGCGGGATTTTCGCAAGGCTCCCGGGCTGGTCGCCGACGGGCGCGATATGGGCACGGTGGTTTTCCCCGACGCGCCGGTGAAGATCTTCCTCACGGCGAGCGCCGAGGAGAGGGCCAGACGGCGCTACAGTCAGTTGAAGGACGCGGGTGTCGATGTTAATATTGACGCCCTTTTAGAGGAGATACGGGTGCGCGACGAGCGGGATATGAACCGGTCCGCCGCCCCTCTCAAGCCCGCGAATGATGCGCAAGTCATTGATTCTACGGGGTTGAGTATAGAAGAGGTGTTGGACAGGTGTATGGCCGCAGCAGGCCAGGCCTGACTACACCTTTTTGTTGTTGAAAGGCCGGATGTAGCGCAACTGCCAGCCACAGGCTGCCTCCGGAATCGTTAACAGACCGTGTTGCTGGTGGCACGGAGCACACTTGCGTTGATCATATAGGACTCATAATGAGCGAGAGCTTTGCAGATCTTTTTGAAGAAAGCCTGAAAGAAATTGACATGCAACCGGGTTCCATCGTCCAGGGAACCGTAGTTGACGTCGACAACGACTGGGTCACCGTTAACGCCGGACTGAAGTCCGAAGGCGTTATCCCCGCCTCCCAGTTCCTGAACGAAAAAGGCGAGTTGGAAATTGCTATCGGCGATGTTGTCGATGTAGCTCTCGACGCTGTGGAAGACGGCTTCGGTGAGACCCGTCTGTCCCGCGAAAAAGCCAAGCGTGCAGAAGCCTGGAAGGTACTCGAGAAGTCCTTCGAAGCTGAGGAAGTGGTCAAGGGCGTTATCAATGGCAAGGTCAAGGGTGGTTTCACCGTCGATCTGGCCGGTATCCGCGCCTTCCTGCCTGGCTCGCTGGTAGATGTTCGTCCGGTCCGCGACACCGCGCACCTGGAGAACAAGGAACTCGAATTCAAGGTTATCAAGCTGGACCAGAAGCGTAACAACGTGGTTGTTTCCCGCCGCGCCGTTCTGGAAGCTGAAAACAGTGCCGAGCGTGAAGCTCTGCTCGAGACCCTGACCGAAGGTCTGGAAATCAAGGGTATCGTCAAGAACCTGACCGACTACGGCGCGTTCGTGGATCTGGGTGGTGTTGACGGCCTGCTGCACATCACTGACATGGCCTGGAAGCGCATCAAGCATCCGAGCGAAATCGTCAACGTGGGCGACGAGATCAACGTCAAGGTCCTGAAGTTTGACCGTGAGCGCAACCGCGTATCTCTCGGCCTGAAGCAGCTGGGCGAAGATCCCTGGGTCGACATCAAGGGTCGTTACCCGGAAGGATCCAAGGTCAAGGCCCGTGTTACCAACCTGACCGACTACGGCTGCTTTGCCGAGCTGGAAGAAGGTGTTGAAGGCCTGGTTCACGTATCCGAAATGGACTGGACCAACAAGAACATCCATCCGTCCAAGGTAGTCCAGGTAGGCGACGAAGTGGACGTGATGATTCTGGATATCGACGAAGAGCGTCGTCGTATCTCCCTGGGTATCAAGCAGTGTGTAGCCAACCCGTGGGAAGAGTTCTCCAGCAACTTCAACAAGGGCGACCGCATCTCCGGCAAGATCAAGTCCATCACTGACTTTGGTATCTTCATCGGTCTGGACGGTGGCATCGACGGTCTGGTTCACCTGTCTGACATCAGCTGGAACGAGACTGGCGAAGAAGCCGTTCGCGAGTACAAGAAGGGTGACGAGGTTGAGACCGTTATCCTGTCTGTTGATCCCGAGCGTGAGCGTATCTCCCTGGGCATCAAGCAGCTGGAAAGCGATCCGTTCGCCGAGTTCGTTCAGCTGAACGACAAGGGCTCCATCGTCAAGGGCACCGTCTCTTCCGTGGACGCCAAGGCGGCTACCATCGCCCTGAACGACGAGGTTGAAGCGGTACTGAAGGCCTCTGAAATCAGCCGCGACCGTGTTGAAGACGCACGCAACGCGCTGAAAGAAGGCGAAGAAGTTGAAGCGAAGATCATCAGCATCGATCGCAAGAACCGCATCATCAACCTGTCTGTGAAGTCCAAGGACGTCGAGGACGACAAGCAGGCACTCGAAAACGTGCGGAGCAAAGCGGCTGAAACCGCTTCTGGTGCGACCACCATCGGTGATCTCATCAAGGAGCAGATGCAGCAGCAAAACGCCAACAAGGAATAAGTTTCCGGTTGGTACGAAAAAAACGGGCTCTAAGAGCCCGTTTTTTTTGTGTTTTTTTCTGGTTTGGCTAAACTAGGTAGTCATGGGAACCCGGTAACCGACGGCCGAATAAAAATCAAAGAGGGAAACGCCTCATGACGAAGTCCGAACTGGTCGAGCTGATTGCCTCCAAGCAAACCCAGCTCTCTGTGAAAGATGTGGAACTGGCGGTAAAGACCATCATCGAGCACATGTCCCAATCCCTTGCTGATGGGCAGAGAATTGAGATTCGCGGGTTTGGCAGTTTTTCTCTTCATCACCGGGCGGCCCGCACCGGCCGTAATCCCAAGACAGGCGAAGCCGTTCAGTTGCCCGCCAAGTATGTGCCCCATTTCAAGCCCGGCAAGGAGCTGCGAGAGCAGGTTAACGACAGCTTGAAGAAAGGGTTTTAATCGCCGGCCGGGGAACAGGTACAATTCGGGCCAACTGGCCCTTCTGGAGCGCTATTGCTATGGCAGGATTGCAGAAGATTATCCTTATTCTGTTGGTGTTATTCCTGATTCTGCTGGCACTGGTGTTCTCGCTCAACAACCAAATGGCCGTTTCCCTCAATTTCCTTCTGTTTGAAACCCAGCCCCACGGCGTTGCGGTCTGGATTATCATGGCATTCGTGATAGGCGCTCTGGTTGGCGTTCTGATCACCACTCTGGCGACCGTGCGCACCTCGGTATCGCGTCGCGCACTGCAGAAACGACTTGATCGCGCCGAGCAGGCATTGGAAAAATCCAGGGCCCAGAACGACCGGACTCTTTAATGGACATGGTACTTCAGTGGCTGCTGCTGACAGTTGCGGTGGCAGTGGGCTGGCTGGTGGGCCGGCTTGGCAGCAGTGATAACCGCTCCGGAAAAACGATCTCCGATGAAGAATCCGTCAGGGATCGACTGCAGTTCCTCTTTACCAATTACTCTGACCAGGCTGTCGAAAACTTCGTGCAGTCCCTCGCCGTCAACAAGGACACCGTCAGCCTTCACCTTTCCATTGGCAGCCATTTCCGCAACAAAGGCGAGACGGATCGTGCCATCCTGATTCATCAGAACCTTCTGGCCCGGCCAGAGCTGCCGCCGCGTTTTTCTCCGCAGGTTACACTGGAACTGGCCAGGGATTATCTCAATGCCGGCCTGTTGGATCGGGCAGAAGCATTGCTGCATCAGCTGATGGGCGACCGGGACTATGGCCGTCATTCGGCACAGCAACTGATCGACCTGTACCAGCAGGAGAAAGAGTGGGGCAAGGCCGCTGAGGTGGCCCGCACCCTGACCCGTGGTGACGCCGATCCGGCCATGTTCAAGGTGCTGGCTTACCTCACCTGCGAGCTTGCGGAGGAAGCCCTCAAGCATGACGATCGCTGGGCGGCCCAGAAACTGGCGAAAGAGGCCCTGGAGTACGACCGATCCTGTGTTCGCGCCACGCTGATTCTTATGAAGCTGCTGGTCCGTCAGGGCAGCTACCGGGAGGCCGGTGGTCACTGTTTCAAAGTGTTTGACCAGAACCCCGAGTTTGGCCCCGAAGCCATTGACCGGCTGATGAAACTTGAACGTGAGCACGGCGACATCGGCCGACTGGCGAGGAAACTGCGCAAGCTTTACGAGAGTTACCCGAGCACCAGTCTGCTGCTGGCCCTGGTAGAGTCGGTGGAGCGGGCTTCGGGCCGACCGGCGGCCATCGACCTTCTCCGACAGGAACTGGAAACCCGGCCAAGCGTGCGAGGCCTGTTGCGCCTGGTGGAAATGGCTGGCTACGAGAAAGGCATGACCACCGACGAAGGCCGGTTGGTGAGCCGAATCGGCCACCTGATCCTGGCCAACCGCCCGGTGTACCGCTGCGTGAGCTGTGGCTTTTCAGGGCGCCAGCTCCACTGGCTGTGCCCGAGCTGCAAGCAGTGGGAAACGGTGCGCCCGATTCAGGGCGTTGAAGCCGAATAAACTTTTACCCAATCTTCGCAGGAACAACACCGTGCAAACCGCAAACGATCCCAGGATCATCGTCGCTCTCGATTTTCCCTCCCAGACGCCGGCCCTGGCGCTGGTCGACCAGCTGGACCCGGCCAAGTGCCGCCTGAAAGTCGGCAAGGAGCTGTTCACACGCTCCGGGCCACAACTGGTGGAAAGCCTGCAGAAGCGGGGCTTCGAGGTGTTTCTCGACCTGAAATTCCACGACATCCCCAACACCACCTCCGCGGCCGTCGCAGCCGCCGCTGACCTCGGAGTCTGGATGGTGAATGTTCACGCCTCTGGCGGCGAGAGGATGATGACCGCCTGCCGGGAGAAACTCGAAGCCTTCGGTGCCGACAGGCCAATGCTGATTGCCGTTACCGTGCTGACCAGCATGAACGCCGACGACCTGGCGGGTATCGGCATCACCGATTCTCCGGAAGCCCAGGTTTCCCGCCTGGCAACCCTCGCCAGAAACTGCGGCCTCGACGGCGTGGTCTGCTCAGCGCAGGAAGCCCCCAAGCTCAAGGCAGAGCAGGGCGCTGACTTCAAGCTGATCACCCCCGGTATTCGACCCCTGACCGCCGACAAGGGCGACCAGCAGCGCATCATGACCCCCACGGATGCCCTCAAGGCCGGTTCCGACTACCTGGTGATCGGTCGCCCGATTACCCAGGCGCCGGATCCTCTGGCTGCCCTGGAGGCCATTCACTCTGAGGTGCTTGCCGTTTAATGTATGGCTGACTCTGGCCCTAGCTTTCGGGTTTGGGCGGCGGGGCGGCAGGCGGGTCTTTCCAAAACACGCTACAAGCACATCCATGTGCGCTTGAATCGGGCCATCCATGGCCCTCTACAGTTTTGGAAAGACCCGCCTGCCGCCCCGTTCGGACATCAAGGGTATGTCGAGCTACGCTAAAGCCGAGTCAAAGGTTGCTCTACGATATCTAAGTATTTTGAGCGGTGGGGTGGGGACGCCCTCCCAAAAATGTCTGTGGCCATGGATGGCCACAGCCAAGCGCACATGGATGTGCTTGTAGCGTTTTTTGGGAGGGCGTCCCCACGCCACAGCCCCCCAAGCAAGCAGGCTAGTGCAGAAACAGCCACCACGACCAAAAGTCCAAGGTCAGTCTTGGAAGCAAAACAAAAAAAAGCCAATAAAAAACCCGCTAACTCAAAGAATTAGCGGGCTTTCAGAATAATGGCTCCCCGAGCTGGGCTCGAACCAGCGACAAACGGATTAACAGTCCGTTGCTCTACCAACTGAGCTATCGGGGAACGTCGTCGTGTGACGAGGCGCGTATATTAAGTTGGCTATACCGCCCCGTCAACCCCTGCCTCCGAACTTTTTAGCCCAGGGCTTTCTGCAGACGCTCGATGGCCTTTTCCAGGTTTTCCATGCTGGTCGCAAAGCTCAGACGCATGTGGCCAGGGCAACCGAAGGCCGAGCCGGGTACCAGCGCCACGCCGGCGTCGGTGAGAAGCTTCTCGGCAAACTCCACGTCATTGCTCACGCTGGAGTCGGCATCGATAGCACCCTGGAAGCTCGGGAACACGTAGAAGGTTCCGTCGCCGTTCAGGCACTCAACGCCCGGCAGTTTGTTCAGCGCACCCACCAGCCAGTCGTGGCGTTCCTTGAACGCCTTCACCATCTCGCCAACGCAGGCCTGGTCGCCGTCGAGGGCTGCCTGGGCAGCCGCCTGGGAGATGGAGGCCGGGTTGGAGGTGCTCTGGGATTGAATCTTCTTCATGGCGCCTATGATCCTGGCCGGGCCAGCCGCGTAACCAATACGCCAGCCGGTCATGGAGTAGGCCTTGGAAACGCCGTTGAGCACGAAGGTGCGGTCGTACAGTTCCGGGGTTGCGTTCAGGATGTTGCAGAACGGCTTGCCGGTCCACAGGATCGGTTCGTACATGTCGTCGGTGGCGATCATGATATTGGGGTGCTTCTTGAGCACTTCGCCAATCGCCTTCAACTCTTCCAGGGTATAGGCCATACCGCTGGGGTTGGACGGGCTGTTGATCACGAACAGACGGGTGCGCTCTGTGATGGCGTTTTCCAGCTGCTCCGGAGTGATCTTGAATCGGGTGTCAGCGCCGGTCTCGATGATCACCGGCTTGCCTTCGGCCACGAGCACCATATCCGGGTAAGACACCCAGTAGGGGGCCGGGATGATGGCTTCGTCGCCCGGGTTCAGTGTGGCCAGGGCGAGGTTGAAAAAGCTCTGTTTGCCACCACTGCTAACCAGTATCTGGTTGGCTTCGTATTCCAGTCCGTTGTCCCGCTTGAACTTCGCAATAATCGCTTTCTTCAGGGCCGGCGTACCATCAACGGCGGTGTACTTGGTCTGGCCGTTGTTGATGGCCTCAATGGCGGCCTTTTTGATGTGATCGGGGGTATCGAAGTCCGGCTCGCCGGCACCCAGGCCAATGATATCCTGGCCAGCCGCGCGCAACTCGGCGGCTTTGTTGGTGACTGCGAGGGTAGGGGAAGGCTTGATCGCCTGTACTCGGCTGGAAAGTTGAAGGTCCAAACTTGCGCTCCTTAAAGCTGCGTCTGATTAGGCTGCGACCGGCGGGCTTTGAAACGGAGCCAGATTGGCACTGGCTGGTTTTCGCCCAGCCGTCGATCGCAGTGATGGTATCATGAAGCCGGCATATCGCTAAATTTCTAGAAGGTATACGCCCGTTTTGCCGGGACGTGCCAGACATCCGGAGGTTATCCGCCCATTATGGCCAAGAAAGAGTCCACTGCAGCCAGAGAAGGCGTGTTCAGGGTTGATTCCCCGTACCAGCCCGCCGGTGACCAGCCCAAGGCGATCGAGGGCCTGGTTGACGGTATCCACTCCGGCCTTGCGCACCAGACCCTCCTTGGGGTGACCGGCTCCGGCAAAACCTTCACCATTGCCAACGTGGTTCAGGAAATCCAGCGGCCCACCATCATCATGGCCCACAACAAGACCCTGGCCGCACAGCTTTACGGCGAGTTCCGGGAGTTTTTCCCGGACAACGCGGTGGAGTACTTCGTCTCTTACTACGACTACTACCAGCCCGAGGCGTATGTGCCGTCTTCCGATACCTTCATCGAGAAAGACGCCTCCATCAACGAACATATCGAACAGATGCGGCTATCGGCCACCAAGGCGTTGCTGGAACGGCCGGACGCCATCATCGTGGCAACCGTCTCGTCTATTTATGGTCTGGGCGACCCCCAGTCCTACCTGAAGATGATGCTGCACCTCGACCGTGGCGACCAGATCGACCAGCGCTTTATCCTGCGCCGACTGGCCGAGCTGCAGTACACCCGCAACGACATCGAATTCCACCGGGCCAATTACCGGGTGCGCGGCGATGTCATTGACGTATTCCCGGCGGAATCGGAAAAAGAGGCCATCCGCATTGAGCTGTTCGATGACGAAGTGGAAAACCTCAGCTACTTCGACCCGCTCACCGGCGAGGTGCTGCGCCGCGTGCCCCGGGTGACGATCTATCCCAAATCCCACTACGTGACTCCGCGCCAGACCGTGCTCGATGCCGTGGAGCACATCAAGGTGGAACTGGACGAGCGCCTGCAGCAACTGCGCGACAACAACCGCCTGGTGGAAGCGCAGCGCCTGGAAGAACGCACCCGCTACGACATCGAGATGATGCTGGAACTGGGCTACTGCAACGGCATCGAGAACTACTCCCGCTACCTCTCGGGCCGGCGCCCCGGCGAAGCGCCGCCCACGTTGTTCGATTACCTGCCGCCCAACGCGTTGCTGGTGGTGGATGAATCCCACGTGACCATTCCCCAGATAGGTGCCATGTACAAGGGCGACCGCTCCCGCAAGGAAACCCTGGTGGAGTACGGCTTCCGGCTGCCGTCGGCGCTGGACAACCGGCCCATGCGATTCGAGGAATGGGAGCGCATCGCGCCACAGATGATCTTCGTCTCCGCCACCCCGGGTAAGTATGAAGGCGAGCACGCCGGCCAGGTGGTGGAGCAGGTGGTTCGGCCCACCGGCCTGCTGGATCCGGAAATCGAAGTACGCCCCGCCTCCACCCAGGTGGACGACCTGCTCTCTGAAATTCATGCCCGCATGAAGGTGCAGGAGCGGGTGCTGGTAACCACGCTGACCAAACGGATGGCCGAAGACCTGACTGACTTCCTGATGGAACACGACATCAAGGTGCGCTACCTGCACTCCGACATCGACACCGTGGAACGGGTGGAAATCATCCGCGACTTGCGCCGCGGTGAATTCGACGTGCTGGTGGGCATCAACCTGCTCCGGGAAGGCCTGGACATGCCCGAAGTTTCCCTGGTGGCCATTCTGGACGCCGACAAAGAAGGCTTCCTGCGCTCCGACCGCTCCCTCATCCAGACCATCGGCCGGGCCGCCCGGAACGTCCACGGCAAGGCTATCCTCTATGGCGACCAGATCACCGGCTCCATGCAGCGAGCCATCGACGAAACCGAACGCCGTCGCGCCAAGCAGCAGGCCCACAACGAAGAGCACGGCATCACGCCCCAGGGCCTGAACAAGAAAATCGCCGACATCATGGAAGGCGCCAGCGGTGGCGGCGGGCGCGGCAAGCGCAAGGCCGAGCGTCCTGGCCAGAAGGCCGCTGAAGAGGCCGAGCAATATCGTGCCAAGGCCGGCAACAAATCGCCGGAAGAAGTACTCAAGGAAATCACAAAGCTCGAAGACGATATGTACAAGGCCGCCTCGGATCTGGATTTCGAGACGGCAGCGCGACTGCGAGATGAGATTGCAGAGCTCAAGGAAGCGGCGCTGCGAACCGGTTAGTTTCTGTTGGACGACCACTGAGAGGTTTCATCGCGTGGGCCGGCGTATTCTTTGCCAGAAACGTGGAGCGCCAGGGATGGCGCGACCGAGCCCTACATGGACGTATTCACGGGCGTTTTCTGGCAAAGAATACGCCGGCCCATGCAGCCCCCGAAGTTTAAGAACCGAGGACCAGGCTAGCGCTTGGGCCCCACAATCACTGCAGCCTGCAAAGGCTGATTCCGCCCATACTTCGAAATCTGACTGAACACCCGCTTGTCCACCGGCAAATACTGCTTGTCGACCACCGTCTCCCCGGCTTCAACATCAATTTCCGGATCGTGCAGATACACAAACTGATCGTCCATGGCACACACCGTCACCCAGTGGGGCACCCGACTGCGGTTCAACTGCCAGGTACTGATCAGGATCACCGGAATCTGCCCCTCGTGCAGGGCCTGCTCCATGGCCTCCAGTGTTAGCGGGTCATGGTGCAGCTTGATGCCCGTCTGGCCGATATCGTGCAGAAAGCCCTCGTGCACCAGCTCCAGCACCCGCTTCTTGTCGTCATTGCGAACCGTATCCTTGAACAGGGCACCTTCCATGCTGATCCAGGCGCTGGCCTCAAACCCCCGATTCCAGGCCGCGAGGGCCAGCCCATGGGGGCCGCAGCCGCCGTGGCCAGACAGCATGAAAATGGTGGTGGCCTCGCGCCAGATCTTCAGCTCCTCCAGCGTGGTCAGAGGCTGCTGTTCATCGAGGGATGCCATGGCCATGATCAATGCCGCCGGGCCACAGGAAAATTCCGTGGTCTGAGGGTAATAAGGCACCGCCGGGTAATCCCGCGATGGCTCATAGAACAGAATGCGGCGCTCGAACCGCAGCGCGTTGCCGTGATCCTCGTAGTAATCCCGATAGGTGCCAAACTGCCGGTAACCGAGCCGCTTGTAGAGGTTGATGGCACCTGCGTTGTCCTCCCGGACCTCAAGCCGCATGATAATCCGGTCTGCGTCCACAGCTTCCTTTTCAGCTTCGCGTACCAGGGTCTCGCCAACGCCCTGGCCCCGGGCAGACGGCGAAACGGCAATCGAGTAAATCCGCGCAAGACGTGTGGCAGCGCTCATGAGTACCAGGCAATATCCCACCAGTTCGCTATCCGATTCGGCCACGATCAGACGGTCCCTGGGCATCTCCAGGAAACGGCGGAAGCTCCGTCGGGACAGCCGGTCCTCGGTAAAACACCGGTTCTCCAGCTTGACGATAGCATCGAGATCTTTGCCGGTGGCTTGGCGAATGTGAAGTTCGGGCATCAGGCGGGGCCTTGAGAAGAAACGTGCGGGCATGCTGGTAGGCTTCCCTTACTGGGCTATTATGGGTGAGAGACAGCAATACTCAAATAGCGCAAGTATGCGTAAAAGCACGCATTATTCGCCGATTGTGAGAGGCTGCCCGGCAGCGTATTGTTGCGGCAAATAATCACAGAATAACCTCCAGGGAGGAACATCCTGCATGTCCCGATTGCTCATTGTAGTAGACCGAGCCAAAGACTGGGCACCGTATTACCCCAGTGAAGATGTGCTGACCTTTGATCAGTACCTTCAGTTCTCTGCGCCGCCCACCAGCCGGGTTCGGGTAATCAACCTGTGTCAGAGCGCCCGCTACCTCAGCCGGGGCTATTATTGCTCGTTGCTGGCGGAGGCCCGGGGCCATCACGTGGTGCCCTCGGTGATGACTCTGAACGATCTGAGCCGGAAAGGGCTGTTTTCCCTGGAGCTGGAAGAGCTGGACGCCAGCGTGATCAACTGGCTGGATGCCGCCGGTTCAGCGATTGATCCGGCCAGCGACGATCGGGACGCCACCCACGAGGTCAAGGTACGGACCTATTTTGGGCAGGCCGAACACCCGGATCTCAAACCGGTGGCCAGGGCCCTGTTCGAGCGCTTCCCGTGCCCCATTCTCGAGGTTGTCTTCAAGCGGCGGAAACAGTGGCAGATCGAGTCCATGAAACCGGCGGCGCCAGCCGACCTGGGTGAGAAAGAACAGGATGCCTTCGCGGCCGCACTCGACCGTTTCAGCAGCATGGTATGGCGCAAGCCGCGCACCCGCCGCCGCTACCGATACGACCTGGCGGTGCTGGTAAATCCGGAAGAGGAGATGCCCCCGAGCGACAAGGTGGCGCTCAAGCGTTTCGAGAAGGCCGGTCGCAAGCTGGGGATCAACGTGGAGCAGATTACCCGCCGGGATTACATGCGCCTGCCGGAGTACGATGGCCTGTTCATCCGTGAAACCACCGCCATTGACCATCATACCTACCGCTTTGCCCGCAAGGCGGACGCCGAGGGTATGGTGGTGATCGACGACCCGGTCTCGATCCTTAAATGCACCAACAAGGTGTTCCTGGCGGACCTGCTGAAGAACAACAAGGTGCCCACCCCGAAAACCCTGATCCTGTCCAAGGATCAGAAAGACGCGGTGGAGCAGGTGGTCAGCGAGCTGGGCTTCCCGGTTGTAATCAAGATACCCGATGGTGCTTTTTCCCGGGGTGTGACTAAGGCCGAGGATGAAAAATCCCTGCGGGCCGGGCTACGGGATCTGTTCAAGCAGTCAGCCCTGGTGCTGGCCCAAGAATACCTTTACACCGACTACGACTGGCGCATCGGCGTTCTTGGTGGCAGAGCCATCTATGCGTGCAAATACATGATGGTGAAGGGGCACTGGCAGATCTACCAGCACGGCGAGTCGAAGAGCGAGAGCGGCGGCTTTGAGACCATGCCCACCTACGAAGTGCCCAGAAACGTGATTCAGGCTGCGCTGAATGCAACCAAGCTGATTGGCAACGGCCTCTATGGTGTAGACATCAAGCAGTCGGGCAACCGGGTGGCCGTCATCGAGGTGAATGACAACCCCAGCATCGACGCCGGTGTCGAAGACCGCTTCCTCGGCGGCGAACTCTACACCCTGATCATGCAGGAATTCCTCTCCCGGATGGAAGAAAACCGGCGCCGCTAGGTGCCGGTCTTATACTCAGGGGCCGGCTACCCAGACCCGAACGCTGCCAAACCAGGGATAGTCGCCAAGGCGAGCCTTGATATTGGCAGCGTTGAACGGGGTGTCCGCTTCGGGTTCTTCCAGGAAGAGCTCGAGGTGGACGCGGTTTTTCAGGTAATGCAGGCGAAGCCGGCTGTGGTGGGGGAGCGCTCCCAGCTGGGCCGCCAGGATTGACCGGATGTCCTCCCTGGAGGGCAATCGTTCGGAGGTAACCGGCTGGTCCTCGTCGTTCTCGGCATCAATGTGAAAATTGATGCTGCGAATGTTGTCCAGGGCGTCGCGCATGCCTGCCACTACGCGCATACCGATCTGGTGCCCTTCCGACACGCTGATTTCGGGGCGCACCACCAGATGTATGTCGAGGAGAATGTCGTGGCCCATGCGTCGGCTGCGCAGTTCATGGACATCACGGACCCCGTCGGTGTCCCTGGCAATGGTCTTCAGCATCTCCGTATCTTCCCGGGACAGGCCGGTATCCACCAGCTCCTTTACGCTGTCCCAGGTAAACTTCCAGCCGATGTGAATGATGATTGCTGCGATCACCGCCGCGGCCAACACATCCAGCCACACCATGCCAAGCATGGCGCCGGCCGTCGAAACCAGCACGACCACCGAGGAGAAAGCGTCGGTACGGCTGTGCCAGGCATTGGCAATGATCAGGTCTGAGCGAATTTTCTGGCCGACATGGCGGGTGTAGCGGTAGATCCACTCCTTGCTGCCAACGGAAACGGCAGCGGCCACCAGAACCGGCCAACCGGGCACTGTATCAATGCCTCCTTGTAGTAGCCTCAGGGTGTTGTCCCAGGCGAGGGCGGCGCCAACCGCAATCAGTATGCTGCCGAGAACCAGCGTGCCGAAGGTCTCGATGCGTTGATGGCCATAGGGATGGTCCTGGTCCGGTTCCTGGCGGGAGACCTTCATGACCCCGAGCACCACCAGGTCCGAGGCCACGTCGCTGAACGAGTGGATTCCGTCTACTATCAGCGCCTGGGAGTTAAAAAGAGCACCTGAAATGACTTTAATTACCCCGAGCACGGCATCGAGAATCATTCCGATAATGGTGACCCTGGACGCGGCTTTCATTTCCGAGGCAAGGTTTTCCCGATGCTGCTGGGCGGGTGAAATCGACTCTTCCATGGACCACTCCGGACACAACGAGGAGACGCCAGTATAGCCTTATTCCAGAGACTTGTGACGGGGTGGCCCAAAAGGCGGTGTATTGTGTGATTTATACACATCATTGCAGAACGGTGACTGGGTAACATTTTGTTTAGGAATTGTCGATACCCGCTATAAAAATTTATAACCTACTGAAAATAAACAATAAAATAACTGGTCAAAAAATGATCAATCTGTAGATAGGCGCAGTTATCAAGGGATAGAAACCGTTGCCCCTCGATTTTCAACAGGGTTATCCACAGATTCCGTGGAAAAGCTCTCGGGGTACTGACAGGACAACCATTTAGAGACGATTTTGGTGGATTCCGGGATGCTGTGGAAAACTTCCGGTATACTCCGCCCACCTGGATCAACGGAGTTTTTTTCAGATGTACGGCGTTCTGCGTAACCTGCTGTTCCAACTGCCACCGGAGCAAGCCCACACGATTGCCCTCAACGGCCTTGATGTGGCCCACCGACTCGGATTTCTGAGCGTTTTTTCGCCAAAAATAGATGCATTGCCGGTCAATGTTATGGGGCTCGATTTTCCCAACCCGGTCGGATTGGCCGCTGGCCTGGACAAGAACGCGGATCACCTGGATGCCCTCGGCGCACTCGGGTTTGGCTTTATTGAAGTGGGAACGGTCACGCCGCTGGCCCAGCCGGGTAATCCGAAACCCCGCATGTTCCGGCTACCGGAGCATCAGGCCATCATCAACCGGATGGGCTTTAACAATGAGGGCCTTGAGCACCTGCTCGCCCGTGTTGATAAGCGCAAGTACCGGGGCGTGCTCGGTATCAACGTGGGCAAGAACAAGGACACCCCGAACGATCAGTCGGAGTCCGACTACCGGAAGGGTATTTCGGCGGTCTACAGCCGTGCCGATTACATCACGGTCAATGTGTCATCCCCCAATACTCCGGGCCTGCGGGATCTCCAGTTCGGCGACTCGCTGAAGGGACTGCTTGGGGCCATCAAGGATGAGCAGCTTGCCTGCGAAAAGCAGCACGGTCGGTACGTACCAGTGGCGGTGAAGATTGCGCCGGACATGGACGATGAGGGCATCCGGTTTGTGGCCAACGCACTCCGCGATACCGGTATTGACGGTGTAATTGCCACCAATACTACGGTCAGTCGCGACGCGGTGGCAGGGCACCGGCATGCGGAGGAAACCGGTGGGCTCAGCGGGGCGCCGGTCAGGGAGGCCTCGTTGCGGGTCATTCGGGGGCTTTACGCCGAGCTGGGCGATTCGTTGCCTATTATCGGCGTGGGTGGCATTACCGACGGTGAGAGTGCGGCCGAAAAGATTCGCGCGGGAGCGAAGCTGGTGCAGGTCTACACGGGGTTTATCTACCGGGGACCGGAACTGATCAGGGAATCTGTTGAAGCCATTCGTCGGCTGAAGTGATTTCCCGGGCGCCAGAACGAAGGTGGGCCCGCTTAGCGGGCCCGAGCGGGGAATGAACCCCGTGGCGCTTCATCGCATGGTACGGGGCGGGAGGCCCCGTTTGGGTTGCTCTTGATACTGCGTCAAATTGTGTAGAAAAAGATCAGATTAAGATTCGGGGTTGGTTGTGGCGTCACGCCGTCGTAACGTTGGCCAGTCTGTGAATGCCGGATACGCCGGTCATGCCCTCCCATTGATCTGTGCGGCCTTCTCGCCACCCGTTGAGCCATTCCTGGCGGATTTCCGCCTGTTCAATCGGGCAGCTGTCTTTGGATTTTCCGGACACGCCAGCGAGATAACCCCGCTTGAATGCACGAGCGTACATGTCTCTTTTCTGTCTTTTCATGCCGTTCCTCACTGATGGATTAACAGAACAAGCGTGTACACATCTGCAGTGGCTGCGACCTGTGGTATCCGATCCCGGATAACCCACTATTGTCAGCTCAAGCCAGAGCAGTCAGGATCCTGTTAACGGAGGGAGTTTGCCCTTCCGGAACGACGCGTCAGTTACAAGGTAAGTCGAACTTTGCGCCCATGTACACTATTTATTTCATCTATGTGACCCTTTTTTTATAGTTGCATGAAATAACAAACGGCACGGATTTGCGTAAAAGCAGCTATTCCGGAAACTTACTTCGAGCCGTCCAATCAACCTGGAGTTGAACTTGTCCAAACCTGTCTTTTTCGTAACCTGCCCCAAGGGAGTGGAGTATCTTCTCGCGGACGAACTTGCCACCTTCGGCCTTGCCACGGTGCGCAACGCGCCGGCGGGTGTGTGGGTCGAGGGTCCGCTGGAGGCCGGTTATCGGGCCTGTCTGTGGTCGCGCCTGGCCAATCGTGTGATCCTTCACATTGATGAGGTGGAAGCCACCAGTGGCGATCAGCTCTATGACGGCGTTGTGCATTTGGACTGGCAACAGCACATCCCCGTTCACGGTAGTTTCCGGGTGAACTTCCTGGGCCAGAACGAGGCCATCCGCAACACCCAGTTTGGTGCCCAGCGCGTCAAGGATGGCATTGTGGACCGCTTTCGGGCAGGTGGCGGGCCCCGGCCCTCAGTTGCGGCGAAGGACCCGGACATTGTTGTCTCCGCGCGGCTGAACCGTGGTCGCCTGGCTTTGGGCATTGATCTGAGCGGGCACAGCCTGCATATGCGGGGCTACCGCACCGATAAGGGCGTTGCGCCCCTGAAGGAGAACCTGGCCGCCGCATTGCTGATGCGGGCTGGCTGGCCCGATATTGCGGCCAATGGTGGCGATTTTGTCGACCCCATGTGCGGTTCCGGCACCCTGGTGATTGAAGCGGCCATGATGGCCCTGGACCTCGCTCCCGGGCGAAAGCAGGAGCGGTTCGGCTTCGAGCAGTGGCCGGGCCACAAGCCAGAGCTCTGGTTGTCGCTGCGTCAGGAGGCCGAGCGTCGGGCCCATGAGGCCAAGCAGCGCAGGATCCCGCGGTTTGCCGGGTTTGACCAGGACAGCAGGGTGGTTGCGACGGCCTGGAAGAACATCCAGCGTGCGGGCCTTGAGGGTATTGTGCACGTGGAGACTCGCGCGGTGGCAGACCTGAATCTGGACGGCGACTGGTCCGATCAGGGCCTGGTGCTGACCAATCCACCCTATGGTGAACGCCTGAGTGAGCGCAAAGAACTGGGCGGGCTTTACCAGAGCCTGGGTGATGCCGTTAAACGGGCGACGCCGGGCTGGCACCTGGGTGTGTTCACCGGCGCCCCCGAGTTCGGTCGCTCTATTGGTCTGCGCAGCTTCAAGCAGTACCGGCTCTTCAACGGCAAACTGCCGGCCCAACTGTTGCTGTTTGACATTGACGAAGCCAGCGCGATGACCCCCAGGCAACCTGCGGCACCGGGTGAGGTTGCGCCACGTATCGCCAACGAAGAGCGCGCAGCCATGCTGCGCAATCGCCTGAAAAAGAACCTGAAAACCATTGGCCAGTGGGCCCGGAAGCAGGGCATCGGCTGCTACCGGTTGTACGATGCCGACATGCCCGAATTCGCCCTGGCCATTGATGTCTACGAGGGGCGGGTCCACGTGCAGGAGTACGCGGCGCCCAAGTCGGTAGACGAGCGAGCGGCCCGTGAGCGTCTCGCCGAGGCCCTGGCGGTGATACCGGAGGTCCTGGGCATTGATCCCGAGGAGATGGTCTGCAAGCAGCGCCAGCGTCAGGCCGGCACCAGCCAGTATGAAAAACAGGCCGCGAGCGGCGAGTTTTTCAATGTGCACGAGCACGGCTGTGCGCTGAAGGTCAACCTCAAAGATTATCTGGACACTGGGTTGTTCCTGGACCACCGGCCGGTGCGCCACTGGATTCAGCAGCATGCGTCCCACAAGCGGTTTCTGAACCTGTTCTGCTACACCGGGGCAGCAACGGTGCACGCGGCAGTGGGTGGTGCCAGCCGGTCACTGAGCCTGGATATGTCGAAGACCTATGTGGCCTGGGCGCAGGATAACTTGGCGCTCAACGGGGCCGATCCGGCGAAACATCGAGTGGAGCAGGCGGACTGCCTGGCCTGGCTGGCCGACCGGAAAACCATGGACCAGCGCTTCGACCTGATCTTCATGGATCCGCCCACCTTCTCCAATTCGGCAAGGATGGCTGGCGTGCTGGACATCCAGAAAGACCATCCGGCTCTGGTGCGGCAGGCGATGGCCCGGCTCAGTTCCGATGGGCTTCTGATCTTCTCCAACAACTTCCGGCGTTTCCGGCTGGAGGAAGCCCTGGAGAGCGAATTTGAAGTGACGGAAGTGACCCGGGATACCCTGGACAAGGATTTCCAGCGCAACGCCCGCATCCACCGGTGCTGGCACATTCGCCACAAGGCGTAACCGTTACCCGGGGCAGGGCGGATCAGAATTCGTAGCGGAGGCCGCCGGAAAACTGGAAGGTGTTGACGTCGGTGCCGGTGTCCTCGAACAGTTTTCCGCCCTCGAACACCAGGAAGGTGTTGTCCATTACCTCGAAATCCAGCCCCGCCAGCCAGCTGACGCTGAAGCCGCTGTCGGGGAATTCGCCGTCCAGTTCCTCGAAGGGCCGGTTGCGGTTGTTGTCCGGGTCGCTGATGTCGCCCTCGCCCTGGATGTAGGAAAACCCGAACTGTCCATAGACGTTGGCGTACTCGGTGATCGGGTAATGCATCCCGATGTACCAGCTGGCGTAGTAGTCAACCGCCAGGCTCAGGTCCGAATCCGGTACCTCGGCGTCCTTGAAGCCGCCACCGGCTCGCAGTTCGGCGTGGAACCGGTCGGTAATGTGGCCGCCCACAATCAGCGTACCGCCGGTGCCCCAGGCCGATTCCTTGATGTTTTCACCAATGGTCCGGTGGTTGTAAGTGGTAGCCAGCAGGCCGATGTAATGTTTGTCGGCCCGGGGTGTTTCCTGCGCCAGAACCGTCGGGGAAAAAGCCAGCAGGGCGGATGCGGACGTAAAAACTGCAGCGCTGACCAGGGAAGTTCGCACGGCCTTGTTCATTGTTATCGGGCTTCCTGACATGGGCGAATAGGGGCTGATTCTGCCTCGTGTAACGGTTTGTTACGTCGACCCGTGTCACACTTCCCCGTCTCAGGTGTGGCCGTTCAGAACTCCTCGTCGAACAGGCCTTCTTCCCGTGCCAGCAAGAGCAGGGCATACACGCCGTTCTCTGGCAACTGGGGCTCCAGGCTTTCCTCGAACAGAAGCTGGCGCCTGCGATCTTCCAGGCTGTCGCTGTCGAGGCCGGTAATCAGTTCAGTGATTGGCGCGATCTCAAAAGGCGCTTCCTGACCCACGGCGGTGAAGATGAGGTCCACCAGAACCTCGTCCGGATCCAGGCCATCCACGTACACCGTCTGGTCGGGCAGATCCTGATGCAACTCGCGGGCAAGCTCGATCAGGGGCACGCCCTGTTCCTCCAGGTAGAACAGGTCGACATCGCCCAGGTCGCCATCGTCCGGCAGCCAGTCGTCGGAAGGCGCTATCACGACGGTTTTCATCCGACCGTCCTCCAGGGACCAGGCCATAGCCGTGGGAAACAGCGCGTCTTCGGTCTGGCAGTATTCGATATCGAGAAATCTCGGTGCTGGCACGTTCGGCTCCCGGTTGTGTTGGTAAGGGGTGGGTGGAGTCAGCGACCAATAGGTGATGTCCGTTGACTTGCTATAAGCCTTTGCGGCTTCATGCCATACTGTTGCGGCCATTATCTTCAAATCAGGGACATCATGGAACACGCTGAATTCAACAAAGATTTGCTGAAGTTTCTGAATGCATCGCCAACCCCCTGGCATGCGGTAGATACCATGAGAAAGCGGCTTGATGCCGCCGGTTTCCAGGCGCTTGACGAGCGCGAAGACTGGTCACTTGCCGCGAGGCAGGGCTATTACGTGATTCGCAATGGCTCGTCGATCATTGCCTTTCGAACCGGCAGCCGCGATGTCGCCACATCGGGCGTTCGCATGGTCGGCGCGCACACCGACAGCCCCTGCCTGAAGGTCAAGCCCAATCCCGAGCTTCGCCGCAAGGGCTTTTTCCAGGTGGGCGTTGAGGTGTATGGCGGCGTCCTCCTCAACCCCTGGTTTGACCGTGACCTGTCCCTGGCCGGTCGGGTAACCGTGCTCGACGAAGATGGTCAGGTGCGGGACACACTGGTGGACTTCCGCAAACCGATTGCCTTTATTCCAAGCCTTGCCATTCATCTCGATCGTGAAGCGAACAGCAACCGCACGGTCAACGCCCAGACCGATCTGCCACCGGTGGTCATGCAGGTACCCGAAAGCGACACCACCCGTTTTGTGGATCTGCTGTCATCGCAGATCAAGTCCGAATCCGGTCTTGCGGTTCGCAAAGTACTGGGTTACGAGCTGAGTTTCTACCATGCGAGGGAAGCCTCGTTTGTGGGGCTGCGGGACGAGTTCATCGCGTCCGCCCGCCTGGACAATCTGCTCAGTTGCTACATTGGCCTGCAGTCGCTGCTGAATACCTCGGGTGAGGAAGCGGCGCTGCTTGTGTGCAACGACCATGAGGAAGTGGGCAGCATGTCGGCTGAGGGGGCCCAGGGGCCGTTCCTGACCTCGGTACTGGATCGCTGGGCCGGCACCGGCAAGGGCAAGGCCATTGCCCGTTCGATGATGGTGTCGGCTGACAACGCCCACGGCATCCATCCGAATTACATGGACAAGCATGATGAGAACCACGGACCCATCCTGAACCGGGGGCCGGTGATCAAGGTTAACCACAACCAGCGGTACGCCACCAACAGCCGCTCGGCAGCGGTTTACCGCCACATCAGCGATGAACTGGGGCTGCCTCACCAGACCTTCGTGGTGCGCAGTGACATGGGCTGCGGTAGTACTATTGGGCCGCTGACCGCGGGTAACCTCGGCGTGACCACGCTGGATATCGGCGTGCCCCAGTTTGGCATGCACTCCATTCGTGAGCTGATCGGTAACGAAGATGGCTACACCCTGTTCCGGGTGCTGACCGAATTCATGCAGCGTGAACAGGTTTTCTGAGGCCGGAAACGAAAAATGCCGCCAGGTTTTACCCTGGCGGCATTTCGGAATAAGTGGCTCCCCGAGCTGGGCTCGAACCAGCGACAAACGGATTAACAGTCCGTTGCTCTACCAACTGAGCTATCGGGGAACAGCATCAAGTGGCGCGCATCTTAAGCGCTTTAACTAGCGGGGTCAAGCCCCTGATCTGAAAGGCTAAAAATTGTACGAAAGCAGGATCCTCCAGTACCGACCTCCGCTCTGGTTGCGGAACGGCCACGTGCAATCGGTGTGGCCTACGCTGTTCCGCAAGGTCCCGATGGCCGAGCCGGAGCGTGAAGTTCTGGCAACGCCGGACGACGACGAACTGCATCTGGACTGGTACCGCCAGGGCAATGACCGTCTGGCCATTGTCTCTCACGGACTGGAGGGGCACAGTCAGCGGCCCTACGTGCTGGGTCTTGCGCGGGCGTTGTTGAAAGAAGGCTGGGATGTGCTCGCGTGGAATTTCCGTTCCTGCGGGGGCGTCATGAACCGGCAGCCGCGGTTCTACCACAGCGGCGCAACGGGCGACCTGAGGCTGGTTGTCAATCGCGCCCTGGGTGAGCGCTACCAGGCCCTGTTTCTCTCCGGTTTCAGCATGGGAGGTAACCTTACGCTGCTTTACCTGGCCGAACAGGGCGAGCGCGTGGACAGCCGCATCTGTGGCGCCGTGGGGTATTCCGTGCCCTGTGATCTGGCAGGCAGTGCCGACATGCTGGCGCTGCCCAGCCGTAAAATCTACATGCAGCGGTTTTTGCGGGACCTGAAAGCGAAGATGGAGGAGAAGGCAGAGCGGTTTCCCGACCTCATTGACGTTTCAGGCTTCGACGATATTGAGCGCTTTCACGAGTTTGACGATCGGTACACGGCCCCATTGCACGGCTTTGCGAGTGCCCGGGACTACTGGGCCCGGTGTTCCGCCCTCGACCGGCTCAGGGATATCCGCGTCCCCGCGTTGATGGTGAACGCCTCAGACGACCCGTTTCTCTCGCCCGCCTGCTTTCCGGAATCCCGACGCCAGCTCGGCCAGTATGTGCGACTGGAAGCGCCGCGCTGGGGTGGACACGTGGGTTTTGTCGAGCACGCGCGTGACGGATTCTACTGGTCTGAGCGCCGTGCTCTCGCGTTCGTTCAGGGGCTTGCCGGCTAGCCCTCAGTGAGGATGGGCTTGAGAACCGGCCAGATATTGTCGAGCAATTTGCCTTGTGCCTGCTCGGAGGGGTGAATGCCGTCGTCCTGCATCATGCCCTCCTGGTTGTAAATGCCATCCAGGAAAAAGGGAACCAGAGCCGTGTTGTAACGGTCTGAGAGCGTCGGGTAAATGTTGGCGAACATCTCCGTATAGCGCTGACCGTAGTTGGGGGGAATCTGCATGCCAACCAGTACCGCCTGGGCACCGGCATCCTGAACCTGTTCAATCATGGAGGCGAGGTTGGACTGGATTACCTGGGGCGGGAAGCCCCGCAGGCCGTCATTGCCCCCGAGCTCGATGACCACCACCTCCGGGGTATTTTCCTCGATCAGCTCGGGCAAACGGCGGGCACCGCCGTCGGTCGTTTCGCCGCTGATGCTGGCGTTTACCACGGTCCAGTTACCCAGGCCGTTTTTGTCGAGACGGTCCCGCAACAGTTGCACCCAGGCCGCCTCGGACGGTATGCCATAGGCGGCGCTGAGGCTGTCGCCCACGATAAGGAGAGTGTTCTGGCTGGCCAGGACGGGCATCGCGAACAGCGTTGCAGCGAGAAAAACAATTGATCTGACGTACACCAATGCCGTATGCATAGACAACCAATACACCTCTTTCAGTATTTCGCAGCCAATTACTGACCCAGGACGGGAGCTTCCGTGAACCAGATGACCAGTGTTACCCCGGAGACCGACACCCCGGACGGCCAGGGCCCCATGTTGCGGGTCCGGGATCTGACGCATCGAGTGCGCCTTGAAACCGATACGCTGACGATCTTGCAGGGGGTCAATCTTGAAATCAATCGCGGAGAATCCGTAGCCATCGTCGGCCGGTCGGGTTCGGGCAAAACCACCCTGCTGGGGCTGCTGGCTGGCCTGGACACGCCCAGTGACGGCACCGTGGAGCTGGACGGCGCAGTGATCAGCCAGTTGAGTGAGGATGAACGGGCAAAGTTGCGGGCTCATCGGGTCGGTTTTGTGTTCCAGTCGTTCCAGCTGCTACCGGCACTCACGGCGCTGGAAAACGTGATGTTGCCGCTGGAGCTGGCGGGGCTCGAAGCGCCGGAGGCAAGGGCGCGTGAGCTGCTTGAGCGTGTGGGGCTTGGCGAGCGACTGTCGCACACCCCCAGGCAGCTCTCGGGTGGTGAGCAGCAGCGGGTTGCCATTGCCCGGGCCTTTGCCTCCGATCCGCTGATCCTGTTTGCCGATGAGCCGACCGGTAACCTGGACAACCGCACTGGCCAGGCGGTATCTGACCTTTTGATGTCGCTTAACCGGGAGCAGGGCACCACCCTGGTCATGGTGACCCATGACGAACATCTGGCGGCTCGCTGTAACCGGCAATTGCAGATTGAGGCCGGCATTCTGAGTGAGCCCGAGACTGCCGGGGAGGCCGCGCACTGATGGCGGCTGCAAAAAAACTCATGTCCGTTCGCCGCGACTGGCGCGAGCGCGATGTCCGTGTCGTTCTGGCGGCGCTGATGATTGCGGTGGCCACGGTGGCCACCATAGCCCTGTTTGCCAGCCAGCTTCAGCGCACCCTGGTGTCCTCGGCCAGTACCTTTCTGGCCGCCGATCGGCAGCTGGAAGCGGAGAATGGCCGGCCGGTTCCGGACGCCTGGCTGCAGGAAGCGGCGGACCGCAATCTTCAAACCGGGCGAATGGTGGAATTCTCCACCATGGTCTTTGGTGCCGACAATTTTCAGCTGGTGTCGGTCAAGGCTGTCAGTGACACCTACCCACTGAAAGGTGAGATTGAGATCCAGCGCGACCCGGCTGCGCCCCGGGAGCTGGTTCAGCAGGGGCCGGGTCCCGGCGAGGTCTGGATCAACCCACGGCTGCTGAGGCTGTTGGATCTGCAGATCGGGCAGTCTCTTGACGTGGGCAATCTGAGTCTTACCGTCTCGGGTTTACTGCTCCGGGAGCCCGATGGCGGCTTCCGGCTCTCCGCCCTGGCGCCCCGGGTGATGATGCACGTCGATGATGTGGCGGCTACTGGCGTCATTCAGGAAGGTAGCCGGGTAGAGTATGTCTACCTGTTTGCCGGCGGGGAATCGGCCCTTGAATCCTACTATCAATGGCTGCAGCCGCGTCTGGAACCGAGCCATGAATGGGAAGGCGTGCGCGACGGCGAAACCTTTTCCCGTTCCCTGGAGCGGGCGGAGCGCTTCCTGCTGCTTGGAGGCAGCCTGGCGGTGCTGCTGGCTGCGGTGGCAGTGGCAGTGGCCAGCCGCCAGTACGCGCTCTCCCAGCGTGATACGGTGGCGCTCCTCAAGACCCTGGGCCTGAACAGCTCCGCCATTGGCGGTCTGTATCTGCGGCGGTTGGCGTTGTGGGGCCTCGCCGGCGTGGCTGGCGGTCTGGCGATAGCGCTGCCACTGTACTGGCTGCTCACACGGATGCTGGGCGAGATGCTGGATCGGGCAGTCGACTTTCAGCTTGACCCGGCCGCCCTGATTCCTGCACTGCTGACTGCCCTCGTGTCGCTCTTCGCCTTTGCTTACCCGCCAGTGCGTCGGCTGCGGAATGTGCCGGCGATGCGGGTATTGCGAAGCCAGCCCGGGGAAACCGGCCGGGAGGCCTTGCCCGATCTGGTCATCGCAATCGTGGCCGTTTTTGGTCTGGTGTGGATGTACGCCGGAGAGTTGGCTCTGGTTGTTTCCCTGCTGGGCGGTCTGGCGCTGTTGCTGGGCGCCCTGGGCCTGGTGGGTTGGTTGCTGGTAGCCACGCTGCGCAAGGTTCGAGGCGGTGGCAACGCCTGGCGGCTGGCCCTGGTGGGCCTTTATCGGCACCGCAGGGCTAGCCTGTCGCAAATCGCCGTATTCGCCATGACCCTGATGCTGGCGGCCACCCTGATCCTGGTGCGCACCTCCCTGCTGGCGGACTGGCAGGCGCAATTGCCCAGCGACGCCCCCAATCATTTCCTGATCAACATCGCGCCGGACACTGTAGAGCAGGTGGACACCTTCTGGCAGGAGCGGGGCCAGCCCCTGGACAAGCTGTACCCGATGGTTCGCGGCCGGCTGACGGAGCTGAATGGTCAACCGGTCAAGGAAGCCGTCAGCAAGGACGAAAACGTTGGTGCTCTCAACCGCGAATTGAACCTGACCTGGATGTCGGAGTTGCCCGAGGATAACCGGATTGTCGAGGGGCAATGGTTTGAGCCCGGCCAGGCCCGTGGCGTGTCGGTGGAAGCCGAACTGGCCGACCGGCTGGGACTTATACTGGGCGACGAGCTGACCTTCACCATCGGCTCGGAGAAGGTGACCGAGGAGGTGACCAGCATTCGCACCGTGCAGTGGGACAGCATGAAGCCCAACTTCTACATGGCATTCCCTCCCGGGGGTGGCCTGACAGACATGCCGGCGACCTGGATTACCAGTTTCTACCTGCCCCGGGAGCGCAAGGATGCTCTTAACGAATTTTCCCGGCAGTTCCCCACGGTGTCGGTCCTGGAGATTGATCACATCATCGAGCGGATCCAGGAAATCGTAAGGCAGGTGACCCAGGCCATCGAAGCCATCCTGGCACTGATTCTGGCTGCCGCGCTTGTGGTTATGGCGGCGGTCGTAAGCGCTACCCTGAGGGACCGCCAGCGGGAAGGCGCATTGCTGAGAACCCTGGGCGGCCGCCAGAACCTGCTGGTGCGAAGCACCATGCTGGAGTTTGCCTTGCTGGGGGGCTTTGCCGGACTACTGGGGGTAACGGCCGCCGAGGCCGCGGTGTGGGCGCTCCAGTTCCGGATGTTCGAAGGTACGTTCCAGTGGCATTGGCATGTGGTGTTGCCGATTCCTCTGGTCAGTGCTCTGGTTCTGGCCATTTTCGGACGCTGGCAGCTCAGGCCGGTACTGAGTGTGTCGCCGATGCTCCTGCTCAGGCGCCTGGAATGATTCCAGGGCGCCTGCGCCCGGCAACCTGCGGGGAGGTTAGCGGTAGTTTGCCAGAATGGCGTCCAGTTCCCCGTTTGCTTTCATGCGGGCAAGCTCGGCATTGAAATCGTTGGCAAAGGCCTGCCAATCCTTTCTCAGCATCAACCGGAAACCATAATTGCTGATGCTTCCGCTGGTAATGCTGAACTGCTTCTGGAGACCCTCGTTGCGCAGGATCCACCTGCCCACGAGTTTGTCGGCCACAGCGGCGTCAAACCGTTGCCCATGCAGCACAAAGGTGAACATGTCCCGGTCTCTGGATACGTCAAAACGGCGAATTCTGCCGTCCTCGAAGTATGGCTCCAGCGGCGGGTATCGGTAGCCCAAGTGAGTCACAATGGTTTTCGAAAGCAGGTCTTCCGGGCTTGAGTAGGAAAACGGCGTTGGGCCGGGCACAAAGAAAACTTCTTCGATGTCCACCACCGGGTCCGTGAACAGGAAACGCTCCGGATTCTCGACCCATTCCCGGGCCCGGGGCGTTCCGTCGATATAGCCTTCCAGCAGCATCTGATCAACCCGCTTGCGGGGAATCTGCTCCGGCTTTATCCCGTAGCCAAGACGTTTGCAGATGGTGGTCACCACATCCCACATGATGCCCGAGGGCTCGCTTCCATCCACGATCAGATACGGAGGGTAGCCGTTGGGAGAGATATTGAAGTGAAACACGCGGGATTGATCGGTGTTTCCGACTGCGCTCACGAAGGGCGAGGCCAGGAAGAGGAAGGCGCTGACGAACAGGAGCGCAAGACGGGATGTTCGGTTCTTCATGCTGAAGGGGCTCTCTACGGATCAGAACTGTAGTTGGAAAACGAACCCGGCTAACATCCCTGCCAGAAAATGTAATTGTCCCCGCTTTCCGGGCCAATTTCAATGATTTCAGTTCTATCTTAACGGGGCGGTCCCGGGTGAGAGGCCAGAGACTTCACCTCCCCCGGGACGCCCTGGTATCTGTTACGCCCAGGCCCGCCGAAGGACAGAGCGGGCGTCCTCCAGAGTTACTTCTTTTGGATTGAACATGATGGAACCGTCGTCCAGCGCCATCTCCGCGATATGGTCGAGTTGCGACTCGGTTACTTTACCGGCTTCCTTCAGCGTACGTGGCAACTGGCAGCGCTTGTAAAGCGCGTCGCGGAGCTTGCGGATGGCCGAGATGCTCGCTTCCGCGCGCCGGCTGGCGGGGGTGGCCGCGTAGACTTCCGGGCCTTCCAGATAAAGAAGAAGTTCACCCAGGGGCGCCCGAACCGATTCCAGGTTGTATTCCAGCACGTAGGGCAGGTAGAGGCTCATGCAGAGCCCGTGTGGCAGATGGCAGATGGCTCCGGTGGCGTGCCCCAGCGCATGCACCAGGCCGACCATGGAGTTGGAGAAGGCAATGCCGGCCATGGTGGATGCCTGGGCCAGTTCCAGTCGGCCATCGCTGTCTTTCGGGTTATCCATCACGTGCAGCAGCGACTGACTGATCTTCTTGATGGCCGCGGTAGCATAGGCGTCGCTGAGCGGGTTCTTGGCCATGCACGTGAACGCCTCAGTGGCGTGGGTGAGGGCGTCCATGGCGGTGGCCGCGGTAATGTGCGGCGGCAGAGTGAGTGTCATGCGCGGATCGATGATCGCGGCATTGGGCAGCAGGAACGAGGAAGTGAAGGGCAGCTTGACGCCTTTGGCTTCGTCGGTAATCACGGCCACGGAGGTAACCTCGGAGCCGGTGCCCGCCGTGGTGGGTACCACGAAAAACGGCTTCAGGGGGTGCTTCAGCACACCAGCACCACTGTATTTGGCGATGTTGTCGCCGCCTTCGGAAACCAGGATATTGACCGCCTTGCCGGTATCAATGGCCGAGCCACCGCCAACAGCGATAATGGAGTCGCATTTTTCCTGGCGATAAATCCCGGCAATGTCACGGACCACGGTGGTTGAGGAATCCGGCGGCACATCGTCGTAGATGGTGGCGATTTCCAGGCCGCTTTCCTCACAGGCGGCAATGACCGGTTCCAGCAGGCCGGCGGCACGAACACCCTTGTCCGTTACGATCATCGGGCGTTTTGCAGCGAGCCCGGCGAGCTCATAGGGAATGTGTTCCAGGGCCGCTTTGCCGGCGATCACTTTCACCGGGCAGAAGAATTCGTAGTATTGGTTGGTCATCACGCTCTCGCTGTCTCAACAAAATTGGTGGCAACTTTCAGATAAATGCGGGCAGCACTGATCAGCTTTTCCGGCAGATGCAGGTCTGCCGGGTATTCCTTGACCGCCCGCTTGGCGATCAGTTTGGGAAGAATGAACGACTCCAGACGGTTCAGCACCCGGGTCATGCGCACGGCGTAGCTGATGTCGCCGTCCACCAGCATGCGATCATTGGCAAACGCCACCGAGGTCTTTTCCTGGAATGACAGCACGAGGAAGGCGTGGGCAATGTGTTTGAACTGGATCGACAGATCCACCGGGCGCGGCGCGGAGTCGCCGTGGTAGCGGAACCGGCCCTGACCGGTGTGCTCCACAATCAGCCTGGAGCCGTCGGGCATTACCATCATTTCGAACAGGAAGCCGTCGGGGAGGGCTTTGGCTTCGTGTTGAACTTTCTCATCCACCTCGCTTACGGCCTGCAGGGCCCGCCCCATGACCTGGAACATCAGTTCCACGTACAGGCGCCTGGCCTGGAACACCATGGGCTGGATACGTTTCGCTAGCATGTGCGTCGTCCAATCGTTGTTGATGTCACCTGATTTTTAGAGCTATTGCTCTAAAAGTCAATGCAGTCGATGACGGGAATGTGCCGTCACGGGGGCAAATGCCCGGATACCGAAACAGAAAGGCCGGAAACCTTGCGGCTTCCGACCTCTGTAAACGGGGTTTATGAGGGGCAGGGGATTTACTGGGTAAGGGCGGCCAGCTTGCGCTTGGCCTCTTCGGCCACGTCGCCACCGGCTTCGGCAGCCTTGCTGTAATAGGCAACAGCCTCTTTCCGGTTGTTCTGTTTCACGGCAACGTCACCCAGGCGAAGGAATGCGATGGACGTTGGCACCACCTCGTTGGCTCGAACCAGGTTCTCCCGGGCCTTGTCCAGATTGTTCAGCCGCAGCGCATTGAGGCCGTTGTAAAGCCGATACTTGAACATCTCCGGGTAGAGGCTGACCGCTTTTTCGAAATCCTCCGCAGCTTTCTCGGGCTGCTTCTGCTCCTCGTAGATGCGGCCACGCAGCGCGTAGAACATGGCCTCCCGGGGCAGGATGCGAATGGCTTCATTGACCTTCCCGAGGGCGGCGGTCATGTCGCCCTTGGAGGCGAGTTCCAGCGCCTTGTCGTGGGCTTCGTAGGCGGGCTGCAGCGAACGCAGCTCAGCAAGTTTGCGCTTGTATACGTCCTCGCCCCGGTAGCCGCCGGTGCCAATCTTCTGCGCCAGTTCCCGGTTTTCCTGTACCCGTTTGGCTGACGGCGGGTGGGTTGCAAACATCCCTTCTATAAAGCCCGGGTTGCGACCTTCCGACAATCTCAGAAAGATCTCCTGAAGTTCCACCGCGGCGGCGGGGTCGTAACCGGCTTCTTTCATGTACAGGATGCCGTAATGGTCGGATTCCAGTTCGTCGCCCTGGCTGTACTGGGCCAGAGCCAGTTGGGCGCCGAGGGCGGCACCGCCCATGATCAGCCCGGCCCACTCGTTATCGGAGAGCGCAAAGCCGAGCCCAGCCACGCCGGCGCTGATCAGCATGCCCTGCTGCATGCGCTGCACACTGTGCCGCGCCGCGGCGTGGACAATCTCGTGCCCCAGCACCGAGGCAAGCTGGGCTTCGTTTTCAAGTTCGGTCAGCAGGCCCCTGTTGATGGCAATTTTGCCGCCTGGGAGCGCCCAGGCGTTGGGAACGCTGCTATTTAGAACCACGAATTCGTAGGGCAGGTCTGGGCGATCGCTCACCGCCGCCATCTTGCGACCAACTTCGCTGACGTACAGGCCCAGTTCGGGGTCAACGTAGAACTGGCCGCCCTGAGTTTGCTGGGTGGGCACATACTGCTCGGCACCCATGGCCAGTTCCTGGCTTTCGCCGATCAATGACAGCTGCTTTTCACCGGTAACCGGGTTTACCGAACAACCGGCCAGTACCGTGGCCAGGACAAAGATCAAAAGGCTCGATCTGACAGCGGACAGATTCACGATGAACTCCCTTGTTGTATTGCGATGGTGGTGCGCTCGCAGGCGCCACTGCTCCTGACGCAGGTTATAGCACACAAGCGGACGGCTTTGGATGACCGGTTGTCCACAGGCGGTGGTGGCAGGCAAGGGCATGGCGTATCATAAGTGATTGTTCCCACGCTGTTTAGAACGCCCTGACCACTCTTGCATCTGGACAAGCCATGACCAATCTTCTCGAGCTGATTGCCCTTTCCTGGTTTCTGGTCTGCTGGCTCGGCTACACCGAGTACTCCAAGCGCCGGGCGGCGGATCGCCCCTGTCTGTCCAATACCCTGGACCTGTACCGTGAAGACTGGATGCGAGTAATGCTGCGGCGCGATAACCGCATTGCCGATGCGTCGGTGGTTGGCAACCTGGAACGCAACGGTGCCTTCTTTGCATCAAGCTGCCTGCTGATCCTCGCCGGTATCATCACGGCACTGGGCTACACCCAGGAAGTCATGGAAGTGTTCAGCACCATGCCGTTTGGCACGCTGCCCAGCCGGGAAATCTGGGAGCTGCGCATGGTTATCCTGCTGGTGGTCTTTATCTACGCCTTCTTCAAATTCACCTGGTCCATGCGTATGTACAATTTTGTGTCCGTGATGATTGGCAGCGCGCCACCGCCTGATGACACCAAAACCAGCCCCGCTGCCCGAGAAGCGTTTGCCCGCAGCGCCGGCAACGTGTGCAATCAGGCCGGTGATGCCTTTAACCTGGGGCTGCGGTCCTACTACTATGCCCTGGCGGTGGTGGGCTGGTTCATTCACCCGATTGTGTTCATGGCCGCCTCCACCCTGGTTGTGATCGTTCTCTATCGCCGTGAATTCTGCTCGGCGGCCCTGGATGCCCTTCGCAGTGGCAAGGTGTTTGAAGAACCACTGCCGGGTAAGCCCTCTGCCGCGCAGAACCAGAAAGCCGACTGACAGGTTGCAATTGAATGAACGACGAACTCCGCAAACAACGGGTCTCACGATTTATTGAAACCCTGAACCAGGCCAGAGCGCTGGGCCTCTCGGTAACCGAGGCCAGCGAAGGCGCACTTACCCTCTGCCTGCCGTACAGCGACGGCATCATCGGCAACCCGGAAACCGGCGTCATCCACGGTGGCGCCATCACCACGCTGATGGACACGGCCTCCGGCTCGGTCATCCTCTGCTCATTGGACGACTTCGAGCTTTGCCCGACTCTGGACCTGCGCGTGGACTACATGCGCCCGGCCCATCCCCACAAGCCGGTTTACGCCCGGGCCGAGACCTATCGGGTCACCAGTAACATCATCTTTACCCGTTGTGAGGCGTATCAGGAGGGTGGCGAAACCATCGCCAACTGCGTGGCCACCTTCATGCGCATCGGCAAAGAAGCAACGCCGAAGCACTACCGGGACCTGATCACGGGAGGTGAGCAATGACCGATCCTGAAATCCTCCGCTACACACAGGAAACCGGCGATTTCGGCCGCATGCTGGAGAGCATTCCCTACGCGTCCTGGATTGGCCTGCAATGCGAGCGTTTCGGCGACGACCTGATCTTTCGCCTGCCGTGCAAGGAGTCCAACCTGGGTAACCCGATCCTGCCGGCCATTCATGGTGGTGTGATTGGTGGGTTCATGGAAATGTCCGCGAACATCTATCTGATGATGTCCCAGGACTCCCTGCGCATGCCCCGGATTGTCGACTTTTCCCTGGATTACCTGCGGGCTGGCCTGAACCGGGAAACCTTTGCCGAATGCCGGCTGACCCGCCAGGGCAATCGCGTGGCCAACGTGATGGTCACCGCCTGGCAGAAATCCCGCTCCCAGCCCATCGCCACGGCCCGCGCCCACTTCCTGCTGGAAGACTGATTTTGCTGCAATTACCGGGGCTTGAAATGCCCCGGCATGCCCCCATTCTTCTCCCATAATTGATTGCCTCGGTGCAGGCAAGCGTGTGGGAGTGGCTTTCCGAAACACGCTGTGAATACGTCCGTGTACGCTCGGCTCCGCCATCCATGGCTCCGCACGGTTTCGGAAAGCCACTCCCACACGCTCGCTCAGACCCCGGGGCGAATGTGAACAAACGAATATGTCTGCCTCACAGACAGCAACACAAGCAGGAGACACTCAAGCCATGACGGTTGAAGCGCAAAAAGAAACCCTGGGTTTTCAGACAGAAGTGAAGCAGCTGCTTCACCTGATGATCCATTCCCTGTATTCGAACAAGGAAATCTTCCTTCGTGAGCTGATCTCGAACGCCTCGGACGCCGAGGACAAACTGCGGTTCGCAGCCTTGAAGGACGACAGTCTCTACGAAGGCGACCCGGACCTGAAGATCCGTCTGGACTTCGACGAGAAGGCCAACACCGTCACTCTGACCGATAACGGTATCGGCATGAGCCGGGATGACGTGATCCAGAACCTGGGCACCATCGCCAAGTCCGGCACTGCCGAATTCCTCAAGCAGCTGTCTGGCGATGAGAAAAAAGACAGCAAGCTGATTGGCCAGTTTGGTGTGGGCTTCTATTCGGCCTTTATCGTTGCCGACCGGGTGGAGGTGTTCACCCGTCGCGCCGGCACACCGGCGGAAGAGGGCGTGCACTGGGAATCCAAGGGCGATGGTGAGTTCACCATTGAGCAGACCAATCGTGAAAGCCGCGGCACCCAGATTGTCCTGCACCTCAAGAAAGAGGCCAAGGAATTCGCCAACGGCTGGAAACTGCGCAGCCTGGTGAAGAAGTACTCGGACCACATTTCCTTCCCGGTGGAGATGCGCAAGGAGGCCGAAGGCGAGAACGAGGAAAAGCAAGACGAGTTCGAGACCGTCAACGACGCGACTGCGCTCTGGACCTTGCCGCGCACCGAGATCAAGGATGAAGAGTACAAGGAATTCTACAAGCACATCGCCCACGATTTTGAGGACCCGCTGACCTGGTCCCACAACAAGGTGGAAGGCAAGCTGGACTATACCAGCCTGCTGTACATCCCGGCCCGTGCGCCATTTGACCTGTACAACCGGGAAGCGCCCCGTGGACTGAAGCTCTACGTGCAGCGGGTGTTCATCATGGACGACGCCGAGCAGTTCCTGCCGCTGTATCTGCGGTTCGCCAAGGGCGTGATCGATTCCAACGATCTGTCCCTGAACGTGTCCCGCGAGATTCTGCAGAACGACAGCACTGTGGAAAGCATTCGTACCGCATTGACCAAGCGGGTTCTGGACATGCTGTCCAAGCTGGCCAAGAAGGATGCGGAGCAATACCAGAAGTTCTGGGGCGAGTTCGGCACCGTGCTGAAAGAAGGCCCGGCGGAAGATTTCAGCAACCGCGAGAAAATCGCCGGCCTGCTGCGGTTCGCCTCCACCCACACCGGCGAGCGTACCCAGAACGTATCACTGGACGACTACATTGGCCGGATGAAGGAAGGTCAGAAGAAGATCTACTACATCACCGGTGACAACTTCAGCGCCGCCAAGAGCAGCCCGCACCTGGAGGTGTTCCGCAAGAAGGGCATTGAAGTGCTCATCCTCTCTGACCGGATCGATGAGTGGATGATGGGCTACCTCAACGAGTACGACGGCAAGCAGTTCCAGGACGTTGCCCGGGGTGATCTGGACCTGGGTGAGGTGGAAACCGAGGAAGACAAGAAGCACAAGGAAGAGGCCGCCGCGGAGCACAAGGACCTGCTGGAGCGCATCAAGAAAGCGCTGGATAACCGTGTGCAGGAAGTACGTGTAACCAACCGCCTGACCGATTCACCGGCTTGCCTGGTCGTGGGTGACTTCGACATGGGTGCGCAGATGAAGAAGATCATGGAAGCCGCTGGCCAGAAGGTGCCGGACAGCAAGCCAATCTTCGAGATCAATGTGGACCATCCGCTGGTGCAGAGGCTGGAAAGCGAAAAAGGCGAGGAGCGTTTCAACGAGCTCTCCGCGGTGCTGCTGGACCAGGCCACCCTGGCCAGCGGCGAGCAGCTGGATGATCCGGGCGCCTACGTTGCCCGCCTGAACCGCCTGCTGCTGGAACTGGCTAACTAAGCCCATGCAGCAGATCATTGTGGACATCAGCATTGGCCCGGATGAGTGGATCAAGCTCTACCAGGGCGTGGCCAGCGATGTCCACACCACGGCCCGGGACGGACGTTCTGTCCGTTTCCCGGCCCGTATTCTCTCCCGTTTTTACCTCCCCGACGGCATTCGTGGCAGCTTTCGTATCGTTTTTGACGATGCCGGAAAATTCGCCTCCATTGAGCGCCTCTGACCTTTCACTCCTGCTGATTAATAAAAACTTTCATAAACGTATTTTTAATTAATTGTATTGGTCTCTTGTTCCCGGGCTACAGTGAGGTTGTTCTCGTGAGGCAGGAGCTGATCCATGAAAGATCCGAATTCATTGAGTGTCGTACCGACCTGGCAGGACCTGCTGGGAATTCTGGCGGATTACTCGAGCAATTTTGCCTGCTCGCAATAGGTTCGGTGCGTGCCGCAAGCCTGCGGGAACCCTATAGGCAATCGCTATTCAGGGCATAAGAAAATCTCAGAGCAGTGCGTTTTTTCTGTCCTATAGTTAGTTGTGCCTTTTCTTTGAAGCAGTGTCGTTTTGCCAAACCCAACGAGGAGAGAGAAATGACCCAGAACAACAGCTCAGGCGGAAAGTGCCCGGTAATGCACGGTAGCAGCACCGCCCACGGTCAGGACAACACCAACTGGTGGCCGGAGAACCTGAATCTCGACATCCTTCACCAGCATGACAGCAAAACCAATCCCATGGGTGAAGACTTCGACTACCGCGAAGAGGTCAAGAAACTCGACTACGAAGCCCTCGAGAAGGACATGCATGCCCTGATGACCGACAGCCAGGACTGGTGGCCGGCTGACTGGGGTCACTACGGCGGCCTGATGATCCGTATGGCGTGGCACGCCGCAGGTACCTACCGTCTGGCCGATGGCCGCGGGGGCGGCGGTACCGGTAACCAGCGGTTCGCTCCCCTGAACTCCTGGCCCGATAACGGCAACCTCGACAAGGCGCGGCGTCTGCTTTGGCCGATCAAGAAGAAGTACGGAAACAAGGTAAGCTGGGCCGATCTGTTTATCCTGGCCGGCAATATTGCCTATGAATCCATGGGCTTCAAGACCTTCGGCTTCTCCTACGGTCGTGAGGACATCTGGCATCCGGAAAAAGACATCTACTGGGGTGCTGAGAAAGAGTGGCTGGCGCCGTCCGACAACCGTTACGAAAACGTCGAAAAGCCGGACACCATGGAGAACCCGCTTGCTGCGGTTCAGATGGGCCTCATTTACGTAAACCCCGAGGGTGTCAACGGCAACCCTGACCCGCTGAAGACCGCGGAGCAGGTTCGTGAAACCTTTGCCCGAATGGCAATGAATGACGAGGAAACCGCAGCGCTGACAGCGGGCGGCCACACTGTCGGTAAAGCCCACGGTAATGGCGATGCCGAGGCCCTTGGGCCGGAGCCTGAAGGTGCCGACGTCGAAACCCAGGGTTTCGGCTGGATGAACCCGAACATGCAGGGCAAGGCGACCAATGCGGTTACCTCCGGCATTGAGGGCGCCTGGACGACCAACCCCACCAAGTTCGACATGGGGTACTTCGACCTTCTGTTCGGCTACGAGTGGCAGCAGACCAAGAGCCCGGCTGGCGCCAACCAGTGGGAACCGGTCGACATCAAGGAAGAGCACATGCCGGTTGACCCGACCGACATGAAAACCCGGGTCAAGCCGATGATGACCGACGCCGACATGGCCATGAAGATGGACCCGAAGTATCGCGCCATCTGTGAAAAGTTCATGGCTGACCCGCAGTACTTCCAGGACTGCTTCGCCCGCGCCTGGTTCAAGCTGACGCATCGGGACATGGGGCCGAAGTCCCGTTACATCGGCCCGGACGTACCGAAGGAAGACCTGATCTGGCAGGATCCGGTACCCCAGGGCGAGACCAACTACATTGAGGAAGTGGTCAAGGAAAAGATCGATGAAGCCGGTCTGAGCCTGAACGAGCTGATCTGTACCGCCTGGGACAGCGCACGCACCTTCCGTGGTTCCGACATGCGTGGCGGTGCCAATGGCGCCCGTATCCGCCTGGCGCCGCAGAAGAGCTGGGAAGGCAACGAGCCTGACCGTCTGGCCAAGGTGCTCAAGGTGTACGAGAAGATTTCCGCCGACACTGGCGCCAGCATCGCTGACGTGATCGTGCTGGGCGGCAACCTGGGTATCGAGAAAGCGGCCAAGGCAGCCGGCCACGACGTGCACGTGCCGTTCCTGAAAGGCCGTGGCGACGCTACAGACGCGCAGACCGACGCGGCGTCCTTCGAGCCGCTGGAGCCGGTCGCCGATGGCTTCCGCAACTGGCAGAAGAAGGATTACGTGGTCAAGCCGGAGGAACTGTTGCTGGATCGTGCCCAGCTGATGGGCCTGACGGCACCGGAGATGACCGTTCTGCTGGGTGGTATGCGAGTCCTGGGCACCAACTACGGCGGCACCAAGCACGGCGTGTTCACCGATCGCGTTGGCCAGTTGACCAACGACTTCTTCGTGAACCTGACCGACATGGCCAACCGTTGGGAGCCCACCGGCAAGAACAGCTACAACATCGTGGATCGCAAGAGCGGCAACACCAAGTTCACCGCGACCCGTGTTGACCTGGTGTTCGGTTCCAACTCCATCCTGCGCGCCTACGCCGAGCTGTACGCCCAGGACGACAGCGAGGAGAAGTTCGTCAAGGACTTCGTAGCCGCCTGGACCAAGGTGATGAACGCGGATCGGTTCGACGTGAAGCACTGATCACCTGCCAGTTGAAAGGGCGCCTTCGGGCGCCCTTTTTGTTCCTGCCATCCATAGGTGTGTCCCCTGCTGTTGGTAGGGCCCCGAATCCCGTACAATCGCGCCCAGATTTCCGATCCCGCTTGAGACGGTGGCAGCGCCCGCCCGGAGTACCCATGCGTATCATTCTTGCCCCGATGGAAGGGCTTGTGGATGCACCCATTCGTGAAACCCTGACCCAGGTAGGCGGGATAGACCGCTGTGTAACCGAATTCGTGCGTGTGACCCATGGCATGCTGCCGCCAAGGGTGTTCTACAAGTACGCGCCAGAGCTTTACAACCGGTCGATGACCCGCGTGGGAACGCCGGTGGCGCTGCAACTGCTGGGGTCTGACCCGCACCAGATGGCGCGCCATGGCGTGCGTGCCGCCGAGCTTGGCGCCAGCCAGGTGGACATCAACTTTGGTTGCCCCGCGAAGACGGTGAACAAGCACAAGGGCGGCTGTGTGCTGATGCGAGAGCCTGAACTGATGCACGAGATTGTCGCTGCGGTTCGGGCGGCGGTGCCCTCCGAGATTCCGGTAACCGCCAAGATGCGTCTGGGATACGACGACCGCTCCATGGGCGTGGCCTGCGCCCAGGCCCTTGAGGCCGCTGGCGCCGGGGAAATCGTGATCCATGCCCGCAGCAAGGTGGACGGTTACAAACCGCCGGCTTACTGGGAAGAAATCGCCCGGGCTCGGGAAGCGGTCCGCACGCCCATCATCGCCAACGGCGAGATCTGGACCGTGGCCGATTACTGGCGCTGTCGCGAGGTGTCCGGCTGTGAGGATGTGATGATCGGCCGGGGGCTGATTGCCCGTCCAGATCTGGCAAGGCAGATCAAAGCCAGCCAGCAGGGTGAAGCCATCGAGGATATGACCTGGCCGGAAGCCGTTGCCCTGGTACGTGAGTACGCGACGGTTCTGCAGGGCTGGCTGGAAGACCGCTACGTGACCGGGCGCATCAAACAGTGGCTGAACTTCCTTCGCCAGGGCTTTGCCGAAGCCGAAGCGCTCTGGCCTGAGGCCCGCAAGATCCGACAGGTGGCCCCCATGCTGGCGTGCCTGGAGCAGCCCCCGGCGCGCGCCCGCTACCGCGCGGCCTGAGTCCCGCTAGCCCCGCCCTCCCGTTTTCCGGACTACACTGGTACCGGAAGCGTTTTTGTTCGTACAAGAATCACACGAACAACAAAACCTGTGGGAGGACGACACAATGATTTCCGACACGTTTCGGAACCGTATAACAGGCGCTGCGCTGGCTGTCTGTGCCCTGTCACTTGCCTGGCAACCCGCCATGGCTGATGACCATGTGGTCAAAGTCACGCCGTTGGGTAGCCATGACGGCGAGTTCTGCAGCCGCGATCGGGCCCTGGTGTTTGAAGACCCGAACGGCACCCGCATTCTCTACGACGCCGGGCGCACCGTGGCCGGCCCGGACGATCCCCGCCTTGGCAAGATCGATGTGGTGCTGGTCTCGCACATGCATGGCGACCACGTGGGTGACCAGCGAATCCGCAAGACGAACGAAGGCACCTGCGCGTCGCCGGATACCGGCGTTTCCACCTTGCCGCAGTCGAACACCGTGGATATTGCACTCAAGCACGACGCTATGATTGTCACCGGCAGCGAAATGCCTGCGTTCTTCGCGGCCAAGCTGAAAGACGCCGGTGGAGACCCCGGAAAGTCGAAGCTGGTGCGCTTTGGTGGTGAAGTGACCGTGGGTGGCGTGGCCATTACCACCGTGCCTGCGGTACACAGCAACGGGGTGTCGCCGTCGTTCCTCACCGGGCCGCTGGCGGAGTATCTGAAAGCGGCCGGCGTTGGTGCCAGCGTGGGACCACCCACCGGCTATGTGCTGAAGTTCTCGAACGGTCTGGTGGCGTATCTGTCGGGTGACACCGGCATCACCGCCGAGCAGAAACTGGTGGTGAACGATCATTACGGCGCGTTGCTGACCGTTATGAACATTGGCGACACCTTCACTACCGGACCCACCCAGGCGGCCTACGTGATCAACGAGTTGGTGCAGCCGTCGTCTGTGATTGCGTCTCACGCCAACGAGCCAGCCACCGAGGGTGGTGAGGTTAAGGCGGGCACCCGCACCGCGCTGTTCCGTGATCGGGTAACGGTACCGGTGCATGTGCCACTGAGCGGGCGCACCATGGCATTCGATCGCACCGCCAAATGTGTCAGCGGTTGCGATTGATGGTGACAAAAGGGCCGGGCCCGGTTAGTCCTCCATGTCCGGCCGATAACTGCCTGAGCGCGCCGCGCCATTGAGCCGTGCGCGTTTGAGCATGGCGGCCTGGGCTTCCGGGCCGTTTTCCAGGTTGCCCGCCCAGGCCTTCTGGGCAGGCTCCTGAAGCGCCCGACCGTAGGAAAAGCTCAGAGCCCAGGGCTGCTGTCCCAGGGAGTTCATGGCATTCAGGTTAACGGTGGCCTCCTCAGGCGTCTGGCCACCGGACAGGAAGAAAATGCCGGGCACGGCTGCTGGCACCGAACGCCGGAACACACCCAGGGTGGCGCTGGCGACCTCTTCGGGGCTCGCCTTCGGATTTTCCTTGCCTGGCGTGACCATGCTCGGCTTGAGAATCATCTGTTCCAGCGCTACGCGGTGGCGGTACAGCGCGTGGAACACCTCCCGGATCACCGCTTCACTGACCTCGGCGCACCGCTCAATGCTGTGATCGCCATCGATCAGGACTTCCGGCTCCACAATAGGCACGATGCCCACGGACTGGCAGATCGCGGCATAGCGAGCGAGCACCTCTGCATTGGCCTCCACCGCCTGGCGGGAGGGCAGGTTGTCGGAGATGTGAAACACGTTGCGCCACTTGGCGAATCGGGCGCCCTGGTTCTTGTAAATCTCCAGCCGATCCTCGAGGCCATCCAGCCCTACGGTGATTTCGTCGCCGGGTGCATTGACCAGGGGTTGCTTGCCTTTGTCGACCTTGATACCGGGCACAATACCCTTACTGGCGAGCAACTTAGCCATGGGCACCCCGTCGAGGCTGGTCTGGCCCAGGGTTTCCTCGAACAGAATCACGCCACTGATAAACTCACCCAGGCCCGATGCGGAGAAAATCAGGCTTCGATACTCGCGGCGTTTTTCTTCGCTGGACTCAACGCCCACCGCCTTGAATCGCTTGGCGATGGTGGGGTGACTTTCGTCTGCCGCAAGGATGCCCTTGCCGGCCTGCACCAGCTCCTGGACGGTAGCATCGAGTTCTTCCTGTAGGGTCATAGCACGCTCCTGTCTGATGGTCCCACGTTCTCTGAGTGTAGTCGCTCACAGGCGTTTCGAAATTTGATCTGGACTAAGGTGCGGACGTCTGATCTGGTTTAGGCTTGGTATAACTGCTGCCGCAGACAGGGAAGGCCGCACCATGAAAACCGTCTTCAGTGTAAGCCTGGGTTCCTCCGAGTACGATTACGATCTCGAAACCGAGTTTCTCGGACAGTCTTTCCGGATTATTCGCGTGGGCGTGGATGGCGATCTCTCGCGGGCCGAGGCCGTGCTGGATTCGGTGCACGAACAGGCCGACGCCATCGGCCTGAGCATGGTGCACGATCATTACGAAGTCGGCAGGGAACGACTGGAACATCCCGATACCGCCCGGCTCGAGGCGGTGGTCCCCGACAAACCCGTAACCACGGGCGCCGGGCTCCGGGGAATCCTGCAGGAGTGGGCCGTGAGGCACACGCAGTCAGAACTGGGCCACTTCTTCGACAATGCCCGGGTACTGTTCGTTAACGGCCAGGCCGGCTATCGCATTGCCAGGGCGCTGGCGGAACATACCGACAATCTCTTTTTTGCTGATCCCTACATCGATTTCGGGGTGCCAAGGCTGCTGACTTCGCTGAACCAGCTGGAAACCTACACCGCCCTGACCGCGCCCCTGATGTTCCGGCCAGCAGCGGTGAGAACCGTGGAGGCGCTGCTGAGAACGCCGGTCTATCGTCTCGGTGAGGGGCTGGTGCGTGGTTCCCTCGGAAAAGCCGTTGCCGACGCCCATGTCATTGTGGGGGCATTGGGTGATCTTGAGCATTTTGGCCAGAAGGAGCTGGACGGCAAAACCGTGATCACTTCCCGGGTGACCGGGGCGTCACTGGATTGGCTGCGCTCCCGCCGGGTGGCCATGGTGGTTGACTACAGCCCCTGGCTGGCGGGCAGACCTGTCGGCGTCAACGTAATGGAGGCCATGATCAGTGCGGCACTGGCCCGCACACCAGAGCAACTAGGTCCGGACGACTACCTGGATGTGATCCAGGCCCTGGGGATGGAGCCTCGCATCCTGTATCCCGATGGTTACCGGCGGGTGAACCGGTTTGCCTTCGTCATCCATCCGCTGTCGCAACAATACCTGACCAGGACACCGCCCCTGGACTGGATCGCCAGTGTGTCGCCCCCGACGGTGATGAACCTGGTGGAAAAGGCCGTCGCTTACACGCCCCCGTTTATCTATTCAAAAGTCTCGGGCATCCGTTCGCCCACAGGCGACGAGGCGGAAGGCTGGCTGATCACGGTCGGTGGCACGCCCCGTGAAATCATGGCCCACGGACCGGAATTTACCTACGCGCGGTTGCTGCAAGCAGCAAAACTGGCAAAGAAACTTGGCGCCCAGATCATGGGCCTGGGGGCCTTTACCAAGGTGGTGGGGGATGCCGGCATTACCGTGGCCAAGCGGGCGCCACTGCCGATTACCACCGGCAACAGCTACAGCGCCTCGGGCGCCCTGTGGGCCGCCCATGAGGCCATGAAAAGAATCGGCCGGGTGACCATCGGCCCCAACGGAAAGGCTGCCGGCAAGGCCATGGTGGTCGGCGCCACTGGCGCCATCGGATCGGTTTGCGCCAGGCTGCTGGCCAAGGCCGTGGACGAAATATACCTGGCGGCGCCGGAGCCGGCCAAGCTTCTGGCCCTGAAAGAAAGCATCGAACAGGAAACCCCCGGGGCCATCGTTCATCTTGCGGGCTCGGCCGATCGCGACGTTGGCCAGATGGACATGATCGTCACCGCCACCTCTGGCGCTGGCAAGCGTGTTCTCGACATCACCAGGGTTAAACCGGGTTGTGTGATTACCGATGTTGCCAGGCCGCTGGATATCCCCGCCGAGGATGTAGCCAAACGCCCGGACGTGCTGGTGATCGAATCCGGGGAAATTCAGCTACCCGGCGACGTGCGAATGAAGGACATCGGCCTGCCCGGGGGTATCGCCTATGCCTGTCTGGCAGAGACCATCGTGCTGGCCCTGGAAGCCCGTTTCGAAAACTTCACCCTTGGTCGCAACATCGAATGGGAGAAGGTTCGGGAGATCTACAAACTGGGCCTGCGCCATGGCATGAAGCTGGCCGCCATTTCCGGAGTCAACGGTGTGTTCACCGAAGAGGACTTCGAGCGGGTGAGAACCCTGGCGGCCAGCACTGAGCCTCAGGCGGAGGGGTCAAGCACGCCGGCGTAGCGTACACCGCTCAACAGGGCCATCTCCCGATGCCAGGTGGACAGATCGTCGATGTTGAATTTGTTCAGGCTGTCATGGCCGCAGGCCCGGGCCATCACCTGCATCAACGACGTTGACGCCTCCAGGAAGTTTTTCAGCTGCTTCGCCGACTGGTCGACATTCAGGCGTTGGCGCAGATCCTTGTTCTGCGTGGCAATGCCCGCCGGGCAGTTGTTGGTATTGCAGATGCGTGCGGCCACACAGCCGATGGACTGCATGGCGCTGTTGGCTACCGCCACACCATCGGCCCCGAGGGCGAGGGCCTTCACGAAGTCGATGGGCACCCGCAGCCCGCCGGTGACGATCAAAGTGACCCGGCCGCTCGCGCCGCGATCATCCAGGTAACGGCGGGCCCGGGCCAGGGCCGGAATGGTGGGTACGCTGATGTGGTCCCGGAAAATTTCCGGCGCAGCGCCGGTGCCGCCGCCACGGCCGTCCAGAATGATGTAGTCGGCGCCGGCATCCAGGGCGAACTGGATATCCCGTTCAATGTGGTTGGCGCTGAGCTTGAAGCCCACCGGAATGCCCCCGGTAATCTCCCGAACCTGGCCGGCAAAGCGCTTGAAGTCCTCCACCGAGCGCAGGTCCTCGAAGGTGGGCGGCGAGTTGGCCGGTTCGCCCTCGGGAATGTTCCGCACTTCCGAAATCTTGCCGGTGTTCTTGTTACCGGGCAGATGGCCGCCGGTGCCGGTCTTCGCGCCCTGGCCGCCCTTGAAGTGGAAGGCCTGCACTTTTTCCAGCAGTTCTTCCTTATAGCCAAATTTGGCGCTGGCCAGCTCGTAGAAATACCGGGAATTCTCCTGCTGCTCCTCCGGCAGCATGCCGCCCTCGCCGGAACAGATGCCGGTGCCCGCCATTTCGGCACCCCGGGCCAGGGCGATTTTTGCCTCCTCGGACAGGGCCCCAAAACTCATGTCGGACACAAACAGCGGCATGCTCAGGGTCAGCGGTTTGCGCGCTTCCGGGCCAATGACCAGCTCGGTGGCCACGTCGGCGTCGTCCGCCAGGGGCTTGCCGGCCATCTGCGCCACCATCAGTTGCAGATCGTCCCAGTGAGGCAGGGTATGGCGGGGTACGCCCATGGCCGTGGTCGGCCCATGGTGGCCCATGTTGCTCAGGCCTTCCCGGGCCAGTTGATGGATAAATTCAACGGTGGGTTCTTCTTTCGTGGACCTGGCTTTCGGGGCGTCACCGGATTGCCCGTCGTCGCTATCGTCGCCATCGGGCGCTTCCTTGCCAACCTGATCATCGCTGAACTGCTGGTGGGTGCCATCGCAGTACGGCGCGCTGCCGGTCTGTTTGCACTGGCACAGCACCGCCTCTTCGTCTTTTTCCGCCTTGAAGACTTTCGGTTTGAAGCCTGTGTCTGCGTGGGAACCGTCGCAGAAGGGCTGGTCGCTGGAGCGACCGCACACGCAGAACGCGTATTCCTTTCCTTTCTTCAGCGTGACTTTCTTCGGCTTGTTATCAGCGATCACCGGATTGCTCATCGCAAGGCTCCTGTTTTCGTTTGTGCCGGAAATGGTCGGAAAACTCTAGAGGTGTACGGGCATTAAACGAAAATAGGCTACTTGTTATGTTCCGGGATGGATAGAAAGCAACCGCACTGCACGCGGCAGTGCGGTTGCTCGAGTCTGTCGACGGGGGCGATCAGGCCAGGCCGGCGCGGGCCGCTCGGGCCGTATGGAGCTTCTTGTAGCTCTCGATCAGACGCTGGTGCTTGTCCAGTCCTTCCAGTTGCATGTTGGTGGGCTCGAGGCCATGGAAACGCACGGTGCCGTTCACCGAGCCGACCACCGCATCCATGGTTTGCTCGCCGAACATCCGGGTGAAGTTGGTGAGGTAATCCTCCAGTTCCAGCTCCTCGTCCAGGGTTACCTCGAGTACCGCCGCCATGGCGCGATAGAACAGGCCTCGCTCCACGGTGTTGTCGTTGAACTGCAGGAACATGTCGACGAATTCCAGCGCTTCCTCGTGCCATTGCAGCGCCAGGCAGATCAGGATCTTCAGCTCCAGGATGGTGAGCTGGCCCCAGACGGTGTTCTCGTCGAACTCCACGCCAATCAGGGTGATGATGGTCATGTAGTTGTCGAGCTGGCTTTCCTCCAGGCGCTCCACCAGATCGGCCAGCTGCTCATCGCTCAGGCGGTGCAGGTTGAGGATGTCTTCCCGATAGTCCAGGGCCATGTTGGTGTTGTCCATGATCAGGTCTTCCACCGGATACACCTCGGAATAGCCGGGGACCAGAATCCGGCACACCGGCGCGCCCAGTTCCTCATACACGGCCACGTACACTTCCTTGCCCAGGTCCCGGAGAATTCCAAACAGGCGGTCGGCCTCTTCGGCGTTGGTGCCGGAGAAATCCCATTCCACGAACTCGTAGTCGAATCGGGCACTGAAGAAACGCCAGGAGACAACGCCAGTGGAATCGATAAAGTGCTCCACAAAGTTGTTTGGCTCGGTCACCGCCAGGCTGTTGAAGGTGGGCGGTGGCACGTCGTTCAATCCCTCGAAGCTGCGGCCCTGCAGCAGTTCGGTCAGGCTGCGCTCCAGTGCCACTTCAAAGCTTGGATGGGCGCCGAAGGAGGCAAACACACCGCCGGTTCTCGGGTTCATCAGGGTGACACACATCACCGGGAACTGGCCGCCCAGGGAGGCGTCTTTCACCAGGGTTGGGAAGCCCTGGGCTTCCAGAGCCTGAATACCCTCGAGGATATCCGGGTACTTTTCCAGCACCTCTCGCGGCACATCCGGCAGGGCAATTTCCTGCTCGATGATCTCTTTTTTCACCGCCCGCTCGAAGATTTCCGAGAGGCACTGCACCTCGGCCTCGGGCAGCGTGTTACCGGCACTCATGCCGTTGCTCAGGAACAGGTTCTCGATCAGGTTGGAGGGAAAGTAGACCACCTCGCCGTCGGACTTGCGCACAAAGGGCAGGGACACGATGCCCCGGTCGGCCCGGCCGGAGTTGGTATCAACCAGGTTGGAGCCCCGAAGGTCACCGTCCGGGTTGTAGATGGCCAGGCAGTGATCGTCCAGGATGCCTTCCGGCAGCTCGTCGTCCGGCCCCGGTTTGAACCACTTTTCGTTCGGGTAATGCACGAACTCGCTGTTGGCGATCTCCTCGCCGAAGAACTGATCGTTGTAGAAGAAGTTGCAGTTCAGCCGTTCGATGAATTCACCCAGGGCCGAGCACAGGGCACTCTCCTTGGTCGCGCCCTTGCCGTTGGTAAAGCACATGGGGGAGGCAGCGTCGCGGATGTGCAGGGACCAGACGTGGGGCACGATATTGCGCCAGGAGGCAATTTCGATCTTCATGCCCAGCTCTTCGAGGATGCCTGTCATATTGGCGATGGTCTGCTCCAGAGGCAGGTCCTTGCCCTCGATAAACGTCTGGGTGCCGCCTTCGGGCTGGGTCATCAACAGGGCCTGGGCGTCGGCGTCCAGGTTCTCGACGGTTTCAATCTCGAAGGTGGGGCCGGTCTGTACCACTTTTTTCACGGTGCAGCGGTCGATGGAGCGCAGGATGCCCTGACGGTCCTTCTCGGAGATGTCCTCGGGCAGTTCCACGGAGATCTTGAAGATCTGGTTGTAGCGATTCTCCGGGTCCACGATGTTGTTCTGGGACAGCCGGATGTTCTCGGTGGGGATGTCCCGCGCCAGACAGTAAACCCGCACAAAATAGGCGGCACAAAGCGCCGACGAGGCCAGGAAATAATCGAACGGGCTGGGGGCGGAGCCGTCACCCTTGTAGCGGATGGGCTGGTCCGTCACCACCGTGAAATCGTCAAATTTGGCTTCCAGCCGGAGGTTCTCGAGAAAATTGACGTTGATTTCCATGACAAAACACCTGGATCGGAGAATTTGGCGTGCCGCAGCCCGGGAGCTTCCGACGAATGGCGGCCATTATCCAGTTTTTGCGGGTGTTCGTCTTGGTCGGTTTTTACGGACCTGCCAGGGCCCGGTCAACGGCCTGCATGGCGTGGATTGCCGTGGTGTCGTACAGCGGTACCTCGGTGTCCTTCTGATTGATCAGCAGGCCGATTTCGGTGCAGCCCAGAATCACCGCCTGCGCGCCACGGCCGGAGAGTGAGTTTACGATGGCCAGGTAAGCATCCCGCGATTGGGCCAGGACGTGACCCTGGCAGAGCTCTTCGTAGATTACCCGATGCACCGTTTCCCGCTGCAACTCATCCGGAGTAAGAACTTTAATACCGGCCTTTTCCAGGCGTTCCCGGTAAAACGCCTGCTCCATGGTGAAACGTGTTCCCAGCAGCCCGACGCGGTTTATGCCATCGTTTCGGAGTACCCGGGCCGTGGCATCGGCGATGTGCAACAGGGGAATCTGAACGGCCTGTTCAATCTCGGGTGCCACCTTGTGCATGGTGTTGGTGCCAATAAGGAGGAAGTCGGCCCCGGCCTTCTGAAGTGATGCGGCGGCGCGAGAAAGCATGTCTGCCGTGGCGGGCCAGTCTCCTCTGTGTTGCAGTGCCTCGATCTCGGCAAAGTCGACGCTGAAAAGCACCAGTTTCGCCGAATGGAGGCCACCCAGCCGGGCTTTGATACCTTCATTGATCAGCCGGTAATAGGTTTGCGTGGACTCCCAGCTCATGCCTCCCAACAGGCCAATGGTTTTCATGGATAATCTCCCTAGTGTCCGCTAATCATCATAGAAGGCCACGGGCGCTTCCCGTGGGTGTCACTATAGCTGCTGGGGCGAACCCGGGCCCGGTTATCGGACAACAAAAGAAAAAGCCGCCCGCTTTGAGGGCGGGCGGCTTTCACGAGCGGGCAGATTGAAGGATGCTCAGAACCGGAATTTGGCGTTTGCATTGACGGTACGGCGTTCTCCGTAACCGCAGTCGCCGCCCTCGTACCGGCACCAGGTGATGTACTCTTCATCGGCCAGGTTCTTGGCATCAACGCTGAAGTCCCACTGGCCCCAGGTGTAGCCGACCATGGCGTCGTAGAGGGTCACTGAGGGCACCACCGGGCCACCGCCGGAACCTACGTTGTCGCCCACATAGCGTACACCGGCACCGAATCGCCAGTTACTACCCAGGAACAGCTGGTTCCACCAGGAGGCCTGGCGCTCGGCCACGTAGGGCAGTCGGTTGCCGGTGGAGTCGTTGTCTGCGTTCAGGTCGGTGTAGGCCAGTTGGGTTTCGAACCGCTGCCAGCGCTTGTTCACCTGCAGCTCCCAGCCGTTGATAACCGCGCCGGTCTGCTCCACGCCGCCGGGCGTTTGTCCATCGCTCACCCGGTTTTCCTGGGTAATGTCGAAGTAGGCTGCGGAAATGCCCAGGGAGCGATCCGGCGATACGTATTTTACGCCCGCTTCCTGCTGCTCCCCGGTCGTCGGCTCCAGGGTGCCGGCAGAGGCAGTGCCATCGGTGCCGAGATTCATGCTGAAGGCTTCCGCGTAGCTGATATACGGAGAGATGCCGTTTTCGAACCGGTACATCAGGCCTGCGCGGCCGGTTGTGGCTTCCTCGTCGCTGACGGTATCCGCTCCGGAAACGGCCAGCCGGCGGTTTTCAGCCCAATCGTGGCGCAGGCCGGCAGACACGACCACGGGTCCGATTTCAATGTGGTCTGCGACGTACACACCGATCTGCTCGATCTCATTATCCGGTCGGTCAGAGGGAGTAATGACACCGGCGTTGAGGTTGCCGTACTGCGGATCGTAAACGTCGAAGGTGCCGCCGAGGCCATAACCGTAGAAATAATTGGACTGCTCCCAGCGGGCATCCTGGCGGTCGACGCCGATGATCAGACGATGGCGGGTGTTGGCGAGGTTGATATCACCTTCGAGCCGGGCATCGAGGTTGAAGATACGGGTCTCGGCATCGACGGTGTAGATGGTGCGTGGCACCTCGCCGTTGGCATCCGGAACGCTGGGGATGGTGATCCAGTGTTCCCGGGTTTCGGCACTGGAGTCGGTGTATCGAGCGGTGGTGGAGACCGCCCAATTGGCATTCAGGCGGTGGTCGAGAAAGACAGTGGCTTCGGTTTTTTCACGGTCGTACCGGTCCCATCCCGGCTCACCCACGAACCGTTCGGAACCAATGAACCCCTGCGAGCCCGGATCAAGCGTACCGGCCTGGGGCAGGAACTGAGCAGACACCTGGCCCTTGTTTTCCTGCCGGTTCAGCAGCAGGGTCAGGCTGGTGTCTTCCGAGGGGCGCCAGGTGAGGGAAGGCGAGAGCACGTAGCCGTCGTCTTCAACGTAGTCCACCTGGGTATCGCTGTCACGACCCAGAGCGATAAGCCGATAGAGCAGTTCACCGTCTTCGGTTGCGGGGCCGGTAACATCCACCGCCAACTGTTTGCGATCGAAGGTGCCGTATTGGGCCCAGATTTCCCCGGCCTGTTCCTCTTCGGGCCGCTTGGATACGGCGTTGATGATGCCGCCGAGGTCACCCTGACCGTAGAGCATGGAGGAGGGCCCTTTCAGCACTTCGATGCTTTCCAGTGCATAAACGTTGCTGCGTACTGTGTTGTAGGAGCCATAAATCTGCCGCAGGCCGTCCAGATAGCGGCCGGCATCCACACCGCGCACCGTGGCTGAATCTATTCGGGTGTCAAAGCCGAAGGAGCCTGCGTAAACACCCGGGGTGTACAGAAGCGCATCCTGAATGGTCTTGGCGCCGGAGTCCTGGATGAACTGCTCATCGACAACGGTCACCGAGTAGGGCTGCTCCTCAATGGCCACGTTCTGTTTGCCGACCTGGGGCTGCTTCTGAAGATCCATGTGTTCCGGCGCTGTGATCGCGTCTGACACAACGTCCAGTGGGGCAAGCTCCTCGGTTTCGCTGGCGTTGGACTGAGCCAGAGCGACCAGCGGAGTACCCATCAGCGAGGCCAGGGCGATAAAGCCGCAGCGGCGGCGGAAAGGAAGGTTCATGGCTTTGGAATCTCCTGTTATGAAACGCAGAGGCGAATGATAATGATTATTAATAAAAATACAACATTGGCGTATTGCTGATGGGCGGTGCGCTCAGGTGTTGCGGGAATGGACTAACCTGAACCAATACACGGGGAGGATGAGTCATGAGTAACTTGATGCCAGAGGCCGAGCAGTCCTGCGGTGAAACAGTGGCGCCGTGCAGCGCCATACAATCGATATTGAGTCCCAGGGTTGCCAATCTGGGGGGCTTCTCGGTTCGGCGGCTCCTGCCGACCGCCAAGCAGAGAATGGTGGGTCCGTGGATTTTCTTTGATGAAATGGGCCCTGCGGATTTTCCCCCGGGCGAGGGCATCAACGTGCGGCCGCACCCACACATCGGTCTCGCCACGGTCACCTATTTGTTCGACGGTGAAATACTGCACCGGGATTCCGTTGGCAGCTTTCAGCCCATTCGACCTGGAGACATAAACCTGATGATGGCAGGACGTGGCATTGCCCATTCGGAGCGGGAGCGGCCGGAAGTCACCGCACAGGCCCATCGTGTCCACGGCCTGCAACTCTGGTTGGCGTTGCCCGAACACGACGAGGAGGTGGACCCAGCTTTCTACCACTACCCGGCCTCGGAGATTCCTTCCGTGGAGGTGGATGGGGTCACCGTACGCATCATGATCGGAAGTGCCTATGGCCGGACATCACCGGTTATCCGTTACAGCGATACCCTGTACCTGGAAGCGTTTCTGAGACCCGGACAGAGTCTGATGCTGCCGGAGTCAATCGAACGCGGCCTCTACGTGGTGAGCGGGTCTCTCAAGGCCCGTGGCTCTGAGGTTGAGGCCCACAACATGGCGGTCCTGAGCAATGAACCCGGGGTTTCGGTTACCGCCCAGGAGGATACAAGGATCGCCCTGATCGGTGGCGAACCGCTGGGGAGGCGGTTTATCGAATGGAATTTTGTTTCGTCCCGCAAGGACCGGATTGAATCCGCGAAAGCCGACTGGCGGGCAGGGCGCTTTGCAAAGGTAGTAGGTGATGAATCGGACTACATACCTTACTGACATGCGAGAGGTTGCCGTGAACGACACTCAGTGAGGCGTTGCGCGATGGCACTCAGTCCAGTGTCATGGAAAGTATGCGTGACAGGTGACTGTACGGCAGCCCGGTTTCTTCGTGCCAGCGATTGAAGGCTTGCTGTGCCTGCATCAGTCCTTTCTTGCTGGTGGGGGACGCATCCAGCAACTCTTCCCGCTGCAGACCCGCGATCACATCGCGGGAAAGAATGAACCCATCCCAGCCAACCCGGCGCAGGAAATACTGGGCGCTGTTGCCGCCGAGCCTCGCGCCGTTGCGCTTCAGCCAGAGCAGTAAACCCGCCTGATCGCTGTGAGGCCAGGCCGCCAGGAACTGCCCGAAACTGCCGTGTTCCCGGGCCGTTTCCACAATCATGCGTGCGTTCTCGGGAACCGTCTGGATCTTCTGGGCGTTGCGGACAATCCGCTCATCGCCGGCCAGTTGCTCCAGCACTTCAGGTGGTACCTGCTGCCAGTACAGTGGCACGAAGCCCTCGAAGGCCGCCTCGAACTGCGGCCACTTGTTCTCGATAACCCGCCACACGAAGCCGGCCTTGAAGATGCAGCGGGTGATCTCGGAGAGATAACGATCATCGCCGAGCGCGGCAAGCTCATCGGCCGTGGCCACTCTGGGGAGCCGGGACTTCACTTCGGATTCGCCGCCTTTCTGCAGCACGGCCTGTTCGTAGAGACGGAAGAAGGACATGGCACCTGTCTGTCGGTTAATCAGGAATGCTGGGACGGTACCCTGAACCTTGCCTTATGCCAAGCCTCTACTTTTGTAGGCTCCCTGGAGAGCGACTAAGCTTTCAGTTAGTCCAAGTTTTGCCTGGAGAGCCCTGCATGTCCGGAAAGCGATCGGACAACCGAAAAGACTACAGCATCCGGGAAGCCCGGGAAGGGGACCTCCCCGAGCTAGTGGGTTTTCTTGCCAAGCTCGCCCTGCATGTGTCGGGCGCGCCTCCGCACGAGCTCAAGCAAAGTGAATACAAGCGCCTGCTGAGAACCCTGCATTCGGCACTGGACGACCCCAACAAGCGGCTGGTGGTGGCAGAAAACCGCACAGCCGGGCTGGTTGGCATGGGTTATGTTTACATCTGGCGAAGCCAGGGCATCTGGGAGCAGTCGGAGCCCGTGGAGTTCAAGTCGGGGATCATTGATGATGTCTGGGTAGAGCCCGAGTTCCGGAAAATGGGCATCTTCCGGGCTTTGCTGCGTGATCTGGTCGCGTTTGCTGAAGCGCACCACGCCGCCGAACTGATCCTCGAATATTCCGCCTCCAACAAGGAAGCCAAGGCTGCCTGGACCCGCCTGGGGTTCAAGCCCACCGGGGTGCGGGCAGCTGCGTTTACATCCGCCGTTAAACAGGCGCTTGCAGATAACCACCCCTGAGAAAGGAAACCGGCCATGATCGGCGATCGCAGTGTCAATGTGTTCTACGATGAAATCATGCTTGGGCATAACCCGGAAGTGGACCTGCCGTTTGTGCCCAGTCGCGTGGAGAAGCGTGTACGGACCATACTCGAGGGTCTGGACTTCAAATGGAGCTACCCGGAGCACCCGGGCCGCATCAGTGCGGTCAAGGACTACCTGGATGAAAATCCCATTGCCGGGGTGCAGTTTTGCAGCGGCGCCGAGGCTGCCACCTACGAGCAACTGGCCCGGGTTCACACCACCTCTTACCTGGACCACATCTTTTCCCTGGCCGGCAAACGGGCATGGCTCGACAAGGACACCACGGCGGTATCGCCCGACAGTATCCGGGCCGCAACCGCAGCCGCCGGTAACGCCATTGCCGCCGTGGAAAGTGTGGTGAACGGTGAGTGCCAGAGCGCGTTTGCCCTGATTCGGCCACCAGGGCATCACGCTGAACCGGTGCGTGCGCGGGGTTTCTGCCTGCTCAACAACGTCGCCATCGCTGCAGCCCACGCCCAGGCCAAACTCGGGTGTGAACGGATCCTGATCATCGACTGGGATGCCCACCACGGCAACGGAACCCAGGACATTTTCTGGGCCGACCCGGACGTGCTGTTTTTCGATACCCACTGCGCGGCGCCGTTCTACCCGGGGTCGGGGCATCTGGAGGAAGTCGGCGAGGGCCTTGGCGAGGGCTATACCATCAACGTGCCGCTGCCTGAAACGGCAGGGGATGTCGCCTTTGAGCGGGCATTTCGGGACATCCTGGTGCCGGCGGCGGATTACTTCAAGCCGGATCTGGTGCTGGTGTCCGCCGGCTTCGACCCCCACCGCAACGATCTGGCCATGAATCTGACCTACAACGGCTTCAAGATGCTCACCGGCATTGTGCAGGAGGTGGCCGAGACCCATGCCGACGGACGGCTTGCGCTGGTTCTTGAAGGGGGCTACAGCCTGAGTTCACTGTCCCGGGGCGTGCACGCGGTGCTTGAGGTACTGGCCGGAGGGGACGTGCCGGAGGTGCGGGAGATCGGTGTTGCGGAAGTGGAGGAGGCCGCGGAGTTCCACCGCTCGGCGTTCAGTGACGACAATGAATGATTGCAGCCAGTTCCAGAGCCCAGAATCTGGGCCATTCTCCTCAATCCCTTAACCGTCCCCAAGACATCTACCGCGGCGTCGTGGAGTGGGTACAGTCATGAACTGCGTGTGCCTCCGGATGCACCACTTGCGAAAAAGGCTCGTAGTTTAGTTCAGGCTTTCCCGGAAACACACAGGCAGAAGGAACGACCGTGTCCACCCGCGTACAAATGAACGACATTTTTCTGGAGTACCCGACCGAATCCGGCAAGGTCGCGGTGCTCAATAAGGCTTCGCTCACCGTGCCGCCGGGGGACACACTGGCGATTACCGGTCCCTCGGGCAGTGGTAAAACCTCGCTCCTGCTGCTGCTTTCGGGGCTGCAACGCCCAACCAGCGGTGAAATCGTGGTCGGCGATCAGCGCCTGGGTGACATGGATGCCAACGCATTGGCGGACTGGCGTAGCGAATACCTGGGCATTATTTTCCAGTCTTTCCATCTGCTGCCGGGACTCACGGCCCTCGGCAACGTGAGCCTGCCGCTTGAGATAGCGGGCGCGGAGCACCCCCGCGAACAGGCCCTCGACATGCTCGAAGCCGTGGGACTGAGTCATCGGCTGCAGCATTACCCGAGCCAGCTGTCGGGCGGGGAGCAACAGCGTGTCGCCATCGCCAGAGCACTGGTACACAGGCCGAGCCTGCTGCTTGGTGACGAACCCACCGGGAATCTGGACCGGGAGACCGGCGAGAAAGTGTTGTCGCTGCTGTTTGATCTGCACAAGGACAGCCAATCCACGTTGGTGCTGGTAACCCACGATGAACGGGTAGCCGAGCGTTGCCAGCACCGGGTACGCATGGACGCTGGGTGTCTTCATGAAGCCTAGCGCCTCCCGCAAACCGGCCTGGATGCTGCGATTTGCCATCGCTGATCTGCGCTCGCGCATCTCGGCGCTCAGGGTGTTTCTGGCCTGTCTGATTCTTGGGGTTACCCTGGTGGCGGCCACCGCCAGTCTGTACCGAGTGATCGAGCAGAGCCTGCTGGCCGATACCCGCGCTCTTCTTGGCGGCGACGTGGAACTGGAAGCCAGCGAAGCGCTCCCGCCAGAGGTGCGAGACTGGATTGAGGCCACGGGCCGTCTCTCGCTGGTTCGGGAATTCGACACGATTGTCTCCGGCAGTGACGGCGAAGGCTTTTTCCGTGCGGAAATCCTGGTGCCAGACGATGCCTATCCGCTTTACGGTGAGCTGGAGCTGAGCCCGAACCAGTCGCGGCAACAGTTGACCGCGAAAAACAATGGGCAGTGGGGCGCCTTGATCGACCCGCTGCTGGCCGAGCGGCTGGGGCAGGGCGTTGGCGACGACATCCAAATTGGCGCTGCGATCTTTCGCATCACCGGGCTGATTCAGGCACAACCCGACAGAAGCCTGAACGCCAACTGGCGTGGCTTGCCCGTCATCATTGCCAGCGAAGCGGTAGACGCCACCGGCCTGATTCGTCCTGGCAGCCGGGTGGATTACGAGTACCGGATACAGACCAACCGCAACCTCGAGGACTGGCTCCAGGCCTTTGAACAGGCCTTTCCTGATGCCCGCTGGGAGATAACCACCTTTGCTGAACGCAGCGAGCGGATTTCCGAGCGGCTGGACCAGATTGCCACTGCGCTCATTCTGATTGCCTTCACCACTCTGTTCATCGGCGGGTTGGGCGTGGCCAACAGCATTCATGCCTATCTCGACGAAAAACTGGGCACCATCGCCACCCTGCAGACTCTGGGCCTGCGCCGGAAGCCGCTGGTGTGCATTTACCTGTTGCAGATTGGCATTCTGGGCACGCTGGCCGGGCTGATTGGCGGCGGTATCGGGCTGGGGCTGTCGTCCGTGGCGCTCCACGTGGCTGGCGATGCGTTCACCGCAGGCGGTTCGGCGGGTGCGGCAAATGTGCTCTCGCTCTGGGTTATACCCTTGCTGTTAAGCTGGGTGTTCGCCGTGCTGACGGCCTACGTGTTTGCATTGCCGGCCCTGGCGCGAGCGCTGGCTGCGCCGCCGGCAGGTCTGTTCCGGGGCCAGGTGGAGGCGGCACCCAACGAGCCCCGTAGCTGGCGACGGGCGAGTTACGGCCTGCTGGCGTTTTACATCACAGCAACGCTTCTGTGGCTGCCTTCGCCGCATCTGGGGTTTCTGTTCCTGTTGGCGGTGATGGTTCTCTGGGCTCTGCTGGAAGGCCTGATCAAGGGGCTGCGAAAAGGCGCCAAGGCCCTCGAAACGGCAGGTTTTGCCGACGGGAAGTTCACCCGCAGGCTTGCCCTGGCGAACCTGCACCGGCCCGACTCGCCCCTGCGGGCCACGCTGCTGTCGCTGGGCACAGCCCTGACTCTTGTTGTGGCCTGCACCCTGATGGTGACCACGCTGTTGCGCGCGCTGGAGACCACCATACCCGAGCAGGCGCCCGCGCTGATTCTGTACGAGGTGTTCCCGGATCAGCGGCAACCGCTACGGACAGGGCTTGCGCAACTGGATAGTACCAGCCAGACCGAGCTGTTACCGCTGGTGCGGTCGCGACTGTCGACCATCAACCAGCAACCCATTGCCCGGGTACTGGCCGACGACGCCGATGCCCGGCGCGAGGCTATGGGAGATGAATACAAGCTCAGTTACCTGTCGGGAAATCCGGAGGGCCTTGAGCTGGTGGAGGGCAACTGGTGGACTGAACCCGCGCCACGCGGACAGTCGGCGTTCATGGCCATGGAAGACCGGGAGGCCTACCAGCTTGGCCTCGGGATTGGCGACCAGGTGACGTTTACCGCGCAGGACAAGACTATTACCGCGGAAATTCGCGCCATTTACCGGCAAAAGGGGCTGCAGACGCGCTTCTGGTTTGAGGGCATTCTGCAGGATGGCGCCCTGGACGGACTCATCAGTCTGAACGTGGGCGCGGTTTATCAGAGTGACGAGGCGGCGAAGCAATCCCAGCGCTGGCTTGCGCAAAACCTGCCGAACGTCATCACGCTCCGCACAGCCGACTGGTTGGCGACAGCCGGCAATCTCCTGAACAAGGCGGCAGCAGGACTGGCCGCAGTGGCGTCTGTGAGCCTGTTGGCAAGTCTGCTGGTGCTTTCCAGTGTGGTAAGCGTAAGCCGGCGACGACAGTTATACGAGGCCAACCTTCTGCACTGCCTGGGTGCCCGGCACGAGACCATCCGCACCTCCCTGCTACTGGAGACCTGTTTGCTCACCCTCCTGGCCACGGTGTTTGCCACTGGCCTGGGCGCGCTGATTGCATTGCCGCTGGCGGATCAGGTGCTGAAACTGCCAGCCGCCGATCTGTGGTGGCTGGGCATGCTTGTTGCGGGCACGGTCAGTGCTCTGGCCCTGCTGGGCGGGCTGTTGCCAACCCTCAAGGCCATGCGCCTGAATCCGGCCGTTTTACTGCGGGAAGGCTAGTTTTGCGGCCAGGATTGGGGCCTGCCATGCAGGTGCTGGAAAACGCAGGGAAATCGGCAATTTATATGATTAATGCAATATTTTTTTGATCTTACTGGCTGGAATTCGTCGTTTTGGTTCGTGAAATCGTTTTGTGATGGCAAAATTTAGGAAAATTCACTACGCATTTGCCTATTTCAAGACATTTTACTAAAACTTCTGGGGTAGCATTTATACGTATGCTTTCTGCACATAGCGCGTGATGTGTAGGCATATCGGTCAGAAACCTTTCGCCCACAAAAGAAAAAGAGAGAAACACTATGATTCGCAAACTTGCACCGCTGGTATTTGCTTGTGCTGCAGCCGCTCCAATCAACGCAACAGCCGACCAGCTGGATACCGTGATTCAGCGTGGCACGCTGAACTGTGGCGTGGTTCTTGATTTCCCACCCATGGGCTATTTTGACGAAAACAACAACCCGGCCGGGTTCGATGTGGATTACTGCAACGACCTGGGCGAGGCGCTTGGCGTGGACGTGAACGTGCTCAACCTCACCTGGGGTGAGCGGATTCCCTCTCTGGTTTCCGGCAAGACTGACGTGGTTATTGGCTCCACCTCCGATACTCTCGAACGCGCCAAGACCGTAGGCTTCACCTACCCGTACTTCGTTTTCAAATTCCAGGTGATTGCTCACGAAGACAAGAACATTCAGTCCTTCGAGGACCTGAAGAACCTGAAGGTTGGCGCCGCGCTCGGCACCACCTACGAAACCGAGTACCTGGCCTACGCAGAGCAGCAGGGCTGGGGCAAGGACAACTACACTTCCTTCAAGTCCGAGAACGATGCCTACCTCGGCCTTTACCAGGGCAAGGTAGACGCCATCATCTCCACCAACACCAACATTGCCACCAAACTGCGCAGTGAAGAATTCGAAGACTTCGTGGCCGGCCCCTACGTGCCCAACTACGACGACGTTGTTGGCATCATTGCCAAGCGTGATGAGGTGGCCTGGATCAACTACCTGAACCTGTTCCTGGTGCGTCAGATTCGTGATGGCAACATGAACGAAGCCTACAACAAGCACTTTGGCACCGATGTACCTGCCGATCTGATCAAAACCCTGAGAGACAACAAGTAAGCAACGGGCGACAGGGCGGCTGCCGATCGGGCGGTCGCCCCGAAGTATTGATGCCAGCGCCGCCGTGGCGGGCTGGTGGTCGAGTTTCCTTCCATTCATAAAATGGCAAAGGTATGGACTACGAATTTCACTGGAACGTTGTGTTCCAGAACATGCCCCAGTTGCTGAACGGCGCCTTCGTTACCCTGCACGTTTCCGTTCTCGCCATGCTCCTGGGCATTGTCATCGCCATCCTCCTGGCGATTGCCAAAATGAACAACACCAAGTTCTTCAGCCAGGTCGCGACGGTGTGGGTTGAAATTGCCCGGAACACGCCGGCTCTGTTCCAGATCTACATGGCGTATTTCGGCCTGGGGGCATTTGGCATACACCTCAGTCCCTATGCGGCGGTTCTCAGTGCGCTGGTATTCATCAACGCCGGTTATCTCACGGAAACTTTCCGTGGCGGCTTCCAGTCAATTCCGAGCACCCAGTACAGTGCGTCCAAATCCCTGGGCATGACCAGCTTTCAGTGCTACTGGCACATTATCCTTCCGCAGATGCTGCGCCGTATCTATCACCCGATGACCAACCAGTTCGTGTGGTCGATCCTGATGAGCTCGCTGGGCATTCTGGTGGGCATGAGCGAGCTGTCTGGTACCACCCAGCGGTTGCAGTCACTGAGCTTCCGGACTCTTGAGTTCTTCATTGTGGCGGCGGTTATGTATTTCATCATCACCAAGCTGGTGCTGTTTGGTTCATCGCTTCTGGCGCGCAGACTCTTCAAGGGGGAAATCTGATGGGATCTCTATTCACACCCCTGTCCTGGAGCGATAGCGGCCTGATCCTGACGGGTGTCTGGAACACGGTCATCATCTCGGTACTGGCCATCGTTGTGGGCACCGTGCTGGGCCTGATCGTGGGTTTTGCCCGGGCTGAGAGTAATCGATGGGTGAACATGCTGTTTGGCGGCGTGCTGGACGTGCTCCGGAGCGTGCCGCTGATCATCCAGCTCATTCTGTTCTCCACCTTCATGGGTGCCGCCGGGAGCCCGCTGGCGCCGTTCGTAGCGGGGTCCATCGTGCTCTCGCTGTACACCATGGCCTTCATGAGCGAGGTATTCCGCGGCGGCTTCGAGAGCGTGAGCCCGTCCATGCAGACAGCGGCCCGTTCCCTGGGCATGACCAAGTGGCAGACCATCTATCACATCCGGCTGCCCATCGGCCTGCGTGCGGTGTTCCCGTCCTGGCTGGGCGTTTCCCTGAGTGTGATCAAGGATTCGGCCCTGGTGTCAGTGATCGGCTATATGGAACTGCTGCGCACCTCGGAGCAACTGATTTCAAGAACCCAGCAGCCGCTCGAGATACTCATCGGCGTTGGTATCTTCTACTTCATTATTTCGTACCCGCTGTCCTACTACGGCCGGTATGTTGAGAGGAAAATGGCAATATGATCAGCGTCCAGAATGTCCACAAATCCTTTGGCGATCTTGAAGTCCTGAAAGGCGTCAGCCTGGATGTGCAGAAGGGCGAGGTAGTGAGCGTTATCGGGGGCTCTGGTAGCGGCAAATCCACCCTGCTTTACTGCATCAACGCCATTGAAACCATCAACAGCGGCAAGATCCTGGTTGACGACGTGGATGTCCACGCCAGGGACACCAACAAGGACAAGCTGCGCCAGAAGCTGGGTATGGTTTTCCAGCAGTGGAATTCCTTCCCACACATGACAGTGCTGGAAAACGCGGCGCTGGCGCCCCGGATCGTCAAGAAGATGAGCAAGGAAGAGGCGATGGAGATCGCCAAGAAGGAGCTGGAGCACGTTGGCCTGGGGGACAAGCTGGATGTGTACCCAACCAAGATGTCCGGCGGCCAGCAGCAGCGCCTGGCGATTGCCCGTGCCATGGCCATGAGGCCGGATTACATGCTCCTGGATGAGGTTACTTCGGCCCTGGACCCGGAGCTCGTGGGCGAGGTGCTCGACACCCTGCGCATGCTGGCAGAAGACGGCATGACCATGATCTGTGTGACCCATGAAATGGGTTTCGCGCGGGATGTTTCCGACCGGGTGGCGTACTTCCACCAGGGCGTGATTGCCGAGATCGGCGAAGCCAGGCAGGTGATTACCGATCCCCAGAATCCGCTGACCCAGAAGTTCCTTTCCAAGGTGCGTTAACCGATTCAAAGAAAGTCGCCACGGCCGTGGCGCTGGTTGGAGGAGTCGTTGGACCCGCTTCTCCAACCATTTTTTCCTATCCCTTGTGCGTTTCCGCCTAGCCCATCGATTGGCGTATGACGCCCTCCACGGCCTCCCGAGCCAGTACCACCGGGTTGGCCTTCATGGAGGATGAGCTGGCCGCTGCGTCCGCTGCCGCAACCACCTGTTCTTCAGTCACGCCAAGGGTTGCCAGGCCGGGCAGGCCGTTCTCGTCAATCCAGTCGCGGAACACCGTCAAAGCCTGCCCTGGCGAAGTTTCGAAAGCCTCGGCAATCCACCCGACCACCCGATCAATCCTTGCCCGCTGCTCGTCTGTTTCGGCGTGGTCGCGATTTACGGCAATGCCTGCCGGAAGGAGGGCGCCACAAATGGCGCCGTGGGGTGCCCCAATGAGCCCGCCTAAAGGCCCGGCAATACCGTGCACCACGCCCAGTCCCGAGTTGGCGAGGGCCAGGCCGCCAAACAGGCTGACATGGGCCATGGTATCCCGGGCGTCTTCCGATTCGCTCGCCATAAGCTGTTTGAGGGCCTGCAAGCCACGTGGAATGGCTTCAATGCACAGCATGTCGGTAAACGGCGTGGCCCGGGAAGAAAGGTACGGCTCAATCACCTGGGTGACCGCATCCAGGCCCGAGTGCAACGTGACAGACCTGGGGCAGTGGTCAGTCAGCGCGGGGTCTACCAGGGCCAGGTCTGGCAACAGACGGTTATCCCGGAGACTGACCTTCCGTTGAGCCTGCGGGATATCCACTACGGCGTTCCTGGTGACTTCGGCACCGGTGCCCGAGGTGGTTGGCACCAGAATCAGTGGCAGCCGGTCAGCTTTGAGAGGCAAGCCTTTGCCCACCACCTCCAGGTGATCCATCAGCCCGGAGGGACTGGGCAGCATGGCCGCCAGCACTTTGGCTGAGTCCATCACAGAACCGCCACCAATGCCCAGAACCAGATCCACGCCAAGGCTTTTGCCCGCAGCGATGGCGGCAGAGAGCGTATCAAGATCCGGCTCCTTGCCAATGGACAGGGTCTGGACCACTTCAATGTCGGCCAGCGACTGGAATACCGGGCTCAGTCGCTCAGGACTGCGGCCATGAACCACCAGTGCCCGTCGGCCCATCCGGCTGGCACGTTCGTTCAGTTCGGCCATCCGGCCGCGACCGAAAACAATTTCTGCTGGCGTGAGGACATTGAAGGCGGGTGTCATCGTGATTCCTCGATCTGAAAGCGATTAGTGTACAAAAAGCCTGTGCTCGGGGCCCTGCTCTCAGTTGCGGCCCGCAAGCACCTGATAGATACGATAGGCGGCTGCTTCTCCGCCCAGTCTGTCCGGCATTAATTCACCGGGTTCGGCCTGCCTGAAGGATTCCAGCTGGTCTGCGGGCAAGTGGCTTTCTGACCAGTATTCCAGAAGCTCCAATACCCGCTTTTCGTCGTTGCTCCGGAAACCGGGCCAGTAGACGTAGGGCACCAGATCCGGATTGCGAATGAAGAACAGGGCGGTCTGGTCAGGGTCGTTGGTTACGTCGCCCCGCAGCCCGAAGGTGAAGCGGTGCCCGGCACTGCCTTGGAAGGTGACGATCAGGCTGTTGTCCTGTTCGATAAAGCGCGCGTCTTCCACCGCGATGGGTTCCACCAGTTCGGGCACCGAGGTGATGTAATACTGAAAGCCGAGGAAGGCGAGCAGCACTGCAATCAGTGCTGCCAGAGCAAGGGATTTGAACATTGAGCAGGATCCGAACCGGTTACATGGCCCTGGCAAACAGGCCAAAGGGCAGTGACTTAATCACGTAGCTCAGCGGTGTCCAGGGCCACCAGGGTACGTAGGCGCGGCGCTTTTCTGATTCGATGGCCTTCACCAGGGCTTTGACGCCGGTTTCCAGATCTACCCGGAAGGGCGCGTTCTTGGTATCCCGGTTGATGTCGGTGAGGATGTAGCCGGGCAGGATGTTGCTGACATTGATGGGCTTGCCCCTGGTGTCGAGCTGCAGGCCCTCGGCGAGAGAGGCGACGGCGGCCTTGGTTGCAGCGTAAACGTTGAGAGGACCCCGGAAACCACGCACGCCACTCACCGAGGACATCAACACGAGGTGACCGCTGTTCTGCTCACGGAAGATTTCCATGGCCGCCTCGCTCTGGGCGATGGCGGCTACGAAGTTGGTTTCAGCTGTCTTTCGGTTAGCTTCAAACTGTCCGCGGCCAATGGGCTGTGAGCTGCCGATTCCGGCGTTGACAACCACCCGGTCGAGGCTGCCCAACTCCTCGCGGAAGCCACGAAATACGTCGAATACCTGCTCGTAATCGCACACGTCCAGACCGCGCACCAGTACCCGGATGTTCGGGTGGGCCTGTTGGAGTTCCCGCTGCAGGGCTTCCAGCTTGTCCGCCCGTCGCGCACAAAGCGCCAGGTTACAGCCCTTGGCCGCCCATTCGCGGGCCATGCCTTCGCCCAGGCCGGTGCTGGCGCCGGTAATCAGAATGTTTTTCCGCATGTGGTACCTCTGGTCCATCAAGTCGATGGTGCCCAGACTACCACGATTGGCCGGGATTGGAATTGGCGGAAAAACAGCCCGTTACCGGCGCTTCTGCGCTATTCCACCAGCGCCGTAATTTTTCAGAGACGACCGTTGGTTTCCGGGGTACGTGGGCGTGATTGCCTGGTAAGCGCGGCAAGATATCAGCCAGGAAGTCAGGAAGCCCGCGGCGCGAACATGATGATCGCCATACCTAGCAGTGCCACTCCGGAGCCCACAAGATCCCAGACGGTTGGCCGGATACCGTCGATGGCCCAGAGCCAGAGAATGGCCATGAAAATATAAACGCCGCCATAGGCTGCATACACCCGGCCGGCTGCGGTGGGGTGCAGGGACAATAGCCAGGCGAAGGCGGCCAGGCTCAGGGCACCTGGCACCAGCAGCCAGATACTCTTGCCCTCACGAAGCCAAAGATAGGGCAGGTAGCAGCCGACGATTTCAGCAAGTGCTGTGACGAGAAATAGCCCAACGGTTTTCAATTCAGGCAAAACGGCTTCCTCCGGTCTCACTCTGGCGGCGCACAACAATCGGTGCCTTGCTGAATGGGTGGGCAGGGTACGGTGCCATAGGAGCAGAAAACGCAGCAGTCGCCCGACTTGGGTTTCAGCAAGTGTCCGCAGGACTCGCACGCGTAAAAGTACTGGCAGCTATCCGTGGGCATGGTCTCCGTTTTCTGGTGACCACAATGTGGACAGGTGAGGGTGGATTCCAAAGTGATGTTGGTCATTACTTTGCTCTCCTTTTAGTGCGCCGGTTGCTTTAGCGCCTCTTCCAGCATTTCAAGGCTCTCTGGCCCTGCTTCCAGCCGCAGGCAACGTTCCGCATCATGTTCCCATAATGCCGCCGACCTGAGGTGCAGGTGCACTGTGACCGACGCCTCGAACGACTCGTCGAGCAGACCGGCAGGCACCCAGACCAGCTCCTTGCCTCTTAGAGGATTGGGCACCGGGCTGCCGCAGGCAGAACAGAAGTCGCTGCGATAGCCGGTGGACTTCTGAAACGACGAAATCTTCTGCTGGCCGGAAAGCCAACGAAAGCGTGTGCTTGGCACAAAAGTGGCGGCATTGGCTGCCGATCCCGTTGCCTTTCTGCAAAGGGAGCAATGGCACTGGTAAAGGTTAGGGAGGTTACCCTCGATCTCAAATGCAACGTCCCCGCACAGGCATTCGCCTTTCATGGAGTTATCCTTGGTTCGCTCACAGTCGGAAGCTGATGGGACACTAGTCTATCGCACAAAGATCCGATGGCGCCCGGTCAATCTTATGAATAGTCGAGGTTTTACCGGCAATGGGTACGATGAGAAACCCTGTGCCGGCGAAGGCTGTTGATTGGCTGATACGACCCTTGCCAGACGCATCCAGCCCAAGTTCGGTGCTGCTTGTCGCGAGGCCAATAAACGGATTGCCGGGTTCCCGGGCGCCCGAGGCCAGGAAGTCGCGATTCAGCTCAATGCGCCCGTCCCTGAAATGAAAGTGTTTGCCTTCCTCGAACCGCGATTCCTGTAAAACGGCGTTGTCCCGAATGGCCGAAGCGATCAGGCTTGAGCCACTGCCGCTGCGAATGGCCACCGCCTCCGGTAGGGATTCTGCCGGGAACTGTCCGGGCCAGAGGATGGAAGTCAGGCACACCGGTGACGAGCCGTCAGAGGGGCTGCTGCAGTTTTTATAGCAGCCGGCGAAGGTCTCAAGCTGAGCGACGGACGCGAAACCGGTGTCGTTGTCGGGCGCCTGAGTTGTAGAACAGCCGGCCAACGCCAGCAAAGGTAAAAGAAACAAGCCTTGCTTCATGGAGTTCCACCAGATCCGGAGCGGTCTCCGTAAGCATAGACCGACGCCCGTTCTTCAGGGAAGCAAGCCGAATCACGGCAATCAGCTCAGGATTTTACCCACCGATCGCCTTCCTTGTGGTATTCCTTCTTCACCGCTGCCCAGGCCACCTTGTGGGCAGTTTCCTCCCGGCTGGCGTTATCGCGTCGGTCTTCCGGGTCCTCGTATTCGTCCCAAGCGGAATTGAAGGCCTTACGGTAGATTTCCTGAGCCTTCTCCGGCAGGTTGTTACGAACACTGGAGGGTAATTCAGTGTTGCGATGATAGGGCATTGGTCTACCTCCTGCGTTGTTAGATCCAACGACGTACCCGCTGCATGTAGGCCGTGAATTCCTCTCCGAAGATTTCCCCGAGCGCTTGCTCCTCCGGAGCTATCTGGAACCGGTTCATATACGCGACAAAGAAAGGAACGCCGAGCAGCGCCCAGGCGGACGCAAGGAACACGGCCCAGGCCGCGAGCACAAGGGCAAAACCCACGTACATGGGATTGCGCGAATAGCGGTACACCCCGGAGCTGACCAGTGCAGAACTTGCCTCGGGTTTGCGAGGATCCACGGTGGTTTTTGACGTCCGGAAGGCCATTACCCCGGAGAGGGCAAACAGGATGCCCAGCAGGAACAGGATACCCGCGATTGCCAGCCGAAGTGTTTCACCCACATCAACGCGAGGGGCAGAGACCGCGACAAGCCACATAACCAATCCCACGATCAGCACCAGTGCGACCGGGGGCACGCGTTTTTCCAACAGGTTTGCTTTCACGATTAAACGGTTCTCAAAGATGGTGGCACCAGCGAGTCAGCGAAGCTGGCTGTCCTTACTGCCACGACGGTTAATGCCGCTTGACCGGCCATTTTGCTTCTCGCGGGCTGACTGGCAGTCAATGCACAACCGAACACCCGGAATGGCCTTACGCCGGGCCTCGGGAATCCTGGCGCCGCACTCGTCGCATTCCCTGGCGCTCTCGCCTTTGGCCAGCTGGCTGCGAGCGCGCTGGATTTCATCCTCAACACTTGCATCAATCTGTTCCTGAACCGCACCATCACGGGACCATCCACCTGCCATGAGCCCTCCGGAATCTGGATGACGGAAACCACTCAACGGTATCATTCGAACGTGGGCGCTCAAAGATAGCCGACAACCAACAAGGAAACACCATGTCGTACATCAGCCAATATACACCTGAAACGCTGAGCCGTGACGAGTTGGATCAGACCCAAGGCCCGATGGTAGTGGAATTCGGCACCAACTGGTGCGGGATCTGCCGGGGGGCACAGACGGATATAAAAGCCGCCCTGGACGACCACCCGAGTGTTGCGCACCTGAAGGTTGAGGATGGCAAAGGCCGCAGGTTAGGGCGGACCTTTGGTGTAAAGCTCTGGCCAACGCTGGTATTTCTGCGGGACGGGCAGGAGGTTGCCCGGGTAGTGCGCCCGCAGAGCAGTGAAAACATCGAAGAGGCCCTCTCAAAGATTGCTTGAAGCGGGACCATTCGACCTGCATTGCTATTTGCGATGCAGTGCCTTATACCGCTCCTCCAGCTCGGCACGAATCGCACGGCGCTCCTTGCCGTTGGCAAAGCGCCGGATCTGATTGTCGGTGCGGGGCACCAGCTCTGGCACCTCCACCGCTTTGCCGTTGTCATCCACTGCCACCATAGTAAAAAAGCAGCTGTTGCTGTGTCGCACCAGCTTGTCGCGGATGTTCTCGGTGACCACCTTGATGCCGATCTCCATGGAGGTTCGGCCGGTGTAGTTTACACTGGCCAGAAAGGTGACCAGCTCGCCCACGTGGATGGGTTGCAGAAACATCACCTGATCCACCGAGAGAGTCACCACATAGGTGCCTGCGTACCGGCTGGCGCAGGCGTAGGCCACCTCATCCAGGTACTTCAGCAGGGTGCCACCGTGCACGTTGCCGGAAAAATTGGCTTTGTCCGGCGTCATCAGTACGGTCATGCTCAGGCTTGTTGAATTGGGTTCCATGGCGCTTCTCTGGTGGTTTGTTATCCAGTATAGGCGCCAGTCTGGCGGATGGTGGCAGTAAATATGTAGACAGCGGCTCCGCTCAGCGTTGCGGTCGAAGTGCTGACTTCACGGGTTCGAAATTACCATTTGCATAGGCTTGAAGTTCTGCGAAAACCTCATCAAATGAGAGGTTCCGGACCCATTCCGAACGACATCGACCGGCCAGCTCCATGGCTTTCATGAACTGTTCCCGGGAGAACACGAACGAGCCGATCAGCGTTTTCTGCTCGCGGATCAGGCGCGAGAAATCCACACTGAGTGACTGCGATGCAAAGCCAAGGAAAACGGCCTTTCCTCCCTTCCGGGTGCGCTGAAGGCATTCTGCTCGGGATTGCTCGCTGCCAACTGTATCGAAAACAACATCGAACCCGGTATTGAACCCGTGAGCAACCTCGCTGGCGCCCAGCGCCAAAGCCGCCTCAAGCCGGGTCGGCGATGGATCGGAAACTGCTATCGATACACAGCCTTGATGATGTGCTATGGCCGCTAGCCCCAATCCCAGTGAGCCAGCGCCGATAATCAAGACAGAATCCGTGGGTTTGGGTTGCGCTCGTTCCCACGCATTGAGGGAGTTGGCGAACGGCTCGATGAATGAGGCCTGCTCCCAGCTCAGAGATGAGGGTAGGGGAACCAGAGCAGACTCCGGAACCGCCACCTGTTCCGCGAACCCTCCGGGTGATTGAACGCCAATCAGGCGCCAGTCATCATAGAGTTGGGGTTGGTCCTGAAGACAGTAAAGGCAATTCCCACAACCCGATAATGGGAAAACCGCGACGCGGTGGCCGGATGGCGTTGTTCCACACAGGCCGTGCCCCATGATGTTCGGCAGAGGGCGGAGCCCCGGGTTCTGAAACGCGGCAATTTCGCTGCCGCCGATGCTGGTGATTTCAACGTTGATAATGACTTCACCGCAAGCAGCTACCGGCCAAGCCAACGTTTCAAGGCTCAGTTCTCCTGGCCCTCTGAGTAGCAATGCTCTCATCCGCTCTTGAACCCCATGTAACGAGATGATCCTGGCACTACCGGCGTGCCGTAATCGGATTCGGCTAGTCAGGCTTTATCGGGCACAGCTTCCGACCTGCCACCACCCCGAAGCACCAGATAAAGCAACGGTCCTGCGGACACAAATACGGCGGTCACCACGAAAAACGGAAGCAGATAACCCCATCCTTTGCCCCGTCGTTTTGCATCCTGATACATCCAGATGCAAGCCAATGCCGCGAGAATGTAGAGATCGATAACAACTTGCGCGGTATCGGGGCTGGACATTAACTGGGCGCCGAAAGCCAGCAGCGATTGCTCGGCCCCCGCCATGACCCAGAAGGTGAAGCCCATAAACAGACAGAGAACGATGAGGGGGAGGGTTGATACTTTCATAATCTTCCTTGATCAAATTTTGCAGAATTCAGAGGCCGCCCGTTCCCGGCCTCAGGGATTTTCCGTGTACTGGGGCAGGTCGTCGGTAATCTCAAACCACGGGGCCTTGTTGCCAACGTAAACGTGCCGCTGCGGCTTAACGCCCGGATCCGTGTCGAGGGTGCCCATGGGGAATCCCAGCACTTCCGGATGGGCATCAAATTTCGTGTAGAGACTGGAGCCGCAGTTGGAGCAGAAGGCCTTGTGTTCGCCTGGCGACGACTCGTAGAAGGTGAGCAATGCCTCACCTTGCACCGTGTGCCAATCTGCCGACTTTACCTTTGCGCGGGTGCGGAAAGCGGACGCATGAAGTTTACGGCACATGGTGCAGTGGCAGTTCAGAACATCGGTCAGGGGACCATGGATCTCGTATTTGACGCCGCCGCAGAGGCAACTGCCGGTTTGGGTCATTGAATTATCTCCTGTTGTTTCCCGTGAGTCGGATGTCAGCAGCGATCTGCTTAAGGGATTCGCCACTGAGAAAATCGGAATCAATTCTGAGTAGCTTCCCGTCTTCGCCAATCACAAAGAGAAAGGCCTTCTTCCCATGATCCGAGTAGGCAAGGGAATAGCTGCCCTGGCTCCAGGTGGCGACCTTTCGGTCAGTGACAAAGTTTTCCTGCATCGCTTTTATCAACGTTTGATCACACTGGTTTGAAGCTGTCGCAAAGAAAACAGCTCTGAAGAATGTGCCTGGTGTGCAGCCGTAATCCAACGTTTGATCGTGCGTCATATCAGTGAATGCCAGGAACCGCTTGCCAGGCTTATCACCATATCTGAAGGCCAGAAGTTTCAGGCTGTCACCAATATCACCAACAAGCGTAAAGCCAGCCGGGATGCTGAATTTTAAATCCGAGTAAACAAGTTCGATGCGACTATCTGCTTTGACGGCAAAGGAGAGAGCGAAAGCAGTGGCGATCAGAATAAGCCTGAACATATCAAATTCCTTTCAGGGCCATGTGGATCTCAGAGCGGAAGTTCTGGCTGACTTGAAGCTTGCAGATGCGATAAGTCTCTTCATTACCGGAGACAATATTCTTACCAATGCCTGCAACCTGCTTGACGATGTAGGAGATACCCGGCTTGCCACCGCTGGGTCTGGGCACCAGGTCCATGGAGGCGGAGCAGGATCGCGATTCAGAGACCGCGATGTAGACGACCTCAGCGGATCGCTCATTGACAGATTCTGGTGAGGCGGTGCCATCGCCCCAGAAAAAGTTGATGGCAGCAGAGACGTACTCACGTTCACTGTGATCCATGATCCAATTCCTTTTGCTTGCTTGGAGACATTGTCCTCCTGGACGCTTTTCAAATTAACAAATGACGGTGGCCAGAACCAGTTGGTCTTTCGTTTTATCAGCCAGTTGAGGGTTCCGTCACGAAGTCCTTTGGATCGACGACTGATCCAGGTTGAGGACGCATTCGATGTTGGCTTTGGCCAACCTAACCATCGCCCTCAAAACTCACCAGATCCACATCCGCCGCTTCTTTACGCAACGGAACCAGTGCCTGATAGGCCGGGGAGTTGTGCCATCCCGCAACGGATTTCGCATCCGGGAAACGGATAACCACCGTATCGGTGTGCCGGTAGTCCCCGCTCAGTACCTTCGCCTGTTTACCCCGGAGTACCAGTTCCGCACCCCAGGGTACCAGCGTTGCAGGCACCTCGCTGCGGTATTCTGCCCATTTTTCGGGGTTCTTCACGGTGATGTTTCCGATTACATAAGCCGTCATTGTTGTTCTCCAGTCACTGAGTAAATCATCCGAGCTTGCTTACCGCGCGCTTGCTCGTCTTGAAACCACAGTATATGACCTCAGGGACGGTGGTAGGCATTCATACATTCGTTCGCGAGAAGGAGGTCTTGATGCAATCCAGCATCGACATCGTTGATCAGAACGTAAAGACCATAAACACCTGGCTCAAGGACATCTCGACTGAGCTGGACGCCATCAGTGAAGAGGAGGCGTGGGCGCGACTGAAAGCCGTGCTGCAAACCCTCAGAGACCGCATTACGGTCAACGAAGCGGCCGATTTTGCAGCCCAGTTACCGATCCTTGCCCGGGGGCTGTTCTTCGAAGGCTGGAAGCCTGCGGAAACGCCGCACAAGTGGCGTGACAGGGAGCAGTACCTGCAGGCGTTTGAGCAGACCATCGACGGTGATGTAGACGCCGAGCAAACCCTGAAAGCCGTGTTGAAAGTGCTCGATCGCCACCTCGACAGCAACGAGCTGGCCGAGGTCAGGAAAATGCATCCGAAGGAAGTCTGGGACCTCTGGCCCCAGTAATCAGGGTTTTCGAGAAAGCCCGAGTTTCTTGGGCGGAATAGGCTTTTCCTCCGCTGTTTCGCAAGGATTGCCTATTCCCGCCTTTGTCCGTCAGGCAATCGAATCGACGACACCACCGTCCACCCGCAGTGCGGCGCCGGTAGTGGCTGATGATAGGGGAGAGGCCACGTACACCACCAGGTTGGCGACTTCATCCACTTCCGCCGGGCGCTGGATGATGGAGCTGGGCCGTTCGGCTTTCACGAAGTCGATGGCGGTGTCCTGGATGCTCTTGCCGGATTGTTCGGCGGCCTCCTTGAGCATGCCTTGCACACCTTCCGACATGGTCGGTCCTGGCAGTACGGCATTGACGGTGACGCCGGTACCGGCCATGCGCTTGGCCAGCCCGCGGGACACCGAGAGGTTGGCTGTTTTGGTAAAGCCGTAGTGGATCATATCGGCCGGGATGTTCAGGCCAGATTCGGACGAGATGAAAATCACCCGGCCCCAGCCGTTCTTCTCCATGCCCGGAAGATATGCTCGCGACAGGCGCACGCCAGACATCACGTTGACGTCGAAAAAGTGCTGCCAGTCATCGTCCGGGGTATCGAAAAAGTCCTGCGGGCCGAACAGACCGACATTATTCACCAGGATATCGGCGCTCGGCTCGGCATCCACCAACGCCTGACAGCCCTCAGCCGTACCCAGATCGGCAGCGACCCCACGAACCTTTGCGCCGGGCGCGGTCTTCTGAACTTCGGCCACGGCGGCATCCACGTTCGACTGCTTGCGGCCGTTGACCACAACCGTGGCCCCGGACCCGGCCAGTCCCTTGGCAATGGCCAGGCCGATGCCCTGGGTGGAGCCGGTGACAATGGCCGTTTTACCGGTAAGTTCAATGTTCATCGTAGACCTCCTTCGTGCTTTCTCAGCCAGGCCTGAAAAGGCGCCGCCGAGTTCTCGATTTCAATGTGACACAACCCCAACTGCTCCGGGTTTACGGGGTGAATTTGCCCGTACAGCTGCTCGGCAATGTTGCCATCGGCAAAGCCGGCCCAATTGGCCGTTTCCTGGGGTGCGGCGAACACAATTCGGGGAATGCGAGCCCAATGGGCCGCCGCCAGGCACATGGGGCAGGGCTCGCAGCTGGCGTACAGGGTGGCTTCGGGCATGTGGGCGTTACCCAGCGCCTGGCCGGCAAGACGTATCGCCGCAACCTCCGCGTGGGCGGTGGCGTCGCAATCCTGCTTCGCCCGGTTGCCCGCCCGGGCAATTACTCTGCCGTTTTGAACCACCACAGCACCGAACGGGGCGCCGCCCTTGTCGACGGAGTCGATGGCCAGTTGAACGGCTTGCTGTAGAAAGGCTTTGTCTGTGTCGTCGATCAGGGGATCGCTCACGTTTGGCCTCCGATTGGGGTTGGCGCTTGCCTGGATGAAAGAGTAGATCTCTTGTGGCTCAGTCGCGACTTACGCTCGGGAGGATAGAAACAGATCTGTCCGGGTTTACCGTTACTGGTATCCCGGCGAGAAACCCCATCACTCGATTCACATGGCGTAAAAACCAGCCGCAACCAGGTTTAACGCCATCATGACGAAATCTGTGATGAAGATAAAAAGCATCAGGCCCTTAACCTGCCATACGCCGCCACCCCTGCGATTTTGAATCGCAATCGGCACATTGAAAATGAACTGTGAGCCATGAGCAATCGCGAAGACGAACAGTAAAATCGACCTTTGGGCATCGCTCGGAAACAGGTCCAGGTTGGTTAACAACAGAATATTCAAAACAGCAAACGCGAAATTGAAACCACCCAGAAACCGGCCCGATTCGGCCAGAATGTCGAAGACGGGTGTATCCCTGTGTTCCTTGGGCACCATGATCTTCGCGAATATCCGGTGGCGAATTGAGAAAGTATGGAAGCCCATTGCGAACCAGACGGTGTTAACCAATAGAATCATTTCCAACATAAACGTGTTTCCCTACCTTGTTTTGTTTCGGTTGCCGGTGCTGACAATTATCCCAATGCCCGGCGAATACGCGGATCTTCGGAATCTCGTTTCATTCACTCTGACCGAGGTACCGAATCATTGCGAACCTCTGAAGCTGAACACCATCGCGTTCCACTGTCTGGGCTTCCACCACCGAGAAACCCCTGGATTCAAAAAAGGGACGGGCTTCGAGGCTCGCATCTGTTGTCAGCGTTCGGACGCCTTTGCCAAGAAGGCCTTCTACGGCAGCCTCATAGAGCAACGATGCGACTCCTCGACGGGAGAACGCCGGCGCAGTGAAAAGGAACTCAATGTGGCCGCCGGTGGTGAAAGAGATAAAGCCCGCCATGGTGCCATCAGACTCTGCGATTAAGGTTTCCACCTTTGCCAGCCGGAATCGCCATTGCTCCAGGTCCGGAGCTTCCGGCGCCCATGCGGCCCGTTGCTCTGGCGTATAGCTGCGGGCCGCGAGCTGATGGACCGAATCGGTAAACAGGGAAACGATGGAGGGTAGGTCGGTTTCGGCGGCGGTTCTGAGGCTCAAAGGCTGGTTCATACAACTCTTCTAAAATAGATGTGGTCCGGGACGGCCATTCAACTGGCTGGTTAAATGCCGTACTCACGCTCTACCCTCGCAATACGAACCCGAAAGGTGGAGTACCATTTTTGGTGGCCCAATCGCTGAGCCTCTCGATGCTCGGCGTTCTGTTTCCAATTGGTGATGGACTCCAAGCTTTCCCAATAGGATACGGTGATACCCAAATCCTCCCGGACAGACTCCATACCCAAGAAGCCCGGTTGGGTTGCTGCCAACTCAACCATCCTCTCTGCCATTTCCCCGTAACCATTGTCGCCCTCGGTGCGATGGCTACTGAAAATAACCGCGTAATACGGCGGCTCAGGAGTTTTGGCTATCTCTGACATAGATTCCTCTAGGCATTAACGCCCGCAGCATGCGCGGCTTTGGAATGGAGGCGAAGCCGCAATGCAAAAGACGTCGCCATGCCTGCGATTGTTACGGAGCACTTGACGCTGACGCAAAAATTATTTTTTCAGCCATATACCTAACCAAGGGGACAAACTCATGAACTAATTCCTCTGACTCGGTTAAGGGGATATGGCAATCCTCTCGCGTGTATCGATCACTAGAATGAACAAGCGAATTCCGAATATGCTTAATTATTCTCGCACTGTTTGAAAGTGCATGGCCAGATTTTGTAGAAATAACACAATCTTCTCCGAAAATTGGCCTTTTGTTGGTATATACTTTTTTGTCTGCCTCTTTCTCAACCAGATTTATGAAGTCTATGAGTTCTTCTTCATTAACGTATTTTTGAAGAACTGCCCTCAGCATTTCTGTCTCATCCGACTTTTCTTTATGGCTGCCTATAGTTGTAATCAATCTATCGATGTTTTTTTGTGTTGGTCTAAATTCAGGATTGTTGATTTGGCCTCTGATTTTATTATATAAACTTTCGTCTGAAACTTTCAAAAAGTTGTATTCAAGTATATGATAAAAAGCCAAAAATGCTTGGCTAGGAAAAAGACTACTCCTGGCTACTTTATAATACCTAACTAAGTTTTCATCATATGTCGCCAAAGGTATATTTAGTTCTTCGTCTGGATCATCGTCATGAAATTCAATTTGGATTCTTTTCTTAGGCTTCAATGGCTCCCAGCACTCACCTTTTTCGTAGGAAAGCTTAAACAAGCAAGCCGAGATTGATTTGTTTGCTTTATCAAAAAGAAGACTTTTGTCTGTATTTGATGAAACTTCGAATCGGATGGTTCTAGGCTGCCACAAAAAGTCATCTACAGACTTGAAAGCTCTTAATCCTCGATTTTTTAGTCGTCGCTCAATAATGGCTTCAAAAAAGCGTTCATATTCCTCTGAGTTAAAAAAAGCCAAACTAAACTTCTTTGTCGCCCTATCAATAATGACCTTACCATTTCGATTCGATGAGAACTCATAGTTCGCATTACTGAATACATTTTGATTAAGTCTGCCTATCGGTCTTTCAAACGATTTTGGTGACCAAAATACTCTGTCATCTTCTTCGTAATGGTGCCGCCTTGAACGATAATATCCACGTATGGCAGTCTGCCAATCTCCTTCTACCGCAATTTTTTTTGATTCACCATCGTACTTTAAAGTCAGATCATTGCCTTCAACAACAATATCAAAACCAAATACTTTGAGCCTTTCAACAAAATTCTCCATACTCACACAGCTATTCCCTGTCTTCGTAACAGTTAATTAAACGTCAACTGACGTCTATCCAAATGCGGCTATTTCAAGTTCTGGTTGATCCCCCTGATCAGGTTTCCCTTCTATATCTTAGCGATACCAAACTTGGAGAGCAGATCTCTCATAAATAAGCATCAACCTCCTCCACGGTCTGGGCAGAGACTGTTCGCCTATTCACATCGACTATTCCTGAAATATTCCATATTTCTCATGAGCTTGTAAGCCGATGGCGCGGGCAGTTAGGAGATTTTCGGACAAGTGTCGTATATTTCCACCCTTTTCCGCCCCCCGATAAACAAAAAGGCCCGAAGCGTTAACTCCAGGCCTTCTCATCACTCACTGCAGTCAATCACCTCAACCGCACTTGCTGTCACCGCAGGACAGGCAGGTCGCGCACCCGTCCATCACGATCACCGCCTTGGTGCTGCACTTGCCGCACATGGTGGCGTTGGCGGGGTAGTCGCTGGCTTTTTCGTCGTTCGTGGCCGTGGTGTGGGTGGCTTCGAACTCGGCGCGCTTTTCGGCGAGGATGCGCTTGGTGGTTTCGCTCATTTCCTCGCTTTCCAGCAGACCGATGGCCTTCAGGTGCTTCTCGATCACGGCGCCGATTTCAGCCACCAGGGACGGCATGAATACGCCGCCTTTCTTGAAGTAGCCGCCGTTGGGGTCGTACACGCTGCGCAGCTCTTCCACCAGGAAGGTTACATCGCCACCCTTGCGGAATACCGCGGAGATAACGCGGGTGAGGGCGATTACCCACTGGAAGTGCTCCATCGACTTGGAGTTGATGAACACTTCATACGGCTGCCGGCTTTCGTGGTCGGTGCCTTCGTTGAGCAGGATGTCGTTGATGGTGATGTACATCGCGTGCTCGGCCACCGGCGGCTTGATCTTGTAGGTGGTGCCCAGCAGGAAGTCCGGCCGCTCGATGTATTCGTTCATCTGAACGGGCTTGCTGTCTGCCTGCACCGGTGCCTGTTGCTCGGCGGCGGCTTCAGGGTCGGCTTTTTTTACGCGGTAGCCGACGATTTTGTTGCTGATTTTAACTGTCATGTTCGTTGTCCTGTGTCGGTTCCCGGATCAGTACTTGCCGTAGGTGCCTTCTTTGAGTGCGTCAAACAGGTTGGCGGCGTTGTGGATTTCGCCGTCGTACTCCACCTGTTCGTTGCCCTTGAGGGTCACCTTGCTGCCGTCGTCCAGGGTGAACTCGTACAGCGTGTTTTCCAGATCCTTCTCTTTTACCAGCACGCCCTGGAAGGCTTCCGGGTTGAAGCGGAAGGTGGTGCAACCCTTCAGGCCCTTGTCGTAGGCGTAGAGGTAGATGTCCTTGAAGTCCTGGTAGGCGAAGTCTGTCGGAACGTTCGCGGTCTTGGAAATCGAGGAATCTACCCACTTCTGGGCTGCGGCCTGAATGTCCACGTGCTGCGCCGGTGTTACGTCGTCTGATGTAGTGAAGTAGGACGGCAGCTGCTTGTCTTCGTCCTCGGAGAACGGCATGGCGCCCGGGTTCACCAGGTGGCGGTAGGCCAGCAGCTCGAAGGAGAACACGTCCACCTTCTCTTTGGTCTTCCGGCCTTCGCGGATGATGTTGCGCGCGTAGTGGTGCGAGAAGCTCGGCTCGATGCCGTTACTGGCGTTGTTGGCCAGCGACAGGCTGATGGTGCCGGTGGGCGCGATGGAGGTGTGGTGGGTAAAGCGGCCACCTTTCTCGGCCAGCTCTTCCACCAGCTTCGGCTCCACGCTGGCAATCTGCTGCATGTAGCGACTGTACTTGGCGTGCAGGATGCGGCCTTTCACCTTGTCGCCCAGCTTGTAGCCGTCTTTGCTCAGCTGCGGGCACTTGTTCAGCATCTTGGCGTCAATCTCGAACTCGTCGTCCATGATCGGCGCCACGCCTTTTTCCTCGGCCAGGGCCAGGGACTGGCGCCAGCCTTCCACGGCCATCTCGCGCACCACTTCTTCGGTGAACTGCACGGATTCTTCAGAACCGTAGGGCATGCGCAGCATGGCAAGGGTGGAGCCAAGGCCCAGGATGCCCATGCCGTGGCGGCGCTTGTAGGTGATCTCGTGGCGCTGCTCGGCCAGCGGCAGGCCGTTGATCTCTACCACGTTGTCCAGCATGCGGGTGAAGATGCCCACTACCTTGCGGTATTTCTCGTAGTTGAAGCTGGCCTTGTCGGTGAACGGGTAGTCCACGAACTTGGTCAGGTTCACCGAGCCCAGCAGGCAGCTGCCGTACGGGGGCAGGGGCTGCTCGCCGCAGGGGTTGGTGGCGCGGATGTCTTCGCAGAACCAGTTGTTGTTCATCTGGTTGACCTTGTCGATCAGGATGAAGCCCGGCTCGGCGTAGTCGTAGGTGCTGGTCATGATGGTGTCCCAGATGAACTGGGCTTTCAGGGTGCGGTAGATGCGGCAGGCCACCTTGCCTTCGTCGTTCACCACATAGCCTTTCTGCACCGGGAAATCGCGGTACACGAACTGGCTGGCGTCGCTCAGGTCCAGGCCTTCGTCTTCCACTTCCTTTTCAGTCACTGGGAAGGAGAGGTGCCAGTCGTCGCCATTGCGCACCGCTTCGATGAAGTCCTCGGTAATAAGCAGCGAGAGGTTGAACTGGCGCAGGCGGCCATCTTCACGCTTGGCCTGGATGAAGTCGATGACATCCGGATGGTGCACGTCGAAGGTAGCCATCTGGGCACCGCGGCGGCCACCGGCGGAAGACACTGTGAAGCACATGCGGTCGAAGATGTCCATGAACGACAGCGGGCCGGAGGTGGTGGCGCCGGCACCGGCCACGTAGGCGCCTTTCGGGCGCAGGGTGGAGAATTCATAACCGATGCCACAGCCTGCCTTGAGGGTAAGGCCGGCTTCGTGGTTCTTCTCCAGGATGTCGTTCATGGAATCCTGAACGGTACCGGAGACGGTGCAGTTGATGGTGGAGGTGGCCGGCTTGTGCGCTTCGGCACCGGCGTTGGAGGTGATCCGGCCGGCCGGGATAGCGCCGTTCTGCAGGGCCCAGATGAAGTTCTTCATGTGCTGGGTGCGTACGGATTTGTTCTCCACCTCGGCAAGGGCCTTGGCAACGCGCTCGTAGGTTGCGTTGATGTCCTTGTCTACGGGATCGCCATTCTTGGTCTTCAGCTGGTATTTGCTGTGCCAGATGTCGATTGAGGCTTCCTGCATCGGAATTGTCGTTACCACTGCCTGTGCCTTAGCGTTCATTGCCACCCTCGGTATGTCCAGTATGTCTTCTTTTTGACAGCACTGCAGAGCAATGCTGTACCCCTTTTGATCAATGCCATGGGCGATTTGTTCCGCGGAGCCGTGTAAACCACTAGATATGGTGGTTGCCTGTGAAGGCGGTTTTGCTCCCGGATGCCCGGTTACGTCTGTAGATCGTTGTGTTGGCGCGGCTGGAGCCGCTTGCGGCCACTTGTGATGCTGTGACCGCCTGGAAGTCTGTGGCCCTATATGTGGGCTTATTTTTTGAGGAGTATAACAGGATATAGTGTTGTGTGAATAAGAACGCAACTATTGAACGGGAGCATGCCGCAAAGAAAATCAATCGTTGAGCGCTTGCATCGTCGAAAATTCCCGGAAAACCGCGCGTTGCGGCTAAAAACTCATTACTACTATATGTTGTGGTTAAAAATTCACCGGTAATAGCCCTGCAGAGCCGGGCAGAATGTGACTTCTGCACGTACCCCGTCGATACGTGTCGTTAAAGTAGGAGGGTGGTGTCGAACATTGCAGTGGCCCACAGGATGTGACCAATACAAAACAAGGAAATAATAATGAAAGGCCTGAAACCAACCTTGCTAGCGCTCTTTGTCGCGGGTGCGCCACCCGCGGCCATGGCCGAGATCCAGATGCTGGACGACTCGGACATGGGCAACATCACCGGCCAGGCCGGTGTGACCATCGAGCTGGAAACCCGACTGAACATCGATCGCTTCATCTACACCGATGAAGGCTCTCTTGAGGTCAACGATATCTTCATCGGCGGTGCCAACCGCACCGACATGTTCTCTGAGATGAACCTGAATCTGAACGGGCAGGCGACCGATCGACTGGACAACATCCGGATCAATATTGATATCGCACAGGATGGCGATGCCATTATCAATCTGTTGCCCATCACGTTTAACGCGGTGGATTTCCGGATGAGCACCGGCGCCTGGAACCTCACCGGCACCGGCGGTAGTACCACCGTGCTGGATAACTTCAACATGGACATGCTGATCGGCTCCGGCACGATCCGCATTGATACGGCCACCGACAAGCTGAACCTGCTGACAGACATCGCGATTGACGATCTGGATTTCGATGTGCCGTTCCTGGCCCTCGGCATCCGGGATCTGCAGCTCACCGGCGCAGACTATGATCTGTCTGCACCCCAGCCCCTGAGGCTGTTCGCGAACGTCGATCTCGATATCTACAAGGGCAGCAACGCCGCTGGCGATGAAGCGCTTGCCGTGGATATGGAGCTCTTCGAGGCAGACATGCGGATTGGTGGCGTGCTCGTGGGCGGTGTGTCGATTGGCTCGGTAGCCATGGACAACCTGGCCATCTCGAACACGGCCATGCGCATTTACGGCCACTGAGTCTTTCCTGCCGTTAAAAACAAACGGGGCCCGCGAGGCCCCGTTTTTTCTGCCATGACTTCAGCCCAGCAGCAGGCTGTCGTCGTCCACTTCCAGTCCGCGCTGCTTCTCGAACAGGCCCAGCAGGTCTTTCACTTCCAGGCCCTCGCGGTCCTTACCGGCGATGTCGAACACCACCTGGCCCTGGTGCAGCATCACCGTGCGGCTGCCCACTTCCAGAGCCTGTTTCATGCTGTGGGTCACCATCAGCGCAGTCAGCTTCTGATCCTCGATGATCTTGGTGGTCAGTTCCAGCACGAAGGCGGCGGTTTTCGGGTCCAGAGCGGCGGTGTGTTCGTCCAGCAGCAGGATGCTGGAGGGCGTGAGGCTTGCCATCAGCAGGCTCACGGCCTGGCGCTGACCGCCAGAGAGCAGACCCATCTTGTCGCCCAGGCGTTTCTCCAGGCCCAGGTTCAGCGATGAGAGGCTGTCCCGGAATTGCTCCATGTACTGGCGTTTAACCGCCGAGGTGAGACCACGGCGCTGGCCACGCTTGATGGCCAGGGCCAGGTTTTCCTCGATGGTGAGGCCTTCGCAGGTGCCAGCAAGGGGGTCCTGGAACACCCGGGCCACCTGGCCGGCCCGTTTGTGGGTCGGCAGTTTGGTGACATCGAGGTTGTCCACGATGATCTGGCCACTGTCCACGAGGACTTCGCCGGCCAGCGCATTCAGGAATGTGGATTTGCCGGCGCCGTTGCTGCCAATCACGGTAACGAACTCGCCCTGGTTGACGGTGAGGCTCATGCCACGAAGGGCGGGGTTTTCCAGCGGTGTGCCTTTGCCAAAGGTGAGCCGCAGATCGGTTGCACTGATCATGTTGTCTCCTCAGGCCTTTTTTCGTGACAGTTTGCCGGCGATGGACGTGCGCACGCCGGGCAGAACAATGGCGAGGGTTACCAGAACCGCCGTAATCAGGTTCAGGTCCTGGGCCTGGAGGCCGAGGAAATCGGCGTTCAGGGCAAAGGCGATGGCCAGCCGGTAGATGATGGCGCCCACCACGCAGGCGATCAGTGCCCGAAACACGGTGGAGGGCGTGACCACTGCTTCACCGCCGATCAGCGAAGCCAGGCCGATGACGATCACGCCCACGCCCATGGTGACGTCTGCCGCGCCCTGGCTCTGGGCGAACAAGGCGCCTGCAAGGCCCACCAGGCCGTTGGAGAGGGCAACGCCGAGCACAATCATGGCGCCCGTGGCGATGCCCTGAGCCCGCGCCATGCGGGCGTTCGCACCGGTGGCGCGCATGGCGAGGCCGGTTTCGGATTTCATGAATCGCCAGAGCAGGATAAGGGACAGGAACACCACAATCACGAACAGCAGCACTGGTACCTGGTGGAACTCCAGGCCCAGGTCGTACCAGGGGGTAAGCACGGTTTCTTCGGTGAGCAGCGCCACGTTCGGCCGCCCCATGATGCGCAGGTTCACCGAGTAAAGCGCGATCATGGTCAGGATGGAGGCCAACAGGTTGAGAATGTTGAGCTTTACGTTCAGCAGGGCTGTGACGGCGCCTGCTGCCATGCCGGCCAGCACGGCGCAGCCGGTGGCCAGCCAGGGGTTCCAGCCGTCGATGATCAGTACGGCAGCGACGGCGGCTCCCAGGGGAAAGCTGCCATCCACGGTAAGGTCGGGAAAGTCCAGCACCCGGAAGGAAAGGTAGATGCCGAAGGCTACCAGGCCATAGATCAGGCCGGTTTCAATAGCGCCATAGAGGGCGATGTTACTCAGCATGGTCGGGTATCACCATTAAATAGAAACGGGCAGCCCCTTGTGAGGGCTGCCCGTTGGGTTACGGGATTACTGGGCGCTGTCGATGACTTTTTCTGCCTCGGCGATCAGCTCGTCAGAAAGGGTGATGCCCATGCGCTCGGCGGCGGCCGGGTTCACAAACAGGTCCAGCTTCTCCATGGTTTCCACGGCCATATCGCCCGGCTTCTCACCGTTCAGCACGCGGGCAACCATCACGCCGGTCTGGCGACCGTGATCGTAGTAGTCAAAGCCCAGGGCAGCCACGGCACCACGCTCAACGGTGGCAGTGTCGGCGGCAAACACGGGAATGCCGGCGCGCTCACCCACGGAGATCACCGCTTCTGCCGCGCTGATCACGGTGTTGTCGGTGGTCAGGTAAATGGCGTCTGCCTTGCCCACCAGGGAGCGGGCGGCGCCCAGTACTTCGGAGGTCTTGGTGGCCGCGCCCTTTACCAGTTCCAGGCCGCGGGCGGCCAGGCGCTCCTCAAGCAGGTTCACCAGCGATACCGCGTTGGCCTCACCGGGGTTGTACACGGTGCCGATGCGCTTGGCGTCGGGTACGATGCGCTGCAGCATGTCCAGGTGCTTGTCCAGTGGCAGCATGTCGCTCACGCCGCTGATGTTGGCGCCGGGGGCTTCCAGGCTGGTCACCAGTTTGGCACCCAGCGGGTCGGTTACGGCCGAGAAGATCACCGGTGTGTTGCGGGCTGCCGCCGCTACGGTCTGGGCCGAGGGTGTTGCGATAGCAACGATGACGTCGGGGCTTTCACCCACGAACTTGCGGGCGATCTGGGCGGCGATGGCCGAGTTTCCCTGGGCACTTTCGTGCATCACCTGGAGGTTTTCACCTTCTTTGAAACCACGTTCAGCCAGCTCGTCCTTGATGCCCTGATAAACGGCGTCCAGTGCCGGATGCTCTACAATCTGGGTGATCGCGACAGTGCGGGGTTCGTCTGCCTGCACGAGGGTTGCCATTGCCAGCAGGGTGGCACCCAACAGGGTGCGCAGGGTACGTTTGGCCATATGCCCATCTCCGGATCGGTTGACTGTGATGTTGAAGTTCAGAAGGTGCGCAAGTTTATCACAGGCACGTGGCCTACGGGGTAGTGTCTGGCCGGTTGCCGCAGGCTTTTTGGAGCTTTCGGTCCGGGTTGGGTAATCTGTCGTGACTAAAATAGGTGCAATCAGAAATTATTTTGCGTCGGTCACGTTTTGACGGCCTATCATGTGTTGAAATACCCTACGAAAGTCTAATAATAAGTCACCCATAACTCGAATAACGAAATGCAAGGAAGGTCCATGGACACAACAAACAAACTCCCGCTGGATATGCTCTATCACTGGGAGAACGAAAAAACGAACGCGCTGTACATGACCCAGCCCATCGGCGATGGCAAGGTGGTGGAATACACCTGGGGTCGCGCAGTTGATGAAGCCAGACGCATGGCTTCCTACCTGAAATCCCTCAATCTGCCGGAAAAAAGCAGAATTGGCCTGATTTCCAAAAACTGCGCCCACTGGATCATGACTGACTGGGCCATCTGGATGGCCGGTCACATCTCCGTTCCCCTTTATCCCACCCTGAACGCCGACACCGTGAATTACATCCTCAACCACGCCGAGTGCGAGGTGGTGTTTGTCGGCAAGCTGGACGACTGGGACATGATGAAGCCGGGTGTGCCAGAGTCGGTGCGCTGCATTTCCTACCCGCTGAGCCCGCCCAACGATTTCGAAACCTGGGACGACATCATTGCCAAGTATCCTCCCCTTGAGGTGAACACTCACCGGAGCGCCGACGAGCTGGCCACTATCGTGTACACCTCGGGCAGCACCGGCAAGCCCAAGGGCGTGATGCTCAGTTTCGGCAACATGGCGTTTGCCGCCGAAGGTGGGATGGAAGTCCTGAAGGTCGGATCCGACGAGCGCATGCTGTCCTATCTGCCGCTGGCTCACGTATTCGAGCGCACCTTTGTTGAGCTGGCCTCGCTGTACGCGGGATTCCAGTTGTACTTTGCCGAGTCGCTCGACACCTTCGTGCAGGACCTGCAGCGGGCGCAGCCGACTCTGTTCCTCTCGGTACCGCGTCTGTGGGTGAAGTTCCAGCACGGCGTGCTGCAGAAGCTGCCCAAGCAGAAGCTGGAGCGACTGCTGAAGATCCCGGTGGTGAACAAGCTGATCAAGAAGAAGATCCTCAAGGGTCTGGGCCTGGACAAGGTGAAACTGGCGGGCAGTGGTTCCGCGCCGCTGGCCAGCGATGTTCTGGACTGGTACCGCAATCTTGGCCTTGAGCTGCTCGAAGGCTATGGCATGTCTGAAAACTTTGCCTATTCGCACATGAACAAGCCGGGCCGCTCGCGTACCGGTTACGTGGGTGAGTCGCTGCCAGGAGTGGAAACCCGCATCAGTGAAGAGGGCGAAGTGCAGATCAAGAGCCCGGCCACCATGATGGGTTACTACAAGGATGAAGAGAAAACCCGCGAGGCCTTCACCGAAGACGGTTTCCTGAAAACCGGCGACAAGGGTGAGATCGACGAGATGGGTCGCCTGAAGCTGACCGGCCGCATCAAGGAAATCTTCAAGACCAGCAAGGGCAAGTACATTGCCCCGGCGCCGATTGAAAACCGGCTCATGTCCCACGACGCCATTGAAATGGTGTGCGTGTCTGGCGCCAACCAGACCCAGCCTCATGCACTCGTGATGCTGGGTGAGGAAGTGCGGCCGAAGATGGCCGATGAGGCCTTCCGCAAGGAAATCGAGGAAAGCTTCAAAAAGCTGATTGCGGATGTGAACAAGACCGTGGATCCGCACGAGCAGCTGGCGTTCATTACCGTGGTCAGCGATGAGTGGTCCATCGAGAACAGCTTCCTGACCCCAACGCTGAAGCTCAAGCGCAACGTGGTGGAGGACGCCTACCAGGAGAAGGTGGATAGCTGGTACGCCAAGCGCCAGCCGGTGATCTGGCAATAACGCATCACTGCTCTCAAGCAAGACGGAGCCCGGCCATGCCGGGCTCTTTTTTTGTAGGGGTAAAAACCGACGTTAGTCGCATAGGGAAAAGGCAGGCGCAGGCCTAAACTGGAACGATATCAGGAGGATGTTATGAGCCAGTTGTCCCTTTTCCAGAAACGTGTCCATGACGAGATACCCCTCTCCCGGGCCATGGGTATTCAGCTGCATTCCTGGGATGGCCATTCGCTGCTTCTGAGCGCGCCGCTGGAACCGAACAGCAACCACCAGGGAACGGGCTTCGGCGGGAGCGTGTACGCGGCGGCGGTTACCACCGCCTGGGGCGTAACCGAACTGGCATTGTGGGACCTGGGACTCAGGGCAACGGTGGTGGTTCAGAACGGCACCATTGATTACCTGGAGCCGGTGACCTCCGACTTTTACGTGGTTTGCCGGTTGCCCGGCGAAGAGGTTCCGGAACGGTTCCGCAAGAGCCTGGCGAAGCACGGCAAGGGGCGCCTGGACCTGACCGCCGAGGTGTTCTGTGGTCAGCCCACGGCGGCACCAGAAGGCGATCCGGTGGCGGTGTTTCAGGGCCGCTTTGTAGTTCGGGACGTGAAATCCCGGGTTACTCTCTAAGGCCTTGCCAACTACTAAGGCCTTGCCAACTAGGGCCTGCTGAAGCCGGAGCTCAGGCGATCGACCGGCTGTTCGAGATCGACCGGCTCATCAGGATGATGGGCACAATGCCCGCAAGCACGATGATCAGGGCCGGCAGGGCGCTGTGGAACAGGCGTTCGTCGGAGGCAAACTGGTATACGTAGGTGGCCAGGGTCTCGAAATTGAACGGCCGCAGAATCAAGGTGGCCGGCAACTCCTTCATGCAATCCACAAACACCACCAGCGCCGCGGTAACCAGAGTACCGCGAAGCATGGGCAGGTGCACCCGCACCAGGGTCTTGCCGGGGGTGTGACCCAAGGAGCGCGAGGCCATGTCCATGCTGGGGGTGATCTTCTGCAGGGCACTTTCCACGCTACCGGCAGACACCGCCAGGAACCGGACTGTGTAGGCAAACACCAGTGCAAAGGCGGTGCCGCTCAGCAGCAGCCCGGTACTGATGCCGAAGAATTCCCGCATCAGGCTGTCCAGCCAGTTATCGAATCCCGCCAGAGGTACGATCACACCCACCGCCAGTACGGCACCGGGCATGGCATAACCGAGGCTTGAGAGGCGCATCAGGACCTGCATGCCCCGGGTGTTGTGGAGCCGGCGACTGTAGGCCAGCGTGATGCCAATCAGCAGGGTGGTCAGGGCGGCAGCGCTTGAGAGAAACAGGCTGTTGAAGGTGTTGCGGACGAATTCGGGATTCCAGCTCTCGTCAAAATACTCCCAGGCATACAGGCCCAGGGTTGCACCGGGAATGACAAAGCCCAGCAGCACAGGAACCGCACACACGGCCAGGCAGATCATCTGGCGACCGAACGACATCTTGAAACGGCGTATCGGCTCGCGGTTGTCGCGGGCGGCGTACTGTTGCTGGCGCCGGCGGGAGTACCGCTCCAGCGTCACCAGAATCACCACGAAAATGAGCATGGTGGTGGCAATCTGGGCCGCGCCGCCAAGATTGCCCAGGTTCATCCAGGTATCGAACAGGCCGGCGGTGAGGGTCTGGACGGCGAAGAAATCAACGGTGCCGAAGTCGTTCAGGGTTTCCATCAACACCAGCGACAGGCCAACCGCAATGGCCGGGCGGGCGATGGGCAGAACCACCCGGAAAAAGGTGCTGATGGCGGAGTGGCCGAGGCTTCGGCTGACGTCGAACAGCGAGGGCGACTGCTCAAGGAACGCGGCCCGGGCCAGCAGGTACACGTAAGGGTACACCACCAGGCCGATCATCAGCGTGGCGCCCTCAAGGCTCCGTATCTCAGGGAACCAGTAATCGGCGGCGCTGGTCCAGCCAAACCAGTCCCGGAGTGCTCCCTGCACGGGGCCGGCGTAGTCCAGAAGGCTGGTGTACACATAGGCAATCACATAGGCCGGCACGGCGAAGGGGAGCAGCATGGCCCACTCGAAGAACCTGCGGCCGGGAAATTCACACATGGTGACCGCCCAGGCCGAGGACAGGCCAACCACCAGGGTGATCACGGCTACCCCGATCATCAATTGCACGGTGGTGGTCAGGTATCTTGGTAGGGTGGTGTTGATCAGGTGAGGCCAGATGTTTTCTTCCGGGAAGAAGGCCAGAAAAATAACAGAGAGCACGGGCAGGGCGACGATGGCGGTTGTTATGAAAGCGCTGATCAGCCATCGGGCAGAGGTGCGTTTGGCCAGCAGGGGTTGGGATACCCCGGGATGTGTGCTGGTTGCGGCCTCTGTCATGATGTTCCTGTCTTTAAAAACGTGCGGTTACCCGAGCGAGGGTGCAGATTGTAGACAGCTCGCGTGGTGCCTGCAACGACTGACAGCAGGACACACGCGGTTCGCATGGAAGGCGAGGGCGGCGAGCCCGCCCCCACCAACCGTGGATCACTCGCCGTCGTAGTCGACGCGGTCAACCAGTTTTACTGCCGCATTGCGATTTTCGGCAATTTCCTGCAGTGACAGGTTGTCCGGGTTGATCTCGCCCCACTCGGTTACCAGGCCAGAGGGCTCAACTGCCGGGTTGGCGGGGTACTCGGTGTTGGCCTCCGCGTAAATGCGCTGGGCTTCCGGCGACGACAGGAATTCCATCAGCTTGATGGCGTTTTCCCGGTTCGGGGCGCTGTTGGTCAGTGAGATACCGCTGATGTTCACGTGGGTGCCACGGCCCTCGGCGTTCGGGAATACCAGGCGGACCTGTTCGGCGATCGGGCGCTGGCTCTCATCCTGCAGCATGTTGCCGTAGTAATAGCTGTTACCGATGGCCACATCGCAGACGCCCTCGGCAATGGCCTTGATCTGGTCACGATCGCCGCCCTGGGGCTTGCGCGCGAGGTTGTCCTTCAGGCCCTCGAGCCATTGCTCGGTCTCTGCCTCGCCGTGGTGGGCGATCATTGAGGAGAACAGGGCAATGTTGTACGGGTGCTTGCCGCTACGGGTGCAGATCCGGCCTTCCCATTTGTCGTCCGCCAGTTGCTCGTATGTGGTGATGGCGCCTTCTTCAACGCGCTCCTTGGAGACAAAAATCAGGCGTCCGCGGGTGGTCAGGGCAAACCATTTGCCTTCCGGGTGGCGCAGGTTTTCCGGAATGTTCTCTTCCAGCACGTCGTTATCCACCGGCTGAACCAGATCGCGCTCCACCAGCTCGTTCAGGCGGGAGATGTCCACGGTCATAACCACGTCTGCCGGGCTGTTGCGGCCTTCGCGCTCCAGGCGTTCCGCCAGACCCTGCTTGGCAAAGACCACATTGGCCTTGATTCCGGTTTCCTGCTCGAATGCATTGAGAAGGGGCTCAAGCAGGTATGCCTGACGGTAGGAGTAGATGTTCACCTCGCCGTCGGCGGAAGCTGTCAGGGGAAGGGCGCTCAGGGCCATTGCGGCGGTAACTGCCAGTTTCATTCGCATAGTTTTGTCCTTTTCAGGGCGTTGCGGTGTCTTTGGCCTGTATTGAATTGCACAGGCGTTTAAAAACAGCAACTATTCTCATTTGTGTTACAAGTGTAGTCAATAACTCCTCTGGGATATTTTCAGCAAAATGGTGCTATGCTTCGGAAGATCATAAAAACTATGCAAAAAGTAGTGGGATCCATTGATGTCCGGGACTGAGCGAAGAGAGCACATTCGCACTGCCATGAGTGCGAAAGTGAAAGTGGTCCACGGGGAGCTGGGCGAGTTCGTCTTCTCAACCCGTGACATTTCCGATGGCGGCGTGTTTGTTGTCGTCGATGCCGAGCCCTTTGCCCCGGAAATTGGCGACAGGGTGACGGTTCAGGTGCAGGGGCTGCCCGTGCCCGCGCCGACCTTGCAGATGGTCGTGGTGCGAAAAACCAATGACGGCTACGGGCTGCAATTTGATGAAAATGGAGACTGATAGGCGGATTGCGCTGGTTCTAAGTGGATAATGGCAAGCGTTTGTTACCGATGCCAGGGAATGCGCCCGTTCGATGACTGTGCCCAGACCAACCCATTTAAGCTCTGAAGAAACAACGGCCAGGCGACTGTCCTTCACCTTGCTGGCCAGGCCGCTGGCGGCATGCCTGCTGCTGTTGTCAGTGTCCGGATGTGCCAGTTACTACTCCCATTTCGCCATGTTTCCGGCTGCCAACTCCTCTGGCGAACCCAGGCAGGTTCGCCTCTCCTGGCAGACGGCCGAGTATCCGGACTGGTGGTTCCTTGGGAACCGGGCTACCTCGGTAAAGCTGGAGACCCAGTGCAGTGACAGAGTGTGGCGCCTGAGGGATGGGGATGACGACCAGGCCGGGCAGTGTGCTACCGGCATCCGGGCCTGTGGAGAGAAGGGGCAGGATCTGGTAGCAGCCACCGGTCAACCGGCAACGCCCGAGTTCCGATGCATGGCCATCAATCCCCAGGCTCCCGCCGCTCGTATTGCCGGGGTAGGCGGTAAGCTGGAACTTCTGGTGTCCTGTGAGCCTTCGGTGGTCGCTGAGGGGCAGGGTGATGACGCCCGCAATCTGGATTATCTCAGGGCCTCAGCAGTGCCCTATACCGTCTATGTGCGCAAGGCTCCACGAGGGTCCCTGATCGCAAAGCCGCCTCGTTTTGACGACTCCGTATGTGACGCAGAGTGACACTTTCTGACGTTCCAGTGTGACCGCCATCACATTGCTACACTTTGTTGCCTCCTGAATATTAGCGTTACCTTTTGTGGCCTTTGGGTTACTCCGCGATACGAATTTGTAATTGTGTCTTCCGGACGCTGGGTCAGAATGGTAGCCATCGAAACGTTTTTATTGTGAGGTGGTCCCGTGGGTGTCCAACAAAAGAAAGTGGCAGTGCATGATCTGGAAGTGGGCATGTTCGTGTCCGATCTGGACAGGCCGTGGCACCAGACGCCTTTCCCGATCCAGGGTTTTCACATCCGCTCCCAGGACGATATCCGTGCGCTCGTGTCCCACTGCAAGTGGGTGATGATCGACGTTGCCGAGATTCGTGAATCGCGGTCTGTGAAGGGCAACAGCAAACCGGTATTTGGTCGTGCGGCTGCCAGGCGCGGAGGGCGCGAGCAACTGCAGTTGCCGCCCCTGAGCATTCGGGAGCCAGTGACCTACGAGACGGTTACCACGCTCAAGAAAGAAATGAAGACGTCCAAACGTCTCCTGGATGACGTGGAAGACGCCCTGGGGCAGCTGTTCGACACCCTGCGGTCCGAGGGTGTGCCCGATTTGCGGCCGATCGCAACCATCACCAGCAAGATGGTGAGCAGCGTCATCCGGCAACCAGACGCGCTGCTGTGGCTCAGTCGCACCCGGGCCCATGACAGCTATCTTTACCGGCATGCCCTCAATACCGCCGTATGGGCGTTGGTGTGCGGGCGTCACCTTGGTCTGAACGAGGGGCTGCTGAACCATCTGGGCCTTGGCTGTCTGCTGTCCCAGGTGGGAAAAACCAGCTTGCCGGCAGACATGCTTGCCCGGGAAGGACAGTTGAGCGCCGAGGAGTATACAACCTACCGGGGTTACATCGACCGGGGGGTTGCCATGCTGCAGGACAGCGGGCTGTCACGTGCCGTGCTGAGTGTGGTTCAGTGTCATCGGGAGCGTCATAACGGCTCGGGTTTCCCCGAGGGTATCCGGGGTGACCGGATTCCTTTGCTGGCCAAGGTGGCCGGTATTTCCGAATTCTTCGAGTCGCTGATTGCCCCCCGCAAGCACTCCGAGCCGCTTACCCCCGCCAAGGCGGTGACTCTGCTGTATGAGATGCGCAATATTGAGTTTCAGGAAGACCTGGTGGAAAACTTTATCCAGGCGATTGGCATCTACCCGACGGGCAGTCTGGTCGAGCTGACGGACGGCCAGCGCGGTATCGTGGTTTCGCACTCTCCGGAACGCCGGCTCTGGCCCCGCGTGATGGTGATGACAGACGCCGAGGCGCGGCCCCTGAAAACCGCGAAGATCATTGATCTGGCCCGCTACAATGAGGATCGCGATGCAGCCGAAGCGGTCCAGATCCGTGAATGTCTGCCCCATGGCACCGAAGGAATGGACCCGTCCATGTACGACGTCACCGGCGTTGAATCTCGCTGGAGCCTCGGGCGACTGATTAACGGATAAGCACTCGCAGCTGTTTGCGGACCCATCGATAGGTGTGCTCCGGGCGGAAGCTCAGCAGGAGTTCTGATTCTCCGCCCGCAGGACCCGCCACAAAATACTCCACCTCGCCGCCTTGCCAGTCTGTTGCATGTATCTGAACATCCTGGGGGCGTGTGCTGATGGCCTCCAGCTCGGCAAGAGCCAGGTCACCACCGATCTTCCGTATGGCCACGGACTGGATGGCGGTGTTGCCCGCTGGAATGCTGGCAACTTCCTCGTCCAGATAGTATCGGTTCGCCACTGCGGTAGTGATCGCTTTCAGTTCCCGGGAGAGGTAGGTTTTCACGGTTTCGTTGTCTATTTCCGTCACTGTGCGCACGGACTCCAGGATCCGGGTCCGGAGAGCAGCGAGATCCTCGCTGTAGACCACATCCGGATCGATGGCGTTTTCATCCAGCGGCCGTGACGGCGCGTTGTCAATTTCTTCGAGGGTTGGCGGGGGCTGACAGAGCGGATCGTCTTCCGGGTAGAAGCAGATCTGGGCCAGCAGCTGATTGGCCGGGGACACGTTCGATCCCTCGGCGGTAAACTCCGCTTCACTGACGTTGAAGTCTATGGGCGAGCTCAGGCCCGGCAGGGCCGCGTTGAGCTGCCTGATCACCCGCTCGCGGATTTCGATACCCTCGCCCTCGCCGATGTTCTCGGTCCAGTTCAGGGCGATCAGTAACCGGGAGAGGTTATTCAGCGGGACGTTCTGCAACAACTGCTGCTCCCGCAGGGTGTGGGTGCTCAACCCTTCGCTGTCGACCAGGGGTGCCTGCAGTGCTGTGCGCACGTCCGGAAAAAATTCGAGGAAGGTGACGTATTGGCCGGCGGGTACTCCCTGCGCCAACGACAGATCGCCTACGCGGAATTCAACGGTTTCGCCGGGGTAGTAGCGGAACTCGCCGCGGTCTGTGGTGGTGCCGGACTGGCTCGCCGTCTGGTAGCCCAGGCCACTGACGCCATTGAAATTCAGCCGGCCGGCGAGGGTGTCATCGCCCGCGGAGCCGCCGCTGTCGTCAAAACAGCCAGACAATACCAGGGTGCCTATCAGGGTGAAGGCCAGTTGGAAGCGGTGAACGGATCTCATGGTGTGTCGTACATTCCCTCGTTTCAGCACGCCTGCACCGGGTTGCGGCGTCTTTTGTAAGTTGTTGTAACCGCATTATAGGGACGGGTATTGCCTCATATCGGGATTCCTGTCGCAGTTTCCATGATTGATTCACGGGCGGGCAGAGCCCGAAGCCCCGGCTCCAGCCCCTTGAAATTGCGGGGACAGTCACAATTAATAGCATTCTAAATTCCGGCAGAGCGCCAGGCCGACTGGCCTCTGCCCACCGCAGGATCGGAATCGTCTATGACCAATGCACTGGAAATTGAGGGCCTGACCAAGGCCTATGGCGATGGCTTCCAGGCCCTGAAAGGGATTGATCTGAACGTCGCCGAGGGCGACTTTTTTGCGCTGCTAGGCCCCAACGGCGCGGGTAAATCCACCACCCTGGGTATCGTCTGTTCGCTGGTGAACAAAACCGGGGGCAAGGTTCGGGTGTTCGGCAAGGACATTGATACCCATCTTTCCGACGCCAAGCTGAACCTCGGTGTGGTGCCGCAGGAGTTCAACTTCAACCAGTTCGAGAAGGTGTTCGATATTGTGACCACCCAAGCGGGCTACTACGGTATTCCGCTCAAGCAGGCATCGGTCTCGGCGGAGAAATACCTGAAGAAGCTGGGCCTGTGGGAGAAGCGAGACACCCCGGCGCGAATGTTGTCCGGTGGCATGAAGCGCCGCCTGATGATTGCCCGCGCCCTGGTGCACGAACCCAGGCTGCTGATCCTTGACGAACCCACCGCCGGTGTTGATATCGAGTTGCGCCGGTCGATGTGGACCTTCCTGGAGGAGATCAACCGCCAGGGCACCACCATTATCCTGACCACGCACTACCTTGAGGAGGCGGAAGCGCTTTGCCGCAATATCGCCATCATCGACCACGGTCGTATCCTCAAGCACACCAGCAAACGGGCGCTGCTGCAGCAGCTTAGCCTGGAGACCTTTGTGCTCGATACCGAGGAGCCGCTGGATTCCGCTCCGGAATTGTCCGGATTTGCCACCCGCCTGGACGACGAGGGCGCGCTGGAAGTAGACGTGGAGAAAGGGCAGGGCTTGAACCAGGTGTTCGTGCAGCTCGAGCAACTGGGCATCAAGGTGGTGAGCATGCGCACCAAGGCCAACCGGCTGGAGGAGCTCTTTATCCGCATGGTGGAGGAGAACGCGGCAGAGAGTCGCAAGGCCATGGAGGGCGCCGCATGAGCCCCCAGGCCATACTGACTGCCTTCAGCACGATCGTGGTTCGCGAAATTCGCCGGTTTACCCGCATCTGGGCCCAGACCCTGTTGCCGCCGGCGGTGACCATGACACTCTACTTCATTATCTTCGGTAACCTGATCGGTTCGCGCATCGGTGAGATGGGCGGGTTCGACTATATGGCGTTTATCGTGCCCGGGCTGATCATGATGGCGGTGATCACCAATTCCTACTCGAACGTGGTGTCTTCGTTCTTTTCGATGAAGTTCCAGCGCAGTATCGAGGAATTATTGGTGTCGCCAGTGCCCAACTGGGTGATCCTGGCGGGCTATGTGACTGGCGGCATGGCGCGCGGGCTCGGTATTGGCCTGATCGTGACCCTGCTGTCCCTGGCATTCACGCGGTTATCCATTCACAGCGTTCCGATGATGGTGCTGACGGTGTTCCTCACCTCGGCGTTGTTTTCTCTTGGCGGTTTCATCAACGCGATGCTGGCCACCAAGTTCGATGATATCTCCATCGTGCCGACCTTTGTGCTTACGCCGCTGACCTACCTCGGTGGCGTGTTCTACAGCATCGATATGCTGCCGGCGTTCTGGCAGGGTGTTTCCATGGCGAACCCGATCCTGTACATGGTCAACGGGTTCCGTTACGGCATCCTTGGTGTCTCGGACGTCAATCCCTTCGTATCTCTTGGTATGATTCTGGTGTTCATTGCCATCCTGGCCTTCATTTCCCTGAAAATGCTGGCGCGTGGCAAGGGTATTCGCCACTGACCTCAGGACCTTCTATGGCACTTAACGACGCACCGCTTGGCAAGACAAGCGACTATCCAGACAGTTACGACCCGGGCCTGCTGTTTCCCGTTGCCAGGGAAGAAAACCGTCGGCGACTGGGGCTTGAGGACGGTCGCTGGCCCTGGTTTGGCGAGGATCTCTGGCAGGCCTGGGAAGTGTCCTGGCTTCGCCCCGGTGGCGTGCCCGAGGTAGCTTGGGCAGAGCTGGTGTTCCCGGCTGCATCCCCGGCCATTATCGAATCCAAATCTCTGAAGCTGTACCTGAACTCCCTCAACCAGGCGGTTTATTCCAGCCGGGAGCAGGTGGCCGAGGTGATTGCGCAGGATCTTTCCAGTGCCTGTGGCGGGTCGGTGCAGGTGCGCCTGCACAGCGTTGATGAGTCCGGGGAGGCCATTGGCCGCCCGGCGGGGTTCGAGCTGATTGATGACGAGCCGGTGACCGAGCCGGTCTACGAGTACTCGCCTGATTCGCTGTCTGCTGGCGGTGCCGTCGTTACCGAGCAACTGTGCTCGCATCTGCTGAAAAGCAACTGCCCGGTGACCGGCCAACCGGACTGGGCCACCTTGCTGGTCAGCTATACCGGGCCGCGGATCGACCGGGCGGGCCTGCTGCGTTATGTGGTCAGTTTCCGTCAGAAGCAGGATTTCCACGAACACTGCGTGGAGACCGTGTTCACGGATATCATGGCCCGCTGCCGGCCGGAATCGCTGACGGTGTGCGCCCGTTATACCCGGCGCGGGGGGCTGGATATCAATCCCTGGCGCAGTACCGAAACGGGGCAGGATGCCGGACCACGACTGATCCGGCAGTAAGGGTCAGGAAAGGTCTTCCTCGCGCCGCAGCCGGTCTGCGGCGTCTTCCAGTGCCGAGAGGATGCACTGGCGTTCTTTCTCGGTCACCTTGTCGGAATCCAGGTACATCGCAAAGCCACTGTGCTCGTGCTCCAGGAAACTCCGGTGGGGACCCATGTCGCGCCGGAAGTCGACCACCTCATAGATAGGTACCGGCTTGCCGAAGCCCTTCACGGTGATTTCGCCCTTGTCCCGGCACATGATCTTGTCCTTGATCAGGGAGAAGGTCTCGTAGGAAACAAGTATTTCGCCCGGCTGGGCCAGTGACTCCAGGCGGCTGGCGAGGTTCACTTCCTTGCCGATAATGGTGTAGTCCATGCGGTTTTCGGCGCCGAAGTTGCCAACGGTGGTGTAGCCGGTGCTGATGCCCATGCGGATTTCCAGGGGCGTCTTGATGCCCTGGCTGCGCCATTTCTGGCGCATGATCTTCATGTGCTTGCGCATTTCAATGGCCATGGATACGCAGGCAAAGGCGTCTTCCCGCTGCCCACGGCTGGTGGGGTCACCGAAGAACACCATGATGGAATCGCCGACGAACTTGTCGATGGTGCCGCCGTATTTGAGGGCTACTTCGGACATTTCGTTGAAGTAGTGGTTCAGCAGCTCGGTAAGCGCCTCTGGCTCCATCTCTTCCGAGAGCTCGGTAAAGCCCTTGATGTCCGAGAAGAACACAGCGAGCTTCTTGCGCTGGGTTTCCAGGCGCACATCGCGCTCACCGGTGAAAATGGACTGCCAGACCTGGGGAGACAGGTACTTGGACAGCTTGTGGGACAGGGCGATGGATTGCTCCCGCTGGTTCTGGATCTGGGTTTTCGCCAGCATCAGGGCCCGTGCCTGCTGATGCGAATAGTAGGCGGTAACGCAGATGTACAGGCCGGTGGACAGGATCGAGACGATGCTGGTCAGCAGCGGAGAGTGGGGGCCTGGGGCCGGGCCAAGAATGGCCACGGATACTGCAATGGCGGCGATCATGAACATGGTGCCCAGGAACCATTGCCGTATGCCGCCCACGATCAGGCAACTGAACATGAGCATCAATGCAACGGCCAGGGAGGGTATGACAATCAGGCCGATGCACCCGATAAAACCGCCACCGATGACGCAATCCACAATCAGCATTTTCTGCCGGATGCGTGGTGAGTTGCGCAGAAACGTGCGCCGGGTCAGAGCGTGGGCAATGTGAGGCCAGGTCAGGGCGCCGGCGACCAGCCAGAGCAGCCAGAAATCGAAGGCATTCTGCAGTACCCCCGTGACGATGATCGCCGCCGTGGACGTGTACGCGAGAATCCGGCCGTTGTAATCGGGCATAGGCGGAATGGCCACCGGGTTCCCGGCGCCTTCAATGGCCATGGCCCTGCCAGCGGAGCTGCTGGCGCTGCGCAAATCCGGCGGCGCGCTCATCATCTCAGAAACGAATCCTGCCGATCAGCATGTCACGGAACATGACCCAGTCGCCCATGAGACTGTACAGTGGGTATTTGAACGTCGCGGGACGGTTTTTCTCGAATTTGAAGTGGCCTATCCAGGCAAATCCGTACCCGATAACCGGCAACGCCAGAAGCCAGAGGAACTTGCCCGAGGTCAGCGCCCAGGCACCCACGATCAGGACAAGCAGACTGCCGGCAAAATGCAGGCGACGGCAGATGGCATCGCTGTGTTCTTCAAGGTAGTACGGGTAGAATTCGGAAAAGCTGTTGAAGGTTTGTTCGTTGCTCATTGCGTTGCCACTCTTCGTTGTAAGACAGTCGCTGCGAGTCAGCTTTATTGTTAGTTATTGGCGAGTGTTTGGCGTTCTCGACTACGACTAAAGATTAACAGCATTACGTACGGGCCACAATTCACCGGCATGGGATGGCTGCGTGCGTTCTTTCATTCTCCTGACAGCGAGCCGTTATGACATCCGTTACTGATTTCCTGCTGAACCGTTCCTCCCAGCCCAGGCTGGAGGCGCCCGCTCCGGATGCCGCTACCCTGGAGCAGGCCTTTGCCTGTGCCGCCAGGGCTCCGGACCACGCCCTCCTGCGTCCCTGGCGGTATCTGGTGATACAGGGTGATGGCCTGGAGAAGCTGGGTCAGCTGTTTGCTGCCACCTGTGCCAATAACAGTGACGAAAAAGAGATCGACAAGCTGCGCCGGGCGCCGCTGCGGGCCCCGATGATCATTGTCGGCGTTGCCTCCCCGGTGGTTCACCCGAAGGTGCCGGAAATCGAGCAGGTGATGTCTGCCGCGGTGGGCATGAGTTTTGTCCAGCTGGCGCTCCAGGAAGCCGGGTTCGGCGTTATGTGGCGTACCGGTTCCGTAGCCTACAACGCTGCCGTACGGGAGGGGCTGGGCCTCGAGGAGCACGAGCAGATCGTCGGCTTTCTCTACACTGGCCGGGTGGCCCAGGCCAAACCCGCCGTCCCGCGCCCGGAGGTGGCCGAGTTCGTTCGCCAATGGCCGTAGCCTGATCCCCGAAACTTCCCCCTTGTTCCGGGGGAAGTTCCTTGCCGCTTTTTCGCGGCCCTCATTATGCCCAGGTTTGCCGACCGGCACGATACCCGCCCGCAAACACCGCTCCTCCCGCTAATTTCAACCGCTTTTCCAATTCTGGCATTCGCCTTGCTTTGATCCTGTCATGAAACGCAGGCGGCAATGTTGAGTCGCACTGCCCGCGCAGTATCTGGAGGCAACATGGCAATTTCGTTCGACAACGCTCTGGGCATTCATCAGCACGCCGTGGAGGCCCGTGTGAAGCGGGCCGAGGTGCTGGCAAACAACCTGGCAAACGCTGACACCCCGGGCTTCAAGGCCAGGGACGTTGATTTCCAGGCGATGATGCAGAAGGCCCAGGAGTCCATGAGCGGGTTAAACATGAGCAAAACCCATGAGGCGCATATGGATACCTCCACCCCGGGTGCCGACGGCGAACTGCTGTACCGCGTGCCGCACCAGCCGTCAGTGGACGGCAATACCGTGGACGCGCAGCAGGAGCAGACCCGGTTCATGCGCAATGCGATGGATTTTCAGGCCAGCTTCCAGTTTCTGAACAGCAAGTTCAGCGGCCTTACCAAGGCTCTTAAGGGCGAGTAAGCCACAGGATTAGCGAAGGAGATTTCTCATGTCACTGGGCAGCATTTTTGATATCGCCGGTTCCGGCATGACCGCGCAATCACTGCGGCTGAACACCACCGCATCCAACATTGCCAACGCCGAGACGGCCAGCTCGAGTACCGATACCACCTATCGGGCGCGCAAGCCGGTGTTTGCGGCTATCCAGCAGTCGATGATGAACCCGGGCCAGGGCAACTTCCCGATGTCGGCCGATCAGGGCGCCGGGGCGGGTGTGCGTGTGGACGGCATTGTCGAGAGCCAGGAAGAGCTGCAGATGCGCTACGAGCCCCACCATCCGGCCGCCAACGAGGACGGTTACGTGTTCTACCCGAACGTGAACGTGGTGGAGGAAATGGCGGACATGATGTCGTCGTCCCGGAGCTTCCAGATGAACGTGGATGTGATGAATACCGCCAAGTCCATGATGCAACGCATTCTGACGCTTGGTCAGCAGTAATTCGGTGAGGAGCAAATCATGACTGCAGTGAATGCAACAGACGCGTCGGATGTTCTGAGCCAGTACCGGGCGCAGCAGAAACAGATGGGCAGCGGTACCAGTGAACTGGGCCGTAACGAGTTCATGGAACTCATGCTGGCGCAGTTGAAGAACCAGAATCCCCTGGAGCCCCAGGACAACGGCGAGTTCATCTCCCAGCTGGCACAGTTCAGCTCTCTGGAGGAGATGCAGAATCTCTCCGGAACGGTTGAGGATGTGGTGGGTCAGTTCCGCTCCACACAGGCACTCCAGGCCTCTGCCATGGTGGGCAAGTCGGTTCTGGCACCCTCCCAGTTCGGCATCCTGGGCGCCGAAGGTGAGATTACCGGCACCATCGAGGTACCGGCGTCCACCGGAGGTCTTCGCCTGTCGATTGAAGGCAAGAACGGCGAGCGGGTGCGGCAGATCGATATGGGCAGCAGCCAGGCGGGCGTGGTGTCGTTCCGCTGGGATGGCCAGGACGGTAACGGCAATCCTTTGCCGCCTGGACCTTACCGGATTGTGGCCGAGGCCTCCTATCCCGATGGCCCGCAGCAACTGGGTACCATGGTGAGCGCCAACGTTGACAGCGTATCGCTTGGGCAGGGCGGTTCCATCACCCTGAATCTTGCAGGCATGGGCTCGATTGCCCTGTCTGATGTGAAACAAATTAACTGAGTCCGGTGAAACACCAGGGGGTTAACCATGGCATTTAACACAGGTTTGAGTGGCCTTCGCGCGGCATCGGTGGATCTGGACGTCACCGGCAACAATATTGCCAACGCCAGCACCGTGGGCTTCAAGGGCAGCAAGGCCCAGTTTGGCGATCTCTACGCCAGCGGCTTCCTGAGCGCCGGCACCAACCCGATCGGCGACGGCGTTCGGGTGCAGGATGTGAAGCAGTCTTTCGGTCAGGGCAACATCAGCTTTACCGACAACGGCCTGGACATGGCCATCAGCGGCGACGGGTTCTTTATCCTGAATAACGGCGGTGAGATCCGCTATTCCCGGGCCGGCCAGTTCTCGATTGATAAAGACGGTTATGTGATTAATAACCAGAATATGCGGGTGCAGGGGTATACCGCCGATGAGGACGGGAATCTCTCGGGGATTCGCGGTGACCTGCAGATCGAGACGGATAACCTGGCGCCAAGGCGGACAACGAACCTGGATTCGGACCTGAACCTGGATTCCCGCCAGAGCGTTCTTGAAACCCGTGTTCGGGACATCGGTCCACTGGCCTTCAGCGCCATCTCTGGCGAGACCTTTGATGTTCAATATACGGATGGCACTCCGAACTTTCCGGTTGATCTGACCGCAACCTCCACCGCGAGGGAAGCGGCGGCGGAGATCAACAATGCGCCGGGAATGAGTGCGTCGGCAACAACAACGGTGACCTTCGACGGCGCCCAGGATCTGAACGACGCCTTCATCAGCGGTGCCAGCAATTTCACCTTCAGCCTGGATATCAACGGTTCGCCCCTGACCCTCGATACCTCCAACATCAACTCGCTGCAGGATCTGGTGGATTCAATCAACAACTCCAGCGAGACCGCGATCTCAGCCTCCATTGTGGCCGGTTCTGGCGGTACCAATGTTCTGCGGGTGATTCACAACCAGGGCGAAACCCTGAGCTACAGCTTTGCGGACGGTAACGGCAACAGCGATTCCGATACCGTGACCGGTGACGTGAATGTGACGGCTGACCGGTCCGTGGCCGGTGTAACATCCACCACCGCGGACAACGATTTCGAGCTGGCCTTCAACGCATCGCCGATCCGGGTAACCAACGAGTTCAACCCGCTGGATCAGCGTACCTACAACCACGCCACATCCACGACTGTCTATGACAGCCTGGGCAACTCCCACGAGCTGACCCAGTTCTTCGTGAAGAATCCTTCGCCCGGCAACGGCGTAGGGGTGAGCGAGTGGTCCGTGTATGCGCAGATCGACGGTGAGTTCGTTGGCGGCACGGATGTGACACCGTTTACCGCCCGTTTTGACCAGGATGGCGCGCTGCAGTCCATCAATGGTGATCCGAGCGGTGAGATCCTGATCGATGACTGGGTTCCGAAGGACGAGAGCGGTCAGCCCAATGGGGCAGACGGCCCTCCTGCGCCGGGCGAGACCGTGGTAACGCCGATTCCTGAGCCGCCCACAACCTCAGCCTTTGTGATCAATCTCAGCGGCACCACCCAGTACGGGGCGGCGTTTGGCGTGAACGACCAGCAGCAGAATGGCTACACCACCGGCCGGCTGTCGGGCCTGGATGTATCCGACCAGGGCGTTCTGTTTGCTCGGTACACCAACGGGCAGTCCCAGGCATTGGGACAGGTGGCGCTGGCGGCCTTCAATAACACCGACGGTCTGAATCCCGTGGGCGACACCACCTGGGTCGAAACCTTCGAGTCCGGGCAGCCGATTATTGGCGCGCCCGACACCGGAACCCTCGGCTCCATCAAGTCGAGCTCGGTGGAGGAGTCCAACGTGGACCTGTCGTCTGAGCTCGTTAACCTGATCATTGCCCAGCGCAATTACCAGGCGAACGCCAAGACCATTGAAACCTCCGATGCGGTCACCCAGACCATCATCAACCTCCGCTAATCTCGCGGCCGTTAAACCAGCGTCATAGCGAACATGGCATGACTCCTGCAGGAAGACTGGAAACAGTCAAAATTCCGGCAGGAGTTTTCCCATGGACAAAGCCCTCTACATCGGTATGTCTGGCGCCAAGCAGAATATGCTGGCCCAGCAGGCCCACGCCAACAACCTGGCGAACGTCAGTACCACCGGCTTCAAGAAAGACTTTGCTCAGGCCCGAAGCATGCCTGTGTTCGGGGAGCATTACCCGACCCGCGCCTATGCCATGACAGAAAGGCCCGGCACGGATCTGTCCGCAGGTGCGCTGATGGAAACCGGCCGGAAACTGGACGTTGCGGTTGAGGGCGAGGGTTGGCTGGCTATCCAGAACGACCAGGGCGAAGAGGTGTTCACCCGCAGCGGCAGCCTGCAGATCGACGTGAACGGCCTGGTTCGCCTCGCCAACGGCGAACTGGTCCTCGGTAACGGTGGGCCGGTGGCGCTTCCTCCCTTTGACAACGTCGAGATCGGTGCTGATGGCACGGTGTCGATCGTGCCCGTGGGTGGCCCGCCTGACCAGCTGGTGGAGGTTGATCGCCTGAAGCTGGTAAGTCCGCCTCCGGAGGCTCTGGAGAAGGGCCTGGATGGTCATATGCGCCGCAAGCCTGACCAGGCACTGGATGGCCCGGAACCGCCGGATGCCAACCTTCGAGTCGCTTCCGGCTTTCTTGAGAGCTCCAACGTGAATGCGGTGGAAGAGATGATCTCCAACCTGCAGTTGTCTCGCCAGTACGAGATGCAGGTGAAGGTAATGACCACTGCCAACGAGAATTCCGAAGCAACGGCACGGCTGTTGCAGAACCTTTAAGTAACGACTGAAGACATTGGCCCGGCGGGCCTGAAGCGGCAAATTCTGGCCGCCTGATGACCACCGGCAAGGAGTAGACAGCATGCATCCAGCACTTTGGGTCAGCAAAACCGGGTTGAGCGCTCAGGACACCAACATGTCCACCATTTCCAACAACCTGGCGAACGTAAACACCACCGGCTTCAAGCGGGACCGGGCGGTATTCCAGGACCTTCTGTACCAGATCAACCGGCAGCCGGGTGGTCTGACAACGCAGAACACCGAACTGCCCTCGGGGCTGCAGCTGGGTACCGGTGTGCGGGTGGTTGGAACTGCCAAGCAGTTCACCCAGGGCAATTTGCAGATCACCGAGCAGCCACTGGACATGGCCATCAATGGTCGTGGTTTCCTTCAGGTGCAATTGCCGGACGGACAGATTGCCTACACCCGTGACGGTCAGTTCCAGCTGAACGCCGACGGTGATGTGGTCAATCCGGACGGCTACCCGCTGGAGCCGGCGATCAATGTGCCCGAGAACGCAACCAACATCACCATCGGCAAGGATGGCACCGTCACTGCGGTAACGGACGATCAGGCCGCGCCGGTGAACCTTGGCCAGATCACGCTGGTGGACTTCATCAACCCTCAGGGGCTGCAGGCCATTGGCAACAACCTGTTCAAGGCCACCAACGCCAGCGGTGATCCTGCCGAGGGTGAGGCGGGCCTGGCCGGCCTCGGTAGCATTGAGCAGGGCACGGTAGAAGCATCGAACGTGGAAGTCGTTGAGGAACTGGTGAACATGATCACCACCCAGCGCGCCTACGAGATGAACTCGAAGGTGGTCTCGACCACCGACCAGATGCTCCAGTTCATTACCAACAACATAGGCTGATGACGCCTGAGGTGATGTCATGAACCCGATGACCTCCAACCCGTTCCCTGGCCAGGGCCTGCGCCTGGCGGTGATTGCCCTGCTGGTTGTGGTGCAGGGCTGTACCGCCATGAGTCGCCCCCGTGCGGTTCCTGACGACCCGCAGTTTGCCCCGGTTCGGCCCCAGGCCATGATGCAGCGTGACCCGGATTCCGGCTCCATCTACCAGGTATCCCGTAACTACAACTTTTACGGCGATACCGTGGCGCTGAACGTTGGCGACGTGCTGACGGTGCAGCTTCAGGAGTCCACCCGGGCCAGCAAGAATGCCGAGACCAGCATTACCAAGGACAACGAAATCACGCTGCCGGAGCCCACCATCCTGGGCAAGGGCAATTTTGGCATCAATACCTCTCTGAACCATGAGCGGGATTTCGAGGGCTCGGCGGAAGCGGACCAGAGCAACAGCCTGGCTGGCAGCATCACCGTGACGGTGACCGAAGTTCTGCCCAACGGCGTGCTGCGTATTCGCGGTGAGAAATGGCTGTCCCTGACCAACGGTGACGAGTACATCCGCCTGACCGGTCTGGTTCGGCCCCAGGATATCCAGCCGGACAATTCCGTGGCCTCCAATCGCATTGCCGATGCCCGCATTGCCTATGGCGGCACCGGTGACTTTGACCAGGCCAACCAGATGGGCTGGCTGGCGCGCTTCTTCAATAGTGAGTGGTGGCCGTTATGAGTGCTCGGAGACTGTTCGCCTGGGTCCTGGTTCTGACCATGGTTGCGGCACCGGTCATGGCCGATCGCCTGAAAGACCTGGCCAGGATCAAGGGTGTGCGTAACAACCAGCTGGTTGGCTACGGTCTGGTGGTAGGCCTGGACGGCACCGGCGACAAGGCACCGTTCACTAACCAGACGTTCCGCAACATGATGAACCAGTTTGGGGTGACGCTGCCTGAAGGCGTCAACCCGAACCTGGCCAACGTGGCGGCGGTGACCGTGAGCGCCACGCTTCCGCCGTTCGCGAAGGCGGGCCAGGAAATAGACATAACTGTGTCCTCCATCGGGAACGCCGACAGCCTTCGTGGCGGCACCCTGCTGATGACCTCGCTCAAGGGCGCCGACGGCCAGGTGTATGCCATGGCCCAGGGCAGTCTGGTGGTGGGTGGCTTTGGTGCCCAGGGACAGGATGGCTCCCGGATTACCGTTAACATTCCGAGTGTTGGCCGGATTCCCAACGGTGCCACAGTTGAGCGTGAAGTCTCCTCTCCGTTCACCCGGGGCGACACCATCACCTTTAATCTTCTGCGCCCGGATTTCACAACCGCCCGGCGGGTGGTTGAAGCGGTCAACGGCCAGCTGGGCCCGGATATGGCCTACGCCCACGACGCTACGTCTGTTTCGGTCAGGGCACCCCGTGATCCGTCACAGCGCGTCAGCTTCCTGTCGATTCTGGAGAATATCGAAGTGGATCCGGCCGAGGCGGCCGCGAAAGTCGTCATCAACAGCCGCACCGGCACCATCGTGGTGGGCCAGAATGTGGAAGTCAGTCCCGCGGCGGTGACCCACGGCAACCTGACGGTCACGATCCAGGAAAACCCGGAAGTGGTGCAGCCCAACCCGTTCGCCGAGGGTGAAACCGCGTTGGAGCAGGATACCCAGATTGCCATTACCGAGGAGCCGGCGCGCATGTTCAAGTTTGGCCCGGCGGTCACGCTCAATGAAATTGTGCAGGCGGTTAACCAGGTGGGTGCCGCCCCCGGCGATGTCATGGCCGTTCTCGAGGCGCTCAAGCAGGCCGGTGCATTGCGCGCCGAGCTGATCGTGATCTAGGTGGCATGATGCAGGATTACAAGGTTCAACAGGCGCAGGTCTATACCGATTTCAACGGCCTGAACGCGCTCAAAGCCCAGGCCCGGACTGACAAGCAGGCGGCGCTTCGGGAAGTGGCGCGCCAGTTCGAGAGCCTGTTCCTGTCTGAAATGCTCAAGTCCATGCGCAAGGCTGGTGATGTGTTCGCCGAAGGCAACTACCTCAACAGCAACCAGTCCGAGCTGTACCGGGACATGTTCGACAACCAGATGAGCCTGACCATGGCCGGCGGCAAGGGCAGTGGCCTGGCCGAAGCGCTTGTAAGGCAGCTCAGCCGGCAGATTCCCGGCATGGACGGGGAGGGTGATCTTCTGGCCGGGCACAAGGCCACGCTGGCTGACTACGATCGCAGTCTTCCCGCGCTTTCCATCCGTCTGCCCGAGCAGGTTCGGGAAGTGACCGCCATGGCGGACCAGGTGGCGACTGCGGCCACTGAAGAGGCTGCGGTGCTCCCCGAACGTTTCGAGTCGCCGGAACACTTCGTTCGTGAGTTGCTGCCCGTGGCCCAGAAGATAAGCCGCGACTCCGGCATTGATCCGAAGTTGATGGTTGCCCAGGCCGCGCTCGAAACCGGCTGGGGACGCCACATGATCAGGGGTGAACAGGACGAGCCCAGCTTCAACCTGTTCGGCATCAAGGCCGATCATCGCTGGCAGGGCGATGCGGTATCCATCACCACGACCGAATATCGGGAAGGTCTGCCCATGAAAGAGCAGGCCAGTTTCCGGGCCTATCCGGACTATGAAGCCAGCTTCCGGGATTACGTGTCGTTCCTGGAAACCAACCCCCGGTACCGGGAGGTGCTGGCGGTGGCAGACCAGCCAGAGGTGTTTGCCGAAAGGCTGCAGCAGGCCGGCTATGCAACCGACCCTGAATACGGCAGCAAGATTCGCCAGATCATGGGCCGTGATTCACTGATGACGCTGTCCCTGGGCAGTGAAGGAATGAAGGAGTAAGCGATATGGCGGGGCTGATAGGTATTGGTCTGACCGGCATTCTGAGTCATCAGACGGCACTGAACACCACCGGTAACAACATTACCAACGCCAACACCCCTGGCTATAGTCGCCAGGAGGTGCTGTTCGAGACCCAGGAAGGCCAGCGGACTGGTGCCGGTTCCATTGGCAGCGGTGTCAACGTGTCCGACATTCGCCGGCTGGCCAACGAGTTCCTGGTGCAACAGGTGCGCGAGGACAGCACTCTTTATGGGGAGCAGGAGGCGCTGAACTCGGAGCTGTCCCGACTGGACAACCTGTTGGGTGGCGAAACCACCGGGCTGAGCAATGCCCTGAACAATTTCTTCGCCAGTTTGCAGAACGCCGCCGAGGATCCCACGTCTTTGCCCCAACGCCAGCTTGTGTTGAGCGAAGCCCAGCAGGTGATCAATCGATTCCAGGCGCTCAATCAGGAATTTATCCAGCAGCGCGAGTCCATCAAGACCCAGATGCAGCAGGGTGTTAAGGACGCCAACACCCTGATCAAGAGCATCGCCGAGTTGAACCTGGCGATTTCCGAATCACCGGGTATCGCCCAGGGCCGCATGCCCAATGAGCTGCTCGACAAGCGTGATGAGAAACTCCGCCAATTGTCCGAGCTCGTCAGCATCAAGGTAACGCCCACCGAAGGCAGCCAGGTGAACGTGTCACTGGCAAACGGCCTGGCCCTGGTGGTTGGCAGCGACCCATCCACCCTGGGCACCCGGGAAAGTGCCGAGGATCCGACCCGCCTGGAATTCACCCTGACCAATGGCGGGCGCACGCTCAATATCGATGAACAGATAACCGGCGGCAAGCTCGGTGGCCTGATGCGTTTCGACAATGAAGGGCTGAAGCCGGCGTTCGACGAACTCGGGCGGATTGCCCTGGCTATCTCCGACGCCATCAACCAGCAGCATGAGATCGGTATGGATCTGGAAGGCGACCTCGGCGGTCCCTTCTTCAATGACATCAATTCCCTGGAGGCCCAGCGCAGCCGCGTGGTGCCCAATGGCAATAATGCCATTACCACCACGGGCCAGCTTGCCGTGGAAATCACCGACAGTTCGGCTTTGCCTGCCGGTCGTTGGACACTTCAGTTCAGCGGCGACGGCCGCAACTTCGAGCTGATTGATCAGGCTAGCGGTAGAACCGTGAACCAGGGTCGTCTGCCGGATCCGCCGCAGTCTGAAATCAGCATGCCGGGCTTTAACATCCGGGTGGAGAGCGGCACCTTCAATGCCGGCGACAAGTTCCTGATCCAGCCAAGCCGCAATGCGGCAGAGGCCATCGGCCTTGTGGTCAGCAGGGAAGAAGATCTGGCGTTCGCCAGCCCGATACGAGCCACCGCCAGTGACGCCAACATTGGCACCGGCAAAATCGACCAGGGCACCATGCTGGATGTTCGTAACCCGTTTACCAACTCCCTGCTGCCCGGCTTCCAGACCGCCGGTGAGCTTGCCAACGGGCCGCTGACGGTTTCTTTCACAGCCGGCGGCCCGACAGGTCTGCAGTATCAGGTAACCGAGGCACCGCCATCCGGCGCGGTGGTGGCCAGCGGCAATTACGATCCGAACCAGATCAACACCCTGTTTGAGGAGGACCCTGCGGTGGCAGGCGCGCTCTATCAGGGCTACCAGTTCCGCATGACGGGCGAGCCGGCGGTGGGGGATACCTTCACCATCGAGTACAACACCAATGGTGTGTCCGACAACCGCAACGCCGAGCTGCTGGCGGCCCTGGGCACCGCGAACACCCTGAACGGCGGCAGCCAGAGTTTTGCGGAAGGGTACGCGGGCCTGGTTGAGGACATCGGGGTGAAAACCCGTCAAAGCCAGCTGGATGTGGATGCGGGCAAAACCCTTCTTGAGCAGTCGACCAATCAGCGGGAATCGGTGTCGGGTGTCAATCTGGATGAAGAAGCGGGCAGGCTGATCCAGTACCAGGCGGCCTACAACGCCTCGGCCCAGGTGATGTCCGTTGCCCAGGACCTGTTTAACACGCTGTTGCAGAGCTTCCGGTAATTGGTGAGGTGATTTGACATGATCAGGATTTCATCGCAACAGATTTTTTCGGGCGGCATCAATCGGCTGCAGGAACTGAACAGCAGCCTGAATAACACTCAGCAGCAGATCTCGACCGGCAAGCGTGTCAACAAGCCGTCAGACGATCCGGTAGCCGCGGCCCGCATCCTGAAACTGAATCAGGAACTGTCGCGGGTGGAGACCTACCAGCGCAATGTGGATCTGGCCGAAAATCGACTGAAGCAGGAAGAGAATGCGCTTTCCAGCTCCGTCGATGTAATTCAGCGCATTCGGGAACTCACCGTTCAGGCCGGCAATGGATCGCTCTCTCCCAACGACCGGCGCTCGATCTCCTCCGAGCTGCAGGAGCGCCTTGGGCAACTGGCCAACATCGCAAACACCCGGGACGCTTCTGGCGAGTATATCTTCAGCGGTTTCCAGGGCTCGGTGAAGGCATTTGAGCAGGATGCGACCGGAAGCTGGCGTTACCAGGGCGACGAGGGCCAGCGTGTTCTGGAGATAGACGATGGCGTGACCGTGCCGATCAGCGATAACGGCAAGGATATCTTTGTACGGGTACCTGCGGCGATTACCGGTGAACACACCAATGTGGCTACTGCTGGCGCATCGATCTCAGGGGTCAGCCTGGTGAACGAGGCCGCGCTTGCAGCCGAGTACCCGAATTCGTTCCCAGACGACATTACTCTGGAAGTTGACGCCGGTGGCAACGTCATTGCCACTGACAGCCAGGGCGATGTGTTGACCGTGACCCCGCCAACCTACCAGAGCGGTGAGCCATTTAACGTCGCCGGGATGGAAGTGACTCTCTCTGACGTCGTGCCCGGGGCAGGTGATGTATTCACCCTGAAGATCAACGAGAAGCAGTCGGTGTTCGGTACTATCGAGAACCTGATTGCCGGCCTGAACAGCATTGACAAGACCACGCCCCAGGGCCAGGCCCAGTACGACGACCTGATTGCCAACTCCCTGATCAATCTGGACAACGCGCAGGAGAGCATCATCCTGAAGCAGACCGAGCTGGGCGGACGCATGAACGCCGTTGAGTCCACCAAGACGTTTCTTGAGGATTCCTCGGTCTACAGCAACGAGATACGCTCCCAGTTACAGGATGTGGACTACGCCGAAGCCATCAGCAACCTGAGTTTCCAGAGTTTTGTCCTGCAGGCAGCGCAGCAGTCCTTTGCCCAGGTGTCACAGCTCTCCCTGTTCGATCGGCTGTAAAGGACTGAGCCGGCGGGCCATTGTGCTCGCTGGCTTATTGCTTTCGCGAATGAGCTCAGTATAATCGCCCACACTCTCCGATGGCGGCGTGGTGAAATTGGTAGACACGACGGATTCAAAATCCGTTGGGGTAAAACCCGTGGCGGTTCGAGTCCGCCCGCCGCTACCATCTTCTTTCCTTCGGCGTCGTTATTAGTCCAGCTCATGAATGTCTCCGATTTTCATTTCGACCTGCCGGACGAGCTGATCGCCCGCTATCCGCTCAAAGAGCGCAGTGCGTCCCGACTTCTTTGCCTTGATGGTCCCACTGGCGAACTTGCCCATCGGGTCTTCAGCGACCTTCCTTCAATGCTCCGGCCCGGTGATCTGCTGGTGTTCAACGACACCCGGGTGATTCCGGCCCGACTGTTCGGCAAGAAGGAGACCGGAGGTCAGGTTGAAGTGCTCGTGGAGCGGGTAACCGGTGAGCACGAAATGCTGGCCCACGTGCGCGCATCCAAGGCCCTCAAGCCGGGGCAGAGAGTGTTCCTGGAAGACGGATCCACGCTTCGGATGACCGGCCGTAACGACGCACTGTTCCGGCTGGAGACCGAATCGGCAGAACCGGTGCTGGAGGTGCTCGAGCGCATCGGCCACATGCCATTGCCGCCTTACGTGGGTCGGCCCGACGAGACCACTGACCGGGAGCGTTACCAGACCGTTTACGCGCGCGAGTCAGGCGCTGTCGCGGCACCTACTGCCGGTCTGCATTTCGACGAGCCGCTGTTGGAAACCCTGGCGGCAGCGGGCGTTGAAAGCACCTTTGTAACGCTGCATGTTGGGGCCGGGACTTTCCAGCCGGTCCGGGTAGACCGGATTGAAGACCACACCATGCACAGCGAAATCGTCAAGGTCAGCCCACAAACGGTAGACGCAGTTGAACGCACCCGGGCCCGCGGTGGTCGCGTGGTGGCGGTGGGTACCACGTCTGTACGCTCGCTGGAGTCAGCCAGTGCAGACGGACGGCTGTCGGCCTTTCAGGGCGAAACCGACATCTTCATTTACCCGGGTTACCGGTTCCGGACTGTCGATGCCCTGATCACCAATTTCCATCTGCCGGAGTCCACCCTGATCATGCTGGTCAGTGCGTTTGCCGGCTACGAACACGTCATGGCCGCCTACCGGGAAGCCGTCTCGGAACGCTACCGGTTTTTCAGCTACGGTGACGCCATGTTTATTACCGGACAACAGCCCAGTCGCGGCGCGGAGGCCATGTGAGCCAGACCTGTTTCATGTCGTTTGAAAAACTGGGTGAGGACGGCCGTGCCCGTCGCGGGCGTTTGACCTTTCCCCGGGGCACAGTTGAAACCCCGGCGTTCATGCCCGTAGGCACCTACGGCACTGTGAAGGGCATGCTGCCCAGGGACATCCAGGAAATCGGCGCAGAAATCATTCTCGGCAACACCTTTCACCTGATGCTGAGGCCAGGTACGGAGGTGGTGAAGGCCCACGGTGATCTCCACGATTTCACCCAGTGGCATGGTCCGATCCTCACCGACTCCGGCGGATTCCAGGTGTTCAGTCTGGGCGAGATGCGCAAGATTACCGAGGAAGGCGTGACCTTCCGATCACCGGTGGACGGCTCACCCGTGGAGCTTTCGCCGGAAATTGCTATTCAGGTTCAGCGCGATCTGGGCTCGGACATCGTGATGATCTTTGACGAGTGCACGCCCTATCCGGCGACCGAGCGCCAGGCGAAGGAATCCATGGAACTGTCCCTGCGTTGGGCCCAGCGCAGCAAGGATGCCCACGAAGGTAACCCGGCTGCACTGTTCGGCATTGTTCAGGGGGGCATGTATGAAGGCCTACGGGACATTTCCCTGGCGGGTCTGACCGATATCGGCTTTGATGGTTATGCGATTGGCGGCCTGTCTGTGGGCGAGCCAAAGGAAGACATGATCCGCATCCTTGATCATCTGCCGCCGAAGATGCCCGAGGACAAGCCCCGTTATCTCATGGGAGTAGGGCGGCCAGAGGACATCGTGGAGGCGGTGCGCCGCGGCGTGGATATGTTCGACTGCGTGATGCCCACCCGCAATGCCCGGAATGGCTATCTGTTCACCTCCACCGGTATCGTGAAGATCCGCAACGCGCGACACCGTCACGATACCGCGCCGCTGGACGAACGCTGCGACTGCTACACCTGCCAGAATTTTTCGAGAAGTTATCTGCATCATCTGGATAAGTGTGGAGAAATGCTGGGCTCCCAGCTGAATACAATCCATAACCTGCGGTTCTACCAGAACCTCATGGCCGGATTGCGTGGGGCCATTGAAGCAGGTACATTGTCGGACTTTGTAACCGACTTCTACGCCCTGCGCGGGGAGGCCGTGCCGCCCCTGCACAAGGGTTAAACGATTTGCTCAACCAACGGAGATACTCGATGAAATCAATCAAAATGCTCGTTGCCGCACTGATGGCGCTGATGCCCGCTCTGGCCATGGCTCAGGATCCTGGTGCACAGGGCATGGGCGTTATGGGCCAGGTGATCTTCTTTGCCGGCTTTATCCTGATTTTCTATTTCCTGATCTGGCGGCCGCAGTCCAAGCGTGCGAAAGAGCACAAGGCGCTGATGTCCGGCCTGAACAAGGGTGACGAAGTGGTTACCTCTGGCGGTGTGGCCGGCAAGATCACCAAAGTGACCGACGATTTCATCGTTGTAGAGGTCGCTGACAATGTCGAGATCAAGGTGCAGAAAGTCGCCGTTGCCGCGGCATTGCCCAAAGGTACGCTCAAGGACATCTGAGCGGGACCATTGAGCCGGCCATCCCCGGTGGCCGGTTGGAATCTTCCTGGCAGAAACACCAAGGCCGGCCGCTAGGCCGGCTACAAGGGATCCCATGCTGAACAAGTATCCGCTCTGGAAAAACCTGGTTATCCTGGTCGCGCTCGTGATCGGGTTTATTTATGCCTTGCCCAACCTCTTCCCCGACGACTACGCCATTCAGATCACCGGCGCCCGAAGCAGCACTGAAGTTAACGCCGGTGTGCTCGACAGGGCGGTGGATGTGCTTGAAAAGCAGGGAATTGAGGTCAAAAGCAGTTCCCTGCAGGAGCGGGATGCCCTGATTCGCCTCACCACATCCGACGATCAGCTGCGGGCCCGTCCCCTGGTTCAGGCCGCTCTGGGCAACGAATACCTGGTGGCACTGAACATGGCTGCCTCTACGCCAGATTGGCTGCGGAGCCTTGGCGCTGGTCCCATGAAGCTGGGTCTCGATCTTCGCGGTGGGGTTCACTTCCTGCTGGAAGTGGATATGGAAACGGCTGTTGCCCAGCGTCTTGAAGCAATGTCCGGGCAGATCAAGCGTGAATTGAGGGAAGAGCGGATCCGGTATCGCGGCGGCGATGTCCAGGATAACCGCGAAATCGTGCTCAGCTTCCGTGATGAAGCCTCCAGGTCAGAGGCCTTCGATCTGGTGCGTAACCAGTACAACGAATTCCTGCTGGATGAGCAGACCCAGGGCGACGAGTATCTTCTTGTGCTGACTCTGTCGGAAGCCGAGGTTTCCGCCATTCAGGACTACGCCCTGGAGCAGAACCTGACCACCATCCGTAACCGGGTAAACGAGCTGGGTGTTGCCGAGCCTCTGGTGCAGCAGCAGGGTGCGGACCGGATCATCGTCGAGCTGCCCGGCGTGCAGGATACCGCACAGGCCAAGCGTGTTCTCGGCGCCACGGCCAACCTCGAGTTCCGTATGGAGGCACGTCAGGACGCGCCGAGCAGTGAGACGGAAGAGTTCAGTTTCCGTGACCAGCCCCAACGTACCGCCCGGCTTGAGCAGGAAGTCATCGCCACCGGTAACAACGTGGCCAACGCCCAGCAGGCGTTCGACGAGAACGGCCAGCCGCAGGTGAATATCACCATGGATTCGGTGGGTGGCGACCTGATGAACAGAGCCACCCGTAACGCGATCGGTCGTCGTATGGCGGTTCTGTTCATTGAATACCGGACCGAGACCGAGACGCGAATGGTGGACGGCGAACCCCGGGAATTCGAGAACCGGGTGGTCGAGAAGGGCATCATCAGTCTTGCTACCGTTCAGTCTGCCCTGGGCAGCAGCTTCCGGATCACGGGTCTGGATTCCATCCCGGAAGCTGCGGAGCTGGCTCTGCTGCTGAGGGCGGGTGCCCTGGCGGCACCGATGTACTTTGTGCAGGAGCGCACCATCGGTCCGAGCCTTGGCCAGAAGAACATTGATGCGGGAATGATGTCGGTTGCCCTCGGCTTTGGTCTGGTGTTGCTCTACATGCTGGTCTACTACCGTGGGTTTGGCATGATTGCCAACATCGCACTTACCCTCAACCTGATGTTGCTGGTGGCGTGCATGTCGATTCTTTCCGCCACACTCACGCTGCCGGGCATTGCCGGGATCGTGCTCACCGTGGGTATGGCGGTGGACGCCAACGTGCTGATCTTCGAGCGCATAAAAGAAGAGCTGAAGGCCGGGGTTCCGCCCCAGACAGCCATCAGCGCCGGTTACTCCCGCGCATTCGTCTCCATCTTTGATGCCAACATCACCACGCTGCTGGTGGCAGTGATCCTGTTTGCCATGGGCTCTGGCCCTGTGAAAGGCTTCGCGGTGACCCTGTGTATCGGTATCCTCACCTCGATGTTCTCCGGCCTGATGGTCAGTCGCAGCATCGTCAACCTTGTATACGGCGGCCGCAGGGTCGAGAAACTGTCGATCGGAGGAAAGCTCGCCAATGTCTGAAGATCAGAAGCAACCATTTGACTTTATGGGGCTCCGGAAGATTGCTTCCGGCTTTTCCATTGCCCTGATCGTTATTTCCATAGCCCTGCTGGCCACCCGTGGTCTGAATCTGGGCATGGACTTCACCGGGGGTACCTCGGTGGAATTCGAATATGCCGAGGCGCCCGAGCTGGACGACATCCGTAGCAGGCTGGACTCAGCAGGGTACGAGCAGTTCTCCGTTCAGAATTTCGGTGCCGACACAACGGTACTGGTTCGGATGGCCGAGGCCGACAACGACAAGCTGGCGCCGGAGGTGACGCGCATCCTGAAGGAAGGCGGCGTAAATCTGGAGCTGGTGAGCTCGGAGTTTGTCGGTTCGCAGGTAGGGGAGCAGCTGAAGGAAGACAGCGGCCTGGGCCTGCTGATTGCGCTTGCCGTGGTGCTGATTTACGTGGGCATGCGGTTCCAGTTCAAGTTCGGTATTGCGTCGGTAGTGCCACTGGCTCACGACGTCATCATTGTGCTGGGTGTGTTCGCCCTGTTTCAGTGGACGTTTGACCTGACAGTGCTTGCCGCTTTGCTGGCGGTTATCGGCTATTCCCTGAACGATACCATCGTGGTCGCGGACCGCATTCGGGAAAATTTCCGGAAGATGCGGGTGGGGGAGCCCTGGGATATCATCAACGAATCCATCCACCAGACCATTGCCCGGACCATCAACACATCCGGCACAACCTTGGTGGTTCTGCTGGCGCTGTACCTGCTGGGCGGAGAGGCGATCAACAACTTCGCGTTGGCGTTGATCATCGGCGTTGTGGTGGGTACCTATTCCTCCATTTACGTGTCCGCCAACCTGCTGATGGTTATGGGCGTGAGCCGAGAAGACCTGATCGTGCCGCCCAAGGAGGGTGTCGGAGATCCGGACCAGGAAGAGCAGCCTCCGGAGTGGCTTAACCGGATGTAAATGTCCGGCCCACAAAAAAAACCGCCCTCAAGTGGCGGTTTTTTTGTGCCCGTTTTCCGTGTTCTGACTCAGCGTGGCAAACGGCCCCGGAATGGGTGCAGAACCTTCAGGACTTCCCGGAACAGTTTCGGGTTAGCGACGACCAGTTGGCGGGCACCGGCGGTGGACGGATTGCCGGAGAAGTCACCGGTCAGGGCGCCAGATTCCATCGCGAGGGTAACGCCCAGATCCAGCTCGGCAGGCTCCGGGCGGAAAATAATGGCTGCATCCATCAGGCCGGCAGACACACGGGCGACGTCGAGAACCACACACCCTGAGGTGCGGAACATGCCGGAATCCCGAGCCAGAGTAGCTGCCATCTCGCCCCAGAGCAGCGGATCATCGCCTCTGCGGGCCTGATCCAGAACGTTCGTGGCAATGGCGGCTTTCTCGGTCATTTTGATCTCCGAGGTGCGTACACGCCGGCTGTTCAGGGCAGCGCCGTGGCCACGGCTCGCGGAGTATTCCTCCCCCGTAACCGGATTGACGATCAACAGGTTCTCGGTCCGGTTATTGCGCTTCTGGCACAGGGCCAGGGCAAACTCGGGAATGCCGCGGAGGAAGTTCTCGCGTCCCAGCACTGGAAAGACGTGCCAGCTTTTTTCACTGTCGCCCGCATTGGCTTCGTTCAGAGGTGCAATGCTGTGGTCCTTGTAGGCCTTCTCCAGCTGCTCGACGAAATTGTCGTAGATGGACTGCTCAACCCGCTCCAGCTGGCGGCGACGGTCTGCGTCATCCTTGCCGGTGGGTTCCTGGCGCTCGAAATGGGCTTTCAGGTAGTCAGACCCCTGACGCGCAACGCGCAGGGCCATTTTAATCGCTGGTTGCATCTGAGTGATCATTATCCGGGTGTGTGAAGGCCGCGTATGATAGCAAAAGATCACAGGGCTTGTATGTTTTTTGACTCAGCAATAGCACGGATGAGTCACGGGGTGCGGCTTCTTCGGAGGGGCGGAGCGGTGTCGGTTTCTGGTATCATTCGCGGCCCGATGATCAACCTTGGAACGTCTCAGAATGCATAAAAGCGCACTGCCACAGGAAGGAACCGAAACCTTCCAGGACCAGATCCGCATTGTTCTGGTTGAAACGTCCCATTCCGGCAACATAGGCGCAGTGGCTCGCGCCATGAAAAACATGGGGTTGGGCAATCTCTGGCTGGTCCGCCCCGCGTCCTTCCCAGATGAGGCTTCCTATGCCCGGGCAGCCGGCGCGGCAGACGTTCTGGATCACGCCAGGGTGGTGTCTTCGCTGGAAGAAGCCCTGGCAGATTGCGTGCTGGTCATGGGTACCAGCGCCCGCGGCAGGAAGGTGCCCTGGCCAGTGTGTGCCCCGCCGGAAGCCGCGGCGACCGCGGCAGAGCATGCCGGCAGCGGGCCGGTGGCGCTGGTGTTCGGTCGGGAGAATAGCGGCCTCACCAACGATGAGCTCCAGCAGTGCCATTATCACATCCATATACCGTCTAACCCGGACTACAGTTCCCTGAACCTGGCCATGGCGGTCCAGGTCATGTGCTACGAGTTGCGCATGCATTATCTGCGGAGCCTTGAAGATGGTCAGGCCAGCCCATACTTAAAGCCGATGGCTCGCCCCGGAGACGAGGGCTGGGATGTGCCGCCTGCCCGGGTTGACGAAGTGGAAGGTTTCTTTGGCCATCTGGAGCAGGTGCTGATTGATGTGGATTTCCATCGCCGGGATAACCCGAGGCAGCTGATGACCCGCTTGCGGAGGCTGTTTCAGAGGGCCAGACTGGATCAGATGGAAATCAATATACTCCGCGGCATCCTGACCGCTGTTCAGAAAGCGGTTGGCGCCCGGGGCAATAGTAAATCAACCGAGGCCGGAAGCACGGTTGCGGGACAGGACAATGGCGATGTTTGAGCGTTTGCGGGAAGACGTTAACAGTGTGTTTCACCGCGATCCGGCGGCCCGGAACACGTTTGAGGTGCTGACCAACTATCCGGGTCTGCACGCGTTACTTTTCCACCGTTTTTCTCACTGGCTATGGCGGCTGGGCCTGAAGTGGCTGGCTCGCACGATTTCGACCATTGCACGGTGGCTGACGGGGATAGAGATTCACCCTGGCGCGACCATCGGGCGACGGTTCTTTATTGACCATGGAATGGGGGTGGTCATCGGCGAGACCACGGTTATTGGTGACGACGTCACCCTGTATCAGGGTGTGACGCTTGGGGGCACCAGCTGGAACAAGGGCAAGCGGCATCCCACCATTGGCAATAACGTGGTAGTGGGTGCCGGTGCCAAGATTCTGGGCCCGTTTGAGGTTGGTGAGGGCGCCAAGATCGGATCCAATTCGGTGGTTACCAAGGCGGTACCGGCTGGAGCCACGGTGGTTGGCATCCCCGGGCGCGTTGTGGTGAAGCGCAAGGGCGAGGACGATGTCCGGCGCAAGGAAATGGAAGAGCGGATGGGCTTCGATGCCTATGGTGTAACCGAGGAGATGCCGGACCCGGTAGCACGGGCCATGCGTTCGCTCCTTGACCATATGCACGTAGTGGATGATCGCATCGAGAACATGTGCAAGGCCTTGAGGAAGGTGAACAGTGAGTACCAGAATGGCAAGCTGCCGCCCTTGCAGGAAGAGGACTTCGACTGTGTGAGGGACGACGATGAGGTGCGCCGCTGAATACTTGACTGAAATGGTTGGTCAATTCATACTCGACAGGCGTTTTGAGATTCATTCCCGTCAGGGGCTGACCCTATGAAGTTGACCACCAAAGGCCGCTACGCCGTTACGGCTATGCTTGACCTGGCTCTGCATGGAGATCAGGGGCCGGTGAGTCTGGCTGACATATCGGCCCGACAGGAAATCTCTCTGTCCTATCTGGAGCAACTCTTCTCCCGCCTGCGCAGGCAGAAGCTGGTCAGCAGCATTCGGGGTCCCGGCGGCGGTTATCGTCTCAGTCGACCGGCAACCGACGTCTATATTGCGGAAGTGGTCGATGCGGTCAGCGAATCCCTGGATACCACCCGGTGCGGCAACAAGGGTGACTGCCAGAATGGCGAGAAGTGCCTCACCCACCACCTCTGGTCCGATCTGAGTGATCAGATCCATCAGTTTCTCAGCGAAATCAGCCTGGGAGACTTGATGAAAAAACATGAAATTCGCGAGGTTGCGGACCGGCAGAATCGCCGCCAGTCTGACGACGGTTGCGAAACAATCAACACCGAACGCCTGTCCGACCAGGCGCCGGCCTGACAGATACACAAAGCCTGACACCCATGAAAAAGCCCGTCTATCTGGATTACGCGGCTACCACGCCCGTTGATCCCGCCGTTGCAGATCAAATGGTCAAATACCTCACCCTGGAAGGTGTGTTCGGCAATCCCGCGTCTCGCTCCCACGCCTACGGATGGCAGGCAGAAGCCGCCGTGGAGACGGCCCGCAAGCAGGTGGCCGGGCTGATCCATGCCGACCCGAGGGAGATTGTCTGGACTTCGGGGGCGACAGAATCCGACAACCTGGCGATCAAGGGTGCCGTCGCCAAGGCGTCAAATCCCCACATCGTAACTTCGAAGATCGAACACAAGGCGGTGCTGGATACCTGCAAGTGGCTGGAGCAGAACGGCGTGGAGGTAACCTGGCTGGATCCTCAGCCAGATGGCACCATCCTCCCGCAGCAGGTGTTCGAGGCACTCCGGGATAACACCATGCTGGTCACCCTGATGCTCGTGAATAACGAACTGGGAACCGTGACGGACGTTGCCACCATTGGTGCCGAGCTGCGTCGTCGTGGCGTGCTTTTCCACGTAGATGCCGCGCAGGCCGCGGGCAAGATGCCGGTTGATGTGACCACTATGCCGGTGGATCTGATGTCGTTGTCGGGCCACAAGGTCTATGGTCCGAAAGGGGTGGGCGCCCTGTATGTTCGGCGATCTCCGGATGTGCGCATCGAGGCCCAGATCCACGGTGGCGGGCACGAGAGGGGGATGCGCTCGGGTACCCTGCCCACGCACCAGATTGTGGGTATGGGCGCGGCCTTCGCGTTGGCCCAGACGCAGCTGGAAGAGGAGATCTCCAGGCTCGAAGCGCTGCGGGTCGCGTTTTTTGCCGGGCTGGAACACCTCGACGGGGTCAGCCTGAATGGCAGTCGGGAACACCGCGTGCCTGGTCTGGTCAATCTCTCCTTTGAGGGCGTTGAGGCGGAATCGTTGATGCTGGGTCTTCGGGACCTCGCGGTGTCTTCCGGTTCCGCCTGTGCCTCCGCTACGGTTGAGCCTTCCTACGTGCTTCGGGGCATTGGTCTGGACGATGCACAGGCCCACCGAGCCCTGCGTTTTTCCATGGGTCGCTTCACTACGCCGGAAGAGGTGGCGTTCGCTACCTCGCAAATTGTTGATGTTGTTAGCCGGCTTCGCGCTGTGCGGTAGGAAGTTTGCCCCGGACTGCGTATAATCGCAGGCCTGAATTTTTACCATCCACAAACTGGAGAAAGACCATGGCAACTGAGCGCACGCTCTCTATTATCAAGCCCGATGCGGTAGCCAAGAACGTGATCGGCGAAATCTACAGCCGCTTCGAGAAAGCTGGCCTGAATATCGTTGCGGCCAAGATGATGCACCTGACCCAGGAGCAGGCGGAGGGCTTCTACGCGGAACACAAGGAACGGCCTTTCTTCAACGACCTGGTTGCCTTCATGACCTCTGGTCCCGTGGTGGTTCAGGTTCTGGAAGGCGAGGGCGCCATTCTGAAGAATCGCGACCTGATGGGTGCAACCAACCCGAAAGAAGCTGAAGCCGGCACCATCCGTGCGGATTTTGCCTCTTCCATTGACGCCAACGCGGTTCACGGTTCTGACTCCGCTGCGTCTGCCGAGCGCGAGATCGCTTACTTTTTCAACGACGACGAGATTTGTCCGCGGGGCTGATTGCGTCGATGGGAGACGGCCGTCCGGCCGTCTCCGCATTGGTTATCTGATCGAGGTTATTGAATGACAGCGGCCGCTGAAAAAACCAACCTTCTGGGAATGCCGAAAGCAAAGCTCGAGGCTTTCTTCGAGTCCCTGGGGGAGAAGCGTTTCCGTGCCACCCAGATCCTGCAATGGATCCACCAGCGCGGTGTCGATGACTTCGATCAAATGACCAATGTCAGCAAGGCTCTGCGTGAGAAGCTCAAACAGGTGGCAGAAATTCGCGGGCCCGAGGTGGTCTACGACGAAACCTCTAAAGACGGCACCCGCAAGTGGGTGATGCGCATGGACAACGGCAACAGCGTTGAGACCGTGCTTATTCCCGACGGGGAGCGAGGTACCCTGTGTGTCTCGTCGCAGATCGGCTGCAGTCTTGATTGCACCTTCTGCTCCACTGGCAAGCGTGGCTTCAATCGCAACCTGACTGCGGCCGAGGTGATCGGTCAGGTGTGGGTGGCGCGCAAGGCCTTCATGCCCTTCGAGCCCGGTCCCGATCGACCCATCACCAACGTTGTCATGATGGGAATGGGTGAGCCACTGCTCAATTTCGAGAACGTGGTGGATGCCATGAACCTGATGATGGAGGACCTGGCCTACGGTATCTCCAAGCGTCGGGTGACCCTGAGCACCTCCGGTGTGGTGCCGGCTCTGGACCGACTCTCGGAAGTTACCGATGTTTCACTGGCCATCTCGCTTCATGCCCCGAATGATGAGCTGCGCAACAAGCTGGTGCCACTGAACAAGAAATATCCGATTTCAGAGCTGCTGGCGGCCACCAAGCGTTATTTTGCCAGGCTGCCGGACAAGCGGAAGGCAACCATCGAATACACCGTGATTGAGGGGGTGAATGATCAGCCGGAGCACGCGCGCGAACTGGCAGTGCTGCTGCGGGATCTGCCCTGCAAGATCAACCTGATTCCGTTCAATCCGTTCCCGGAAAGCGACTTCCGGCGGCCCAGCATGAACGCAACACGACGGTTCCAGGCGGTTCTGAACGAGGCCGGCTACATCACCACCATCCGGACGACCCGGGGCGATGACATCGACGCCGCTTGTGGCCAGCTTGTTGGCAGGGTGGAAGACCGAACCCGCAGAAGCCAGAGGTACATCCAGGTTCAGCAGGTCAATCCCTGAACCGGAACGTGATCGAGCCCAGTTGAGGAAGGGGAGACCTGTGACAAGAGCGCCAGCAAACCGACGTGTTTTGACGATAGCAGCCATGCTGCTGACCCTGGTTGTCACAGGCTGCGTTACCACCACAGACAGTCGGTTTGCCCGGGAGGCGGATCGGGAGGAAGCGCTCCAGAATTACGTCACCCTGGCCACAGCCTACATCGGACAGGGTAATCTTGACCGGGCCCGTCACCATCTGGACCGGGCCCTGAAAATCGACTCCGACTACCCTGGCGCCCGGGCAGCCATGGGCCTTGTATACAATGCCGAAGGCGAGCCGGAGCTGGCCGAGAAGAATTTCCGGCAGGCGATTTCGGAAGATCCCGGTTACACCCGCGCCCGGGTCTATTACGGTGCTTTCCTGTTCGGGCAGGGGCGGATGTCAGACGCACGGGACCAGTTTCTTGCCGCGTCCCGGGATACCTCCTATCAGGACCGCGGGTCGGTGTTTTTCAATCTGGGCATGACCCAGGAGCGCCTTGGTGAACTGGAGGCAGCCGTTACCTCCTATCGCCGGGCGGTGGAGCTTACCCGTGGCGACGCCCGGCCTCTGCTGGCGCTCTCAAGGGTCTCGGTAGAGCTGGGTAACTTTGATGATGCCGCCCGTTACTATTCACGACTGTTGTCGTTGATGGAGCGCAATACGCGGCTGGTCCATTCGGCAGAGAGCCTGCTTACTGGCATCCGGATTGCCCGCCATATCGGCGACGGGAGCCTCGAAGGCAGTCTGGCGTTGCAGCTCAGAAACAACTTTCCGGAGTCAGTCGAATACCAACAATACAAGGTGCTGATTTCTAATGGCAACTGAAGAAAGCGAACAGCCGGTCACCAGGGAGCCGGTAGGTCAGCAATTACAGAAGGCTCGCGAACAGGCGGGCCTGAGTGTGAGCGACGTGGCCCGCGCACAGCACCTGCGGCCGTCGGTGATCCAGGCCATCGAAGCGGGTGACCACAGCAAAATTGACAGTGAACTCTTTCTCAAGGGGTATGTCAGGGCCTATGCGCGGCAGGTCGGGCTTGATGCCGATGCGGTGATTGCCAATCTGGACGAAGAGCTGGAGCCGTTGCGGGTCCAGAAAGAACAGGAGCAGGAAGCCAATCCGCTGGTGGATATCGAACGTCGCCGACGTCGCAAGCGTCAGTTTGCCAAGGTCCTGTTTTTATTCGTGGTGCTTGGAGTTGCCGGTTATCTGGTGTTTTCCTTTGTGTTGCCCCAGGGAGGCTCCCCCGTGACGTCTCCGGAGGCAACATCCGAGCCGCAGTCTTCTGTGGTTGATCCGGAGGAGGGTGAGATCGCGGGCAGTGCTGAGCCGGCGTCAGAGCCGGACGCGGAGTCGCCAGCGGCCCAGTCGGATTCGATGGCAACGGAGCCCTCAGTTGATTTCCAGGCGCAGGAAACCGCAGTGAATCAGGAGCCGGAGGTTTCTGCCAGTCCTGCGGTTGAGGTGAGTTCAGTGGATTCGACGGTCGGCACCCAGTCCACTGTTGCAGACGAGCCGCCGGTCGAAGAAGTGCAGGCTGAGGAAACGCCGGTTTCAGAGCCGATTCCGCAGGTCGTGCAGAACCCAGAGCCCGTCTTGGAAGACCCGAACGGTTTTGGTGAAGCTGCCGATTCCGGGCGGCTTCAGATTGTGTTTAACGGCGATTGCTGGGTTCAGGTCAGTGACTCGGCCGGCAATCGACTGGTGAATTCCCTGCAGCGCGCCGGCGACCGGATTGATGTAACCGGGGAGGCGCCGCTCAGGGTTGTCATTGGTGCGGTTGATGCGGTTGAATCCATCCGTTTTGATGGTGAACCGGTGGATATCGACGGCTTCCGGGTTGTTAACAACCGGACAGAGTTTACCCTGACGCTCTGAATTACATTCTCAGTGGCACTCTGAATTACAATCTGAATTTGACTCAATTTTCGATCTCGGTCAGCACGACATGAAACAGGATTCCCCGATAGTCAGACGCAAATCCCGCCAGATCATGGTAGGTAATGTTCCCGTTGGAGGCGACGCGCCGATATCGGTGCAGAGCATGACCAACACCAACACCTGCGACGTGGACGCAACGGTCGCCCAGATCCGTGCATTACAGGATGCTGGCGCCGATATTGTGCGGGTGTCTGTGCCCTCCATGGATGCCGCAGAGGCCTTTGGCCGGATCCGCAAGCAGGTGTCATTGCCACTGGTGGCGGATATCCACTTTGACTACAAAATTGCATTGAGAGTGGCGGAACTGGGTGTCGACTGCCTTCGCATCAACCCCGGCAATATCGGCCGTGATGATCGGGTCAGCGCGGTAATCAGCGCCGCCCGGGATCGCAACATCCCCATCCGGATCGGTGTTAACGCCGGTTCGCTGGAAAAAGCGCTTCAGCGGAAGTACGGAGAGCCGACACCGGAGGCTCTGGTCGAGTCGGCCATGCGCCACATCGACATTCTTGATCGTCATGATTTCCAGGACTTCAAGGTCAGCCTCAAGGCGTCTGAAGTGTTCATGACGGTTGCGGCCTATCGCAAGATCGCCGCACAGATCGAGCAGCCACTGCACCTGGGTATTACCGAAGCCGGCGGCTTCCGTTCCGGCACCGTCAAGTCGTCCATTGGCCTTGGCATGCTCCTGATGGACGGCATCGGCGATACCATTCGCGTGTCGCTGGCTGCAGACCCGGTCCAGGAGATCAAGGTTGGCTACGACATCCTCAAGAGTCTTCGCCTGAGAAGCCGGGGCATCAACTTCATTGCCTGCCCCAGCTGTTCGCGCCAGAACTTCGATGTGATCCAGACCATGAACGATCTGGAAGCCCGCCTGGAAGACGTGAATACGTCCATGGATGTCGCCATTATCGGTTGCATCGTGAACGGCCCTGGTGAGGCCAAGGTTGCGGATATGGGATTGACTGGTGGTAGCCCGAAGAACCTGTTCTACATGGCGGGCAAGCCCAACCAGAAGCTGGACAACGCGACTCTGACCGATGACCTTGAGCGGCTGATCCGAGAAGAAGTGGCCCGTCGCAAAGAGCAGGAAGACGCGATCATTGCCCGTTCGGAAAGCTGATCCGCTACGAAATCCAGGCATACCATCCAGAGAGATTTAAGGGTTTACATTGGCAAAGATTCAGGCAATTCGCGGGATGAACGATATCCTGCCGGAGCAGACGCCCGTATGGCAGTTTGTAGAGTCCACGGTGCGTCGGGTGCTGGCCCAGTACGGGTACCAGGAAATCCGTATGCCCATCGTGGAGCAGACCGATCTGTTCAAGCGGTCGATCGGCGAGGTGACCGACATTGTCGAGAAAGAAATGTACACCTTCGAGGACCGCAACGGCGATAGCCTGACCCTCCGTCCCGAGGGTACCGCTGGCTGTGTGCGCGCTGCCGAGGAGCACGGCCTGCTGTTCAACCAGACCCGGCGCTTGTGGTACACGGGGCCCATGTTCCGCCACGAGCGTCCGCAGAAGGGCCGTTATCGCCAGTTCCACCAGATTGGCGTGGAATGTTTTGGCATGGCCGGGCCCGATATAGACGCAGAGCTTCTGATCCTGACGGCCCGCCTGTGGCGCGAGCTCGGTCTTGCCGAACACACCCGCCTGGAAATCAATTCCATCGGTACCTCCGAGGCCAGGAAGGTCTATCGTTCGGCGCTGGTGGACTATCTGAGCCAGTTCAAATCCGAGCTGGACGCTGACAGTCAGCGCCGGCTGGAAAGCAATCCCCTGCGTATCCTTGACAGCAAGGATCCGGGTACCCGGAAAATCCTGGAACAGGCCCCGAGCCTGGATGATTACCTGGATGAGGAATCCCGGGAACATTTTGAGCGTCTGAAAGCGCTGCTCGACGCCGCGGGCGTTCGTTACGCGGTGAATCCGGCTCTGGTTCGGGGCCTTGATTACTACGGCAAGACCGTCTTTGAATGGATCACAGACAGTCTCGGTGCCCAGGGCACAGTGTGTGCCGGCGGTCGTTACGACGGCCTGGTTGAGCAGCTTGGTGGCAAACCTACCGTTGCCGTTGGCTTTGCTATGGGCCTCGAGCGACTGATCCTGCTGCTCGAGACCCTGGAACTGATTCCGGATGAGGTGAACAGCAACGCAGATGTTTACGTGACAGCCATGGGCGAGGGTGCTCTGGCGCCGGCTCTGGTGCTCTCGGAACAGCTGCGGGCTGAACTGCCCGGTCGCGTGATTGTCTGCCATTGTGGCGGTGGCAGTTTCAAGAGCCAGATGAAGAAAGCCGACCGCAGCGGCGCCCGCTACGCCGTCATTCTTGGCGAGAACGAAGTGGCCAGCCAGACCGTCGGGCTGAAGCCCCTGCGAGCGGATGAGCCCCAGAGCGAAGTGGCGCAGGCAGAACTCGCCGGCGTGCTGGCCGACGCGCTCGGCGGCTGAACCAGAACCAATTGACCGTTACAAAAGCAAAAATTCGACGACAGGAGTTTTCATGGCAGAGTTGCGCACCGAAGAGGAACAGATCCAGGCCATCAAGGACTGGTGGAAGAAAAACGGCAGCTCCCTGCTCATTGGTATTGGCGCCGCTCTGGCCATCGTATTTGGCTGGCAGGCGTGGCAGAACTACGAAGCTCAGCAGCGCACCGAGGCGGCGAACCAGTTTGCCAACCTGCTCAATGCGTTCAGCGACCAGAGCGACGAGCAGAGTGGCGAGACCGTGGCCTTTGTGGCCGAGACCCTGCGGAATGACTATACCGACAGCGCCTATGCCATCTACGGCAATCTCATTCTTGCCCGTCAGCAGATGATGCAGCAGGAAGACCCCGAGGCGGCCATCGAGTCGCTGAAATGGGCTCTGGACAAGACCGGTGAGCACCAGGCCCTGGCGCTGGTTGTTCGGAATCGCCTGGCGCGTGCCCAGTTCTCCGCCGGGCAATACGACGATGCCCTGGCGACCATTGACGCCGCCGGCAGTGCCGACGCTTTTGATGCCATCTTCTCCGAGCTCCGGGGAGACATCCTGCTTGCCCAGGGCGATCGCGACGGTGCCCGTGAAGCCTACCTGGCTGCCCGTGAGCAGAGCCAGCAGGGCCGTAGTGGAGTGCTGGAGCTGAAACTGGCAGACCTGGGTGTCGGGGAGGGGGCTTGATGCCTTCCTTGTGCAACAGGCTACGGGCACGCGTCACACTGCTGGCGCTGTTGCTGGCCGGAATGGCCGGGTGCAGTACGACCGATACCTTTGAGCAGCCAGCACCGCTGCCCGAGATTGAAGCCACGGCCGAGTTCAAGCGAGTCTGGAGCATGTCCGTGGGCGATGGCCACGATGGCGATTTCCTCTACCTGGCTCCGCTGAACGCCGGAGATCTCATCTACGCGGCATCGGCTGATGGCGAGCTGTACGCTGTGGAGTCCAAGGCAGGCAAAGTGGTCTGGGAACGCGAGATCAGTGACCGGATCTTTTCGGGGCTTGGTGGCGATAACGACCGGCTCTACCTGACAACAGAGGACGCTGAGCTGGTGGCGTTGTCCAGGGCTGATGGTACCGAACTCTGGCGCCAGTCTCTGCCAACGGAAGTGCTTTCGGCGCCCCAGTCCAACGGCAATCTGGTGGTGACGCACACCATTGATGGCAAGGTACTGGGCTTCAATGCTGCCAGTGGCGAGAAGCTCTGGCAGTACGACGGTACGGTGCCAGTGCTTTCCATTCGCGGAGCAGCCGCGCCGCTGGTGGGTGGCGACATTGTGATAGCCTCCTTTGCCAGCGGCCGGATGATCGCGCTCACCGCCGACGCGGGCCAGCCGGTGTGGCAGTACGAAGTGGGCCAGCCCCAGGGTCGTACCGAGCTTGAGCGACTGGTGGACATTACCGGTCAGCCACTGGTGCTTGATTCCGCCATTCTGGCGGTGGGCTACCAGGGCAAGCTGGCCCTGGTGGATATCCGGACAGGCCAGGAAATCTGGAGCCGAAAAGCGTCCAGCCTGTATTCACCGATGGTCGGGGGCGGGGATATCTACCTTGCCTCCGCCAACGGCGACCTGGTGGCCCTGCGTGGCTCCGATCGCCGGGAGATCTGGACTCAGGACCGGTTGTCGTGGAGGCAGCTCACTCAGCCCATGGTGTACAACGATTATCTGGTCGTGGGTGACTTTGAGGGATACCTGCACGTACTCAACCGGGAGGACGGCGCCCTGGTCGGGCAGCTCGAATTTGACGATGAGGGTATCCGCGTACCGGCACAGCGGCTGGCCAATGGTAATCTGCTCGTTTTTGGAAACAGCGGTGAAATGGCTGTTTTCAAGGTTCAGCCTCAGGATTGATTCCTTATTATGACGCCAGTAATCGCCCTTGTCGGACGTCCCAACGTTGGCAAATCCACGCTTTTCAACCAGATGACCCGTTCGCGGGACGCCCTGGTTGCTGATTTTCCCGGACTGACCCGTGATCGTAAGTACGGTGAGGGCTATTACGAGGGCCAGCGCTTTATCGTAATCGACACCGGCGGCCTGACCGGCGATGAGCAGGGCCTGGACCTGGAGATGGCCCGGCAGTCCATGCAGGCAGTCGAAGAAGCAGACATTGTGCTGTTCCTGGTTGACGGTCGCGCCGGCCTGACCGCCGGCGATGAGCTGATTGCCGATAATCTGCGCCGCTCTGGCAAAACCGCCCATCTGGTGGTTAACAAGACCGACGGCCAGGATCCCGATATTGCCGCCTCTGACTTTTACAGCCTGGGCTTTGACTCGACGTTCCTGATTGCCGCTTCCCACAACCGGGGCATCCGGTCCATGCTGGACCTGCTTCTGCCCTCGGACGAAGAACAGCAGGAGCAGGACCGGGCCGATCGGTACCCCGGCATTCGCATCGGCGTGGTCGGCCGGCCCAACGTGGGCAAGTCCACCCTGGTTAACCGGATGCTGGGTGAAGATCGCGTGGTGGTTTACGACATGCCCGGTACCACCCGCGACAGTGTCTACATTCCGTATGAACGCCTGGGGCATCAGTACACCCTGATTGATACCGCCGGCGTGCGCCGCCGCAAGAACGTTCGCGAAGTGGTGGAAAAGTTTTCCATCATCAAGACCCTGCAGGCGATCGATGACGCCCACGTGGTGATCCTGGTAATCGATGCGCGGGAAGGACTGGTGGACCAGGACCTGCACCTGATCGGTTTTGTGCTGGACGCCGGTCGTTCCCTGGTGATTGCCGTCAACAAGTGGGACGGCATGGACCCCGAGGACAGGTCCCGTGTGAAGGAGCAGGTGCAGCGGCGCCTTGACTTCCTGGACTACGCTGACAAGCACTACATCTCAGCGCTCCATGGCTCCGGGGTCGGAGTGATGTACGAATCCGTGCAAGCCTGTTATGAGTCGGCGATGGCGAAGTGGCCTACCAACCGGCTGACTGCCATCCTCCAGGATGCGGTTGCGCAGCACCAGCCACCGATGGTCCATGGGCGTCGGATCAAGCTCCGCTATGCCCATCAGGGCGGTTCCAACCCGCCAGTGATTGTGGTGCACGGCAACCAGGTGGATGCGTTGCCTGGCGCCTACAAGCGGTACCTGGAAAACACTTTCCGGAAGGTGCTGAATGTAACCGGGTCGCCCATCCGGTTCGAGTTCAAGGCCGGTGAAAACCCGTTCGCTGGCAAGGTTGACCGCCTCACACCGCGACAAAAGGTCAAAAAGGACAACGACCTCAAGCAGGGTCGCCGCCCCAAGAAACAGCGCCAGAAAAGCGTCAAGCGCTGACCCTCAGCCCCTGGTGGCGTTTTCGACCTGCTTCGCCTGCACGGCGGTCAAGGCAATCGTAAACACGATATCCTCCACCAGGGCCCCTCTCGAAAGATCGTTCACCGGCTTCCTGAGGCCCTGAAGCATGGGCCCGATACTCACCACGTTGGCGCTGCGCTGTACCGCCTTGTAGGTGGTGTTGCCGGTATTGAGGTCCGGGAACACGAACACGGTCGCCTTGCCGGCCACCTTGCTGTCTGGTGCCTTGCTCTTTCCGACGCTCTCGATGGCGGCCGCATCGTATTGCAAGGGGCCATCGAGCAGCAGGTCGGGGCGACGCTCCCGGGCTATCCGGGTGGCTTCCCGCACCTTGTCGACATCCTGTCCGCTGCCGGACTCGCCGGTGCTGTAACTGATCATCGCAACCCGAGGCTCAATTCCAAAGGCTTCAGCCGACTCGGCGCTCTGGATCGCTATGTCCGCGAGCTCTTCTGCAGTGGGGTCCGGGTTGATGGCGCAGTCTCCGTAAACCACCACCTGTTGCGGCAACAGCATAAAAAACACCGACGACACCACCTTGGCGTGGTCGTGGGTCTTGATCAACTGAAGGGCCGGCCGGACGGTATTGGCGGTGGTGTGGACAGCCCCGGAGACCAGGCCATCGGCTTCGTCCAGAGCCACCATCATGGTACCCAGAACCACATTGTCTTCCAGCATCGCCTCGGCCATATCGGAGGTCAGGCCCTTGTGCTTGCGCAGTTCTACCATGGGCGCGATATAACGTTCTCTTACTTCGGCCGGGTCAATGATCTCGATATCGTCCGGTAGCTCCAGGTCCTGGGAGCTGGCCACCCGGCGGATTTCATCGGGCTTGCCAATCAGGGCGCAGCGGGCCAGCTTGCGTTGGTGGCAGATAATGGCGGCCTGAACCGTACGCGGTTCGTTGCCCTCGGGCAGCACAATTCGCTTGCCAGCGGCCCGGGCACGCTCTGAAAGCTGGTAGCGAAAGGCCGGTGGAGAGAGCCGGCTCTGGCGTTCCACCCGGAGATGCTGCTGCAGCCAGTCGGTGTCTATCCGGGTTGCAACGGCTTCCATGGCTTTTTCGATCCGCGCCGGATCATCCACGGGAATGGCACTGGACAGGTTTGCCAGCATATGGGCGGATTCGTAGGTATTGGCGTCCGAACCCAGCACCGGCAGGCCGGTTTGCAGGGCGCTGTGGCACAGATCGATCACGCGCTGGTCTGGCAACAATCCGCCGGTCAGCATCAGGCCGGCCAGGGGAACCCCGTTCAGTGCGGCCAGGGCGGTGGTGACAATGATGTCTTCGCGGTCTCCCGGTGTGACCATCAGCGTGCCTGGTCGTAGCGTCTCGGTCATATTTCGGATGCTTCGGGCGCACACGGAGACCCGCTGCACCCGTCGTGAATTCATCTGACCCTCGCTGAGTACCGGAAGCTGGAGTTCTCGCACAATGTCAGAGATCCGGGGTGCCAGCAGTTCGGGCTGCCAGGGTATCTCCGCGATCAGTCGAAAGCGCTCTTCCCGGAACACCCGGCATTCGGTCCGGTACTGTACGGAGACCAGAGCCTGATCTTCCGATGACCGGGGTTCCAGCCCGGATTTCTCGGGCTCTCCCACCTTGTTCAGGATGATGCCGATCACGTCCGGATCGCTGGGATCGGCGAACAGGCGGGCGGAGAAATCGAGTTCTTCATCGAGCTGTTGGGCGGTTTGATGGCCGGGTGTGCTCACCAGGATCACCTCGGATCCGAGGTTGCGGGCAACCTCCACGTTCAAACGGGCAATGTAGGCCTCGGTACGGTCAGGCACCAGCCCCTCGATTATCACCACGTCGAAGTCCCGGGCCACTTTCTGGTATTCACCGACCACGGTCTCCATCAGCTCTTCAGATTTGCCTCGATTCAACTGCTGCTGGGCCCGCTTGAGGGGCAGCGGGTCGGGGGGATTCACTTGGCTGCTGGCGCGAACGAACGCTACTGAAGAATCCTGACCCTCGCTATGCACGGCCTCGGCCTGGTGTACGGTCTGGCGGAAGGGCTTGTAGAACCCGACGCTGACGCCGACCCGCTCCAGGGCCCGTAACAGACCCAGGCAGACGGACGTGAGGCCGGAATCCATGGAGGTAGGGGCAATGAAAAGGCTTTTGGCCATGGGGCGGTTCCTTAGCGTTAGCGGTCAGGCATTGGTGCGTTACATTGGTGCGTTATCGGAGAGCTGCAGGGCCTCGCGAGCAATCATCAGCTCTTCATTGGTCGGAATGACCAGCACCGGATAACGGGAGTCGGCGCTTTCTATCCGGCCATCGCTGTATTCTCCGTGATGGTCATTCAGGTCGGCGTTCAGCGCGTATCCGAAGATGTTCAGGTTGTCGATGGTCTGCTGCCGTATACGGGCACTGTTTTCGCCGATGCCGCCGGTGAACACCAGGCCATCAAGTTCCTTCAGCGAGGCCATCATGGCGCCGATGTAGCGGGCCAGCCGGAAGCAGAACACATCAATGGCATTCCTGGATGGCTCGTGGCCGTGGTCGGCCAGCTCGCGCAGGGTGCGCATGTCGTTGGTCTGTCCCGAGAGCCCCAACAGGCCACCTCGCTGATTCAGGCTTCGATGTACCTCATCGGCGGCCATGCCTTTGCTGGCCAGGAAGTCGAAGAGACCGGGATCGACATCGCCACTTCGCGTACCCATGACCAGGCCCTCGAGAGGGGTGAGGCCCATGCTGGTGTCGACACTGATTCCGTCCCGAATCGCGGTAACGCTGCAGCCGTTGCCGAGATGGGCGGAGATGATGGACGTTGTGGCCGGTGTTTTGCCCAGCAAGCGGGCGGCTTCAAGGGCGATGTAGGCGTGGCTGGTCCCGTGGAAGCCGTAGCGTCGTACGCCCCAGTCCTGGTACCAGGCCTCAGGAACCGCATACAGGTAGGCTCGTTTGGGAAGCGTTTGATGAAAGGCGGTATCAAAGACTGCGGTCTGCGGTACGTCTGGAAACTGCGACAGAGTGGCCCGGATTCCGGAGAGGTTGACCGGATTGTGCAAAGGGGCCAGCGCCGCACAATTCTCGATAGCGTCGATGACGCTGTCATTAATCAGTGCGGCCTCCCGGAAGGTTTCGCCACCATGAACCACCCGGTGGCCAATAGCGATGGGGGCAGAGTTCATCAGCCCTCGCTCACGAAAAACCTCCACCATTGATTCGAGGGCCTGGTTGTGACTGGCTCCCGGTGGCAGCGTGAGCGGGGTGTCCTCGTGTCCAAGGCGGGCGAAGGCATCGTCCTGGCCAAGGCGCTCGGCGAGGGCGGAGGCCCGTTTCTGCAAGCGGTTATCGAATAGAGCGAGCTTCAGCGATGAGCTGCCGCAGTTGACGACAAGTACGGTATCTTCCATGGCAAAACACGTCCGGCGATTGGGGAATGTGACGGTTTACACCCGGTGATTTGTGGAGAGCCAGGCTTCAAACTCCGGGGCCGGCAGTGGCCGGCTGTAGAAATAGCCCTGGGAAAAGTCGCAGCCTTCCTTCTTGAGGAAATGGGTTTGCGACTCCTCTTCCACGCCTTCGGCGATCACCCGTAAACCCAGGCTGTGGGCCATGTTAATGATGGCGCGTACCAGCGAGGCATCTTCTGGCTCCTTCATCACATCCTGAACAAAGGATTTGTCGATTTTCAACGTATCAAAGGGATAGCTCTTGAGATAGCTGAGTGCCGAGTAGCCCGTGCCGAAATCGTCCACCGATAGCCGAATCCCGGCCTTGTCGAGCTGGCGAAGAATCTCGGCGGTTTCAATGGAATTGTCCAGAATCAGACGCTCGGTGATTTCCAGTTCGAGCTGGTCCGGGGCAAGACCGCTGGCAGACAGTGCCCGCATCACGGCATCGGTGAATCCCGGGTCCCGAAACTGGCGGGGAGACACGTTCACCGAGATACCGATGTCCCGGCCCGTTGCGTGCTTCCAGGCAACCGCGGCCCGACAGGATTCCTCCAGCACCCATTCCCCGATGGGCGTGATCAACCCGGTTTCCTCGGCAAGAGGAATGAAGCGATCAGGCATGACCATGCCCATGGAGGGATTGTTCCAGCGCAGCAGAGCTTCGGCTGAGACCAGGGTACCGGAATCCGTGTCAACGATGGGCTGGAAGTAGAGCTCGAACTCCTTGAGCTCCAGGGCCCGGCGCATGCTCGATTCCATCTTCAGACGCTCGTGGGATACCTCGGTCATTTCCGGAGCGAAATGAGCGAATGAGCTCTTGCCCATGTGCTTGGCCTGGTACATGGCGGCATCGGCATGCTGGAGCAGGGTGCCGCTGTTGTCGGAATCCGTCGGGAAGATGGCAATACCGATGCTGGTCGTGACGAAAACTTCCTGGCCGTTCAGGATGTAGGGCGGTGTGAAGGTTTTCAGGATACGCTCCGCCACCTGGGAAGAGGCATCCGGGCCGGTCAGTCCCGGTAGAATCACGAGAAATTCATCGCCACCCAGTCGTGCAACTGTGCTGGTGCCCCGCAGGCAGCTTGAAATACGCCTTGCCGCTTCGATCAGCAGGTTGTCACCGGCATCGTGTCCCAGTGTGTCGTTGATGTGCTTGAAGTTGTCCAGGTCCAGGAACATCACGCCCACCAGCGAGTTTTCACGCCGTGCCTGGGCCAGAGCGAGCTTCAGCCGGTCCAGTGCCAGCATCCGGTTGGGCAGGCCCGTCAGGATGTCGTAGTTGGCCTGGCGCAGCAGCTGCTGTTCGTAGCGCTTGCGGATGCTGATGTCCTCACCAAGGATGAGATAGCCGGTGGTGGAGCCGCTCTCATCCTTGATGGGGGTGACGATGAGCTGCTCCCAGAACCGCTCTCCGTTGCGTCGTACGCTGTTCACTTCCCCCTGCCAGACGCCCACTCGCTGGACCTGCAACCGGATGGACTGCCAGAGGTGGCGGTTCTCGCGATTTTCGATGTCGTTGTCGCCCAGCGCACCCGGGTGTTTGCCAATGATGGAGCTGGCCTCGTATCCGGTCAGCTGGGTGAATTTCTGGTTTGCAAACTCGACCCGCCACTGCCGATCGCAGATCAGCACCGACGAGGGGCTTTGCTCAATGGCCTTGGAGAATTTCCGGATTTCTGCGGCGTCTTTCTGTTGGCGCTCCATGTCCGCATTGAGGCGTTCCCGCATCTGGTTGATGGCCTCCGTCACCCGCCCAAGCTCGTCATTGCGGTTACCGGGGGTGTTTGGCCGATCCAGCACCAGCGGCCGGGAACCGGACTCGAGCGAGAAATCCCGGGCGTAATTGGCCATGGTGGTGAGATGTCGGGCAACAAAATGCTGAAAAATCCAGATGATCAGGATGGAGACAAAGAACGTTTTGAGGAATTGCGTGAGCAAAATCACGCCAACCTTGCGTTTGAGGTCGTCGTATACCCGCTCGAGATCGGCGGTTACCGTGAGCTCTCCCAGTTTGAACATTTCATCGCCCTGGTGCACCAGGCTGAAACTGTGGGACGTGGTCGCCGCATCTCTCGGGATATCACCCATCACAAGCTCGGAATCCGGCTCGATACGAAGCCGCAGGTGTACCACGTCCGGGAGGCTCAGAATGCCTTCCATCTGCGTTTGCAGCAGTTTCTGGTCGAGAGCCCAGAGGCTTCGGGCCAGGCTCGATGAATAACCGGCTTCTACCACTTCCATGCGGTTATTGATCTGGGAGAGGTCTTTACGGTAATCGGAATAAATCTGAAGTGCGGAGGCAATAAGGGTGAACGCCGAGCTGAACAGGAGGATCCAGGCCAGAAGCCGGAAGGACAGGGGAGACCCTGTGCGAAAACGTTGCAGACGCGTCGACAGTTTTTGCATGTCGTTAAATTCAGCCACCTGGACGGGTTCGGGGATCGGACGGATTCCGTTTTCCCGACTATAGCAGCAGTTTCTTTCAAATGCCTTGCAAATGCAGGAAAAATCGAGAGAAATGTGGCGCTGTTCAGTATTTGTGCGTATCGGGAGCGGGGGCCCGTGTTTGACCTGGATCAATACCCCGGGGAGGGGCCCGGCGTAACCTGAGTTTAGTCAAGTTCACTCAGGAAAGGAGACGCGCCATGTATATGGATGCTGTGGTTATTTCAGGTATTGTGACAGTGCTTCTGATCGTCGGATTTTTCGTAGGGGTCGGCATCTTCGTGATGAAGGATCAGAAGGAGCATGGGCCTCAGAGATCACCCAGAAAAGACGGGCAGGGCAAAAAGCCAGCTTAGTATTCGGGAATTTCGTTTCAGGAAGGATGGGTGGGAAAAATTGGCGTCCCCTAGGGGGTTCGAACCCCTGTTGCCGCCGTGAAAGGGCGGAGTCCTAGGCCACTAGACGAAGGGGACGCAACGTTTTCAACACCTTGCCTCGTCGAGGTGGCGCGTATATTAAGAAAGCCCCCCGACGGTGTCAACGATTTTTGTGAAAAAAGCTGCGCCCTGTTATCGACCCTTGCCCGGGGCGGTGGCATTCTCCAGCGCCTGCGAGAGGTCTGGATATCTGAATGGATAACCGCCATCCGTCAGTCGTGCCGGCAGGGCTTTCTGACCGGTCAGCAGCAGCCTTGCCATTTCGCCAAGGGCGAGCTTGAGCACGGGCGCAGGCACCGGAAAGATGGTTGGGCGATCGAGCACCTTTCCGAGTGTTCGCGTGAATTCCGCATTCGTCACCGGGTTGGGGCTGACCACGTTATAGGCGCCGGCGGCTTCAGGGTTTTCGAGCATCCATACCAGAGCCCCCACCACGTCTTCCCGATGAACCCAGGGCATATACTGTTGGCCGTTGCCAAGACGTCCGCCCAGGCCCAGCCGAAACGGCGGTAGCATCCGCTCGAGGAATCCGCCGCCGGGGCCGGCGACCACACCGGTCCGTGAAAAACATACCCGTACGCCATCCTGCTCCAGTGGCCCGGCCGCTGCCTCCCAGTCCCGGCACAGTCGGTGGGTAAATTCATCGTGGGGCGGTGTGTCCTCGGTAACCGTTTCCGCGCCCTGATCACCGTAGAAGCCAACGGCGGAACCGGACACCAGCACGTCCGGCTGCTTTTCCCAGCTTCGTATCACCTCAACGAGGGTCTCGGTGACGCCTATGCGGCTGTCCCTGAGGGCCTGTTTGCGCGAGCTGGACCATCGCTTGTCGGCAATGCCCTCGCCGGCAAGGTTAATGACGGCGTCGAATCCGGAGTGGCCCCGAAGTTGCTCCAGGTTGCGCACCGCCTCGACTCGCCCGCAACAGGCCTTGACCGACTCCGGAGGCTGTCGGCTGAAAATCGTCAGTTCGTATTTCCGTTCGAGTAGCTGCCGGCACAGGGCCTGGCCTATGAAGCCAGTGCCGCCTGTGACAAGTATCCGTTTTGCCATGGTGGGTACCCCCCTCTGCCTGTTCAGCGAGCGACGCTCAGCGACACCGCCTCTCAGGCGGGCGCCTGCTCTAATTGAAGCATAACAACATCCCGGATGGCTTCGCCCAGGAGCGGGTTTTCCCCGATCGGCGGTGCCAGTCGTATCCGGGCTCCGTGGGTTTTCTCCAGCTCGGCGATCATGGCCGGAACGTCTTTGCGCAGGTGGCGGCCGGCCGCCAGGAACAGTGGTACGATGACCACGTCTTTGTTGCCCCGGCTAACGGCCTCTCCAATAACGGTATCCATGGAAGGCTCGGCCAGTTCCATATAGGCGATGTGGGCATTGTCGATTGAGTTCAGTGTCGGTTCCGCGAGTTTCTCGAAGGTCTCACACCAACGCTTGTCACTGCTTCCATGGGCCAACAGAATGATGCAGGGGCTGTTCATTACCTCTCCCGGGGTTCACGTGTGGTAGTCAGTTTGGCGGGAGCGGTCGTACATTTCGCCCCCGGCCGAGTCACGGAGTGATGTTCCTAAATTAACAGGGTGACGCAGAATGTTCGATTGGAAAGAAATTCTGGATTTCTGGTTCGGTGAACTGGATGAGAACGGCTTGCCGGATGCGGAACACCGCAACCGGTGGTTTCGCTCGGATCGCCGGTTTGATCAGGAAATCCGGCGCCGCTTCCTGTCCATGGTGCTGTTCGCATCGGAGCAGGGTCTTGATCATTGGCGCAAGGAGGCCGGCGGCGTGCTGGCGGAAATCATTCTGCTTGATCAGTTCTCACGCAATATTTTCCGGGGTGCTGCCATGGCGTTCGATCAGGATCGCCAGGCACGCAAGCTCTGCCGCCAGGCCATGCAGAAGGGGCAGGACATGATGCTGCCTCCGGTCCAGAGAGCCTTCCTGTACATGCCCTTGCAGCATTCCGAACGCCTGGAAGATCAGGATGACTCGGTGGAATGTTACGAGCAACTCGCCCGATCCACACAGGGCCTGGTTGCTGACTTCATGGGCAGTTTTTTGCAGTCCGCCCGGGATCACCGGGACATCATCGCGCGATATGGACGCTTTCCCCACAGGAACCGTGCCCTATCCCGGACCTCGACACCGGATGAACTGGACTATCTCGACGGTGGCCGGAGCTTTGGGCAGTAAAGGCATCCGGATGCCCTGGGCAGGGTGCGCCCGAGTACGGCGTTTCCGTTAAATTTTTGTATAAAAATCGTACATTCGGAAGGCGTTGGCAATTTTGCCTGATAAAATGCGCGACACTGAATTTCGGAAAGGCGGTAGGCTTCGCTACCGTCCCCGTGCGCATCTTATCGAGGACAGTTGATGAAAAACATTCGGCGTTTCGTGCCGGCAACGGTGGCTCTGTACCTGGGGCTCATCTGGTCAGCGTCGGCATTTTCGGCTTCTCTCGACGAACAGTTACTGGCCCGGATGGGGCAATCCGCACCAAAGATCGATAAACAGGTTCTGAAAACAGCCTTCAGTGCCTCCCGCTGCGCGGTTTCCAATGGTGTGGACATGCCAGACCGGCTGGCGGTGATTGACTTCTCGCTGCCCTCAACGGAGGAGCGACTTTGGATTTTTGACCTGAAAACCGGAAAACTGCTGCTCCGGGACCTCGTGGCCCATGGCAAGAATTCTGGTAACCTGGAGTCAACCGAGTTTTCCAACGTGGAAGGCAGTCATCAATCGAGCATCGGGTTGTTCCGTGCCAGCGAGAGCTACTACGGGAAGCACGGTTACTCGCTGCGTCTGGATGGCCTCGAGCCCGGTATCAACGATCTTGCCCGGCAGCGCGCCATTGTTATTCACGGTGCCGACTACGTGAATGAAGACTGGATCAACAAGTACGGTCGCATTGGTCGCAGCCATGGATGCCCCGCTGTGGACAATCAGGTTATCCGCAAGGTTGTCGACAACCTGAAAGGAGGGCAGTTGGTGTTCAAATACTTCCCCGACCAGCAGTGGCTCCACAGTTCCGGTTTCCTCAAGTGTGACAACCGGACACTGGCAGGAAAAAACCTGAAAAAAAGTGGTTGACGGCTTCGACTGGATCCGTAGAATACGCCTCCGTTGTCGGTAACAGCCGATCAGCATTGCGGGAATAGCTCAGTTGGTAGAGCACAACCTTGCCAAGGTTGGGGTCGCGAGTTCGAATCTCGTTTCCCGCTCCAGAATTCCAGAACCCGGCCCTGAAAAGGCCCGGGTTTTTTCGTTTCTGGACCCCTCGAACTCGGTTACCGAAGCGTCGGTCGGGTATACTCTCCGGCCGGAGTATCCCGTTTCATTCGCCCGGTGGAGGTCCGCCTGCCATGAAGGTTCACTCGCTCTTCGTTTACCCGGTCAAAGCCCTCTCGGGCGTCGAAGTCCCTGCGTTTGCAATGGACGATTTCGGCCCCGAGCAGGACAGGCGCTGGATGATCGTCGATGAGGATCGGCGGTTTGTCACCCAGCGTGAGCACCCGGAGCTGGCCCGGATCACAACGTCGCTGGAGAACGGGCAGGTGAGGGTGGAGATTCCCGGAGAGGGTGCATATCCCCTGGTGCAAACAGCGGAAGAATTGCGCGTTCTGGTCTGGCGGGACTGGGTCAAAGCCGTGATTGGCGAACCGCAGGCCAATGAAGCCCTGAGCCGGTTCTGCGGCAAACCGGTACGCTTTGTGTTCATGCCGGACAGCAGTTTCCGACGCGTGGACGCGGGTCGTGTTGAGGCGTATCGCCGCGTCGGCTTCGCCGATGGTTTTCCATTTCTGATAACCAGTACATCGTCCCTGGATGAGCTGAATGGCCGGCTGGATACACCGGTGGAAATGCGCCGGTTCCGTCCTAACATCGTGATTGAAGGGGCGCAACCGTGGGACGAGGACGGCTGGCAGGCGTTGACCATTGCTGAGCAGGTTTTCAGTATTGTGAAGCCCTGTTCCCGTTGCGTGGTCACTACGGTGGACCCGGAGTCAGGGATCAAAGACCCTGCGGTTCAGCCTCTTCGAACACTCTCTCGCTATCGCCGAACCGCCGATGGCGTCATCTTCGGGCAGAATGCCATTCACGAATCGACGGGCAGGATTCGCGTGGGCGATCCCGTCACTGTCAAACGATCGGAGTAGAAACAAAGGTGCCACTCTTAACTCTGGATGCTGTGTCGCTGGCCTATGGAATGCATCCGCTGCTGGACGACGCGTCGCTGGTCATCGAGGCAGGCGAGCGGGTCTGTCTGCTCGGGCGCAACGGTGAGGGTAAATCCACCCTGCTGAAGATTGTCAGTGGAGAGGTGGTGCCCGATGGCGGAGTCGTGCGGCTCGAGGACGGTGCCGTTCTGGCGGTGTTGCCTCAGAATCTGCCCACCAATGATTCCAGAACTGCCTATGAAGTTGTCGCTGGGGCGTTTCCGGAGACCGGCGAGCTGCTGGCCGAGTTCCATCAGCTGTCACAGGAGGCAGACGAAGCCGGACTCGATCGACTGATGAAAGTCCAGGAGCGTCTGGAAGCCCTGGATGGCTGGCGCCTGGACCAGAAGGTGACCACCATCCTGGGCCAGTACGGTGTAGACGCTGACCGACGGCTGAACACTCTGTCCGGCGGCTGGCAGCGACGGGTCCTGCTGGCCCGGGCGCTGGTCGCCGATCCCGATATTCTGTTGCTGGATGAGCCCACGAACCATCTGGATGTGCCAGCCATCGCGTGGCTCGAGGAGGCTCTCGGGCAGTTTCGGGGCGCCATGTTGTTTGTCAGCCACGACCGGGCCTTTATCCGCAGTATGGCCACACGCATCGTCGAGCTGGACCGGGGTAAACTGGTGAGCTTTGCTGCCACTTACGATCGCTACCTTGAGCTCAAAGAGAAGGCTCTGGAGGAAGAGGAGCGTCAGAATGCGCTGTTCGACAAGCGTCTGAAGCAGGAAGAGGCCTGGATTCGACAGGGTATCAAGGCCCGGCGGACTCGCAATATGGGGCGCGTGCGAGCACTCAAGGCCATGCGCGAGGAACATCGGCAGCGCCGAAACCGGGGCGGTACCGCCAGTTTCGCAGTAGAAGAAGCAGCCCGCTCCGGAAAGCTGGTGGTGGAGACCCGGGACGCCGGATTCCATTATCCGGACGGAACTCCGGTGATCCGCGACATGAATCTCACCATTCTGCGTGGCGACAAGATTGGCCTGGTCGGAGAGAACGGCACTGGCAAAACCACCCTGGTTCGGCTACTGCTGGGAGGACTGAAACCCACTGAGGGCTCGGTGCGCCTGGGCACCAATCTGCAGGTGGCCTATTTCGACCAGCTCCGGGGTGAGTTGGATCTGGAACGAAACGCCCTTGATAACCTCTCGGAAGGGCGGGAATACATCGATATCAATGGCCAGAGCAAACATGTGCTGGGCTATCTCCAGGAATTCCTGTTCACGCCTGAGCGGGCACGTTCGCCGGTTCGGGTGTTCTCGGGCGGGGAACGGGCAAGGCTCCTGCTTGCCAAACTGTTCAGTAAACCTGCCAATATTCTGGTGCTTGATGAGCCGACCAACGATCTCGACGTAGAAACTCTTGAGCTGCTTGAAGAGCAGCTTGCGGAATTTTCCGGAACCGTGATCGTGATCAGCCACGACCGGGAATTTCTTGATAATGTAGTCACCGAAACCATCTTCCTGGACGGCTCCGGTCGGGTCCGGGAGTTTGTTGGCGGCTATACTGACTGGCGTCGACAGGGCGGCAGGTTTCCCTCGGAAGCGGGTGGCAACCGACCTGACAAGCAGGACAAGGCGCCCAGGGCGGAGAAAGTCAATACCAGTCAACAGGGTGGGGCATCCGAAAAGGCCGCCGGTGGTTCCGTTAAGGAAAGCAAGGCCCGGCCAGCCAAACTCAGTTATAAACTGAAGCTGGAACTGGAGCAGCTGCCGGGCCAGATTGAGGCCCTTGAGCAGGAAGTCGCCAGCCTGCAGCAGACAATATCATCACCAGATTTTTATTCAGGCCCGCCGAATGAAGTCTCGGCCACTCTGGAGCAGTTGACGGAAACGGAGAGCCGTCTGGAGAAGGTCATCGAGCGGTGGATGGAGCTGGAAGAACAGGCAAACCAATGAACGTGAATTACAGTTTCAGTTTTAACGACGGCCGCGCCGTTGAATTCAAGGTCACCGATCAGCCTTCCACCCGGACCGGCAGCCTGCCGGCGTGGACCCGGCTGGAGCACTGTCAGTGCAGCAATTGTCCGCTCAAGGCATCGGAATCACCGCATTGTCCCGCGGCCACTGAAATTCTTCCGGTGGTGGAAGCATTCCAGGCCGAGGACGCATATCAGAAGGTGGCCGTGAAAGTCACCGATGACCGACGCAGCTATGCCAAGGAAACGTCCCTCGAGGAGGCGCTTCGCTCGCTGCTCGGTCTCAAGATGGCCACCAGCGGATGCCCTGTGCTGTCGGAGCTCAAGCCCATGGCTGTTCACCACCTGCCGTTTGCCAGCAGCGATGAGTTCATCATGCGCAGTGTGTCCCATTATCTGCTCCAGCAGTATTTTGCCAAGCGTAACCATCAGACGCCCGACTGGGAACTGAAGGGGCTTGTGGAGCGTAATCAGAGGCTACAGCTGGTAAACCAGGCGCTTTGGCAGCGAATTCATTCGGTCTGCAAGGGGGACAGCAACCTCAAGGCGCTGCTGAATTTCTTCTCCATGGCCTCAAGCGTCAGTTTTTCCCTGGAGAGCCAGCTGCGAAAGCTGGAAGCCAAAATGAAGGGGGAGGGCAGCTGAGCCAGCTCAGCGAGGTGGCAGCCCGGGGTGAGGGACTCCCGGGCTGATGCTACAGACTGGCCAGGCTATCAGTGAATGCGCACCGCAAGCACATCGCATTCGGTGCCGTGCAACACTCCATTTGCGGTCGATCCCAGCAGCAACTGGAAGCCTTTTCTCCCATGGCTGCCGACAATCACCAGATCAACCTCCTGCTCTTTGGCCAACCGATGGATTTCCGATTCGGGGCGCCCCACAGTCACCACCTGATTTTCCTTCGCAACGCCGTACTGGTCGCCATAGGCGCTCAGTTGCTCCCGCGCGGCCTTGTCAAGCTGGTCCTGCAGTTCGGTCAGGTCCATCGGGATATCGCCGCCGTAGGCGTAGCCAACAGGCTCAACCACGTGTACCAGCATCAAGTCAGCACCATGGGCTTCACAGACGGCCTTGGCCTTGTCGAGAACCTGTGGGGCTTCTTCCGTAAGATCAATGGCAACAAGCATTTTCTTGTAGGCAGACATCGTATCGCTCCTTCGTACACGGGCTTTTGTCTTGAGGATAGTACCTTAACTCTAATCAGAAAAGCCGGGCACCGACCTGACAGGCATCAATAATCCGGTGAAAAGGCAGTTGCGATGAGGGGGTTGGCCCGCCGCTGCAAAGGCGGGCCATAGGATGGATCAGAAAGGGTCAGGCGTTGCCCTTCAGCAGCTGGATTGTGGTGGCCAGTCCCTCGAGGATGCCTTTCGAGTACCTGTCGATCACGAAGCCAACGTTGTTTTCGTTGTAGTTGATATATGAACCCCGGATGAACTGCCACTTGGAGGTGATGTCGTCGAGGGTGGCCTTGAGCTCCGGCGAGCTCTCGCCCTGGGCAACGGACGCCAGGAGTTTGTCGAGCTCTCGGGCCTGTTCATCCAGCGGCACTTCGAGATCGGAGCCCTGGAACGTCTGCGCCACGGAAGAGTTCGTCCGCACCGAGTACTTCGCCATCATCTGGGCCATTTTGACCGCGGCGGAGCGCGCTGCCTCAACCCGCGGGCTGGTCTCGGTCTGCGAGCTTTCCTGGGCAATGCGGTAAAGCTCGGTGGCCTTTTCGTTCATGGTCAGGGCCTGGTTGGCCATGTCGGATACCAGGCGGAGATCCGGGTAGCCCCGATTGCGGACATCGTTGATGTTGTCGCGCATGAGATTCTTGAACTTGTCGAACTCCTGATTCAGGGAGCTCAGTTCCTCGTCAGACAGCGCGGTGGAGTCGCTGCCGGTGAGATAGTTCATGGCATCGTTGGCCGCGTTTATGCCCTGGACGATTTCGTTGAGGGTGTCGGTGTCGCCGGTGCCGCTGAATCGATAGTAGGCGTCCAGCGCCATGTAATTGCTGACGCGGAAACTGTGCAGGTTGGAGAGAAATCCGTCGGCGCCTTCCTGGGCCTGGGCGCTCATGGATGTCACTACCAGCAAAACGAGTGCGGTGATCAGCGATCGGACCCGCAGGTAAGCGTCTTTCATCGGATGGGGCTCCGTAATACGGTTTTATTATTGTGGACCAAAGTCGTAGGTCGAAGGTAAAGTAACTCCGACAGCCAATCAAGCAGTTTTGGCGCCGCCGGCTCAGGCAAATGTAAAGAACTATTAAATTTGCGTGATGAAGTTCCGGTTTTCTCTCAGCACTGGCCCGCAGTGCCCTGAAATATAACAAATCCGCATCAGATTCTTCGGCTGCCCCTGGTTTTTCGGGGACTTTTGCAGCCCTTCCGAAAGAAACAAATTGACAAACGCGCTGTTTTTTTTCATCGTGTGCCCTCACGATTCAAACGACTGTATGAATTTTGGATCGAATGATCGGGCAGTGACCGAAATCTCGCTGCACAAGCAGCCGGCTCAAAGGTATTGGCGCCGGTTGTCAGCAGTTCCAAACACAGACTGGAGATCAGTTGATGATTTACGAAGGTAAAGCCATCACGGTTAAAGAGATCGAAGGCGGGATCGCACAGTTGAACTTCGACTTGCAGGGCGAGTCAGTCAACAAGTTCAACCGTCTCACCATCGAAGAGCTGGGCGCAGCGGCTGAAGCGCTCAAAGCCCAGAAGAATCTGAAGGGTCTGGTCGTCACCAGCTCCAAGGACAGCTTCATTGTCGGTGCCGATATCACCGAGTTCACCGAGCTGTTTGCCGGTTCCGAGGAAGACCTCGTTGCCAACAACCTGCGCGCCAACGAAGTCTTCAATGCCATTGAAGATCTGCCGTTCCCGACCGTAACCGCAATCAACGGCATTGCCCTGGGCGGCGGTTTCGAGATGTGCCTGGCCACGGACTACCGTGTTATGGCGCCCAAGGCCAAGGTTGGTCTGCCGGAAGTGAAGCTGGGTATCTTCCCGGGCTTCGGCGGTACCGTGCGTCTGTCGCGCCTGGTGGGTGTGGACAACGCGGTTGAGTGGATCTCCGGCGGTGCTGAAAACCGTGCCGATGCAGCCCTCAAGACCGGCGCCGTGGATGCCGTGGTCGATAATGGCAAGCTGGTTGAGTCTGCTGTTGCTATCATCAATCAGTGCAACGACGGCAAGCTGGATTATCAGGCCCGTCGCGAAGAGAAGAAAGGCAAGATCAAGCTCAATGCCATGGAAAGCATGATGGCGTTCGAGATTTCCAAGGCGTTCGTGGCCGGCAAGGCTGGCAAGAACTACCCGGCGCCGGTGGAAGCCATCAAGACCATGCAGAAGCATGCGGGCATGACCCGCGACAAGGCCCTGGAAGTAGAGGCCAAGGGCTTCGCCAAGATGGCCAAGACCAACGTGGCTGCCTGTCTGGTCGGTCTGTTCCTGAACGACCAGGCCCTCAAGAAGAAAGCCAGTGCCTGGGGTAAGGAAGCGTCTGACGTGAACCTGGCGGCCGTTCTCGGCGCGGGCATCATGGGCGGTGGTGTGGCCTTCCAGTCTGCACTGAAAGGCACCCCGATCATCATGAAGGACATCAATCAGGACGGCATCAAGCTGGGCCTGAATGAGGCCAAGAAGCTGCTGTCCAAGCGTGTTGCCAAGGGCAAGATGGACGCTGGCCAGATGGGCGACGTGCTCAACAACATCACGCCGACCCTGAACTACGGCGACTTCAAGAACGTCGATCTGGTGGTTGAAGCGGTTGTTGAAAACCCGAAGGTGAAGGACGCGGTACTGCGCGAAACCGAAGATGCGGTTCGCGAGGACACCATCCTGACCTCCAACACCTCCACCATCTCCATCAACCTTCTGGCCCAGAACCTGAAGCGTCCGGAGAACTTCTGCGGCATGCACTTCTTCAACCCGGTGCACATGATGCCTCTGGTTGAGGTTATCCGCGGCGAGAAGACCAGCGATCGCGCCATTGCCACCACCGTTGCCTACGCCAAGGCCATGGGCAAGACCCCGATCGTGGTCAACGACTGCCCGGGCTTCCTGGTTAACCGTGTTCTGTTCCCTTACTTCGGCGGTTTTGCAGCACTGGTACGCGACGGTGCCGATTTCCAGAAGATCGACAAGGTCATGGAAAAGTTCGGCTGGCCCATGGGTCCTGCCTACCTGCTGGACGTGGTTGGCATGGACACCGCCAAGCACGCCAACGAGGTGATGGCCGAGGGCTTCCCCGAGCGCATGAAGGCCGACTTCAAGTCTGCCATTGACGTGATGTTCGAGAACAAGCGTTACGGTCAGAAGAACGACAAAGGCTTCTACAAGTACGAAGAAGACAAGAAGGGCAAGCCCAAGAAGGTTGTCGACGAAGAAACCTACCAGCTCATCGAGCCGGTGGTTAACGGCAAGAAGGACTTCGAGGAAGACGAGATTATCGCCCGTATGATGATCCCGCTTTGCCTGGAAACCGTTCGCTGCCTGGAAGACAACATTGTTGAAGATCCGGCCGATGCAGACATGGGCCTGATCTACGGTATCGGTTTCCCTCCGTTCCGTGGTGGTGCTCTGCGCTACATCGACGACATGGGCGTCGACAAGTTCGTCGAACTGGCAGACAAGTATGCAGATCTTGGTCCTCTGTACGCACCGACCGAGAAGCTGCGTGAAATGGCCAAGACTGGCAAGAAGTTCTTTGGCTAACCCTTACGAGATTTCCGAACGGAGAAAGATCTATGAGCCTTAATCCGAGAGACGTTGTCGTCGTCGATTGCGTGCGGACTCCGATGGGTCGTGCCAAAAACGGCTGTTTCCGCAACGTACGCGCCGAGACCCTGTCGGCCGCGCTGATTGAAGCACTGTTTGAGCGCAACCCTAAGCTCGACCCGAAAGAAGTGGAAGATGTGATCTGGGGCTGTGTGAACCAGACCAAGGAGCAGGGCTTTAACGTGGCCCGGCAGATTTCCCTGCTGACCCGTATTCCTCACGAGTCTGCGGCCCAGACCGTCAACCGTCTGTGCGGTTCCGCCATGAGCGCGATCCACACCGCGGCCCAGGCCATCATGACCGGCAACGGCGACGTGTTCTTCGTGGGTGGTGTCGAGCACATGGGTCACGTACCCATGACCGAAGGCTTCGACCACAACCCGGCTGCGTCCAAATACTCCGCCAAGGCCTCCAACATGATGGGCCTGACCGCGGAAATGCTGGCCAAGATGCACGGCATTACCCGTGAGCAGCAGGACGAGTTCGGTGCCCGGTCTCACCGCCTGGCACATGAAGCGACCGTTGAAGGTCGCTTCAAGAACGAAATCGTGCCGATCGAAGGTCACGACGAGAACGGCTTTGTGAAGCTGATCGAAGAGGACGAGACCATTCGCCCGGAAACCACCGCGGAGTCGCTGTCCCAGCTGCGTCCGGCGTTTGATCCGAAAAACGGCACGGTTACCGCGGGTACCTCCTCGCAGCTGACCGACGGCGCTGCAGCCATGGTGCTGATGTCCGCCGAGCGTGCCGAAGCCCTGGGCCTGAAGCCGATTGCCAAGATCCGCAGCATGGCGGTTGCCGGCTGTGATCCCGCGATCATGGGCTACGGTCCGGTGCCGGCCACCAAGAAGGCGCTCAAGCGTGCAGGCCTGAAAGTCGAAGACATCGACTTCTGGGAACTGAACGAAGCCTTCGCAGGCCAGTCGCTGCCGGTTCTGAAGGACCTGAAGCTGCTGGGCGTTATGGAAGAGAAGGTAAACCTGAACGGCGGTGCGATTGCCCTGGGCCATCCGCTGGGCTGTTCCGGCGCCCGGATCTCCACAACCCTGCTGAACGTGATGCAGGCCAAAGGCGGTAAGCTTGGTGTCTCCACCATGTGTATCGGCCTCGGCCAGGGCATTGCCACCGTGTGGGAACGCCTCTGATCGGCCCTGCTGATCTGCAAGCGAATGCAAGGCCCGGCGTATGCCGGGCCTTGTTGTTTATGGCTCTGGAAAATGCGACCGGCCGCAGAAAAAGGCGGGCCATTAACAAAGAATGGGTTGTCTTGCCTATCTTGACCCTGTAAAACAGTGAGCCTATACAGAATGGCAGCCTCTGTGGTTTCCAGTTGCCTGATTTTTATGCGAGTTTACGGTTCTGGTCAGAAAACAACCGAATGATCGCCAAGGATACAGATCTCCGATATGGGTAAAAGTCTCGTTATTGTCGAGTCGCCAGCGAAAGCGAAGACCATCAACAAATACCTGGGCTCCGATTACATAGTTAAGTCCAGTGTTGGCCACATCCGTGACCTGCCGGTGAGCGGGAGCGGCAGCCAGTCTGATCCCAAGGAGCGGGCAAAGCAGGCAGCCGCCACCCGTAAGATGAGTCCCGAAGAGAAGGCCGCGCACAAGAAGCGCAAGGCGCGGGAGCAGCTGGTTGCCCGTATGGGGGTAGATCCCGACCGGGATTGGAGCGCCCGCTACGAAATTCTGCCCGGCAAGGAAAAGGTGGTCAGCGAACTGAAGCGCCTGGCCAAGTCGGCAGATCACATCTATCTGGCAACGGATTTGGACCGTGAAGGGGAGGCCATTGCCTGGCACCTCCAGCAAACCATTGGTGGCGAGGCGGACAAATACCGACGTGTGGTGTTCAACGAGATCACCAAGCGCGCCATTCAGGAAGCCTTCAAGGACCCCGGCAATCTCGACAACAACCGGGTGAACGCCCAGCAGGCCCGCCGATTCCTGGACCGGGTTGTTGGCTATATGGTATCGCCGCTGCTGTGGGCCAAGATTGCTCGCGGGCTCTCTGCTGGCCGGGTACAGTCCGTGGCCGTGCGTCTGATCGTCGAACGTGAGCGGGAAATCCGCAAGTTCGTCCCGGAAGAGTTCTGGCAGTTGCACGCTGATTTGCTGTCCGGCAAGGCCGACCAGCCGGTTCGCTTCGAGGTAACCCGCCACGGCGACAAAGCCTACCGCCCGGTCAACGAACAGCAAAGCACCGAACACGTTAATCGCCTCAAGGCCGGCACCTTCAAGGTGGCCAAGCGTGAGGACAAGCCCACCCGCTCGCGCCCGTCCGCGCCCTTCATTACTTCAACCCTGCAGCAGGCGGCCAGCAACCGCATGGGCTTCAGCGTGAAGAAGACCATGATGTTGGCACAGCGGCTCTATGAGGCGGGTTTTATAACTTACATGCGTACCGACTCCACCAACCTGAGTCAGGACGCGGTGGCCAGTTGTCGGAGCTTCATCCAGAAACAGTTTGGCGATCGTTACCTGCCCGAGAAGCCCCGTGTCTACGGCAGCAAGGAAGGCGCCCAGGAGGCCCACGAGGCCATCAGGCCCACCGAGGTGAGTCGTCGGCCCTCTGATATCACCGGGCTGGAAAAGGACGCAGAGAAGCTTTACGACCTGATCTGGCGCCAGTTCATTGCCTGCCAGATGTCCGATGCGGAATTCCTGAGCACCTCCATTGTGGTGGCTAATGGCGACTACGAGCTGCGTACCCGGGGTCGGATCATCAAGTTCGAAGGTTTCCTGAAGGCCGCTCCCCAGGCCGCCAAGAAAGACGAGGATGTCGCGCTGCCTGATATCCAGGTGGGCGAGGTTCTCGACCTGAAGAAGCTGGACCCAAGTCAGCACTTCACCAAACCGGCGCCCCGTTATACCGAGGCCAGCCTGGTCAAGGAGCTCGAGAAGCAGGGTATTGGCCGGCCCTCCACCTACGCCTCGATCATTTCCACCATTCAGGACCGTGGCTATGTTCGTCTGCAGAACCGCCGTTTTTATGCGGAGAAGATGGGCGAGATAGTTACCGAGCGTCTGTCGGAGTCTTTCCCGAACCTGATGGATTTCGATTTCACGGCGAGGATGGAAGACGAGCTCGATGAGATCGCCGAGGGCGACGTTGACTGGAAAAAGGTGCTGAACGACTTTTACGGCCGTTTCCGACAGCAGCTGGAGAAGGCGGAGAGTCCGGAAGAAGGGGGGATGCGCGCCAATACCCCCACGGAAACCGATATTCCGTGTCCTACCTGTAGCCGAAACATGCAGATTCGGGTGGCCAGCACAGGCGTGTTCCTCGGCTGTTCCGGATATTCCCTGCCGCCGAAAGAACGCTGCAAGACCACCATCAACCTGGTGTCCGGTGACGAGGTGGTCAGTGCCGACGACGACGTGGAAGGCGAGGGCGAGACCCGGCTATTGCGGAAGAAACGTCGCTGCCCCAAGTGCGGTACGGCCATGGACAGCTACCTGGTGGACGAGACCCGCAAGCTTCATGTCTGTGGTAACAACCCGGACTGTTCCGGTTATGAAGTGGAGAAGGGCACCTTCCGGATCAAGGGCTACGACGGCCCCACACTGGAATGCGACAAATGCGGTTCCGAGATGCAGTTGAAAACCGGCCGTTTCGGCAAGTACTTCGGCTGTACCAACGCCGAGTGCAAGAACACCCGTAAGCTGCTGAAAAACGGTGAACCTGCGCCGCCCAAGATGGATCCGGTGCCCATGCCGGAGCTGCAGTGCCAGAAGGTGGACGACACCTACGTGCTCCGGGATGGCGCCTCAGGGCTGTTCCTGGCGGCCAGCAAGTTTCCCAAGAACCGTGAGACCCGTCCGCCCCTGGTGATGGAGATCAAACCCCATCGCAAGGAAATCGACCCGAAATACGATTACCTGATGGATGCTCCGGAGCGGGATCCTGAAGGCAATCCCACGGTGATCCGTTACAGCCGCAAGACCAAGGAACAGTACGTGATGTCGGAGAAGGACGGCAAAGCGACAGGCTGGTCGGCGTGGTATGTGAACGGGAAGTGGCAGCCGAAAGAGAAGTAGCGCGACTCCTCAATTCCCCCTCTCCCCCGGCCCCTCTCCCGCGGAGGGGAAAGGGTGCTCTAAGGTTCAGGTTTCAAGTTCCGCAGTAGCCCCTCTCCCTTGGCGGGAGAGGGGTTGGGGAGAGGGGGGCGTTACCACCATTCTCTCCTAGCGAAACTTCCGCAGCCGCTGTATCAGCGACGACGTATCCCATCGATTCCCACCCATGGACTGCACGTCCGCGTAAAACTGGTCCACGAGGGCCGTCACCGGCAGCGAGGCATTGATCTTCCGGGCCTCATCCAGGCAAAAACCCAGATCCTTACGCATCCAGTCCACCGCAAAGCCGTGATTGAACTCGCCGGCAATCATGGTTCCCGAACGGTTTTCCATCTGCCAGGACTGGGCAGCGCCCTTGGAAATCACTTCCACCACCTTTTCCACATCCATGCCTGCCTGTTCGGCGAAGTGGAGGGCCTCTGACAGCCCCTGAACCAGGCCGGCAATGGCAATCTGGTTCACCATCTTGGTTTTCTGTCCGCTACCCACGGGGCCCATCAGCGTGACCGCCCGGCCATAGTTGTCCATCACCGGCTTGGCTTTGGCAAACGCCGACTCGGGACCGCCGCACATCACAGTGAGCTTGCCGTTTTCAGCCCCTTGCTGGCCACCCGACACGGGGGCATCGATAAAGGCCTGGTTGCGTTCTGCGGCCGCCGCAGACAGACATTCCGCAATGCCGGCGGAGGCCGTGGTGTGGTCAATCAGGATGGCACCTTCCGGGGCCTTGGCAATGATGCCGTCGTCACCCTGAAACACCTCGACGAGATCCTTGTCTGCGCCCACGCAGGTCATGACAAATTCCGCACCCTGAACGGCCTCGGCGATGGTTTTGCAGGCCGTACCCTGGTATTCGTTGGCCCATTGTTCGGCCTTTGAGGCGGTGCGGTTCCATACGCGCACCTCGTAGCCCGCCTTCGCCAGGTGGCCCGCCATCGGGTAGCCCATAACGCCGAGGCCAATGAAGGATACTGTCGTTGTCATAGTGATCTCCGCCTGCTGTAAGTTGCTGATTATGATTGGTTGTGAACAGGATCGTATAACAGGAAACAGGCAAGAGCATACCGCAGATCCGGCGCTCGTGCTTTTTCGATTGATGATCAGGCGCCGAAAAAAGAAAAGGCCGCTGGTCTCAGCGGCCTTTTCTGTTCAACCGGGTGTGCCGTTAAGGCAATCAGCTCTTCGGGTAGTCCCGCTTGTCTGAACCGGTGTACAGCTGGCGCGGACGCCCGATGCGGTAGTTGCCGCTGACCATTTCGTTCCAATGGGAGAACCAGCCAATGGTGCGGGCCATCGCGAAGATGACTGTGAACATGGAGGTCGGGATGCCGATCGCCTTGAGGATGATGCCTGAGTAGAAGTCGACGTTCGGGTACAGCTTGCGCTCCACGAAATATTCGTCTTCCAGGGCGATCTTCTCCAGGCGCTGGGCGATCTTGAGCAGCGGATCGTTTTCCAGGCCCAGTTCCTGCAGCACTTCGTGGGCAGTCTCGCGCATCACCTTGGCACGCGGATCGAAGTTCTTGTAAACGCGGTGACCAAAGCCCATCAGACGGAACGGGTCGTCCTTGTCCTTGGCCTTGGCGATGAACTTCTCGATATTGGCTTCGTCGCCGATTTCCGCGAGCATGTCCAGAACGGCTTCGTTGGCGCCGCCGTGTGCCGGGCCCCAGAGGGCGGCAATGCCAGAGGCGATACACGCGTACGGGTTGGCGCCGGTGGAGCCAGCCAGGCGTACGGTGGAGGTAGACGCATTCTGCTCGTGATCCGCGTGCAGAATGAAGATCTTGTCCATGGCCTTGGCCAGGATCGGGTTCGGCTTGTACTCCTCGCAGGGCACGCCAAACATCATCTGCAGGAAGTTCTCTGAGTAGGACAGGTCATTGCGAGGATACATGAACGGCTGACCCAGGCTGTACTTGTAACACCAGGCCGCAATGGTCGGCATCTTGGCGATCAGGCGATGCGCCGTGATCTGGCGCTGGGTTTCGTCGGTTACGTCCATCTGGTCGTGGTAGAACGCAGACAGGGCACCCACCACGCCGCACATGATGGCCATCGGGTGCGCATCACGGCGGAAGCCGTTGAAGAAATTGCGCATCTGGTCATGCAGCATGGTGTGGTTTTTAATGGTTTCGTGGAACTTGCGGTTTTCCTCGGCGCTAGGCAGCTCGCCGTTCAGCAGCAGATAACAGACTTCGAGGTAGTCGGAGTGGTCGGCCAGCTGGTCAATAGGGTAGCCGCGGTGAAGGAGAACGCCGTTTGCGCCGTCGATGTAGGTGATGGCTGATTCGCAGGCGGCCGTGGAAACGAATCCCGGATCGTAGGTGAATACGCCTTCCTGGACCAGGCCTCGTACGTCAATAACGTCAGGGCCGACGGTGCCGGAATAGATCGGTAGCTCAATGGACTTTTCCCCCACCGAGAGCGTGGCTTTCCTGTCGGTCATGGTGCTCTCCTATTTATCAGCTTTGACAGCTTTATCTACATGGTTATAGATGCGCATAAAGTCTGGGCCGTTCCCGCTGCGCAGACTTATGGAAGGCGCGTATTATCGCAAAACTGGCGGCAAAATATAGGGCGTTGGCTTTTTTTGTCAATGGAAGGGGCGGGAAAAGTCAGAATTTGACATTGGCTGTAAATGAGGGATATCACCAATAACGCACCCTGCGGGTATCAAAAGGGTTTGTCAATCATCCTTATAGCTGGCTTAACCCTCTGAAATACCCGGCCCGTGCGGCCTTGCAGGTTTGTAATTGCTTAGCCTACTCCTTATAATCCGTAGCCCGGAAATAGGGGGAACGCCCGGACTCAACCTGTCTATAGCGGGTTTCCGGTAAGCCTTGCACCCTTCCGAGCCAATCATGCGTCGGTCCTGTGTCGTCGTACTGATCCTTACATACCAACCATCCGCACCCGGTTTTCCGGTCCCGCGGAACCAAGAGAGAGTGTGAGAGCGCTGTGAATAGCAAACGACCAGTAAATCTCGATCTCGGCAAGTTTCATTTTCCGCTGCCAGCCATTACGTCCATATTGCACCGTATCAGCGGCATCATCATTTTTGTTGGTGTTGCGTTCCTGCTTTACGGGCTTCAGCTTTCCCTTTCCGGGGAAGAGGGCTTCAGCCGTGTGAGTGAACTGCTGGACAGCTTCCTTGCCAAGCTGATTATCTGGGGCATCTTGTCTGCTCTGCTTTACCACCTGGTGGCCGGTATCAAGCACCTGTTAATGGATATGGGCATCGGTGAAGAGCTCGAGAGCGGCCGCCTCGCCTCCAAGATCACGATTGTGGTTTCCGTCATTCTCATCGTTCTGGCAGGAGTCTGGGTATGGTAAACAGCGTCACGAACCTGGGTCGCAGCGGTGTCTACGACTGGCTGATCCAGCGGGTAACGGCCTACGTACTTGCTTTGTATACAATTTTTCTTCTTGGTTTTCTGTTGACCTCGGACGTCAACTACGACACCTGGAATGCTTTGTTCAACCAGACCTGGTTCCGCATCTTCACCCTCATGGCACTGCTTTCCATTGGCGCTCACGCCTGGGTGGGGCTCTGGACGGTAACCACTGACTACATCAAGGCCATGGGTCCGAGGTTCGTCGTTCAGGCGGCGTGTGGGCTGACCATGTTCGTCTATGTGGTCTGGGGCATTCAGATTCTTTGGGGGCTTTAATCGATGGCAAATATCAAGACCATGTCCTTTGACGCGATCGTGATCGGCGGCGGCGGTGCCGGTATGCGTGCTGCCCTCCAGTTGACCGAGTCTGGCGTTAATACTGCTTGTATCACCAAGGTTTTCCCAACGCGCTCTCACACCGTTTCCGCCCAGGGCGGTATCACCTGCGCGATTGCCAGTGCCGACCCGAACGATGACTGGCGCTGGCACATGTATGACACCGTCAAGGGGTCGGATTACATTGGTGACCAGGACGCCATCGAGTACATGTGTTCCGTTGGTCCGCAAGCCGTGTTCGAGCTGGAGCATATGGGTCTGCCGTTCTCCCGTACCGAGCAGGGCCGCATCTACCAGCGCCCGTTTGGTGGTCAGTCCAAGGATTACGGTAAGGGTGGTCAGGCTGCCCGTACCTGTGCTGCTGCCGACCGTACCGGTCACGCGCTGCTGCACACCCTGTACCAGGCCAACCTCAAGGGCGGCACCACCTTCCTGAACGAGTGGTACGCGGTGGATCTGGTGAAGAACAGCAAAGACGAAGTAGTCGGTGTTGTCGCCATCGAGATCGAAACCGGCGAAGTCGCCTACATCAAGTCAAAGGCGACCGTCCTGGCCACCGGTGGTGCTGGCCGGATCTACGCCTCCACCACCAACGCCCTGATCAACACCGGCGACGGTATCGGCATGGCCCTGCGTGCCGGCTTCCCGGTACAGGACATGGAAATGTGGCAGTTCCACCCGACCGGTATCCACGGTGCGGGCACCCTGGTGACCGAAGGCTGTCGGGGTGAGGGCGGTTACCTGATCAACTCCGAGGGTGAGCGCTTCATGGAGCGCTACGCGCCGAACGCCAAGGACCTCGCTGGCCGCGACGTGGTTGCACGTTCCATGGTGATCGAGATCCTCGAGGGTCGTGGTTGTGGTCCGGACAAGGATCACGTACTGCTGAAGCTGGATCACCTTGGCGAGGAAACCCTGAATCTGCGTCTGCCCGGTATCTGTGAGCTGTCGCGCACCTTTGCGCACGTGGATCCGGTAAAAGAGCCGATCCCGGTTGTGCCGACCTGCCACTACATGATGGGCGGTATTCCCACCAACGTGGGTGGCCAGGCCCTGACCCAGGATGAAAACGGCAACGACAAGCCGATTCCCGGCCTGTTCGCCTGTGGCGAAGCTGCCTGCGTATCGGTACACGGTGCCAACCGCCTGGGCGGCAACTCGCTGCTCGACCTGGTGGTATTCGGCCGCGCGGCCGGTCTGCACATCGAGGAGCAGCTGCGTGGTGGCTTCGAGGTAGACGGCGCCAGCGAAGACGACATCAAGCGTGCCATGGCGCGTCTTGACCGTCTCAACAGTGCCTCTGAAGGTGAAAGCGTTGCCGAGGTCCGCAAGGATCTCCAGAACTGCATGCAGCTGTACTTCGGCGTTTTCCGTGACGGCAAGAGCATGGAAGAGGGCCTCAAGAAGCTGGAAGCCATTGGTGAGCGCGTTCGCAAGACCAAGCTGGCTGACACCAGCAGCGCCTTCAACACGGCGCGGATTGAAGCGCTGGAGCTTGATAACCTGTACGAAGTGGCCCTGGCCACTGCTGTGTCCGCCTTCGAACGCAAGGAAAGTCGCGGCGCTCACGCCCGTAACGACTTTACCGAGCGTGACGATGAAAACTGGCTGAAGCACTCCATGTACTTCCCGCTCGACAAGCGTGTTGGCAAGCGTGATGTAAACTTCGCGCCGAAGACCGTGGACAAGTTTGAACCGAAGATTCGGACTTACTAAGGGGGACGCCGAAAATGTTAGTAAGCCTTTATCGTTACAACCCGGAAACCGACAACGCGCCCTATATGCAGGACGTGGACCTGGAGCTTCCGGAAGGCAAGGACCTGATGGTTCTGGATGTCCTGAACCTGATCAAGGAGCGCGATCCTTCCATGGCCTACCGCCGTTCCTGTCGTGAAGGCGTGTGTGGGTCCGACGGCATGAACATGAACGGCAAGAACGGCCTGGCGTGCATCACGCCGGTGTCGCAGGTTGTGAAGAACAACAAGCTGGTTCTGCGTCCTCTGCCGGGCCTGCCGGTCATCCGTGACTTGGTGGTCGACATGAGCCTCTTCTACAAGCAGTACGAGAAGGTCATGCCGTACCTCGTCAACGACAAGCCGGCACCGGCCATCGAGCGGCTGCAGTCGCCCGAGGACCGGGAAAAGCTTGACGGCCTGTACGAGTGCATCCTGTGCGCCTGTTGCTCTACCTCCTGCCCGTCATTCTGGTGGAATCCGGACAAGTTTGTGGGGCCTGCCGGCCTGCTGCAGGCTTACCGGTTCCTCGCGGACAGCCGCGATACCGCCCAGGAAGAGCGTCTGGCCAGCCTGGACGACCCGTTCAGCGTGTTCCGCTGCCGGGGCATCATGAACTGTGTCAGTGTCTGCCCGAAAGGCCTGAACCCCACAAGGGCTATCGGCCACATCCGGAATCTTCTGCTGCAACGGGCTACTTGAGCAGCAGGATTGACGACAGACGCTATACTGTTCTGACCAGAGTTGTACCCGGAAGGCCCCGCAAATTGCGGGGTCTTCAACGAAAGGCTTATAGTCAAAAGTCTTACCCGGGTGCACACTACGCAAGCCGTGGCGGGAACTTATAAAGTTTTCACCCAGTTTGCTGAGCACAAAAAACCACCGGGGAAAGGAAAACATCCAATGTCGGGTGTGGTGGCCAAAGTCGATCCCGTAAAAACCCGTATTGACTGAGATATACCCCTGGCCGACCATATCTGGCTCCCCGCACCAGCCCAAGGTGAGCTATTCAAGATGCACGAAAGCATAATGGAGCAGTTATGGCAGACTTCCCACCTGCAGGGTGGAAATCTGGCCTATGTTGAACAGCTTTTCGAAACCTATCTGACCGACCCGAACGCCGTACCTGAAGAGTGGCGCAGCTATTTCGACAAACTCCCCAGTGTCGATGGCTACCACGGCCGCGATATTGTCCACTCTTCCATCCGCGAACAATTCGAACACATCTCCCGCAACCAACGTTTCCTCGCCAGCGGCGTCCCTGCCAGCGTCACCTCCGACGCGGATAAAAAGCAGATTCGCGTTCTCCAGCTGATCAACGCGTACCGTTTCCGCGGGCATCAGGAAGCGAAGCTGGATCCGCTGGGTGTCTGGCAGCGTCCGCAGGTTGAAGATCTGGATCCGTCGTTCCACGAGCTTTCGTCCTCCGATAACGACCTCGAATTCCAGACCGGGTCGCTGAATTTCGGCTCCGAGACCATGAAGCTCGGAGACATCGTTTCGGGCCTTCGTCAGACCTATTGCGAGAGCATCGGCGCTGAATACATGCACGTGGTGGATACCCGCATCAAGCGCTGGTTCCAGCAGCGCATGGAGCCCGTGCGTTCGCGCCCCGAGTACGAGCCTGCCACCCGCAAGCACATCCTTGAGCGACTGACTGCCGCTGAAGGTCTCGAGAAATACCTCGGCTCCCGTTACCCGGGTGTCAAGCGGTTTGGCCTGGAAGGGGGCGAGAGCCTGATCCCGTGTCTGGACGAGCTGATCCAGCGGGCGGGTTCCTATGGCGCGAAAGAAATCGTTCTGGGCATGGCGCACCGTGGCCGACTGAACGTGCTGGTCAACACCCTTGGCAAAAACCCCCGGGAGCTCTTCGACGAGTTTGAAGGCAAGAAACTGGCGGATTCCGGCTCCGGTGACGTGAAATACCACCAGGGCTTCTCGTCCAACGTGATGACCCCGGGCGGAGAAGTGCATCTGGCCATGGCGTTCAACCCCTCTCACCTGGAGATCGTGTCGCCGGTGGTCGAGGGCTCGGTTCGCGCCCGTCAGACCCGCCGTAACGACGAGGACGGCAGCAAGGTGGTGCCGATCATCATGCACGGTGACGCGGCCTTTGCCGGTCAGGGCGTGGTGATGGAAACCTTCCAGATGTCCCAGACCAGGGGCTTCGGTGTGGGCGGTACCATCCATATCGTGATCAACAACCAGGTCGGCTTTACCACCAGCAAGCAGGAAGATGCCCGGTCTACCGAGTACTGCACCGATGTGGCAAAGATGGTTCAGGCGCCGATTCTGCACGTGAACGCCGACGATCCGGAAGCGGTGATGTTCGTGACCCAGATGGCCATGGATTACCGCAACGAGTTCAAGAACGACGTGGTGATCGATCTGGTCTGCTACCGTCGTCGTGGTCACAACGAGGCGGACGAGCCGGCGGCAACCCAGCCGGTCATGTACGACAAGATTCGCAAGCTCAAGACCACCCGCAACCTGTACGTGGATCAGTTGGTTGAAGCCGGTGTGATCACCGAGGAAGAAGCCAAGCAGATGGAGAACGACTACCGTGACGCGCTCGACAACGGCGATCATGTGGTCAAGTCCCTGGTCAAGGAGCCCAACAAGGAACTCTACGTTGACTGGACTCCCTACCTGGGTCACGAATGGACGGCCAAGTGCAAGTCCAGCGTGGCACTGAAGACTATCCAGAAGCTCGGTAAAAAGCTGACCTCGGTTCCAGAAGGGTTCAGTATCCAGCGCCAGGTTGCGAAGATTGTCTCTGACCGCGAGAAGATGACCGCCGGCGCCCTGCCCATTAACTGGGGCTACGGTGAAGTGATGGCCTACGCCACACTGCTCAACGAGGGTCACCCGATCCGGATTACCGGCCAGGACGTGGGCCGTGGCACCTTCTCCCATCGCCACGCAGTACTGCACAACCAGAAGGACGGTTCCACCCACATCGCCGTGGAGCAGATTGCCGACGACCAGCCGAAGTTCGAGATCTACGACTCGCTGCTCTCGGAAGAAGCGGTCATGGCCTTTGAGTATGGCTACGCAACGACCTCTCCGAGCGGTCTGGTGGTCTGGGAAGCCCAGTTTGGTGACTTTGCCAACGGCGCCCAGGTGGTCATCGACCAGTTCCTGACCAGTGGCGAACACAAGTGGGGCCGCCTGTGCGGGCTGACCCTGCTGCTGCCGCATGGCTACGAAGGGCAGGGCCCGGAGCACAGTTCCGCGCGTCTCGAGCGGTTCCTGCAGCTGTGTGCGGAACACAACATTCAGGTCTGCGTGCCCACCACGCCGTCCCAGGTGTTCCACATGCTCCGTCGTCAGGTCAAACGCCCGCTGCGCAAGCCGCTGGTGGCAATCACGCCCAAGAGCCTGTTGCGGCACAAGGAAGCCACGTCTGATCTGGACGATCTGACCACTGGCACCTTCAAGACCGTTTTGCCAGAGAAAGAGCCGTCGGATCCCAAGAAGGTCACCCGCCTGATCCTGTGCTCTGGCAAGGTGTACTTTGATCTCCTGGAAAAGAAAAAGTCCGATGAACGCGACGACGTTGCGATCGTCCGGATCGAGCAGCTGTACCCGTTCCCGGCCGACGATCTGGATGAGCTTCTGAGCCACTACTCCAAGCTCAAGCACGTGGTCTGGTGCCAGGAAGAGCCGATGAACCAGGGTGCCTGGTACTGCAGTCAGCATCATATGCGCAACGCACTGCATCGCCTGAATCCCAAGCTGTACCTTCAGTACGCCGGTCGTGACGCTTCTGCTGCTCCCGCCTGTGGCCATATGTCGGTCCACATTGAAGAGCAGAAGAAACTGGTTAACGACGCGTTTGAAATTTGACGAGCTACCGAACTAAGGATCTGTAATGTCAACTGAGATTAAAGCCCCCGTTTTCCCGGAGTCGGTCGCAGAGGGTACTGTTGCGACCTGGCACAAGCAGCCCGGTGAAGCCTGTTCACGCGATGAACTGATTGTCGATATCGAAACCGACAAGGTGGTTCTTGAGGTGGTTGCGCCGGCGGACGGCGTCATTGAGGAAATCATCAAGAACGAAGGCGATACCGTTGAAAGCGGTGAGGTAGTCGGCAAGTTCAAGGAAGGCGCTGCGGGTGAGTCCAAGCCTGCCGAAGGCAAGAAAGAAGAGAGCAAGGCCGAAGCGCCCAAGGAAGAGGCCAAGAGCGAGGCTTCGTCCGGTGAGGCGATCCTGAGCCCGGCTGCACGCAAGCTGGCCGAGGAAAACAACGTCGATCCCAACGCCATCAAGGGCACCGGCAAAGACGGCCGTGTGACCAAGGAAGACGTGCAGAACCACGTGGACAGCGCCAAGTCCTCCGGCGGTGCCGCTGCGCCCAAGTCGACGGCCGGCATGCCGGAAGTGAACGTTGCCCAGGGTGAGCGTCCCGAGAAGCGGGTACCCATGACCCGTCTGCGCGCCAGCATCGCCAAGCGCCTGGTGGATGCCCAGCAGACCGCGGCCATGCTGACCACCTTCAACGAAGTGAACATGGCGCCGATCATGGAACTGCGCAAGCAGTACCAGGACAGCTTCGTGAAGCGTCACGGCATCAAGCTGGGCTTCATGTCCTTCTTCACCAAGGCGGCTACCGAGGCGCTGAAGCGCTTCCCGGCGGTGAATGCCTCCATTGATGGTAACGACATGGTGTACCACGGCTACCAGGACATCGGCGTGGCGGTATCCACCGATCGCGGCCTGGTGGTTCCGGTCCTGCGTGATTCCGACGCCATGGGCCTGGCCGACATCGAGAAGAAGATCGTCGAATACGGCACCAAGGCGAAAGAGGGCAAGCTGGCCATCGAAGACATGACCGGCGGGACCTTTACCATTACCAACGGTGGCATTTTCGGGTCGCTGATCTCCACGCCGATCCTGAACCCGCCGCAGACAGCCATCCTGGGCATGCACAAGATCCAGGAGCGTCCGATGGCCGTCAACGGCAAGGTGGAAATCCTGCCGATGATGTACCTGGCGCTGTCTTACGACCACCGGATGATCGATGGCAAGGAAGCGGTGCAGTTCCTCGTTGCCATCAAGGAAATGCTTGAGGACCCGGCACGTATTCTGCTGGACGTCTGAGCCGACCTTTAACGAATCGGAAAACGGGATTAATTATGTCTGATAAGTACGACGTCATTGTCATTGGTGCGGGCCCGGGGGGCTACGTTGCGGCCATCAAGGCGGCGCAGCTCGGTCTCAAGACCGCGTGTGTTGAGTCCTGGACTTCCAAAGACGGCAAGTCCCAGGTTCTGGGCGGCACCTGCCTGAACGTGGGCTGTATTCCCTCCAAGGCACTTCTGGAGATTTCCCACAAGTTTGAGGAAACCACCCACGACTACGAGATGCAGGGCATCATCGCCAAGGATGTCAAGATGGACATCGGCAAGATGATGGAGCGCAAGGGCGGCATCGTTAAGCAGCTGACCGGGGGCATTGCCGGTCTGTTCAAGTCCAATGGCGTCACCTCCATCCACGGGCACGGCAAGCTGCTGGCCGGTCGCAAGGTGGAAGTGACCGACAAGGACGGCAAGACCAAGACCTACGAGGCCGAGAACGTGATTCTGGCCACCGGCTCCAAGCCGATCCAGATTCCGCCCGCGCCGTTTGACGGCGAGTACATTGTCGATTCCGAAGGCGCCCTGGAGTTCACCGAAGTGCCCAAGCGCCTCGGCGTGATTGGTGCCGGCGTTATCGGTCTTGAGTTGGGCAGCGTGTGGGCGCGCCTGGGCTCAGAAGTCACTGTTCTGGAAGCCGTGGATACCTTCCTGCCGGCGGTTGACCAGCAGGTCGCCAAGGACGCGCTCAAGCAGTTCCAGAAGCAGGGCCTGAACATTGTCATGGGTGCCCGTATGACCGGCGCTGAAGTCAAGCGCAAGCTGGTCAACGTGACCTATGAAGATTCCAAGGGCAAGCAAGAAGCCAAGTTTGACAAGCTGATTGTTGCCGTTGGCCGTCGTCCGTACACCGACAACCTGCTGTCCGAGGATTCCGGTGTTCAGATGGACGAGCGCGGTTTCATCTTCGTTGATGACAACTGCAAGACCGAGGCCCCGGGTGTCTGGGCTATCGGTGACGTGGTGCGTGGCCCGATGCTGGCCCACAAGGCGTCTGAAGAAGGCATCATGGTTGCCGAGCGTATTGCCGGGCACAAGCCCCAGGTAAATTACGACTGCATCCCGAACGTGATCTACACCTCTCCGGAAGTGGCCTGGGTCGGCAAGACCGAGGAACAGCTCAAGGCTGAGGGTGAGGAATACAATGTGGGTACGTTCCCGTTTGCCGCCAATGGTCGTGCCATGGCTGCAAACTCGGCGGCTGGCCTGGTCAAGATCATCGCGGACGCGAAGACTGACCGCATCGTCGGTTTTCATGTAGTTGGTCCCCAGGCCTCTGAAATCGTTGCCCAGGGCGTGATCGCCATGGAATTCGGTTCCAGCGCCGAAGATCTGGCCCTGACCTGCTTTGCACACCCGACTCTGTCAGAGTCCGTGCACGAAGCAGCACTGGCCGTCGGTGGTGGCGCGATTCACATCGCCAACCGCCGCAAGAAGAAGTAACGCAAACCAGGAATTCTTTAATTCGGGACATTAACTATGAATTTGCACGAATATCAGGGCAAACAGCTTTTTGCTGAATATGGCCTGCCGGTATCCAAGGGCGTTGCCTGTGACACGCCGAAGGAAGCGGTTGCGGCCGCCGACGAAATCGGCGGTGACGGCTGGGTGGTCAAGGCCCAGGTTCACGCAGGTGGCCGTGGCAAGGCTGGCGGTGTAAAGCTGGTCAAGAGCAAAGACGAGATCCGTGAGTTTGCCGAGAAGTGGCTGGGCAAGAACCTCGTTACCTACCAGACCGACGAGAAAGGCCAGCCGGTCAGCAAGATTCTGGTTGAATCCCTCACCGACATCCAGGAAGAACTGTACCTGGGCGCGGTTGTTGACCGCGGTACCCGCCGCATCGTGTTCATGGCGTCTACCGAAGGCGGCGTGGAGATCGAGAAGGTTGCCGAAGAGACTCCGGAAAAGATCCTGAAGGCCGAGATCGACCCGCTGGTTGGCGCACAGCCTTACCAGGGTCGCGAGCTGGCGTTCAAACTGGGCCTCGAAGGCAAGCAGATCGGTCAGTTCACCAAGATCTTCCTGGGCCTGGCCAAGCTGTTTGAAGAGTGCGACCTGGCACTGGTAGAGATCAACCCGCTGGTTATTACCCCGGCTGGCGACCTGCACTGCCTGGACGCCAAGGTTGGCGTTGACGGCAATGCACTGTACCGCCAGAAGAAGATCCACGAGATGCACGACCCTTCCCAGGAAGACTCCCGGGAAGCGGAGGCGGCCAAGTGGGAGCTCAACTACGTGGCTCTGGAAGGCAACATCGGCTGCATGGTTAACGGCGCTGGCCTGGCCATGGGCACCATGGACATCATCAAGCTTTCCGGTGGCCAGCCGGCCAACTTCCTGGACGTTGGCGGCGGTGCGACCAAGGAGCGTGTCTCCGAAGCGTTCAAGATCATCCTGTCTGACTCCAACGTCAAGGCGGTTCTGGTCAACATCTTCGGCGGTATCGTTCGCTGCGACATGATCGCCGAGGGCATCATCGGTGCCGTGAAGGAAGTGGGTGTGAAAGTGCCTGTTGTGGTTCGTCTTGAAGGCAACAACGCTGAGAAGGGTACCCAGGTACTCGCCGACAGCGGTCTGAACATCATTGCCGCCACCAGTCTGTCGAATGCGGCAGAGCAAGTCGTTAAAGCCGCAGGGGGTAAATAATGAGCATCCTGATTAACAAAGACACCAAGGTTATCTGTCAGGGCTTTACCGGCGCGCAGGGCACCTTCCACTCCGAGCAGGCCATTGCCTACGGAACCAAGATGGTCGGCGGCGTAAGCCCGGGTAAGGGCGGTACCGAGCACCTGGGTCTGCCGGTTTTCAACACCGTGCGTGACGCCGTTGAAGCGACCGGCGCGGAAGCCACCGTGATCTATGTACCGGCGCCGTTCTGTAAGGACGCCATCATCGAGGCTGCCGATGCAGGCATTCAGCTGATCGTTTGTATTACCGAAGGCATCCCTACCATCGATATGCTCTACGCCAAGGAATACGTGGATCGCAAGGGCGTGCGCATGATCGGTCCGAACTGCCCCGGTGTGATCACTCCGGACGAGTGCAAGATTGGCATCATGCCTGGCCACATCCACAAGAAGGGCAAGGTGGGCATCGTGTCCCGCTCCGGCACCCTGACCTACGAAGCGGTCAAGCAGACCACAGACTTCGGCTACGGCCAGTCTACCTGCGTGGGCATCGGTGGCGACCCGATTCCGGGATCCAACTTCATCGATATCCTGAAGCTGCTGCAGGAAGACCCTGAAACCGAAGCAATCGTGATGATTGGTGAGATTGGTGGTACCGCTGAAGAAGAAGCGGCTGCCTTCATCAAGGAAAACGTCACCAAGCCGGTGGTTTCCTACATTGCCGGCGTAACAGCGCCTCCTGGCAAGCGTATGGGCCACGCCGGTGCGATTATCTCCGGCGGTAAGGGCACTGCAGACGAGAAGTTTGCCGCCCTCAACGACGCCGGTGTTAAAACTGTGCGCAGCCTGGCCGAAATCGGCAAGGCACTGAAGGAAGTCACCGGCTGGTAAGCGGTCTTTCTTTCAGGAAAAACCCCCGTTTCTGCCCTGCAGAGCGGGGGTTTTTTATTTATAATGCCGGGTCGCCTGGACTATGATGGCGGTTCCGATACCAAATAAGGAGTTCGTGCTTTGAGTTCTGTAGATTCCCAGCAACGGGTTTTGTCCGGCATGCGTCCGACCGGCAAGCTTCACCTAGGCCACTATCACGGTGTCCTGAAAAACTGGGTGAAACTCCAGCATGAATTCGAATGCTTTTTCTTTGTGGCCGACTGGCACGCGTTGACCACCAATTACGACGACCCCTCCGGTATTGAACAGAGTGTCTGGGACATGGTCATCGACTGGCTGGCCGCCGGTGTCAATCCCGGCTCCTCCACCATGTTCATCCAGTCGCAGGTACCGGAGCATGCGGAACTGCACCTGCTACTCTCCATGATCACGCCGCTGGGCTGGCTGGAGCGGGTGCCTACGTTCAAGGATCAACAGGAAAAGCTGCGGGAAAAAGACCTGGCCACCTACGGATTCCTGGGGTATCCGCTGCTGCAGAGCGCGGATATCCTGATCTACCGGGCGGGGAAGGTACCGGTGGGTGCCGATCAGGTGTCCCACGTGGAGATTACCCGGGAGATTGCCCGCCGGTTCAACCACATCTACGGCAGGGAGCCGGGCTTCGAGGAGCAGGCTGAGGGCGCCATTGTCAAGATGGGTAAGAAGAACGCCAAGCTGTATCGCAACCTCAAGAAGCGGTATCAGGAAGAGGGTGATATGGATGCCCTGGAGACGGCCCGCGCCCTTCTGAAAGAACAGCAGAACATCTCCCTGGGCGATCGCGAGCGGTTGTATGGGTACATCGAGGGCGGCGGCAAGGTGATCCTGCCGGAGCCGCAGCCGCTGCTGACGCCCGAATCCAAGTTGCCGGGACTGGACGGCCAGAAAATGTCCAAGTCCTACAACAACTACATTGGCCTGCGGGAAGAGCCCGACAGTGTGGCCCAGAAGATCCGGACCATGCAGACGGACCCCCAGCGGGTGCGCCGCACTGATCCGGGCGAGCCCGAGAAGTGCCCGGTCTGGGGTATGCACAAGATCTATTCTGACGCAGACACCCAGGAATGGGTGCAGACCGGTTGCCGAAGCGCCGGGATCGGCTGCCTCGACTGCAAAAAGCCCCTGATCGACGCGATCGTCGAGGAGCAACGCCCGCTGCATGAGCGGGCAAGAGAGTACGAGGGCAATCCGGATCTGGTGCACTCAATCCTTCAGGAAGGCCGGGAGCAGGCGCGGGACGCGGCCCGCGATACGCTCGAAGAAGTACGGGCTGCCATGGGGCTGCACTACCGCTGAAGGCCTGATCCACGCTGCAATCGGGGCGCGAGGCGTTCTGGCATGATGCCGTCATGCAGGGAGAAGAGATGACCGACGAATCCACAGAGCAGGTCCGCCCGGAAGCCGGCGAGCCGGCGTCGGATCAGGCGCCGCTGGCCCGGGTGTCCGGCAAGCCGGTGGTGGATCTGCCCAAGGATCTCTACATACCCCCGGATGCGCTGGCGGTGTTCCTCGAGGCTTTCGAAGGCCCCCTGGACCTGTTGCTGTACCTGATCCGTCGCCAGAACATGAACATCCTGGACATCGACGTCAGTGAGATCACGCGGCAGTACATGGATTACATCGGCGCCGTTGAGGCCATGCGCTTCGAACTGGCGGCGGAGTATCTGGTGATGGCCGCCACCCTGGCGGAAATCAAGTCCCGGATGCTTCTGCCCCGTCAGGAAAGTGACGATGAGGAAGAGATCGATCCCCGGGCGGAGCTGATCCGGAGACTGCAACAGTACGAGCGGTTCAAACAGGCGGCCGAGGACATTGACGAGCTGCCACGCATGGAGCGGGACACCTTCGCCGGTTCGGCGGCGCTTCCGAAAATGCCCTCCAGCCAGCCACACCCGGATGTCGATTTGCGGGAGCTGCTGCTGGCGTTGCAGGGCGTTCTGAAGCGTGCAGACCTGTTTACCAGCCACCATGTTGAACGAGAAAAATTGTCGACCCGGGAACGTATGTCCGCGATTCTCTCGGCGCTGCAGGATGACCGGTTTGTGAGCTTCGAAAGCCTGTTCACCCCCGAAGAAGGGCGCCTGGGTGTTGTGGTGACCTTTCTGGCCACCCTGGAACTGGTCAAAGAGCAGCTGATAGAGGTGGTGCAGGCAGAAGTGCTCGGGCCGATTCACGTGCGGGCCCGGGCCGCCAGTTGAGACAGCCCCATTCGATGTAAGCCGCGAACCACGGATTGACGACCATGAACGAAGAACATCTTCTCAGAATCCAGGCCATTACCGAGGCAGCCCTGCTGGCGGCAGGCAAGCCGCTGTCGCTGGACCAACTGCGGGACCTGTTCAACGAGGATGAGCGGCCGGCCCGGCAGGTCATGGAGCACGTCATGGTTCTGCTTGAAGCGGCCTGTGAGGGACGGGGCTTCGAGCTTCGCAAAGTGGCCAGTGGTTATCGCCTGCAGGTCCGCGAAGAGTTCGCGCCCTGGGTAGGCCGACTGTTCGAGGACAAGCCCCAACGGTATTCCCGGGCGCTTCTTGAGACCCTCGCCCTGATTGCCTATCGCCAGCCCATTACCCGAGGCGAGATCGAGGACATTCGGGGCGTTACGGTAAGCAGCAATATCATTCGCACCCTGCTTGAGCGAGAGTGGGTGCGCGTGGTAGGGCACCGGGACGTGCCTGGTCGGCCTGCCATGTACGCAACCACCAAGCAATTCCTGGATTATTTCAACCTGACAGGGCTGGATCAGATGCCACCCCTGTCGGAAATCCGGGACCTGGAGGAGATCGGCCGGGAGATTGAAAAGAACATGCAGGCCGAGATCGAGTTTGATTCGCCCGGGGCTAAGAACGCTGCCCAGGACGACGGCGATGACGAATCGCCCGGTGAGACACTTCACTGATACCAGACGGGTATCGGTCAGAGACTAAGGATTGATTCATGGCGGCAGATCGCCCCGAAAAACCGGCGCGAGCCGGTCAGGATACACTCAGCCATACCGGCCCAGAGCGCGTTCAGAAGCTGCTGGCCCGGGCCGGCGTCGGTTCCCGTCGCGAGGTCGAGGGCTGGATGGAGGCTGGTCGCCTTACCGTAAATGGCCAGCCCGTGAGCCCCGGCCAGAAAGCAACGGTGGCTGACCGGTTCGAACTTGATGGCAAACGCCTCGACGTGGGCGGCGCTGCCGACGTTATGCGTCGTGTGCTCATCTACAACAAGCCCGAGGGCGAGGTGACCACCCGCAAGGACCCCGAGGGGCGGCCGACGGTTTTCGATCGCCTGCCAAGGCTCCGGGAGCATCGCTGGATCTCCATTGGTCGCCTCGATATCAACACCACCGGGCTGGTGCTGTTCACCACCGATGGCGAACTGGCCAACCGGCTGATGCACCCGTCCAGCCAGATCGACCGGGAATACGCCGTTCGGGTCTTCGGCGAGGTCGACGACGCCATGATTGAGCGGCTACTCGAAGGCGTGTTGCTCGAGGACGGCATGGCGAAATTCTCAGACATTACGCCAGCCGGCGGCAGTGGCATGAATCGTTGGTTCCATGTCACCCTGCTGGAAGGGCGGAATCGGGAAGTGAGGCGCCTCTGGGAGTCACAGGGCGTTCGTGTCAGCCGCCTCAAGCGCGTGCGCTATGGGCCCATTTTCCTGCCCAGTCGATTGACTCTGGGCAAGTGGGAAGAACTGGATCAGAAAGCGGTTGATACCCTCAGCCGGACCGTAGGTCTGGCCCCGGTGGAGATTCCCCAGAAAACGCCGAATGAGCAGGCTGCCCATGACCGGCAGCGCCGAAAGAGCCCCGGGCGGGCTGGCAAGAAGGCTCCGGGCAACAAATGGGCGGTCAGTGATGCACCCCCGGCGAAGCGATCGGGGCGGGCATCCGCAAGGCCGCGGCGACCGTCACCGAAAGGCTGACGGTCAGGAAATACTGGCAAACAGGCGGGTGCAGTTCCGGCCGTGGCTTTTGGCCTGGTACAGGGCGGCATCCGCCCGTGCCACCCAGGCCTGGGTAGACTCTCCGGGCAGACAGGTTGCCACGCCGCAACTGGTGGTAACCTGGAGTTCTTTTTCGCCGGTATCTACCCGAATCGTGGCGATGGCTTCCCGTATTCTCTCCGCCACTTCCCGTGCCGCCAAATCATCGGTGTGTGGCAACAGGATGGCAAATTCCTCACCTCCAAAACGGTAAACGCTGTCAGACGTTCGCACCGAGCGCTCGAGTTCTGTGGCAGCCACCTGCAGCAGATGGTCGCCCACCACGTGGCCGTGGGTGTCGTTGACCGACTTGAAATGGTCCAGATCGCACAAAATCAGTGAGTAGGGCTGGCCGTGGCGCTCGGACAGCTGCCCGGCCTGCCTGAGCGCGTCATCCAGGGCCCTCTTGTTAGGAACGCCTGTCAGGGAATCTGTGAGTGACGCCTGTTCGATTGCGGCATACTTGCAGGCGTTTCGAATCGGGCAAATGGCGGCGCCCAGGAGTATCTCAATGCCTTCGAGTTCCTGTTCAGTGAAGCGCTGGCGCCTCTGCAGAATCAGAGTGCCGTAGCATACGCCCTCCAGTGTCAGGCGATACTCGCAACGATGGGGCCCGCCCATGCCTGTCGCGTAAACAAAATCCTGGTTACCGATGCGGTGCCGGTAATTCATCGTGCCAAAGGGCACGATCTCGTTCAGTTCCGCGGCGAGGATCGCCAGCTGCTCTTCCAGAGACAGGGTGGTAGCCAACCTCCGGGTGAGCCGGGTGAGCACATCCGATGTGGTGTTCCAGTCCTGATGCGCCTGACGCAGGGCGGCCAGTTTCTGGGGCTGGGAAGTGCGCTCTTGAATTGATGGAATGTGTTTCAAAGTGGTCCCTCTGTCGAGGCTATAACAAGGCTTTGAGCTCATGAAAAGCAGAAACTGTGCCTATAATTTAATGACCAATGAAAACAGGTGGTTAGGAATTTAATCTAAAGTTGGTTCTGGATTTTGTCGCGGGCAGGGGCGCGAGGCGTCAAAAACACGGCATTTGATTGCCGCGGTTTGATAAACCGCTGGCAAAATGTCCCGCAAGGGGATGGGGCTGCCAGAACCCTGTGGTAAACTCCTGCGTTTGCAATTGTGCCGTCTGCAGAAGCGAGCGATCCATTCTATGAGGTTCCAGGCCCCGGAAAGTCTGTCCGAACAGATTGCCCAGCATCTTGGGCAGCGAATTATTACGCGGGATCTCAAACCCGGCGAGCGTATTCAGGAACTGAAGGTGGCCGGCGAGCTGAACGTCAGCCGCGGTTCCGTGCGGGAAGCTCTGCTGATCCTGGAGCGCCGGCATCTGATCGAGATTTTCCCCCGGCGTGGCGCGGTGGTCTCCAGTCTGACGGTGGACAGCGTCAACAGTCTCTACGACATCTACATCGAATTGCTTTGCATGCTGGGCAGAAAAGTCCTGGAGTCCCGGTCGGGCCGCGAACTCGGCGGCGTTATGGGACAGGTTCGCGAGGTTCAGGCTGTGATTGACGCCCTCAATGCCCCGGGCACTGACGCCGCCGAACAGGTGATCGATGCCGGTTTCGGGGTTATGCGCTACGCCTACGGCCTCGTGGAAAACCCGTTCCTGGAAGAGACCCTGGAGAACTTTCGTCCCGCCATCAGCCGGACCTACTTTGTGGCTCTGGAAAACTTCCGGGAGGAGATCGCTGACACAGCAACCTTTTTCCGGCAGCTTGCCGAGGCGGCGGTCAGCGACGACATTGATCAGCTCGAGGCCGTTATCCGTGCCTTTGGCGAGCACCAGCGCCAGCAGGTTCTGACCATTCTCCATCAGGAAGAGGGTGCCTGAGATGCGGCTCAAGTCGATCAAGCTGTCGGGTTTCAAATCCTTCGTTGATCCTACCACGGTGCCTTTTCCCTCCAACATGACGGCCGTTGTCGGCCCCAACGGCTGTGGCAAGTCCAATATCATCGATGCCGTGCGCTGGGTGATGGGCGAAAGTTCCGCCAAGTACCTGAGGGGGGAGTCCATGACCGACGTCATCTTTAACGGCTCCAGTGCCCGCAAGCCAGTTGGGCAGGCGTCGATTGAACTGGTGTTCGACAACAGCGATGGCTCGGCCCCGGGTGAATTCGTCCGGTTTAATGAAATCTCCGTGCGCCGGCGAGTCTCCCGGGAGGGGCAGTCCGAGTATTTCCTGAACGGTTCCAAGTGCCGTCGCCGAGACATCACCGATCTGTTCCTGGGTACCGGCCTGGGGCCGCGCAGCTACGCCATTATCGAACAGGGCATGATTTCCCGGCTCATTGAGGCCAAGCCCGAGGAACTGCGGATTTACATTGAGGAAGCGGCGGGCATTTCCAAGTACAAGGAACGTCGCCGGGAAACCGAGAACCGCATACGCCGGACCCAGGAAAACCTGGAACGCCTGACCGACCTGCGAGAAGAATTGCACCGACAGCTTCAGCACCTGGAGCGCCAGGCCGCCGCGGCGGAAAAGTACAAGGCCTACAAGCAGGACGAACGCCAGAAAAAAGCCGAACTCACGGTCCTGCGGTGGCAGTCGCTGGATAACGACCTCCAGGCCTGGCGGGGCAAGATCCGTGACACCGAGCTGGAGCTGGAAAAACTGCTCACCGAGCGGGTGAGCCTGGAAACCTCGCTGGAGTCCCTCAGGGAAAGTCACCAGGACCGTACCGAGCATTTCAACCGCGCCCAGGCCCGTTACTACGAGGCCGGCGCCGACATCGCCCGTATCGAACAGAGCCTGGAACACCAGCGTGAGCGCAGTCGCCAGATGGCGGCCGAGCTGGACCAGGCATTGGCCAACCAGCGGGAGCTGTCGCGGGAGCTGGAACAGGACGAAGAGAAACTGGCCGGTATCCAGGAAGAACTGGACATGATGGAGCCGGAACAGGAGGCGCTTGCCATCCGCTCCGAGGAGTCCGGAGAGAAGCTCCAGCATGCCGAGGATGCCATGAGTGACTGGCAGCACCGGTGGGAAGAGTTCAGCGCCCGATCCTCGGACGCAAGACGCCAGGCGGAACTGGCCCAGTCCCGCATCCGCTCACTTGAGGACGCCATAGAACAGCTACTGGCTCGCCAGCGCAAACTGCGCGATGAGCAGGAGCTGCTGGAAGGCCAGATGGATCGTGCCGAGCTGGAAAGCCTGCTGGAGCAGCAGGAAACCCTGGAGCTCCAGCGGGAGGAGGCGGCCGAGCGCATCGCCGCCATCCAGGACGAACTGTACGATGCCCGGCAGAACCAGAAGGAAGCCGAGCAGGCAGCCGCCGGGGAACGCCAGCGGGTACAGAGCCTGCGGGCCTCCCTGGAGTCCCAGCAGGCGTTGCTGGATGAGCAGATGGGTGCTGGTGATGATGTGTTGCAGGGCTGGCTGTCCCGAAACGCGTTGAGCGACAGCCCCCGGGTGGCCAGTGAACTCACCATTGAAGACGGCTGGGAATTTGCCGTGGAGCAGGTCATCGGCCGTTTTACCCAGGGACTTTGCCTGCCGGATCTGGACGCCCTCTCTTCGTCGCTCGATGAAGCGCCCCGGGGCCTGGCGCTGGTTGGCGGCGGCTCGGCGACTGTACATGACTCTGGCGGCCTGGCGGAGAAAGTCTCTGGTGTGCCGGCGCTGTCTGGTCTGCTCTCCGGTATTCGCGCGGTGGAATCCCTGTCAGAGGCGCTTGGTATCCGATCGAAGCTTCAGCCCGGCGAAAGTGTCATCACGCCTGACGGCGTCTGGATGTCCGCCGACTGGGTGCTGATGCCGGATTCGGATGCCGGGCAGGTGGGCGTGATCGAGCGGCAAAAGAAAGTCTCCGCGCTGGCAGAACAGTTGAGCCAGGCGGAAGCGGCCCTGGAGGCGGCCACCGGGCGCCTGGAAGACCTGGAGGAGCGGGCTGAACGCTCCGAAGCCGCCCGTGACGACGCCCAGGCGCGCCTGGGTGAGTGTGACCGGGAGCTGAGCGCTTTGACATCCCGGGTCAGTGGTTTGAAGGCGAGGGCGGAACAGATAGAGGCCCGGCTGCAGCGCATCCGGGAGGATCTGTCGGATGTGGACGACAGCGTTTCCGGCCAGAAGGAGAGCCTTCAGGACGCCCGCGAGGAATGGCAGCAGGCGCTGGCAGCTAGCGAGGACAGCGATGAAGAGAAGGAGCGCTTGCTTGAACAGCGGGATGGCCTGCGGGAAAATCTGGACCGTTTGCGCCAGGAGGCCCGCCACGATAGAGACCATGCCCATCAGCTGCAACTACAACTGCAGTCCCTGAACAGCCAGCGCGATGGTCTGAAACAGACCATCGAGCGCATGCAGCTCCAGAAGGAACGGATCGACGAGCGCCTGGAGATTCTGCGGGAGTCCCGCGAGAGTGCCGAGGAGCCTATTGAAGACCTGCAGATGCAGCTGGAAGGGTTACTGGACCGTCGTCTTGCCGAAGAAGAAAAGCTGTCAGCCGCCCGTGACGCCCTGGAGGACATTGACCGGGAAGTCCGGGAGAAGGAGCAGGGCCGAAGCCGCACCGATCATCAGATCCAGGATGTGCGTTCTCGGCTGGAAAAACTGAAGATGGAATCCCAGGCCCTGGAAATCCGCTCGGGCAACCACATCGACCAGCTCAAGGAGCTGGATGTCAAACTGCAGGATGTGCTGCAGCAGCTGCCCGAGGGTGCCAACGAGAAGGAGTGGGCCGAGGAGCTGGAGCGGATCGGTAACCGCATCCAGCGTCTTGGTGCCATCAACCTGGCCGCCATCGAGGAATATCAGGTGCAGAGCGAGCGCAAGACCTACCTCGATGAGCAGCACGAAGATCTGATGGAAGCGCTGGAGACCCTCGATAACGCGATTCGCAAGATCGATCGCGAGACCCGGCAGCGCTTCAAGGAGACCTTTGACCAGGTCAATGGCGGCCTACAGGCGCTGTTCCCGAAGGTCTTCGGTGGCGGCAATGCTTACCTGGAGTTGACCGGCGAGGACCTCCTGGAAACCGGTGTGGCGATCATGGCGCGGCCTCCTGGCAAGAAGAACAGCACCATCCATCTGCTGTCGGGCGGCGAGAAAGCCCTTACTGCCATCGCCCTGGTGTTCTCGATCTTCCAGCTGAACCCCGCGCCCTTCTGTATGCTGGACGAGGTGGATGCGCCGCTGGACGACGCCAACGTTGGCCGCTACGCCAATATGGTCAAGGAGATGTCCAAACAGGTCCAGTTCATCTACATTACCCACAACAAGATTGCCATGGAGATGGCCGACCAGCTGATGGGCGTTACCATGCACGAGCCCGGATGCTCCAGGCTGGTCTCGGTGGATGTGGACGAGGCGGCAGCGCTGGCGGAGGCATAGGGCTGATTATCGGCGCGCCAACCATGACAATAACGCCATCTGGGCCCGGTGTGCGTTGTATTCATTACGGGCTTTTCTTAGAGTAGCAACGTTACGGGATCTGCAAACAGGACAGCAGCACTATGTCACTTAGGGAATGGTTAATTGCCATCGGTACCCTGCTTATCATCGGCATTGTTTTGGACGGACTGCGCCGCATGCGTCGTGCCCGCAAGGAATCCATGGCGATTTCATCTGGCATGGGCGCCGACGACCTGGAAGATTCGCCACTGGATGATGAATACAACCCCGAACTTCCGAACGGAGGTGCCCGCACAATTTCCCGGAACACGCTCGAGGAGCGGGGTTATGTGAAACGGGAAAAACCCAGCCGGTTCGCTGCCCCCAAGCCAAAGCCCACACGTCCTGTCACTGCGCCGGCTGATAAACCTGAAGAGCCCCAACCGTCGCCTGAGCCATCCGGCGAGCAGAGAGATGACGCCCCGGACGATCCGCTAACGAGCCGGGAACCAGACGACACCGAACTCGAATCCGGTTGGGGGGCGGTGGAAAGTGCAGATGAGACTGCCGACGAGAATCAGCATGAAAGGGCACCTGAACCCGAAGCAGAGGCGGTACCACCAACGGTAACCACGGAAGTGGAAGAAGACACCGCAAGGCGAGCGCCCTCACGCCGTGAAAGCGGGCAGCCGCTGGCGGGCGCCAACCGTCCCGAGGCCAGGGAAGTGGTCGTGATTAACGTTCTCGCCCGCAAGGGAGAAGAGTTCCAGGGGCTGGCCCTCAAAAAGCTGTTTGAGGCTTGCGGTCTGGAGCACGGGGACATGGACATCTACCATCGGCACGAGCAGGCGGACACCACCAGTCCGGTGCAGTTCAGCGTTGCCAATGCGGTGGAGCCGGGCACCTTCAAGCCCGAGGATATGCCGGCCATGGCAACTCCTGGCATCAGTTTCTTCATGAGCATGCCAGGGCCTTCGAACGCGATGCAGGCGTTTGATTTCATGCTTGAAACAGCGCAGTGCGTGGTTCGCAACCTCGGGGGCGAGCTGAAGGATGAACGCCGCAGTGTGATGACGCCCCAGACTATCGAGCACTGCCGCCAGAGGATCCGGGAATTCGAGCGCAAGCAGCGCTCCAAGAAGGCATGAGCCCGGGCAAACCCTGATGAACACCAGAAACGTATAAATGCCCGGTCCGTACCGGGCATTTTTCTGAGAAGCGAGAACGCCAGCCAATGAGCAGAGCCACGCCAGACGTTATCCAGCGTGTTGAGGAACTCCGGTCCGCCATCGACGACCATAATTACCGTTATTACGTGCTGGATGATCCGCGCATACCGGACGCCGAGTACGACCGCCAGTTCCGCGAGTTACAGAACCTGGAGCGGGACTACCCAGAGCTGGCGTCGGACAATTCGCCCACCCGTCGTGTTGGCAGTTCCGCCGAGACCAGCTTCGAGGAAGTGGTTCATCGCCTGCCCATGCTGTCCCTCGACAACGCTTTCAGCGAAGACGAGCTGAGAGACTTTGATCGGCGAGTCCGGGAACGGCTCGGTGTAACGGAAGACATCGAATACGTCTGCGAGCCCAAGCTCGACGGGCTGGCGGTAAGCCTGCATTACGAAAAAGGCCAGCTCACACGGGCCGCCACCCGCGGCGATGGATACAGCGGTGAGGACATTACCGCCAACATTCGCACCATTCCCTCGGTACCCCTGACCCTTCGAGGTGACACGGTGCCAGACCTGGTGGAAGTCCGGGGCGAGGTCTATATGCCTCGCAGTGGTTTCGAAAAGCTCAATCGAACGCTTGCGGAGCGTGGAGAGAAAACCTTCGTGAACCCGCGCAATGCTGCTGCCGGCAGTTTGCGCCAGAAAAAATCCACGGTCACCGCCAGACGGCCGCTGGAAATGTGCGCTTACAGTATGGCCGTCATGGATGAGAGCCTGCTGCCGGATACCCAGTGGGAAGGTCTGCAAAGAGTGAAGGGCTGGGGCTTCCGGATCAATCCGGAAATGCGGCGGGCTCGTGGGGTAGAGGAGTGCCTTGAGGCGTATAACGAGCTTATGGGCAAGCGCGATGAGTTGCCCTACGAGATCGACGGCATTGTTTTCAAGGTAAACCGGCTGGATCAGCAACAAGCCCTCGGGTTCGTTTCCCGGGCGCCGCGGTGGGCTATTGCCCAGAAATTTCCGGCCCAGGAAGAGCTCACCGTTATCGAGGATGTCGAATTCCAGGTTGGCCGCACCGGGGCGGTAACGCCGGTGGCACGGCTCAAGCCGGTGTTCGTGGGCGGCGTCACTGTGAGCAACGCGACCTTGCACAACATGGACGAGATCCGAAGGCTTGACGTGCACATCGGCGATACCGTGTTTATCCGGCGCGCCGGCGATGTTATCCCCCAGGTGGTCAAGGTGGTGCCGGAAAAACGTCCTGCCAATGCGCGCGTTGTTGAACTGCCGGCCCACTGCCCTGTGTGTGAATCCGATGTGGTGCAGATTGAGGGTGAGGCCGTGGCCCGCTGCTCCGGCGGCCTGTTCTGTCCGGCCCAGCGCAAGGAAGCCATTCGTCATTATGCCTCCCGCAAAGCCCTCGATATCGAGGGCCTGGGGGACAAGTGGATCGACATCATGGTGGACCAGGGCATGGTCAAGACGGTGGCCGACCTGTATCACCTGACCGTCGATGACCTGGTGAAGCTGGACCGTATGGGCGAAAAGTCCGCCGCCAACCTGGTCCATGCCATTGACCAGTCCCGGCGGCCGGTGCTCTGGCGTTTTCTGTACGCCCTTGGAATACGCGAGGTCGGCGAGGCGACCGCAAAAGGACTGGCGGCCCATTTCGGCACCCTGGAAGCCATCGCCGAAGCCGACGAAGAGACCTTGCAGACCGTGCCGGATGTCGGCCCCATTGTCGCAGGGCACATCCACAGCTTCTTCGAGCAACCCCACAACCGGGAAACCCTGGATGCCCTGCGCGATGCCGGGGTTGAGTGGCAGGAAGAAGAGATCCGCCAGGGCGAACGTCCGCTGAACGGCCAAACGTGGGTGCTGACCGGTACGCTCTCGGCGATGACCCGGGACCAGGCCAAGGAAAAGCTCGAGGCCCTGGGCGCGAAAGTGTCCGGCAGTGTCTCCAAGAAAACCGCCTGCGTGGTGGCCGGTGAGGCGGCCGGATCCAAGCTTACTAAAGCGGAACAGCTGGGTGTTCCGGTCCTGGATGAGACGGGGCTGGTGGAACTGCTGGAGAAACACGGTTCCGGGGCAAGCTGACCGAATCTGAGAACTCGCGCAGATCCACTGCGGAGCAAATTGGCTACCATGGCGTTGTTCTGTAACGGTGTGTAAACCGCCCGGTTTCCGTGGGGCGGTCGCCGCCACAACAACAACGTAAACGGATTTCTTCATGGGCGCCGATCTTTCCCCTCGCATGTCTCCTGTTCACCGTATTGCCGTTGCTTTCCTCATCGTGGTGGGGCTGGCCGGATGTAAAACCGAGAAAGATCCCGACCAGCCCACCATCCTCGGCGTGCCGCCCACGTCTGCCTACCTCGGCGTCGAGTATTACTACAACTTTGGCGCCTATGGTGGCGAAGGCATTCTCGATTATTCGCTCACCAACGCCCCGTCCTGGCTGGCCCTGGAAGACACCAGTAACAAGGCCCGTCAGGGCATTATCATGCGAGGGGTTCCCGGGCTCACCGGGGGCAGCCGAGGAGAGGCGGATCTCGGCAAGACCACCGGGATCAACCTGGTGACCACCGATGGCTCCAGCTTCGGCACCCAGCCGTTCGACATTGATGTCAAACAGAATCTGGTGTCGCTTGAGGTGGAGGCGTTCAAGGAAGGCGAGAGTGGATCTGCCAGCGCCAGCAGCTCAAACCACTGCGCGCTCCCCGACCTGTCAAACAAAGGCGAGCACACCTTTACCATCAATCTCTACAACGATGACGGCTCGGTATCGGGCACTGAGGATGTCACCGCCACGACACGGCGAGTGTATTCCAAGGTGCTTCTGGACAAGCCTTCGGTTACCCGGGTGGCCATCGCCTTTGAGCTTCGCTCTGAATACGACGCCACCAACTGCGAACAGGGCTTCAACCCTCCGCACCAGAACTGTGACCACAGCGCGGCCAACCTGGGTGATGCCATTCCGGGCAAGGATATTGTCGGGTTGGGCAGCGGCAGCCTGCCGCCACGGGCGGAATCCGAGCAGCGGGAAATTGATTATGTTACCTATGAGCAGGATGAGAACGGCTTTTACACCCGGGGAGTGATAACGCTCGAGCCGGGTATTACTGAATGCTACATCCCGCTTGAGGTGATTGATGACGGTTTTCCGGAACAGGCGGAGTCCCTCGAACTGGCCCTGACTGAGGTGCGCTCCGGGCTGGCCGGCCTGGGCAGCTCCAACGAAGGCATCGATATCAACCTCTCGATTGAGGATAACGAGCCGTCGCTGGCCCTGGAAACCGTCAACGGTGGGGTACGGGATGCACTGAACGTGGGAGGTGTTCGTGAATACGTGGCCAGACTGAGTGGTGAACGGGACCGGACCATTTACGCCAAACTGACTGACACAGAAGACTCATCCGCGCGCCTGAACTCGGAATTCGTTATTGAGCGGCGGGAAGGTAGTAACTGGGTAGAAAACGATGAACTGGTGTTTCCGGAGGGGACCGACGAGGTGCCGTTCCGGATTCGCGTGCCTGAAGGCAGTTACTCGAACCCGGACTTTGTCGACCGGTTCATCCTGCTGGGTATCAACAACGATTACCAGGCCGGGCGGGAGGATTACGCCCGGGCCCAGTCCGAGAACCTGATTCGCATCAGCCTGAATCAGCTTACGTCGCCACTGGTGCTGAACAATGCCGACGGCTTTGTGGCCACCGATTTCGCCATGGGGCATAACGGCCGAAGTTTCGTGGCTGGGTACGATAGCCAGGACAATGACCGGGTGCAGGTACGGATCTACGATCAGCGCGGCAACCAGCTTCAGCAGGTTGTGGTATCGTCCGTCAGCGACAGCCTGGTAGAGCCGGCTGCGGTGATCAGTACGGTACGGCGAAAGGTCTCCGAGGGCGATACCAAAGTCGACCGCTTCGAATTCGTTGTGTCCTACAGCACCGACCAGCCGGTTGCCGGCACTAGCCAGCAGGGAGCCGCCGATGCGGTAACTTCGCTCTACTGGTACGACAGTGCCAGTAACGGTGGCGAATACGTCGAGACCTGGACAACACGTACCGGCACATCGGGAAATGACAACGTGCAATGGGCGGGCATCGATGAGGAGGGCGGTTATGTGGTGCTGGCGGGCGAAACCGATGGCACCTTTGATGGCCAGACCGCAGCTGGCGGTGTGGACAGTTTCCTCCAACGGATCGATACACAACTGGATGGTAATTCCCAGGTGCCGGTGGTGGCCTGGACCCGCCAGGCTGGCTCAGGTAATGACGACGAGGTGGCGGGTGGTAGTACGGAATCGGTTACCCCGTTGTTGTTTGGCTCCGCGTCCGGCTCTGTGGGTGGCGCTGCGGTAATTGGTGGCATTGATGCGTTTTTCTACAACACCCAGAGCGGGGGCGGCAATCTGAACGTGTACCAGGTGGGTTCAGATGCCGATGAACCGGTCTCAGATGGCCTGCTGTTTGGCAATCTGCTGTGGCTGACCGGCAGCAGCACCGGCCTCTACGGGGTCTCGAATCCTGACGAGGGCGACCCGGAACTGACCCGTGAACAGACCGACAGCGATGCCGGATTCCTGCTGGGTTACTCCACCATTGGCCAGGTGCGACAGGCGTTCTCGCTGAATGATGACAATGACACTGCAAAGGAGGAACTGCTGGCACTGGCCGGATTCGATGGTGATCTCGTTGTTGCGGGGAACTCAGACGGCGATTTTGCCAGCGAGGCAGCCACCTCTGGCCAGAACCAGGCCATCATCGCGCGTCTGCCAGTAGCCACGGATACCAACACCAGCAGTGCTGCTTTCCGAAACTGGCGTTATCAGCTGGCGGCGGATAATTCCGGATTCCTGGCCGTGCAAACCTATCGGGATGATGAAATCGTAACGCTGGCCCGGCTGGGCAGTGATTGGCGATTGCTGGTGTTCAGCCCGGAAGGGCAGTTGCTGACGCCCTTGCCCTAAACGGTGCCTTCGTGGCGGCCGGCGTTGGCGTAGAGGCGAAGGTAGTCTGTGCTGGTCACGATACCAGAGGCGGCACCCCGCTCATCGACCACCAGTGCGGCGTTCAACTGATGGGCCAGCATCAGCCTGGCCAGTTGGTGGGCGTCTGTTTCCGGGGAAGCGGTGAGAAAAGCCGGCAGCTCGATATGAACAAAGGTCTGGCTCATGGCATCGGCATGGTTTTCGTGCAGCCAGGCCAGGAGCCAACGCAGGTCGATCAGGCCCGCGACATTGTCGTCAGCGGTGATGACCAGATGGTGCACCTGATGTTCATCCATGACCGACAAGGCCTCGGCGATGGTTGCCGTTGCTGGCAGGCGGTAAAGAGCAGGTGAGGCAATCTCCGACACTGGCAGATACGGCCGCTGTTCCCGGCGCTCTCCGGCGGCTGCGGCGCCGTACTCCTGAAGCGCCCGGTAGCGTCCCGCATTGGCTGCTGCCTGGAACTCGGCGTCGGTGGCTTCACTTCGGCCAGGGTTAATGGCATGGGTTTCCGTCAGCTCGGTCACGTCATCGACGCGCCTGGCCCGAAAGGCTTCCGGAAGCCGGGTTCCGACCGGTCGGCCCGGTTCGCTGACGAATATGGACATGGACTTTCTCCGTGAACAGGTTTCTATAGCCGGTTATCGGCCATCGCAGCACATTCTCCAGTAGAACTTTATTACGAGTTTGCCATATCAGACTGGTAAAGGCGTCCGGTTTCCAGTCGCCGCACCAGATTGGCGGGCAAACAGCCAGGTTGCCCGGTCAGTTGGTCCGCCAGATATTCGGCAAGGAGAGGGGCGTAGGTGAGGCCTTTGCTGCCAAGGCCGGTAAACAGGTACAGCCCATCCCGCACGTGACCGGCAACCGGCTGGTAATCATGCGTCGTGCATCGGAAGGCCACCCGGTCGTCCGCAAGGTTGTCGTCCCGGCTAGGTCCGGTCTGCTTTGCCTGCCCGGAACCTCCCTCCGTAAAAGCGCCGGGGAGCATGGCTTTCAGCTCCTGGATATTCTCGGCGCGGCTTTCCAGGGTGGGGGTCGGGTTGTCGTCGTGAAGGTCAAACGTCGCCCCGGTCAGTACTCTGTTGTCCAGTGCCGGATTCAGATAGCGACTGCCGCAAATGACTGCCCTGGGCGGGGTCAGCGCGGTGGCCGGAAGGCCGGTGACCTGACCACGGATGGATTTGAGTCGAGCGGTGCCCGCCAGAGGTAACAGGCCCCCACTGGCAGCCCCTCCGCAAACCACCACGCGCCGGCTGTAAACGGGCCGGGCATTCTTGATCTCGATACGCCAGCCCTCTGCCTCAGGGACCAGTTTTTCCACTGGCGAGTGCCAAAAGCAGGTTACGCCCCTCTGTTCGGCCAGTGCACGACACAACCGCGCCGGCTCCAACCAGCCACTGTCCGGGAACCATAACCCACCAGTATCCACGGGAACCCCTGTCAGCTCCGAGGCCCGTTCCCGGGTTACGCCGTTAAGTACATCACCGGGATAGCCGTTGCGCTCCAGGAAACGGTGCTGACGATCCGCCTCCTGGTTGTTGTGGGCCAGTTGGAGGAGGCCGGTCGGGTACCAGCCCTCGTTACTGAAGGGGCGATAAAAGCGTTGAGAAAAGGTGAGGGCGCTCAGCGCCAGCTCGGTCTGATCGTTGTAATCCACGCCCAGTTTCACATAGAGCGCTCCCTGAGCGTTGCCCGAGGCGCCGGCGCCGGGCCCCTCCTCATCTACGAGCGTGACCGGTATTCCCCTCGCCGCCAGGTTCGCAGCCAGTGTGCAACCGGCAATGCCTGCGCCAATGATGGCCACAGGGCTCAGATCGGGTGCTTGCTCCGGGTCGACGGTCGGCAGACAGCCTTTGAGCATCTCCCGCTTGCGGCCAAAGCCCGGAACTTTCTGCATTTCAAACCCGGCCTCTGACAGTGCGCGTCGAACTCGTCCCACCGAGGTAAAGGTGGCCAGGGAGGTGCCGGGCTTGCTGTGTGCGCGGATGTCGGCAACGGTGGTCTCGAGCCACATATCGGGATTTCGGGCCGGCGCGAAGCCGTCGAGGAACCATGCATCGGCCTTGAAATCCAGTGCCTGCCAGGCGTCTCTGATGTCACCGAAAAACAGCGTCAGCCGTACCCGGCCACCGTCCAGAACCAGCCGATGGGTGCCACGAACCAGGGGCGGGTAGTTGGCCAGTAATGCGTCGGCCAGGCTCGCCAGTTCCGGCCAGAGCGCCAAAGCTTTCGCGAGATCGGTTCTGGTCAGGGGGAATCGTTCCACGGAGACAAAATGCAGCGATGCCTCGTGGTCAGGCCGAGACCTTTGCCAGGCCTGCCACGCGGCCAGGAAGTTGAGGCCGGTGCCGAAGCCGCTTTCGGCAATCACAAAGGTGCCCCCGGCAGGCACCGTGGCGAAGCGCCCGGGCAGATCGTTGTGGCCAAGAAACACGTGACGAGTCTCTTCCAGGCCGTTGTCACGGCTGAAATAGACATCGCCGAAGCGCACAGACTCCGGCACACCGTCGCGCCAGATCAGTTCGGCCGGCTCAATGGCCGGAGGTTTGAACAATGATTCCACGGGTTACTTGGCGGCTTCGATCACCGTGGCTTTCTCAATCCGCACCGGCTCAACCGGTACGTCGGCCATGCCCTGTTTACGGGTCGTCTGCTTGCGGGCAATGGCGTCGACAACGCCCATGCCTTCGGTCACCTTGCCAAATACAGCGTAGCCGGCACCACGCACGCCGGCGTTGAGAAAGCCGTTGTCGGCCACGTTGATGAAGAATTGCGATGTGGCCGAATCCGGGGCGCTGGTGCGAGCCATGGCAATGGTTCCGCGAAGGTTGGGCAGCGTCGGGCTGGCTTCGTTGCGAACGGGGTCGCGGGTTGATTTTCTGGACAGGGTCTCGGTGAAGCCGCCGCCCTGGATCATAAAGCCGGGAATCACGCGGTGGAATACCGTGCCGTCGTAGAAACCGTCACGTACGTACTGCAGGAAGTTGGCCACGGTCTCGGGTGCAACATCGGGCCGAAGCTGCAGTTCAATGGCGCCCTCGCTGGTGACCATCCGGACCTTGGGCAGTGATTCGTTGCTGGTTGAGCTCTGCTGCGCCAGGGCCGGCGAGGCCGCAAATGCGGTTAACAGCACGAACAGTGAAATCATGCATTGCAGGAGTTTGACCGGATTTGTCATTGTCAGCTGCTCTCTCGTCAGGTGGCAGTTGGTTTTGGCCCGCAGTAGGGCAGTAAAGTTTGCTCTCTGGCGCCAGAGTTTATCAGAAGCCGGTGGAAAAACAGCGACTGGATCAACGCAGATTGCCGGACAATCGACTAACCTTCTTGACGACTCAGGATACTGTTTGCCGAGCCGGGCAGTACGGCTTTCGACATAAGGAGAAGGTGGGTGAATATCCGTCAGGGATTTGAGGAAAAGTCGCGTCTTGGTCGGTTGCTCGTCAACCGCGGCTATCTGTCAGAGAGCCAGCTCGACCGGGGCCTGATTCTCCAGCGGGAAACCGGTCAGCGCCTGGGCGAGGTGCTGATTCAGGCTGGCTGGATCAGCGAGAAGGAGCTGCATCGGGTCCTCAAACATCAGTCCAGATACCGAAACGCCGCGGCGCTGGTGACCATGGTGGCCCTGCCGTTCCAGCCTCTGGTCAGCTTTGCCTCCAGCAACACCGCGTCTTCCCAGGCAACGGCCGAGGCAGGTCAACTCTATGAGAAGGGTGGCCTTTCACCGCTTTCCGAGGCAGAGCTGGCGTCTGTTGCCGGTCAGGGCGATTCGGCACTGTTTGAACGTATTGCGACGGTGTCGGCCATGGCCGCTCAGCCGGAAGACCCGGAGAGCAGACCGGACGCGATCGAGGGGCTGAAGCTCGCCGCTAATGTGTTTGTGCCCGTTCTGAATTTTCTGGAATCGGATCTGACGGTGTCTGGTGTGCACTATCGAGAGGGGGAGCCACGCTTTCGAGTCCGGGAAGATGGCGGCGTTGTCCTTGCGCTGCCTGAGCGAATCGAGCAGATACGCATGGACAACATTCGGGTTGCCGGTGGCCGCGGCGCGTCCATGGGGAACGTGAGCATTCACGACATCCGTTTTCACCCGGATTCGAGGATGACCCTCTACACGCGCTAGCGCCCAGCCAGCGCAGGGCTCAGGCGCTGGCGAGCACGGTGGAGCTTGAAACCGAAGTCTGCTCGCCCCTGGCACCGTAAAGTTTCTGCTGGCCCGTGGCGCCGCGGAAAATGTCTGTCAGGCGTGAAAGCCGCTTTTGCAGGTGGCTGATAACCCGACCGTTGGTCTGGTTCAGCGCCTGGCAGGTTTTCAGCTTGCGGTCGGCCTGTTGCCAGAGCTCCGTCACCTCAATCAGCCCTGCACTGCGAATGAACCGGGAAGGCTCACCGTTGTCAGGTCGATAGCCCATCTGGACCAGAGTGCGGATTTTCTGTTTCGCTCGTTCGCGGATAGCACCCAGCAGGCGGTTCTTTTCCTGCGTCAGGGCTTCCAGTTGGCGGAGATCGGACTTACCAAGGAGGGTCTTTTCCTTACCCAGGAGATCGGCCAGTTCGTCGAGCTGGCTGATATCCTGGGCGAGGAGGGTTTTCAGGTCATCAATTGCGGCCATGATTTACTCATCCGAAAATGCTTTCATCCATCTCAAGCATTTTCTGGGCCAGCTTCTCCGCATCGACCTTATAGGTGCCGTTTTCCAGGGCGGTGCGGATCTGTTCGATGCGATCGTCGTCCATTTCCGGGTAATCGCCCAGCTTCTGTTCCAGCTGTTTCAGGTTCTTGGCCTGGTTGCTCAGGCTGACGCTGTCGCCCCGGGCGCCCTGCGCCTGGGATTTCGCCTGTTCCGGCGCTGCGGGCTGGGTATTCTGGTTGCCCGCGCTCTTGTCGGCCGTGGTTCTCTGGGTGTTGACCTGGCCGGGGCCAATTCCATTAAAGTCAACTGACATATTCGTACCTGCTTGCCTGGTGAGCCCTTGTTTACAGGGCATTAACTCGAGTTTGTATCTGCATATCGGCTGTGGCGCCGAATTCTTTAACCCTTTTTTGACAGATTTTACGGGGCAGAGCCTTGCCGCCTCGGCAATCGCTTGCCGGTGCCGGATTACATGGGAATCTCGACCTGGCCCGGGCCCACCACATTGGCTTTGATGGTGCGGGAAGACCTCAGGTTTTCAACCAGGACCTGCTCGCCGATGCTGGCACTGGCCAGTGCCTTGCCTCGGGAGCGCACGGAGAAGTTGCCGCTTCGGGCAGTGATAATAACATGGTCACCCCGGGCAACGGCATCCGGAGCCGAGAGAATGTCCGGGGTAATCAGCGAGCCGGCATTGACCGAGCGCCGGACCTCCATGCCGACCGCCTGGCCAGGGTCGGTGATGACACCACGCCGGGAGGCATTTACCTCTACAGAATGGCTCAGCAGAAGCGCCTCGGTGATGCGCTCGCCTCGGGTCAGCGGGCGGGCTGCCACCAGAGCCGGCCCCTTTATGGAGAGTGATGCAGTCACGAACATCCGCCAGGGACGTTCGCCTTCACAGGAGACCAGCAGCGAGGGGCTGGTTGTTTTCCAGGGATCTCCACTGAACTGCACCTCCAGTGGCGAGACGCACTCGGCCAGCGCCAGCCGGCTGTCAATGGCGCCGGGCTCGAAGGTCACTTTATAACCCTGGCTGGCCTGTTCTGTCGCAAAGTCCTGGAGGAATGCCACCGCCGCCTTCCGGATCTGCTTGGCCGTGGTTTCGGCAAGCAGCGGTCCACTCGCGATGGACATTACCAGGATCAGGGCCAAATTGGTGATGCGCATACGTATCAGTTTGTCCTATGCTGTTGGTATCAGTGTGGATCTGCCGAATGCATTAATGATTCGGGACGTTCAGCCGTTAACCGGGCTGATCGACAGTGGCGCGACAGATTTCCGTCTTTCCACGCTTACACGAGTAACCAGCAAGATACATGCCGCCAGTAATCGGCAAGCCAGGAGAAACCAAATGGCAGGGGTATTGGACAGTGTTAACCAGCGTACGCAACTGGTAGGGCAGAACCGTCTTGAGCTGCTTCTTTTCCGGCTTCGGGGGCGCCAGATTTACGGCATCAATGTCTTCAAGGTGAAAGAAGTGCTTCAGTGCCCCCGGCTGTCCTCCATCCCCAACAGCCGTCAGGTGGTTCGGGGAGTCGCGCACATACGCGGCGAAACCATTCCGATCATCGATCTGAGCATGGCCATCCGGCTGCCGGGCATTCCGCAGGAAGAGCTTGCCAGCAGCTTTGTGATCATTACCGAGTACAACCGCAAGACCCAGGGCTTCCTGGTGACCGGTGTCGATCGGATCATGAACATGAACTGGGAAGAGATTCTCCCGCCCCCGAAGGGCGCCGGTAAGGATGTTTACCTTACCGCTGTCACCAGGATTGATGATAAGCTGGTCGAAATCATAGATGTAGAGAAGATTCTTGCAGAAGTTTCTCCGCTTGGAGAGGACGTTACCGAAGCGGTGCTGAGCAAGAGTGCCGAGCGGGTTCCCGGGCATCTGCCTGTGCTTGTCGTTGATGACTCCGCAGTGGCTCGCCGCCAGATCGAGCGATGCCTCACGGCCATCGGTATGGAGGTGGTCACCAAGAACGACGGCAAACAGGCCTACGAGTACCTCAAGGAGATCACGGCGGACGGCTCCCGGGTCAAAGATCATTTCTCCTTGATCATCTCTGACGTTGAAATGCCGGAGATGGACGGTTACACGCTGGTCACCAAGGTAAAAAGTGATCCCGCGATGGGAGACATATTCGTAATGCTCCACACCTCGCTCAGCGGCGTGTTCAATCAGGCCATGGTCAAGAAAGTCGGGGCAGACGACTTCATGGCGAAGTTCAGTCCGGACGAACTCGCAGAGCGGGTGATGGAAATCATCGACCAGGGTTGATGGGCCGCCGATCGATTCATTCAGAACAGAGACCCAATGAAAGCGGATATAACCCCACAGGAATATGAAGCCTTCAAGTCGTTCCTGCAGGATGCCTGTGGCATTTTGCTGGGAGACAATAAACAGTATCTGGTGAAAAGCCGGCTGCGCCGGATCCTGGAGGAAAACAGTCTCAATTCTCTGGGTGAGCTGCTCGAGCGACTGCGCCGACCCGGGCGGGGCAGTCTGCGCGAGGTGGTTATCGACGCCATGACCACCAATGAAACCCTCTGGTTCCGGGATAGCCATCCATTCCGTATTCTGCAGGAGAAACTGCTCCCCGAGTTTGCGGAAAGCAAGGGCAGCCAGCCGCTCCGGATCTGGTCGGCCGCCTGTTCCACGGGTCAGGAGCCTTATTCCATCGCGATGATCGTGGAAGAATTTCGCCGCCTCCGGCCGGGTAAACTGCGGGACGTGAAAATCACCGCAACGGATATCTCCAAGAGCGTCCTCGAGGTTGCCCGCAAGGGCGAATACGAGATGATCGCCATCGGTCGCGGCCTCTCGCCGGATCGCCAGAAGCAGTTCTTCACCCCCTCTCTCAATGGCGGCTGGCAGATCAAGCCTCAGATCAAGACCATGGTGGAGTTCAAGGAGCTGAATCTGCTTGAACGCTACATGCTGGGCAAGTTCGACATTGTGATGTGTCGTAACGTGCTGATCTATTTTTCCGCGGACCTCAAAAAAGACATCCTTACCCGGATTCACGCCACCCTGAACCCCGGGGGTTATCTTGTGCTGGGGGCATCCGAGTCACTGAACGGGCTGCCGCATCTCTACGAAATGGTGCAGTGTCACCCGGGCATCATCTACAGGAAAAAGTAATCCATGCCCCTGAATGTCTGGGTTCTGGTTGCCGCGCAGGCGCTGGCCATGTGCACGGCGCCTTTCATAGTGTTTATCGGCAGTATCCAGGGGCGCCTGCTCGCTCCGGCGCCCGAGTGGGCCACGCTTCCGGTGGGCCTGGTGGTCGTAGGTACCGTGCTGGCCATCAAGCCCGCTACCTGGCTGATGGAGCGGGTAGGGCGCAAACGGGTCATGCTGCTCGGAGCTACCATGGGCATCGTGGCTGGCCTCGTTGGCGCCACGGCGTCCTGGGCGGGGTCTTTCCTGTTGCTGTGCCTGGCGTCGGTGATTGGCGGTACGGGCCTGGCCGTGGTTCACCAATACCGGTTTGCCGCCATGGAGTCCGTTCCGTCGGAACTGGCAGGCTCGGCGGCCGCCCGGGTGCTTCTGGGCGGACTGGTGGCGGCCTGGCTCGGGCCCGAGGTTGCGGGTATTGGCAGTGGGGCTGGCGAGGCCCATCCCTTCCTTTCAAGTTGGGCGGCTCTGGCCGTCGTCCAGGCCCTGGCCCTGGTGATCCTTGGCGCCGGTTACCGGGCTAAAGGGGAGCTGGTTCGAGAGTCTCAGCCCGGCGGTGGCCGACCGTTACGGCAGATCATTGCAAACCCCCTGGTGTTGGCAGCCATCAGCGCCGCGGCTATTGGTTACGCGGTCATGAGCTTTGTGATGACCGCGACGCCACTGAGCATGACCGGGATTGCCGGGCACGACCTCGACGACGCCAAGCGCGTTATCCAGCTCCACATCATGGCCATGTACCTGCCGTCACTGATCAGTGGCTGGCTGACACGGGTGCTGGGTATTCCTCTGATGATGGCCCTGGGCCTGCTGGCCTATCTCGGTTGCGTTGGCCTGGCGGCCAGCGGTATCAGCTTCCACCATTACCTGTCGGCGCTGCTGTTACTGGGCATTGGCTGGAATTTCCTTTTTGTTGGTGGCACCACCTTGCTGCCCCGTGGATACCAGGACGCCGAGCGCTTCCGGGTGCAGGGCCTGAACGACATCATGGTGTTCGGTTCCCAGGCCACGGCCGCACTTTCCGCCGGGGCCATTCTGAGTTGGCTGGGTTGGGGTGGTCTGGTGATGGTTGCCGTGCCGTTCCTTGTTCTTCACGGGCTGCTTATGGCTCTCTGGCTTTTGCGGGAGCGTTCCACAGCGGCCGCAACAGACTGAAGGTATGACAGATGCTGATCGATTTTGACGGACTGGATCCGACAGAGGCTTATCATATTCTCACCCAGACGGTTATTCCGAGACCGGTCGCCTGGGTCCTGAGCGAGAATCCCGACGGCGACTTCAACCTGGCGCCGTTTTCCTTTTTTACGCCCATCACCAGTAACCCGCCCCTCCTGATGATTTCGGTGGGTAGAAAGCCTGCCGAGGGCGTTGCGAAAGATACTCGCGTCAATATCGAGGCCAGAAAGCATTTTGTGGTCCACATCGCCAACCGGGACCTGGCGCCGGCCGTCACGGAATCCTCCCGTCCCTTGCCCCACGGAGAATCTGAACTGGATCATCTGGGCCTGGAACTGGCACCCCTCGAGGGCTCGCCTTTGCCCCGTGTGAAGGATTGCCACGTGGCGCTGGCGTGCGAGCTCTACGACATCAAGGAAATCGGCGCCGCGCCGCAATCCCTCATTTTCGGCAGGGTAACGGCGGCCTGGGTGGCCGACAGCGTTGCCCGGTACGACGAAAAGAATCGGCTGAGTTTTGATGGCGCGGCCATAGACCCCATTGGTCGACTTGGCGGCAGCGAATACGTCACGTTTGGTGAGGTATTCAAGATTCCCCGTCCCACCTGAGCCGGGCAGAGGAAACCGCTATGGAGCAGCTGAACCTCCGTCATCTTTATTACTTCTGGGTGATCAGCCGTGAGGGCTCGATTGCCCGCGCCAGCGAGGTCCTTGAACTGGCGCCCCAGACTCTCAGCGGTCAGCTGGCCACGTTCGAGGCATCGGTGGGTGGGCGACTGTTCATCCGGGAGCGTCGTAAGCTGATTCTGACCGACCTGGGGCGAATGATCCTTAGCTATGCCGACGAGATTTTTGAGCTGACCGGTGAACTTTCCGAAACGCTCCGTCTTGATCCTTCCGAGCGCCCCCTCACACTCCGGGCCGGTGTTTCCGCCTCCATTCATAAACTCATCGCCTATTACTTGCTGCAGCCCGCCATGGCCGGCGACCGCCAGATACAGTTGGAATGCCAGACCGGGCGGACCGAAGACATGATCCTGAGCTTGAAGCGCAAAGAGCTCGATGTGGTCCTGACCGACCGGATGCCCCGCCTCCAGGAAGAAGGCAATCTGACCGTTCATCCGCTGGCGGGATCAACCATGAGCCTCTTTGCTGCGCCGGAACTGGCCCGGGGACTGCGCAAGGGCTTTCCGGCATCCCTCAACGGCCAGCCGTTGCTGGCCAATGCCACCGATGCCCCGTATTTCGAGCGGCTGATGAACTGGTTCTCGCTGAAAGGCGTTCGCATGCGACTGGTGGCCCGAGTGGACGACAGTGCGTTGATCAAGGTATTCGGCAGTCAGGGATACGGCGTATTTGCGGCGCCGACGGCCATTCGAGACGAGGTTTGCCGGCAGTACGAGGTTGAGCAGATTGCGTCGGTAAACGAGGTGGTGGACGAGCTGTTCGCGATTACCCGGGGCCGGAACATTGCCCACGAGGGTGTGCGGGCCATTTGCGAGGCCCATGGCGTTGCCCAGGAGGCACATTAACGTCAAAAATTGAAAGCCTCGAAAAAAGCGAACCAATAAGATCAGAAAAGCTTATTTTATCGATCCGTGTACCTGTTCATGATGGAGTTGTGAGAGGCAGCAATCCGAAGAGGAGCAGGAGCCATGAAGACCATCCACAAATTCCGCCTGGAACCGGGCAAAGAGCCGACAACGCTCACGCTCAAAGAGGGCTATCGGGTGGTGCGCAGCGAGTACATCGTGCCGCACAAGGCCGTTTACCTCTGGGTGGAGCAGCCGCTGAATGTGACCACTCCGACGCTGGAACGTCAGTTCCGGGTCGCGCACTCCGGAGAGCCGGTGCCCGACAGCTATGAGTACCTGGACACGGCGCTGGATCCGTTTGATCCGGAGGCCTACCACGTATTTGCCGTGCCGGTCGGAGAGGAATCGCTGTTCAATCCGGCGGGTGAGGGCGCCAGTAATGACACCTTCAGTCGCCAGCACTGGCAGCGTACAGCGATTTCATAAACCAGTTTCCTGACGATACTTGGGCCCCCTGCGGGGCCCTTTTTTATGGGGGCCTGGCGTGCGCGGGAATGAGCGCTATTGCGGTTGGGTAAGAGGCAGGTGGCCGGTTTTTACCCAGATAACCGTTTCCGTATCGACAAACGGGTGATGCTGGCTCATGTGCGGGCTGCGAATCCAGGTGCCGGCCGGGTACCGGCCATGCTCATCACAGAACTCTCCGGAGAGCACGAAAATCTCTTCGCCGCCAAAGTGTCGGTGGGGCTGGAACACCTCGTTGGCCGGCCATTTCACCAGGGCCACGTGTTCATGCTCGAATTCGTGCAGGGGCATGACCTGCAGGCCCCCGATGCCGGGTAGCCAGGGCTGAGTGTTGGTGTTGATGCGAACGGTGGCGGTGTCCCGCTCATCGAACTGGTGCAGCTTTACCAGCAGCGTGCAGCCTTCCTTGCTGAACGGCGCATGGCCACTGCCCGGAGGATTGCGCAGATAGGTGCCCGCCGGGTAGTCGCCGGTCTCGTCCGAAAAGACCCCTTCCAGGACCAGTATTTCCTCACCCAGTGGGTGCTCATGGCGATTGAACGAGGCGCCCGGCTCGTAGCGCACCACACTGGTGGCATGGCCGCGTTCGGCCTCCTCGCGGGCCAGCGGCTTTCTCAGTACGCCTCCGGCGGGACTGGGCACCCAGTCCTGTTCCTGGCTTCGGATGACCACACGACGGGAGAAATCCATATTGAGCATGCAGAACCTCGGAGATCGGTTAGCTGATCGGGCCCCATTCTACGCTCGCCGATCAGCGCCGGATGTCTCTATTTGATCAGTGCCTGAATATTCCGGAACTGGGGATGCCGGCAATGACGCATCCACTCGAAGGCCACCATCTCCACTGTAACAATGCGCGCACCGCTCTCGCTCAGCCGGTCCAGCGCCACATCCCGGTCAAACTCATTCCGGGAGCCGGTAGCATCGGCCACCACCCACACCTTGTAGCCGGCGTCGAGAAGGCTTAATGCAGTTTGCAGCATGCACACGTGCGCTTCGCAGCCACCGACAACGATGTGCTGGCGACCCTCGGGGAGCATATCCACAAGGCCGTCAGGACAGGCATCGAAGTGATACTTGGCAAGCACCTGGTCACTCAACTCCCGAACGCCCTCAACGTTGTGGCCGAGCTTGTCCGGAATCTGTTCCGTGGCAAGTACCGGCACCTCCATCAACCCGGCAATGGTAGCGAGAGTGACGCAGCGGTCCACGACTTCTTCGCCGTGGGCAATGGCGGGCATGAGCTTTTCCTGAACATCGATCAGCAGCAGCGTCGATTGTTCGGCCTTCATCAGCATGGTTTATGTCTCCGTTCCATATCGGTAGTGTGTTCACGATAGCCCCGAATACCCCCATGCGTTAAACAAGGAAGCGCCGGCGAGTACTTTTTTCAACGATTTTACCTCCGGGAGTTGCCAACCGCCCCCAAAACCATTAAAGTTTGCGCCCTCAAATGAGCGACGACATCGCTGATTTGAAACAGTTTATTGGACTGGCTCTGGCTGGTCTATTGGAGAGGTGGCCGAGTGGCTGAAGGCGCACGCCTGGAAAGTGTGTATACGTTAATAGCGTATCGAGGGTTCGAATCCCTCCCTCTCCGCCAATACAAAACCCCAGCAGAAATGCTGGGGTTTTTTATTGGCCGAGTGGGCGGGTAGAAGAATCCTCGTGGGTTCGACCGAAGCCTGCAACGCAGGCTGAGGAACGTCGGAGCAACGCGACGACGGCCCCGAAGGGGTGAGGGCCAAAGGCCCGAATAATCCCTCCCTCGTACCTCGCAGGCTAGACCGAGCCTCAGTCCTTACGCCAAACCAACAACCGATTATTCGCCGGCATCCCAAAATCCTCGCTGATCACCAACCCCGCAGACCGTCCCAAACGCTCCAGATTCTCCCTGTCCCGAATCCCCATATGCCCCGCCTGCATCCTGAGCGACCGATCAAAGCGCTCATTACTCTCACTGGTGTGCTGCCCGTTATAGCGAAACGGCCCGTACAGGCAGAAGCGTCCGTCGGTCGGCAGAATCCGCGCAACCCCGTGGAACATGGCCTCCACTTCCTCCCACGCCATGATATGGGCCGTGTTGGCGGAAAAAACGCCGTGTATAGCCGGCAGACTGCTCCAGTCGCCGTCGGTGACATTCAGCGCAAGCGGCGGGTTGATGTTGGCCAGGGCGGCCTCTTCCAGCCAGGGTAGGCACAGCCTCGCATTCTGTGGGTGATCGCTGGGTTGCCAGGTCAGGTGGGTCAAATGCCGGGCAAAGTGCACGGCGTGCTGGCCGGTGCCCGTGCCGATTTCCAGGATCGTACCTGGCTGATTGAAAAGATCGGCGAGTTTTTCCAGAATCGGCCCTTTATTGTTTTCACAGGCTTGGGAAAACGGTTTGTCCTTGTGCATGTTCCAACCTTTGAACAGGGGGTAATGAATGGCGATAACCATGGTCCGGCTTGCGGGTGACCAGATTAACCCATACCTGGACGACCTGGCACGGCTGAGAATCGAGGTGTTCCGCAGTTTTCCCTACCTTTACGACGGCGACATGGCCTACGAGCGGAACTACCTGGATACCTATGCCCGCTCGCCGGACAGCCTGTTTGTGCTGGCGCTAAACGGCGAAACCGTGGTGGGCGCTGCTACCGGTATACCGATGGATCATGAAACCGACGAGTTCAAGCGGCCGTTTATCGAACAGGGTTATGAACCAGGGAAGATCTTCTATTTCGGGGAATCGGTGTTGCTTCCGGAGTACCGGGGCCGGGGCATTGGCGTGGCCTTTTTCGACCACCGGGAAGGTCATGCCCGGGATCAGGGGCGGTTTACCCATTGCTGTTTTTGTGCGGTGGAGCGACCGGCAGACCACCCGCTCCGGCCAGACGGTTACCAGCCGCTCGATGCGTTCTGGCACAATCGCGGCTACCGAAAGGCGCCTGAGCTGGCGACGACCTATCGCTGGAAAGATATTGATAAGCCCGGTGAAACGGACAAGCCCATGACCTTCTGGCTGAAGCGTATCGACTAACGCACGCTGAAACCGCTGAATTCGCCGGTGGCGGGATGGGTGGTTACGTCGATGTCATCCACGCGAGCCTCCGGCGGGCCGTCGCTGCACCAGGATTTGAGTGCGCGCAGCCCGTCTTCCGGGCCCTCTGCCACCACTTCCACCCGGCCATCGGCCAGGTTCCGGGCATAGCCGGTCAGGCCCAGATCCGACGCTTTCTGTTCTGTCGACGCCCGATAGTAGACGCCTTGAACCCGGCCGGATATCAGAAGCTGCCAGCGCTGTGTGTCCATGTTTGCCTCCATTGGTTCCCTCGTGTCAGGCTTCTTTCAATCTACCGGTTCCGGCGGCAGCTCTTCAACAACCGCAACCGGAACCTTGCCCTTGTGATGGGTGGATAACTGAAGCGGAGCGTAGATCGGGATGGCAGAGACCCACACCAAACGGAATACCACCGGTTACCCGGATGCCCTGATACGTGAGGCGGAAGGCCTGGCCGCGCTTGCCGACGGGTTGAAGAGCACCGGTGATTCGGCCGTGCAGGTGCCGCAGGTCTACCGCGTGGATGAAACCGCGCTGGAAATGACAGCGATCCGAGGCTCCCGGGGCTCTGATCAGGCCTGGGAGGCTCTGGGCGAGGGCCTGGCCAAACTCCACAGGCAGGGGCACAAGGCCTTTGGCTGGAACCGTGATAACTATATCGGCCTTGCCCCTCAGCCTAATCGCTGGTGCGACAATTGGGGAGAGTTCTTCGTGAAGGACCGCCTGGGATACCAGGTGTCGCGGGTGAGGGATGCGGGCCAGCGTTCCCGGTTCCAACAGCTGTTAACCCGCCATGGAGACGCCCTGATGGATTGGTTGAACAGCGTGTGTGATCACCCCAGCCAGCTACACGGCGACCTATGGAACGGCAACGTGCTGTTCGATGACCAGGGACCCTGGCTGATTGATCCTGCGGTTTACTGTGGTGATCGGGAGGTGGACATTGCCATGACCGAGATGTTCGGCGGCTTCGATGCCGCATTCTATCGAGCCTACGATCGGCAGTATCCCCGAACAACGGAGTATGCGGTGAAGCGGCAGGTCTACAACCTGTACCACTATCTGAACCACTACAACCTGTTTGGCGGCGGCTACCTGGCGGGTTGCCAGGAAGGCTTCGCCACCATCGAGGCCATCGGTCAGGGGCAGGTCTAGGCGAGGCCGGCGCTGCGCAGGATAAACACGCCGAAGGTAACCGTCAGGCTTGCGAGCAGGGTCGTCAGCGCGATGATGTTGGCTGCCAACCGGTCGTTACCGCCCAGGGCCTTGACCATCACAAAGCTGGCGGCTGCGGTCGGGCTGGCAAAAAACAGGAACATCAAGCCCAGTTCCGGGCCCCGGAATCCGGCGAGCCAGGCCGAAGCCGTACACACAAAAGGCAGGAACACCATCTTGAACAGGCTGGAGCCCAGGGCAGTCGTGCTGTCACTGCGGATGGCACCAAGAGACACGGTGGCTCCGATGCACAGCAGGGCCAGTGGCAGGGTGAGCGAGGCGAAATAATCACCGCTGGTCATCACCCAACCGGGCAGCGTGATGTTCAGGGCCGCGACCGGAATGGCGGCCAGCACCGCGATAATCAGCGGGTTGCGGAGAATATCGTGGAAAATCCGACGCCAGTCCATGCGCTGCCCGGGTTGGTAAGCGACCAGAACAACCACCGAGAGCATGTTGTAGGAAATGATGACCAGGCCAAGGAGAATGCCACCGGCGGACAGGCCAAAATCCCCGTAGAGATTCGCCGCAAGGGCCAGCCCCACAATGCCGCAATTGCCCCGGAAGGCCCCCTGTACGTACACGCCCCGGTCTTCCCGCGTTACCCGCCAGTGTGCCCATAGCCACACCAGCGCGAAGCTGCCCAGCGTGGCCAGCAGATAAAACACCAGCAAACCCGGATTGAACGCTGTATCCAGATCGGCCCGAATGATGCTCAGAAACACCAGTGTGGGCAGCGTTGCCCGGAAAACCAGTGCCGACGCGGTGTTGATGAACGCGCTGTCTATCCAGCCGACGCGACGCAAACCCAGGCCAATAAACACCATGGCAAATACCGGCAGCGTTGTTTCCAGTGTTTGCAGGAATATCTCGGTCAGAGTCATCGAATAGGGTCGCCGGCGAGTGGGGAAGGTCGAATGCAGGACATTATAAGCGGCGAAATAGCTAGCCTGCTATGGGAATACCACCAAGGTCGGGGGCAGTGGCCGGAGGAAACAAAAAAGGGCCCCGCAGGGCCCTCAGTTATAGGCTGTTCTGGGGGCGGTTCACCCCTTCAGCTGGTCACCGACCGGTAGTTGCCGGATGCGTTTGCCCGTGGCCGCGTAGATCGCGTTACACAGGGCCGGCGCAACCGGCGGCAGGCCTGGTTCACCCACCCCGCCCATGGCATCGTTCGGGTTGTCGATCAGATGCACCCGCACGGTCTTCGGTGCATCCGGCATGCGCGGTATCAGGTAATTGTTGAAATTATCCTGCTGGGCCACGCCGTCCTTGAACGTAACCTCGGATTTCAGGGCAATGCCGATGCCCATCACGCAGGCGCCTTCCAGCTGGGAGCGAATGCGCTCCGGATTGGCCTGGGGGCCGCAGTCGAACGCGATATCCGCCCGGTGGATGGTCAGGTTGCCCTTGTCGTCCACTTCCACGTCAAAGACGATGGCGGTGTAGGACACGAAGCTGTGATGGAAGGCGAGGCCGAGCCCGCGGCCTTTCGCGGTTTCCTTGCCCCAGCCCGCCTCGCTTGTGGCGCGTTCAATCACGCGGCGCAGACGGCCAATGTCGATCGGGTAGAGGTCCGGGTTCTCGCCGTAGTTCCACCCGTCTCCGACGGACAGGTTCTGGATCTCGCGATCCGGCCCAAGCAATTCGAGCACGTAATCCCGGTGATCCCGTCCCGCCGCAACGGCGAGCTCGTGGGCAAAGCTCTGAATCGCCCACGCGTGGGGCAGGTTGTACACCGAGCGGAACCAGCCGATGCGCACGTGGGCGGGTGCTGGCGGGTTTTCAAGCCGTATGGCTGGCACGTCGAACGGCATGGTGTTGAAGCCCATGCCCTGTTCGAACTCCTGAATGTGCTTCGGATCCGGCGCAAACAGCGAGGCGATACTGGGTGAGAGCGTCCGGTGGCGCCAGCTGGTGGCCTTGCCATCGGCATCCAGGCCGGCATCCAGGTGGTCGACGGACACCGCATGGAAATAGGCGTGGTGCACGTCGTCCTCCCGCGACCACTGTAACCGCACCGGCTGGCCTTTGAAGGCATTGGCAATAACGGCCGCCTCGGTCACGAAATCCGGCTTGGATTTGCGACCAAAGCCGCCACCGAGCAGGGTCACGTGTACCGTTACCTGTTCTTTGTCGAGGCCAAGTCTGCCACCAACACCTTCCCGTGTGGCGCGGGGATTTTGTACCGGGGCCCAGACTTCTACCTTGCCGTCTGCCACGCGCACCGTGGCCACGGGCGGCTCCATGGGCGCCTGCGCCATGTGGGGCATGTAGTAGGTGGCAGAGACGGTCTTGTCGGCCGCTTTCAGGGCCGCATCCACGTCGCCGCCATTCATGCGCACGACTTTACCCGGAGACTGGGCCGCTTTCTCAAGCGACTTCCGGTAGGCTTCCGAGGTGTAACTGGCATTGTCGCCGGCGGGCCCATTGTCCCACTCGATCTTGAGCGCCTTGCGTCCCTCCATGGCGGCCCAGGTGTTGGTGGCCACCACAGCAACGCCGCCGAGAGGGCTGAACGCTGCCGGCTGGCTGGCGCCATCAATGCGCATCACTTTCTTGACGCCTTGAACCTTGAGGGCAGCGCTGTCGTCGAGGCTCTTTATTTTGGCGCCGTAAACGGGAGGCCGGGCAATCACCGCGCAGAGCGTATTCTCAAGCTTCACATCCGCGCCATAGATAGCCTTGCCTGTGACAATGTCCTCACCGTCGATGGCCATGGGGTAGGCGGATTTGAGATCGCCATTGATCAGCCCGGATTCCTTGCCGATATAACGCAGTTCGTTGTCTGCCTTGAGCACCAGGGCATTGCGGCCGGGCACCTCAAGTTCCCTCGCAGCCTCGGCGAGTTCGCCGAAGCCGAGCTCCCGGCCGGAGGGCGTGTGCACCACCTTGTGCACGGCGGTTTTCACCTCATGCACCGGCACACCCCATTGATTGGCGGCCGCTTGCTCCAGCATCTGCCGGGCAGCAGCGCCGGCGCGGCGCATGGGGTCGTACCAGTGGCGCATACTGCGGGAGCCGTCGGTGTTCTGGTTGCCGTACTTCTCCTGATTGGCATCGGCCTGGCGTACCCGGACCTGGTCCCAGTCGGCGCCCAGTTCGTCGGCGCCAACCATGATCAGGCTGGTGCGGATACCCTGGCCCATCTCGGACCGGTTGTTAACGATCGTGACGATGCCGTCGGGCGCGATGTGGATAAACACGTTGGGGTTATCCACCCAGCCGCCGGGCATGGCTCCGGCCCCGAATTGCGCCTTTTCGCTGGCACCAGCAAGATCCCAGCGGGCAGCCACAACCAGCGCTGAGGCAGCGACAAGCCCCTTGAGGAGCCCGCGGCGACTGACGTTGGCCAGCAGGAGAGTACTGTTTGATTCGCTCATGACTTCACCTCCGCATCCGATGCCCGCTCAATGGCCGCAAGAATGCGGTTGTAGGTGCCGCAGCGGCACAGATTGCCGGCCATGGCGTCAATGATCTCCTGGGTTTCCGGTTTGGGTGTGCGCTTGAGCAGTGCCGTGGCATTCATGATCTGGCCGCCCTGGCAATAACCGCACTGGGCAACCCCGAGGTCCAGCCAGGCTTGCTGCACCTTGCTGCCCACCGCATCCTCGGCCATGGCTTCAATGGTGGTGATCTCGCCGCTGACCGTCGAAACCGGGGTAACGCAGGAGCGGATGGCGGTACCGTTCATGTGCACGGTGCAGGCTCCGCATTGGGCGATGCCACAACCGAATTTGGTGCCCTTCAGGCCCACGACATCGCGGATCACCCAGAGCAGTGGCATGTTGTCTGGCACATCGAGCTCATACTGCTCGCCGTTAATGGTGAGGGTGGCCATGTTGTCCCCTTCTGTTGGCGTGTTTTGAACCTCTCACTGTAGCTGTACGGTCAAAGAACGCAAAAAGTGCTCTCTGAAGTAAAGGTAATGAAAACCCTTGTCCTACGGCCTTCGCCGTAGGCTATAGTAGGCCCCGTAGCCACTTGACAGCGAGGACAGGATGGAAGCCGTTAATCCCACCCCGGAGCAGCTCCAGAAGGTGCTGGCGGAGACACCGAAGGATCAGCCTGTGGTTATGCTCAACCTGCTGAGATTTCGCGACCGTGCCGATTATCAGGAGGAGGCACCGGAGCGTACCGGCCGAGAAGCCTACTCACTCTACATGGCCGAGGCAGCCGCTTGCGTGAGGGCCGTAGGGGCAGAGGTTATCTGGTCTGGACGGAGCGTCGGATCGTTGATCGCGCCCCCGGATGAATCCTGGGATCAGGTTCTGCTTGTGCGTTATCCCTCGATCGATGCCTTCATGGCCATGATCGAAAGCCCCGAGTATAAGGGCGTGGTGAAGCACCGCACGGCGGCGATTCGGGATTCCAGACTGGTCGCCAACATCGAAGGCAACGCCGGCTGAGTCAGAAGCCCGCCTGTTTGATGAGCATATAGCTGACCGTGCCCGCGGCAATGGAGAGCAGGGCATTGCGGCGCCAGAGGTGTACCAACACGACCAGCGCTCCGGGAACCAGCGCATCGAACCCGTACCAGGCACCGGACCAGTTGGCGGACCGCTGCAGGAACACCGTGGCCAGCAGCGCCATGACGGCCGCTGGCAGATAGCGTCCCAGGTGACGAACCAGTGGGTGGTCGGTGTGCCGCTCGAAAAACAGGAAGGGAATCACACGGGTGGCGAACGTCGCCACTGCCGCCACCGCGATAAACAGGCCCAGGTACAGGGAATCACCCATGGTGGGACTCCTCACGGGCTGCCTGGCCTCGGGTTCGTCGATATTCCACAAGCAAAGCTCCCGTTACCAGCGCAATCGCGCCAATCAACTGATGGGTTGGCGCAAGCACCAGCATGGCCAGTCCCGCCGCCGCTGCGCCCAGCCAAACCGGAAAACCATCCCCCAGAGCCTTGTACTGTTCCAGGGTCAACACGATGAACAGGGCCACCAGCGCAAATTCAATGCCGGTGCTGTCGAACGCCACGTTGTCTCCGAGCAGGGCGCCCAGCGCACACCCGACCACCCAGTAGCCCTGGTTGAAGGCGGTGATCCGGAAATCCACTTGCTGTTCATGGTCCCGGTCTGTCCCCCTCGGTCGGCTGGTGAGCAGCGAATAGGTTTCATCGGTAAGCCCGAAGATGAGATAGAGCTTCTTCCAGCCGGCGCCACGGAACTGGCCCAGCAGTGACAGCCCGTAGAAAAGGTGCCGGGCATTGAGCACGAACATGGCCACGAACACTTCCAGCAGGCCGGCGTTCACCGCCAGCAGGCTCACCGCCAGAATCTGGCCGGCGCCGGCGTAGATCACCAGCCCCATCAGCGGCGCTGCCCACCAGGCGTAGTCGAGCTGAGTGGTAAACAGCACGCCGAAGGCCATGCCCAGGGGCAGATAGCCAAACAGAATGGGCAGTGTGAGGCGAAAAACGGACTGGTTCATTAGCATCCAAACGTTCTGAAAGCGAGGATCATAGTGAATTGGCGCTGGTTTTTGAAGCGTCAGCCCCCGGGGCTTCTACCGTGCCGGCAAAGCCCTTACCATGGATGGGTATCAGAGGAGGCCCTATGACCAGCAGTACCGAGCATCAGCCCGAGCAGGATCCCCGCCAGGAAAAATTCGTTGTCGATACCGAATTGCTGACCGAAGACCAGCTCCAAGGCCTGGTGGAGGAGTACTGTACCCGCTACCACGGGCTGAACGACACCGAGAGCCCCATGGCCGAGGTTGATCGGGTCATGGCGGCGGTACGCCGTGGTGAGCTGGTGGTATGGTTTGATCCGGTGGAGAACACCGCGGGTTTGGGTGTGCCAGCTTAGGCGGCATATCGCCGCAGTATTTGCTCTGGCACCTACCCGCAGCCTGAACGACACGTTACAATCTCGCTGTTTCCCCGAAAGCCGTGCACGAGGTGAATTTTGATCAGGGTACTGGTTGTAGATGACCACGAGCTGGTGCGTTCCAGCATTACCCGGATGCTGGCAGACAACCCCGACATTGAAGTGATCGGGCAGGCGTCGTCTGGTGAGGATGCCATCGACTTTGTGCGTCAGCAGCGCCCGGACATTGTGCTCATGGACATCCGGATGCCCGGTATCGGGGGCCTGGAAGCCACCCGGCGTATCCTGCGCATCGACGACTCCATCCGGGTGATCGTCGTAACCGCCTGTGCCGACGACCCGTATCCCACCCGTGTTATGCAGAGCGGCGCCTCGGCGTATATCACCAAGGGTGCCGACATCAAGGAAATGGTACGTGCCATCCGCATGGCCCACTCCGGCCAGCGCTACATAAGCCCGGAAATTGCCCAGAAGATGGCGCTCAAGCAACTGGGTGGCGATCGGGACGAAGACGGCGAGCTGTCGCTGTTCGAGCGGTTGTCCGAGCGGGAAATGCAGATTGCCATGATGGTGGTGGACTGCCAGAAGGTGCAGGACATCTCCGACAAGCTGTGCCTCAGCCCCAAGACAGTGAACAGCTACCGCTACCGCATTTTCGAAAAGCTGGAGATCTCCAGCGACGTGGAACTCGCCCTGATGGCAGTACGGCTCGGGTTGCTTGATGCCGACAAGGTCTGACCCCGAGCAGAAGACCCTCGGGGAGTTTGACAGCCAGAGCTTCCTGAAGCAGTTGACCGAGCGGCCCGGTGTGTACCGAATGTACGACGAGGGCGGCTCGGTGCTTTACGTGGGCAAGGCTCGCAACCTCAAAAAACGGGTGGGCAGCTACTTCCGCAAGGCCGGCCTGGCGCCCAAGACCGAAGCCCTGGTGGGCAAGATTGCCTCCATCGAGGTCACCATCACCGGCAGCGAAACCGAAGCGCTGCTGCTTGAACAGAACCTGATCAAATCCCTGCGCCCGCCCTACAACATCCTGCTGCGGGACGACAAATCCTACCCCTATATCTACCTGTCCTCCCACAGCGATTATCCGTCGCTGACGTTTCGCAGGGGCCGCACCAAAAAGGGCGGAGGCACCTGGTTCGGGCCGTTTCCAAGCTCCGGGGCGGTCAAGGAAAGTCTTAATGTTCTGCAGAAGATATTCCGCATAAGAAACTGTACAGAAAGCTTTTTCCGTAACCGGACCCGGCCCTGCCTGCAGTACCAGATCAACCGATGCACAGCCCCGTGCGTGGGCTATGTCACCCCCGAGGAATACCTGGAGGACATTCGCCACGCCACCATGTTCCTCGAGGGCAAGAACCCGGCCATCCTCCACGACCTGATGAACGCCATGGAGGCGGCCTCGAAAAACCTGGAGTTTGAAAAGGCGGCTGCCTACCGGGATCAGATCAACCACCTGCGCCACGTGCAGGAGCAGCAATCCATTGAAGGCGAGGGCGGCGACGCGGATGTGATCGCCATTGCCCAGGACGCCGGCGTGGTGTGCATCGTGGTGATCATTGTGCGCGGCGGCCGGGTGCTGGGCACCAAGGACTATTTTCCCCGCTACTCCATTGAGCAGACCGAGGGCGAGCTGCTCAGCGCCTTCCTGGGCCAATACTATTTCGGCGGCAACACCCGCCGGGAAATTCCCCGGGATATCCTGGTGCCGGTGGCGGTTGAAGGCCAGGAGCTGCTGGCCCAGGCGCTCAGCGAGTCTGCCAACCGGGAAACCCGCATTCGGGGCAACGTACGGGGCGAGCGTCGGCGCTGGCTGGAATTGGCCATGACCAATGCCCGCCAGACCCTGCTTACGCACCTGGCCAGCAAGGAGACCGTGTACCGCCGCCTGCTGGCCCTCAGGGACCTGCTGGAACTGGCCGAGACGCCCTCGCGCATGGAGTGCTTCGACATCAGCCACAGCCACGGCGAGAATACGGTCGCATCCTGCGTGGTTTTCGATGAGAATGGCCCACTGAAAAGCGATTACCGCCTGTACAACATCGAAGGCGTGACCGCCGGCGACGACTACGGTGCCATGCGCCAGGTGCTCACCCGCCGCTACAAGCGCATGGTGGCCGGCGAGGGCAAGCGGCCAGACCTGGTGTTTATCGATGGTGGTAAGGGGCAGTTGAACATTGCCCGGGAAGTCTTTGATGAGCTTGAGATTTCCGATATTCCGCTGATCGGTGTGGCCAAGGGGGTCACCCGTCGGGCGGGTATGGAGCAACTGATCGACGCCATGACCGGCGACGTGTTCCGGGTGCCGGCCGATTCGCCGGCGTTGCACCTGATCCAGCACATCCGGGACGAATCTCACCGGTTCGCCATTACCGGGCACCGGGCCCGGCGCGACAAAAAGCGCCGGCAGTCTACACTGGAAGGCATCGAAGGCGTCGGCCCCAAGAAACGCCGGGACCTGATCCGCTACTTCGGCGGTATCCAGGAAATCCGCAAGGCCGGTGTGGATGAGATGGCCAAGGTGCCGGGTATCAGCAAATCACTGGCGGAGAGCATCTACGCCGCGTTGCACGACGAGTAAGGACAGCATGAATCTACCAAACATCCTCACCCTTTCCCGCATCATCATGATCCCCGTGTTCGTGGTGATCTTTTACCTTCCGGTGGGGTGGAGTTACCTCGTGAGCGCGTCCATCTTTGCGCTGGCGGCGGCCACGGACTGGCTCGACGGCTACCTGGCTCGAAAGCTCGACCAGAGCACTCCGTTCGGTGCCTTCCTGGACCCGGTGGCCGACAAGCTCATGGTGGCGGTGGCCCTGGCGGTACTGATCGAAGAGCACGCGGCGATTCTGCTGACCATTCCCGCCACCGTGATCATCGGGCGGGAAATTGTCATCTCGGCTCTTCGGGAATGGATGGCGGAAATCGGCAGCCGTGCCAGTGTGGCCGTATCCTACATCGGCAAGATCAAGACCACGGCCCAGATGGCGGCCATTGTGGGCCTGCTCGCGTTTCCGCCGGGCAACGTGTGGGCGGATGTGGCGCTGCTGCTTCTCTACATCGCTGCGATTCTCACCCTCTGGTCCATGGGGTTGTACATCAGGGCTGCCTGGCCGGAGTTGTTTCCGGAACAGGCGGATAGTCGCAACCGCTGAGCCAGTCGATCATCCGGGCGCTCAGTGACTGCCTAGCATCACCGAAGGCCTGAACGACCTGTTCTATGGCCGGTCCCCCGGCCGTCTCCTCAATGTCGAATGTCTGTCGACAGAGGGTGCCTCGCGTGCCCGCATCGATTACCTGGGCGTGCAGCTGCAACTTGACCTTCGGGTATCCCGAGGGCTCTTCTGTGTGAAACGCCGACAGCTCGCTCACCAGAGTCAGATTCGCTTCCGCCGGGCTGGTTTCCGCGATCACGTCTGCAAAGCCGGCGTTGCGGCGCAGTGACACGATCATCGCATCCCGCAGCATCATGGGGGCGCTATCCCGCCAGCGCACGTCCGGGTAGGACTGGAATTCCCAGTCGGTGGGCTTGGCCAGTATCCGGGTACTGTTGAGCGGCTCGGATGCGTAGGGCGTGTCCACCCTTAACACGTAGGGGATTTGGCGGTCCGGGGCGCGTTCAGTGCCGGGCCACGCCAGATCCATCACCCGGGGAGGTTCGGGGTTGGGGAACACGGTGCAGCCGGCGGCTGCCGAAATCCCCAGGGTAATCGCGATGACATCGAAAAACCGTTTGCTCACTGAGGCAGCTCCTTGATGGTGTCGTTGCCGAACAGGGTGCCTGTCGGATCTTGCTCAAGTTTGCGGGTGAACTGATTCAGCGTGCGCAAGGTGGCCCTCAGCTCTCGCAGGGCCGGAGCCAGTTCGCCCATGCCCTGCAGCCCGGACGCCATGGCCCCGGCGTTGTTGCGGGTCAGTTCGTCCACCCGGGCCAGGGTGCTGTGCAGGACCACCAGGGTTCGATCCATGGATTGCAGAACCTGCTTGCCGTCGGTGGTCAGCAGCTCGTAGGCGTTGTCGGACACGCGGGACACCTTGATGGCCGCTTCCTCCGCCCGAACCGCCGCCGCATCGAATTGTTCGAGCAGCGCTGAGAGCTGGTCCCGGCGGGCGAGCAGTGCGTCGGTGGCCAGCCGGGTATTCTCGAGAATCGCGGTGGTGTTGCGAATGTTGTCATCGGAAAGCAGTTCGGTGGCCTTGCTCAACAGCTCATCGGCCTTCACCACCAGCTGCTCGCCGTTGGCCAGGAGGTTATGGAAGGCAGAGGGCTCGGCAATGATGGTGGGCGGGTCTTCCCGGTTGCCTCGCAATGCCGGCTGGTCGGGGCTGCCACCGCTGAACTGCACGTTCATGCTGCCGGTAATGTTGGCCAACACCAGGCCGGCCCGGGTGTTCTTTCGGATCGGCACCGATTCGTCCACGCGCACCAGCACACGTACATGGCCGGGGTTATCCGAATCCAGGCGCATCTCAACCACATCGCCAATCTGAACGCCGCTGTAGAGCACCGGGTTCCCCTCGGAAAGTCCGCTGACCGGCTGGTTGAACACGATTTCGTAGTAGGCCCACTCCCGGTCGGCGGAGGATTTCGCCAGCCAGAGAGAGAATATCAGCGACGCTGCGAAGGCAACGAGCGTAAACAGCCCGATGATAAAATGGTGAGCCCTCGGTTCCACGGTTACTGCTCCCGGTTCCGGTGAATGGGGTGAGTGTTGTGTGCATTGAATGCCTGGCTGGCCGCCCGCCCCCTGGGGCCATTGAAGTAGTCCTGAACCCAGTCGTCATCGGTTGAAGTAGTCCTGAACCCAGTCGTCATCGGTGGCGGCGACCACGTCCAGTCTATCAGCCACCAGCACCCGGCGCTGTGACAGAACGGCAACCCGGTCACAGGCGGCGTACAGGGTATCCAGATCGTGGGTCACCAGGAACACCGTCAGCCCCAGGGCGTCCCGAAGGGTGACAATCAACCGGTCGAAAGCGGCGGCTCCGATGGGATCGAGGCCGGCGGTGGGCTCATCCAGGAACAGGATCTCCGGGTCCAGGGCCAGGGCCCGGGCCAGGCTTGCCCGTTTCACCATGCCGCCTGAAAGCTCCGAGGGGTATTTGGTAGCGGCCTCGGGCGGCAGGCCCGTCAGCGCCAGCTTCATCCGGGCCAGCTGTTCCGCTTCGGACCGCTTAAGGCCCGCGTGCTCAATCAGGGGAACGGCAATGTTTTCCTGCAGGTTGAGCGAGGTGAACAGCGCGCCGCCCTGGAACAGCACGCCAAAACGCTGCTCAATGTCCGACCGCTGGGCAGAGGGCAGCTCGATGAGGTCCTCCCCAAAAACCCGGATGTGGCCGGCGGAGGGTGTGTTCAGCCCGACGATGCTTCGGAGCAGCACGGTTTTGCCGGTACCGGAGCCGCCCACAACCCCGAGAATCTCGCCACGGAGCAGATCCAGATCGAGATCCTCATGCACCAGATGGTCGCCAAAACGGTTGCTGAGTTGGCGAACCTCAATCACGGGTTCTGCGGGTTTCTGGCCATTCATTGCCGATCCGTCGCCTGCCATGGTTACCACCCCATTTCCATAAAGAATAGCGCAGCAATGGAGTCCAGCAGGATCACCATGAAGATCGACTGCACCACGCTGGAGGTGGTGTGTTCGCCCACCGACTGGGCGCTGCCCGCCACCTTGAAGCCCTCCAGGCAACCAATCACCGCAATCAGAAAGGCAAAAACGGGCGCCTTCACCAGCCCCACCAGGAAATGGCGCAGAGCAATGTCGCGCTCCACAATCGCCATGAACTGGGTGGGGGCAATATCCAGCACCAGGGCACACACCATGGCGCCGCCCACCATGCCGGCAATCATGCCCACGAAGGTGAGAATCGGCAGGCTGACCACCATGGCCAGGACCCGCGGCAGCACCAGCAGTTCGATGGGGTTCAGCCCGAGGGTGCGGATGGCGTCAAGCTCCTCGTTCACCTTCATGGCGCCGATATGGGCCGTGAACGAACTGGCGGTTCGGCCCGCCAGCAGGATGGCGGCCAGCAATACCCCGAATTCCCGCAGGAACGAGAACGCCACCAGGTTCACCGTGTAAATGGTGGCCCCAAAATCCTCCAGCACGGTTGCGCCAAGAAACGCGACCACCGCACCCACCAGGAAGGTGAGCAGGGCAACGATGGGCAGGGCATTCAGGCCGGTATCGTGAACCGATGCCACAAACGGGGTCATCCGCCAGCGCGCGGGCCGAACGAGGGTCCAGCCCAGGGTGGCCAGGGTCTGCCCGATAAACCCGGTGAGGGTCCAGAGCAACCGGGCAATGCTTTCCACCTTCTGGCCGGTTCCAACCACCACGCTCATCACCAGTGAAGGCTTGGCCGGCCGGGCTTCCGGCTGGTCTTTCAGCGCCTCGCACACGGCCTGGATAAGGGCCGACTTCTCCTTTGGCAGATTGTTCTCACCGGAGGCTTCGGCCAGCAGCCGTTCGGGGCCAAGCAGGTATGCCAGTTGCGCCGCTCCGGCGGTGTCTATCCGCCGAAGCCCGGAGAGATCAATGTGCACGTTCTTCAAGTCTGAGGAAGCCAGGTTCGCCGCCTGCCGGGAGAGGGCGCGGTAGTGGCTCAACAACCAGTCGCCGGCAACGGTAAGCTGGTCGCCCTCCAGAGTGATGGAGCCAGGCGACGAGATACCGGGTTGGGACTGCTCGGATGGCGAGGCGCTGGGCACGTGCGTTCATTCCATGAGTAAATTTGCTCGGCATTGAACAGCTTAGAGACTGCAAGCCACCATGGCCAGTTTCTGACCACAAAGTTCGGTAAAACAAAAACTTGATAAAAAACGGTTGACGCCCGAACGGTAATCCGTAGAATACGCAGCCGTTGACGAGGCAACGCCCCGGCAACTGCAGAGCGGGAATAGCTCAGTTGGTAGAGCACAACCTTGCCAAGGTTGGGGTCGCGAGTTCGAATCTCGTTTCCCGCTCCAATTTCAAGTCTCTCATTGCCCACCTGAGAGCACAAAGATCCGATCCCTTCGATCTTTCCCGGCGCGGTGGCAGAGTGGTTATGCAGCGGACTGCAACTCCGTGTACGCCGGTTCGATTCCGACCCGCGCCTCCATTACTCCTTTTAAAACAGTTGCTTATCGACAGGTAAAAATCCTGTCCAACATTAAGTCAACATCCTGAGTTTGATTCACTGATCCCTTAATTTCGCCCATTCGGGCCAAATCAATTTGAGGGACTGTGACCATGCACAACTTTTCAAAAGAACTCACCGAAACCATTGCAGCCCTGTACTCCGGCGAAGCCATGAAAGGCGATCCCACCGAAGTGCGCATTACCGGCCATCATGTTTGGGTGGCCCAGCAGGCCAAGAAAGAGCAGGCTGCGGGGGAGTCGGCCCAATTAAGTATCTCAGACCGTTTGGCCGACTGCCGCTCGCATTTGTTCGATGCCAAGTCCACGCTCAACCTCCTCCGCAAACGTGAGTTCCTCGGTGCCCTGTTTGGGCATGAGTGTCTGGATATCGTAGTTGACGCACTGGTTGACCAAGCCTGGAATCTGGTTGCTAGCGCTTCGTATGACTGTGAAGCCGCGAACGATTTTAGTGATTCGGATCTGCGAGAAGAGCTTCAGGCACCGGCCATGAAAGTGGAGGAGGTTAATTCTCCGCTACACTGCCTCTGCTTGGTCGGAGAGTTCAACACTCATGGGGAGTCATTGCTGGTCGCTTTTCTGGGTTGCCTAAACCAAGCCCAGGAGGGGGCAGGGGCGCTGTAAAAGACAATGAAGTGAATGTGATGGCGCTGGCCAGTCCGAGATTAACGATGTTGTGCGGAGCGGTCACACAGTCCAGCGCCTTGTTTGTTTACTCAATCAAGTAGTTTTCGAGGAGATATACAAATGAACTCTGAAAAAATTGTGCTGCATAAAGCTGAGACAACAAAGCTTTTGAGGGAACTGGCCTTGGATGCCGGAAGTCTTTCCGGCCTTACCGCTCTCTACGAGGAAATGCGGGCCGATCTTGAAGCAAACCCCGAGTGTCCTGAATATCTGAACTCCGTAGCGCTTGGGGCGATGCAGAGGGGGGTTATGGCATTGGCCAAGTCGGTCGATCGCGCTGTCTTCGAACTTGATTGCATCGTGTCTCAGTCAGAAACCCTGGAGCCTGAAACCGCTGCGGATTAACACAAACTCGCTCAACGGTGCCCGGGGTTTCCCGGGCTGGTGGCCCAATTCGTAGTGCTTCAAGTGACCGCCAGCGGCCATATGGTGCTGGCAGAGGCTCTATTCCGCGGTCATTGAGGCACCAACAAACAGCCGGCTGTTGGATGCGGATGGGTGGAGAAGAGTCGCGATTTCATGCAGTTCTGAATCGGGGCCTGTTCGTGAGAGTGTTTTTGGGGTCGTGGCAGCGTTCACCCTCCGGGCCTCCCATGGTGTTCCTCGGTTGCTCGATTCGCAAAGATTGCTCCCATGGGGTAAGGTTCCGCTGTCGCTCGCATGGATTGCCCAGCGGCCGCGCCACCTGCCCAATGGTGGGACTGTCAGGAGAGACTGGCCCCGTTTCTGTTCAATCGATCCTGCTCGGGTTCAATTATCTTGAGCATGGGCTGGCGGCCGTCCATCACGCCAACAACGCCCTCGTCTCCCAGTTGGGCGCCTACCATGTAAACCCCGGGGCCCAGCCATTGATAGTTGTCGAGGATCGTAGCCCGCCAGCACTCAACGTCCAGCAGAACGCCCCTGGCGGCCGGCAAACGACGAATTAACCGCCGGTCAGCGATACCCAGCCAACGACTGATTTCGATACCTCGGGCCGTAACTATGCCCACGGGCGAGAGTGTGGCGGTCTCACCCAGGGAGGAATAAACCATGTTGTGTCGTCTGCGAAATTCCATCGGTGTAGTATGCTGTACAAATATACAGTTTCAAGGATTTGCAGATCTTCGGGGTTTGGCATGGTGTTTTGGTGTCCGCCAGCTCTCAAAATCCGAAGCGGTAGATCTCGAACTCGGCGCCTGGTAGCACCAACCCGAGAGCTAGTTGCATAAAACTGGCGATTAAATTGTGCTCAACCGCATGTCGCGGCAGAATATTGCAGGATTCACTCGATGACCGGCAGCGACCGCATGGCCGGCTCGGTGATTCGGCACTTTTTGCCGGCCGATCCAAATGCGGTTTGTAAAGTGGGGAAAGGGGACAGACATGGAGAGAGCGACAAGGGAAAGGCTTGAGTCCATCGTGGATCTGGCGCTTGACGTGTTGATGTCCCGGGACGCGGACGCAGGATGGCAGAATTCCGGGTTGCTGGGTCGCCTACAAGACTGCGGTGGGGTTCTGCCCTCCGGCGAAGTATCGACCGTTTCGGTCTGGAAGAAAGGGTGGCTCCTAGGGAACTGGAGGCCGAAGCACCGCCAGGCGATTTCTTTACTGGAGAAGCTCACACCACAGAACCGGCAAGCCGTCCTCATCCATCGTGCCTACCATAACCGAATAACAGTCATTGAGGATCCCGTGACGGGGCGGAGAACCGAAATACAGTGGAGCTCTGAGCGGATCTGCAGGGAGCTTGGCATTACGCCGAATCAATTTCGGTTGAGGGTTCATCGTGGTTATGAAAAGCTCCGCAGCGAGTTGGAGCCGGCAACGGACAAAGTGGCCTGACTGTTCTGCACTATTCAGAGTCGGCTAAACCGCCAGCCCTCAAGACACCATTTTTTGCGTCCTGACCACCATGCGCTGGTGCCTCGTCCGTTATCGCTTGCTTAACCGTGCCGAAGGCGATGAGGGCGGTGAGGATGATCACAAAAAGCTCTCTCTTCAACTGACCTTTCTCCCTGGCTATTTCCCGTTGCCAGTCCATCAATGAGGCATAGGCCTTGCCGGTCGGTACCACAGAGCCGTGGTTCCCCTTCGTCTTCAGCTCACCGGTGTAGAGTAGAGAATCAATGATGTTCTTGACCTGGCGCCAGTGGTCCAGTTTTCTTCGGTGTCGAACATTGCTCTTTTTGGGGCCTAGCAGCCTATGACTCACGGTATAAAATTTGATGTCTCGATACCTCTCTTCATGTAGATCAAGAATAGCCTCCAGTACGTCGGCTCGACTCTTGACCGGTCTAATTCTTCTGGCCAGGAGTTGGGTCGTGAGATTGAAAATCCAATACTGTACGTGAGTGAGTCCCAGGCGCCGGAAAAGCGCGGCGGTAATTGGGCTGGAATAGGTCAATTTCGAGTCTTTGAAGTAGTGGGCAACCTCAAAATTAGCCTCACCGGCTATCCGTTCCGTGAGGGTTTGGATAGGGGGTTTGTCTTCCTCACTTACTTTGCAACGAGAAACAAGAATTCTGTTCTCTTCGGTCGGATGAACAATCATTCTCACCAGTTCGGTCGGGGGGTCGAGCGGATCGTCCTCATTCACAAATGCCCTTTGTTCGTTTCTGGTGAGATACACCCAGTAGGTGTCGTAGTCATCTCGGGCTGAGGCGACAGTTGATTCGTGCGTCTCTGTCCGGAAAAGGTACTTAAGCGCTCTCAATCGGTTTCTGGCTTGAATTCCCATGGCTCCATGCCTCGATTCAAAAGGGCCAAATAAATTACTCCACGCAGAGAGTCGAGACAAACGGTACGTGGAGCGACCGCTGGCTTAGAGAGTCACCGTCATGCGCGGCAGAGGGCACGACGAGGCTCCAGAGTCGCCCTCGCCACCCTTTAGGTCTGAGCCAATTCGTGGCAATTCCGGCGAGTATGGGCCATGCTTGTGTTTCATTTGAACCGGTTCATTCCTAATTGAGCTATTTGGGATTGTCTCGAAACCCTAGTGACTGCTGCAGAGCAATCGATTGCCGGTATTTGCTCAGCCGATAACGCCGAGAGTGTTCCTCATCCCCCAACTGGGTCTGGGGGCCCCCGGGTGATATAAAAAAATCGCGAGGGGAGATCTTGGCGATAGATCAAAGTGGCATGCTCGGGTGACGCGGTTGCACTCGAGGCCAGGCGGCGGCTTCGAAAGTGTCAGCCATAATTTGGCTGAGAACCAGACAGAGTGATGCCAGCTCAGAAAGCCATAGATAACAACACCAGGGCCATAGGCCGTGTCTCCTGGTAGTCCCTTTTATGCTAATCCGGACGAAAGAATACAGGGATCGTGTATGGGCCTGAGCTATAGCGAAGCATCAGAGTTTTTGGGCTTACAGAAGAGCTGGAATGCCAATTCGTTCCCCTGGACGCTGAAGGATCGCAACGGCATTCCGCCCACGCTTGAATGCCATGTCACGCTCAAAGACGAGCACGGCGTTGTGATAGAAGATGCACTAGTTGTGCTTCGTCATAAATCAAGCGCCATACCAGGCGTTCCTGATTGCTTAAATGCAATACTGCTCTATCAGAAACAGCGCATCATCTCTTTGGATGAAAACGGCCCTAGGAGCCACACGAACCGAGTTGGTGTTGGCATGCCGTATTTCGGACAGACTCTCGAGCACCCGCACATTCACATTCCGGTGGCAGAGAGCATGGACGGCTATGCTGAACCAATAGACAATCGGGACATCCAAAACATGTGGCATATTTTTCTGGAAGCTGCGGGAATTATCGGAGCGCCTGCTCTACAATTACCTCCATCTGAGCAGTTGGAATTGGCGCTGTGAGGCAATCGCGATGAACTGCGAACTTCTGCAAAAACAATGGGGTTACACCTGCCAAACCGTGGCAGACGGTGTCCTGTATGCAGAATCACCGTTCCTGTTGGCTGGCGATGGAGCCCATCTCGGAGCATACATCCAAGACATCGGATCCAATAGGGTTCGACTCTCCGATAATGCAGATACGGTCTTCAATGCCATGACTTACGGTGTTCAGTTTCGCAAAAGTACAATCCAATCCTTGCGAGCAATAGCTGAAAGCCGTGGACTGTCTCTTGGAGAAAATGGAGAGCTTCACGCGGTTTGCGATAAATCAAAAACAGGGGAGCTTTTCGCTCGCTTCCTTGAGGCTGCATTCATGTTTGGCGAAGTCCTCGAGGCAAAGCGGCCTGAGCCGGCTTCTGGCTTTGAGAGAACAATCACCAAAGTATTGTCTGCAAAATATGGACTGAGGCTTACGAGAGGGGCTACTGCGGTCGGTGCCAGCGGTCATGCGGTCCAATTCCCTCTAGGTTTGGATGTTGGGAAGCGGGAGCAACAGTTTATCCAACCGATTGGTTCGAGGTCCGATGGCACGGTTAACTGGCGTAGTGTGTACCAGGCTACGGGCAAGTTCTTGGACATTAAGAACAACGAGATTCCAGGCAGCCGTTTGGTGGTGATTGAATCTGCGAATAGCATTGAATCGATACACCAGGCGGAAGTGATTCTTCAGAATGCTGCCAGAGTGATTGAGTACAGCGGGCCGGATCACTTGCTGAGAGAGATCGCTTTGGCCGCTTAGAATTCTGCTTAATGCTCGTTGGCGAGCGGTTTCTCTTACTTGCAATATACCTGCAGAAATCCGCCAGCTGCTATTTGAATCGACAAAGCTGACCCTGTGCCGTATCGCCTCTGTGCGCCTTCACCATCCTTCCGAGCTTGCTCAACTAATTGGGTGGACAGTTATCCAAGGGCTGCACGCCGGCCCTGGCATCTCCGGTTTCGGTCATACCATTGAGCCCCAGCCATCGAGCTGAGCTGGTGGAGCCCGATCCAATTTTGATCGAAAGGTCCATTGTCTGAGCAGTGGAGAGGGGCTTAGCTTTCGCTACTGACGCGTCTGGATGCCTTTGCAGTTGGTCTTCTCAATGCGCTTCAAATTCCGCTGAGCATTTCCCTGCAGTGCTTCCCTCAAGAACACATACTCGGCTTTCGTAATGTCGCCCTGGAACTCCAAAAGGAGAAGCATGCCCTCCGCCATGGAGACAGTTGTTTCGAGAGTTTGCTCGGTTTCGGTTGTTTCCAAATTCTGGAATGAGAATCCCAAAGGATGGTGCTGGAATCTTTCTGCGAACTCTTCGCTTGTCATGGGGTGCCTCGATGTTTGATGAGAGAGCGGCAGTTTTTTTCGGATGGTCTGCCAACATCAACCCGGCTGGTTTGGACCGGGCCGCAGAGTGTTTTTTGCCGGGTGTATCTGCCTCCACCAGCAGTCATCCTTGAGTGCACAGCCCTAAGCTGCCGCGGGCACATTGTCAGGGCCATGTGCCAGAGCCTAGACCTCTGCTTGACCCTGGAGGAGTTACGGCAGAGTGCCTTCTGATTGCCCGCCCTGCAGTGCGAGGAGCATCTCCTGGCCCTGTGCGTTGAGCCGGACTTGAATGCTTTGCAGAATCTCAAACATGAATGCTTCCAGGTGCGGCTGCAGTCCGGCGCCTTCCACCTTGACAATAGCGTCGCCTTTCGAAAGTTGTTTGGTTTTTTCCTTGACGTATTCGACCTCTGCTTCCGTGAGCTTCTTCTGAAGTTTGAATGCTTCTTCTCGGCGCTCATTTTCCTTTCGAATCTGTTTTTCTAGGTCGATCTGGTCAGAGCGGCTCGCGCCGGACTTCTCGCTGAAAAGGTCTGAAATAAGGTTGCCGGTGCTGCCGAATGCCTCGCTGATGGTCTGCGCGAGAGCCACAACTTTATCCGCGTTTGCTTCTACCTCAGCAATGTTCAGGGAGACCACGGCCTCAATGGTTTTTATGCGCTCGTTGCTCTGGAGCTTTTCCAGCTCGAGACCGTATTTCTCGGTTTCGGTAATTACTTTTTGGGTTTTCTGTGCGGCATCGTCCAGGTTTCGGTTGGACTTGACTATGGTCCCGGACCAGCTGTTTACCTTGCCGGTGGCCTCGTCATAGCCAAGGGTCAGAGTCTTGTTGTTCTCCGCCAGCTGGCGCGTCGTTTCTCCGACTTCACCCAGGGCGCCACCGCTGCTCTTCACTCGGTTGTTGAGCTCCTCGACTGCGTTCGTCGCGGTTCGCTGGTTGCCGGTAAACTCCTCCAAGGAGCTGTTGAATTTGCTCTGCTCCTGCGAGTTCTTCACCAATTCGGCAGCCCGGGCATTCAGAGCTTCAGTGTCCAGCTCGGCGGCCTGCTTGGTGTTATCGAGCGCGTTGGCCAGCCGGTCATTAAGATCCTTGAGTTCGCCGGTTTCCTTGGCAAGTCTCTTTTCCTCCTCGGTCAACGGCTTGAGCTGGTTCTTGATCTTCTCAATTTCCTCGGCGTTGAACTGCTCATAGAGCCAGGAGCCGATAGAAGTCCCGAACGCCTTCTCCATCGGCTCAATGACGTATTCGTTAATCAGTGTCCCGACGCCATACCCGCCAGCCAGGGCCAGGCCAATGAGACCGCCTTTACCGGCTGCAGCGGCGATGCCTTGAACGGCGCCCAGGTTACCGAGAAGCGCCTTGAAGCCTTGCGCACCTGCCAGTGCTACAAGACCATTACCGACCGACTCCAGGCCGCCGCCGAGGGCGCCAAGGGCGGGCAAAACGGTATCGATGGCTTTTGACAGGCCCAGAAGCTCACCAATTGACCGTTTCGTAGAGTCGTCCAGCTGTTCGAACTCCTCAATACCTTTCCCGATGGCGGCAAAGATCGGTTGCAAGCCATCCACGATGCCGCTTGAGATATTTACTAGGGCGGTGAAAGCATCCACAACACGCTGGAGAGCGTCCTGGAGACCTTCAACCGTGTTCAGATCAATGTCTCCGAAAACATTGGTGAAGGCATCCCCCAGCTCGTCGCTCAGGTCTCCAAAGGCACCGAGGAGGTCGGAAAGGTCGATTCCGGACAGCGCTTCCGGGAAATTGGTGGCGATGGTTCGAAGCTTCTGGTCGATGTCTTGCGCAAGGCCCTCCAGCCCCTCCAAAATTGGTGCAAACACTCCATCCTCTAAGCGAAGCTCGCTGCCAATACTGTTGAAGATTGAGGTGATCGAGCGAACGATGCTCCTGGTCTCATCGGTAAGGTTTGTGCCGAAGGCGATGAGGGCCGAGTTCAGGTTGTTCTGCAGGGTCTGGGTAATCAGCCCTAATGAATCGTTCAGTTCCTTTGCGGCGGTCTCAGCGGCGCCCGCGTTGTCCTTGAAGGCAGCTAGGTTCTCAGCAAACTTATCCGAGGCATTGCCTGTAAGGGCGAGCACTGGTGCAAGGGCTTCTACAGAGCCGAACAGCTTGGCCATCAGATCTACATTGCCATCGGTGGCTTCCGCAACGTCCGACAAAACGCCGGAGAAACCTTTGCTCTCAAGGGCCGCTGCGTTGAATTCAATTCCGAGTTCGGCCGCCAGATCGGAAGCCTCTTTGGACGGTTTCAATAGCGAGTTGATTGCAGCACGGATTCCCGTGATGGCCTCGGCGGTGTTGGTGCCAGTCTCGGCCGTAATGGTTGCGATCGCAGCGGCCATCTCATTGAAGGAAAGGCCGGCCGCGGCTGCAATAGGAGCAAGGCGGCCAATGGCGCCGGAGAGTTCTGGAATCGTGGTCTGGCCCAACTGGACGGCAGTAAAGAAAGTATCTGCGTATGCGCCTGCCTGGTCGGCAGAGGCTCCAAAGGCGTTCAGTGTGCTCACCAGGGCGGTCGTCGTCTCACCCAGGTCGGCCTTGCCGGCAATGGCCAGTTGTTCAGCTGCAGCAATCAGGGTAAGAGATTCTTTGTAGTCTGTTCCCGCCGAAATTGCGCTGTAGGTTGCACTGGTGATTTGTTCGAGCGAGGCGCTCGAGCGTTCCGAATACTCAAGGATCTGGGCTTGAAAGTCGCGGAGGCTGTCGGCGGGCTGGCCGATTAGGGTCGCGATTTCGCCAAATGCGGTATCGAAATCATCTGCAATCTTGACCGCATAGCCAGTTACGCCAATGGCGGCAGCGGCCAGGGCTGCATCAAGCTTGATGATGCTGTCTGTAATATTGGCCAAGGGGCCGGTGAGGTCGCCAACCTGGCCAGTGAGGCTGTCGAGATTTCTGCCTACCGAACTGATGGCCGAGCCGGTTCGGTCAATCCCTCCGAAAATAATCTCAACGGTTTTGGTTTTATCTGCCATGGTTACAGGCCTCTGATAGAGTCGGGAATTCCATCTGTGTCGTTTCTGCAAAACTCCCGCGGTGTATTCCCCAGTTGGCTCACTTCTAATCCATTGTTTTTATTGTTCGTTTTAATCTCATCTGGTGAGGCGCCATATGCGCGCAAAAATTTTCCGAAAACCGCGTGGATGCGCCGCCCCCGCGGGCTACAGGAAGGCCCAGGGGCCCCCTGGAATTCTGTGCACATAGTTCGACTCGAGAAATCAGGGAGGCGTCGATTCAAACGGATAGCAGGGCGCGCTGCCTGGTGTAGCCGAGAACGACCAGCCGTGCGAGCAGGAGACGCCACACAGGCAGCAAGACAAACGTAGGGGGAGGGTAGGTTCCCAAACCCTATCGCAGTCTTGTTTCCTGTCTGATGTGGAATGTGCTCCATGGCTCCGTCTCTCTCGGTTAATCGCGCTCAGGGTGGAGCGGGCGGCAGGGCCACCCGGGCTCTCAATCAAGCTGAACCGGCCTTCCTCAGAATGACTTCAATCTGTTTCTCGGCGGCGGCTGAGTCTGCCTCCACTCTCTCCTTGGTCAGGCCTGGCAGATTGGGTATATCGAGCCGGGAGCGATAAAGCCCTGTGCTAAGCGGGGTACCATCACCGTATCTCTCGGAAAGCACAGTCGCAGCTTGCAACGTCGTCAGGGCTTGCTCTACTTGCTCCAAGGCGGAATTTAAACGCTCGACCTCGGATTCGTGCATTTGCCTGGCGTACAGGGTTAGAAGGCAGGACAATTCTTTTTCTGCGGCAGCCTTCGCAGTTTGTAAACGCTCGAGGCGCCGGGCATAACCTCGGCCGGCGGATTCTGCGAGGCGGGCGTTTTCCTCGAACTCCGCCAGCTGTTTCTTCAACGAAGCAAGACGGGAACTGGCTTTTTTCAAATCGGACTCTGGCGCCTCACCAAGATCAACATCGGCCGCCAAAAGGTCGTGCTCAGAAGCTGCTTCTTCCATCTCGCTCTTGAGCTTCTGCAGCTGCTCACTCGGAACTTTGGCGAGCGCATCGTCGCGAGCATTCTCTACTCGAGTGATTTCTGATTCGATCTTCAATATCTCGGAACCTGCGCCCTTCAGATCAGTTAAAGACACTTTCTGGTGGTTGTTTTGAAGTTCCTCATATTCAGCGTTGAGGTCGTCAAGTTCGGCCTGGATTGGAGCCCTCTCCTCTTTCAGGTCTTGAAGCAGTTGCTCAAGGCTGGCGATTTCAGTCTTCAGTGCCTCAATTTCGCTCTTTGTGGCGGGGCGGGTCGAATAGGCGCGGGCTGGGCGAATCCCCTGATCCCACAACAGTTCACGCTCGAGCGTCTCTTTCCGACCGGCCGATTGCTCGATACGAGCTTTCAAGTGATTGGCCTGTGACATCAACTCTTCGCGCCGGGATTCGATTTCCCTGAGACGGTCGAAACGCTGAGCTGCTGAGAGCTTTTTCGTGGAACCAGACAGCTTTTTCATAAAGGCCTTCTCCGTGTGATGATGGCGGTTTTGCCGAGTTTGATGGCTTCCACGAATTCAGCCCGGTCGAATAGGATTCGACGGCCGAATCTGTAGACGCCGGGGATATCGTGTCCACGTTGAAACAGGAGGTAGCGAATGCCACCAGGTGTGAGAGCCGGTTCAGCTTCGCAAAGTTGGTTCAGCGTCAGGAGGGAGGGGGAATCTACAGTTCGCGCTGATTCGGGTGATGCGTTGTTCATGGTGTTGCCCTCATGGTTCCAGTGAACCGCCGTGCTGTTCGGCTGAGGGTATGATTTCAGTAATTCAAAGTTGGTACTTAGCAGGCTCTACCAACTTTCTGTTGTTCAGGGTGAGCTTTGCTTATTGCGTGCGATGTTCTTTCGTATCCATTGAATCCGATGGAGTGGAAGGCCAAGCCGCTCGACTATGATCCTTGCGACTCCCGATGCGCTGTGCCGCTTGTTCTCAGCCCATATTTTGTCTGCCTCGCGTTGATATGCCGCCAGCTCATCCGCGGAATTGAGCCTCCGCTTAGCGTTCGGGGAACTGGGCGGGGTCCTACGATTTGCTGTGGTGAGGGCAATTTCCGATCTCATCGCCCGGGCTGCGTACTTCTCCCACGGTTGAACGTGCGCCTGCGTAACGACCGCGCCGAGATCCAGAAAGGATTTGGCTATTGAAACCATCTCATCGGGCGCCGCTGAGATGGCCTTCAGGGCGTCGCTGCAAGATCTGATACCAGTCAGGACCCTGTAGGCATTGAACTCGTTGTCAGTCCATTCCACAGAGAGGGAGGGGGCGGGTAGGTGCCGGGGGAGTTGATTGCCGATCCGGTGCAGCTCATGAATGGCGTGGGCAGGGTTTCGAATATCGATCCACTCGGGGCGGGCAAGCTGTAGGCCTAATTGAGCCGCTTCTGGAAGCCGGTCGTTTGCGTGTGCTGTCCAGCCGGTCAGGGCCAAGACTAAGCGCTCTGCAATGTCCTCAGCCCGATCTCGTTCGCTTGGATTTTCACCTGGTACCTGTTCTGCCTCAAATATCCGAATTTCATCCATGGAGCTGTCCATTCATGGTGCGGTATTCGTTGAGCTGCGGTTTAAAACGGCGCAGAAATTCAGGGCCGTGTCCTGGTGCGCGACTCTCAACGACACGAGAAACATTAGACCGGTGTTCCGCCAGCGGTGATGCTCCTTCTATCGAGATTCAGGCGGCGCCTAACAGGGTCTCGTTCTCGGTGAATTCACCGTTCCAGGAGCGCTTCATCGGCAGTTCGTTGCTCAAGTACAAGCTGTAGATCACGGCAGCGCCTTTTTCCAGAAGCACAGGAGTGGAACGAACCACTACCAAACCGCTGCTGCGCTCAATGTTGTGATGTCGCTCAGTCAGATACCGGCCCATCGCCCAACGGTTAACCCGCCAGCTCCCAGCGATGTCTGAATACAGCCATTTCCTCCGTGCCAGTTCCTGGTTTATCCGTTGGCAATTTACGCCGTTGATCCGCTTGGCGAACTCAGGGGGCGTCATTCCGGTATTAAACAGCGACTGACCCGGTGAAGTGCTTCCAGGATGGTTGCAGTTGAATTTGGAGTGCGCGCTCATGCTGAACCTCCGTATTGCTCCTGGAGGGACTTCGGCGCCAACTGGTCGAATCGCATAAATTTGCCGGTGAACACGCACCGGACCATGCCCGTTGGGCCGTGCCGGTTCTTCGAGATATCAATCTCGGCGATTCCCTTGTCCGGTGTGTCCGGGTTATAGACCTCGTCCCGGTAGAGGAACAAGATCTCATCAGCCTCTTTTTCGATCTCTGAGGCGTCTGCCAGGTCGGAGTTCATTGGTCGCTTGTTGGGGCGTTTCTCGCATTCCCGGCTGACCTGGGCCAAGGCGATTACGGGAATTTCCAGCTCCCGGGCGAGATTCTTCAGAGAGCGGGCAACCTCTGAGACTCGATCGGTTGGCTTCGATCGGGGATCGGTACCAGCAATCCTCTGCAGATAATCCACATACAGAGCGTTGATGTTGTAGCGGTACTTCCAGTCCCGGGCCTGCCGAACCAGGCTGGTAATCTTCATCCCTGGTTCATCGTTGACGCGGATCGGTTTGTCAGTGAGCCGGGTAACAGCTTTGCGGAGGGTGTCCCACTCCTCATCATAAAATCCGCCGGTCCGGATTTTCTGACTATCCAGCTTGCCCTCGATCGATATCAATCGGAGCCCCATCTGTTCGTGGCCTTGCTCTGCCGATATCACACCAACGGGTTGGCCGGCGGCCAGGGCCAAGTTGAGCATGAAGGCCGTTTTTCCCATGGCCGGCCGGGCACCGATCACTATCAAATCCGTATCATGGAATCCACCGAGGCATTCATCCAGATCGCGTAGGCCGCTCGGAACGCCAACGATTCCATCTGCAGCCATAGCCTGGTCAATCATGCGAATGCCGGCTGCCATGACGCTCTTCATGTCGTGGTCGTAGTTTCTGCCGAGCTGGTTTAGGCTCATGAGCTGCTGTATGGCCGTATCCACCGGATCACCATCCTGACCTTCACTCAATGCGGTTTTCAGGTTCTGGGCAATACTCAGCGCTTGCCGTTTGCGATAGCTCTTGTGGACAATCTCAACGTACTGGCCGAAGGCGGAGCCGCAGAACGCATTTTCCAGAACGCCGGCGAGGTATTTGGCGAACTCCACGCCCGGGACCCGCTTTTCTAGGACTTCGCAAACGGTGACCAGGTCAGCAATTTCTCCCCGATTCACAATATCCCTGGCAGCGCTGAAAGCCTCCTGGTGATGCCAATCAGCGAATTCGTGTGGTTCCAGGTCGCACTCTTTCATGCGGGAGCTATCCGTCAGTACCGCGAATAGCACCGACTGTTCCGCTTGAATACTCATTCGGCGCCCTCTGTCCCCGTTGGCTGGCGGGCTGGGCGATCGGGCCTCGGCATTGCCCCACGGTAGGGGGCGTTGACTTTGGTCGGGTCCGATCCCTGAATCACGGAAAGGGCAGGGCCGGCCTCAAGTCTCTCCCTGGTGTCGTTCCAACCCTCGTGCTTGATCCAGCGGAAGACGTGCTTCATGTTCTCGCAGAAGCCCTCCGTAGCTTTTACGCGCCGGCGGAACTCGCATTCCTGGCGTGTGAGCCGAAGAATTTCTCTCAGGTCGTGCTTGCCAGGTTTTAGCTTCTTGAAAGACTCTCTGGCCTGGGATTTGTTTCCGACTCTCCCAAACCAATGCTCTCGACAGAACTTCCAGAATTTCTCGAAGTCTTCGTCATTGAATTTGCCAGGGGTAGACTCACGCGCCGGTTCGGCTTCAGCCGGACCAGTGCTTTCACTGGAATCCGTTTGAGGGGATCCGGTATCAGGTATCCGGTATCCGGTATCCGGCGGATTAGAACGGTTCTCATACTGTCCCTGTTCCGTTCCGGTACGTTCCTGTATTGGGTCGAGGCCGTTCGGGCCGTTTTCAGGCGACGGCTTCGGAACGTCCGTGCCGCGCAACACTTCGTTTTTATGGGGCCTCTGATGCTTCCTGAAGTTAACAACGTGCAGGTATTCTTCAGAGCCAACGGTGTAGAGCTGGAGGAAGCCGGCTCTCTCGAGTTCGCCCAGCAGCTCTGAGAAGTCCACGTTGTCATAGGGCAGGATCTCAACCTTCAAGCGCTTGGGCTTGTATTTGAGGTTGCCATTGAAGTCTGCCTGGCCCCACAAACCAATGAACGCAAGGCGGGCGAGGGGAGAAAGCTCCCCCAGCTCATCATTGGTGAAGAATCCGGGTTTGATGTTTCGAGCTCGAGCCATTACACCAATCCCTCCTCGCGCTCGTAGGCCTCGACCATGTCTGCCGCTTGATTCACTGAGCGCAGGTCAATTCGGTAAACACCGTAGTGAATCTTTCGGCCGTCTCGATCGACACCGGATCTCTCTACGTTGTGGATAATCAGGCCCTTTGCCTTGAGTGCGGCAATCAACTGAGGGACGCCGTTGCATCCAACCGTGTCGAACAGCTGGCGGACGGATCGGGGACCTGTCAGGAGTTCTCGGAGTGCTCTATACTGCCTTGGGGAAAGAAGGCGCTTTGCTGTAGGGGCGGGCGTCTTTTTCATTTCCTGGCCTCCCGCAACTCCCTCAGGCTGATGTACCTCATTACTTCCGCCAGCTCCACGACCTTGCAGCCGGATACGCGCTCCACATGGAGATCTCCACGGGAAACTGCGTCAGTGATTTCGTGAGCGGGTAGGTTCAGGGTTCTGGAAACTTCACTAAGCGCCAAATATTCACGGCCGTTGCGGAGGAAGGAACCTGGTTTTAGAGGCTTGCGAACATTCATGCTGCCGCCCCCTTGCTGGCTTCCCAGCTTTCAATATCTGCTGACTTCCAGCGAGTACAATTCGCGCCAAGCTTTACCGGTCGGGGAAGGTTTCCTTCCCGAACCCATCGCCAGATTGTTTGCCGACTAACTTCCAGTCGTTCAGAAAGCTGTTTATCCGATAAGTAATGAAATGCGGGCCTGCTCATTGTTGCGCTCTCCTGATACAGAGATTGTTGAACACATGAGCAGTTTCGGTTCGATGATGTGGGGGACTTCAATATGGGGGATGTGGGGAATTTCACCACATAATTTCACCCCCCTTTAATTTCTCCGCTTCTTTTCAGCTCTTTCCATGCTTCCTTAAATGAGTTTTCGGTGAAAAGCTGTCTATTGGATTGCAGAATGTCCCAACACTGGCCTTTCGCCCCTTTGTTCGGGCCTAACCTCCGCTCTGGTAGGTCTAGCGGATTGAGGCCAAGTTCATGGGTAAGAGTGTGAAGAACTGCCTCTTTCTGGGCCTCAAGCGTTGTTGGGGGTCTCGAATACCGTGGGCTATGTTCTGAATCGGCGTCTGACAACAGCCTTTCCAGATTCCTTTGCCGAACACAGAGGATTGCGCTCGACGCCAGTTCTGAAAGATTCACCAATGCTGCGCTGGCTTGATCTGATTCGACCAAGCAAAGCTCAAAGTCAGAGCAATTCTGTTCCCCAGGTCCGCCACGCCGGATGAAATTTTCACTTTGAACATTCCTCAGCTTATTGATCTCGTTCGAGGCTGCCTCAATACAGCTTCTCCAGTGGGCCTCAAAGTATTCTTGTGCCATGGCAGTATGAAGAATGTCCCAGACGCCCGGGCGAAGTATAGAGTTGTTATCGATGACCGCCAGCGCTGGCCCCTCCCAAATCTCGTCCAGGTTAGGTTCCTCCGTCTCCATCCTTTTGGCATTTTCATAGGTGTGGAGCTGCGTAGCCAATTGAGATGGGGCTCCGCAAAGATAAACAACCTCACCTTCGAATTCTGGGGGGCTTTTATCAGGCTGAGGCGGACGCGAACCTCTCGGATAAAAATACCCAAACACCCCAGGGGTACAAGAAAACGTTTTCACTGAGAGAGTGAGCTTTCCTGACGCGGCGTAATGGATAATATCCGAGTCGGTAATCGGCGGCGTTGCACTAACCATTTGAGAAAGGTGCGATGCAGCTTCAGCGATGGTCAGCCAGTCCTTATTCAGAACCTTTGTCATGCCTTACCCCCTAACTCTGTGAGCATTGCGTTTCCTGTTTCCTTCTCGCCGTCGCCATGCACACAGAATTGCTCCCAATCCGCCATCATAAGGCGGCGCTTGTCTATCAGCTCTGAGCGGGCGTAGGCGGCCCGGGTTTTGTCGTCGTTGATATGTGCAAGCTGCAATTCACTGACTTCATCCGGGTAACGTGTGCGCTCTCGGCACCAGTCTTTGAAGGTGCTCCGCAATCCGTGAACCGTGATATTTCGTCCAGTCGATGGATCGATCCAGGGCTTTTCGTTATCGGTATTCATACGCCTTACCAGTTGGGTGAGAGACATGTCAGACATTTGGCCTCCCCGAACGGCAGGGAACACATAGTTGTTGCCCTCAAGCCTCGGCAAGGCCTTCAGCAATTCCACGGCGGTCTTAGTCAACGGGATGGTGTGCGCTTTGCCGTTCTTCATTCGGTCGGCTGGAATCTTCCAGGTGCCCGCTTTGAGGTCGAGTTCATTCCAAGTGGCGCCGCGAACTTCCCCAGATCGGGCGGCGGTGAGAATGACGAGCTCAAGCGCACGAGCCGAAAACCCCTCACGAGCCCGCACGGCTTTGAAGAAATCAGGAAGACGCTTATATGGCAGGGCCGGGAAGTGTTGCGCCTTTCTCAGTTTGTTGGGATCTGGTAACAGCTCTTTCAGATTTCCCCGCCACTCAGCAGGGTTGTCACCTTCACGAAGGCCGGACACTTTCGCCCAGGTCAAAACCGATTCAATCCTCTGACGCACCCGTGTAGCCGTTTCCGTTTTGGTGTGCCAGATAGGCCGGAGAACGTCTAAAACGTGGTTAACGTCGATCTCAGAAACCGGTAGCTGGCCAATCTTTGGAAAGGCGTAATGTTCCAGCCGGCTGATCCATTGGTCACGGTGTTTCTTGCTTCGGAATTCTGGCGCCTTTTTGGCGAAAGCCTGGCGGGCGGCTTGCTCGAACGACACATTCTTTCGGAGGCTTTCGGCCCACTCCCGTTGTGCGGCTCGTCGTTGTTCTGCAGGGTCTTCACCGTAATTCTTGATGCGATGACGATATTCGCGGGCGGCCTGTCTAGCCTCAGCCAATCCGATTTCTGGATAACCGCCTAAGCCCAAATCACGGCGAGCTCGAAAAGGTTTGCCGGTTTTCGAGATGCGCACTTCCGGAGTAGCGTATCTGAATACCCAGGATCGGGCGCCGGTATCTGATACCTTCAAATAGAGACCGTCTGCACCACCAACATTGTGCAGCCCCGGGGTCTTCAAATGCTCAACCTGTTTGGCTGATAGAGCCTTCGATTTTTTCGGCACTAGGCTGTAATCCCTTGGTAGCGTTCCAACATAAATCCAACAAAAACCTTGAATCTGGATGCTACTCTATACTACGCTTTGCTACAAGGGATCAGGAAAAGGTCAGTATAAACAGGGGTTTTTGGTGCAGTATGTTACTGCGCAGTACATGGTAAGGGCAGAGACCCGCGCCTCCATTATTTCCCTGATTTCTTACTCCGATTTCTTATCCCACGTTCCCGAACGCACTTCGGCTTTCTGACCTTGCTGTTTTCAGTGCCTGGCGTCACCCCGGGCCCGTGTGCTTCAATGGTTTTACAGCGGTAAAGCCAACCAGCAAGGCTGGTTCTGGATACACAGCGCCTGGTCGACAACAATGAAAACAGACGAGAAGATGGCCAAACACCGGCGCTCGGCTCCCCGGGGTCGCCAACTGCAACCGGCCCTCCTGACGGAGTTGCGGGAACGGATCGGCGACGAACGGGCGGACCCGGGCCTGCGCCGTCGCGACCGGCTGATCGAGCACCTGCATCAGCTGCAGGATGCCCATGGCTACCTCTCCATGGCACACCTCCGGGCCCTAGCGGCCTACATGAACCTGCCCATGGCGGCCATCTATGAAACCGCCACCTTCTACGCCCATTTCGACGTGGTTCACGACGAACAAACCCCGCCGCCGGAAATCACGGTGCGGGTGTGCGATTCCTTGTCGTGCCAGTTGGCGGGTGCCGAGGCTCTGCACCAGGCGCTCAGCCAGGGCGCCAATCCTGACCGGGTGAGGGTGCTGAGAGCCCCCTGCATGGGTCGCTGCGACGCAGCGCCCGTGGTGGCAGTAGGGCATCACCATGTGAGCAACGCCACCCCAGACAACGTAGCGGAAGCCATCGACCAGGGACGCACCCAGCCGGCGCCCATCCAATGGCAACGCCTGGCCGATTACCAGGCCAGCCGTGGCTATCAGCTGTTGGCCGGTTGCCGCGAAGGGCGGGTGCGCGTTGAGCAGCTTCTGGAAGACCTCGAACACGCCGGCCTGCGCGGGCTTGGCGGCGCCGGCTTCCCCACCTTTCGCAAATGGCAGGCGGTGCGGGCTGAGCCGGGGCCACGGTATGCGGTGATCAACGCCGACGAAGGCGAACCGGGCACCTTCAAGGACCGCTATTACCTTGAACGCGAGCCCCACACCTTTCTGGAGGGCGCCCTGGTCAGCGCCTGGGCCGTGGAGGCCGAGGCACTCTACCTCTACCTGCGGGACGAGTACCCGGGTCTGCTCACCGTGCTGAAAGAGGCCATCGACGAACTGGAAGCCGCCGGCCTGGTGGCGCCCGGGTACGTGGTTCTGCGTCGAGGCGCCGGTGCCTACATCTGCGGCGAAGAGTCCGCCCTGATTGAATCCCTCGAGGGCAAACCCGGCAAACCCCGGCATCGGCCGCCGTTCGTGGCCCAGAAGGGGCTGTTCAACCGGCCCACCCTGGTGAACAACGTGGAGACGGTGTACTGGATTCCGCGCATCCACGCGCGGGGCGCCGACTGGTTCGCCGGCCAGGGGCGCCATGACCGGAAGGGGCTGCGGAGTTTCTCGGTATCCGGGCGGGTGGCAAAACCCGGCGTTCACGTGGCGCCGGCGGGCATTACCCTCAACGAGCTGATCGAGGAGTACTGCGGCGGCATGGCACAGGGGCACCGCCTGCTGGCGTATCTGCCGGGTGGCGCCTCGGGTGGCATTCTGCCGGCCAGCAAGGCTGATATCCCACTGGATTTCGACACCCTTCAGGAGCAGGGCTGCTTTATCGGCTCCGCCGCCATCATCGTGCTGTCCGACCAGGACAACCTGGCCGCTGCGGCGTCCAATCTGCTGGCGTTCTTCGCGGATGAATCCTGCGGCCAGTGCACCCCGTGCCGTGTGGGCACCGAGAAAATGCTCACCCTGCTGGAGCGGGATACCTGGGATGAGGCAACCCTCCGCCAACTGGCCGGCGTGATGGCCGATGCCTCCATCTGCGGCCTGGGCCAGGCCGCGCCGAACCCGGTTCTGAGTCTGCTGCGGGATTTCCGCGGCGAACTGGCCGGGCACAACCTGATTGCCAAAGGGTAGGGAGGCGGCATGAGCGATCACGATAACGGCTTCACCCTGACCCTCGACGGCACCGAGGTTCGCGCCTTCCCGGGCGAAACACTCTGGCAGGTGGCCAAACGGGCCGGCGAGACCATCCCGCACCTGTGCTTCAAGGACGCGCCTGGCTACCGCGCCGATGGCAACTGCCGCGCCCGGCATGGTGGTGCGAAGCGCCGGGTCCGACCGGGTTCAGGCCGCCCGCAAAGGGGTGCTGGAACTGCTGCTGGCGGACCAGCCGGCCCGGGAAAACAGCCCCGACCGTTCAAGCCATCTGTGGGATACCGCAGAAGCGCTGGCCATCGATGCCGCCGAGGTTCGCCACCGCATTCCGCTTCGTTTCGAGCGAACCGAACCCACCGTTCATCACGTGCAGCCACGCGCCGAATCGCTGCCCCACGCCCAGGGGCAGGACGCCACCCATTCGGCCATGAACGTCAATCTGGATGCCTGCATCACCTGCGGGCTGTGCGAGCGCGCCTGCCGGGAAGTGCAGGGCAACGACGTGATCGGCCTGGCCCATCGCGGGGCTGCGGCGAAAGTGGTGTTCGACTTCGATGACCCCATGGGCGAGAGCACCTGCGTGGCCTGCGGCGAGTGTGTTCAGGCCTGCCCGACCGGAGCGCTGATGCCGGCGACCCTGATCGACGAACAGGGCCGGGGCGATTCCGCCGTGGCCGACCGCACTGTGGATTCCGTGTGTCCGTATTGTGGTGTCGGCTGCCAGCTCACCTATCACGTAAAAGACGAACCGGCTGAGCCAGCGGCGGCAACGGGAGGTCACGAAAGCCGCATTCTCTTCGTGGAAGGCCGTAACGGACCGTCGAACCAAGGACGGCTCTGCGTGAAAGGCCGCTTCGGCTTCGATTATCCGTCGCACCCGGCGCGGCTGAAACGGCCCCTCATCCGGCGGGAGGGCGTGCCCAAGGGCCTGGACCCGGACTTTGACCCCGCCCAGCCGCTCACCCATTTCCGGGAAGCAAGCTGGGAAGAGGCCCTCGAGCTGGCCGCCAACGGCCTGACCCAACTCAAAGACCGACACGGCCCTAGTGCGCTTGCCGGCTTCGGCAGCGCCAAATGCTCCAACGAGGAAGCCTGGCTGTTCCAGAAGCTCGTCCGCACCGGCTTTGGTTCAAACCACGTCGACCACTGCACCCGGCTGTGCCACGCCAGTTCCGTGGCCGCGCTCATGGAATGCCTGGGCTCGGGCGCCGTGACCGCCTCCTTCATGCAGGCGCTGCAGGCGGATGTGGTGATCCTCACCGGCTGCAACCCGGCGGTGAACCACCCGGTGGCGGCCACCTACTTCAAACAGGCGGCGAGGAACGGCACCAAGCTGATTATCATCGACCCCCGGGGCCAGTCGCTGGATGCTTACGCCTGGCGCAGTGTGCGCTTCTCGCCCGGCGGCGACGTGGCCCTCTTCAACGCCATGCTGAACGTGATCATCAGCGAAGGCCTCTACAACCAGACCTACATCGACGGCCACACCGAGGGCTTCGCGAATCTGAAGGCCAGCGTGGCGGGCATGACCCCGGAGGTGATGAGCCCGGTCTGCGGCGTGGCACCGGACACCATTCGCGAAGTGGCTCGCGCCTACGCCGGTGCCGACCGCGCGATGATCTTCTGGGGCATGGGCATCTCACAGCACGTGCACGGCACCGACAACGCCCGCTGCCTGATCTCCCTGGCCCTGGCCTGCGGCCACGCCGGCCGGCCCGGCACTGGCCTGCATCCCTTGCGGGGCCAGAACAACGTACAGGGCGCCTCCGATGCCGGCCTGATTCCCATGGTACTGCCAGACTACCAGCCCGTGGCTGATCGCCAGCTGCGGGCCGCCTTCGAAGAACTCTGGAACACCGAACTCGACCCGGAACCAGGGCTGACCGTGGTGGAGATCATGGACGCCATCCGGGCCGGCACCATCAAAGGCATGTACATCCTCGGCGAAAACCCCGCCATGTCCGATCCGGACCTCACCCACGCCCGGGCGGCGCTGGCAGCCCTGGAACACCTGGTGGTGCAGGACCTGTTCGTGACCGAAACCGCCCAGTTTGCCGATGTGATCCTGCCGGCGGCCGCCTGGTCCGAGAAAACCGGCACGGTGACCAACACCAACCGGCAGGTGCAGATGGGACGTGCCGCCCTGGCGCCACCGGGGGAGGCAAAACCCGACTGGTGGATCATCCAGGAAATCGCCCGGCGCTTCGGCCTGAGTTGGGATTACAAAGGCCCGGAGCAAGTTTTCGCGGAAATGAAACAGGGCATGCACTCCCTCGACCACATCACCTGGGCGCGCCTGGAGCGTGAGGGCTCGGTCACCTATCCCTGTTCCGCCGACGACGCGCCAGGGCACGACGTGGTCTTCTCCGATGCCTTCCCCAAACCCGGAGGCCGCGCCCACTTCTCACCAGCCAGCCCCCTGCCGCCAGACGAGCCGGTGGACCAGGCCTATCCCACCGTACTCACCACCGGCCGCCTGCTGGAGCACTGGCACACCGGCTCCATGACCCGCCGAAGCCGCGTGCTCAACGAGCGCGAACCCGAAGCCGCCGCCTATCTCGCGCCCGCCGAGCTGGAACGCCTGGGTATTGCTTCAGGGGAGGACATCCGGATCGAAACCCGCCGTGGCGCCATCACCCTGGTTGCCCGGGCGGACCAGACCATGCCCGAGGGGATGGTGTTTGTGCCGTTTGCGTTTGTGGAGGCCGCGGCCAATGTGCTGACCAATCCGGCGCTGGATCCGTTTGGGAAGATTCCGGAGTTTAAGTATGCGGCTTGTCGGGTGACGCCGGGCTAGCGAGGGTCTCCTCCAAAAAGTCTGTTGGCCGCTTCTCCCGCTCCTGGTAGCCTGGTACGGAAAGAAACCAGGCTAATTGGTCGCAAGGGAACGATTTAATGAAGGAAACGCTGGCCTATTACAACGACAATGCCGATGCGTTTGTTGAATCAACCTTTCAAGTCAGCATGGAAGAGCTTTACAAAGAGTTCCTGCCAAAGCTTCCGGAGGGAGGACATATTCTGGATGCTGGCTGTGGCTCCGGTCGGGATGCGCTGTTCTTCAAACAGAATGGTTATCGTGTTTCTGCCTTTGATGGTTCAGACGCCATTGCCGTGCTTGCCCGGCAAAAAACCGGTTTAGCTGTTCAGCATCGGTATTTCTCGGATGTCCGAGAGTCCAGTACATACGACGGCATATGGGCCTGTGCAAGCCTCTTGCATTTACCAATTGAAGAGGTACCCGTCGCTATTTGCAGGCTTTGGAATGCCCTGAAACCCGATGGCGTTCTCTACATGAGTTTCAAAGTTGGTAATGGAGAGCGCAAACACGATGGCCGTCATTTTACCGATGCTGATGAAACGATTGCCGAGCAGTGGATCCGTGATTTGCCAGGATTTGAATCCTGTCGGATGTGGCGCAGCGATGATCAGCGGCCCGACAGAGATGAGCAATGGTTGAATGTTCTGCTGAGTAAGTCCCCGGCTTCTCCGGATAAGTTAACGACGGGCGGTAAAGATCACCATTTTCTGCCGAAATTGTGTCAGGCCATTAAAGCCGCTGACCAAATAGATATGGCCGTAGCGTTTGTGAAAACAACGGGCTTAAATCTCTTGTTCCCGGATTTGGTGAGTGCGCTGCAAAGAGAGCCTGATCCCGCCTGTATTCGCATTCTCACAAGCGATTACCTCGACATTACCGATTCCGAGGCACTGCGAAAGCTTGTCCTGCTGCACGACCACGGAGCTCAGGTGCGCATTTATGAAAGCCGGGGGAGCAGCTTCCATCTGAAAGCCTATCTCTTCGCAGGCCATGTCGAGAATCACCAAATGTGGGGTCGGGCATTTATCGGCTCCAGCAATATCAGCCGCCAGGCGCTTCAGGATGGGTTGGAATGGAATTACCAGGTGGATTTCCCTCCGGATTCTGGTTACCTCGAGGCTGCCAGTAGGTTCGATGAACTTTTTCAACACCCGAATGTGGTGCCGCTCACTGACAACTGGATCGACGAGTACGAGAAACGGAGAAAGCCACCCGTACAGTCTTTGGAACCCGGCAGTGACGAGAAGCTGGAAACTCCAACGCCAAATCAAGTGCAACAAGAAGCATTGGAAGCACTGAATCTGACTCGCGTTGAGGGTTACCGACGAGGCTTGGTCGTGTTAGCGACGGGCCTTGGCAAAACCTGGTTATCTGCCTTTGACGCCGTTCAGGTGGGTGCCAGGAGAATCCTTTTTGTCGCCCATCGCGAGGAGATTCTTTACCAGGCGGCCGAGACGTACCTGCGAATCAAGCCGAATAGCCGCGTTGGGTTCTACATGGGCAAGCAGCGGGATCGAACGGTCGATATCCTGTGTGCTTCGGTGCAAACGCTTGGGAAAGAAACCCATCTGGACCGATTCGACCCACGGCATTTCGACTACATTGTGGTGGATGAATTTCACCATGCCGCAGCGCCTATCTATCATCGCCTTCTGAGTTACTTTGCACCACAGTTCCTGCTTGGATTAACGGCAACCCCAGACCGGACGGATCGTTCGGACATCCTGTCACTGTGTGACGACAACCTGGTTTTCGAATACCCTTTGTTTGAGGGCGTAAAGGGCCAGTTCCTGGTGCCATTCCATTACTTTGGTATCTACGACGAAACCGTCGATTACACTGAAATCCCATGGCGTAACGGAAAGTTTGACCCCAATTTGCTGGCCAACAAGCTGGCAACCTATGGGCGTGCCAAGCATGTTCTAAAGGTATGGAGTAAAGAAAAGCAAAGCCGGACCCTGGCCTTCTGCGTTTCACGAACACATGCGGATTTTATGGCCAGCCAGTTCACGAAGAGCGGAATCAGTGCGGCGGCCGTGCATGGTGAATCTGAGATGTCCCGTGGTGAGGCGTTGGAGAGACTGGAAAACGGCCAGCTCGATGTCATTTTTTCAGTCGACCTTTTCAATGAGGGTGTCGATCTACCCGCCATCGATACCGTTCTTCTGCTGCGCCCCACAGAGTCCAAAATTTTGTTTCTTCAGCAAATTGGCCGTGGACTACGGCAAAGCGTGTCGACCGGTAAAGACAAGCTCGTGATTCTTGATTTTGTGGGCAATCACCGAAGTTTCCTGCATAAGCCCCAGGCGCTAATCGGTCAGGCGATGAACCACCGGCAACTGGCAGAGTTTGCCAGGAAAGCGGAAAAGCAGCAGTTGGACCTGCCCGACGGTTGTTTCATCAATTACGACCTAAAGGTGATCGATTTTCTCAAAGGTCTTGATGATCAGGGCACTGAGAAGGACTATCAGGCATTGAAAGACACATTAGGTCGCCGCCCGACGCTGACTGAGTACTACCATTTCGGTGCCAGTATCACTAAGACCCGAAAGCTGCACGGAAGTTGGTTTGGGTTGGTTCGGGACATGGACGACCTCACTGAAATTGAAGCGGAGCTTCTCTCCAGTTACGAGGCCTTTTTACTAGAAGTCGAAACGACGGCTATGAGCAAATCTTTCAAGATGATTCTGCTTGAGGCGTTCCAACAACTGGGCGGGTGGCGTACTCCCCCAGAGCTTTCGACACTGGCCCAAGTATCCTGGGAGACGCTGAAACGCCGCCCCAGGCTCTTTAACGAAATAGCTGATTCAGTAAAACACGTTGAGGGGTCCTCGCCGCAATGGCAGCAGTATTGGAAAAAGAACCCTATCGATCATTGGACCAATAAATCTCCCGCTGTTTTTGAGATTGAGAATAGTCGCTTCAAACCCGTTATTAAGCTTGAGGGCAATCAAACTTCTTCGTTCGAAGAGATGGTTCAGGAACTGATTGACTATCGATTGGCGTCCTATGAGGCTCGCCAGTCTCAAAAACAAGACCAGTCGCACTTTGAAAACGTGGTTCCGATTACGCCCTCCGGAATAGAGTTGCCCTATTTTCCATCACTAAAAATTGCGTGTGGCCATTTCAGAACCAGCAATGCGGAAGAACCGGAGTACAGGTCCATTGGGTTGGGGCATGGGCGGATAGAACCCAATCGCCATTTCATTGCCAGAGCTTCAGGTAACTCCATGAATGGTGGCAAGCAGCCGATCCACGACGGTGATTATCTTTTGCTTGAGCAGATTAATCCCAACCAGGCAGGTTCTATCACTGGAAAAACCCTGGCAATAGAACGGATGGATGATTCAGGCGACACACAATACCTTCTTCGGACGGTTCGCAAATCACCTGTCGGCGAGTATCGGCTGGAAGCGGCTAACCCAGACTACCAAGATATTGTTGTCACTCCCGAACTGGTCGAACAGTTTCGAACATTCGCCCGCTTTTGCGAAATCATTAATCCGTTGGAAATGGCTGTCGGCCAGGAAATTCCAAGAGAGGAGATTCCGTCTCTATTCGGCGCAACGTTTAATCCGGGTAATTGGCAAAGTGGTCACGTGTTTCTGAAAGAGGCCAACGCCCATGTTCTGCTGGTGACACTGAATAAGCAGGGCAAAGGCGCCCAACACCGTTATGTCGATCATTGGATAGATGAACATACCTTCCATTGGCAGAGTCAGAACTCAACCACTCCTCAAAACAAGCGCGGTCGGGAGCTTATTGAACACAAGAAACTTGGACTTTCAGTACACTTATTTGTCCGGGAAAATAAGCTGCGTAATGGCAAAGCGGCGCCCTTCACTTATTTTGGGCCTGTCGAGTATCAGAGCCATGAGGGTAGCAGTCCAATGAGCGTGATTTTCCGACTTCTGAACTGACAGCGAGGAATCCTTGGTTATTGCCGGTTTTTCCAATAATCTGGCTCACGATGAAGATTCATCACAGCAAGAATGAAAATGCTGTTCTTTTTCTCAACGTAAAGAACGCCGTAGGGGAATCGTTTGACGAGTGAGCGACGAACAGGTTTCCGAATGAAGCTCCAGGCCTGCGGAAATTTGACAGCCCTGACTACTGCTTGCTCGACTTCCTCGGCCAGATCGACTCCAAGGCCAGTTTGGATTGATTCGTAGTAATCGATTGCATCATTCAATTCCGCTTCCGCTGCGGGGTGAAAGGAATAATCCATTATTTGTGCAGCCTACTCCGAATTTTCCTGAAAACCTCATCGCCGGACACTGGGTTTACCTTGCCGGATTCCAGTTCCTCCAGGCGGCTCTCGGCGACCTCTGCCCATTTTTCGTCAACAGTGGCTTCGATTGGGTTTAGGCTTTTCAATAGTGACTCTACAACCAGCGCTCGCTCGTCGACGGGAAGAGCGCTAGCCTCGTCAATCAAATCCTGAAGGCGCATAGTGTTTGCTCCAAGAGTGGTGAAGGGCCGTGTATGGGCTCCATGATAATGCTTTATGAGTTATTTTGCGCCCCGACTCCTTCTTAATCCCAGCGACTTCCGCAAGGGCGGATTTACGCTTGATGCGTCTGTGAGGCTGATGCCGATCAAAGTGATCAACATGCTGGGTGGTCAGTCCTGGTGCTACCAGCCGGTTCTGTCTGTGCCGGGCATCACCTCATGCGCATCCGAAATCCGCGCCCAATGCGTAATCCGCCGCTTCTGCCCATCCCAGAAATACCGCAAATGCTCACCCTGAACCGGCGCATGTAAGGCCACCGGCCTAAACGCGGCAATGCATTCGTGGCCAGGTCTGCGTACCGAGTGGTAGAGCAGGCCGTCCGATCCCTTGGCGCGGTATTTGGCGCCGAAGGCCTGACTGGCGGCGTAGTCGTCTGGATCGTGCAGATCGGCGAAGTCGCTGGCACGGATGTCGTGCAGGGGCCGGGCGATGTCGCCGATGTAGCAGCGCATGGTGAGTTCGATGGATTCTTCGTTGGCGGCGGCCATTTCCAGTTCTTTGTGGTAGACGGTCTCGGCGATCGCGGTTTCCAGTGAATCGGCGGCGTAGTACACGCCGAAATCGCCGTTGGTGAACCGGCTGCCAAAGCCCAGGTGGGTGAAGGCGGCCATGACCGGGCTGGCGCCGGGGCCGATGAGGCGATCTTCGGTGGGCACGAGTTGGAGGCTGCCGGCCTGGTCGAGCAGGCGGTCGTTGGTCATGGCCTCGATTTCAAAGGCGATGTCCAGTTCTTCGGCGGTGTCGTAGATGCGCTCGAACAGGTCAATGGGCGGGTAGTGGCTGGGGATGATGCGGTGGGCTTTCCACTCGGGCAGCACCAGTGGCGGGGTGGGTCTCACGCCCAGCCCCGCTTGGCATCGAAATAGCGCCGGGCCTGCATCAGGTGCTTCATGGAGCCGCGGGTCATGAATTCCAGGGCGGAGGCGCCGGAGAAGGGCACTTCGGTGGTGGCCAGCCGGATGCGGCGGTTGGCGCGCTCGGCCGTCGGGTACATCACTCGCAGGGACTTGTAGATGCCGAGGATGTAGCTGATGCGCTCCAGGGTGTCCCGCGAAAGCCGCACGTAGGGCAGCTTCTGGTACTTGGCCAGGGTGCTCCGGGAGATGCCGCCGAGCATCTGCATCATCTCTTCCTGGGTGCAGCCCCATTCCCGGCAGATGTTGAAGAAGCCTTTCAGGGCCACGTGGCCGCGCAGGGCGTCGTTGTCGACGGTTTCAGGCAGTTTTTTCAGTGGCTCAGCCATGGTTTGGCCTCCCGGTATGTGCACATATGGTCATTATAAGAGAATATGTACGAATATGCACATCCGGATGCGATTGGTCGCCTGGCAGCGGTTTGCTGGCGTCGGGTTACGCGGATTCCTTCGCCAGTACCTGTTCCAGGCCACGAATGCACCGGTCAAACGCCCGGCTGATGCGGGTCTGGTCCTTGATCATCGCCAGTTTCGGCCAGGTGGCCTGTTCGCCGAGCTGGATGAACATGTCCAGGTCCTCGGGGCTCGGGTTTGCCAGTACCTTGCGGTAGAGCGAAGGCCGGAGCGGAAAATGGATGTTGATGTCGCCCAGGTACTCCTGGCTGGCCATGGCGTGGGCCTGCTCGATCAGCGGGCGGATGAGCCCGGGTGTCGGGCTCTGGCGGGTGAGTTTCAGGGCGGTGGCCAGCTGGCCGTGGGCGAGGGAGACGGCGGCCTTTTTGGCCCAGGCCTTGAGCCCGCTTTCATCGTGATGGGTAATAAACGGCACCACGTGGGGGTTGGCCTGGCTCACGATGGTTTTGTTCACGTTGTGCAGGCGGGCCATGCGCATCAGCGGCAGGTCGCCGTGCACGCTGCCATCGATCCATCGTTCGGTGGGCATGTAGGGCACGCTGCTGTTCGGGCCGCCGGTGGCCTCCCGGGCCTGAAGGGTCACCGGCGGGAAGATGCCGGGCACCGCGCAGGAGGCCATCACCGCGGAATCCACCAGTACCTCGGGTGAGGAGAGCCAGTTCAGCAATCTCGGCTTTTGCTGGGTGCGGGTGGGCGAGACCGAGATATTCAGGGTGCGGCCGCTGTGATCGTGGGCTTCCTTGAAGCTTACGCTGCCCAGGTTGGCGAGCAGGTGTTCGTGCAGCTGGCGCGGGTCCATGGCATGGCCTTCGCGCAGCCCGTCCCGCATGCCCAGCCAGCGGAACGCCTGCAGGTGGATGCGTTCAGGGTGCTCGAAGAATTCGGTCACCTTGCGGTTGTTCCGGGTGCAGATGGCGGCGGCCACAACGGCGCCCATGCTGGAGCCGGCGATCACATCCGGCAGCAGGTTCTGGCGCCAGAGCGCCCGGGCAACGCCGATGTGGTAAATGCCGAAAGCCGCGCCGCCACTTAGCATCAGTGCCGGGCGGCCGTAGACCCGCTCGGCGTCGCGGAACATCTCCAGCTTCCGGGCGGTGCTGACTTCCGGGATGGGGTGGCTGCAGATGAATTCCATGGAGGTTTCCACCTCGCTGAGGAATTCCTGCACCAGGCGGTTGGTGCCACTGCGGGCCACGTTGTAGAGCTCCGGGTTGGAGAGCTCGCCAAGGTGTCGATAGAGGCTTTCCTGCAACACCCGGATCAGTCGGCGGGTGTCGGTATTCGTGCGGCACTGCTGCATGCTGGCCATGTGCTGGCGCATCAGGCTTTCATGCAGCATGCCGGTCTCTTCCTGCTCGCGCCAGGCCAGCAGGCCGTCCAGGTCGTCCAGGGCGGTGGCCGTGGCCAGCCACTGCTCGTAGTCCCGCGCCCGTTCCAGTTCTTTCTGGAGCTGCTTGCGGGCGCGGGCGTTATGTTTTGGGGTTGGTTCCGTGGTTTGATTCATAGTCTCACCATAGCCGATCCACGCCGGGCTTTGCATTGAGACAGTTTCATGAATGGCTGTTATTTGCTAAATTTGCGCCTGTTGATTGCATTTTATGCAGATCACACATGTCTGCGGGAGAGATCGGTCCACTGTCCATGGGTTCAAAGCCCTGGGCGATGGCACCGGCGCCGAAGGAGCAACTGCCCCGGAAACTCTCAGGCAAAAGGACCGCTGACATGACTACTTTCCGAAGAGCTGCCGACAGTCTGCGTCCGTCGGCACACCGAAGGAGCAAGCGGCTGTTGCTCGCCCAGCTGAGCACGCCGTGAATCTCTCAGGTCCCGTGACGGAAGGGGTGCTTGCTGCCATGTGGGCAGTGAGGTAACCCTTGGCGCTCCACGGAGACTGTTATGAAGCGAATCGCTGTTATTGGCGGTGGCATTACCGGTATTACCACGGCGTACACCCTGGCCAAGCGCGGCCTGGATGTCACCGTCTATGAAAAACACCGCTATGCGGCGATGGAAACCTCCTTCGCCAACGGCGGCCAGCTGTCTGCCTCCAACGCGGAGGTCTGGAACAACTGGCAAACGGTGATGAAGGGCATCAAGTGGATGTCTCGCCGGGATGCGCCGCTGCTGGTGAATCCCAAGCCTTCCTGGCACAAGCTGAGCTGGTTTGCCGAGTTCATTGCCGCCATTCCCCAGTACGAGAAGAACACCACCGAAACCGCCCGCCTGGCCATTGCGGCCCGCGACCACCTGTTTGCGTGGGCGGAAGAGGAGGGCATTGATTTCGACCTGAAGAAGCAGGGCATCCTGCACATCTACCGCGACAAGGCCGGCTTTGACCACGCCGCCCACGTGTCCAAGCTGCTGGCCGCCGGTGGCCTTGAGCGCCGCGCGGTTACGCCGGAGGAAATGAAGTCCATCGAGCCGACTCTCGCGGGCACCTACTACGGGGGCTTCTACACCGAGAGCGACTCCACCGGCGACATCCACAAGTTCACCAACGGCCTGGCCGATGCCATCGTGCGTCTGGGCGTGAAAACCTGTTACGGCCATACCGTGACCGAGCTGAGCGCCGACGCCCGTAACGCCTGGGTGACCTCCCACGACGGCACGGAACAGACCCGGGATACGTTTGATGGCGTGGTGATCTGTGCCGGCGTTGGCAGCCGTTCCCTGGCCAGCAAGCTGGGCGACCGGGTGAACATCTATCCGGTGAAGGGCTATTCCATTACCGTGCAGCTGGACGACGAGGCCTCCCAGAAGGCGGCGCCTACCGTGAGCCTGCTGGACGACGCCACCAAGATCGTCACCAGTCGCCTGGGCGATGGCCGGTTCCGGGTAGCCGGTACCGCCGAGTTCAGCGGCTACAACCGGGATATTCGGGACGACCGCATCCAGCCGCTGATCCGCTGGGTGGAGCAGTGCTTCCCGGGCGTGTGTACCCGCCGCGTGGTGCCCTGGGCGGGGCTGCGGCCGATGCTGCCGAACATGATGCCCCGGGTAGGACGCGGCAAGCTGCCGACGGTGTTCTACAACACCGGCCACGGCCACCTGGGTTGGACGCTCTCTGCCATCACCGCCCAGATGCTGGCGGAAACGGTCGCCGGCAAAGACTGAGCCTGTCTCTGGCTGTTCCTTGCTGAATGGGTTGCCGGTTATCTGCGCCTAGCGCGGATAACCGGTGATCTCGCGGATGGTCTGGTACAGCGGCTGCAGCTGCGGGTACATCTTCAGATACACTTCCGAATAGAGCCGTTGATAGAGCGCGCTGGTGTCCCGGTTGGGCTCGAACACGTCGCCGACCCGGGTCATGGCGGCCACCGCCGTGTCGAAATCCGGATGCAACCCCAGGCCCACGGCCGCGTCGATGGCCGCGCCCAGGCCGGAGGTCTCGTAGGTGTGGGGCCGCTCGGCGGGTAGCCCGAACACGTCGGCGGTCAGCTGCATGGCGGCATCGCTCTGGGAACCGCCGCCGGCCACCCGCAGTTTGGTGATCTTCACGCCGCTGCGCTTCTCGATTCTTTCCTTGCCTTCACGCAGGGCGTAGGCCAGCCCCTCCAGGATGGCCCGGTAGATGTGCGAGCGGGTGTGCACATCGCCAAACCCGATGATCGAGCCTTTCGCTTCCGGCCCCGGCTGGCGCACGCCCGGTGACCAGTAGGGTTGCAGCATCAGGCCCATGGAGCCCGGCGGCACCGCCCGAACCAGTTCATCGAACAGCGCTTCCGGCTCGATGCCCCGTTCTTCGGCAATCTTCTGTTCCCGCAGCCCGAATTCGCGCTTGAACCAGCTCACCATCCAGAAGCCCCGGTAGATCATGACTTCGGTGGCGTAGCGGCCGGGCACGGCCGACGGGTAGGGCGGCATCAGACGGATGGGCTCCACGTAGCGCTCGCTGGTGGTGTTGATGGTGGCCGTCGTTCCGTAGCTCATGCAGCCGATCTCGGGCGACAGGCCGCCGGACCCAAGGATCTCGCAGGCTTTGTCTGACGCGGCGGCGATCACCGGCAGCCCCGACGGGAGGCCCAGATGCTCGGCGGCCTCCGGCGTCAGGTGCCCGAGGGTGCCTCCGGGCGGTACCAGCTCTGGCAGCATCTCCGGTTTCACTGGCATGGTCAGCCATTTGAAGTCCCGGCGCCCGGCCCAGCGGTGTTTCTTGTAATCGAACGGGATGTAGCCCACCTGGCTGCCGGTGGAATCCCGGAACTCGCCCGTCAGGCGGTAATTCAGGTAGCCCGAAAGCAGCAGGTAGTGCCGGGTCTTGGCCCAGATGTCCGGCTCGTTCTGGGCGATCCAGTTGGCCTGGGTGTTCTCCCGGAAGCGGTGAATGGTGTCTTCCAGCCTTGCCAGCTTGAACAGCCAGCCCCAGGGGCCTTTCACCGGGCCGTCCACCCGGGCGTGGCGCTGGTCGAGCCAGATGACGGCCGGGCGCAGGGGCTGGCCGTTGGCATCGAGGTTGATCACGGTGCCGCGCTGGGTGGTGACGGTAACGCCGGCGACCTGCTCGGGGCGGGCGTCCGTGGAATCCCAGAGTAGCCGGCAGGCCTGGCCGAGCTGCTCCCAGAAATACTCCGGATGCTGCTCCGCCCAGCCCGGCTGCCGGGAGAAATAGGGCTCGATGTCCTGCTTGCCCTTGCCCACGAGGTTGCCCTGGCGGTCGAAGAGCAGGGCGCGCACGCTCTGGGTGCCGTTGTCGATGGCGAGGATCAGCGGTTCAGTCGCCATGGTGCGCCTCCCGGCCGGGCAGAGAGTAGGCGCTATGGTAGATGGCCAGGTATCGGGCTTCTTCCTCCTGCCAGGTGTCGTCGGTCCAACTCAGCAGGGTCTGGCAATGTTGCCGGATAGTGGGCAGGAGAGCCGTACCACCGTCAGGAAGAACGAGGCCAAGGCGGCTGCGGCGCAGCATCAGGTCGTCCAGGTGCTGGATATCCTCGGCCTGGCAGGCCCAGCACAGTTCGGCCCAGAGCAGATCGCTAGGTCCGCCCGGTGTGACCGGCGCCAACGGGCCGGCTTCGAGTACGGAGGCCAGGTCCTGGCCGTAAAAGCCCCGGAGCCGTTGCCAGGTCTGGTGGCCGATGTCTTCCGGGCGAGCCTTGGTTGGCGGCGTGGGGAACACCGGTTCGGCGTCGGGGCGTATGCGGTCCCCGGTATCGTCACCCAGGCCCAGCTTCAGGGCCTGCCGGGCGATTACCCGGAAGGTGGTGAGTTTGCCGCCGGCGATGCTCACCAGGCCTCGGTCGCTCTGGATGGCGTGTTCCCGGTTTTCTTTCGAAGGCTCCTTGCCGGTGCCGTCGGTGACCACCGGCCGAACACCGGCCCAGGTGGAGAGGATATCCGTTTCGGCAACGGAGCTGCCCGGGAACAGGCGCCCGGCAATGTCCAGCAGGTAGCGCACCTCATCGGGTGAAATCACCGGCTCCTGGTTCAGGTCGCCTTCGTGGTCCAGGTCGGTGGTTCCGAGCACCGTGGTGCCCTGCCAGGGAAAGGCGAACACCGGTCGCTTGTCACGGGGGTGGAACAGCGACACCGAGCAGGACACCGGCAGGCACCGCCAGGGCAGCACCAAGTGGCTGCCGCGCAGGGGGCGGAGGGTCATGGCTTTGTCTGCCGGGTCTTTCGACTGAAGCCGATCCGCCCAGGCACCGGTGGCGTTGATCACCAGTGGCGCGGAAACCTGGATGGGCGCATCGGTGCCCGCGGGCAGGATGCTCACGCCGGTTACCCGGCCCTGATCCCGGGTAATGGACAAAGCCCGGGTGTAGTTCAGGCACAGGGCGCCGTCCCGTCGGGCCTCGGCAATCAGGCGCAGCACCAGCCGGGAATCGTCGGTGACCGCATCGGTAAAGCCACTGGCGCCGGCCAGCTGGTGGTCGGTGAGGCCCGGCACCCAGAACAGGGTCTCGGCCGGCTTGAGCCGATGTCGGCTGTGGTTGCGGGCAAGGGCGTCATAAACCCGCAGCAGCCCCTGGAACAGGCGAGGCCCGGGGAACTGGCCCTGGAAGTGGGGCATGATGAAACGCAGCGGCTCGATCAGGCCAGGCGCCTCGGCCATCAGGCGCTCGCGCTCGCGCACGGCGTCCCGGGTCAGCCCCAGGTGCCCGCTGCCGAGATAGCGCAGGCCCCCGTGGACCATCTTGGAGGAGCGGCTGGAGGTGCCCCAGGAGAAGTCCTTCTGTTCCACCAACAGGGTACGTAGGCCGCTGCCTGCGGCTTCCCGGGCCACGCCGGCGCCGGTAATGCCGCCGCCGATCACCACCAGATCGAAGGTCTGCTCGCCGTCCCGGAGCTGGGCCAGGGTAGCGGTTCGAGTGCTGCTACCAGTCACTTTGTCGGCTCCCGGGTGTCGGTTTCCGTATCGAAGAGCGTGCCCGGGTTCAACAGCGCGCCCGGGTCGAACGCATGGCACAGGGAACGGATGGCGAGCATGCCCAGTTCGCCTTTTTCCACCGGCAGGTAGGGCGCGTGGTCCTTGCCCACGCCGTGCTGGTGGCTGATGGTGCCGCCGTTGTGGGCGATCACCCGGGAGGTGCTTTCCTTCAGGGTGCGCCAGCGGTCCAGGGTCTCCTCGTAGCTGTCGGCCACCCGGAACACGTAGGTGGTGTAGATGCTGCAGCCCTGGCTGTAGAAATGCGACAGGTGGGTGAACACGTGGGTGCGCTCCTGCCGCTCGGCCAGGCCGTCGCGCAGGTTGGCTTCAATGCGGCCCAGCAGGTTGTCCACGTTGTCCCAATCGGTGGCGGTTTCCAGGGTATCCACGGCGTAGCCCATTTGCCAGAGCGCTTCGCGCAGGTAGGGCATGGTAAAACGCTTGGCGGCCCACTTGTCGCCCAGGCGGGTGCCGGTGTACACGCCCTTGTGCGCCTTGCACACCGAACGGGCCTCGTGCAGGGCGTGGCGACACTGCCGCGAACTTCCCGTTACGCCAAAGGTCATCATGCATTTGCCGTCGCTGGCACCGCGGGCCGAAAGGAACCGCTCCAGCAGGCCGATCAGGGTAGGGTGGCCGGCCAGGGCCAGCTGGGTTTCGGTTTCCACGGCGTTGCTCAGGCGCAGCATGGAGAGCGGAATGCGGCTTTGCACCAGCTGCCGGCTGGCGGTGCGGGCGCTGTCCCAATCCGGGAAAAACACCACGTGGAAGCGCTCCTTCTCCGGCAGTGGGGTGACCCGCACTTTCACCTCCGTGATCACGCCAATGCGGCCCTCGGAGCCGAGGATCATCTCCCGAACGTCGGGCCCGGCACTGGAGGCCGGGAATGTGGGGATCTCCAGCGTGCCCTGGAGAGTTTCGATGCGCCCGCCCGCGAACAGCTGCTCGATACGGCCGTAGCGCAGGGACTGCTGGCCGCTGGAGCGGGAGGCCACCCACCCGCCCAAGGTGGAGAGTTCAAAGGATTGCGGGAAGTGCCCGAGAGTAAAGCCGTGGGCCCGCAGCTGAGATTCCACCAGAGGGCCCGGCGTACCCGCGCCGAAGGTGGCAATCTGGCTCTCTGTATCCAGGTCCAGCAGGCGGTTCATCTGGCCCAGGGCGAGGGTGAGTACTGGGCGGCCCCGGTCTTCCGGGTTGATGTGCCCGGCCACGCTGGTGCCACCGCCGTAGGGGATTACGTGGATGTTTTCGGTCGCCGCCCAGGTCAGCAGCCTTTGCACATCGTCACTGCTCTCCGGCTGTGCCACACCGTCGGGAAACACGCCAAAGTCGCCGCTGCGCATGGCCAGCCAGTCGGCCAGGCTCTGGCCCCGGGCGTGTCGCACCCGGGTTTCGGCTGTGGTGTCGATGAGGGAAGCGAGTTCCGCCGGAACCGTCAGGCGGCTTGCCGGTACCCGGGCGCAGACGCTTTCGAGCGTGGCGTCTTGCAGTGGTTTGCTGGAACCTACCCGGTTCGCAAGGAATTCCTGCCCCTGTTCGGGCATTTCAAGGTTAAAGCTGTCATCGCCCCAGCCGTTCCAGCGTCGCATGTGAATCTCCCTGAGTGAAAAGCAATGCCCGGCAGTCTAATCGGTTCGGTGATGAATCGGTTGTCGGTTCACGACAGGGGTAATGTCATTTACCGACAGCGCCGCCGCAAACGCGTGGATTGTCGATTTTTTACCCGTTACGGCCGGAGCGATTCCGTCAACCTGCTGTTGAGATCCTGCCAGCGTGACAGCTTGGCTGCATCGCCTATGCGGGTGCGCTCGCCACCTGACTTGTTCGCCCAGAGGCCTTCCCCGTTAAAACTGTAAACAGGTTCAAGATCAGTGCGTTGTGAGGCAGGTTTAATGTCGTTTATCAGGTTGTCGAGGATCAGCGGATCGGCGTCAGGTTCGGGATACCACGCAAGAACCATGTGTGCCTGGTTCAGTTCCAGGGCTTTGACATAGACGATGCGCATTTCTTCGTCGGGCACGCCCATGGATTTGAGGGTGAGGTACTTGGCAATGGAAAAGTCCTCGCAGTCGCCGCCGTTGGTGGTCAGCAGTTCCACCGGCGTGGCCCAGTAGTCCTCCTCGCCCCAATGGCGGATATCGCTGACAAAATTGACCCGGTTGAAGAAGGAGTTCACCAGCCGGAGCTGGCGGTCGGTGGGCGCGTTGGCAGCCAGATCGTGCAGTCGCTGCCAGTTCTGCAGTCGCTGGTGGGCTTCGGTACCGAATTCTTCCTGAACGTAGTCCATCAGGCGTGAGCTGAGCTCAAAGGCGCCAACTACGGAAACCGCAAGCACAAGGGCAGGCAAGAGGCTGGAGCGGCGGCGAATCTGGCAGGCTGCCGTCTCCATGGGTTGCCTCAGTTGTTGGTCCGGAGGCGTTCCCGGAGCTGTTCGAGGCGACGGCGGATTTCCTCCCGACGCTGCTCGTCGCTGGCGGTGTTCGCCGGGCTTCGGACCGTGTTCTGGGCCTCGGTCGGCGGGGCCGCAGTGGCGGGTTCTTCGTCCGGTTCGGCGGCAAAGGACATGCCGCTGCGGTCTTCGGTTTCCGGGAAATAGAGGTTCTCGAGTTTTCCGGAGCGGGCAATGATGACCCGATTGGGGTGCACGGAGCGGAGGGTGGCATTGCCCGGCAGCTCGTCGCCCACCAGGTAGGCCTCGGTGTTGCCCTTGTCATCTTCGATGAGCGCGCTCCCCGGGAAGTCGCCCTGGGCCGCCAGAACACCGCGCAAAGCCAGGCGCAGGTTGGTTTCCGGCAGGTTTTCCGTGTCGATCTCCTGCGGCGTGCCGTCACTGTTGGCGGATCCGAATAGGCTAAGGGTAGCGAGTTCTACCTTGGGCGGCTCCTGCACCCCGGATGCACCGGAAACCAGCGGTTCCACCGCGCCGAATTGGCTCTGCTGGCTCACCGTTTGCCAGAACTGGTAGCCCTGCCAGCCGGTCAGCGCCACCATGGCGGCCCCCGCCACCAATGCCAGAACCAGGGGAAGCCGTTGATTGTCTAGGAGCATTGATCTTCCTGAATGCAAGTTGGTGAGCCGTGAAAAAGCCCACAGGTTATCAGACTGCCGGCGTTTAGTGGCAGTATAGTGTATAGAGTTATTCAGCGGGTCCATATCCTGTGGTAGCCTTCCTGAATTGATTGAATCGAAAAGGGTTTCACCCACGAGGACGACCTTGAACACAGACACCGAACTTCAGGCGCAGGATGCTCCTCTGGGCCGTCTTCCGTTTACCTTTGCCAAGCGCAACGGCGTGATCCTGACCCGTTCAGACGAGGGCGATCCGGTCATTCTTGTACGCCCGGGCGCCTCCCATTCGGCGCTGGCGGAGGCCAATCGCATCAGCGGCGGCCGTGCCCGCTTTGCCACCATTGATCCGGATCGATTTGATGAAGCCCTGAACTCGGCCTACCAGAACGATTCCGCCGAAGCCATGCAGATGGTGGAGGGCATCGGTGATGACATGGACCTGGCCTCGCTGGCGGATTCGGTGCCGGAAACCGAGGACCTGCTCGAGCAGGAAGACGACGCGCCGATTATCCGGTTGATCAACGCGATTCTGACCGAGGCTGTGAAAACCAGTGCCTCGGACGTTCATATCGAAACCTATGAAAAGCGCCTGGTGGTTCGTTTCCGGGTCGATGGCGTACTGCGGGAAGTTGTGGAGCCCAAGCGCGCCCTCGCGCCGCTGCTGGTGTCCCGGATCAAGGTAATGGCCAAACTCGACATTGCCGAGAAGCGGGTGCCCCAGGACGGCCGCATTGCCCTGCGGGTGGCAGGCCGGGAAGTGGACATCCGGGTGTCGACCATGCCGTCTTCCAGCGGCGAGCGGGTGGTACTGCGTCTGCTCGACAAGCAGGCAGGCGCCATTCGCCTGGAATCCCTGGGTATGGCTGCCAACGATCTGAAGGTGCTGCGGCGCCTCATTCACCGGCCCTACGGCATCCTGCTGGTAACCGGCCCCACCGGTTCCGGTAAATCCACCACGCTCTACGCGTCGCTGCAGGAAATCAATGATCGCAGCCGGAACATTCTCACGGTCGAGGATCCGATTGAATACAACCTGCCGGGCATTGGCCAGACCCAGGTTAACACCAAGGTGGACATGACCTTCGCCCGGGGTCTGCGGGCGATCCTGCGTCAGGACCCGGATGTGGTGATGATCGGTGAGATCCGGGATCTGGAAACCGCTGAAATCGCGGTGCAGGCCAGTCTGACCGGCCACCTCGTGCTCTCCACGCTGCACACCAATACCGCCGTCGGCGCCATCACCCGTTTGATGGACATGGGCATTGAGCCCTTCCTGATCAGTTCGAGCCTGGTGGGCATTGTGGCCCAGCGCCTGGTGCGGGTGTTGTGCAAGGACTGTCGCGAGCCTTACACGCCGTCCGAAGAGCACTGCGAGTTCCTGCAGCTGGATCCCGCTAACCCGCCTACCATTTACCGTGCCAAGGGCTGCTCCCACTGCAACCAGCTGGGCTACCGGGGACGTATCGGTATCTACGAGGTGGTTGAGGTGTCGGAGGAGATCAGTTCATTGATCCACAAGCGGGCGGGCGAGCTGGATCTCGAGCACGTGGCCCGAACCAGGGGGCCCAGCATTCATGCAGATGGCGTGCAGAAGATACTGGACGGCGTGACCACCGTGGAGGAAGTGCTCCGCGTAACGCACCGGGGCCAGTAAACCATGCCGGCATACGAATACAAGGCGCTGGATGCCCGGGGCAAGCAGAAAAACGGCGTGTTGGAAGCGGACGCTCCCCGCGCCGTTCGCCAGCAGTTACGGGAGCGGGGACTGACGCCACTGGCGGTGGAGCCTGCCGCGGAAAAGCAGCGTCGTAGCAGCCCCCTGAGCGGGCGCGGCTCTCTGAACGCCGCCGATCTGGCCCTGGTTACCCGCCAGTTGGCCACCCTGATCCAGTCCGGTATTCCCATTGAGCAGGCACTGTCCGCCGCCTCTCAGCAGTCCACCAGTCCACGCATACGCAGCATGCTGATCGCCATTCGGGCCAAGGTTATGGAAGGTTATACCCTGGCCGACAGTCTGGGTGAATTTCCCCGGGCGTTCCCGCGCCTGTACCGCTCTACCGTGGCCGCTGGTGAGCACGCCGGCCACCTGGACCTGGTTCTCAATCGGCTGGCGGATTACACCGAGAGCCGGCAGGAAGCCCGCCAGAAAATTCAGCTGGCTGCCATTTACCCGATCATTCTCAGCGTGGTGGCCATCGCGATCGTTGTGTTCCTGCTGACCTATGTAGTGCCCGATATCATTGAGGTATTTCTGAAGCAGGGTCAGGATTTGCCCACGCTGACCGTTGCCATGCTGGCAGTCTCGGATTTTCTGGCCGATTACGGTGTCTATCTCTTTATCCTGCTGGTGTTGGGGCTAATGGTGTTCCGGTATTTGCTGACCAAACCCGGCTTCCGGTTGCGGTTCCATAAACGGTTGCTGCACCTGCCCCTGTTTTCCGGGATGGTGCGGGGTGTGAATACGGCCCGTTATGCCAGTACCCTGAGCATCCTGACCACCAGTGGGGTGCCGCTGGTGGAGGCCATGCGCATTGCCGGCGAGGTATTGTCCAACGACTATCTGCGCCAGGAACTACGGGATGCGGCGCGCAAGGTGAGCGAGGGTGGTTCGCTGCACCGGTCCCTGGACCAGACCGGGTATTTCCCGCCCATGATGCTGCACATGATCGCCAGCGGTGAGGCCAGTGGCGAGCTGGACAGCATGCTGGAGCGCACCGCGCGGATGCAGGAGAACACCCTCCAGTCCAAGATTGCAGCGATCGTGGGCCTGTTCGAGCCTATGATGCTGCTGGTCATGGGCGTTGTGGTATTGATTATTGTGCTGGCAATCATGTTGCCAATACTGAATATGAGTAACCTCGTAGGCTGACCGGCTTTGCTGCAGTGGCGGGCGGGTCAGAAGAGGTCTCCAGAACGAACGGAATCCATGCCAATGACGAGTGAAACAATGACGATCAAGAACCCCGATCCAACCAACCGAAGCCGTGGCTTCACCCTGATCGAAATCATGGTGGTTATGGTGATCCTGGGCCTGCTGGTAGCTATCGTGGCGCCGAATATCATGGGCCGTAGCGATCAGGCCAAGGTCACTGTGGCCGAAACCCAGCTGAGCAACATTGCCAACGCCCTGGATCTCTATCGACTGGATAACAGCCATTACCCCTCTACACAGCAGGGCCTGGAGGCATTGGTCTCCAAACCCAGTGGTAGCCCGGAGCCCAAGAACTGGAACCCGGACGGCTATCTCAAAAGCGTTCCGGAGGATCCCTGGGGCAATGAATACCAGTACGTGAGCCCGGGTACCGAGGGTCCTTACGACCTGTATTCTTACGGGGCAGATGGCCAGGAAGGCGGGGAGGGCGACGCCGCCGATATCAGCGTCTGGAACACCAAGGGCTAGTTGAGAGTGCTGCCCCGAACCCGCTCCGCAGGCTTCACCCTGATTGAAATCCTGGTGGTGCTTGTGGTTATCGGTCTGCTGGCGGCGCTGGCGGTGTTCACCATGGCGGGAAGCTCCCAACAGCGGGAACTCGAAAATGAGGTTCGCGAGCTGTTTCTGTTGATGCAGACCGCATCCGAGCAGGCGGTGCTGAACAATCAGGAACTGGGCCTCAGGCTGGAAGAAGGCGAGTATCAGTTCGTGGCGTTCGAGGATCAGACCGGCGACTGGAAAGCCTCCGGGGAGAGCATGTTCCGGGCCCGGGACCTGCCTGAGTGGATAACCGTGACCGAGTTCATCGAAAGCGACGCGCCTCGGCTGGCGTCGGCTGAGGATCGCCTGCGGCCGGATGTCGTGTTTTTCTCCAGCGGTGAAACCACGCCTTTTGAACTGGAATTCACCCTCGGATCGAGCTCTGACTATACCCATGTGCTGGCGTCTGATGGCGTGTCGCCCTTGGAGTGGCGCAAGCCCGGCGACGACGGGGGCGACGCGTGAATCGACAGGCGGGATTCACCCTCATTGAGGTGCTGGTGGCGCTGCTGGTATTCGGCCTGATTGCCACCGCCGCGGCGCAGGTGGGCAGCCAGTACATTGCCAGTTACGAACGGGTTCGGGATAAAACCCTGGCGGGATGGCTGGCCGATAACCGGATCAACGAGTTGCGGCTGCAGGAAACGCTGCCGGGTATCTCGGAAAATTCCCGGGATACGGAGTTTGGTCCCTATCGCTGGCAGGTAACAACCGCGATACTGGCCACCGCCGATGCCAAGATGCGCAGGATTGAGGTGAGTGTTGCCAAATACCGGGAAGAGTCCCAGGAGCCGGTGCCGCTGCACACGCTCTCGGCGTTCGTGGGTGTGCCATGATGCCCAGGGTTGATATTTCATCTCTGCGAAAAGCCCGGGGCTTTACCCTTCTGGAAGTGTTGATTGCCGTAACCATCACCGCGGTGATTGGCCTTGGGGTGTGGCAGGTGATTACCGGCGTGGTCACTTCCCGCGACCGGGTGGATGCGCTGGCCGAGCAGTTTTCTGGTCTTCAGCGGGCCATGCTGTTGCTGGAGCGGGATATTATCCAGGTGGTTAATCGGCCGGCTCGAGACCTTTACGGCGACTTTCAACCGGCCTTCTCAAGCCGCCAGGAGGAATACGTTCTCTTGCTCACCCGCCAGGGCTGGCGTAATCCACTGGGCATTCGTCGCAGCGGCCTGCAGCGGGTGGGCTGGGAGTATACGGGCAGTGAATTGCGGCGCCATTACTGGCCTCAGGTCGACCAGGCCCAGGAGCCGGAGGATCGGGACGTGCTGCTTCTGGACTCGGTGAATCGGGTCGATATCCGCTTTCTGGACAGCGACCGCAACTGGCAGGAGCAATGGCCCACCGACGAGGTGATGGCGTCCATGGCGCCCGGGAGCCGTCCGGACGCGCCTTTGCCCCTGGGCATTGAGCTTACCCTGGAGCATGAGCGGTTCGGCACCCTGGTACGAACGTTCGCCTTGCCGGATTTCGATCCGACCGTCGCCCAGGGCGCGGTGAACCAGGCCAATCAGGCCGCCAGCGAAGCGGAAGAGACTGAAGAACCGGAAACCGGGGAGCAGGGCGGCGAGCCCACCGAAACTCCGGGGCAGGGAGGCCAGTAACCGATGGCGGGTATTGGGCGTCAACGGGGCGTGGCCCTGATCATGGTACTGCTGGCCATGGCCCTCGTGGTGATGCTGGCCTCTGGGATGACCCAGCAGCAGAGCCTGCGGGTGTTCAAGGCCGGCCATTACCTTGCCCAGCAACAAGGCCTGAGCATTGCCCTGGGGGCAGAGGCGTTTGCCCGGCAGATCCTGACCCGCGACTTCGAGGAAGACAAGGAGAACAACGCCATGGTGGACAGCCTGGATGAGTTCTGGGCGGCCAATGCGGCGGTTCTGCCGCTGGATGACAATGGCGTGGCGGAAGTCCAGATTGATGATCTTGGTGGACGCCTGAACCTGAACGATCTGGTGGGGCCGAACGGACAGGTGGATCCGGTGGCGCGCCAGCGGTTTGTGCAGCTGTTCGAGGCGCTGGGCATCACGACGGTATCCGTCGATTCGTTGATTGACTGGACCGACCCGGACGACCAGACGGTGACGGCCTACGGTGCTGAGGACGGCCAGTATCTGCTGGCGGATCCGGGCTACCGGGCGGCCAACCAGCCGTTTACCAGTGTTTCCGAGCTGCGCCTGATTGAGGGCATGACCGAGGAAATCTATCAGGCGTTGCAGCCCCACGTGGCGGCCCTGCCGGTGAGCGGCGCCGGTGTCAACGTGAACACCGCCACCGCCATGGTGATCCGTTCCCTGCATGAGGAGCTGACGGATGCACAGGCCGCGGCTATCCTTGAGAGGCGTGAGGAAGAGCGGTTTGAGAACCTGCAGGACTTTCTGGCGCTTCCCGAATTTGCCGGGCTCGGGCTGAAGTCGGTTGGTCTTGGGTTGCAGACCCGGTTTTTTGAAGTTGTCTCGCGGATTACCTACGATAACCGCGTTGTGAATCTGGTCAGTACCGTATTCCGGACTCCGGAAGGCGAGGTGCGGACAGTGCATCGGGACACCGGGCAGAAGAACAGGATCACTAAAGAGCCCTATACAGTTTCAGAAGGATAAACATGTCTTACCGCCTTTATGTTCGCCCGATCCCACCGTTCGCGGACGTTGATCAGAACCCGGATGCCCAGCTGTTCAACTGGGTGCTGCACGATGCCAGTGGTGACTCCCAGGCCCGGGGCACCGGGGACAGCCGCGATCGAATCGAGCAGACGCTGGCGCAGAATGCCCTCGACAATGTCCTGCTGATTGGCCTGATTCCGGGTGAGGAAGCTCTTTACTGTCTGGCCGATATTCCGGCCAGGCAGAGCCGGTTTATCCGGCAGGCGCTGCCCTATGCGGTTGAGGAGCAGATTGCCCAGGACATCGATTCCGTTCATCTGGCCCTGGGAAAACACACCGACGCCGGTTACCGGGTGGCGGCCATTGATCGCGAGCAGATGGCACAATGGGTACATTTGTTCAGCGACTGGGATCATGTGCGCCTGGATGCCGTATACCCGGATGCGGCATTGCTGCCCAGGACCGAGGGCGGCTGGTCGATCTGCCTGGATGGCGAATCGGCGATGATGGTCAGCGACCGGGGAGAATGGCTCAGCATGCAATCGGCCAACCTCGGCATGTTCGCCTACACGCTGGCGGCACCGTCGGCCGAGGAGGTAGTGGCCGAGATTCCCGTCACCCTGTACGGCACGGCAGAGGAGCTGGAGGTTCAGCAGTCCGCAATCTCTGAACTGGGTGCCTCAGGCCGTCTCGCTCTTCGCACGGAAGCCCTCGAACTGATGCCCCTGGAGCTATTGGCTCATGCCCACCACCATCATCTGTGCGAGCCGATCAATCTTTGCCAGGGAGTCTTTGCAGCAGACTCTGACCGGGCCAGTCCACTCCGCCCCTGGAAACCCCTGATCGCCGTTGCCGCGGTGTGGTTTGTGGTTCAGGTGGCTCTGAATGTTGGCATGGGATTCTATTACCAGAACCAGGCCGATCAGCTGCGATCAGAGGCCATGGCCATTTACCGGGATGCCTTTCCGAACGACCGCCGCACCCACGCCGGGAACGTTCAGCGGGTGATAGAAGGGCAGCTCCGGGTGGCTGGCAGCAGTGGCCCGGACATGGGTTTTATAACCCTGATGAAATACACCGGCCAGCAATACGCGCAACTGCCGGGTACCCGGTCGGTGAACTTCAATTCGGTCAACTACAGCCGGTCCCGGGGCGAGTTGATTGTTGATGTTCGGGCCGACAGCTATGATCGGCTGAGTGCCCTGCGCAATGGCCTGGCGAGCCAGGGGCTGGAAGCGCAGATTGGCTCGGTGGTAAACGAAGCCAGCGGCGCCCGCGGCCGTTTGACGGTTTCAGGAGGTTGAGCCCATGTTTTCACGACTGAAGGATCAGCCCGCCGTTGGCAAACTGATTGCCCAGTATGACCAGTTGCCGAGACGCGACCAGCAGGCGCTCGGGGCGCTTGCAGTGGCAGTATTGCTGGCCATTCTTTACTTTGCCGTATGGCAGCCGGCGGCTGAGTTCCAGGAACAATCGGCCAGTGCCCGGGAAAACGCCGGAGAACTGCTGGCCTGGATGCAGGCCAACGAACAGACCATCCGGCGCCTGGGTGGCGCAGGCAGCGATACGCAGGCGGCAGCCGTAGACAAACCGGCGGATGGCCGGGCCCTGATGGCGCTGGTTACACGCTCGGCGGGCGAAGCAGGGCTCTCCCTGCAACGGTTTGAGCCCAGTGGCGAAGACGCCATTCGGGTCTGGCTCGAAAACGCCCCGTTTGCCGAGGTGGCCGCGTGGCTGGAAAGGCTCAGCGCGGATCATGGAGTGGTCATAGATCAGGCCGCCATGGACCGGGCCAGTGAACCGGGGCGGGTATCCGTTCGTTTAACCCTGACGATCTGATCCAGCGCGCGGATTTAACAATAATAACTCCGGGCCGGTTTCCGGAACTGCAACAGGAGTAGGACGCCATGACCAACGGTACCGACAACAGGAATCAGCCTGAGCCTGTCATTGTTCGGCTGGATGAAACTGCGGCCAACGAGGCCCGGTCCATTCTCTATCATGCCTACCGGAATGAACCGACGTTCCAGTACCTGTTTGACCACCGCCGGCCGGGCTATGAGCAGCGGGTCAGGGCGACGATCCGTGAACTGATCGACCTGTACTACGAGTTGCGGCAGGACGCGGTGGGAGTGATGGTGAACGACACCCTGGTTGCGGTCGCCTTCATTGGTGATCCGGAACTGCGGATGAACCTGGCTGACCAGTTCAGCTGGCGCATCCGGATGGTGCTGACCACGGGGTTTGCCGCCACCCGCCGCTACCTGGATTATCACCAGAAGATTCGCGATCTGTTGCCGCAACCCCTGGCTCACCAATTGCCCCTGATGGGCGTGAATCCGGCGTATCAGAATCGCGGCTATGGCCGGCTGTTGCTGAAAACTGTGGAACGACTTTGTTCGGAGAATCCCCGGGGCAGTGGTCTTGTGCTGGATACCGGCAACAGCCGTTATCTGCCGTTTTACGAATCCGAGGGCTTCCGGAGCCTGGGCAAGATCCAGCTCGGGGATTTTGAAGATCATGTGCTGTTCCGGGAAGTTCAACCGGAAAGCAAGTCGGCCGCGCCCGGCCAGAACTGACGTTTCATTCGGTAATGGGAGTTGCTGTGTCTGACCAGCAGGAATTTGATCTGATTGTCATTGGAGCCGGCTCCGGCGGGGTTCGCCTTGCCCGCATGTCTGCCCAGCGTGGCGCACGGGTAGCCGTGGTGGAATCCCGGTATCTCGGCGGTACCTGTGTCAATGTCGGGTGCGTACCCAAGAAGCTGTTCGTTTATGGCGCCCACGTGCATGAAGACCTGGAAGACGCCGCCGGCTATGGCTGGCAGGTTCCGCTGGGCGATGTCCGCTTTGACTGGCCCAAGCTGGTGGCCAACAAGAACGCCGAGATCGAAAGGCTCAATGGCATTTATGGCCGCCTTCTGGAGAATGCCGGCGTGACCATCATCCAGGGTACTGCAACCCTGCGGGATGCCAACACCGTGGTGGTCGGTGACCACGCCTACAGGGCGAGGCACATCACCGTGGCGACCGGCAGCTGGCCGGTGGTGCCGGATGTGCCCGGGAAAGAATGCATCCTGACCTCCAACGAGATGTTCTATCTGCCGCAACTGCCCAAGCACGCGGTGGTGTGGGGTGGCGGTTATATCGCCGTGGAGTTTGCCGGCATCCTGGCTGGGCTGGGTGTTGAAACCACGCTTCTGTATCGGGGCGATCTGTTCCTCAGAGGTTTTGATGGCGATATCCGGCGCTTCACCGAGCAGGAAATGCGCAAGAAGGGCGTTAACCTGAGATTCGGCGTAACCATTGAATCCGTGGAAGCGGAAAACGCCCATTACCGGGTACATCTCAATAACGGTGAAACCCTGGAAACCGGGCTGGTGATGGCGGCCACCGGCCGCCGCGCGCTGGTGGATGGCCTGGGGCTTACCGATCTTGGTGTTCAGCTCAGTGGCTCGGGGCATGTGGTGGTGGATAAACACTTCCAGACCGCCGTGCCGTCGATTACCGCTCTGGGCGATGTCATCGGTACGCCGCAACTGACTCCGGTGGCACTGGCCCAGGCTATGGTACTGTCTCGCCGGCTGTTTGGTGACGGCCAGGGCGAGATGGACTACTCGGCCATACCCACGGCCGTGTTCTGTCAGCCCAACATCGGTACCGTTGGACTCACCGAGGAAGAGGCGCGGGAGGCGGGCCACAGGCTCCGGATCTACCGTTCGGAATTCAGGCCCATGAAGCACACGCTGAGTGGCCGGGATGAGCGGTGCCTGATGAAGCTGGTGGTGGATGACCACACAGACCGCGTGCTGGGCGCCCACATGGTGGGCCCGGATGCCGGAGAAATCACCCAGGGGCTGGCCGTGGCCATCAAGGCCGGCGCCACCAAGGCCCAGTTCGACTCTACCCTCGGCATTCATCCTACCTCCGCCGAAGAGTTCGTTACCATGCGGGAACCGGTAGCGAGCTAAGTCCCGGGCTCCGGCGCCCCTGCGTTTGGGCGCCGGCTCCTGCTACAGCTTGATCCAGCGGCTCAGAGTTTCCCGAAGATTCTCTTTACGCACCGGTTTGGCGATGTAGTCGTTCATGCCGCTCTCAAGACAGGTACGCTCCGTGCCGGGAAGGACGTCGGCGGTGAGGGCGATGATGGGCGTTCCTGTCTGGCCGTTGCTTTTCTCCCACTCACGGATGTAACGGGTGGCTTCGTACCCGTCCATTACGGGCATCTGGCAGTCCATCAGGATTATGTCGTAACCGGCGTGATTGCTGGTCACTTTCTCCAGTGCTTCCTTACCGTTATTGGCGGAGTCCGCCTGGAATCCAAGCCGCGTGAGCATGGCCGTTGCCACCCGCTGGTTGACGGGGTTGTCTTCCACCACCAAAGCGTGGCTGACCTTGTCTACCGGTTCCCGAGCGGCGGGTGCAGCGGGAGCGGTGCGGACGCCCGGGTTGGCAAGCTCGAAGGGCAACTCAAAGCGGAAGGACGAACCTTTGCCCAGATCCGTCTCCACCTGGATGTGGCCGCCCATCAGTTCCACCAGGCGTTGTACCAGCGACAGACCGAGGCCGGTGCCTCCGTGCAATCGGCTGTTGCCACCATCCAGTTGCTCGAAGGAGTTGAAAATGTCCGGCAGGCGCTCCGAGGGGATGCCTGAGCCGGAGTCACTCACCGTGCAGTTGAGAATCACGCAGTTTTCTTCGAGGGGGAAGGAGCCCGCCTGGATGTTAATGAACCCATCCCCGGTAAACTTGATGGCATTGTCGATCAGGCAGGCCAGCACCTGCCTGAGGCGAGCCGGGTCGCCGATAACCTTCGGGTTGTCTGGCCAATCTCCGTAAAACGTGAGATTGAGTGCAAGGCCCTGCTGTTCGGACATGTGGCGGAACGTGGCGGTGCAGTTGGAGATCAACTGTTTCAGGTCAAACTCCTGGTTCTCCAGCTGCAGGGTACCGCTGTCGACCCGGGAATAGTCCAGGATGTCACCGATCACGGTGAGCAGGTCTTCCGTGGACTGCCTGGCGGTATTCAGGTAGTCCCTCTGGCGATGGGTGAGAGGCTCTTCCTGGATCAGATCGACCATTCCGAGCACACCGTTGAGCGGAGTGCGCAATTCGTGGCTCATGGTGGCCAGGAACTCGGACTTCGCCTGGTTGGCGGCCTCGGCTTTTTCCCGGGCATGTTCAGAGGCTGCCACGGTCTGATCCCTGGCCGTTTTCAGGTCAACCAGGTGGCTGGCCAACTGGTTAAGCTGCTCCTCGATCTCGACCACTTCCCGGGAGGTCTGGTGGGTGTTGAGGGGACGCTCCCGGTAATCACCGCCGGTGAGTTTGCCAATGCGGCCGGCGAGATCCCGGATGGGTGCCAGGATCGTTCCCAGGTAATGGTTGATGATCAGTATGGTGAAGATCAGCAGGGAGACGCCCACCGCAATGGAGGTCCAGAGAATGTCGTGGCGCCGGTTGGTCAGCACATCAACGTCAACCCCCACCTCCACGGTGCCGACTCTCAATGAGCCGCCGCCAAAGCCATAATCCGGCTCGAACCATTCGGCAGTACGGCCCGCGCTCATTTCCAGCGGCTGCTGCAGGATCTCGGACTCGTACACATAGTAATCCTGGTGTTTGGCCTCCAGGTTCACCGGGCCATTGGCAACAAATCCAATCTGCTCACCCATGACATCGGTAACACGAATCCAGTCTGTCTTGCTGCGTCGCAACGACTGGGACAGGATCTGTTCCAGGGCCTCGGTGTTGCCTGACACGACCGCGTACTCCAGGGCCGGCGCCAGGCTGTCAGCCAGGAGCTGGCCACTGTCGGCCAGGTCCTTGCGGGCGTCCGCCAGGCGGGCAGAGGTGAAGAACACCATCAACACGATGAACATAACCACCGCCGGCAGGGCACCAAGCAACAGAAGCTTGCGGGAAAGTGGGCGTTGCTGGGCAGACGTTTTAATCATTCGCCGTCTCCCCGTCGTTCGCCAACTGGCGGTTTACACGCTCGGCAATTTCGTCCCGGCCCGGCAAGGGAATGTTCATGGACCTGGCCACCTGCTCGTTGATCTCTACCCGGTATTGCTCCGGGTACGTGGGCGCCGGAAAGGCGCCAGACTCGAAGAACTCGGCCAGGTAATCGCCGGCCAGGCGAGCCATTTCCGGGAAGGGCGCATAACTGGAGGCCAACGCGCCGGCCTTGACATAAGCTTGCGACGGCCCGATGACAATCTGATTGCGGCGGTAGGCTGTCAGCAGGATGTGTTTGATGGTGCGAGGGTTGTAGATGGCGCTGTCCGGTGCTGCCAGGAGAAAGTCACCATACCCCAGTGCCCTTACCAGGGTGGGAATCAGGCGATCGGGACGCTCCACCAGAAATACCCGGGCCTCCAGGCCGAAGCGCGGAAGTTCATCGATCAGAGGTTCATAGAGTTCTACGGAATCGGCCGTGGCCAACAGGGCAATCTTGGTGGCCTGTGGCAGTATGGCCTTGCCGGTCAGTGCCTGGCGAATCAGCGGAACGTCGTAGTAAACCGCCGAGATCTGGCCGGGAGCCCGCTCGGCAAAGGAGGTGATGAATTCCTTGTCTACCAGGGTCGCCAATATGGGGGCCGAACGACTGGCCTGGCGCACACGTGTGAAGGCAGCTGGCCCGACCGTAACGATAGGGCGTGAGGTGATGGCCGGCAGCTGGTCGTCCGACACTTTCTCAAGCGTGGTGTCAGCCGGAAGCTCCTGTTCAAGCAACTGGATGAGGTGCTGGTCAAGGGCGGCGTTGCCCGAGCCTGCGAAATAGACCGTCTGTGCGGTCGGTTCCTGAGCAGCAGCCATGGGCGCCAGCAACGCCAGCAAAGGAACCACCAACGCGCGGCGGGCCACCATAAGGAGACGTCGCCAGCGCTGATCAGGTTGTCGCATTTCCATGCTATTACTACGTTCCATACCGTCCGGGGTTCACGTTATCCCTGTAAGACTCAGAAACGGACACCAGCCTCTACAAAGAACTGGTTCTGATCCTCAATCCGGTTATCTGGGCTGATCCATGGCTTGTGATTGAGGTAATGCTGCATAACCAGGGCCAGGACATAACTATAGTCGCTTCTGTCCACCCGGCGCGCCAGCCGGAAGTCTGCGCGCTCGAACCGGGTATTGCGGACTTCGTTGGTCCAGTAAAGGGCGGTTGAGCCCATAAACCCTGCGGGCAGGTCCTGTATCCAGGCAAAACTGCCGGAATCCCGGGCCGACAGACGGCCCAGAAGATCGACGGCGCGCCGCTGGTCATTGGCCGGCAAGGCGTTGGGGTCGCCGGTGTAGCGACCTTCCTGCTCAAGATAGGCGTAGGTTGCCCTCAGTCGCGTACCGGAGAATTCAAGGGACGTTTCCAGCTCCACGCCTTCCTGATCCAGGGCCACGTTGTTGGCGATGTACCATTCCTCTTCGTTGATCACGCCGCTGATCATGTCACGGAAATAATCATTGAAGTAACGCACTTCCACCGACAGCAGCGCGCTATCGAGATGGAACTGACCGAAGTAGCTGATCTCCCTCGAGGTAATCCACTCCTCCTCCAGCTCCTGGCCATAGGTGGAAGTGGTCGGGTCCAGCAGGTCTTCCACCAGTATACGCTGGCCTTCGAGGGCCTCGAAAGGTGGGCGGACGTTGCTTGGGCGGTAAGACCAGTCCGGTTCCTGCTCGAAGGCGTCGGGCGTTCTTACCGCTCTTGAGAATACAAAACGCAGGGCATGGTTGTTGTTGAAGATGAAGTTGGCGGCGGCCCGTGGGGAGAAATAGTCCTCGTTGGTGGTCGTCGTCTGTTCCCAGTTGCCGCCCAGGTTAAAGGTGAGCCACCGGTACGGTGAATACTCGGTGTTGGCGAAGATCCGGGACTGGTAATTGTTGCCCTCACCGTTGAAGAAGGTTTCGGAATCGTAGGTGTCTTTTCGATAACCCAGGCCGGAAACCAGCTTCAGCTGGTCGCTGAAAATCAGGGTGTCCTGGATCTCGATTTCCTGACGGGTTTCCTCGATGTCTTCATTCAGGTCCGCAATAAACGGTCCCTGGTTCTCAGGGAAGGGCGGAAACTCCGGCGGCAGCAGCGCGTTTATGTCGGCGGCGGGAACCGATACCGACCAGCGCTGCCTCTGGCGCTGGTTCTGGTAGCTGGCCTGAATGTGGTAGAAGTGGCGTTCGGAGGTTTTGCCATTAAAGCGGACGTGTAGGTAGTAGTCGTCCATCAGGATGTCAGGGTTTGTGGTCGCTTCGAGCTTGCCGGATTTCTCCAGATCCTCCTCGTTCACACCTTCAAGCACGCCAGCACGAAACTCGACGGAATGCTGGCGATCCACCCGGAACACGCTGTCGAAATTGAAGTTGTTGATATCGTGGCCATCGTGGAACGGAATTTCCTCGCCGCCGTCTATTTGATTGTCAAAGCCGTTGGATTTGCGCTTCTCGTAGGACAGTCGCCAGCTGTTATCGCTGTCTGCATCACCAACGGAGGTAAAGGTTCGCAGATAGCCCCGTGAACCGGCGGATGCGAACGCCTCGACCCCGGCGGTATCCTGGGGTGAGCGGGTGATGATGTTGATGCTGCCCAGGAAGGCGTTGATCCCGTAGGCCGCTGAATTGGGGCCGCGGCTCACCTCAATGCGCTCGATGTTTTCGATGGCCACCGGCATCGACAGCCAGTCCACATCCGCAAGGCTGATCCGGTACGCGGTACGACCGTCGATCTGGACTTGAAGCCGACGCTGTTCGTATTGGGAGGTACCGTGGTACGTTGCCACCGGATTGGTACTGCCCCAGTGGCCCACGACCATGCCGGGCACCAGACGAAGCGCTTCCTGCAGGTTCCGGATTCCAAGTTCGCGTATCATGTCCCCGGTGATAATGGTGGTGGTACCCGGGACCCGTAGCTTGGACTGACGCAGGCGCGTTGTGGTCAGCACTTCGGGAATTTCGGCCTGGTCTCCGTGTAATGCCAGCAGACCGGTGGTCAGATCGGGTGAGTCAGGCTGTCCATGCCCAGCGATTGGAAAAAGGGTGAGAGCGAGTGCGGCGCCGAAAACGGTTATGTTCGAACCGTGGCTACGCACCGACAATATTTTTTTAGAATGATGCATGGTGGACGTTTTATACTTTGCCGAGTTCAGTTGTCTGGGGCCCGTGGCCGGGTGAAAGTCTTGTCGAGCGTTTTGTCTTTTCGGGACTATCGTAAGGGACTACAGGCGTTTTGTCTCTCCAAAATGTAATGAATATCAGGCTTGGAGTTCAGGTTGTATGAATTGTTGGGAAATCCTCGGAATTGACCCTACCGGCGACCGCCGGAAAATCCAGGATGCGTACGAACAGCAGCTCAAATTCGCCTCCGACGAGGAGGCCCGGCGCCTGGACCAGGCGTATCGAGAGGCCGTGGGAGAGGCGCCAGAGCCCGCGCGCGAAACGCGGAGCGAAGCGGCCCCGGAGCCGCGGGAAACCGGCACGCCAGAGCCCTCTGCAGCGCCAGAGCCTTCTGCAGAGTCCCCTAGCCGTCCTCTGGATGCGAATGAGGGGCAGGTGGTTCGCGAGGTTGTCATCCAGATCAAAGCGCTACTCAATGATGCTACCCGCAGCAAGGATGCCGGCATATGGAAGGCCATTCTCTGTGAGCCACCGGCGGACGAGGCGGCTCTGCGTGCGGAAATCGGTCGGCAGCTTGAGCCACAGCTCAGGCCCATGGCTGAAAACGGCTCCTTCCCACAGCCCGTTGCCCATTTCCTCGGGGAGTGGTTTGGCTGGTTCAGTCCGGAGCAGGCACCACAACCGCTGGACGAGCGCCATAGCACTGAAGGTGACGAGTCCGAAGATGTGCCGGAACAGCCACCCCAGATGGTGAACTTCTGGCCAGCGGTGATTGGCTGGATCGTCGGCCTGGTCATCCTGGCCACGCTGTTCGGCGGCATGGGGGGCGGCTGAGGCCGCCCTTTTTATTCCGCATTCGCCTGCTCGATCTTCTCCCGGTATTTCTGCGCCAGAATTGCCCCCACAATCACCTGAATCTGGTTGTAGCACATGATCGGAAGCACGATCATGCCGAAGCCAGGGTGGCCGGAGAACAGCACCTTGGCCATGGGCAGCCCCGAAGCCAGGCTTTTCTTTGAGCCGCAGAATACCACTGCCGCCTCATCCTCCAGGCTGAAGCCGAAGCGTCGTACCAGAAACCGCGCCAGCAGCATGAACAGCAACAATAGGCCCAGGCAGAGCAGGATGGTCAGGACAATGGCCTGCACCGGAAGGTTCTGCCAGAGCCCGCTTTCCACCGAGTGCGAGAATGCCGAGTAGACAATCAGCCAGATCACGCACTTATCATAGCGGGCCATGAGCTGCTCGTTGCGGGACAGGAATCCGCCGAGCCAGGGGCGCATGGCATGCCCGACCGCAAAGGGGAGCAGCAGTTGCATCACGATGTCCTTCAGCGCTTCCGCAATGGAGAAGTCCCCGCCGCCGGAGGTGCTGACCAGGAGCAGTAGCAGAAACGGGGTCAGCATCATACCGAACACGTTGGATGCGGCCGCGCTGCAGATGGCGGCCGGCACGTTGCCCCGCGCCATGGCGGTATAGGCAATAGAGGAAGACACCGCCGACGGAAGCACGCCAAGGTATAAAAAGCCGAGCCCTAGATCCTTGGGCATCCAGCTCGGCACGATGTTGCTCAGCTCGTTGATGGGCAGGGCCACAAGGGGAAAGAAGACAAACGTCAGTGCGGTAATCAGGATGTGCAGGCGCCAGTGGGTGGCACCGGCAATGATCTGATCCCGCGAAAGTGCCGCGCCATGAAAGAAGAAGAGCAGGGCAACGGCAACAGTGCCGGCTTTGGCCAGGAAATCGCCCGCCTGGCCGGTGGCGGGCAGGAACGTCGCCAGGACAATGGCGCCCAGCAAAAGCAGGGTAAAGGTGTCGATACGGAACTTCATGGATTACAACTCCAGACGCTTAAGGGCTCGAAGGCTCGGGGCGAGCAACTGCCGGGCAAGCTGTTCGGCTTTGTCTGCATCCCGGCGCCGAACCGCGGCCAGCAACAGCTCGTGGTCTTCCTGGGAGGGTTCAGGCAAGTCGGAGTCGGTTTCGGTTTGCTCGATGGTCAGGCTCACCGCGTGGGAAAAGTAGTCGTACAGTTCCACCAGTGCGGAATTATGAGAAGCCGCCACCAGGGCATGGTGGAAGGCTTCGTCGTGCCGGATACGCAAGGGCAGGACCGCGCCGGCCTTTGCGCGGGCATCGAGTGCGTTGGTCATGCTACGCAGATCCTCGTCGGTGCGGCGCGAGGCCGCCAGCTTTGCCGCTTCGGTTTCCAGCATGATGCGTACTTCCAGCTGATCCGCCAGCTGGGTGCGTGCGATACGCCGCAGGGTTTCTCCGGCATCCCGGGTCGCCCGCACGTAGGTGCCATCGCCCTGACGGGTCTCCAGCATGCCCACGTGGACCAGCACCCGCACTGCCTCGCGAACGGTATTGCGGCTCACTCCCAGCGATTCCGAGAGCTCCGATTCAACGGGCAGGCGATCGCCGACTGACCAGACTCTGTCCTCAATGGCGCCTCTGAGGCTCTCTATGGCGGTTTCCACCAGAGATCCTTTGCGAATTCGTTGCAGCATGGGTCTATCATCCCTCTATCCGATAAACCAATCATCCTATGAATTGAGTCGAACCGCAACAATCGTAACAGTTGCCGGTTCAGCGATCGCTGTGTGAGGGGTTGAGGAACTGGTAGTCGGCGGTATCCACGCGCCGTGTGGTAAGGCGGTATGTAAAGGTAAAACCGGGCCAGTTGATGCTGTTGTGGCCGTTTTCGTCCAGGTACCAGGAGGTGCAGCCGGAGCTCCAGACCGAGTGCTGCAGGCCTCGCTGAATCACATGGGTGAATCGGTCCTGACGATCCTGACGAACGTCCATGGCAGCGCCGGGGTATTTCTGCAGCGCGTTAATGCAGGTGCGGATGTAGCGGAATTGGGATTCCAGCATGTACACAATGGAGTTGTGGGCCAGGTTGGTGTTCGGGCCATAGAGCATGAACAGGTTGGGAAAGCCGCTCACGGTGATGCCCTTGAAGGCAGATGCTCCGGTTTGCCAGGCCTCATTGAGGGATTTGCCGCCCCGACCGATGACCTCTATGGGTGAGAGAAACTCTGAGGCCCGGAACCCGGTGCCACAGATAATGGCATCCACCGCATAGTGCCTGCCGCTGCGGGTCTGCACCCCGTGTTCATCGATACTTTCAATCGGGTTGGTCACCAGATCCACGTTGGGCCGGTTGATGGCCGGGTACCAATCGTTGGATATCAGGATGCGCTTACAGCCGATCTGGTAGTCGGGAATGATGTGCGCCAGCTTCTCCGGGTCGGTTACGTGTTTGCGGGCTTCCCGCCGTGCCTGATTGGCAAAGACTTTCAGCAACCCGTTGAACCGCGTGAATGCCAGGGCGCGGCTCTCGTTTTTCCAGTAGATCAGGTAGCGATAGAGCCGGTCCCAGGCTGGTACCCTTCGGAACAGCGTCTGTTCCCAGGGCTTGAATGGCCGGTCGGGCTTGGGCAGCACCCAGGCGGCTGAACGCTGGAAAAGATTCAGCTGCTTTACCTGGCTCGCTATTTCCGGAACGAACTGGATGGCGCTGGCCCCGGTGCCAATCACCGCTACCCGTTTGTTGGTCAGATCGTAATCGTGGTCCCAGCGCGCTGAGTGGAACATCCGGCCCTGAAAGCGTTCCAGCCCTTCGAGTTTTGGCCACGCCGGCTGGTTGAGCTGGCCGGTTGCGGTGATCACCACGTCGGCGAGAAGTTGCTCACCGCTGGCCAGGGTAAGGGTCCAGCGATTGCTCTGATCGTCGAAGCGGGCGGAGGCGACTTCGGCGTTGAACCTGAGATGATCGCCCAGCTGGTACTTCTCCACGCAGTGGTGCATGTACCCGAGGATTTCCTGCTGCAGCCCGAACTTGCGGGACCAGTCGTGCTTGGGCTCAAAGGAAAAGGAGTAGAAATGGGATTGCACATCGCAGGCCGCGCCCGGATAGGTGTTGTCGCGCCAGGTGCCCCCCACATCCTCGGCCTTCTCCAGGATCGTCAGGTTGGTGTAGCCGGCCTGTTTGAGCGTGATGGCCATGCCCAGTCCACCGAAACCCGTACCGATAATGACGATGGCGGGCTGGTCAGTATTGTGTTGGCTCATCCTGGGGTGTCCGGTTCTTGTTGTATTGGATTTGGCCCAGTATACGGAGCCATGGTGCGCTGATGGATGACTTTTTCTGACAGCGCCGTTAGTAAGAAAGATCAACCGAGTCCTGATTCAGGAAGTTCTCGGCAGGCTGGGCCAGAAGTTCACGTAATGCCGCCGTCTGGAACTGCCGGCGTATGCTGATGGCGTAGAATTCCTCGAACACGCCGGGCAGGGCGCCGTAGTCCTCAAGGGCTCCGCTCCTGAGCTCGTCCCGAACAACCACGGGCGGCATGATGGCAAAGTGGCCGGTATCCCGGGTCAGGAGTCGCATCATGGCCATGTCATCGACCTCTGCCGCGATATTTGGCCGTAGCCGGTGATACTCGCACAGCTGGTCGAAGGCCTGGCGTATGTTGTTGTCCGGGCCTGGCACAATCAGGCTTCGCCCGCGTACAACGTCGGCGAATTCGCCTTCAACCTGAATGCCCGAAGGCCCGATGATACTGACCGGCTGTTTGGCGATCAGGCGGGATCGCCACGGATTCTGTTCGCTGCCCTGGACCGCCTGATTGGACAGGATCAGGTCCAGCCGGTGTGCGGACAGCCGACGGAGTAGCTCGTCAATATGGCTGCTCTGAAGACTGAGTTCGAGATCTTCACGGTCCAGCAGGGGTTGCAGGAAGCCTTCCTGGAAATTTCGTGACAGCGTGGCCACAGCGCCGATCCTGAGCACCTCGCGGTTTGGCCGCACGCCGGAATCGAACAGGGCGGACAGCTCTTCGCCCTGGCGGAAGATTTCCTCGGCGTAGGAAAACGCAAGACGTCCGGCTTCCGAGAGCTTCAGTCGTCGTCCTTCACGGATGAACAGGTCATGCCCGAGGCTTTCCTCGAGCTTTCGGATCTGGCCCGACAGCGCCGACTGGGAAATATGAAGCGCCTCGGCAGCTCGGGTCAGGTGCCCGGTTCGCGCGACACTCCAGAAGTAATAAAGATGATGGTAGTTCAGCTTCATGGGCTACCGTTCTAATAAATAGAATGAAGTGATAATTATAAACCATTTTTTATATATGAAGAACGCAGGCAAAGTGGCGATTCAGGAGGTTTACCATCATGAACCCGATCGCCGAACTGTCATCTCTGGTAACGCTCGCCCTCTGGCTGCTTTTTCCCGTGAGCCTGTTTGTTCTGGCAGCATTGACCGGTTGGCTTCAGAGCTGTCCACAGCTTGACCGCTGCTGGCGATTGGCCGGCTGGGTAATGCTGGCGTCCATGGTTTCGTCCCTGACGGTTGGGGCAATGCTCGTGCTCGAACCGTGGCTACTCGGTGCTGATGAGTTGGTCGGCCTGGCGGCACGGTTTGGTGTGTACCCGGACGGAGTTGCCGTCTGGATGGCCCTGATGGTGGCCTTCGTCGGCTGGGTCATCTTGCGCTACGCGGACAACTACCTCCGACGGGATCCGGGGCGGGAGCGGTTTCTGCCCTGGTTCCTGGTTACCGTGGGCTCGGTGTTGGTGCTGGTGCTTACCAATCATCTCCTTATCCTGGCGGGTGCCTGGATTGGCGTCAGTCTGGCGTTGCACCACCTGTTGACCCTGTATCCGGATCGTCCGGAAGCACGTGTGGCCGCCGTGCAGAAGTTTATTGTCAGTCGGGCGGGGGATGCCCTGGTGATCACCGGCGTGATTGCCCTCTACCTGCATTACGACACCTTCCTGCTGCCGGACATGGTTCAGAGTGAAGCAGCACGTGCCGGAGGTTCCTTGGCGTTAACGGTGGCGTCTGTGGCCCTGGCCCTGGCGGCAGCCCTCAAGTGTGCGCAGATTCCCTTTCACGGATGGCTGATCCGGGTGATGGAAGCGCCGACCCCGGTGTCGGCACTGCTCCATGCAGGCGTGATCAACCTGGGGGGCTTCCTGTGGTTGCGCCTGTTCCCGGTGTTCGACGGTTTCACCACCGGCCACATGATCCTGCTGGTGGTGGGCGGCTTCACTGCCGTGGTGGCGGTGCTGACGATGATGACCCAGTTTTCTGTCAAACACGCGCTGGCTTGGTCTACCTGCGCCCAGATGGGATTCATGCTGTTTGAGATCGGCATGGGTGCCTACACACTGGCGCTACTGCACCTGCTTGCGCATTCCCTCTACAAGGCCCACTCGTTCCTGGCGTCCGGGCGCACCGTGGTGGTGTCCTCGGCCCGGAAACTGCCCGAGCTGCCAGCCGGGCGTCGTATGTCGTTCGGTCTTGCAACCGGTGTGGTGGCGGCCGTCATCCTCTGGTGGGCGCCCTGGATTGTTGAGCACAACCTGGTGTTTGGTCTGCTGCTGGTGTTGGCGGTTGCCGCCTCGGCCATGGGCATACCGGCCGGCGCCACGAACGGCGTGAAACTCAGGGGTGCTGCCATGGCCGTGGCCCTGGTACCGCTTTATGCAATGCTGCACCTGTTGCTGGGACCGGCGGTGCCGGACCAGAACGGTTTCGCGATTCCCCTGGCGGGCTATGTGGCAGGTTCGGTCATGGTGCTTCTATTGGCACTGTGCGCTCTGTGTATTGCCTTTGGCGGGCAACTCCGGGTTACGCAGGTTCTCTCGGTCCATTTTCGCCACGGGCTCTATCTGGCACTGCCTTTTGACCGTTTCACCCGGTTGCTTGCCGCCGAGGCGCTCCGGGTTCCGCAGGTGTTCAAGCGGGTTCCGCATCATCCGTTCAGGCTTGAGGAAGAGTCATGAGAACCTTGAGCGGTGTTTCGGTCTCGATACCGGAGCAATCGCAGGGCGCTGAGTCCTGGCAATCACCGTTTCGTGAAGCCTGCGAGCTGGTTGCACCCGTGTGGCCGCTGGACCAGTGGATCGCTGTAAACCCCTTCTGGGGATTGCGACACCTGCCGGCGGAACAAGCCGACGATATTTTGCAGGAGCGGGGCGGCTTCAGCCTTCTCATGCCGGCGGCGTTCTATCGGGAGGCCTGGCAGCAAGGCAGAATTCAACCGGAGGACCTGGCCGCCAGTGTTGCCGAACGCGGTGAGCGTCGCGACCCCTCCTGGTACCTCGAATGGGTTGATACTGCCTCTGTCCGGACGCCTCACAAGCATGAGAAGACCCATGGACGCGCCACGATGAGCATCCTTGATACGTTCGAGGGTGACGGCACCACAGAACCGCTCGGGCAGATTGTTAATGATCAGGTGGCCCGTGTGTGCGGTGCCTTCTTCGATCGACGTCAGGCCCGGTGGTCGGCCGGGGAACACGGCTCTGAAGAGTCCGCCGGATTGTTCGGGTTCTGGCTCAACTCCGTGAGACAGGACCTTTCCCTGGATTTCACCACCGGGCTGGCCGGTGTGAGAACCTTTTTCAGGGCGGTGCCGGATGACCGGAATCAGGCAGTTAACCAGGCCACAGAAGCCCTAGGGCTGCCTGGCGACGAGCTTCGGGCCCTGTGCCACAGCCTATTACTCCGGTTGAATGGCTGGGCATCCTGGTGTCGGGGCCTGGATTGGCGGGGCGCCCTGGACGGGCAAGCCTCCGACCAGCTCGGTGAGCTGCTGGCGGTGCTGCTGGTGTGGGAAGCCGCCGCTCTTCGCTTTTCATCGGTCGCCCAGAAAAACCAGTTGGAACGGTCCCGAAGTCGCCACGGCATGCACCAGCAAGACAGGCGCCCCCTGTGGGTGTGGCAGCGGGCATTTGAGTGTGGGTATCAGAGAACGCTGTTCAGTGCGTTGAAGAACCGAACCAACAACAGCCAGGCACCAGAGCCTCCGCCGGCCATTCCCGATGCGCAGGCCGTGTTCTGTATTGATGTGCGTTCGGAAGTGATACGCCGCCACCTTGAGGCGGTGATGCCCCGGGTACAGACCCTCGGGTTTGCCGGCTTTTTCGGAATGCCGGTTGCGCACCAGCGTCATGGGCCTTTTGAGCCGGTTCGCCGGCTGCCAGGGTTGTTACAGGCTCCTTATCGTCTGATCGATACCCGGGGTAACCTGCGCGCGGATCTTGCGGAGAACCGGGCCAGGGATCAGCGGGAGATTACCCGGGAAACCGTGCGCAAGGCCAAATACAGCAGTCTCTCGACTTTCATCCTGGTGGAGACGACCGGGCTGGCCTGGGTGTGGAAGCTGATCAAGGATACGCTCAAGCGGGGCCGTTCCAGAACGAGGCCGGAGGACCAGGAAACGCTGCTGGTCCATGAACTCGGCGGAGATCCACTGATGGATCCGGAAAAAACCGCGCTGGTCGCCAATATGCTACGGGGTATGTCCCTGACGGATGGCTTTGCGCCCTTGCTGGTTTTCGTGGGTCACGGAAGTCACACCGACAACAACCCCCACCAGGCCGGGCTGGAATGCGGCGCCTGTGGTGGCCAGAGTGGCGGCGTCAGCGCCCGTCTGGCGGCGAAGCTGTTCAATGACCCGATGGTCCGGGCTGGCCTGTCGGAGCAGGGCATACGCATTCCCGACCACACCTGGGCTGTGGCTGCCGAGCATTGCACCGTGACCGACCGGGTGACCTTTGCTGATCGAGACCGGGTGCCTCATACCCACCTTCAAAAACTGGCGGACCTTGAGGCCGGCTTCGGGCAGGCCGGTGTGCGGGCTCGCAATGAGCGCGCGGAATCCCTCAGGCTGGGCGAAGGCCAGGAAAACGGGGAATCGGACAGACTGACCGAAGCCATGGAAACGCGAACGCGGGACTGGTCGGAGGTACGACCGGAGTGGGGCCTGGCAGGCAATGCTGCCATTATCTTTGCCAGGCGCAGTCGCACCCGTGGTTGCGACCTGGCGGGGCGGGTGTTCCTGCACGACTACGATCCCGTTTCGGACGAAGACGGCCAGCGCCTCGAAAGCCTTCTGGCGGCCCCCCTTCTGGTTGCCAACTGGATCAACCTGCAATATTTCGGCTCGGTGACGGTACCGGACGTCTACGGTGCCGGGAACAAGCTTTTGCACTCCGTTGTTGGTGGCAATGTGGGCGTGGTGGAAGGCAATGGTTCGGACCTCAGAACAGGGCTGCCACTGCAATCCGTCCATGACGGCACCCGCTGGCGTCATGAGCCTCTGCGCCTGACCGTGATTATCGAGGCCCCCGCCGATCGCATTGAAGCGGCCATAGGTCGGCAGCCGGACGTTGCAGCGCTGGTCGACAACGCCTGGTTGTTCATCCACCGGATGGGGGATCATGGCATCGAACGTTATTACAATGGCGCATGGCATCGGGTCGCCTGACCGTACGTCATACCTTCGGAATCTCTTAGATAGCCACGCCCGGTTACAAACGCTGACATCCCGGCATGCGCCGCGTGCGTATATAAAGTAGGGAAAAATCAGCGCGTTTTGGCACCCGTGGTCGCCAGAATCGTTAGTCAGCGGAAGCAGGGTGTGTCTTGTGTAAATTGCAGATGAAGAAAAAAAGGGCGTCGTTGTACGCGATCGCCGCACTGATTGTTGGCATTGCACTCAGCCTGGGACTGGGGCGTTTGCTGTACAAGGAAGAAACCCGGGCCATCGAACTGGAGTTCAAGGCCGAGATTGACCAACTGTCTGCCAGCCTTGAGCGTGAAGCCCTGCTGAATCTTGAAATTCTCTTTGCCCTCAGATCGGCCGTGGCCGTGATGCCGGAGATGACGGCCGAAAGGTTCAATCGCCTGACCTATGAGATCCTGGAGCGTTCGCCAGCGATTCAGGCGTTCGCCTGGGCGCCTTCCGTCGAGCACAGCGAACTTGATGAATTCATCCGCCGACAGAAAGAGGCGTTTGCCGATTTCGCGATGACAGAGGCAAGCCCTGACGGCCTGGTTGGCCTGACGGACAGGGCCTGGTATGTGCCGGTGCAGTACATAGAGCCACTGGGGCAGAATCGCGCCGCGCTCGGGTTTGACCTGGCCAGTGAGGCCTCCCGTCGGGAGGCGCTGCTGGAAGCACGGGAATCTGGCGAAATGGTCGCAACGGCCGGAATCCGGCTTGTTCAGGAACCGGAGAACCAGAGAGGGTTCCTGGTGTTTGCACCGCTTTATACCCTTTCTACAAGCCCGGGTGCCGGGATCGATACCCGCCAGCATTATGGGTTTATCAACGGCGTTTTCCGGGTGGGGGAGTTAGTGGCGCAGGCCGTGGGGCCGGAGCTCACCGAAGACCTGCTGTTTGAAGTGCTGGACATCACCGGCAGTCAGAAACTGTTGCTGTACCGCTCCCGTAATCCGGAGCACCTGTCCTGGCAGCCCGACCTCCGTTATACCGCAGAGACCATCTCGATTGCGGGTCGCCAGTGGTCGGTGGAAGCTGTCCCCTCCCGGTCTTATATCGAGGCCCGCCGCGGCATCCTGCCACTGTTTGTGAGCGCCTCGGGCACTGTGCTGGTTGTGGTACTGGTGGGTTACTTCCTGTCCGGCGCAAGAAAAAACGCCCAGCTGAGTCTTGCCACGGCCGAGCTGGAACGAATCTCGCTCACCGATGCCCTGACAGGTCTGGCTAACCGCCGGCAGTTTGATGCGGTGCTTCGCAGAGAGTATCGGCGGGCGCTGCGGGAAAAGACAACCCTGTCGCTGGTCATGGTCGATATCGACTTCTTCAAGGAGTACAACGACGAGTACGGCCATCCAGCCGGCGATTCGTGCCTTCGTGACGTCGGAGGGATTTTGCAGGAGGTGGTCAAACGTCCCGCTGACCTGGTTGCACGTTATGGTGGAGAGGAGTTCGCGATCATCCTGCCCGACACCCCCCAGCCGGAGACGATCGCCGAGGCCTGTCGTCAAGCGGTTGAGGCGCGTGGGATTCCTCACCGGCTCTCATCGGTTGCTGAATCCGTCACCATCAGCGTGGGTGTCGCGATGCTGGCGCCGAGCGAGCTCTCCGAAAGCGAGCTGTCCTCAGAACAACAGTCGTTGAAGCGAGAGGCTTCAGGAGAGCAGGGGGATCAGGAGGGCACCGGGCCCGTGTTACTGGTTGACGAGGCTGATAACGCTCTCTACCAGGCCAAGGAGTCCGGGCGTAACCGGGTTTGTGGGCCGCTTCTCCGGGCTGAAGCAGGGCGTCAGTAGCGAAGCAGCGCAGAACCCCAGGTGAAACCGCCGCCAAAGGCTTCCAGCAACACCACTTCATTGCGTTTGATGCGACCATCCCGAACCGCAGCGTCCAGTGCCAGGGGGATGGACGCCGCAGAGGTATTGCCGTGCTCGTTCACGGTGACCACCACCTGGTCCATGGACATGTTCAGCTTGCGTGCCGTCGCTGAGATAATCCGGAGGTTGGCCTGGTGCGGCACCAGCCAGTCAATGTCGGATTTCTTCATCTGGTTGGCGGCGAGGGTTTCGTCGACGATCTTGCCAAGGGTATTGACCGCAACCTTGAACACCTCATTGCCTTTCATTTCGACAAATGCCCGTCCGGCCTTGACCTGTTCGTAGCCATCGGCAATGCCACAGGGAACGTGCAGCAGCTCTTCGTACTGGCCATCGGCGTGAATATGGGTTGAGAGGATGCCGGTTTCCTCGTCTGCCTCCAGAATTACCGCGCCGGCACCATCGCCGAACAGGACACAGGTGCCCCGGTCTTCCCAGTTAATAATGCGGGAAAAGACCTCGGCGCCAATCACCAGCGCCTTTTTGCTGCTTCCGGTTTTGATGAACTTCTCGGCGGTGGCCAGGGCGTAGACAAAACCACTGCATACCGCCTGGATATCGAACGCCGGACAGCCGTGAATCCCCAGGCGGGCCTGGAGGATGCAGGCAGAGCTCGGGAAGATCTTGTCCGGCGTGGAGGTGGCAAACACGATCAGGTCGATGTCGTTGGGGTTGATGCCTGCCGCCTCAATGGCGTTTCTGGAGGCCTGCTCGGCCAGATCAACGGTGGTCTGGCCCTCAACGGCAATGTGCCTGCGCTCAATACCGGTACGCTCGCGAATCCACTGATCGCTGGTGTCGACCATCTTCTCAAGGTCTTTGTTGGTCACAACATTGTCTGGCAGATAGGAGCCGGTGCCGGTAATTCGTGCAAAGGTCATTCGCGAGTGTCCCGAGACGTAACTGGATGAACGTAAGACCATGCTATACCCATGAAACGTCGTGCGTAATTAGCGATTTGTCAAAGAAGCCCAGAAAGTGGCAGGCTCGACTATGCTGAAAGTGATCGGAATGATCACGATTGCGCACACACTCCGGACAATAGAGGAGACTTGGAAAATGGGCATTTCCAGCCACGAGCTTCACCTAGAATTTCCCCAGTACAAAGGCCTCATCGAAGAACTCAAAAGCAACGACCTCAGGTTCAACGAGAAGCTCCGGGAATACACAGACCTGGATCATGAAATTGAGGGGCTGGAGAAGCGGGATGCGCCCATTGGCGACGACAAGCTGCACCGCTTGAAACAGAAACGCGCCCAACTCAAGGACGACCTGTATCAGACTCTGATTTCAAACGGCAAGTCTTCATGAACGGGTAACAGACCCGTCATCAAAATTTCACTGAAATGCGCTGGAAGCCCCTGTTCATAGGGGTTTCCAAGTATTCAGAACACTCCTGGCCAGGTTTAAAATAGGACACTAATTAAACAGGGTCCCGTTTTTGAGACCGAACGTCTTACACTGTCCAGGAGTAGTCACATGAAACGAGCAGCGTCTCTTTACAAAGGTTGGCGGATGAAGCGTAACTTCGTCCATCTGGTATCGACTATGGATCCGCGTCTGTTGAATGACGTGGGTTTTTCGCCCGAGATCGTCGAGCGGAAACTCAGTACCCCGTTCTGGAAATTCTGATTCGGGAAAGGTTACACCAGCCAGCCGAAGAAGAAATCGAACAGGGCACTGAAAAACCCGCCTCCGGTGCTTGCCCGTCGGGCCTCAACCGGGGTTTCCTGTTCTGAAGGTTCTGCCACAGCCACTTTTTCCTCAGGCTTGGCCGGGTCTGGTTGTGATTGCTCTACATTTTGAGCGGGCTCGATAGCCGCTTGAGGCTGTGCTTCGGGCTCAACCGTGGTCGTCTCGGTGGAGGCCACGGTTGCCGGTTTTACCTCTTCTGTTTTTTCTGCAACTGGTTCCTGGATTTTTTCTTCAGGTTTTATCGAGGTTTCGTCTGCAGGTGTTTGTTTTGTAGGAACTTCGGCTGGAGAAATTTCAGCCAGCTCCACCGATCCGGTGCTTTTGCTGACCTTTTCGTTAACCGCCTCGGCTGTGGTCGGTTCAGTCTTCGGAGAGGAAGGCGGAGCTGGTTCCACTTCGGCAACAGCCGCTTTCTCCAAAACCGGCTCTTCAACGACCGTCTTTTCAACCATCTTTTCAACAACGGGCTTTTCGACAACCGGCTTCTGGGCGACCGCTTTTTCTACAACCGTCTTTCGCACTTCAGGACGAGCGACCGGCATTGTCGCGGGCGATGGTAACTCGAGCACCTTGAGAGACTGGGCCCGGCTGCTCAGGGCATTGCCCGAGACGCTTTGCACCAAGCTGGCTTTGACGCCAAGAGCGGAGAGCGTGGGGTTGTCGAGCTTGCCGCTGACCGCCAGCGCGTTGGCCTTCTGGTAGGCGCGCACGGCGCTGCGCAGGTCATTATCGAACCAGCCGTCGGCACGCCCGATGTCATACCCCGCACCATAGAGTGCGTTTTCTGCAGAGAAGATAACCTGCTCGGTCTGACCGGCCTGCGCAAAACCGAGTGGGGCGTGGCTCAAGAGCAGGGCAGTGGCCAGAATTGCCGCACTCCGGCGACCTGGGTGGGCTTTTACGATCTTGCGGGCGTGGGTCATGGTGGGTCCCTCCAACGTGTCCAAGGCTGTCCTGGATGGTTACATTCTGTAACCGACAGCCCAACGTATCAGTATTTCAGGAACCCGCCCATGACGTGGTTAACATCTGCAACGATTGCCGTTGGCGCTACTCCTTCACGCGGAACCGCTTCACCAGAGTGTTCAGATCATCAGCCATCTCTGCCAGGGACCGGCTGGACTGGTTGACCTGGCCAATGTCTCCGGCCAGCTCTTCTATGGCATTGCTGCTGACCTCGACGTTCTGGGTCATCTCAGCGGCGGTGGCCCGCTGCTGTTCGGTGGCGCTGGCAATCTGGGTGGTCATTTCAACAATGTTGTTAACCGCAGAGAGTATATCGGCCAGGGCCTTGCCGGATTTTCCGGCTTCCTCGCTGGCTTCCGAGGCCATCTGCTTGGCGCGGCTCATATCAACGACGGCGCCCGCAGCTCCGCTTTGCAGTTGGGACACGATCCGTTCGATGTCGACCGTCGACTCCTGGACACGTCTGGCCAGCCCGCGCACCTCATCCGCCACCACGGCAAACCCTCGCCCGGCTTCTCCCGCCCGGGCCGCTTCGATGGCAGCGTTCAGGGCCAGCAGGTTGGTCTGCTCTGCAATGCCCTGAATAACGGCCAGCACCTTGCCAATTTCGGCAGACTCGTTCTCCAGTTGCTGAATACGCCTGGAACCTTCTTCCACCTGTTGCGCCAGGTTGGTGACGGAGCGAATGGCCGTGCTGACGGTTTCCTGTCCGGTGTCCGCGAGCGAGGCCGCCCGGCGCGCAGATTCGTCGGTGTCACTGGTGTTCGATGCGATTTCCTCGGAGGTGGACACCATCTCCTGCATGGCCGCTGACACCTGCGTGATCTGGTCCCGTTGCTGCTCGGAGTTGGCGGTGGTGCGCTCGGTAATACCGGAAAGCGATTCGGATTCGGAGGTCAAACGGCGCGATGCGCTGACGATTCGGGAGATCGTCTGTTCCAGAGTTTCCAGGAAGGCATTGACGGCGCCAATGAAATCACCGATCTCATCGGGGCGGCCAGGTGTGAGGCGGGTGGAGAGATCGCCATTGTTCTGGGCAATGTCATCCAGGTAGCCAAGGATTTCGGTTTTCGCGCGCTTAACGCTGGCTCCCATCATCCGGCTCATCAGAACGGCCACCACCAGGCCAAGCACCAGGGAAATACCAAAGGCAATCAGTGTGAACCTCAGGGCCAGGTCTGTTTCCTCGCCTGCGGCGTCGGCTTCAACTTCAAGGGCCGCGAAGATGCTGCTTTCCAGCTCCCGGGCCATACTGGCGATTTCAGGTCCCAGTACATCGAGTTTGTCCCGCTTCACGGTTACCACGATGTTTTGCTGCTCAAGCATCCTCTGGACCGCGGCCCGGTAGTTGGCCAGTTCTTCCACCACGGTATCCAGATAGACCTGGACAAACTCGGGCCCGTTCTCGGTATCCAGCAGCTCCAGGGCGTCTGTCAGGTCCTCGATCGCCCATCCCAGCGCATCCTGTGCGTCCTTTTCACCGCTGGCCAGGTATCGCTGCGCGGTCAAACGCATCACCAGTGCGTCGTTCAGGAGTTGTTCGAGGCCAGCACGAAGGTCGCTTTCCGGCTCGCGGTTGGCAACCCCGTTTAGGGCCATGCGCAGGGCCTGGGTGGCATTGGGGCCATGCTGGTTGAGTTCGTCGCGAACAATCGCCAACACCTGTCGCTTGGCCGGAACCAGTTCGTTTCGGAAGGCATCGATGTATTCACGGGTTGTCTCTTCGATGCGATCAACAAGTTCCGCAGCCGCAGGATCGGCGATCTGGTCCTGGGCCCGAGTCATCACGCCATTAAATTCCTGCTCCAGCTCGTCAAAGTGGGTAAGGGCCTCTTCATGGCCAGACGAGTAATAGTCAAATACCCGCAGTCGCATCCGGTAGACGCTGATAACCGATTCCGTGCCGATGGCAGTATCCGGCGCCAGATCCCGGGCGACGGTATTCATTCGCCGGTCCAGTTCCTGGAACTCATAGACACTGAAGAACGTGACTGCGGCAAACAGCAGCAGGATGAAAACGGGTGCAATCAGGAGCTTTCCGGGAACACCCAGTTTGCGCTCAATCGATGCGAAGGCAGAGGAGGCCAAAGTGTGATCCTTTCTAAAGTTGTTTTCACGGGTATCGGCAGCGCCGACAAAACCTGAAGCGTTACGTTCGAGTTTCCATTACGGCGCATTGGCTGTTTTGAGTATTGCACTGCTTCCAGAGAAAGTGATCCTCTCGCAGCTGTTCAGGAGGGCGCCATGTCGGCCCTCGGATTGCGCGGATAGTAACGGTCTGGCAGGCGCTCGATGTGGGGAAAGAAGCGGGTGTCCTTGTAGGGCATCTTCATATAACCGGATACGCCCAGCCCGGTGATCTGCTCGACAGCGGACAGGATCTCATCCAGCAGGTGGCTGAACTCTGCTTCCCGTTCCGGGTCCAGCAGGCGGTAGTGGCTGTGGATCTTCAGGTGCCGGGGCAGGGCCTCGAAGATGATCATGCCGGTGTGATGGATGTCGTTCAGCGCCTCAAGGGCCTCGATGATCGTGTCCGGCAGTACCAGGAATTCCTCCGGGTCCGGCCCGTCCTCGAAGTAGGAGTGCACGCGGGATTCGTCCTCCACCTCGGGGGCGGCGCTGACTTCGTAATGGAGCTTGAGGTCCGGCTCAATGCGGAACGGTTGGCTCGGATCGTCGCGATCCACGTGCAGGGTGTTGCGGGCGTTGAACAGGCAGCTCTTGAAGATGCCCTTGCGGTAAATGGCCTGGGCCAGATACACCATGTTGTTCACCGCCTGAACAAAGGCGGATTTCAGGGCCGGGTCGTGCAGGTTCAGGGAGGTGTCGATGTAAATGCCATCGGTTTCCCAGCGTACCGCGAGCCCGCCTTCCACGGGGTAGCGGCCGAGGCGACTGACCGCCGCCAGAAAGGCCTTTTCAGTTTCGCCCATGCCCTGCATGAAGTTCTTGTAGTAGCGATCCAGCTGAACGTCGTTCACATCGCTCAGGGTTTCCGGGGCGCCTTCCTCCCGCAGGAAAGATTTGCGCGAGCTGTAGACCACGGTGTCGATCTCCTGGTCAGACTCGCGGACCCACACCGGCACCTGGGGCGGCACTGGCGGTTCTTTCAGATCGATCATGACCGTGCGAGCCATGCGCGGCATTTCCCGAAGGTAGTAGTCTCCGGCTTTGCGACGGGTTTCCGGATCCGGCGAGAGCATGCCATCGAGCATGCGCGCAAACTCCATGGGCAGCCCGAGAGAGGTAGCTGGAATAGCCCGGTGGCCAAAGCGGCATGACTGGGCCGAGGCCAGGGCATAGAGAGTCCCGGCGGCACCCTGTTCGTCGAATCGTGGCGACGACAGACCGCCGTTGAGCTGCTCCTCGCCGATGAAATACACATCCCCAAGCCGGGCGTTGGTCTGTTGCAGGTTGTCGGACATCAACTCCATTACATTCGCGGTGATGAACTGCTGGTTGGCGTCGAGCTGGGCGAACACCGACGAGCCCCAGTCGATCAGGGCAACGTTCTCGGTGCGGGCATCGAACACAAGGTTGGAGGGCTTGATATCGCCATGGACGATCGGCCGCCCGGCGGGACCGTTCTCTCGGCGGAGGCAGCGAAGGATATCGGCGATCTGGTCGGCAATACGAATGATCAACCGTGGTTTGAGACGTCCTTCCTGCAGGGATACTTCTTCCAGATTCAGACCTGCGGCCCGCTCCATCACGAGGATGGGCTGGTTGTTGGCACGCTGGTAGGAGATCAGCCGCGGAACCCGGGGGTGTCGGACCTGCTCAAGAATGTAGGCCTCGTCTTCCAGGCGGTCCTGGAGGTGTTGGGGCAGGTTGATCCGGGTGAACTTGAACACGTGCTCCGGGCCCTGGGAGCTCGGTGTGGGCAGGCGACCCGCGAATACGAATCCGTAGGCACCCTTGCCAATCAGTTCGATATCGCGGTAGCCGAGCTGGCGGAGCTGGGCGGCGCAGAGCGCCACCCAGTCCTTGAGCTTTTTGGCATCGTCATGGCTGAGCAGGTAGATCGACTGCTCTTCGGGTATGTAGAACTGCTGAAGAGGTTTCTGCTGCACCATGACCAACCGTTAGCCCATATGCAGCAGCATCGTCTGCGGCGCTTCCAGGTAGCCCTTCCAGCGGTTGCAGAAACGGGCAATGGTGCCACCGTCGATGATGCGGTGGTCCCCGGCCCAGCTGACGGTCATGATCGCCCGTTCCACCACCTGGCCCTTGGCATCGAACCGCGGCAACTTCTGGGTACGGCCCAGGGCCACAATCGCCACCTCCGGTGCGTTGATGATGGGGGCCGCGTAGGTGCCGCCCAGCGCGCCGATGTTGGAGATGGTAATGGTACCGCCTTTCAGATCTTCCTGGCTGACCCGACCGGAGCGGGCCGCCTCGGTGAGCCGGGAGACTTCGTCGGCGATACCCAGCAACGTTCGCTGCTCCACGTTCTTCACGTTGGGCACCACCAGCCCCGCCTTGCCGTCCACGGCCATGCCGATGTTGCAATGGGGCAGGTAGTGGATCTCGGTTACGTCGTCGTTAATGCGGCTGTTGAGCACCGGAAATTCCTGGATGGCCAGCGCCATGGCCTTCATCACGAAGGGCATCAGGGTGAGCCTTGAACCCCGGGATTCGGCCTCGGGTTTGAGCTTTTCCCGCAGGGCAAGCAGGTCGGTTACGTCGATATCCTCACTGTAAATAAAGTGCGGAATGGTGCTGGCCGATTGGGTCATGCTGCGTACCATGGCCGCCTGCATGCCCTTGATGGGCTCGACGCGCACCTCTGCTTCGGCTTGCGGGCGAAGTGACCCTGTAGCCGCCGGTTGCGCCTTGTCGGCAGTGGCTTTCCCTGGCTCTTTCGCCTCGGGTTGCTCCAGGTGGGCCAGAACATCCGCCTTAAGTACCCGGCCGTCTTTACCGGACCCGGCAATGTCCGCCAGGTTCAGCTCATGCTCACGCACCAGGCGACGCACCGCCGGGCTGGCCGGTATCCGCTGGCGATGGGTGCCATTGACCGCCTTTGCCGGTGGCGTTGCGGTATCCGCTTGCGGCTGCTGTTGCGGTTTTTGGGACGCGGGCGTTCCAACGGAATCTTCGCGCTCGCGAGGTATGAAGGCAAACAGCGGGGAGTGCACCCGGGCCATGGCCTGCTGCTCGTGGTAGAGCTTGGTAATACGGCCTGCCTTTGGTGCGGTGATCTCCACCATGGCCTTGTCGGTCATCACGTCGACCACGGGCTGGTCTTCCTCAATCTCGTCGCCCTCGGCCACGCGCCATTCCACCACCTCACACTCGACAATACCCTCGCCGATATCCGGCAGGATAAAGTCTTCGGTTGCATCGTCGCCGGTATCGGCCAAGGTTGCCGGTTTGGTCGCCGGTTCGGCCTTCTCGACGTCTTTTGGTTGCTCTGTGCTCGTTGTTTCCGTGGATTCAGAAGGCTCGCCTTCCTCCACCAGCTCGAACAACGGCGCGTGCACTTTCGCGATGTCGCCTTCCTTGTGGTAGAGGCGGGTAACACGGCCCTTGTAGGGGGCAGGGATTTCCACCAGGGCCTTGTCGGTCATCACCTCGGCTACCGGCTGGTCTTCCTCGATAACGTCGCCCTCGCTGACCAGCCATTTCACCAGTTCACATTCCACGATACCTTCGCCGATATCGGGCAGTATAAGATCACTCATTGCAGCTCTCCTGTCCTGATATCAGCCTAGAATTCCACGCTCGCCCTGATGGCCTCGTAGACCTTCAGGTGGTTGGGCAGGTGCTCTTTTTCCAGCACCAGCGGGAAGGGGGTGTCCATCCCGGTAACCCGTGCGATGGGGGATTCCAGATACAGGAAACAGCGCTCCTGAATGGTAGCGGCAATCTCGCCGGCGAATCCGCCGGTCAATGGCGCTTCGTGAGTGACCACCAGGCGCCCGGTCTTGAACACCGAGTTGGCCACGGTTTCCACGTCCCAGGGCAGAATGGTCCGCAGGTCGATCACCTCGCAGGAGATGCCTTCTTTCTCGGCCCGCTCCACGGCCTGATCGATTACCTCCATCTGTGCGCCCCAGCCCAGTACGGTCACATCCGTGCCTTCCTTGGTGATCTCCGCTTCGCTCAGGGGCAGGCGGTAGTCCTCATCGGGCACTTCGCCCACGGAGGCGCGGTAGAGGCGCTTGGGCTCGAAAAATAGCACCGGGTTGGGGTCGTGGATAGCTGCCAGCAGCAGGCCCTTGGCCTGGTGCGGATTGCGTGGCACCACGATTTTCAGGCCCGGGGTGTGGGCAAAGTAGGCTTCCGGTGACTGGGAATGGTACAGGCCGCCGGCAATGCCGCCTCCATAAGGAGCCCGGATGGTCAGGCCGCCCACGTTGAACAGGTTGCCAGAGCGATACCGGTACTTGGCCGATTCGTTCACGATCTGGTCAAAGGCCGGGAAAATGTAGTCCGCGAACTGAATCTCGGCCACCGGAACCGAGCCCTGGGCCGCCAGGCCGTTGGCAAAGCCGATAATCCCCTGTTCGACTAGGGGCGTATTGAAGCAGCGGGCCTTTCCATACTTCTGCTGGAGGTTGCTGGTGGCCCGGAAAACCCCACCAAATACGCCGACGTCCTCACCAAAACACAGCACCCGCTCGTCGGCGGCCATGGCCGTATCCAGGGCATTGTTAATCGCCTGGAGCATGTTCATCTTGCTCATATCATGCTCCTCCCTTGGCGTGTTCGGCACTCTTGGGGTATTCGTCCGGATAACGGCGAATGTGGGCCTTGAGTTTGTCGAATTGCTCAGCGAGCGAGGCTGGCACCTCGTCGTAGACATCGGTCACCAGCGATTCGAGTGGGGGAGGCGGTCGCTTCTGGGCCCGCTTCATGGTTTCCAGCACCTCACGGCGCATGGATTCCTGGAGCTGCTTTTCTTCGTCCTCGCTCCACCATTTCTTGCTTTCCAGCCACAGGCGCATGCGCAGGATCGGGTCTTTTTCCCGCCACACGGCCTCTTCGTCCTTGCTGCGGTAGCCGGACGGGTCGTCTGACGAGGAGTGGGCGGCCAGTCGGTAACTCATGGCCTCGATCAGGACCGGGCGATTGTGCTCAACGGCCATGGCGCGAGCGGCCCGGGTGGCCTCGTACATGGCCAGTACATCATTGCCGTCTACCCGGATTACGTCCATTTTGTAGCCGTAGGCCCGGGGTGCCACGCCGTCGGCGGCAAACTGCTCGGCCGCAGGGGTGGAAATGGCGTAGCCGTTGTTACGGCAAAGGAAGATCACCGGTACCCGGTGTACCGCCGCCATGTTCAGGGCCGCGTGAAAATCGCCTTCGGAGGCCGCGCCTTCGCCAAAGTAGGTGATGGTGCAGTGGCCATCACCGGCCATTTTCTGGCCATAGGCATAGCCGGTGGCCTGGGGAATCTGGGTGGCCAGCGGCGAGGAAATGGTCATGTAGTTGAGCTTCTTCGAACCATAGTGCACGGGCATCTGCCGGCCCTTGCCATAATCCTGCTCGTTGCCGAACAGCTGGTTCATGAACTCGTCGATGGTGAAGCCGCGATAGGCGAGGGCGCCCTGTTCACGGTACTGGGCCATGATCATGTCGCCATCATCCAGTGCCGCGGCGCTGCCGATCACGGCGGCTTCCTCACCGGTGCACTGCATGTAGAAACTCAAACGACCCTGGCGCTGGGCGGCCAGCATGCGTTCATCAAGAATCCGGGTGGTGACCATGGCCCGGTAGATTCGCAGGGCCTTGTCTTTATCCAGGTCCGGCGCCTTGGCGCTCTTGTAGAGCTTGCCGTCCTGCTTGAGAAGTTTGAACGTGGGAATACGGAATTCCGCACCGTCGGTAAATACCGGGGAGTACGCAACTTTTGACTTTGTTGTTGTCATAATCCTCTTCCTGGGGTAATGGCCTGAGGAACAAAACACGCCTTGTGGGCATGTCGTTAATGTCATTGTAGACAGTCCTGAAGAATCTGGTGTGATGCTTCGGAACAGGGTTACCTTAACGTAAACTGCGCTTTTAGGGTAGGCCGATGCGAACATTCGTTATGGCGACGCCGGGGCGTTTCGCTAGTTGAGCATGGATTTTGATACAGAATGGCCCGGTGACCGTAAGCGTCTACAGGTTCTGTTGATTTCCGCCAGATGTCGGAAGCGTGATAAATTCAGCAACCGCAACGGGATTGGAACACATTGGAACGGGTGAGACTTTCTGTATGAACGTAACGATCATTGGCGCAGGGATTATGGGCACCACTTTTGCCGTACTGGCAAAGGAACTGGTGCCCGAGCTTGAGGTGACCATCCTTGAACGGCTTGATGGGCCGGGAGCGGGTAACTCGTGGGTATTCAACAACGCCGGCACGGGCCATGAGGCCAACTGCGAACTGAACTACACCCCGGTGGATGAAGAAGTCATCTCTGTAGAGAAGGCCCTCAAGATCCACGCCCAGTTCAACGTGGCTAAACAGTTCTGGGCCTATCTGGTGGAGAAGGGCGCGATCAAGGAGCCGAAAACCTTCATCAACCGTACCAAGCACTGCACCATCGTGTCTGAGCCCTCAATCCCGGAGCTCAAGCTGCGTTACAAGGAGATGTCGGCTCACCACTTTTTCGAGCAGATGCGCTTCTCCGAGGATTTCGACGAGATCAAGAGCTGGATCCCGTTCACCATGGAAGAGCGTCCGCGCTCCGACAAAATGGCCGCCACGGTAATTGAGACGGGTACCGACGTGAACTTTGGCGCATTGACGGAACAGATGGCCGAGTACGCGGTTAACAAGCTGGGTGTGAAAATTGAATATGGCACCCACGTTAAACGGGTGCACAGGAGCCCGTCCGGAACCTGGCTGATCGAGACCCATCATCGAGGTGACATGTTGCCCAAGCAGTATCGGGCAGACGTTCTGTTCGTGGGTGCCGGTGGCGGTGCGTTCCCCATCCTCAAGAAAAGCCATCTGCCGTTTGCGCGGCGTTTCACCGGCTTCCCGGTGGGCGGCCGTTTCCTGCAGGCGCCGATCACCGCCGAGCAGGCAGAGCAGTACCGGGCGAAAACCTACGGCAAAGCCAAGGTAGGGGCTCCGCCCATGTCTGTGCCCCATCTGGACCTGCGGGTGGCCGATGGCCAGTATTACCTGCTGTTTGGGCCGTTCGCTTCCTTCAAGCCGGTTCTGGAACGTGGAAGAGGTTTTCTGGACTACCTGAAGTCCATGCGCCTGCACGACATCCCGAGCCTGTTGAACGTTGCCATTGAGCACTTCCCGCTCGTTAAATACCTGGTGTCGGAGACCTTCAAGGGCGAGAAGAGCATGTTCGAGGAGCTGGAAAGCTTCGCTCCCGGCATGAGCAAGAAGTTCGACTGGAAGCCAGTCGAGGCCGGCCAGCGGGTGCAGATTATCCGCGACGGCGACCTGCAGATGGGCACCGAGATTCTCGTCAACAGCGACAAGACCTACGGTACTTTGCTGGGGGCGTCGCCCGGGGCCTCGGTGTCTCCTGAGGTGATGCTGCGTTGCCTGGAACAGTTGATGCCGGATCTGTTCAGCAAGCCGGAAGCGCAGGCAAAGAAAAAGGAAATGTTCCCTGAGGACAACCTGCAGACCCTCAGCCACGACGCCGACCGCTACCGCGAAATCCGCGATCTGGTGAATGCAAGGCTTGGAATTACGCCGGAATAGAGTGCAGCGCTGCCGATGACTCAGCCGCGCCGGACTGAGCTATCGGCAGGGCAAACTCACGCAATAGTGCGGGAGAGAGCGATATATCTCCACAAATAACCGGTTTCGCATTCAGTAACGTATTCCTACCGTGGAACGCTGAACATGCTACCTTCTAAAGGAAGCCAAGCCATTGGGCCAGAGGGCAGTAAAAATGATGCGAACCGAATTCCTCCAGAATCTGATCAGTCAGCTTTCACCGAAGCTGGATCCGGTGTCTTACGTGTACTGCACCGTACCGAAAGCTGCGTACGGGGAGCTGGAACACCTCAAGCCCATTGTAAGCATCGCCGAACTGGAGGGGCTCACCCTGGTGATTCCGCTGGAACAGGCGGAGGCCGAAGGCCTTGGATTATTACCGTGTATTCCGTCGTATCACGCTTGAAGGCCACTCCAGCCTTGAGGCCCTCGGGCTTACATCGGTAGTCACCAGCCTGCTGGCAGAGCGAGGCATCACGACGAATGTGATCGCTGGTTTCTACCACGACCATATGTTCGTGCCGAGCGACCGCACAGATGAAGCCTTGCGGGCACTCAAGGAACTGGCTGAGAATCCTACGGGTTAGGCGTCAAACCAAAAATCGTGATTCTGGCCGCTTCCAGGCCTTCTGTAAGGGCATCGATATTTCCGGTGCTGACATAGTCCGCCAGTAACGGGGTTGCCAGCTCATCGAAAGCAGGGGGTGTATCCCGGTCAAAGTACTGGGCGAGCCCCGCAGCCCGGCTGATGAGTTCGGCACCGTCTCTGATGAACCTGTCTTCGCCAACAGTGGCTTCCCTGTTTGGCGGAAGATACCCCAGATCCTTGTTCAGCGTTGTTTGAACATCGGCACGCGCCATGAACCGGAGAAAGGCTTTTGCTTCGGCCACTTTCGTTGTGCTCTTGGGAATCATGAATACATCGGTTGGGGCATTTTCATAGTAGGGGATGCCTCGATTAATGGTGGGAAATGGCATAAAACCGATGTCCTCGAACAGCGGATCCCTGACTGGCCATCTGCTGGCAACAAAGTTGCCCAGCAGCATAAAGCCCATTTTATGTCGGTAGAAAAACGGGAGCACGCCGTCCCAGTCGTAGTTTTCATGGTCCTCATTGTAAAAGTGGCTATCAATAAGTCGTTTCCACTCCAATAAAACGTTCTGTACACGTGCATCGTGAAAAGAGACATTTCCATTGAGCAGCTCCAGATGAAAATCCAGGCCGTTCATACGAAGATTGATGTAATCAAACCAGGCGGCGGCAGGCCAGTTCTGGCGTGTTCCGATACCGATCGGAGTAATGCCTGCCTTCTTCATTCTGGTTAAAACCGAAATAAAGGATTCCCAATCCTCAGGCACGCCTCCGAACTGTTCGACCATGGATTTCCTGAAGAAAAGCCCCCAGTGATAGTAGGCAAATGGAATCGCGTAGACTTCGTCGTTGAGCGTAACGCCCGTTTTAACGTGTGAGAATAGCTCGTCGTAATTTTGCTCATCCCAAAGCTCGGTGATGGGCAGAATCAGACCTTTTTCCGCATAAAGATACAGCCGTTGCGACGCACTCCAGAACATGACGTCCGGTGTATCTTTTCCTTCGATTAGCCAGACGGGTACCTTACGTTTGTAACCCAGATCTGTTTCCACAACAGACACAACCTTGATTCCAGTCTCGACCTGGAATTGCTGGAAGATCCTTTCGAATGTGTCACGCTGGTTTGGCTGGAGTTGGAGACTGACACGAATCTCTTCAGCAGAGAGCACGCTCGAGGCGCAGAAAAACAAAACGACGAGTAGTGCATCCCTGACATTCATGTGTTGTGCCCATTGGTGGACGTACTCGGGTGCAGCTGGGGCTTCCAGCCATAATTAGAGAATAGGAGGTAGCGTCAGGATCAGCCAATTTAATGTGGCCTTTTGCAAAGACGTTCCCATCCATAACTGCGCATAATGTATATTATGTTAAATATGTTATGGCGCCCCTGATGGACATAAGGTCAAGTCCGCTCGCCGATAACTAGTGTCTCTCCTGATACGGCATAAGCTCCGCACTCTCGAAGTGAAGGCCTCCTGTAAAAGCGCCTTCACCTCCTTCTCCGCGGACCGGCATTCGACCAGCCTCAAAAAACATAGATAAAGCCGACACCTACTTCCGCTTCATAATCGTTTCTGGAGATCGGGCTATCTGAAACCTCACTCCCGTAAATTTCATAGAGCGCTTCGCCGAAGAGTTGCCAATTGGTGTTCAGGTAATGACGGTAATTAACATTGAAACCGGTTGATCGGTAGCCGCTATCTACGTCAGTTTCTGGAAGTCCTGAGTTGTTTGCCTGCGTGGCACTTACTCCGAAATCCCGGTTGGCGAGCTTACTGTCATGGAAAGTGACAACAGCGCCGATTTCCCAGCCCGTTCCATCCGGTTGGCAAGCCAGGCACGTTCCTGCGCCAAAAATCCCGAGTGTGCCAACTTCTCCCGTGGATACACGGCCATCCAGGAAGTAACGCCAATCTGGCGTAAGCGCGTAGCGAGCTTGCAACAGCACGCCTACTCCGGAACTGGATTCCCCTAGCCCATCGAGCCTGCCATCTTCTGAATCGCCCTCTTCGCGACCTTCTTCGTAACCTACAGAGGCCTGAACCAGCCACGAACCGCTCGCCAGAGCCCGCCAACCAATGGCTTCTCCCGCCCAGAACAAAACGTGGTCGCCGGTTCGCCACTGAACGCCCCCGGCCGGGTCGACCTCAACCTCGAACTCGTCCGAGCCCTCATAAGCCGTCTCGTATTCAACGCCCAGGCCAAGCCCGAAGCCCCAGCCCTCTCCATTAGTAAAATCCTCGATTGAAGGGAGCGGAACCAGAGCCGTTCTTGGCTCTGCGGCATACAAGGGGCCGTAACATGTAAGGGCACCCATAAATGTTGCAACTTGAACGAAGGTTTTTCTCATGATGTGTTCTCCTGCCCTGCGATACCTGCTTATACGATCAATTGATTGCGGCAGTTTATTAGCTTGATATCTACGGACGCTCGAAAACCTTCTTGGTTAAATGGTCGTTCAAGGAGGCTTCTATCACGCAGCAACAGGCACCCTTGGGCGCTCCGACCACGGATACTCCTTGATCGGCAAATGAATCACCGCCGACAGAGCACCTACGCCTACGCCAACCCACCACACCAGCGTGTAGTTGTTGTAGAGATCGTACAGCGCTCCGCCGAGCCACACGCCCATAAAGCCACCGAGTTGGTGTGAAAAGAACACCAGCCCGTATAGCGTGCCCATGTACCGAAGACCGTAGATGTGGGCCACGAGGCCAGAAGTCAGCGGTACGGTGGCAAGCCAGAGGGAACCCATGGCTACTGAAAACAGGACGACGGTTTCTGGTGTAATGGGTGTGAGAATGAACGCTGCCGATACCAGTGTCCGCAACAGATAGACGCTGGCAAGCAGATATTTGCGGGAATAGCGGTTGCCCAGCCAGCCGGCCAGCAGGGTTCCGCCAATGTTGAAAAGCCCAATCAGCGCGATGGATATGGCGCCAAGGCCTGTGGCGGAGGTTACGCCCAGTACGTAGAGCAGGCTGTCCGGCGTAATTGGCCCGCACATTTCGGTGATAAAGGCCGGGAAATGGGCCGTTATGAATGCCAACTGGTAGCCGCAGGAGAAGAAACCGATAAAGATAAACAGGAATGTGGGGTCCTTGAGTGCCCTCTTGACCACAACACCCATGGGTTCATCGGTGTCGGCAGCTGGCTGTCGCTGTGGCGCACGCATCAGTAACAGGGCAAACATCGAGAGGGCGACGAAACCCGCGAAAGCCACAAACACCGATTGCCAGGGCATCTGGCTCAACAACGCGTTGGCAACCGGTGGCCCTACGATCTGCCCTGCAGATCCTGCGGCTGTGGCGATGCCAAGGGCCATGGAACGATGCCGTTCCGGGGTCGCCCGCCCTACTACCGCCAGAATCACGCCAAAACCGGTGCCGGCAATGCCAAAACCCACGAGCATTTCCAGAAGCTGGTGCTGGCCCGGGGTGATGGCATAGGCCGAAAGCACCAGGCCTACGACATAGAACGCACCGCCACCCAGAATGGCCTTACGGTCGCCGAATCGTTCAGCCAGGGCGCCGAAGATGGGCTGTCCGATGCCCCAGAACAGGTTCTGAATAGCGATTGCCAGGGAAAACGACTCCCTGGGCCAGGCGAACTCCTGGGCAATCGGCAGCTGAAACAGGCCGAAAGACGCGCGCACCGCAAAACTCACCAGAATGATGATGCAGCCGGCTACCAGCACCGGATTCATCAAACGATCGTAGGTCATGGGCGTTGTTTGCGGCATTCAGCTATATCCGGTCAATCAATCCGGTGTGGATTGGCTAAGGTGAAGCAACGGAATTGGTGGGGCTATTATGCACGCGCAGCCGGGTTAGCATAGAGGAATTCCGGCCTGTTGTGAGATGATTTCGGCGGCCGTCGCCAAAACCTATTGACTACAGGGAACGCAGCCATGATCGAAAAGCAGCAGTTCATTGTTATTGGCCTCGGAATCTTTGGAGCAACGATTGCCCGCGAACTGACCCGTCTTGGCCACGAGGTGCTCGGGATCGATTTCGATGAACAGCGCGTCGATCGACTGGCTGACGAGATCACCCATGCGGTCATTGCCGATGTAACCGACGAAAACTCCCTGATCGAGTTAAACGCGGGCACCTACGATGCTGCTGTGGTTGCCATCGGCAGGAACGTAGAGGCCACCATGCTGGCGACGCTGCAATTGCGGGAATTGGGGGTTAAAAAAGTCTGGGCCAAGGCGCTGACCAACCAGCACCATCGGATCCTGGAGCGGCTTGGAGCCAACCGCGTGATTGGTCCGGAATACGAAATGGGCGTGCGCATTTCTCAGGAGCTCAATTACCCCATGGTGCACGACTACCTGGGGCTCGACGACAATTACTTCATCGTGGACTTTCACACCACCGACGACCTGATCGACAAAACCATCGGCGAGGTAATCAAGGGTGAGCCCGTGGAGGCGCTGGTGGTGAAAAGGATGAAGGAGGCTCACCCTCACCCTGACCATACCTGGAAGATCCGTAAGGGCGATCGCCTGGTTCTTGGCGGACAGCTGGAAGACCTGAGGGACCTGGTCGATCGGCTATGAAAGTCCATTTCCTGGATCTGGTCTCGTACCGGAAACATGGTGAACCGGCCAAGGGCATCAACCCTCCCCGGCTGCTTCTGGAAGCCTTTCTGGTGCTCATTGCCCTGGGTGCCTGCCTGCTCAAGCTCCCTTTCGCCACCGTGGAGCCGGTCACCTGGATGGAGGCTGCCTTTACCGCCACCTCGGCGGTCACGGTAACCGGGCTTGTGGTGGTCGATACCGGCAGCCAGTACACCCTGTTCGGGCAGTTGGTTATTCTCGCCCTGATTCAGCTGGGCGGGCTTGGCCTGATGACGTTTGCCGTGCTCACTGCCCTGGCCCTGGGGTTCAAGCTGGGATTACGACAGCAGCTGGTCGCCCAAGAAGCTTTTAATGAGATTTCACTGCAAACAGCACGTCGGGCCAGTGGCTCCATCGCCCTCTTTGCGCTCGCGGCCGAAGCCGTCGGCATCCTGTTGCTTGCGTTGTTCTTTGTGCCGGAGCTGGGTTTCTGGGACGGCGTCTACCACGCTGTGTTCTATGCGATTTCAGCGTTCAACAATGCCGGATTCGCCCTTTCGGCCGACAGTCTTATTGATTACGTGAGCCACCCAGGCATCACCCTGGCTATAACGGGCCTGTTCATTGTCGGGGGACTTGGCTACATCGTTATCATGGAGCTGATGGACAAACGGCGTTGGTCGAGTTTATCGGTGTACGCGAAAGTCATCCTGCTTGCCACCCTCTTTCTCAATCTCGTTGCCACCGGCGCGGTTTTGCTTTTTGAATTCGGCAACCCGGCCACCCTTGGTGCACTGGACAGCTTCGGGGACAAGCTGCTGGCTGCCTGGTTTCAGGGCGTTACCCCTCGCACCGCAGGCTTCAACACCCTCGATATCGGTGCTTTGACCGCGGCAACCAGCGTTATGATGCTGCTCTTGATGTTCATTGGTGGTGCGCCAAACTCCACGTCCAGTGGGATCAAGATATCCACTTTCGTGATCATGCTGGCGGCCACCCGTTCGTTCCTGCGGGGCAACCTGAACGTCACCTTCTTCCGGCGCTCCCTGAGTAGCGAAACCGTGCTTAAGGCACTGGCCACAGCAACGATCGGCATGGCCGTGGTGTTTTTGGGGGTGCTGTCGCTCAGTGCCCTGGTAGAGGACGAATTCCTCAATATCGCCTTTGAAGTCGTTTCTGCCTTTGGCACCGTGGGTTTGTCGCGTGGAACCACCGGTGAGCTTGGCACCGCCGGTCAGTTGGTTATTATGGCGGTGATGCTCATTGGCCGCCTGGGGCCGCTTACTCTGGGCTACACGCTCACGGTTCGCAGAAAATCCCGGGTCCGCTATGCTCAGACCGAATTCCCGGTCGGCTGAACCCGATTGCCCTCCTTTCCCCCAGCTTTCAGGAATCAATCAGGATCTGAGGCCTCAGCCAGACTATCCACGTGTCGTTTTGCAAGTTCCTCAAGCGTCATATACTCGCATTCCCGCTCCGCCAGGAAGGCGTCTGCAGAATCGATGAGGATGTTGTCGTCGCTCATGAAACGCCGTCCCAGCAATGCCGGGTAGGAGAACTTGGAACGGTCGGTAAGGGAAAACTGGGTGCTGTGGGTAGTGCCGGCGATGCAGAAATCCATGACCACCACATAGCGTTTCTGGGACGGCGCTCCTTTACGCTTGATCAGTACGGTGCGCTCTACCGGGCGTTCAAATTCTAGGATGACGTCTTCATGATCCAGTTCGCCTTCTGTTGGCTGATCCTCATGGTCGCCCAGAGGGATCTGGAAGTTTACCCACTCCTCGCCGTCTTTCTCGAAGGCCTCAATGTTCACTGCGTGCAGGGAAGAGGTTTTGGCACCGGTATCCAGCCTGGCTTTTAACCTCAGGCTGGTGTCCTGCATCACCATCCACTCAACGTAGCCAAGGGTCTCCGGCACCCGCTGCCCGGATTCCGCGTCCGGATCGGCTGCGTGGGCCAATGGCGACAAAGCAGAGAGCGCCGCAACCATCGCTGCAGTTTTAATAAACCTCATTCAATACCTCCTGCAAACTCCTGTAAATCAGGAAAAAATGAAAGGAAATTCTGTTCTAGCTGTGAGTGGTTCTCCCGGATTTCAGCAATTATCCCGTGAAAGCGGTTCCTGAATCGGATCCGCGCTGCCACACGATCCAGAGCCTCACCGATGTTGTCGAGATCCTCGTAGGCACCGAACCAGTCATACCAGACCATGCGGCGAGTCACCCGGGCCATGGATTCGGGCATCAGGTGTTCACTCTGTTGAAGCTCTGTGTACGTTTGGCGGATAAAGGCATCTTTGTCGGTATGGGTGAAGCGGTACCAGTGCATCAGCAGGAAATGGTCGTACAGGATATCCAGTGCCACACCGGCAAAGCGTCTGCGCTGGGCGGAGAACAGCTGTTTGCTGGCCAGAACACTCGGGTGCTGGTCGGTGTAGCTGTCAACGGCGAGGTGATGCCGAACGCCCTGCCTTACCCCAGCCGGCAGCGCTGACAGATCAACGCCCCGGCTGAAATCGCCGAGAATACTGCCCACCCGGGCCTCGGGTGAGTCTGGCGCGAGAAATACATGGGCCAGATGATTCAAGCAGTCTCCCCGGTCAATAGCTGTCAGAAGTTGAATTGCAAGCCGACACCGAGCCCGTCGATTTCGGTATTGCCATCCTCATAGTAACGCATGTATTCCAGGTTGCCCGACAGGTTGGGGGCAAATTCCATGTTCATGCCGATGCCGTAAGACACATCCGAATCATCTTCGGTTGCCGAGCCAAAGGCGGATTCGGCCTCCACTTCAACGCGGGTGAAGCCGAGAATCGCATAGGGTGTCAGGGGTGATTCGTTGGCCAGGTTGAAGGTGGCATAACCACCGAAGAAGTTATCCAGCGAGTAGTCGACTCCGCCAATCCGGTCGTCATCTACCCCAAAACCACCCCGGGCCTCGATGCCGAGGAACGGCGTTGCCATTACACCCACTTTCGCGGAAAGCGTGCCAACATCAGCATCGGCGTTGCCGTTATCAAGGCTCACGAATGAATAGTTGAGACCGGAATACAGTCCACCAACCCCGGATTTGTACATGTCCTGGGCGTGCGCTGTTCCTGCAGCCGCCAGTCCCGACGCGAACACGGTTGCGATGAGCTTTGTGTTTTTCATAATTGCATCTCCTTGACCGAATCTTTCGGATTCCAGCAATGAACTTGCACCAGACCCACGATTTTTGCCATCAGAAAGATCCGCATTTACGCCAAATTTACAGTGATTTAATCAGCTGTTAATTGTCGGGAAAGCGGCTGGTTACCTTGCGGACAACCCACCTCGCAGGTATTCTGACGCCGTTCCCCGGTTTCAGCTGGCTCGAGCATCCATTGAGAAATCTTTACCCTGTCATTTTCATCGTCAGTGTCATGTTCGTGCTGTTGAGCATTTTCATGACGTTGCCCGTGCTGCTTCTGGCCGGCGGCCGCGCGCCCAACGCCGATGCGTTCGCCGAGTCGGCGGCCATCGTGTTTACGCTGGGTCTGGTTGGCATGATCGCCACCTACCGGAAACCCAGGGATCTGAAGCCTCGCTTCATGTTCGTGCTGACCGTTTCCTCCTGGTTCATCATTGCCCTGCTCTCAGCGCTTCCTTTCTACCTCAGCGATCACGGCATTTCGGCCGCCGATGCGTTTTTTGAAGGCACCTCCGGCATCACCACCACCGGCGCCACGGTTTTCAGCGGGCTCGACTCCATGGACCGGGACCTGCTGTTATGGCGGTCGATTCTGCAGTGGATCGGCGGTGTCGGGATCATCGGTATGTTCGTTGCCGTCCTGCCTTTCCTGAGAGTGGGCGGCATGCGACTGTTTGCGACCGAGTCATCGGAATGGACCGACAAGGCATTGCCCCGCATGAAGACCCTCAGCCGGGGACTGCTGCTGGTCTACGTAGCGTTCTCGGTAATCGCGGTGGTGACTTACTGGCTCTCGGGTATGACCCTGTTTGACGCCTTCAACCACGGTTTGACCAGCATAGCGACCGGCGGTTTCTCGACATCGGACATGTCCATGGGCAAGTTCAACGACGTGATCCTGATGGAAGCCACCCTGTTCATGATCATCGGCAGCCTGCCCTTCTTCCTGTTTGTGCGCGAGCTGCACGGCCAGCATGGCGTGCTGTTTCGCGACCAACAGGTTCGCCTGTTCCTGATGATCCTGTTCCTGGTGCCGCTGTTGCTCACGCTGTACCGGTGGCTGGTCTCCCCGGTTCCCTTCGATCCGGTCCACAATTATGCGGCCACGCTGTTCAACGTCACCTCTGTGGTAACCACCACCGGCTACGCCTCGGAGGATTACTCAGCCTGGGGTCCCCTGGCGTTTGTGTTGTTCTTTTTCCTGATGTTCGTGGGTGGCTGTTCCGGCTCCACGGCGGGTGGCATGAAGATTTTCCGGTTCCAGCTGTCGCTGATCATCCTCCGTGAACAGCTCATGCGGCTGCTGCACCCGAGGGCAGTACTGACCCGGAATTACAATGGTCGGTCAGTGAGCGACGAGATTATCTCCTCCATGATCGCCTACACCTTTATTTTCCTGCTCTGTCTCCTGCTCATTACCGTTGCCCTCGCTGCCATGCAGCTTGATTTCATTACCGCGCTTTCCGGTGCCCTCACCTCCCTGACCAACGTTGGCCCCGGCCTTGGCGACATTATTGGCCCGGCCGGCAACTTCGGCCCGCTGCCGGATGGTGCCAAATGGGTACTGTCGGTGGGCATGCTGATGGGGCGTCTCGAGATTCTGAGTGTTGTCATTGTGCTGTCGCCCGCCTTCTGGCGCAGCTGACGCGCCCCACACCCTTTCAGACCAGGCCTATTTCATCCACAGGGCCGCCGGATTTTCGAGCGGCAGGTTCAGTCGTGCATCTCGGGGTCTGAGGCGGGGGGTGTAGTGGCCCTCCGGGCGCGTGGGCACCGTAGCCTCGAACAGAAAGGTGTTCTTGGAGCCACTCAACGGGTGCACCAGCTTCATGATCGCAATGACCCGGGGTCCGAAATCAGACGCCTCAGCAACAAGTTCCACTGTAACGTGGTCCTGCTCAATGCCATCGAGGTAAACCTCCACGGTACAGCTCTGACTTTCACCGTGGGTGTCGACCATAAAAGCCCCGAACCGTATGTGGGACCAGTGAAGGGCCTGCGTGCGACTCTCGGCCACCAGTTGCCTCGCGATTTCAGGGGAACGCTGCGCTCCCAGTTCCACCATGGGCAGATAGAATTGAGCAACGTAGTCGCGCACCATCCGGTTGGCCGAGTAGGTAGCGGTAAGCCCGTCCATACTGGCCCGTACCATCGCCAGCCACTGTCGCGGTATACCCTCTGCACCTGCGTCATAGAATGCTGGAATAACAGACTGCTCGAGTAGATCGAACAGTTCCTCCGCGTCCTGAAGATCGTGATTGTTGTCGCTGCGCAGCTGCTCAACCGTGGCGCCTGGTCGTATGGCCCAGCCCACGGCCGGCTGCCACGCCTCGGCCCACCAGCCATCGTACTGCGAAAGATTCAGGCCGCCGTTCACCAGAACCTTCATGCCACTGGTGCCACAGGCCTCCCAGGGATGCCTTGGGCAATTCAGCCACACGTCAACGCCCTGAACCAACTGGTTGGCCACGCCCAGATCGTAGTCCTCGATGAAAACCACTTTGCCCGCCACTTCAGGTCGGCGGGAAAAGACCTTCCACTGGCGAATCATCCGTTTGCCCTGTTCATCGTAGGGGTGGGCCTTGCCCGCAAGCACTATCTGCACAGGATGGTCGCGGCTGGCCAGCAGGCAGACCAGCCTCTCCGGGTATTTCAGCAGGAGATCGGGGCGTTTGTAATCGGTAAAACGTCGGGCGAAGCCGAGGGTGAGCGTTTCGCTATCCAGTAGCAGCCCGCAGGCCGCGTCGTGGTCAGCGCCCGGATTCTGCTCGCAGTGCTGGCCTGCCAGTCGATGTCTCAGGTAGCGGATAAGGCGTTTTCGTTGTGCCCGTCGCATGTCCCAGAGCTCCTGATCACTCACTTCAGCCATCGGGCATTGAAGCTCCAGCGGTCGGCGCCAGCGGTCCTGGCCGCAGGCCCGGGTCCAGATGGCGTCCGATTCCGGTGAATCCCAGGTGGGCGTGTGCACGCCGTTGGTGACGTAACCGGCCGGAATGTCCTCTGCCGGCCAGCGTGGAAACCAGGGCTGGAACAGGTTCCGGGTCACCGTCTGGTGAATGCGGCTTACGCCATTGAACTGCCCGCTCATGTTCAGGGCCAGTCTGGCCATATTAAGCCGGATTTCGCCGTCTCCGTGGTCGCCGCCAGCGCCCTGGCTCGCTCCATTGCCAAGTGCCATCAGGGCATCGATATCCAGGTCCCGGGAGGCAAGCCAGGGCGTAAGATAAAGCCGGAGGAGCGAGGCTGGGAAAAGATCAAAGCCGGATGCCACCGAGGTGTGGGTAGTAAACAGGTTAGTGGCCCTTGTGGCGGTACGGGCAGTTTCAAAATCCTGTTGATAATCGTCCTGCCAGCCGAAGGCACGCTCAATCAGCGCGAGTGCGCAGTGTCCCTCGTTGAGGTGACAGATCGCCGGCTTCCGGTCCAGCTGCCGGAGCAGTCGCCAGCCACCGATTCCGAGCACCATTTCCTGCTGAAGGCGTTTCTCCGGGTCTCCGGTGTACAGCTCGCTGGTGATGCCGCGGTCTCCGGGCTCGTTGCGCGGGTCGTTGCTGTCGAGGAGCAACAATTCGCAGCGGCCCACCTGGGCTCGCCAGGCTCTCAGCCGCACGGGCCGGCCCGGCAAGGGTACAACCACCCTCACCCATTCTCCGTCGGCGTCACGTAGCGGTGAGACCGGCAGCATGGTGGGGTCGTTATAGGGGTAAAACTCAAGCTGCTCGCCGGTGCGGCTGATGGCCTGGCGAAAATAGCCTTGCTGATAAAGCAGCCCGACAGCGGTCACCGGAATCCCAAGATCGCTGGCCGCCTTGAGGAAATCGCCGGCCAGCACGCCCAGCCCGCCACTGTATAACGGCAGGGATTCGCTCAGTCCATACTCCATGCAGAAGTAGGCGATGCCCCGGTCGAGCGCCGGCGCACACTCGTCGGAATACCAGGTGCCTGCGGATGAAAACGCCTTATGGGCAGCAACCTGTTCACGGTAACGCTGCTGGAAAACCGGATCCTGAGCCAGTGCCTCAATCCGGTCACCGGAAACACTGTTCAGTACCAGCCAGGCGTTGCGAGTGGCACTCCAGGTGTCCTCGTCGAGGGTGCGCCAGAGCTCGTCGCTGCCATGATGCCAGGTCCAGTGCAGGTCCAGGGCGAGTGTGAACAGGCCGTGGAGAGACTCCGGCAGATAGCGCGGCGTATAGGCGGCCAGCGTCAAGCCACGGTTCCTCTTTACAGTCCCCGATCAGTAAGCCTGCTGCCGGCGAACCGGGAAATAGCCGACCGATCTGTAATGCCGGGTCAGCCACTGAATGAGCGCTGAAATGGCGAAGCCGTCGTTGTCTACACCTTCGAAATCCAGGCCAATGCCGTCATCCGATTTGCGGACCACGTGGGCTTTCAGGCGACGAAACTGCTTCTCCTGCTTTTCTGGAAAGCGGAATTCGAGTTCGAGGATCTGGTTCAGCTGCACGTCGGTGTAGTCGGTGGCGATGAACAGTCCGCGTTTGGACGCATCACGGATCTGGCCGGTCGCCACCGGCATACCACGGCGATAAACCAGCAGGCCAAGTTTTCCCTGTACGCGTTGACTGAGTCTGTGTTCCATGGTCCCTCCCCGTGACTCAACAATAACGCTTGAATGTGTACTGCCTGATTTTTATATCCGAGTCTCCAGAACGCCTCTTTGACACTGATCAATAAATACTCAACGCTCGGGGGCGCGCCGGTTTCGCTGAACGCATTCAGTAATATGTTTGGACAGTTCGTCGTTGCAAAGATTCCAGTCCAGTTGCCACATCCAGTTATTCACCACCGTGCCGGGGGTATTGAAGCGGGCTTCCGTGCCCAGGCCCAGCAGATCCTGCAGAGGCACAATCGCCAGAAAACACACCGATTGCAGCGCAGCCTCAATGATGGGCCAGGGCATACCCTCGCCCGATGTCCTCAGGTAACTGTTCACGTAGTGACGTGTGCGCTCATCCAGGCTCCGATACCAGCCCAGCGTGGTGTCGTTATCATGGGTGCCGGTGTACACCAGGTCCCGCTCGTGATGGTTGTGCAACAGGTGCGGGTTATCCGGGCTGCCGTCGAAGCCAAACTGCATTACCGTCATGCCCGGTAGTTGGAAGCGTTTGCGCAGGGCTTCCACGTCTTCGCTGATGATACCCAGATTCTCGGCCACCAGTGGCAGCCCGGGGAATTGCCGGAAGCAGGACTCGAGAAAATGCTCTCCCGGGCCTGGCACCCAATAGCCGTGACGGGGCTCCGGTGTGGCAGCGGGAATTTCCCAGTAGGCCTGGAAGCCCCGGAAGTGGTCGATGCGGATCAGGTCGAACAGGTGGCGCTGGCTTTCGAGGCGCCGCAGCCACCACTGATAGCCGTCTCGGGCCATGGTTTGCCAGTGGTACAACGGGTTACCCCAATGCTGGCCGTCGGGAGAAAAGTAATCCGGTGGTACCCCGGCCACCACTGTCGGCTTGCCCGAATCGTCCAGTTTGAACAACGAGCGATGGCTCCAGACATCGGCGCTGTCATGGGCGACGAAAATGGGGATGTCCCCGAACAACAGAATCCCGCGCGCATGGGCATACGCCCGAAGCGCCTGCCATTGATGGTGGAACAGGAACTGCTCAAAGCCGATCCGCTCGATTCGACCGCCTTCCTGCTCAGAAAACATCCGTAAGGCGACCGATTCACGGTTTTTCAGGGGGGCAGGCCAGTCCAGCCAGGACGGCTCGTTGTGACATTCCCTCAGCGCGCAGAACAGGCAGAAATCATCAAGCCAGTCGGCATTATCCGCCCTGAACTGCTGATACGAACGCCGTTCCAGGCCCGAACCGCCCTCTCCCATGGAAAACCGCTCCGCAGCCAACGCAATCAGACCGTTCCGATCCGGGCTGCCACAGGGAGCCAGTTCCCGTTCGTTCAGCAAGCCAGAATCCACCAACTCAGCCAGGTCAATCAGGGCAGGATTGCCTGCATGGGCACTCAGAGACTGGTAAGGAGACAGGTCCCGATGGGTTGGGCCAAGCGGCAGAGTCTGCCAGACCGTCATCCTGGACGCCGCCAGGAAGTCGACAAAGCGTCGTGCGCTGGCGCCCAGCACTCCCCAGGCTCCGGGTAAGGCGGTCGGATGCAGCAGTACGCCCGCTCTGCGGATACTGAACAGATCCGGGTAGCTATCCATGATCATGGCTCGTTGCCAGGCTCATGCCCAGGGCGCATGGTGCCGCCCCTGGCGGGTTCACCGCTGCCCTGGCTCAACTGCTGGAACACCGAGGCCGGTGCCGGACAGCCAATCATGTCGTACAGGTTGACCAGGTGGCGGCGATACAGGTGCTCGAAATCGCTGACAATCCGCGCGGGATTGTAGTCCCCGAACCACCAGAACCAGTCCGATCCTTCACAGATCGCCAGCTGTCGACTGGCGGCGGCCTTTTGCCCTGCGCTCAGATCGCCATTACCTGTGAGCCGGTCGTAGTGCCCCTTGGCCTCACACAGCAGGTCCCACGCCCGGTTTTTGTCCGGATCGCCTATCCAGGTCGAGAAGGTGCCGTAAATCCAGCTGCCGGCGACCAGATGCGGTAGATGAAGGGGTTCAACTCGCCCCTGGTCCAGCAGTTGGCGGTAGGTGGACAGTTCCAGCCTGGGGTGACTGGCCAGCACCCGGTATAGCTCGTTGAGAAAATGAAAGCCGTTCTGCGGAAAATACTCCCAGGCATTCTCGCCATCCATGATCACCGAAATCACCCTGTGGGGCTCATTGCGGGAGGCGCTGGCGATATTCTCCATGTGGTGCACCAGATCCCCAACCGCATCTTTTGCGTGCCAGTCCGCGTAGGTGAACCCGATCAGATCGGACAGGCCGTCGTCGCGAAAGAACACGGGTATCTGGCTTTCGCCAAACCGATAGGGTCGATGGACCCCATGTTCCGGCAGCTCCGGGTTCTCCTGCCTGGCGTGGTTGAGACTGTTGTGAATGACCGAATCGCCACTGGCCGTCCAGCGAAACCCGTGCTCGTCCAGCAGTGCCAGTGTCTGCTGGCTGAGACCGCCTTCAGAGGCCCAGCAACCGACGGCCTCCATGCCAAAAAAGCGATGAAAAACCGCTCTGGCCTCGCGCATTTGCCAATCAGCCCTCTCAGCCCCCCCGGGGTAAGCCGGACGCGCTGGCAAAGGGATGTCCGGCATGGCCTCGCGCGCCGACTCCAGTTCAATCAGCAGCGGCAGCATGGCGTGGGCGTATGGGCTTACCGATAACTCAACCTGCCCCTTTTCGGCGAGACGGCGATAACGGGGTGCTATTCCGGACAGTATCTCGAAAATCACGTCCAACAGCGCTCGTCGGTCGTCCAGGGAGAAATACTGGGCTTTCTCCTGCAGGCTCTGGATGCAGTGGTTCTCCTTGCGGATGGTCTCCCCCATCCAGCCCAGGTGGTACCACACAAGTAAATCGGCGAGGAAGCGATCGGCCACGTAACGCTGAAGTTCCGGTTTCTGGTGGTAGAAGTCAGCCAGATCGGCCAGACGGCTGTACGCCGGGTAACGGCGAATGATGCGCTCGGGATTGGCCCGCAGACATTTCTCCACAAGTACCGTGTAGGCAGGCGTACCGGCTTCAGGCAGCTGCTCAGCTACCAGTCCGGCCAGCAATGGGTCGCCGATCGCACCGGCGCCGTGGCGCCAGCGTTCAATCTGCACCAGGTAACTTTCAATCTGCTCCAGCAGAATCGGTGCAAAGTTGACCACTGCCTTTGCCCGGGGCTCCTGCTCCAGGTGCGCGGCCATGTCGCTGTAGTCCTTGATGGTGTGCAGGTAGACCCACGGAAACAGGAATTCTCCGGTTCGGGCGTCCTGGTAAGACGGCTGATGCATGTGCCAGCACAGCACCACCGGGGTTCGGGCGTCAGAGGCCATGTGGATAGTCCTGCCCGAGCATCTCGGGCGTGATCAGCACGATGCCCTTGGGCGAAACGTGAAACCGCTTCTGATCCTCGGCGTGATCGAACCCGATCCGCGTGCCTTCGGGAATACGGCAGCCGCGGTCAATCAGCGCCTTGCGAATGTGGCATCGGCGGCCGATATCCACATCCGGATAGATAACCGAATCTGATATTTCACTGTAGGAATGAACCTTAACCTGTGAAAATATAAGGGAATGCTTTACCTGGGCACCCGAGACAATACAACCGCCTGCCACCATCGAGTCTACCGCCATGCCCCGTCGGTGGTCGTCATCGAAAATGAACTTGGCGGGCGGTAACTGCTCCTGATAAGTCCAGATTGGCCAGTGGGCATCGTAAAGGTTCAGCTCCGGGCTGATGCCGATCAGCTCCAGATTTGCCTGCCAAAGGGAATCAATCGTGCCCACGTCTCGCCAGTAGGCCGGCTTGTTATTGACCGGATCACGGAATGGAAAGGCCTGAACCCGCAGCCGTTTGATGACCGATGGGATGATGTCCTTGCCGAAGTCGTGTGACGAGCCACCGTCCTTCTGGTGATCACGCATCAGCTCGTCGAACAGTACCTGGGTGCTGAACACATAAATGCCCATGGAGGCCAGTGATCTGCCGGGATTGCCGGGCATGGAGCGTGGCTGCTCGGGCTTTTCCACAAATTCGGTAATGCGGAATTCCTCGTCCACAGACATCACACCAAATGCCGAGGCTTCTGCGGTCGGCACCTCGATGCAGCCTACGGTTATGTCGGCGTCGTTTTCCACATGCGCGGCGAGCATGGTGCCGTAGTCCATCTTGTAGACGTGGTCGCCGGCCAGAATCAGGACGTATTCCGGGGTATGGCTGCGAATGATGTCGAGGTTCTGCAACACGGCATCGGCAGTGCCCTCGTACCAGGAAGTTTCTATCCGTTGCTGCGCCGGCAGCAGCTCCACAAACTCGTCAAGCTCGCCCCGCAGAAACCCCCAGCCGCGCTGAATGTGCCGAATAAGCGAGTGAGATTTGTACTGGGTGATAACGCCCACCTGTCCGATCCCCGAATTGATGCAGTTGGACAGTGGAAAATCGATGATCCGGAACTTGCCCCCGAAAGGCACTGCCGGTTTGGCTCGCCAACGGGTCAGGTCGTGCAGGCGGGAGCCCCGCCCTCCGGCAAGAACCAGTGCGAGGGTCTGGCGAGTGAGACGACTGACGAAACGCTTGGCCGTTTGCATAGCTGCTTCCCTGAAGAAACCCTTCCCTGGAACGGCGATACGCCGGTCAGGAATGCCACGTTTTTGACGCCTTAATCTATATTAGAACAGTAGCAGACATTAATGACGTAAAATTGTCTTGGGTCATTTTTTGAACAGCCCGGGTGGCGTTCAATGACAGAACGCCGCTGAGCGCGACATCTGGCCAGGAAGCTCATGATCTATGGACAGCCCCACCCTGAGCGACTTCGATCTTCATTTGTTCTCCGAGGGACGGCACTGGCACATCTATAACGTTCTGGGAGCCCATCTCTGTCGGAGCAAAAGTGGCGAGGGTGTCCGGTTCGCGGTCTGGGCGCCTAACGCCCGGGAAGTCAGCGTGGTAGGCGATTTCAATGGGTGGCAGGCGGGTGTCCACACGCTCGTGCTTCAGGGTGAAGCCGGCGTCTGGTCGGGCTTCGTTCCCGGCATTGGCGCGGGCGCACTCTATAAGTTTTCGATTTGCACGGCGCAAGGTGAGTGGCTCCTGAAAACCGACCCCTACGGCCAGGCTTTCGAACTGCGCCCTGCCAACGCGGCGGTGGTGACGCAACGCGGAAGTTTTGGCTGGGGTGATGGCGACTGGCTATACCGGCGCAGCCACTGGGAGTGGCAACATGCGCCCGTAGCCATCTACGAAGTTCACGCCGGTTCCTGGCGCCATCATGGATCGGGCCGGTGGCTAACCTATCGTGAGCTGGCGGATCAACTGGTGCCCTATGTGGCCGAGATGGGCTTCACCCACCTAGAGCTCCTGCCTGTTACCGAGCACCCCCTGGACGAATCCTGGGGTTATCAGACCACCGGCTATTACGCACCCACAAGCCGCTTTGGCTCCCCGGATGACCTGCGATACCTCGTCGACGAGTGTCACCGGCACAATATTGGTGTCATTCTGGACTGGGTGCCCGGGCATTTCCCGACCGACGAACACGCCCTCGCCCGCTTCGATGGCAGCGCCCTGTATGAACATGAAGACCCCAGAAAAGGCCGGCATCAGGATTGGGGCACGCTCATTTACAACTACGGGCGCCACGAAGTCCGTAATTTCCTGATCGGCAGTGCCCTGTTCTGGCTGGATGCCTTCCACGTGGACGGCCTGCGGGTGGATGCCGTGGCCTCTATGCTTTACCTCAACTACTCCCGCAAGGAAGGCGAGTGGCTGCCGAACGAGTATGGCGGCCATGAAAACCTCGAGGCGATCGGTTTCCTCCAGGAGTTGAATAGTGTCTGTCAGAGTCGGTTTCCCGGGGTCCTGATCTGTGCCGAGGAGTCCACTTCCTGGCCGAGGGTTACGCGCCCACCGGAAATAGGCGGTCTGGGCTTCAACCTCAAGTGGAACATGGGCTGGATGCACGACACCCTCGATTACCTGGGCCAGGACCCGGTATACCGGCCCTACCACCACGAGAAGCTCACCTTTGGCCTGCTGTACGCGTTCTCCGAGAACTTTCTGCTGCCCTTGTCTCACGACGAAGTGGTGCACGGCAAAGGTAGCCTGATCAACAAGATGGCCGGCGACAGCTGGCAACGGAAAGCCTCCCTGCGTTTACTGCTGACCTATCAGTACACCTACCCGGGCGCCAAGCTGTTGTTCATGGGCGGTGAGTTTGGCCAGTCCCGGGAGTGGAGTGAATCCCGGGAGCTGGACTGGTCGCTGCTCAATGACGCGGGCCATGCCGGCATCCGCTGGCTGGTGCGGGATCTCAACGGGCTTTACCGAAAAGAGCCCTCGTTGCATGGCCATGGCTACAGCAACGAGGGGTTCGAGTGGATCGACTGCCCCGACTCTCCGCAGTCGGTCATCAGCTTTGTTCGCCAGAGCCGGGGCGAAACGACAGTAGTGGTGGCCAACTTCACCCCGGTGCCCCGGGAGCACTATCGCATCGGGTTGCCTGGCGGCGGCATATGGCGCGAAGTGCTCAACTCCGACTCGGAATATTACGGCGGCAGCAACCTGGGGAACCCCTATCCGTTGCAGGCCGAGCAAGGGCAATGGATGCACCGTGACTGGTCGGTGGCGCTCACGCTGCCTCCGCTGGCAGCGCTGATTCTGAGGCCAGTGCCATGATCCGGGTGTTGTTTGCCACCAGCGAGGTGTATCCACTGATCAAGACCGGTGGCCTGGCAGACGTGTCTGCGAGCCTCCCGGAGGCCCTGTGCCGGCTTGATTACGACGTTCAGATTCTGTTGCCCGGCTATCCCGCGGCGATTGGCGCCGCCCGCCGGGCTGGTTCACGCCGCAAGGCGCGCTTCCGGCTTGGCCAGTATGGCGTCAGTCTGTGGCAAACCCGACTGCCCGGAACAGCGGTTACCCTCTGGCTGGTGGATTGTCCACCCCTGTTCGAACGCCCCGGAGACCCCTACCGGAATGAGGAAGGTGCCGACTGGTGGGATAATGCGCACCGTTTCCAGCTGTTCTGCAAAGTAGGCGCCATGATTGCCAGGGGCGAAGCCGGCCTGACCTGGAAACCGGACCTGGTGCACTGCAACGACTGGCAGACCGGCCTGATCCCGGTGTTCCTGGAGGCAGGCAATGATCGCCCGGGGACCGTGTTTACCATCCACAACCTGGCCTATCAGGGCCTGTTTTCCCGGGAAACCTTCCGGGCCCTGGGGCTGCCCGATGCCTTGTGGCGCTGGGACCGGCTGGAATTCCACGACCAGCTGTCGTTCATCAAGGGCGGCCTGGTGTTCAGTGACCGACTGACAACGGTGAGCCCAAGTTATGCCCGGGAAATCCAGACACCGGAGCTGGGCCACGGCCTGGACGGTCTGCTACGGCACCGGCAACAGGCCCTGACCGGCATCCTCAACGGTATCGATACCCGGGTCTGGAACCCTGAGAGCGATCCGGAACTGGCCTTTCACTATGGCCGCGATCACCTCAAGAACAAGGCACTCTGCAAAGCCGGACTGCAGCGGGAGTTGGGGCTGGAGGTCAAAGGCGCTCCGGTTCTGGGTTTCATCGGTCGTCTGGTGGAGCAGAAAGGCGTCGACTGGCTGGTTGATGTGATTCCGGGTTTGCTGGATCAGGGTTGCCAGCTTGTATTGTTGGGTTCGGGAGAGCCGCGCTACCAGGATCCGCTCAGGGCGTTGGCGAGGCAGTCGGCAGAGCAGTTCTCCCTCACCCTGGGGTACAACGAAGGCTTGTCGCACCGGATTACCGCCGGGTGTGACCTGTTCCTCATGCCGTCCCGGTTCGAGCCTTGCGGGCTGAATCAGATGTACAGCCTGCGCTACGGCACGGTGCCTGTGGTGCACGGTGTCGGCGGCCTGGCTGACACGGTGTTCGATCCGCTCGACGTGGGCCTGGATCAGGCGAACGGGTTCTGTTTCCGGCACGCCAGCGCCGAAGGTCTCAGATCCGCTATTGATCGAGCTCTGGCGGTGGTGAACCACCGACGGCACTGGCGACGACTGCAGGAAAACGGAATGGCGGTCGACCATTCCTGGCGGCAGCGGGCCCGGGTTTACGGCGAGCTTTACCAGAGCATTCTCAAGCAGCGCCAACCACCATCGAAGGATCAGGGCGGGCACTTACCCGCCCGGAGGCTGACACCATGAAAAAGGCAACGGAATTTCGACTGGAAGCTAACCCTCGTATTCCCGAGGCCCTGGCGCGGCTTGAAGAACTCGCGAACGATCTCTTCTACAGCTGGGATCACGGCGTGCGCAGCCTGTTTGTTCGGATGGATATGGGGCTCTGGGAAAAGGTGGAACACAACCCGAAGCTGTTTCTTCGTCGCGTCGCCCAGGAACGACTGGACGAAGCCGCCGAGGATCGTGCTTTTCTGGCGGAGTATCGGCGGGTGCTCAGCACCTACGATGCGTATCTGGAGGCCGGCCCGGGGCCGGAAGTCACCGAACGACTGGACCCGGATCGGGAACTGGTGGCCTATTTCTGCGCGGAGTTCGGCTTTCACGAGAGTTTTCCGATCTATTCCGGCGGTCTGGGAATCCTTGCCGGTGACCACTGCAAAGCGGCCAGCGATCTTGCCTTGCCGTTCGTAGCAGTGGGCCTGCTGTACCAGCAGGGGTACTTCATCCAGACCATCGACGCCCACGGCCATCAGATTGCCCGTTACCGCTCCCACGCCAGCGACGAGCTGCCCATCGTGCCCGTTGAGCACGACGGCACACTATTGAAGGTATCCGTGCCCTTCCCAGGCCGACTGGTGTTCGCACGGGTCTGGGAGGCACGGATCGGTCACATCCGGCTGTATCTTCTGGACAGCCACACCGAAGAAAACAGCCCGGAGGACCGGGAGCTGACCCTTCAACTCTACGGCGGTGACGAGTCCACCCGAATCTGTCAGGAAATGTTGCTCGGGATTGGCGGCACCCGGGTGCTGGAGGTTCTGGGCCTGAAACCAACCGTCTGGCACATCAACGAGGGACATGCGGCGTTCCAGATTCTCGAACGTTGTCGACAGGCCATGGAAACCGGGTTGGGTTTCCACGGCGCTTTGGAGGCGGTGGCGGCAGCTACCCTGTTCACCACCCACACCCCGGTTCCTGCCGGTCACGACATTTTCCCGAGGGATCTGGTCGAGCATGCCCTGGGGCCCTACCTCGAGCAGGCGGGACTGGACTTCAGCGAGGTGTTCGCGCTGGGTGCCAAGAACGCCGGTGACAGCTTCAACATGACCAGCCTCGGCCTGCGCGGGTCGCGTTTTCATAACGGGGTAAGCCGGATTCACGGGAGGGTTGCTTCGCAGATGGAAGGCGACATCTGGCCCCAGATTCCGCCGGAAGAGAACCCGCTGGGCTACATCACCAACGGTGTTCATGTGCCCACGTTTCTTGCGCCGGAGTGGGCAAGCCTGTTCGACATCCAGGCGCCGACCTGGAAAAGCGAGTTGCGTAATCCCGAGTACTGGCAGTTTATTGAACAGATTCCGGATTATCACTACTGGAGTGTGCACAAGGCGCTCAAGCAGCAGATGACCGACTACATCGTTCGGCGACTCAAGCGGCAGCACAAACGTAACGGCATAGGTCATTCGGTGACCGAACGAATGACCCGCCAACTGGCTTCGGTGCACACGGATACCCTGGTGATCGGCTTCGCCCGACGCTTCGCGACCTACAAACGGGCGACGCTGATTTTCTCCGATCTGGAGCGGCTGGAGCGGATTCTGACCGACGCCGACCGACCGGTGGTGCTGGTCTTTGCAGGCAAGGCACACCCCAAAGACAAGCCGGGGCAGCAACTGATCAAGGTGATCCACGATCTGTCCATGCACCCGGCGCTCATGGGCCATCTGATTCTTCTTGAAGACTACGACCAGGCCATGGCTCGCAGGCTGCTGGCCGGGGTGGATGTATGGCTGAATACGCCGGAATATCCCAAGGAAGCCAGCGGAACGTCTGGTGAGAAAGCCGCCCTCAATGGCGCGCTCAATCTGAGCGTGCTCGACGGCTGGTGGGGGGAAGGTTACGACGGCAAGAATGGCTGGGGAATCGTGCCACGGGACACTGGTCTGGATCCGGAGTTCCGGAATCAGGAGGAATCCAGGGACCTGCTGGATCTGCTGGAATTCGAGGTGGTGCCGCTGTATTACGAAAGCGCCTCGCAGGGCTATTCCCGGGCCTGGGTCAAACGTTCAAAGGCGTCCATGATCTCCATCACTCCGCGTTTCAACGCCCAGCGAATGGTGATGGATTATGTTACCGACTTCTACCATCCGGCAGCCACGCAAGGCGCGCGCATGGCGGCGGAAAACGGCAAGATCGCGGGCGCACTGGCTGACTGGAAAGCCCGTGTCCGTGATGCCTGGCCCGGTGTGGAGCTGAACATCCTGGGCTGCGTACAGACCAGATGCGCCAATGATGAGGCTGTGGAACTTCGGGTAGAAGCCTTCCTGAACGGGCTGGGCGCTGGCGATGTGAGGGTGGAGTGCCTGGTGAACCCGGAATGCACCGGAACCCACAGCGAACCCGGTCCCGACAGCTTCCTGCTTGACATGGAGAGCGAGTCGGGCGGACGAACCGTTTTCGCCACCCGGATACCACCGCCCTATCCCGGCCTGCAAACGCTACGCCTACGAATGTACCCATTCCACCAGGCGCTCACCCATCCCCTGGAGATGGGCGCCATGCTCTGGGTTTAGGTTATCTCAGAGCACGTGACGGCGAATAAAGCGGCCAATGTCCACCACCTCTTCCAGGCACACGCTGTGCTCCATGGGAAAGGTCTGGTAGGAGGGATCGTAACCCATGCCCTTCAGGGTTTCGACGCTACGGACACCGAGGGCTTCGGGTACGATGGGGTCGAAGGTACCGTGATAGACGCTGATCGGAATGTCCGCGTTGGCCTCTGATCGCTGCACCGAATCGGCGGTAGCAAAGTAGGTGGACAGGGCAAGAAGTCCGCCCAGACGCTCCGGATAACTCAGTCCCAGTTCGTAGGCCACGGCACCGCCCTGGGAAAATCCGGCAATGATGATGTTCCGCGCCGGGACGCCACGCTCGATTTCCCGCCTTACCAGTTTACCAACCGCCTGCGAAGACGCCCGCAGTTGTTCGGTGTCCACCACCCGGTCAATGTCCATGGCCTTGATGTCGTACCAGGCGGGCATGGTCATGCCGCCATTGATGGTTACCGGCAGCTCCGGGGCGTGGGGAAAAATGAAGCGAACCCGGGCGTCTGCGGGCAACCCCAGCTCCGGCACCACCGGCTCAAAGTCGTGACCACTGGCGCCCAGGCCATGAAGCCAGATAACGGCGGCGGTGGGCTGATCTCCCGTTTCGATTTCGATGGTCTCAAGGTCCTGCACGGCATACCCCTTGTTCTGGTGGTCGGTCTGATAACGAACAGTTGTGTTACCCGCGTTGCTCCGCATTTGCCTGCAGGGCGGTCACCACGGGATTGGCGTACATATCCAGCAGATACGGCCTGATAGCCGGCTCACACGCTTCCAGGCGACGCTCCATTTCCGCCTCGGCGGCTTCCATTTCGGCCGGCGACCAGGTCTCTGCGGTGACCACCGAATCGCTCACGGTCTCGGGCGTTGAATGGGCCTGCGGATGCAGACCCCGGCGCTCGTAACACACGAGGTTGGAGGCGTGGAGGTGGTAATTCGAGTGAATCTCCCGATCAATCCGGGCGGCCAGGTCCTTCGGATTGTCCGGCGCATCATGGATTGGCGCCCCAAAGTGAACGTGCACGTGCCCCTTGAAGCCGGTCAGCCCCTTCATGATCTGTTCGGTGTCCTCGCCCTCGCGCTTGATGTACTGGCCGGTACGGGCACGCGTTTCCAGCTCCTTGGCTTTGTCGGCGTCGCAGGGGTCGTACTCGTAGGCAATCGACACAGGCACGATGTGCAGGCGGTTCATGGCCTCGTCGAAGCCCAGGCCGCTCTTCTTGCGACTCATGTAGAACATCTTGACGATGGCAGGATCTGTGTAGTCCAACCCGTCTTTGGCGCGCCCTTCCCGCTGTGCAATCCAGATGCTGTGATTGGTATCGATGCTGTGGTTGATGAACCCCGACAGGGTTATGTAGGCATCCCGCATTTCCCGTGGGCTGGTCATGCTGCGACGAACCACAAAGCTTTTGTTCAGGCGCATCATTTCAGCGAACACGCGGTTGGCCAGCAGGTTGTCCCCAATGGCGATGCGCGTGGTGTGAAAGCCGTTCTGGAACAGAAGGTAGTTCACCACCATGGGATCAAAGACGATGTCCCGATGGTTGCAGATGAACAGATGTGCATGCTGTTTGCTGAGGTTCTCCAGGCCGCTGGCGGTGACCCGGGATGTAGTGTTCTCAACCAGTTCGCCAACGTAGCCGGAAAGCCCGGCCTGTAGATCGTCCACCCGGGTATAGTGGCCAAAATGGCTCGACAGCCAGCGCCGGGTCATGACCCGCAGCACCGCAGGCGCCCACCGAGCCAGGGTGGGTGATTTGAATCGGCCGATCATGTCCAGAAATTCCCGGTCGTTGACCAGGCGGTGAATTGCAGCGCCGGTTTCTTCGTCCGAATAGGGACGGATGGCATCAAATTCCTGCATGTGAGCCCTGTTATTATCTGTGTCTGTCACGGTATGGCGTGAAACGGAGGTTTAAAACCGCGGTATTGTAGCGTTTCTTCCACTGCATTGCCTCCATCTGCGGTTCGGCTTTCCGGTACTGTCACACCTCGGCGTACACGCCAGTCAATCGCGCGGAGGCGGCCGATTCTGGTATCATTTGCGCCGCGCCTGAGGGCGCAATCCCGGCCAGCACCTATCAGGCTCCTATATTCAAAAGGCCCGGCACACCAAGAGCCCGGCGCCGACGAACCGGTTAGTTTATGCATTCACACCAGGACTACCACCAGGATTACGACCAGCTATCCACTGAACGCCCAACGACATCCGGCAGGGATCCGGAGCAGGTGCTGCACGAGGTCTTCGGTTATGAGACCTTCCGGCCCCTGCAGGGCGACATTGTTCGCGAGGTAGTGGCGGGTCGTGATGCCCTGGTGCTGATGCCAACCGGCGGTGGCAAATCCCTGTGTTATCAGGTGCCGGCGCTGGTGCGCCCGGGTACTGCGATTGTCATATCCCCGCTCATCGCCCTGATGCAAGACCAGGTGGCGGCTCTGAACGAGCTGGGCGTGCGGGCAGCCTTCCTGAATTCCACCATGGATTTCGAGCAGGCACGGGCCACCGAATACGCCCTCATGACCGGCGAGCTGGACCTCCTCTACTGCGCTCCGGAACGGCTGATTCAGCCACGGACCATCGAGCTGCTCCACAACGCGTCCATCGCCCTGTTTGCCATCGACGAAGCCCACTGTGTGTCCCAGTGGGGGCATGATTTCCGCTCCGACTATCTGCAACTGAACCTGCTCGCCGACGCTTTTCCAGATGTGCCGCGAATCGCCCTGACCGCGACCGCCGATGAGCGCACCCGGAAAGAAATCGCCGAACGCCTGTCGCTGACCTCGGCCAGGCATTTCATCAGCGGCTTCGACCGACCGAACATTCAATATCGAATTTCGCCGAAAACCAACGCTAACAAGCAGTTACTGGATTTTATTAAAGCTGAGCATGAGGGTGACTGCGGCATTGTCTACTGCCTGTCCCGGAACAAGGTCGACGCCACCGCAAAAGCCCTGGCTCAGAAAGGCTATGCCGCTCTGCCCTACCACGCGGGTCTGTCGGCTGAGGAGCGGGCCCGGCATCAGGAGCGCTTCCTGCGGGAAGACGGGGTGATCATCGTTGCCACCATTGCCTTTGGCATGGGCATCGATAAACCGGACGTGCGTTTCGTTGCACACCTGGACCTGCCCAAGAGTCTTGAAGCCTATTACCAGGAAACCGGTCGTGCCGGGCGAGATGGCAAGCCCTCCACCGCCTGGATGGTGTATGGCCTGCAGGACGTGATCAAGCTTCGGCAGATGCTGGAAAGCTCCCAGGGGAACGATCAGTTCAAACGCGTGGAACGCCAGAAGCTGGACGCCATGCTTGGCCTTTGCGAGGTAACCAGTTGCCGCCGCCAGGTGCTGTTGCGCTACTTCGGCGACCAGCTCGACGAGCCCTGCGGAAACTGCGACACCTGCCTGAACCCGCCAGAAACCTGGGATGGTACGGTGGCGGTCCAGAAAGCGCTTTCCTGTGTTTTCCGGACCGGCCAGCGCTTTGGCGTGACCTACCTGATCGACGTGCTCCGGGGTTCCGAAAACGAGCGAATCCTGCAGTCCGGCCACCATCAGGTATCCACCTATGGCATCGGCACGGAACTCAGTGCCAACGAATGGAAATCGGTGTTTCGTCAGCTGGTGGCGAACGGTTACCTGCGCGCCGATCCTGACGGCTACGGAGCCCTTCAGCTCACGGAGCAATGCCGGCCACTGCTGAAAGGCCAGCAGACCATCGAACTGCGCAAGGACCCGGTGGTTAAAAAAGCCTCAGCACGAGCCTCAAGCGGCCGTGCCAGCGCCCCGGTCCGGGACCAGATTACCGATCAGGCAGGGTGGGATGCATTGCGCGCGTGCCGGAAAGCGCTGGCGGACAAGCAGGCGGTCCCTCCCTACGTTATTTTTCACGACACCACCCTGTTCGACATGCTCGAGCGCCGGCCCAGAACCCTGGACGAGCTCGCAGAGGTGAGCGGCGTGGGCGCCGCCAAGCTTGAAAAGTACGGTGAGGTATTCCTCGAAACCATCGCCGGTCTCGACCCGGCCTGACGTTCAGTCCGCAGCCTGAAAGCCTTTCTTGCGCACCCGGTAATGGGCGATGGAGGTGGCCACATGGTTGCCCTCCGCGTCCACCAGCCTGCCTTCCAGAACAAACTTCGCCCTGCCCTTGGCGTCGGCGTCCGCCAGGATCTGCGCCACGGTTTCCGGAGGCAGGCGAAACTCCACCGTCACATCGGAATTCGCTGGCTGCAGGAACTGCAGCGTCATTTCCTTGAGGATTGGAATATAGGCCGGCCCCAGATCAAACAGCGTAAGCACCCCACCAGGTATTTCTGCCACCAGGAAATAGGCGCCAGCGTACAGGCTGCCAAAGTGGTTCTTGTTGCCCTTCAAGCGTATTTTCGCCCGCACATAGCCCGGCTGAACCTCCTCCACTGAAAAACCATTGCGTGGAGCAAACGGGATGGAAAACCCGATGATGCGGTTCACTGCCGCGTAACCGCCCGTTTTCTTGAGCCATTCCAGAGGGCTTGCCAGCGTGGCTTTGGGATCAGTGCTGGCCACCCATTGGCCGGTGGCACCGATCAGGTTGTCAATGAACGCCATAACCGTCATCCAGTAAAGAGTAGAAGCCGATCATTGCAACGCGGATTCCGCCTCGCAAGAATCTTTTACAATTTTTTTGGAATCCGTCCGATTTATTTCGGGGTATGTGTTCTAGAGTGAATGGTGCCTGTACGCTGCCCCTGCCAGGAACGGGCTTTCCCGGATTAAGAAAGGAATTCTGATTTGGACACCTATTTTTCCTGTCGCGCCCTCCGCGTCGTGGCCCTGAAACTGGCTCACAGCCTGACCATCCTGGCCGTCTTGATCGCCGGCGCCATGGCCCCGCTGGCCAGCGCAGCGAAGCTGGAGCCAGACTCGGGAAAAAGCGCATTACCGGCCCCCCGGGAATACGTGCTCTGGTACCGTAATTACGACAGCCCCGCTATTCGCGCTCTGGTGCAACTCGCCCTGGGCAAGACCCCGGAGTATGGGGATTTCAGACTGATTCGCAGCGAGGAGCTGAGCCAGGGTCGGGCCCTCAGGGAACTTGCCGATCACCAGTCACGGCTGGTGGATATCGCCAATGTAGCAACCACGGAGGAGCGGGAGAGCTTTCTCACCGCCGTGCCCATACCGGTTGACGGAGGTCTGCTCGGTTTCAGGGTATGCGTTGTGCTGCCCGAGTCCCTTCCGATGTTCGAAGGCATACACAACCTGAAAGATCTTCGCGCCAGTAACATTCGTATTGGCCAGGGGTCCCACTGGCCAGACACACCAATCCTCGAATCCAACGGCATTCCGGTGATCACGCACTCCCGATACGAAATCCTGTTCGGGATGCTGCGCAACCATCGGTTTGAATGCTTTGCCCGAGGGGTCAGCGAGGTCCTCTACGATCTGGAAGTGGAAAAAGACCCCGACCTGGTCATCGAGCCTAACCTTCTTCTCGCCTACCCCATGCCCTCTTACCTGTTTGTGGCGCCGGGCGATCAACTCACGGCTCACCGCCTGCAACTGGGTATGGAGCGTGCCATTCACGACGGCAGTTTCGCGGAATTTCTCCGGAACTACTATGGCGCCGCGGTAACAGCCCTCGGCCTGGACCAGCGCACCGTCATTACCCTCGACAACCCCTACCTCAGCGAAGAGTCTCGCTACGTGAGCCGCCAGACGTTCAGCAACCTCCGGCGGCGCCTGGACATCCTCAGTCGCTGAGGTGTGGGCTTCAGACCCGGAATCTGGAGGCGTTCTGGTTCAGGGCCGTGCCGATCCGTTCAATCTGTCCGCTGTAGACATCGTTCTCGCTGGCCGCCGCTGCGGCTTCCTGTCCCTGGTCGGCGATACGCGTAATCGAGGCGTTGAGCTCCTCGGTCACCGAGGTCTGTTCTTCGGATGCCGTCGCGATTTGCGAAGTCATCTGGCTGATGGAGCTGATAGCCTCGGCAATGCGGTTGAGCGCGTCCATGGCGTCCTGAGCTTTCTCCATGCTGACGTTGGAGACCGCCGTTGACGCTTTCATGACTTCAACCGCATCGTTGGCGCCCTTCTGCAGACGCTCGATCATGTTGTTGATCTCTTCGGTACTGGACTGGGTGCGCTGGGCGAGGTTGCGTACCTCGTCGGCCACCACCGCAAAGCCACGGCCCGCCTCTCCTGCCCGGGCAGCCTCAATGGCGGCGTTCAGGGCCAGCAGGTTGGTCTGCTCGGCGATTCCCTGAATGACCTCGAGAACGGAGGTAATGGACGTGACGTCCCGGCCAAGGGTGTCGATGACCTCAGCGGCCGCGTTGACCTCCTGGGACAGCTTTTGCACGGCATCGCGGGAAGCGGCAACAGTCTCCAGGGAGGCCCGGCTGTCCTCGTCCGCAGTATTGGCTGCATCGGCAGTCTGCTGGGCGTTCTGGGCTATCTCCCCCGCCGCAGCGGACATTTCATTGATTGCCGTCGCTACCATGTCAATTTCAGCCTGCTGGCTCTCCACACTGGCACGGCTGCTGCTTGCGGTTTCGCGAAGGGACACAACATTTTCGCCCAGCTCGGCGCTGCCTTGCTGCACATCGCGCACCACCGTCTGGATATTCTCGACGAACTGGTTGAAGCTGCGCGCCAGCTGGCCGAATTCATCGCTGGCGCTGGCATCCAGACGCTGGGTCAGATCGGCGTCGCCGCTGCCGATGTCAGCCATGGCGCCGTTCAGTCGGCGTATCGGTGCCATCAGCAATTTGATGCCGACATGCAGCAGAACCAGTGAAACGATCAGACCGATCACGGCCATCACCAGGCCGGTCATTCGGGCGCTTTGCACCGGAGCGTTGATCTTGTCGGCGTTCACGAAGGTGCCGAGGTACCATTCCACACCCCGGGCGTCACTGATGGAATGAAAGCTCGCCTCCCACTGCCCGTCGTCGGAGGCATACTCGTGTTCACGGCCGTCCAGATTCGGCTGCCCGCCAATCAGCTGGGCAATATTCTTGCCCACCAGCTCCTGCCGGGGATGGAACAGCACTGTGCCTTCGCCGTTGATCAGCGCCGCATAGCCGGTCTCCGCCAGGGTCACCGTGGACAGGGTCCTGGCTATGGCACCCAGGCCGATATCGGCGCCTGCCACACCTTCGTACTCGCCACGCTTCACGGGTGCCAGCGTGGAGATGATCATGTCGCCGGTACTGGCGTCCTGATAAGGCTCGGTGAAAGAAGCGCTGCCCAGTGCCATGGCTTTCTGGTACCAGGGCCGTTTTCTCGGATCGTAGTCCGCCGGCAGCGTTGCGTTGGCCTCCGGTGATTTCATCAGCATGTAGCCATCCGTGCGGCCCACGTAGACATCCCGGAAACCGCCGCCGGTGGTCATGGCCTGCAGGATCACGCGGGCCTGCTCGTCATTTTCGGCCTGCTCCAGCGCCGTGGCGGTTGCTTCCGTCATTTTCAGCCGGGTATTGAGCCACTGCGCAATACTGGACGTACTCTGCTCCACGGTGTCGTCGATCAACGCTTCTACATAGGTTTCGGTGGTGTTCTGGAGGCGAAGATCGCCGGAGAGTGTGAAAGCACCCATCACCAGCAACAGCAGGATACCGAATGCGGTCAGGAGCTTTTGCCCGAATGTCATGTGCACAGTCGTGTCCTCTGGAATATTTCCTGATATTAATCAATATCTGTTTCGGCCCGTGATGCGAAGTCTTTAGCGGCTTCTGTTAAACTTCTTAAGTATTGGCGGGTTTCAGCCTTTTGTCCTCTTCTCACAAAACCGACGGGAGCCGAACTGAATGGCGCACGAAGAACTGCACCTCAACCTGCGAAATCTCAGGCTCGACGACTACGAACAGCTTCAGGTTCTGATGGACCGCGTGTACGACGACATCGGCGGAGCCTGGCCCAAGGACACCATCAAGGCCCTCGTCGAGCAGTTCCCCGACGGTCAGATCTGTATTGAGGAGAGCGGCCAGCTGGTGGCCGTGGCGCTTACTGTGTGTGTGAAATATGAGCGCTTCAGTAACCCCCACACCTACGACGATCTGATCCTGCGTAACGAGAAGATCTGGCACAACGCCAACGGCGACTCCCTCTACGGCCTGGATGTCTTTATCCACCCGGAATACCGGGGTTATCGCCTCGGCCGTCGCCTTTACGAGGCCCGCAAAGAGCTGTGCCGTTCCATGAATCTGCGCGCCATTCTGGCCGGCGGTCGAATTCCCAATTACTTCAAGTACGCCGATCAGTACACCCCGGCGGAGTACATTCAGCGGGTGGACCGCAAGGAAATCTACGATCCGATCCTGAGCTTCCAGCTCTCGAACGATTTCCAGGTTACGCGCTTGATGCACAAGTACCTGCCGGAAGATGAGAAATCCCTCGGTTACGCCACGTTGCTGGAATGGCGGAATATCCTGTACACCCCGCCCTCTCCGGTGCTTAGTGTCAAGAAAACCCAGGTGCGCCTGGGCGCCGTTCAGTGGCAGATGCGGGAATTCACTTCTGTGGAAGAGGTACTCAAACAGGTGGAGTACTTCGTGGATGCGCTGTCTGACTACAAGAGCGACTTCGCCCTCTTCCCGGAGTTTTTCAACGCGCCGCTGATGGGCTTGACCGACCAGCTGGACCAGACCCGGGCGATTCGATTCCTGGCGGGCTTTACCCAGCAGTTCCGGGAAGAAATGTCGGAGATGGCGGTCAGCTACAACATCAACATAATCACCGGCTCGATGCCCCTGATCGAGAACGACCGGGTATACAACGTTTCCTACCTGTGTCACCGGGATGGGCGCGTGGACGAGCAGCGCAAGATTCACATCACGCCCCACGAGCGCCGCGACTGGGTTATCGAAGGCGGCAACCATTTCCAGGTGTTCGACACCGACGCCGGCCGGGTGGCCATCATGATCTGCTACGACATCGAGTTCCCGGAGCTGGGCCGAATTGCAGCCAGCCAGGACGTGGATGTGATCATGGTGCCGTTCTGGACGGATACCAAGAACGGTTATCTGCGGGTTCGCCACTGCGCCCAGGCCCGGGCCATCGAGAACGAATGCTATGTGGTCATCACCGGCAGTGTTGGCAACCTGCCCAAGGTCGAGAACCTGGACGTGCAGTACGCGCAGTCGTCGGTCTTCTCGCCGTCGGATTTTGCCTTCCCGCACGATGCGGTGATGGCGGAAACCACACCCAATACCGAGATGATCATGTTCTCGGATATGGACCTTGAGAAGCTCAAACTGGTTCGAAACGAGGGTTCTGTCACCAACCTGAAAGATCGTCGGGTTGATATGTACGAACTCAAGACAAAATAACGGGATCCGCACGGCAGGCATCTGAAAAACTGCGTGAGGGGTCGGCGGTATGGCACTGACGGCGTTGCAAAAGCGAAAGTCCGTGTCTATTGTTTAACCAATATCCAGCCTGTCCTCCCAATGGGCAGGTTGCAGTGGATACGGACATCATCAGAGAAACAGAATTCATGAACGAAGCGTTACCAGACCTGGTCGCCCGCTTTCGGGTAAAGCAGGGACTGTTCCGGAAGGAAACGGTGGAAGCGGCCCTGTATGAATTGGACGGCTACGGTTGTGTGATGAAAACCGACAAGGTGTTTAATCCGGGAGACACAGTGCTGCTGGATCTGGTCATGGATATGCCCTTTGACGAGATTCGGGCGGAAAACCTGTCCGGACTGGTCACCGAGCGCAGGAAGCACTGTAGCAATTTTTTCTATTCCATCGATTTCGTAGAGTCCGATCCGAACGGTACCTCTTCCACATCGGAAAAACTGCGTCGGATCCGGGAAGTCCTGTCGAAAAAGCAGTCCCTGAAGTCACGTCGTTCCTCAGGTTCCATTTCCGGTTTTCGGCAAATGGCCTGATTCTGCTCACTCGTTGAACCCTGTCCGCAAGGAGACATTCCATGGCGAAAAAAGCCAAGCAGAGCGTTGACAAGATTGTTAAAAAGGTGAACAAGGAATTCGAAAAGACGTCGTCACAGATTGAAAACCTGGTGAATGACGCCCTGAAACAGTTCGACAGCCTGCAGAATCAGGTGCAGGAGCCTGTGCGCAAGCTGCTCAAGGAAATCGACGAGCTGCGCGACCGGGAGATGAAGCGATTTCACGAGGAGTTCGAGCGTCGTCTGAACGAATTCCACGAGCTCCAGAGCAACATTCTTGAGCGGCTCGGCGTGGCCTCGAAAGAAGCCGGCGACGAGGTGAAGAAACTCACCGATGAGGCCAGCCAGCAGGCCAGAACGGCCGCCCGGAAAGCGGCACCGGCCAAAGCCGCCAAGACACCAGCCAAGCCGAAGGCCAAGGCTTCCACCAGCACCAAAGCGCCGGCCAAGGCAAAATCCGCGGCCCAACCGAAACCGGCGACCAAATCCGCCGCGAAAAAGCCGGCCACCAAAACCAGCAAGGCTTCTGCCAGCAAAACCTCCGGGGCCAAGGCTTCGAAACCGGTCAACAAGAGCGACCTCACGCTAGTAAAAGGCATCGGCCCTGCCACCGCCAAGAAAATGAAGGACGCCGGCATCACCTCCATTGACCAGATTGCCAATCCGTCTGCGGAAGATCAGGACAAGCTGAAAGCTTTCTCAAACGTGAAGGGATACAGCCAATTTACCGTTGAAGCCAAGAAAATTATCTGATGCGAACGCCTGACCAGCCTGTTTTACGGGACATTGTCCTGATTGGCGGCGGGCACAGCCACGTCGGGGTACTGAAACGGTTCGCCATGAACCCGGTACCCGGCGTGCGCCTGACGCTCATCTGCCGTGACACCCATACCCCCTACTCCGGCATGTTGCCTGGCTACGTGGCCGGCCACTACAGCTACGATGACGTTCATATCGACCTGAGCCGCCTTGCAGAATACGCGGGCGCACGGTTTTACCGTGCCGAAGCCATTGGTATCGACCGGAATCGAAAGCGCGTGATCTGCCGTGGCCGACCCGATGTGCCCTACGACATACTTTCCATCAATATCGGTTCATCGCCCCGGGTGAACGAGGTGGAAGGTGCCGCCGACCATGCGGTCCCGGTTAAGCCGATTACCGGTTTCAACAGTCGCTGGCTGGCCTTGCTTTCGCGTATCGAGAATCACGACGGACCTCTGACGGTCGCCGTTGTGGGCGCGGGAGCCGGTGGCGTTGAGCTTACCCTGGCCATGCAGTACCGCCTTCGGAGAGAACTGAAACAACGGGGCAAAGACCCGGACCAGCTGCATTTTCACCTGTTTGATGCCGCCAGTGAGATTCTGCCCACTCACAACCCCAAGGTACGGGAAGTTTTCCGCAGTACGCTTTCAGAGCGCGGTGTAAAACTGCACCTGGGCGCGCCTGTCTCAAAGGTTGAAGCGGGCGTTCTGGTCACCGAATCCGGTGAGACCCTGCAAACCGACGAAGTGCTCTGGGTTACCCGCGCCGGGGGCCCTGAATGGCTCAAGGACACCGGGCTGGCTCTGGATGACGGTTTGTTCCTGCGTGTGCGGGATACCCTTCAGGTGGAGAACGACGATAGTATTTTTGCCGCAGGTGACATCGCCAATGTGATCAATCACCCCCGGGAAAAAGCCGGTGTGTTTGCGGTTCGCCAGGGGCCGCCTCTGGCAGACAACCTGAAGCGCCTAGCTACCGGCAAACCGCCAAGGGATTTCCATCCTCAGAAGAAGTGGCTTGCCCTGATCAGCACCGGCGACCGTTATGCCGTGGCGTCCCGTGGCGAGACAGCCTTTGACGGCGCCTGGGTTTGGCGTTGGAAAGACTGGATCGATCGCCGCTTCATGAAGAAATTCAACGATCTTCCGCCCATGGAGGAGTCGTCTTCATTGCCGGATACCGCAGCCGCCCAAAGTCCGGAGGAAGCTTCCCAGGCAATCTCGGCGGTCGCCATGCGCTGCGGCGGTTGCGGCGCCAAGGTAGGCAGCACGGTACTCTCCCGCGCCCTGGGTGAATTGAAGCCCATCGAGCGCGACGACATTCTTATAGGGCTGCACGCTCCCGATGATGCCGCCGTTCTGAAGGTTCCACCCGGTAAGGCGGTAGTGCACACCGTGGATTTTTTCCGCGCCTTCATCGACGACCCCTACGTGTTCGGCCGGGTGGCCGCCAACCACAGTCTGGGTGATGTGTTCGCCATGGGTGCGGAGGCCCAGAGTGCCACGGCGGTGGCCACCGTGCCCTACGGAATCGAGTCCAAGGTTGAGGACGTGGTGTATCAGATGATGTCCGGTGCGGTGGAGGTCCTCAATGAGGCCGGATGCGCACTGGTCGGTGGGCATACTGGCGAAGGCAAGGAACTGGCTCTCGGGTTTGCGGTGAACGGCCTGATCGATCCTGATGAGGTCATGAGCAAGGGTGGCCTGAAGCCCGGCGATGCGCTCATCCTGACCAAGCCAATTGGCACCGGCACCCTGTTTGCTGCCCATGCCCGTCTTGCCGCCAAGGGCCGGTGGATTGATTCCGCTCTTGCCTCCATGGTTCAGTCCAACAAAGCGGCTGCCATTTGCCTTCGCAAGTACGGTTCCAGAGCCTGTACCGACGTGACCGGTTTTGGCCTGCTGGGTCACCTGGTAGAGATGACCAAACCCTCGGGCGTGGACGCCGAGCTGGATCTCTCAGCCATTCCGGTTTTGCCCGGCGCGGAGGAAACCGCGGCCGCCGGCATACTAAGCTCGCTCCAACCGGCCAACATCCGGTTGCGGCGTGGTATTCGCGAACAGGAGAAATGGGTGAATCATCCCCGCTACCCTCTCATCTTCGATCCTCAGACCGCCGGTGGTCTGCTGGCCAGTGTGTCAGCGGATCAGGCCGAGGCCTGCGTGCGGGAACTGCGATCTCTGGGTTATCCCCACACGGCCATTATCGGCCGGGTGATGGCCCAGGATGAGTCCGGGCCCATCGAGCCCATCGCCCTTCGGGACTAACTCTGCTGTGAACGGCGCTGGACGGCAAGGGCCAGCGCCTGCTCCAGTGAGGCCTGTTCGCGCTCCGGCGTGAAACGGTGGGCCAGACGGGAGACAGCGGTTTTCAGGCTGCCGAGGAATGTCGGGTCGGTTTCTGCCCGGTTGAGCAGGTCAGCCAGCGCCCGTTCGTTCTGTACCGGGAAATAACCGGGATAATCCGATCCCAACAGTCCCAGGTTGCCCGGAATATCGGAGGCAATTACCGGCAAACCGGCGCGGCAGGCCTCGGACACTACATTGGCGCCGCCTTCCATTACCGAACTGATGACCATCAACTGGCTGTTGACCATCAGTTGCCGGGTTTGCGCCTGATCCAGCTCGCCCAGCCAGCGGAAGCGGTGGTTTTCCCTCATTTCCCGCTCGGCCATGGCCTGCCACTGTTCGTTGTGAGGTTTGCCGGCGCAGAGCACCCGAATACGGGACTCCGGAGGCAGCAGCCTGGATGCGCAGGCAGCCCGCAGCGAGTCTTTCTCTTCCCGCAGGTGCCCGATGACGCACACGTTAAAGCCTCCACCCGCCACCTCAGGCTGTACTTGCGGGAAGTCTTCGGGGCCGGCAGCAGACTGGTAGAGGGTTACCAGCTTGTCGGAAAACTCAGCGGGGATGTCGTTGGCCAACCGATCGTGCAGGCCGATGAGGGCGTCGGCCTCGGTCATGGAGTACCGCGTGTCCTCAGGGTACTCGCGCTGGTGACGATAGATGTCGGTGCCTGTCAGGGCAACGATCAGCGGCCGCTCGGGCCAGGATGACCGGAAACGTCGAACCGCTGCCACGCTGCGCCAGGCGTGCAGGGCGATGAACGCGTCGCAGGGCTCCCCGGTGTAGTCGGTGACTACCGTCACCCGGTGGCCCGCTCGTTGCAGCAACCATTGCCAGCGCTCAGCGGTGGCCCGGTTGCCGGCTCTCGAGCCCGGCTTCGCTGGTGTGATCATGATAATGTGCATCGCGCTCGCCCGGAGAAAAATTTCCTTCGATCAGTGAGATGGCCCTGAGCCAATCAAACCTGCAAATCGTATAGCTGTTCAGAGTTAACGTAAATCAAGGTATCCTCCTCGATACCAGTAAACGTTGATTCTCAACGATGTCCCGTCAAATCCTCTGGTAATCAAGGAACGCACATGGCCTGCAATCTTATACGGAAATTGATGATTTCCAGCCTTTTCTGCTTCACCGCAGCTTCTGCCTCTGCCGAAACCTTCGTTTTCACCGCTATTCCCGATGAAGACGAGACCAAGCTGGTGGAGCGATTCCGGGGTGTTGCGGACTACCTGGAAAGTGAACTTAACGTGGATGTTCGCTACATCCCCGTAAAATCCTACGCCGCTGCCGTCTCGGCTTTCCGGAATAACCAGGTGCAGCTGGCGTGGTTCGGCGGACTTTCCGGCGTACAGGCCCGGCGTCTGGTTCCTGGCTCCGAAGCCATTGCCCAGGGCGTGGAAGACGAGGCCTTCCAGACCTATTTCATTGCCAACACCAGCACCGGCATTGAGCCCGCAGGCGAACTGGCGGAACTGGAAGCGGATCTCAAGGGCAAGACCTTTACCTTTGGCTCCAAGGGCTCCACGTCTGGCCGCCTGATGCCTGAGTTTTACATCCGCGAAGTGTTCGGTCAGCAGCCGGAAGACTTTTTCAGCCGGGTTGGCTTCAGCGGCAACCACACCCGCACCTTGCGGCTGGTAGAAGCAGGAACCTATGAGGTAGGCGCCCTGAACTTCCAGGTGTGGGAGAAAGAACTGGAAGATGGCAACATCGATACCGACGCCGTGAAAGTTATCTGGGAAACCCCTCCCTACCCTGATTACCAGTGGACCATCCGGGGCGACGTGGATCAACGGTTCGGCGAAGGTTTCAAGCAGCGGGTTACCGAAGCCCTTCTGAATCTTGACGATCCTGCCCTGCTCGAGAGCTTCCCGCGGTCTGGCTTCATTCCCGCCTCGAACGACGACTACGAGCCGATTCGCCGGACAGCGGAAGAGATCGGAATCCTGGATTGATGTCAGGTTTCGACTTTTCCGGTCTGACGGCTTCCTTCAGCGGTGAGCGGGTTATAGGCCCGCTCTCTCTGAGGGTAGAATCCGGTGAACAGGTTGCCCTCGTGGGCAAGAGCGGGGCTGGTAAGTCAACGTTGATCCGCCTGATTCACGAACGGGTAAACCGGGATGCCTCCCTGGTACCACAGGAACTGGGGCTGGTTAACGCGTTACCGGTCTTTCACAACGTGTTCATGGGGCAACTGGACCGGCACGCCACCTGGTACAGCACGATAACCTTGATCCGCCCCTTTGCCCGCAACCGGGCCGAAGTCAGCGGGCTGCTCAAGACCTTGGGCATGTCTGAGAAAATCTGGATGCCGGCGGCGTCATTATCCGGTGGCCAGCGGCAACGAGTAGCCATTGCCCGCGCACTCTACCGGAACGCCCCCATTCTGCTTGCGGACGAGCCCATTTCCGCCCTGGACGGCCCCATGGCCCATATGGTGATGGAGCTTCTCAAGGAGCGGTTTGCCACCAGCGTGATTGCACTGCATGACGTCGACATGGCGCTTAAATACTGTACCCGCATTGTCGGTATTCAGGACGGTCAGGTGGCTCTGGATGAGCGCAGCGATCGGCTGACGTCCGCCGACATCATGTCCTTGTACTAGGGAACGGAGCGGCACCATGCTTTCTTCCCCCACGGTACGCACCAGCCTGATTTTCCTGGCGATCGCTCTCGTCGGGCTGCTGTTTGCCGACATTGCCATCACCGCCTCCAACCCCTGGCGGGATCTCGGCAACTTCTTTCTGGGCGTGATTACCCCGAATTTCTTCAGCAGTGAAGGCCTGATGACGGCGCTGTTGCGGACCGTTGCCTTCGCTTTTGTGGGCGTGGCGCTGGGTAGCATTTGCGGTTTCCTGTTGTCACTGGTGTACCGCTTTCTACCGGTCCGTATCTTCTGCGCCTTTATCCGCGCCATCCACGAGCTCTTCTGGGCATTGATCTTTCTTCAGTTCTTCGGCTTCCACCCCCTCACCGGTGTTCTTGCCATCGCCATTCCCTATGCCGGAATCTTCGCCAAGGTCTATTCCGAAATCCTGGATGAGGTCGATCCCGAGCCAGCACGGCTATTGCCGCCCGGCACAGGTGTGATAGCAACCTTCCTCTACACCCGAATTCCGGACTGCTGGGTGCAACTGAGAACCTACACGGCATACCGCCTGGAATGCGGCTTGCGCTCGAGCGCCATCCTGGGGTTTGTGGGCTTGCCCACTCTTGGCTTCTACCTGGAGTCGTCGTTCTCCCAGGGCCTCTACTCCGACGCAGGCGCCATGCTGATCCTGTTTTATGTGTTGATTGCCACCATTCCGCTCTGGGTAAAACCTCGGCTGCTGCCCGTTTACATCCTGGGCGCCCCGTTTTTCCTTGGCGAGGGGCTGCCCATCGTATGGGGTAATGTCGAGCGATTTTTCACACAGGACATCATTCCCAGCCCGCTGAGGGACGGCGAAGGGCTGGCCGGTCTGTTGCCATGGCTGAACGATTTGATGATCAATGAGGCGCTTCCGGGAATCTGGAACACCGTTGTCCTCACTCAGATTGCCCTGGTGGCCACTGGCATTCTGACGTTGCTGGCCTTCCCGCTGATTTCCAATCATTTTGGTGGGCCTGTGCGCCGTACGTCAGGCCATGTGTTCCTGGTGATTGCCCGCTCCACACCGGAATACATCCTTGCCTACATCCTGCTCCAGCTTTGGGGGCCCTCCATGCTGCCGGCCGTGGTGGCGCTGGCCCTCCACAACGGCGGCATTATCGGCCACCTGATTGGCCGGCAGACAAACGGCATTCGCCTACGCCCCGACGCGCCCACCGGCTTTAATCGCTACAGTTGGGAGCTTGTGCCCCGGGTGTATCGTTCCTTTCTCGCTTTCCTGTTCTACCGGTGGGAAATCATCATGCGGGAAACGGCCATTCTCGGGATTCTCGGCATCTATACCCTGGGCTTCTACGTGGACAGCGCCATCCAGAACATCCGGTTTGATCGTGCCATGGTGCTTATCCTCATCACCGCACTGCTGAATATCGGAATCGATGCCCTCGGCCGCTTCATCCGACGGAAACTGGCGTTGCAGACGATGCCCACCTGCTGAGCAAACCGCGTCACAACCCGGTGCGATACCCGTCACAGTTCCGTCACTTCAGTCAATTGCTGTGCGAATCTGTTGATCGGTAGGCGTTCTGACCGGGATACATTCCGTTACACTTCGATCACGTTTTGCAACATTGCGGAAGTCGGTGAACACTGTGAACGGATTGATACTTCTGACCCAGGCGGGGCTCCTGGCGCTACTTTTTCTCCTGGCCTTCCGGGTATCGGCCCTCGTGCGCACCGAACCCATGGCGGCGGGCCACCCTGCACCGACACCGTCATTTCGGGAGCGCGCTCATGAGGTTGCCCGGCCCTCGGCTGCGGTCGCGCCAGACCGAACCGAACTGATCACCCAATTGCATATTCTGGCGGGATTGCAGGAGAGGGATTGTCGCGTACGGGGTCTGGACCTGGCCACCGCACCGGAGACGGTGCGAGGTTATTCAGCAGCCTGGCTGTATGGAGCAGCTTGTGCCCTGTGCGACCGGCAGGCCCGGCACACGGACAGGCTCGCGGCAACCGTGGCGCACATTATCAGCAGGAAGACTGGGATCCGTCAGACGGAAGCGTTCCAGGCCCTGGCCACTCTTACCTCGAGTTCGGTGTTACTGGCCTGCTATCGATCGGGGCTCGAGGGCGCGGAGTTCTGGCGGTACAGCCATTACGTCCCCCCGACCTCCAGCCTCTACGAAGCGATTACCAGTAACGCGTTCATCTGAGGGCCTCTGGCACCCGTCATGTGCCCTCAGTTCAGCTCCGAACCTGAGAACCTTCCAGCACCCAGTCGGTCCCCAGGTCCCGGGTCTGGCCCTCGTCCTTCCCTTCCGCCGGGCTGCCGGTAATAGCGGGGCGGGTAAAGCCACCATCGTCGGCGTGGGTCATGGTGTCGACGTCTACGGAACGAACCACGTACACCTCACCATTGGCCAGCACACGGGCCCTGTGGCTCAGGCCGAACACAAACCGGCAATAATCCAGCTTCAACTGCATCAGGTCCTGTTCGGCCTTGCGAATCTTTCTGAGCAGGACTTTCTGAACGCTATCTCCGTAATCCATCACGTTGTCCCCGGTTCGGCGGTGTTGTCGTTAGAGTTGGCCGTTGTCGGCCGGATTTCGTGATTTTACACGTTCTTCAATGGTTGTCAGCGGGTTGGAGCACGCTTTGCGGGCCTCATCGACCGGCAGCCTCGAACACCAGGATTACCGGCACGTCTTCGATTGGAGCCTGACCTTCCTGCAGGTCGATCCGCCAGGTCATGGAGGCGTCGACGCTGCAGATTGGCGCATTGAACTGCGCGGTGTAGAGATTGTCGGCATCCTGGCCGAGGGCTACCGGATACTCTCCCATATACATGGATTCGCCACGCAGGACAGCCAGGAACCGATCGGGCGCTTCCGGTGCACTTACCTCAAGGCGGTAGGCGGTTCCATCGCTGGTATCGCGAACCCTCTCCAGGTTGGCCGACCATCGGCCGGCATCGGTGTTCCAGACGCACGGGCCAGCTTTCAGCAGATCGCAACGTGCCGCCGCCGGTTGCGAACCTGTGCTGTCATCGGCCGGGCCGAACAGGGCCACCACCAACATCAACAGGGTCATCAGCCCTACCAGAAATCCCAGAATGATCACTGCGCGTACCAGATACTTCACGTAATGCCCCTGTTTTTGGTCTTCGCGGCATTATGGTGGTTTCCGCGAACAAGGCAAAGGTTTCTAAACCGGCGCCAGTCATGAGAAAATACGTGGCCTTCTCTCAGACCCAATCTGACTACAGGAAACGCCCGTGCAGCCGGACATCTCCGTTAAGCACCTCAGCAAGTTTTATGAAGACGGCTTCCAGGCCCTGAAAGACATCAACCTGGAAATCCAGCGTGGCGAAATCTTCGCCCTGCTCGGCCCCAACGGCGCCGGCAAGACCACCCTTATCAGTATCATTTGCGGCATCGTGAACAAATCCGAGGGTGAGGTGAAGGCCGCAGGATACGACATCGTGAAGGATTACCGGAAAGCCCGGGAAACCATTGGCCTGGTGCCCCAGGAACTGAACACCGATTCCTTCGAAACCGTCTGGGACGCGGTGTCTTTCAGCCGGGGCCTGTTTGGCAAGGCACCCAGGCCGGCGCACATCGAGAAAGTGCTGAAGGATCTTTCCCTCTGGGACAAGCGCAACAACCGCATCATGTCGCTCTCCGGTGGCATGAAGCGCCGGGTGATGATTGCCAAGGCCCTATCCCATGAACCGCAGATTCTGTTCCTGGACGAGCCCACCGCAGGCGTGGATGTGGAGCTACGTCGGGACATGTGGCAGATGGTGCGTAAACTTCGCGAGAACGGGGTTACCATCATCCTGACGACCCACTACATCGAGGAAGCCGAGGAAATGGCGGATCGCATCGGCGTGATCCGTCAGGGCGAAATCATCCTGGTGGAAGACAAGGACCAGTTGATGACCAAGCTCGGCAAGAAGGAACTGCGCCTGCAGCTGCAACAAAGGCTCGAGAAAGTGCCCGGCGAACTGACCCTGGAGCCGGTGGAGCTGTCCGATGATGGCTACGAGCTGATTTTCACCTTTGACTCACAGCAGGAGCAGGCCGGCGTGGCCCGACTGTTGCGCACCCTGAGCGATCTGGGCATTGAATACCGGGATCTGCAGACCCGCGAGAGCTCCCTTGAGGAAATCTTCGTGGGACTGGTACACGAGTAAGCCCGCCAGTAAAGCAAACGGATAAGGAATGGCAATGAACCTTTACGGCGTTCGCGCTATCTACAAGTTTGAAATGGCCCGGATGAGACGCACAGTGATGCAGAGTGTCCTCTCCCCGGTAATCTCCACCTGCCTCTACTTCGTGGTCTTCGGTTCGGCCATTGGCTCTCGCATGGGCGACATCGACAACATCGCCTACGGCGCCTACATCATTCCGGGCCTGGTCATGCTCTCCCTGTTGATGCAGAGTATCTCCAACGCCTCCTTCGGTATCTACATGCCGAAGTTTTCAGGCACCATCTACGAGGTGCTGTCTGCGCCGGTCTCCTACGTTGAGGTGGTGCTTGGTTACGTGGGGGCCGCTGCCACCAAATCGGTGATCCTGGGCGTGATCATTCTGGCCACCGCCAAGTTCTTTGTTGATTACGACGTATTGCATCCCTTCTGGATGTTTTCTTTCCTGGTGCTCACCTCCATTACCTTCAGCATGTTCGGTTTCATCATCGGTATCTGGGCAGACGGCTTCGAGAAGCTGCAGATTGTGCCCATGATGATCGTGACCCCCCTGGTGTTCCTGGGTGGTACGTTCTACTCCATCGACATGCTGCCGGAGGTATGGCAGACCGTAAGCCTGTTCAATCCCGTGGTGTACCTGATCAGCGGTTTCCGCTGGGCCTTTTACGGCGTGTCGGATGTGCATGTGGGCATCAGCGTGGGTATGACCCTGGTGTTCCTGGCCGCCTGCATGACAGCCATCTGGTGGATCTTCAAGACCGGCTATCGGCTGCGCTCGTGAACATCGCCGCCACGTCGCCCCGGCCGTTACCCTGGCTATGCCTGCTGTTGGCGGTCGCATCGCTGCAGGGGTGTCGCACCGGCATTGCGGCACCACAGGAAAGCCTGCCTGAGATCCAGGCGTGTTTTGTCGGCGGTAACCCGGTAGTACCGGTAACCCTGGAAGTGGCCTCCACCCCGGAACAGCGCCGCAAGGGCCTGATGGGAAGAGACGCTCTTTCGCCGAATCACGGCATGCTCTTCCAATATGAACAGGAGCGCGATGCCAGCCACGGTTTCTGGATGTACAAGACACGGATTCCGCTTGATATCGCATTTCTGGACGAAAACGGCACCGTAGGTAGCATCCGCCACATGGTGCCCTGTGCCTCGGCCTCCGGCTCGGGTTGTCCCACCTACCCGGCCGGTGTGCCGTTCATCAGCGCGGTGGAAATGAACGCGGGGTTCTTCAGGGAGCACGGCATTAAACCGGGCGATCGGCTCAGGCTGGGTGCCGAGAATTGCCCTAACCCCTGAGCCGCGGCACCGGAAGACTCAGCGGTCCTGCCAGTCAGGTTTGCGTTTCTCCAGAAACGCGCAGATACCCTCCTGGGCGTCGTTTGCCATCATGTTATCCGCCATGACTTTCGAGGTGTATTCGTAGGCATCTGCCAACGGCATCTCCAGTTGGCGGTAGAACGCTTCCTTGCCGATCTTCAGGGTGAGCCCCGATTTATCGGCGATGGTGCGAGCCAGCTTGTAGACCATTTCGTCAAGATGCTGTTCGTCAACCACCTGGTTCACCAGCCCCAGCCGCTCCGCCTTGACCGCGCCGATCATCTCGCCAGTCAGCAGCATTTCCATCGCGTGTTTGCGAGACACGTTGCGAGACAGCGCCACCATGGGCGTAGAACAGAAAAGACCAATGTTGACCCCGGGCGTGGCAAAACGAGCGGTATCAGCAGCCACCGCCAGGTCGCAGCTTGCCACCAGCTGACAGCCGGCCGCAGTGGCCACGCCCGCCACCCGAGCAATCACCGGCTTGGGCAGATTAACGATCTGCTGCATCACCTTGCTGCACTGGTTGAACAGTGCCAACTGGAAGTCGTGGCTGTCAAACTGCTCGCGCACTTCCTTGAGGTCGTGACCGGCGCAGAACACGTTGCCGGCAGCGGCCAGCACCACCACGCGGGTATCGCCGTCGGAGGCCAGGGTTTCAAGCGCCTCGGACAATGCCTCCAGCATGGCCATGGACAGACTGTTCCGCTTTTCCGGCTGGTTCAGTGTGAGCGTGGTAATACCGTTTTCGCTGTATGTCCGAACCAGGGGTTCCGTCTGACCTGTCATGGCGTGTCTCCTCATTGTCGGGCAGTCGACTGCAGGGCGGCCTTCAGCCTGCCTTCTCTGAACGTCAGGTTTCAGTATTGCTGACCGCGGCTATACTGTCGAAGCGACTTTTGTAGGATGCTCAGTTTCTCCGGCCTCGCCGTTGTGAAACCTCGGCACCGCCCATAGGGAGAACGTATAGCCTGGAAAAGGAGCCGAAGAAACCGTGTCGAAATCGATTATCCTGAAAGTGTTGTTCGCGATTGCCGTGATAGGCGGCGCGATGCTTGTCATCTACCAGGACAAGCCGGCCGCACCCACGGGCGACATCAACCGCATAGAACCCCTGCCCAAGCAGGACAACCCGTAAACCGGATACCCAAGCCAGAAGGCTCACAACAGTAAAGGCGAACACAGCGTGCAGACCACCCGCATCAAAGGACTGACCATCGCTGCCCTGGGCGTGCTGTTCATCGTACCGGACGCCCTGCTGGTGAAGATCACCTCCGTTGAGCCGGTGGTTTTCCTGTTCTGGCGAGGGCTCTTGCTGGCCCTCAGTTTTCTGGTCATCAACTGGGCCCGCTACCGGGCCAGACTGATACCCGAGATCCGCAAATGCGGCCGCAAGGGCCTGTTCTGCGCGGGTGCGTTTGCCGTCAGCACCCTGGGCTTTGTGGTCGGCATGAAAAACACCGCCGCCGGCAACGTGTTGGTAATCCTGAATACCGCCCCGGTCATCGCTGCCCTGATTGCCTGGGCGATCTGGAAGGAAACACTACCGCTTCGAACCTGGCTGGTGATCCTGGTGTGCGTGGCCGGGGCCACCCTCATGGCCGTGGGCGAATTCGGAAAAGGCGATCCACTTGGATTGTTGATGGCGGTGGTTGCCGCCACCGCACTGGCATCCAACCTCAACGTGGCCCGCTCAAAGCCGGACAGCGACATGAGCGTGATGCTGATGTTCGGCGCCCTGGTTCTGGCCGGCGCTGCAGCTCTGATGGGCGGCGCCCAATGGCCCTCCACCCGGGATTTCTTCTTTATTGCCCTGCTCTGCCTGGTGTTCCTGCCCACCGCCTGCATCCTGATCCAGATTGGCCCGCGCTATATCCCGGCCGCGGAAGTCAGCCTGATGCTGTTGCTTGAGACGGTGCTGGGTTCTTTCCTGGTGTGGTTGTTCCTGGGAGAAGTACCGCCACAGCTAAGCCTAGTAGGTGGCGTGATCGTGTTTTCGGCCCTGGCGGCACACGGGTGGCTGGAGGTGCGACGCTACCAGCGCGCTAAACGGTTGCAGCTAGACCGGGCCGACCAGGTTTCCTGAGACCGTCGCCATCTTGGGCAGCGCCTCCTGCCAATGGGCCATCCAGGCCTCAAGGTCGTCGCCCGAAACGGGACGGGACAGCCAGTAGCCCTGGCCAAACTCGCAGCCAAGAGTCATAAGCTTGTTGCGGTGTTGCAGGGTTTCCACGCCCTCGGCAATAACCGGCAGGTTCAGGGAGTCCGCCAACCCCAGCACGCCTTTCACAATGGCAAGATCGTCCGGGTTCTCGAGCATGCCCCGAACAAAACTCATATCAATCTTGAGATAGTCGAGGGGCAGTTGACGCAGGTATGTCAGGGACGAATACCCGGTGCCAAAGTCGTCGAGCCCGAACCGGACGCCCAGGGTTCGGCATTGCTGGATCACCTTGTTCACCGCATTGAAGTTTTCCAGGGACGAGGTTTCCACAATTTCGATCTCAAGGTCGCCTGGCCGGGTTTCGGGGAATTCACCCAGCGTCCGTTGCAGGCGCTCGGCGAAGTCCTCGCGAACAAGGTGGAAGGGATCGATGTTGACACTCACAGGCAGGCGCATACCGTTCTTGCGCCAGCGTCGCACCTGAGCGAGCGCTGTGCGAATGACCCACTCGCCAATACCAACGCTCAGAGGGTGGCGCTCGGTTACCGGAAGAAAATCGGCGGGGCCCAGCAGCCCCCGAATCGGGTGCCGCCAGCGGATCAATGCCTCCACACCGATAACCTGACGGGTTCTAAGGTTGACCTTGGGCTGATAGAAAAGCTCGAACTCTTCATTGTTCAGCCCTTCCTCTACCCGCTTCAGGTCTTTGAACAGATCGCGAACGGCGCGTTCGTTGTCGGCGTCGTAGAAACAATACTGGTTCTTGCCGCCCTGCTTGGCCAGGTACATGGCCTGGTCGGCCTGGCGCAGCAGCTGTTCGGCATCGAGCGGATCGGCCTGAGGATAGAAGGTTACGCCAACGCTGGCCGTCAGCGCCACCGGCTTGCCGAGCACCCGGCTCTGCTGGGCCACTGCAGACAGAATGCGGTCCAGCAGCACCGGGCAGGATTTCACCTCCGATTCCACGGGAGCCACCATCACAAACTCGTCGCCACCGAAACGCGCCAGGGTGTCTCCTTCCCGCATGATGGATCGCAGACGGCGCGCGAGGGAGCGCAGCAGTTCGTCGCCCACCGCATGACCGTGGCTGTCGTTGATCTCCTTGAAGCCATCCAGATCGATAAACAGAACCGCCAGTTCCGATCCGTTGCGTTCACAGTTGATCATGGCCTGCTGTAACCGGTCGCTCAGCAGCGTCCGGTTGGGCAGTTTGGTGAGAGGGTCGAACTTCGCCATGCTCTCAAGCTGGCTCTGGTACTCCTTCAGCTCGCTGATATCGTTGAGGATGTAGATGTAGCGGTGAACATCCCCGTGCTTGTCCCGCACAAGGCTTACGCTTCGGCGCACGCAGGAGGTCTTGCCGTTGCGATGGCGGATCCAGGTATCCCGGATTCGCTGGTCGTCTGTTGCCGGCACGTGTAACTCGGTACCCGGTTCCTGCACCGCTTCCATTTCCCAGAGCAGGTCCAGGGCTGGCCGACCGCGCACCTGCTCCGGGTCAAGACCGGTGATGTCAGTGAATGCCTGGTTGCAATCCAGAACCACACCGGATGCATCGGCAACCACCATGCCTTCGTTGGCGTGTCTGAAAACGCCGGCCGCCTCCGCCAGGCGGTAGTCTGCGTAGTAACGCTCAACAATGATCGCAACAATATGGGCGGCGCGCTTGAAGACCTCGCAGTCATTCTTCGAGGGGATGTCACCACCACGGTAGAACACGTTCAGGCGCCCGATGGCGTTCTTCGCCGGATCAAGAATCAGCGGCGACATTGCCTCACAGTATCGATAGCCAGCCATCGAACCGCCGCTGACATCGAAGTAACAGGCAGCATTCAGATCACAATGGTCACCCAACAATGAGGCGGACAACTCGATGGAGCAGCGGATGTCCGGCACAAAGTCCTCTACGCTGCTGGCCAGGGCAAGCAGTGTGTCATCTAGCCTGCCGTTCTCGGCAATCCGTTCAAGCGCCTCGCTGCCCACGTTTTCAAGATGGACAATTTTTCGCTGTTCGGTGATGTTCGTTTCCACGGCGATGTAGCCGGCCAGTCGTCCGTCCTCTGACAGCAGTGGCTCGCAATTGATACGGATCCAGTAAGGCCAGCCCTCCCGATGGTAGTTCAGCAGCTCCTCTTCGAAGGGCTCCTGCTGGCTGAGGTGCCCGCGAATTCTTTCAACGGTATCGGGATCGGTGTCGGGCCCCTGCAGGAACGAACCCGGCTTTCGGCCCCGGATTTCGTCCAGCTCATACCCGCTTAGGTGCACGAAACCCTGGTTAACCCACTCGATGTGGCCCTGGATGTCGGTGGTGATAATGCCGTTGGTGGAACTGTTCAGAAGGGTCGATAAGCGCCAGATGGGCCGGGTTAGCAGGTTGCTCACACCTCGGGAGACCGCAATGGCCAGCGCCAGCAAAGCAGCCATGTAGCCCAGCAATTCAAGGCTGGCCGCATCCATTTCCGTCGACACCGATCGTGCGCTCCGACTGATTACCACACCGGTGGTCGGGTGCGTTTCAAGAACGCCGGACAGCTGGTAAGTGCCCTCCTGCCAGCTCTTGATCACAGAGGGCTGGTTCGTGGACCGTACATGATCCACCCGGAACCCGCTCTCCGGAGTGCCGCCCGCCCTGTCGGGCGCGGCGGCAACGGGATAAAGGAAGATCCGGGTGTCTGGGCCCATGGAGTCTTTCAGGGCCCGCCATTCATCCTGGGAGTAGTCCGGGTTCGCCGCAAAGAATCGGGCTACCCGCTGAAAGCTCTCGGCCAGCTCCCGCTCCAGCTCCCGGGCCTGGATCTGTTGTTTGGTTTCGGCCAGTTGCAGGACCGGAACGGACCCAGACACAAGGGCCGTCATCAGAATGGTATGGAACAGAATGCTGCGAATCTGGGAGCTCACCAGATAACCGGTGGAGATGCGGTTTTTCAGGAGGTAGTAAAGGCAAAGGATGAGCCCCGCCATGGCCGCATTGAAGATACCGTTCAACATTTGCTTCACGGCGATCACGAAGGCGGTTTTAACCGGGATATCCATGCCCAGGTGGTACAGAGTAAGCGTGGCCGGAATGCCCAGAAGACACCAGAACAGGCTGTCGGCCAGAAACAATGAACGCCTCGTGCGCTGGCTGAACGCCAGCACGAACAGACACTCAGCCAGGAACACTATCACCGCGTAGTAGTGTTCCCAGAGAACACTGGTGTAGAGCGCTCCCGCCAGTCCGACCACAACCGCCTGCCGGGCACCAAGCGTGCGGATGGCCACGAGCACAAAGATCGAGCCGAAGATGAAATGAACGCCGTAGTAAAGCTGGATTGCCAGGGCGTTACCCGCAATCGCAAGAACGGCGAGGAGCAACGTGGCTGGCCACAGCGGAAAGCGGCGGTTCAAGCGATCAAGAGGCGCAAACAGAGGGTACGGAGAACTGGATCTTCTCGAAGATTCGGAACCTGGAGAGCACGATAAGACTGGTTTATCGGCCACTTTAAACACCCCGGTAAAGGCGCTGGAGCGACCAGAAACAGACTGTTCCTGCTATCCATGAAATCGGTCCGCAACGGCTACAGTATAATGCACCTGTCTCAAAAACGCGCAAGCGATATTTCCATCGCGCGACGCACGGATAGTCGATAGGCCCCCTGCGGTTGATAAAACCAACGGCTCCGCGCGAAGATACCGCCCTACCGATAACAAGGATCAGAAAGCCATGACCAACGTCCCGACGCTCACCGATGCCCTGCTTACCCTGGAAAACCGGGTAGCCACCCTCACCTTCAACCGCCACGACCTGCGCAACGCTCTGACAGGCTCGAACCTGATTGAGGACATTGTTACCACGGCGGAATGGGTGAACGCATGTGAGGATGTGTCGGTACTGGTGATCACAGGCGCCGGTTCCGCCTTCAGCGCCGGCGGCAACATCCGTGACATGGCCAACCGCAGCGGCGATTTCGCGGGCGATCCGGCCGAATGCGCCGACCGTTATCGCAAGGGCATCCAGCGCATTCCGCTGGCGTTGCAGAACGTCGAAGTACCGATCATCGCCGCCGTGAATGGCCCTGCGATCGGCGCAGGCTTTGATCTGGCCAACATGGCCGACATCCGCATCGCCTCTGAAAACGCCAGATTCGGCGAAACCTTCCTGAACCTCGGCATTATCCCCGGCGACGGCGGCGCCTGGTTCATGCAGCGACTGATCGGCTACCAGCGGGCGTTCGAACTGACCCTCACCGGCCGCGTGATTGATGCCAACGAAGCCAGGGAGCTGGGCATCGTGCTGGAGGTTGTACCTGCGGAAGAGCTGATGACTGCCGCCAACGCCATGGCAAACCGCATCGCCAGCCAGCCACCCAAGGCAACCCGGCTGACCAAGCGCCTGATGAAAATGGCCCCACGGATGGACCTGAAGGACTTCCTGGATGTGTGCGCGAACTTCCAGGGCCTGTGCCACAACGAGCCGGAGCACCTGGAGGCGGTGAATCGGATGCTGGAGGCGATGTCGAAGAAGTAATGGTGCCCGGAGCCGGAATCGAACCGGCACGGCCTTGCGGCCGAGAGATTTTAAGTCTCTTGTGTCTACCAATTTCACCATCCGGGCAATCGGAGGGGGATTTGACGGGCGGAATTGTATAAGTCTGCGTGGGGTAACGCAATTCACATTCCGCCCGCTGCAGCAGCGTGCTTTGCGATGTGTGATCAGGCATTGGCCGGCTTGATTGCCCTGCCCTTGTAGATATACCCGGCAATCCTGGGTGCCCTGGGAACGTAGAGGTTTTCCAGTTCCTCGATCTGGAAACCGCCCTGGCGGATCAGGTCGGCGATGTGGCGGTTCAGGTGGCAGCCCCCCGCCAGTTTCTTCCAGCCTGGTGTAATCCGGTGCTGCCATTTGCGGGTGCGCTCATCGGGCGATTCACCGTGTTCCAGGAACAGCAGTTCACCGCCCGGCTTCAGTACCCTCCACATTTGCTCAAGGGCCGCCTGCCAGTCGGGAATGGTACACAGGGTGAAGGTGAGCAGGACCGTGTCTACCGAATCCTTTTCCAGAGGTATCTTTTCGCCGGGTAAGTCCAGCCACTCCACCGTTACCGGCGATTTTTCCAGGTTTGGGCGGGCCTTTCGGCGCATGCCTTCGGACGGTTCAAGCCCGTACACCATTTCCACCTGGTTAGCCCGGTAGAACTGCAGGTTGATGGCGGAGCCCATGCCCACTTCCAATACGCGGCCCCTGGCACGCGGCACCACCTCGCTGCGAAGCTTCATCACCTGGCCCATGGAGCAGGCGCAGTCTATGATGTGCGGCAGGATCCGGTCTTCGTAAAAGCTCATTGGCTTCACCATACTTGTTTTAAATCAAGGAGGGAGCAATCCGGTATACCGGTGCGCCCCTATTATTTAGTAGCATGTTAACTATCTGCCGGCAGTACAACACAACAAAATGAGCGAAGGCAGCGGATGAACGGGTTCGCTGGGCCCGTGTCTTTTGATGTGAACGTAACCGGAGGGTTCCCATGGAACTTGATCCCCTGATGCTCTCGCGAATTCAGTTTGCGTTTGTAGTGTCATTTCACGCCATTTTCCCGGTGTTTACCATCGGCCTTGCCTCGTTCATTGCCACCCTGGAGGCACTGGCCTTCAAAACCGGTAATCCGGTGTGGGTGAAACTCTCGGGGTTCTGGACCAAAGTGTTCGCGGTTGTGTTCGGCATGGGTGTGGTGTCGGGCATTGTGATGTCCTTCCAGTTCGGCACCAACTGGAGCAATTTCGCCCAGGCCTCCGCCAACTTCCTCGGGCCCATGCTGAGTTATGAGGTAGTGACGGCGTTTTTCCTGGAGGCGGCCTTCCTGGGCGTGCTTCTGTTCGGGCGAGACAAGGTGCCCGCCGGCATTCACCTGCTCGCGGCCATCATGGTGGCTACCGGCACCTTTATTTCATCGTTCTGGATTCTTTCCGCCAACAGCTGGATGCATACGCCGGCCGGCACCGAGCTTCGTGATGGCGTTTTCTTCGTCACTTCCTGGAGCGAAGCCATCTTCAACCCGTCCTTCCCCTACCGGTTCAGTCACATGCTGCTGGCGTCGTTCCTCACAGGCGGGTTTGTGGTGGCCGGTGTCAGTGCCTGGTATCTGCTGAAAGGTCGAGAGGTGGAAGCGAACCGCAAGGCGTTGTCCATCTGTTTGTGGCTCCTTCTTTTGCTTGCGCCTACTCAGGCGGTGGTGGGCGACTTCCATGGCCTGAACACGCTTGAGCACCAGCCCATGAAGGTGGCAGCAATGGAAGGCAACTGGGAAACCTCCCGTCATGTGCCACTGCTGCTGTTTGCGATTCCGGATCAGGAAAGCCAGCGCAACCTGTACGAGATCGGCATCCCCAGCCTGGCCAGTTTCATCCTCACCCACGAGTGGGATGGCGAGGTGCCGGGGCTTAATGAAGTTCCGGTGCAACAGCAGCCGCCGGTGGCTATTGTGTTCTGGTCGTTCCGGGTGATGGTCGGCCTTGGCCTGTTAATGATCGCCGCCGCCGTTACCGGATTGGTACTTCGGGCCGGAGGGCGCTACTGGCAAACCCCCTGGTTTTTGCAGGCCATGCGCTTCATGAGCATTACGCCGTTCATTGCCGTTCTGGCCGGCTGGTTCGTCACCGAGATCGGCCGGGCGCCCTGGCTGGTTTACGGGCAGATGACCCAGGCTCAGGCGCTGACACCGTCACTGACAGGCGGCATGGCACTGTTCACGCTCATTGGCTATATCGTGGTGTATGCGCTGGTGTTCTCAGCGGGTGTCTATTATCTGATGCGGGTGCTGTACGTGGGTCTGGAAGATCGGCCCGAGGAAGAACACGAAACGGAGCGTCCGAAACGGCCATTTTCTGCGGCCCACGTTCCCTTTGAGATAGAGCACGATGAGCAACGCGGCAAACCGGCAAGCCAGGGAGGTCACTGATTATGGAACTGTTTGATCTGCCACTCATCTGGGCCTTTATCATTGGCTTTGGCATCATCATGTACGTGCTTATGGACGGTTTCGACCTCGGCGTGGGGATCCTGTTCCCGTTTGCGCCCAATGAGGAGGACCGCGACACCATGATGAACTCGGTCGCGCCGGTGTGGGACGGTAACGAAACCTGGCTGGTACTGGGCGGCGCCGGCCTGCTGGCGGCGTTCCCGATGGTGTATTCCATCTTCCTGCCCGCGCTGTATATCGGCGTGTTTCTGCTGCTTGCCGGTCTTATTTTCCGGGGCGTGGCGTTCGAGTTCCGGTTCAAGGCGAGAACCTCTCGCTACCTCTGGAACTGGGCCTTCGCGGGCGGTTCCACCGTTGCCTCCTTCGCCCAGGGTGCCGTGGTGGGTGCCTACATCCAGGGCTTTGAAACCGCCAACGGTGTTTACGTCGGCGGCGCACTGGACTGGCTCACGCCGTTCACGGTGCTGACCGGGCTGGGCATGCTGGCCGGTTACGCCCTGCTGGGCTCAACCTGGCTGATCATGAAAACCGAAGGCTATCTGCAGGAGTGGGCCTACCGGATCTCCCTACCCCTGCTGGGCGCCGTTCTGGTGGTATTCGGGATTATCAGCGTGTGGACGCCGTTTGTGGACGACATGGTGCGCGAGCGGTGGTTCTCCAATCTCTCGGTGATCTGGATTCTGCCGGTGCTCACGCTTCTGTGCGCGTTCCAGATCTTCCGTTCCGTTCGCAACCGCTTCGAAGGCATGCCGTTTGTGGCCACCATGGGGCTGTTCATCTTCACCTATCTCGGGCTGGTTGTGAGCCGCTGGCCCTATGTGGTGCCACCGGAGTACACCTTGTGGGACGCCGCTTCCGCCTATGAATCGCAGCTGTTCCTGCTGCTGGGGCTGCTGTTCGTGATTCCCATTGTGCTGGCATACACCGCCTGGACCTACTGGGTGTTCCGGGGCAAAGTCCGCGCGGGCGAAGGATACCACTGAGTGGCCGAGGCGGATCCGCAGGAGGTTCGTCGCTGGCTTGCCGATCTGGCTACAGGCAGCCGCCTGTGGATTCGCAGTACGGTCATTGCGGGTACGGTGGCTGGCGTTGCCACCGTTATCCAGATGGTGCTGCTCGCGCGAATCGTTCATCTCGGGGTGATTGAAAAGGTCCCCGTTGCTGAGCTTGCGCCCCTCTTTATCAGCCTGATTCTTGCCCTGGTTGTCCGGGCGTTGGCGCAAGGCGCGCAGACCCGTTTCGCCGCGCTGAGCAGCGAGCGAGTACGGCGGGATGTCCGTCGCCAGCTGCATCACCACTGGCAGGCCACCGGGCCGGTCGAACTGGCCCAGTTCTCCGCAGGCACCCTGGCCCGGGAGTGGATAGACCACGTTGAAGCGCTGCATGGCTACTTTGCCCGGTTCCTACCCCAGATGTCCCTGGCGGTTATTGTGCCGTTGGTTATCCTGGTTCTGGTCTTCTGGCTGGACTGGCTTGCCGGTCTTTTTTTACTGGCCTCGGCACCTTTGATTCCCCTGTTCATGGCCCTGGTGGGCATGGGCGCTGAAAAGCTCAACCAGCAGCATTTCATCACCATCAGCCGGCTGTCCGGGCAGTTTCTCGACAAGGTACGCGGCCTCACCACCCTGCAGTTGTTTGGTCAGACGGCCTGGGCATCGGAGCTCATTCGAGAGCGCTCCGACCAGTATCGTCGGGTCACCATGAAAACGCTCCGGGTTGCCTTTCTGTCGTCGGCGGTTCTGGAGTTTTTTGCCTCGGTCGCCATTGCCGTGGTCGCGATCTATATCGGCTTCGGCCTGTTGGGTTACATCAGCTTCGGGCCGGCGGATGAGCTCACCCTGTTTTCCGGGTTGCTGGTGCTCCTGCTGGCGCCGGAATTCTTTCAGCCGCTTCGCACGCTCTCACAACACTATCACGACCGTGCAGCGGCCCTTGGCGCCAGTTCCGAAATCCTGGCACGGCTGGCCTCTCAGCCAGCCACCGGGCAACCAGAAAACGCACCGGCTCCTGTCGGGAGCTCGGAGCGCATCGAACTTCGGGCGGTCTACAAAAGCTATCGCCCGGAGCAGCCTGTGCTCCAAAACTGCAACCTCACCATAAACCGGGGCGACGTGGTCGCCCTCACCGGCCCGACGGGGGGCGGCAAGTCCACCCTGCTGCATGTGCTGGCCGGGTTCACAACGCCCGACAGCGGCACTCTGAGTGCATTCGGGCAGGCACCGGGCGAATTCCGTTTCGGCTGGCTGGGCCAGAAAGGCTTCCTGGTTCATGGCACCTGGGCCGACAACCTCAGGCTGACCTCGCCCGAAGCCTCGGATGTAGCCATCGAAACCGCATTGCGTAATGTAGGGCTGGGCGGCTTGCTGGCGGCTCGCAAAGACGGTGTGCACAGCCCGGTTTCCGAAGAAGGACAAGGCCTCTCCGGGGGACAGGCCAGACGGCTCAGCCTGGCCCGTATTTTCCTGGCCGATTACGACCTAGTTCTGCTCGATGAACCCACGGCGGGCCTCGATAGCGACAGCGAAGTCTTTGTGCTTGAAGCGCTGCACAAACTGGCGCTGGCTGGCAAGACTCTGGTTTTCTCAACGCACCATCAGGCATTGTTGACTCTGGCAAACCGGATTTTGCTGGTATCCGGCGGGGAGGTGCGCGATGCGTGAACTCAAACCCTGGCTGCAACTGATCTTCAAGCGCCCGGTTCGTCTGTTGGCCGGCGGCGCGCTGATGTTTGGCACCCTGGTGTCGGGTTTGGCGCTGTTAGCGGTTTCCGGCTGGTTTATCACCGAAACGGCGGTGGTTGGCTTGTTACTGGCCGCCGGGGCGGCCGCCACCATAAACCTGTACGTCCCGGGCGGCGCCATCCGCTTCTTCGCGGTGTCGCGCACGGTATTCCGGTATCTGGAGCGGGTTTACAACCACGACACCGTGCTGCGACTGCTGACCGACATCCGGGTTGCGCTGTTCCATGGGCTGGCCGGCACTCATGGGCTGGTCCGCAGTGGTCTGAGTGGTGCCCAGTGGCTTTCCAGGCTCACCTCGGACGTCGACGCGCTGGACACCCTGTACCTGCGTCTGATGGCGCCCACTGCCCTGGCGGGTCTGACGACCGTGCTGGTGCTGATCCTTGCCGCTGCACTTTTCGATGCCCACGCAGCGCTCTGGCTGACGCTCGTGCTGCTGGTGGCGTTGTTCATGGCCACGGCGTCGGTGTACCTGGCTACCCGTAACCTTTCGGCAAGGCAGAGCACCCGACAGGACGAACTGCGCACAGCGTTGATTGAGCATATTGAGGGATTCCCCGAGCTGACTGCCGCCGGGCGTACTGGCAAGCATGCCGCCTGGCTCATGCGGCAGGCGCATCAGGCGAATGCCGAGCAGGCCCGTGTTGACACCCGGGTTGGCTGGCACCTGGCCGGCTCGCACCTGCTCATCCATCTGGCCACCGTATTGGCGCTCTGGCTGGGTCTTGCCCTCTTCCAGGCGGGAACGATTACCGGCCCGGTGCTTGTATTGCTGCCCATTGCCCTGCTCGGCCTGGCCGAAGTATTCGCCATGTTGCCAGACGCCTTCGGTAAACTCGGTGCTACCCTGGCCTCTGCGGCACGGCTGAATCGGGACTGCCGGGAAGGTCAACGGCCGCAGGTGGGCGCGGTTGGGAAACTCACCTCGGGCACGGCACTCCAGGCCGATAACATCACGGTAAAGCATGCCGGCTACGCGCCACTGTTCAGCCACTTCAGCCTGACCCTGCGGTCGGGCGAGCGGGTGGGCGTGATTGGCCATTCGGGTAGCGGCAAGTCTTCCCTGGCCGATGCGCTGGCCGGACTGCTTCCGCTGCCCCACGGCACTCTCGCCCGCGAGGCGTGCGCCTATCTCACCCAGAAAACCGTGCTGTTCGACGACACCCTTCGGGCAAATCTTTTACTGGGCGCCCCAAACGCCTCGGATACCGAGCTCTGGCGAATTCTCGAGCAAATGGAACTGGCTGATCGCTTTGCGACAGAACCGGACAGGCTCGATACCTGGCTGGGAAGTTCCGGAAGTCGTCTCTCGGGCGGCGAGGCGCGGCGGTTGGCCCTGGCACGGGTGCTACTGAGCCCGGCCCCACTGTTCATACTTGATGAGCCGTTCACGGGGCTGGACATGGACACCCGGGCAAGGATCGCGAACCGGCTGGAAACGCTGCTGGCAGGGAAAACCGTGATTGTGCTGGCACACGGGCCGGATGCCCTCCCGGGCACCGACCGCGTGATCTCTCTTTCCAGCTAGGAGGCCCCGTTAGCGGGTTTCAACCACTTCGAAGGTCAGGCCAGCTTTACTGGTCAGGCGCTCCAGGAGCTTGCCGTCCAGCAGTGAGGCCGGCGTCCAGAAGCCTCCGGGTTGATCAGCCGGGACATCGAACGCCAGGCACATGCCCGCCTCGCCGAGCATTTTCCCGGTGGAGCCGTAGCCCGGATCCTGGTCTCCCGTTACCTTTGTGATCAGTGTTTTGCCGTCCTCCGTGCGACCGACGAACCGCAGGTCGTAGAAGCCCGCTTTCTGGGCCTCAGGACTGGGCCCCTCACCGGGCTTTGGCACAAACTTCTCCACCAGCCAGCGGGTTGGTTTGATCGCGGAGGCGGTAAAAAACGCGGCCAGTCCGCCGGTGATGGCATAGGCGGCAAGCCGGCCCTTGGTGCCACGGCCGGTCATCATCGCCTCGTCGTAGGTAAATTCCTGGCCGTATCGGGCGTTCTGCAGGGCATTGGAACGGTGCACCACGCGGGTGTTGATCGCCCCCATTACGAACGGCGCCAGCCAGGCATTGAACGTCTTGTCATACTCGGCGCCTTTCAGGCTTGGCTGCCGGGTTTTGGAACGGTGCTCCGGCGGGCAGATGGAGAACGGATTTGCCAGCTCCTTTCTCAGCTTCGGGTCGGCCGCCGCTTCCTTTGCTACGTTGATCATCGAGGCCACCGTGCCGCCGGAGAACTCCCCCTTCGCGGTCTTCACGCGCATGCGAACGTCCTGACAGGGCTTGCCGAAGGTCTGCTCGGCCTGGTTCTGCAAGAACCAGACGCCCATATCCGACGGAATGGAATCAAATCCACAGCAGTGGACGATCCGGGCCCCGGAGGCTTTCGCCTCTTCCTCATAACGTTCAACCATCCGGCGGATCCATTGCACTTCGCCGGTGAGATCACAGTAATCGGTGCCGCAGCGAACGCAGGCCTGCACCAGGGGCTCGCCGTAAAGTGCGTAGGGGCCGACCGTGGAGATAATCACACGAGTCTGCTCGCACATGGACTGCAGGGCAGCTTCGTCTGATGCGTCGGCAAGAATGACGGGTATGTCTGTCGCCTTCTTCCCAAGGCCGGTTTTAAGAGCCGTCAGTTTGCTCTCCGACCGCCCTGCGATGGCCCACTTTACCTGGTCATCCACGCCGTAGGTTTCGAGCAGATATCGGGTGAGAATCTGGCCAACAAAGCTGGTGGCACCGAAGACCACGAGGTCGTAGGCCGTGTCTGTGGATTTGGTCATTGCTCTTCCTTAATCAACCGATTGAATTGACAACTCAGCGGGGCCCGGCGGCCGCACGGGCACCCATCAGGCGCATGAATACGGCAACGCCAAGGCCCCAGAAACCATTCAGGATCAGGCCGCCTACCCAGGTTTGCGCGGACACGTCCAGTCCCTTCATGGGAAACACCACCAGCATGGCGACAACCGTGGGCCCTATCGCACCCACAATGACATGGCCGAGCCAGAAGGTCACCCCCGCCAGGCGCCCCAGAAGCATCCAGAGCACCATGCCCCAGAGACCGCCAAAGAAGGCGAGCGATACCACCTGGGGCACACCCAAAGGCGGAACCGGCGAAAGGTTGAACGGAGCCGCGGGCACCGCGCCTGCCAACCAGAACAGGGCAAACAGGCCCTGGTGAAACACCAGAGTTGCGAGAAAACCGCTTGCAAACGCCTTCAACCAGACCATGATTTCATCCTCTAATGGTGTGACTAGTTCGCTTTAACCCGTTGATTCTGCGTGGTGCACCGCCCGACTGCAAACGATGTTAGCGGTTTTGAGCGCCGGTTCCACTTTCCTGATAGAACAAAGAATACCGTCGATAGGGCCAATCGTTTGTCATGATTCCTCGGGCACACTGCCTGCACGTGTATTAACCGAATTCCGGAGGTTCGCCTTGACCACCTTTCTTCTGGTGCTAAGCCTGCTGTTGGTGCTGTTCAGTGCCTTTTTGTGCTGGCAAGTGCTGGAGCAGCGCAAAATGATCGCCCGCATGATGGAAAATGACGATATCCCGGGCAACGCACAGGAACCCGAGCTGGTGCTTACGCTTCGGGTACTGGATCCGATTGCCCTGGCGAAACGGGAATCCCGCTCTGCCCGGATCCTGGCGGATAAACTCCCGGTGATGGTGCGCAAGATGGTGTACCAGGAAGTGATGAAGGAGCTGGAGTCGGAGTTGGCCGAGCGGGAAATCGACGTGGAAATGCACATCGAGTATCGGTGATCGACCATGGAAACCTTTCTTGTTGCTTTGATCGGAGTGTTAGAGCTGCTCGCACTGGCGGTGCTTTGCCAGGCTTTCCGCCTGCTCATACTGGGCCGGCGCGAAGCCCGGATTCTCAATTCCCATCGGGTGGCCGCAAATAGCGCCATACAGAAAAGCCGGATGGACCTGCTGGAAGTCCGTAACCGGGCGCGCCTTCTGGAAGACTCGGTAACCGGGGGCGCCACCGCCGTGGAAAAACTGCATAAGGCGATTTCCAACACCACGTTCGGGCTGATTGACCTGTTTTCCAGCGACGAGGAATTCCGGAGCAGTGCCCGCAAGGCGAGAGCCAGTCACGATGAGACCAGCCAGAAAATCTACCGGACGGTCCGCACCACCAACCGGGCGCTGCACATTCTGGCGGACACCCTGATCATCGGGCAGGCAGAAAAACGTCTGGTGGCACGCAAGCGCCGCCCCGGCTCCTCCTAGAGGCTATCTGCCTGCCTCTCGAATTCACGAATCACGACGTCTACTGTCACCGTCAGGGTGCTGAGGGTTGCAGCCCTCTCCAGCCCCTCGGCACTGCCCCGGTACAAGTGTGGTGTCATGGCAAGAAGATCGGAAATCGCGTCCTGATCGCCAAGCACTGCTGTGAACCGGAGCGTGCTGGACGCGAGTTCCTCGAACCCTTCAGGCGCCGACGAGGTTCGTTCCCTGGTTGGCTTCAACTCCGGATAGATGATTTCGCGCAGCTCCTTCAAGTGATCAGCACCTGCATCCACCTGAAGAATGCGGCCGCCAGGCTTCAGTACCCGAGCGAATTCGCCGTAGGACGGGAAGCCGAAAAGGCAAAGGATAAGATCCACCGACGCCGGCAGCACCGGCAGGTTGGCATTGCTCCCGACCACCCAGCGACACGCCCTTTCCCGCTTGGCAGCAGAGAGTACGGCCCACTTGGAAATGTCCACGCCAATCATCGCTAGGGGCTGCTCACCCGCGGCCGCGTCAAGATGGCGGATGTAATAACCCTCACCACATCCGGCATCCAGTATCGCTGGAACGGTGCTCCCGGACCTGACCATCGAGCCAAGGGCCGCTATCGCCCGGTGACTGACAGCTTCGGCAATCCCGTCATAGTATCCGGTCTCCAGGAAGCGCCTGCGGGCGGCAACCATGGGTTTGCTGTCGCCGGGATCGAGAGAGCGTTTCTTCTGCACCGGCAGCAGATGCACGTAGCCCTGCCGGGCAACGTCAAAACTGTGGCCGTGCTCGCAACGCCAGGCCCCGTTGGTATGCATGAGCGGAGAATGGTCCAGGGGACAGGCAAGCGCATCGAAAGGAATGCTGGTCATTGTGGGTTTGTCTTGTCCGGAATGGTGTTGCCTATGATCGCAGGTAATGGTGGTCGGCCCAACAAAAAAGGCACCCGAAGGTGCCTTTTTCGATACTTGAGAGAAAGTTACAGAACTTTCTTCAACTCTTCCTCAAGTTGCGGCACCGCTTCGAACAGGTCCGCTACCAGGCCGTAGTCCGCTACCTGGAAGATCGGCGCTTCTTCGTCCTTGTTGATCGCAACGATCACCTTGGAGTCAGACATACCTGCCAGGTGCTGGATGGCACCGGAAATGCCCACGGCGATGTACAGTTGCGGAGCAACGATCTTGCCGGTCTGGCCGACCTGCATGTCGTTCGGCACGAAGCCGGCATCAACTGCAGCACGGGAGGCGCCAACGGCTGCACCCATCAGATCGGCAACCTGCTCCAGCATCTTGAAGTTGTCGCCGTTCTGCATGCCACGACCACCGGAGATAACGATACCGGCGGAGGCCAGGTCCGGACGATCCGACTCGGCCTTCTCTTCGCTAACGAAGGAAGACAGGCCAGCGTCTTTGACCAGATCCAGCTGCTCAACGGCGGCAGAACCGCCTTCTGCGGCTACCGGATCGAATGCGGTCGGACGAACGGTGATCACCTTGACGCTGTCGCTGGATTTAACAGTAGCGATGGCGTTACCGGCGTAGATCGGACGAACGAAGGTGTCGTCAGACTCAACACGGATAATATCGGATACCTGGGCAACGTCCAGCAGTGCGGCGACGCGCGGCATGAAGTCCTTGCCAGTGGTACCGGCAGCGGCCAGCACGTGGCTGTAGCCCTTGCCCACTTCGGCAACCAGCTCGCCGAGGTTCTCGGCCAGGAAATGGCCATAGGCAGCGTTATCGGCAACCAGAACCTTGTTCACGCCTTCGGCCTTCGCCGCAGCTTCCGCAACGGCACCACAGTTTTCGCCGGCAACCAGTACGTCGATGTCACCGCCGATGGCCTTGGCAGCCGCTACAACATTCAGAGTAGCCTGCTTCAGGCTGCTGTTGTCATGTTCAGCAATTACAAGGATGCTCATTTAGATCACCTTCGCTTCGTTCTTCAGTTTATCGACCAGCTCGGCTACATCAGCCACTTTCACACCTGCCTGACGGGAAGCGGGCGCTTCAACCTTCAGGGTGGAGAGGCGCGGAGCAATGTCGACACCCAGATCGGCCGGGCTCATGCCGTCCAGCGGCTTTTTCTTGGCCTTCATGATGTTCGGCAGGGAGGCGTAGCGCGGCTCGTTCAGACGCAGGTCGGTGGTAACAACCGCTGGCAGGTTCAGGGAAACGGTCATCAGACCACCGTCTACCTCGCGGGTTACGTTTACCTTGTCGCCCTCAACAACCACTTCGGAAGCGAAGGTGCCCTGACCCATGCCGGTCAGCGCGGCCAGCATCTGGCCAGTCTGGTTGTTGTCGGAATCGATGGACTGCTTGCCGAGAATCACGAGCTTCGGCTCTTCCTTCTCAACAACCGCCTTCAGCAGCTTGGCCGCCTCGAGAGACTGAACCTCCTCGTCGGTTTCAACGTGGATACCACGGTCTGCACCCAGCGCCAGAGCGGTACGGATCTGCTCCTGGGCGGCCTTGGGACCAATGGACACCACCACGATTTCGGTAGCAACACCCTTTTCCTTCAGGCGAACCGCCTCTTCCACGGCGATTTCGCAGAACGGGTTCATTGCCATCTTGACGTTGGCGAGATCAACACCGGTGTTGTCCGGCTTGACGCGCACCTTCACGTTGTAGTCGATAACTCGTTTTACAGCGACCAGAACCTTCATAGATTCCTCGTTCTTCTACGATGGGTTTATGACTTGCAGTCCTCGCGCAGAGCCTGCCTGAGTTCAATGCGCCACAATGGTGGAGGCAACGCTCGGCAGATTCAATGACCTGAAACGACGCGCCAGGACTGAGTTTCAGCCAATTCACCGGCCTTGACCGGGAACCGTAATGAGACGATACTAGATTTCGACTCAAAATACACCATGTTTCAGTGTGCTCTTAGAGTGCCAAAGGTTAGAGCGAATTTCAAACAAACGTTTGTTTGATTTCTCAAATGCGGTATCCTTTCAGATAGTCAGGCAGGCCAAATCGGCCTGTGGCAGTCGTCTACAGGCCTTTTAGCCGGTATTATGGCGACCCGTAAAACTCGCCTGCGGGCATACAATATTCATCAAAGATGTTTGAGGAGACCAACGTGGAACGCGAATCGATGGAATTTGATGTTCTTATCGTCGGCGGCGGCCCGGCGGGCCTGTCGGCAGCGTGCCGTGTCATGCAGTTGGCACAGGAAGCTGGCGAGGAACTCACCGTATGCGTGGTAGAAAAAGGTTCTGAAATCGGCGCGCACATCCTGGCCGGTACCGTGTTCGAGCCCACTGCCCTCAACGAACTCTTCCCGGACTGGAAAGAGAAAGGCGCTCCGCTGAACACGCCGGTTACCCGCGACGATATTTTCCTGCTCAAGAACCAGGAAAGCGCCACCAAGATTCCCAACGCCTTTGTGCCCAGGAACATGCACAACCACGGCAACTATATTATCAGCCTGGGCAACCTCTGCCGCTGGCTGGCCGAGCAGGCCGAGCAGCTGGGCGTTGAAGTGTACCCGGGCTTTGCGGCCGCCGAGACCATTGTTGAAGACGGCCAGGTTAAAGGCATCATCACCGGCGACATGGGCGTGGCCCGCGACGGTTCCGAGAAAGACGGCTACATGCCGGGCATGGAACTGCGCGCCAAGTACACCCTGTTTACCGAAGGTTGCCGTGGCCACCTGGGCAAGCGTCTGATCAACGACTTCAAGCTGGACGAAGGCAAGGATCCCCAGCACTACGGCATCGGCATCAAGGAACTGTGGGATATCGATCCGGCCAAACACGAGCCCGGACTGGTCGTCCACACCACCGGCTGGCCGCTTAACGAGACCGGCTCCACCGGCGGTTCGTTCCTGTATCACCTGGAAAACGGCCAGGTTTACGTGGGCCTGATCACCGATCTGTCTTACAGCAACCCGCACCTGAGCCCGTTTGAAGAGTTCCAGCGCCTGAAGCTGCATCCGGAGATCAAGAAGCACCTGGAAGGCGGCAAGCGCGTGTCTTACGGTGCCCGTGCCATCGCCAAGGGCGGCTACAATGCCCTGCCCAAGATGAGCTTTCCGGGTGGCCTGTTGCTGGGCTGTGATGCCGGCACCCTGAACAGCTCAAAGATCAAGGGCTCCCATACCGCCATGAAATCCGGCCTGCTGGGTGCAGAAGCAGTGTTTGAGGCCCTGAAGGAAGGCAAGAGCGGTGAGGAAATCACCAGCTTCCAGAAGCACTTTGAAGACAGCTGGCTGTACAAGGAACTCTATGCCGAGCGTAACTTCGGCCCCGCCATGCACAAGTTCGGCAATGTGGTGGGCGGCGCCATCGCCTTCTTCGAGCAGAACATCCTGCGTGGCAGCCTGCCAATCACCTTCCACGACACCACACCGGACTACGCCACTCTGAAGCCGGCGTCCGAGTGCAAGAAGGTGAACTATCCGAAGCCGGACAACACCCTGACCTTCGACCGCCTGTCCTCGGTGTTTATCTCCAACACCAACCACGAGGAAGACCAGCCGGTTCACCTGAAGCTCACCGATCCGGACCTTCCGATCCGTGACAACCTGCCCAAGTACGACGAGCCCGCGCAGCGCTACTGCCCGGCTGGTGTATATGAGGTGGTTGAAAAGGACGACGGCAGCGGCAAGCGGTTCCAGATTAATGCCCAGAACTGCGTGCACTGCAAGACCTGTGACATCAAGGACCCTGCCCAGAACATTACCTGGGTAACTCCGGAAGGGGGCGGTGGCCCGAACTATCCGAACATGTAAGTTCGGGTTTCAGCCAACCAAAACGGCCCCCTGGGGGCCGTTTTTTGTTGGTGTCGGATTACGGCTTCGCCTAATCCGACCTAACGGTCTAATCAGACAGGCTTATCTCCAGACATAAAAAAACGGCCCCCGAGGGAGCCGTTTCTGTACGCGTCGGAAAAGCTTAGTGAGCGTGACCGTGCTCTTGCTCTTCGTCGGTCGCGTCGCGGGTCTCGACCACTTCCACGTCAAAGTGCAGGGTCTGACCGGCCAGCGGGTGGTTGGCATCGATGGTAACGGTGTCGTCGCCCACTTCAACCACGCGAACAACCTGGGGGCCGCCCGGAGTCTGTGCCTGGAACTGCATGCCCGGCTCGATGGTATCGACACCTTCAAATGCAGAACGAGGAACAGGCTGAATCAGCTCTTCGTTAACTTCGCCGTACCCTTCAGCAGGTTCTACAGACACCTTTACCTGGTCGCCTGCGTTCTTTTCGTTCAACGCACTTTCCAGTCCGCCGATGATGTTCTGTGCACCTTCCAGGTAAGACAGAGGCTCGCGACCTTCTACACGGGAGGAATCAAGCTGCTCTCCCTGATCGTTAGTGAGCGTGTAATGGATGGTGACAACACGAGGTTGGGCCATGTGATCTCCTTGCGTGTCTCGCAATGACTGTTTAATTGATTTAGGCAATCGAAAGTGATCGTGAACAGCCAGACTGCACAGAGGGACTAACGACCACCGGGCCTCGTTAGAGAGCCAGGCTCATAACAAGTATGAAAACACAGTTTAACAATGGTCAGAGTGCGTTTTCTACCGTAATTCTGGGGACGCGGCGGGGCTTTTCAACCACCCTGCCCGATTTTGTAGAAAATTCCATGGCTCCAGACGCCAAAGACCGATTGACCGTGTTCTACCCGCTCGATGGCGTGTTCGGCCAGATCGTAAAAAGCGGCGGTTACCAGCCTGGCCTCAACGCCGTGGCGCACCGTCACCACCGGCCGGGGCTCGTCCGAGTTGTCGTAGGTACCAACTTCCAGAGGGTGGTCCGGCCCAATCTCCAGGGTTTCCCCGACACTGGTGGTCAGGGACAGCACCTGCTGTTCAGCTTCCCCGGACGCTTCCAGCGAATGGGCCAGCAACGGGGTATCTTCCACCTGGATGCGCCATTTCTCGACCGGGGTCACCAGGTAGTAATGGCCATCCGCTTCCCGTCGCAGAATGGTTGAGAACAGACGGACGATGGCCTCACGGGCCATGGGCTCGCCTTTGAAGATCCACTGCCCGTCTCGGCTGACGCGAAGATCCATATCGCCCGAAAGCTCGGGATTCCACTGTTCAAGGGGCGGATGGCCGGGATTCTTCACGGTTTTCTCCACCTGTTTTGCCAGTTTATCCGGATTTGTCGTCATTACGGTGGCTCCAATCACGGCAGAAACTGTGCTTTGAGGTCGGCGCAGCCCGGGCCGACCACCGGCATTTCAAGGGCAACCGCCTGGGCGGTCATGAACGGGATGCCGCGCCGGTGGGCATCCACCAGCAGGGTGGCAAGACCGCCCACCAAAGGCATATGGGAAACCACCATCAGCGGGGATTCGTGCTGCTCGATCAGTGCGTCCAGGCAGGCCCCGGGGTCGTCATCCGGAGTAATGAACAGTTTCTCTTCCACGGGGCAATTGAGAATCTCGGACACAATAGCCGCCGTCTGCCGGGCCCGGACGTAGGGGCTGCTCCAGATCAGCTTCGGTCGCCAGGGCGATTCGGCAATCTGGGCCGCCACCTCAGCCACCGCAAGCCGCCCGTGCTCGGTCAGCTCCCGCTCCTGGTCCAGGGTGTGCCAGCCGGCTTCGCCATGACGCATGATGAGCAGTTGCAAGGGCAGTCTTCCTCTGCTGGCCGCCTACTGTGTGATGGTCCGAGGCAGAATGAATTCAACGTCGGAGTTCTGGACAGACATCATCAGGCTGTTGATGACCGCCTTGATCGACGCGTGATCGTAGAGAATTTCGTACAGGCCACGGACCAGAGGCATGTAGATCCCGATCGCTTCGGCCTTTTCCTTGACCAGCTTGAGCGTGTAGATGCCTTCGGCCACCTGCCCCAGCTCCGCCACAGCGTCGTCAAGCTTCTGACCCTGCCCAACCGCGTAACCCACCCGGAAGTTGCGGCTCTTTGACGACGTGCAGGTAACGATCAGATCGCCCACACCCGCCAGGCCCATGAAGGTCATCGGATTGGCGCCGAGGCTCACCGCAAAGCGGCTCATTTCCGCCAGCCCGCGGGTAATCAGCATGGCCTTGGCGTTCTCACCCATCTCAAGAGCGGATGCAAGGCCGGCGACGATGGCATAAATGTTCTTGAGCGCACCGGCGAGCTCCACGCCGTATACGTCCACGTTCGCGTAAACCCGGAAATACTCGCAGCCCAGCAACTCCTGGACGGTTCTGCGCACGTCCGGGTCCTTGGCGGCGATGACTGTGGCGGTCAGGTCCCTGTCGACGATCTCGCTGGCCAGGTTGGGCCCGCTGAGTACGCCGATCCGGCAGCGGGGGATCTCCTCCTGGAGGATCTCGCTCATCAGCTTGAAACCGTGCTCCTCGATACCCTTGGTGAGGCTGACCACGATCTGATCATCGCGGAATTTGTCGCAGTTCTCGCGAATAACGGCCCGAAATGCCTTGCTTGGAATGGCGATAAAAACGAGCTCGGCCTTGCTGACTGCGTCACCGAGATCGGTGGTGGCGAGAATGTCGCCTTTCAGCTCCACATTGGGCATGTACCGGCTGTTGGTACGGTGGCTGCGGATTTCCTCAACCTGTGCTTCATCGCGCATCCAGAAATGCACCCGGTGGCCATTCTCGCCAAGCACCTTGGCCATGGCGGTGCCAAAGCTCCCGCCACCAAGCACCGCAACGTCGTGCGTTGGCCCGGATGCCCCATCGCGACGGGGCGTCGTTTGTTCAGACATAATGCTTCCATTGTTGTCAGATCAGGTGTGACACCGGCATTGGGGCCCGGGGGCTTTCGGCTCAGCCGGGCTCTTCACATTCCAGAGCGCGCACCAGATTCTTGAATTCTTCCCTGTTTCGGCTGTTCAGACCCATCAGTACCTTGTGGGCATCGAGTACCTTGTCGCGAACCTGTTGTTCACTGGCCTTGAGCACGGGTATTTCTTCAAGTTCTTCAATACGGGACGCAGGCTCTCGGACAATGATGAAAATCTTGTCGAAACCCATGGACGTGATAATGCGGGTAATGTCGGGATTGGTGGAAATCAGGGTGGGCAGGAAGTGGCTCTGTTTCTGGGCCGCCATGGCAATCTTGGCCAACAGGCCCAGGGTTGTGCTGTCGATGATCTCGGTTTCCGTGAGATCCACCACCACCGTTTTGAACTCCGGGTCCTGCGTGATCGACTCAACCAGATTGTCCAGCGTCGAACAAAGGTTCAGCCGGATTTCCCCAATAAACTTGAGGACATAAATGCCCTGTTTCTCTGCCTGCAGGATCTTGTAACCAGCCATGTTCCACACTGCCACTATTTCGACGAAGTGTTCTCTGACCCATTCATGGTATCAGTAACCGACACAATAGCGATATCGTCAGGCAGCTCTGTGATCTCGTCGAGATTCAGAGCGTCGTTGAGCGATGCGATAGTGTGACGACCTCCCGAGACGAGTTCAAGTAGTGTCCCCTCCTTTTCATCAAGAGTTTTTTGCCGGATAACCTCGAGGATTCCATCGGAAAACAGGGTCAGGTGAAACGGTTTGTTCAAAGGCCGCTCGTACACCTCCCACTCGGGGGATTCAAAAAGGCCCACGGGCAGGCCACTGCCCTCCAGAAAAGCGGTTTCTCCACCCTCGAACGACAGAATGGGCATCGGGAAGTGGGCACCCACCGCGTAGTGCAGCTTGCGCTCGCTCAGGGAGATGATGCCGACGAACACCGTTACGTGTTTGCCCAGGCCGGTATCCAGCAGCTCGGAGTTAATGCGTTCGAGAAATCGGTCAGGATAAAGAATATCGTCACTGGAACCACGACGCAGATTGCGCTGCAGGCGATTGGTGAGGTTCTTCAGCAGTACCGTAACGAACGCAGAACTGGCGCCATGGCCGGAGACATCGGCGATGTACACCAGGACCTTGTCGTCAGTCACGCGGAAGTAATCCAGAAAATCGCCGCTCAAAAACAGCGACGGCTTGATCATGTGGTCCACATGCAGGCCGCTCATGAGCTGTTCGTGCTCCGGCAGCATCCGCAATTGCACTTTACGCCCGGCCCTCTGGTCTGCCCGCAACTCGGCGATACCCTCCCGGAGGTCCCGGTTGGCTTCTTCGAGTTCCTGCCGATAGAGCTGATTCAGACGGTTTACCCGCACCCGGTCAAACAGCTTGCCAATGACATCATCCAGGGCGCCCTTGTCGTCGTTGCAGGGTTTCAGAACGAAATCCGCCGCGCCCGCCCGCAGGGCGTTAACGACATCGACACTCGACTGGCTCGAGGAACAGGCGACAATGGGAGTAAAGGTTTCGGCTTCTTCCAGCCGGCTGGCAAGGTCTCGAATGGCGGCCGGTGGCAGGTCTGCAAAGATGACATCCGGAATGTTATCGTCGAACAGCGCCCTGGCCGCCGCCAGATCGGTATAGCCGGTTACGTAAAAGCCCCGGGCCTCGAGGTATCGGGCAAGATCGGTGCGGGCCCGTTCATCGGCATCAATGATTAGTATGCGCTCGGTGCGCGAGGTCATGGCGACTGCCCTAAACTACCAGCGTGAAACAGGAAATTGCCTCGGATAAGCCTATTCTGGCACGCCCCTGTGATATAACAAGGCCAAGTTCATGAATTCGGGAGATTCCAGCTGATGAGACGTGCGGTCAACGACCTTCTCGGAGCCTATGACAAGTTGATCATGGATCCGGTTCATGGCGGGATCCCGCTGTACCGGCACGAAATCCAGGTGATTGACCATCCGCTGTTCCAGAGGCTGCGCAACATCTGCCAGAACGATATCCTGAGCCTGGTGTTCCCGGGTGCCACCCACTCCCGCTTCCTGCACAGCATTGGCGTTATGCACGTGGGCACGCGGATGTTCCGGTCGATGATTGACGCCTACCTGAGAGAGCGCCAGCTCAGTGAACAGACCGACCTGAGCCTGAGCCAGCTCGATGCCATCGATTACCTGGCTAAAACCATTCGCCTGGGCTGCCTGCTCCACGACAGCGGACATTCCAGTTTTTCTCACCAGTTCACTCAGGCCCGCCGAATCCGGGAACTAATGTCGCGACCCGGCCGGTTTCGGGATCTCTGGCGAGGTGTGGATTTCTCGGATTACCACCCCGACGAGCCGGAAGAACTGGAGCACGAGCATTATTCCGTGAGAGTGGCCCACGAAGTGCTTTCGGCGGTGGGTCTGGAAAGCGCCGGTCTCCACGCCCGGGATGTCATCGGCATCATGGAAACCACGGGGGTTACGCCAAGTGAGACCTTCTGTCGTCACGCCCGCACGTTCTGGGCCTTCATTGCCGGTGAGGATGCGGCGGTCGGTTCACCCCTGAGCGACGACATTCCCGGGCTGGTCATGAACCTGCTGTCCTCTATCGTGTCCGGGGAAATTGACGCCGACCGCGCGGATTACATGCTTCGGGATGGGTTCCACTCATCGGTGACCATTGGCGGCTTTAACTTGGACCATCTGCTCAGCAACCTGCGCTTCGGCTGGGATGTCTCGGAGCCTTGGCTTGGGCTGGCCATCACCCAGAAGGGCCTGGGCGCGCTGGAAGACTTTGTGTACAGCCGCCACCAGATGTACCGGAAGGTTTACGCCCACAAGACCGCGCTGGGATTCGACTGGCTCCTGCGGGAGGCAATCAACGAGGTGCTGGACGACCCTGAAAACTTTGACTGGGTGGACACCTGCCTGAGCGACATGACCTACTTTGCCGAGCTTACCGACAACTTTTTCTGGGAAGCGTTTCGGAAAGTGGCCCGCAAGCATCCCCAGAGTTACTCCTTTTGCATCGTAAACCGGGTAAAACTGAACCATCTGGATACCCGCGAAGACCTTTCTGCGGAGGGCATCCGACATCACAGCACCTGGTTGGCCGGGGAACTCGGCATCAGCCCTGCCCGCGTGGTTACCTGTTCCATGCGGGCTCGCTTCTCGAATATCCAGGACAACTTCAATGGCATCAAGGTGCTGGTGCGGGAGCCCATCCACCGGGTGCGCTCCCTGAAAAAAATCACCGAGGTCAGCGCCTTTTTCAGCAAGTTTCGCGACGGCACCATTACTCACTTTTACACCCGGCCGGATGTCACCACCGGCAGCCAGGGGTCGCTCACGGAGTAACTGACGCCGCGTGCATTTCCGCGACCAGGCCGCAGGCGCTGTCGAACGCACCTTCTACCCTGCCTCCACTGAGCCAGTCGCCGGCCAGACCAATGTCGTGTTGCGGGTACCAGAGATGGCCGGGCTGTTCGCCGCCTTCGGAGCGGGCATAAAGCCAGCGATGGGCCACCACATCATCCGGGCCGGTCTGAAAACCGGTAACCTCCCGGAAGGCCTCTACCAGCAGTTCGGCTACCTCCGGCGCCGCGGTGTCGACATGCTTCCGGGTCCAACTGGCGCCGGCGTGCAAAACCCACCATTGGCCAGCGTCCTCTCGTCCGGGCTTGCTGGAGTTATGGGCAACCCAATAGAGCGCCGGATGCTGGCAACGCATTCCGTCGTGGTGAGGCCAGGGACTGGTGGGGAAATGAGCGGCTACCGCCCAGCATGGCAACACTTTGCCAACAGGCTCGTCCAGCTCAGAGGCAAGCTCGGGAAGTCCACTGCTGGCCAGAAGATCACGGGCCTGGGCCGGCGGCGCGGTGATAATTACCTGATCGAACTCCCCAAGCGACACGCCTTCGGTATCGTAAAGACGCCAGGCGTTGTCTGTTCGGGCCAATCTCCCTACCCGGGTTTCCGTCACCACGTTGAGGTTGGCCGACAGGGCCCTGGTGATGGCGGTCATCCTGGGGGTGCCCACGAACCGAGCTTCTTCCGGAAAGGGCTCCCACTCCCCGGAGGGCGCCTGGTAGGCCAATCGGCCCTGCCAGGGGGTAAACGTGCCTTTGCCTGCGTACTTTTCCAGGAATGGCAGGAAATCCGGGTTACGGGCGGTGAAGTACTGAGCTCCAATGTCGACCGACCCCGAGGGCACCCGTTTGGCCGCCAGCCTGCCACCCGGGCCGCGGCTTTTTTCAAATACGGTGACGGTGTGCCCCAACCCTTTCAGTTGCAGGCCCGCAGTAAGGCCCGACATGCCTGAACCAACAATCGCTATACGGCGTAGTGACGGATTATCAGCGGTCTGATTAAACATGAGTTATCGTGCATCCAATTCAAGTGGTGACATCGTACAACTTGACAGCAATCGCAACCGGTTGTCAGCCGGTTCAGCAATCAAGGTTATAGAACAGAGGAAGGCAATCAGGGTATGACCCGAGTGCAACACTGGCTTACAAACATTCTGAGGTGGTTCGATTCCGAGGCGGGTTCGGATCACATCGACACCAACTCCAGATCCTTCAATTTTCTTAGAGTAATCCCATTCATCGCACTGCACCTCGCGTGTCTGCTGGCCTTCTACACCGGTGCCAGTGCATTTGCCATTGGGTTTGCGATCGCATTTTTTGTTGTTCGCATGTTTGCCATCACGGGTTTTTACCACCGGTATTTTGCCCACAAAACCTTCAAGACCAGTCGCCCGGCACAGTTCGTATTTGCTGTTCTCGGCGCCAGTGCGGCTCAGCGGGGGCCCCTTTGGTGGGCCGCACACCACAGGCATCATCATCAGCACTCAGATCAGGAGCAGGATCTGCATTCGCCCCATCATGGCGGTTTCTGGTGGTCTCACATGGGCTGGTTCACCTGCGACGCCGGCTTTGCAATGGATGAACGGCGTGTTCGCGACTGGCTCAAGTTCCCCGAACTGAAACTGATCAACCGGTTCGATTCCCTGGTGCCCGCGCTGGCAGCGGTGGCTATCTATGCCCTGGGTGAAGCCCTGGCAGCCTGGGCGCCCGGTCTTGGCACCAACGGCCTTCAGTTACTGGTGTGGGGGTTCTTCATCTCCACGGTGGCGCTGTTCCATGCCACGGTCTCAATCAATTCGCTGTCTCACGTCTGGGGCAAGCGCCGCTTTGACACCGCGGACGACAGTCGCAACAACTTCTGGCTGGCCCTGATTACGCTGGGTGAAGGCTGGCACAACAACCACCATCGCTGGCCGCAATCGGTACGGCAGGGTTTCCGCTGGTATGAAATTGACATTACCTGGTACGGCCTCTGGCTGATGTCGAAACTGGGCATTATCTGGGAGCTGAACCCAATCCCGCAGCACATTCAGGAAGAGACACGCGAACTGGACAGAATGAGGAGGAGCAGATCATGACAACCGCCTCAAAAATTGAAGTTGGGACGCGCAATTCAGCCGTTCCCGCAACGCTGGAGGATTTCCGGGCCCTGTTCAACAAACTGGACAAGGGTAACCTCGACAAACTTGCCGATCTTTACAGCGAAGACATTCGTTTTCAGGATCCTCTGGGTACTGTGAACGGCCTGGACGAACTGACCCATTATTTCGCCGGCGCGTACGCCAACGTCGTGGATTGCCGTTTCGAGTTCGGAGAGGCCGTGGTTCAGGGCGAAACTGCCGCTTTGCCCTGGGTCATGCACCTCCGGCACAAGCGCATTCGCAAAGGTCGGGAAGTTCAGGTGCAGGGCATCAGTCATCTCAGGATCCGCGACGGCCGGGTCTATTACCACCGGGACTATTTCGACGCGGGGGAGATGCTCTACGAGAACCTGCCCATCATCGGTGGGGTCATTCGTTGGATAAAGGATCAGGCAGGATGAGTGATCGACTTCAGGACACCTCGAACATCTGGATCACCGGCGCCAGCTCTGGCATCGGTGAGGCAGTAACCCGCGCCCTCGCCCGCGGCGGCCATCGGCTGGTTATCACCGGTCGACGCAAAGGCGCGCTGGAGGAGCTGGCGTCGGTTGCACCTGAACAGATCCGGTGTGCTGCTGGGGACACGACCAGCAAGGAAGACTTGCAGGCGATCGCGGAAGAGCTCGAACACGACGGCGATCTGGATATGGCCATCCTTAACGCCGGTACCTGTGAATACCTTGAGATCGCCCATTACAGCAGCGATGTCATTGAAAAAAACATTCACACCAACGTAATTGGCACTGCCCGCTGTCTCGACATCGCCCTCCCCGCACTCCGACGAACCCGGGCGAAAGGCAAGCCGGCCACGATCGTCATCGTGAGTTCCTCCGCCTGGTGGTTCCCGTTCGGTCGAGCCGAAGGCTACGGTGCCTCAAAGGCCGCACTGTCGTACTTTGCACACGCGTTGAGGGCTGATCTGGCCGCTGAAGGCATAGGTGTGGTGGTTGTTTCGCCCGGGTTTGTGAAAACGCCTCTCACCGACCGCAACGATTTTCCCATGCCGTTTCTGGTCTCGGCCGAGGACGCAGCCGAGCGGATCGTCAGCGGGCTGGCCAAAGGCCACAACGACATCGCCTTTCCCAAGCGCTTTACCTGGATGCTGAGAATTCTCGGCGCCCTTCCCCGGCCCCTGATCGACCGAATGTCGGCGTCCATGGTCCGTAAAAGCAACAACGAGCAGGAATCGAATGGATGAGTAACGAACGTCAGCGGATTGCTGTCATCGGGGCCGGCGTATCCGGCCTCACCGCGGCCTGGTTATTGGCCGAGAAACACGATGTGCAGATTTTCGAAGCCGCCGACTATGCCGGAGGACACACCAACACCGAGCAAGTGGAAGCAGGAGGTCGTAACTGGCCGGTAAACACCGGTTTTATCGTTTTCAATGACTGGACCTACCCCAACTTCATCAAGCTGATGGACCGCCTGGGCGTGGCCTCGGAAGTCAGCGATATGAGTTTCAGCGTGGATTGCAGCACCACCGGGCTGCAGTACAACGGTACCAGCCTGAACACGCTGTTTGCCCAGCGCCGTAACCTGTTCAACCTGCCGTTTCTGAAAATGGTTCGGGAAATTCTCCGGTTCAACAAGGAAACCCGTGCCGATCTCCAGGCCGGCGCCATCAGCAACGAGGAGACCCTGGGCGAGTACCTGAACCGGAACGGTTACTCGAGGTATTTCCGCAACTACTACATCGTGCCCATGGGGGCCGCTATCTGGTCGGCACCCGAAATCGTTCTGGAGCAGTTCCCGATCCGGTTCTTCCTGCAGTTTTTCAACAATCACGGCATGCTGTCCGTGGATGACAGGCCAACCTGGCGGGTGATTTCCGGCGGCTCCGCTCAATATGTCAGCAAGATGATGGATCGCCTGGGCGAAGCCACCCACCTGAACAGCCCGGTAGAGCGCGTAAGCCGTGACGACACCGGGGTAACCGTTCTGGTGAAAGGTGAGAGTCATCGCTTCGACCAGGTGGTATTCGCCTGCCACAGTGATCAGGCCCTGGCGATGCTGGCCGACCCCACCGACTCGGAACGGGACATTCTTGGCGCCATTGCCTATCAGAACAACGATGTTGTATTACACACGGACAGTCGCGTTCTGCCCGACAACCGTCGGGCCTGGGCGGCCTGGAATTATTTCATTCCAGGCCACAGCACCGAGCCCGTCTCGGTGACCTACAACATGAATATCCTGCAGAATTTCCACGAGGCGCCGGAAACCTTCTGCGTGACCCTGAACCGGAGCCAGGACATCGATCCTGCACGGATCATCAAACGCTTTGAGTATGCCCATCCGGTGTTCACCATGGATGCGGTTCGGGCGCAGGAACGCTACGACGAAATTGGCAACCACAATCGCACCCACTTCTGCGGTGCTTACTGGTTTAATGGTTTCCACGAGGACGGTGTGCGTAGCGCACTGCGGGTAACCCGCGCGTTCGGGATGGAGTTCTGACCGTGAACAGCCAGTGGCTTGAGGGTACTGTCCGGCACAGACGGAAGTACCCGGTCCAACACGAATTCCGCTACAGCACCGGCATGTTGGCCCTGGATACCGATGAGTGGCACAGCGTGACCCGGCTCAGCCCCCTGTTTTCCCTGGAACGTTTCAACTGGTTGTCGCTCAGGCGAAAGGACTACTTTCGACCGGAAGCCGGCCTTCTGTCAGAAGCGATTCGCGACCATGTCGCTGGAGCCACAGGCTGGCGACCGGACGGCGAAGTGGAACTGATCACCCATCCGCGCTATTTCGGCTACGTGTTCAATCCGGTCAGTTTCTATTTCTGCTATCAGCAGGGGGAACGACCGGAATCAGGCGCGGTTCCCCGGGTCATCGTGGCGCAGATCACCAACACGCCCTGGCACGATCGCCACGTCTACTGCCTGGAAACCCGCGGCAGCGAGGCTAATCAGGCCGGATGGCGAACCGAACGGTTCGGTTTCAGCAAGCGCTTCCACGTGTCGCCGTTTAACGGTATGGACCAGCAATACGAATGGACCTTCAGTTTCCGGGGACGTGAGCTGCGCATTCACATGAATGTGTTCGAGGAGGGACGAAAGCATTTTGATGCCACTCTGGTAGTCCAACGCACCCCTCTCACTCGTAAAGATGTGCATAAAAGTCTTCGAAAGTTTCCGCTGGAAGCGTTCAAGGTGGTCGCCGGAATCTACTGGCATGCCCTCAAGCTGAAGCTCAAGGGCGCGCCCTTCTACACACACCCGGACAAACTTTCTGAAGACGACCCGGCCCATCGCCGGGGGCATGACGACGCCGGGCTGGACGTTACCGACCCGGACCATAACGACGAGACTCCTGGCCAGATACGTGGCCAAACGCGTGGAAGGGTAAGTTCATGGAGAACCTGAATACCTCGGTTGAAAAGTCCTCATCCAGTGCCAGCAGCCTGCCGGTGCTGAGCCGCTTCGCCCGGGCCCTGGTCATCCAGCAGTTGCAGTTACTGCAGGATGGTCGGCTTACTGTGCGCGAGCCAGGCTTCGACGATCTGGTGTTTGGCGATGGCGATAACCACTATCCGCCAGCAGAACTCCACATACACGACCACAGCACCTGGCGCGACCTGCTTACCGGCGGCAGTGTCGGCGCGGCCGAAGCGTTTGTCGCTGGCGACTGGTCTACCCCGGACCTGGTGGCCCTGCTCCGCTTCTTCAGTCGCAACGTCGATCGCATGAACCAGTTCGAGGACCGCTTCAGTTGGGTCACCAAGCCCGCACTGAAGGGCCTGCACTGGCTGAACCGCAACACCAAAGAGGGTTCCCGCAAGAACATCAGCGCCCACTACGATCTGGGCAATGAACTGTTCGAGGCGTTCCTTGACCCGACCATGATGTATTCGTCGGCAATCTATCCTAGCGCAGAGTCAACCCTGGAAGAGGCCGCCGTCCACAAACTCGACACTATCTGTCGCAAGCTCGATCTGAAGCCAGGCGACAAGGTCATCGAGATCGGTACCGGCTGGGGCGGATTCGCCATCCATGCGGCCAAGCACTATGGCTGTCACGTGACCACCACCACAATCTCACGAGAGCAGTTGGAGCTGGCCAAGCCCCGCGTTCACGATGAAGGCCTGGAGGACAGCATTACCCTGCTTTTCGACGACTACCGCGACCTTGAGGGCCAGTTCGACAAGCTGGTTTCCATCGAGATGATCGAAGCCGTCGGCCCCCAGTTCCTGGACAGTTACTTCTACCAGATCAATGCGTTGCTGAAACCCGACGGGCTCGCGCTGGTACAGGCCATCAACATGCCGGAGCAGCGTTACCTCCGCGCCCTCAAGAACGTCGATTTCATTCAGCGGTTCATCTTTCCTGGCAGCTTTATTCCGTCATTCGGGGCCATTCTCGAATCGGTGCGCAACGAAAGTAATCTCGTGCTGACCCACGCGGAGGATATCGGCTTTCATTACGCCCGCACGCTCAGGGACTGGTGCAACCGGTTCATGGCCCAGCGGGCGCATCTCGCTGAACTGGGGTACGACGAGGCCTTCGAACGCCTCTGGCACTTCTATTTTGCCTACTGCGAGGCGGGCTTCAGTGAAAGGGCCATTGGTGTATCCCAGCTGGTGTTCGCCAAGCCCGGCAACAAACGTGACAATATTCTTAGCGTATGATTGCGTCAGAAACCGCTCGTAACGTTTTGAACTTCGTGCTGTTCCAGGCGGGGTGGTTCGCGTGCGTTTTGTACCCGAACCTGCTCGGCGCCGTCATCGTACTGTTGTTCCTGGCACTGCACTTTGCTCTGGTCAGCCAGCACCGCTTCACGGAGTTGCAGTTTATCGGCCTGGGCACCGTGGCCGGTTCGATACTGGATGGCATCTGGTTTCGTACGGGCATCCTGGACGATGGCAGCGGCGAGGTCGCGCTCACGCCGCCCTGGCTGGTGGCAATCTGGGCCATTTTCATGACCACCCTCAGCCACTCGCTGGACTGGGTAAGCCGGAAAGCGTGGCTTCCGTTTGTGCTGGCGCCCATCGCCGGGCCCTTCGCTTACTGGTCGGCCAGCCAATTGGGTGCCGTTGAATTGCCGTCACTGACCCCGTCGCTGGTCGCCCTGGCGCTGGGATGGCTGGTGGTATTTCCCCTGCTTCTTTACGCCCGTAAAACCCTGTATCCGGAGTTGGTCCCATGAACACCCGCGCCGTGCTGGCCGCATTTGGGCTTACAGGAATGCTCGCAACACTTCCATCCCATGCCTCGGACATGCGCTTTACCGGCACCGCCAAAGCCGATGACGGCGCCGTGCTCTATACCGAGCGCCATCAGGTAGCCGGTCACTGCGAGGGGGACCTGTTTCGGCCGGTAAAGCACGAGGTTGCCTACCTCGAGCCCGACTCGGACCAGCCTTTTGCGACCAAGAATCTCGGCTATAAGACATCGGTGATCCGGCCAACGGTGGAGTTTGCCCAGCCCGACTTCAATGAGCGCATGGAGATTCGTTACCCGCAGCCGCAGCAGCTGAGCATCCGCTGGAATACGCCAGGGTCAGGCGACGACATCGAAAACTTTTCGGTGGCGTTTACGGACAAGACGGTGGTGGATGCGGGCTTCGATAACTTTGTTCGCCAGAACTGGGAAGCCGTGCTGGCCGGCAAGTCCATCGAGTTTCGCTTTCTGGCCCCCACCCGCGGCGAACATTACGCTTTCGTGCTGGAACCCGTCGAGAATCGGGAAATCGAGGCAAAGCACGTGCTGCAGATCCGACCAACCGGAATGGTGCTTCGCTTCCTGGTGGACCCTATTGTCCTGGGTTACAACGAAAACGGGGCACTGACGGACTACCTGGGCCTGACCAACATCCGCAAGAACGCGGACGAAAACTACACCGCTCACATCCGCTATTCCGTTGAGACCTACCCGGATTGTGAACTGACTCCGTGAATCCGTCTCCCCTGCCAAGGCCGTAACCCCGGGCCGTTGTGGTAAACTCCGGCGGAAGCCAAAGCCGGAGAGTGTTTTAAAATGATGTTCGTGTCGTTCAACGTCAACAGTATCCGAACCCGCCTGCACCAGCTCGAAGCCGTAATTGAAACCTTCTCACCAGATGTAATCGGGCTTCAGGAAACCAAGGTCCAGGACGAGGACTTTCCGGCAGAGGCCGTGCGCGAACTCGGCTATCACGTGCACTTCCATGGACAGAAAACCCATTACGGCGTTGCCCTGCTTTCGAAATCCGAACCCGAGCATGTACAGAAGGGCTATCCCTGGGACGGGGAGGACTCACAGCGGCGCCTGATCACCGGGCAGTTCAGCGTCAATGGCGAGCGGCTCACGGTGGTGAACGGGTACTTTCCCCAGGGTGAGAGCCGGGACCACCCGGTGAAATTTCCCGCCAAGGAAAAGTTTTACGCCGACCTGATGCGCTACCTCGACGAACTGAACAAGGCCGGCGGCTACGTTGTGGTAATGGGCGACATGAATATCTCTCCCACAGACCGCGACATCGGCATCGGTGCCGACAACGCCAAGCGCTGGTTACGCTCCGGCAAATGCTCTTTCCTGCCCGAGGAACGGGAGTGGCTGGCCCAGGTTGAGGCGCTTGGCTATACCGATGTCTTCCGTCACCTGCATCCGGAAGAGGCAGACACCTTCAGCTGGTTCGATTACCGCAGCAAGGGCTTCGAGCGGGACCCCAAGCGCGGCCTGCGTATTGATCTGATCATGGCCAGCGACAGCCTGCTGCCGAAGGCCAGACAGTCTGGCGTTTCCTACGATATCCGGGCCATGGAGCGGCCGTCCGACCATTGTCCTGTCTGGGCGAGCTTCGAGCTCTGAACATTGCCCGGCGCGACATGAAAAAACTCAAAACCCGCGACCGTATCCTCCAGACCAGCCTGGCGCTGTTTAACAGCGTCGGCGAACCCAATGTCACCACTCTGCTGATTTCCGATGAGCTGGATATCAGTCCCGGCAACCTCTATTACCATTTCAAGAGCAAGGGCGATATCGTCGAGGAACTGTTCGACGAGTACGAACGGGAAATGATGGATCTACTCGGGGTGCCTGAAGATGCCGATATCACCCTGGACCAGCAGGGTTTTTTCCTGCATTTGCTGTTCGAGACGGTCGCGCGCTATCGGTTTCTCTATCAGGATCTGGTCAATGTGCTGGCTCGCTACGATCAGCTGCGGGTGCGCTTCAAGCGCATTCAGAAGAAAAAGGCGCTGGCATTCCGGATTATCTGCGACAGTTTCCGGCGCCAGGGGATGATGTCCATCGAGCCGGAGGAACTGGATTCCCTGTGTGAACAGCTCACCCTGACAGCATGTTACTGGAGTGCCTTCGATACCCTCTCCCATCTGGACGACCGGGAATCTGTCAATCCCGGCCGCGGCGTGTACCAGATGATGCATCTGGTTTTGCCTTACCTGGCGCCTGAACAACGGGAAGAGGCTCGTCTGATGAGCCGGGATTATCTGTAAGGCGGGCTACTCCTATTCCTCTTCGTCGTCGCCTGCCCTGTCCTTCAGTCTGGACAGTTCCGCCTCCAGGGCTTCGATGCGACGCTCCAGGGATTCGATTTCTTCCCGACGATGAATGCCCAGACGTTTGAGCGCCCCGGACACTCTCTCATCGAACATGTGTTCAAGGCGATCCCAGGTGCCCGTCGCCCGCTCGCGAACACCTTCCACCCGGTCTTCCACGGACTTGATCTGTTTTTCGACCACGCCCCGCGTTTTGCTTTCCAGTTGTTCGCCTTCCTGAACAAGCCGATCAAAAAAGCGCCCGGTGTCTTCTTCTGCCTTGGTATAGGCTCCCAGACCCGCAAGCCAGATCTGGCGGGCGGAATCCTTGATTTTTGCCGCCAGCTGCGGATCGTTTTCCGGTTTTTTGTCGCTTTCGTCAGACATACAACAACCTCGGGGTGGGAATCTTTCTGTGACACCGGCCATTGTATTACAGGTCTCTGCGGATTTCAGTCGGCCTGAGACGCGCGCAGTGAAAGGCCGCAGTATAAAGACGCATTCGATATGAAAAAATGTTTTCAAACGAATCCGGCTCTCGCTTGAAGTGTTCAAAATATAGTCAATACTTCCCTGTACCGACATCCCTGCTGATGTCGGTTTGTCTGGAAGTCTTTCATGGATACTACTCGCACGCCTCTGCCCGGCAATTTTGCCGGGCTTTTTTTTGGCAATATTGCCTCCAGATATATGCTTATTCCATAATTGACAGGAATCGCTTCTGGAGATTTGCCTATGATTGATATTGCCTGGAACAATTTCACGCCCTGGTCCGCCCTCGGCGGCAGCATTCTGATTGGCCTGGCGGCCGCCAGCTTCATCCTGCTCAATGGCCGTATTGCCGGCATCAGCGGTATTCTTGGCGGGCTTCTTACGCCGGCAAAGGACGATATCCTCTGGCGCCTCGCCTTCCTTGGCGGGCTTGTTGGTGCCCCCCTGCTCTGGCTCCTCGTTGCCGACCTGCCCCCGATCCGGATTGAGGCGGGCTATCCCGCTGTGATCATTGCCGGTTTGCTCGTGGGCATAGGCACCCGCTACGGCTCCGGCTGCACCAGTGGCCACGGTGTATGCGGGCTGTCTAGATTATCCGTGCGGTCACTGGCGGCCACCGCCAGCTTTATGGGTGCCGGTTTCGTCACCGTTTATGTGATCCGCCATCTGTTGGGAGTCTGATGCCATGAAATACACACTTGCTTCACTGTTCGCCGGTCTGATCTTCGGGGTCGGCCTGCTGGTATCCGGCATGGCCAACCCCGAAAAGGTACTGGATTTTCTCGATATCGCGGGCCAGTGGGATCCTTCCCTTGCCCTGGTAATGGCTGGCGCCATTCTGGTGGGTATCTTTGCCTTTACCATGGCGCGCCGGCGCACGCTGACGTTCCTCGGTTTCAGCATGAAGCTTCCCTCCAGCACCAAAGTCGACAAGCGCCTGGTGGTTGGTGGACTCACCTTCGGTGTGGGCTGGGGAATCGCCGGATTCTGCCCTGGCCCCGGACTGGTGGCACTGGGAGCCGGCGAAGCCAAAGCGGTGGTGTTTGTGGCTGCCATGGTGGCCGGCATGGCGCTGTTTGAACTGATCGAGCGGCAGCGCGCGAAAGCCTGACCGATTTCTGATACCTTTCTTCGCCATCAGCCTGAAACAGCGGCCGCGGTATGCGATCATGCCTGCATTCCCGTGGCCCAACCCGACGAGGACACCCGATGGATCCCCGAAAAATTGACGACACCCTTTCCGTAGCCCCCCAGATTTCGGTAGACGACGTGGCCGAGGCCGCGCGCCTCGGCTTCCGAACCCTGGTGGCCAACCGACCTGATCATGAGGAACCCGGCCAGCCGCCGATGTCCGAACTGGAAGCCGCCGCCCGCAACCATGGCCTCAACTGGGTATACATGCCGGTCGAGTCCGGCAACATCACCGATCAGGACGTGGACCGCTTCGCCCCAATGATCCGTGACGCCGAGAAGCCCGTACTGGCCTTTTGTCGGTCAGGCACCCGCTGCACGGTTCTGTGGGCTCTGAGCGCGGCCCGCCACACCCCCGCCAACGAGATTTTCACCAAGGCTCGCGGCGCCGGGTATGATATCGCTGGTCTGGCGCCCCGCATGGCCCAACAGGCGTCCAGGCAGGACTGACATCCCAAGAGCTAACCACGGTCAGGATCAACCACATGCGATATAAAGGTTCCGAGAACTTCAGCCACAACCAGCCCGAACGACTCGGGGTGCTGGTTACCAACCTGGGCACGCCGGATGCGCCAACAACCTCGGCCCTGCGTCGGTACCTCGCTGAATTTCTATCGGACCCACGGGTGGTTGAGCTGCCCCGCCCGCTCTGGTGGCTGATCCTGCACGGGGTGATTCTGCGCATCAGGCCGAGGCGCAGTGCTCAGGCTTATGCCGGCGTATGGCAGCCGGATGGGTCGCCGCTGCTCATTCACACGGCCAAACAGGCAGAAGGTATCCGGGAGGCCCTCAAGGCCAAGTATGGCCCCGACGTGGTGGTGGGTTTTGCCATGCGCTATGGCAATCCATCCATACCACGGGTTCTGGACGAGATGCAGGAGCAAGGTGTCCGGAAATTGCTGGTGCTGCCCCTCTACCCCCAGTATTCGGCGTCTACCTCGGCTTCTACGTTCGATGCCATTGCAAAGGATTTCAGCAAGCGTCGCTGGCTCCCGGATTTCAGGTTTGTCTCTCACTACCCTGACTACCCGCCTTACATCGAGGCCATGGCCCGCCATATCGAGGCGCACTGGGCCAACCACGGACGCAACCAGAAGCTGGTATTCTCCTATCACGGGGTGCCGCTGAAATACCTGACCAAAGGCGACCCCTACCATTGCGAATGCCACAAGACCTCGCGGCTGCTGGCCGAACGCCTTGGTCTGGGACGGGAAGACTACCTGACCACCTTCCAGTCCCGATTTGGCAAGGAAGAGTGGCTGAAACCCTACACTGACGAGACCCTCAAGGCGCTCCCCGGCCAGGGCACCAAGTCGATCGACGTGTTCTGCCCGGGTTTTTCCTCGGACTGCCTGGAAACGATCGAGGAGATCAACGAAGAAAATCGGGAATACTTCATGGAAGCCGGCGGGGAAGCGTTCAGTTACATCACGGCTCTCAATGCCACACCCGGACACATTGACGCCCTGGTGCAACTGATTGAGGAAAACCTGCAGGGCTGGCAGAAGCCTGCTAACGAACCGGAAGATCTGTCAGCGCGACAGCAGCGCGCCGATGCGCAGAAAGACCTGACCTATCCGGGCCGGGATCTCTGATTCCGGTTCGGCCGCCGTCTTTGGGCATCATCTACTGCAGGGTTTGGGGAATTCGGGGAATCTGGAGAGGAAGAAAGGAAAAATGGCGGTGGGCCAGGGATTCGAACCCCGGGAGGGCTACTAACCCTCGGCGGTTTTCAAGACCGCTGCATTCAGCCACTCTGCCAGCCCACCGTTTTTCCATTGCTACCGTTGCGACAGCGGTGTGCATGATACCGGAATTGCCTGTGCTGTCAACGCTCTGCATAAAACCCCCCGTATTTTTCAACATTAACGGTTTTTAATGGAATCCGGGAACAAGTTTCCTGTCGTAAATGATTGAAAGTTGCGTATCTGACATTATGATGGGAATCAGTATCCAGTCGTTATAAACGGAGATGACAATGGAAGACAGACGATTCGGCGTTCAGAACTCTCAGGGAGCCTATTCAACTCCCCAGACCGAACGCGCGACCGCGGGTATCAGCGATGATGCCATGAAGGTGTTGCGTAACACCTACATGCTCCTTGGCATGACCCTCGCCTTTTCGGCACTCACCGCGTTCCTGAACATGAACGGAACCCATCCGGGCTTCCTGATCACCATTGTGGGATACATTGGCCTGCTGTTCGCCACCTACAAACTGAAGAATAGCCCCTGGGGCATCCTGACCACCTTCGCACTCACCGGTTTCATGGGCTACACCCTTGGGCCGATCATTGGCGCGTTCGTGGCCGCTGGAGCTTCCCAGATCGTCGCTCAGGCGCTGACCCTCACCGCTGTTGCTTTCGTGGGTCTGTCCGCCACCGCGATCATCACCAAGAAAGACTTCAGCTTCATGTCCAGCTTCCTGACCGCCGGCGCGTTCGTGCTGATCGGCGCCATGGTACTGGCCTTCATTATGGAGAGTTCAGCGCTGCATCTGGCTGTTTCCGCAGGCTTTACAATCTTTGCCTCCATCATGATCCTTTTCGAGACCAGCCAGATCATCAAGGGCGGCGAGCGCAATTACATTATCGCCACCGTTGGCCTGTACGTGTCCATCTACAATCTCTTTGTGAGCCTGCTGCACCTGCTCTCTGCCTTCAGCGGCGAAGACTGAGACAGGCTCATCGGCCTCGCATACGAGCCCCGGCAGTTGCCGGGGCTTTTGCTTTAGGTACACTGAAAGCCTCGAACCCCGATCCACGCCCCGAACCCAAAGAACGGTAATCATGGCCGCCACTGATCGCGACTCCTTCACCCTGGTAATTACCGGTGCGCCTTACGCGTCACAGGCGCCCCAGACCGCCCTGGCCTTTGCCCGGGCAGCGCTGGAGGCGGGCCACCGGATAGACCGGGTTTTTCTGTATGGCGAAGGCGTACATCTGGCCTCGGCGCTCAGTACACCTCCATCCGACGAAACCCACTGGCCCAGGGAGTGGGCGAGCTTCCTGCAGGCGCAGGAAATTCCGGGCATTGCCTGTATCGCTTCAGCGTTGCGTCGTGGCCTGGTGGATGAGTCGGAACAGCTGAGATACGAGCTTTCCTCCCACAACCTGCTCTCCCCGTTCCAGATTGCCGGTCTCGGGGAGTGGGTTGAAGGCCGCATCAAGTCCACGCGCACACTCTATTTCCACGGCGGGAGCTGACCATGAGCACGCTGATCGTAATCGACCAGGCACCCTACGGCAGTTGGGCTGGCCGAGAGGCACTGGATATGACGTTTTCACTGGCGGCCTTTGACCAGGAGGCGGCCTTGCTCTTCACCGGGCCTGGCGTGAACTGGCTCCGGAAGGCTCAGCAGGCATCAGAAATCGGCCAGAAAACCGTGGAAAAGAACCTGGCCGCAGCACCGGTGTTCGGTATTGAAGCGATCATGGCTGACCGCTCGGCCTGCGCTCGCTACGGCCTGAGTGAGGCGTCGTTGATCGCAGGCGTCACCCTGGTGGACCAGTGTCCGGACCTGTACCGACAATACGATCACACAGCGTTCGCAGGTTAAACCATGGCCGAGTATCCAACCCTGCACATTCTGAACAAAGCCCCGGAGCATCCCCGCACCGCACAATGCCTTGCGGCGCTGGCGCCGGAAGATGCCCTGCTTATGATTGAAAACGGCACCCTGCTCCTCGCCACCCAGGGCGTGCCAGCCACGTGTCAGCTGTTCGCATTGGCGCCGGATATTCAGGCCCGCGGGCTACGGGTGGACACCAAACAGATGAAAGCGGTGGATTACAGCGACATGGTATCGCTATCACTGGCGGCAAAACGGGTAATCAGCTGGTAAGGCCTATGACGAACCCAACGATGCCACAGCGCAACAACGAGGGCTTTCTTGAGGATGCGTACGCCTGGGATGAGCAGGTTGCGGAAGTCATTGCCTCAGAGGATGGCCTTTCGTTGAACGAAAAACACTGGGAAATCTTGCACTTCCTGAGGGATTTTTACAAAGAGCATGAGATGTCACCGCCATCAAACCGACTATTCGTGAAGGCGGTCAAGGAAGCGCTGGGCGAAGACCGGGGCAACAGCATCTACCTGATGCAGCTGTTCCCGGGTACGCCGGCCAAAACAGCCTGCAGGATCGCCGGCCTGCCCCGGCCTACGAACTGCCTGTAGACTCTCCCGCGGTCCGGGCGTCGCTCCGGCTCCGCTCAAGGTCGGCCGCCGATCCGAGAAAACTGCTCAGTCCGTTCTCAAAGAGCCCCGAGCCGAACTTCAGAAACTGGCGCGTGGATTCCTTCACGGTGCCGTCCCAGGCGGTTTCTGGCAGTTCTCGGAGACTCTCGGCCACGCCCTTCTTTACGCCCCGCGACACCGCCGGCTCTATGGCCTGCCCGGCTTCAATCAGAGACGCCACCTTCTGGTCCAGATAGGGCCTGACCACCAGCCGCCAGAACCCCCAGAGCGTCATCAGAACCACGCCCGCTGTGGCCACTATCTGTATTGTCAGCATCGTCCAGAAAGACATAGTGCCTCCTCCTCAATGTGTAAATCAGCCAGTACTGCGACCTCTGAAACAACCGATCACAGAACCGACAGAGATGCGAACTGTAGAAGACCGGCCAGGGCGCCGAGAATACCGCCCACAACCATCAACTGGACCTCCTCCTCACGGAACGCCGGGCGAAGGATATCCTGGAACTCGTGAGGCTTGAGGGCCTTCATCTGGCTGGCAAGGACAGAGGCCACCACCGGCGCCCGCTCGCGGTTGAAGGCCGGGTCGCTGAACACGTCTCGGGTAGCCAGCACGGCCTTCTGGTTCATCACCTTTTTCAGCTCGGTGTAGCCTGTCATACCCACAGTTACCTGGGCCGTTAGCTTCATCACCACGGAATTGTCGAGCAGAGGCCTGAGATGCTTCTGGATGATCGCCCTGGTGCGATCGCCGTGCTTGCCGTTAATCATGGCATCGGCGACTTTCTCGACGGTAATCAGCTCTTCGGCAACCAGCTTCGCCCAGATATCGCTGATCTCCGACTGCCGGCGCAGGAAAAGGCCCTGGAGTTTCCAGAACAGAATACGGCGCGGTTTGAGCGGAGCGAAAATCAGGTTGATGGCAATCCAGTTGGTGACGAAGCCCACGACAAAACCACCCACCGGCAACAGCCACGGTTCGGGAAAACGGGTCCACAGCGGCACCAGCAATGCCCCGAGAAGGCCGCCGATCACCGCACCGCGGCGGATGACCGATTGCAGCTCTACGGCACCCGCCTGCTTGAAAATCCGGTTCATGATATCCGGATGCCGCTCCAGCTCCCGGCTGAGCAGCGCCTTGAGGTCGACGAGTTCGTTCAGGTCATCTCCGAAATCCTCCACCAGTTCCTCGACACGGGAGGGTAGCTGCTCCCGTGCCCACTGGTAGATGCGGTTCCGGACGAAGAGCGGCAGGTTGTCCCACAGCACCGGCTGGATCTCGTACATCACTTCATCAATGTACTCGTCCATCCTTGGGGTTACCTGGGAAATAACCTGCTCAACGATGCGCTGGGGCTCGAGCTGCCGGTAAACCGCATTCAGATCCCCGAACTGCTGCAGCGTGCGATCGATGCAGATGTGGGCCATTTTCTCGGCCTTGCGGGGAATAACGCCCTGCCAGCCGATCAATCCAACGCCAACGAACTGGACCGGATAGAACGACATCTGGATGGCCAGCCAGTTGGTGAGCCAACCGACCACGGCCGCCATGATGGGCACGGAAAGAAGTGCAGCGTCGAACAAGTTTGACCCCGGTCTGAGAATGAAATCGGTTCGGCCACTCAACGGCCAGCCAGGACAGACCGCATGGTAACCGTCTGCCGTTTCTGTTTATGTGACGCATGATGAAGTAATTGAAAAGTCACAACATTGGCCGTGCAGCCAGTAACAGACGGGAATTGCGGCAGATAGCCGTGAACTTTAACGCGGATGGGCGCCGGCATCGCGCCCTCCGCGGGCGCGATCGGCGAAGAGAAACCGATTACTGGTAGTAAGCGTTCTCAGTGTAGGAGTGGTCGGTAACGTCTCGTACCGCGGTAATTTCCGGAACCCGCTCCTTGAGAGTGGACTCGACGCCCTGTTTGAGGGTCAGACTGACGGCAGAACAGCCCTGGCAGCCACCACCAAATCGCAGAACCGCAACCGACTCGTCAACGATTTCCACCAGGGACACATCGCCGCCGTGCGCGGCCAGGTTGGGATTGATCTCGGACGCCAGCACGTAGTTAACGCGATCCGGTAGCGGTGCATCGTCGTCGATCTTCGGCACCTTGGCGTTCGGGGCCTTGATGGTCAGTTGGCCGCCCATCTGATCCTTGGAGTAATCCACGTAGGCTTCCTCCAGGAACGGCACCGAGTTGTGATCCAGGTACAGCGTGAACTTCTCGAGATCCAACTGTTCGTCAGTCGGTACCACCTCGTTGGGCGGACAGTAAGCCAGACAGGTTTCTGCGTGCTTGGTGCCGGGCTGGGTAACAAAGATGCGTACGCCCATACCCTCAACGTCCTGCTTTTCGATCAGTTGTGCGAGGTAATCCCTCGCGGAATCAGTCACAGTAACCAGTGCCATGTTTCCAACCCATTTGAAAGTTTGACTTCATTTTAAGTGAGTTCGCGGGAACATGAAAGACCAAGTAAAATAGTCGGGCTTTACCGGCGTAATGAATTTCCCCTACGAAAGCTCATGTCGGGAAAGCAATTGATAATCGTCATTCGTACTAAGACGGGCTTTGGCATTTTTGCTATGATCCCGCGCCTCTGACTTTGACAGATATTCGATAAAGCGCCTTAACCGACACCCGGAAGTAAACCTATGACCGACCGTACCACCCGTCTCAACCAGCTCCACATGGCCCTGCAGGAAAGAATCGTGATCCTGGATGGCGGTATGGGCACCATGATCCAGAACCTGAAGCTGGATGAGCAGGCGTTCCGGGGCGATCGGTTTGCGGATTATGACCAGGAGGTCCAGGGCAACAACGACCTGCTCAACCTCACCCAGCCCGCCCTGCTCCGCAACATTCACGCGGATTACCTGGATGCCGGCGCGGACATTATCGAGACCAACACCTTTAACTCCACCCGGCTGTCCCAGGCCGATTACGGGCTTGAGGTGATTGCCAAAGAGCTGAACGTGGCGGCGGCAGAGCTGGCCCGGCAGGTCGCGGACGAGTACACCGCCCGGAATCCGGCCAAACCACGCTTTGTTGCCGGCGCGGTCGGGCCAACGTCACGAACCGCGTCTATCTCACCGGACGTTAACAACCCCGGCTACCGCAATGTCGATTTCCAGACCCTGGTAGACAACTATTACGAGGCGGTTGAAGGCCTGGTGGAAGGCGGCTGCGACCTGATCCTGATTGAAACCATTTTTGACACCCTCAACGCCAAGGCAGCGATCTACGCCACCCAGCAGTACTTCGAAGACAGCGGTACCGAGCTGCCGATCATGATCTCCGGCACCATTACCGATGCCTCTGGCCGCACCCTGTCTGGCCAGACCACCGAAGCCTTCTGGAACTCCGTCGCCCACGCCAAACCCATTTCCGTGGGCCTGAACTGCGCCCTGGGCGCCGATGCCCTGCGCCCCTACGTCGAAGAGCTGTCGAACAAGGCAGAAACCTACGTCAGTGCCCACCCCAACGCCGGCCTGCCCAATGAATTCGGCGAGTACGACCAGACGCCGGAGGAGATGGCCGAGATTATTGAGGGGTTTGCCCGGGACGGCTTCCTGAACATCATCGGCGGCTGCTGCGGTTCACGACCGGACCATATCGAAGCCATCGCAAAAGCCGTGGCCAAATATCCGCCCCGGAAAATTCCCGAACGCCCCAAGGCCCTGCGCCTGTCTGGCCTTGAGCCATTCACCGGCGACGACAACGTGCTGTTCATCAACGTCGGTGAGCGCACCAACGTGACCGGCTCCAAGCGCTTCCTTCGGCTGATCAAGGAGGAACAGTACGAAGAGGCCCTGAGCGTTGCGCGCGATCAGGTGGAGAACGGCGCCCAGATCATTGATATCAACATGGACGAGGGCATGCTGGAGTCCAAGGAAGTGATGGTCACGTTCCTGAACCTGGTAGCCTCGGAGCCGGACATCTCCAAAGTGCCCATCATGATCGATTCCTCCAAATGGGATGTGATTGAGGCCGGCCTGCGCTGCATCCAGGGCAAGGCCGTCGTCAACTCCATCAGTCTCAAGGAAGGCGAGGAAGAGTTCATCAAGCGCGCCCGCGACTGCATGCGCTACGGCGCCGCGGTTGTGGTCATGGCGTTTGACGAAAAGGGCCAGGCCGACACCTACGAGCGCAAGACGGAGATCTGCAAGCGCTCCTACGAGGTGCTCACGGGCATTGGTTTCAATCCAGCCGACATCATCTTCGACCCGAACATCTTCGCCATTGCCACCGGCATCGAAGAGCACAACAACTACGCGGTGGACTTTATCAACGCCACCCGTTGGATCCGGGAGAACCTCCCCCACGCCTCCATCTCCGGCGGCGTAAGTAACGTGTCCTTCTCGTTCCGTGGCAACGACGTGGTCCGCGAGGCCATTCATTCGGTGTTCCTGTATCACGCCATCAAGGCCGGCATGAACATGGGCATCGTCAACCCCGGCCAGTTGGTGATCTACGACGAGATTGACCCGGAACTCAAAGAGCTGGTGGAAGACGTCGTCCTGAACCGGCGCGGCGATGCCACTGACCGCCTGCTGGAGATCGCAGAGCGATACAAGGGCAAAGGCGGCAAGACCCAGGAGGAAGACCTCGCCTGGCGTGAGTGGCCAGTCGAGAAACGTCTCGAGCATGCCCTGGTAAAAGGCATCACCACCTACATCATCGAGGATACCGAGGCGTGTCGGCAGAATGCAGACCACCCGATCGAGGTGATCGAAGGGCCTCTGATGGATGGCATGAACGTGGTCGGCGACCTGTTCGGCGACGGCAAGATGTTCCTGCCGCAGGTGGTGAAAAGTGCCCGCGTCATGAAGCAGGCGGTCGCCCATCTGATCCCCTATATTGAGGCCGAGAAAACCGAAGGCCAGCAGGCCAAGGGCAAGATCCTGATGGCCACGGTGAAGGGCGATGTCCACGACATCGGCAAGAACATCGTCGGCGTGGTGCTGCAGTGCAACAACTACGAAGTAATCGACCTGGGCGTAATGGTGCCCTGCGACAAGATCCTGGACGCCGCTAAAGAGCACAATGTCGATCTGATCGGTCTGAGCGGACTGATCACCCCTTCCCTGGACGAGATGGTGCACGTGGCCCGTGAAATGCAGCGGCTCGATTTCAACATCCCGCTGATGATCGGCGGCGCCACCACCTCCAAGGCGCACACGGCGGTCAAGATTGAGCCCCAGTACAAGAACGACATTGCCCTGTACGTCTCGGACGCCTCGCGCTGCGTGAATGTGGCGTCGCAGCTACTCAGCAAGACCGCCAAGCCCGACTTTGTCAGCGCGGCCCGCACCGAATACGACGAGATACGGGAACGGCGCAAGAACCGGGGCGAGCGCACCAAGCTGGTATCGCTGAAGGAAGCCCGCGAACGTGCGCCGGAGATCGCCTTTGAGGGTTACCAGCCTCCCAAGCCGGCCTTTACCGGCGTTCGGGTGTTTGAGGAATATGACCTGGAAGAGCTGGTCGACTACATCGACTGGACGCCCTTTTTCCTGTCCTGGGACATTTCCGGAAAATACCCGGCTATTTTTGACGACCCCAAGCGCGGCGAGGCGGCCCGGAACCTGTTCGACGACGCCCAGAAAATCCTGAGGCGGATGATCGACGAGAAGCGGGTCACTGCCCGTGGCGTCATCGGTTTCTGGCCGGCGAATCGGCGCGGGGACGACATCGTGCTTTATACCGACGACAGCCGGAGTAAGGAGCTCACCACCCTGCACCACCTGCGTCAGCAGGACGACAAGGCACCCGGCAAGCCAATGATGGCGCTCTCGGACTTTGTTGCCCGGGAGGACACGGACACCCTGGATTACGTCGGCGGTTTTGCGGTGACCACCGGCATTGGCGCTGAAGAGTTCTCTGTGGAATTCAAGGACGCCAACGATGACTACAACGCCATCATGGTAAAAGCCCTTGCCGACCGTCTGGCAGAAGCCTTCGCCGAGCGCATGCACGAGCGGGTCCGCAAGGAGTTCTGGGGTTACGCCAACGAAGAGCAGCTCGCAAACGAGGATCTGATCAAGGAGCGGTACCGCGGTATCCGTCCTGCGCCAGGCTACCCGGCCTGCCCGGACCACACCGAGAAAGCAACCCTGTTCAGTCTCCTGCAGGCCACCGAGAATGCCGGTATCGAGCTGACAGAGCATTTCGCCATGTTCCCGGCCGCCGCCGTATCTGGCTGGTATTTCGCCCACCCGGACTCCAAGTATTTCGCCGTGGGCAAGATTGGCGCAGACCAGGTTGAGGACTATGCTAAACGCAAGGGCGTCTCAAAGGCCGACGCCGAGCGCTGGCTGGCTCCCAGCCTGGCTTACGATCCCGCTGAATAGAAGGGTTAGATCGGGAAACCAGAAAGAGGAACGGGTTATGTCAGAATCCACCGGAACAGACAAACAGCGCAATGCGAAACGTCGGGGGCCGGGGGTTCTGAAGGTAATGCAGAGCATTCTGGCCGGCGCTTTCGGGGTGCAGTCCGATAAGCGCCGGGCGGAAGACTTCTCAAGCCACAGCCCGTGGCCCTACATCATCGCCGGCATACTGTTTACGGCGGGCTTTGTGGTGGGCCTGATCGTCATCGTGAAACTGGTGCTGGCCAGTCAGTGACCCTACTGGCCGGACACCCACACCACGGCAAATGCAACGACGAGCATAACCAGCAGAATCGCGGCAACCGCATCTACCTGGCTGTCCGGGCGAGTTGATTTGTTCATATCAGTTTCCTCTTTCCGAGTTTGTTCTCTGGAAGGCCTTCCGTTACTTTCAAGTTAAGCAGTTAATTGATATTCGTCCAGTCCATTGTTCCGCCTGCTTATCGCCTGAATCGATAACTATATTTTGAAATAATCATTTTAAGAATAAAAAGCCGCTGTTATCCTTCCCGGCAGATATAAGGCACCAGCCTGAATATGACGCGTTAAATCAGGATTTCCCCACTATGTACGTATACGATGAACACGATCGGCAAATGGCTGCCGAGAGGGTTGCACAGTTCCGTGACCAGACCGAACGGGCTCTGGCTGGCGAGCTTGCCGAAGATGAGTTTCTTCCCCTTCGTCTGCAGAACGGCCTGTACGTTCAGCGTCTGGCTCCCATGCTCCGGATCTGTGTTCCCTACGGCATGTTGCGCTCTGACCAGCTGCGCAGGCTTGCCCGCATTACCCGGGACTACGACAAGGGCTACGCCCACTTCACCACCCGTCAGAACGTACAGCTGAACTGGCCGGCGCTGGAAGATGTGCCTGATATCCTGGCGGAACTGGCGGAAGTGGAAATGCACGCCAACCAGACCAGCGGTAACTGCATTCGCAACACCACCACCGACCAGTTTTCGGGGGTGCAGTCCGATGAGATTGCCGATCCCCGGCCCTATTGCGAGATTATCCGCCAGTGGTCGACGTTCCATCCGGAATTCGCATTCCTGCCCCGTAAGTTCAAAGTCGCGGTAAATGCGTCCGAGCACACGGATCGGGCCGCTATCCAGGTTCACGACATCGGCCTGCAGATGGTGCGCAACGACGCCGGCGAGCTGGGCTTCCGTGTTCACGTGGGCGGCGGTCTTGGCCGTACGCCGATGGTAGGGCCGGTCATCCGCGAGTTCCTGCCGGAGCTGGATCTGCTCACATATCTGGAAGCGGTACTGCGCGTCTACAACCGCTACGGTCGCCGCGACAACAAGTTCAAGGCGCGGATCAAGATTCTGGTGAAAGCGCTGACCCCCGAGGGCTTTGCTGAAAAGGTGGAGGCCGAGTGGCAGCACATCAAGGATTCCCCTACCCGCCTTACCCGGGAAGCCATTGAGCGCATCCAGGCCTACTTTACCGAGCCTGACTATGCGGACCTGGCGAATGCCACCGATCTTCTGGCAAAGCAGCGTTTTGAGAATCGCGAGTTCGACCAGTGGCTTGCCCACAACGTGGACACCCACAAAAAGCCTGGATATGCCATTGTCACGCTGACCATGAAGAAAACCGGTACACCTCCGGGCGATGTGACCGATCGTCAGCTCGAGCAGATTGCCGATCTGGCGGATGAGTACAGCTTTGGTGAGGTGCGGGTAACGCACCAGCAGAACGTGGTGCTGGCGGATGTGCGCCAGGATCGTCTGCTGGAGCTCTGGCAGGCCATCACCCCCATGGGTTTCGGTACCGCCAACCTGAACACCCTGACTGACGTGATCTGCTGCCCCGGTGGCGACTACTGCGCCCTGGCCAACGCCAAGTCCATTCCGGTGGCCGAGGCCATCCAGCGCAAGTTCGACGACCTGGATTACCTCTACGACCTGGGCAACATCGACCTGAACATTTCCGGCTGCATGAATGCCTGTGGCCACCACCATGTGGGCAACATCGGTGTGCTTGGCGTGGACAAGAAAGGTGAGGAGTTCTACCAGATCAGCCTGGGCGGCTCCTCCCACCACGATGCTGCCATCGGGAAAATCCTCGGGCCCTCGTTTGCCCGGGAAGAAATGCCCGAGGTCATTGCCAAGATCATTGATGTGTATGTCGACAAGCGCACCGAAGAGGAAACCTTCCTCGACACCTACCGGCGCGTTGGAATTGATCCTTTCAAGGAGCGGGTTTATGCCTAACGTTATCGCTTCGGATGGCACCATCCGCCAGGACAACTGGGTGGTGGTACCACGCCCCGCCGAGGGCGAATCCCTGGATATTCCCTCCGCTCAGCCTGCGCTGATTCCCGCGGATCTCTGGCTGGCCGGCTACGAGCATTTCACAGGTCGACAGGACATCGGCGTGTGGTTTGACAGCCACGACGAGCCGGAGATCCTGGAAGGTCGCGTGAACGAGCTTCCGGTGATCGCGGTGAACTTCCCCAAATTCAGCGATGGTCGCGGCTACAGCATTGGTCGTTTGCTGCGTGAGCGGTTTGGCTATGTGAATGAGCTGAGAGCCATAGGGGATGTGCTGCTGGACCAGCTGCAGTTCATGAAGCGCTGCGGGTTTGATGCCTATGTGTTGCGTCCCGACAAGGACATTACCAAGGCCCAGCGGTGCCTGAATTTCTTCAGCCAGAGCTACCAGGCAGCCACGGATACCGACATTCCGCTGTTTCGGCGTAGGGCTTCCTGAGTCCCGTTGAACGGAACGAGGAAAGGGGCGTAACAACGCCCCTTTTTTTATTTCCCGAGCTTTTGCTGTACGCGATTATTTTGCGTGATCAAGCACAATCTTCCCGGAAGATTCACCTTTCAGAAATGCTTTCAGTGCCCCATCCAGGTCTTTCCGACCAATATCCCGGGCTGAAGCTTCGGTTTTCGGGCACGCCCACTCACCGGCGAATTTCTTCCAGACCGCCTCTTTTTCCGCCAGTGGAATTTCCACAGAATCGACGCCCAACAGGTTTACCCCACGCAGAATGAACGGCAGCACGGTGGTCTGAAGACCCGGGCCGGCCACGAGGCCACAGCAGGACACCGATCCTCCCGGCTGGATCTGTTTGAGCAGTTCGGCCAGCGGACCACCGCCCACGGTATCCACGGCATTGGCGAAAGCCGGTTTTACCAGGGGTTTCTTTTCCTCCGCCAGCGTGTCGCGACCCAGCACTTCCTTCGCACCCAGGGCCTTCAGGTCGTCGGCATGGTCGGCTTTGCCGCTGATAGCAACAACGTCGAAGCCCAGTTTCGCCAGCAACTCCACCGCCACGGTACCAACCGCACCGGACGCCCCGGTCACCGCAACCCTGCCTTGTTCCGGTTTTGCGCCCATGGTCAGGAGCTTTTGCACGCACAGACCGGCCGTCAGGCCGGCAGTGCCGTAGATCATGGCGGTTCGTGCATTCCAGCCGGACGGCATGGGTACGCACCAGGCGGCCGGAACCCGGATATATTCGCCGAAGCCACCGGCGGTATTCATGCCCAGATCGTAGCCGGTAACGATAACAGGCGTTCCCTGCGCCGGATTGCCAGTGGCCGACTCAACCACCTCACCCGCAGCATCGATACCGGGGGTATGGGGGAAGGTGCGAGTCACCCCCTTGTTGCCGGATGCCGACAGCGCATCCTTGTAGTTCAATGAGGAATGACTGACCCGAACCAGAACCTCCCCCTCTGGAAGATCGGCTGTACTCAAGGTTTGCTCTTTGCCGACGTACTCGCCGCTCTGTTCTTCCACACGCCAGGCTTTGAACTCGGTGTTGGTTGTCATTGTGCTTCCCCGTTGTGATTGGACTACTGGAATTTCTGGTTCCGGAAGACGCCCAGAACTTTCCAGACGGTGTGTTCGAGCGCCACACTGGTGGCCAGCCCGAGCTTTTCCGGAAGGCTACGCTTGCGCTGGTAACTCACCGAGACTACGTCTGCCCGGTCGCAGGCTTCAATCAGATATTCGTCGGATGTCTTAATCTCATCGATCAGTTTTACATCCAGCGCCCGTTTGCCGAACCAGATGTCGCCATTGGCCACCGCCGCGATGTCGAGGTCTGGCCGACGTTCGCTGACGTACTCCTTGAACAGCCCGTGGGTGTCCTCAAGGTCCTCCAGGAACTTCTGGCGGCCTTTGTCGGTATTCTCCCCAAAGATGGTGAGGGTGCGCTTGTGCTCCCCTGCAGTGAGCACCTCGAAATCGACGTCGTTCTTTTTAAGAAACCGGTGGAAATTCGGCAGCTGGGCGACCACGCCGATGGAACCGAGGATGGCGAACGGGGACGCGACAATCCGGTCGGCCACGCAGGCCATCATGTAGCCACCGCTGGCCGCAACCTTGTCGACACAGGCGGTCAGCCGAACACCCTTGCTACGAATGCGGTCCAGCTGTGCGGCCGCCAGACCATAGGAGTGTACGAGTCCACCGCCACTTTCCAGACGGATCACCACTTCGTCCCTTTCCGGATCGGCAACGCTGAGCACGGCGGTAATCGCCCGACGCAGAGGGTCGGTATCGCTGGCCTTGATATCGCCATCGAAGTCGAGCACAAAGACGCGCCCACGGCTTGAGTCCTCGTCTGACTCTTCTTTTTTCTTTTTGCTCGCCTTCTTCTCCAGCTTATCCTTCTTCTTGCGGGCCTTCTCGAACACCTTGCGTTGCTGATCAGACATCAGCCTGGCTTCAATGGCCTCCCGCAACTTCCGGTATTTTTCGTTCAGTTTCCGGATCTTGAGTTCGCCCTCCCCGTCCTGATCGCCACGATCCTTCTGGGCCGCCGATACAACCACCGAGATCACCACCACGGCCGCAATCACGAAGGTGACGATCTTGGCCAGGAACAAACCGTATTCTGTGAGGAACTCCAAGGTGTTTCTCCATCTGTGTGTGCTGAAGGGTAAAGTGTAACTTACCGAAATTACGGTGATAAGAAGAGCAAAAAAATTAAAACAAGCGTTCGATCGACCTTGACAGGACCGACCACTCACCATAAAGTCGGATTGCGAGGTCGGCTCTGCCCGGGAACCCCTCAGGCTCAGGCCTCCGGGGACGCCCAGCCGTCGTGATCATGAATAGACAACCATCAAAAGGGTAAAACCATGTCTGTAGCTCAGGTATTTGAACAACTCGAACAGAATTTCAACGCAGACGCAGCGCAAGGCCTGGACCTGGTATTCCAGTTCGACATCGAGGACGACAAAACCTATCACCTGGTCATCAACGACGGCACCTGCAAGCTGCACGAAGGCGCCCATGACGATCCTTCCGTTACCCTGATCATGAGCTCCGAAACCCTTCAGGGCATCGTTTCAGGCGAAACCGATGGTATGCAGGCATTCATGGCGGGCCAACTGCGCGCCGAAGGCGACATGATGCTGGCAACCAAGCTGGGTGAACTGTTCAAGATGGGCTGATGCCCGCCTCAACGGACATCCGGAAAACCTGCGCTTTTGCGCAGGTTTTTTTATGTCTGAAGATTTATCGGAACAGAATCCAATGGGCAACGGACGGGCCAAATTTCCAGCGCTACTGGTCCCAGAGCTGAACCGCCGCGCGAGCCTGTTCATTGACCGGCACTGCAACCAGCCCCGAAGCTGACAGGCGTACATCGAACATAGCCCCGTCGCGCATTGGCATGAAGGTGGCGTTGCCATACACCCCCTCTACAAACGGCAGGTTGAATTGCCGGTCCAGTTCCCAGAGATCCGGCCAGGTGGCGTCGGACAGCCCGATGACCGTACGGGGCGCGGAACGCTCCTGCTCAAGAGAGGTATACCGACCTCCGAGACGCTCTAGCCGGTACCCCGGAGCAACACCAAGCCAGCGAATCGGCCCCGCAAAGCGGATGATTCTGGCATCGATCTGCCACTGATCACCCCGAAGGGTTCGCACGGTTGGAGTGCCATCCGCTGTTTCCAGCGTCACCCGCCAGATTTGCTCGCCCTCCTGACTCGTGGAAATAGTCGCTACGGTTTTCATTCCCTCGAGGGACTGATACGCGGACAGGTTGACAGCGATCGCGAGTGCGTAAAGGCCAAGGACAATAACGCCGAATACCGCCATGCCCTTGAGCCATCCGAGGAGCCAGCGCGGGCGAAGGAAAAACAGCAGACCTGCGATCACCAGTATCGCGCCGAGGGCGCCAATTACCATGGTGGCGAGGTCGTGAGACATGACTTACAAACCCACGTCGTCCAGCGACGATTCGGCCAGTTTGAGCAGATCCCGGTTGCGGTCTTCGCGCTTGCCAATGCTCTCGATGTAATACTCCAGGGAAGTCAGGGCGTCAGCCAGCGCTTCCAGAACCTGGGCGGCCGGCGATTCCTTGGCATCAAGCAGGCGCTCCTGAATGGAGGAAGCCACCCGTTCGAGCACACTGGCGGCCTCGGGATCGTTCACCATCTGCAGCCCACCCCAGATGCTGTGCAGCGTCGCGGGCAGATTCGCGAGGTGGAGTTTGTCGTAGTCCGATTCGATAAAGGCGGTGATCGCACGCTTGGCCAGTGTCAGCGCGCTGCGGGCCTCGTCGGCAACAACGTACAAGGCTTCCCTCAGGTAGACCGACTCTTCCTGTTTGCGATCGCTACCGGCAAGGGCATCGGTCTCGGAGGTGATCCCGCGGGTTACGATCTGCATGATGGCATCTTCGATGCCCAGCACAGAATCAGCCAGACGATAGAGCTCCTCATCGCCCGGGAGTCGTTTTTCCTCTTCCCATCCACGCAGCCTGACGGCCTCTTCCCGGGAAATGCCCGCCAGCTTGTGCAGATCAAGCATCACCAGGGTGTTGGCCAGGCGCTCCAGGGCGTCCGCGATGGAGGACAGCTCGGCAAGGTCCGGCTCGATTCCCCTTTCGATGATATCGAGCTTGTCCTTCAGCTGGTTCAGCTCGTCCTGTAATGCGTCCGAGAGGGATTTGAGAACATCGCTGCCAGGGCCATAGAGACGGCGCGCGTGGGCCTCGAGCATGGCATCCGGAAAATCAGCGGGCGCCAGTTTGTAGGCCGACAGGACGGAGGTGACTTCCGGGTTGGCCGAACCGCTACGATACAACAGATAAACCAGATCCCGGATCAACGAGTCCGGCGCGTCCTTGGCGGTGGCGACCTTACCCACGTAGACCACTTCCCGGGCGTATTTCTCGATGCGCATGAACATGCGCTTGCGGGCCTTGGTGAACAGCATGGCACGATCAAGCATGGTGTCCGCGACGATGCCCACGAGGCACCACATCTGGCCCATGGGAGCGCCCTGGCAAAGACGGGCCAGGCCACGTGCAGCACGCCCGATCAGCTTCTTGTTCACCGCGTCGTTGCGCTCGCGCAGGATGCCAAGCAGCGCCACCTGGAACGTCAGGCGCATGCGCCTGGCCATGATTTCGTAATCCGCCTCGTTACCATCGAAGGGCTCAAGTGCCAGACCACCGCAGAAATCCGGACGCTCTTTTACATCGACATCAAAGAAGCAGGACTCGGGATACGGCTTTTCGCGACGTGCCTCGCGCAGGTCGTTGATGACCGGCAGCAGAAGTTCCGGATGGTCCTGCCGTTGCTGGTGGTAATACTCGACGTATCGACGGAGGATGAAGAGCGCGCTGTTGAGGGTGGTAAGCAGGATATTCTTGTCATCGTTGGCGCCAACGGGGACATCGTTGGCCATGGTGACCGCTTCCTGACAAAGCAGCGTGCCGCCGCGCAGCTCCACCAGAATGAAGATGCCCCGGAGCTGATTGATGAAGTCCACGCAGTTCTGGAGATCCTCTCCCCGTTCGCGGTTCTCCTGGAAGCGTTCAAGGCTGGATTCTGCCTGCTTGATGGTCTGCTCGATTTCACTTTTGACCAGGTCAAACGACTGCGATTTCGTCGCGAGAGACGACTGAACCATACACGCTTCCCGTTAGCTTTGCGGAGACTACCGCATCCTCTTTGGTGGACAACGGCCCGGTAATCACGGACCCGGCCTTATTGTTCTGGGCCGGGCACCCTCGTCCGGCCAAAGCGTTCGCAAAAAACTGGCGAACTTATCATTACTTATAACATAAAACTCAAGTAGCTCAAGAAAGGCGGAATGTAACATTTGGTACAGGCCAAACCAGTTCTCATTCCGCGTTCTCGAGTTTACGCCACACTGACTCGCCGGCCTGTTTCTCCAGCACGGCCATGAACTCCTCGTGAGCGGCACTTTCCTCTTCCGATGCCCGCAACACCGCAAGGGGCGATCGATCGCCGGAGAGCCGGCGAATGCCACCGGCCCCTCCCCCACTGTCAGACCCGGCGTCCAGGGACAACGCGGTCTGACCGCCGGTCAGCAGCAGATAGACATCAGCGAGTATCTCGGCGTCCAGAAGTGCGCCGTGCAGCTCCCGGTTGCTGTTATCAACGCCATAGCGTTTGCACAGGGCATCAAGGCTGTTCTTCTGGCCCGGGTGGCGGGCCCGTGCGATGGCCAGGGAATCGACAATGCCGCAGTGATCGGCTGTCTTCCGGACGGGCTTCAGGCGGGCAAACTCCGCGTCCATGAAGCCCACGTCAAAGGCTGCGTTGTGGATGACAAGTTCCGCACCCTTGATGAACTCGAAGAACTCATCGGCAATCTCGGCAAAGCGCGGCTTGTCGGCCAGGAATTCGTTAGTGATGCCGTGCACCGTAATGGCCTCGGCTTCCACCTCACGATCGGGATTGATGTATACGTGGTAGTTGCGACCGGTGAGCTGACGTTCCATCAGCTCAACACAACCAATCTCGATGATCCTGTGGCCTTCGGCCGGATCAATGCCGGTGGTTTCGGTATCGAGTACGATCTGTCTCATGGCCTGCGTCCGATTGTCTGTGTGTGCGGGAAGATGTCAGGCGTTGGTGAGCTCGTCAACGCCGCGGTTGGCAAGCTCGTCGGCCAGTTCGTTGTCGGGAATACCCGAATGGCCCTTCACCCAGTGCCAGTTGATCTGATGCCTGGCCACGGCTGCGTCCAACTCGCGCCAGAGGTCTTCGTTCTTGACCGGCTTTTTGGCCGAGGTTTTCCAGCCGTTGCGTTTCCATCCGGCCAGCCATTCGGTTATGCCCTTTCGCACGTACTGGGAATCGGTGTACAGCTCCACCTCACAGGGACGTTTCAGGGCACCGAGCCCCCGGATGGCCGCCATCAGCTCCATGCGGTTGTTAGTGGTATTCGCCTCGCCGCCATGCAGCGTTTTTCGGGCGTCTCCGTAACGAAGCACTACGCCCCATCCGCCCGGGCCCGGATTGCCCTTGCAGGCACCATCGGTATAAAGCGTTACCTTGCCGGCCATTGCTACTCCTGTTCTGTTAATTCCATCCGTTACTCGGCCAGGCGGGCGGGTAGCTCTTCCCGGCTGCAGCCGCGGGACGCCCCGACGGTACCGGTGCCCGGTAACGCGATAACCTTGCTCTTGCGCCACACCGGGCGCCTCGGCAACCGTGCGTGTACGCGTTTTTTGGCAAGGATACAGTAATAGGCGCCCACTGGCAGGAACCGATTTCCTGAAATCCAGCGATCCATCCGCGAGCGAGGCTTGCGACCACTGCGCTGCAGGGGCCAGCGACAAAAACGCGTAACCGAAGCTTCGACATTGAAACCCAGCAGATTAAGCCAGTCTTCCATGCGTCCCCGGAACAGGAAGCGCCCACCCCATGGGCCTTCCTCACTCCGTGTAATCAGTTTTCGGGCACCCCAGAAGCTGAGCGGGTTGAAACCGATCAGCACAATGGTCCCTTCGCCTCGCAAGACCCGGGCTGCCTCGCGCAGAACCTGATGCGGATAAGGCGAGAAATCCGCGGTATGGTGCAGCAACACGAGGTCCATGGAATCGCCCGGAAAAGCGAGTTCATCCGCATCGCAAACCGTCACGCCATCCGGAATCTGCGGCGTCCATCGAGGTGTGGTCATGATCTTCTGGGAGAAGTCCGTCCCCGTGGCCAGCGGTAGTCGATGACTCACGCCCACCTGCAGCTGCCGCGCGCCGGTCAGGCTCTGGAGCTGGGCATCCACGAACCGCCTCTGGTCCGCCAGCAAAGCTCGCCCAAGCGGCGTCTGGAACCATCGTTCAAAACTTTCATGTCTACTGGCATAGGCGAAAGCCTGGGATTCACTCACTGTTTGGACGCTCCCGGGATCCGGACCTGTGGTTGGGGCCTCGAAGGTATTGCTCTATCATAACAGTCACACTTTCCAAGCACATGTGGGGCCCTATGCTGACAATTACTGCGATACCAGCGTTTAGCGACAACTACATCTGGTGCCTGTCGAATTCGGCCAGCGGCAAGGCCCTGATTGTCGATCCCGGCCAGGCCCAGCCAGTACTGGACTACCTGTCTGAAAACAATCTCACGCTCGATACCATTCTGGTTACCCATCACCACCCGGACCATGTGGGCGGCGTTCAGTCTTTGGTTTCCGCCTTTCCCGACTGCCGTGTCAGCGGCCCGGCTGACTCTCCGTTCAAGGGCGCAACCAACACCCTGCACCCGGGCGACGAGGTGATCTGGGAGGAGATTACCTTCCAGGTACTCGGCGTGCCCGGCCATACCCTTGACCACATTGCCTACTTCACGGATGTTGAGGTCGAAGGGCGCCCTGTGCTGTTCTGCGGCGACACCCTCTTTGTGTGCGGCTGCGGGCGGCTATTCGAGGGCTCGCCGGAACAGATGCGCCAGTCGCTGCAAACCCTGCGCGCCCTGCCCGGAAGAACAGCCGTTTACTGCGCCCACGAGTATACCCTTGCCAACCTGCGTTTTGCCCGCAGCTGGCTGCCGGAGGACGACGGCCTCCGGGAGTTCGAGGACCTCTGCAAGAAGGCCCGGGAGGCGGGCAAGCCAACCGTGCCCTCGGTGCTGGCCGATGAAAAACGCCTGAACCCTTTCCTGCGCTGGGATGATCCGCCCGTTGTGGATGCTGCCCGGGGCTATTGCGCCAGCCATGGCCTGCCCGCTGATTCGGAGAATGCAATCTTTGCGGCGATCCGTCACGGCAAGGACCACTTCTGACGCCGTGCCCTACGTACTTAACAAATCCTCTCAGAGCCGTAACGAGAGGATTCTTGACCCTTTTTGACAGGCTCCAATAGAATCAAAAACCTTTTTTCGAACCGTTTCCGGATGTCTTGATATGTCGCTCAGACGCTTGTCGTTTTTTTTCCTCACAGGGGCCCTGATCACCGGGTGCAGCAGTTTGCTAAACCAGAGCGGAGAAGATTCGGACAACCCGCTTGATACCGAGCAACTGGCCGTAGCCGCCGGCGATGAAGGCCTGAAGCAGGCAGTCGCTGCCGGTGATGACAACGCCGAAACCCAGGATGGCCCGTTGGACGATGCCATTGCACCGGAACTGAAAAAGGCCGCTCAGGAGGCCAGGGACAAACTCGACAACCCGGTGACCGAGCCGGAACCGGAAACCGTTGCCCGGGCGGATCTCTGGGACCGCATGAGAGCGGGTTTTGTCCTGGATCACAGCGTGGACAATGAACGGGTACGGGACCAACTGAACTGGTACGCGAGCCACCCCAAATACATCGAACGCGTGGTGGAACGCGGCAGCCGCTACCTTCATCACATCCTGAACGAAACCGAAAAACGCGGCCTTCCGGCTGAATACGCGCTATTGCCCGTGGTGGAGAGCGCCTTTGACCCCTTCGCGTACTCCCATGGCCGGGCTGCAGGTCTCTGGCAGTTCATTCCTTCTACCGGCAAGTACTTCGGACTTACCCAGAGCTGGTGGCACGACGAGCGCCGGGACGTAATTGCGGCAACCGACGCGGCCCTGACCTACCTCGAACGGCTGGCAGATCGTTTTGACGGAGACCACACGCTGGCCCTGGCTGCCTACAACAGTGGCGGCGGCACGGTTTCCAGCGCCATCAGACGCAACAATAAAAGCAACCGGCCGACCGATTTCTGGTCGCTGGAGCTTCCCCGGGAAACCCGTCACTACGTGCCCAAGCTGATCGCCCTGGCCAAGATCTTCGACGACCCCTCCGCCTACGGCATCGAATTGCCCTCGCTGAAAGACGAGCCCTACTTCGAAGTTGTCGATACCGGCTCCCAGCTCGACCTCGCCCAGGCTGCCGAAATGGCGGGCGTGGACATTGATGAAATCTATCTGCTTAACCCGTCCTATAACCGTTGGGCCACGTCTCCGGACGGTCCACACCGCCTGCTGGTCCCGGTGGCGAGTGCCGAGGCGTTTCGCGCCGCCCTGGACAAACTTCCGGTCGCCCAGCGGGTGTCCTGGCGCAACTACGTGGTGAAATCAGGCGACAGCCTCAATACCATCTCCCGCAAGTTTTCCACCACGCCGTCCGTGCTGCAGCAGGTCAATAACCTGAACAGTGACCTGATCCGGATCGGACAGCGTCTGATGATTCCTTCGGCCTCCAAAAACAGTGATGCCTACGCCCTCAGTGCCGCCCAGCGCCTGGAACGGAAGCAATCCCGGGAGCGCGATGGCAACAAGGTGCGCTATACCGTGCGTCGGGGCGACACCTTCTGGGATATTGCCCGGGAGCACCGGGTTTCTGTTCGGGAACTGGCGGCCTGGAACGGAATGGCCCCGGGTGACCCGCTGATTCCTGGCAAGGAACTGGTGATCTGGTCGAAAACCAGTCAACCGACCGTGGTGGCAGCCAACAGCCGACGCGGCGACGCCATGGTACGGAAGGTGGGCTATCGGGTACGTAAAGGCGATTCGCTGGCACGCATTGCCAGTCGTTTTTCGGTGAATGTGCGTGACATCGCAAGCTGGAACGACCTCAACACCGCGCGTTATCTGCAACCCGGCCAAAGTCTGGTACTCTACGTGGACATTCGAAACAGCCCTTGACGTGCGAGCCCCATGACAACAACTCGAACAACCTCATTCCTTACGTCCCTCTGTTCAGTTATGGCGCTGGTTGCGGCGCCGCTGTTCTCGGCTGGATCCCTGGCACAGGAAGTCACACCCTCGCACGGTCTGGCAATGCACGGTGAGACCAAGTACCCCGAGGGCTTCAGCCATTTCGATTACGTCAACCCGGAAGCTCCCAAAGGCGGCACCCTGAAGCTCGCGGTGGTGGCCAACGGATTTGATTCGTTCAATCCGTTCGACATCCGGGGCGTTGCCGCCGCAGGCATCAGCAGTTACCTGTACGACACTCTGTTGGCGTCCTCAGACGACGAACCTTTCTCCGCCTACGGCCTGATTGCAGAATCCATCGAAACCCCGGAGGACCGCAGTTACGTGGTTTTCAACCTGCGTGAGCAGGCGAAGTTTCACGACGGCAAGCCCATCACCGCCGAAGACGTCAAGTTCTCCTTCGAGACACTGACCACCAAAGGCCACCCGTTCTTCCGCAACTACTATGCGGACGTCAGCAAGGTAACCGTTGAGGGCCCACGTCGCATCCGGTTTGATTTTGGTGAAACGAACAACCGTGAACTGCCGCTGATTCTTGGCCAGATGCCCATCCTTCCGGCCCACTACTGGGCAGACCGTGACTTCGGCGACAACGGTCTGGAACGCCCCCTGGGCAGCGGCCCCTACCGTATCGGCGAATTCGAGGCCGGCCGCAGTGTCAGCTATGAGCGGGTCAAAGACTACTGGGCCAAAGATCTCGGCGTTCGCACCGGGCGGTTTAATTTCGATCGCATTGTCTATGACTATTACACCGACGACACCGTCGCCCTGGAAGCGTTCAAGGCGGGCAGTTTTGACTTCCGGCTTGAGTCCTCTGCCAAAAACTGGGCAACCGCCTACACCGGTGAGCGGTTCAACAACGGCACCATCGTCAAGGAAGCCATTGAACACCATCGCCCCGCCGGCATGCAGGGCTTTGTGTTCAACACGCGCCGGCCCGTGTTCTCTGACCCACTGGTGAGAGAGGCCCTGGCTTATGCGTTCGATTTTCAGTGGGCCAACAAGAACTTGTTCTTCGGTCAGTACACCCGAACCGACAGTTATTTCGAGAACAGTGAGCTGGCCTCCTCCGGTCTGCCCCAGGGGCGCGAGCTGGAAATTCTTGAGCCGTTCCGTGATCGGTTGAGCGAAGACGTCTTTAATGAGGAATACCAGCCTCCCACCACGGAAGGCCAACAGGGGCTCCGCCAGAACCTCAAAACTGCACTGGACCTGCTCAATGAAGCTGGTTACGAGATCCGCAACGGCAAGATGACGAACGCCGAGACCGGCAAGCCCCTGGCGTTTGAAATCCTGCTTTTCCAGAAGAGTTTCGAGCGTGTGGTGCTTCCCTTCAAGAAGAATCTTGAACGCCTGGGTATCGACGTGACCGTCAGGTTGGTGGACAGCAACCAGTATATCCAGCGCCTGCGCGAGTTCGACTACGACATGATTACCCAGGTGTTCGGGCAGTCAGACTCCCCGGGGAACGAGCAACGGGACTACTGGCATTCATCCAACGTGAACACCAAAGGCTCGCGCAACTACGCCGGCGTGAGCGACCCGGTGGTCGACGAACTGGTGAGCATGGTCATTCAGGCGCCGAACCGCGAAGAACTGGTGCATCGGGTACGGGCACTCGACCGCGTGCTGCTGCACGGGCACTACGTGGTTCCACACTGGCACCTCACCAAAGACCGGGTTGCCTACTGGAACCACCTTCAGAGACCAGCCACCACCCCGAAGAACGGGATAGACCTCGACAACTGGTGGGCCAGGCCCTGAGGAAAGCGCCGTTACATGGGCATCTACATACTCCGGCGACTGGCGCTGATCGTCCCTACCCTGATCGGAATCATGCTGCTGAACTTTGTGATAGTTCAGGCAGCGCCCGGAGGGCCGGTTGAACAACTGATTGCCGAGATGCAGGGCCACGGCGGCAGCGCCCTGGCGCGCGCCTCCGGTGGTGGAACGGGCGGCGAAGTGGCGGACACATCCGGAGATTCCAGGGGTTCCCGCGGTATTCCGGATGAGCTGCTTAAGGAAATCGAGGTGATGTACGGCTTTGACAAGCCGCCCCACGAGCGTTTTATCAAGATGCTCGGAGACTACGCCACATTCGATTTCGGCGACTCTTTTTTCCGTGAAAAAAGCGTTATCGAACTGATTCTCGACAAGATGCCCGTGTCCATCTCTCTGGGGCTCTGGTCGACGCTCATCATTTACCTGATCAGCATACCCTTGGGCATCCGCAAGGCGGTTCTGGACGGCACCCGCTTCGATGTCTGGACCAGCTCTGCCATTGTGGTGGGTTATGCAATACCCGGATTCCTGTTTGCCATCCTGCTGATCGTGCTCTTTGCCGGCGGCAGTTATCTCGACTGGTTTCCGCTGCGGGGCCTGACTTCTTCGAATTTCGACGAGCTGACCTGGTACCAGAAAATCGGCGATTACTTCTGGCATCTGGCGCTGCCGGTTACCGCGAATGTGATTGGCGGTTTTGCCACGCTCACCCTGCTCACCAAGAATTCCTTTCTCGACGAGATCGGCAAGCAATATGTCGTGACCGCAAGGGCGAAAGGCCTTACCGACAAGCAAGTGCTTTACGGCCATGTATTCCGTAACGCCATGCTGATTGTCATCGCCAGCCTCCCGGGAGTACTGGTGGCCCTGTTTTTCACCGGCTCCCTGCTCATTGAGGTGATCTTCTCCCTGGATGGCCTGGGGCTGCTGGGTTTTGAGGCCGCTCTTAACCGGGATTACCCGGTAATCTTTGGCACCCTCTACATCTTTACGTTGATGGGCCTGATCCTGAAGCTGGTCAGCGACATCACCTACGTGCTGGTGGACCCACGTATCGACTTTGAAAGCCGGGAGGGTGCGTGACGTTTCGTTCCCTGACGCCTATCCAGAAGCGGCGCCTGCAAAGCTTCCGGAGTAACCGCCGGGGCTTCTGGTCGCTGTGGATATTCCTGGCGCTGTTCGGTCTCTCCCTGGTGGCCGAATTGATTGCCAACGACTCGCCGCTGATCGTGTCCTATCAGGGCGAGCTCTATTTTCCGGTTGTCGAGTCGGTGCCTGAGGAAACCTTCGGAGGGTTTCTGCCAACCGAAGCGAACTACCGGGATCCGTTCATCGCCGATGAGATCAAGGCCAACGGCTGGATGATATGGCCACCCATCCGGTTCAGCTACGACACCATCAACTACGATCTGGAGGTGCCGTCGCCGGCGCCCCCCAGCGCGGAAAACTGGCTAGGCACCGATGATCAGGGGCGTGATGTGGCCGCTCGGGTCATCTACGGGTTTCGTATCTCGGTACTGTTCGGGCTGACGCTCACCATCGCAAGTTGCATTGTGGGCGTGGTGGTTGGCGCCATCCAGGGCTTTTACGGCGGCAAGGTCGACCTGTTCGGGCAGCGGTTTATCGAGATCTGGTCAGGTTTGCCGGTGCTCTACCTGCTGATCATCCTCTCGAGTATTGTGCAACCGAACTTCTGGTGGTTACTCGGGATCATGCTGCTGTTCAGCTGGATGGGCCTGGTGGACGTGGTGCGCGCCGAATTCCTTCGGGCGCGGAACTTCGAATACGTGAAAGCAGCCAGGGCCCTGGGTCTCGGCAACCGGAAGATCATGTTCCGGCACATTCTGCCCAATGCCATGGTCGCCACCCTGACCTTCCTGCCTTTTATACTGACCGGGGCCATCACCGGCCTCACATCGCTGGATTTCCTGGGCTTTGGTCTGCCGTCCGGTTCGCCATCGCTGGGTGAGCTGATCGCACAGGGCAAGGCCAACCTGCACGCCCCCTGGCTGGGTATTTCCGCCTTCGTGTCGCTGTCGCTGATGCTGACCCTGCTGGTGTTTGTCGGCGAGGCCGTCCGTGATGCCTTTGATCCGAGAAAGAGCTGACATGACCCAACTGCTTGAAATCTCCGATCTGACCATTGCCTTTGATCAGGCAGCCCCGGTGGTGAACTCGCTGTCACTGTCGATCAGCGAAGGTGAAACCCTGGCCCTTGTTGGTGAGAGCGGCTCCGGAAAGTCCATCTCGGCCCTCTCGATTCTCCGGCTGCTCGATGAGCGCCACGTGAACTATCCCCGGGGCGCAATTCAGTATCGCGGTGAAAACCTGCTCTCCGCCACCCCCAAACGTTTGCGGCAGATTCGGGGTCGGGAGATCGGGATGATCTTCCAGGAACCCATGACCTCTCTGAACCCCCTGCACACCGTCGAGCGACAGATCGGGGAAACCCTGGAGCTGCACAAGGGAATGCGCGGCAATCAGGCGCGCATTCGTTGCCTGGAGCTTCTGAACCTCGTGGGTATCCAGAACGCCGAGGCCAAGCTTGGTGCCTACCCACACCAGCTGTCTGGTGGGCAGAAGCAGCGAGTGATGATCGCCATGGCCCTGGCGAACGAGCCGGACCTGCTGATTGCCGATGAACCCACAACGGCGCTGGACGTCACTGTGCAGAAGCAGGTGCTCGAGCTGCTCCGTGACCTTCAGAAAAAGCTGGGCATGGCCATTCTGCTGATTACCCACGATCTGACCATCGTCCGCCGCTATGCCGATCGCGTCGCGGTCATGGAGCAGGGACAACTGGTCGAACAGGCCGACACCCGAACCCTGTTCCAGGCGCCCCGCCATGCCTACACCCGAAAACTGCTGGATGCCGAACCGCCGGAGGCACCCATAGCCCTGGAGGGCCAGGCCGCGCCCCTGCTCTCCGTCACCGACCTCGATGTTCGCTTTCCCATTCGCAGGAATCTGTTCGGCCGGGTGAAGGAATCGTTTCACGCGGTCCAGGCTGCGAGCTTCGACCTGAAGCGCGGCGAGACCCTGGGCATCGTCGGGGAAAGCGGCAGTGGCAAAACCACCATTGGCCATGCCCTGCTCAAGCTGACCGCCAGCACCGGCAGCATCCAACTGGACGGCGAAGAGCTGGCGCGGCTCGATCAGAAGGCCTTCCGGCCCTGGCGCCGAAGAGTCCAGATTGTCTTCCAGGACCCGTTTGGCAGCCTCAGCCCCAGGATGTCGGTGGCCGAGATTATCCGGGAGGGGCTGGAAATCCATGACGCTGCCGGCGCCGAGGACCACGACCAGAAAGTGATCCGCGCCCTGCGCGATGTCGGGCTCGATCCGGAGGCCCGGCATCGATACCCCCACGAGTTCTCCGGAGGCCAGAGGCAAAGGATCGCCATCGCCCGGGCCCTCGTTCTTCAGCCCGACCTGATCATTCTCGACGAGCCCACCTCGGCGCTGGATCGCACAGTCCAGAAGCAGGTGATTGAGCTGCTGAGGGATATCCAGGCCCGTTATGGTCTAAGCTACATCTTTATCAGCCATGATCTGGCGGTGGTTCGAGCGCTCAGCCACAAGTTACTCGTGCTTCAGCACGGCCAGATCGTGGAATACGGTAACGCTGCCGACATTTTTCAGGCGCCTCGCCGGGACTACACGCGCGAGCTGCTCAGTGCGGCGTTTTTCTACCAGGACACCACTACGACTATTTGAGCGTTACCCCGGGCCCCTGAGTTCGGGGATAATGCACCAAAATCAGGAACACAGGGAGAACGACCCATGGGAATCCTCAGTGGCAAGAAAGCACTGATCGTTGGCGTAGCCAGCAAATTGTCCATTGCCTACGGCATCGCGGATGCCTTCGCCCGCGAAGGTGCGGAGCTGGCGTTTACCTATCAGAACGAAAAGCTTCAGCCCCGTGTGGAAAAATTTGCAGAAGGCTGGGGAAGCAAGCTGACCTTCCCCTGTGACGTGGCGAAGGACGACGAAATCGAGAACGTGTTCAAGGAGCTGGCTAAGCACTGGGACCACGTCGACATCATTGTTCACGCAGTGGGTTATGCCCCGGCCCACGAGCTTGACGGCAATTACGTGGACGTCACTACCCGGGAAGGCTTCCGCATTGCCCATGACATCAGTTCCTACAGCTTTGTTGCCCTGGCCAAGGCGGCCCGCGGCATGATGCACGAAGGCAGTTCCCTGCTCACCCTGAGCTACCTGGGCGCTGAACGTGTGCTGCAGAACTACAACGTGATGGGACTGGCCAAGGCCTCTCTCGAAGCCAACGTTCGCTACATGGCCTCAAGCCTTGGCCGCGACGGCATTCGCGTGAATGGCATCTCCGCAGGCCCGATCAAGACCCTGGCCGCCTCGGGCATCAAGAGCTTCCGCAAGATGCTCGCAGAGAACGCCAAGCGGGCCCCGCTGCGTCGCAACGTAACCATAGACGAAGTCGGCAACGCCGCCGCATTCCTCGGCTCGGATATGGCCAGTGGTATCACCGGTGAGATCATGTACGTGGACGCCGGGTTCAACATTACCGGAATGGCCGAGCTGGAAGAATAAAAGCCTCTGGTACCGACGAAAGAAAGCAAAAAGCCGGCGTCATGCCGGCTTTTTAGTGTTCAGCCCTGCTCCATCGCGAGGGCAACGGCCTCCACCCACTCCACATAGGCCGTGTCATCGGACTCGATGATTCTGACGCCTACCAGGAACGCCTGTTCGTGGGGACGGCACCAGACCACCTCAACCATCAACAGAAACGGTTCGCGGTGGTTACCGAGGAACACCCTCGCCGGTAACAGGGCATCCAGAGACAGCGGTTCAGGCGTGGTAAGGCACAGCCCGCCGGCGGAGATGTCCCGAATACCGCAGACCAGATCCCTGTTGTCGGAAGAGGTCTGGTCGGGCTCCCCGGACTCCAGCTCCAGAATGGCTCGGGCCCGGGCGGTCAGGCGATAACTGGTCCGGTTGTCCTGATCGACCTGGTGTTCGTCGCCGGTACCAAAACTGTAGTCGTTCTCTGCCATGTTGCTCTTCCTGCGCTGACCGGCTCAGTTACGGCCCACACGAATGCGGCCGACGACCCGGCTCAGGGTGTCATCAAACTCCGCGGAGGTTCCCAGCACCCGGATTTTTCCGGCGACAATGCCCGCCACCAGGTCGTCTTCCAGGAATTCTCGCCGATTCAAACCAAGCCGGTCCACAAAGACCAGTTTTCTTGAGGCGTTGATGCGAACCGCCAGCTTGAGTCGGGCGGCATCCGAATCCGGCTCCCCGGACTCTACCACAATCCAGCCACCCAGCTTGATGCCGGCCACCTGCTTCTCCGCGAGCAAGGTTCGCTCTTTGAGGATACGCGCCTGTTCCGCCTCTTCATCCGCGATTCTGCGAGCTTCCGCCTCCTGCCGCTGACGCTCCAGCTCGGCCTCGCGTTCCGCCTCCTGCGCCTTCCGTCGAGCCTCTTCGGCCTCTTGCTGGCGTCGCAGCTCCTCGGCCCTGACCCTGGCTGCCTCAGCCGCCTGTTCCCGCTGCTTGCGCTGCTTTTCGCAAACGTTCGCAAGCAATTCCACGGTCTCTGAAAGTACCTGTCCGAAAGGGGTCATTTTTGGGAGTGGACGGAGCTGATTGCGATCGAGTTCCGCCTGGAATTCCGACCAGGGCTGAACGCCCAGCTTGACCCCAGCGCCGTTGGTCCAGAGGATTTCGGCGGAATCTGCGAGAAAGGCAAAGCAAAAACGGCGTTGCTCGCGCGCGCCCTCACCCTCCACGAACCATTGCCCCTCAACCGCCTGGTAGGTCTCCGGGGCGGGCAGTTCGAAGCCCAGCCAGCGGCCATCCCATTGGAACTGTCCCGCCTCCTCCAGAGCGTTTACGAGCGCCGGAGTCTCGCCACGCAGGCGTGACACCATGACTGACTCAATCCCTGACAAAGCGTCGCCCGGCAGGTCGGTCTTATAGACCTTCTTCCAGACATCGAGAATGCGGTCGCCGATTTGTTCACCCACGTGGTACAGCCGGTTTCGGTCCTGGTCCGACAGCGACGGATCCCCTATCCACACCAGCCACTCAAGAAGCTTGCTGCCATGCCGGAACGCCTCGCCCTGGAGTCCGCCTTCCCACACGGCCTGTTTGATCAGGCTCTGCCAGAAATCCAGGATGAACCGGACAATCGGTACCGGTAGTTCTCTACCCTGCAACGCCCGTCCCACCAGCGCCCTTGCGGTCTGCTCTGCCCGGCGTTGCTTTGCAGCGCCCTGTTCGGTTTCCAGGAGACGCTGGCGGAGTTTTTCTGCCTGGGAATTACGTTTTACCGCGTCGGCTTCCCATTGCCGGCAAAAAACCTCGACCGGCTGGGTGCTGCCTTCCTCGAAGCTGGCAGACACAGCGATAATCAGCGCGTCGAGCTGATCCAGCAGAACCCTTGCGGAACGGCCCCCGGAGTCGCTCCAGCCGCGCCATTCCTGCAGACTGTCGAGCCATGCCACGAGCGGTGCACTGAAGGCCTTCTTGCCCTCCAGGTTCATTCGCCAGGCCAGGTAGAAACGCAACCGCGCGATGCGTCGGGCCAGGGTCGGGTGCAGACCACTGGTTTTAAGAAATACATCCATGATCCGATCGGCCACGTAGGCTGCGTTGACCTGACGGGCCGACCACTCCAGGTGGACCGAGCGAATCACATGGGTCACCCGCTCGTCGCGCTGCTCCGACCAGCAGGAAATCAGCAGGGGCCGCCAGTCGCTGACCGCGTCGGGCTCGAGCTTGCCCGCAGGATACGGCAGATCCGGAACCCGGATACCGGCGAGAACGTCATCAATCCGGCCGGAAACCACCTTAATGTTGGGCACTTTTTTCAGTCTCTGGTTTTGTTCCTGATCTATTTCGCGACATCCGTTCCTCATACTCAAGAAGCGTTGAAAAGGCCCAGTAAATAACGCAGTATAACCAACTCGCCGGGGTTTACCGCAACCGTGTACCGGCGCTTATCGAGCCAAATTGACACTGCGACGGGCATGCGCTGATGCTCTACTAACGCGCAACCAAAAACAGTGACTACGATCAGAATCGGGAAGCAGAACAACATGTCGGGCAACAAACTTGAGAATCTGAACGTGGCGAGCCAGGAAACACTGATTACTCCTGAGGCGCTGAAAAAGGAGATGCCGCTCTCCGAGAAGGCCGCGGACACCGTCGCCAAAGGCCGCCAGGCCATTTACGACATCATGGACGGCAAGGACCATCGCCTGTTTGTAGTGGTGGGCCCCTGCTCCATCCACGATGTTGAGGCCGCGCGCGATTACGCCACTCGCCTGAAGAAACTCGCTGATGAAGTCAGCGATACCCTGCTGATCGTCATGCGTGTCTATTTCGAAAAGCCGCGGACAACCGTTGGCTGGAAAGGCCTGATCAACGACCCGCACCTGAACGACACCTTCGATATCGAACAGGGCCTGCACATTGGCCGTCGGTTGCTGCTGGACATCAACGAACTGGGCCTGCCGGCGGCAACAGAGGCACTGGATCCGATTTCGCCCCAGTACCTGCAGGACACCATCGCCTGGTCCGCCATCGGCGCACGCACCACCGAGTCCCAGACTCATCGCGAAATGAGCAGTGGCCTGTCCATGGCGATTGGCTTCAAGAACGGCACCGACGGTAGCCTTGATGTGGCGGTGAATGCCATGAAATCGGTATCACACCCACACAGTTTCCTCGGCATCGACCAGCAGGGCCAGGTGGCCATCATCCGGACCAAGGGCAACAACTACGGCCACGTGGTACTGCGCGGCGGTGGTGGCAAACCCAACTACGATTCCGTCAGCGTTGCGCTCTGCGAGCAGGCGCTGGAGAAGTCCGGCCTGCGCAAGTCCATCATGATCGACTGCAGCCACGCCAACTCGAGCAAGGACCCGGCCATCCAGCCGCTGGTGATGCAGGACGTCACCCACCAGATTCTGGAAGGTAATTCGTCCATTCAGAGCCTGATGGTTGAGAGCAATATCAACTGGGGCAACCAGTCGATTCCGGACAACCTGGCAGACCTGAAATACGGGGTGTCCATCACCGACGCCTGCATCGACTGGCCGACCACGGAAAAGGCCATTCGGGACATGCGGGAGAAACTCAAGGACGTACTGCCCAAGCGCAAGGTTGGCTGAGGCCTCCCCTCACAAAACAGTCGGGGAGCTTCAGCTCCCCGCGGTTACCCCACCGATCCAGTCAAGCCGCTCTCTCAAAGCAACAACCTGCCCGATGATCACCAGGGTGGGAGGCTGAACTTCCTCGGCCTGCACGCGCTCGACGATGTTATCCAGATTACCGGTCACCACACGCTGCTCCGGCGTGGTGCCTTTTGAAACCAGAGCCACCGGCATCTCCGGCGACATGCCGTGCGCCACCAGTTGGCGGCAGATGATGGGCAATCCAACAAGCCCCATGTAGAACACCAGGGTCTGATTATTCTGGACAAAGTCCTTCCAGGGAAGGTCGCAGGTGTCGTTCTTGAGGTGACCGGTGACAAACCGGACCGACTGGGCGTAATCACGGTGCGTCAGCGGAATGCCTGCGTAAGCGGCACACCCAGACGCCGCAGTGATCCCCGGCACCACCTGGAAACGAACGCCAGCGTCGGCCAGGGTCTCGATCTCTTCGCCGCCACGCCCGAAAATAAAGGGATCGCCCCCCTTGAGTCGCACGACCTTGCGGCCCTGCCGGGCCAGGTCTACCAATCTCTGGTTGATCTGATCCTGTGGCAGGGTGTGGTTCGCACGCTGCTTGCCCACATGAATCCGCTCGGCCGATTCGGGAATCAGCGCCAGAATCTCCGGTGACACCAGTCGATCGTACAGAACCACCTCAGCGGAAGTGATCAGTCGCCAGGCCTTGAGCGTGAGCAGTTCCGGGTCGCCCGGCCCGGCCCCGACCAGAGCCACCTCGCCGGCCGAGGTGTTGGGATTCGAGGTTACCGGATTCTTCCTGTACCGGATTGGTGCAGGCGTTGCACCAACGCCCTTCCCTGGTGCGACTTGCTTCGGATCAGTCATTGGATTCGGTCAATGCCTCCCATGTATGGCTTGAGGACCTCCGGAACCAGAATGCTGCCGTCCGCCTGCTGGTAGTTCTCCATTACCGCGATCAGGGCGCGTCCTACCGCAAGCCCCGACCCGTTCAGGGTGTGCACAGGCTCCGGCTTTCCGGTGTCCGGGTTACGCCAACGTGCATGCATGCGCCGTGCCTGGAAATCGCGGGTATTGGAGCAGGAGGAGATTTCACGGAACTTCTGCTGCCCAGGCAGCCACACTTCCAGGTCGTAGGTTTTTGCCGCAGAGAAGCCCATATCGCCGCCGCACAGGGCCACAACGCGGTACGGAAGTTCCAGCAGCTGAAGAACTTTTTCGGCGTGGCCGGTCAAGGCCTCGAGAGCGGCCTCGGAATCCTCCGGTCGTACAACGTGCACCAGCTCCACCTTGTCAAACTGGTGCTGCCGGATCATGCCCCGAGTGTCGCGCCCATACGAACCGGCCTCACTGCGGAAACACGGTGTATGGCAGACCATCTGCAGCGGCAGCTCGCTGGCGTCGAGGATGGTGTCCGACACCAGGTTGGTAGCCGGCACCTCGGCGGTCGGGATCAGGTAAAGCGGATTCTCCCCCTCCATCCGGAACAGGTCTTCCTCAAACTTGGGCAACTGACCGGTCCCGTAAAGCGTGTCGGCGTTCACCAGATAGGGAACGTAGGTTTCCTGGTAGCCGTGGTCCCGGGTATGCAGATCCAGCATGAACTGGGCCAGCGCGCGATGCAGCCGGGCAACCGGCCCACGCATCACCGCGAAGCGGGAGCGCGCCAGACGGCTGGCGGTTTCGAAATCCAGTCCTTTGAGCCCTTCGCCCAGGGCCACGTGATCCCGGGGTTCGAAATCAAACGCCTTCGGGGTGCCCCAGGTGCGAATCTCGACGTTATCGTCTTCGTCCGCGCCCGGTGGCACGTCTTCGTCCGGGAGATTGGGGATGCCGGCCAGGAAGGCGTTCAACTCTTCCTGGAGTGAACGGAGCTCATCTTCGGCCTCGGACCTCTGCTTTTTCAGGTTCTCCACCTCGTCCAGCAGAGGCTGGATGTCCTCACCCGCCGCCTTGGCCTTGCCGATGGATTTGGACCGTTTGTTCTGCTCGCTCTGCAGGGTTTCCGTGCGTACCTGGATGGCACGACGACGCTCCTCAAGCTGTTCAAAAGCCGCCACATCAAAATCGTAGTTCTTGATGGCCAGCCTGCGGGCGATCTCTTCTGTCTGGGTACGGACACGTTTGGGATCGAGCATGTTTATCCTGAATCTTTCGGTTAGCGATGGGATGAATGACTGGCCATTATACCTGCACAGCTGCTGGTGGCTAGCGGGGCCAGAGGGACTCAGCGGTAGCGCTTGTTGGCGCTCTCTGCGTTCCGGGCATCGAGGCGCTGGCGCTTCTCCGCCAGCTTGATTTCCAGGCCCCGGTCCACAGGCTGGTAGTAACGGCGCTGGTGGATGGCCTCTGGAAGGTAGGATTCGCCGGCGGCAAAGGCGTCCGGCTCGTCATGGGCATAGCGGTAGGTATCACCGTGACCCATGCTTTTCATGAGCTTGGTGGGCGCGTTGCGCAGGTGTACCGGCACCTCATAGTCCGGGTCCTGGCGAATGTCGGCCATGCACTGGTTGAAGGCCTTGTACACCGCATTGCTCTTGGGCGCCAGGGCGAGGTAGGTGACTGCCTGGGCCAGAGCCAGCTCGCCCTCGGGCGAGCCCAGCCGTTCCTGTGCCTCCCAGGCATCCATGCTGAGCTGGAGCGCGCGGGGATCGGCATTGCCAATATCCTCGCTGGCAATCCGCACCAGACGACGGGCCACGTACAGTGGGTCGCAACCGCCATCCAGCATCCGGCACAACCAGTAAAGCGAACCGTCTGGATCGGACCCACGGACAGACTTGTGCAGTGCGGAGATCTGATCGTAGAAAACGTCACCGCCTTTATCGAACCGCCGCAGGCTGGTTTGCATCACCTGCTCAAGGTGCTCTGCGGTCACACGCTCGACACCTGAAGCGTCCGGCTCTGCGAGGTCCGCGGCCACCTCCAGAATATTGAGAGCTCTTCGGGCGTCGCCGCCGGAAGCCGACGCCATCACTGCAAGAACGCTCTCATCCACCGACAGTCGTCCCCCGAATCCCTCTTCCGAAGTCAGGGCACGACTCAGCAATTTGAGGATATCGTCTTCTTCGAGATTCTTCAGGACGTAGACACGGGTGCGGGACAACAGGGCGCTGTTCAGTTCGAAGGAGGGGTTCTCGGTAGTGGCACCGACAAAAATAAAGGTGCCATCCTCAATGTGCGGCAGGAAGGCATCCTGCTGGCTTTTATTGAAACGATGCACTTCATCCACGAAGAGCAGCGTGTCGCGGCCCTGAGACTGCTTCCGGTTACGGGCACGTTCGACAACGGCGCGGATTTCTTTCACGCCACTGAGCACGGCCGAGACGGTCTCGAAGCTCAGGTCGCTGACATTGGCGAGGAGCTGGGCAAAGGTGGTTTTACCAACGCCCGGTGGTCCCCACAGAATCATCGAATGCAGCTGACCCTGTTCCACCGCCCTCCGCAGCGGCTTGCCTGGGCCCACCAGATGGGCCTGACCCACGTAATCGTCCAGCGTTGACGGGCGCATCCGGGAGGCCAGTGGACGGAAGCCCGAGGCCTCCGCGAACAGGCTATCCTGCATCAGGCCCCGTCCCGAATGATATCCACACCCTCCGGGTACTCGAGGGTGAAAGCGCTGGCCTCAACGGGTTCGTTCAAGCGAATGTCGTCGAAACTGAGGATACTGAGCTGACCCAGGGAATCCTGCATCCGCATCTCCTGGAGCTCACCGTCGAAGAAGGTCAACCGCAGCGACGTGAACAGAGAATCCGGGCTGCGTGGCTCCAGGGTATATTCCCGGGTGTGCTCACCCATGCTGCGACCGGAAACCCGGTAGGTTTTTTCGAGGTCATCCACCTCACCGCTGAGTAGAAGTGCGGGTGTGGACTGAACCCGGTCGTCAAGGTCGTGGATGGTCACCTGCTCCAGATCCGGGTCGTAGACTTCAACCGTGTCGCCATCACTGACGATAAACTGCGACAGGGGCGCGCTGGTCTCCCAGTAGAACATCCCGGGCCGTTTGGCCTTGAGTGAGCCACGGGTTTCCTGAACCCGGTTTCCGTTTTCATTCACCACAATCTGGATGAAGTCCGCCTGATACGACTGGTAGCTCTCGAGCGCCCGCGCCAGCTCATCAGCGCCGAGTTTCACACCATTCGCCTTGGCGGATTCTGCGGCGGCAGCCGGAGTGGCCATCATCGCCAGTGCCAGCAGGGTAAACAGGGATTTCAGGAGGGACTGTCCCATAGGTGTTTGCTCCTAGTCTCTCGGGGGTGGCGGCGCCAGAACTTCGCGGGCACCGTTATGACCGGCAGCGCTGACCACACCGGAGGCCTCCATGGCGTCCACCAGGTTGGCCGCCCGGTTATAACCAATCTTGAATTTTCGCTGCACCGAAGAAATCGACACCCGTCTGCCCTCGGTTACAAATGCAACTGCCTCGTCGTAGAGCGCATCGCCTTCGCTGTCGCCACCGCCTTCGGCCAGACTGGGCACGCCGGGCAGACTCTCGCCCTCGGCACCGCTGAGCACATCGTCGACGTACACTGGCTCGCCGCGGGCCTTCCAGGCGCTGACCACCCGATGCACTTCATCGTCATCCACAAAGGCGCCGTGGACACGCACTGGCAAACCCGAGCCCGGCGGCAGATACAGCATGTCACCATGCCCAAGCAACTGCTCTGCCCCGCCCTGGTCCAGTACCGTACGCGAGTCTATTTTCGAGGACACCTGGAACGACATCCGGGTGGGTATGTTGGCCTTGATCAGGCCGGTGATCACATCCACGGATGGCCGCTGGGTGGCCAGAATCAGATGAATACCCGCCGCCCTTGCCTTCTGGGCAATCCGGGCAATCAGTTCCTCAACCTTCTTGCCAACGATCATCATCATGTCGGCGAATTCATCGATCACCACCACAATGAACGGCAGCGTTTCCAGCTCGGGCCGCTCCTGTTCATCGTTCGCCAGATATTCATCCGGCTTCCAGAGCGGGTCCAGAATAGGCTCACCGGCAGCCATGGCATCCTTGATCTTGCGGTTGTAACCGGCAATGTTCCGGACGCCGAGACTGGCCATCAGTCGGTACCGGCGCTCCATTTCCGCAACGCACCAGCGCAGCGCATTGGCGGCTTCTTTCATATCGGTGACCACCGGCGCCAGCAAATGGGGAATGCCATCGTAGATGCTGAGCTCCAGCATCTTCGGGTCGACCATGATGAACCGGACATCGTCCGGGCCCGCCTTCAGCAGCATGCTCAGAAGCATGGCGTTGACGCCAACCGATTTACCGGAGCCGGTGGTGCCGGCTACCAGGAGGTGTGGCATCTTGGCCAGATTGGCCACCATCGGGTTTCCGCCAATGTCGTTACCCAGTGCGAGGGTGAGCGGTGAACTCGATTCCTCGAAAACCCTGGCACCCAGTACTTCACTGAGACGAACGATCTCCCGTTCCTCATTGGGAATTTCGATACCAACCACGGACTTGCCGGGGATTACCTCCACAACGCGAACACTCAGCACCGCCAGTGAACGGGCAAGGTCCTTGGCAAGGTTGGAGATCTTGCTCACCTTGACCCCGGGGGCGGGCTTGATTTCAAAGCGGGTGATCACCGGCCCGGGGTTTACTTCCACCACCTCGACCGATACTCCGAAGTCCGCCAGTTTCTCTTCCAGCAACCGCGACATGTGTTCCAGGGATTCCTCGGAATACCCTTTTTCCTTGTGCTCCTCGGGCGGATCAAGAAGCGAAATCGGGGGGATCGGGCTTTCGATGTCCTCCAACAACGACGGCTGCCGGTTGTCCTTATCCTTCGCCTTGGCCGGCTGCTCGTCTTTTTTGAACGGCGAGATCTTCACCGACCGGGAAGCCGGCTGCGGCGAGCCTTTCGCGGCGCTGAGCCGGGGCTCGACATCGGCCACCGTATCGTCGCGGGAGCTGAAGCTTTCCAGCCTTGCCGGCTCCGGATCGTCGCCGGCGGAGAATCCGCCCAGCGCCGGTTCTTTCCTGGCAAGGGAATCATCGGGAGTAGAGCCTGCCTTGGCGGCCTGTTTGGGCCGGAAACCGGGAATACGCTGCCACCAGCGGAGCTTGTCCCCACGCGGCTTTTCAGAACCGGTACGGGGCTTTTTCCGCTCGGGTTCCGCAACCCGGTCGCTGACCACCGGTGGCTCCTTGGCTGGCGGAGAAGTCCGGGCAGGCGCCGGCTGAGGGCGCGCCGGTGTTTTATCGGCCTTGCCTTTGCCAGCGAAGAGGTTACGAATGGCCTGACCGGTCTTCAGGGTTAGCCCGCCGACCTGATCCATCAGCCAGAACCAGGACAGACCAGTCGTCACCGTCAGGGCAAACAGGAAGATCGCTATCAGCAGCAAGGTGGTGGCAGGCAGGTTGAAGAACCGCACCATGGCATCAGCCACGGCGGTACCCAGCACGCCGCCGGAGGACACACCGAGCCCGAACACGGAATACAGCGACAGCAGACTGGTTGCAGACAGGAGAATCAGAATGAAACCGCCGAACCGCATCAGGAAAAGTGGCCAGTGGAGGTCCAGGGAATCATTGCGACGGCGGATCAGCATCAACGCGTAACCGGCGATCATCAGCGGGAACAGATAGGCAACCTGTCCGAAGAAATCCATAAACAGGCTGGCCAGCCAGGCCCCGGTTCTGCCCGCATAGTTATCCACGCGGGTGTCATGGCCGATGCTGGCCCAGCCGGGATCAGAGGGGCTGAAGGTCACCAACGCCATGGCCAGGTAGATCGCCAGGGCGATCAGGGCAATCACTGCACCCTCGCGGGCACCCTGTGCGGCAAGGCGGCGAAAGCGCAGCTGCTTCTCTGTCAGTTCCTGTGGTGCTTTCTTCGCTTTTGCAGATTCGGCCATGAATGCTCAGACGTTTTCGTTTCGTGCGTTCCGAAGCGCCTGGAACCCCCGATTGAGGTCGGTTTTCAGGTCTTCGACTGCCTCGATGCCGACAGAAATCCGGATCAGGTTCTCCGTGATGCCGGCCCGCTCCTTGTCTTCCGGCGACAACCGCCCGTGAGTGGTGGTGGCCGGATGAGTAATGGTGGTCTTCACGTCGCCCAGATTGGCAGTAATGGAAATCATCCGGGTTGCGTCAATAAAGCGCCAGGCCTCATCACGCGCACCCTTGACCTGGAATGACAGAACGCCACCGAATCCGCTCTGTTGCTTTTTCGCCAACGTGTGCTGTGGGTGGCTTTCAAGCCCGGCATAGAATACCTGCTCAACCTCCGCCTGCTGCTCGAGCCACAGGGCCAACTCTAACGCATTGTCACAGTGGGCGCGCATACGGATTGGTAAGGTTTCCAGACCCTTCTGGAACACCCACGCGTTGAAGGGGCTCATAGTGGGCCCGGCGGATCTCAGAAAGCCATAAACCTCTTCCATGGTCTTGTGATCACCGACCACCACGCCACCAACGCAACGGCCCTGGCCGTCGAGGTATTTGGTGGCGGAGTGGATCACGATGTCGGCCCCTTGCTCCAATGGCCGCTGCAGCACCGGCGTGCAGAAGCAGTTGTCCACTACGAACAGCGCGTCGTTCTCGCGGGCAAGTCGTGAGAGAGCGTCCATGTCCGCCACTTCGCACAGCGGATTGGACGGCGTCTCGATAAACAGCATACGTGTCTCGGGGCGAATCGCCGACGTCCACTCCTCGAGGTCCGTCAGGCTCACAAACGTTGTCTCCACACCGAAACGGGCCAGATATTTCTGGAAAAGCACATTGGTTGTGCCAAACACGCCCCGTGAACAGATCACATGGTCACCGCTTTTGAGCAATGCCATGCAGGTGCTGAGGATGGCCGCCATGCCCGAAGCCGTTGCCACCGCACGCTCTCCCCCTTCCATGGCGGCTATCCGGGCCTCGAATGCCTGTACCGTGGGATTGGTGAAACGGGAGTAGATGTTGCCCGGCTCATCGCCACCAAAGCGCGCGGCAGCCTGGGCCGCGCTCCCGTAGACAAAGCTGGAGGTCGGATAGATCGCATCACTGTGCTCCAACTGCCCTGAGCGGATCTGCCCTGCCCTCACCGCCAGGGTATCAACCGACATTCCCTCCAGATCCGATTCCGGAATCCAGACAGTTTCTTCGCGGCGAAAGGTCATGAACGTCTCCTGCCCCCGTGGGCTACTTCAGTCTTCGTCATTGTACAGGTCAATAATGGCATTATCGCCGGAGGTGGCGCCGGCACTCTCGAAGCGCTTCTCATCATTGCGCATCTCTTCCAGCCGGTTCAGGTAGGCGTCGTCCACGTCTCCAGTGACATAGTTCCCGGTGAACACCGAACACTCCCAGCCTTCGATGTTTTCATTAACGTCACTGACGCAGGTCACCAGGTCCTCAAGGTCCTGGTACAACAGCCAGTCAGCTCCGATCAGCTCCCGGATCTGTTCTTCGGTACGGTCGTGGGCGATCAGCTCACTGGCCGAAGGCATGTCGATACCGTAGACGTTGGGGTAGCGCACAGGAGGCGCCGCAGACGCAAAGTAAACCTTGCGGGCACCGGCGTCCCGCGCCATCTGGACAATTTCCTTGCAGGTAGTGCCCCGCACGATGGAATCGTCCACCAGCATCACGTTCTTGCCACGGAATTCCAGGTCAATCGGATTAAGCTTCTGACGCACCGACTTCTTCCGCATCTTCTGGCCAGGCATGATGAAGGTCCGGCCAATATAGCGATTCTTGATAAAGCCTTCGCGGAATTTGACGCCCAGCCGGTGAGCCATCTGCATGGCGGAGGTGCGACTGGTGTCAGGGATCGGCATGACCACGTCGATATCATGATCCGGGAAATCCCTGAGCACCTTTTCAGCCAGCGTCTCGCCCATGCGCAGGCGGGCCTTGTACACCGACACCTTGTCTATGATCGAGTCCGGGCGCGCGAAGTACACGTGCTCGAAAATGCACGGATACAGGTGTGGATCTTCTGCGCACTGCTGGGTGTACAGGGTGCCGTCGGTTTCAATGTAAACTGCCTCACCCGGTGCAATGTCGCGCACCAGGCTGTAACCGGCGGCGCTAAGGGCAACGCTTTCGGAGGCAATCATGTATTCCTTGCGTCCGTCCTCGGAGGTGCGCTCTCCATAGCACGCGGGGCGAATACCATTGGGGTCCCGGAATCCGACAATGCCGTAGCCGGTGATCATCGCGATTACCGCGTAGGCGCCCCGACAGCGCTTGTGCACCGCCCGTACGGCCGAAAAGATTTCGTCCTTGGTGGGGTCCAGCTTGCCCAGCTTCTGCAATTCGTGGGCAAACACGTTGAGCAGGACTTCCGAATCCGAATTGGTGTTGATGTGCCGCAGGTCGGTGCGGAACAGGTCACGGCTCAGTTCATCGGCGTTGGTGAGGTTGCCGTTGTGGGCCAGGGTTATGCCATAGGGGCTGTTGACATAGAACGGCTGGGCCTCTGCGGAACTGGAGCTTCCGGCGGTCGGGTACCGGACATGACCGATACCGACATTGCCCACCAGCCGGCGCATATGACGGGTATGGAACACATCCCGTACAAGGCCGTTGTCCTTGCGCAAATAGAAGCGATCATCCTGAAACGTAACAATGCCCGCCGCGTCCTGGCCCCGGTGCTGAAGTACAGTCAGCGCATCATAAAGCGACTGATTGACGTTGGTAGTACTGACGATGCCGACAATGCCACACATGGATAAGGAAGTCTCCGAGTGTTAAAACTGAATGTTAGCGGGACGCGGACGCAGGTTCCACGCCTTCTTGCAGTAGATCTGTATCCGGTACCGGCGCCTGCTCCGGTGCCGGCCCCAGAAACCGGGCAAATTCGTCGCCCAGGGTTCGCCGCGACCAGTCCTCAACCACTGCCAGACGATCGATGATGATCGATGTCCGCCACCAGGTGTCCTGTGCCAGGGGCGTGTAGCGGGTGAAGGCAATCGCCACGATCACCACCACCACACCGCGCAGCAGACCGAACCCCATGCCAAGAACCCTGTCGGTGGCCGACAGGCCGGTTGCCCGGACCAGATGCCCGATCATGTTGTTGATGATCGCACCAATGATGAGGGTTCCGAAGAACAGAATGGCGAAAGCCGCGATAAGACGCACCAGCGGGGTCTCGACGGTGCTTTCCAGCAGGGTTTGCATCTGCGGATGAAACGTTCGGGCCAGAATGAACGCGCCGACCCAGGTCACCAGAGAAAGAGCTTCTTTGACAAAGCCCCGCTTCAGGCTGATGAGCGTGGAAACTGTAATCAGGGCGATGATGACCCAGTCAATCCAGATCAGCGCTTCCATGGAAAACCCGGTGGAGAAAAGGAAGCGCGAATTCTATCAGGAAACCCCCGCTCACCAAACCGCCTTGAGCACATAAAGGCTGCCGCAAGGCGTTATTTTCCGCCGGAGGTTACCAGACTGTTCAGGCCAAAGGCGTCGTCCAATGCGCGTTTGGCTGCCTTGGCCTCGGATTCCGTGGCGAAGGGTCCGCTGAATACGCGTGTGAAGGTCGTGTCACCCTGCGTGACCTGCTGCAGATGGGAACCGTATCCCTTCTCCCGGACACGGTCACGAAGACGCCTGGCGTTATCCGCATTGCCAAAGCTGCCTAATTGAACCACCCAGGCGCCCTCCAGAGAACGCTGGTACTCGGCGGACTCCGTTTCGGTGCTCTTCGCCTGACTGCTTTCTGTTTCAGCAGGTGCAGGGGCTACGGTTTCGCTGGCAGCAGATTCGCCGGTCTCGGCAACTGGCTGTGCTGTCTGCGCGGATTGGCCAGAGGTCTCGCGCTCCGGAGCCGTCAGCTGTCCAGGCGCCGCAGTGGAAGTCTCCGGTGGCGCTTCTTCAAGGATACGGTATCCGGGTTCATCAGACTGGCCGGGGGATTGTGCGGGCGTCGCCGGCAGCGTGGTTTCCGGTGCCTCTACCTCAGGAAATGGCGGCTCTTCAGGGATATTGATGGTGGTGGAGGTGCGCTCGGTGTGGGGCTCATCGAAGAGCATGGGAACGAAGATAACCGCGAGGGAAACAAGGACCAGTGCCCCGATGATTCTCTGCTTCAATCCATCCACGTTCTAGGCTCCCCACTGTTGTCGCCGCGCTGGCAAAAGCGCTTACCCGCAGATACTAACGGTCCCGCCGGTCGAACTCAAAGTCTCACAGCCCGGCATGGACAAAGTTTAAGACGGAATGGCCGCCAATGAACCGGACGCTGCCGCCAGATAGTCTCTCGCCTCTGCCACGGTGAAAAAAGAGCCGAACGCAATCACGAGGTCGGCGGGCCCGGCACTCGACAATGCGGCCTGGAGGGCTTCGGTGACCGTTGCAAAAGCCGTTACCTCTGGCAACTCTGCCGTGGCCAGTCGGTCCTCAAGCGCACGGTCAGACAACCCCCTGGGAACGGACAGACCACCAAGGTACCAGGCGTCCACCACACCCGAGAGGGCGGCAGCCACCCCTTCCACATCCTTATCCGACAGGGCACCGTACACGCCGTGAATACGCACCCCGGGACGTTTCAATCGGTTCAGGCGCCCCGCAAGCCAGGTGGCGGCGTGGGGATTGTGCCCGACATCCACGTAGACGGCTGGCTCACGACCGAGCTGTTCAAACCGACCTGGCACTCGGAGCCCGCTCAGCGCCTTCTCGACCGTCTCAGTAGCCAGATCAGGTTCCAGACGACGAATGGCAACCACCGCTGCGGCAACGCTGTTCACAGGCAGCGGTCCATCCGGAATTCGAATGGTCTCTCCCCGGTAACGCAACAGCAGATGTCCCGGGCCAGCTTGAGCGCCGTCCGGATCAGAAAGTGTATAGTCCCGGTTCAGCATGGCCAGTCCGACCTTTTGGGCGGCCACCTGCTGTAGCACCGATGATGGCGGATCGACATCCGCGTACACGGCCGGAATGCCCGGGCGGAGAACACCGGCTTTCTCGAAGCCAATAACCTCCCGGTTGTCGCCGAGGTAGGCGACATGATCGATATCGACCGATGTGAGAATGACAAAGTCGGCGTCCAGGGTATTCACGGCATCCAACCGTCCGCCCAGACCGACTTCAAGAATCCAGTCCTGGACACCCGCTTCTGCGAAAGCGACAAAGGCCGCCAGGGTTCCGAACTCGAAGTAGGACAACGACACTCGTCCCCGGGCCTTCTCAACGGCCTCGAAGGCCCGGATCAGCGCCTGGTCCGATATGTCAGTACCATCAAGACGCACCCGTTCGTTATAGTTCTGCAGATGCGGAGAGGTGTAGGCCCCGGTACTGCGCCCGGCGGCCCGAAGCAGCGTCTCAAGAGCGGCCACCGCGCTGCCCTTGCCGTTCGTACCGGCGACCGTAATGATGCGGGCCGAAGGTTTTCGAGGAAAGAGCTTACGCAGCACCAGCAGCACACGATCCAGTCCAAGATCAATCTCTTTCGGGTGGATCGCTTCCAGGTAGGCAAGCCACTGATCGACAGTGGAGCCGGGCCCTGGGGAAGCCAGGGCCGCGGAGGTGTTACTCGGTCGGGGCATCGGTTTCGGGCTTTTCAGACACTTCGAACTCGATGGGCTCTTCGGTTCCGGGCCGCTCCTGACCGGTAAACTTGGCCAGAACGTGGGCGATGCGCTCGCGCATCTGGTGCCGGTGCAGGATCATGTCGATGGCCCCGTGATCCAGCAAGAATTCACTCCGCTGGAAGCCTTCCGGCAACTGTTCCCGGACCGTCTGTTCGATAACCCGGGGGCCGGCAAAGCCAATCAGGGCGTTGGGCTCGGCAATGTTCAGGTCGCCCAGCATCGCCAGACTGGCTGACACACCGCCAAACACCGGATCGGTCATCACGGATATGTAGGGAATGCCCTCCTGCTTCATGCGCTCCAGCACCGCAGCGGTCTTGGACATCTGCATCAGGGAAAGAATGGCTTCCTGCATCCGGGCACCGCCACTGGCCGAGAAACACACCAGGGGGATGCGCTCTTCCAATGCCACGTTGGCTGCCTGAACGAACTTCTCGCCAACCACCTGCCCCATGGAGCCGCCCAGGAAGTTGAACTCGAACGCGCAGGCCACCAGCGGAACCCCCATCGTGGCGCCTTTCATGGCCACTAGCGCATCTTTCTCACCGGTCCCTTTCTGGGCCTGGGAGAGGCGATCCTTGTAGCGTTTGCTGTCCTTGAACTTGAGTCGATCCCACGGCTCCAGTTCCGCGGCAATCTCCTCACGGCCATCTTCGTCGAGGAAGATATCCAGACGCCGGCGGGCGGACACGCGCAGGTGGTGGTTGCACTTGGGGCACACGTCCAGATTTTTCTCGAGTTCCGGCTTGTAAAGAAAGGCACCGCATTTGGGGCATTTTTTCCAAAGCCCCTCGGGAACGCCCGTCCTTTGCTTGGATTCCGAGCGAATCTTGCTCGGCATGATCTTGTCCAGCCAGTTACTCATGATGTCATCCTGTCCTTTGATGCCTGTCTGCCCCGCCGCCCGGATATCAGGAGGCGAGACTGTCCAGTGCTTCGCGCATCGGGTGAAGCAGATCGGTCAAGGCCCGTTTGAGCTGATCGGTATCTGCCTGATTTCTGGCTATTGTATCGACCAGGACACTGCCAACAATTACACCATCGGATACCCGACCAATGGCAGCAGCCGTCTCGGCGTCGCGAATACCGAAGCCAACGCCCACCGGCAACGCCGTCAATTCGTGAATATGGCTCACCCTGGCAGCCACTTCGTCGACGTTGATGGTAGCCGAGCCCGTTACGCCCTTGATAGAAACATAGTACACATAGCCGGAAGAGTGTTCGCTGATTGCGCGAATACGCTCATCGGTGGTGGTCGGCGACAGCAGGAAAATGGCATCCAGGTTCCTCTGTGTAAACAGGGGTGCCACTTCGTCCGCCTCTTCGGGTGGCAGGTCAACGGTCAATACACCATCCACGCCCGCTTCCTTGGCAGCCTCGGCAAACGTCTCATATCCCATGGCTTCCATCGGGTTAAGGTACCCCATCAGTACCACGGGCGTATCGTTGTCGGTTTTCCGGAACTCCCGCACCATGGCGATTACCTGCCGCAGGGAGGTGCCATGCACGAGGGCCCGCTCGCAAGCCAGCTGGATAACCGGGCCATCCGCCATGGGGTCAGAGAACGGCACTCCCAGTTCAATAATATCGGCACCGGCCTTAACCAGTGCGTGCATCAGATCAACGGTCACATCCGGATGTGGATCGCCCGCAGTAATGTAGGGAATAAGTGCCCTGCGCCCCTGCCCTTTGAGGGCCTTCATAACCCCTTCAATTCGGCTCATGCCTGCTCCTGTCAATTGTTCAGATCTCGATGCCTTCGAGTTTGGCGACCGTGTTGATGTCCTTGTCGCCGCGGCCAGAGACGTTGATCACAACGGTCTGGTCCTTATCCATGGTGGCGGCCAGTCGAATGGCATAAGCCACGGCATGCGCCGTCTCCAGGGCGGGCATGATACCCTCGACCCGGGTCAGCTTACGGAACCCTTCCATGGCTTCGTCGTCGGTGACAGACACGTACTGCGCCCGACCGATGTCTTTCAGCCAGCTGTGCTCGGGCCCAACTCCCGGATAGTCAAGACCGGCGCTGACCGAGTGTGTACCCGCAATCTGCCCGTTCTCATCTTCCATCAGATAGGTCCGGTTACCGTGCAGCACGCCGGGACGACCGGCGCACAGGGGCGCGGCGTGTTTACCGGTTTCAATTCCCAGCCCGCCGGCCTCAACGCCGTACAGTTGCACGCTCTCGTCGGCCAGGAACGGATAGAACATGCCAATGGCGTTCGAACCGCCACCTACACAGGCTACGAGCGCATCGGGCAGCTTGCCGGTTTTTTCGAGGGCCTGACGACGGGTCTCGCGACCGATCACCGACTGGAAATCACGAACCAGCAGCGGATACGGGTGCGGACCGGCCACAGTGCCGATGATGTAAAAGGTATCGTCGACGTTTGCCACCCAGTCACGCATGGCGTCGTTCATGGCATCTTTCAGTGTCTTGGTACCGCTCTGAACCGCATGAACCGTGGCCCCGAGCAGCTTCATACGGAACACGTTCAGAGACTGGCGCTGAACATCCTCGGCCCCCATGAACACGTGGCACTCAAGGCCCAACCGAGCGCATACGGTCGCGGTTGCAACGCCGTGCTGTCCGGCACCGGTTTCGGCAATGATTCGCTTCTTGCCCAGAAAACTGGCGAGCAGCGCCTGCCCGATGGTGTTATTAACCTTGTGAGCGCCGGTGTGGCAGAGATCCTCCCGCTTGAGCCAGATCTGGGCACCACCGGTCTCCCGGGTGAGACGCTCGGCAAAATACAGCGGCGTCGGGCGGCCCACGTAGTCCGCAAGCTCTTTATCAAAACGCGCCTGGAACTCAGGATCCTTCTTAAGCTGGGCATATTCCTTCTCCAGCGTCATCAGGGAATCCATCAGGGTCTCGGATACAAACCGCCCCCCGAAGGCCCCGAAATGACCCCGTGCATCCGGCAGTGCGCTCAGCATTTCTTCAGTCAGTTTTACAGACACGGTGAACCTCGTTAATAAAGTGACAGATTTTCCGGATATCCTTGATGCCCTTGTCTTTTTCTACACCACCACTGACATCGACAGCCCAGGGACGGACCTGTTCCACAGCGGCAAATACGTTATCAGATGACAATCCGCCGGCCAATATGAGCGGCAGTGGGCGCTCTTCGGGAATCAGGTCCCAGTTGAATACTTTTCCGGTACCACCATAGCGATCGGGATCCCAGGCATCGACCAGCAGACCTGAGGCTTCGTGATAATCCGCAAAGGCCCGCTCAATCTGACCCGGCTCCCTGACCCGTATGGCCTTGATCCAGCGGCGAGCGAATCCGGCACAGAACGACGGCGTTTCGTCCCCATGGAACTGAAGCAGGTCCAACGGCACCTGCTCAAGAACCGACTCAACATCTTCACGGGTGGGATTGACGAACAGACCAACAACCGTCACAAAGGCGGGTACCTCCTTTGCCAGAGCCCGCGCCTGGGCCGGGGACACGCTTCTGGGGCTGGGCGGATAGAACACCAGACCAATCGCATCGGCCCCGCTTTCCACTGCGGCCCGAATATCCTCGGGGCGGGTCAGCCCACAGATTTTCACCCGTGCAATCATTGTGCTGTCACCCGTTGTTTAGGATGAATGTGTGTCGGGGCGAACGGGCTGTTTTCTGAACGGGTGAACCACGGCCTCAGAAACCCGGGCCCACACTCGGCTTCCGGCACGCCGAACTCGCCTGGATAACCCACGTCGACCAGGTAGAGACCATGTGGCGGCGCGGTCACACCGGCAACTGTCCGGTCCTTCTGGTTCAGTATCTCACGAATTGACTCGACAGACTCCTTGCCGGACCCGACCGCCATGAGCGCACCGGCAATGTTTCGAACCATATGATGGAGAAAGGCATTCGCCTGAACATCGATTACGACAAAGTCCCTTTTTCGGCTTACCGATATCCGCTCCAGAAAACGGATTGGTGTCCTGGACTGGCAACCCGCTGCCCGAAAGGACGAGAAATCGTGTTCGCCCACCAGTGCCTGGGCCGCCAGATGCATCCGGTCGGCATCCAGCGGCCGGAACGTCCAGCTCACCTGCCCCCTCTGAATGCCAGGTCGGACCGGATGGTTGTAAATGATGTACCGGTAACGCCGGTAGGTCGCCGAGAAGCGCGCGTGAAAATCGCCAACACCGTTACCCGCCCAATGAACGGCAATATCCTCGGGAAGTGCAGTGTTGATACCCATGACCCACGAGCGAAGGTTACGCACCGAAGGCGTATCGAAATGAGCAATCTGGTAGCTGGCATGAACCCCGGCATCGGTCCTGCCGGCACACACCAGCTCAACCGGATGATCGGCAACCTTGCTCACGGCACGGGCCAGCTCGGATTCCACCGACCGGACACCGGACTTCTGCAACTGCCAGCCGTGAAAACCCCGGCCGTCGTATTCAAATGCAATAATCACGCGCCCATTGCCTATGGCGTTATCGGTGGTCAATGGCGGGTTCTGGAGGAACAAATGCTGGCCCGGAATGAGTGTTGCCCTGAAAAGCAAAGCGCCGGCTTGTTACCGGAATTGCTTCCGGTTGCCGGCGCTTGCTGCCTGAACCTGATTATAACGAATCAGGACAGATTTTTAAGGAGATCTTGCGCTTCCGCCTTCTGCTCCTCGTTACCCTCAAGTGCGACTTCCTCGAGGATGTCTCGGGCACCGTCAGTATCACCCATCTCGATATAGGCGCGGGCGAGATCCAGCTTGGTGGCCGCTTCGTCGGTTCCGGCGAGGAAATCAAAATCATCGTCGTCACCGAGTTCGCTCTCGTCGATGTCAGCGACCGCGGATTTTTTCTCGCTGCCACCCACCTCGTCGGAGGCTACCGGGAGTTCGGGTTCGTCTTCGGCGTCTTCCCCGGCGCTCGCGTCAGCGGACTCTTCGGCATTCTCCAGCGTATCCAGCCCTTCCTGCTCAAGGTCCTCCGCGCTCTCTACGGTTTCTTCGGGACCTGCGCCAGCGACATCGCCCAGGGTATCGTCCTCACCCAGGGCATCCTCCAGTCCGAGCTCTTCGTCCAGCGACTCCTGCTCATCATCCCGGTTAGCAGAGTCACCGGAATCGGAGATCTCTTCCATCAGCGCCAGGTCTTCATCAGAGACATCCAGCTCGAGGTCATCCAGCGAAGACTCCTCCATTTCGCTGCCGCCAAGCTCGTCCTCTTCGCCGGCCACCTTGTCGAGTTCCGCATCCAGGTCATCCAGGAACGACTCGTCTAGCGACTCCAGGTCGCTTTCGGATTCTTCCTCGCTCTGACCCGATTTATCCGAACCGGAATCTTCTTCCGCAACGGTTTCCTCGTCAGTCAGGTCCGACGCCTCGAAATCGAGACTCAGATCTTCTTCCTCAGACAAATCATCGGGAACCTCAGTCTGCGCGGATTCTTCAACATCGGTCTCGAATTCGGAGGAAAGATCCCACTCGCCAGATTCACCCGTCTCGGTTACTTCTTCCGAGGAAGCGGATTTGTCGTCGTCCGATTCAAGTTCGATACCCGACAGGTCGAACTCGATCATGTCGTCCTTGCTTTCTTCTTTTGACGTTTCAGCCTGATCGGATTCCTGTTCTTCGAACTCACTCAGGTCAACGTCTGCAAAGTCCGTATCGAACTCCCCAAATTCGTTTTCCTGCGGCTCTTCCTTCTCGGCGTCGAACTGATCGGCCAGAAGCTCATCGGAGGCCGGCTTGTCTTCGTCGCCGGCTTCTTCTGTTTCACTGGCAAATGCGCTCTCGAAATCCGCACTGTAATCCGACTCATCCTCATCGGCAGCCTCTCTGGAAGCCGTGAAGGAATCGGAACGCAACTCAGACTCCAGATCATCGATGCTCGGCATGGATTCGGCTTCTTCAAGCCGTGCACGCAGCTCGTTCGCACTGGCAACGGCGTCTTCGTCGTCGAGCGCCTCAATTTCACCAAACTGCTTTTCGAAGGAGTCCCGATCCTGGTTATCGGCATACACGCTCAGAAGCTTCAGCCGAAGGTCGGTACGGCTGGGCTCACGGGAGATGGCGTTTTCCAGGGTTTGAGCCGCCTGATCGTGACGACCATAAGCGATATAAGCGTCAGCTTCGGCAATCGCATCGCCCTCTGCAGATTCCTGGCCCTCATCCTCAAGACTGAGATCGAAGGAATCCGCACCCTCGTCTGACTCGCTATTGAGCTGCTCGTAAAACGCTTTTTCGCGGTTGGCGTTCCTGCGGGCAAGCAGCAGCAACAGCAGAAGCAGGACAATGAGGCCGCCACCAAGAGCAATCTGGTACATGGGATTACTGGTGATGGCATCAATGATGTTGCCCGGGAACCCTTTATCTGCGGCCGGCTGAGTTGGCTTGGGCGCCGGCTGCTGGGCCTCCGGCTGAGACTGAGCCGGCTGGGTTGCCGCAGGGGCGCTCTCTGCCGAGGTATCGTCCAGATCCGAGGGATCGGAATCGGCTGTTGCATCGGCATCCACGGCCACCGGCTGTTCCGGTTCCTGAGCCGTGTCGGCGGGCACTTCTCTGGCGCTTTCCGCAGACGCCTGCGCCTCAGCGCCGGCGGTTTCGGTATCCGCCATGTCACCGGAGGCATCGTCGCCCTCGGCCGGTGTTGTCGGCTCGGCACTTTCTGCAGACGTTTCCGCCTCTGCCCGGCTCGCTCCGGCATCGGCCCCGGCTTCGGCTGATGCAGTCTCTGCAGGCTCACCGGCGCCCTCGGCAGCCTCATCGCCCGTCGCAGCAGATTGCTGCATTTCGGCCAACTGGGTGTTCTTCAGCTCCAGCAAACGCTGCAGGGTTTCAACCTGATCCTGCAGATCTTCCACGCGACTGTTCAGTTCGGCGTTCTCTCGCCGCGCACTCTCGAGCTCTTCCATGGCGACTGCGGTGCCCGCATCAACGCCACCGGGCAGCTGGCCGTCGCCACCGGCTGAGCCACTGTCTGATGGCTGCTGGTCGCCGTCGTTGGCTACGATCAGTTTGAGCTCATCACCACCTGTACCGCCGGCGCCCTGTGCTGCCGAACCTGCGGACTGCTCTGCGGTGGCGTCTACGGTGCGCTGAGGCGTCTGGAAGGCTTGATTCTGCTGGGCGACCAGGCGGGTGGCTTCGGCACGGGAGCGGCTCTGAATCTGATCCATGGAAGGAATCCGGAGAACCTCACCCCGCTTGAGACGGTTGATGTTGTTGCCCATGAAGGCGTCTGGATTCAGATCCTGGATTGCCAGCATCACCTGCTGCATGGACACGCTGTCGTCCGGGCGAACTTGCGAGGCAATTGTCCAAAGGGTGTCGGACGGACCGGTGGGACCGAAGGTGTTGGCGCGGTAGCCGGAGCTTAGAGACTGCTCGGCCCGGGCCTGACGCCTGGCAGACTCGGCACTGCGTACGGCGGTCGGCTGCTGAGCTGACTGTGTCGAGCTCACGGCGGGTGCACTGACCTGCTCCTCGACACCGGACTCTTCGGCATAAACTGGCGGATCAACCAGCACCGCGTATTCCCGCAACAAACGGCCATTCGGCCAGGTCAGCTCAAGCAGGAAATTGAGGTACGGTTCGCGCAGGGGCTCGCGAGAAGAGACGTTGATGATAAGACGACCGTCGTTACCCGGCACCACCTGGAACCTGAGCTTGCTCAGAAACTGGTTGCGATCCAGCCCCACGCGCTCATAGGCCTCGGGTGAAGCAATATTGACGAACACGTCCGCTGGATTGATGCCTCGGCTCTGAGGCAAAGTGATCTCCGCGTCCAGTGGCTCGTTCAGATAGGACTGAAGTTCGAGTTCACCCAGTCCCAGGGCCTGTGCGACGCCGGATCCGAGCCCTCCCGCCAGAGCCAGGGCAACCGCAAGCTTGCGTACCTTCATGCTTTTTCCTTTCCAGTCTCCGTTATTCGTTACTGCTTTTTTTCAAACAGAATCGGACGAGGTTGGATGACTTCCGTCTGGATCGTTCTCGTTATTATGTGTTCTTTTTAATATTCAGTCCGGCAAGTATTGTTGATAAAACCTCTTTTATCAATCAATCAGCCGCAATCCTTGTACCGATTTTTTATCAATCACGCGGAACTGCCTAGCGCTCTTGAAAATAACAGGGGCGGAGACTGAAATCAGCCTCCGCCCCCTTACCGGTTCATTGAAACCGGACACAGTTGGCATTTATTGCCTCTGTGTAACAATTTTTAACGCTCCTGAAGAATCCGGAGCATCCGACGCAGCGGCTCGGCAGCGCCCCACAGCAGCTGGTCACCCACGGTGAACGCGGAGATGTACTCCGGCCCCATGGACAGCTTGCGGATACGGCCGATGGGCACGCTCAGGGTGCCGGTGACCTTCGCCGGGGTGAGCTCCTCAATGGTCGCATCACGCTCATTGGGGATGACTTTCACCCAGTCATTCGCCTTGGCCAGGATCGACTCGATTTCCGAAACCGACAGATCCTTCTTGAGCTTGATGGTCAGCGCCTGACTGTGGGAGCGCATGGCACCGATCCGCACACAGATACCGTCGATAGGAATCGGATTGGCGGAGCGACCGAGGATCTTGTTGGTCTCAACGCCGGCTTTCCACTCTTCCTTGCTCATGCCGTTATCGAGTTGCTTGTCGATGAACGGAATCAGACTGCCAGCGAGCGGAACCTGGAAGTGCTCGGTGGGGAAATCACCGGAGCGCATCGTTTCGGTAACCTTGCGGTCAATCTCCAGAATCGCGGAGGATGGATCCTCAAGCTCGCTCTTCACGCTCTTGTTGAGCTCGCCCATCTGATTGAGCAACTCACGCATGTTCTGGGCACCGGAGCCGGAAGCCGCCTGATAGGTCATGGGCGACACCCACTCGATCAGGTCCTGCTCCAGCAGGCCACCAAGGGCCAGCATCATCAGGCTGACAGTACAGTTGCCACCGATGTAGTCTTTGACGCCTTTTTCAAGCGCGGCATCAATGACGTTCCGGTTGACCGGATCCAGCACGATCACGGAATGATCGGCCATCCGCAATGTGGATGCCGCATCAATCCAGTAGCCCTGCCAGCCAGCATCGCGCAACTTCTGATAAACCTCACCGGTGTAGTCGCCGCCCTGACAGGTAACGATCACATCCATGGTTTTCAGAATGTCGATGTCAAAGGCGTCCTGCAGAGGGGGTACGCCCTCCTTGCCCACATCCGGTGCAGGCTTACCCGCCTGGGATGTGGTAAAGAACACCGGCTCGATGTCTGCGAAATCGTTTTCTTCACGCATGCGCTGCATGAGGACAGAGCCCACCATGCCACGCCAACCTACAAGTCCAACTCGCTTCATGGGCGATCTTCAGACCTCGTTTTATGCCCGCCCGCTACCGTTATCGCTGGCAGGGACAGGGTGGATGATCCCGCGGCAACTGCATCCCGTTACCGTCGGGTCTCAAATTCTCGGATTGTTCAGCGGCTGATTATAACGCAGCGAGAACAGCCTCTCCCATTTCCCGGGTGGACACCTTGTTCGCGCCCTCGGACATGATATCTGCTGTTCGCAGCCCCTGATCGAGCACCTTGCTGACCGCGGCCTCGATCGCTTCGGCCGCTTTCTCTTCGTTCAGACTGTAACGAAGCATCATGGCCGCGCTGAGAATCGTGGCCAGAGGATTTGCAACGCCCTTGCCGGCGATATCCGGTGCCGAGCCATGGCACGGCTCGTACATGCCCTGCTTCCGGGAATTCAGGGAAGCCGAAGGCAACATGCCGATAGAACCGGTCAGCATAGCCGCTTCGTCCGAAAGAATATCACCAAACATGTTGCCAGTCACAATCACGTCAAACTGCTTGGGCGCTCGGACGAGCTGCATCGCCGCGTTATCCACGTACATGTGAGACAGCTCGACATCGGGATATTCCCGACGCAGATCGTTCATGATTTCCCGCCACAGAACCGTGACTTCCAGCACATTGGCCTTGTCTACGGAGCACAGCTTTTTGCCCCGCTGTTGGGCCGCTTCAAAGGCAACGCGACCGATTCGGCGAATCTCGGATTCCTTGTAAGCATAGGTGTTATACCCCTGGCGCTCGCCGCTCTCGAGCTCCCGAACGCCTCTGGGCTGGCCAAAATAGATACCGCCAGTGAGCTCCCGCACGATCATGATGTCGAGGCCAGAGACCACCTCGGGCTTGAGGGAGGACGCTGAAGCAAGCTGCGGATACAGGATCGCCGGGCGCAGGTTGGCGAACAGCTCAAGGTTGGAGCGCAAGCCCAGCAGCCCCTTCTCCGGCCGCTTGGCCATGGGCAGACTGTCCCACTTCGGTCCACCGACCGCACCAAGCAGAATGGCGTCGGCGGCCTTCGCTTTCTCCAGGGTTTCGTCCGGAAGCGGCGTATCGGTGGCGTCGATGGCGGCGCCACCCACCAGTCCCGCCTCGAACGTGAGACCGAGACTGAACTGATCGTTAACCTTGTGAAGGACCTTTTCCGCTTCCGCGACAATTTCCGGACCGATGCCGTCGCCGGGAAGCATGAGGATTGTTCTGGACATGTTATTTCCTTGTTGAATTCCTTTATGTCGGATTACGCTGCGCTAATCCGACCTACTAGGGAGCTTGCGAACATTTCGGGATCGTAGGTCGGATTAGCGCAGCGTAATCCGACACCAAACTCAGCTGCCGGCGCCAAACAACCAGGGAGCGGTCTTGCGACGGCTCTCCTCGTAAGATCTGATAGCATCCGCGTCTTCCAGCGTGACGCCAATATCGTCCAGACCGTTCAACAGACAATGCCGGCGGAAGTCGTCCACTTCGAACGTGAAAGTCTCACCGGAGGGGGTCGTGACGGTCCTGGCCTCCAGATCGACAGACAGCTGATACCCCTCGCTCTGGTCCACTTCCTCGAACAAACGATCTACAACTTCCTCTGGAAGAACAATAGGTAACAGACCATTCTTGAAGCAGTTGTTGTAGAAAATATCGGCAAAGCTTGGGGCAATGATCACCCGGAACCCGAAGTCTTCAAGCGCCCAGGGCGCGTGTTCGCGACTTGACCCACAACCGAAGTTGCGACGGGCCAGCAGCACGCTGGCGTTCTTGTAGCGATCCTGGTTGAGCACGAAATCCGGATTGAGGGGCCGTGTGGAACAATCCTGATCCGGCTTACCTTCGTCGAGGTACCGCAATTCATCAAACAGGTTCGGGCCAAAGCCCGTGCGCTTGATGGATTTGAGGAATTGCTTGGGAATGATCATGTCCGTATCCACATTGGAACGGTCCATGGGGGCAACAATACCCTGGTGTTGCGTAAATGCGCGCATGGTTCTCTCCTGTGGATCAGTGCATCAGCTCACGAACATCAACAAAATGGCCGGTAACCGCGGCCGCAGCGGCCATGGCCGGGCTCACCAGATGCGTCCGCCCGCCAAAGCCCTGACGGCCCTCAAAGTTCCGGTTCGAGGTGGAGGCACAATGCTCCCCCTGCCCCAGCTTGTCGGCGTTCATGGCCAGGCACATGGAACAGCCCGGGTCACGCCACTCGAGACCGGCCTCGATAAAGATCTTGTCCAGACCTTCCTGCTCGGCCTGAGCCTTAACCAGGCCGGAACCCGGCACTACCATCGCCTGCTTGAGCGTCGGTGATACTTTGCGGCCCTTAACCACCGCTGCCGCCTCGCGCAAATCCTCAATCCGGCTGTTGGTGCAGGAGCCAATGAATACGCGGTCCAGCTTGATCTCGGTGATCGGCATATTCGGCTTGAGGCCCATGTACTTCAGAGCGCGGACAATTCCTTCACGCTTGATCGGGTCGGCTTCCTGCTCCGGGTCCGGCACATTGCCATCAACACCGGCGACCATCTCGGGCGAGGTGCCCCAGCTGACCTGCGGTTTGATCTCGGAGCCTTCCAGCTCCACCACTTTGTCAAACTCGGCGTCATCATCACTGCGCAGCGTGCGCCAGTACTCAACCGCCGCATCCCACTGCTCACCCTTGGGGCCGAACGGGCGGTTACGGACGTACTCGATTGTGGTGTCGTCCACCGCCACCATACCTACCCGGGCGCCGGCCTCGATGGACATATTGCAGATGGTCATCCGCCCTTCCATGCTCAGGCCCTGAATGGCCTCGCCACCAAACTCAATGGCATAACCGGTACCACCGGCGGTGCCGATCTTGCCGATGATGGCCAGCACCACATCCTTGCCAGTGACACCCGGCCCGAGCTTGCCGTTCACCTTCACCAGCATGTTCTTCATTTTCTTCTGCACCAGGCACTGGGTGGCGAGCACGTGCTCCACCTCGCTGGTGCCAATACCATGAGCCAGACAGCCGAAAGCGCCGTGGGTAGAAGTATGGGAGTCACCACAGACGATGCTCATACCCGGCAAGGTGGCACCCTGCTCTGGCCCAATCACATGCACAATGCCCTGGCGCTGGTCCTTGATCTTGAATTCCAGAATCCCGAACTCGTCACAGTTCTTGTCCAGGGTTTCCACCTGGATCCGGGACACCGGATCAACAATGCCCTCAACACCCCGTTCGCGATCGGTGGTCGGCACGTTATGGTCTGGCGTGGCAATGTTGGCATCAATACGCCACGGCTTCCGGCCGGCAAGACGCAGGCCCTCAAACGCCTGAGGCGAGGTCACTTCGTGCAGCAGGTGACGGTCGATGTAGATCAGCGCGGAGCCATCGTCCCGCTGTTTGACCAGATGGTCGTCCCACAATTTGTCGTATAAGGTTTTGCCCGCCATGGTTCTCTCTCACTCTCTGGGGGTTTCTGGTTCTTGCTCAGTATTCGTTTATTCTAACGCCAGGTCCTGAATAACCTCAATTCATGTTTTTTATCCATACCATCCCTATCAGTTATACTTGGGAGAAGGTCACGGGTTCGGATAGTCTTTTAAAAACACGCCGACAAGCACATCCATGTGGGCTCGAATCGGGCCATCCCTGGCCCTCTACGGTTTTGAAAAGACTATCCCAACCCGCGCCCCGAACCTTGTAGGTGTACCCTGGCTGCCCGTGTTGACTGGAGGCTCTGGCCTCCGAAAACCGTAGAGCGCCAGGGATGGCGCGACCGAGCCCTACAGGGACGTATTTACGGGCGTGTTTTCGGAGGCCGGAGCCTCCAGGCAACCTGCACAAGGTTGATTTTGTGGAGCAAGAATTCCGTGGATTCGAACGCGTTAAAAGCCTTTCTGACAATCGTCGACCAGGGCTCCTTCTCGGAGGCGGCCGAAACTCTGCACCTGACGCAGCCGGCCATCTCCAAACGCCTGGCCGCCCTGGAAAACCAGCTCGGCACCACTCTGATCGACCGCAGCCACCGCCAGATACGGCTCACCGACGCCGGCAGCCGGCTGCTGCCGCATGCCCGCAAGATACTGGATGAAATCCACAACGCCCGGGTCGCCCTCTCCCCGGACTCCGGTGAGGTAGAAGGCGAATTGCAGATCATCGCCAGCCACCATATTGGCCTGCACCATCTACCCAACTGGTTACGGCGTTTCAAACGGGAATACCCGCAGGTATCGATCAACCTGCAGTTCATGGAGTCGGATGCGGCCTACGAGCAGATGCGCAAACGCAATGCCGAACTTGCTTTCGTCACTCTGAGCGACAGCATGGATCCGAGCTTTCAGGTCTTTGCCCAGTGGCCGGACGACATGGTGTTTGTGGCCGGTGCGGAGCATCCGCTGTCCCAGCTGGCCCAGCCAACGCTGGCCGACCTTGCCGGGCATCCGGCACTGCTCCCGGATACAAGCACGGCCACTTATCGCGTCGTCAGTCGGCTTTTCCTTGAGGCCAATCTGCCGCTGAATCCGCAAATGCCCACGAACTACCTCGAAACCATCAAAATGATGACCAGCGTTGGCCTCGGCTGGAGTGTGCTGCCCACCCGCATGCTCGACGCCAGTCTGCGGGTGCTGGACATTGGAACGCCAGTCTCACGGGTATTGGGAGGCATAGGCCTGGCTGGCAGGCAGTTGAGCAACGCATCGAGAGCCCTGCTTGAGATCGTGCAGCAGGAAGAAAACGCCTGACGGTCAGTTCTGGTTCGGAACCGGTGGCGGCCGCAGGCCCCGCCAGGTAATCACGATAGCGATCAGCATGGCCGCGGCCCCGCCCCAGAACGCGGCGGACGTGTCAAACCCATCCACGAGGAAACCGGACAACCAGGCGCCGATAGCGCCGCCAGCACCGAAGGTCAGCCCGCTGTAAAGCGCCTGGCCCTGGCCATGGTGATGCTGCCCGAAAAAGCCCTGGATGTACTGAACGGACAACGCGTGCAGGGCCCCGTAGGACGCAGCATGGAGCAGTTGCGCAAACAACAGCACAACCACCACATCCGTGACCTCGGCGATCAGGATCCAGCGGATCATGGTGAGGGTCAATGCCCCAATGGCGATCTGCCGAACGGTAAAGTTCCGGGTCAGCCGGTGCATTACCAGGAACAATGCAATTTCAGCAAACACCCCCAGGGACCAGAGCAAACCAATGGACAGCTTGCCATACCCGTGCTGGGCCAGATGAATACTGAAGAAGGTGTAGTAGGCACCGTGCGAGACCTGAAGAAGGAAGTTCATCAGGAAGAATGTCACCACCGCCGGGTGGGTCACGATGGCTTTCAGGCTGCCTTTCGGCGCGGGCGGCTTGCGCTCTCCCCGCTCCGAAGGAACCAGAAACGCCGATACCGCAATGCCGGCAAACACCGGGAGCAGCAACCACGGCAGCGACTGAATAGGCATCAACTCCAACAGGCCACCCACCAGAGCCACCGCGCCAATAAAGCCCACCGAGCCCCAGAGCCGTACGCGGCCATACTTCTCTTTCTGGGTGCCCAAAGTTCGGAGCGTAATCACTTCATAAAGGGGCAGGATGGCGTTCCAGAAAAACGTGAACGCCAGCATAACCAGCAACAAACCGTAGAAACCCGGCTCCAGAAACACCCCGGCAAAAAACAGCGACCCGGTAATGGCGCCAAAACGCACCAGCCGCACCCGCTGCCCGGTTCTGTCCCCGAGCCAACCCCAGACACTGGGCGCAACGATCTTGGTGAGCTGGATGGTCGCCATGAGCGTGGCGATCTGGAGATAGGAAAAACCCTGGCCCTCAAGATAGAGAGACCAATATGGGAGGAGCCCGCCAAGCAGAGCGAAGAACCAGAAATAGAGGTTAGAGAGTCGAAAGTAAATGGCGAAACCCCTGTCAGCCTGCCCCGGATGCCCGGTGGCTTTGGCGGGATCGATTGCCCAAAAATGTGAAGCGCCAAGGATGGCGCGACCAAGCCCTACATGGACGTATTTACGGGCGTTTTTTGGGCAATCGATCCCGCCGAAGCCGCTTCTCCAAATCCTGCGGTCAAAGCTGCCCAATCACCGGCGTAGAAACAGAAACATCCGCATTCTGGCCCCGATGCCGCAGGTAATGATCCATCAACACGATGGCCATCATGGCCTCGGCGATCGGCGTAGCGCGAATCCCAACGCAGGGGTCATGGCGACCGGTCGTGATCACTTCGCAGGGATCGCCGTTCACATCGATGCTGCGCCCGGGAAGCCGCAGGCTGGAAGTCGGCTTCAGGGCAATGCTCGCCACAATCGGCTGCCCTGAGGAAATTCCGCCCAGCACACCACCGGCGTTGTTGGACAGAAAGCCCTCCGGCGTCATCTCGTCACGGTGCTCAGTGCCCTTCTGCTCTACGCAGTCAAACCCGGCGCCAATCTCCACGCCCTTCACCGCATTGATGCTCATCAGCGCATGGGCAAGATCCGCATCCAGGCGATCAAAAATCGGCTCGCCAAGCCCCGGTGGCACACCGTCTGCCACCACATTGATGCGAGCACCGATGGAATCGCCTTCCTTTCGGAGGGCATCCATGTAGGCTTCCATCTCCGGCACCTTATCGGCGTCCGGGCAGAAGAACGGGTTCTGGTGCACCTGGTCCCAATCTAGCTTCTCCGCCCGGATCGGCCCCAATTGCGACAGGTAGCCACGGATACGAATGCCCAGGCGCTGCTCAAGGAACTTCCTCGCCACCGCCCCTGCCGCTACCCGCATGGCGGTTTCGCGGGCCGAGGAGCGACCACCGCCACGGTAGTCCCGAACGCCGTACTTGTGCATGTAGGTGTAATCGGCGTGGGCGGGGCGGAACTGCTCGGCGATCTTGGAGTAGTCCTTCGAACGCTGGTCCGTATTCTCGATGATCAGCCCGATCGGTGTGCCGGTTGTCTTGCCTTCAAACACACCGGACAGAATCCGCACCTCGTCCGCTTCTCGGCGCTGGGTGGTGTGTCGGGAAGTACCCGGCTTGCGGCGATCAAGATCGCGCTGCATATCGGCTTCCGAGAGCTCAAGCCCGGGAGGACAGCCGTCGATGATACAGCCCAACGCGGCGCCGTGACTCTCACCAAAGGTGGTTACGGTAAACAGTTTTCCGAAGGAATTTCCCGACATAATTCAGTATCTTGTTAAGCAATTGTAAGAAACAGGGTTAGCGTGAAGCCAACCACTGCCGCAACTCGGCTTCGCCAATCACGAAAACACCATCTCCGCCGTTCTCGAACTCCAGCCAGGTCAGTGGCAGATCCGGGTAGGCGTCATCAAGCGCTGCCCAGCTATTACCCACTTCCACCACAAGCAAACCGCCCGGCGTCAAATGGTCAGCCGCCCCGGCAAGAATACGGTGCGCAATGTCCAGACCATCCTGCCCGGCTGCAAGCCCCAGTTCCGGTTCATGGCGATACTCGTCCGGCATGTCCGCCATATCTTCAGCATCCACATACGGCGGGTTGCTGACGATGACATCAAAGCGCCCCTCAATCTTTTCGAACACGTCGGATTGCACGGTACTTGCCCGGCCACGCAGACCGTGAAGGTCAATATTCGATTCCGCCACCTCCAGCGCATCCGCTGAAATATCCGAGAGCACCACTTCGGCATCAACAAACACCGACGCCGCCCCGATTCCGATGCAGCCGCTCCCGGTACACAAATCCAGAATCCGCTCAACAGGCCGGTCACCCAGCCAGGGCTGGAACCCATTCTCGATAAGTTCAGCAATGGGGGAACGCGGCACCAGCACACGCTCGTCCACATGGAATGGCATGCCCATGAACCAGGCCTCACCCAGCAGGTACGCCAGGGGAACCCGTTCATTCACGCGACGATCAATGCGCTCAAGGATGGTATTCCGCTCTTCACAGGTAAGCCTGGCATCCAAAAAAACGGTATTGTTCTCAAGCGGCAGATGCAGGCTGCGCATCACCAGTTGAACCGCCTCATCCCAGACGTTGTCGGTGCCGTGGCCGAAGAACAGCGGCGAGGCGGCGAAGCGGGAAGACGCGTAGCGAAGGTAATCCCGAACGCTGTGAAGGTCGTCGATGGGGCTGGTCACAAAGTCTGTCCTGTCCGTGAGCGTGTCAGCGCCGGATTATACGCTGTTTAAGGGCGACACTGCAGCCTTGCGGACAAGCTGATAAGCAACACTGTCAGATTGCCAGGGGCCCGGAACTGTTGCGACTCTCCTCGAAACGGTCCAATGCCGCCGCCATGCGCTCGCGGCCGAGCTGAATCAACTCCGGTGCCTTGTGGTAGTCGTAGCTTCGACAGGCGTTCTTGGGAATATTCACCAGGAGATCCGGCGGATAACCGGCAATCTTGTACTGAACCAGCGCGCTTTGCATGGTCTCGATGGTCAGGTTCATGACATCAAACTTGCCGATACCCAGCTTGTCCCAGTCAATCGTTTCATGCTCTTCCTGGGTTTTCGCATCCAACGATCTTCGCTCAGTGTGCTTTTGATGTTCTTTTTTACTGACTTCCCGGCTGATTTTCTCTTCCGGGCTGTCGTCATTGCCGTTTTTGCGTGCACCCAGGGATTTCAGCGTGTCCCAGTCAAACCAGCGTGAGGCCTTCTCGCGGATCGCATCAACCCATTCATCCATGTCACCGCCCTCATCGTCGTTACTGCTGAAGGCCGCGTCAGGGATACGGCGGCGACGATCATCCTCGCCACTGAGATTGACGGCAACGATCAGGTCTGCGTGGGATGAAATGGTCGGAATAATCGGCAACGGATTGAGCAAGGCACCATCCACCAGCACGCGCCCGTTGAGGACCAGTGGCGTAACCACACTCGGAATGGCCACCGAGGCCCGTATGGCCTGGTCCAGTGGCCCTTCCTGAAACCAGATTTCCTTATGCGCCAGAAGATCGGTGGCCACCGCTGTGTAGGCGATTGGCAGGTTCTCGATGCGGGTGTCGCCCAGCATTTCGCGCACCACGGAGAAAATCTTCTCGCCACGTATGGCGCCCACCGAATTGAAGGTCACATCGAGGAGTTTCAGTACGTCGAACTGGCCCAGCCCGGTCACCCAGTCCTTGTAGTCCTGCATCTTGCCAGCACCGAACATTCCGCCGATGAGGGCCCCCATGGAGCACCCGGAAATGGCCACGATGTCGTAGCCCCGCTCGACCAGAATCTCGATGGCGCCGATATGGGCATAGCCCCTGGCCCCGCCACTACCAAGGGTGAGTGCAACGGTTTTCCGGCGTTTCCCCGAAACAGCGCCCTGTTCGGAACTCGCCGGGGCCTGACTCGCAGAGATATCCGAGCTTTTGAGCACCGTAGACGCGTGATCTTTGGGCTCGTCGTCCTGGGCCAAGTCACTTTTCTGCGGGTCGTCGTCCTGTGATCTACCCATTACCTTCACCCCGATACCACAATTAATTCCACCCGGTTGCCCTGGCGATCCGGGTCCTTGAATACCCCCGCCGGCCCCGGCACGATGATGGTCTGCTGGTTCCGGGGAACGCCGGTCTTGGTCAGCACCTCCGACAGGGATTCGGCGGCCATTCGGGCGCGCTCCCGCGCTTCGCTAAAGGATTCGTCGGTTTCCAGTTCAGAATAGCCTACGAGGACAACCACTGCCCCTTTTTGGGAGGCCAGATCCGACAACCGGCGCCGATCAGATCCGCGCCAGTCAAAACGGTAGGTGACGCCGCCTCGCCAGGGCACAATGATAGGGCCTTTGACCCGTTCATCCACCGTTCCCAGGCCGGGGATCGTCGCACCCGCTCCGACCCGAAGGTGCTCCACCCACACATACTCACGAAGGTTGCCGCGGGTAACCGTGTACACCAGGGTCAACCAACGGGCACCATCCTCGGCGATGGAACCGGCTACCAGGTAGTCCTGGGTATCGTCCCGACCAAGCAGCGTGCGCTGGCCAAAAATCTGATTGGCCCAGACGTTGCTGCGACCACAGCGGATGCCTGCGCAGTCAAACAGAACCTGGGCATTGCGCTCGTTCAGTACCCGCTGGTAGTGATCCCGTGCGCTTTCCCGCCTGGCGTCCCGCGACAGTTGATAGAGACGCCCTTCCCCCTCAACCGGCAACCGGGCAAGGCTCTCGGAGCGAATCTCATCGTTCACTTCCCGCACCGGGCTGAACAGGACAAGGTGCCCGGTGGACTGAATCTCCACGGTGTTTTCCAACGTGGATTGGGCGAACGGGACTGGAAAATCCGCGAGCGAGGCGGAAACCAGGGACGGCATCGCCAATGGGACAAGAGCGAGAACGAGGCGGGCGTAAAGCGTTTTAATCAAAGGATGACTCACCTTCAAGAAAATGGACGACGGCATCAGCAACCGGTGCGGTGTCTCCGTCCAGATGACAGTGATGACCGCCGGGTACCCGGGTGGTCTGAAGCCGTGCAATAGCATCGGCCCGGGCATCCAGGTCTTTTCTGTACGAAAGAAGTCCGGCATCGGCCCTGATAAACAGCGTCGGTGTCTCGATGGCCTCCAGGGTGGCCAACACCTGCTCCTCGGTCATCATTAGTGGCGAGGGGTGGCGCAGGCGCGGATCGGTCCGCCAAACGTGCCCCCCTTCGACAGATGTCAGGTTGCGGGGACTCAGGGTCAACGCGGCATCAGGACTCAGGGGACTCAAGCCACCCTCGCGGGCCCTTGCTGCAGCGGCTATATCGGGATAGACCGGCGGCTGCCCGGAACCGGAAATGCGCTTCTTGATGGCCTTGCGCAGCTGCGGAACGGTTTCCGAGGCCGGCCGGCTGATGGCGCCGAGGCTGTCAATCATCACCAGCCGACGGGCGCGCTCCGGGAATGTGGCCGCGTACAGGGCGCACACGATACCACCGAGGGAGTGGCCCACAAGATTGACACAGCCATCCTCGGTTTCCTGGAAATAGCGTTCAACCAGTTCCGCCAGATCGGCGACATAATCCATCAGCAGATAACTTTGCCCGTCCGGGCGGTGGCCGGAGTGCCCGTGGCCGGCGAGATCGATGGCATGAACCGGCCCGATTCGCGCCAGTTCCGGCGCCAGCCTGGCAAAACTCAGGCTGTTATCAAGCCAGCCATGGACAAGGAGCGTTGGTGTGTTGTCGTGAACACCCGGTTCACAGGGCCAACTCAGACCGGCCAGGGTGATATACCGGAGCTTCCACTCAGCCTCACGGCAAGCTGGCGACCCCTCATCGGCAATTCCGGAAGCGCTCTCGCTGGCAACCGTAGAAACCTGTGTTGCCGTGTCACTCATCGGCGGCTCCCTCACATGGTGTGTGTCGGGCGATCAGAGCTCAGCGAGCCTGCCAGGTAGGATTCTATTTTGGTCCGGGCCGTTTCGTCGTCGCCATTGAACTGCACGCCGATGCCAGCCGCACGATTGCCCTGCGCGCCCTTGGGCGTAATCCAGATCACCTTGCCGGCCACCGGAATTTTTTCCGGCTCATCCATCAGGTTGAGCAACAGGAACACCTCGTCGCCCAGCTGATACTGCTTCTGGGTGGGAATAAACAGGCCGCCCTGACGGATGTACGGCATATAGGCAGCGTACAGTACCGCCTTATCCTTGATGGTCAGGGTGAGAATGCCACTGCGCGCGCCAAAACCGGGCCCCATATCTGACACCTTTCTCCGGAATTATCATTGGGTTGGAAGGGATCCTGAACATCCCTTTCATCAGGCAATCATAGCAGCTGTTGCGTGCAAAGGCGCAACCCTGTGCGTTGCCGGGCAGCGCCTACGCCGACCGTTTTGCCGGCATCAGTGCCTGCCAGGCCATCAATAGCCGGCTTGCCTCAAGCTCCGGGCTGGCGTTGTAGACACCGGCAGCCCTGGCGTCCCGCACCATCTCCAGCAGCTCGTGGGCTCGCCAGGCGGGCGTTGTCCTGGACAGAAAACCCATCATATCAGCGGAATCCGTATCCTTCGCCGTACCCCCGGCAATCATGCGGGCAAGGTCTGCAGCCCAGGTTTCGAACAACCAGAGCGTATCCTCAAGCCCCATGGCCTTGAACGCCCGGGCGGCTTCCCCGAGCGGAATGCGGGATTTCATGAATTCCTTGAAGCGCTCCAGCGCCTCGTCCCTGAGGGCGATAAAATCGCCAGTCGCATACTCGAGGGCCAGTCTCGGAGCATTACCGGCCAGCATCAGCGCCTTGGCAAGAGCGTCAGCGGCGGGCCGCTCGCCCTCAGGCATCTGCCCGACCTGGTTGACCAGCCACTGGTTGGCCTCCGCGTTGTCAGGCACCGGTATCGTGAGTGTCTGGCACCTTGAGCGAATAGTCGGCAGCAACGGTCGACCGCTCTCCTGCAGAAGAATCAGGGTAACGTCAGGCTGCGGCTCCTCAAGGGTCTTGAGCAGGGCGTTGGCGGCATTGATATTCAACTGATCGCCCCGGTCGATTATGGCGACCTTGTGGTGCCCCACCTGGGGAGAAGCCACGGCGAACGCCGACAACGCCCTAACCTGGTCCACCTTGACCATGCGGGACTTTTCCGGCCCATAGACCCGTACATCGGGATGGCTGGCTGCGCCGTACAGCTCACATTGTTTGCACCGGCCACAGGCCACAGGCTTCCCGCTTTCCTGTCCTGAGGGGCGCTCGCACACCAGCAAACCAGCAACGGCATCAGCCCAGGCCCGCTTGCCGATGCCGCGCTCGCCGGAAACGATCAGCGCATGGGGCAGCCGGTCTTCGGCAACCCGGTTCTGCACGGTTTGCCAGGCTCTGGCCAGCCAGGGCATATCTTGAACAATGTCGGTCACTGACTATTCCCGCGAAGTTGTTGCTGGTGAGTCGAAGACGAACCGCGACCACGACCTTTCGGTTTCTTTCGGGCGCCACGGCGGCGTAACTGACGCTTCATGGTCGCCAGTAAACGGCGCATGCGCTTCAGCTCCTGGCCGTCGGCCCGGTCCCTGTCCGCGCTATAGTAATGGCTGTTTACCATTCGGGCAAAAAGCCTGGCCGAGTCGGCCGCAGCCGGCTCGGCCCTCGCCAGTCGCGCCGCCAGCCCGGAAGGCGTTTCGCCGTGCCGGACCGGCACGCCAACGCGGTTACAGAGCTGATGCCAGTTGTCCACCATCCTCCGGAATGCATCACGGCGCTCGCCCCTGCGCAGCTGCAGCGCCGAGACCAACCCGGCCACCAGCAGACCCGCGCCCACGATGCCGGCGGTCAGATACCCCAGTTCCCGAATGCCAAAACCGCCAGGAAGCCGAGACATCAGATCCATCTGGCTCTGGCCCTGGTAGCCCACGACCCAGCGCTGCCACTGATAATTGATCCGATCCAGCTGCAGGCTGGCCCATTGCACCAGCGCCACATCGGCATAACGCTGGGGCGAGGCCCAGTTATCCTCCAGGAAGGATCCCTCTTCCGCCACGGCGTCCCGCAGGCCCGATTCAATACGATTCGGTGCGATGGCGGCGGTAGGATCGATCCGGACCCACCCCCTGCCGTCAATAAACGCCTCCACCCAGGCATGGGCATCATATTGGCGAACAATGAGGTACTCGCCCCCGGCACCGGCTTCCCCTCCCTGATAGCCAACCACGATTCGTGCGGGAATCCCGGCGGCGCGAAGCACGAAGGCTGTTGCGCCAGCGTAGTGGGCACAGAATCCACGCCTTACGTCAAACAGGAGCGCATCAATCCCGTTTTCCGGCATCGCCGGTGGCCGCAATGTGTAGAAATAGGGCTGCTGCCGGAACCGCTCCATCAGATTCACCACAATGTCTTCGTCCGCCATCTCCCGACGCAGATCTGCTGCCAGCGCCCTGGCCCGGGGATTGCCATCAGGCGGCAGTTGCAGATAGCGCCGGCGTTCCGTGGCTCCCAGCTCCGTGGCTTCGTCTGGCTCTGACTGCAGGGCCAAACGGTAGCGCACCGGGCTGTCGGCAGGCCGGGGGAAGCGAAACAGATCGGCACTGGCCTCGTAAACGTTGTCGGAGACCGCCTCGGAACCTTCCAGCGCAAACGCCCAGCGCTGGTCCGTTGGCTCCAGCAGCACATCGTATTCGCTAGCCTTGAGTTCTCCGACGCCACCGTCCACCGCAACCCGACCAAGAGGCCGGAAAGGTTCTCTCTGGCCTTGCCGCCAGGTTTCTCCATCGAGGTAGTCGAGAATAAGCCCCCGCCAGTAGCGGTCACGGTGTGGCGGAATCTCACCGCCGAAGGTCACACGGAAGGCACGCTCGCTGCTCTGGGCCAGATTGGATATGTCCCCGGGCCGCATGGAATCGCTGATACCGGTGCGCGCCTCGCCGGATACCAGTGGCACACTCCACAGCGGAGCCATCCTGGGGAAGAACACGAACAACAGCACAACAACCGGAAGCGTCTTCAGGAACAGCACGCCGAGCCGGCGCCAGCCCGAGGTCATACCGGCGGGCAGATCCGGGGCATTGAGTACCTGCAGACCCACCAGCAGAAAGGCAATACCGGTGAAATTCAGCAGCGCCCAGAGAATTTCCTGGTGAAACAGAAAATTCACTGTGGCCAGATAGACCAGGATGAAGAAAAGCACATAGAAATCCCGCAGGGAGCGGGTTTCGAGCCACTTCAGGCCCACCGCCAGCACAAAAAACGAAGCCGCTGTGTCGACGGTAAATCGGCCCTGGACCGTGGCGAGGTAAACACCCACAAGCACCAGCATGATGGCCGTGCGCAGCCATCGTCCCGGCAACCTCACCCGTCCGGTCTGCGCCAGCCAGCGCCAGGCCGCCAATATCGCGCAGACGGCCATCAGCCAGAGGGGCAACCGGTCCCACTGTGGCACCAGCAAAAGTACAAAACTGCCAATCAACCACAGCAAAGCCCGGGACGGCAGCACGCCGGAATCACTCGGCTCGGGAGCAGATCGTAACCCTGAAAACAGTCTCAAACCTGCCCCTCCGTGACGGATGCAGATGAACGGAGGGATCCTCGCCGGCGGGTGCCGTGGGCCTCGACCGTGGCATCCCTGGGGCGCTCCTCACCCCAGGTGGCCAACACCCGGAGGCATCTGGCTACGTGGGCTGGGCCCGAGTCCGGCTCGATCATCTGCCCGGGCAGGCTGAGCCCGAATCGGGCCCCGCTTTTACCACGTTCCGTGACCAGAAAGGCGAGGTAACTCAAGCGCAACTCATGATCGACCCCCGGGTAGGCATTGAAATCCAGCCAGTGCGGACTGCCCTGCTCGCCCTCCCAGTCCGCCACCACCATCTGACCGGTTCGGGCGAACCGCTTCCACTGCACCCGCTGGCTCAGGTCGCCCTCTCGCCAGGGGCGGATATCGGCGTGATCATTGCCCTCGACAGACCGGGCCTGTTCGGACTCCTCGCCGTCATCGACCTGGCTCAGGCTTTCCGGCGCCGCAATGGGCCTTGGAAACACAAGACCCGCGGAGACCGGCCGAAGCCAGGACCAGGCTTTTAACAGGCCAAAGGGAAACCGGGTTTCTACCCGAATGCGGTCGGGGCGCAAATACCCGCGATGCGCCGAGTGCACCGGCAAGACCGTATCTTCAGCCTGGCCGGAGCGCACGTGGATCGGCGTGTGCCGGGAGTCGTCGCAGGAGATAACCACAGCGACCGCATCGTCACGGCCCGCCCTGAGCCTGAGACGAAAAGGGATGTCATCGCCTGCAAACCCTTCTCCAGGCTGAATCAGGCTCAGTTCCAGGCCAGAGAGGTTTCTGTGGGTCTGATGCATCGCACCCACGAAAACAGCGCCCAGCAGGAACGTGGTGAGATAAATGAGACTGTTCTGGTAGTTGATGCCGGTGAGCAGCATGATCACCAGCAACAGACCGAACACTACTCCGGCACCTGTAGGCAGGATGAAGATGGTCTTTTGACTGAACGTCTGAAGATCCGAGCGTGGAATGCGACGGTTTATCCAGCGTTGCCAACGTTGTCTGAGAAGGTTGTTCATAGTGTCCCTGAGGCCGCCACTGTCGGGAAAAGTTTCCAACATCCCTTAAAAGATACCCCTGAATCAAAGATTCTGATCACACAAACAGGGTTTCCAGCTTGAATTCCTGTCCTACAAACCGAATACTCGATTATAGAGGGCGATAGTCCAACCACGAGGGCCAAACCATGAAACGCCACAATCTGCTTGCCACGGCCGTGGGTAGCATAACAGCCATCAGCGGCATGACCTTGTCTCTGCCAGCCGTGGGCGGCGTTCAGGCGCTCACATCGGACGAAATGGTGGAGACTTACGTCAAGGACTCTGCGGTTATCGTGGTGCCGAAAGAAAAACGGAAACCCGAGGCCGACCGCCAGCGCATCATCCGCGCCCTGACCATATCCCCGGGCGAGCCCGTGCTGACCGAAGCCGAAGAGGAAGCCTACCGCGAAGCGCTCCAGCGTTACATAGAAGAAGGTAAATCCGACGCCCTTGAAAACGCCGAAGACGAATTCCTTCGCCGCGCCCTGCTGCTTCCCCAGGAAGAGCTGGCCCGAGCTCAGCCTCCGGCAGAATTTACGCCGACCATTCCGCCTCTGATTTTTGGCCAGCAGGCCCAGATTCCGGAGGAGCCGTTCACCCAGACCTTCCTGAATGACCAGCTGGGCATTGGCTTTGACGGGCAGAACCTGAATTTCAGCATCGGCAACCCGCCGGGCATCGATCAGATTCAGATTCCCGAGGCGATCAACGAGGGGCCGATTACACTTACCCCGCGGCCAGGTGGCGGGTTTGATCTCTCGATTGCAGTGCCGGACCAGTAAGTAGCGACCCCAAGAGGTAGAAAAAGGGGCAGCCACTCAGTGGCTGCCCCTTTTTGTTGGCTGAGTTTTGATTCGGCCAACGAAAAACGCCCCGCTGGGCGGGGCGTCTTACCAACTTGGATATCAGGTCAGATTAGTGACCGTAGATAGCCAGCTTGGTGTCGGTTACAGCGAGGTTGTCCAGCGCTACAGAACCGATGGAAGTGCCGCCGATTTCGATGGCGCCGATGGACATATCCATGTAAACGTTGTTTACGTCAACACGCAGTACGTCGGTAGCAGTAGACGCACCCAGGCCAGCGCCTTTGTACACGTCCAGGTTTACGTTGGCGTACTTGCTCAGCTTGCCGTAGGCCAGTTTCTGGACCGGATCAGCCAGATTAAAGCCGCCCTCCTCGGTCTCATTACCATCGCTCACGAGCAAGCCATCGCCATCGTAATCGAAGTTGTCGCCAGCACCGGTAACAACCATGTCACGGATGCCAATGCCCAGGAAGTCAACGTCGAAATCCATGTCGTCGATATCAAAGGCAACGGCTACGTTCAGGTGATCAGTAGCTGTGTCAACACGCAGGTCCAGAGCGGCGAGGTCACCGCGCATGGCGAGGTTGGAGATCAGCGTGGTGCTGTCGGTGCCAGTGCCACCTGCCAGCAACTCCATGGAACCCGCAGTCATACCCCAGTCGATGGGAACCGGTGCACCAGTGTTCGGGTCGGTTTGAAGTGAGCCAACGTGAATAACGGCATCGCCATCATCCGCTACGTCGATATCGATCTTCAGTTGGTCCAACAGCTCAGTACCAGTGCCGCCCGCAACACCAGAACCACCAAGCACGATGTCGTTGACCGCGAAGGAGCCTTCGTCGGTGTACTTGAACTGACCGATGCTTACCTTGGTTTCCAGTTCAATGGTCACACCGGCCTGACCGGTGACGTTGCCCATTGCGCTGTCGTTCAGGGCTTTCAGTTCAGCGTTGGCTGCAAATGGAGCAGCGGCAACTGCAGTTACAAGAGCAATTTTCTTCAGGCCTTTCATTCTTATCTCCTTATAAAACTCTTTTATTCTTATGCGAGTTTTGGATTTTGGATGTGAGGTTCGCGACCTCACGAATCCATTTAAGATTGTTTTACAGTCCTAGTCCGTGACTGCATTCACAAAACCTTACCCGCTCTTAACAACCTGAAACAATTGTGTCGCACATCTCAACAAAGGTGGTACGCAGCTCAGGATGCAGCCGCCGGAACGCCTGATTTGTCGTCGTAGAACAACTGGAAGGGCTTTTTGCGGGTAACAGACTGGGCGTATTTAACCTGCCCGTTATCAACGACAAACGGTACGATCTTGGTTGCGGAAATGCCTAGCCGGTGCTCGTGTTCGACCACAAGAGCGCGCTGGTCGTTTTCCTCGGAAATCTGTCCGGCATAGAGAATCACGGCGGCGTTGATCTTTCCTCTACGGGCTATGGATTTAAGGGCTGCCCGGAACATCACCACTCGAATTGACGCCGGTGCGTCGCCCGCAGCCTCATCCAGAGTCAACTCCTTCACGGTCACGCCATCGTCCATCAACATCCAGGCAGCCGGCATTGCATTGGAGTCGTTTTCAATAACCGGAGCGTACTCCTCGGTTGCCTTGGACGTGAGGTAAGCAAGCTGCTCCTTGGCGACAACCGCATACTGTGCCATTTCCTTTGGTGTCAGTGTGCCGTCCGAAATCACACTGTTCGGAGGAATCTTCAGCTCCAGACTTTGACCTTCCTCCGCCGCATAGACGGGATTGCAGAGAGCGATACTGGCGAGGCAAATGCCCAACAGGGCTGATCGACGTTTCACTGTCATGGCGTAGGTTTCCTTTTTATTGTGGTTCGTATCCACGTGGCCAGTGCATCTCGGGTAGAATGACGGTTCTCGAACAAGCAGCAGGCCACGTCGTTCTCAAACGGTATTAGAGCAGTGGCCTTCCCGGGCGGACAATGCTGTTTTTGTGGCCTGGGTATCATTCTTTTGAATTTCCGAGGGTAAGTTGAAGCGATCCATTTCCAGGGAAAGCTATGACCAGCTCCTGAAACACGCGAGCGCTGAGCCCGATTTCGCCTATATTGGTAGTCTCGGCAACAGTGAGGCCCGCGGCGCGCTTTGTGGATTCAGCGCCCGTGCCCTGAGGACAATTCACCTGCCCGCTACAGACGTGCCTTCAGGTAATGTCTTCGACAGCGATCAAGTCGCACGGGAAATGGAGTTATTACTGGCCCACTACGGCATCGACGGCGCGGATGGCCCTTTGTCACTACCCGGTGGCTGGATTGGCTATCTTAGCTATGAACTTGGCTATGCCAGAGAGGCGCGGCTTTCCCACCAGATGCCTGTATCGCCCTGCCCGCTGATCAGTGCTGGCTTCTACCTCTGGACCGCCAGCCACAACCGAAAAACCGGCCACTATTATCTCTGGGTGCATCCCGCATGCCCTGCTGAAACCCGGGCCCTGTTGGAGTCGTGGTTGAACGTCTCCGCCCCAACGAGGGAAAGCCACTGGCGCATGCCATCTACGTTCATGCCGCGTCAATCCGAACGGGACTTTCAATCAAGCGTCAACAAAATCCGCAACTACATCGAAGCCGGAGACTGCTACCAGGCAAACCTCTCCCAGGAATTCACCGGCCAGTATGAAGGCGATCCCTGGCAGGCCTTTAAGGCTCTGGCAGAGGCAAACCCGACGCCCTACAGTGCCTTCATACGGTCTGGGAACCTGTCTGTTCTATCGGTTTCTCCGGAGCGCTTCCTTGAAATACGCGATCGAACCGTCACCACAAGCCCCATCAAGGGAACACGGCCCAGGGGAAGCGACCCAGCCGAAGACAGGGCCCTTGCAGCCGAACTCGAAGCCTCGGAGAAAGACCGCGCCGAGAACCTGATGATCGTCGACCTGTTGCGCAACGACCTGGGCCTGAATGCCAAACCCGGCAGCGTGAAGGTCGACAAGCTGTTTGCCCTGGAGTCCTACCGCAACGTTCACCACCTGGTCAGTCACATCCGGGCCGAGCTGGCAGACAGGGTGTCACCGATGAAAGCCCTGTTCGACGCCTTTCCCGGTGGATCGATCACCGGCGCACCTAAGATCCGGGCCATGGAGATTATCCGGGAGCTGGAGCCCCACTGGCGCGGACCCTACTGCGGCTCCATCTTCTATCGGGGGCTGGACGGCACTCTGGACAGCAACATCGCCATACGCACCATGCTGTGTGATGGCGAAGGCACCATTCGTTGCTGGGGTGGCGGTGGGATTGTGGCGGACTCTGATCCCGAGGCGGAGTATCAGGAAACGCTGGCCAAGGTAGGGCCGTTGATGCGGTTTCTGGAAGAGTTGGTGATCGAATAAACCGGGGCCGACAGTTTGTTGCTGCCGGCCCCGAGACATCGATATCAGGCGCTGTGGATATTACTGGCCTTGAGGAATTGCTGCTTCAGGTCATCAAAGTTGTGCACCGCCGGGAACTGCGGAAACTCGTCGATGACATTCTGCGGCGCGTGGAACAGGATGCCGGCTTCCGCCTGGCCCAGCATGGTGGTGTCATTATAGGAATCACCGGCGGCAATCACCCGGTAATTCAGCAGCTGGAAGGCCCGCACCGACTGGCGTTTCGGGTCCCGCTGGCGCAGCAGGTAGTTGGTGATCTGGCCGTCGTCCGCCACTTCGAGCTTGTGGCACAGCAACGCCGGGTAGCCGAGCTTCTTCATCAGCGGCATGGCGAATTCGTAGAAAGTATCCGACAGGATCACCACCTGGAAACGCTCACGCAGCCAGTCCAGGAACTCCCGGGCGCCGGGCAGCGGGTCCAGCTCACCAATCACTTCCTGGATCTGTGGCAGGCCATAGCCATGCTGGTCCAGGAGTTTCAGCCGCTGTTTCATCAGCACGTCGTAGTCGGGAATGTCACGAGTGGTCGCCTTGAGTTCCTCAATGCCGGTTTTTTCGGCGAACGCGATCCAGATTTCCGGAATCAATACTCCTTCAAGGTCAAGGCATGCCAGTTCCACAACGATCTCCTGCTTGCTGAATAATGGGCCGCAACGGCGAGTCCGCTGGCCCGGGTACGGGGCGTATGATAAGAAAAACAGCGCGGGAATGCATCGCGGAAGTGTAAATTCCGCCCCACCAACGGAATAACCATATAGATCCTCATTCCTTCAGGCTATGAGCGATTTAGTGATAGCCTTGGCGCAAATTCAGAGGAGGAAATACCCGCCCATGACCGACATAAAAACCCTGCGGGAAGAGCTTGAAGGCCAGAGCCCCCGCGCCATCCTCAAGGCGGCCCTGAAACAGTACGACAACATCGCCATCTCCTTCAGCGGTGCGGAAGACGTGGTGCTGATCGAAATGGCCCACAAGCTGACCGACAACCTGCAGGTGTTCACACTCGACACCGGTCGCCTGCACCCGGAGACCTACGAATTTGTCGAAAAGGTGCGCAAGCACTACGGCATTCACATCGAAGTACTGTTTCCGGATCAGGCCGAGGTTCAGGAAATGGTCAACAAGAAGGGCCTGTTCAGTTTTTATGAAGACGGGCACAGCGAGTGCTGCGGCATTCGCAAGGTGAATCCCCTGCGAAGAAAACTGGCCACGGTGGACGCCTGGATTACAGGCCAGCGCAAAGACCAGAGCCCTGGCACCCGCAACGATGTACCCGTGGTTCAGGAAGACACGGCCTTCTCCACCCCGGACAAAACGCTGGTCAAGTTCAACCCGCTGGCAAACTGGACGTCAAAAGAGGTGTGGGACTACATCCGGATGTCTGAGGCCCCGTACAACGCACTCCACGAGAAGGGCTTTGTCAGTATTGGCTGCCAGCCCTGCACCCGTCCTGTCCTGCCGGGACAACACGAGCGGGAGGGCCGCTGGTGGTGGGAAGAAGCCACTCAGAAGGAATGTGGCCTGCACGCCGGAAACCTGATCGCCCGCAGCTGAGCGGGCGCCGGGCTGCCGACATGCGCCCCTACCGGCAGCCCGGCTGTCAGTATGTCGGTAGCTCGATATCCTTGAACAGTTCCTCGATTTCGGAACGGCTCCCCTGGTGGGCGACGGCCTCGTCCACCTTGTCTCGGGTCAAGTGCGGCGCAAAGCGCTGGATGAAATCGTACATATACCCCCGAAGGAAGGTGCCCTTGCGGAAGCCGATACGGGTCACGCTGGGCCGGAACAGCTTACGCGCGTCAAGGGCCACGAGGTCAGTGTCGGCCTTAGGATCGAACGCCATGCTGGCAATAATGCCAACGCCAAGCCCCAGGCGAACGTAGGTTTTGATGACATCGGCATCGGCGGCCGTGAACACCACCTTGGGCGTCAGGCCCTGGCTCTGAAAGGCCTCATCCAGCTTGGAACGCCCGGTAAAACCAAAGACGTAGGTCACCAACGGATACTCGGCCAGCTGCGGCAGCGTCAGCTCTGGTAGCTTTGCGAGCGGATGGTCGCGAGGCACAATGACGCTCCGGTTCCAGCGGTAACAGGGCATCATGATCAGATCGTTGAACAGCTCCATGGCTTCCGTGGCGATGGCGAAGTCAACGGCGCCATTGGCCGCCATTTCGGAGATCTGCATCGGTGTGCCCTGGTGCATGTGCAGGGAGACATCCGGGTACTCTTCAATAAAACCGCTGATAATGGGCGGCAGCGCATAGCGCGCCTGGGTGTGGGTGGTTGCGATGCTCAGATCACCCTTGCGCTGGTTGCTGAATTCCTGGGCGATCTTCTTGATGCCCTCTACACGGCGCAGGATCTCTCCGGCCTCCCGGATGATGATCTCGCCACCCGGGGTGATGCGGGTCAGGTGCTTGCCGCTGCGGGCAAACACCTCGAGGCCCAGCTCGTCCTCAAGCAGGCGAATCTGTTTGGAAATACCGGGTTGGGATGTGAAAAGACTCTGAGCGGTTGCGGACACATTCAGGTCGTGATGCGCAACTTCCCAGATATAGCGCAACTGTTGTAATTTCATCGAGTCTGCTGCTCCCTGGACATCAGAAGACCTTCAAATCAAAGGGCTTTTGGAATCAACGTGCAGTCGCGATCAGGCCTGTTGCGGATCCGGGCACGCTTGAGAAGAATACGCATAAAAACAGAATTTTTCATTCTTTTTTATTCTAGGTTATTCCCTGTACACAGTTTAGACCAAAAATGCATTTACGCAGCCCCTGACAAAACTCTTTGTTTCCGACACAATCCACGTTATCCACGCGCCAGCTTTCAGGATTGCCATGCTGTTAACCACCAAATTCCTCCGGCCGACCGCCGATCCGCGCGCCGTCAAGCGCGACCGGCTGAGTGTGCTGCTGGTGCCCGACCATCAGCGTCGGTTGAATCTGGTGATTGCACCGGCCGGTTTCGGTAAAACCACGCTTGTCGCGCAATGGTGCGCACAGAACACCTCTCCCACCGCCTGGCTCTCTCTGGACGAACACGACGACGAGCCACGGCGATTCTGGCAGTACGTTGTCGGCGCGTTCGAACATGCGGGGCTGCCCGGCGCCAGTGACCTTCGCAAAAGCCTGGCCCGGCAGACCGACGATGACTTCATCGAGACCGTCACCGGCCTCGTCAATACCCTGGCCAGCGACGGCAGCCGCTGGACTCTGGTGCTGGATGATTTTCACTACGTCGGTCAGGCGGAGCTGCTTCGGCAGTTTTCCTATTTCCTCGATTACCTGCCGCCCGGAGTGCTGGTCACCCTCGCCTCCCGAACCGAACCCCAGCTACCCCTGGCCCGCTGGCGTGTGAGGCGGTGGGTGCAGGACATTCATCCGGGGCTGCTGGCATTTTCAGAAGAAGAGTGTCGCCAGTTCTTCGAGGGCACCATGGGCCTTACTATCTCCAGCGACGACGCCCGAGCCATCTGTCGGAAAACAGAAGGATGGGTTGCCGCCATGCAGCTGTCTGCGCTCTCAGGCCACGGCAGTGCTACCGAAGGACACCAAATCAACGTTGATGAGCGCCATATCAGCGATTACGTTCTGACCGAAGTGCTCGACCAGCAGCCACCAGAGCTGGCCGATTTCCTCCTGGAAACCGCCTGCTGCCCTCGACTGTGTGCGTCACTGTGCGATGAGGTTCGGGAATCGGCCAACAGCCAGGAGATGTTGGAGCGCCTGCTCGGCCAGAACCTGTTCCTGATACCCCTGGACACCCGCAACGAATGGTTCCGGTACCACGATCTCTTCCGTGATGCCTTGTTACTGCGAATCCAGCAGACCCAACCTGAAAAGGCGGCGACACTCTGGCAGAACACCATCCACTGGCTCCTCGCCCACGGCCATGTACAGGAAGCCATTGCCCAGATCGTGCGCCGGGAAGACTGGCCATGGCTGTCTGAGGTTTTGGCCAGGCACGGCAACAATCTCATTCACAGTGGGTTCCACCTGCCGGTGCTGGACTGGCTGGATGCCCTGCCCCAGAACCTGGTGACCGACAACCCCCAGCTGCAGATGCTGAAGATCTGGGGCCTGTTCTTCGCCAATCGGCTGGACAGTCTCGAACCCCTCCTCGGCGCTCTCGAAGACCTCCTGGACCGCCGGGTCGCCGATTCCCATCCCGATGCGGAGGGCGCGCTGGGCCTGCAGAGCGAGATTTCTCTGATGCGGTCCTATCTGGCCCGCACCCGCAGCGATGACAAAAGCGCCAGTGATCTCACCCGCCAGGTCCTCAGGGAAATCGATCACACCCGCATTCCGCTGAAATCCGTTACCTACTACGGTCTGGGTCTGGATTACTTCGGCAAGGGCGAGCTGGTAGAGGCAGAGGATGCACTGCGCTCCGCGGTTCGGTACGGTCAGGTGGAGCACAAACCCAGCACGGTGCTGTCCAGCGGCGGTTTGCTGGCCTGGATACTCTATAACCGCGGCGATATTGATCTGGCTCTCGACACCTGCCTCGAGATTCGGCAATGGGTCGACCGGCATTACTCGGATCCCAGCCAGCCCCGGCTGATTTCCTGCTGGCAGAACAGCACCCTATGTGAAATCTACCGGGAAAGGGACAACCCTCAACTTGCAGCGAGCCATCTCCAGCCCTTGCTGGAGCATGTGAAACGTGGCACCGAACCGGGCCAGCATGTGGTCATTCAGTATGTCCGGGGACACCTGGCATTCAGCGAAGGCCGGCTCGATGAAGCCATCGAGATCCTCAAAGACGCCGCCTACGTGGGTAGAAAGCGTCGCGACCAGATTGTCTTCGAGCCGCCAGCGAGCGCCGCATTGTTGGCCCGCTGCTACCTCGCCAGCGACCAGCCGGAAAAGGCACGGGCATGCCTGGAGTCCTGGTCGGACACCCGGTTCACCAACCCACTGAACCTGGAGCAATACCAGCTCGCCGAAGCCCGCGTGCTGCTTGCCCACGCGCAGGCCCAGCAGGCCCTGGAACTCCTTGAGCGCCTGATGGCACCGGCTGAGGAAAACGGCCACAACCGCCATCTGGTAGAAATACTGCTGGTGTATGGCGAGGCACTGGCCCTGCTGGAGCGTCGGGAAGAAAGCGAGCAGGTACTCTCCCGCGCCTTGGGCCTGGCCGCAGAAGCGGGCTTTTTAAGACTGCTGGCCGAGGAAAGCACGGACCTCCGGTCACGGTTGCTGGCATTGCCTGCCCTCAATGCTCCCGGTCGCTGGAACGAGCGGGTCCGGTCGCTGTTGCAAGCGTCTCTTGAGCAAGGCTCTTTGTCAGCGCAGCGCTCGTCGGGGGAGTCCGCCCCTGCCCCGTCAAGCAGACCACCAGAACCACCCGCAAGAAGTGCTGAAACGCTGCCCGAGCCCCTCAGCCAACGAGAACTGGAAGTGCTCGCCCTGATTCATGAGGGCCATGCCAACAAGGAAATTGCCACCCGTATGGCAGTAGCCCCGGCAACGGTAAAGGCCCATATTCGCAACCTGTACGGCAAGCTGGGCGTTGGCCGGCGCACAGAAGCCCTGGCAAGGGCCCGGGAGCTGGGCCTGCTTCCGACCTGATCCGGTCATTCCATTTTGTGACACGCATCACACTTTGGAGTGACTATCGAAAAGGACTACGCCCTTTGGACGATCCGTTTACGCCCCCTGCTGCCCTATGATTCTCCCATCGGTGAGGGAAACCTCACCCGGAATTCTGAAACTTCAGGCCTTCAGATTTCTTGTTTCGCGTTGTTTCGACGCCCCGGGTTCGAGAGAACCCCTTCCCTAAGAGCCATCCTTCACAGGTTGGCTCTTTTTTTTGCCGGATGATTCATCGGTGCCGGCTCAGGGCTCGATGATCCTGCGGAACGGCGGCAGGGCATCCAGAAGCAGCTGCCCGTAGCGCCGCGCAATGATCCGGCGATCCAGAATCGTCACCCGACCTGTGTCCTGTTCCGTACGAAGCAGACGACCGACGGCCTGAACCAGTTTGATGGACGCGTCTGGCACGGTGATCTCCATGAACGGATTACCTCCACGTTGCGTCACCCATTCCGCGAGGCTCGCCTCAATGGGATCATCTGGCACCGAGAACGGCAGGCGGGTGATCACCACGTGGTGGAGGTACTTGCCGGGAAGATCGATGCCCTCGGCAAAGCTGGCGACACCGAACAGTACGCTGGCACGCCCCTCATCCACCCGGCTGCAGTGCTGCCTCAGCACCTCGCCCTTGGCCATGTCGTCCTGGGTGATGATCAGGTCGGGGTATTCCGGCGCCAGCGCATCACGCACCTGCTGCATCTGCCGGCGGGAGGTGAACAGCACCAGCGTGGCTTTTTCTCCAGCCCAAAGCCCCGGAAGGCGCCTGATGAGTTCATCCGCGAAACCATCGTCCGTGGGCATGGTGGACATTGCCGGTACTTCCACCGTTGCCATATCGCCATACCGGAAGGAACTCGGCACCACGAGGAACCGACTGTCATTTGGAAGTCCTGCCCTTGCGTTCAACCGGTCGAACCGGCCCAGGGCCGTCAGTGTGGCGCTGGTCAGCACCGCACCGTAGGCCCGGGACCAGAGCCTTGTGTACAGCAGGTTATCCGCCAGCACCGGGGAGCTGTAGAGGGTAATGTCCTCAGCATGGTCCCATCGTTGGCGTACGGCCCAGCGTGCCGGTGGCGGACTTTTCCGATTCGCTGCAGGCGCCTTTTGGGTGTCATCGCCCTCGGAGTCCGGATCGGCTTCGCCCTCCGGTTTGGCCGCGTTCTGCTCGCACCAGGCCGTCCATAACCGCAACTGGTCCTCGGCCCGGCTGTGGAAGGAACCGATCACCGGGTACCAGGCCTCGGCGGTTTCACGGTCGAGCTCATGTTCCTTGCGCTCGTCAAACGCGCCCTGCAGCTCATCCGCCAGCACCCCAAGGTGTCGCACCAGATTGGCGGTGGCAATGCGGGTTTCCGCCGCCAGTTCCGCCATCGCCTCCGGCAGCTCACCCTCCGGGTAACGCCATTGGGCGGTACGCCTCTCCTCATTGAATTCCCAGCCGGTGTTGCTTTCCGCTTCCTCATACACGCGGTTGAGTACCAGGTCCACTTCCCGGGAGGCACCGCCGATGCGGTCGAGGGATTTTGCCGCCTGGCTGCCACCCGGCAGGTACGGCTGCATCTTGACCAGTGCCTGGGACAGCTGTTTCAGCCATTGTCGGGTCGCATTCAACGGCACCGAGGCCGCGAAATGATTGAGCGCCTTGTCGGGAAGATGGTGCGCCTCATCGAAAATATAGAGGGCGTTTTCCGGCTCGGGCAGGATGGCACCGCCACCCAGGGCCAGGTCCGCCAACACGAGATCATGGTTGGCAACCACAATATCGGCCTCGTCGAGGTCCTTTCTGGCGTCAAAAAACGCACAGCTGTCGAAATAGGCGCAGTGCCGGTTGGTGCACTGCCGGTGGTCGGTGGTGACTTGCCGCCACACATCGTCCGGAATCTGCTCGGGCCAGTGGTCCCGATCGCCATCCCACTGCCGGGAGCCATAACTGGCCAGCATTTCCTCAAAGAAAGCCCGGGTGCCGGCCTCCTCCGATTTCGGGCCGTCCAGAAGAAACAGCGGCATTGTGTCACTGTCTCCGTTGCCCTCGTCATGGAGCCTCGCTTCCAGCCGAGACAGACAGAGGTAACGCCCCCGCCCCTTGGCCAGGGTCCAGTTGAACGCCAGTTTGCTGTGTTTTTTCAGATCCGGCAGGTCCTTGAGTACGATCTGGTCCTGCAGGGCGACCGTTGCCGTGGAAATCACCAGGGTTTTGCCAAGCGCCCGGGCCACGGGAATCGCTGCAATCAGGTAGGCAAGGGTCTTGCCGGTACCGGTGCCTGCCTCAACCACGCAGGCAGCCGGTGGGGACGTTCGTTGGCCGTCATTGTCGGTGATATCTCCCATGTAACGGGCGATCTCCGCAATCATCAGACGCTGTCCGTAACGGGCCCGGACGGATTTACCCGCCAACACGTCCCGATAGCCCTGCTGGATCTGCTGCTTGATCTCGTCGGTCAGGGCCATCAGCGGGGGCTCACCCAGTCGCGTACCACACCCACCCGGAAGCGGCGACCGTCCCGGCTCAACACCACACCATCTTCGGTGATGTCGTCCACGCGAAGGCCCTGGAACGAGTCACCGATCCGCAGGTAGCTATTGTTGATCATCACACGGCGGGAGCCCGGCGACGACGAATAGATATGACTGTTGAAGGTCAAATCCGGAATACCCTTCTGAAATGAAAGGGGCAACTCTACCAGATGAGGTACCCGGCCGGCCTGTTCCGGTGGTGACTGCAGGTCGTCTTCGGCTGACGCGCTGGTGGTTGGGACTTCCACCGAGGGAACAATAATGGTTGCCCGCTCCTCGACTGGTGGAACTGCGGGCGCTCCAGCCTCCTGAACCGACCGATCCTCATCCGGCTGGCCGCCCGGAGACCGAGCCGGATTGCCGGACTCTGCAACCGCCGTTTCCGGCCCGGTCTCTGTTTCGGACTGCACCGCCGGGGATGAGCCCGGATTGGCGGTCGTCTCCAATGCCCCCTCGGCCGACGTGGTATCTGCAGGCGTTGCCGTAGGCGCAGCCGAAACCGATCTCTCACGCTCCGGCCAGAACACATAGGCAAGAACCGCCGCATTAAGCACCAGCGCAATGGCAACCCACACCATCGGCGACACGCCCTTCTTCTTCGGGCGATGAATCAGCTGAACCTGCTGGCCGAGGTCCGGCACCTGGCCCTGTCGGCGCTCAGTCTCGGATTTTCGCAATGCATCAAGAATATACGACATGATCACTCATTCTCACGGGGCCGCTGCGCACTTCCGGATTGAGGCTGCGGTGCCGCCTTTTCGGAGCTGAGCCTCGGCACCGCCGCGCCCAGATCGTTGTTCATCTGGATGATCGTCATGGCTCCGGCAATTCCGTCCACGGTCAATCCACGAAGGGACTGGTACCAGCGTACCTGGGCCTCCGCATCCAGGCGTTTGATCCGGTTGCTGTCTGAGCGGGAACCGGCAAACTGATCGGCAAGATCCATCATCCGGGCACCAATCCAGAGCTGCTCGCCGGCCCCGTTGCCAGAAAACCGTTCGTCGGTCATGTACTCCGGCAGGCGCCACAACACCCGGTAGTCGCCATACCAGTAGGGCTCGATGCTGGCAAAAGAGACGGTGTACGGTCCATCCGAACGCATAATCTCGGCCCGATCACCGTCCAGGTGGCGAAGTACCACAAACCCCCGATTACCCTGCGCATCCTGCAACGCCAGCATGGCCGGCCGGTCCAGAAACTCCAGGCTTCTGCGACTTCCCTGGCGTTCGAGGCAACCGAGCCCCTGATTTCGCGCGTAGTCACAGGCCACCGGTGCGCTGGAGGGGGTGTACTGAATTCCCCAGGCGCTAAACAGGGCCTTGAACGCCGGGACCGAGTCCAGTAACTGAGCCGGTACAGCCAGCGACGGCAGTGCTTCGGGCTCCTCAACGCTTTTTTCGGGCTCGTCAGCATCAGCCTCTACCGGGGGCTCCTCGGCCCGTTCAACCGCGCCCTGGAGAACCGACTCCTCGGCCTGCGCGATCAGCGCGGGTTCCGGATTCCACCGCTGAAACAGCCAGACCGTACTAATGATCGCCACAAGTATGGATGCAGCCACCACCAGCACCTGGGAACGATCCGGCCTGCGTCCGGACCGCCCACCTGCTGCCACTGCATTACCACGAACCTCTTTTGCCGCATGCCTGATGTGACTGGCAGAGACCTCATGCTCGCCCTCGGCGTAGGCGCCCAGAAGGGCCCGATCACTGATCAGGTTGATCAGTCGCGGGATGCCCTGGCTCTCCCGGTACAGCCGCTGAACAGCACCCGAAGAGAAGACGTCCCCCCGCAGCCCGGCCACGCCCAGGCGATAGCGGAGGTAGGCCGGCAACTCCTGCCTGCCGATGGCATCAAGATGATAACGGGCAGTCACCCGCTGATTGAGCTGGCGCAGTTCCGGCAGTGCCAGCATGTCCTGGAGCTCGGGCTGGCCCAGCAACACAATCTGCAGCAGTTTCTTTTCCGCTGTCTCGAGGTTAGTGAGCAGGCGTAGCTGCTCCAGCACGTCTGCTGACAGGTTCTGGGCCTCGTCGATCATCAGAACCTTGTGCCGGCCGGCGGCGTGGGCCCTGAGCAGATCCCGGTTGATCAGGTCCACCAGCTCCTTGATGCTGGCGCCCACATCATGGCTGATCTCCAGCTCATCACAAACGGAAGACAGCAGCTCCCGGGCAGACAGCCTCGGATTCAGGATCAGCGCTATATCGACGTTATCGGGTGCGTTCTCAATAAAACAGCGGGATACCGTGGTCTTTCCAGTGCCCACCTCACCGGTGATGACAATGAACCCGCCCTGCCCCTTCACACCGTACATCAGATGGGCGAGCGCCTCCTTGTGGCGGTCACTCAGGTACAGGTAGCGAGGATCCGGGGCTATGGAAAACGGTGGCTCCCGAAAGCCGAAAAAATCGTAATACATATCAGGTGGTACCGGCGTCCGCGTTGGTGACCAGCCGCAGCTCGGCGGTGCGCCGGTTCTGCTGTTTCAGCCGCCGCACGCATCGCTCCAGGGTCTTCGAAATCCGGGCGTGTGATCGGATCATCGAGATCTTTGGCCAGGTTGCCCGCTCCCCGGCGAGTATCATACGGCGCACATACTCGGGGTCCGGGTTGGCGAGCATGCGTCGATAATCCTTCAGGGAATAGGAGGGCGCGATGGTGACATCTCCGGAATAACGTTGGGCCATGATGGTGTAAAGCTGACCGGACATCTGCCGCAGAAGTTCCGGCTGAACGCGCTTGCGCAGGTAATCGAACACACCCTGGCCGTGGAACTGCACTTCCGACTTCAGAAGGTGCATGGGCAGCCTCGCAAGCGACAGCTTTTCATCCCGGCCTCCCCGGCTGAGGAAGGGCACCACGTGGGGGTTGGTCTGGCTGACGATGGTGTAATTCACATCGTACAGATGCATCAGACGCTCCACCGGCAGATCGCTGACTACCGAGCCGTCCACAAACTTCAGCCGCGGCATGTACGGCAGAATGTTGCCCTGGATGTCCTTTTTCATCAGGGTAACGGGCGGGAAGATCCCCGGTACGGCGGCACTGGCCAGCACGGCGCTCCAGACCATCAGGTACGGCGACGTGTAGCCGCACAGCAGCCGGGCCTTCTGATGGGCCTGCACTGGCGAAACACTGACATTGATCGAGCGCCCTGTGCGCTGAAAGGCTTCCTCGAAGGTGTACTCGCCGATATTCGCCCGCAGGCAGGAGCGCAGCTGTTCCTGATCCATCAGGCCATCGCCGCGCACGGCACTGAGCAGACCACGCCACTTCCAGGCCTTGAGGTTGTGATTCTCCGGTACCAGCATCTCCGGGATTTCGGCATCGGTATGAACCCCGAGGATACCGGCGATGATTGCACCTATGCTTGACCCGGCAATTACCTGAGGGAGCAGACCTTTCTCCCAGAGCGCCTTGATGACACCGAAATGAAACATGCCCAGCGTGGCACCGCCACTCAGCAACAGCGCCGGCCGACCGTAACTGGTGAGGGTATCCCGGAAGAACTGGAGCTTGTCCGCCACGGGGAAATCGGAGACCGGATGGTCACACAGGAAATCCAGTGCCTCGCAGACCTGGGTGATGTATTCCTCAATCAGATGTTTGGTACCCACGCGGGAGCGCGTATAGAGCGCGGGGTTACCCATGTTACCCAGGTCATGGTGCAGTCCTTCACGTAACGCCCGCTTGAGACGCTCGAAATCGTTTTGCTGGCGATACTGCTTGAGGTTACTGAGGCGGTCGTAGATCAGTTCGTAGTGGTAGAGATCTGATGCAAAATCCTCTTTCCAGTCGGCGTTGCCCTCCAGAAAATCGAGTTCCAGGGCCGCCGCCTTCCAGACCTCGTAGTTGGGCGCCTCGGCCAGCATTTTCCGGAATCTGGCTATTCTGGGATCCTTGAACACCGCTGACCTCCTTTCGAACCGATATGAGCTCAGAAATCCTCGAGCATCAGATCTTCGTCATCATCACTGGCGAAGGGATCGTTGACCACCTTGCCGTCGTTGATCAGGAATTCCCTGCGCTGCAGGAATGCGTTACGCACAAATATATAGCTGTCACCGGAAATAAAACTCTCCGCTGGAATCAGGTCTGCCCGCCGATCCACAATCTGCAGGGCGCGAGCGTAGTACACTTCGGGGCTATCCACCGCATCCCACGCCGACGGCAGCACAAAGCCGTCCACCGCGAAGCCGGTAAAATGCCTGGGCGTTGACGGGCCGAGAAAAGGCAGCATCAGATACGGCCCGGAGCCGGCGCCCCAATAGCCAAGGGTCTGACCGAAGTCTTCCGGCCGCTCGGGCAGATCGAAGGCGGTAGCAACATCAATCAGCCCGCCAAGGCCAAACGTGGTGTTGTAGGTAAAACGGCCCAGTGCCACCACGGCCGACTCCCCTTTTAACTGCAGGACGCTGTTGGTGAAGTTCCTGAGCTCGGTGAGGTTGTTGAAAAAGTTAGTGATACCGCGATCCACCAGCCGGGGCGTAAAGGACCGGTAAGCCTGGGCCACCGGTTTCAGGAACCAACGATCGATGGTTTCGTTGAAGGAAAAGACCTTGCGGTTCCAGTTCTCCCAGGGGTCTGTCGGATTCACCGGCACCGAGCCTTCCGGGGCCGGTTCCTGCATGTTCTGAGCGAGCGCGGGGCCGGTGCAGGCCAGCGCCAGAACAAGCGTCATGACCAGAGGGTTCAGAGGGCGCCGGGAAAGAAATTCTCTCATTTGTCAGCTCTTGGGTTGTCTATTCCGTTTCAGTTCGTCGAAAATACCGGCGCTATTATTGTTATTAACCTATCTTTCCGGAGGAACTCCATGTCAGTACCGGGCAATCTTGTAGCAACCATCAACATCCCGTTGCGGTGGGGCGACATGGACGCATACGGCCATGCCAACAATACAGTCTACTTCCGTTTCTTCGAGGAGGCTCGCATTGTCTGGCTGGCCTCACTGGAACTGGGCAGTGGTGAACAGCCCACCGGGCCGGTCATTATAAAGACCAGCGCCACCTTTCTAAAGGAATTGAATCACCCGGCCACCGTCGAAGTGAAAACCTTTGCCGACAAAGCCGGCAACACCAGTCTCGACACCTATCACCTGATGACAGATGCCGATACTGGCGAGGTCTATGCGGAGGGATACGCGAAAATCGTCTGGTTCGACCGCAAAACGCGCAAATCGGCGCCGCTGCCGGACAGCCTTCGGGCCCTGGCCAGCAACTGATGCGGTGCCGCTCTAGCGGCGCCGCACAACCACGCTGCCGATTGAATAGCCGGCACCAAACGAGCAGATAACGCCAAGATCCCCGCTGGCCAGGTCGTCCCTGTGTTTGTGGAACGCGATGATCGAACCGGCGGAGCTGGTGTTGGCATACTCGTCCAGGATCACCGGCGCCTCTTCCTCAGTGGCATCACGACCCAGCACCTTTCGGGCAATCAGCTGGTTCATGTTCAGATTGGCCTGGTGCAGCCACATTCTGCGCAGATCCTCAGGTGTGAGCGACAGACTCTTCAACTGGTTCTGGATGGTTTCCGCAACCAGAGGTGACACTTCCTTGAACACCTTCCTGCCCTGCTGAACAAACAGTTTGTCCGGCTTGCCGATACCGGATTCATCCGCCCGGTTCAGGAAACCGAAGTTGTTGCGAATATTGTTGGAAAACTTGGTTTTCAGACTGGTACCCAGAATTTCAAAGCCCTGCCCTTCACGGGCATCTTCTTCCCGCTCCACCAGGATGGCCGTGCAGGCATCGCCGAAAATGAAATGGCTGTCCCGATCCCGGAAGTTCAGGTGCCCGGAGCAGATCTCCGGACTGACCACCAGCACCGAACGGGCACTGCCGTTCTCCACCGAATTCACCGCTGCCTGCAGCCCGAAGGTCGCGGAGCTGCACGCCACGTTCATGTCGTAGGCAAAACCGTCAATTCCCAGGGCCTCCTGAACTTCGATGGCCACCGCAGGATAAGGCCGCTGAAGATTTGAGCAGGCGACAATCACCGCGTCGACATCGCCAACGGATTTACCCGCCTGGTCCAGGGCTTCACGGCAGGCCGCAACAGCCATGTCGCACTGCACCGAGGGCTCGTCGTTGCTGCGTTCAGGGATGTAGGGCGTCATGCGCCGGGGATCCAGGATACCATCCTTATCGATCACGTGGCGGCGTTTTATGCCAGAGGCTTTCTCGATGAACTCGGAAGACGACGGCTGCAGGGGCGCCACGTCGCCACGCTCAATGGCCTCGGCGTGTTCGGCGTTGAACGTTTCAACGTACTGATTGAAGGCTTCGACAAGTTCATCGTTGTCGATGGTTGCTGGCGGCGTATAGAGGCCGGTCCCGCTGATAACGGCTTTGATCACGCTAACCCCACGTAATAATTATGGAAACAGTATGTCTGGGCAAACCCACTGTCAGAAATACTAACACAGTCTCCGGGTTTTGCCCGCCAGATCACAGTCACTGGCACCGATCTGGTGCATGGCCCCCGCGTTACACGCGGGTCTTCTCCCACTGCCGATCCAGACGCTTCACGGAGACCGTCATCGCGGTGCCCAGTTGCTGGGCAAAGAAAGACACCCGGAACTCTTCCAGCATCCAACGGTAGAGCACAAGCTCCGGATCGCGCACACCTTGCCGCTTCTGCTCGTCCCGTTTTACGGCATAGCGCGACCAGAGCGGTTCGATCGTGTACAGGAATTCCCGCTCACGTCCCATTTCCCTGGGCATTTTTTCCATGCGAATCAACGCCGCCTCGAAGTAACGCCCGAACTCCGCCAGCCACTGGGGTGGCGTGTTCACCAGAAAGCCCGGGTATACCAGGTTCTGCAACTGGAATTTCAGATCCGCCATGCTGTTGGCCAGGGCCAGGTTAATCTTGCCCTTGAGGTGCTTTGCCACCTTCTGGTAGCCCGCCATGGCCTGGTACAGCCGTTCATCCGCCTGCTCAAGAACCGGTATAAAGTCGCCACGGTGTGCATCGAACACCCGCTCAAACTCGTCCGCACTGCGCGGAATGCCGTCCTCCAGGAAATGCTGCATGGCGGTAGCCAGCAGAAGGTCGTCCAGCATTACCCTGGACTGCCCGACCGGCGCGAACATCAGCGCCGATTGTTTGAATTTAGGAAGCTTGCGCTCGAGGTCATCGAGGGTTCTCCCGAATCGGTTAACAATCAGCCGGGCAACCGCCTTGCGCGACGTATCCTCGGCGGTCAGCGGGTCCAGGCAGCGGATTTGCCGGACATTCCGGCCAAGGTCCTCCAGTGCCGGATACACGGTAATCTGCATACCGCCCTTCTCGGTCTGCACCTGCGCTGGCAGGCGGCCGAACTGCCAGTCAGCGTACTCCCCGGACGGTTCCTCCGCTGCCCTGTCGGAAGCAGCCGAGGCCAGCGCCTGCTCCGCCTTGCCCTCGAGCTGGTGTTGCAGCTCGGCCGTGTCGCGACTCTCTGCAATCGGCCGGCCCCCGTCACCCAGAACCCGCAGGTTCATCCGGAGATGTCTCGGCAATTCCGATTCGGACCAGGCCTGGGGATCAATCTGGACACCCGTCATCCGCCGCAACTGCTCGCCCAACTGGAGCGTGAGCGGCTCATTGGAGGGTTGAAGATTCTCTAAGGCGGCATCCACAAAATCCGGCACCGGCACAAAATTCCGGCGCAGCGCCTTGGGCAGTGATTTGACCAGGGCAATGCACTTCTCCCGGAGCAGGCCCGGTACCAGCCATTCCAGGCGTCGGGCCGGAATCTGCTTGAGCGCCATCAGGGGAACCTGCAGAGTCACGCCATCCTGCTCGCTGGTGGGCTCAAACTCGTAGCTGAGCGGGTAACGAACCCCCTCCCACTCCAGGTAGTCCGGATACAGATCGCGGGCGCCGGCGTCCACCGGGCGCTGCAGAATATCCTCTTCGGTAAGCTCCAGGTCCTTCAATTCCCCGGCCGAGAGCCCTTTCCACCAGCTTTCAAAGTGGCGACCACTGATGATGTCGTCCGGCAGCCGCTCCTCGTAGAACGCCACCAGCACCTCATCGTCCACCAGCAAATCCCGCCGCCGTGTCTTCTTTTCCAGGTTTTCAACGGTATCGAGCATTTCGCGGTTGCGAGCGATAAACGGCGCCCTGGAGCGGTAATCTCCTTCCACGAGGGCACGGCGGATAAACAGGTTCCGGCATTCGGCAGGGTCAACCTTGGCGTACGGAATACGTCGCTTGGCCACGATATCCAGGCCATAAAGCGTCACCTTCTCATACCCCATCACCTGGGCCCGCTTCTGTTCCCAGTGCGGTTCAAAGTAATGGTGCTTGAGAATATGGCCCGCCAGAGGCTCCACCCACTCCGGCTGAATGGACGCCACCATACGGGCGAATACGCGGCTGGTTTCCACGATCTCGGCTGCCACAATCCATTTGGGCCCGGTTTTGGCCACTTTTGAGCCGGGAAAGATCAGCACTTTCCGGTTGCGGGTCGCCAGGTACTCCTTTTTCTCGAGCTTGAACGCCACCTGCCCCAGCAGACCCGCAAGAATGGCCTTGTGCAGCGATTCGTAGCTGGCCGACTCCTTGTTTACCGGTAGCTTCTGCTCACGACAGATCAGCGTGAGTTGCCGGTGAATATCCCGCCATTCCCGCATTCGCATCCAGCTCAGAAAGCTCTTCTGGCAGACCTTCTTGAGCTGGTTCTGGGACAGTTCCTGGCGCTGTTCCTCGAAGAAATTCCAGATATTCAGCAGGGTGACGAAATCCGACTCCTTGTCATTGAACGGCGCATGGGCCTGATCCGCGGCCTGCTGTTTGTCCTGTGGGCGCTCCCGCGGGTCCTGTATGCTCAGGCCGGCAATGATTACCAGGGTTTCCGCAAGACTTCCAAGCTCGCCCGCCGTTACCAGCATCCGGGCCAGTCGAGGGTCCAGGGGCAGCCGGGCCATGGTTCGGCCCAACCGGCTGACCCGGCGCCGGTCGTCCACGGCCCCCAGCTCCTCGAGCAGCTTGTAGCCGTCGTTCACCTGTCGCTTGTCCGGCGCCTCGAGGAACGGGAAATGGCGTATTTCCCCCAGACCGGAGGTGGCCATCTGGAGAATAACCGACGCCAGATTGGTCCGCAGGATTTCCGGGTCCGTGTATTCCGGACGATTGATGAAATCGGTCTCGTCGTACAAACGGAAGCAGATACCCGGCGCCACCCGACCGCAACGGCCGGCCCGCTGGTTTGCACTGGCCTGGGAGATGGGTTCGATGGGCAAGCGCTGGATCTTGGAGCGCACGCTGTACCGGCTGATCCGGGCGACCCCGGTGTCAATCACATACCGGATGCCCGGAACGGTGAGCGACGTTTCGGCCACGTTGGTGGAGAGCACAATCCGGCGCCCCTTGTGTGGCTGAAACACCCGGTTCTGCTCGGCATTGCTGAGCCGGGAGTACAGCGGCAGAACCTCGGTATGGCGCAGGTCGACGTGGCGCAACACCTTGCTGAGCGCGCGGATCTCACGCTCACCGGGCAGAAACACCAGCACATCACCGGGCGGTTGCTTCTCGCTGCGTTCATGCTGTTCGATTTCGTCCAGGGCGCCCAGCACACCATCGGTCCAGCCCTGATCGCGGTCGTCCTCGTCACCGGTCAACGGACGATACCGGATATCCACCGGATAGGTTCGGCCACTGACTTCTATTACCGGCGCCTTGTCGAAGAACTCGCTGAAGCGTTCTACCTCGATGGTGGCCGAAGTAATGATGACCTTCAGATCTGGCCGTTTGGGCAACAGCTGCTTCAGGTAGCCGAGCAGGAAATCGATGTTAAGGCTCCGTTCGTGGGCCTCGTCGATGATCAGGGTGTCGTAGCGGTCGAGAAACCTGTCGTGCTGAACTTCCGCCAACAGGATGCCGTCGGTCATCACCTTGACCCGCGACTGCTCGGAGGTGTTGTCGGTAAACCGCACCTGATAGCCAACCTGCTGGCCGGTCTGCTCTCCCAGCTCCTCAGCAATACGGGCGGCGACGCTGCGGGCGGCAATCCGGCGGGGCTGGGTGTGGCCAATCAGGCCCCGGATCCCACGGCCGCTGTTCATGCAGATCTTCGGGATCTGAGTGGTCTTACCGGAGCCAGTTTCCCCGGCAATAATCACCACCTGATGGTTCTCGATGGCCTCCCGGATGTCGTCCACCCGGTCCGATACCGGCAGCCCGGCCGGGAAACTGGCAGGCTTGTGCAGTGCATGGCGTTGCTGGACCTTTGCCAGACCCTGCTCCAGCCAACCGGCCATCTTTTCCAGATCCTTCGGGCCTGGCCGGCCCTTGCTGCGCGCCACGGCTTTCACAATCCGGGCCGCCTCCTGCTGATTGCAGGCATCGAGTTGCTCGGTTATGGCTTTGACAGCGGCCACGCCGTCAGGCTTCGGGGTCGGGTTATTGGCAATCGGGGAATCGGTATCTGTCATTTACAAACCGGCGTGCGCTCTCTGGATTCGGATTGGGCGACAGTCTATCGGGAATTTCCGGGTCTTAAAAATAGAAAAACCCCGCCGAAGCGGGGTTTTGATCGTGCCAGCGGCAGGAGCCGTTACTTCTTGTTGGCCTCGTCACGCAGCTCGCGGCGCAGGATCTTGCCAACGTTGGTCTTGGGAAGCTCGTCCCGGAACTCGAACTGCTTGGGCACCTTGTAGGCGGTCAGCCGCTCGCGACAGAACTCCTTGAGCTCGTTCTCGGTCACGCCCTCGGCGGTGGGCACGAGGAATACCTTCACGGCCTCGCCACTCTTGGCGTCGGGTACACCCACAGCGGCACATTCCACCACTTTCGGGTGGCTGCTCACCACGTCCTCGATTTCGTTCGGGAACACATTGAAGCCAGACACGATAATCATGTCCTTCTTGCGATCAACAATGCGGATGTAACCATCTTCCTGGATCAGGGCAATGTCCCCGGTGCGAAGATAGCCATCTTCGGTGAACGATTTCTGGGTATCTTCCGGGCGCTGCCAGTAGCCGCGCATAACCTGGGGCCCCTTCACACACAGCTCACCCGGCTCACCCAGCGGTGTCTCGTTGCCCTCTTCATCAATGGTCTTGACCTTGGTGGACGGGATCGGCAAGCCGATGGTTCCCAACTGGATGGCGCTGTGCGGGTTGAAAGTCACCACTGGGGAGGTTTCGGTCATGCCAAAGCCCTCGCAGATCTCACAGCCAGTCACCCGCTCCCACATCTTCGCTGTGTCACTGGTCAGAGCCATGCCCCCGGAAGAGGTCAGTTTGAGGGCACTGAAATCGAGATCCTGGAACTCTTCATTGTTGCACAGCGCCACAAACAGGGTGTTCAGGCCCAGGAACGCGGTGAACTTGTGGTTTTTCAGCTCCTTCACAAAGCCCGGAATGTCCCTCGGATTGGGGATCAGCACGTTGTGCGCACCGGCTTCGAGCATGATGCCGCAGTTCAGGGTGAACGAATAAATGTGGTACAGGGGTAGCGGCGCAATGACCACTTCCTGTCCTTCCACCACCATGTCTTCCATCATCGGGCGGGTCTGCAGGAGGTTGGCAACCAGGTTGCCGTGGGTCAGCATCGCGCCCTTGGCAACACCGGTGGTACCACCGGTGTACTGCAGCACCGCGATGTCATCCTGCTTGCACTCAACGGGGGTAAAGGTCTCGCGGGCACCCGCGTTGAGGACCGCCGGGAGCTTATGGGCCTGGGGCAGATTGAACGGAGGCACCATCTTCTTGACGTGCTTGATGACAGCGTTCATCAGCGTGCGCTTGATTGGCGGGTGCATGTCGGCAATCTCGGTCACGATAACGTGCTCGATGCCGGTGTGCGGCAATACCTTTTCGGCGTTCTCCGCCATGTTCGCCAGAACCACCAGCGCCTTGGCACCGGAATCGTTGAACTGGTGTTCCATCTCCCGGGTGGTGTACAGCGGGTTGGTGTTCACCACAATCAGGCCGGCACGCATGGCGCCGAACACCACTACCGGGTACTGGCTGACGTTCGGCATCTGGACGGCGATACGGTCGCCGGGTTTCAGGTCGGTCTTGTTCTGCAACCAGGCCGCGAAGTTGCGGCTCTGGGTATCCAGGTCACGGTAAGTCAGGGTAGCGCCAACAGCACTGAATGCGGGACGGTCGGCAAATTTTTTGACCGCCTGTTCAAACACATCCACCATGCTCTTGTACTTGTTCAGGTCTATCTCCCGGGGCACGCCGGCGGGGTATTTGTCCTGATAGAACTGCTCAAAATCCATCACCATCTCCTGTTTGGCGCTTCTGATTGTAATGATCGACCAATGCCAGACTGAGAAGAAAATCAACCCGACAAAAGTATCAGCCTCAAAAAAGAGGGGAGAGAATAGCAGTTTTGTTAACGATGAGGTAGTTTTCGGATTGATAACCGGAACACCTGTACCAGCCAACCTTCGTGCGGAGCACGCCATGAGCGATACCCTTGATACCCTTGAAAATCTCACCTACGAGGAACTCAATGAAGGCGATACCGCCACCTTTACACGCACCCTCACCGAAGACGAACTGGTGCTGTTTGCGGCGGTTTCCGGGGACGTAAATCCGGTGCACCTGGACCCCGAATTCGCGGCCGGATCCATGTTCAAGGAGCGTATTGCCCACGGCATGTGGAGCGGTTCGCTGATTTCCGCGGCACTGGCCACGGTGATGCCTGGCCCGGGCACCATTTATCTGGAACAGAACCTGGCGTTCAAGCGCCCGGTCAAGCTGGATGACACCCTGACGGTGAATCTCAAAGTGCTGAGCAAGGAGCCAAAGAATCGCGTGTTGGTGGAATGCGACGTGCGTAACCAGAATGACCAGCAGGTGGTGATTGGAGAGGCCAAGGTCATCGCACCAACCACGAAAGTGTCCCTGCACAAACCCCAACTGCCGAAGATTACCATCGACCGCTGATCTGCTGCACCGCCGGGGATGGGCGACGACGCCCTGCCCCGAACTGCTTGTGCGCAGGCTCAGCCGGGCAGGAAGTCGATCGGGAAGCGCACCCTCCGGGCTTCGACATTGTCGGCGCCAAAATTGAACAGGCGTACGCGCATGGCAATCCGCTGTTCAAGCGTGGGGTGCTCCAGTTCCGAGCTTACCACCTCACAGGCGGAAACCGACCCGTCGGGCTCGATGACAAGTTCCAGCAGCACCTTGCCTTCCAGAGTCGGATCCTGGCGCAGCTCCCGCCGGTAAAGGGAATAAAGCGCGGTTTTCTGGGCATCGAACACCTTTCGAATGTTGCTCATGGCCCGCTCGCCGGTCGAGGGCTTGGCAGGGCCAGGGCTCGCCGCAACCTCCCGCGGCGCCGCCTCTTTCGCAACCTTTACGCTCTTCACCTGATGGTCCGCCACCGCCACCGAGGTGTCTTCCATTACCTGATCGGCGACGCCACCACTGCCGGCGAGGACCGACGACTCATCCGGCGCCGTTTCGGCCTTCGTCGGTTCCGTCCCGCTATTAGCGGTAAATCGCTTTCCGGATGCCGGCTCAGGGGCTCGCATGGAGGCCAACCGGTCTTTCATTGCCAACAGACCCGATCTGGATGCCTTTTCCCGGGCCTGCTCGACCGTCTGCGCAGGCTTTTCCGTTGGCTGCGTCGCTTCGGGCGCTGGCTCCGGCGCAGGGTCCGATTTCTGCTCGGCCACTTTCGGCTCCGGCTTTACCGGCTCCGGTGGCTGCACAGGCTCTGGCAAGGGTTCAGGCTCAGGTTCCGGTTCGGGCTGCAGCGGTTCGGGCTGCAGCGGTTCGGGTGGCGTCACGGGCCGCGGAGCTTCCACAAGCCGGGCCAGTCGTGGCGGAATCTGCTCTACCTCGCTGCGGTCCCGCTCCGGCAACTGGAGGGACGGAATCAGAAACGCGGGTGGCAGGAACAGTGCCAGCATGACCACCAGTATGACGATAAACCGCCGGTTCTCACCTGCCTCCCGACTCCAGGGCAGCAGGCTCTGGACCTCCGGAGACGACCGTTGGTCAGCCATTGTGAGGTCCCTCCTGCAGGCCCTCGGCCACATCCACGGATTCAACCGCCAGCCTGACCTGCCGGTACTGCTCGTCTACACAGGTTTGCATAACCTTCCGCAACAGCCGGTAATCGGTATCACGGCCCGCCATGATGGTCACCGCCAGACCTTCCTCTGGAACTTCAGCCCAGCGCGCCCGCCGCCACGCCAGCTCCTCAGACAGGCCAGAGATGTGCGTGTCTCCGGTTTCTATACCCTCCAGGCGGGCGACTTCCTTGCCCTGAACCAGAATCGACTCCCCGGTCACCCGTACCGTCAGGTTCTCCACTGCTTCCTGCCGTGCCGTGGATTCGGGCAGCGGCACGTCTGCGGTGTTCTGCAGAACCTTTACATCGGATGAGTTCACCATCAGAAAGAACACCAGGATGGTGAAGATGTCCATCAGTGACACCAGGTTCAGGCCACCGGGTTTGTGCATGCGACTGTAGTGCCGCTGGATACGACGTGCCTTCCGGGAGGTTTTCATGCACCCTCCCCGCTTGCCGCTTTGTCGCTGGACGCTAACTGCCTGTCATCGGTGGCATCCATCAGGGAGACATCCGGAAACAGCTCCCCCTCCACCACGCTGGCAGCCACAACGGCCGGATACGACCGGACCGTGTCCATGGCGGTCACCAGAGTCTGATAATCCACCTCCGGGCCTACTTCGAGAATCACATCCGTCTTTTCCGGCACCCGGGCCTTGATCTGACGGAGCACCTCTCGCAACCCCGCAAAATCCTGACCACCGCTCTTCGCAGGCAGCACCCGGATTAGCCCGAGGCGACTGTCCGCCACCTCCATGCCCTCGGGGATCAGCGTTACCACGAGCCGCAGCTCCTCTGCCTTGGGCGCTTCACCGGCCGGCAACCCCGGGAAATTCAGCTCGATCATGCGCACCTGACTGAACACCATGCCGAGCAGCAGCACGGGCACCAGCACTATCATCAGATTGAGGAAGGCGGTGATGTCGAGCTCCGGCGCAACGTTGGTCCTGCGATGTCGACGTCTCATGAGCTTTCCTCAGGCGGCCGTTTGCCGCGTGCCGGGCTCGGAGATCAGGTTCAGCAGTTTGACTCCAGCCATCTCGAAACTGTCGACAATCTCGTTGGTGCGGGTTTGCAGGACGGCATGGAACATCAGCAGCGGGATAGCCGACATCAACCCGAAGGCCGTGGTATTCATGGCCACGGAAATACTCTCCGACAGCAGGCTGGCCTTCTGGGAAGGGTCGGCCGCCGCCACGGCGGTAAACGCGGAAATCAGGCCAATAATGGTGCCCAACAGCCCCAGAAGTGTGGCAATGTTGGCCAGGGTCGCCAGGTACTGGGTGCGCTTCTCAAGTCGCGGCAGCACCTCCATCAGCCCCTCTTCCATGGCGTATTCAATCTCTTCCCGACGGCTGTTATTCAGCAGCCGCCCGATGCCCGCACCCATGATCGAGGCGATCGCACTGTTGGAGTTGCTGGCCAGCTTCATCGCCCGCGGGTAGTCCCGCTTCTGCAACAGAGGAAGGATGCCTTTTTCAAAGGCCACGCGGTTCCGGCGGCGCACCGCCGACAGGTAGAAAAACCGCTCGAGCGTGATGGCAAGGCCCAGCACCAGGACCACGGCGATGGGGTACATGAAGGGTCCGCCTTCCTGGAAGAAACGTACGATGGTGTCCAGCATTGTTATTCTCCTGTGAATGACTGCTCAGTGCCGGCTGGGCCCGCAAACGGGCTCAGAATCAGGGGGTTCAGGTTGTCGCGAAAAACTCGGTGTCGTTCCAGCGCCAGCGGGTCGACCGGGGCCAGCAGTTCTGGCGCCTGGTCATCCAGTTCCGCACGGGGCCGCTTCGGTAGACTGGGTGCCTGCCAGGGCAGGATATAGAGGACCCTGGGTTCATCCTCGCCAAGGCTGGCCGAAATGCCTTCCACGCTCAGGCGGGAAGACAATTCGTCGGTGGTCTTCTCGGCAGCTGCCGCCCCGGGCATCAGAAACGCCAGCACCATCCAGGCCAGGAATAGCCATGCGGTTGCCTTATCGAAAACGCTCAGCATTACTGGAGCCTCCGTTCCAGATCCGCAATCCAGCCGGCCACCGATTCGTCCTCTTCGGCGGCAAGCTCCCGGTAGCGGTTGTAGTGGTGCAATGCCGTTTCCAGGTCCAGCAGGTAGAGTTCCGAAATCACGGCCAGGTTGTAGTGCAGTTCGGCCACGGCAGGCGAACGGCGGATGCCCTGCCCGAGCAGCTCGGCGGCCTCCGCGAACCGGTTCTGCTCCTTGAGAAGAAGCGCGAGATTATTGACCACCACTGAATTAGCCGGGTCCAGCGCTACCGCCTTTTGCCAGGAATCCACAGCAGCGTCCTTCCGGCCCTCATCGTAGGCTTCGCGGCCCGCCTGCACGTGCACTCTGGCCTCTTCCGGGCTCACTCCGGTAGCCTCAGGCTCCTTTGGGGCCTTGCCTGCACAACCGGATAAAACGACCACCAGAAGCGTCAGGAACACACGCCTGCAAAACCGGGTTTCAAGCACCATCGGCCACCTCCATGTTCCAGCTCAACCATTTCAGATTCCGTTCATAGCGGCCCGGATGGAGCTCGGCCAGAATACTCAGGCTTCGGCCAATCCAGGGATCGTATCCGCTGGAAGTTATCCGTTGATGATTCTGACGATGCAGGCCTATGGCTTTCTCTTCGAAGGGATAGGCCTCCTCCTCAAGGAGCATCTGATACTGCATGGCCTCCATCTCGTTCAGCTCCGCAGGCACCGACGACGCCATCAGATCATTGGCAAGGCCGCGGTAAAGCTCCGCGCGCCGAAACAGAGATTCAGACAGCACCTGTTCGCCCCCCAATGCTTCGGCATCCAGGAACCGCTGTCGGGCGGCTTCCAGCGCCGCCTGTTTGCGAGCAAGCGACTGCTCGAGCGGATGGTCGAGCCCGATGCGGGTGAAGGCTGCCGCCGCCCGTGCACCCAGCACCAGAGAGGCCCGGGCGGCCCATTCCAGTGAGGCATCACTGTGCCACGGACTGTCCAGTTCGGCGGCTACAAGCGCCTCACGCCAGTGGTCAGCGTCTTCAGTGGATTCCATCAACTGGTAACGCAATGTCTGCAACTGCTGATGTTGCTGACCATCGTCGGGGGTGGGGTGGGCGGCGAGATAATCCCGATACAGCTGGTTGCGCTCAACAAGATTGCCCGCCCGATCAAGGAGTTCGGCGGCACGAAGTCTGAACGGCCAGGGGTCCGCCTGGTTCGCCGATGTCTGCAATAACTCGGAAGCCGCACGGGTGTAGTCGCCGGACTCGGTCCAAGCAAGCACCAGCTTCTCACTGATGCCGTCAGCCAGGCCATGGTTCGGGAACGCCTTGCGAAACTCTTCAAGGTTTGCCACCGCTGGGCCCCAGGCTTCCGCCTTGAGCAGCGTGTTGGCGGCGTCATAACGAGCCTTTATAGCAATCTCGGAGCCGGGAAGAATGGGCTCCACGCGTTGAAAATGCCGAACGGCCTCCTCTACCCTGCCCGCCGCGGCGGCCTGCTCGCCCTGGCGGTAAACAACCGTGGCCAATTGCTGGCGGAGGTCTTCAGTCTGCCCCGCTACCTTCCCAGACACGCCCTCGTTCTCTGCGAGTTTCAGGGCCTGGTTCCAGGCCCGTTCAGCAAGACCGTACTCCCTGTTCTGCTGCCGGATACGGGCGGTGACCTGCCAGGCGGCGAACCGCTCGTCGCCGGAGGCACCGGAGCTTCCGATTACCCGGGCACTGTAATCCAGGGCCAGAGTCTGATCACCCATAGCCAGCCAACGCGCCGCAAGATCTGCCATCAGGCCAATGCCGCGCAGGTCCCCGGGAAACCTCGCGAGGAAGCGGTCTGCTTCTCCAGTGAGGTCCGATAAGCCCGGAGCAAAGGCCTCATCGGTCTTTCGTCCGTCAACACCGTCTCGAAGCAAAACTATGCCCGCCCAGCCTGCGTCGGCGGCCTCGGCAAAGCCGGTCTGCTCATAGGCCGCCTGACGGAAATCGGCCAGCGCCAACGGGTACTGGCCTGCCTGGAGGCGCGCATCGCCCGCCAGTCTCAGAACCTCACCCGCATGGTCGACGCGCGCCGCGAGGCCTTCATAAAAGCCAGCGGCCATTCGGAACTCGTCCCTCGCCAGTCCGTCCTGATTCCCTTTCAGGAACCTGCTGCCCCGTGCGTACGCATGATCGGCCAGTTCGCGACTGAATTCCTGCCAACGAGCTTGATGCTCGACCGCCAGGGCAGAATAGGCCTCAAGCGGACGATACTGCGCAACGAACTCAGCGCGGGCTCGCCTGGCCTGGTCGGGGTCGCCGGCGGCGCGCCACACCTCAACCAGCTGCAACCGGAAGTCCGGCTCCGACCGGTGTTCAACCGCCCAATCGAAAAAAGCCTCGTGAGTTTCAACGCTGGCAAGCGTTTCACCCCGTACCGCGTAATAATCCGCCAGCCGGTCGAACAGGAGATGCTCCCAGGCCGGGTGCCCCGAATCCTCGAGCCATGTCACCAGCGATTCAGGCCCCTGATTACGGCTTGCCATCAACGCCAGTACGCGGAAGGTATCGTCAATCGTATCGACATTGGCTTCGGCAACGGTCGAGAGACTGGCCGAATCCGGCAGGAATTCGTCCAGCACCGTTACAAAGGTTCCGGCGGCACGATCCCAGGCAGCGGAACCCTGCTTGAACTGGCTCCAGCCAAGCATGTACCGGGCCTTGGTGCCCAATTCGCCGGCCTTGCCCGATTCCAGCAGCTGGCGATAAGCCGTCTCGGCCCGGGCATAGTCACCGGCGGCAAAGGCGTGCTCTGCCAGTCGGAACCGCGCCTCAGGCACCAGCGGCGAGTCAGGATACAATCCCACCAGCTGTTTTAACCGCTGGATAGAGGCCTCCGCCTGACCGGTCAGCGCATGGGCCTTGGCCATCTGGTACAGCAGCTCATCCAGGCGACCGGCGTAGGCGCCCCGCTCCAGGATCGCTTCATAACTGGCTATGGCCTCGCGGTAGGCCTGCTCTTCCTCCGTCGGTGAAAAACCCACGTCCTCACCGGATCGATCCCGAATATTGCCGAGCCGGTTCAGGGCATCTATCCGGACTTCCGGTTCATCGGATGACTGGAACAAGCGCTGATACCGCCGGGCAACCTCCGACGGCGAAATGGCCGGAAGCGGTCGGCTTTCAAATGGCAGGAACACGGGCCGCATATCCCCCAGGGTTTCGCCCTCGCCTCCAAGCTCCACCCGGAATGACTCCTGGGCAGTTGTCGCCCCTGTAACGAGGACCAGTCCCATAAAAGCAGCAAATGGCAAGTTCCGGGGCCACGCACTCATTGGCTGCTCTCCCCGAGATTCTGAAGGGCAAGGTATTCGTACAGATGTGCGATCTGCTGTTCGGTTTTGTCCAGGGCGTAGGTCATCCTCTGGTCCTGCTGCCGAACAAACGTCAGTGCCATTTCGTCGAGGGCTTCGGAGGATTTCCCGGAGAGTTCGCGCACTGCGGTTAACAACCGCTCGTTTCGCTGGTGGAGTGCCCTCGCCTGGTCAGCGAGAGACTCAAGGACGGTTGGCCGGATGGTTGCCCGCTGATCCAGAAGGTAAAGGCGGCTTCGGGCATCTGCAATGGTGGTCCTGAGTGCCCGCAGGCGGAGGGCCTGTTCCTTGCCCGCACCAACAGAGAAGCGCTCTATCCGCTCAAGAAGCGCCTCTCCCTCCCGAATCAAGCGTTCGGTGTCATCACCATTCCCGATCGACCCTGAGGACACATCCCTCAAGGCGGCCTCGAGCGCCCTCTCGAAAACCTGCAGGTCACGCCCGAACCTCTCAAGCTGCCCTCTGAGTGACTCCAGCTCCGCAACCCGCCCGGCCGCATGCTGCGCTTCTGGCTGCTCCATGAACGCCAGCAGGTAAGCCATCCTGGGCTGGGTCAATGTGCGGCTGTCGGCAAGAAACCAGTCAACGCCGGTATCACGGGCGTCAAGGATCAAGGTTTTATAGGCGCCGTCGCGCCCGATCTTCTCCGCCAGCTTTCGCAACGTCACCCGTTCACTCTCAAACGCGGCGTTGGCCGCCAGGTAAGCTTCCCCGGATTGTCCAAGATAGCCGGAGAGATCGTACCCCCGGCCCATGCCGATCCAGGCATCGGCCACGCCCGGATAGGCCAGCGGGTATTTGCGTGCCCGATGCCAGCTTTGCATGGCCGCCCGATGATTGCCTTTTTCGGCCAGGGCAAGGCCATGGAGGTAAAGCGCCCGAGGTGTGCTGAAGCTGTCCAGATCCACCTTTTCCAGAAACCCGATGGCCTTGTCGAATTCCCCATGCTGGTAGGCAAGGTAGCCTGCTCGAACCAGCAGGTTGTTGCGCAGGTGCGCCCGGCGCTCGATTACCGGATCGCCCTCCGCCATGGCCAGGGCAACTCTCAGGGCCACCAACGCGCGGGCGGGATTGAGGTCAGTGCTCGCGTAATCGGTGGCCAGATTCAGGTAACCGAGGGCAGACCAGTAGCCTTCTTTCATGCCGGCCAGAATGCGCCCCGCGTCATCCGTTCTGCCGTCAGCGCGCGCCGATTCGGCCTCTCCATAGAGCGCCTGCTGCCGGGCTTCTCCAATGTGTATACCCACACCCTCGGCGGTCCGGAAGGATGCGAGCCCGGAACGGATCTCCTCCGGCAGGGGCGAGGCCGCACCGGCACAGGTACTACCCAGCCCCACAGCGGCTACCAGCAGAAACGCACGCAGACCCATGCCGGCTTACTCCCACTCCCGGAATGCCACTCTGGGCTCATAGTCCGGGGCGCGGGCGTCGAGGCTCATCTGGAGCCTGAGCACACCCGGGCGCTTGCGAAAAAGATGACTTGCCTCTCGACGGACGAAATCCTCATCAGCAGAGCGGGCGGTAATCACCGTTCGCAGTTCGTGCTCGCCATTTTCCAGGTTGCCGATAAACAGCTGCTGAACACCACCCTGCTCCAGGGAGGCCCGTTCGCGGTCGGTGTAGTAATGGGCGGCTACCGGCTGGTCATTGACAAACAGCTCCACCGAATCGAGATTCAGGGCATTGCGGTTCTGAAGTGTCAGGAAAACTGCCAGTCGGGTATTGGGTGGGTGCAGCAGCTTCTGTTCAAGCGCCAACACCTCGGTGGCGTGCTCCGCTACCTGCGTGTTCAGCTCCGCGATCTGTTCATCGAGTGTCGGCGCAGCGCTGACCGGGACGGCGATGCCTGCGAGGATCACTGTGGCCAGCAAGGCTGAAATCCACCCGTGTATCCGGCGTTGTTGTGGTTGTTTTGAGCCGAACATAAGCCTCCTGCCTACTCCGTCGTGCCTTGTAACCGAAGCAATCTTCTGTAACAGATCGGCAGAAAGCGTAACACTTGGTAACCGCCAAGAACGGTATCCAGATCACCAAATTAAAAACGGAGGGTCTCGGAAGTGTCGAGTTCTTTGACAGGCGTGGCGGCTCGGGGGGTATCTTGCCTCTCGGATAAGACCAGAGAGAAGTATTTAAATAACTGTTTTATGGCACATTTGGGCATTTGGCCCTGTAATTGCTCTCAACATGATGGCGGGACTGCCATTGCGGCAACCCCGCTTGATATGCCGAGCTTTGCCGATGCCCTCAACCGCATCGGCTTTTTTTGGATCGCTGTTTTACTTGCTCAGCTGCTTCATGGCCGATTCGAGGCCCTCAACCGTCAGCGGGTACATATGGTCGTTGACCAGTTGCCTGGTCATGCCCAGCGATCCACCGTTGCCCCAATAGTTCTCCGGCAGCGGGTTCAGCCAGACGACTTTACGGAAGTGCTCGGTAATTCGCTGGAACCAGGTGGCACCGGCTTCCTCGTTCCAGTGCTCGATGGATCCGCCAGGGTGGGAAATCTCATAGGGTGCCATGGTGGCATCACCCACGAAGATCACTTTGTAGTCCGGCGTGTACTTGTGGAGGATGTCCCAGGTGCTGGTGGTCTCATTCATCCGGCGAATGTTGTTTTTCCAGACACTCTCGTAGATGAAATTGTGGAAGTAGAAATACTCCATATGCTTGAACTCGAGCCTGGCCGCCGAGAACAGCTCCTCACACACCCGAACGTGGGGGTCCATTGACCCGCCGACATCAAAGAAAATCAGTACCTTCACGGCATTATGCCGCTCCGGCACCATTTTCAGATCAAGGTAACCGGCGTTGCGGGCGGTAGAACGGATGGTGTCGTCCATATCCAGCTGGTCCGCGGCGCCCTGGCGGGCGAATTTCCGCAGCCGACGCAGCGCTACCTTGATGTTCCGGATACCCAGGGTGACGCTGTCGTCCAGATCCTTGAACTCGCGCTTTTCCCACACTTTGACCGCACGGCCATGGCGACCGTTCTTCTGGCCAATGCGGAAGCCTTCCGGATTGTAGCCATTGGCACCGAACGGCGATGTGCCTCCGGTGCCAATCCACTTGTTACCACCGGCGTGACGTTCCTGCTGCTCCTCCATGCGCTTCTTGAAGGTTTCGATCAGCTCCTCAAGACCCCCGAGGGAGTCAATCTTGGCCTTCTCCTCCTCGGTCAGGTGCTTCTCGAACTCCGCCCTGAGCCAGTCGTCCGGAATCAGGGCCTCAAGCAGATCGTCGAGGTTCTCGATGCCCTCGAAATAGGCCTGGAAGGCACGGTCGAACTTGTCGAAGTGGCGCTCGTCCTTCACCAGGCACAGCCGGGAGAGGTAATAGAACTCTTCCATGTCGGCAAAGGCCAGGCGCTTCTGCAGCGCCTCCAGCAGATCCAGGAACTCCCGCAAACTGGCCGGGACCCGCGCGCGCCTTACCTCGAGAAAAAAATCAATCAACATAAACGATGACTCTTGCCAGGACGTTTGCCAGGACTCTTGCCCGGGATCAGCTGCGGCGACGTGCCATGAAGGCAAGCTTCTGCAGCAGGTGTACATCCTGCTCGTTCTTCACCAGGGCGCCATACAACGGCGGCAAAGCCGAGCTGGTGTCCTTCTCCTGCAACATTTTTGCGGACAGTTCGTCGGCCATCAACAGCTTGAGCCAGTCGATCAGCTCGGAGGTTGATGGCTTTTTCTTCAGCCCGGGCACCTTGCGCACATCAAAGAAAACTTCCAGGGCATCGCGCACGATGGCCTGCTGAAGGCCCGGGAAGTGCACGTCCACGATGTTCTTCATGGTGTCGTGGTCCGGGAAGCTGATGTAATGGAAGAAACAGCGACGAAGGAAGGCGTCGGGCAGCTCTTTCTCGTTGTTGCTGGTGATCACCACGATCGGCCGATGCTTGGCCTTTACGAACTGCTGGGTTTCATAGACATAGAACTCCATCCGGTCCAGCTCCAGCAGCAGGTCGTTGGGGAACTCGATATCAGCCTTGTCGATCTCGTCGATCAGCAGCACCACCTGCTCATCCGCCTCGAACGCCTCCCACAGCTTGCCCTTGACGATGTAATTGCGGATGTCCTTGACCTTCTCATCGCCCAGCTGGGAGTCCCGCAGGCGCGAGACCGCGTCGTACTCATACAGGCCCTGCTGGGCCTTGGTGGTGGACTTGATGTGCCAGGGAATCAGCTTCATGCCGAGCCCCGCCGCCATTTCCTCGGCCAGCAGGGTTTTCCCGGTGCCCGGCTCGCCTTTAATCAGTAACGGGCGCTGGAGCCCGATGGCGGCGTTGACGGCCATTTGCAGGTCATCGGTGGCTACGTATTTCTCGGTACCGGTAAACTTCATGGTCTGGTTCCTGTTGGTTACTTTTTCGAGTCTTTCTGTTTGCGTTTATCGTCGGTGTCGTCATCCGGCAGTCCGGACTCCTCCTGATCGTAATCCGGCAGATCGTCGAACTCCGAGAGATCGAAATCCTCCAGGCCGAATTCCTCGTCGTCATCGTCGTCCCCGGCCGGTTCCTCATCCACCGGCGTATCGGCTACAGGAATTTCCACATCGTCGTCGACCAGGTCACCGGCCTCAGCCGGCCATTCCTCTTCCACCTTTGGCGGTTCGGATTCATCAGTCTCCGCTTCGAGATTGGCGAACTCTTCCTCAGCCGGAGGTTCTGTGACTTCGGGAATGTCTTCGGGTTCGAGCTCTGGCTCTGATTCCAGTTCAGGCTCGGGCTCGGGCTCAGGTTCCGGTTCGGCAACCGCCTCAGCCGTTGATTCAGCCTCTGGCTCTTCATCGAGGTCCGCGAGGGTTTCCCGCTCAGCGGCCGCCTGGGCCTGCGCCTCCTGACGCTTACGACGCTGGCGCAAAGCAAACCAGACAATACCCGCCAGCATGGCAACCGCACCGCCCGCTGCACCGTAGACCCAGACAGGAAGTCCGGACGTCGGCTCTGCCTCTTCCGGAGCAGCCTCGGAAGGTGTTCGCGCCTGCTCTTCCGGCGCTGCTGTTTCTGGCGCTTCTGGCGCCTCCTCTGAGGTCGCAGGAGCAGACTCGACCTGACTGACATCGATCGGAGACTCGATGGCCGGCTCAGCTACGGGTTCTGCCTCGGCCTGGGGCGCCGTCCCGGATGGCTCCGCCTCCGGTAAAGCGGTCCCCTCTTCGCTCTCCGGTTCGGCAAATGGCTCGCCCATGGCTTCGGTTGGCGCCGGCGCCTCAGCGCCCTCGGGCACGGTAAAGCCCACAGTGGCGCTGAACTTCCGGCTGAAGGTCTGGCCGTCCGCCACCACGTCAATGGTGTACAGCCCCGGGGCAGGCAAACGGCCAACGGTGTCTCGGTAGGTGCCATCTGCCGGCGGTTGTTCTCCGGAGAGAATCTTGGTGCCGCTGCGGCCATCTTCAGAGGTGATACTCAGGCTGACCTCGAGTACCCCCAGAAAATCCGGATTGGTGATTTTTTCCTGTTCCTCGAAGAACGCGACGCGGATGTCCAGTGGCGCTTCCGCCGAAAAAGTCGCGGGCATCGGGCTCACCACCATACGCAGGTCGCTGACCACGGTAACCCGGCTGCCCTCACCGAGCTCTCCCTGGATACCCCATTTCCCTGCCTGGGGGCCGGTTACAGTAATGAGGTCGTAGCCCGCTTCCCTGGCCCATCGCACGTTGTCGGGCACGTCATTGAGACTGAGTGCCTGGCCATCGGGGCGAACCAGTGTGAGTTCACGGGTAGCTGCGGTCTCGGACTCCCCCCAGAAGATCAGCGCTGTGAACTCCTGAACCCCGGAATCTACCGTAAATCCGTCGCCTTCGATGGGGATCTGCTCCTGGGGCACGGCGGTATTCAGCGCCTCCAGGAAGGCCAGATTGAGCGCATCGGCGGTCTGGGCCACCTGGAAGCGGCCGCCAGAGCGTGTTGCCAGAGCTTTCAGAAAATCGGTATCCGCCGCCTCGGACAGAGCCACCGGATGGAAGGTTGCACCCCTGTCGATCAGGCGTGCGGCAATGGAATCGAGAATGCGCTGTTCTTCGGCGGCATTGGCTTCCGGCTTGTCCGATATATCAACCTTGCCGTCGGTGAGCAGAATGAAGTGGGTCCGGCTCAGGTCGCCGTCGGTGACATAGTCGTCGCTGGCCGTCTGGATGGCGGCACCGAGGTTGGTCCGAAGCGCGACGGAGTTGATCTGGGCCGAGCGCTGAATGGCCATGTCCCGCCAGGCATCGGTCACTTCCTGGTGCGGAACCAACATGTTGACGTACTGGCCAAAGGTCCACACGCCCGCGGTCGAACCCTCCGGCAGCAGCCTGGCCAGCAGGCGAACCGCCGGCTGTCTGAGGTTTTCCGGGTCCGTTTCCTTCATGGAGCCGGAAATATCAACGATGATCCGCACATCCGACTGTTCGGGAAGCTGAACATCGTCGCTGGTTTGCTGTGCCTCAAGCGGTCCGGACACACCGATAACCAGCATGAGCGCGAGAAGGTGTACAAAACCGGCTGATTTTATGCTCAAACCATTCGTCCCTTTATCGGTTGCGTTCTTTTTCTTATCGGGTTTACCGTCGAACCAGGCGATAGCGCACCAGGTCGAGCAACCACACCAGCAACATTACCAGACCGGCAAGCCCGAGGTTGAACGCCGCCCGTCCGGCCGCATCAACGTTGCCAAGAATCATCTCGTAACCGCCAAACAGCCAGGCAGGAATCCACCAGCCCGCCACCTCCGGTGATTCAACCGGCGTCAGCAGCAGGGCCACCAGCGCGGCGAGAAACAGGGTCCGCAGGCCGTAGAGTGGGAGGAAGCGCACAAAGCGCTTGACCATGTAAAAAAACACCACGAACGCGAGGGCGTAGGCGGCCCAGAAAATGCCATAGGCCAGTTGTGCATCGGTATCGATCATTACAGAATCCAGTGAATGATGTGTTCTTCCCAGTCTTGTTCCGGCACACGGTCCTCAGACAGAACCCTGTGGCGAACAGACACGCCCGCCTCGTGCACCGATTCCGGATCGCCGCTGCGCAGCGGGTGCCAGTCCGCCAGTGGCCGGTTCTCGGCCAGCGTGCGATAGGCACAGGTGTACGGTAGCCAATGGTAGTCGTTGACGGTCTCCGGTGTCAGCACCGTACAACCGGGCACTTTCTCGAGGCGCTGTTCGTAAACCGTGCATTGGCAGGTTTCGTCGTCCATGTACCGGCACACCAGATCGGTGTGGTACACCTCGCCGGTGTCCTCATCCTCGAGCTTGTTCAGGCAGCATTTGCCGCAACCGTCACAGAGCGATTCCCACTCCCGTGGGGTCATCTCGTGCAGACGCTTGCGCTGCCAGAACGGAACCTGGGCTATCACGGGCTGTGCCGCTCCAGCTTGCGCTTGAAGTCCACCACGTAGCTTTCCTGCTCTTCCGGCATCTGCAGGTAAAAGTCCTTCTCGGCAATCGCCTCAAGCACCTGCTTGCCGGTGGTCCTGGCCAGCTTTTTGTCGGGTGTCAGCAACAGGTCCATGGAATGAACCGGTTGGCCGAAAATGGTCCGCAGCCCTTCGGGCAGGTCTTCCCACTTCTGGTCGCGTCGAACGAACACAAAGGTATCGTTCTTCTTGCTGCTGCGGAATACGGAGACAAACGCCCGGTCTTTCATGATGTCAGTAATTCCTCGATCTCGGTGCGCACGGGCGCCAGGATACGGGCCCGCCAGCCCTGGAAAAAATCGTGTCGGGCCAGGTCCGGATCCTGGACCACTTTCTCGAGGCGCTTGCGCGGAGCCAACAATTCCATTGGAATATCAGCATCTTCTGACGCTTTCTTGAAAAGGCGCTTCAACTGTTTGTAGAAGCCCTGCTGATCCCTCGAGAGCGGCGGCGCGATGCGCTCAAGGCCCGAATTATCCGCAGTAGAACCCCGACTCACAAGTTCCACCAGGGTCTCACCATAACGGCGCACGGCGCCCCCCGGCACACCCTGGATGCTGGAAAGCTCCCTAACCGACCGGGGCAGCCTTTCGGCAATCGCAATCAGAAGGGCATCCGCCAGCACGCGATTCCGCGGCCGGTCCCGTTTCTGGCATTCCAGCTCGCGCCATTTCACCAGTTCTTTCAGCACACCTTGCTGTTGGGGCGACAGGGTCCAGCCGCCCCGCAGCTTGAGGTAGTGATTGTCGGGGTCTTCCTGGCTGGCCAGCTCATTGGCGAAGCGCATGGATTCCTCCGGCAATGCCTCCTCCAGACCGCGCTTTTCCAGATGGCCCATGACCCAGTGATACATGGGTTCCAGAAAACGGATGTCATCGATGGCGTAGCGTTGCTGGGCCTCACTCAGGGGGCGCGCCAGCCAGTCTGAACGGGTTGCCGATTTGTCGAGTGTTTCCCCGAACAGGGTTGCCACCAATTTGGCGTAGCCCAGGGAGAAGCCGGCGCCCGCCATGGCGGCCCCGATCTGAAGATCAATCACCCCTGCCGGTTCCAGCTTGAGCCATTGCCGGAACAGCTCCAGGTCTTCACTCATGGCGTAGAGCAGTTTCGGAGTGGCAGGATCGGCGAGCAGTTCACGAAAACGTGGCGATTGCTCCGCAACCGACGGATCCACGAGACAGAACTCTTCACCGATCCCCAACTGGACCAGTCCGGGTATGGGATAGAAGGTGTTCACCCGCTCGAATTCGGTGTCGAGGGCAAGCAGCCTGCCCTGCGCGGGCTCCAGCCAACGATCAAGCTCTTGCGGCTCGTGTATCCAGGGAATCTCGGCGGGTGCCGGTGGAACGCTGGCCGCCAAGGCGGCCTGAACCGGGCTATTCATTAAAGCTATCCATTAGAGCTATCCATCAAAGCCTTCCATAACAGCGGTCATAAAGGTGCCTGGACTGAATCAGTCAGAGAGTGGTTTGCGGCCCCGGAAGGCGTGCGTGAGCGTAAAGCCGTCAACGTAGCCCAGCTCGCCTCCCACGGGAATGCCATGGGCAAGCCGGGTTATGAGGATGCCCTGGCCGTCGAGTCGGTCGGCAATGTAGTGGGCGGTTGCCTCGCCTTCAACCGTGGGATTGGTTGCCAGAATCAGTTCGGTAACGCCTTCCTCGCGGATCCGCTTGAGCAGGCGCTCAATGCCGATCTGCTCGGGGCCAACGCCATCAATCGGAGACAGGTGACCCATCAACACGAAATATCCGCCGCGATAATCGCCCGCCTGTTCGATGGCGAGGAGATCGGAGGGGCTTTCAACCACGCACAGGGTGCCGGTGCGGCGCTGGGGGTTTTCGCAGATCCCGCAGAGTTCTGTGTCCGAGAAGTTCTGGCAACACTCACAGCGGCGAACGCCGGTCATGGCCTGGCTCAGGGCCTCAGAGAGCCGTGTACCACCGGAGCGTCCGCGTTCAAGCAGGTGGAAGGCCATGCGCTGGGCGGTTTTCTGCCCAACGCCAGGAAGGCAACGAAGGGAATCTACAAGCTCATCAACCAGGGGGCTGAACGCCATGAAATGTCCTCAAACTGCGGGCAACGAATCTCAGAACGGCATCTTGAAACCGGGCGGCATACCCATCCCGGACATCATGCCAGACATCTTTTCCTTCTGGTTCTCTTCCACACGGCGCACCGCGTCGTTCACGGCGGCAGCCAGCAGGTCTTCGAGAATCTCCTTTTCCTCAGTCAGCAGGGACGGATCAATATCCACCTTGCGGACATCGTGGCGACCGTTCATGGTCACCTTCACCAGGCCTGCGCCCGCCTCGCCGGTTACCTCGGCCTTGGCGATCTCTTCCTGGGCTTTCTGCATCTCTTCCTGCATCTTCTGGGCTTTTTTCATCAGGTCGCCCATATTGTTCATCATGCCTTGTCTCCTGCTTGCTTCTGGCCAGGGTCGGCCGGCCGGATACTGTCTTCGACTACCCGCGCCTCGAATCGTTCAACGATAGACTGTACGACGGGATCCCGTCGAATGGACGCCTCCGCCGCTTGCTGTCGCTCCTGGCGCCGACGCTCCTCGTAGGCGGCGGGCGTGTCCGGGCCCGGGTCGCCCTGCTCTACCCGTAACTGAATGGAGTCGCCGAAGCGGTTTCTCAAGGCCGCCAGGATCTTCTCCTCGTGGCGACTGTTCAGCAGGCGGGCATGGCCCTCATCTATGGTGAGAACAATGGTCTCACCTTCCCGGCTCATGGCGCTGTAACTCGCCAGATTACCGGGCATACCGACAATACCGAGACTGCGGAAATCCCGATGCCAGACAAACTCCCCGTTGTCCGGCTCGCCGGATTCGGCCGAAGCGGGCGCCTCTTGCGGAACCGCCTCTCGCGCCGGTTCCGGCACGGGCGGTGAGACCGGCTCCTGCTCCGCTACCGGTTCTTGCGTCGCAGCCGATTCGGGTTCCGGCGCGAACTCCGGCTCCGGTGCTGACGGCTGAACGGGCGCTTCACCCGTACCTGTCAACGCCTCTTCGTAGGGATCGGCTGCGGACTCGGCCTGGGCGTCCAGGCTGGCAAGCCACGCATCATCCTCGGCAGAAACCTGAGCCTGCGGCTCCGGAACTTCGGGTTCAGGCTTGGGCTCCTCCGGTTTCACCGCTTCCGGCTCCGCGGCCGGGGTTTGTGGCTGTGGCGCTGGCGCCGGGTCGGGCTCGTCCCTGGGTTCTGGCGCCGCTGCCTTGTCACCAGAACCCAACGCCGGAGGCTCCCGGCGGTCAGCGCCGGGCCGGAATGCCAGCATCCGGAGCAGGGTCATTTCAAAGCCCATCCGGGCGTCCGGGGTAATCGACAGGTCTTTCCGGCCAATCAGCGCGGACTGGTAGAACAGCTGAGCGTCTTCGGCGCTGAGTTTCCGGGCCAGGGCCTGTACCTGCTCGGCGTCCCCGAGGGCATTATCGGCGCTGCCCGGTACCACCTGCTCCATGGTCACTCGATGGAACAGCGACAGCAGATCCGCCAGGATCACGCTGTAATCCGGGGCAAAATCCGAGATACGGTTGATCTCCGCCAGCAGGGCCGGCCCGTCGCCTTCCACAAGGGCCTCAACCATGCGCTCGATGTCGCGCTGATCAATGGTACCCAGCATATTACTGACATCGCTGGCCGCCAGCTTCTGGTTGCCAAAGGCAATGGCCTGGTCGGTGAGACTCAGGGCATCGCGCATACTGCCATCGGCGGCGCGGGCAAGCAGCCACAGGGCGGGCTCTTCAAAGGGAATGTTCTCGGCGGTCAGCACATTGCGGAGGTGGCCGCCGATGTGCTCCGGGGTCATCCGCTTGAGGTTGAACTGCAGGCACCGGGACAGCACGGTTACCGGCAGTTTCTGGGGGTCGGTGGTGGCCAGCAGGAACTTGACGTGATCCGGCGGCTCCTCGAGGGTCTTCAGGAAGGCGTTGAACGACTGATTGGTGAGCATGTGCACCTCGTCGATCAGGTACACCTTGTATCGCCCACGGGTTGGCGCGTACTGCACGTTATCGGTGAGTTCGCGCATGTCGTCCACACCTGTTCGGGACGCGGCGTCGATTTCGATCAGATCAACAAATCGCCCTTCCTGGATTTCCTGGCAACTGGAACATTCACCGCACGGGTTGGGCGTTACTCCGGTTTCGCAGTTAAGGCAGCGGGCCAGCAGACGCCCGATCGTGGTCTTGCCCACCCCACGGGTGCCGGTAAACAGATAGGCGTGGTGCAAACGCTGGCTTTCCAGGGCGTGGATTAACGCTTGGAGCACGTGTTCCTGGCCCACCATGTCTTCAAACGTGCGTGGGCGCCATTTACGGGCAAGTACCTGGTAGCTCATGTTCCGCCAACCGCTCTGAAAAATGGCCTTAACCTTACCACGGACCAGTGCCCAATAAGAAGCAAAGCGCACCGCTCGCCGTGGTTGGCCCAGACGGTCAGTATCGAGAAAAATCAGGGATCTAGGAAAAGACGGGGAGAAAACTGGGGGTGACTCCATCAGCGACACCCCGGCACACAAATCCACCGCTGCGGCTGCTCCCTTCCGGGCCTGACCGGGTTCACGGTTTCATGTTGCGGAGGCACCAATGGAGCCACCATAACGGCGTTCCGGGACAATTCCCCGAAAGCGGCGCGCATATTAGCAAAAGGGTTTGCGGACTACAATGAGAAATCGGCCGGCTTCACAGGGGCAGCGGCACTTCATCCTGGCGGAACCAGCAGGCCAGGCTGTGGCGCGTGCGATTGGCGGGCAGCACCTCGTGGGGCACCTCCTCGCTCATGAACACCGCCATGCGGCCCATCTCGGGCACTACGGTTCCGCACACCTCGTGTTCGCTGTCGCGGTTGAACACCTGAAGAGCACCGCCGTCTTCAGGCTGCCAGCCGTCATTCAGGTACAGCACCAGGCTCACTACCCGGGAGGCACGCCCCTGGAAACTGTCCAGGTGACGCTTGTAGAAATCCCCCGGATGGTAGGTGGCGTAGTGGGTCTCGAATCGCTTCAGCCCCAGAAACAGGCGCTGGTTCAGTCCCGCACGAATGCACTCAACGAACTCGAACAGGGCAGCCTGGGGTGCGGTAATGCCCTGCAGCCAGGCAATCCGGTCCCGGCGCACGGAGCGGTCCCGCACCAGGTCATTACCCCGGCCGATGCCCGCTTTCTGCATGGCATCGGTTCGATCCAGGATTTGCACCTCCTGTTTGAGGGCCGCCAGCAGGTCGCTACCCAGCAGATCCCGCACATCCAGCGACATCCAGCCGTATTCGGTCAAACCCTCGGCAAGGTCGTCAAGCCAGCGCTCCGCACGCCCCTCGAGCCCTTCGGCCGGCGCGGTCAGCGATTCGTGAATGGGGGTGACAACCGACGTTTCCATGGACGGGCCTCGTTTAAATTTTGGCCATATTTTAGGCGCAAATGTCGCCGGGGCGGCAGTTTTAATTTACTCTCTAGGTAAGCGAATACACTTAATCAATCAGTAACTCACCATGTCAGAAAGCAGTAACAGGCCTCCGATTTCACTGTCTCCGGGGCAATGGTCTTTCACGCGCTGGAAAACCATCGGGCAACTGGAAGCCCTTGAGGTCCACCACCCTCTTTTTCAGGCCACGCTCTTCCTCCAGGGAGCGCATCTGGCGAGCTTCATTCCCCAGGACGAAGCCGACTGGCTCTGGATGAGCCCCACGGCGCGTTACGAGCCTGGCCGGGCCATACGCGGCGGCATCCCGATCTGCTGGCCCTGGTTTGGCGATCCGGCCAGAAATGCCCCGGAGGTACGAAAGCGCATCCACACCGACAGCGCCCACGGCTTTGCCCGTACCGCGCTGTGGAAACTGGAAGACGTTCGGGAAAGCGCCCACGAGGTGGAAATCAGCCTCTCGCTGGACGCCAACGAGGACTTTGCAGACGCCTGGAGCGGACATGCCCTGGCGCTATTAACGTTCAGCTTTTCCATCCGTGGCTGCCAGCTGGCGCTGACCAGCACCAACCTGGCCAATGATCCGCTCGCGTTCAGCCAGGCATTGCACACGTACCTGCCCACCAGCGACATTGCCCGCACCCGGGTGTCGGGCCTGGGCGAGAGCCAGTACATCGATACCCTCGACAATTGGGAGTACAAGCGGCAGGAAGGCCCGGTGTACTTTGACGGCGAAACCGACCGCATATACGAGAGCGGAGAGCCGCTGAACGTGGTAACGCCCCGCGGCAGCCGCAAACTCTCGCCTGTGGGCAGCGACTCCACCGTGGTGTGGAATCCGGGGCCGGAAAAGGCCGCGCGGCTTGCCGATTTCCCCGACTCGGCCTGGAAGACCATGCTCTGCGTCGAAACCGCCAATGCCGGTGGCGACTACAGAGTGCTCAATAAAGGACAAAGCCACACCCTCGGTGTGTTCATCGGAAGGAAAGCATGAGCCTGGTATCGATTCTGAAGTCCCGTCTGGTTCCGGCGGCGCTGGACGAGCACGTCAACCGCATCCGCAAGCCCATTGGCACGCTGGGCTATGACCCCTGGGGCTACAACAACGAGGCCATCAAGTACGGCCTGTCGATCACCAAACAGATCTACGAGAAATACTTCCGGGTACAGGCCCACGGCGTCGAGAACATTCCCGCCGAAGGCCCGGTACTGATCATTGCCAACCACAGCGGGCAGCTTCCCATTGATGGCCTGCTGATCGGCTACGCTCTGGCCTCGCGGCAGGAGAATCCCCGGATCCCAAGGGCCATGATTGAACGCTTTTTCCCGACCGTGCCCTGGCTGGGTAACCTGCTGAACGAAGTGGGCGCGGTGCTTGGCGATCCGGTAAATTGCGCCAAGATGCTGGCCAACGATGAAGCGGTCATCGTCTTCCCCGAGGGTGTGCGTGGCTCCGGCAAGCTCTACCAGGATCGCTACAAGCTCAAGCGCTTCGGCAACGGCTTCATGCACCTGGCCATGAAATACAACGCTCCAATCGTTCCGGTGGGCGTTGTTGGCTGCGAGGAGACCATTCCCGCCATCGCCAACATCAAGCCACTGGCCAAGGCGCTGGGCATTCCCTACGCGCCCGTCGCCCTGCCCGTAGTACTGCCGGCCAAGGTACACCTGAACTTCGGCCAGCCGATGTATTTTGACGACCTCGAAATACCGGAAGAGAAAGTCACCGAGCGGGTGGAAAAGGTAAAATCGGAGATCAGCCGACTGATCGACAAAGGACTGAGCGAGAGGAAAAGGCTTTTCTGATGACCCAGCAACGCAGACCCCGCATCCTGATTACCGGCGCCGCTGGCGCCCTCGCCCAGCAAGTCATCGAGCAGTTACGAGACACCTGCGACCTGGTGGCCGTGGACTTCCGCGAACAGGTGTACCTGGGCGACGACATTCCCAGCTACTGCATCGACTTCAACAAGCGGGTGTTCGAGGACCTGTTCCGCCGCTATCAGTTCGACGGCGTGATTCACCTGGGCCGCATCATGTCCAGCCAGCTCACCCGAATGCGCCGTTACAACGCCAATGTGCTGGGCACCCAGAAGCTCCTGGACCTGAGCCACAAGTACGGCATCAAGCGCGTAGTGGTGCTTTCCACCTTCCACGTCTACGGTGCCGTGGCCTACAATCCTGCGCTCATAGACGAATCCGCGCCCCTGAAGAGCGCCGGCCTGAGCGCCGACCTGATTGATTCGGTGGAACTGGAAAACCTCGCCAACATCTACCTGTGGCGCTATCCGGAACTGAACATCACCATCCTGCGGCCCTGCAATATCGTGGGCCCCGGCGTGCGTAACACCATCAGCACCCTGTTGGGCAGCGAGCGGGCGCCGGTACTGGCCGGCTTCTCTCCGATGATGCAGTTCATTCATATTGATGACATGGCGGACGCCATTGTGCTGGCGTATAAAAAACCGACACGTGGCGTGTACAACGTCGCCCCGCAGGACTGGGTAGCCTACCAGCACGCGCTGAAACTCTGCGGCTGTAAACGTTTCCCGATTCTCTCGGTTCCGCCGGTGGTGCCCAAGCTGATCCTGAACACGCTGAAACTGAAAAGTTTTCCGTCGTACCTGATGGCGTTTTTCAAATACCCGGTGGTGATCGACGGGCGGGCGTTCGCGCGGGAATTTGGCTTTGAGCCAAAGCGGCCGTTGAAAGAGATTTTCCGGTTTTATCGGGAGAATAAGCGGCCGGTCTAGGTCAGTTACAAAGAGCCCCGAGACTTGCGTCTCAGGGCTCGCGATCCTGCATAGACAGGAAACCGCCTTTCAGTCTCTGCTACGCCGGGAGGCCTTGCGCAGGATAAGGCCCACGATACCGAGGGCCAACAGTGCCAGCGTGCCGGGCTCCGGCACCAGTACCGGCGGCTTTGGCGAAAACACCAGAAGGTCCTGCGAGAGTTTCCTCTGCTGGCCGTCAGTGTCTGATGAGAGGACATACAGGCTGTAAGCGTTCTGGAGGGAGTCCAGGGAGCCCAGCCAGCCGTTGGCGAGCCCTCGCGCCGAATCAAACCAGGAAGATCTGAACGTTCCGTCGTTGTAGAGGTTCAGGGAAGCCGAATCCTCGTTAATGATCTCCCAGAGTGCAAGCTGGAACGCCGCCGACGATGTAGCGTCTGTTACTGCTGATTCGTATCCGGTGTAAAGCCTGCTGATGCGATCAACCTTGCCAGCATCCCCGAAGTAATCACCGGCACCCAGGAGGGTGTAGGAAACAATGTTCTGGGTATCGAGATAGGTGTCGATGTCAACGCAAAAGGCTTCAAGCACATCGTTCGAGCTAATCGAAAACGAACTGGAGCCGGAGACATTGCTCACATCGAACTGAAACATGCCGGCCCGGACGGACATGCTGGCCCCGTCGTCAGTAATGGTTCCAGATTGGTAATCCTTGCTGAACCCTTCATAATCCAGGTCCATGGTGAGAGGAACCGCCTGGGCAAACGTGGCCGCCCCCGCTAACATCAGCCCTGCACCCAGCGACCGCCATGCCTTTTTCATATCCATAACACCTACTTCCCTGACTGCTTCCTACAACAACGAATCCAGAGATTCGCAACGTGTGGCCAGAAAAGCAGGGTTGGGGCCAGAACATGAAAAGTGTCGGCATGTTAGACACTTAAATATTACCGACCGACCTGCAGCTGAATAGATTCAATAAATGTGTAAAACATACCGACATGCCTGGCCAAAAGTGTTAAGTTTTCGATACAGTCAGGAGACTTGATCGATTTTAACAATCCTCCCAAACTAGGCTGGGACGGATATTCAGGATTCAGGTGATGTTCAGGGATTTGGGCGTCTTAAGTCATGGTGCGGCAGCCACTTGCTTTCTGCTTCTCGCATTGGTGGTCGGCACTCGTTACCTTCGAAGGAACGTAGATCGGGCCCTATTTCTTGCTGCCCTCGTGTCCTGTCTCTGGGCTGTCTCTCTCGTTACCCAGAGCCTGTTCGGCCAGCCGGACTTCCTGATTCGCTACCTCCTTGAACTTCTTCGCGACGCTACCTGGCTACTTCTGCTCTTTGCCATTCTGAAGGACTCCTTCAAGTCTTCAGGCATCAGTGTACGCGCCCGAACCCTCATGGTCGCCACGGGCGGCATTCTGGTTGCCGGCCTGATGATACTGGCTATTGCCGAATATCTGTTTGAGTGGGAATCAATCGGAGGTAAAGCCAAGGTCCTCGGACAGATTGGCCTCTCGCTGCTCGGCCTGACTGTACTTGAGCAGATCTGGCGCAATTCCAGCGGCCTCGGGCGAACCAGCATGAAGTACCTGTGCATCGGCATCATTACCATTTTTGCCTTCGATTTCTTCATGTACACCGACGCCCTGCTTTTTGGCCAGATCTCCGACTCTTTCTGGAACGCCCGGGGGTTCATCAACGCCGCCATGGTGCCCCTGTTTGCGGTAAACGTAATCAACACTCGCAAGCAGCCCATTGACTTCCAGCTCTCAAGAACCGCGGTGTTCCATGCCAGCACGCTGGTGTTCGCCGGTGGTTATCTGCTGTTCCTTGCCATGGGCGGCTACTACGTTCGCGTTCTGGGGGGTAACTGGGGCGAGGCGCTCCAGGTGTTGTTCCTCACCATTTCCCTGGTTTTTCTTGCCACACTGCTCCTCTCGCGCCGTATCCGCGCCCGGCTCATGGTCCTGATCAGCCAGAATTTCTTTGACTACAAGTACGACTACCGGGAGGAATGGCTGAGAATGACCCGCGAATTGGCCGACCTCAGTAACGATCCCCCGCTGCCGGAACGGGTGATCCGGATTCTCGCGGGCCTTGTGGAAAGCAACAGCGGCGCGATCTGGCTCAAAGGAGAGCGTGATGCCTACGTATTGAAGGCCGCCGTGAACCTTACCACGCCCAAGCACACCATGATCGACGACGACGCCGAGCTGGTCCGCTTTTTCACAGACCGGGAATGGATCGTTGACCTGCACGAATACAAGTCCGACCCCGTCAGCTATAACCTCTTGGAAATTCCGGACGCCATCGCCAAAACCGCCGACGGCTGGCTGGTGATACCGCTGTATCTTGGAAACGATCTCTACGGAATGGCCCTGGTCGGCAACCCTTATGCGCGGGTTGAGCTGAACTGGGAAAATTTTGATCTGATCAAGGTGGTGGCCCGACAAACCTGTAACCTTCTCGCGCAGGCCGATGCCCAGAACCGCCTGTCGCGGGCCATGCAGTTTGAGGCGGTGAGCAAAGCCTCAGCATTTATGGTGCACGACCTGAAAACCGTCATTGCCCAGCTCTCCCTGCTGGTAAAAAACGCCCCGAAACACCGGAACAACCCGGCATTCATCGACGACATGATCAACACCACCGACCACGCCGTTCGCAAGATGTCCGGCCTGGTCGACCACATTCGCCGACCCGGCGATGACGACGATTCCCAGCTCAAATTGCTGAACCTGGGAGACCTCACCCGCAAGCTGGTTGAGCATCACCAGCGGCAGGCGCCCGCACCACGAATCGACGGCGACACACCAACCGCGCTGATAAAAGCGGACGAAGAGCAGCTCCGCAGCGTGCTGGGGCATCTTATTCAGAATGCCCAGGACGCCACGCCTCCAACCGGTGACATCTCGATCGCGCTGAAACTTGCCAAGGGCAAAGTGGTGTTGTTCATCCAGGACACCGGCACAGGAATGACCAGAGAGTTCATCTCCAGCCAGTTGTTCAAACCGTTCGAAAGCACCAAAGGGCTCACGGGCATGGGCATTGGTGCCTACCAGGCCAGGGAATACATTCGGCGAATCGGTGGCGACATCGATGTGACCAGCGAGCCCGGGGTGGGTTCGTGCTTTTCAGTCCGCATTCCGCTTGCCAGTGAGCAACCGAAAGTGACCGAACTGCCAGAGGTGCGACCGGATTCCGTAACAGAAGAGGCCAGACAAAACGCCAATTAATTGTCGTTTCTTAACGGAGGATTAAACCAGCATTGCAAAGTGTCAATGTTCGGTTGAGAATCTAGGCTGTGGAAATAAAAAAACAAAGGACTTGTTGCTGTTGTGACCAGACGACTCTTGATAGTAGAAGATGATCCCGGCCTTCAGAGCCAGATGCGTTGGTGTTTCAGTGAGGATCTGCAGGTATCTGTAGCCTCCGACAGGGACTCGGCCCTGACCTGCCTGCGGCGGGAAGAGCCCGAAGTTGTCACTCTGGATCTCGGCCTGCCGCCCGACCCCGGAGGAGCCAGCGAAGGCTTCCGGCTGCTTGAGGACATTCTCCAGCTTGCACCCATGACCAAGATCATTGTGGTTACCGGTCGTGAAGATAAAGAAAATGCCGTCAAGGCCGTCGGAATGGGCGCCGCCGATTTTTATCAAAAACCGTTAGACGCGGACATCCTCACTTTTGTTGTCAACCGGGCGTTCCGCCTGGCAGAGCTCGAGAGAGAAAACCGTGAACTTGCTGCCCGTGGCAATGGCGCAAACATAAAGGGTATTGTCGCTTCCAGCCCGCAGATGTTAGCCATCTGCCGCACGTTGGAAAAAGTAGCTCCTACTGACGTCACTACTCTAATCACCGGCGAAACCGGCACCGGCAAGGAACTGTTGGCCCGCGCACTGCACGATCTAAGTCAACGGGCAGCCAAACCTTTCGCGGCAATTAACTGTGCGGCAATTCCTGAAAACCTTCTTGAAAGCGAACTTTTCGGGTTTGAGAAAGGTTCCTTCACTGGGGCAACTCAATCCAAAAAAGGAAAAATTGAAAGCGCCAATGGCGGCACGTTATTTCTGGACGAAATTGGCGACATGCCCATGGCGCTTCAAGCCAAGCTTCTGAGATTCCTCCAGGAACGAGTTGTTGATCGTGTCGGCTCGGTTAATCCTGTACCGGTTGACGTTCGGGTGGTCTGCGCTACCCATCGTGATTTGCAGAGACTGATCGATTCCGGACAGTTTCGTGAGGACCTGTATTACCGAATCAGTGAAATTACTCTGGATGTACCGTCCGTTAGAGATAGGGATGGTGATGCCCTGGTAATCGCACGCTCTCTACTCAACACCCTTGGCAAGCAAATGGATCGGGCGAACCTTTGCTTTAGCGAGGATGCCATTGCCGCCATCAATCAATATTCCTGGCCCGGAAACGTGCGAGAAATGATCAACAAGGTAAAGCGCGCAACCATAATGGCCGAAGGTAAACGGGTTACCGCGGATGACCTGGAGTTAATAACGAATAATGAAGGATCCCCTCAGAATCACCTGAACCTTCGCCAGGTTCGTGAACACGCGGAGCGTGCGGCCATTCTTCAAGCGCTTCAGTCCTGCAGCTATAACATGGCAAAAGCATCGCGACTGCTTGGCATTACCCGCCCAACTCTCTACAACCTGACTGACAAGTACAAGATCGAAACCTCGCAAGAACCATCAAACGCTTGAGGCGCCCAGGGAATCCAAAGGATCAAAAGAAAAGGAATCAGGATCATGAATAAAGCGATCAGCCTGCAGTCGATTATCCCGATCGTGCTTCTCTCAGTGCTTTTGGGGGGATGCGGTGGTAACAGCGAGGAAATGAGTCAGGAAGAAATCCAGTACCTTAGCCATATCGATCAGGCTCGTTTTTTCCAGCGCCAGGGAGAGCTGAAGGCAAGCACCATAGAAGCTCGTAGTGCAATTGATCTGCAGCCCAATAGTGCCGAACCTTATTTAATCATCATCAACAATCTTCTGATCGCTGGGGATGCCCTGAATTCCGAGCGACAGCTCAATCAACTGATGGAAGAAATTGATCCCTCAAGTATCAGCCAATCTACTCTTAATGAAGCCGCGCTGGTGCGTTCCGAATCCAATCTCAGGCAGGGCGACCTAAAGAATGCGCTCACAGCTCTTGATGCTATTCAGGGCGCGGACCGCGCACAACAACAGAAAGCGGCTTTGCTGAAGGGGCAGATTGAGCTGGCTTCAGGGAACGTCCAAGCTGCCCGAGAATCCTATGAGACTGCCAGGGCACTGGCGCCGACCTCAGCTGAACCTCTGGTTGGCTTGTCGAAAGCGGCAATTCTTGAGGATGAACCTGAAAAAGCTCAAGACCTGGTTCAGGAGGCTCAGAAAATTGACCCGCAGAGTGCGGAGCTGTCTCTATGGATTGCCCAGCTAGCCCATCGAGAGGGCAAGTGGGAAAAAGCAGAACAGGCGTACATCAAAGCGTTAGAATCCATTGGTCAGTACGATGTTATGACCTACCGGAAATTCGAGACAATGTCAGCCTTGATTGATGTTCTTCGAGAACAGGGCAAGGCGTCTGAGGCCTTCGTTTACGAGGAAATCCTTTCCAAATCCGCTCCCGGCACCATTCGCAGCAACTTAATTGCCGCGCAAGAAGCCGCCAATAAGGGCGAACTGACTACGGCGGCCCGTTATCTTGAATCAGGCTCCGAACCATGAGCAAGCCGCAATTATGCTGGGACTTATCCGCTACCGCCAGGGCCGGCCAGAGGAGGCAGAAGCACTGTTAGAGCCGCTCGCCGCTCTGGAAGACTCAGAACGCGCTCAGAAATTGCTTGCCGCTACTCGACTGCAGTTGCGCAACGTAGATGGCGCCAAAGAAGTCTTAGCCGGCCTCAAAGATCAAAACTCCGACCCAGCGACTATGGCGCTGGTTGGTATCGCCTCGTTGGCAAGTGGCGACAAAGAAGGCGGCGAAACGATGATCGAACGCTCTCTGGAATTAGCCCCAACCAACAATAGTCTCCGGCTTCGTTACGCGATCTACCTGACACAGCAAGGGCAGACCTCCGAAGCGATTAGTCAGATCCAGACTGTCATCGAGAACGACCCGAAGCTTGATCAGGCCCGCCTGCTTCTGATTCAGGCACACGCCTCTGCAAATAACCTCACAGCCGCACGCAAGGCCGCAGAAACATGGCTTGAGCAGCAGCCTGACAACCTCAATGCCCTGATCGCGCTGGGTAACGTTGCCGCCCGTTCTGGCGAGTCGGCCAAAGCTGAAACGTACTTCAAACAAGCTGCCAAAGCCCAGCCGGAGAGCGCCGCTCCATTGGTGTCGCTGGGCACTCTGGCGCTGTCGCAGAACAAGCCGAAACAAGCAGAGAACTTTTTCATTCAGGCCGTCAAACTCCAACCGGATAACCAACAAGCACTTCGCGGTCTGACATCTGTTATGGACCGCAGTCAAATTACAACCCTGATGGAAGGTATCCTTCAAAAACAGCCAGAAGCCATCGGCCCCCGACTGATATTGCTGGAGTCTGCCCTGATCAATGGCAACCAGAGCAAAGCCGACGAACTCACCGCCCTATTACTAGAGCGGAAAGACGCGAATGAGCCCGCCCCTGCATCCAACCTGGTTGCGACCGTTTATCACGGGATAGCCTCGCAATTCGCTCAGCGTGACGAACTGGAACAGGCGATGAAGATCCTGAATCGCGGCCGCGTGCTCTTCCCGGAAAATGAGCAGATTGGCCTCCAGGCTGCCACCGTCGCCTTCGCCACGGACGACACCAAGAGCGCCCGTGAGATACTCAGCGACGTCAAACAGAGCCATCCCGAATCAGCAGGCCCCCTTGTGGTGGAAGCGCAGTACCTGCTGGAGCAAGAAAAGTACAAACAAGCCGCAGACCTCTACCAGTTGGCCTTGGATAAAGAACGTACACCGGAGCTCGAAGTGGCCTACGCTAAGGCCTTGGCCAACAGCGGGCAAGAAACTGAAGCACTGAAAAGCTTGGAGGCAGCAAAAGACCGTTTCCCGGGATCAGAAACACTACTGACCAATCTGGCCATCCTTCAGCAACAAAAAGGAAGCACGGAAGCCGCAGCACAAACTTACGCGAAGCTGGTCGAAATCGCTCCAGACAATGTGATTGCCCTGAACAATCTCGCGTGGATTTACCATCAACAGAACGACCCGCAAGCCCTCGAGCTCGCTCGAAAAGCTTACGGGCTAAGCAGCAACAACGCAGCTGTGGCCGATACCTACGGTTGGATTCTGTTCAAAGCTGGTAAGACCAAGGAGAGCCTGCCAATTCTGGAGAAGGCCTATCAACTGCAGCCTGATTCGCAGGAGATTGCGATGCATCTTGCTGAATCCTATAGAGCCTCGGGAATGAATCAAGACGCTAAACGTATTCTTGAGAGTCTGGAAAAGTGAGTGCCCTTAGCTGATACCCTCTTTGACCTCGTGAGTTGGGATCGTCTTACAGCTAATTCTTCTAACACAGATGGTCGGCGCCTGAACCGTGAGCGAGCGCGAAGTCGGTCAAAATGATGGACCTACAAGCGCTCATCTCCACAAAGAAACAAAACAGAAAGCTCCACACCGCTCCGAACGTCAGCTCTCTTTACACAAAGCACTTCCCACCCAACCAGTACAGATCCCATCTTATTGAATTCAATAGAAACTTTAGTGCTGGCACAACATGTGCTTTTTTTCAGAATAGGAGCAGTACCCTCAGCGCGATTACAGGAGTAACACAATGAAATTTACTAGAACCGTCTCTGCACTTGCCCTTGGTGCCAGCTTAGCTTATTCGGCTAACGCCTCTATCATCGTAAGCGATGGTAGCGGTGGCTCCATCCCGCAAGTAGGTGTTGTTAACGATGTGTTGGGCAGCGTGACTGAAGCAGCACCGGCAGGTTTTGGCGCAAACTTATCGTCTGTTGGACCGATCACCGTAACGTTCGAGTTCCTGGGCTTTGAGGCCGGCTTTAACAACGAGTTCTATGTTAAAGGCACAAAGGTATTCAGTAATTATGGCTCGTCTTCCGTCGGAAGCACCTATACCACCACGTTCTGGGGAGGTTACTTCGACTTTGCGTTCATGAGCCCAAACGGGTCAGCGGTTAACGGCAGCAACCCCGCACCAACCAGTCTGGTGAACTACTTCGTTGCCACCAGCAGCCCTAACTTCAGTGGGGATTTGTTCCTGGCGTTTGACGATGACGGAAACAACAACGACGATAACCATGATGACATGGTTATTCGGGTGAGCCGCGCGTCAGTGCCTGAACCAGGCACCCTTGCCCTCCTGGGACTTGGCCTGGTCGGCTTGGGTGTGGCCCGCAGACGCAAGGCTTAACAGCTCACATATAGATAAAAGCGGCACCCCAGGTGCCGCTTTTTCGTTTCTACATCGCTGCCTAAAGCCGGTTCACGAATGCATTATCTGGAAACAGATGCATAGACCCGGTCCAGGTAATTCTCAACTTCCGAACGAATCTGCGGGATAACCTCAGAAAGACGTTGCTGGGGTTCGCAATCAGCACACTCCAAAGCTACTACAAGCAGGGACGCATCCGTTCTTTTATTCATGATGCCCGGCAATTGCGCGAGTTTCGCTTGTAACTCATTATTCTCCCATCGCCCTTCAACGTAATAGCCGTAAGCCAAGTGAATCAGATTTTCTGCGCCGAGAGGTTTTAAAGTCATGCCAGACATCAATGGGCCGTTTTCTGAGTTCACTTCAAATACACTCTTAACGCTATATCTAGAAGGCTCATACAACCGGTTATTATAATTCACCAACTCATGTCCAGCCCGCTGCACATCGTAGCTATAGAGGCCCAAAAACAATCGCTCGCTTGTTTCACCATCTGTGCCCAGACTCACCTTGCTTATGTAACTCCGTTCTACAAATCGATCCGGACGCTCAATGGACGGAGACCAGCCCGACATGTTTCCCGTAAACAGGGGCATCCAGTTGTCTTGAGGAACAAAGGAACTCGCGTGCTTTGACGTGCCGACATTGTGGCTGTCGGGCACCCCAGGCAGTGCAAACCACGCTAGCAAACTCAAGAAAATTAGCGTACATGCGGCTATGACAGATTTACTGTGCGCATCTCTCGCGAAGGGAGCTCTGAGTGATTTTTCCTCACCAGCGGGAGAACCAGGCAGGTTACCCTCACGTTTCTCAAGAACACGACCAGCGAAAAATAATGGAATAAGAGTTACCGCAAAAACCATCCAGCCGAAATTGTCGTGCTCGTTTATGAGACTGCTTTGCATGTTGCTCTCGTGCCCTACGTATATGATAACGAATACGCGTATCCAGTTAGCCACCAGGGCCAAACACACAGCAAACAGATAAAGCCAGACTTTCGATGAAACACTCTTAAGATTGAGTTCACCATAAAGAAGAGCGAGTAACTGCCCTACCAAGAGGTAACGAAGCCCCGAACAGCCATGGGCGACCTCAAAGATTCCGATACCTGTCAGGTAAACAAAAATGCCTTCAACTCTAAAATCAATACCGAATATCCCGAGCAAGAGGCGGTTCACCTCCACGGTGATGATCTGCAGTGTCCAGGCGAGATAGTCCCAGACCGGCACGGCCAGAAAAAGTATGCCGATCGGTACAATAAACTGGCGCACCTGCCGCCAGCCAAGAAGCACAGCGGCGGCGCCCAGTATCATCGGGACGATGGTCAACTCACTCAGTGCCTGCACCCGCATTATGTCACCCAAGGCGTAAACAACGAGTACAAGAACAAAAGGCACCAACCAACCTGGGTAGAAGCCCAGCGACACAGGTTGTCGCTTTGCTGAACGAACTATAAGGAATACGGAGACAGCAAGCAGCAAGAGACCATGAGAGTAAGCTTGGTCGAACTTAAACCAACGGTTTACAATTCCCAGAACGGTCTCCGACGCCAGGAAACCGATGGAAAAAAGAACCAACCCAAAAGTTAGAAGATCCTTCGCCATACATCGAATTCGCGTCCATTCAATGCTCATATCTTTCTGATCCCTCAAGAAGACAACTATTCATTCAAGGATTCTGCCTTCCAGAACAATTTTTTACCATCGCCTTGCACTCCTACAAGCGAAACCAATGGTAAGCTGCTTCTGCATGGCAGTAGTTGCCAACCACACAGATAGCAAGGGTCAACATCGGACTCACTGACCTGTCGACAGTGCGTCGCCACTCATTGCATAGATTCGTCGGGAACTTTCCGTTGAACGAGCCTGTTACGGGCAAAGATCGTTTTATAGAGCCCGGACCCATGGTGTACACTTTGGGCTAAGTTTCAAGATTGATTGCAAGCCATTCACCCCACCAACCGATGTCATGATATCCCGCCTTCGTTAAGAAAGCTCAGAGTGGAAACACAGTGTGATCAGACTAAAAACATTAATTCGCACCGCAGTCTCCAGTACATTTGAGAAATTTGGACCTATACGTGTTCTGTTCCTTGTGCACAACGAAATAGGTTTTACAAACCAAGCCCCCATACTTAAAGCAATGTCTAACCATCCGTCATTTAGATGTGCGACAACAGGGGCGAATAGAGATGAAATGATTGAATTTTCTGATGATGATCTTTCTGAGCTCTTCAGAAAGAATGAGATTACCGGACGAAAAGCAGCGCTGACACTATGGCATTATGTCGTTTCCACCGACATCCACCATTTTTGGCTCTCCTGGCCATCTGTCGGCGTGTCCATTGGACATGGCAGTTGCTTTGGAAACGGTCGGCGCTCACGCATCAACCAGAAGCCCTGGGCTCAGATAACCGCGGAACAAGACAACGTTTCAATTGTGGTCTGCCCAGGAAGGGGTTTTTACAACGAGTTGATCGAAAGTTCGTCGGAGCTTCGCATGAACCCCAGAAAGGCCTTCTTGCTTGCAGGCAACCCTAAATTGTCGACGCTTTCTTCAAACCAAATAGACAAGAAAGCTGTTCTTGAAAAACTGCACCTAGATGGGAACAGAAAAACTATTCTAATTTCCTCGCACTGGACGCAGATGTCTCTTTTAAGAGATCTTGACGTTCCTGTGGTTCAGTCTGTGTGTGAGTGGGCCAGTGAGTACAACGTTATCGTCACGGGACATCCAAAACTATGGAATTTAACAGTCAAAAAAGACGGATTTAATGGACAAGCACTACTTGATCGTTTGCAATCATTAGTGGATCACTATCCTTCACGTTTGAGGATTTGCCCAACAGGCCATCCTTTCGAAATGATGGCTGCATCTGACTACTTGCTCTGTGACCATAGCTCCATCCGAGTCGAATATAGCCTTCTCGAGAGACCGGCCGCTCTTTATCGAAATTCGCAGTTTCAGTGCCAATCTGAAATTACCGATAAACTGTATCGAGAATCGTCCGAAGTTTTTAACGATCTAACCAGTCTTCAAGAAGCAATCAAAACAATAACCCATCCAGACTATGATAAAACTCGGTCTATCAGAGAGCTTAGAGATCATTTCATCTCAGATTCTTCTAATAGCGCAGAAACTATCAGAGATTTCTTATTGAATTGTGGTCGGGTATCTTCTCCATTCTCCAATCGCTGGAAAACGGTAAAGGAAGTGGAGACAAAGTATCTACTAAAAACCTGAACGCGCTAACCAAGGACTCTGGATCTGAATGTCACTTCCTAAAAAGCTTTTTCGTGGCTCTGTCGCACAGACACTGATGACATTGGTCAATATCGCCGTTGGGTTGTTCATGCTGCCCTTTATGGTCAGCCAGCTGGGCGAATCGCTGTATGGTTTCTGGATCTTGATTGGGGGCTTCACGGCAAGTCTTTATCTTTTTGATTTCGGTTTTGCCACGGCCGTCACCCGTTTTATGTCACGCTTCATCAGTCAAGGTGAAGAAGATGCCGCCAATAGGGTTATAAACTCTGCACTCCTCATTTATACCGGGTTGGCACTGTTAGTTTTAGTGGCCACCTTGACGATCGCAGCCGTGTCGAAAATATGGGTTGAAGATCCTTCCAACGTTGATATGGTTCGACTGCTTGTTTTCCTGGCCGGACTCGGATTAGTAATCTCATTTCCATTCAAAGCCTTTGCCGGGATTGGTGCAGCTTACGTTCGCTACGACCTAATGGCATGGACCCGTATTGCCATAAAGCTCATAACTACGGCATTTACAATCATCGCGCTCCTTAGCGGTTACAAACTTATTGCCGTTGCTTTGGTACAGTTGGGGGGATCGATTGCCAGTGACCTCGCAACTCTATTGATCGCAAAGTACCTTTTTAAACCACTTAGATTGAAAGCAGACTTTATCGACAGAGAAACGATCCGCTCACTCGCGGGTTATAGTGGATGGGCCTTCCTTCTCGATCTGACAAAGCTCATCAAGGGCAAAGCGGACATTTTCATTATCGGTGGCCTACTTGGTACAGGCCCACTTACAATCTACTATGTAGCCGTACGCCTTGTTGAGTACAGTCTGGACTTTTTGACCAAAGCAACAGGCATGACAACTCCTGTTTTCGCTGGATACCAGGCCAGAGAAGACTACGAGGGACTCCGAAGTAAAACCGTAATTTTTATTCGAATCAATCTATTACTGGGGGCTTTTGCCGCCTATGGCCTTATTTTGCTCGGGGAACCACTCATCAGAATATGGATGGGTTCGGAGTTTAATTTCCACTCAGCGTATGAAGTACTTGCCATCATGATTGTCGGCCGTATCGTCGCATTCGTTTTTGCACCGCTTAGCAATGTTCTAATGGCAATCTCCAAACCCAGGCTACTCGCTTATCTAAGCATGTTTGAAGCAGTTGTCTCTTTAGTTCTGATTTACCCGGCCCTAGTCTTTCTCGAGGCGGGCATCGCTGGTGCCGCAGTTGCCATTGTTTTGCCTTTCTTTGTTACAAGAACGCTGATACTGCCTATTATCATCCAGCGCCAAATTGATTTACACGTATCACGCCTATATCGAAACCTACTTAAACCCGTTCTTCTCCTCATCGTTTCAAGTGTTATTGCAAATAGTATCCTATTGGATGTCTTGAAGGCCTCGAATTTCTGGAGCCTTTTAGGGAGCGCACTTATCATTAGCGCACTCTACTGGGCGCTAATGCTTCCAAGTCTGACTAAAGAAGAATGGGCCTATATTAGAAAGATGCTACCGGACAAACTGAATAGACATTCCGGAAAAACCCGGGAAAAAGGCTAAAGCCTAATCATTGTGTCATCAGATCTAAGCATTTCTGTGTTAACAAGGAGTTCCGTCCTCTCAAGAGTCTATGGAATGAACATGAAGCGTGCGCTAAAACAGTTTACCAAACATGCCCAAGGCACTTGGTTAGACGTAACTGGTTACCCCATCAACGCTTATTGGTGGAAAGAACGAATCAACTTCGGCGATCTGATAACACCGGCGCTACTCAAAAGTTACGGCCTTACTCCCAGATTCGAGAAGCCCGCAATGGCAGATCTGGTTTCTACGGGTAGCGTTCTCCAGCAGTTACCTTCAACTTTTTCAGGTATTGTCCTGGGCTCTGGTTTGATCGAAGACCGAACACTATCTCTGCCACACGCAAGATTCCTGGCAGTTAGGGGGGAGCTATCTCGCGACCGAAGTGGCGCGCCATCGGACACAGCACTCGGTGATCCTGGCTTATTGTCCGGCAGGCTACTTTCGCAGAAAGCACCCAAAAAGAAGCATTCATTGGGGCTCATTCCTCACTACTCGGACAAGGACGATCCTGCTCTCCAGCAGTGGTTATTGAAGCAGGCCCAGGCCGTTCATCTGATTGACGTTGAACGACAACCCCATGTTGTCATCAATGATATTGCGCAGTGTGACTATGTCGTATCTTCATCATTGCATGGCATTATCGCTGCACACGCTCTAGGCATCTCGGCAATGTGGTTGAAAATTTCGGACAGGCTCAAAGGTGGGGATTTCAAATTCCGGGACTACGCATCCTCTTTAAGTATGCAGCTACCACCGGTGCAACTGGACATTAATCTGACAGTGAATCAAATGCTTGCCAAGGCGACTCAGCCCGACCAATTAGTCCTCGCAGAAAGGCAAAGGACTCTCGACTCGCTATTCCAGAAGATTGCGAGTGAAGTCAAAGAATATAAACATAGGGATATCTGAATGAGAAAGCTGGTATTCCTGTTTCCACGAATGGATATCCAGAGCGGGGGTCATATCGCGCAATGGCGTTTTTACGAAGTTTTTAGGAAACTCGCTCCTACGACCCGCGCCATAACCTATCAACATCGCGTCGACGGATTCCCCTTTCTTGATGATAAGCTGTCCGAGCCTCCCGAGGATGAAGAAATTTTCGTGGTTCACTGGGGCCCTAACGTTCCTGCGCTGTTAAACCGGCTTAAAGGGCGCAACGTTGTTTACTTCGCACACAGCACTGGGTGGGGTTTCCTTTTGCCTCCGGAAGTGCCGGTCATAACGGTAAGTAAGCATACTCAGGCCTATTGGGGACGCGAAGCACCTAACCAGTTCATTATGAGGCTGCCCAATATTATCGGAGAAGAATATCGACCCAAGAGCGGTGATCGTGATATCGATGTACTGATCCAAAAGCGCAAATCATCAGCCTACCTGCTAGATGCACTTGCACCAAAACTTGCAGAACAATGTAACTTGGTGATTCTGGATGAATGGGTAGACGATCTCTCCCATTACCTCAACCGAACAAAAATCTATTTATACGACTCCACCGATCATTGGGCACAAATGAAAGCCAGTGAAGGTTTCGGGCTACCACCGCTCGAGGCCATTGCGTGCGGGTGTAAAGTATTCTCTAGTGTTAATGACTCACTCTCTGACTATCTTGATCCAGGCTTCAACAGCTACAAACTCAGAACCTATTCGACAGCATTCGATTGCGCTCGAATTCTGGCCGAAGTGGAGCGTTTTGTACCCGAAGACTCAGAGGAACTGGTGTCGAAATATCGAGAGCCCGCCGTCGTTGAACGAGCATCGGCAGTAATGACAGCCCTCAACGAGTTTTTTGATTTTTGCCCCAATGCGCCGTCCGATCTTCCTCAGCCGAAACCGGCACCACCCAACCGTGGGGGCTACGCAGGCCTTTTGTCTCTCGTTATCTCCGCATTATCGAGAGCTATTCGGGGCACTCGGTAGAATGCTAACGCTTTATCGTTCGAGAATGGCGGTAGATCGAATCCGGTAACAGGCTTTTGACGATCCCCTTGAAGCCCGCCCAGGAAGGTGAGTAGAAAAAACTCTGAACAAAGGCGTTCAAAGCAGCCCTCTTTGAAGAAGCTTCGAATCTCATATACCCCGCTGTAAGGTAATTACGGCCAATCCAGCTCCTCACGAGCCGTTTCTGGTATGCCGAGAGAGCTTGCGAGAACAGTTTTTTTCCCACCCGAGTCCTTTCTATTGCCTGTCGTTCCAAACCTTGTCTGGAGATACTGGTTGGAACACTACGGTATATAAACGTCGGCTCATCCCTGTAAATAACATCGTAATGGCGCGCAATCCGGAGCCACATGTCCCGATCGTCAAGATTTCTGAGGGATTCATCGTAGCCCCCCACTCGATCAAACACTTCCCGGCGGATAATCACACTGGGTGTTCCAACAAAATTATTCTGTAACAACGCAGAGAAGGCAGCCGAAGAGGGAATTCTCCAAACTCCCTCCGCCAATAGCTCCTTTTTGGCGCGCTTCAGACTCTCTTTCTCATCAGCAACCCGATGTCTGATTATTTCAAGGCGTTCGTCACCAATGTGGAAATTGGTACACAGCATCCCAACGCTATCGTTAGCCTCCATCAGCCTGACCGAAGGCTCAAGCGTATTCGGTAATGCGAAATCGTCAGCATCAAAGAAAGCCACCAGCGGCGCCCGCGCCATTTTCAAACCCAGATTACGTGGCCTGGCGGGACCGCCAGAATTATCAATCTTTTTATAACGCACCAACTCTGAAACGAAGGGCTTTACGACGGAATCGGTATTGTCCGAAGACCCGTCATCAATAATTATCAACTCAAGATCAGGCATCTGCCCGGACAAAGACTGTAGTGTTTCGGGCAAAAACAATGCCGCATTAAAAGCGGGTATAACTACCGAGACCCTGGGAGTCCGCATCATTTCACTAATGCCTTCTTGAGCTTCCTTAAAATTGCGGTAATCCGACTACCCAGTAGAGACAGAATCCACAGCCGAAACCATACCCAACGTTTTCTCGCCCTCCAACCTTCAGCAATCTCATAGCGACACTCTTGCATGTTACCTTGCGAAAAACTTTCATAGGCGAGTGCGTGATAGTTATCAGCGATCTGATCCCGTATGTCATACTCAAAACGCAGATCCAGGGGCTCAACAAGTTGCCGCTCTAACACTTTCAGCTTCGCCGGCGTCCGTTTATGTGCACTGCCTTTTGATATGCTGTTTTCTCCAATACGATAGCAGTGAAAAACCTGGGGAATGTAAACAACCGGAAAATGCCGAGTAAGGCGGAACCACATATCCCTGTCATCGCCATTCGAAAGCGACTCGTCGAATGGACCGACACTATCAAGAACTTTCTTAGGGATGGCGACTCCTGAGGTACCCACGAAGTTCTCCCTCGCCAGCGCACGATACGCCTCCGGTGCTTCAATCCTGACAGGCTCATCACATAACCCAAAGGGCCCGGTGAGCTCATAGCCATCAAGGAAGCGCGGTGTAAGAATCTCGCCTTTTTCGTTAATAGTCCGAAAATTTGAGAAGATCAGCCCAACATCTCGATGGCGCTCATAAGCCTCCTTTGCGGCTGCAATCTTCCCCGGTAACATCAAATCATCTGAGTCAAAAAGGAATACAAGCTCTCCCCTCGCCTCGGCAACACCACGGTTGCGTGGGCTGGCTGGACCACCGCTGTTCGCCTGATAGATGTACCTTATACGCTCATCTTCAAATGCCTGCACGATGGAGCCGGTGTCGTCATTCGAGCCATCATCTACGATAATGACTTCATCGCAGGGCCCGAGTTCGGGAAGCACCGTTCCGAGCGTTTCGGGCAAAGTCTTTGCTGCATTGAAAGACGGAATAACGACAGTTGCCGCTGTAGGTTCTTTGCCTCTGGTCACAGTTCCCTCTTTATCGATGTTCCTATTTTCCCTTGAATCAGGCCAAAGTGCGTTGTTTAACGCGATGCAGAAAGTCTTTGGCGCGATAAAGCAAACGAAATACCCGGCTTCTTACCACCATTATACTAATGAGAGACACGCGATCAGTGGCCAGGTGCGCCTTATAGTCTGTGTTCTTGCCCTCACCTGCCAAGAGGTCGAAATACGATACTTCTGGGTCCTTGAACGCCGCCTCGATGGCGTAGCCCAAGTGCAGCGTGCCCAACGCCACTTTCTTGTGAAAAGCCTGCTCGTAACCCGACTGGATATTGTATACACAACCATCGTAAAGAACGTTGTAAAGAACAGAGACGGGGCGAAGCCCAATGTGCAAAACCATGAGATAAGGCTTGATGCCTTCCGATGCGGCGCAGTTCAGGAAATCCCGGTGAAAAGAAATGCTCCGCTCGCTGAAACAAGGAGTTCCCCAACGTACCCGGTGAAACTGATTGAGCAGCTCGAAAAATTCGGTGGTCCGCTCTGGCCAGAAGTTCTCTTCGATCACACTTCCCAACGATTCAAAAACCTTTCGACGATTAAAAAGTTTCAAGCGCGTGCTCTTCCCAAGGCCACCAAGGTAATTCTCATAACCGCTTGAAACATCGACACCATAGGAAGTGTCCTTCCTTATACTACGAACAAGCCAACCATTATTCTGCGCCCAGCATGCTATCGCCGGGAGTTCTCCAGTATCGGATTTCATGTCTGAGAACACCGCTTCCGTCCACTTAGCTTGCTCTAGCCTCATTAACGTCTGCTCCAGTCTGGTCGAGGCCGCCATTGTATTGTACTCAGTTCGAGGAGCAGAAAACTGGCGATAACTTGTGCCAACGAATTGGAGGCACTGGATCTCCGGGGTTACGCCACCACTGTAGGTGTGTAGATAAAGGCCCGACCGACCACTACCGCCAGCCCGCAACAATTTGGTTCCTGGAATTGTCGACCACTCTCGCCACCACGCGCTCTGCCAGGCACTCGTTTGAAATAGGCTCACTACAACCAAACCTCTTTAATAAAGACACTTCTTCGCAAATGGGATAGGATTAAACAAGAGCCGTTGGGTACTCGAACGTGCCTAATACAGCATTCATAGTACAAGAACTTTGGCCGCATTACAGATCAAAATCTCGTAGTTTTTCTTGTATTTAGAACCAAAGTTCGCTCGGAACTTCAGAATTCGGAATCCAGAAAATGGAGGCTTTTCCTACAAAACTCTCCGCCAGCATTTTCTGAAGATTTGAGCAATTCTCGTTTTAATGGCGGTAGCATGAACCAACAGCTTAAATATGGCCCCACACGACGGTCCTCGGCGCGGGCGTTTCCAGAATCCGCTGATACAAGAAAAACAGCAGAAAACAAACCGCTTGTTTATCTCACCTGCCTGTTCATCATTACCTGGTATCTGCAATTAGGAAGCCGAGTAGACCTGTTAGGTGCGATTCGTTTTGAATTCCTTTTGGGTACGTTTCTGGTTGCATGCGCCATCGTTCGATTACTGAACGACCGAAATCCCGCAACCCCATTAAAGAAGCCAATTTGCTTCTTTTTTGGCGTGCTGATTTTTTACACCGCCTTCTCTTACGACCACTCATTATCCTGGACGACGTTTTACGAACGAGTTGTAAAGTTCTCAATGCTTGCGCTCTTCTTCACCGCCTTCATCAGAACGGAATGGGCACTAAAAATGGCCGTTGGTGCTTTCCTGCTAGCCATGATGAAACTGGGGCAGGAAGGTTTCATGGGTTGGATAACTGGCGGAATGGTTTGGGAGAATCAGGGTATACCTCGGCTCCACGGGCAACAGGGAGGCCTTTATGGTCATCCAAACTCTTTCAGTGGAATGGCGGTTGGGTGCTTACCATTCATCTACTACCTTTTTCCAGTTGTCAACAAACTCCAAAAATTAGCTCTCGCCGCCCTTCTAGTTTCCTGCGTAATCATTATAGTCTTCACTGGATCTAGAACAGGTTACGTTGCGACCCTTCTATTAGCATTTTACTTTTGGTGGCAAAAGGAAGGAACAGGAAAGATAAAACTTCTTGTATTTTTGGTATTGCTAATACCAATAGCAATTTCTGTCCTTCCGGCCGACTATATAGGCCGCTTTGAATCCATATTCACGATGCAGGAGGCAGAGGGTTCGTCGTCTCAGACTAGACTTCAGATACTGGAAGACGCCGTATCAGTTTTTCTCAGCCACCCATGGGGAGTCGGCGTATCAGCCTTTCCAACAGTTCGAATGGAAATGTTTGGAAGGATTCAAGATACTCATAACCTTTACCTAGAATTATTAACCAACTTAAGCATATTTGGCCTAATAGCTTTCCTTTATTTAATTCTTACAATTATTAAAACTAACCAGCTCATTGAAAAAAAAGCCACAGAAGCGCAGTCTTACTACGAGAACAACCAAATATTAATCGCCCTTAGCCGATCGGTTGTAGCGTTCGTGTATGCACGGCTTTTCCTCGGCTTATTCGGAATGGACACATATGAAATTTATTGGTGGTTCGCAGCTGGCATAACAATGTCATTGTGGCGAATTAGCCATAAGCCCGTTCAGGAACAAAAAGGTGCATCAAAAAATAGCGACCGACCAGCTCACACAACGGGAAATTACTATTAGAAATCATTAGTAACTCAACACTACTTTATTCCGAATCACAAAAATAGGATAATGATTCGTCACCAGCTAAAGTGAACCTATACGTAAAGCATTGGAAGCAGCTAGATACAGCCCGTGCACTTAGCCAACTTCAAAATTGACAAAGATCGTTTAAGATAGCCTTTTATTAACTTTTGTTCTAAAGAGAGTTTTTTTGTATTCAATGGGGTAAATTTTATGCGGCCGAGCTTCGCTGAACATTTTAAACTCAACGCACCAAAGGCTCTTCTTTGGACATTGGCACTGGCTCCTTTGACCCTCACCGCTCACGCAAAGCCGGTCATTAACACGCTCGAGTCGGGCCTATATGAAAATAAAGAGGTTCTGGAAATTTCAGGCTCGGGCTTTTCTGGTCCTCCTACGGTTATCTTATTCGACAATTTTGAAAACGGAAAACCAGGTGAGTACGTGCTCCCGGAAAGCGCCAATTTAGGTTCTTGGAACTCAATTTCTGAATCCGCGGCAAAACCTTATTATGTGCGAGAGGCTTCGGGCAATACTGGATTTCTTGCGCGCGATCTAACCATGCCTGTCGGTAGTCAACGCCCGATTTTGAAATTATCTTTTGGCAAGCCCTATAGAAAGGTCTTTTTTTCTTATTCAGTAAAAGTTCCTGAGGACAATTACTTTCCCGGAGCATCTTCCGATAGAATTTTTCCAGATAATAGCTCTTGGAAATTTGTCTGGCTGATGTCCGGGGAAGGTCTGTACGCGAATGACGGACGGTTCGATTTGGCGGTACCTAGTCATGTTGGGCGCGGCAGCTTTCTGATCGGCGGTAACGATGGTAATATCTCGTGGATCTCAGGCGGGGGTAATTGGTGGAGTTGGCATGATTTCAACAACATGTCATTTTACATTGAAACCGATGAGATAGCGCCCTCCACAACGCCTGTATTGTGGGACTTTTCTGTAATAAATACGACCACCGTTTACCAGCGGTCGGATGTGACCGATCCAGCTAATTTCTCTGGAACGGACTATCAGTTTGACAAACTCCACGTTCCAGGGTGGTGGGGGAACGGTGATACATCCAACTTCCAAGCTATCTATGACAACGTATATGTTGCAGTTGGGGAGAACTCGAGGTCTCGAGTTGTCATTACCGATCGCGAACTAATTTCCGATAGCACCAAGGCGGTCACTCTGCCACCTTTAAGCTGGTCAAATGAAAAGATTATTATTGATAGATCTTTGATTCCTGATTGGCAAAGCATCTTCATTCACGTTTATGATTCTAAAAACCAAAGTACCTTAGTTGGTGAAAAGCTCTGCCCAATGTGTCCAGACCCGGTAAAAATACAAATAAGATAGTACTCTGATTTTTGGTGCCGTAGTGAGATCGAAATACCCGCGCTTCTCACACGGCACCATAAGCAAATGCACCTCTTTATACGATCAAATTCTAACCTTTCGAAAACCGCTGAAAACTCTAATCTTTATCATATAAAAGATACTCGGATTATTTAACTTCATTTTTCTATATCTTTTCTCAGCCTGTAGCCCAATTGGCGATCGGACAATTCCTATTTTATTGATCCCCAGAATCCCATCTCTAACACCCTTTAGCCAATATCGAAAATACCCATCTCGAACGGAATAAACGAAAAGAGCGCCGAGTTCTAAAATGCATTTCTCGATAAATAAATTCATCGGAAGAAGTCTAAAAGAAAGCCATATTACATTTCTAGCGTCGTAATAATATCTCCGCCAGGAAGATCTTCCTCCCTCAGCGTGAGCGTGTCGAACTGAGATCATAGGACAGTAAATTATTTCTGCGCCTGCGTTAAGCAGCGTAAGGGCAAGATATGGCCCTTCGTGGCTTATAAAAAAATGTTCCGGATAACCTCCACAATGAAGAAACCGCTCGCGTCTCAAAGCAACAGCTCCTTCACTTATTTCATAAGTTTCGAACTCGCTATCACTCCAATCTGAAAGTTTTCGATGATGAATCCAGTTGACTTGTTCTTCAGTCACGTCGTCAATAACTTTGAAATTGAGCGCCGCTAAGTTAGCATTCACCCAAAATTTCTCGGCAATCAAATCAATGGCTTCCTGAGTCAGCCCGAAAACATCATCGTCAAGTGTAATGACAATATCGGATGAGCAAGATTTCATTCCTATGTTTCGAGCACCTACACCTAAATTTTCACTAGTTCTTATTACTTTCAGGCGATCTAAATATGGTTCAAGGACGTCGCTAGCCTTTAGCAATGAACAGTTATCAACTACCACGATTTCGATGTCTTTCGATAGAACCTTCATAAGCTCGGAAACATTTCTTCCTATCTCTTCAGGACGATTATAAGTCAGCAATAGAACACTTACGCTAGGCTTTTCCATTTTGTCCCCGAGAAGAGTGTATTTTAACCTTGTCTGTCGTTTTCGACTATTTTGTCTCAATCAGTCTAGTAGTGGCGGGTAGCGAGATAGCTCATACCGTATATGGATTTTTCAAAATTACTTACCGTCGAAGCACCGGGATAGCGGGCGATTGCCCATCGATCTCTCAGAGGGTCAGGAGCCGGATATGCTGCAAGCGCGTAGGCATAACCCGAGTGCTGGATTGCAACACGGGTTATGTCGTTAATGTCTTCAGGCTGACCATTCGGATAACAAAAAGCACTTACGGGTTGTCCGGTTTCAGTCTCTATTGTCTCTTTTGATGCTAACAGCTCATAGCTGAGAGCTTTGGGGCTGAGACTTGTCATGATTGGATGGCTCACGGAGTGACTACCGATCGTTAATCTGGAATTAGCTTTCATCTCTTTCACCATATTCCAGTTCAATCCCTCGAATCCTTCTGGGGCACTAGGCGGTAAGCTCACTTCGAGGGATTTTGCAATCCGCTCAATAAGCAGGTGCTTGTCGGTATTCGTTAGCCTTAAACATGTGTCTCCGATTTCGCTCCAAGCTTCATAACGATCGGATTCTGAAGTTAGAGACTTTTTAGTATCGAGTATCTCCACAACTTTGTGATTTGTTTCACTTAAAATGTATTTTATTTGATCAGGCCAAAGCCATAATTCACCGCTCACAAAGCCAGTTGTTAGAAACAAAGTCGCTGGCAGGTCAAACTCTTTGAGTAACGGATATGCTAACTCATAAAAGTCCCGATACCCATCGTCAAATGTCAATGCAACTGCGTGATCAGGCAGCCTGTTACACTCATGTGCATCAACCATTTGATCAAGTGCCATCGGATTGAAATGTTGCTTGATTTTTTTGAGTTGCCAGCGGAACAAATCAACAGGAATTCCTTCAACACCGTGTTGGCCTCGTACACGATGGTACATCAATATTCGGGGGTGCTTACGCGCCAAGTATTTAGCCAGCGTTAATCCGCCGACGGGGCGTGAAAAGCGATAAATTAGCTGGTTTAAATTCATTGAATGCGTCCTTGCAACAGCATTTGGCTACACCCTTCTCAGAATAAGCTTTGCCAATGATTTCCATGCAGGAAAGTAAGACCAATCGTAACGCAAGCCAGTCAGCACATCTTTAATGGGCTCAATATAGATTCTTTCTGACTTGGCAAGAGACATCCCCCGGCTGATATACATGTCGGCCCAAGCTTTTGCCATCAACGATTTCGATACGGCCTTTGGATGATTTTGGATAAACTTATCCAAAATCAGGAAAGCATTTTTATACCTGCCCCTATAGTTTTTGGACATCTGTCCCGGCCAAATGCGGTAAATATAAGTTGCATCTGGTGCATACTGAAAATTCCAGCTCATTGAGTATCGTAACCAGAGATCCCAGTCGATCCCCATAGGAAGGGTTTCGTCAAAGTTGCCGCTCTTTTCCACGCATTCCCGTCGAATCACCGCAGTTCCAAAGGGAACAAAATTTTTGATTACCAGGTTTTCTGTTACTTTGCCGCTGTGGCGTTCGTAAGGAATTTCCTTGTCAACAGGATGCCCTTTCTCGTCAACGTACGAGACCTCACTGTAAACTACTCCGACCTTTGAATCTGTAAAGTACGGCATCTGGATTTCCAGCTTACGTGGTTGCCAGAGGTCATCTGCATCACAAAAGGCAATAAAGTCGCCCCTGGACTCAAGCAGCCCTCGATTCTTTGCCCTCGGCTGCCCCTGGTTCACTGTAAGGACGTAACGTACGCGCGAATCTCTTTCGTAACGCTTCATTTGTTCGCTCGTATCATCTTCTGAGCCATCATCGATTACGATCAGCTCCAAGTTAGACCAGGTCTGCGCAAGCACAGAGTCTATCGCCAAGGGCAGATATTGGCCCATGTTATAAGTTGCGATGACGACGCTCACAAGTGGTTGTTCTGTCATATTTCAGACCTTACAAATAGAAAAACGGTACTTCCCGGAAGGCTCCTGGGGAATATTGGAAACATCCTGAATTCTGATGCTCACAGAGTCGTTAAAAACCTCGCGCATTGCATCAATCAGCATGGCGTCGGTCATGTCCGAATAGTCTTGCGCTTTGACCCGGTTAATGATGATTTCCTGAAGGCTATTCTGGACCAGTTGCATCTGCTCAATGCCAGGAACTTTTGTCAGAGTCCGCTCAACCAGTGATATACCCGCAACCTGGCCTCCTTCCGGTAACTTCAGAAAATCCGCCACCCGTCCTTCAAGCCTTTCCAGGATTGGTAACTGACGCCCACACGCGCACTGCTTCAGGGTATGCACGCCTACATCTTCAACCCGATAACGGATCAGCGGCATACCGAAATTGTTCAGATCGGTAACTACGATCTTACCCGGCTCGCCTGGTTTTACCGGCTTGTCGTTGGCGTCCAGAAACTCCACGATCAGGTGAGGAAGATTCAGATGCATTCCGTTATGTTGCTCACACTCGCAGGCAATCAGCCCGACTTCTTCGCAGCCATATCGATTGGTGACCTTGCAGCCGAAGGCTTCTTCAATCACCTGTCGCTCATGCTCAAGCAGCATCATCGACGTAGCCACTATACCTTTGGGGCGCAGATCCTGATGCCCTTTTTCCAGAACGTATCGGGCGAATAAATAGATGGAATGGGCGTGACCAAAAACTGCCTTTGGCCTTTCTCGACGCCACTGCGATACAAACTCGCCCATGCTCTGATCGTTCAGATTCATGGTATCCAGATAAATAGTTCGATCCAGAAGTCTGAGCCGAAGACGTTGTTTCAGCCCCTTTGCCACGGGTGGATTGCCCCAGATCGATGCTTTTTTCTCGCCCAGTTGCCAACCTGCCCATCGGTCCGCCCACATTTGAGCCGCATTACGGCGTTCCTGGCATGACTCATCGAAAAACAGATTGAGCGAAAACCCAGTCGAACCGCCGGTTTTAGCGGTTACCAGATTTTGTTTGTCGTACTCATCGCTGATGAACTGGTCCGTCTGGTTACGGATCGCCTGCTTGGGGGTCACAGGAATTCGCCGAAAGGCTTCCCAGTTCCAATGGCCGCCCGGGTTCAGGTTGCCAGCGCTAAACAACGTCCGGTAAAAAGGGCTGTGTTTTCCGGCATAGGTCAGCATGCGCTCCAGCCGCTGCCATTGCAGCTCCTCAAGCCGGTCCTTGGGCCACCACTGCTGTTGTTCCAGAGCAGCTAATTCTTTCAACCGGCTACTACGGTCTTTCAACTCCCAGAGCGGATAGAAGATATATCTGGAAAGCGTATCCATCATATTGGAATCTGTTCCCTGATTTTCTGAGGCTGTGACTGCCCTTCAAGTGGCTGCCCTGCCGCTCGTTCAATAAAATAGCGAGGCCGACGCTTGGTCTCCATATAAATTTTGGAGACATACTCGCCAATAACGCCAAGACTCAGGATCTGGATACCGCCCAGAAGGTACATGGGCAGAACAGACGACGCCCAGCCAGGAATAGCGTCATCGGTAAAAAGCCGAACACCCAGTGCCCAAACCGAAATCAGCATGCTGAAAATAAAAATGATGAATCCAAGGGCCGCTATAAACCGCAACGGTACGGCAGAAAACGAGGTGATGCCATCCACTGCCAGTGCCAGCATTTTTTTCAGGGGATACTTGGACTCGCCAGCAAAGCGCTCTGCCCTGTCGTAGTAGACCTCGGTTGTTGAAAACCCGATGGTCGGGATAATTCCCCGAAGAAACAGGTTTACCTCCTCATACCGACGCAACGCTTCAATGGTCCGGCGGCTCATCAGGCGGTAGTCAGCATGGTTGAAAACGATGTTGACGCCCATTTTACTGAGCAGATAGTAGTAGCCCTCCGCCGTGAACCGCTTGAAAAAGCTGTCTGTAGTTCGTTTTTTCCGCACACCGTAGACAATCTCATGGCCCTTGTAGTACTCCAGGATCATTGAGCGGATGACGGTAATATCGTCTTGAAGATCGGCATCAATGCTGACAAGAACATCGCCTTCGGCGTTTTCGAGCCCGGCAAGCAAGGCATTCTGATGCCCCCGGTTTCTGGCCAGTTTCAGGCCGCGGACCTGGCTGGATTTTTCTGCCAGTTCCTGAATGATCGCCCAGGTGCGGTCCTTGCTGCCATCGTCGACCAGGCAAAGATGGCTGTCTGCGTGTAGCAGGTTTTCAGCGACCATGCTGTCCAGCAATTGGCCCATTTGCCTTGCGGTCTCCGGTAACACCTCTTCCTCGTTGTAACAGGGAATGACTATGGACAGCACAACGGGATTTTCCATTTCAGACATCACATCCATCGTCCTTTACTGAGCGATACGTCCAGTGTTTATGTGCAATGAAATTCCAGATGACCACTACGGCCGTAGCGATTACCTGCGCGGTGATGTAAAACACCGAAATCACATCGGTTAGCAAAAACACCAGGCTACTATTAAGTGCCAGCCCGATCACGGCCACAATGATGAACCGAGTCGCCGCCAGTCCATGTTTGGCAGAACTGGTGAAGGTGAAGTAATAGTTTAGAGTGTAATTAAAAATCCCACTGACCAGATAACCAATGGTGGAGGCAACGAATGCGCTGGCGGAAAGCAGTTCCACCATCGCAATCAGGATGCCGTATTGCATCAGGGTGGCAACGCCACCGACCCCCAGGAATTTGGCAAATCTCATACGGACCTCTCAATCGCCTGGCCCGCCAGGAGGCTTTGGTAAAGCTGATTATGGTCTGACAGGCAACGCGACCAGCTGTAACTAGTTTCAACCCGGTTCCGGGCCCTGTGAGCCACTCTTTGCCTGGTTTCGGGGCTTTCCACCAACTGCAAAATCGCCTGCGCAAGCGCATCGGCGTTGTCCGGTGGGACGGTCAATCCGGTTTCCCCGTTTTCAACAAGTTCGGTATTGCCACCGACTTCGGTCGCCACAGTGGCCACGCCACGAAACATGTATTCCAGGATGGCGTTACTGAGGCCTTCGGAATCCGAGCAGATTACACCGATTTGCAGTTTTCCCAGATAACCGGTTACGTCCTCGATCCGCCCGGCAAAGATGATCTGATCACTCACACCCAGCTCTTCCGCCAATGCTTCCAGTTCCGGTCGTAAATGGCCATCGCCCACAATATGCCATCGCAGGTCGGGATATTGCCGGTGCACGATGGCCGCAGCGCGTATAAACAGATCAGTGCGCTTTACCTGTCGGGTCATGTTGCCAACAATACCAATGTCGGTCGTCGCTTGTGCGTGCTCCGTAAAAGGCAATTGTGATGCATCGACACCGTTTCTTATGACCGTTGCCCGTTCCGGGTCGATTCCGAAAACCCGGGCAAAGTGAGAAATCACCACCCCGGCGTTTCCAATATAGCCATTCATCAACGGGTATATCCCTTTGAGAAGCACGGCCTGCTTTCGGCTGTTCCAGAATGCCAGGTCGCGAAAACACGCAATTCGCGCCGGGGTCCCTGCTATTCTCGCTGCCAATCCGGCAAATACCGTCGAATCCTGGAAATATGTCTGAACGATGCGGATATGTTCACGGCGCAGAAACCTTACCAGCCACCATAAAGACCGCAGGCCATCCAGTGAGAACAACTTCGGCACGCTTAGATCGACGTGTTCGCAATCCGCCGGAATAAGCGTCGGATCCGTCGGGCGAATCGTAAGCAGATAGGGCGCGTAACGATCCCTATCCAGGCGTTCAATGAGCCCAATCAGCTGAAGCTCGGTGCCGCCGCGCACCAACTGGTCAATGCAAAACAGTATCCGTACTGGGGAGTCCAGGTTGCCAGAAACCGACGTCATTCCCTTACTCCGTCCAGCAGGTTCTGGTAAATCTCGTGATACTTCTGATGCATGGACCTACTGGAATACATCGCCTGCATTCTGATCCGGGCATTTTTTGCAAGCCGCTCACGCAGCTCTTTATCTGCCAGTAAGGATTCAATAGCGTCTGCCAGCGCCTCCGGATCTTCCTTTGCTATCACAAGGCCCGTCTCGTTGGCCTGAATCAATTTGGGAATATCACCGACTGCCGTGACAACTGATGGAACACCACGGGCCGTGCTCTCCAACAGTATCATCGGCATGCCTTCATCAAGGGACGGCAGCGCAAATGCATCGCTCATGGCTAACAGTTCCGGGATATCGCGGCGAAAACCGAGTAGCTTGACCCGATCCTGTAACTGATGCTGCTCGATCTGTTCCGCAAGCGAATCTTTCAGGCGCCCTTCCCCTGCGATCAGCACCTTGATGTGCACCTGACGTCGTTTAAGAATCGCGGCGGCCTCTATCAAAGTCCACTGGCCTTTTTGCCGGGTCAGCCGGCCCGCATTGAGCACACAGAAGTCTTCAGCGCCAATGCCTAATGATTGCCGGAGCATGGCAGATTGCTCAGGTGTACTGACGGGCTCGATCGATACGCCATTCTCAACCACAATGACCTTATTTTCGGGCACGCCGTTGCCTGTCAGAACACGCCGTATGTCGTCGGAAACCGCGACAACCCGCGGAAACCATCGGTAAAGACGCTTCTCCAGCCCAATTAATATGCGTGTTTTCAGCGGTCCTTTGTCCATCTCGAACCACAGATGGCAGGTGGCCATCACTGGTATGCCAGATAAAATCTTGATCAGAAATCCGTAAACAGATGGCTTGTAGCCGTGGGAGTGAATCAAGCCAACATTCAGCCGCTTCAGTTCCCGGGCTATCCGTGGCATAACTGCGGGAAACCGGCTGTTCGGGATAACCAGCTTTACCGCTTCGATTCCTTCAGTCACTGCTGCATCGTATAGATCGCTTTGTTCCGCCGGCGCACTGACAATACACCCCACCACAGGCACCAGTTCGCTGTTCTGAGCCATCTCGCGGGACAGGTTCAGGATGACCCGTTCTGCGCCGTAGAGACCACCGCTTTCAATGAAGTGCAGGATTCGGGTTGATGAACCAGACACGCTATTCTGCCCGCCTGTATACGTCGTAGGACAGCCCATAACCACCGCCGCCGGGAGCAGTCAGGGAAGTGACTTTTTCATACTCATCTTGCAATAGCCTAACGAGGACCCTTTTCTCAGAAAGATCGAAGTGCTCTTGCAGCAAAATAAAGTCAACGCTGTCGAAGGGTACGAATTGCTCCATGACGTCGGGCAGGAAACTGTTGTAACCGAAATACCGGTAGCCTGTGTCGGAACGGAAGTTAAGCATGTCAAGCAGCCGGTATCTGGCCCGCTCTTCCCAGAGCCTGATATGTCGGTCCGTGAACGACTCTCCTTCCGCCACTGCATCGGTAAAGCCCGCTTCAAGTACTTGCTTGTGTTGCTGGATAGCACTGGTATTCAACGGCAGGCTCAGCGCGGTGTATCCAAGAATATAAACCGTGTCGTCAGGCGCAACATTCTGGGTAACCCAGCTGCGCAATTCATTGAACGGAACATCTCGAAAAGTTCTACCTTCCTGCCAAAGCTGGGCCCCAAATATTCCGAATAGCAGTGCGAGAACCGGCAGACGCCAATAATTCCGGGCCGCCTGCACGATGACCAGAGCCGCCGTGATGTAAAACAATGGCAAGGCCGGCAGCATCCAGTACCCCCGCAAGACTCTGAGACTGGCGAACAGGATCAGCCAGCAAATACTGAGAAATATGACGCTGGCAAACCGCGGATTGCCTTTCCATTGCGGTAAACGACGTACCATCCAGATCGACACAGCAATCAACGGAACGATCAGCCAGCCGGTACCATGCAGAAGGGTGTAGAATTGATCGCCCCACTCCAACCAGGGTGAAGCATCATCACGGGCATTGAGCAGACGGAGTTTGACGTAAAGCGCCGGGTCGAAAATTACCGAGCCGGCCGACACCGCAAACACAACTACCGCGATCAAACCAAACCAGAACGCCCGCCTGACGGCCTCTTTAAAACCCAGCTGTCGCCAGAGATCCAGACAGATGAAAATCACAAAGAAGGCGCCGTGCAATTTCATGCCTGAGGCTAGCCCCAAAAGTACACCGCTTAATACCAGCGTTTTCTGGCGCTCTCCGAAATCAGAACGGTAATAAAGGAGTAAGCCGGATACCGCGAAGAGTACCGTCAACGTGTCAGGTCGAGCGACAACGTAGGCCCAGAGGGTATTGAAACTGAGCATGTAGAGGCTGGCCGCGATGGCTGCGATCCAATTTACTTCCGCATGGCGCCTGGCGATTTCCCTTGCCAGTAAAAACACCAGTAGTGCCGTCAGGAAATCCACGAACAGCATGAGGGAACGATAGGTCTGCACATAGGGGTCGGGATTGGCGTGAAAGTCTCGGTAGGCATCCGCCACCAGATTCAATCCAATGGCCCCGTCCTGACCAACATGTCGGGCGACGTAGGTGGCGATGGAGGAGACACCGCTGATCCAGCTCTCGATGTACATACGCTGCGGCGGAGCCTGGCCGAACCAGACATGAAAACCGCCTTCATATTTTGTCTGGTCGTCTATCGTGACGTAGGGAGCTCCGACTTCGAGAACGCTAAGCTTGTTTCCCAAAGAAAAAAGAAAAACAAGCAGCACAATCCCGAGAGGCAGATAGCGATTCAGTAAAACTGAAGTAGACCCGAAGGCCATTGGTTTATCCGATGCGTTCGTGGTGAATGTCACTCATTATCCCTTCCGTGGATTCCAGATAACCTTCTTCTCGCCCCTGAAAAATGCAACGCACGCTTTGTAAGAAGCAAGATTCAGCAACATGAAGTAATAGGGTATTGAGTAGATCGCCGAGAGCGATTCCCCATTGGATTCTTTTTTGTGCCCGCTCCAGGCCAGGATCAGGAAGCCCGCGTAGCCAATTGCCGCCAGGCCGTAAAGTCCTTTGAGCGGCGCCAGATACAGCGTCGCCAGCGCAAGTGTTGCCATTGGCAGAAAGGCTACGTATCGCAAAGCCTTGTGAGAAAACAGTTGCCAGGCGAACAGTGGGTTCCAAGCAGGGCTGAGTAGCCGCTTCATGTCTTTCAAGGCCCAGAGCGCTCGCAAGCTGACCCTGACGCGCATGCTGAATTCGCTGGTGCCGTCGGTGAGCGCTTCTTCCTTCAACATCGCTTCCGGCTCGTACACCACGCGGTAGCCCTGTTCTACGACCTTTAAGGGCTGCACGAAGTCCGGCAACTGGTCAGCGCGCAGGGGCTGATGCAGGGATTTGCGCATGGCGTCTATGCCGCCGTCGACGCCGACGACGGAGCCGGCCAGGGTTTCCTGCTGCCGCAGCCAGTTTTCGTATTTCATGTAGGCACTGCAGCCATCGCCCACCAGCGAGCCGTCCTGGTGGACGTAGATCATCTTGCCGGTGACGTAGCCCACTGTCGGATCGTTGAAATTGCTGACCAACGCCGTTACTGCCCGGCCGTCCCATTCGGAGTTGGCGTCGGAAAACAGCAGAATCTCGCCCTTGGCGTGTCCGCGCAGCGTGTTCAGACCCGCTGTTTTCCCCTGACGAGGAATTTGCCGGTAGAGGCGTACCGGAAAAGGCGCGGTCTCTGCGACCCGTTCTACGATGTCATCTGTGCCATCATCGGATTCGTCGGAAATCACCAGTACTTCCATCAGATCCGCCGGGTAATCCAGAGCCAGTTTGTTCCGCAACGTGGATTCGATGTCTTTGGCTTCGTTGTAGGCGGCGATCAGTATGGACACACTGGGTTGGTATGCAGTCGCTTTATCCACCGGCTTGGGGCGCAGCATGGCAACGGCCTTGATAGCCAGCGGATATCCGAAGTAGATATAGAACAACAGGAAGAACGACGCCCAGAACAGGAAGACCATTATGCCAGTCCGCTCACCGTGTTCGGGGATTCGGGCTCGGGCCGTTGGCTGTCATTCAGTAGACCCTGTTTGCGGAGCACCTCACCCATGGGCACGAATGAGAAGTGGCCCAAAAGCTTATCCAGCCGCGCCTCGCACACATCCAGGTTGTTGTAGTGCCGGAAACGGGAGAACCATTTGACGTCCAGCTTCGGCTGGCCCGGGTCGACTTCCCAAGGATGCAGGTAGAACACAAACGGTTGGCCCTGGCGGTTGATGCTGCCCAGGCCCCAGCGGCTGAACCAGTAGGGGAACAATCGGAAATAGCCGCCTCCGGCAATGGGCAGGGTGTAACCGGGGAATTTCAGCGTACTCAGCGGAAATTCGGCCAGCTCATGACCTTCATTCGTGGTGAGCTTGTGTGGCCATCGTGGTGTGCCGGGCATGCCGTAACGGTCGTGATGCACGGGGAAAATGGAGGAATCCCACACAAAGCCTTCTTCCGCCAGTATGTCCAGAGCCCAGCGCGATTGGTTGGTGATCGAGTAGCTGGCCGCGCGATAACCGGTTATGGCTTGGCCAGTGATGTCTTCCAGAATCCGCTTGGAACGACGAGTTTCCTCCCGGAAAGCATCCGGTGTCTGGTTGTAGATGAGTTGATGGCTGTAGCCGTGACTGGCGATTTCGTGGCCGCCTCTCTGGATGGTGCGAACCAGCTCCGGGGATTTCTCTGCCACCCAGCCCAGGGTGAAAAAGGTGGCTTTGGTGTTGTGTTTATCCAGTAAATCCAACAGACGGTTGGTGTTAGCTTCAACTCTGTACTCCATCGAATGCCAGTCCTCAGGACGAACGGCTTCGGCCAGCGCGGCTACCTGGAAGTAATCCTCCACGTCGATAGTGAGGGCGTTCTCGATAGTGTTTGTCATAAATTGTGCCCTATTCCGATGGCCATCAGCCTAGCGGAATCTGTATCCCACCGAAATCTGGAGCCAGAATTCATCGTACTCGCGGCTCGACACGTCGCTGGTCTTCTGTTCCTGGCCGATCCTGCCAGACAGACTGAGTTCGCGGCTTGCCTGATAACTCAGGTCCAATGCGAGATTGACGATTTGGTCGTCCGATTCATTCTGCTCAAACGTCAGGTACCGGTAGCCAAATCTGGCGTTACCGCTCAGTTGACCGCTGATAGGTCGTCCATACCGGACATTCAGTCCCGACGCTCGCTCCAATTCGTCTGTTTCCAGCAAGTCCGACTGATTGGCGAAGGCTTCTACGTTCAGGTTACCGCCATCCGAAAAACCTTTCCGGAGGCCAGTCGCAACGCTGGTTGTTTCAACGGTAATACTCTCGTTCAGATTGAACTCGAACTCTTCGAACTGGATATCGAAGCTTGAGGTCCGATCCGTTAGTTCCCGGGCCGCTCGGAGGTACCAATTGGCGCTGGGGCTTACAGTCCGAGTAAGTTCCAATTGGCCAACCACGCCATCGCTGGTTTGGGAGGAACTGCCGATGCTGGTTTCAATCTCACTCACACCAATTGAGCCGGAAGCCGAAGTCGTTGCCCATGTTTTACCACCGGTTAACCGCAGGGTGCGTACATCAATGTCCGCACCTGTATCCAGCTCTGTTGAGGTGTAAGAACCACTGACCCCCCCGCTAAGGGTCGGGCTGAACAGATGAGACCAGGCCGTGGTGCCAGTCAGGCGCTCGCTGTCGGTTTCTTCCGGCTCTTCGAATTCGGTATTTTCGTAACGGCTGCTGACTGTAATGGTATCCAGAGCGCCCAGGCGCCATACGTAACGGGGGCCGGTGCTGAAGACGTTCTTTCTGGTCCGGTTTGCGGGCGTATCGCTTTGAGTCACATCCTGGCGAACCTGCCGCAGATTGTTATCCAGATCCCAGTAAAGGCCGGTTGCCAGCTCGCATTCACTGTTCAGGTTCATGCTGGCGTTGGTTTCGTTATCAAAAGTTTCATCCAGCCAAATGGAGTAGCCGACAGTGCTCGAAAAGCTGGCGTTACACTTTCCGGGATCCGATTCGTAAGAAGCGGTGAGAGACGTGGTACTCTCGATGTCGCTTTGTTCGTTGTTCGGAGCCTTTGCAGCATTGTCTGTGAATCGCGCGGACTGGTTGCCAGTAAGACGCAACTGACCCTGCGAAATGGCTGGCGTCGTAAACAGGGCTGCTGCGAGCAAAAGGGGAAGTGTATGCCGGAGCTTCCCTGCTCCGAATAACCTATCCATTGATTACGGCTCCTACAAACTTGTCGGGATCAAACGCTCTAGCGGCGTCTTCAACCGAACTACCCGTAATCTTTCCATGAGGAACTACCAACATGGAAAAGTCGCAAAGCTCGCCGAGAATTCTGGCGTCCGGTGAATGTGAGATCGGCGCCGTATCAAGAACGATAAAACGATCCGGATACCTGCGCCTTACGGCCTGGAGAAACTGCTTCATTCGAAATGATGTAAAAAACTCAGAGGCATCCTCTCGCTGACTGCCTGCCGGAACAAGGCGCAGTCGGGGAATCCCCGTCGGGTAGATGATCTTTCCGATGTCGTAGTCAAAATCTTCCAGAAAATCAGTCAGGCCAGTCTCAGCAGAAAGGTCAAGCTGGGTGTGGAGTGTTGGGTTCCGCAGGTTGCAGTCGATAATAAGCGCCGTTTTTGCCTGATCAAACGCAAAGGCTGCGGCGAGGTTCAGCGCCATAAACGAGGTGCCTGCGCCCTCTCCTGTACCGGTTACGACAAGGGTAAAGTTGTTGCCGCCGGACAGTTCAAGAAGTTTTGTTCTAAGATGGCGAAATCGATTGACCAGATCCCGGTTTTTCGACTCCGGGTAAACAATTCGGCGCTCGTCCAGATCGTCCGGAGTGAGCCTGCGCGGCTCCTGCATCTTGATGATTTGTTTACTGATAACGTATCTGTCTACCGCACCAGGGCCAAGTTCCAGCGAACTAGGCACCAGCATGCGAGAATCATCACCATCAAAGTAGGTGTTGCTGCGCTGAAGGCGATGATCCGAACCACCACCCTTGAGGAGTTCCCTCTCATCGGGCGTGGAGCCTTTTTCGGCTTTATCGTTCGTGGTCCGCCATTTATCAAAGCCAGCCTCTTCAACGCTCTGCTCTGAATCAGACCTGCCCTGTTTATAATCTGCCATTAAACAACTCCCATAAGTGCGGCAGCCACGATAGCCACATAGGCCGCTACCGCCACTATGGCAAATACTGAAACAATAATGGTGACCCTTCGGTCGCGCCGTTTCTCATAGGGCGTGCGCACCAAGGGGATCTCAGCAAGAACCGGCAGACCTATATCCTCCTCGAGTTGCTGCCGGGCGCGTACCCGTGGGTCAATCTGAAGTAACCCGGCTATGGCTCCGAAAGGTGCAATCGCGCCCAGAAGTATTCCGGCGAATGCAAACATTGGAAACTTCAGTTTCTCCGGTTGTGTCGGGAATTGGGCAGATTCGTATATTTCGTAATTGAGGCCCTGACCTTCCACGTCCAGATGCATGGAAACCCTGGCCTTTTCCCGGCGCCGGAGAAGATCATTGTAAATCTGTGTATTCACCTTCATATCCCGGGTGATTTCCGCATACCGGGTTTTGTTTTCTTGAATACGCGCCATTCTCTGTTCCTGTTCGGCGATCAGTTGTTTCAGAGAATTGATTCGCGTCGTGGTGGTCACGAGGTCTGCCCGGGCTTCTGTCAACGATGCGCGAATGTCCTGATACACCGGGTTAACAATGTCCGTGCCGGATAAAGTTTGAGCATCGCTTTCATCGCCACTTTCTTCCAGGGCTTTCTGCCTTTGCTTTCGCAACTCAGCAATCTGTTCCTTCAGGATGACGATGTCTGGGTAGGTATCAAGATATCGCAGACGCAAATCGTCCAGCCGCGACTCCATATCAGCTATGCGCTTCTGGAAAGCATCTGCAGTTCTGCCCTGGCTAACGGTCGGATCAATGCTACTCAGTTGAACCTGAAGCGATTGAGTTCGCGACTGCAGCTCAGCCTTTTCGAGCTCGGCCAGCTCAAGCTGAGACTTCAGGCTGTTCATTCGTGCGTTGGCTTCCTCTTCAGTGCCGTCCTTGTTCTCTGAGAGAAAGTTCTGCAATCGTTCCTCAACTTCCGCCAGCTGCCGCTCGTAATTCTTTACCTGTTTGTCGACGAAATCATAAGCATTGCGGCTTTCGAGACGTTTTCTTTCTGAACTCTCAGAGATAAAAAGCTGTCCCAAACGCTGGGCTATCCGGAACGCCTCCGCCGGCGACTGTGAGGTGTAACCAATTGAAAAATAGCTGCCGCCGGCTGGTTTAACGGTGAGATTCGCTCGGAGAGTAGCAATGCGCGACTCAATGATGTCTGGAGTTTGATTGCCCGCCCCCGGACCATAAATGCTTGGATCTGTGGCAATTTGTACCAGCGCTTCTCTGTTTGAAAGCGTTTGGCGCGCCGACGATGTCTGGTCGCTAACCTTTGTGGTTATTGCGCTGCCTTCCATAAGTGGTCGAATAATATTCTGATCATCGACGAAAATGACGACCTCTGACTGGTACTTGTAAGGCCATACGAACCCGGCACCAAGCACCAGGAAGCTCAGCACGACAAACGCAAACAACACCTGCCATTTGCGCGACCGCACTTCCCTGAGAATCTCAACCGGTAAACTGGACAGTGGCACTGCCATAATCAAATACCCTAACGCTCAGAAACTTCGTTCCGGCACGGCAAGTATGTCGCCAGGCCGCATCGGGTAATTTGTTGCTATGTCACCTTTGGTTAGAATGTCGTCCAACCTGACAGGAATTGCGACGACTTCACCTCTCATCGGCCTGTAAAGCATCGCATCATTTGCGGCCGCGAACTGATTTCCGCCGCCCGCGGTCAGATACATATCCAGTACGGTCATGCCAGTTCGGTGAGGCACGGAAAGCGGACTCTTGACTGCTCCGGTAACACGAACCCGATCAATATATTCGTGACTTCCCATATTGGTAACCACAACGCTTACTTGCGGCTCTCGGATGTAGGCTGAAAGCCCGGCCTCAATATCGCTTGCCAGACCTTCGGGCGTCTCGCCGGATGCGTGCACATCCCCGATCAGCGGAACCGATATTTTGCCATCGGGGCGCACGGGTACTGAGATACTCAGGTCTTCATTACGCCAGACAGACACGCGCACAACATCGGTTGGCCCCAGAATGTACTGGTCGACACTGTTGGTTGTTTCTAACTGAAGCGCCTGCTGAATCTTTTCGCTGGAGGATGGGGAGTTGGAAGCGCATCCGGCAATAAGAGATACCGCCGCCAGGGGCACAAAGAGCCCCCACAGTGAAAACTTCGATGACATTTTTATTCCTCTCTGGTTCCGTCTCTTATTCCGTGTCTCGGGGAGAGCTCGTCCCGAAACTACCTGGATCCTTTCTTGAACAATACCACTTCCACTGTCTGAATTATAATCAACAGATCAAGAAGTAAACTCTGATTTTTTATGTAGTACAAATCGTAGCGAAGCTTTTCGCGAGTGTCCTCTTCATTATCCGCGTAGGCAAAACACAGCTGCGCCCACCCCGTCAGCCCCGGCTTTACCCGATGCCGCTCTCCGTAGAAGGGAATGGTCTCGGTGAGGCGCTGAACAAACACCGGCCTTTCGGGCCGGGGGCCGACAAATGCCATGGTGCCATTCAGTACATTAAAGATCTGTGGCAGCTCGTCGATCCGTACCTTGCGAATGAATTCGCCCACACGGGTCACGCGGGTGTCATTCTTACTCGCCCACACGGCGCCATCCTTCTCGGCATCCGTCCGCATCGACCGGAATTTGTGTACGCGGAAGACCTTGTCGTTCAGACCTACCCGCTCCTGGCTGTACAGCACAGGGGCCTTCAATCCATCTTCAAGTTTGATGGCCAGCGCCGTGAGCAGCATGATCGGCGCACTGACAATGAGCAGGCTGCCGGCCGCCAGGATATCCAGCGTTCTTTTGCCGAAGCCGTACACAGAAGACACAGTAAAGCCGTCAGAAAAGACCAGCCAGCCCCGGGTAATCATCTCAAGAGCCACTTTTCTGGACTCTCGTTCGTAGAAACTGGCACCGTCAATTATATGGACACCTTCCATCTTGCATTCGAGAAGGTCTTCCATCGGCAGCCCCTTCCGGCGGTCGTCTACCGCCACTACGATCTCTCTGACCGGGTGCCTGAGGATGTAATCGTGGAGCGAGGCAGGGTTGTTGATGAGGTATTGCTCTTCCACCTCGATCGATTCATCAGGAAGTGGCACAAAGCCGTCGAGCGTGAAGCCCTTCCGGTTAAAGGGTGTTTCGAGATCCACCAGCAACTGGTTGGCCCTGCGACCTGCGCCCAGCACCAGCACCCGGCGCTTGAAGGCCTCTTTGCCGACGATGCTGAAAAACAGAACACGGGCAACGCCGAGGGCAAACACCGAAAGCACCGTGGCGGTGGTGAGCAGGCCGAAGCTGCCCATATACCAGAGCCATTGGTCAGCAATTACATAGGCGAAGCCATGGGCGGGAATGGCCAGTATCAGCGCCATGATGGTTCTGAGCATCATGCCCGACATGCCTTCCTCAACCCGGGACTGGTGAACCCCAAGGGCAATCATGACAATCAGGCAGATAACCGCGAATACCACCGCTGAGGGCAGGACAAAAACGAGGTTGTCCCAGAAGAACGGAAGATCACCAAAAAACCGGAAGAAAACAGCAAGCGAGAAGACCAGTGCCAGGACCAGCAGGTCTATCAGCCCGAGAATGACAAAAGGCAGGTGTATGTAGTGTCTGAACAATCTGACGTGTGCCACGCCAACTCCTTTTGCTACCCAAGCAATAAAAAACGCATCCCGCGTTATACAGCGCCAAGAGCAGCAGTTTACTGCAATTTCAGGCTACTGCAATCGCAAGCGACAGGATTCCACCAATTTGCCCGGTCCCTGTCAGCCAGCCAAAGCATCCATGAATTCGTGAACGGGCACCGCCTCGAGTGCCTTTTGATCCTCACACAGAGCAAGAATCCGGGCGCACTGCTGGCGAGAGAATCGCGTCGCCAGATTGGTCTCGAATTTCTTCACCAGTTCCGGAATGCCCTCGTCCCTGCGGCGCCGGTGCCCCAGGGGATACTCCACGGCAACGGGCTTTGTACTGGAGCCATCTGAGAAGAACACCTGTATGGCATTGGCAATGGATCGCTTTTCCGGCTCCAGATATTCCCGGCTGTAACGCTTGTCCTCAACCACCTCCATTCTGTTCCGAAGCTCATCAATGATCGGATGGGCCTCGTGGAAGCTGTCTTCATACTGCTCCGCCTCGAGTTTTCCGAAAATGAGGGGAACGGCGGTCATATACTGCAGGCAGTGGTCCCGATCTGCGGGGTTAGCGAGTTTTCCGGTTTTCGAAATGATCCGGATGGCCGATTCGTGGGTGGTAATGACTATTCGCTCGATGTCCGCCAACCGGTCCTTGACCTCAGGGTGCAGTGCCAGTGCAGCTTCTACGGCAGTCTGGGCATGGAACTCCGCGGGAAACGAGATCTTGAACAGGATATTCTCCATCACATAGCTGCCAAAAGGCTGAGGCAGGGAAAACTGACGCTGGTCTTCGGGTTTCAGTTGCTGGTCTTTGTTGGTCTTGCTGAATAGAACGTCATAGAACCCCCACTGCGGCGCCGTCAGCACACCCGGAATGCCGGTTTCTCCGCGCATGGCAATGTCCGCCAGCCGCACGGCCCGGGAGGAGGCATCGCCGGCTGCCCAGGATTTCCTTGGGCCCGCATTGGGGGCGTGACGGTATGTCCGCAGGGATTGGCCGTCTACCCAGGCATGAGACAGTGCCGAAAGCATCTGTTCCCGGCTGGCGCCCATCAGGCGGGCCGCCACGGCAGTTGAGGCCACTTTTACCAGTACAACATGGTCCAGCCCCACCCGATTGAACGAGTTCTCCAGCGCGAGCACGCCTTGTATCTCATGGGCCATGATCATCGCTTCGAGAACGTCGCGAACCGCCAGGGGGCGCTTGCCCGCCGACACACGTTTACGCGAGAGGTGATCGGCAACGGCCAGGATGGCCCCGAGGTTGTCGGAGGGGTGCCCCCACTCTGCCGCCAGCCAGGTGTCGTTGTAATCCAGCCAGCGGATAATACAGCCGATGTCCCAGGCCGCTTTCACCGGGTCCAGGCGGAAATGTGTGCCCGGGACACGGGCGCCATCGGGAACGTGAGTGCCCTCCACCAGGGGCCCGAGATGCTTTGAACACTCGGGAAACCTAAGCGCCAGTAAACCACAGCCAATGGAGTCCATCAGGCAATACCTGGCCGTAGTCCAGGCCTCTTCGCTGTCGATGTTGTAGGTCAGCACATAGTCCGCGATTTTCTGCAGTACCTGGTCGTAGTCTGGGCGCTCGTTCGAATCTGAGGTCTGCGACATTGGAACCATCCTCCTCTTGTTGCCTGACGCCTACCCCAGAGTCTAGTTGCTGACAGTCTGAGAGCCAGCTGGCACAGGATATGTCAGGAAATTAAACATTTTCAGGCATGATCTCATGAAGACACATGTTATCTGATTGTTATAAATGCACTTTTCATAGTTGGCCTTCACCTTGCACCGGTGTAAAGGGGCACTGACGCTCCATAAAGACTCAAGAAATACACCGTGGAAACACTAAAGGGACGAAAGCAATGAACAGGAATATGACAATCGGTGGACACGTTGTAGGCGCTTCGCTCGCGCTTGCTCTCATGGGGGGAGCTTCCAGTGCTCTGGCCGCTCCTATTACTTTCTTTGGCGAGGACACCTCAACAGCTGGGGTCCTTGGAACGAATTCCGCGCAGGCGCGCACGGATTTTCTGGCTAACCTGACCGGTGTTGGGAACGAGGACTTTGAATCATTCACCTCGGGGAGCAGTTCCCCGTTGAACCTGAGCTTCCCGGGTAGCAGTGGCTCGCTGAGTGCCACCCTGACAGGTACTGGCGTCATTGCTGGTTCCCCGGCAGTTGGACGGTTTGCGACGTCCGGTACAAAATACCTTGAAGTCAGCACCGGCTCGTTCGTGATCGATTTTCTCGATCCGGTGAGCGCTTTCGGCTTTAACGGTATCGACATTGGCGACTTTGTCACCAACCAGATGGTGCTCAAGTTGACCAACACGCTGGGCGACACCACGGAACTGACCGTTCCTCACTCACTGGGTATCGGCAACTTGGCCCAGGCAACACTATTCTTCGGGTTCTACGACCTGGCGCAGTCCTTCACCAGCATTGAATTTACCAACGCCGGCGGTGGCGATCTGTTCGCCTTCGACGACATGGTAATTGGAGATGCCGAGCAGGTAACGCCCACCCCGGTACCGGAGCCTGCTACCCTGGCACTGCTGGGCCTTGGCTTGCTTGGGCTGGGCGCCAGACGCCGGCTGTTCTCACGCTCTGCCTGAGCGAGTGGATGTCCAGCACAGTTGATGTGATGTAACGTCGTAAAACAAAGAAGCCATTCAGACTGGATCTGAATGGCTTCTTTACTTTGGGAGCAAATAGAGCAATCAGGCTTTACGCTTGCGGCCCCTGAGCCCCATACCCATCAGGCCCAGGCCGAGCAGCGCGAAGGTGGCCGGCTCCGGAACCTGCGCAAAGGCATGATTATCGGTCTCGAACGCCTTGCTGGTGCTGATCAGTTCAATGGTGTCGAACGACATCGCGCCAAAGAAGAAATTGACGTACCGGTTGTCGTTCAGGCTTACCTGGTTACCCTCTACAAGGATATTGGGATCCACGGTCTGGAGATCCAGCCCCGTTACCAGCCAGTCGTCTCCGGTCACGGAATTGGAAAACTTGATTGAGTTGTAGTTATCAATCGAGCCCCAGAAAAGACCGAAATAATTGTAGCTGCCACCCGGGTCCAGAGTTGCGGACAGTGCGCTGGTGTAGGGTTCCGGCACCGTCAGGTACGGGTTATCAGAGCCCAGGTTAAACGGTGCTGCGTACTGGCCACTTACGCTGCCAGTAACGACATCGAAGCTGCCGGAGCAACCACCCGCGTAACTACACCCACTGCTGAAATCAATTTCAGTAATGCCGGACACGCTGCTGTTGTATACGCCTCCAGCTTCAACGGTGATCAACAGGGCATTCGCACTGCCACTTGCCAACAAGCCCGCCGTTGCCGCAGCGGCGATTAGTTTTCCATACTTTATGTTGTGACCCCACTATTCCTGTTTGTCAGAATTCCCGAAAATGGGAATCGCGAGGTCGTAACGCGCGTTTCGTGCCACCTTCGACAGTGTCACCAGAAAACAGCGCGTTACAAAACAGCAATGTGGGATTCCTGAGCGAAGTGTAAAGCAACCCGACAGTCCCGGATTACTGGGGCACCCTCACCCAACCTTCCATCAACACCCGGGCACTCCGGCTCATGATCGCCTTGGTTGCCGTCCACTGCCCGTCGACCTGCTTGGCCTCCGCGCCTACACGCAAGGTGCCGGAGGGATGCCCAAAGGTCACGTGGGTGCGATCACCGCCGCCCGCCGCCAGGTTCACCAGGGTTCCCGGAACCGCCGAGGCGGTCGCAATGGCCACCGCAGCCGTACCCATCATGGCGTGGTGCAGCTTGCCCATGGACAGCGCCCGCACCAGTACATCCACGTCTCCGGCACCGATGTGCTTGCCGCTTGAGGATACGTAATCGGACGGCTTCGCCACGAAGGCCACCTTTGGGGTGTGCTGGCGATTGGCGGCTTCTTCGATGTTCTGGATCAGCCCCATCTTCACCGCACCGTGGGCACGGATGGTTTCGAACCGGGCCAGGGCCTGGGGATCGGAGTTGATGTGATCCTGCAGCTCGGTGCCTGTGTAGCCGATGTCTTCGGCGTTCACGAAGATGGTGGGGATGCCGGCATTGATCATGGTGGCTTTCAGGATGCCGATGCCCGGCACCTCCAGGTCGTCCACCAGATTGCCGGTGGGGAACATGGCGCCCTCACCGTCGGCCGGGTCCATGAATTCCACCTGCACCTCGGCGGCCGGGAAGGTCACGCCGTCCAGCTCGAAGTCGCCGGTTTCCTGCACTTCGCCGTTGGTAATGGGAATATGGGCAACGATGGTCTTTTTGATGTTGGCCTGCCAGATGCGCACGGTGCAGGTGCCGTTCTCGGGGATCCGGTCTTTGGCCACGAAGCCGCTATTGATGGCAAAGGCGCCCACGGCGGCCGTGAGGTTGCCGCAGTTGCCGCTCCAGTCCACGAACGGCTTGTCGATGGAGACCTGGCCAAACAGGTAGTCCACGTCGTGATCGGGCACCGTGGGCTCGGCCAGGATCACGGTCTTGCTGGTACTGGAGGTGGCCCCGCCCATGCCGTCGATCTGCTTCTGGTAGGGATCGGGGCTGCCGATCACGCGTAGCAGCAGTTTATCGCGGGCCTCGCCCGGTACCTGCGCGGCTTCCGGCAGGTCCTGCAGCCGGAAGAACACGCCTTTGGAGGTGCCGCCACGCATGTAGGTGGCGGGGATTTTGATTTGCGGCGCGTGTGTCATGCGGCCCCCTCGGATTCCAGGAAGTCCTGGGCGAAGCGCTGCAGAACGCCACCGGCCTTGTAGATGGACACTTCCTCGGCGGTATCCAGCCGGCAGATCACGGGCACCCGCTCGGTGCTGCCGTTCTTGCGATGGATTACCAGCGTCAGCTCGGCGCGCGGCGCCGGTGTGCCTTCCACATCGTAGGTTTCGGTGCCGTCGATGGCGAGGGTGTTGCGCGTAGTGCCTTCCTCGAACTGCAGCGGCATCACACCCATACCCACCAGGTTGGTGCGGTGGATGCGCTCGAAGCCCTCGGCCACAATGGCTTCCACGCCGGCCAGCGCCACGCCCTTGGCGGCCCAGTCACGGGAGGAACCCTGGCCGTAGTCGGCGCCGGCAATGATGATCAGCGGCTGCTTGCGTGCCATGTAGGTCTCGATGGCTTCCCACATGCGGGTTACCTTGCCTTCCGGCTCGATGCGCGCCAAGGAGCCCTGCTTCACGTTGCCGTTCTCGTCCCGAACCATTTCGTTGAACAGTTTCGGGTTGGCAAACGTGGCCCGCTGGGCAGTCAGGTGATCGCCCCGGTGGGTAGCATAGGAGTTGAAGTCCTCCTCCGGCACGCCCATTTTGTGCAGATATTCACCGGCCGCGCTGTTCATCAGGATGGCGTTCGACGGCGAGAGATGGTCCGTGGTGATGTTGTCCGGCAACACCGCCAGCGGACGCATGCCCTTGAGGGTCTTTTCACCGGCCAGTGCGCCTTCCCAGTACGGCGGGCGGCGAATGTAGGTGCTCTGGGGCCGCCACTCGTAAAGCGGGTTGGTGTTGGCCTGGGCATCCCGGGTAATGTCGAACATCGGGATGTATGTGCTGCGGAACTGCTCCGGCTTCACGCTGGATTTCACGATGGCATCGATTTCCGCGTCATCGGGCCAGATGTCCTTCAGGGTGACGGGGTTACCGTCCTTGTCGTAGCCCAGGGCATCTTTCTCGATGTCGAAGCGGATGGTGCCCGCAATGGCGTAGGCTACCACCAGCGGCGGTGACGCCAGGAACGCCTGCTTGGCGTAGGGGTGGATGCGGCCATCGAAGTTCCGGTTACCCGAGAGTACTGCCACGGAATACAGGTCCCGGTCGATGATCTCCTGCTGAATTTTCGGATCCAGTGCACCGCTCATGCCGTTACAGGTGGTGCAGGCAAAGGCCACCACACCAAAGCCCAGCTGCTCCAGTTCCGGCAGCAGCTTGGCCTCCTCCAGGTACATCTTGACGGTCTTGGAACCCGGCGCCAGGGAGGTCTTCACCCAGGGCTTGCGGGTCAGGCCCAGCTTGTTGGCGTTCCGGGCAATCAGGCCGGCCGCCACCATGTTCCGGGGGTTACTGGTGTTGGTGCAACTGGTGATGGCTGCGATGATGCAGGCGCCATCCGGCATCTTGCCTTCTTCCTGTTCCCACTCACCGGCAATGCCGCGCTCGGCCAGCTCGGAGGTGGGCAGGTGCGCGTGTGGGTTGGAGGGGCCCGCCAGGGTGCGCGTTACCTTCGACAGATCAAACTTCAGCACACGCTCGTATTCTGCGTTCTTCATGCTGTCGGCCCAGAGGCCGGTTTCCCTGGCGTACTTCTCAACCAGAGCCACCTGATCGTCTTCGCGGCCGGTCAGCTTCAGGTAGTCGATGGTCTGGCCGTCGATGTAGAACATGGCGGCGGTGGCGCCGTATTCCGGTGTCATGTTGGAGATGGTAGCCCGGTCGCCCACGGAGAGGCTATCGGCCCCTTCACCGTAGAACTCCAGGTAGGCGCCCACCACGCGCTCCTTGCGCAGGAACTCGGTGATCGCCAGCACCATGTCGGTACCGGTGATGCCCGGCCGCAGTTTGCCAGTGAGCTCAACGCCCACGATGTCCGGCAGGCGCATCATGGAGGCACGGCCCAGCATCACGCTCTCGGCTTCCAGGCCGCCTACGCCCACGGAAATAACGCCCAGAGCGTCCACCATGGGGGTGTGGCTGTCGGTGCCCACGCAGGTATCCGGGAAGGCAACGCCATTACGGTTCTGCACCACCGGCGACATCTTCTCCAGGTTGATCTGGTGCATGATGCCGTTGCCCGGGGGAATCACGTCCACGTTCTTGAACGCGGTCTTGGTCCAGTTGATGAAGTGGAAGCGGTCGTCGTTACGGCGGTCTTCAATCTGGCGGTTCTTCTCGAACGCGTCCTTCTCGAAGCCGGCGTGCTCCACGGCCAGGGAGTGGTCCACGATCAACTGAGTGGGTACCACCGGATTGACCTTGGCCGGGTCACCGCCCTTCTCGGCGATGGCGTCCCGCAGGCCAGCCAGATCCACCAGCGCGGTCTGGCCCAGGATGTCGTGACATACAACTCGCGCCGGGTACCAGGGAAAGTCCAGGTCGCGACGGCGCTCGATCAGCTGCTTGAGGGAATCGGTCAGCATGGCCGGATCGCAACGGCGCACCAGCTGCTCGGCCAGGATCTTGGAGGTGTACGGCAGTTTGTCATAGGCGCCAGCCTGGATGTCCTCCACGGCCTGACGGGTGTCAAAATAATCCAGGTCGGTGCCCGGTAGGGGTTTGCGGTAGTCGGTGTTCATGGGCAGTACTCGGAAATTGGATGTGTTGATCCCCTCTCCCCTGGCGGGAGAGGGTCAGGGAGAGGGGGGGAAACCGAGCATTTCGGAGTTTGCATCCCCTCTCCCCCAGCCCCTCTCCCGCCTGGGGAGAGGGGAGCTTAATTCACGGCCGTTCGTCAATCGGCACCCACTTGGCATCCGCCGGGCCGGTGTAATCAGCGCTCGGGCGGATGATGCGGTTGTTGGCCCGCTGCTCTTTCACGTGGGCGGCCCAGCCGGATACGCGGGACATCACGAAGATGGGCGTAAACAGTTCGGTGGGGATGCCCATGAAATGATAGGCCGATGCGTGGAAGAAGTCGGCGTTGCAGAACAGCTTCTTCTCGCGCCACATCACTGCCTCGCAGCGCTCAGACACCGGGTACAGCACGGTGTCCCCTACTTCTTCCGCCAGCTTCTTCGACCACTGCTTGATGATGGCGTTGCGCGGGTCGGATTCCTTGTAGATCGCGTGGCCGAAGCCCATGATCTTTTCCTTGCGCTCCAGCATGCCCAGCAGGCCCGCTTCGGCCTCGTCCGGGGTCTTGAACTTCTGGATCAGGGCCATGGCCGCTTCGTTGGCACCGCCGTGCAGCGGGCCGCGCAGCGAGCCGATGGCGCCGGTCACGCAGCTGTGAATGTCAGACAGCGTCGAGGCGCACACGCGAGCGGTAAAGGTGGAGGCGTTGAACTCGTGCTCCGCATACAGGATCAGTGAGACGTTCATTACCCGCTCATGCAGCTCGCTGGGCTTCTTGCCGTGCAGCAGCTCCAGAAAATGGCCGCCGATGGAATCCACGTCGCTGTCGGTTTCAATGCGCACGCCCTCGTGGGCGAATCGGTACCAGTAGGTGATGATGGACGGGAAAACCGCCAGCATGCGGTCGATCTTGTCGTCCTGCTCGCTGAAGTCTTCCTCGGTTTCCAGGTTGCCCAGCATGGAGCAGCCGGTGCGCATCACGTCCATCGGGTGGGCGTTCTTGGGAATCTGCTCGAGTACGGTTTTCAGGGCCGCGGGCAGGCCGCGCAGGCTCTGGAGCTTTTTCTTGTACGCGTCCAGCTCCTGGCGGTTCGGCAGTTTGCCGCGCAGCAGGAGATAAGCGATTTCCTCGAACTGGGCTTTCTCCGCCAGGTCGGCGATGTCATAGCCGCGATAGGTGAGGCCTGCGCCGCTCTTGCCGACTGTACACAGGGCCGTTTCGCCGGCCACCTGGCCACGAAGGCCCGCGCCGCTCAGTTGTTTTGCTTCAGCCATGGTTGTTCCCCCATTTGTATCTTGTCTGGTGTGTCGGATTACGGCTTTGCCTAATCCGACCTACATCATTGATGCCGAATTTTTGTAGGTTGGATTAGCCAAGGGCGTAATCCAACAAACCTGATCAGCCTTTACTTTGCTTGAAAAGCTCGTCCAGCTTCTGTTCAAACTCGTGGTAGTTCAGAAAATCGTACAGCTCCATGCGGGTCTGCATCAGGTCTACCACGTCTTTCTGGTCGCCCTTTTCGAGGATGTTCTGGTAAACGGTCAGGGCCGCCTTGTTCATGGCACGGAAGGCGCTGAGCGGGTACAGGACCATGTCGGCGCCGGCCTCGGCCAGTTCCTTGCGGTTGTACAGCGGTGTGGCACCAAATTCGGTGATGTTGGCCAGGATGGGCACGTCCAGGGCTTCAGAGAACGCCTTGTAGTGCTCCAGTTCGGTCACCGCCTCGGCGAAGATGCCGTCGGCGCCGGCGTCGATGCAGGCCTTGGCACGTTCAATGGCGGCCTCAAGTCCTTCTTTCTGGAACGCATCGGTGCGGGCCATGATGAAGAAATCGTCGTTCTCACGGGCATCCACGGCGGCCTTGATGCGGTCGACCATTTCCTCCTGGGAGACAATTTCCTTGTTCGGCCGGTGGCCACAGCGCTTCTGGGCAACCTGGTCCTCAATATGGACAGCAGCAACGCCGGCGCGTTCCATCTCGCGGATGGTGCGGGCGATGTTGAAAGCGCCACCCCATCCGGTGTCGATGTCTACCAGCAGCGGCACGTCGGTGGCTGCGGTAATCCGGCGAACGTCTTCCACCACGTCGTTCATGGTGGTCATGCCCAGGTCCGGCAGGCCGTAGGAGGCGTTGGCTACACCACCGCCGGAGAGGTAGATGGCCTGGTGGCCGACTTTCTCGGCCATCATCGCGGCGTAGGCATTGATGGTGCCTACGATCTGCAGAGGATGGTTGTCTTTGAGCGCCTTGCGAAAGCGGGCGCCGGGGCTGAGTTTGTTGGACATGGTGTTGGCCTCTTCTCTTTTGGATTCTTGTTGTCGGATTACGCCTTTGGCTAATCCGACCTACGTTAGATGGTGATTTCGCCTTCCTGGATTTTCTTTTCAATGTTTTGTCTGGCGGCATTGATATGTCGTTTCATCAGAAATTCGGCGAGCTCGCCGTCGCGCTGGGCGATGGCCTCGACGATACGGCGGTGTTCACCGAGTGCCCGCTGGGGGCGCCCGGTGGAGGTGCTTAGCCGGTAGCGGTACATGCGCACCATGTAGTAAAGATCACCGAGGAGCATCTGGGCCAGCTTGGTGTTGCGGCTACCGGTGGCAATTCGATGGTGGAAGTCGTAGTCGCCCTCGGCCTGGTAGTAGGCCTGCCCCTGGGCTTCGTCAATCATTCGCTCGTGGCTGTCGAGGGTGGCCTGGAGATCGGCAATCTCCTGATCGGTCATGCGCTCGGCCGCCTGGCGCGCGGCGAGGCCCTCCATCACTTCCCGGATGCGGTACAGCTCCATCAACTCGGACGCACTGACGGAAACCACCTTTACACCCGCATGGGGTCGCCGCACCAGCAGGCCCCGGGATTCAAGGCGTCCCAGAGCTTCCCTCAGGGGGCCGCGGGTAAGGTTGAAGCGGGAACACAGCTCCAGCTCACCGATTTTCTCACCGGGAGCCAGATCGCCCTTTACGATGGCCGTTTGCAGACAATCGAAGGCTTCGTCAGCACGCGTGTAGGTAGGAGACAGGATTTCAGGCATAGTTTGTCAACAAAACCCAGGTTATTTTGCGCAAATCTACGCCTGGATCCATGGATTGTCAACAATGCGAAGGAAGCGAACCCCGGAATTGTAAACATCCGGGGGTTCACTCAGTAGAGCCGGCGCTCCGAAGCCGGAGGCGGCGAATACTGGTAAAGCCAGGTTTCCGAAAGCGCCTCGTCGCCCAGACGCAGGTAAAGGCGGATATTAATGGGCTCCTGCGAGTCATCGGGCACCAGGTCGAACATGGCCCGGTAGCCATTGATTGCTGACAATGGCCGGGCCGAGGTGATTTCCACATCTCCACGGCTGACGCTAATCACGGGCTCCACCTCCGCCTCTTTGCTCAGCATCTCCAGCGCCCCGCCGGCAAAGTCCACGGCAAAACGCCAGGAAAAGTACTCGCGTTTCTGGCCGACAACCCCGCCCAGTCCGGTGCGCGTGGCCTGCACCGTGGCCAGCTCCCTCGGACGAACGGGGGGCTCGGCGCCCCAGTGGAGGCGATAGCTGTACAGATATTCCTGGCCTGGCTGCATAGGGTTCTGGGGATGCCAGAAGGCAACGATGTTGTCGAAGGTTTCATCCACCGTCGGAATCTCCACGAGATCCACACTGCCCTTGCCCCAGTCGCCTTTGGGCTGCACCCAGACACTCGGCCTGCGATCGTAGAATACGCCGTCGTCCTGGTAGTGGTCGAAGTTGCGATCACGCTGCAACAGGCCGAAGCCACCCGGATTGTTGTCCTGAAAGCTGTTGAAGCGCAGGCTGGCCGGATTCACCAGGGGCCGCCAGAGCCATTCCCCTGCGCCGGTGAGCATCGACAGACCATCGGAATCGTGGATTTCCGGGCGCCAGTCGTAATCCATGCGCTGGCTGTTCTCGCCCACCTGATACATGCTGGTCAGCGGCGCAATGCCGGCACGGGTAATCTCCCGACGCGGGTAGAGTGCAGCATCCACGTCCATCACCATATTGCGCCCGGGGTCCAGCACAAAGGCATAGGCGCCGGTGACGCTCGGCGAGTCCAGCAGGGCCCATACCCGCATCACCTGGCTCCCCGGAGCCGGTTTTTCGAGCCAGAACTCCGAGAACCGGGGGAATTCCTCCTCCCGGTTCATGCCGGTATCAACGGCAAGCCCGCGCGCCGACATGCCGTACTGCATTTCAGAGCCCACCGCACGAAAGTAACTGGCGCCCAGGAACGCCGCCAGATCGAGCGAAAAGTTGTTGTGATAGTGGACGCGGAAGCCGGCATAGCCCAGATCTTCCGGGAGGTCGCCGAGCGGCTGCTCGCCTTCGTAGTCGAAAAGGTCGGGTTGATAGGCCAACTGGCGGGCCTGCCCTTCCTCCACTTCATGGATTTTCACCGGTTCCTGAAAATAAAGCCCCAGATGGAAGAGCTGAACCTGAAAAGCGCTGTCACTGTCACGCCAGAGTGCCTGATCTTCGCGAAAGCGAATGGCCTGGTAATCGTCCCACGACAGTGTTTTCAGAGACGGCGGCAATTCACCCTTGTGAGAAACGTACTCCTTCCCGGCCAGTTCCCGGGCGCGGCCCTTCAGCCAGGCATAACTGAAAGGCTGGGCCTCGCCGCCGGCAACCGATTTGACCCTCGCCCCGAACACCGTTGGCGCCAGCGGCACCGCACTGCTGCCCACCAGCGCAGCCAGAACCTTCAACACACGTCGCCTTTCGATCTTGTCCATTCCGGCTCCTCCGTCTCTTCTGCTCAACAGATTCATGTCGCCCCACCTTCCGGTTGCGCCAATGTTCCAACACTTCCCTGGAGTGATTTCCTTCGCAGGCACTGCCCCCAGTAACTGTTGTCTGGCGCGCGCCAGGCGCCTTCGTGCAAGGCTGCGAGGGATTGCCTGTCACGGGCAAGGTCGCTCCGTTCGCCGCGGTTGAGCGCATCGGGTCCGTCCACGAGACACCGGGCAACTGCGGCTTCAAGATGCCTGCGCCTTGGCCCCCTGCGATGATCGCGCGCCAGCGCCTGATGCAGGCGATTCAACCGAGGATCCAGCACCGCCTGCTCAAACGGGCGCCAGACCTCACTGGGTGCTCTCGCCTGGCGGAACCTGCGCGCGTCGGCGAGCATGGGCCTAAGAGGCTCTTTCTCTTCGGGCACTCGCAACAGATCGAGCCCCCGGAGTGCATCGCCAGGCCCCTTGCGGCTGATAAAAACCGCCGTGGGCGCGGCCAGAAGCAGCGGAATGGCCACCGGCAGGGACCACAGGAAGAACATGGTGTCGAGGCTCCAGGCAAACGCCGACCAGCAGCCGCCCACCAGCATTCCAGGGAACTGGGCCGCCAGCGATTTGCGCCAGGTGGTTTCCTCGGTACGGTTCTGGCCGGCCCAGGACAGGGACAGGCTGAACAGGGCCACCAGTACGTGCCGGCTGTGTGCCCACATTCTTACCGGCGCCAGCAGAATCGAGATCACAATTTCCAGCAATACGCTCCCGAACAACTTCAGGAACCCGCCGAAATCACGGGCGTAGCGGTGGCACAGGGCATCCAGCAGGGCCAGGAACTTTGGCAGGAACAGCAGGGCAAAGGTACTCAGGGCCAGTATCAGCGCCCAGCCTGGCCGCCACTCGGGCCAGAGCGGGAACGGCCCCTGATGGCCCTCGGGGAAATATTCGATCGGCGCCAGTGTCATGCGCGCAGCTTCGAGTGTGGTCAGCACCAGAAACCCAAGCCACAGGGGCGAAGCCAGGTATGCCATGGCGCCGTTGAGGAACGCCATTCGATGGGCAAACCGCAGGCCCGGTTCCCGCAGCATCACCCAGAGGTGTTGAAGATTGCCCTTGGCCCAGCGAAAGTCGCGGGTCAGCTCATCTTCCAGGGTGGGCGGCGACTCTTCAAAACTGTTGCCCAGCCCGGTTTCCAGCCACACCTCGTACCCGGCCCTTCCCATGAAGGCCGCTTCCACAAAGTCATGGCTCATGATCGGGCCGCCAAAGATTCCAGGGCCGCGTAGTTTGGGGAGCCCGCAATGCTTCATGAAGGGCTCGATTCTCAGGATGGCGTTATGGCCCCAGAAGGCCGCATCGCCCATCTGGATGGCCGCAAGCCCCGTGGCAAACAGGGTGGAATAGAACCGATTGGCAAACTGCTGGATACGCGCGAAAAAAGACTCGGCATTGATGATCGTGGGATTGGTCTGCAGAATGCCCACGCCCGGCTCCCGCTCCATCAGCCGCACCATGCGCACGATGGTGTCACCGGCAAGCAGGCTGTCGGCGTCCAGCACCACCATGTACCGGCAGCGGCGCCCCCAGCGGCGCAGGAAATCCGCAACATTGCCACTCTTGTAGTTGAGATTTACTGATCGTCGCCGATAGAACAGGCGCCCTTCTGCCCCCAGTTCACTGACCATCTCCGCCCATACCCGCTGCTCCTCGAGCCAGACATCCGGATCGCGACTGTCGGAGAGAATATAGAACTCGAAGTGTTCGATCAGCCCGGTACGCTCGATGTCCCGGTACACGGCTCTGAGACCGCTCAGGGTCCACTGCACGGGCTCATGGTAGATCGGCAGGACAATGGCAGTTTTTGCCAGCGGCGTGGCTGCCAGGGCGTCCTCCGAGTGGCGCCGTAACAGCGCGTGCCTGTCCCCACCAGTAAGACGCAGAAAAAACCCGAACACCGCTGTCCAGAAGCCAACGGCAATCCATGCGTAGAGAATGGCGAAAAGCGCGGTCATGCCAATCTCTACCCAGGTTCCGCCGTGATACGGCAGCACCCAGAGCAGGTAGTAGCTGGCCACCGCCGTTTGCCCAAGTACGAAGACAATCAGCAGGGCGCGGCGAAAAAAGGCGATATGGCGCCAGCGGTGTGCCCGCCCTGGCATCTCAACAGCAACATCAGCCATGGGCAGCGTACCCGATGCTGCCGCGTGAAAGCGCAGGTGTCACTTCAGGCGACTGGTTTTCGGGGAAAGGAAACTCACACGGAAGACGATCCATGGCCATGCGGAGCAGTTGGTTCTCGAGCTCCTCTCCCGCAACACCGGCCGCCTCCAGTTCGGAGAGAAGGCGGTCAATCATGGCCAGCAAGGTTCGGCAATTGGCCGTGGTCATCGGAACCCCGGAGGCCACCAGGTAACCGGATGTCCGGATCAGGGTCAGATGCAGCACGTTAACGTTCATCGAGACTCCTTGTTACCGTTCAGTCTGGAATGCCGGATATTCCCGAAGACGGCCCCGGGGAATAGGTCCAGGTTTCGGTTAATGGCTTGCCCTCAAGACTGAGGAAGCCCCGTAACGACAACGCCTTGCCAGCGGGCGGGCGAACCAACACCGACAACCTCCAGACATCACTGGCGGGCACGTACTCCACAAAGTGCTCAACCACCTCTGCGCCCTCGTTGGCGCTCACCTCACTGACTACGGGCGCCCCCGCTTTCAGGGCACTGAGCTCCCGGCCCCGGAAATCAACAATAAACCGGTAGGCGCCCAGATCTTCAGGTCCACTTCCGGGTGACTTCCGGCCCAGAAATGTATGCACGGCGCGGCCGGAGGGATGGCCCGCAATATCCGGGGCACCAAACTTCAGTTCGTACTCGAAGCGTTTGCTACCGTCGGCCTTTATTTGTTCGTCGGGTCGCCAGAAGGCAACGATGTTGTCGTTGGTTTCCGCGCCTGAAGGGATCTCCACCAGGACCACCGACCCGGCTCCCCAGGATTCGCTGGGCCGGACCCAGGCGCTGGGACGCAGATCGTAGCGGGCTTCGCTATCCTGAAACTGATGAAAAGCACGATCCCGTTGCATCAGCCCGAACCCTGCCAGCTCCTCAACCTGATGAAAGCTCAGATGCAACTGAGCAGGATTAACCAACGGCCGCCAGAGCCACTCACCGGACTTGCCGTCATGAATCAGCAGGCCGTCTGAATCGTGCGCCTGGGGACGCCATTCTCCCCGTGGCGGCACGGAGTTTTCGCCGAAATAGAACATGGATGTCAGCGGTGCAAGGCCCAGCTGCTCAATGTTTTCCCGGAAGAAAAGCTCGGCCGTCACATCCACCCGCGTGCTCTCACCTGGCCGGATCACAAATCGGTAGGCACCAGTAAGGCTGGGGCCATCAAGCAGTCCGTACACCACCAGCGTTTCGCTTCCGGCAGCCGGACGTTCAATCCAGAACTCCTTGAACGACGGAAACTCCTCGCCCGATGGCAGACCGGTATCCACCGAGATACCCCGAGCGGACAGGCCAAACCGCTGGTCCTTGCCGACGGCGCGAAAGTAACTGTTGCCGGCAAACACCATGAACGGCTCGCCGGCGGATGCCTTCTCGGGCGTAAAAAACAGCCGGAACCCGGCGTAACCAAGGTCTGCGGGAATGCGCTTGGCGAGCTCGGGGTTGGGGTAGGTAAAATCTGTGCGATCAAAATTGACCGGCCTCACGCCCTCGCTGTCAATCTGGTTGATGGTCACCGGGTGCCGGTAATGAGCACCCTGGGCGACCATCGCCACCTGAAACCGGGAGCGCCCGCCCTGCCAGAGGCGAGCTTCCGGTTTGAAGCCAATGGCCTGGTAAGTGGCAAAGTCGATTGTCCGGAGAAACTCCGGTGCCCGCGAGGGTGCCTGGTAGTCACTGCCCGCCAGCTTCTCCGCCTTGCTGAGCACATCGTCATAGCTGAATGCGCTCACCATCGAAGGCAGCGCCAAAAGCAAAAGCGCCACCAGGTGGGGTTTCGGTAATCCTGAACCTTTCATGCAGAAAATCCCTTCTGTGCCATGAAAAGAATGTAGCACCTGGTGTTGGCATCGCCTCAAGTGACATCTTCGTAACACCTTGAAAGGATTGTTCTGTGGTGGGTAGCTGAGGGTAGGCTTACATGACCATGGACAGGGACAGGGAGACGTCGGGAGTGTCCGGGCGCTCCATCGCTTCACCGGAGAGGTCGAGAATCTGGCCAACACTCATGCTGGCGTTAAAGCCCCGGCCCTCGAGCTGCAGGGCAATTTCTCCGGAGCTGGCCTCGAAATTTCTCAGGCCGGTTTTCCGGGCCGGCGCCCATCCTCTCAGCACGGAAAACGTGACTCGGGAATTGAGCGCCGATGTGAAGGGAATGGCATAACCCGGGCTCCGGGCATTCATGCGCAGCCACCCGCCCTCGGCCACGTGCATCGACTGGCCGTTGAACCCGTGCATCATGGCGGGCCCTGCAATCTGGAGGTACTGTGACGAAGCCAGTTGCGGCGGCGCTATCTGGTAACGGCCCTGAACGCCCAGATCCCAGGCACGCCACGAGCGATTGAGCGATGCCCCCAGTGTTACCCGGTAGAACCCGGCGGACTGCTCGCTGATGTCGGTCGACGTTGTGGTTTCGAGCCTCTCGAATCCCGCCAGTGCGACCGCCATGGAGCCCGCCCGGAAGCCGCCCGCCAGTTCCCGCTGCCCTGAACACTTCAGCGCAAGGCTGGAAAGCTGGTGTTCTGTTTCCGATGTCCAGGAAGACTCCTCGAACCAGTCACTGGTGCCGGTGGCATGGCTGAACACGCCGTCCACTTCAAAACCCTCCCAGGACCACAGCGCCCGACTGCCGGAAAGATCAAGGCCCCGGTAATCAACCCGGGTATCCAGCTGCTGGCCCGAACGGGTAGTCACGAGGTGCTGGTCGGTTTCTTTCACAGTCAGATCAAAATCGACGCCGCCCACCGGAAATCCGTAGCGTAACGCCAGCGACTGCCATTCGCCGCCTTCGGTCCGGGACACCGAATCCTCGAAGTCCAGGGCAATATCGTGGCGGGAGAGGATCATGTCATTGCCGGCCATGCGCAGCCTTCCGTTGGCCGACTCATCGGTGTGAACGGAATCGCCCGAGAATTGCAGCGTGGAGGCGAGATAGTGGGTAACGGATCGAAGCAGGCTTTCCGGATACTGTGTCCAGACTGCCAGGTTCTCGGGTACCGCGTCCGCCAGTGAGACCGCACTGGCGGGAGCGCACCAAATTAGTGCAAACAAACCGTACTTACGCAACGCAAATGTCTCGGGGCCGGAAGAAAGATTACCGACACTTTAAAAGACCGACAGTCCTCAGACCATCCCATATTTCCAAAACTTACAATTTTAATGTTTCGGAAAACCAGTTACTTACAATCGAATATGAAAGTTGTATCTGAATGTATACCGGCGTTGCCCAGGAACACCCGATGATACGCCCGGTTACAAAACCAGCCTCCCCCCTGCATTTGTGGCAACAACTTGGGTAAACTCGGCACACTTTGTGATTGAACAGCTGAAAAGGCCCCACTACAGCGTCGTCACTGCGAAGCCACAGGCCGTGAAACCGAACATCAAAGGACGAAACCCATGATCAAGAAATGCCTGTTCCCCGTTGCCGGCTACGGCACCCGATTCCTGCCCGCCACCAAGGCCATGCCCAAGGAAATCCTGCCAGTGGTGAACAAACCCCTGGTCCAGTACGGGGTTGAGGAAGCGGCAGAAGCCGGCATTCATGAATTCGGCTTTGTGACCGGTCGCGGCAAGCGCGCCATTGAGGACCATTTCGACATCAGCTACGAACTGGAGCACCAGATTGCCGGTTCCGGGAAAGAGGATCTGCTGACCTCCATCCGCGAGCTGATCGACAACAACAGCTTCGCGTTTACCCGCCAGAACGAGATGAAGGGCCTCGGCCATGCCATCCTCACTGGTCGCAACCTGGTGGGTGACAGCCCCTTCGCCGTGGTTCTTGCAGACGACTTCTGCATCGGCCCAGAAGGTGAAGACGGCGTACTGGCGCAGATGGTCAAGCTCTACAACCAGTTCCGCTGCTCGATTGTTGCCATCGAGGAAGTACCGGCCGACGAGACCCACAAGTACGGTGTGATTGCCGGTGAATCCATGAAAGATGGCCTGTACCGCATTACCGACATGGTGGAGAAGCCGGCGCCCGAGGATGCACCCAGCAACCTGGCGATTATTGGCCGGTACATCCTCACGCCGGATATCTTCGAGATCATCGAGCGCACGCCCGCCGGGAAGAACGGCGAAGTTCAGATTACCGATGCCCTGCTTGAGCAGGCACGCAACGGCTGCGTACTGGCCTATCAGTTCAAGGGTCGGCGGTTTGATTGCGGCAGCATCGATGGCTTTGTGGAAGCCACCAATTACGTGTACGAGAATATCTACAAGAAGGGCAAGAAGTAAGGTCCGGGCCCGCCTCAGCGGGCCAGTAACTGCAGGATCATGCGCCGGTTCTCCGCCGTTGTTCGGCGAAACCGGCGTAGCAATTCCACTTCCTCCGCTGTCAGCTGTACCTTGTCCAGCACATCTTCCAGCTCCTCCAGAGATTCCAGAAGCTCGTCACTGCGGTCCAGGGCAATGCCCGGGAGTTCCAGTTGCCCATCGTCTCCGGGCGCTTCCGGATCCCAGTGCTGAATGGGGTGCATGTCCTGCATGGCCCTGACCTCGTCATTGAATCCGGCGCACACTGGCCGGAAAATGCCCTGAGAAGTGAAACAAACCGAAAATGTAACGTACATATAGCCAGAAACACAATCGACCGTTACCTCGGGTGCATAAAGGGCGAATGAAACCTGACGGAAGGACTATGGCAGCGAGACCTCTGGATATCGATACGGCGTGGGAACTGGTCCTCAGTGCAGTAGACCGCAGCAATGTGACACTGCCGTTTCCGGGCACCGAGACGCCCGCTGTCAGGATCAATGGCCAGGGCAGCTGGAAACTCGTGCAACCCGCCACCCGTGAGGCCCAAAGCCTGCTATCGGTATTCCTGCCCCTGTGCCGGCCCTTGCCAGACAACGCTCAATTGAACGTAATCGGCCAGCTTGGCCAGAGCCTGGATGGCCGGATCGCCACGGTAACCGGCCGGTCACGATTCATTAACGGCGACGACGGCATAACCCATCTGCACCGGATACGGGCGGTGTCCGACGCGGTGATCGTGGGCGCGGGCACCGCCTTAACCGACAACCCGAGACTCACGGTGCGACGCACCCATGGCCGGAACCCGGTACGGGTGGTGATCGACCGGCATCGCCGGGTTCCCGACAGCCACCACCTGTTTACCGATGGCGAGGCACCAACCCTGCGCCTGATCAGTGGCACCTTCAGCAAGCCGGCGCATGCGGAAGTACCGCCGGGAGTGACCGAAGTGCCCTGCCTCGGGCGGCCCGAAGATGATGCACCGGTAGATCCCGCGCACATCCTGGAAGTCCTGGCAGACTACGGGCTGAGAAAGATTTTCGTGGAAGGCGGTGGCGTTACCGTTTCCGCTTTCCTGAACGCCGGGCTTCTGAACCGCCTGCACGTGATGGTGGCGCCCATGATCATTGGCAGCGGTCGCCCGGCCTTTTCACTGCCGGAGATTGATCTGCTGGACGACGCGCTGCGCCCGCGGGCCCAACTGGTCAATCTCGGTAGTGACATGCTGTTCGACCTGGATTTCTCAGGCACCTGATCGGCGGACGTTCCTGGCCGTGCCCCGCCCCATGAAGATCATGGCTGCGCCTGGCAAACTCGAGATGAGAACCAGGGCCCCGTACCCGACACTCAGGGCCACGCCCTGCTCCGCTGGCAAACCCGCCAGAGGCCACAGCACGGCGGCCGTGCCTTCCCGAACACCCCAACCTGCAACTGTCAGCGGAATCACCATGCTCAGCAGCAGAACACTGCACAGGCCGACCAACACCAGCGATGGTGCCAGCCCGGCGAGATAGCCGGCGCCAGCGGCCAGCAGCAGGAAGACACCGAGATAACTGGCCAGGACCAGCAGGGAGGAGGCCATCTGCACGGGCAACGTAGCCCCGCTCAGAAGCGCACGGTGAAGGTCGCGCCTGAGGCGCACAAGATAGTCGCCAGCACCCAATCGGGCCGCCAGCCAGACGGCGAGCCCGAGAATGGCAATCGCCACCACCGGCCACCAGCCTCCACCGGGCGCCCCGACATGGAGACGGCCGGCCTGAACAAGCCCGATGACCGAAGCCAGCACAACCAGGAGCAACGCCACCTGCCCCGACAATCTCTCAATGGCAACCGCATGGGCCGCCGCCAGCCGTTCACCGGCGCTGGTTCCATGACGCCAGGCGCGGTGGACATCACCCAGCACCCCGCCGGGCAACACTTGGTTAAGGAAGGTCGCCAGATAATATTCCTGTACGGCGAGGCCGAGTCTCAGGGGGACGCCCAACCTCCGTGCCGTATACCGCCATCGCCACGCGGAGATCACTACCTGCAAGACAGACAACAGCAAGGCCGGCACCAGCACCCACAGGGCAATGCCGGAGAGTTCCCGCCACAGTGCCGGCCCATCGACGGCCTGGACGACCAGACCAATCACCAGGCCGGTAACCAGCCAGCGACCGGCCAGACCAACTAGCCTGCGTTGCAGCCCGGTCAAACGGCCGGCTCCGGCGGCACAGCCAGCACGTCGGTGTGGTGCACCACGATCTGAAGCGCTCCCCCGGCTAACAGAGCTTCCCGTTCGGACAGCCAGCGTTCCAGTTGCGGACGGCTTTCCGGCGACTGTTCTATTGCAGCTTCCACCCAGCCCTGCATCAGCATTCGTATAAGGGCGGTGTCGGAACTCTCGCCAGGACGGGCAGGGCCACCGAGGACCCAGGAGGACTCGGCGGTTTGAACCGTATAGCCCGCCTCAGCCATCAAGGTTGCCAGAACGTCCGATGCGTCTGGCCCCAGGGCGGCACCGGTGCCCTTGTCACCGTTTTGATGCCGGTTAACCAGATCCCGGAGCAGCTCATCGTCAGGATGCTCCGGGCTGAGCCCGAACCGGCCGGCATAACTCAGCACAATCAGAACTGCGGCGTTTCTGTTCGCCACTGCCCGGCCCAGGGCCGTCAGCCAGGGGCGGGACACCAGGTCAATGAGGGCCGATGCCGTTACCAGCGCCGTTTCCCGGGGCAAGATCTGCTCGATGTTTTCCGGTGTCAGCTGCACCGGTGCCGTTTCAAAGGGCACGTCCAGACCACGGGCGCGCTCCCGGGCCTCGCGCAGCAATGCCTGGTCCTGATCGACTGCCAGCCAGGCCTGGGGTACCTGCAGGGCCGGTGCCAGGTACACAACGTTGGAGCCTCGGCCGGTACCAATGTCGACAATGCGGCAGGGCCGTGCCTGAGCTCCCGTCTGCCGCTCGTAACGATCGGCCAGCCACTGATTGAGAGCCGCCGTCAGTTCCCTGGAGCGAGCCCTGTGATCAGCTGGCTCACGGGCCGAGAGCCATTGGCTGTCGAAGGCCGAGTGCTGATGCCACCCGGACTCTCCGTACCGGAATTGCTCAGCGGCGCTGAGGAAATCATCTGCCGCAGCCTGCCATGACCGTACCTGCCTCGATTCCCGAACCGCCAGTTTACGGGCGTGAGCAAGCTCTTCCGGATGGGTCAGCCATTGTTCGATTCGTGCCGTCAGGGCCTGAACATCACCGGCACTGTATTGCACCACGCCGGGTCTTTCCGCGGTGTTTGCCAGCGCGCCGCCGTCAGAAGATATGATCGGCAGACCGGCAGCCAGCGCCTCGTCGATCACCATGCCGTAGCCTTCGTAGAGCGAGGGAAACACAAACAGGTCGGCCCGACGGTAGATGTCTTTCAAACCGTCTTCGTCCAGCTCTCCAGTCAGGACAACACGGTCGGACAGGCCAGACTCGGCAATCTGTTTGCGCAACTGGCAAGCGTACCCTGCGTTCCGTGTGTCGGAGCCCGCCAGCGTGCAGTGCCAGGGTAAGGATTTGAGAGCTGCCAGCGCCGCCACCATCTGGTGCTGCGCCTTGCGCGGGGACAGATGCGCAACACAGAGCAAGTGCGGAGCATCCAAAGTATCTTCTGCATGCTCAGGCTCGATTTTGCCGGCCAACACGCTGACTCCGGGTTCCGCAACCCGGACTAATTCCTCTGGAACGTTGTAGTCCGCCAGCCGTGCTGCCGTGTATCGGCTGGTGGTGACAACGCCCGACACAAACGCCAGGGCCCGCCGCTCGGAATCGAGAAACCATTGCCGGTCGGGTTCGCTCAGCCCGGTCTCATCCGCCAGGGGGTGGTGCACCAGCGCCAGTAACAGAAGCCGCCCGTGGTGTTTTTCCACAACGTCTGGCAACCCACCCATGGCCAAACCGTCCAGAATCACGCAGGTGCCTTCCGGCAGTGCCGCCAGGCGCCGGTCGAGTTCTTCGAACGCCTTTTTGTCCGGCCGAGGAAACTGCCCGTCCAGCCCGGTTACCCGGGCCAGCTGGCCCTGCTCATTCAGGGCTTGCACCAGTTTTCGGACGTAGCGATACCCGCCGGTGTTCTGGTCAGGATCGCCCGGCACCAGAAATTCGATGGCGTGCGGCGCCTCAGATTCCGGCATGGTAGCTTGCCCAGGCAATATGCGACTCCGAAAGGGTTACCTTGAGACTCGCGATGCCGCGGCCGGTTTCGCCAAGACGACCCTCGTGAATGGCCCTGGCCATGCGATCGAACACCATCCTGGCCATGAATTCCGTGGTGGTATTGCGCCCCGCCAGCTCCGGAATCTCATCGAGATTCTTCATATTGAATTCCGAGAGAACGTCTTTAAGCACTTCCGAAGCCAGCCCGATATCCACGATCAGGTCGTCCTCGTCCAGTTGATGCCGCTCAAAGGTCACGTCGACTACGTAGGTTGCCCCATGAAGTTTCTGCGCGGGCCCGAAGACCTCGCCGTTGAAGCTGTGGGCAATCATCATGTGGTCACGGACGGTCAGGCCGAACATGGTCTCTCCTTAGCAGTGAGCAGTGGTTGGTTGTCTAGGCGTAGACAATGCGATGGCAGAGCGTATCCCTGCCATCAATCAGAATGCGGTTCATGGCCTGGGGCAAATCTTCAAACGGGGTTTCACCGGTGATCAGGCAATCCAGGGATTCGTCACGCAGCAGGCTCAAGGCCAGGGCCAGCCGTTTGCCATGATCCCAGCGGGGCCGTCGGGCCGATGCCAACTGCCCCACCTGGCTGGATTTGAGTGTCAGGCGCCGGGGATGAAAGGCCGCGCCCAGGGGCGCCGGGACCGGCTGGTCGCCGTACCAGCTCATCTCCACGATGGTTGCCTCCGCGCCGGCAAGCGCCAGAGAAGTCTCCAGGCCGGAGGGATGGCCGCTGGCGTGGATGACCAGATCGTGATCGTCCGGCAGTGGTTCTGTGCCGTCGCTGAAGTCGAGGCCGAGTTGCTCCGCCACCGACGCCCGGGACGGGTTGGTGTCGATAGCGATTACCCGGGTGCCGGGAATCCGGCTGGCCAGCCAGGCCACCAGGAGCCCGACAACGCCCAGGCCAACGACGGCAACCCTGTCCCCCACTCCGGGCAAACCGTCCCAGAGACCATTCACGGCAGTCTCCATGTTGGCCGCGAGCACCGCGCGCCCCGGCGGCAGATCCTCGGGCAGAGGCGTCACCGCCGAAGCGGGAACCTGGTAACGGTCCTGGTGGGGGTGCAGGCAGAAAACCCTCTTCCCCACCAGTTCTGCCGGTCCTTCAATCACATTTCCAACGCTTGCATAGCCGTATTTGACGGGTCCCGGGAACTCACCTTCCTGAAAAGGCGCCCGCATACGCTCATGCTCGGTTTTCGGCACGCGCCCATGGAATACCAGCGATTCAGTGCCCCGACTGATCCCGGAATACAGTGCCTGGACCGTTACCCAGTCGCCGCGGCTCTCACGACTGCCTCCGGCCAATGACGTTTCCAGAATTTCGCCCTTCCCGGGACTGGTCACCCACCAGGCCCTGGCCTCACATGGCGAACTCGTTGCTCCGGCTTCCTTTGGCACTGCCATCTCCTTGTTTGCTACCCGCTCCCTGTTCGCTCCGCGGCGCCCGGGAAAGGGCGTCGAAGCCGACGGTCTGAACGCGGTCTTTTCTCGTAAATGTTCACACCCTCCCGACTACTATAGTCTTTGTATTCGGGGCGTGGCAGCGCGGCTCAAGGCCGCGCTGGCTGCCAATGTATACGCTGGAGCCTGATGATGGATTCTAATGGGCACACCTCCCCAGGCCGCCTCTCGCTGGGGTTCGATCTTGCCTGGGCAGGCGGATTGCTGGCGTTGCTATGCCTTCTGACTGGCTGGCTGGCCCAGCCGCCGCTGACGTTTATCGCCCTGGCCGCCATTCTGTATCTGCTCGTTTGCGCCTGCGCCGGCTTCGCGTGGCCCCGGGGCCGGGATTTCGGTTGGGCCAATCGCGCAACCCTTCTGCGGAGCACACTGGTAATAACGCTGGTTGCGCTGGCTCCCTACGCAGGAAACCTGAACGGCGAAAACGGGAGTACAGGCGGGCTCTGGCTGTACTCCGTAGTGGCATTGCTGGCTTTGCTGCTGGACGGCGTGGACGGCAAGGTGGCCAGAGCTACCGGTTCGCAAAGCGAGTTCGGCGCCCGTTTTGACATGGAGCTGGATTCGCTGTTCATTCTCGGGCTGTGCGTTGCGGTTCTGGCGCTCGGAAAAGCCGGCGTCTGGGTCCTGGCTCTCGGCCTGATGCGCTATGGTTTCGTCGCCGCCAGCCCGGTGCTGCCCTGGATGAACCAGCCCCTGCCCGAGAGCTTCCGACGCAAAACGATCTGCGTGTGGCAGATCGTCACCCTGCTTGTGGCGATCCTGCCACCGGCCACCCCCCTGTTTGCCAGCACCACACTGGCCACCGCGCTGGCGTTGCTGGCGTGGTCCTTTTTCGTGGACATTCGCTGGCTCTACCAAAGGAGACATTGCCATGACTGCAGTTAACACCGGAACGCTGACCAGAACCCTCGTTGCCCTGCCCGCCGCGCTGGCGATCAGCACCGGGGCGATGGCCGAACCCCGAAAATTTATCGTGGACGACGAACACTTCTCCATTGTGTTCGAAATCATGCACATCGGTTACGCGCCGGTGATGGGCATGTTTCGTGAGGTGGAAGGCCAGTTCGTTTACGACGAGGAAGCACGGGAGCTGAAGTCTGGTCAACTGGTGTTCCAGAGCGACAGTGTGTTCACCAATCACAAGAAGCGGGACGAACACGTGCGCAATGAAGACTTCCTCAACAGTGAGGAGTACCCGGAAATCACCTACACGGTGACCGGATTTGAAACTACCGGAGAAAATACCGGCAAGGTGACCGGCGACCTCGAAATGCTCGGCCAGACCCGACCCGTGGTGCTGGACGTGACCCTCAACAAGAGCGCCGTCTATCCCTTCGGGCATGAGGAGTACACCCTGGGCATCAGCGCCTCCACGACACTCAAGCGCAGCGAATGGGGTATGACCTACGGGATTGACCAGGCCATGGTGGGCGATGAGGTGACGCTGAGATTCGGGTTCGAGGCCATTCGCGAATCCGGCGGTCTTTTCTGAACAGGCGTTCAGATCAACAGAGTCTCTTGATGTCTGCGATGTGACCCAGCGCACACCCTGGAAACATTCTGTTACAAAAGCGGCCCGGATTTTTGGGGTGCGGCAGTATTCCCGTTATGGTTAAGGAAACAAGAACAAGACAGGGACCTGCCGCATGCCCGGTAAGGCACTACTGATTCCAGTCCTCATACTGACGACGGTTATTGGCACCGGTTATTTTCTGTCTGCCGAGAACCGCTCTGAATTCCAATGGCTGCGCAGCCTGGCTGGCAGCTCACCGGCGCCCACGCCTGATTCCACCACGACGGCAGAAAGCCGGAAGTCGCCCGAAGCGACCTCACCCAAGCCGCCCTCCGACAATGCCCTGGGCTTCATGCTCGCGAGCGTCGCCGATCAGTACGAACAGGCCAGCCGTTATCCGGACTGGTCGATTCCCCTCAGCCCGGCCCAGGCCCGTGGCTACCGGGCTAACCACTATGAACCCGTAACCCTGCCACTGCCGGGTGATGGACGATTCACGGTCACCCTTGAAAAGTTTCGCTACACCCGTGGAGACACCATCCTGGTGGCCGCCGCCATTGAGGGCTCCCAGGTGGTCGGAAATACCATGGAAGCAACCCTGGAAACACCACAAAGCCGGGATGCGGTTGTCAGTACGCGCCTGGAGGAAGCCGGCTCCCCCGGCTATTACGAGGGGATCCTGACCGCCGATGCCGAGCCCGGCGAATACCGTCTTATTGTGGAGGCCAGCGTGGACGGCCGGCCGGTGCGCCACGCCTCTGCACTTACCATTGAGCCTGATCTGGGTGATTTCGAGGGTCTGGGCGATTCTTACCTGAGCAATAACAACCTGGTGATACCGGTCAATTTCGCACCAGAGGAACCCGGCTATTACGCTCTTTCTGCCCAGCTCTGGGCGGGACAACAACCGGTTGCGCAACTCCAGGCCGAGAAACGCCTGGACAGCACCAGCGATGTTATCGAGCTCCGGGCCCACGGCACGGTGCTGGCCAACCGTAATTTCAATGGACAGCTCCAGCTCAGGCACCTTCAGATTCGCCAGTTGCCGGCAAAACCCGGCGACCGCACCCATTACGCTTACGGGCCCGACGAGGGCTACACCTTCACGCCGCCGGATCTGGATCGGCTCACCGACACACCGGCGGCGAATCCCGAATCGGAACAACGGGCAGCGCTGCTCAGGCAACTGGCCGACAAGTTCTGATAACAGGGCTCCGGCCCTGAGCCGGCTGACGCCGGGAAGTACCGCCATGAAGGCGGTGAAACGTCTTGAAACAACAATAATCAGCGAAGACGGAGCAAGCATGAAATCAACAACAATCGGAAGTGCCTGTAAGACCGCCCTGGCGGTCGCCATCACCGGCAGTCTGTTTGCCGGTACCGCCCAGGCCCAGCTGGCCGGGCATAATGTCATTCTGGTACACGGCTTCCAGCAGGAAGACCTGGCCAATCCACCCGCCAACCTTCAGGAAGTGAAGAGTGCCGGTGAAGACTATTGGCGAACCTTCTGGCTATCGCGCTCCGAAGCGCGTATCGACTGGGGCAGTAACGGTCGGGTCGAGGGCGGTATCGCCCAGCAGGCCTACCAGCAGTTGCGCCAGATCAGCCAGCAGGGCCTGTGCAACAACTGGTGCCTGGTGGTGACCCACTCCACGGGCGACCTGGTAACGCGCTACCTGCTGGAAAACCAGGCGCGCTGGCTTCAGGCCGAAGGCCTGCCGCCGCTGAAGATCCTGGCGGCCCTGGACTATTCCGGCGCCGGTGGCGGAACCGAGCTGGCCAACCTCGCCATGAGCCTGGCCTACAACGACAGCTGGTACAACTGGCCCTTGCGCGCCGCGGTGGAAGCGTTTACCGGCATTGAGCCGGAACCGGGCAAACTCGGCGTGGTGAACGACCTGCAAACCAACGCCGCCCGCAACCTTGCCGTTAGTCCCAACAACATCCCCAGACTGCGGTTCGTGGCCGGAGGTTCCTCTTACGGCGGCATCACCAAGCCATTCATCGAAGGCACCGATGACGGCGTGGTGCCCACCCACTCGGCCTGCGGCGCCACATCGGCTGCGGGCATCGATTCGTGCGCCAACAGCATCAGCCTCGCGGGTAAGGTCACCAGCCAGAATGGCCCGGATGCCCTTTACTACAACCACTACCCGATCCTGATGAACGAGGGCGCCAGCCACAGCGGGGTGCTTGGCTCGGAAACCGGCAATATTTCGGTGCCCGTGGTCAACAACACCACCCTGGGAGGCTTGCGGGTCGACTTCGCCAGCCGCACCTACAACCAGCGGGCCTGGTGGCAGTGGTGGGGTTCCGGTGACCAGTACATTGAAGTACCGGGCTCCGACCAGACCGACATGTCCAGCCTGGTTTACACCACCCTCAACAACTGAAGCTCTGCGCAATTGTGGCTCAGGGACGAGCCCACCCACTCCTCGGTAGTTCTACCCATCTTTTCTTTTTAGTTCGCAAACTATACATTGGTGCGCTTTCCCGATTGACTGAGCCAATGCCGGCGGGCGCAATACCATGTCTGACTCCCACAAATCCGATCTTCTGCTGCTGGTGGTTACCCTGTTTGCAGCCATCAGCTGGATGTTTTCCAAGGAAGCAGTGCTGCTGATGCCCCCGCTCATGTTCATGGCCGCCCGCTTCCTGATTGCCGGTGCGGTACTGGCCTTCTTTGCCCGGCGCTCGCTGATGAAGCTCAGTCTGGACCAGCTCCGCCGCAGTGTTGGCGTTGGCCTGGTATTCGGCACCGCCATGACCTGCTGGGTCATGGGGCTGGTTCATGGCACCAGCCTTGGCGAAGGCGCCTTCCTCACCAGCCTCGGGGTGGTCATCGTGCCCATCATTGCCCGCCTTGTTTTCCGGGAAGTACAGCCACCAAGCACCTGGCTGGCAATCCCCATTGCGGTTGCGGGCCTGGCCCTGCTATCGCTGGAGAACGGCTTCCGGCCTGAAGCCGGTCAGATTTTCTTTGTGCTTGCGGCCAGCATTTTTGCCCTTTACTTCAACCTCAATACCCGGGCCGCAAACCAGCGAACCGTCGTGAACCGCCTGGGCAAAACCGTGGAAAAACACCGGGTACCAGCCCTGCCCCTGACCGCGATTGCCCTGCTGACCGTGGGCGTGCTGACACTCGTGGAATCCCTGTTGCTGGAACCCTGGCAGCCCACACTGGGCAACCTTACTCCGATACTGGTGTGGTGGGTGGCCGCCAGCGCCGTGATCGGTACCGCCGGTCGCTTTCTGCTACAAACCCTGGCTCAGAGCCTCTCGGCCAACAGCCACGGTGTAGTGATCCTGGTGCTGGAACCGGTGTGGGTGGCGCTGTTCGCTGCTGCCTGGTTCGGCGAGTCCATGACAACCATTCAGTTGGGCGGCTGCGGACTCATTTTTGCGGCACTGATCGTCAACCGCTGGGCGGTGCTGAGCAAGGCGCTCAAAGCGCAGTTGAGGAACCGGAAAACCGCTTAAAAGAGGTTGACCAGCCCCGAGGGAATCAGTATATTGCGTCCCCGTTGCAGGACACAGGACCATAGCTCAGTTGGTTAGAGCGCTACCTTGACATGGTAGAGGTCCCCAGTTCGAATCTGGGTGGTCCTACCACTTTTCAATAAGTTACGTGGATTCTGCACAGCCCTTCTCAAAATTTTCGCAAAATTTTCGCAAAATCCTTCTCTTATACAGTGGTTCATTTCATCGCAAATCGGGTCTACAAAAGACCAATCAGGCTGTTTGCGAGTAGCAACCTCTGGCGCTAAAACACGCCTCTTTGCCCCCTAATCGGGAAGACACCCCGGCACGCACTCAAGCATAAATTTAGTGATCCGACCCTAGGCGCAAATGTTTCAGAGGGTGGTACCGAGAATGAGCCACTAATAAATACTCCTGTTCATCAGTGTTGAAGATATTACCCGGCCAGGAAATAAGAATAGGGCCGGGTCGAAAATTTTGGTAATACCCCTCGGCTCACCAAAATTCCAAGCATTTGATTCAGTCGCGAGGAGTGTTGTTGTTGGTTTTCGTTCAGAAGCTTCGGAACGTCCATCCATCCGGACACAAACCTCGACTGCTTTGGGCGGCAATTCCCTGCTGCGGGGAACAAAACAGTTTTACCTGGCCGGGACAAACAGAATGAGCATGCCTAAATGAAACGTGTTTTCCTGCTGAACTAAAATTGTCCACCTTGCGGAAATCGCCCGTAACCAACAGGTCACACCTGTTCGTGCGTTGGGTGAATGCATACCTCCAAAAACGAACGCCCAATTTCCATATCTATGTCAAGTCGCCTAATCACGCTAAACGCGAAATTAGCCGCACCAATCGCCACTCCAGACACCATACGATAACTCCATCAACACTTAATCTCGATGGAGTCAAAACATGCTAAACGATCAAAAGGTGATCAGCCTGGCGTCTGAATACTTGCCGTTCATCAACATTCCGGAAGAGCTGCTTGCATATTTGGGACACATGGAAAAGAAGCTTTCAGGAATTGATATCCTGGTCTACCTCTACTATTGGCGGAAATGGCGTTACAAAGACTTCAAAGTTGTCATTTCTAACCAGGACCTGGCAGATCAGCTGGGCGTTCATGTCTCGTCAGTAAAGCGTGCAAATGAAAAATTGGTAGAGGCCGGTCTCATCAGGCGCAAATTACAAAAACGAAGGAGCAAATCCGACAATGCAGAGAACCTGCCGTCCATTACCCTGCCCGCAGTGCCGCGTGAGTTGGTAGAGCATTTCAAATCCAGCCCAATGCGCAAGCCATATCGCGACCCTGCAACGCTTCGAGAAATCAAATCATTTGCTGAGCTACTTCAGATTGCCGAATCAAACGATGCAAACGACGGTGATGGATCCGCTCTGAAACCTGAGGATATTAAGCAGATTATTGCAGGGCTTTTCGCGAACAAAGAAATAAATGTCGATTACTACGACAAAGAAGCTCTTTGCAACCAGGTAGCATGGAGTATCTACGACGGTCAGCTCAGCGCTCCAGAATTTGCGCCGGACAAAAAGCGACTAAGTATCGCGGTCAAATTAATCAAAAATGGTGAGTGGGAGAAGCCCAAAAAGTTTCCGGCGAAATATACACCAAAAGGCTATCCGACCAACCCGGCGCCCCAGGATCCCTCTAAAGAAATCAATTTTTAATCCTCCTCTCCGAAAGATCTGGAGCCCTGAGAAGATTACGTTATCAGGGCTCCCTAGAGCCTGCACTTGGACTCGAATAAACACCGAAATATGTGTGCAATCTTTTATCGCTAAACGTTGTTCTTAAGCATCTACTCCCCAATTGCTTGGTCAAACACAAAGGCACTTCTATTTTCTTGCTGCCCAGACATTTTAGTGTACGTTATCTAAAACAGTATGAGTTAGGGCAATTTTTACATGTCCCAGACGAGAGTTATTGCATTTTTACAGTAATTAGAGAGGCCTAAAAAACCATAGTTTTCTTTATCCTGTCAGTGTCTCTTATATCAGATAGGAAATTTTAAGATATGGCAAAACTTATGCTCTTAATTGAGTGGCGGGAAAGAAACTTTATCGAGCCCAGACCCTCCCTACGGACTTTCCAAAAATGGTGCTCGGAAGGTGAAATACCAGGCGCTAAAAAAATTGGGAACCTATGGTTTGTGGATATCGAAATAAACGAGAAAACCACCGGTAACCCATTGGTCGATCGTGTTCTGAATAGCTAAACCTCAGGAATCTAAAATGGCTACTCGCAGACTTCGAAAAAACTCGGATCTTCCACAAAACCTCTACAGGGAAAAGAAAAATGGAAAGATCTACTACAAATATCGACATCCGGTGAAAAAGATATTTTTTTCTATGGGCTCGTCAAAGACAGAGGCGTTTTCTGCAGCTCGCACTCTCAATGCTCAACTAATGGGAGAAACTGATCTCACCAGGAAGGTTTTGGCGACGACCAATAAAACCATAGCCCATTTAATTGAACGTTTTCGAAAGGAAAGACTGCCAGAGAAAGATTACAAACCCGCTGTAAACTATAACTGGGGAAAATGGTTGGACCGGCTCAAAAGGGATTTAGGAAGCTTAGAAATCGAGTCTCTGGATGTTCAATTTATAGCCTCTTACCTTGACGATAATTTTAAAAATAACTCATACATAAATCATAGGAAAGTATTGAAAGAGCTTTTTACGTTTGCAACCACTAAAGGTTTGTTCCCATCCGATCGAATGAACCCAGCAGAGGTCACTTATTCTAAACCGGCAAAGGAAAAGGTCCGAAAAAGGTTAACGCTTCAAGGGTTCAATGCGGTCCATGAGATCGCGCCGAGGTGGATCAAGATAGCCATGGAGCTGTCGCTTCTGACCCTTCAAGGACGCGATGAGGTTCTGAAAATGAAGTTTGATGATTTTGAAAATGGGGTGTTAAAGGTTGTTCGAAAAAAGATTGAGGAGCACGAACACTCACACCTGAAGATCTCCGCCAGCAGGCTCCATGAAATTCTTAAAAGATCCAGAAATTCAGGTATCGCGAGTCCGTATGTTGTTCACCGTTGCCCAGAGCGCAAAGTAAAAGCCAAGGATCGCACTCACTGGACTCAAGTTATGCCAGACTATCTCACAAAGGCTTTCAGCAATTTGGTTGATTCCCATGAATTTTTCTCAGAAATCCCTGCAGAAGAGAGACCGACATTTCACGAGATTCGGTCACTTGGATCATGGCTCTACAAGAAAAATGGGTATGACAATAAAACGTATGTTCGACCGCTCATGGCGCATGCCGATGAAAAGACAACAGCGGAGTATCAATCTGGACACGAAGAGACATGGATCGAAGTTTCAGCAGATCTGGACATCGACTCATTAATCAATACGAAATACTGATCAAATCTGGGATTTACGCAGCTGGCTAGCGCTGCTACTCGTCCAAATGAGGCTTCCGTGTTCTTTATTGAGGGATGGTTAAAATCACCGGCGCTCGCTGAAATGCGCCCAAACCTTCTCGCATCGTTTACGCAGCAAAGCGTGTTTGATTCAACCTACTCGTTTCCTTATAAAGAGCCAAGGTGCTAGGGGCTCGCCTGTCTAGATGTCAGTTACGGCAATCCTCCAGAAACGCTTTTAACCATCGGGTTTCCTCCGAGGAAGGCTCCAGATTGTACTGCCGCACGATACGTACAAACCTCGCCACATAACCGCACTTGCAGTGGTTCAATGATTCCGGACCTCACAGCGGATTAGTACACTTTAGTAATCGCTCCTACTAAATTAGTAAACTTCACTACTAAACAGAACTAAAGAGCTGGTATGGAGGTCTCAGCCTTTTGATTTTTTATTTAAACGCCTCAATATAAAGGCCCATTAACCCGTCGGTGACTCTGACCTGTCCCCCATTGCTCGGTTTAGTTTTGCCAGGATCCATGAGTCGCATTGCTCGCAAAGAGATCATTCAGATTTGGGGATAACGCCCGGCTCCAACACTGCCTGGGATCTCACTGTCATTTATAGGCATAGCGAGTGACTCCACCAATCGTTTTCCACCTTACAGAGTGGTTGCTGTTAATGCCCTGCTTTGGATGCTATGAACCAAGTGCTCTTTCCAAATTTCCTGTGCCAGTACTCGTCAAGAATTTTACCTTACAGCAGCCCACCCTCTACCTACCATGTCTTGGCGGAGCGAGATCGGACTATCGAGACATCCCTGGGACGACCTCCTGCAGAAGCCGGAGCCATTCCTACCTGTCTTAACCAATTATGATCTCGACCCTGTGCCTCCAGCAATAGTCGCAGGGAACTGCGATAATCCCGCATCGTGGACGGGCTGCACCAGTGCTCCAATAACCAACGAATGTGCTTCTGTTGAATCTGTTGCTGGCTCTTTACTTCTGGAAATCGAGTCTCGACGGCAGTCATCATTTTTTCGATGCGACTGATATGACGACGGCGGCCCCTTTCAGAGCCGTTGCCAGTCTTAATTCGCCGATACACGCTGGAGAGATTCATTGCTCAGCCTCCTCTCCCGGACGATCCGAACGATGTCGCTTTCCAATATATGCTGATGAGACTGTGGGACGTTTGTGACCGCCCGATTTACCCACAACTTCCCGACCTCTGAGGTCTGCTCCTCTATCGAATGGCCCAGACTGTTTCAGTGGAGCTGCCTGGCCGCTTTCTCGTTCATACAGCTCAATGAAATTCTCTGCTCGTAACTCTTTAGGGCTTTTGATTCCAACTTGCTTGAGCACTTTGCGGATAGGCGGGGCGTGCCGCGCGAGAAACTCCTTCAATGAGCTGTTGGTGTCGATCAGGCACGTGCCAGTGTCGGAAATCGTATGAATCGCATAATCGAGGGCCTGCCACTGTACGCTCTCAACCGGAATCCACCGGTCCTCCGACACAAAACCGCCTTTGGTTCCCTCCCAGATCCAAACCGCACGATACATTTCCGCTTCTGACCTCATTCGATGCAGATCAGCCAGCGCAGCCTCCCTTAGTCGCATGCCAAATGCGCGCCAAAGAAGAATAAGGGCAGCCCCGCGATAGTTTCCTGCCTTTTCTGCTAATCGTACCGCTTCGATCACTTTGTCCCAGGATGCCATCGGCAGAACGGTTCGGATGTATGAACGTTTTCCCACTGCATCTGATGGTGACAGCCAAATCTCTTTGTCCAGGCGGATGGCTCGCATCACTGTGTTAACCGTCGAGATCAGATTCTGCGCATACGCGACTTCCATGCCTCCCGTTGCAACAGCCGCTGCCAAATGTTCCGCGTACGCCACAGCATGAGCACTGGTAATGTCCCGAAGGTCTCGAATCGGCGGGTCGAGTTTCGACAGCCACACGAGCACGAGCTTGAACCTGGCATGGTGGGTATACCGCGTATAATAATGGCTGTCTCCGCCATAAGCCTGTGCTAAAGCTACTTTGGCGGCATATGCCGGTTGGTGGCCTAACCCAAAGTTTCGTTGCTTGCGATTCCGTTTCAGTTGCCTGCTTTTCTTCATTCGATAATTCCTTACAGTAAGTTGTCTCCTTCAAAAAGTGCAGCATGGTTGTGTGGCAAACCCTCAGCGTATGGGGGCAGGACCGCTCGGTTTTCCACACTCGAAGGCCCTGTCCCCGTAAAGCTGAGTCAGTTTTAACCATTTCCAGATCATGGCTCCGAGCCTCCGTTTGCGCTGCTGCAAGCGCGATTGAATTTTCCTCATGGACCAGCGAAACCATTTCTGGCCGGGGCGGGCTTCATGTCGTCAACATGATTCGTGAGGAGTGGGTACCACATTCAGTGGTGGGGTTGGAGCAAGAACGAAAATTGAGCGATGACGGTGATGACGCACCCCTGATCATGGGAGTGATCCACCCGGCCCGACAGGTTTCGTTCGGGGTTTCGTTGCTTGCTGAGTTGGAAACAGCTCTCTGTGCCTGATTCCAGGCGGTGAGCTCTTACCAAACTTAATGCATCTCAATTTTCTAAGGTCATAAAACCAGAACGGAAAAATCGAGATATGTTTGCTGTTAATGTCGCCAAGCCGGCGTTTTTAGGGGTGAGCTTCAGGAGCTCATTAGGAAAGGGACTTCTGGATCCGATTAATAGATCGGATCGCTGTGCTGTTTTATTTCATCGAGCCCCAGCTAGGCGCGTCAGAGGCAGAGCCTCAATACCGATCCATTGTTGAAGATCTCTTTGTTGATGTCCAGCGGAGTAAACGCAATATATTTGCGTTTAGCCGAGCATTGGCTGTGGGGAATGAACGGCAGTCATCGGCTCAAGTAGACTCCAAGTGGACTCCAAGTGGACTTTCGAAAGCTCTTGGTCACAGCCCTACCGGGGCTCTAATTCGATTAGTCCACTTGGAGTCCACTTCGAGTCCACTTGCCAAGCTATCAGCCATGAATCAGCTGCCGGTCCCAGCTCTGGCCTATTCGTAGATGATTCTATAGTTCTTGAATGTAATCTTTGGCTGGAACTCGCCAACGACTCTGACGGACGTGTTTGCCGGTATCTGATTGGAACCTTGCTGATAGGCTGCGGAAGCTGTACCTGGAAACCACTCAATACCGAGCCTATCAAGTGCCTCGTGGGCGACCTGCTCGAATCCGCCGGGCGCATCTAGCATCAGCTGATTCGTAAGTCTGTTGGTTCTGACTCTGGCCAAGAAGCCTTCGCCAATTGGCCAGAGAACATTCAACTCGACGAGCTGAACCAAGGCGCGCTCGATATCATCCTGATCGGCAAGGTCGCCAAAATCCTCAGCACGGTACACACACGAGACGTCAAAGCGTATCCGGTGGATAATCTTCTTGAACAAATCAGCCACTTGGACTCCCTTTTCTGGCCGAAAAGGCCCGTCGACGCTCATTCTAGGAAAGGTGAAGCGAACTACTGATTTTCACTAACAGAATCCACTGGAGATTGCCGCAGGTTGCCGGACTATGGGTCAGGGTCACTCCTCAGCGTAGCACGTCACACCAAAACTGAATGCGGCGTGCCAATGGATATCGGCGAAGGTACAGAACTGAAGCTACGGTCGCAAAGCGGACCTTTTCTTGGGCGGAGTGACTCCGCTTATTTCTGAAGGGTAGAGAGGTTCCAGAGCTTTATGCTGTGGTCTCCATCCCCTCCTGACGCGATATAATTTGGTCCAGCCTCACTTGAGATGACCCTGCTAGTCCAACCTTCGGTGCAGCACAGTTCGCGTACAAGATCGCCGCTCTTCCGATCAAATACGTAGATCCAGTTAATTGAACCTTCCTTCCGTGAGTTAATAATTAGATAATCCTGGAACGTCTCGAAGGTTTCAGGATAAGCGCCTGAAGGAAAATAGCTCGACACCCAGGTCATTGTGAACTTTCCCTTTCCTTCCTTTGAGGAATAATGGACTTCAGCTGAATCGTCTGAACTGTTCACCCTAAATTGGATAAAATTGGGGAGTTCCGTCCCACGATTTTTTGCATGAACATACGAGTCAGCCAGTCCAGACCAGTCGAGCGCTGTATCGTTTTCGAGGTTCAGCTCTGTGTAGTAAGCACCGCCTTTCCTGATCCAATTTTTACCAGAAATAACGATTGTTGATTCTCCCTTATTCGGGATAATCGCGTTCGCGAACCGGTTGTCCTCATTGTTCGATAGGGACATTAGTTGGTCCATGACCTCATCCTGAAAACTATCTCGCCCGTTCGCATGTTCTATCAGGCTTTCTTTTCTGATTGCTTTGCTTAATACAGATCGCCCAGAGTGAAGATCAAAGATCTCAATAAAACCGACGTATTGTGAGAATGTGTTGATCGCATTGACCGGACTTAAGGAATATCTGATGAGGTATTTTCGGTCGCTCCCGATGATTAACTCCCGGGGAACACTCATTGGAAAATCTTGAGCTGCCTCAAGGGAATGGTCCTCGTTGCTAAAAAGGAGTTCATACGAGGAGTCATAGATATATTGCCCGAACAGGAAAACGCCGATTAGAGGTATAGCGGCAATTTGGATTACACCAATGAGGTTGCGTTTGAAAATTTCCCCAATTACACCAAACAAAACACCTCTCCTTATGATTTATTTCCGCTTTTGGCTCTAAAACCTATCTCAAAGAATGTCATATCGATAAGTTTTGCTGAGGGATAATTGTTACCACCAGAAGTTCTCTTTACAGGTAGACTCCAGCTCTCTTCTAAACGTAATTGGTTCAAACCAACCATGTACTCGCCAGAGAACCGAGGGACGCGCATGTTTGGATATACACTCCGAAAGCCAGCCTCAAAGTAAAGATCTCTGGCAGGACACTCCCCCCAGACCCCCATTAGAATCTTGGTTACCAAGGTGTCGGTGGGCGTTGTGATTTTTTCCAAGTGCCCGCGCAGCTTTTCCAAGGAGCGATCGAGAAGTTTCACCTGCTCGTGGGCATCTTCAGTGAATTCCTCCAGGTGCAGGTTCCAAAGATCAGGCGGGATCTGAGTAAAAAGAACTTCAACCAATTTCCGGAAGAAACGAAGATTGGATCTCATCAAGCCAGAGGAACCCCTGAACATTCCCCAATTAGATAGGAAAAATCCGAGATGCAGGGCGGTTTTCTCCACGTTTTGCTCAGACGCCAAGTCTGCCCAAGTTCGGAATCGAGGATCGTTGACATAGTCATAAATGATCTCCCATGCTTGCAACCGAGGAAATTGCTCGCCTTCCGCCCGTTCAAAATACCTTTCTACTTCCCCAGAAAAATCAACCACAGATTCAAAGTTCCAGTAAGTTAGCGTATATATTTAATTCACCAAAGTGCTAGTGGCGCGGGCATGCGTCAACTTCTGGAGCCGCTTCCCCCTTTCAGAATGGTTCCAAAATTTGGAATGTAATGTGAATGGCCTGCCACAGTATCTGTTACATCGATATTTTTAACCCTTGGATGGTTAATAGGGTTGCGACCAATAGGGTAGCCTTGGAAATGGTCGCCCTTCGGGTATAAATATTTCAGGACACCATCGTTGTCAGAGTGGTAATTCCAAATGCCATCAGTAACTGCGGCTGTTGCGTTATCCCAGTCTACTTTGCTCGATTTGTTCTCCTCTGAACGATCTCCGCAGTCAATTGCTCCGCCAAAAAGATGGGCTTCTCGGATAAACCTATCTGATTTGGTAGCAAGTGCTTCCATGCAAAAGTAGGCTACGCGAGCCCCCAAGGAGTGTCCTAAAAGAATATACTCACGATCTGTGCGCGCGATCAGGTCAGCAAGCAGGGCACCGGTTTCAGCAGCCTTTACGCACGCAATGGTCCACGGATTAGACGCGAGTCCTAATGCAGTCATACTCCAGCCAAACGGAGCAGCTTTCTTGGCAGCCGTTTTGATTCCTCGTTTTCCTACCACCCAGGCTGTGTGCCACGCGGTTTGTTTAGCGCTAGATGATCCCGCAAATTCTGCGATTTGCCGCAGACGCTTAGATTCCCAAGATACGTGTACGATTGGATTGTCGCGATACTCCCGGATGACACACTTGAGCCACTCAGCGCTTGCATGTTCGTTGCCTTCATTCAGGAAACCGTTAATGCAGACAATAGTCGGACCTTCTCCCTCAGTGAGCTGCTCTATATGAAAACCTTCAACGTCACCAAAATATCCATTGCTGATGATGCCGCCGTCTCGCGCGCCAAGCGCTACTCCAGTAGCAGTTATAACGCTCACGCCCCCTGCCATTCCGAAGCCTCCGCTGGCAATGGCTCCACCACCTAACAGTGCCAGACCCTTGCTGGTTGCGGCTGCGCCGCTCAAACCATAAAAAGTGGAACCTATAGCGGCTCCCATTGCAGGTGCGGCCAAAAACGCCATCGGCCCAATTACAGCGGCTGTTCCCACGGTGCAGGCAGTAGCGGTACCAATCTTTCTGAAATTACGGCCACTGCGCTCGAAGATTCGACCGTAGTCACTGATTCCGTCGAGGCTATCGTTAAGATGTTCAAAGTTTGCAATCGTGCCGGAGTGTACGGAACAGAAATGATTATCCCAGCCCCACGTTGACACTTTTTCAGGGCTGGAAACTTCCCCATCCTGCATCGCGATGTCTTCGACTACTTCGGCCTTGGCTTGCAATTTTGCGTAATTATCACAAGCTCTGCATTTCACGATCTGATTGCCACACCCATCACAGGTGTAAACGTTTCTTGAGAAATTTGAGCTGTCTACGGGGGTGCATGTGTGAGGCTCAAAGCACCATGAGCAGTAATGTTCACCGGTTTCATGAAGCCTGGAATCTGTCAATTCCCCAATGCTATCAGCAGCACGTTCGACCCATTCCCCGGTTGCTTCCGCCCAACTTTGGGCTTGGGATGAAATCTTACTGCCGAAACCCTTAAATCTACTCATCAGGAAGTCCCTTTGCTGAAGTCTATTCATGTCATGTTACGGTTCAGCAAAGTGTGACCGAGTCAGCTACATAAAACTGTTTGGGAGGGTAGTGAATTGGTTACTTTTGGTAATTCGGTTAAGAACAACCAGCGATTTTCTGTCGCTGGTTGTTCGTTCTATCCCGGATCAGCCAAGCTCAGCCACACGGCTCGTACAGCAATGGCCCTACCCCGAATTAGGTCCATCCTTAGTTGGAAAAAAATCCGGCCAGCTTTTCAATCATTGGGTGCAGGTTATGTCCATTTGATCGGTTGCCGAACAGCTGAAGTGGTTCACCAACATTCAAATTGGGTCGAAAAGCGGCTAAAAAAGTGAGGTGGGGCGAATGTTCGCTTTTGTTTAGCGACGGGAGGAGCCTGATCGAAACCCGAGGGTGAGCATCGACCGGGGCTGGCAGCGTCTGCGGCATCCAAAGGGACCAAGGACACAAGTTACGCACCTAGATCTCAATACTCTCAGCTATCTCCAGAGCATCCTCGACCTCAACACCAAGGTACCGCACGGTGCTCGACATATTCGTGTGTCCCAACAGCAACTGGACGGCTCGAAGATTCTTGGTCTTCTTGTAGATCAATGTCGCTTTGCTGCGTCTCATTGAATGGGTTGCGTAGACTGAAGGGTCAAGTCCAATGCTGGTAATCCACTTTTTGACAAGACGGGCGTATTGGTGAGTAGTGATATGGTCGAACTTTCGCATCCGGCTCGGCCACAAATAATCCATACCCGAAAGTCCGCGCAACTCGATCCATGCTTCGACCGATTCGCGCGTCTTTTTGGTTATCTCAAACTGAACAGGCTGACTGGTCTTCTGCTGGATGACTTGCGCCCGGTCCAGAACCTCACCGTTTCTGGAAATATCTCGAACCAAAAGCTTTACCAGATCGCAGGATCGGAGTTTGCAGTCAATTGCCATGTTGAACATCGCCAGCTCGCGGATATTCTTCGCTATCTCTAACCGGATACGGATAGCCCATATTTGTTCGAGTTTGAGCGGTAGCTTCTGGCCGACGAGCTTCCCTTTGTTCCAGGGAGCTTTGCTGGTAGGAAATGTCATGACATGGCCCTCTTTGGAGGGTAAGGGCCTTTAAGTATGGTTCAGAAGATTGTTCTCTGCTGGCCAACCTGGTCGCAAAGCGAACATTCAGGCGGATAGACCAGCACTCACCTTTGGAGAAATTCAGCCTCTTTTTTGGCATGTCCGCAGTAATGGGGTAGAACCCATGATCTAACCTGAAAGTATCAGTTTTGCCGTTGCCAACTACAGTGCTGTTTTCGTCGTTATTCCGGCGCCCGGTATACGAGCGGGCTGAACAGACACGGCAACAGCTTTTGTGTAAGGTAACCGACGATTGGACACAGAACGAGCCGTGATTAAGCCCCCAGTAATATAAGTGGTCGATCAAATTGCTAGCCAACCTTGTGTATATCGCGTTCGCACTTGTCCTCCTTTTCGTTGGGGCAGAGGGCCTTGTCAGGGGCAGTTCATCACTGGCACTGCGGGCGGGTCTCAATCGCCTGATGGTGGGCTTGACCATCGTTGCATTTGGAACCAGCTCACCGGAACTGGTGGTAAGCGTGGAAGCTGCGCTTTCCAACCAGGGAGATATCTCGGTGGGCAATGTGGTGGGCTCAAATATTTTCAATATTGCTGTGATTCTTGGAATAACAGCATTGGTGTGCCCTATTCCGGTTCACCGCCAGGTTATCAAGATAGACGCTCCTGTCGCCCTGGGAGTCGCCCTCCTGTTGGTTTTGCTACTACTGAACCAAACTCTCAGCCGCCTTGAGGGCGTGCTTCTGTTTTCAGGAATTGTCGCCTACACATGGATGAGCGTCATTTTGGCCCGCAGAGAACCTCCCCCCGCCAGTGCGGATGAGGAAAACATTCTGGCAGTCAATACATCACGTCATTGGTGTGTCGATATTGCTCTGATCCTGGTTGGGCTGGCGATTCTTGTGGCTGGCTCCCGCCTACTGGTTGAGAATTCTGTGGCATTGGCGGTCAGTTTCGGAATCAGTGAAGCGGTGATCGGTCTGACGATTGTCGCGGCGGGGACCAGCATGCCGGAATTGGCAACCTCGCTGGTTGCAGCTTTCCGAAAGCAGCCTGACATCGCAATAGGCAATATCGTTGGCTCCAATATATTCAACGTCCTTGGAATACTGGGGGTGGCGTCGATTGTTTCGCCTATAGAAGCACCCGGGATTTCGACTCTGGATTACGGAGTGATGATTCTCTTTACGGTTTTGCTGATCCCGCTTCTGTATACAGGGCGCATGCTGCACCGGGTAGAGGGTGCTGTGCTGCTGGCGCTGTATTTCGGTTATCTTTTTCTCCTCTGGCCCGACTGATGGCCGAACAGGTGACTACGGATCGACGGCATGCCTAAAACAAGTTGAATCGCGTCACGGTGGACTTTCATTGGAGCTGAGCGTGTAAATCAGTTTTATCCACAGCAGGATAAGCCAGCCCCGGTGACCATCTACCTCTTAGAGTACGATCTTGCTGAAAAATCGTTCAATCCACTTTAACCGGGTCGTCGGCAAGGGAAAGTCGGCCCCGACTGAGCAATGGGAATATTGAGTTATTAAAAGGTGCGAGCCCTCGGCCTACATTTAAGGAGATAGAGAAGACCGGCGGTCGCAAAGCGGACATTCAATCATATTGGAGCAGATTCACTTTTTGGCTTTCTTTCTAGTAGTCAGCGTGCTGCTGCTGTTATGACACTGATCCAGCCAGCAAAGCTGAACGGGCATGATCCCTATGCCTACCTGAAGGGTGTGCTGACTCGACTGCCGACGCAGAAGAACACTGCCATCGTCGAGCTATTGCCCCACAACTGGAAGCCGACTATTTCCGACAAGGTATGGTGGCTTGACGCTGACGCTACTCCATCCTCCAACCCTGCCAGGCAACTTCTTCAACCGGCCACATAAACTCGTTGACTTCGGTTAGTCCGCGTTTCAAGATTCATTCGACATTTTGAGATAGCAGCATGACCAACGACAATCACCCTCTCCCTCGCGGACGGTTCCAAGTGCCTCTTGTAGTGCTTTCACTACTGGCATTGCTGCTTGTCTTTATCTCCTCAATTACCCACCAGCAAGCCTCAGCTACTAAGGCCAACCATGGTTTTATCGGAACCGTGGATCATCTGGTTGTTGCGAGTCATAACGAGTCCATCAGGGTACTAGGTGGCAATTCTGAGAACGATGCCGCAGTGGGTGGTGATCCGGACCTTTCCGACTGGTGGCCTGCCAGTCCGATGGTGCTAGGCGTCGGTCTTTGCCGCAGTAACTGCATCATCACCGCAGGAGCGGGACATCCCCCTGCATCTCCTCGTTTTTTAATCCCGCTTCTTCGCGCACCCCCTCTGGCGTAGTCCTCCGCTTTATCATGGCTGTGCATCTGGGCAGTCATACCGGTTAGTGAAGTTTTCTTCGAGGATTACCCATGAAATCGTTGCATACACGGGCCGTCGTTTACGGCCTGGTGATTGTGCTCGGGTTGTTGAGTGCGTTGCCGAACCTTCTTTCCCCTACAATGTCCGGGAAGCTCCCGGATTGGTACCAGCAGAATACGGTCTCCCTGGGGCTTGACCTTCAAGGTGGCTCACACCTGCTTCTGGAAGCGGATATCCAGGAACTGTTTGCCAGCGAGCACGAAGCGATGGCCGGCGAGTTGACCAACTCCCTGCGTGAAGCGGACATTCGATACGGGCGCATCCAGATGACTGATAGAGGCATCGAGCTACCGGTGCGCCAGCCCGAACGGGTGTCTGAAGCAGCCAGCCTTGCTCGAAAACTGGCAACGGATACTCCGGATGGCACGCGTCGGTTCGACGTTGATATCAACGGCGGACGGCTGGTGCTGACGCTGACCGAGTCCTGGCGTGCAGGTATTTCCCGAGATGCGGTGGAGCGAAGCCTGGAGGTAGTCAGACGGCGACTGGATGAAACCGGACTGGTGGAGCCCAGCATCACTCGCCAGGGTAGTGACGGCATTCTGGTACAAATGCCGGGCGTCGCCGACCCGAGCGAGATTCGTGAATTGCTCGGTACCACCGCGAAAATGACGTTTCACTGGGCAGCCCGGGCAACGGCGGAGGAAGATATCGCAACCATTATTCTGCCGGGTGCCTACGAAGACAGAGACTACAAACTGGAAGAACGGGTTGCCATAGCAGGCGAGCACATCCGTGACGCACGCATGGCTTTCAATCCGGATACCAACGAGCCGGTGGTCAATTTCAAACTGGATGACAAGGGTGCCCGGCTGTTTGGGGATATGACCCGGAACAACATTGGCCGGCCCCTAGCCATTGTACTGGATGGTGAAGTGATTACAGCGCCGGTAATCCGCAGCGCCATTGGCGCTAGTGGAGAGATCAGCGGTGGATTTACCACAACAGAAGCCAGTAACCTGGCTCTGCTACTGCGAGCTGGTGCCTTGCCCGTGCCCCTGTATGTGGTCGAGGAACGTACCGTGGGCCCTGACTTGGGCAGTGACGCCATCGCCATGGGGCTGACCACCGGTTTGCTGGGCGCAGCCATGGTGATTGCCTTCATGATCGGGCTTTATGGACGTTGGGGACTAATTGCCTGTGTCGGGTTGACGGTGAATATTGGGCTGGTGTTCGGGATATTGAGCTTGCTGGGGGCTACCCTGACTCTGCCAGGTATTGCTGGAATTATCCTCACCATTGGCATGGCGGTGGATGCCAATATTCTGATTAACGAGCGTATCCGTGAAGAATCCCGCCAGGGCAAGCCTGCCTGGATGGCCCTCCGAGAGGGGTTCGGCAAGGCCTACAGAACGATTCTGGATTCCAACTTCACGACACTGATCGCGGTCAGCCTGTTGTTCCTGTTTGGCAGCGGGCCGGTCCGGGGCTTTGCCGTCACAATCGGCATAGGCCTGGTAACGTCGTTGTTTACGGCAATAGCGGTCACCCGCCTGATCATGGAGTGGCGCATCCGGGGCCGTGCACGGGAACCGTTAGTGATTTCTGGCATAGCCCTGCTTGACCGCCTGAGTGAGCGGGGCGTGAACTTCATGCGCGGTCGCGTGATCGGTCTCATGGTATCGGCGGTGTTCTCCATTGCGGCAATCGCTCTGTTTGTGCAGCCGGGACTGAAATACGGCGTCGATTTTACCGGCGGTACGGTAGTGGAGGTACAGGCCCAGGGAGTCACTGTTGATAAGTTGAGAACCACGCTTCAGGCGAAAGACCTAGAGGACGCCGCCATTCAGGAAGCAGGCGCGGATGGGCGCTTCCTTATTCGCCTGCCAGCAGAGCAAGGAGTACCGGGGGCGACCGCGGAGCAAGTGGCATTGCTCAAAACCGCTGTTACCTCTGTCGAGCCAACGGCGGAATTCCCGAAAGTGGATATGGTAGGGCCTAAAGTCAGCGGTGGCTTTAGTGATGCCACCATTCTGGCTATTCTGTTGGCCGGTGTTGGTATGTTGGCGTACCTATGGTTCCGATTCGAGTCCCATTTCGCCTGGGCCGCCACACTGACCATTGCGCTGGATCTCACCAAAACCATCGGTTTCTTCGCCCTCGCCGGCGTGGAGTTCAACCTGACGGCAGTTGCGGCACTGCTCGCGCTTATGGGATATTCGGTCAACGATAAGGTGGTAGTGTTTGACCGCATCCGGGAAAACATCCGCAAGACGCCGGACCGCCCCATGCTGGAACTGCTGAACGATAGTATTTCATCGACGCTTACCCGCACTGTGTTTACCTCGGTAACGACCTTTCTGGCGCTGCTACCCATGGGCATTGCGGGTGGAGCCGCCGTTGCGAGTTTTGCCTTGCCCATGCTGTTCGGAATTGTAATTGGCACCAGCTCCTCGGTCTTTATCGCGTCGCCAATCCTTTATTATCTGGGGCAGCGACGGTCGAGGAAAGGGCTTGCTCAGTTGCGGCCGACTGCCGAGGAAATTCGCAAGGAACTGGAACTCATACCCTAGGGAGGTTACTGATGCCAGGGCAGACGCGTTTACAAAGGGGGATGATGAATGTTCGCCATTGTTTAGGTGCCCCTGGTCGCAAAGCGAACGTTCAGATGGTGCGATAACGCCGGCGCACACTAAGCGTTCGGTGATCCCAAATTGATTCGATGACCACCATCGGGCCAATTAAACCCAGTCAGTAACTTGTAGGTACTCCTCGCACCTTTTGACTGAGAGCGGCTTAGCATATAGATAGCCTTGTCCCGCATCACAGCCAAGGATTCGGAGATGGTTTTCTTGCTCTTTGGTCTCAATTCCCTCGGCCAGTACATCGAGTCCTAGGCTATGTCCCATCTGAATAATCGCTTTGGCAATTGCTCCACTTTCCTGGTCGTTAGGTAAGCCCCGGGTGAATGACTGGTCACTGTGGCCATCACAGCTGGGCTGGGCGATTCTGTATCTCCTGCTCTACAGCAGAGCTTGTGGGAGGGCCAGAATCCCCCTGCAGCTGGATATGCTCAGTCACGAGGCTCGACACATAGAAATCTCAGAGATGAGAATGAGTTGCATCCCATCTCGCTTACACTTACCCGGAGAGAGCTTTAGATAGCTTGGCTTGCCGGGTGGGAAGATTGACCGTTTCAGCTGCGATCATCCGGTCTCCGGAAAAGAGCCAGAATTCACAGGCATTGTCACTCTCTGTGGGACGCCGCTGAATTCGGTCGTATCCAGTGGCGATTCCAATACACTGGACTTTCATGCCGTTGAGATCTGACCAAAAACGAGGAGGAGAGGCAGGCGGAGACGGTTTACCACAAATATGAGCCGCCGCAATTTGTGCTTGAAGCATGGCATTGTGAATAGTTTCTATTCGGATGGGTGTATTGGTGGAAACGTTGACGGCTTTAGCGCAATCTCCGATCGCAAATATGTCAGGGTCAGAGCTACGCATGCCGCTGTCTACTATAATACCACCGTCGCAATCCAGGTTTGCGTCTTGCGCAAGTTCAGCATTGGGGATGGCTCCTATACCGATAACAACGACGTCTGCGGGTTTCGTAGTGCCGTCGGACAAACGGATACCGGAAACTCGGTCTCCCTCAGTGAGAATCTGGTTGACGCTAGCATTGAAGTAGAACATTACGCCGGCGGAGGCCATGCGGTTTCTGACAAAATTACTTGTTAATGGTGACGCTACTCGACACATCGCTCGGCTGTTGGCCTCAAACACAGAGACTTGTTTTCCCTGTAGATTGGCAGCGGAGGCGACTTCAAGCCCGATAACACCCGCGCCGAGAATGGCCACCTTCTCGCATTCCGGGGCTAACAGGGCATTACGTAATGCGGCGGAGTGGTCAAGATTCCTGAGATAGAAAACATTTTTTGCGCTCTCACCAGGTAAATCAATAGGACGTGGCCTCGCTCCTGTTGCCAAAATCAGCGTGTCGTATTTAATTTTCCTGCCGCCTTGAATCACTACTTGCTTTGCCGATCGTTCAAGCGCTATTACTTTACCGCCTTGTTCAAATTCAACTTTGTTGTCCCGAAAGAAATTAGGAGAACGGATCGGAGTTGGCGAGGGCAACTCATCTGAGGTCAAATAGGCTTTGGACAACGGGGGACGCTGGTAAGGCAGCGTGTTTTCCTCGCCCAAAATGGTAATCGTTCCGTCGAATCCATTCTGGCGGAGAGCCTCTGCGGCAGTCAGGCTGGCTATTCCAGCGCCAATGATAACTATTTTTTGCATATTCGCTCGATTCCTCTTTTGTTTTTGTAGCACTATAAAAGTCCGCGCAGTCGAGCTTCAGTGACTGCCTGAACCCGGTTGGTTACTTTAAGTTCGCTGAAAATCTTCTTCATATGCCATTTGACGGTATCCTCCGTCACGAGAAGCCGTTCAGCGATCTCTCTGTTGGTCATTCCGTTGCTTACGCATTTCAACAGAGAAATCTGCTTTATCGTGATAGTTGAGTGGGCATTGCCGGGCACAGGTGGCACGCTGGAGTCTTCTATTCTGACATCGGGATCCTTCGTAGCTTTAGCTTCAGAGTCGTCTGGCAGATCGTTAAAAAGATCCTGAGCAAGGGGGCTAAGAGAAAGTAGCGCTTCTTTGATCCAGAGCCGTGTGAAGTGACAGTTCAAATGTTCCGAAAGTAGGTTTGCATCAAGAATCATGCGCTTCGCCGATTTTGATGAGCCGAGGGCAAACGCTGCCAGGGCCTGACAATAGTGGGCGGCGATCCTGGTTCTAGCGTCTGAAATTGCGCTGGCGCTTTGTAGTGCTTGTTTGGCATATTTTTCGGCGACACCAAACTGTTTCCCAAGCCGTAGTCTATACATTGAGGTTACCAGGGCCATACGTGCTTGAATGGCCTGGTTTTGATTTGGCAGGAACGTCAGCTCACATTCATCGGGGAGTATGGGTGGACCCAATTCCTCGTTGTTCAGGAGAGTAAACTCAGCTAACTGAACTTTAGTCAGGATATTTAGACGAGAGAGCTCTCGCTCGCAGGAGGCTAAGCGGGATTGTTCCAACAAGGCCATGGCTCTATCTCGGAACCCTTGGTGGTACAGAAAACGGCTGTAGGCCTGTGTACACCCCCACAGAATATCTGTAACGCCATAGTTCAAAGCGAAATCGAACGAAGCCTGTGCAGATTCCTGGGTAACCAGGTGATGGTTCTGTTCGTGCAGGATTTGTAACTCAAGGGTGCCAAACATTTTATTTAAAAAAGTTTTTGGCACCTGAATCTTTTCTGCTGTTTTATTCGCCTGGATCAACACACTCATTGCTCGGGCGATGTCACCCTTGAACAGTTCAGCCTGAATTTCTGCAGTTTTAAGCCAGATAAAAGCGTAATGTTGATTGGATGACTGGATGGCCACAGCCGCTCGATGGGACAATCGCTCCAACTCTTCAAAATGGCGTCCACTGGAGGCAATGAATGCCTGGCAAGTAAGTGCTGCGCCTTTGCCAACCATGTTACGGTCGCCAAAGGCGTCTATCCATTTTTGACAGAGAACCTGACTCTCCAGTAATTCATCCTGTGTAGCTTTGCCTATCGCATTAACCAATTCCCGCCATCCTTCCTCATCAAGATTGCTCGCCCCCCTGGAGCTCGGATGAAGCGAACTAGCCAGTATTTCGTCTGCTTGACGAGCTTGTTGGCTGAAATACAAAATCCACGCGTAACCTATGCTCAAGGCGGCAATTTTTTTTATCGTGCGAGCCGGTACTTTTCCAAACCAGGTGCGAAGTACTTCGATTTCACCCTGTCTGAGTGCCACGTCCAGGATAATGCTGTCACTTACGACGCGAGCCCATCGATGGTCACTGGCTTCCAGAGCTGCATTGATTGAATGGAGGTACTCTCCCCTACGCCAATGCCAGAACGCGACCCGTTTCAGTACATACGAGCGACGTTCTCGTTGGGTGGTGTTAAATAAACTACGCAAATACTCTCGCAGCACAGGGTGCATATCCATACGATCAGCAGAAGTCCCGGTGGGAGCTAAAAGAGCATAATGTTCGTTAAGAAACGTAATTTCCCGGTCGGCCTCTTCTGTCTTATAGACATAGCCATAGCATTCAGCGCTGATTACTTCGAGCATCGCTGCATTGCAAAGAAAGGTCCTCGTACTATTGGGTAACGCAGTTAAGAGGTTGTCCCTGAAATACGAGCGAGTTTCCGGCCAAGTCGCTGCGGGGAGATTTGGGTTTGGGGTTCGGCACATAAGCCTGACAAGTGCTGGCCATCCACCGGTCGCTTTTATGATGTTGCTGGCTTCGGGGCCACCCATACCAGATAATTCACTAACCTCCTCTTCTGTAAATACAAGTTCATCAGCACCATACGTTACAACACCCGCCATCATAGACAAACGTGGCAACGCCCCGACGCGACTCGGTGCAATGAAAAATTTCACATTGCTCGGTGTTTCACAGATTAAATCCTCAATCAAATCCGCGGTATGTTTAGCCTCGCCAACCCCATCAAGGCAAATTCTTATCGTCTTTTTTGCATTACACAGTGCGTTTCGAAGAACTTCGATGGTGTCGATGTCACTTTTTATCATGCGCCAGGATTCAACTCCTTCGAGTTGATATAAAACTAACGCTGCAAACAAACTGCCATTAACGTCACATGAGTCAGGGCACGACCGGGTATTGATATAAACGGCGCTCTCACGTTCCAGTTCGCGAGTGTTTGCTGCCAAGGCCACTTGTACAGATTTTCCATAGCCTGGCGGGGCCCGATACAGAACTACCTTTGATTCAGGCGTAGCAGAAGGCCTCAGGCAATAGCGGTCTAAACACCCTTGAGTAATGAAATACTGACGAGCCCACATCCTTTCAGACATCCTCCGACACCAGTCTTCCAAGCTATGGCGGGTCATGACAATCCGATCTCCTGCTTCGTCTCCCCGAAACGCGAGGGCGCTATGGGGTGAAAGCATATTGATAGATGTCTAGTGCGAAAACTACCCCTTAGAGTAGTTGTTTGATCTCCGGTTCTGGCCAAACCTGTTCATGCCTACAACTTGTCCGTTCACCTGAGGGACTCGGTGTTCGCACAATGTAGAAAAATGATCAAGCTGAAAAACAATAAGGTGATCCTAATGTCAATGTCAGAAAATGTCTTAACAACAGAGTCTCTTCAGAGAGACCCTGATGCCGAAGGTTATGTGGACAGAAAACGCCACCTGTGGGTCCTTTCTGTGCTGTGGCCAGCGACGCCTCTTATTGGCCTTTATTTGGTATCCCAGACTGGATGGAGCATTTGGTACGGATTGGTGTTGATCCTTTGGTATGGCGCAGTTCCCTTGATTGATGCCATGTTTGGAGAGGATTTTTCAAACCCCCCTGAGTCGGCTGTGCCTCGGCTTGAACAGGATCGTTACTATCGGGTACTGACCTACTTGACGGTTCCTATTCACTATGCCGCCTTGATTGTCAGTGCCTGGTGGGTATCCACGCAACCAATGAGTGTTTTCGAGTTTCTGGCATTGGCCCTTTCCCTGGGAATCGTGAATGGCCTGGCTCTGAACACAGGCCACGAACTTGGCCATAAAAAAGAAACGTTTGACCGTTGGATGGCGAAGCTTGTCCTCGCCGTGGTCGGATATGGTCATTTCTTCATTGAGCACAATAAGGGGCATCACCGTGATGTGGCTACGCCGATGGACCCGGCGACATCCCGCATGGGTGAGTCCATTTACTCATTCTCACTGCGTGAAATTCCCGGTGCTTTCAAGCGGGCATGGGATTTAGAGGAACAGCGCCTCAGTCGTTGTGGAAAAAGTGTCTGGAGCCTGGAGAACGAAGTTCTTCAGCCTATGATTTTGACCGCTGTGCTTTATGCGGGATTGCTGGCGTTTTTTGGCCCGTTAATGCTGATCTTTTTGCCCATTCAAATGGCCTTTGGCTGGTGGCAGCTGACCAGCGCCAACTACATTGAGCATTACGGATTGCTGCGCGAGAAGATGTCGGATGGACGTTATGAGCGTCAACAACCGCACCACTCATGGAACTCAAACCATATTATGTCGAACCTGATTCTGTTTCATTTGCAACGACATTCCGACCATCACGCCCATCCTACAAGGTCCTATCAATCGCTTCGCGACTTCAAAGACCTGCCTTCCTTACCATCGGGATATCCCGGGATGTTCCTGGCCGCAATGTTTCCCTCATGGTTTCGTTCGATAATGGACCACCGGGTGCTGGATTGGGCTAAAGGAGATCTCGATAAGATTCAGATTCAACCCGGCAAGCGTGAATTCTATGAGCGTAAATTTGGTGGGACTGATTCTGAATCAGTCGATACCGCCGCGGCTAAATGATCGGCTAATCGGAACTTATATACCTCGTTTACTTTATTTACGTTGCAGAAAAAGAGCCTCTGACGTGCACCTGAAAGAGGGTGCGCGTCGGGCGCTACCAAAACAAAGACAATAATATCGTTTGAAAGGTGCTCTAGATGGCTAAATATCAATGCCCTGATTGTGGTTATGTATACGACGAAGTGGTTGGTGATCCGCACGAAGGCTTTCCTGCAGGAACGACATGGGAAAAAATTCCTGAAGACTGGTCCTGTCCAGACTGTGCCGTCAGGGATAAGGTTGACTTCGTTGCGCTTCAAGAAGCGAACCCGGAACTTTCGGTGTCCGCAACCAATACAGCGGTCCGCCCTGCCAGCCAAGCTAAGACCGAGGGAGCATCGCAGAAAGCAACGGGCGCATCTACTCCTTCAGCTAAAAATAAAACAAAGCCCAAAGCGAAACCCAAGCCTAACTCTTCAAAATCGCCGAAAGACTCGACTCAAAAAGATACCTATCGGAAGTGGGTCTGCATCACTTGCGGCCATATCTACGATGAAGCTCTCGGAGATGAAGCCGAAGGCTTCCCTGCCGGCACTCGTTTTGAAGATATTCCAGACGATTGGTGCTGTCCGGACTGTGGTGCCACAAAAGAGGACTATGTCCTCTATGAAGACTAGTAATCCGATTGAAAATAACAACAGTCTCGTTCGGCAAGAGGTGATTTTATAATGCAGATTGCTAGTCTGGCGGAGGTTGGGGTGACCAATGTGTCAACCAGCGATACGATTGATTCAACGTTCGCGGCCCTACAGCGGGCACAACTTGCGCGTCGCGGAAGCTTTACCTTGGAGGCTCGAATAGCGCAGCTCGACCAGCTGCGGGATTCAATTAAACGCCACGAATCAAACATCATTGCGGCTTGCGCGGCGGACTTTCGAAAACCCGCTCCAGAAGTCAAATTAACTGAACTCCTGCCGGTGCTTCAGGAAATTCGACACACTAAAAAACACTTGCGTAAATGGATGCGTCCGAAGCGAGTGGCTGCATCCGTTGGTGTTCTGGGCACGAAATCTTATGTTCGGCCAGAACCAAAGGGAGTGTGCCTGATTATTGCACCGTGGAATTATCCGCTCAATCTTGCGCTCGGGCCTCTCGTCTCAGCGTTGGCTGCAGGGAACGGAGCCATCATTAAACCCTCGGAAATGACACCACATACCTCAAAGGTGATTGCCAACATTGTCGCCGAAACCTTCCCTCCCGATCTGGTTTCCGTGATTGAGGGTGATGCCGCGGTAGCGCAGAAACTGTTGGCCTTACCCTTCGACCACATATTCTTCACGGGCAGTCCTGCGGTAGGCAAGGTGGTCATGGAGGCTGCCGCCACGAACCTTTCCTCAGTGACGCTGGAATTGGGGGGTAAGTCCCCGACCATTGTTGGCCCAGATGCCAACATAAAGAGGGCTGCAAGAAACATTGTCTGGGGTAAGTTTGCCAATAATGGACAGACCTGTATCGCCCCAGATCATGTTTTTGTGCACGTTAATATCGCAGATCAATTCAATGAAGCACTTAAAACGGAAATTGGGCGAGTCTATGGAAAAACACCAGAAGCCCAGAAATCGACCGCCGACTATTGCCGGATTGTAAATCGACGTCATTTCCAGCGAGTTTCAAACCTGATAGATGATGCCAAAAACAAAGGTGCAAGAGTCTTTGAGGGCGGTGTTACAGATGCTGAAGAGAATTTTATTGCTCCGACGTTGATTTCAAATGTATCCAGCGACATGGATATTTCACGTGAGGAGTTATTCGGCCCGATCTTACCCGTTATTGAATTCGACGATATTGATCTGGTTATCAAGAAAATCAACGATAACCCTAAACCGCTTGCGCTTTACATATTCGACAAAAACGAGTCTTTTGCCACGGATATTATCGAGCGAACGAGCTCCGGCGCTGTAGGAGTCAACCTTACAGTTGTGCATTTTCTACATCCGGGTCTGCCGTTTGGTGGAGTTAATAATTCCGGGATAGGGGCGGCACACGGTGAATACGGTTTCCGCGCTTTTTCGCATGAAAAGGCGTTGATGGAGGATAAACATTCTCTTATGCATCTTCTTTTTCCACCCTATACAGCCTGGGTCCGGCGTCTTATAGAGGCTGCTGTTCGTATTCTGGGCTGAGCATAATCAAATAATAAGAGAGTTATTATGTACGATTACATTATTGTCGGTGCGGGATCGGCGGGCTGTGTATTGGCCAATCGGCTTACGGCGGACTCTTCAAAGCGAGTAGCGTTGCTAGAAGCGGGCCCAAAGGATAAAAATCCACTCATACATATGCCTATAGGTATAGCACTCCTTTCCAATAGTAAAAAGCTGAATTGGGCTCTTGAAACCGAACCTCAAGAACATCTAAAGGAGCGCCGCCTGTTTTGGCCTCGTGGGAAAACACTTGGCGGGTCCTCTTCTATCAACGCCATGGTCTATATCAGAGGTCACAAAGCCGATTATGACCACTGGGGTCAAGTTGCCGGGACAGACCTCTGGGGATGGGATCGCGCTTTAAAATTGTTTCGTCGACTGGAAGATAATAAACGTTTTGGCGCAGATTCTTACCATGGGGAGGGCGGTGAGCTCACCGTAAGTGAACTCAAATCAGTCAATCCGTTGAGTCGAGATTTTGTTCGAGCGGCACCTCATGTAGAGCTCCCGATAAACACGGACTTTAATGGAGAGACGCAAGAGGGATTGGGACTCTACCAGGTGACACAAAAAAATGGTCGCCGTTGGAGTTCAGCGCAGGCATTTCTGCGTGTCGCGGAGAACCGGCCTAATCTTGATGTGCTAACGGACGCGCGGGTAACCCGGGTGGTAATGGACGGTAAGCGGGCAGTCGGCGTGACACTGAACCAGGGGGGCGAATATCGCCAGCTTAGACTCAATAACGGCGGTGAAGTCATATTGTCTGGTGGTGCGGTTAATTCACCACAACTACTTATGCTTTCGGGAATCGGTGATAGCGAAGAGCTTGGAAAACACGGGATCCCCCTTGTGCATCATCTCCCTGAGGTCGGCCAGAATCTGGTTGATCATTTGGATATTACGATCATGCACGCGGCGAACTCACGTTTGCCCATTGGCGTTGCTCCCAGTTTCCTGTTTCGGGGCGTGAGCGCATTATTCTCATATATCTTTGCGCGACGTGGATTTCTTACCAGTAATGTTGCCGAGTCCGGAGGCTTTGTTAAATCCGAGCGCTCGTGCGAACGGCCAAATGTGCAATTCCACTTTTTGCCAACTTACCTGAAGGATCATGGACGAAAAGTGATGGCCGGGTATGGGTACACCTTGCATATTTGCGATCTAATGCCCAGAAGCCGCGGTTTTATAGGTCTCAAAAGCCCTGACCCATTGGCCGACCCGTTGATTCAACCCAATTATCTCAGTAACCCCGAAGACATCAAAACAATGATCTCGGCCGTTAAATTTGGACGACGGATACTCGGGGCACCAACAATGGCTTTACATAGTAAACGAGAAATTAAGCCCGGAAACTCGGTGTCTTCGGACGGTCAGATTGCGGACTTTATCCGGGAAAATGCAGAGACTATTTACCACCCCGTTGGCACTTGTCGTATGGGCGCGGATCCGGATTCAGTCGTTGATCCGGAATTAAAAGTCAGAGGGATTGAAGGGCTAAGAGTTGTCGATGCCTCGATAATGCCCAGTTTGGTTGCCGGTAACACCAACGCACCCACCATGATGATTGCCGAAAATGCAGCCGACATCCTCTTGGGAAATGTTTAGGTTCAAACCCGGATTATGCCTTCTACATTGGACCTTAATGACGCCAGATACTCGCGTCAACCAACTACAAAAACGACAGGAGATAAACGTGCTTGGCCAAATGATGAACATGGAGCTCACCGTGAATTCCTTGATCGACCATGCTGCTCGCTACCATGGAGACGCTGAGATTGTGTCGATAGGAACGGATGGAAATCCCAGTCGATCTGACTGGGCAACTGTTTCGGAGCGGTCGCGACAACTTGCGTCAGCGCTTCGAACGGCAGGCTATGTCCAGGGGGATCGGTGCGCGACCATTTGTTGGAATAACGTGGGGCACCTGGAATGTTACCTTGGCATCTCTGGTGGCGGGATGGTGTGTCACACCATTAACCCGCGACTGTTTCCAGAACAACTCGTTTACGTTATCAACAATGCTCAAGACAAAGTCATATTCTTTGACAAAACGTTCCTTCCCATTGTTTCAAATATCCGAGACCGACTGGAGACGGTTGAGAAATTTGTATTGATGTCCGAACCGGACGAAGAAATTGCAGCGCAATTTCCAGGATTGTTGTTTTATGAAGAGTTTCTCCAGCGAGGAACGCCTAACGCGAATTGGCCTGAAATCGCCGAAAACCAGGCTTCAAGCCTCTGCTATACATCGGGCACCACTGGAAATCCCAAAGGGGTGCTCTATTCACACCGCTCCACCGTTCTGCACGCGCTGGTAGCTGCTCAACCCGACGCACTGAATTTATCGGCACGGGACGTGGTGATGCCGGTTGTTCCTATGTTTCACGTAAATGCGTGGGGGGTACCCTACATTACGGCGATGGTTGGAGCCAAACTGGTGTTGCCTGGTCCTGGCCTGGATGGACAAAGTTTGGTCAAGCTGATCGATTCAGAAAGCGTAACGATTGCGCTGGGTGTGCCTACAATTTGGCAGGGACTTCTCTCGGCTTTGGACGAGCTTGGCTCCTCGGCACAGTCGCTTAAACGGACGGTGATAGGGGGTAGCGCTTGTCCGCCCTCAATGATGTCGGAGTTTCGTGGTAAGTATGGCGTAGAAGTTGTCCATGCATGGGGAATGACAGAAACATCACCGATCGGAACCGTCAATGCACTGCTGTCGAAACACAATACTCTTTCGGAGGAAGGAAGAAACAAAATCCGTGAAAGCCAGGGACGGCCTCCCTACGGGGTGCAGCTCAAAATTGTGGGTGAAGACGGCCATCAACTGCCCGAAGATGGCATTGCTCAGGGAAATCTCCGCATCCGTGGTCATTGGGTGGTAGCCGATTACTTCGGTGTTGAACCAAATCAGACTCTTGAGGAAGACGGTTGGTTCGAGACAGGTGATGTTGCTTCGATCAATGATGATGGATTTATGACAATACGTGACCGCTCAAAAGATATTATTAAATCTGGTGGTGAATGGATATCTACAGTCGAATTGGAGGGAATCGCAATGGGCCATTCTGCCATCAATGAAGCTGCCGTAGTGGCGGCCTCCCATGATAAATGGGACGAACGACCGATCCTGTTGGCAGTAAAAATACCCGACGCAAATATTACTGAGGAGGAACTTCTTGCTCATTATCAAGGGAAAGTCGCCAAGTGGCAGATCCCGGATCGCGCGATCTTTGTGGAAGGATTGCCACGCAATGCCACTGGGAAAGTATTAAAAAACAAGCTGCGTTCTGAGTATGGGGAAGTATTAGTCAATAAACCGGCAAGCTAGCTTCAATGAGTGGCATTTGTGTTACGAAAAATTGCAGTTTTACCTAAAGCCAATTTGTTTTAATACCAAAAAGGATAATAAAAAATGAAACCTAAAATAATTAGTAAAGTCTCGTTAGTGGCGTTCCTTTTACTTTCACTTGCTGCGAGCCTGGCCAACGCTCAATCTGAGCCGGTTTACAGTAGAGGCGACTGGGTGGTTGGGCTGAATGCCACTAGAGTTCTAACCGATGAAGATTTGCGATCAGCCTCTGCGGGGAGTGCCCCCGTTCCAAATTCCAACCTGTCTATTAACAACGATACGACCGTATCATTCGACGTGTCGTATTTTCTGAGTAATCAGCTGGCATTTAACATTTTTGGCGGCATTCCCGCTAGTGCGGACCTCCAGGGCGAAGAGTCTCTCTCCGGTCTTTTTCTTGGTCAAACAGATTATGGTCCGGTAATTCTTTCGCTTCAGTATCATGTTTTGACGGGTAGCAACTTCTCTCCGTACTTTGGAGCGGGTGTAGGACGGATTCTCTTTTTAGATGAGAAGGATCGCGCACTAACCGACTTCGACGTCGAAGATACATGGGCCCCTGCGGTTCAGGCTGGTTTTCGCTGGAGGATACACAATAACTGGTCGGCAAATTTTGACGTTAGATATGCACCCTTCGAGGCGGATATCACCGGTAACCTGGGCCCGGCCCCTGTTCAGGCAAAAGTGGAAGTGGACCCCACTATCGTGAGCATCGGTGTTGCATATCGCTTTTAAATGCCAAGTATACCAACCGTCTGCATTTGCTGGTCGCTTTCAGCAACCTGCTGATTGATAAAAAACCTGCAGCGTAAGACCAATGCGCCCCTTTTCCGCCAAGATTGCGGAAAAGGGGCAAAAACCAGCGGTTATTCAGATCTTCCTTAGGTATATAGCCCCAGCCTTATGCATCATTTAAAGGTCTCGTATCGTTTAGTCGAGTAGTATATAGCCATCAGGACCGGCACGTCCTTACTATAGAAAACCTTTTCAGTAGTCCCGCAAGTTTCATTTAATCGAGCAAGTGTCTTAACATTAATACCGCTCGTAACTATCGGTTCTTGATGTCCACCATCAATAAGCCGGAATCTTACTCTGTTTGATTTACACACCGCTTGAAGCTTGCAGTCTGAAAAGCCCTGTCTTGGCTGCCACCACCCATCCGCATGAAAAAGCATATGCTCAGATGAACCAAAACAAGAGGTCGACACCGAATGGGCGATGTTGCTTATGAAGGATTGAGTGATCGGAACCTCTACCCATAATGGCCGATAGAGACTTCGCTTTTTCTTTGTGGGTAAAATCAAGTTCATATTTTCGTCGGTAATTGCAAGGTGAGGTTATTAGTGGGACATATAGAGAATTATTTCACCTACATGGACTCCCCCTGCGGTCAAGCAACGCCATTTGAATCCGAAGCGGTTTGAGACTGCGGCTCTACATTCGGCCTCTTTGTGGGCGTTTTTGCCCGGGCCAGGATGATGATGCGTGTGAGCGGGGACCTTATTCGTTGATATGACTCCCCACGTCAAGAAGCACGTACCAGTCCAGGCCCGTTTTTCAGAGCTAGGTTCCCGCTGATATAGGGCGGGTCAGGACAGACGTTGAGGCCAGTAATCGTCGACGGTTCTCATGCTGATATCCGTGGGTTCTCACCACCTTACTTTTCCGTCGTGAAGCCGGTCCTCCGTCTAGGAACGAGCGTCTGGTCTGAGGCTTCAGCCAGGCTTCCTAACGCGCGTCGAGGGTTGCTTCACACTCCGCGGCCTGAAGCGCCTGTCCTGTCCCATAATCGTTGTCATAGCATCAACCTTGGATCGGGTTTGACGATCACGACTTCCCGGGCAATGGCCCAGATGTGACCGACCAGTTCTCTGGCAATAGCGGCCACCACGACGTTTCGATGTTTACCTCGCTGCATCAGCGATCGATAGCGTCGGCAGAGCCGAACCTGGGCATCCCAGGCCTTTTCTACGATGGCCTTTGGTAGATCCTCTTGCCGTTGCTGCAGTATCCGGGAGGTTTTGGCCGGGTATCGATAGGCATGAGCCGCTTCAATGAGCATGCGCCTTGCTCGTTTGTTTCCAGCACAGGTGAGCGGCCCAATTCGTCGCCGGTTACCGCTGGATCGTTCACTGGGTGTCAGTCCGACATAGGCCATCAGTTTTCTGGGGTTGTCGAAGCGCTGGAGATCCCCCAGTTCAGCGACAACGCTGGTAGCGACCAGCAACTGAACACCCCGTAGTGCCTGGACTGCTTTGACCAGTGGGTAGAATCGCCATCGACGCACCTGATAGGTGAGTTCGTTGTCGAGCCGTTCGAGACGCTTGTGGCGTTCGACGATGGTGTAGAGCATCTCCCGGAACACGGTGTTCTGTGCTGGTGTTGGCATGACCAGTTCCGAGAGCCATCGGATGTGTGCCGCCGACCAGTTGGCCGTACCCGCGTATCGGATATCGTGCCTCAACAGGAATGCCTTGAGTTGGCTCTTGGCATTCTTGAGATCCCACATGGCGGTTTCCCGGGCCCGTGACAGATCGCGAATGGCCTCGTCTTCCGGTTCTGGCACGTAGATAGGATCGATGTCACCGTTACGCAGCAACTGAGCGAGCTGCATGCAGTCGCGTTTATCGGTTTTGACCTGCTGGCCGGGTTTCTTCGGAATCAGTGATGGTGCGACGACAAAGCAAGGATAGTCCCAGCTTGAAAGCAGACGATAGAGCCAGTAGCCACAGGGACCGGCTTCATAGACAAACTGAAGCTGGCATCCAGGGTGTCGGGATTGGAACTGTCGAACCATCTTTCGGATGGCGTAGTGCTGGGTGCCGATAGCACCGAGGTAAGTGACCGGTTCCGTTCGAGAATCTGTGGCGTAGGCCACGGAGATGGAGTCTTTGTGCGTATCCAGGCCAATGAACACTGTGCTATGTTTTTTCATGGTGCTGCCCCCCGATTTTACGCATGTGAACACGTAAATTATGGCTCTGGCTGAGGCTAACCCACGAGGTGGGGGCAGCCCCCTTAGTGGGGAGTCATAATGTCTGATATGACTCCCCACGTCAAGAAGCACGTACCAGTCCAGGCCCGTTTTTCAGAGCTAGGTTCCCGCTGATATAGGGCGGGTCAGGACAGACGTTGAGGCCAGTAATCGTCGACGGTTCTCATGCTGATATCCGTGGGTTCTCACCACCTTACTTTTCCGTCGTGAAGCCGGTCCTCCGTCTAGGAACGAGCGTCTGGTCTGAGGCTTCAGCCAGGCTTCCTAACGCGCGTCGAGGGTTGCTTCACACTCCGCGGCCTGAAGCGCCTGTCCTGTCCCATAATCGTTGTCATAGCATCAACCTTGGATCGGGTTTGACGATCACGACTTCCCGGGCAATGGCCCAGATGTGACCGACCAGTTCTCTGGCAATAGCGGCCACCACGACGTTTCGATGTTTACCTCGCTGCATCAGCGATCGATAGCGTCGGCAGAGCCGAACCTGGGCATCCCAGGCCTTTTCTACGATGGCCTTTGGTAGATCCTCTTGCCGTTGCTGCAGTATCCGGGAGGTTTTGGCCGGGTATCGATAGGCATGAGCCGCTTCAATGAGCATGCGCCTTGCTCGTTTGTTTCCAGCACAGGTGAGCGGCCCAATTCGTCGCCGGTTACCGCTGGATCGTTCACTGGGTGTCAGTCCGACATAGGCCATCAGTTTTCTGGGGTTGTCGAAGCGCTGGAGATCCCCCAGTTCAGCGACAACGCTGGTAGCGACCAGCAACTGAACACCCCGTAGTGCCTGGACTGCTTTGACCAGTGGGTAGAATCGCCATCGACGCACCTGATAGGTGAGTTCGTTGTCGAGCCGTTCGAGACGCTTGTGGCGTTCGACGATGGTGTAGAGCATCTCCCGGAACACGGTGTTCTGTGCTGGTGTTGGCATGACCAGTTCCGAGAGCCATCGGATGTGTGCCGCCGACCAGTTGGCCGTACCCGCGTATCGGATATCGTGCCTCAACAGGAATGCCTTGAGTTGGCTCTTGGCATTCTTGAGATCCCACATGGCGGTTTCCCGGGCCCGTGACAGATCGCGAATGGCCTCGTCTTCCGGTTCTGGCACGTAGATAGGATCGATGTCACCGTTACGCAGCAACTGAGCGAGCTGCATGCAGTCGCGTTTATCGGTTTTGACCTGCTGGCCGGGTTTCTTCGGAATCAGTGATGGTGCGACGACAAAGCAAGGATAGTCCCAGCTTGAAAGCAGACGATAGAGCCAGTAGCCACAGGGACCGGCTTCATAGACAAACTGAAGCTGGCATCCAGGGTGTCGGGATTGGAACTGTCGAACCATCTTTCGGATGGCGTAGTGCTGGGTGCCGATAGCACCGAGGTAAGTGACCGGTTCCGTTCGAGAATCTGTGGCGTAGGCCACGGAGATGGAGTCTTTGTGCGTATCCAGGCCAATGAACACTGTGCTATGTTTTTTCATGGTGCTGCCCCCCGATTTTACGCATGTGAACACGTAAATTATGGCTCTGGCTGAGGCTAACCCACGAGGTGGGGGCAGCCCCCTTAGTGGGGAGTCATAATGTCTAGTCGGCTTCGCTGAGCCGCAGAAATAAACAGGTTCTCCCACTCTCGGTCTGACCGTTCCGTCATCGCTTGCCGTTGCAAGACTCTTCTGGCAGGCTTGTTCTGCCTGTCGTTGGTGCTCGGTTTTAGCCCTCCACAGGCTGTGTCTTAAACTCGGTTTGATTCATGAGTAGTGCCCATATAATCCGGGCGTTCTTGGCCGCCATCGCAACGGCGGCCCGCTTGTATCCACGTCGTTCCACCAGGTCTTTGGCCCAGTCACTGAGTCGATCATTCTTATCCGGTAATTTTGCAATCACTGCCCGGGTGCCATGGATCAGCAGCGTTCGCAGGTATTTGTCCCCGCGCTTGGTGATTCGGCCAAGTCGCACCTTGCCACCGGTCGAGTATTGTCGGGGCACCAGACCCAACCATGCGGCAAAGTGTCGCCCACTTTTGAACTGTCTGGGGTCAGGCGCACTGGCCAGCAGGGCTGTTGCGGTCTGTGGTCCGATACCCGGTATGGCCATAAGGCGCTTGGCCTGCTCATCGCTCCGGGCCATCGCTTCGACCTCCCGATCGTAAGCCAGGATTTCTTCATCGAGCTGTCGAATGCGTTGGTTGATGTTGTTGATTAAGCGGCGAGCGAGCATGGGTAAGTCGTTTTCGGCATCCTCCAGGATTTCGGGAACCCGGCGCCGTGCGGCGTAACGGCCCTGGGGAATGATCAGTCCGAACTCGGCCAGCAGCCCACGAATCTGATTGATCTGCGCGGTGCGTTCTTTGGTCAGTCCACGGCGAATACGATGCAGGCACAGTACGGCTTGCTGGTCTTCGGTCTTGATTGGAACAAACCGCATATTCGGCCGACCTACTGCCTCACAGATGGCCTCGGCATCGTTGTCGTCGTTCTTGCTGCTCTTGCGATAGGGCGCGACAAACCGGGGTGCAATGATTCGGACATCGTGGCCGAGTTTGGTCATTTCCCGAGCCCAATGGTGGGCACCCGAGCAGGCTTCCATGCCAATCAGGCAGGGTGGGAGCTGAGCGATATAAGGCAACAGCTTGGGCCGGTTCAGTCGTTTGCGAACCACGACCTTGCCGTGTTGATCGGTGCCATGAATACTGAACACAGTTTTCGCCAGATCGATGCCAATGGTTGTAACATTCATGATGACTCCTCCTGCTTTTGATTGAAGATGTCAGACACCTTCAATGTGGCACATCGATGCCGTGGGAGCAGGGGGAGTCCATATCATTCGCTATGGTGCTCTCGGTTTACCAGAGCAACAGTAATGTGTCTGGCTACGGGAAATTCCGCCGGTTGTGGCTCACGCATCCTTTGCGCTCACTGAAAGCTGTCGGTCGTAGGATATGATATCCATAGGCCGTATGAGTTGTGCATTGCTTTCGCAATTTTGGGCAAACTAAGGGCACAGCTCTACTCGGTCGTCAATTTCAATTTATGGACTGACCGCTCACCAAGGACTTCAGTTCAATATCCGGATCCTTCAACATTTCAGGATTGACCTGCCTGCGTTGTTGAACGAGGGTCTTGCCGACCATAAAAGCGATGGGCAGGTTGACCGCATCAACAGCAATGACACAGCCATCGCGGAGATAGAACACCGCAAATCCCTTGTCTTCCGGGCTTCCGCGCAGCACACGCTGATCATGATATTGCGACAACCCCACCATCTGCAGACGCACGTCATACTGGTTCGACCAGAACCATGGAGCGCTATTATAGGGTTTCTTCTCGCCCATCAGGGTTGCCGCCACTGTCCGGGCCTGATCAACCGCGTTGGCGACAGATTCAAGGCGCTGCATCTTCTCGAAGAAAAGATTCCGGTGGCGGGTACAGTCGCCGATCGCCAGGATGGCTGGATCTTCTGTGCGGGTAAACTCGTCAACAATAATGCCGTCATCACAGGGCAGGCCGGCGGCCTCAGCCAGCGCGGTTTCCGGCACAACACCCACTGAAACGAGCACGATGTCGGCCGGTACAGTGCCGCCGCTCGCCAATGTCACGCCAGCCACATGCCCCTGATCGCTAGCTTCGAAACCGGTTACCGCCGTGTTCAGGCGTAGATCCACGCCAGCGTTACTGTGTTTGGTGTAAAAAAACTCCGACATTTCCGGGCCTGTTACACGCTGCATAAGACGCTCGGCCGCTTCCAGTACCGTGACATCAACGCTTTTTTTGGTAGCGCTGGCTGCCACTTCAAGGCCAATGTAACCACCACCCACGATGACCAAGCGTTTCCCCGGAACCAGTTGTTCACGCAGGGCATCCGAGTCAGCTATGTCATGTAGGTAATGAATGCCCTTCAAGTCAGCCCCGGGTGCGTTCAGGCGTCGAACGTGTGACCCCGTGGCCAGGACCAGTCGATCGTATTTCAATGTGCTCTGGTCCGACAAACTGATGGTCTTGTTGTCCCGATCAATTTGTTCGGCACGTACACCGAGCCGCAACTGATGGCCGGCGTTCTCGTACACCGAGCGCGGCTTGAGGTACAGCGACTCCTGATCCACCTCGCCTGCCAGGTAGTTCTTGGACAGGGGCGGCCGCTGATAGGGTGGATGTGGCTCTTCGCCCACCAGGACCACCTCATGTTGATATTTCTTTTGCAGCAAGGTTGTCAGGAGCGCACCTGCTGCGTGCCCGCCGCCAACGATGACTGTCGTCTCTTTCTGTTGGTTTGCCATAGCCTGTCTCTTTCTACTGTTCTTTGGAATCAGATTGATCAGAAGTCCAGATGCCAACTGAGCCCTGTGACGCCCGCGCGCGCGGAGCTCAGCCGACCATCTCCCCGGCATCCTCAAGTATCATCGCGGCACCTTTCTCGCCGATCATGGTTGCCGGCTGATTGGTGTTTCCGCCGACCAGCGTCGGCATGATGGAGGCATCGACCACCCGCAGGCATTGCAGGCCATGCACGCGCAGGCGCGGATCGACCACCGCCATCGGATCAACACCCATCTTGCAGGTGCCAACCGGGTGGTACGCTGATTCACCGCTGCGCCGTACCCATGCGGCGAGATCGTCGTCATTCTGCAGCGCCGGCCCGGGCAAGACCTCAACCTCGTGGTGCGGGGCAAACGCCGCCTGCGCCAGGATCTTGCGCACCAGGTGGACACCGCGCACCAGTCGCTCGACATCGGCGGACTCGGCCATGTAGTTGGGGTCGATCAGCGGCGCGGCAAACGGGTCGGCACTGTGCAGACCGACGCGCCCGCGCGACGACGGCCTAAGCCCGTAGATCATCACCGCGTAGCCATAACCGCTCATCGCGGTCTTCAGGTCTCGCCCGTGATCGTCGTACAGCATTGGCGCGAAGTGCAGCTGCAGGTCGGGTACCGGCTCCTCGGGCCGGGAGCGGATGAACCCGCCGGCCTCGGCGCCGTTGCTCGACAGCACGCCCCGCCGACCGCTCAGATACGTCAAAGCGCCCCACAGCCCCTTGAGCCAGTAGCTCGGATGCATCGAGATGCTTTGGCGGCTGCGGGCGCTGACGCGCACGAACACGTCGATATGATCCTGGAGATTCTGCCCGACGCCCTCCAACGCATGGCGCAGTTCTATGCCATGCCGGGACAGCTCCTCCCGCGGACCGATCCCGGACAGCATCAGCAGTTGCGGCGAGTTGAACGCGCCGCCGCAGAGCACAACTTCGCGCCCGGCACGAACCTGCGTCAGCCCCTTTGTATCGCGGTATTCGACACCGGTGGCGCGGGTGTCTTCGAGTAGCACCCGGGTGACATACGCGCCGCTGCAAACCGTCAGGTTGGAACGCGCCGTGGCGGGTTCGAGATAGGCCCGCGCGTTGCTACAGCGTGTGCCGTCTTTCTGGTAGGCGTAGTAGAAGCCCACGCCCTCCTGCTCACTGCCGTTGAAATCTGTATTGAGCCGGTACTTTGCCTGGGTCGCCGCCTCGACAAACGCCGTGCTCAGCGGATTGGTATAGCGGCGCTCGGCAACGTTCAGCGGACCACCCTGACCATGAAATTCTGCCTCATTCGGCGTAAGTTTGGGCTCGAAATGTTCCGATCGGCGGAAGTAGGGCAACACCTCGGCGTATGACCACCCTTTGCACCCCAGCCGTGCCCACTCGTCGTAGTCCCGGGCATGCCCGCGAATATAGACCTGCGCGTTCATGCCGCTGGAACCGCCAAGCATCTTGCCCCGCGGCTGAAAAAGCGCCCGGTCGTGCATGTGACGCTGCGGTTCGGTATTGAACTGCCAGTTGTAGCGGCGGCTGAACATTAGCTGCAGGAAACCCAGCGGCATGTTCACGAAAGGGTTGCGGCGGCTCTCCGGACCGGCTTCAAGCAGCAGCACAGAATGGCGACCGCTCTCCGACAGGCGGCTGGCGACAGCACATCCGGCCGAGCCCGCGCCAACCACGACATAGTCAAATTGTTCGGTCGTCATCCTGGTTAGCCTGTTCATTAACTTTTTGGTGTCAGCTGGACCATCAGCTCCGAATAGCCCCGCACGAAGTTGGACTGCACGCGCTCCGGCTCGCCGACGACTTCGATCTTGTCAAAGCGTTTGAGAATCTCTTCCCATAGGATACGCAGTTGCAATTCGGCCAGGCGGTTGCCCATGCAACGGTGAACACCGTAGCCAAATGACATATGGTTTCGTGCGTCCTTGCGATCGATAATGAAGTGATCGGGGTCTTCGAACTTGCGCTCGTCACGGTTGCCCGAGGCGTACCACATCACAACGCGATCGCCCTTTTTGATGGTCTGGCCGCCCAGCTCAACATCTTGCTTGGCGACTCGGCGCATATAGGCCAGCGGCGTTTGCCAGCGGATGATTTCCGACACCATGTTCGGAATCAGTTCCGGTTTTGCCTTCAGTTTTTCGAGCTCCTTTGGGAATTCGTTCATGGCCACCAGGCCACCACTCATTGAGTTGCGAGTGGTATCATTGCCGCCAACGATAAGCAGCGTCAGATTGCCGATAAACTCCATCGGGCGATTGATCAGATCTTTGGTGTCGTCGTTGCTCTGTAGCAGGCTGATCAAATCGAAACCGGGCTCTTCGCCCGCCGCGCGGCGCGCTTCCTTATCCCTCCAGAGCCTGGAGAAGGACCAGGCCATGTCAGCCGCGTCGTCAAACATGATCTCTTCATCGGCATACTCGCCGCCGGTTGCCGATGCTGCCCCGGCCATCCGATCCGACCACTCAACCAGCTTGTGACGTTCCTCGTAAGGAAAATCCAGAAGGGTTGCGAGCATGCGACCGGTGAGTTCCTTCGATACAGTGGGCACCCAGTTGAAGGGCTGGCCCAGAGGCAGGCTGTCAAGCACATCGCCGGTACGCGATCGGATCAGCTCCTCCATTTCCTTCAGGTTCTTCGGTGCCACCACGCCTTGAACCGAGCTGCGCTGCACATCGTGTTTTGGCGGATCCATGGCTATGAACATTTCCACCGACAGCCCCTCTGGAGGGTCACCCAGAATGATTTGCGGCTCGGCGGAAAACAGGTCGTGACTCTTATCCACGAACATGATGTCTTCAAAGCGAGTCACCGACCAGAAGGGGCCGAAGGGGCTGTTCTTCTGGTAATGGACCGGAGCCTCATCACGCAACCGTTTGAAATAGGCGCGCCACTGATCCTGCCGATATAAAAACGGATTGCTGACATCGATGTCCTCAAGGGCCAGCGTGTTAACGTCCGGGATGGCTGATTCAACAAATTCGGGCACGGGCCGGCGTGGGCCGAAGGCCTTCTTCTTGGCGCCCATTAACAGTTTCAGCCCCTGGATCTGCCTGTGCATCGGCACCACCCTGGAGGTAGCATTAATCACTCGGGACTGAATGTCGTCAAATGTTTTGGACAGTGTTGGCATGCGTCCTCCTATGATCACATCTGGAACTCGGGTAAATGCACGGTCATGCCGTCCATTTCATCAGTAATGACCACCTGGCAGCCCAGGCGCGAAGTGCTTGCCCGCTCCGGGGTCATTGACAGCATTTGCTCTTCCTCACCACCAGGCGTACCTGTCTTTCTGAACCAATCGTCCGAGACGATCACGTGGCAGGTACCACAGGCACACTCTCCCCCACAATCCCCGTCAATACCGGGAATCAGATTGTCAACGGCGATTTGCATTACCGAGGAACCAGCTTTGAATTCAGCAACATGTTCAGTTTGATCATGTTCTATAAAAGTAATCTTGCCCATTATTGTTCTCCTGCCAGTAGTGTTCAGTAATAGATATTGTCTGTCTGACGACACTCCTGTCAGGTCATTTCTTGACAAGCTGAGGTCATTTAAAGACAAAATGACGATCATTTAGGACGGGGAAGATCGATGATGACGACGCAGAAGACGGGTGATTTGCAAAAATCCGGTCCCGGTATTCCATCGAATTACTCACGGCTCATTGCACGTGAGCTCGATTTAACAGCCAAACAACTGCCACGTCTGCTGCTCGGCACCGGGCTTGGTGTGACGCAATTCCTGAGCGAGGAAAGCCTGCTTACCGCAGCGCAGCAGGTGCGGATTCTGCGCAACGCACTGGATTTGTCCGGCCAGCCGGAATTAGGGTTATGGCTAGGCAAGCGACTGACCCCGGCAACCCATGGTGCGATGGGATTCGTGGCCTACAGCAGCCCCGACTTTCTCACTGCGCTGCAAGCGATTCATACTTTTCTGCCCACGCGCGCGAGCTTCATCCAACTGCATTTGCGGCAAGTCAACGAGCGCCTGGAATGTATTCTGGACTACCAGGAGTCGCTGGACGATGACATACAGCGGTGCCTGTCGGATGCGATGGTTAAGGCCCTTTTTGAATTTGGCGAGTTTATAATTGGTCGCCCTTTGCATGAGGCTGAAATATGCTTCGCTCATCCTGAACCCCCGTATCAGGCAATGTATGCCGATTTTTTGCCCGGGCAGATTCGCTTTGATTGCGACCAGTTAAAACTTACGTTGCCGATGTCGTTGTGTCAGGAACCGAATGCCTCCGCCAATCACGAAAACTATCGTCTGGCCTTGCAACAGTGTGAATCGATGCTTGCGCAACTTCAGTCGGATAAACCGAGCTATCAGACCCAGCTGAAGATGATGATGTTGTCCCGACCGCCCGGAACGCTCAGTGAAGACGAAGCAGCAGCCTCGTTGTTCATGAGCAAACGCACCCTGGCACGCAAACTCAAACAGGAACGCAGCGGTTTTCGGAAAGTTCGCGACGAGATTCTGTCCCAGCAGACAGCGACCTACTTGCGTGACAGCCAGCTGTCAATCGAGGCCATTGCCGCGTTGATGAACTATCACGACAGTGCCAATTTCAGACGCGCCTTCAAGCGCTGGTTTGACCAGTCGCCTGAGCAGTTCAGGCAAAATGTCAGATCACAAACCGTGCATCCGCATGATTAGCGATCATAAACAGAGGCTACTTGCTTGCGTTTGTGAAGCCAGAACCTATGCCTGCCCCCCTTTATTGATCACACCGTCCATAGCGATCTGCCAGATCAAGTCGCCAATGGTGTCGAGTGAATGAGCCCCGTTCGGGTCGAACCAGGTTGCAACCCAGTTGAGCGCCCCAAGGCCGATCAGGCGAAGCAGGCGGCCATCAATATTCTTGCGGACCACGCCCTGCGCAATCATTGTTTCGAGGATACCGGCCCACAGGGACTCGTACTGGTCACGCAGTTCGATGATTTCCTCGCGAGCCTCCGGGCCCAGCGCCCGCCATTCAAACAGCAGCACGTAAACCGCGTCCGAATCGACCAACAGGGCTCGCAGATGCGCGTTGATACAAAGACGTAAACGCTCAACCGGGTCATCCGAACTGGCGTAAGCCGACTCGACCTCTGCGGTAACCAGGTCCACCCCCCGGCGCATCAGCTCGACAAGCAGCGCTTCCTTGCTGTTGTAACGATAATACAGACTTCCGGGCAGCATATTGCAGGCCTCGGCAATCTCCTTGAGCGACGTCCTTTCAAAGCCTTTCTCACGAAAAAGCCTGGCTGCGTTAGACAAAACGTCGCCCTGGTCGCCCAGTTTGCTTGGAGGAGCCATCTGTCTGTTAACCATCGCTTAAGTATCTCCTCAGCAAGCCAGTTCGTTATTCATCAGAGCGGCCACCACCTGACTTGTTACACTGATCGTACGCCATTGCACGGGTGGCGTGCCATTTGCCTCAACAGATTCTTGACTTTTGGTTGGTTAACCAACCAAAATCCAGCAACAATGTTATTCGGAAGAAACTGACATGGCAATGACATATGACAATCAGCTGTTTCCCGCCACTTCCGCCCCTGTGCGAAATGCAAACCGGGGTGGGCAGATCTGATGACGGAGTCGAACAGAGCTCAGCACAGTGACGCTGTGACGACGGCGTGGCAGTTCACCGAACAGGTTCCCCACGGCAGGGATCTGGGTATGCAGGTTGTCTCTGTGAACGGAAACCAGGTCTGCATGCGCCTGACCCCACAGCCGTGGATGTTCGCCGAAGAGGATACAAAAGAAATCTGCACCAGCGTGCTCTACTCGCTGGCCGACTCCGCCGGAGGCTTGGCGGTATTCGCGGGGGCCCTGGAGTTGATGCCCATTGCCACGCTGGATCTGCGCATGGATTATCTGCGGCCCGCCATCGGCGACCGTGCCCTCTTGGCGGTGGCCACCTGTCGTCATTTAACGGACGAGGTCGCGTTCATCCATTGCGACATCCTCAGCGAGAGCGATAGTGCACTGTTAGCGACGGCAAACGCCACCTTCATGCGCAACACCCAGGGCCAGCGATTCCAGGCCGGTGGACGAAAAAAGGAGGGCGCATGAGCACGACTGGCGATTCGGCACAACCCATCTCAGGCCCTACCGAAAGCGGGAAAGAATGTTCCGACTGGCAGGCTCTGCTGGAGCGCATTCCCTACGCACGGCACCTTGGGCTTGAGGTTCAACGCGACGATGTAGGTCTAGTGGTTCATATGCCGTGTCGTGAAGCGCTCATTGGCAACTTTATGCTACCCGCCCTCCATGGCGGCGTGCTTGGCGCCCTGATCGAACTCACCGCGCGGGTCGCTGCGCAAAGCCAGGATACCGACAAACGTTGCCCACGCATTCTCGACAGCCACATTAACTACCTCCGTTCCGCGCAGGCCCGATCGACGTTCGCCAGCGCCGAAATTGTTCGACAAGGCAGGCGGAGCAGCCTGGTCCGGGTGACCTGCTGGCAGGGCGATAAGCGCAAACCGATCGCCAGCGGTCAGGTTCAGTTGTTGCTCCCGACAGTGGCGGCCAAAGAAGCAGATCTTCATGAACAATAAGCACAACAACCCTGAACGCGACCAATTCCAGGCGCCGGATGGCGCGGAGATCGCACTGTGGCGCTGGCCGCAATCCAAAGCGCGCCCCACGGTGCACTGGGCGCATGCAACGGGTTTCCATGGCCGCCTGTACCGCCCCCTCCTTGATGGGCTTGCCACGGACGTCAATGTCCTGGCCTGGGACATGCGGGGGCACGGGGCCAGCGCCGGTGCGGCGAACTTTTCGACATTCCGGGGCTGGGAAACCTACTATCGCGACATGACCGCTCTGCTGGGTAGCCTGGACGAGCCGGTCTGGCTCGCCGGCCATTCTATCGGTGCCACCACCAGCATCATGGCCGCTGCCCGACGGCCAGACAAAGTGCTGGGCCTGATTCTGGCGGAACCGGTGATCATGGATCCGGGGCAGGGCCTGAAGTTGTGGCTGGCCAAGCTGCTACGCCAGTCACATCGGTTGTCACTGGCCGCCGGAGCCGCACGTCGGCGCCGGGTATTCGACTCGCACGCTGCTGCGCTGGACAACTATCGGGGCCGCGGTGGCTTCAAGACCTGGCCCGATGCATGGCTGGAGGCCTACATCCAACACGCTTTTCTGCCGCAGGACGATCAAGTTCGCCTGGCGTGTGCGCCGGAGTGGGAGAGCACCACCTTTGCCCATACCGAACACAACCCCTGGCCCGGTATTCGTCAGTTGCGGTGCCCGGTTATCGCGCTGGCGGCGGAACGCGGGTCAACCTTCTCGCCGGCGGCGCAAAAACGTCTGCAGACCTTGTTGCCCTCGGCTGACGTGAGGGTTCTTGAGGGTACGACTCATTTTCTGCCCATGGAACAGAAGGAAGCCGTTCGCGATGCCATCCTGCAACTTGCTTTGTCCAGACACCGCGAGAACTGATACCCACACCTTGATTTTGCCAATCGGGACACCTGCCATGCGCTGTATGCTGACACTGTTTATCTCGCTGCTCATTCTGTCTGGTTGTCAGCAGTCTTCGGAACCGCCCCCAGAGGCCCGCGCCCCTATCCCCTGGGTAAAAACAGTTGAACTAAAGGACGCCGGCCCAACAACGCACAGATTTTCAGGAACCCTGCGAGGCCGCCACGAAGTTCCTCAGGCCTTTCAGATCGCCGGTCGGATTCAACATCGTTACATTGATGCCGGTCAACGCGTGGAAAAAGGCGACTTACTGTTCAAACTCGATACACGAGACCTTGTAGCAACGGCGGAGGGAGCCGCCGCGGATCTGAAGCGTGCAGAAGCGGCCCTGGCAATTACCACCAATGAGCTCCAGCGCCAACAGCAACTTGTGGGGCGTCAGTTTGTCAGCGAACAAACCCTGCAACGCCTTGAATTGGCAGAGCGTGAGGCGCGCAGCCAGGTGCAAACGGCTTCTGCACGCAATCAGCAGGCTCAGAATGCCCTGGGGTATGCGGAACTGAAAGCCGCCCATGCAGGCGTGGTCACTGAGGTCATCGTTGAACCCGGCCAGGTTGTGGGTGTCGGTCAAACCCTTGCCGTTCTGGCCGAAGATCAATCGCTGGAAGTCGAGGTTTTTTTGCCAGAGGGCAGTAGCCCGCCCAGGCGCGGTTATGTTCCTTTACCCAATGGCGAACAGCTTGCTGTGAGCCTGAGAGAGATTGCCGGGGCTGCCGACCCGGCAAGCCGGAGCTGGCGTGCCCGATACAGCCTGGAGGGGCCCTACCCCTCATCTTTAACCCTGGGTTCGGTGGTGAGTGTCCAGTTAGCACAGAAGCAAACCGCGCCCAGCCATCGCGTACCGCTGGGTGCCCTCGATGAGAGAGGGCAAACGCCGCAGGTCTGGTTGGTCTCCGATGGCACGGTGAAGCCCCTTGCGGTCGAGGTGATCGATCTGGGTGAAGAGTATGCGCAGATCAAGGCCGATATCAACGCGGGAACGCCCATCGTCGCGTTGGGGACACACCTGCTCACGCCTGGCATGGCGGTGCGGGAGCTGGCTCAATGAGCTTACCGAATCTTTCCGCGCTGGCAGTGCGCGAGCGTTCGGTCACCCTCTTTTTTCTTTTGCTGTCCGTTGTTGCCGGTTTCTACGCGTTCTCCTCCCTTGGTAGGGCGGAAGACCCTGCGTTCACCGTCCGGGCGATGGTGGTTTCTGTCGTCTGGCCAGGAGCAACCCCTGAGGTGCTGCAGAATCAGGTCGTGGATCGTCTGGAAAAGCGAGTTCAGGAGGTGGCGTATACCGATACCATTGAAACAACCATCCGGCCCGGGCAGGCCGCCATGGTTATCCGATTCCAGGATTCTACGCCCAGCGAAAAAGTGCCGGACCTCTTCTATCAAGTCCGCAAACGCATGCTCGATGAGAGGCCCAATCTGCCCCGGGGTGTGATCGGCCCCATCGTCAACGATGATTTCGCGGATGTGTATTTCTCCCTGCTGGCGCTGACGGCACCCGGGATGCCAATGCGTGAACTGACCCGAGAGGCAGAATCGATACGGGATCGCTTGCAACGGCTGCCCGGCTTGCAAAAAGCACAGCTCCTGGCGGAGCGTCCTGAGCGGGTGTATCTCGAATTTGATCAGGACCGGCTCAACAACCTCGGTTTGTCGGCAGAAGAGGTGTTGCAGGCGATAGAGGCCAACAACCGTCTTCAGCCTCTTGGCTTTGTTGATCTTGCCGGCCCGCGGGTTTATGTCCGCAGCAACATCGACCTGTCTGACCTTGAGCGCCTCACCTCAGTACCTCTGCGTATCGGAGACCAGCTTATCACCGTGTCTGATCTGGCCGAGGTGCGTTTAGGTTATGAAGATCCTTTGAGCTACATCGTCCGCTCCAACGGTGAGGATGCGATCCTGTTAGGTGTCGTCATGCGCGCGGGTGAAAATGGCCTGGAGTTTGGTGAGCGGCTGCGCGAGTTTGTCAGTGCCGAACAGGGCAGGCTGCCGCTGGGAATGTCAATACAGACCCTGACCGATCAGGCGGAAGCCATCACTCAGGCGGTTGATCTTTTTCAGGTCAAGTTTCTGGTTGCGTTGGTCGTGGTGATGGGGGTTAGCATACTGGCGATCGGTCTGCGCGCGGGTTTGGTGGTGGGCATTGCGATTCCTGTGACCCTCGGCCTGACTTTCTTGTTGATGAAAATGGCGGGCATAAACCTGGACCGCATCACCCTGGGTGCGTTGATTATCGCACTGGGTCTGTTAGTGGACGATGCGATCATCGCCATTGAAATGATGATTGTGAAGATGGAGAGCGGCTGGGACCGGGTACGGGCAGCCAGTCATGCCTGGAGCGTAACAGCCGCGCCCATGCTGTTTGGAACGCTGGTGACGGTGGCCGGATTTGTTCCCATCGGATTTGCCCAGTCCGGAGTGGGAGAATACACCGGCAACATCTTCTGGGTGCTCGCTTTTTCGTTGTTGATTTCCTGGGTGGTGGCGGTAACTTTTACGCCTTATCTGGGCGTCAAGCTCTTGCCCGATTACACCGGGCATACGGGCCAGGACCTCTACCAAAGCGCGTTTTATCAGCGGTTGCGTAGAGTGATCACAGCGTGTGTACAGTACCGGAAAACCGTCGTTTTTATCACAGTGGGTTTGCTGGCGATCAGTGCTTTCGGGATGGCAACCCAGGTGCAGAAGCAATTTTTCCCCAGTTCTGATCGCCCCGAAGTTCTGATCAGTGTCTACGCTCCGCAGGGGAGCGCTATTGCCACCACGGATCAAAGTGTCAGACGCCTGGAAGCGATTCTGATGGACATGCCGGAGGTGAAAAGCCTTTCCGCTTACATCGGTGCCGGTGCACCCCGATTCTTCGTATCGGCCAACCCCGAGCAGCCGGACCCGGCATTTGCCAAGTTGATTGCCATTGGGCAGGACGTTGAAGGGCGCGATCGCATCATCTCGGCGCTGGAAACCAGAATCGCGGCGGGTGAATTTCCGGAGGCACGAGTGCGGGTGACGCGTTTGCTGTACGGTCCCCCGGTGGTCTGGCCGGTCAGTTTTCGTGTGCTGGGTCCGGAATCCGATCAACTCAGAGAGATCGCGCACCAGATCCGCACTCTCATGACCGGGCATCCGAATATCGTCATGCCGCATCTCGAATGGGATGAGCGTGTGCCCACTCTCTATCTTGATATGGACCCGGAAAACCTGGGTTGGATGGGCCTGACCCCGGCGGAAGTTGCCCGGCAACTGCAGTTCCAACTCCGCGGAGTGGCCGTCACCGAACTGCGCCAGGGCATAAGGAGCGTTCAACTGGTGGCGCGTAATGCCCGTGGCGAAGTGATCATGCCGGAAGATCTTGAGATCAAAACCCGCGACGGCCGCAAACTTTCCGTACAGCAACTGGGCAAGTGGCAGGTTCGTTACGAGGACCCCGTCATAAAGCGTTACAACCGTGACCCCTTCCTGGCCGTTCAGGCCGATGTAGAAGGTGCCCAGCCACCGGATGTTACCAAGGAGATATGGAGTGCGATGACGGGCCTGCGCGAACAGTTGCCGGAGGGTTACCGTATTGAAATCGGCGGTACGGTGGAACAATCAGCCAAAGCCAATGCTTCAATCCAGACATTACAACCGGTGATGTTGGCGTTGATGCTGATCTTTATCATGCTTCAGATGCGTTCCTTTATCGGCACATTGACTGTTCTTGCCACCGCGCCACTGGGTCTGATCGGGGCTGTGCTGGCTTTGCTGCTGTTTAATCAACCCTTTGGCTTTACCGCGCTGCTGGGGCTGATTGGCCTGGGCGGCATCCTGATGCGAAATACCATGATTCTGACGCAGCAGGTGCAGGACAACTTCAAAGCAAGGATGGCTGCCCGGGAAGCCGTTGTCGAGGCGGCAGTCCAGCGTGCCCGACCCGTGGTACTCACCGCCCTGGCGGCCGTTCTGGCGTTTGTTCCTCTGACCTTTGACCTGTTCTGGGGGCCGCTGGCTTATGTCCTTATCGGTGGCGTGGCGGTCGGCACTCTGATCACGCTATTGTTTGTGCCGGCGCTTTATGCTCTTTGGTTTCGCTTACAGATGGAAGATTGAGGTAGGTTTGAATGAGCGCCAATTTTGTTAGCAATTACATTTCACTTAAGTCTTCCAGGAAGGTGATTGAGTTCTGAAATAACCCTTAGACACGACCTGTTTTGCCGCCAACACCAGAACCGGTAAAGTCAGGTGTTGAAGCAGCCAGGAGAGTCGTCGAAGTGGCCAGTAGGCACGGACGTCTAAGTTTTGACAGCATTAACGGTTTTTCCAGCATAGCGGCTGCGCCGTCGGGGCGCAGCACGATGTGAAGGTTGGGTTGGGTTGGGTCGGTTTTGGAATCAGGACTCGGTAGAGTTTCGGTACCCGGCCATCATTGCCATCATCCAGCCCGGGTACTCCTCGGGCAGGCGGCTGACTTCATCCAGGGCTATCAGTTCATCGTCGGACAAGCGGATTTGGGCCGCGCGGATATTGTCCCTGAGCTGCTCGGGCCGCTTGGCGCCAACGATGATGCTGGTCACAGGCTTCTGGTGTAGCAGCCATGACAGGGCAATCTGTGCCACATTGACCGGTTCGCCGTCGATCTGTTTGCCATCGGCAATCTCCCGCATAACCTTGATGACTTCGCTGCCCCGCTCGCGGTTGACGGGTGGAAAGTCAAACTTGGCGCGCCGGTTTTCTTCGGAAACGTCCGGCCCCTCGTATTTACCGGACAGGTAACCCCCGGCCAGTGGGCTCCACACCATCAGACCAACGTTCTCAGATTTCAGCATCGGAATAATATCCCGCTCCAGATCGCGACCTACGAGGGTGTAGTAGGCTTGCATGGATATGATCGGGCACAGGTTGCGGGCCCGGGTGATGCCGATGGCTTTCATCACTTGCCAGGCGGCCCAGTTGGACAGGCCCACGTAACGCACATGGCCTTGCTGCACCAGGGTGTTCAGTGCCTCCAGAGTTTCCTCGATCGGCGTGGCCGGGTCAAAACCGTGGATCTGGTACAGGTCAATATAATCCGTTTGCAGGCGCGCCAGGCTCGCCTTGCATTCGCTCATTATATGGCCGCGGGAAGCACCACGGGCATTGGGGCTTGCGCCCATGGGGCCGAGCACCTTGGTCGCCAGCACCACATCTTCGCGGCGAACGCCGAGATTCTTCAGGGACTGGCCGACGATGCGCTCACTGGCGCCGAAACCATAGATGTTGGCGGTATCGATAAAGTTGACCCCCGCCTCCAGGGCGATCTTCACGAGTTCGTCGGCCTGTTCCTGCTGCAACTGGCCGATCAGGCCCCAGATGTCCTCATCGCCGCCGAAGGTCATGGTGCCCAGGCACAGTTCGGATACGAACAGCCCCGAGTTGCCCAGCGACTTGTAGCCTGGACGATTGTCTCCATCGAACAGTGGTAAACTCTCAGTTGCCATGTTGCACCTCATCATGCTTTTCGGTTGGTGTTCCAGAATTCACTGTAAATACTGCCGGTTTCGGTTTGTTTGCACTCGCTTGTGTTACTGGGTGAAGATGGCCTTGTAGAAACGCATGGTGCCATCCCAGGAACGGCTGGCAGCCTCTTCATCATAACCAACCGGCATGCCGAACTCCTCGGCGATCTTGTCGGCGCCTGGGTTGGTGAATGAGTGCAGTACTCCGGGAAAGCTCACCAGTGTCAGGTCGACTTCGGCATCCTGCATCTCCTTGACCAGGCCCGCGACCTGATCCGAGGGGACCAGCTTGTCGGCACCGCCGGTGTACACCTGGATCCTGGCTTTCACGGACTCGGGTTCAGCCGTGAGGGGGCTGCCGAGCGCGCCGTGGAAGCTGACAACGCCGTCCAGATCGACGCCCATGCGCGCCATGTTGAGAACCACGGCGCCGCCAAAACAATAACCCTGTGCCGCAATTCGGGACGCATCAACACTTTCGTGGTTCTTCAGGATGTCCATCGCCTTCATGAAGCGCGCCTTGACCTGACTCATGTCCCGAGTGGCTTCCTGCATGAACTTCTGGGCGGTATCGGGATGGTCGGCTTGTTTGCCAGAGCCATACATATCCAGCGCAAACGCCGTATAGCCGGCCGAGGCAAGTCGTTCTGCCTGATTCCGGGCAAATTCATTGTGCCCCCACCATTCATGGACCACCAGAACCCCCGGACGCTTTTGCCCGAATTCATCATCCCAGGCCATGTAGCCGGTGAAGGTCTCGTCGCCGACTTGATACTCGATGGTTCTGGTTTGCGTTTCTGCCAGTACCTGCGTACTTGCAACAGTGAGTGACAGCGTGGCTGCTGCCAGTGCTGTTTTCAGGGTGCTCATCATCTGTTTGCTCCTTTTCGCTCGTTATGAGTCAATTTGCGTAGCGATTCTGTACATCAAAGCGCGATTCCTGTCCCGTCGTTACTGGCAGCGGGCGCGCAGCAGTCGCGTTGCGGCATCAAACACGGCGAGGTCTTCTTCGGTGCGCGCGGCAAGGTGGGCCCCTTCCAGCATCGCCAGGGTCGCCTGCGCTTCATCGGCGGGACCCAGGATGGCCGAGACGGATCCATCCCTTTGTCCCAGTTCAAACGTTGCCGTAATCCACTGCAGAACCATTGCGCGAACGGCGCCGACTCTGGCAATAACGGTGTCGGACAGGCTTTCGCGGCAGGTCGAAAAGGCAACGCACAGACACACGGTCTGGCCATCATGCAACGCCCCGCGGTACAGGGCAATGAGTGCCTTGAGGCGCGCGCCAGCGCTGGCATGGGCTGCGTCTATCTCGGTCAGACCCTGCTGCAGACTGGTCTGATAGCGCTCGATCAAGGCTTCGGAGAGCTTCGCCTTGGTGGGGAAATGATAATGGATCGAGGCCTTTCGAATGCCGATGGCCTCGGCCAGATCCGCGTAGCTGAACCCGTCAAAGCCCCGTGACCGGACGGTGTGCTCGGCAAGATCCATCAGGGCTGTTCTGGTATCACGGTTCATGGTTGTTCACCTGTCTGCCTTTTCAATCCCGCTATTGCCGGGCTTATACCCTCGGTGCCCCGGCAAATCGCAGGTGCCCCGTTTTCATCCAGATCTTGGCGCCGTCGTCCCCGGCCGTCACGGACAACCTGTGTCCTTCAGGGAGGCGCAGCCAGTCATGCCTGGCCAGCACCTCGCCATCCCTGATAGCCGAACCTTCGACCACCAGCAGTTCGATTCCGCCGGGCGCCTCAGAGGTCAGTGTCGCCCCCGCATCGAGCTGGCTGTAGGTCACGATCTCACGATCGTCCTCATGCAGCTTTGCGGTGGCAACGCCGCCCACTGGGGCGCCCAGCTCGGCCTCCATATTCTTGCTGAACTGGGTGCGGTCGGCCAGGTCGAACTGCCACAGTTTCACAAATATCGTACAGCCCGTTTCAGAGCCCGGAATATGTGACGTGGTTGGGGGGTTGCGCACGTAGGTGCCAGCAGGGAAGTCACCGTGCTCGTCCTGGAACACGCCATCGAGTACGATGAATTCTTCTCCACCGGTATGGGTATGCGCCGAGAAATGACTGCCCGGCGCATAACGCACGATGGTCGTGGCGCGGGCAACTTCGTCCCCGATCCGGTCCAGCATGCGCCGCTCCACCCCTTTCATGGGCGAGGGCTGCCATTCAATCTGGTCGGAATGCATAACCACCGGTTTGGAGAAATCTGCATTAATCTCCATGATATTCCTCCCTTTTGTGCCCTTCATGTTTTCAGCGCTTGCATTAAATCCGAAGGTTTCGGATTACCCGGCAATTGAAGGACGGGCTGCGACTTTTGCGCGCCAGGCCTGGAGATTGGTCAGAGACTCGGGAATGTCAACCTTCGCGAAATCCGCAAACCCCAGGCCGGCAAAGGCGGTGATGTCTGCGACCGAGAAGCTGTCGCCTGCGAGAAACTCGTTGTCCGCCAGAACGCTGTCAAGGTAGGCCATGGTTGCGCTGGCAATTTCTTTCTGTTTATTACCCCACTCAGCGCATTGCCAGGTTTCCAGATCCGGACCAAGCCCCGGGGTCGCGTGGTGGAAATAGGCACCCACGGCGTTCATCAGACCGTTTTCTGCCCGCAGATTCATCATTGCGATACGGGCACGCTCCGCTGGGGTTGTACCCATAAGGGACGGACCATCAAAGACGCCGTCGATATATTCGGTGATGGCATTGCACTGGGCGATGCAGGTGCCGTCGTCAAGTTCCAGCATGGGCACGGTGGCATCCGGGTTTTTCGTCTTGAACGCCTCGGAACGGTGCTCGCCGCCCATGACATCGACCGGGACGAATTCCACCTGGTTTGTTGCGCCTTTTTCTGCCAGAGCGATGCGAACGCGGAGCGGGTTCGGGAAGCCTTCGATATCGTAGATTTTCATTGATTGCCTCTGTTGGTCATTAAACATGCGCCAATTAATCTACCTATTAGTAGGTAGATGTGCAAGAGGCAATTTGATTGTTCTGCTTTTCTTTGCGCTGTTGACAAGACATTCCAAACGCCAAGAACAGCCCGGGCCTTCTTGCAGTACATAGCCAAACCAAAAAGCCAGCTTCTCAGTTAGACGATTTGATAAATATCGAAGTGTTTTTGTTGAAAGAAGCGTGTGCGAAAGAGCAGCCGTGAATGTTCGCTTATGTTTAGTAGCGAAATCCTGGCGGTCTGGAATCGACACAGAGCAATCATAAATTCTTCCCCCTTTCCAATGCCGCCGACCATAAATACTTCAGGCTCCGTTTCACGCAGACACTGACTGTATGCCGACGACTGCGACTGCCGATGTAGGAAATTTCCCAACCGATTTACAGCCATATCGTCTTACGGTTGGCGTTCAACAGCTCGATAATGTTGTCGAGTCAGTTGATCAGGAGGATCGGGGCTCAGAGCTGGCATGGATGCCAGGCAAACGCGACACCTGCCCAGTGGTGTGACGCGCCAGGGAGAGGCCTGGCTCCCTGGCCCAGAGCCGTTTCACCATAACCTCAGATTATGCGCAGTAAAGACCGAACGCGTCAGTGTTCGGCCACCTCTTTCTTCGTGATGTTCGGGTCTAACAGCATGGCTGCCGCTTTCTTTACATCGGTGTCTGACATGGCTGGCTTCCGGCCACCTTTTCGCCCTCGGGCCCGAGCCGCCTCCAATCCAGCGATGGTCCGCTCCCGAATCAGGTCGTGCTCAAATTCAGCCAAGGCACCGAATATATGGAACACCAAGCGACCGCCTGAACTGGTGGTGTCGATGGATTCCGTCAATGATTTGAAACCGATTTTCCGATCATGGAGATCCTGAACGATCTCCACTAAGTCCTTCAGAGACCGGGCCAGCCGGTCCAGTTTCCAAACAACCAGAACATCGCCCTTTCGGAGAGTGCGTAGACACTGCGACAGCTCCGGTCGTTCTCGGAGCTTACCGGTAAACTTTTCCTGGAAGACCTGTTCAGCACCTGCTTGTTCCAGGGCATCCACCTGGAGTTCGGAATTTTGGTCCTGCGTGCTAACACGCGCATAACCTATGATCATAAAAGGTACCTTTTGTGGTCATAGATTGTTGTACGTGATTATTGGACATCAAACAAGGCGAAATCGGGCGTTTTGGCTCGGTAAGTCGGAGCGTCCAACAAACGACCGTTTTCCCTCCCATATCTGAAATCCATCAGGACCCTCTTTCTCTCAGCTATCTCTAATACCTCCAATAGCATTACCTATGGAAACGGCATAAATAGTTCTGCCGCACATCCCAAAAGAAAGAAAATTTCACAAAAGGAGAAGCGTTTACAAATTTAAACAATGCCTATTATTTAGTTAAAAGTATTAATAGCGCTCCATACAGGCCAGCTCTTCTTTCATTTGTAACCTTGTTTCTTGTTAAAGAAACCACAGGTCTTGACTGACTTTCAGAAAAAAATACACTTTCTTCGAAAAACAGATAGTAAAAATTATTTTATCATTTAATTATCCTACACTAATCTAAATGAAGGCTGGCTCATATTATGTATACAAAGCTTGTTTCAGCTTTAAAACAACACGTTGCTTCTAAGGGAACGGTCGGACTCTTGCCCCAGAACCTCCCTGACTCAATCCTCCATGAATTAAATGAGGTTTTTGAGATGCAACCCGTTGAAAAATCCGTTACTAATAACCGGGGATCCTATTTAGCTGGCCCACTGTATTGTGTGATAACACTGCTTCATCATCAAAAAAAGGGAGATTCTTTAGAAATCGGTATTGATACGCTTAAAAACGCTGTTGAGATATATTCAACCAACCTGGCATTAGAGGCTTTAGCTAGGAAAAACGGTTTTGAAATAAACCCCAAACCTTCTATTGAGAATATATTTTCTTTAGATCGTAACGTCGAAATTCCAAAAAACTGTCTGAAGTTATGAACTGACCTAGAAAACACATTATTAATGCAAACTAATTCCTACCATAAAAAGAGGTTCTAGTTGCATTTTTACTTAAAAAAACGGGTCCACAGATAAAATAATCATGTTTCGAATGCGCAATTTTTTCGAAAATTGGCTGTTATTTTGAAACTTAGAAGGAAATAACGAAAAGCGATAGTCATGTTAAACAATATTAAATTTATTGGAATTTATAAGCTAGCTGGTGACAGCATCCTAACCGGTCGGGATAGACATGAATTGTGCCCATCGCAATTAATAGGTTTCTGCCCGTTCTTCTTGGAGTTAACCTGGTATGTCTTGGTTGATACTCTGCGAAAGCAACGAGGCTGCACTTGTCACGATAAACTGCCAGATGATCTAGGCGATGGGATAATTTCTAAAGCTGAATTTATTTCTATCTTTCCCGATTCTCTCAACCCTCACGGTGCTCAGGTAATAGTAGAAAACGAGTATGATGGATGGCCTACATTGGCTAAATTTGTACGTTATGACCTCTCCTGCATGTCAGATAACTGGCAAACGATAAGAACCACTATTTCCGTAATTAAGCTTGCTGATCGATTTCAATTCTATGCCCGTGAGCAGTTTGCACAATTAGGGCTTCGATATTTTGATGTGGCAGCCGGGTATTTTAGCGGAGGTCGCGAGTCGCCGGTAAGAAAATCCCAAAGTTGAACTTCAAGTTTAGGTATTGCAATTATTATTTAATTGGGGGGACTGAAACTCTAATCCGAGTTTTCCGCCTCTCGATTTGGACCCTCTTCAGCATCGGAAAGCCAATAAATTAGAGCAGCGACCACATTTCCACGAGATAAGTCGATCCTGTTACACCAAAGGTGAGCTTGCCTTTCCGCTGAAATACATCCGTCGGCTTAGGCTATTCCAAAGTAATCCTATGGGAAGGATCAAGAATGAAGAGTACGGCAACAGCAGCCTTACAACTTGCAATGCAACGAAGCCTTTGTGATGTAATTGAAATTTACGAAGGCGACCTGGAGACAGCTCTAATCTGGTTTTTGACACCATTGCCGTCTCTAAATGGACTTCGACCAGTAGACTGCGCCGTAGACAACAAAAAAATTGGGCAGCTGGAGGCTGTTATACGCACGCTTTCGAACGGGGAGTTCCCTTAGGAGAGAGAGTCACTCATTAAAAAGTCAGTCGGTGTACCTAAACCCCGATTTTTTGGTTAAGAACATTCAATAACTGGACAAAAAGCCGGACTCTCTGATCCGTGGTCCCCCTAGTGCGCCAAAATTCCGAACACTCGTCTGCTATGTTTTCAACATCGCTCAAGATTCCGCTGGAAAGCTCAGCCATTTGATCCGTGGCAATTGGGCTCTTTCGTTCACCGTTCCGCTCTCCGGTTAGATCCCAAAAAAACTGACGAAAACGGTATTTCGCAGTCTTAGGTGTAGAGCTAGCAGCCGCCGCATATTGGAGAACATCCCAAACGTTTATGCCTTCCTTTTGATCAAGGGCGACCATCCCTTCAAACTCATCAATTGCCAGGAAGAATATGTTTTCGGGTTTAAACACCTCTCCATAGGTTGCTCTAACCGAGTCGAATACACCACCCACAGCTCTTTCTAAGCCAGCTCCATAAGAGAAAGGCAGAGCCTCATTAACGACAACCACAACAAATCTCTCTTCGATCTTATTGGCTTTCGATGAGTAGTTAAGTTTTGTTTCGCATGCCTGCTCCACGCCCTTCAGAACGTTATCGGTCAGAGCCCTCTTGACAGTATCCACATTACCCGAATATTTTAGACTATCTTTAGGCTCTACACCCTTAGCATCTATAAATAGCTCAAAATCGTCCTGGGTCAAATAGCAATCAACAACCTTCGACCTTTTGCCCTGACGTACCAACTCTTCACGGATTTGTGATTCCAAAACGAGATCACCGGATAGACCATCAGCCAAGCCATTGACATGCTTCTCAAATTCTTTCGTGAACTTTTTTCTGAACTTCTGACTGTCTACGCGCTTGAGTATGTTTGCAACGATTCGACCAATGCCACGTGAACTAACTGTTTTGTGGATTACTAGGGCCCTGCTTTCACTCAGTATAATAGGAAAATCCATGAGTCTAGTTTCCCGGAAATAATCATTTTCGCCGACACTCTGTTCGTAAAATTCGCCAAGCTTAGCTTCGATATCAGTGAATTTTCCTCCGAACAAACTAATCATCTTGGCCAAATAATTAATGTCATAATGCGGTACAAATAAAGATATCAGGCTACCGTACGCCAATAGGCCATTCTTGTGCTGAAAATAGGCATTTAAGGCAAGGCAAAACATCAAAAAATCATTTAGATTAATATCTGTTTCACTGTAGAAAGCTTCCCTAAACCAAGTGGAAGCGCCTTGTCCTAGGAGAAGAAGGTGATATCTAACAATTTCGTAATTCCATACAACGGGATGCTCTTGAAACCAATACTGACTAATCATCATCCGGCTCAAACCCAGATGATCGATTCGCTGACCTGGCTTGGCCATAGCAATGGGTTGCAAATCACTTAGTTTGCGAACTAAGCGCGAGATATCGCTGGGCGTGCACTCTCTTCTTCCCTCCGTGCGCTCCGCTTGAAATCTCCATTCAATCAGAAGGAAACAGAGGTGAGGCATTCTTCCTGCGAAATCCAATCGCGACAGACCGTCCTCATTCAAGTACTGGATAACGGTTGCGATAAATTGAGTCTTTTCGAACTCTTCAAGTGAACGTCTAATGTCTGTCGCTCTTCTTCGATAACTAGGCATCCCACTTCCCTTAAAACTGTTCTAAAACTACACGTGTCATTTTAATTTTTTCCATACCTCCTTATCAGGGCCTACCTGGCCTATAAATAGTAAGTTTTTAAGAGCCTCACCAAGGCAGCTCTTTGCCCTTTCCGCCAAAGTTCGGCAAAGCCTTATTAGGGACGATCAGAGTCATTGCCACTCTCAGCCAACCCCCTATGAGTGGGGCATGCTTCAAAGTGAGATTTCTTCAAGATCGCTAACGGCTCGGTAATTTCTGCGCCATTTTCTTTATAGATTGCGAGGTCTGCAGCAAAGAGGAGATTGCGGGTCAAAACCCACCGGAAATGACCATAAATGTTGTTGGACTCGACAAGGTAATAGTCCTCGGCAGTTTGGTCTTCGTAGGCTCCGATTCGGTAAATCCCAGGCAGGATCCTGAATATTGGCCATCGCAAGATTTTGGCCGCGTCGTCGTCATCGGCCGCCAGCCAGATGCGAGCGTCCATATTACTGTTTGAATAGCTTTTAGGGCTTGGGTTTAGTGCCCAGACCTCTGATATGAAGTTTTTAGTGATGGGATTCTTAGCCACATGCACTGCTAAGGCCCCTCCTAGGGAATAACCCGCCACCACCAGCCTTTCATTCGGATATCTATTATGTATTTGCTGCACGTAGCGAACAGCCAGCTTGAACTGACTCTTACTAAACAAGAGGTTGGTTTCCCACCAATCGTCAAGATCGTTGGATCCAGTGAATGCGATGATGATTTCCTGCAAATCCACGGGATCTTTCTGCGAATATAATTCGAAGGTAGCCACCTCAAAACCGGACCTATCTCGTACCGGTCGATCTACCTCCACCAAACGCGCTGGTCTTGCAAAATAATGATCGCGGTCTTCCGGTCTGCCGCCTTGCAGCACGAGCGTTGAAGCCAGAGCGTAGATATATCCCCGCCGCGCAATCCTGAGCTGCTTCTCGCCGAAGGGCGCAGGCAAATCGTGTAAGTACCGATCGCTACACCAAACCTCCCCTCCTTCATAATCGGAGTAACGAATCAATCCACATCCAGATAATAGAAGAGGAAATATCAGCACCCAGACCAATTTATCCATATCACATCCTTATTGAATTCCCGCTAGTTCAGTATCTCGAATCAGCGGAATCGCTTCCCTATAGCGCAGCGGAAATACTTTTCTTAAACCTCAACAGTAGCAGAGAACTCTCGATGACTGAGCAGAATTGCCTCTTCCTCAATATTTCTGGTTCATTCAGAGCTAGAAAATTCGGTCTGTCGCTGCCTGGAGTTCGAGAGAATGGCAATAATCTATACATTGAAATGAGCGATAAGATTTCATTCTCAGGTAGGAAAGGTCGAAAGCCTTGTTCTCAACATACAGTATGTAAGTCATTGATATCGCGTTGCGGCAAAATATGCGCTAAATACGTCGCACTTACGCGAATTTATGAGCATTTTTAGGCAGTTACGGGGACAAAAACCCAATTTTGACATGGTAGAGGTCCGCGGTTCGAATCCGCGTGGTCCTACCATCCCTGCAAGAAAAAAGTCACTTAGAGCGAAAGCCAAGTGGCTTTTTTTGTGTCCGCACAGATAACACCCCGAGCGGTTACTTACTGATCCCGACGCCTGCTTAGAACCTGTTGTTGTCCTCCAGGCCCGTACCCGCGCGACCCGGGATGCTGTTGAAATAATCCGAGCGTATCTCGTCTATCTCTCCCGTCGACCGCATCTCACTCAATACTTTATCGAGTGGTTCGACAAGTCTCAGATTTTTCTTGTGTAAATAATGATACAACGCTTCCGAATGAAGTACGGGGCTCACTACCTCCACATTCGTGAAGGGCGAATGCAAAACGGAGATTCGTGCGTTGATATCGGGCAGTAGCGTGTATTTCGCTCTTCCGAGACTGACCATTGCCAGCGCCTGATTGATGTTGACCACAAACATGCACTTGATGCGATGGGCGTTGACCAGGTGCTCTACTATGACAACGCCTCTCACGCACAGCGGATCGTCTCGAATATCCTCAATTCTCTGGATGTCAGGGCTATCGGGCTGTCCAACTGCAACCACGTTAACAACGTTGATGGCTGTCGGTACCGTATGCAAATTCGGATAGATCGAGGCCAAATTGGCAACCCGCGACACTTCGCCATCGTAGGTACCGTTGTTCGCGGATATCAATGAGCGAAGATTGGGGAGTTTGTGGACAACGAGCTCGTAACCCAACCTGTCGTAGGCTTTACGCAAAACCCTGATTGAAACATCTTGCACGAAGGCATCTTCAGGCGCTGTCAGATGAATTGTGGGCCGCACCGAAGGGCCACCAGCACGCTCCTCACCGCCCTCCTTTGGTGGATAATGGATAGAGGCTACCTGATTGTCTTGCTCCGCTACTTCACCTCCCGGATCTGCGGACGTTGACGTTGCAAAGCAGCTGATGCTGGCGCACAGACACACTGGGAGCCAATCTCTGAAGCAGCTCCGTATGTAGACTGCTGTAGCCTTTGACCGGAAGAGAACCATCGTTTTCATTATCCAATCGTTCGTGAACATCGGCAGGGCGGGTAAGACCCCTTCATCATACCTGCATTATGTCCCGGAAAACTAACGCCCGCCGGGTCAGCCCGCCCGGCTGACCCTTTCCCCTGCCCCATCCGTCTGCGAAGCAAACCATCGGACGCCTAACCGTGTTAGTCTTCCAACATTCCACTACGCTGGCTTCGCTGACTTTGGAGGACCCTGTGACTGCATTCACCTTCAACACCACCAAAAGCGTCATTTGCGAGCCCGGAGCCATCAAGCGCCTCGGGACTCTCGCGAGGGAGCAGATCGGCGCCAGGGTATTGCTTGTTACCGACCCCGGCCTCGTGAAGGCAGGCCTCATTGACTCGGCTATCAACTCCCTGAACGAGGCCGGCGTGCATTACGAGCTATTCGGAGACGTGGTCGCCGACCCACCCGTCTCGGTGGTGGAGGCCGCCCTCGCGCAGGCACGCGCTTCCAGCATCGATGGCGTAATCGGCTTTGGCGGTGGCTCCTCCATGGATGTGGCCAAACTGATCGCACTGCTCATTGGCGGTGGCGAAAAGCTCGATGACGTGTATGGGGTTGGTCAGGCCAAGGGGCAGCGGTTACCGCTGATCCAGATTCCGACCACGGCGGGAACCGGCTCGGAGGTGACGCCCATCTCGATCATCACGGTCGGCGACACCGAGAAGAAAGGCGTGGTGGCACCGCAGCTGCTGCCAGACATCGCCCTGCTTGATGCCGAGCTGACGCTGGGGCTCCCGGCCCATGTCACCGCCGCTACCGGCATCGACGCCATGGTGCACGCCATTGAAAGCTACACCTCGGCCTCCGCCAACAACAATCCCGTCTCTCGGGCGCTCGCTCGTGAAGCCCTGCGATTGCTGGGCGCGAATATTGAAACCGCGGTGAAGGACGGTCGGAATGTCCGGGCGCGCTCCGACATGCTGTTGGGAGCCATGCTTGCGGGCCAGGCTTTTGCCAACTCTCCGGTCGCCGCTGTCCATGCCCTGGCTTATCCGATTGGTGGCATTTTCCATGTACCCCATGGCCTGTCCAACGCCCTGGTGCTGCCCCATGTGATGCGCTTCAACGCCGAGCTCTGTAATGAGTCCTATGCAGTGCTGGCAACGGATGCCTTTCCGGATCTTGCCTCAACGCCGGCAGAGCAGCGAACCCGGGAGTTTATCGATCGCCTCGAGGCACTGAGTGCGGATCTGGGCCTGGAGCAGACACTTCGCGAGGTGGGCGTTAACGAACCGGATCTGCCCGTTCTGGCCGCGGACGCCATGAAGCAGACCCGACTGCTCGTGAACAATCCCAGGGTAGTGACGGAAGCAGACGCCCTGGCCATCTACCAGGCGGCGTATTAAGAGGCGACAAATAATGCAACGTGACCAATTCAGGGTGTTCTACCCGGTATCCACCCGCTGGATGGATAACGATGTCTACGGGCACGTGAACAATGTCACCTACTACTCGTATTTCGACTCAACCATCAACCGGTATCTGATTGAAGAAGGTGGCCTGGATATACACAACGCGCCGGTGGTGGGCTTTGTGGTGAGCTCGTCCTGCCAGTTCCGCCGGCCGGTGGCCTATCCCGACGCGCTATCGGTCGGCCTCCGGGTCCTGAAACTGGGCAACAGTTCGGTGACCTACGAGCTCGGCATATTCAGGGAATCGGACAGCGAAGCTTCAGCGGTCGGCCAGGTGGTACATGTGTTTGTGGATCGCGAAGAGAACCGTTCGGTCAGCATTCCTGCGCCCATCCGGCATTGCCTTGAGGCAGTGGCTGCTGACTGAACGTTATACCTGGTAAAAGTCCCGATACCAGTCCACAAACCGGCCAATGCCCTCTTCCACGGGCGTTGCCGGCTTGTAACCGACGTCCGCTATCAGGTCATCGACATTGGCGTAGGTGGCCGGCACATCGCCCGGCTGGAGTGGCAGGAGGTTTTTCTCGGCCTTCTTGCCGACCTTCGCCTCGATAATCTCAATGAAGCGTGACAGCTCCACCGGATTGTTGCTGCCGATGTTGTACAGCCGGTACGGGGCCTTGCTGGTGCCAGGATCCGGCGTTGCGCCGCTCCAGTCATCGTTGGGTTCCGCCACATGATCGAGGGTGCGGATGACACCCTCAACGATGTCGTCGATGTAGGTGAAGTCCCGGCGATGATGGCCGTGGTTGAACACGTCGATGGGTTCCCCGGCGAGGATCTTCTTCGTGAAGATAAACAGCGCCATGTCCGGCCGGCCCCAGGGTCCGTAGACGGTAAAAAACCGCAAACCGGTGGTGGGCAGGTTGTACAGATGGCTGTAAGTGTGGGCCATCAGCTCGTTGGCCTTCTTGGAGGCGGCGTAGAGGCTGAGGGGGTGGTCCACATTGTCGTGCACCGAGAACGGCATGGTCTCGTTGGCACCGTAGACGGAGCTGCTGGAGGCGTACACCAGGTGCTGCACGCCATTATGGCGACAGCCCTCCAGAATATTCATGAACCCCACCAGATTTGCGTCCACATAAGCGTGGGGGTTCTCCAGGGAGTAACGGACACCGGCCTGGGCCGCCAGGTGCACCACCCGGTCGGGCCGGTGCTTGGCAAACAGCGACGCCATGGATGCACGGTCGGCGACATCCTGACGTACTTCCAGGAAACCCTTCTTGCCGCTCAGACGCGCCAGCCGGGCCTCCTTGAGGTTTACATCGTAGTAGTCGTTGACGTTATCCACGCCAATCACCTCATCGCCGCGATCAAGCAGCCGATGGGCAAGGTGCGATCCGATAAAGCCGGCAGTACCGGTGACAAGAATCTTCAAGTGTCTCTCCCTGGAGTCTATGTCGGGATCAGAAGGTTACGCCCGCACTAACGAACGGCCCGCCAATCTCAACGTCCAGCCGATCGTCTCCGTCTTCGTAATCGATCGACATCTGGCGGTAACCCGCCCGCAACTGAACCAGCGCGATCTCAAACTGACCAAAGGCGTTGAAATCGTGCAGGGAATCGCCGTCATAGCTGATCAGGTTGCCTTCTGCACCCACGGAAACACCGGTAAACGGCAGATCAAAGCGCGCGGCGAGGTAGCCCATGGGGATCACGGCATCCACTTCCGTGCGGTTCACCCGATTGGCGCCGGCCTGCTCCTGGACCACCAGCTCACCGCTCAGGTCACGCGCCGTCACGCCCAGGTCGAGGTTGACCCAGTTGTCGAGCACTTCGTAATAGAAGGTGAAGTCGAGCTGTTCCAGATCCAGGTCCGAGCGCACGTCCACACCGGTACCTACCGTGGTGATATCGCCGAAATCCGCACCCAGCTCACCCTGGCCGCTTTGCTGGACCAGCGTGTAGTTCAGACGAACGTTCGGCAACACCGGCACCGGATGCTCAACGTAGAGCGAGGCATTGGCGTTGGTGTCGTTGTCCAGGTTCAGATCGTTCTCAACATCCACCACATCGTTGTTTGTGGCGGCCTTACCGGAAAGATCGGAATCCCAGTAACTTACGCTGGCACCCAGCCCAACCACATCGGCCTGGGACATCGGCGCCACCAGAATCAGTGAACCGCCTACAGCTAGCATCAGTTTACGCATAACGCACCTTTTGGAATTGTAGTGAGTGGTAATCAGTCGAACTGGATGCCCAGCCGGCGACCGACTTCCTCATAGGTTTCAATAACCTCGCCCAATCCCTGGCGGAAACGGTCCTTGTCCATTTTCTTGCGGGTCTCCTTGTCCCAGATCCGACAGCCGTCCGGGCTGAATTCGTCGCCCAGAACAATCTGGCCACCGCTGCGACCAAATTCCAGCTTGTAGTCGACCAGCATCATTCCGGCATCATCGAACAGTGCCTTGAGCACATCATTCACCTTGTAGGTGAGTGTCTTCATCTGGCCGAGTTCCTGCTCAGTGGCCCAGCCAAAGCTGACCGCCAGTGACTCATTCACCATGGGGTCGTGCAACGCATCGTTCTTGAGAAACAGTTCATAGGTGGGCGGATTGAGGGCCTTGCCCTCCTCAACACCCAGCCGGCGGCACAGACTGCCCGCAGACACGTTGCGAACGACGCACTCCACCGGAATCATGTCGAGCTTCTTGACCAGAGATTCGGTAGACGACAGCAGACCCTCGAAATGCGTCGGCACGCCGGCGGCTTCCAGCTTTTCCATGATGAAGGCGTTGAACTTGTTGTTCACCATGCCCTTGCGATTCAGCTGTTCTTTCTTTTCTCCGTCGAAGGCCGAGGTATCGTCCCGGAACACCATGACGAACCGCTCGGGATCGTCGGTACGGTAGACGGATTTTGCCTTGCCGGCGTAGAGTTCTTCGCGCTTTTCCATTAGAAATCTCCGAAAAACGGCCGCCACGGGCGGCCACCTTCTCAATCAGTATAGGTAATCGAACAGCTGTTCCAGCAACTCGGCCGGCGATCGGCTGGCCTCGGTACCCGGTAGTTGCTGCGCCGAGATCACAACGACGTCTGCCTCCTGGCGAAGCATGACAGTGTGGGTATGCTCTGGTGAGGACTCTGAACTGAACCAGCTGAACCAGCCAGGGTCGCGCTCATCCTCGGTACGGAAGTCCACCTGGAACCATCCTTCGCTGCGGTTCAGGTCAACCACCGGAATCCCAGAATCGCCCAGGGCCCGGTTCACCTCGGCCCAGGAGCGCCCGTAATCCAGCTCCATGCGGATGGCCACGGCTTCGTCGTTCTCGGAGATCAGCCTCACCAGGGGATCGCTCACCATTCCTGAGGCCGCCCGGGAGAATGCCTTGGTTTCTTCCTGGGCACGCAGGAAGTCACCCATGTCTGCCAGCAGCCGTTTCTGGAACGCCAGTGCTTCTTCTGTGAGTTCGGCGGTGGTGCTCCAGGGAATCAGTTCATCGGGCTGATCCTCAACGTTCACCCGGCGGACCTGTATCTCGGTGGTCTTGCGACGAACGCCCGGCGCCATCCGGACCTGCACCAGCACTTTCTGTTCACCGGCGGACGGATTGTCGGGCAGCTCCGCCAGTTGCCGCGCACGCTTGCTGAAATTCACCAGTTCGGTCTGCAACAGCCCGAGCTGCGGGCTATCAAAACTGACACCCAGCCCACGATCGCTCAGGTAGCTGTTGACCGCTGGCCAGAGCCGGCCGGGCACGTCGTTCACCAAAAGCCAGACACGTCCGTCGAGCTCTTCAATCGCGTAATTCTCGTCGAGGATATCGGAGGTCATGTCCGGGGGCCGAGGGATGTCGGACGGGTACATCTTGCTGGCGTCCGCGGGCTTGACGTCGCGAATCGGCATGGTCTGGCTGAAGCGGGATTTGTCAGCGGATTCGGGCAGCTCAAGCGGCTGCCCCTCCGGCGCATTCACATACCGCTCCGAGCGGTCTTCAACGAGGCTGCAGCCGGCAACTGACGTAAGCAGCAGAACGCCGGACACGGCCGCAGCACGCTGGAACAGGGGCAATTTCTTTGACATGAGGGTACTACCGGTTCTCTGTGGAACCTGCATCAGGTGACTCCGGGCTTGGAAACGTTTGGACAATCTCAGAGTACACCTGAGGCCTTGAGGGCATCTTCCACTTCTCCGTGGAACTTCTCGCTCAACGGAGTGAGCGGCAGGCGAATGCCCTCGCCGATCATTCCCATCCGATGCAGGGCCCATTTTACCGGAATCGGGTTGGCTTCGAGGAAGAGCTTGCGGTTCAGCGGCATAAGCAGCTCGTTCAGGCGCTCAGTCTCCTCCCGGTTGCCGGCAATGGCGGCTTCACACAGCTGTGACATGCCTTTGGGTGCCACGTTCGCGGTCACCGACACGTTGCCCTTGGCACCCGCCAGCATCAGCTCGGCGGCGGTGGCGTCGTCACCCGAGTACACGGCAAGTCGGCCCTCGAGTGCCTGGATGAGCTCGGCACCCCGGGGGATGTTCCCGGTGGCGTCTTTGATACCGACAATATTCGGGATGTCAGCCAGGCGCAGAACGGTCTCGTTCAGCATGTCGCACGCGGTACGGCCAGGCACGTTGTACAGCATCTGGCTCATGCCCGGGACGGCTTCGGCAATGGCTTTGAAATGGCGGTACAGGCCTTCCTGGGTGGGCTTGTTGTAGTACGGCACCACCAGCAGACAGGCATCAGCGCCCAGTTTGTGGGCTTCGGTGGTCAGCTCGATCGCTTCGCGGGTGCTGTTGCCCCCGGTGCCGGCGATTACCGGGATACGACCGTTAACCCGCTTGATGATGTGGCCAATTACCCGGCAGTGCTCTTCCGGATCCAGCGTTGCCGACTCGCCGGTGGTTCCGACGGCAACAATGCCGTGAGTACCGTTATCCAGGTGAAAGTCCACCAGCTTGTCCAGATCTTCCCAGTGAATTTCACCGTCTGGATGCATGGGCGTGACCAGTGCGACAAGGCTACCCGTAATCATAAAAGCTCCGTCCGAATAAAACCGATATGGTAATGTTGGGCACGAACTGACACAAGGGAATTAAAGGAGATGTCATGCCCTCCGTTGAGTTAAACAAACCCGTGCCGGATTTTGAAGCACCGGCCACGGGAAACCAGACCATCCGACTGGACGATCTGAAGGGCCGTAATGTGGTGATCTATTTCTACCCCAAGGACAACACGCCGGGGTGCACTACCGAAGGCCAGGATTTCCGGGACCGCATGCAGCAGTTCGAGGAGCTGGACACCGAGATCCTCGGGGTATCCCGAGATGGTCTGAAGGCCCACGAGAACTTCCGCGCCAAGCACGAATTCCCGTTCCACCTGATTTCAGACAAGGACGAAGCGCTCTGTCAGTTGTTTGATGTCATCAAACTGAAAAAGCTGTACGGCAAGGAATACATGGGCGTGGACCGAAGCACGTTCCTGATCGACAAGGAGGGTGTTCTCAGGGGCGAGTGGCGCGGCGTGAAAGTGAAGGGCCATGCCGACGAAGTGCTGGAGGCAGTCAGGGCGCTCTGACGAGCGCCCGTTCAGCTGTCTGGTCGGGAAAGGCTACTTTGCTTGCGTGGTCTCGACCGGAGCAGAGGCGGCATCCTTAACCGGCCAGGCCGCAAAGACCGCCTTCAGCATGGTGGCCAGCGGAATCGCAAAGAACACACCCCAGAGGCCCCAGATGCCGCCGAAGAACAGCACCGCCACGATAATGGCGACCGGATGAAGGTTGTTGACCTCGGAAAAGAGGATGGGCACCAGAACGTTGCCGTCCAGGGCCTGAATAACGCCGTACACCACCATCACCCAGATAAAGTGGCTGCCCCAGCCGAACGCGAACAGGGCGATCACCGCCACCGGAATGGTGACCACGGCAGCACCGATGTATGGAATCACCACGCTCAGGCCCACCAGCAGCGCCAGCAGAGCCGCGTACGGCATGCCCAGCAGCTTGAATGCAATGTAGGTGGCACCGCCCACAATGAGGATCTCCAGCGCCTTGCCGCGAACATAGTTGGCGCACTGCAGGTTCACCTCGTGCCAGATCTGCAGCATCATGGGCCGCTGCGGTGGCAGCAAACGGGCAATGGACCCCAGCAGCACCTCGCGGTCCTTCAGGAAGAAGAACACCAGGATCGGCACCAGCACCATGTAGATCAGCAGCGCGACCAGATCGGGAATACTTGACAGGGAAAACGACACCAACCATTGGGTCAGGTGCCCCACTTCGGTACTCACCTGGCTGTAAACCTGGGCAACCGCTTGGCCCGAAATCAAATGGGGGTACTGCTCCGGTAACAGCTCCAGGTAGGACTGCAGTTCACGGATGATGCGCGGCGCCTCACCGGCGAGGTTGCTGAGCTGGGTCCAGATAAGTGGCAGTAGCCCGAACAGAAAGCCGACCAGCACCCCGAGAAATACCAGGAATACCGTCAGGATTGAGAGGGTTTCCGGGACCCCCAGCCGGTTGAGCTTGGTTACCAGCCCCTGCAGAATAAAGGCAACGATCAGAGAGGCAATGGCCGGGGCGAGCATGGCCCCGAACCAGATCACAAAGACAGTGCCAGTGACCAGTATCAGAAAAAGGATGACCGCTTCTTCATCCGAGAAATATTTGTGGGCAAGACCCCGTAACGTCCTGATCATCGACAACTCCGAATCATTAACCGCCGCACTTTATCACAAACCGGTATTGGCCGGCGGACTCCGAACTGCTCATGAGCTTATGGTCGGACAACTCGAGGAAAGCGGGAATATCCCGGGCAGAACCGGCGTCGGTGGCGATCACCTCGAGCTCTTCGCCAGGCGACATACTGTTGAGTTCCAGCTTGGTCTTCAGCAACGGCATCGGGCAGCGAAGCCCGGACGCATCAAGAACACGATCAACCATCGGGATTACACACCATACGGACAAACTGTAAGGGAATTTAACAAGCGGGCATTGTGCCGGGAGTGATAATGTACTGCATTACAGTCCTCTGCAAGCGGGGGCCCGAACTTTTCACAATGCACTGCTGTCCAACCGGCAGTTCCAGGCAAAGGCATTCTGTATCAGATGATGGCAAGACATTTCCGCACCCGTCCGTTTCCGGCACTGATGAGGAGCGCCCTGCTGGCCCTCGCTCTGGCAGGCACTGCCCTGCCGGCACAGGGGCAGCAGGATAGCCGCTTACCCAGCATCGGTGGCAGTGGCGGCGGTTTGATCGCTGGCCAGCAGGAGTCGGACATTGGCCAACAGGTGATGGTATCCATCCGCCGTTCGGCGCCACGGATCACCGACCCTCTGGTTTACGACTATGTGAATGCCATTACCTATCGCCTGGTTCCCTTCGCCCCCCTGCAGGACCGCGACCTGACCCTGGCACTGATCGACAGTCCGGCGATCAACGCCTTTGCCGTGCCAGGAGGCATTGTTGGGGTGAATGGCGGCCTGTTCCTGAACGCTGCAACGGAACAGCAGTTCGCCTCGGTACTCGCCCACGAACTTGCACACCTCAGCCAGCGGCATTTTGCCCGGCGCATGGAACAGCAGGAAACCAGCGCTCCCCTCACCATGGCCGGCATGATTGCCGGTATCGTGCTGTCAGCGGTTACCCAGTCTGACATCGGTATCGCGGCGATCGCAGGCAGCCAGGCACTGGCGGTACAGAACATGTTGGCGTACAGCCGGGCCCATGAGCAGGAAGCAGACCGCGTGGGCCTTGAGATATTGGCCAACGCCGGGATGGACCCCAGAGGCATGCCCGAGATGTTCGAGATCATGATGCGGCAGAACCGGATGCAGGGGAACCGGCTGCCGGAATACCTCTCAACCCACCCGCTCACCCAGAACCGGGTTGCCGACACCCGAAACCGTGCCGAGCAATACCCTGACGAACGCATCCGTGATGGCCAGGAGTACCACCTGATGCGCAGCCGGCTGCAAGTACACTACGCGCCCTCGGCCGATGTTGCGGTAGAAACCTTCGAGGCCTATCTGGATCGTGAAGACGCCAAGCGCAACGACGCCATTCGCTACGGTTTGGCCGTCGCCTACCTGTCCAATCGACAGCACGAGAAAGCCGCCGAGCTTTTGAATGATCTACTGGCCAGGAACCCCGGTCGAATTACCTTTCTGGTAACCCTGGCGGAAGTACGCCTGGCTCAGAAACGGATGGATGACGCCCGTTCGATCCTTCAGGACGCACTTGCACGCAACCCGGGCAATTACCCGATCACCTTCCAGTTGGCGGAAACCGAGATAGCCGACGGTAACGGCGCGGCAGCAGCTGAACATCTGAAACAACTGACCCGAAGGCTGCCAGGCCAGGAGCACCTGTGGCTGAAGCTCGCCGAAGCAGAGGGAATGGCAAGGAATATTGTCGGCGTTCACCGCGCGCGGGCGGAATACGACGTGCTCATGGGCGACCTGGAGTCGGCCCAGAGGCAACTCAGGCAGGCCCAGGAAAAACTGCCCGCCGGCGCGCCCCAGCGACAGATAGTGACCGAGCGGCTGGCCGAGATCACCAGCCGACTCTACGCCCGAAACAACGGCTGAGGCACCCAGTTGACGCCTCAGGCGTTACCGGCGGCCTTCAGGTTCATATGGGCGGTAAAGTCCAGCATCCGGTGCAGCGGCTTCAATGCCCTTTCCCGCAAAGCCGCATCCACCAGTACTTCCTGATCGCCGTGCTCCAGCACGTGCAGCAAGTTGGCGAGGCCGTTCATCGCCATCCACGGACAGTGGGCACAGCTGCGACAGGTTGCCCCATTGCCCGCAGTGGGCGCCTCAATGAGAGTCTTGTTGGGGGCCAACTGCTGCATCTTGTAGAAGATGCCGTTATCGGTTGCCACGATGAACTGCTCATTGGGAAGGGTCTGCACCGCGTGAATGAGCTGCGAGGTTGAGCCGACCACGTCCGCCATTTCCACCACCGCGTCCGGCGACTCCGGGTGCACCAGCACAGCGGCCTCCGGATACACTGCTTTCAGGTCCTCAAGCCCACGGTACTTGAACTCTTCGTGCACTATGCAGGAGCCGTCCCACAGCAGCATGTCGGCACCGGTCGTCTTCTGCACGTAATGCCCAAGATGTTTGTCGGGTGCCCACAGAATCTTCTCACCACGGGCATCAAGATGCTCCACGATCGCCTGGGCGCAGCTGGACGTTACCACCCAGTCAGCCCTGGCTTTGACCGCCGCCGAGGTATTCGCGTAGACCACCACGGTGCGATCGGGGTGCTGGTCGCAGAATGCGGCAAACTCGTCCTCCGGGCACCCCACGTCCAGGGAACAGGTCGCCTCGAGGGTTGGCATCAGCACCCGCTTTTCCGGGTTCAGGATCTTGGCTGTTTCGCCCATGAACCGGACCCCGGCAACCACCACCGTGGAGGCGGGATGTTGGTTGCCAAACCGGGCCATTTCCAGGGAGTCGGCGACACAGCCACCAGTCTCTTCGGCCAGACGCTGAATGTCCGGATCGGTGTAATAATGCGCCACGAGAACCGCATCCCGGGCCTTCAGGGCCGCCTTGATTCGGGATTCCAGATCAGCTTTCTCACTGGCGCTCAGGGGCTTGGGCTCGGCGGCGTGGGCCAGATGTTCCTGAACAAGGATACGGTCTTCGGCTCGGGTCATTACTGCATCTCTGTGTTGCGTTCACCGGGGCATTATAGCATTGCCGTCCGGGCTTTAATGATTCTGAAACAAATCGCCCAGACACTCGGGGCTTTCAGATACTTGTTTACCTAGGTGGGAACATATACGCAAAAAAAAAGAGCCCGGAGGCTCTTTTTTCACGGAAACCGCCGGCTTCCGTTATTTGGTGGGTCGTGAAGGATTCGAACCTTCGACCAATTGGTTAAAAGCCAACTGCTCTACCAACTGAGCTAACGACCCCTGACTGGCGATTGACGCTTTCGCCCCAATCCGTACCGAATGACTCAGCCCACCCGGCACTTCGTGTTTGGTGGGTCGTGAAGGATTCGAACCTTCGACCAATTGGTTAAAAGCCAACTGCTCTACCAACTGAGCTAACGACCCAAACGAGGCGCATATAGTAATGATTTTTGGCGCCTGATCAACCCCTTTTTTTCCGGATCCCGGACATTTTTACCCGGGGTGTCAGCCGTTGCCGGATTCCAGATAACGACGGGCCAGATCAGCGGCGCTGCTGGAGGGATAATCCTCAAGTACTTTGTTCATGGTCCGGCGGGCATCCTGCTTTTCACCGAGCCGGTCCTGGGTAATTCCTAGCTTGTACACGGCGTCCGGCGCCTTGCGATGATCGGCATACCGCGTTGCAACGATGGTGAATGCCTGTTTTGCCTGTTCCAGCTGCGGCTTCACCAGGTACACCTCACCCAGCCAATAATAGGCGTTCACGGTGAGATCCCCTTCCGGATACTTGTCGATAAACTCGTAAATCCGGGTAATCGCCTCATCGTATTTTTTCTGGTTGCGAATCAGGTCGAGGATCTTTTCATAGGCCTGGCGTTCTTCCGCACCGGGCTGGCGATACTCCTTCATCTGGGGCGCGGTGCCCGCAGCGGCCGGACTGCTGGCTGTGGCAGTCTCCGCCGGTTGGGATGCCAGCTTCTCGGACAGTTCCAGGATGCGCTGATCCAGATCAATGTAGCGATCCCGCCCCTGCTCCTGCAGGCGGTTGATCAGGTGGCGCTGTTCCTCCACCTCGCCCTGGAGGCGTCGAACTTCTCCCTGCAACTGCTGGATCATGTAGAACAATTCGGCCGTGGCCTGGCTGCTACCGGCAGGGCTGGTGTTCTGGGCGGATTGCGCCAACGCCACGCCCGCCTGCCCGAAGGCAAGCGGGAGCAGCACTGCCGCCATGAGCGTTTTTCTCATGGTGCGTCCTGTGTGTTTACTTGAATACGAGTTCTACCCGACGGTTCTGGGCCCAGGCGCTTTCTGTGGAACCCATGACAGCCGGCTTTTCCTCACCATAGCTTACGGTCTCGATCTGGCCACGTGAAGCACCATTAACAATCAGGAAGCGCTGTACGGCATTGGCACGGCGCTCGCCCAGGGCCAGGTTGTATTCCTTGGTTCCACGCTCATCCGCATGGCCTTCCAGGCGCACATTCTGGCCCGGGTTGTTGGCCAGGTACTGGGCATGGGCCACCAGCACGTCGCGGGCTTCCGGCTTGATCTCAGCGGTGTCGAAGTCAAAGTAGAAGGTGGTAATTTCACGCAGCGCAGCCTGTTCTGCCTGCTGACGGGCGGCCATCCGCTCTTCCTCAGTCAGCTGCGAAGAGGACACGCCATCCTGGCCCTCGCCACCGTAAACGGTGGAACCGCCTTCCTGATCAATAGCCGCTACGTCGGAACCGTATTCGCCCTCTTCCTGAGTGCCACCGGTTGAGCTACAACCCGCGACCAGCCCGACGGAGAGCAGAAGCGCAAATGCCTTGGTCTGTGCTGAAAAAATCATGATGCCTTCCTTACAGTTGATGGAGTTAATTTTTTACGGAATGACCCGGGTCCATTGTCCCGTGCCATCACCGAACCAATGGCCCCCAGGCCGGCTCACGGACATCACCCTCGGAGGCCGGCAGGCTGTAGGCAGCACCGCCGTCCGCGGAAATGACCGTGAGCACATTCGTCCCGTTCTGCCGCGTTGCGTAAATCAACATGCGGCCATTGGGCGCGACGCTCGGAGACTCATCAGATTCCGTGCGGGTAAGGATGGTTTCCTCCCCGGTTCTCAGATCGGTACGGGCAATGTGAAACGCCCGATCCCGCTGGTGTACATAATAGACATATCGACCCTTGTTATCCGGCCTCGGGCGGGCGTTATACCGGCTGCCGAATGTGATACGCCGGGGCTCGGCGCCGGGGGTCTCCATGTGATAGATCTGCGGCCCGCCGGACCGGTCCGAGGTAAAGAAAATGCCCTCTCCGCTGGCGTCCCAGCTTGCCTCGGTATCAATGGCCCAGTGGTTGGTCAGCTTGGTCAACTGCCGGGTGGCCAGATCCATGCGATAGATTTCCGCATTTCCGTCCTTGGAGAGGGTCATCAGCAGGGATTTGCCATCCTCGGACCAGGCTGGCGCGGAATTCAGCCCCGGAAAATCCGCTACCTTGGTGCGCTTCCCGGTCGCCAGCTCGTGCACAAAGATTACCGGTTTGCCGGTTTCGAACGACACGTAGGCCAGCTTTTCACCATCCGGCGACCAGGCCGGCGACAGAATCGGCTCCTGGCTTTCCAGCCGAATCCTCGCCCGTTTGCCGTCCACGTCGCTGACCTGCAGTCGATAGCGGGGCTTGCCGTTGGCGGTATCCAGGGTCACATACGCCAGCTTGGTAGAGAAGGCACCCGGCACACCGGTGATCGCTTCATAGACCTTGTCGCTGATGTGGTGCGCCAGAGACCGGACGTTGGACACCGGTGCCGCGGCGGTCTCGCCGAGAATCCGCTCCTCGCGGTTCACATCAAACAGTTCATAGCGGGCCTGAACCCGATCGGCGCTGCGGGTAAGACTGCCCACCAGAACGTAGCGCTGGCCGAGCAGGCGCCAGTCGCGAAAGAAGACGTCCTCTCGCCTGGACGGGAGACTCAGCATTTTTTCCGGTGGCAGGGTACGGAATTCTCCGGTCATGGTCAGATCTGACTGAACGATACTGCTCACCTTGTCGCCCGGGGGCATCTGACCAGACTCAGCAAAAGGCACCACGGCTACCGGAATGGCCGACCCGGCGCCTTCGGTAATCCGGATCAACAGTTCCGCCCGAGCACCGCCAGCCGTCGCAACACCCAGCACCAGCACGGTGAACAGGGTTATCAATGGTTTCTGCCAACTCCAAACCTTCATGGTGTCATCCATCTCGTTATCGGTTCATCCTGCGCGGATTGAACTCAATCGTGAACTGTCGGAAATACCGCTCAAAGGTGTCCCTGTTGTCCGGAATCGGATAGCGATTCAGGGAGCGCACCGCGCTGAGCGCAGAATTATCAAAAGCGGTATTGCCACTGCTTCCGACCAGCCGGACACCTGCCAGTTCACCGGTGGGCAGAAGGGTAATCTGAAGCCGCGCCGTCATCTCTTCCGTGGCCGATGAGGGCGGATACCAGGCCTGACTCAATCGCTCCCGGATCAGCGCCTGATATTTCTCGCTCTCCGAGAGCATTTGCGCCTCTCTGGCCTTCGCGGCGGCTGCTTCCTGCTGACGCCGGGCTTCTGCCTCGCGAGCCTGCCGTGCGGCCTCTGCCTGGGCCTCCAGCTGCTGTTCCCGGAGCTTGCGTTCTGCTTCCAGCCGTTTGCGCTCGGCTTCCTGGCGCGCCAGCTCCTCCTGCCGTTTGCGCTCCGCTTCTTCCCGTCGGCGCTGCTCTTCCTGACGCCGCTTTTCCTCTTCAGCCTTGCGGCGCGCCTCTTCCTGGCGTCGTTTCTCTTCCTCCGCCTTCTGGCGGGCACGCTCCTTGGCCTCGGCTTCCGCTTTCTGACGCGCGGCTTCCTCGGCTTTCGCTTTGGCTGCCTCACGGGCCTTCGCCTCGGCTTCCTGACGCTCCCGCTCTTTCTGCTGTTCCAGGCGCTTCTGCTCTTCCTGGCGCTTCAGCTCCTCCTGCCGTTTCTGCTCGGCAATGCGGCGCGCTTCCTCTTCTTTGCGCTTGCGTTCGGCTTCCTGCTGCTTGCGCTGCTCCTCGGCCTTGCGTTCATCCTCACGCTGCTGCTCGTTGTTCGGTTCCAGAACCGGACTTGGCTCGGGCTCCTGCTGAGTGATCAGCCGTGCTGCAATGCTTCTGGGCGGGGGTTCATGATCCGGGCTGGTCCAGGACCAGCCCGCCAGAGCAACGCCCAGAATGAGCAGGTGCAGGGTCACCGATATGGCCACCGGAGATTTCCAGGGTGGCTGCCCGGTTGTTATGACCTCGCGCTGGTGATCTTTCACAAAAACCCCGCCCGCACCACTGTCACTTTTCGTTTCCGGGTGATTCTGTAATCAGACCGATGCTGCTCGCTCCGGCCCCCTGCAGCTCGGCCATGAGTCGAACCACCGTGCCGTATTCCACATGCTCGTCTCCACGCACCAGAATTTCGCTGGAGGTCCGCTGTGACAGAATCTTCGCAACCCGGTCACGAAGCTCCCCGAGCGACATGGGATCACTGCCCTCGTCACCCACCTCCACGTAGTAGGCGCCATTGGCGTCCACCGAGACGATGATCGACTCAACGTTCTTGTCGGGCTGGATCGGATCCGACGTGGTCTCCGGCAAATCCACCTTCACACCCTGCGTCAGCATTGGTGCCGTAACCATGAAAATAACCAGCAGCACCAGCATGACATCAATGTACGGAACCACGTTGATTTCCGACATTGGCTTGCGCTTGTGCTGGGGCATCATACCCATGCCTTTCATACGGTTTTGCTCCTGACCCTGTATCCCTGCCCCATCAGGCAGCACCCTTCTCGCTCTGATGCACCCGACGATGCAGAATGCTGGAAAACTCGTCGGCAAAGGTTTCGTAGTTCTTGAGCAAGGCGTCCGACATAGCGGAGAAGCGGTTGTAGGCAATCACTGCAGGAATGGCCGCGAACAGGCCCATCGCTGTGGCAATCAATGCCTCGGAAATACCAGGGGCCACCGTTGCCAGGGTTGCCTGCTGCACCTGGGCCAGCCCCCGGAAGGAGTTCATAATGCCCCAGACCGTGCCAAACAGACCGATGTAGGGACTGGTGGAGCCCACCGTCGCCAGGAATGGCAGGTGCGTTTCCAGACGCTCCTGCTCCCGTGAGAAGGCCACCCGCATGGCACGCTGGGTGCCCTCCATGACCGCGTCCGCGTCGCGGCTCTGCTGACGAAGCCTGGAAAACTCCTTGAAGCCGGCACGAAACAGCGATTCCATGCCAGAGAAGGGTGTCGGCTCGGCATTCACCTCACGGTACAGCTGCCCAAGGTCCATGCCCGACCAGAAACGCTCCTCGAAGGCCAGTTGTGCCTGCCGGGCTTTCCGGAACACCTGAAGGCGCTGGAAGATCAGGGCCCAGGAAATCACGGACGCCAGGAGTAACAGCAGCATCACCAGCTGCACGAGAACCCCGGCATTTGCAATCAGGTACCAGACTGAAAGTTCTGAATCCACTTCTTACTCCTGGCTCGCTCAGTTATTGGTGTTTTCAGGCCGCGCATTGTCGGCCAGCAACGCCCGCATGCTGTCGGGCAGCCGGCGGGGACGCCCGCTGTCCAGGGCGACACAGGCAACCCGCACCTGCCCATCGCACAACAGAGTCCGGTCACCGGCCCGCAGGACCCGCTGCCGGAAATCCATCCATACCCGGCCAAAATTCACCGGCTCGGCAGTCACCAGCAGTTCGTCGTCCAGCTTTGCCGGCACTGCATAGTGCAGGGTCAGCCGCTGCACCACGTAGCTGATGTTGTCTGCCAGACCTGCGCGCAGACTGACGCCGCAACTGCGTACCCACTCGGTGCGCGCCCGCTCCATGTAATGCAGGTACTTGGCGTGAAATACGATGCCGCCGGCGTCGGTGTCCTCAATGTACACCCGTACCGGCAGTTCATAGGAGGTACCTGATGCCTGATCAACCAAAGAGATCCTCCTCTTTGCCCGACCTGGGTGGCACCACGCCGAAATGCTGGTAGGCGTTCGATGTCACCATGCGCCCGCGGGGCGTTCGCACCATGTAACCCTGCTGGATCAGAAAGGGCTCCAGTACATCTTCAATGGTGCCACGCTCTTCACTGATGGCGGCGGCAAGACTTTCCACCCCTACCGGGCCGCCATCGAATTTTTCGATCATGGCCAGAAGAAGACGCCGGTCCATATGATCGAATCCCTGGTTGTCTACCTTCAGCATGTTCAGGGCCTGGTCTGCAATGTCGGCACTGATATGGCCATCGGACCGGACTTCGGCAAAATCGCGAACCCGGCGCAACAGGCGATTGGCTATTCGTGGCGTCCCCCGGGAACGTCGGGCAATCTCAAAGGCCCCGGCCTCGTCGATCGCCACCGACGACAACCGCGCAGACCGCATGATGATGCTGGTGAGATCTGCGGTGTTGTAGAACTCCAGCCGCTGGACGATCCCGAAACGGTCGCGAAGTGGCGAGGTAAGCAGACCCGCCCGGGTAGTGGCACCAACCAGGGTGAAGGGGGGCAGATCGAGTTTGATCGAACGGGCCGCCGGCCCCTCGCCAATCATGATGTCCAGCTGGTAATCTTCCATGGCCGGGTAGAGGACTTCCTCCACTGCCGCACTCAGTCGATGGATCTCGTCGATGAAGAGAACATCGCCCTCTTCCAGGTTGGTCAGCATGGCCGCCAGGTCGCCGGCTTTCTCGAGAACCGGGCCCGAGGTGGTCTTGATGGACACACCCATCTCGTTGGCGATGATGTTCGCGAGCGTTGTTTTACCAAGGCCGGGCGGCCCGAAGATCAGCACGTGGTCCAGGGCCTCCTGGCGCCCTCGGGCCGCAGAGATGAAGATATCCATCTGCTCCCGGACCGTTGGCTGACCCACGTATTCCGTCAACAGCGTCGGCCGGATGGCCCTGTCCTGGACTTCCTCGTATTCACCGGCCCGGGCCGAAATCAACCGGTCGGATTCAATCATGGCATCACCCATTGGTTGGGAATCAACATCGTGCCTGACTACCCCTGAATTGCAGCTTGCCCCAATTGTACAAAGGGCTATGCGGGTGTCACGTTACGCTCTCTACAGATTCGCGACAGGTAGCGGGCTCAGGCCGGGATCATGTTTCGCAGCGCGAGGCGAATGAGGGTTTCACTGCTCATGCCCTCTTCCGACACCTTACTGATCGCCTTGGCGGCTTCCTGGGGCTTGTACCCCAGCGCGATCAGGGCCGCCTCGGCTTCCTCGGTGGCTGAAGCCCCGCGGGTCGCTGCGATCTCCGGCTGCTGGCCAGCACCCGCCGCTTCCGGCGACATTGGCACAAATTGCCCTTCAAGTTGCCCTATCCGGTCTGCCATTTCAATAAGAAGCCGCTCGGCGGTTTTCTTGCCGACACCAGGCAGCTTGACCAGCGACGCCGAGTCGCGGCTTTCGACACAGCGAATGAACTGTTGGGCATCAAGCCCGGAGAGAATACCCACGGCAAGTTTCGGCCCTACCCCGTTCACCTTGATCAGCAGGCGGAACAGGTCTCGGTCGAGTCGGGACGCAAAGCCGTACAGGCTCTGGGCATCCTCACGAACCGCAAAGTGGGTGTGGAGGGTGACTTCCTGTCCCGTTTCGGGCAGGTGGAAGAAAGTGGTGTAAGGAATATCGACCTCGTAACCGAGGCCAGCACATTCAACCAGCGCCTGCCCGGGAGCTTTCTCAACCAGTACACCTCGGATACGACCAATCAAGGGACTACTCCTTTTTCAGCTAAGCTGCTTATGAATGCCGCACGCGCCCGCTGCGAACTTTTCCAGACCCACTGGCCACCCTGAGGATACTCTGGCTCATATGGGCATGACACAGGGCAATGGCCAGGGCATCGGCGGCATCGGCCTGGGGCTTGCGCGAAAGGGACAGCAGTGCCTGCACCATGTGCTGCACCTGGGCCTTGTCGGCCCCACCCTTGCCAACCACCGCCTGCTTGACCTGCCTTGCCGAATACTCATGCACTGCCAGGCCACTGTTGGCGGCACTGACAATCGCCGCGCCCCGAGCCTGGCCGAGCTTGAGGGCGGAGTCCGGATTGCGCGCCATGAACACCTGCTCGATGGCGAACTGTTCCGGCCGGTATTCCCCAATCAGTGTGGCAAGGCTCTGGAAGATGGTCTGCAGGCGTTCGGCCATCGGCTTTTCACCAACCCGGATGCAACCGCTGTCGATGTACTCGATCAGGCGGCCCTCGGCCCGGATGATGCCATAGCCGGTGATCCGTGATCCGGGATCGACACCCAGGATGATTGCCACGTCAGTCGTCCTGTCCGGTCACAGCGACTCCATGATCTCGGCGGAGATATCGGCGTTGTGGTACACATTCTGGACGTCGTCCAGATCCTCGAGCATGTCGATCAGCTTGAGGGTGGTTTCGGCGCCGTCCCGATCCAGTTCAACCCGGGTGGACGGCACCATGGTCACCTCGGCGTTATCGGGGATCAGCCCGGCTCCGGTCAATGATTCCTTTACGTCCAGGTACTCTTCCGGCGTGGTGACAATCTCGTAGGAGCCATCCTCCTGCTCCTGCAGATCCTCGGCGCCCGCCTCCAGGGCGGCTTCCATAAGCCGGTCGCCGTCGGTTTCCGGACTGTAGCTGATGATGCCCTGCTTGCTGAAAAGATAGGCTACCGACCCATCGGTGCCGAGGTTACCGCCAAATTTGTTGAAGGCATGACGAACTTCGGCAACGGTCCGGTTCTTGTTGTCGGTCATGGCTTCGACAAACACGGCTACGCCACCTGGCCCGTATCCTTCGTAAGTCAGCTCTTCGTAGTTGCTGTCGTCACCACCGCCTGCGCCGCGCTCAATCGCCCGCTCGATGGTGTCTTTCTTCATGTTGGCGGTCAGAGCCTTGTCGACCACGGCCCGCAGACGGGGATTGTCGTTGGGATCGCCGCCGCCAAGACGGGCGGCAACGGTCAGTTCCCGGATGATTTTGGTGAAGATCTTGCCCCGCTTGGCGTCCTGTGCCGCCTTGCGGTGCTTGATGTTGGCCCATTTGCTGTGACCAGCCATGCGAACCTCCGTCCATCGTCCGGGGAGCGGATCGGACCCGCTCCCGGCTCCCAGAATTTACTCGGTGCCCTCAGCCTTGTTGCCGTCTGCCGCTTTCGCCGAACGGCGCAGGCGGATGTGCAACTCGCGAAGCTGCTTCTCGTCTACCTCACCCGGCGCCTGGGTCATCAGACAGGTGGCACTCTGGGTTTTCGGGAAGGCAATGACATCGCGAATAGAGGTGGCGCCGGTCATCAGCATCACCAGACGGTCGAGGCCGAAGGCCAGGCCACCGTGCGGCGGGCAACCGAACTTGAGTGCGTCGAGCAGGAATCCGAACTTGGCCCGGGCCTCTTCCTCACCAATGCCAAGAATACGGAACACCGCTTCCTGCATTTTTTCGTTGTGGATACGGATGGAGCCACCGCCCAGCTCGGTGCCGTTGAGCACCATGTCATAGGCCCGGGACAATGCATTGGCCGGATCCGCAGCCAGCTCTTCCGGGCTGCACGACGGCGCGGTGAACGGGTGGTGGATAGCGGTCAGGCTGCCATCCGGCAACTCTTCGAACATCGGGAAGTCCACCACCCACATGGGTGCCCATTCGGAAGTGAGCATGTCCAGATCGTGGCCGACCTTGATGCGCAGGGCACCCAGGGCTTCGTTCACCACGGTGGCTTTGTCGGCACCAAAGAACACGATGTCACCATCTTCTGCCCCGACCCGCTCCATCATCGCCATGGCGACATCATCACCCAGGAACTTGACGATGGGCGACTGCAGGCCTTCCACGCCCTTGGCCAGCTCGTTCACCTTGATATAGGCCAGACCCTTGGCACCATAGATGCCAACAAACTTTGTGTAGTCATCAATCTGCTTGCGGGTCAGCTCACTGCCTTTCGGCACACGCAGGGCCGCCACACGGCCCTTGGGATCTTTGGCGGGGCCGGCGAACACCTTGAAGTCGACGTTTTCGACCAGATCACCCACATCCAGCAGTTCCAGCGGAATCCGCAGGTCCGGTTTGTCACTGCCGTAACGGCGCATGGCTTCGGCGTAAGGCATGCGCGGGAACTCCGGCAGCTCCACGTCCAGCACATCCTTGAACAGGGAGCGCACCATGTCCTCGTTCAGGTTCATCAGGGTTTCTTCGTCAATGAAGGACGCCTCGATGTCCACCTGGGTAAATTCGGGCTGCCGGTCAGCGCGCAGGTCTTCGTCCCGGAAACACTTGGCAATCTGGTAATAGCGATCAACGCCGGACACCATCAGCAACTGCTTGAACAGCTGCGGGGACTGCGGCAGTGCGAAAAAGGAGCCTTCATGGGTACGGCTGGGCACCAGGTAGTCACGGGCACCTTCCGGGGTGGCCCGGGTCAGAATGGGCGTTTCCACGTCCATAAAGCCGCGGCTGTCCAGGAAGTTACGGATGTAGCTGGTGACCCGGGACCGGAAGCGAAGCCGGTTGAGCATCTCCGGCCGGCGCAGATCAACAAAGCGGTAGCGCAGACGAACATCCTCGCCTACGTCTACGTGTTCATCCAGCGGGAACGGAGGCGTGGCGGCGGCATTGAGGATGGTCAGTTCCTTGCCGAGCAATTCAACCTGCCCGGTCGGCATGTTGTTGTTCTCGGTACCCGCGGGGCGACGACGTACACGACCAGTCACCTTGATGACGAATTCGCTGCGCACCTTCTCTGCCAGCGCAAAGCTCTCTGGGGTGTCGGGATCAACCACCACCTGAGACATGCCGTCCCGATCCCGCAGATCCAGGAAGATAACCCCACCGTGGTCTCGGCGGCGGTGTACCCATCCGCAAAGCGTGACTTCCTGATCGATGTGGGATTCGTTGATCCCACCGCAATAGTGACTGCGCATACCGGTTCCCGTGTTCTGAATGTGTTCGTTTATTCGTGGCGTCTGGGCAAGCTGGTGGGGATGGCTTTCCGAAACCGTGCGGAGCCATGGATGGCGGAGCCGAGCGTACACGGACGTATTCACAGCGTGTTTCGGAAAGCCATCCCCACCGGCTTGCTTGCACCCACTCTGAGGCCGCTTGTAAATGTCAGCGACCATAGCGGAAAAGCCGCCCATTATAAACACAATTACCCCGAAAATCAGGCGTGCAACCGGGTAAATTGGCGGCCAGGGTGACTGACGTAGTCCGGGCAGCTAGAATGCTGATTTTAAACGGCACAGGCAGGGAGTTTTACCTTGGCGACCAGAGCGGAGCAGAAACTGAAAACCCGGCGGGCGTTAATGGATGCAGCGCTGTCGCAGCTGAGTGCCGACCGGGGTTTTGGCAGCCTGAGTTTGCGGGAAGTGGCCCGCGAGGCCGGGATTGCTCCAACCTCGTTTTACCGCCATTTTGCCGAGCTCGATGAGCTTGGCCTGGCCCTTGTGGACGAAGGGGGCGTTGCCCTGCGCCAATTGATGCGCCAGGCCCGCAAGCGGATTGCCCGGGACGGCAGCGCCATCTCCACCTCGGTGGACACCTTTATGGAGTATCTGGGCAACAACGCCAACCTGTTCCGTCTCATGCTCCGTGAACGCACAGGGGTGTCCAAACCCTTCCGAACCGCAGTCAAGGCCGAGATCGACCATTTTGCCACCGAACTGGCCGACGACCTCAAGCGCTTCGCGGACGAGCAGAACAAGCCGCTTTCCGATCCCAAGGTGGTGGCCGAAGCCATGGTAACGCTGGTGTTCAATCAGGGGGCCGAGGCACTGGACTGCACGCCGAGGGAGCGGGAAGAGCTCAAGACCAAGCTGAAGGCGGAACTGCGGATGATTCTGGTGGGCTCACAGACCATGGCATCTCGCCAGGCGTCATGAATCTGTAGATTTTTTGGAACCTTTCTGGGCAAGCCCCGTGTCAGGCAGTGGAAGACGATACACTTCCTATTGTTGAGTCGTTGCCTGATACGGCAGCATTGTGCCCGCCCCACTGGCGGGCTTTTTTATGCCCGGGTCAGATTTGCCCTTTCAGCTGTCCGGCCGCAGGCGGGACAGCACAGGTTCCAGACGCCCCCGTACCTCAGCCAGACCTTCGTCCGTGTAAGCCACCGGCGCCTGCTTCCCCCATACCGGGCCCGGCCACGCCGGGTCACCCTCGAAGCGCACAATGTGATGAAGGTGGAGCTGCGGCACCATGTTACCGAGGGCGGCCACGTTCATCTTGTGCCCGCCAAACACGTCCATCATGGCCTCACTCAGAACCGACGACTCCGTCAGCAACTGGTGCTGATCCTGCTCAGGCAACTGGTAGATTTCACGAATGTCCGGCATTGCCGGCACCAACAGCACCCAGGGCCAGGTCCGGTCGTTCATGAGCCGGATCTCGCAGAGCGGCGTCGAACCCAGCTGGAGGGTGTCCGCCTGAAGCCGTTCGTGAAGTCGGAATTCCGTTGATCTGGGCATGAAACCTCCAGCTGTTAAACCGCGTGGAACTGGTTGCGGCCCCGGCCGATGGCGTAGTAGATCAGACCGTAACGCTCCAGCATTTCCGGCTCGTAAAGGTTGCGGCCATCGAACACCACGGGCTCCTGCAATGCCGCCGCGATGGACTGGAAGTCCGGGGAACGGAATTCCTTCCATTCGGTACAGATTGCCAGCACGTCCGCTCCCTTGAGCGCCTGCTCCTTGGTGCCGCACAGTGTCAGCCCGGCCTGGTCCGGATACAGACGCTGAGTCTCTTCCATGGCTTCCGGATCAAAGGCCTGCACCGTGGCGCCCGCCTTCCAGAGATCTTCCATCAGCGTTCTGGAGGAGGCTTCACGCATATCATCGGTATTGGGCTTGAAGGCAAGCCCCCAGAGCGCCACGACCTTGCCGTTCAGCTCGCCACCAAAGTAGTGGCTGATCTTGTCGAACAGCACGTGCTTCTGGGCATAGTTCACGGATTCCACGGCATTGAGCAGTTGTGCCTCGTAACCGCAATCACTGGCGGTGCGCGCCAGGGCCTGTACGTCCTTGGGGAAGCAGGAACCGCCGTAGCCGCAACCCGGGTAAATGAAGTGATAGCCGATGCGCGGATCGGAACCGATGCCGCGACGGACCGCTTCGATATCGGCACCCAGGCGCTCCGCCAGGTTGGCGATCTCGTTCATGAAGCTGATCTTGGTGGCCAGCATGGAGTTGGCGGCGTACTTGGTCAGCTCAGCGGAGCGGACATCCATGAAGATCATGCGATCATGGTTGCGGTTGAACGGGTAGTAAACCTCACGCAGCAGTTCCGCGGCACGATCGCTGTCGGTTCCCACAATAATCCGGTCCGGCTTCATGAAATCGTTGATCGCCGCACCTTCCTTGAGAAACTCGGGGTTGGAGACCACGTCGAAATCCAGTTCCAGACCACGACGATCGAGCTCCGCTCGCACGGCTGCCCTCACCCGGTCGCCGGTGCCGACCGGAACCGTCGATTTGTCGACCACCACCTTGTAGTCCGTCATGTGCTCACCGATGGCCCGGGCCACGGCGGTCACGTACTGCAGATCCGCCGAACCGTCCTCGTCCGGTGGAGTGCCAACGGCAATAAATTGCAACGCACCGTGGCGCACCGCTTCCTCGGTGTCCGTGGTGAAGGCGAGACGCCCCGCCTCAACCGTATGCTTCACGATGGTCTCGAGGCCGGGTTCGTAGATGGGAATCTGTCCGTTCTTCAGTTTGTCGATCTTGCCCTGGTCAACATCCATGCACAGAACGTGGTGGCCGACATCCGCCAGGCAGGCGCCGGTGACCAGGCCCACGTATCCGGTACCAAAAATCGTTATTTTCATCCTTTAAATCCCGATAGCGAGTCAGATAATTATGTGATGTCCAGGGTAAGACGCTTATTCGTTGTGCTCGGCCTTTTTCTTTTGCCAGAGCGCTTCCCAGGCCAGCGCGGTACCCACGATCGTATCCAGGTCATCGTAATCCGGGGCCCAGCCAAGGGTCTCCCGAATGCGCGTGTTATCTGCCATCAACGCCTCCGGGTCGCCGGCTCTTCGCGCGGTTTCGGTGACCGGAAAGTCAACGCCGGATTTCCGCTTGACCACATCGATCACCTCGCGAACCGTGAATCCACGACCGTAGCCACAGTTCAGAACCTTCGAGCTGCCGCCCTCGGCCATGTAGTCAAGGGCCATCACATGGGCCTTGGCCAGGTCCTCCACATGGATGTAATCGCGAATACAGGTGCCATCGCGGGTATCGTAATCGGTACCGAACACGCTCATGCCTTCACGCTGGCCGGTCACGCACTCGCAGGCCACCTTGATCAGGTGGGTGGCTTCCGGCGTCGCCTGCCCCAGCAGACCGTCCGGATTGGCACCGGCCACGTTGAAGTACCTCAGGATCACATAATTGAGGCCTGATGCCGCCGCCAGGTCCATGATCATCCGCTCACTCATCATTTTGGAGGCACCGTACGGATTGATCGGCGCAAGCGGCAGGTCCTCGGCGAGCACGGTCTGCTCCGGCATCCCGTACACAGCCGCTGTGGAGGAAAACACAATATAGGGCACGCCGTGGGCCTGTACGGCTTTAAGCAGGTTCAGGGTATTGCGGGTGTTATTACCGTAGTATTTCAGGGGATTGGCTACCGACTCCGGCACCACGATGTTGGCTGCGAAATGCAGCACCGCCTCGAACTGGTGACGGGAGAACAGAGCTTCGAGGGCGGCCTCGTCGGCCAGATCGCCCACCACCAGCTCACCGGCTGTAACCGCCCATCGATAGCCGGTGGACAGATTATCAAAAACCACGATGTCGTGGCCGGCCTCGCCGAGCTGACGCACCACGTGGCTGCCGATATAACCGGCGCCGCCGGTAACCAGGACTTTCATGGGTGTCTCTACTCCTTCCCTGAAGGTTGTTGGCGACGCCGCCGGATTTCCGCCCGACGCCGACTGAAAAACGCGCTGATGGTCTGGCTGCACTCATCGGCCAGTACGCCACCGGTGGGTTCTACCTGCCAGTTCAGGTGCGGCTCTTCCAGCGTGCGCCGGGCAGACTCCACAGCGCCAGCCTTGGGCTCAGACGCACCGTAAACCAATCGACTGATTCGGGCATGGACAATAGCGCCCACGCACATGGTACAGGGCTCGAGCGTAACGTAAAGCGTGGCGCCCGGCAGCCGATAGTTGCCAACCCGGGCGCCGGCGTCGCGCAGGGCCCGAATCTCGGCATGGGCCGTGGGATCACAGCCGGAGATAGGCGCATTGAAGCCGGCGCCAACTTCCCTGCCGTCCAGCACCACTACCGCACCAACTGGCACCTCACCCGCGCCGGCCGCTTCCTCGGCCAGAGCCAGCGCCCGCCGCATCCAACGCTCATCTTCCGCCGTTATTTCAGACATCGGGCAGGCTTACCTGGCCGTTATTCCCACTCGATTGTTGCCGGCGGCTTGGAGGACACATCGTAGGTGACCCGGGAGACACCGGTGATTTCATTGATGATTCTGTTGGACACCGTTTCAAGCAGCTCGTACGGGAGATGTGCCCATCGCGCCGTCATGAAATCGATGGTTTCGACCGCTCTCAGGGCGACCACGTATTCGTAGCGGCGCGCATCACCAACCACGCCCACCGACTTGACCGGCAGGAATACGGCAAACGCCTGGCTGGTCTTGTGGTACAGGTCGGCACGGTGCAGCTCTTCGAGGAAGATGGCATCGGCCCGGCGCAGGATGTCGGCGTACTCCTTTTTCACTTCGCCGAGAATGCGTACACCCAGGCCCGGTCCGGGGAACGGGTGCCGGTATACCATGTCGTAGGGCAGCCCCAGCTCCAGGCCAATCCGGCGCACCTCGTCCTTGAACAGCTCACGCAGAGGCTCTACCAGTTTCATTTTCATGGTTTCCGGCAGCCCGCCGACGTTGTGATGGGACTTGATCACGTGGGCCTTGCCGGTTTTGGACGCGGCGGATTCAATCACGTCCGGATAGATGGTGCCCTGGGCCAGCCAGTTCACGTCCTTGATGTTGGCCGCCTCGTCATCGAACACATCTATGAAGGTGTTACCGATGATCTTGCGCTTCTGCTCGGGATCGCTGATGCCTTTGAGCTTGGACAGGAACAGGTCTTCCGCATCCACCCGGATAACCTTGACACCCATGTTGCTGGCAAACATGTCCATGACCTGATCGCCCTCGTGCAGGCGCAGCAGGCCGTTGTCCACGAACACACAGGTAAGCTGGTCGCCGATGGCTCGATGCAGCAGCGCCGCGGTCACCGAGGAATCCACACCCCCGGAAAGACCTAGCAGCACTTTGTCGCCGCCTACCTGATCGCGAATCTGCTGAACGGCATCATCGACGATCTTCGCCGGCGTCCATAGTGCCTCGCACTGGCAGATGTTGAGGACGAAATGTTCCAGAATGCGCTTGCCCTGGAGTGTGTGAGTCACCTCCGGGTGGAACTGTACGCCGTAGAGGTTGCGGCTGACGTCCTGCATGGCCGCGATGGGCGCGCTCTCGGTAGACGCCAGAAGTTCGAAGCCCTCGGGCATGGCCACCACCTTGTCGCCGTGGCTCATCCACACATCCAGCAGGGATTCACCGGCCGGTGTCAGGTGATCCGTAATGTCTGCCAGAAGCGGCCCCTTGGCCCGAACCTTCACCTGGGCGTAGCCAAACTCACGCTTCTCGGAACTGGCCACCCGGCCTCCGAGCTGCTCGGCCATGGTCTGCATACCGTAGCAGATGCCCAGAATCGGGATGTTGCGATCAAACAGGCCTTCCGGGGCCCGGGGGCCGCCCAGCTGGGTAACCGACTCAGGTCCACCGGCCAGCACAATCCCCTTGGGATTGAATTCGTTGAGCTCCTCATCGCTGATATCAAACGCCTTGATCTCGCAGTAAACGCCGATTTCCCGAACTCTGCGCGCAATCAACTGGGTGTACTGGGAACCGAAATCAAGAATCAGGATACGGTGATCGTGAATGTTCTGAGCCATGGAATCCTCGGAGCTGAATAAACAACGCGGCCCTCCTGGGGCCGCGTCTGGTCTGGCAGTAATTAACCGATACGGTAGTTGGGCGCTTCTTTGGTAATCGTCACATCGTGAACGTGGCTTTCACGCATGCCGGCGTTGGTGATGCGTACAAATTCCGGCTTGGTGCGCATCTCCTCCATGGTGGCGCTTCCGGTGTAGCCCATTGCCGCCCGCAGGCCGCCCACCAACTGGTGAACGATGTTGCGCATCGGACCCTTGCAGGCCACCCGGCCTTCAATACCCTCAGGAACAAGCTTTTCGATACCCTTGCTGGCGTCCTGGAAGTAGCGGTCACTGGAGCCCTGCCCCATGGCACCGATCGACCCCATGCCACGGTAGGCCTTGTAGCTTCGACCCTGGAACAGCTCCACTTCGCCGGGTGCTTCGTCGGTACCGGCCAGCAGACTACCAATCATGACGCTGTGGGCGCCGGCGGCAATAGCCTTGGCAATGTCACCGGAGAACCGGATGCCGCCATCGGCAATCAACGGCACGCCACGGTCCTTCAGCGCCGCCGCCACGTTGGAGACCGCGGAGATCTGGGGCACGCCGATACCCGCAACGATGCGGGTGGTACAGATTGAGCCGGGTCCAATTCCGACCTTCACCGCGTCGGCTCCAGCATCCGCGAGGGCAAGCGCCGCGTGGGAGGTCGCGATGTTGCCACCGATTACCTGAACGTCCGGATAGTTTTCCTTGATCCAGCGCACGCGATCAATCACACCACGGGAGTGGCCGTGTGCGGTATCCACCACGATCACGTCGACACCTGCTTCCGCCAGGGCTCGAACGCGGGCCTCGGTGTCGCCACCGGTGCTGACTGCGGCACCAACGCGCAGTCGACCCTGATCGTCCTTGCAGGCCAGCGGGTAATCCTTGGCCTTCTGGATGTCCTTGACCGTAATCAGGCCGCGCAGCTCAAAATTGTCGTTAACCACCAGCACCTTTTCGATCCGGTGCCGGTGCAGCAGTTCTTTGACATCATCAAGGCTGGCACCCTCACGGACGGTAACCAGTTTCTCCTTGGGGGTCATGATGTCCCGAACCAGCGTTTCCATGCGGCTTTCGAACCGGATGTCACGGCCGGTCACGATCCCTACCAGGTCGTGACCATCCACCACCGGCAGACCAGAGATGCTGTTGGCCATGGTGATATCCACCAGTTCCCGCACGGTGGTGTCCGGGGAAACGGTGATCGGGTCCTTCACCACGCCGCTCTCGAATTTCTTGACCTTGCGAACCGCTGCCGCCTGTTGCTCCACGGTCATGTTCTTGTGCATGATGCCGATTCCGCCTTCCTGAGCCATGGCAATGGCCAGTTCCGATTCGGTCACCGTGTCCATCGCGGAAGACAGCAGGGGAATATTGAGCGTGATACCCTTGGTCAGCTGGGTCTGCAGACTGACCTGGTGAGGGAGCACTTCCGAGTAACCGGGAACCAGCAGAACGTCATCGAATGTGAGGGCTTCTTCGGCAATTCGCAGCATTGGGATCCGCCTTTTGAACGTGCTAAGTTTGGAATTTCCATGCCATGCCCGCGGCGGCACAGCAGAGCAAAATCCTTAATCGATCTATTATAAAGGTGTGCTCGGGGACAGTAAACCGCACAGTTTTGAAGGTTCGATTGCATCTTTTTGAAATTCCGCTATTTTTAACCTCCCATTTTTCGGCTATTGCGTATGTATAACGATGGAGCAGGACCGGCGACCTCCCCCATGCAGGATACCCGTCCCCGGGCATTGAGCGTCAGCGAGCTGAACCACCAGGCCAGGCACCTTCTGGAGTCGAGTTTCATGCAGGTGTGGGTTGAGGGAGAACTGTCCGGTTTTTCCCGCCCATCGTCGGGCCACTGGTATTTCTCCCTCAAAGACCGCAAATGCCAGGTTCGTTGCGCCATGTTCCGCGGCATGAACCAGCGCATACGCACCCTGCCGAAAGAAGGAGACCAGATACGGATTCGCGGTAAGGTAACGCTCTACGAGAACCGGGGCGACTTCCAGATCATTGTCGAGCATCTGGAACCCGCGGGTCTCGGGGCGTTGCAACAGGCGTTCGAGGAGCTCAAGCGCAAACTGCTGTCCGAGGGCCTGTTCGATCAGGCCCGGAAGAAGCCCATACCGGCCCTGCCCCGCCACATTGGCGTGGTGACGTCACCCACGGGTGCGGCCATCCACGACATTCTCACGGTGCTCGCCAGGCGCTGCCCCGCCATCCCGGTGACACTCTACCCCACAGCCGTTCAGGGCAAGGCGGCAACGGCAGAGATTGCGCGCGCAATTGCCTCGGCACAGCAACACGGGGTTGCTGATGTTTTGATCATCGGCCGGGGCGGCGGCTCCCTTGAGGATCTCTGGTGCTTCAACGAAGAGGCTGTCGCCCGGGCCATTGCGGACTGCACCATTCCCACCGTGAGCGCCGTGGGCCACGAGGTGGACGTGACTATCGCCGATTTCGTCGCCGACCTTCGGGCCCCCACGCCCTCGGCGGCGGCCGAAAAAATCTCGCCCGATCAGTCAACCTGGCTGAACCAGCTCGATGAACGGGGACTGCGCCTGGCCAATGCCTTCAACCTCAATATCAAGCGCCTGGGTACCCGCCTAGACCATCTGACTGCCCGCCTGAGGGACCCCAGACGGGAACTCCTGGAGAAGGCCCAGCGCATGGATGACCTGGAGCTCCGGCTCAGCAAAGCCATCCGTCAGCGCCTCGGGAGCGCGGGCGTAACATCAGAGCACCTGCACCAACGCCTGTTCATGCAATCTCCACGTCGCCAGCTTGTGACAGGCCAGGAAGCTGTCCAGAGACTGGGGGAACGCTTGACGGATGCCATCGCTCAAAGCCTGAAACACCGTCGTCGCAGCCTCGAGCACTCGGCGCAGACCCTCCACGTGGTGAGTCCCCTGGCCACGCTCGGCCGGGGCTATGCCATCGTTCGCAACGGAGACGGCGAAATCGTGCGCGATGCCGAGACGGTTGCACCCGGCGAGCGGGTATCTGCCCGGGTCGCCAGAGGCGAAATAACGGCGGAAGTGATCTCCGTCAAATGCATGACCACAAACACGCCAGACTAAGCCTATGGTCTACTAGTCCGTGCGCTCAAACGGCCTAAAGTTGTGAGAAAACGCATTACAACAACAATAGGCAGGATGAGGTGGAATGTATGGACTACCACTCAGAATTTCGGCGTTCGATCGACAATCCGGAAGATTTCTGGCGCGGACAGGCCAACCAGATCGACTGGATTGAGCCGCCGAAAACCATCTGGAAACCAACCGATAACGGCCATGGACAGTGGTTCCCGGACGGCACCCTCAACTCCTGTGATGTCGCCCTGGATGCCAACATACGCGCTGGCCGGGGTGACCAGAAGGCCCTGATCTACGATTCCCCCGTTACCGGAAACCAGCGTTCCTACACCTATAACGAACTGACCGCCGAAGTGGCACGGGTCGCTGGAGCCCTGACGGACCGGGGCATAGCCAAGGGCGACCGCGTTATCATCTACATGCCAATGATCCCTGAGGCGGTCATGGCCATGCTCGCCTGTGCAAGGATTGGTGCCATCCATTCCGTGGTGTTCGGAGGCTTTGCCGCCCACGAACTGGCCGTGCGTATTGACGATGCGACCCCGAAAGCCGTGATCACCGCCTCCTGTGGCATCGAAGTGGCCCGGGTGATCGAGTATAAACCGCTGGTGGACAAGGCCATCGAACAGGCCCGACACAAGCCCGAAACCTGCATTGTGTTCCAGCGACCGCAGGTACAGGCCAGCCTGCAGACCGGCCGGGATCACGACTGGCAGGAGCTGATGGCAGTCGCACGACCCGTGGACCCGGTGCCGGTGAAAGCCACCGACCCGCTTTATATCCTCTACACCTCCGGCACCACCGGTAAGCCCAAGGGCGTGGTCAGGGACAATGGCGGCCATGCCGTGGCGCTCAACTACAGCATGAAACTGGTCTACGACGCCAAACCTGGCGATGTCTACTGGGCCGCCTCCGATGTTGGCTGGGTGGTCGGCCACAGCTACATCGTCTACGCCCCGCTGTTCGCGGGCTGCACCAGCATCCTGTACGAGGGCAAACCGGTTAAAACACCCGACGCCGGCGCCTTCTGGCGAGTGGTTCAGGATCACAAGGTGAACATGCTGTTTACCGCACCAACCGCTTTCCGGGCCGTCCGCAAGGAGGATCCCGAAGCCGACCAGCTGTCGCGCTACGACATCAGCTCCCTGAAACGGCTGTTCCTTGCTGGCGAACGCCTGGATCCGGCCACCTACGAGTGGCTCAAGGAACACACCGGGCTGCCTGTGCTCGACCACTGGTGGCAGACCGAAACCGGCTGGGCCATCTGCTGCAACCCGGTCGGTATTGAACTGATGGCCACCAAACCGGGCTCGGCCACGTTCCCCTCTCCCGGCTTTGATGTCCAGGTAGTCGACGCCGGCGGCAGCCAGATGCCGGCCGGCGAACAAGGGCAGATTGCGGTCAAGCTGCCACTGCCGCCCGGCTGCATGATGACGGTCTGGGGCGACGACGAGCGTTTCCGGCGCACCTACCTTGAACCGATTCCCGGCTTCTACAGCTCCGGAGACGGTGGCTTTATTGATGAGGACGGTTATGTGTTTGTTATGGGCCGGACAGACGACGTCATCAACGTGGCAGGCCACCGGCTGTCGACCGGAGAAATGGAAGAGGTCGTCGCTTCCCATCCTGCGGTCGCGGAATGCTGCGTGGTGGGCGCGCAGGACGACATGAAGGGCCAGGTGCCCGTGGGCCTCGTTCTGATCAAGGACGGTGCCACCATCAACCACGACGAGCTGGAAGACGAACTGGTGGAGATGGTCCGCGACCGGATCGGCGCCATCGCCTGTTTCCGTCGCGCCCTGGTGGTTGAAAGACTGCCAAAGACCCGCTCTGGCAAGATTCTGCGGCGAGTCATTCGCCAGATCGCCGACGGCGAGGACTACACCGTACCCAGCACCATTGACGACCCCGCCATCCTGGAAGAAATCAGCGAGCAGTTCCGCCGCTGAGGTTGCCAACGAACCACCGGCCCGCCCGAGCTCCACATCGGGCCGGGCCACGCCGTTCCTGGAGCCCCAAGCCCTTGTTTTTGAGCGACTTTAAAACCTGCATCGGCGGTGCAAAAATTTCGTTGACGCCCCCCAAAGTCGGTCTATACTGAAATTGCTGTGAAAATACAGCGGTATTTGGTGAATGCGTTACAACGTTCTGCCGAAGTGCTCTTCGTTGCCCCTTCCCTCAGTACTCTCTGGTATTTCTCAGCAATGATTCGCCTTTGGGTGTGTCCCGAGGCGTATTGAAGGTCCCGTGAGGGCAAATTACAGGAAGACAGGAAAGATCAATGTCCGAAACTAAAACTGGCCACGTGAAGTGGTTTAACGAGTCCAAAGGCTTTGGCTTTATCGCCCAGGACGGTGGCAGTGACGTCTTTGTTCACTACAGTGCAATCAATGCCAGTGGCTTCCGTACCCTGACCGAAGGTCAGCAGGTACAGTTCACGGTAACCCAGGGCCCGAAAGGTCCCCAGGCGGAAAACGTAACCCCGGTCTGAGCCAGGGTCAGGTTTCTGCCCTTTGCCCCTCACGGGCATCGGAAAACCAACAAGCCGGCAACTTGCCGGCTTGTGTCGTTTCTGGGCCCCGGTTATCAGGCCCCCTCGGTCTCGGCCGCCCTGGAGGTAGCCGGCATCTCGGTGCCCACCGCCTGAGCCACCGCCGAGAACAGCGCCTGCAGTGTCGCCGACGTGGTGTCCTCAGCCAACGCAGCAGCGCTGCACAAACGACCGTTGGCGTTCAGGCGGATACAGGCCAGAGCGTTGGCATTGGTGCCCTCACCCAGGGCAAACTCGTCGTACGCCTCTACAGCAATGGTAATGCCAAACCTCTGCTCCAACGCTTCTGACACTGCCTCCACGGCACCCAGACCGCGCCCTTCCAGGCGAATCGGGCGGGCCTCTCGACCAACCACCACTTCCGCCCGCACACCGTCCTCATCCCGGTGCAGGTCGTAGGAGGTCAGGGCCCAGTCCGCATGCACCTTGAGGTAGCGCTCTTCGAACAGCCGGTGAATGGTGAGGGAGTCGATCTCACCACCATTGGTCTCGGCCTCTCGCTGCACCACCTTGCTGAATTCAATCTGCAGCCAGCGCGGCAGGCTGATGTCGTAGTCCCGCTCCAGCACATAGGCCACACCACCCTTGCCCGACTGGCTGTTGATGCGCACCACTTCCTCATAACGCCGGCCAACATCAAAGGGGTCGATGGGCAGATAGGCCACGTTCCAGACCTCGCCCTCCTTGCGACGCGTCAGGCACTTGCGGATGGCATCCTGATGGCTGCCTGAGAACGCGGTGAACACCAGCTCGCCGGCGTAGGGATGGCGCGGATGCGTCGAGATTTCCGTGCAGGCCTCGACCACTTCGGTGATCTCGGCCATGCCGGACAGGTCCAGGGTCGGGTCAATGCCCTGGGAGTAGAGGTTCATGGCCATGGTGACCAGGTCCATGTTGCCGGTGCGCTCGCCGTTGCCCATCAGCGTACCTTCCACCCGGTCGGCGCCGGCCATTACTGCCAGTTCGGCGGCCGCCACCGCACAGCCCCGGTCGTTATGGGTATGGACGCTGATACTGATGTGTTCCCGACGCTTGATGTTGTCGCAGATCCACTCGATCTGGTCGGCGAAAACATTCGGAGTCGCCATTTCCACGGTGGCCGGCAGATTGATAATCATCGGTTGGCCTTCCTCGGGCCGCCAGACATCGCTGACCGCATCAATCACTTCCGCCGCAAAGTCCAATTCGGTACCAGTGAAGCTCTCGGGGGAATACTGGAAGGTCCACTCGGTTTCCGGATGACGGGCGGCAATCTCTTTCACCAGCTTCGCGCCATTCACGGCAATGTCACGGATGCCGTCACGGTCGAGGCCGAATACCTGTTCACGCTGCACCGTCGAGGTCGAGTTGTACACGTGCACGATGGCCTTGCGGGCGCCGGCCAGCGCTTCGTAGGTACGCTCAATCAACTCCGGCCGCGCCTGGGTCAGCACCTGGATCTTGACGTCCTCGGGGATCCGGTTTTCCTCAATCAGCTTCCGACAGAAATCAAAGTCCGGCTGACTGGCCGCCGGAAATCCGATTTCGATCTCCTTGAAGCCCAGCTTAACCAGCAAATCGAACATCCGCTGCTTCTGGGCCACCGTCATGGGCTTTACCAGAGCCTGGTTGCCATCACGAAGGTCCACTGCACAGAAGGTCGGTGCTTTCTCGATAACCTTATCCGGCCAGCGACGGTCGGTTTTGGCAACAGGTTTGAACGCAACGTATTTGCGGTGATCGAACGCCATGATGGTGATTCCTTGCGGTTTTCCGGATGAAATACTCAATGCCTACAGCATAACGCAAAGAAAACGGTATTTGTTTGCGAAATGAGCCATCGAAGACTATTTTATTGATACAAAATTGCCCGATAAAGTTATTCAGAGACACACTATGGCGCAAAATCAGAAAACACTCGTTAAGATTGACAATCTTGACCGGAAAATCCTCGCCCAGGTGCAGAAAGACGGCTCGCTGACCAACCAGGAACTGGCGGAAAAAGTCGGGCTGTCACCCTCGCCCTGTCTGCGCCGGGTTCGCGCCCTGCAGGAAGCGGGCATCATCGTCCGTACCGTAACGATACTGGACCACAAGAAGCTGGGTCTGTCCCTGACCGCCATCATCCTGATCGGCATGGACCGACACACCCCCGAGCGTTTTGCCGCCTTCGAGGAGCAGGTGGCCGAGTATCCAGAGGTTCAGGAGTGCTACCTTATTACCGGCCAGGACGCCGACTACATGCTCAAGGTGGTGGTGCCGGACATGGACCACTATCACCACTTTCTGCTTAACCGGATTACCCGAATCCAGGGGGTGAGCGGTGTGCATTCCAGCTTTGTGCTGCGCCGGGTGATCGATAGTACCGCCCTGCCCCTGGGCTATCTGTCCTGACCGGGTACCTGAACGCTGGCTGACTCCGCTTGCCATCTGTACCTTCCTGGACAGGCTCCGTACAATACGGGCCACTCAGAGTTGAATGCCAACTGACAAACGGAAAACACGATGCGAGCAAGCCGCTACCTGATTGCCACCCAGAAAGAAACGCCGGCCGATGCCGAGATTATCAGTCATCAGCTGATGCTACGGGCCGGGATGATCCGGAAACTGGCCGCCGGCCTCTATACCTGGTTGCCGATGGGGCTTCGCACCCTGCGCAAGGTAGAGCGGATTGTGCGGGAAGAAATGGACAAGAGCGGCGCCCAGGAAGTGCTGATGCCGGCTGTCCAGCCCGCTGAACTGTGGCAGGAATCCGGACGTTGGACCCAGTACGGTGGCGAGCTGCTGCGCATGAACGACCGCCACGGTCGCGACTTCTGCTTCGGACCCACGCACGAGGAAGTCATCACCGACCTGATCCGCAACGAGCTCAAAAGCTACAAGGAACTGCCCGCCAACTTCTACCAGATCCAGACCAAATTCCGCGACGAGCGACGGCCCAGATTTGGTGTGATGCGGGCCCGGGAGTTCATCATGAAGGATGCCTATTCCTTCCACCTGAACGCCGAGTCCCTGGATGAGACCTACCAGGTCATGCACCGCACCTATTGTGCCATCTTTGATCGCCTGGGGCTTGAGTACCGCCCGGTCCAGGCGGATTCCGGCGCGATCGGCGGCAGCGCCTCCCACGAGTTCCACGTGCTCGCCTCCTCCGGCGAAGACGACATCGTATTCAGCACCGACAGTGACTATGCCGCCAACATCGAGAAAGCCGAAGCGGTCGCTCCGGCCGGTGAACGCCCGGCACCCGGCGAAACCATGCAAGACGTGGCAACGCCGGACCAACGCACCATTGAAGCCGTCGCCACGTTCCTCAACGTTGACGCAACCCGCACCGTGAAAACCCTTCTGGTAAAGGGAGAGGCGGATGAAAACGGGCAGGCCGGCCTGGTGGCACTGGTTCTTCGCGGCGACCACACCCTGAACGAGATCAAGGCGGAAAATCTGGCCGGCGTGGCCGAGCCGCTGACCATGGCCACCGATGAAGAGATCGAGAAGGCGGTGGGCTGCAAAGCCGGCTCCATCGGCCCGGTCAACCTGCCCGTGCCCGTGATCGTGGATCGCAGCGCCGCACACCTGGCAGACTTTGTCTGCGGCGCCAACCGCGACGGCTATCACCTCACCGGCGTCAACTGGGAGCGTGACGTTGCCATTGACCGGGTCGAAGACCTGCGTAACGTGGTGGAAGGCGACCCGAGCCCGGACGGCAAGGGCACCCTCGAGATCCGCCGTGGCATTGAAGTGGGCCACATCTTCAAGCTCGGCAACAAGTACAGTACCGCCATGAACGCCACCGTGCTGGATGAGAACGGCAAGAGTGTGGTCATGGACATGGGCTGCTACGGCATTGGCGTTTCCCGCATTGTGGCGGCGTCCATTGAGCAGAACCACGACGACAAGGGCATCATCTGGCCGGATGCGATCGCCCCCTTCCAGGTGGCCATTGTTACCCTGAACGCTCACAAGTCTCCGACGGTAGCCGAGGCGGGCGAGAAGCTGTACGAGCAGTTGCGCCAGGCGGGCTACGATGTACTGCTGGACGACCGCAACGAACGCCCGGGCGTGAAATTTGCCGATATGGAACTGATTGGTATCCCTCACCGCTTTGTGGTGTCTGATCGCGGCCTGGCTGCCGGCACCCTCGAGTACAAGGGACGCCGGGACGAGGAAAAACAGGATGTTCCGGTGGCCGAGGCGCTGCCCTTCCTGGTTAATGCCTCACCCAGAAAAGGTCTCTAGGCCAGAGAGGTCTTCAGACCAGAGCGCCAACGATTCCGGGCTCCATTTCCAGGGTCACGCCAAAGCGTTCCTGGACGGAGCCCCGGATGGTTTCCGCCAGCGCCAGAATATCCCGTCCGGTGCCGCCAGAATGGTTAATAAGAACCAGTGCCTGTCGGTTATGAACCCCAACCCGGGCATTCCGGAACCCTTTCCAACCACTCTGATCGATCAACCAGGCGGCGGCCAGCTTGACGCCTTCGGCCTGGGGATAGGCCGCGATGTCAGGGTAACGGGCTTTCAGGGCCTCGAACCGGGCGGTGTCGATCACCGGGTTCTTGAAAAAGCTGCCGGCATTGGGAAGGATCTCGGGGTCCGGCAGCTTGCGCCGCCGAATCGCCATGACGGCTTCGGCCACCGCCATCGGCTCCAGACGATCCGCGTCCACCGGCCCCAGGTATTCCTCGAGATCCCGATAGCCCAGAACCAGCGGTCGGGTGCGTGACAGCCGCAGACGGATTTCGGTGATGACATAACGGCCCGGTGTCTGTTTGAAGAGGCTGTCCCGGTAGGCAAACCGGCATTCGTCAGCCCCCAGGGTGACCCGCTCGCCCGTGGTACGGTCCAAAGCCGACACCGACTGCAGCGTATCGCAGAGCTCCACACCGTAGGCCCCTATGTTCTGGACCGGCGCGGCCCCTGCGGTGCCCGGAATCAGCGCCAGATTTTCAATGCCCCGGTAGCCCGCCCTGGCGGCGTAGATAACCGCCTCGTGCCAGTTTTCCCCGGCGCCCAGAACCAGCGTCGCACCACGCTCTTCAATCTGCTCCCAGTGGCGCCCGAGAATCGCCACCCGCACCACCAGACCCGGGAAATCGCCGGCAAACACCAGATTGCTGCCGCCACCAAGGATAAGCACCTCATGCCCGTGGGAATCGGCCCAAACCAGAGCATTGACCAGTTCGTCGGTGCTGCCGACCTCCACGTAAAAACGGGCGACGGCCGCCACGTGAAGCGAGTTCAACGCCCCAAGCTCGACGTTCTCCTGAATCTCGGGCCCCAGGCTCAAGCCAGCCGCCCCCTGATATCCGCAAGCAACCCTTTGCCTGCCTCTTCAATCAGGTCCAGCACCCACTCGAACCCTTCATGACCGCCATAATAGGGATCGGGCACTTCCGAATGGCCGGAGCTGCCGTATTCCAGGAACAGGGCCGGGCGGGTTCCGCCGTTCTGGTGCCACAGGTCGGTGACATCGGCCAGGTTCTGGCGATCCATCACCAGCACATAATCGAAGTGATCGAGATCCCCCTCGTGAATCTGGCGCGCCCTGAGCCCGCTGATGTCGATACCCCGGCGCCTTGCTGCCTCCTGGGCCCGGGCGTCCGGACTTTTGCCCACGTGCCAGTTACCGGTGCCGCAGGAGTCGATCTCGATGGTGCCTGACAGGCCCGCCTGCTCTACCAGCGCCCGGAACACCCCCTCGGCGCTGGGCGAGCGACAGATATTGCCCAGGCACACGAAGAGTACCTTTATGGATTGTTCAGTCACGCGTCACCCCCTTTTCTCCATCCACTCTCTCAACTTGTCCAGGTCCGCCTGGGTATCGACGCCGCCGGGCGGGTTGGTGGCCGCAATGTCCACATGGATTCGGGCGCCGTTGTACAACGCCCGCAGCTGCTCGAGTGACTCGGTGATTTCAATCGGTGCCGGCGCCCAGGTAACAAAATCGGCGAGCACCGAGGCCCGGTATCCGTAGATGCCAATGTGACGGAAATAGCCGGTTTGTTCGGGGAGGGATACGTCGCCGCCGGCGAGGGGCTTGCCTTCGCTCCACTGGTCGCGGGCCCAGGGTATCGGTGCCCGGCTGAAATAATGCGCCATGCCCTGATGGTCAAACACCACTTTGACGACGTTCGGATTAAACACCTGGGCCGGATCGTGGATCCGCTCACACAGGGTGGCAATCGCCGCCTCCGGATGGAACTCGAGGTTATCCGCCACCTGGTTGATCAGTTCAGGAGGAATCAGGGGTTCGTCGCCCTGCACGTTGATCACCCGGTGGTCGGGTTCGAAGGCCAGCCGCCGGGCCACCTCCTCAAGGCGATCCGTCCCGCTTGCATGGTTTGGCGAGGTCATTACGACCTCGGCTCCAAACCGCTCGCAGGCATCACGAACCCGCTCATCGTCTGTGGCCACCACTACGCGCGCCGCCCGGCTCTCGCCGGCCCGCTCGCAGACGTGCTGGATCATGGGTTTTCCGGCAATGTCCGCCAGCGGCTTTCCGGGCAACCGGCTGGAGGCATACCGGGCGGGAATAACAACGGTAAAAGACATCACATCAACCCTGTTGTTTTCGAACTCAACGCTTGTGAAGGCGCTCGTCGGTGGACAGCGTTCGTGCCTCGGCCGCCAGCATCACCGGAATCCCCTCACGAATGGGGAAAGCCATGGCATCCTGGTAACAGATCAACTCGGTTCGGGCCTCGTTGAGCTTGAGGTCGCCCTTGCAAACCGGGCAGGCCAGCATCGCTAAAAGTTTCTTGTCCATGGTGCTTGCTCACTCTCAGGAATTAATCTGTTCAGAACAGTGCCGGACCCGGTCCAGGAAGGTCTCCCGGAACGCATCCGACAACCGGGCCTCCACCACCAGGCTCCAGGCGTTGTCAGGCGCGAAAGCCCGGCATTTAACAGCGTCCTTGGCGGTCATGACAATCAGCTCCGCGCCGTCAGCTGCCAGGTCCGCCTCCCGGAAACGGTGATGGTCCGGGAACGCCGACTCACGCACCTCGGCACCCAGGCCACGGAGTGTCTCGAAAAACCGCTCCGGGTTGCCGATACCGGCCACCGCCCTCACCGTCCGGCCACGGAGATCTTCGACGGGCCGGGATTCATTGGACCGAAGGTTTACCAGGGCGGTCGGCGCCAGGGCCATGCCATGGATCGCTTCATGCTCAAAGCCGGCAAACTCGCCCATGGGCTGGGCCAGGGGCTGCGCTCCATTAACGATAACAAAATCCACCGAATCCAGCCGCGTTACCGGCTCGCGAAGCGGACCGACCGGAATCAGGGCACCGTTACCAATGCCCCGCCGCTGGTCAAACACGGCAATTTCCAGATCCCGGGGCAGGCGGTAGTGTTGCAGGCCATCGTCGCACACCAGGACGTTGCCCAGCTTTCTGGCCAGGGCATGATCTGCGGCCCGCCGTCGGTCCGGGTCGACCACTACCGGGCACCCGGTACTGGCCGCCAGCATGACCGGCTCGTCACCCGCCTCCGAAGGTGCACTGGCGCCGTCCACCTCCAGCGGGTATTGCCCTGCTTTGCCGCCATAACCCCGGCTGAGGATCACCGGCTGCCAGCCGGCAGAGACCAATTCCGACACCAGCCAGGCTGTCAGTGGGGATTTTCCGGTGCCGCCCGCGGTGATGTTGCCCACCACCACAACCGGCACTGGCAAGCTCGCTTCCCGCGCCTGCCAGGCGGCCCGACGCCGGTGCTCTGCGATGGTCCGGTACAACCAGGCCAGGGGGGCCAGAAAACGCAGCGGGCGCCCACTCCCGTACCACAGGCGTTCCACCAGGGAGCTTGCAGCTGCGGGGGTAAAACTCATGACTGCTCGCTGAACTGCATCTGATGCAGCTGGGCGTAGGCACCGCCCGAGGCAAGCAGCTCGTCGTGCCGACCCGATTCGACAATACGGCCGTTTTCCATCACCAGAATCCGGTCGGCCTTTTCTATCGTCGACAGACGATGGGCAATCACGAGCGTGGTGCGCCCCTGCATGACGGTTTCCAGCGCCTCCTGGATATGGCGCTCGGATTCGGTGTCCAGGGCCGAGGTTGCCTCATCAAGAATGAGGATCGGGGCATCCTTGAGCAGGGCCCTGGCGATGGCCAGACGCTGACGTTGACCGCCGGAGAGCATCACACCGTTATCGCCGATCACCGTATCCAGGCCTTCCGGCATACGATCGATGAATTCCAGGGCGTGCGCCTTGGCGGCGGCCTCACGGATTTCCTCACGGGTACAACTCCGCAATGCTCCGTAGGCAATGTTGGCGGCAATGGTATCGTTGAACAGCACCACGTTCTGGGTAACCAGGGCGATCTGCGCCCTGAGCGCCTTGAGGGAAAAGTCCCGCAGGGAATGACCATCAATGCGGATATCCCCACCGGTATATTCATAAAACCGGGGTAACAGGCTGACCAGGGTCGACTTGCCGCTGCCGGACCGACCAACCAGAGCCACACTCTGCCCTGCGGGAATCTCCAGCGAAATGCCCTCCAGCACGTTGTCGAGCTGATCGCGATAACGGAAAGCGACGTCATCAAACTCGATGTCACCGTTCACGCGGTTCGGCGCGTAGGTTCCAGGGTCCGGCTCGGGTTTCTCATCAATGGTCTCAAACACGTCGTAGGCCGCGGCCACCCCTTTCTGGATCTTGGCGTGCACCGAGGTCACCTGGCGAATCGGTTTTGCCATGGTGGTGGCGGCGGTAATGAAGGCGACCAGCTGACCCGTCGTCATCTCGCCACGAATCTCAGGCGCCAGCATCATCCAGACCAGGCCGGCTATGGCAATGGCCACCAGCACCTGAATCACGGGAACGCTGATCGCCTGGGTTGAGGCCATTTTCAGGCTTTGCTGGAGGTTTTTGTCGTTGACCTTCTGGAACCGTTCCCGCTCATAGTCCTCGCCCCCGAAGGTGCGCACGACCCGATAGCCGGTAATCGATTCCGAGGCTACGTGGGTGATATCGCCCATGGACCCCTGGATGCGTTGGCTGATCCGACGGAATCGCTTGCTAGCGTAGCTGACCACCGCCCCGATCAGGGGGCCTACCGCCAGGAAAATCAGGGTCAGCTTCCAGTTGGTGTAGAACATATAGCCCAGAAGGCCGAGGATAGTCAGACCTTCCCGGAGGGTAATGGTAATGGCGTTGGTGGTGGCCTCGGCCACCTGCTCGACGTTGAAGGTCAGCTTCGAGACCAGGCGGCCAGCGGCGTTGTCGTCAAAATAGCGCGACGGCAGCGTCATCAGTCGATCGAACACATCGTTGCGCAGGGCATTGATAACCTGTCGGCCCACATAACCGATGAAATACTGGCTTAGAAAGGTGCCCAGGCCACGAAAGGCGAACACACCGACGATCACCAGGGTCAGCAACAGGCGGTTCTGATCGGTGGGATTCTCAATGGCCGCGATGACGTATTCCATGGCTGCGGCCATACCGGTGGAAGCCGCCGCATAGATAATGTTGCCAAGCACAGCCAGAAAGAACGCCAGCAGAAAGGGCTTAACGTAGGTCAGCAGGCGCTTGTAGGTGTCCCAGCTGCCCGCCGGCACCGTCGCCGGAGGCTCGGGAAGTGGCTCGTTTGCCCTCACTGGTTCTCCGCCTCCCGCTCGGTGGTAATGCTCAGCCTGGCAAAGCCCAGCCGACCGGCCACATCCATGGCACGAACAACGAATTCATGAGGCGTTCGGGCGTCGGCGGTGATGATGAAGGGAAGCGAATTGTTGCCCTCGGCAAGTTCCCGCACGCCCCGCTCAAGGGTCTCACGGCGGTTGTTCACCAGGGTGCGGTCGTTCAGGATGTACTGGCCTTCGGCGTTGATCACCACATCAATCTGTTTCACCTCGGAGGCCTGGGCCGGTTCGCCACTGGCTTCGGGCAATTCCACCTGAAGATGGCTTTCCCGGGTGAAGGTGGTGGACACCATGAAAAAAATCAGCAGCAGGAACACCACGTCGATCAGCGGTGTCAGGTCAACCCCGACTTCCTGGCTTCTCTGGCGCTTGAACTTCACGGGGTTCAGGCTCCTTCCACGTCGATTTCGCGGTCACCGTGAACAACTTCCACCAGCTTGATGGCCTCCTGTTCCATGCCCACCACCAGTTCATCCACGCGGCGGATAAAGTAACGGTGGCAGATCAGTGCAGGTATGGCCACGCTCAGGCCGGCCGCGGTGGTGATCAGCGCCTCGGAAATGCCTCCGGCCAGGTTCCCCGCATTACCGACGCCGGCCAGCTGGATCTCCGCAAAAACCTTGATCATGCCAATAACGGTACCCAGCAAACCAAGCAGCGGAGTAATGGTAGCAACCGTACCCAACGGGTTGAGGAAGCGCTCCAGGTCGTGGATCACCTGGCTTGCCTCGTGTTCGATGCTCTCTTTCATGATCTCACGGCCATGCTTGGCGTTGAGCAGACCACCCGCGAGAATCCTGCCGAGAGGTGATGAGCCCTGGAGGGCTTTCAGCTTCCGGCCATTGAGCTCTTTTTTCTTGATCCAGCGCCACAACTCGTTGATGGTCTGGGGAGGGGCCACCCTGGAGGCGCGGAGTGTCCAGAAACGCTCCAGAATGATAGCAAGCGCCAGGATGGAACAGGCAACGATTGGCACCATCAGAATGCCACCGGCTTTCAACAGCTCGAACACGCTTGGGGTCTCCCTGATTATTTGCAAGCCGCGCTACTTTAGCATAGCTGCCGGTGGAGGCCACACCCGGAATGTCACGGTATTCTACATTGCTCACGGGCCAGACCAGGGCCTCCAATCCAGAACGGCACCTGGTGTCTCATTTCCTTTACGACCAACCGGTTAGCCTCAATGGTCATGCGTAAACCACCGGAACAGGCGGTATTGAAAGCGGAGGCTCCCTGTGTCCGGTATCGGGCCGTCACTACCGGGTGCGGATGGCCATACCGATGCCGGTAGCCGGCGGTGTAGATCACCCAGTGCGGGCGAATGGCCTCGACCCAAAGCTCGGAGGACGAAGATTTACTGCCGTGGTGCGGTGCCACAAGGATCCGGTTAATGGGGCTGGGCGCAACTACCGCCCGGTCGGCCATGCTGTTCAGATAAAGACGCTCGACGTATTCACTGATATCCCCGGGGAGCAGCCATTCGGTGGCCGACGCAGGGTGGAAGATCCGCACCACGCAGGAGGCGTCATTACCCTCAACCGGACCACTGGCCTGCCAGAATTCGAGCTCCAGATCACCCAGGCTCGCTCGTCCAGTCCGGCAGGGGTACACCGATAAACCCGGCAGCCGGGCCTGCACTTCCGCCATTTCGCCAGCAATTACCTGCCCCACCGGTATCTCGGCCACCAGGTCTTCCAGACCGCCGGCATGATCGTTATCGGCATGACTGATCACCAGCGTATCGATACGACGGATGCCCAGAGCCTCAAGATTGGGTAACAGCGTGGAATGCACGGCCGAGAACACGCCCGGCACTGCCGGCCCGGTATCGTATAACAGCACTTGCCGGCGGTACCGGACCAACACCGACAGCCCCTGCCCGACATCCCACACCCATACCTCCGGCGAGGCTGTTTCGTCGTTTTGCTGAGCTTGCACAGGCCCCAGGGCCAACCACGCCACCACCGATAACGCCCCGACGAGGCGAAACCACCGGAAAGGCAGCAGCACAAGAAACGGGACCAGAACCGCGGCAACGGCCAGTTCCCCAGCGGACTGCTGCAGGTCCGGAAAAGGCTGTTCCGCCAGCCAGGTCAGCCCGCGCCAGAGTGCGCCCAGTAGCCAGTCGAACAGCGGTGCGAATACCTGCGCGGCCGGAGGAAACAGCGCCGTCAGCAATCCTCCGGCAATCAACACCGGCATGACCACGAGGGCCAGCCATGGGATGGCCACGAGATTTGCCACCAGCCCGGCCAACGGCTGGCCCTGGCCAAAGCTGGCCAGGATCGGCCAGAGCCCGGCAAACACGGCCACCTGCGCCACCAGCAACCCCGACAACCACCCTGAGCCGCCAAGGCGGGAAGCGAAGGCGGCGATCAGCACCGCAACCGCCATGAAAGACAACCAGAAGCCCTGGTCCAGCGGTGAGAAGGGATCCAGGAACAGAACCAGGGCCAGGGCTACCAGAAAGGTCCGCCAAACCGGTGCCTGGCGCCCCAGAAGCAGCAGCCAGCCGCCCACGACCACCATCACCAGTGCCCGGCGGGTCGGCACGGTAAATCCGGCCGCCAGGGCGTATGCCAGGCAACTTGTTGATACCAGTGCAAAGACCAGGTGGCGTTCAAGGCGCTGGTCAAGGCGGCAAGCGGGCATCATCAGGGCGAGCCGCCTGCCGACATAGCCGGCGCCAACCGCCACCAGTCCCAGATGCAATCCCGAGATCGCGACCAGGTGAATCGTCCCCGTCGCCTTGAGCGTGTCCCAATGTTGGTCTGTCAGATGGCCCCGGTGTCCTGTCAACAGGGACGCAATCAGGGGAAACTGCCGGGCCTCGCCAAACCGGTCTTCCACCCATTCGTTAAGCTCGACATGGGCTTGCCGGTATCGGCAGTGAAGGGAGCACGCCACAGACAGGTCACTCTGAGCATCACGTACCGAACCGGTGGCGCGATAACCTTTCCGGAACAGCCAGTCCTCATAGCGAAAGCCCGCCGGATTCAGGTTGCCGTGGGGGCGTTTGAGAACGACCTTCAGGCGCAGCCTGTGGTCGGGGAGGGGTTCGCCGGCATGGCCATACCAGGCCAGCCTGAGCAGACCCGGAAGCTGGCTGGATGGCCCCCGGCTCTCGAATCGCCGGGGCAAACCATGCCACTCAGTCACGCAGAAGCTGAAACGCAGGCTTCGGAAGCTTCCCTCCGATGGTATATCACACAGGTAGCCGGATACCTCTACGACCTCACCCTCTAGGACCGGTGGCAACACCTCCGACAGCCGGTCCCGCGCGTGCCAGGAGGCCCATCCGAGCCCCAGCAGAAGGCCCAGTGCTGAAACAGAGCAACGGCGTACCACTGCGGAAGGCCGCAGCAAGACCGGAAAGCCCAACATCAGAATAGTGGCAAGCACGTACTCGGGAGGTGGCAGTATCGACAGCCAATACAGTAAGATAACGCCAAAAGAGAAGGTGATGACACCCAAAACCGCGAGGCCGCCCTCGCCTTCAACGCCAGGCGGACGGTTGATCGTTCCGGACAATCCTTGTCCTCCTTTTTGTCACATTCACCGGCGACATCCGATGTGCCGGCCTTACAACCCCATTTAAAGGCAGAACTTCACATGCCGAAGAAGTTCATGAAACGCTATCTGCCCTCACCGGAGAAAGTACAGGCGATGCAATCGCTGAGCTTTCTGGGCGATATCCTTCATGAACCCAACCTCTGGCACATCAATCGCCACAGTGTGGCCCGGGCATTTCTCGTGGGCATCTGGTTCTGTTTTATCCCCATGCCCTTCCAGATGCTGGCAGCAGCAGGATTCGCCATCTGGTTCAATGCCAACCTGCCCCTGTCCGTGGTGCTGGTGTGGATCAGCAATCCAGTGACCATGCCACCGATCTTCTACTTCAACTACAAGGTGGGCGCCTGGGCACTTGATCGTCCGGTACTCAGTTTCGAGTTCCAGCTGTCCTGGTCGTGGATCAGCGAGCGCCTGCTCGACATCGGCATTCCCCTGTATCTGGGGTCACTGATTGTTGCAACCGTTTCGGCCTGTCTGGCCTACCTGATCATCCAGTACCTCTGGCGCCGGAAAATCCGGTCTGACTGGCAGGTACGCAGAGTCAGGCGACGCCAGCGTCGGCGCGCCGCCGATCAGACTTCCTGAATCAGGCGCCCCTGCTCAAGCCGCAAAACCCGCCCCAGGCTTCGGGCCATCCTCATATCGTGGGTAACCATCACAAACGCGATGCCAAGCTTGTCCCGCAGGGACTCAATCAATGCCTGTACCCCCTCACCGGTGTGCTCATCCAGATTGCCAGTGGGTTCATCCATCAGCACGCAGTCCGGCTCGTTCACCAGGGCCCTGGCAATCGCCACCCGCTGGCGTTCGCCACCCGAGAGCTCTCCGGGTTTATGGGAAAGACGCTCAGCGAGCCCTACCTGCCCCAGCAAAGAGGTGGCTTTTTCCTTCGCCTGCACCACTGACATACCGCCCAGCACACAGGGCATCATGACGTTTTCCAGTGCCGGAAACTCGGGCAACAGGTGGTGGAACTGGTAGACAAACCCCAGGTGACGATTCCGGAACCGGGCTCGCGCCGCTTCAGACAGATGGCTCATGTCCTGCCCGCATATGGAAATCTGGCCGGACGATGGCCGGTCCAGACCTCCCAGAAGATTGAGCAGCGTGGTCTTGCCGGCACCACTGCTGCCAACTATCGCAACCGTTTCCCCGGCCGCCACTTCCAGCGAAATATCGGCGAATATGGTCAGTTTTTCCGGGCCTTCGTTATAGGTACGGGTGACCTGACGGCAGTCGATCACCAGCGGAGCATCCGTCATGGCTGAAGATTCCTTACTCATAGCGCAGCGCCTCCGCCGGATCGATCCTTGACGCCCGCCAGGCGGGGTAGATGGTCGCCAGCAGGCTCATGGCAAGACCAGCGCCGCTGATGATAGCGACGTCCTGCCATTGCAACTGCGACGGCAGGTAACTGATGAAATACACGTCGGCGTTCAGGAACTGGTGGCCAAGCACACCCTCCAGCCACGAGATAAATGCGCTGATATTGATGGCGCCGAACACACCCAGCGCAGTGCCAATGATGGTGCCGAAAACCCCGATCACGGCCCCCTGTACGATAAAGATCCGCATGATCCGGCCCGGGGTTGCGCCCATAGTACGCAGGATGGCGATATCGCCCGTCTTGTCAGTGACCACCATCACCAGCGTGGACACGATATTGAACGCGGCCACGGCCACGATGAACATGAGCAGCAACCCGATCATGGTTTTCTCCATGCGAATGGCCTGGAAAAGGTTGCCGTGGGTGCGGGTCCAGTCCGATACGTAATACCGGCCTTCCAGTTCCCGTGCCGCCTCCGTGGCGACCCGGGGCGCCGCGAACAGGTCATCCACCAGCAGACGGACGCCCTCCGCCTTGCCATCGGTACGCATCAGCTTGGCGGCATCGTCCATGTGAATGAGGGTGTAGTTGCCATCCAGCTCCGCGCCAACGCTGAAGATCCCCTTCACGGTGAAGCGCTTGAGCCTCGGCAAGACCCCGGCCGGTGTCACGGACGCCTCTGGCAACACCACGGTTACGCGATCACCCACCTCCAGCCGGAGACTGGCCGCCATCAGGCGGCCAATAATGATGCCAAACTCGCCGGAAACCAGGTCGTCCAGCCTGCCTTCGGTCATATGATTCTCAATGATCGAGACCGTCCGCTCCTGCTCGGGCAGAATACCGTTCAGCAGAACGCCCCGAACATTCCCGCCACCGGTTACCATGCCCTGGCCCTGGATATAGGGTGCCGCCGCCAGCACCCGGGGATGTGACTCGACCCGGGCATCCAGGGCCTGCCAGTCATCGAGGGGGCCCACACCCTGAATCGTGGCATGAGGCACCATACCCAAAATGCGTTGCTTCAATTCCCGATCGAAGCCGTTCATCACCGACAATACGATGATCAACACGGCCACGCCCAGCATGAGGCCAATCATGGAGGTCAGGGAAATGAAGGAAATAAAGTGATTCCGGCGCTTGGCTGCGGTGTAGCGCAAGCCGATATAAAACGATAGTGGTCTGAACATTGAGCGGTGCCTGTTGCCTACTTCCGGACTGTCATCATCTGTGGATCCCCGATGTTTCCCTGGCCCGCCTTGCAGGCGACGTTCCACCATCGTGGGAAGCTGCTAAACTGTTCTGTACCAATAGAAAATTCAGTCTCCTGGAGTCCAGATGCAGTCATCTGATAATCCCGGCAAACCGGCCGGCTATGCCGCCGAGCGCAGGGACTTTTTTCGCATTGAAGACCGGATCGGCCTGGAGATCCGCAAGCTGGCGCCCGACACCCCGCTGGACAGCGACGTTTTCGATGGCGACCACCTCGAGAGCCTGAAAGCCGAATTCAGGCGGCTGGACCAGGACGTAAAGTCCCATCTCGCCAGCTTGGCCGAGCGGGACCGGCTGCTTACCGGACTGATCAAATCCCTGAACGGCAAGCTGGATACGCTTGCGCGCATTATGGCCTTTGAGCAAAATCCGTTGCAACCGGACGACTGGCAGGACGTCACCCTGAGCGAAGGTGGCCTGTCATTTTTCAGCCGCACGCCAGCCTGGCAACCGGGCGACCGGATGGCCGTACGCATGACCCTCCCTCCCGACCTGTTCCAGCCCCAAGCCATTGCAGAGGTACTCGAGGTTGTGCCCGATGCCTCAGGCGGCACAAGGGTTCATACCGAATTTGTGCATCTGGACGACAGCGACCGTCAGCAGATCGCAAGACATGTGATGCGGTGGCAGATTCGGCAACGACAAAAAGGCTAAACTGGGGAAAAACGGGTGACTTTTGTTAGTCTTTTTCGGATATTACGCTTTATTCATGTCCCTCAACGGACACCAGCTTCCATGGAGATCCAATAATGAGAAAGTACAGAACCCTTCTTGGCGCGCTCACCGTCGGCTCTGCACTGATCTTTACACCGGTGGCGTCCGCCCTGGCGGAAGAGGTTCGGGTGCCCGTTGGCAGCCAGGCTGATCGAAAGCAGGCAGATCTGCCGCGGCACGGCGCCACCCAGACCTCGGTCCGGGCCGCCTGGGGTGCCCCCATGGAAATCCAGGGTCCTGTGGGCCAGCCGCCCATCAGCCAGTGGCACTATCAGACCTTCGTCGTCTACTTCGAAGGCGATCGGGTCATCCACACGGTACTGAAGCCCAACCGCTGAGTAGCCCGCGGCGGTGGCAGATACAAATTTCAACTCCCCGGCCCTGACCAGCAGCCAAGTGTTGGTTAGAATGGCGTCTTTTCGATTCAAGGTGCTTTAAAGTGACAAGCCCACGACTGTTGCCTGCGGAATGGGCACCCCAGAGTGCCGTCCTGCTGACCTGGCCGCATCCAGGTACCGATTGGGCCGACTGCCTGGCCGAGGTGGAGCCCGTTTTTGAAGACATAGCGCGCGCGGTACTCCGCCATGAACATCTGGTTATCAGTTGTGAACACGTGGTGCGTCTTCAGGCTCTGGAGAAAGACCTCAACCGTTACGCTGAGGAGAACGGGTTGCCGGGCCGGGTCCGCACGGTGCCCGCACCTGCGAACGATACCTGGGCACGGGATCACGGACCGATCACGGTGACGGACGGTGGCGTCCCGGTCCTCCTGGATTTCCGCTTCAACGCCTGGGGCGGCAAGTTCCCGTTCGAAAAGGATAACGCTCTCAACAGCCACCTGGCCGGGGCCGGGGTATTTGGCAAAACGCCCATGCAACCGGTGGAATTTGTGCTGGAAGGTGGCTCCATAGAGTCCGACGGCCGGGGCACCCTGCTCACCACCTCGGAGTGCCTGCTGACACCGAGCCGCAACCCGACACTGGACAGGACCGCCATAGAACAGTTGCTGTCAGAGGTACTTGGGGCCGACCGGATCCTGTGGCTGAACCACGGCTACCTCGCCGGCGATGACACCGACAGCCACATTGATACCCTGGCGCGCTTCTGCGCGCCCGACCACATCTGCTACGTCGCCTGCCCCGATGTCGCAGATGAACACTACAGCGCACTCGCGGCCATGGAAGAAGAGCTCCAGGAATTCCGCCAGGCGGACGGGTCGCCCTACCGGCTGACCGCCCTGCCCTGGCCGGACGCGATCCACGACGACGAGGGGCACCGGCTTCCGGCCACCTACGCGAATTTTCTGATCATCAACGACGCCGTGCTGCTGCCGGTGTACGGAGTGGCGCAGGACGACGAAGCCATCGCCATCATGACCGGTATCTTTCCAGACCGCCAAATAGTGCCCATCAACTGTCGGGCCTTGATCCATCAGCACGGCAGCCTGCACTGTGTCACCATGCAAATCCCCGCAGGAGTAGTGACCTGATGAGCCATACTGCAGCGAGCAACCAGATCCAGATTGCCGCCATCCAGCAGGCCTGCAGCAGCGACAAGGCCGCGAGCCTGGCAGCATCCGAAAAACTGGTACGCGAAGCCGCAAACGGCGGCGCCCAACTGGTGGTACTTCAGGAACTGCACGCCACCCTGTATTTCTGCCAGACCGAAGACACCTCGGTATTCGAGCTTGCCGAACCAATTCCCGGACCCACCAGCCAGCGGCTGTCAGACCTGGCAAGGGAACTGAACATTGTACTGGTCGGCTCCATATTTGAGCGGCGAATGAACGGCGTCTACCACAACACCGCCGTTGTGTTCGAGAAAGACGGCTCCATCGCCGGGCTCTACCGGAAAATGCACATTCCGGACGACCCGGGTTTTTACGAGAAATTCTATTTCACCCCCGGTGATGCCACCTTCAACGACGGTCGCAGCGGCTTCACCCCCATCGATACGTCGGTGGGTCGCCTCGGTGTGCTGGTGTGCTGGGACCAGTGGTACCCGGAAGCCGCCCGTCTGATGGCGCTGGCCGGTGCCGAGATACTGATCTACCCCACTGCCATTGGCTGGGATGTAACCGATGATCCCGAGGAACAGGCCCGCCAGCTCGAGGCCTGGGTCACGGTTCAACGTGGACACGCCGTGGCCAACAACCTGCCCGTGGTGGCGCCCAACCGTGTCGGCACTGAACCCGATCCCTCCGGCCAGAGCGATGGCATCCGGTTCTGGGGCAACAGTTTCATCTGTGGCCCCCAGGGCGAATTCCTGGCCCGGGGCGATGATCAGTCCGAATGCATCCTCGCCGTAACCGTGGATCGCAACCGCAGTGAATCGATTCGCCGCATCTGGCCGTATTTCAGGGATCGCCGCATCGACGCGTACGGCGATCTTCTGAAACGTGTGAGGGACTGAACCCGGGATGAAAAAACTGGTAGATACCGTAGTCGACGAACTCAACCAGATACTCCTGGGCAAGGACCAACAGGTTCGACTGGCGCTCTGCGGCCTCCTGGCAAAAGGCCACCTGCTGATCGAGGACATTCCGGGTATGGGCAAGACCACGCTCTCACACGCCCTCGCCAAGGTCATGGGGCTTAGCTACCAGCGCATCCAGTTCACCAACGACCTGCTGCCCGCCGACGTACTGGGCTACTCCATGTACGACAAGGAAGCCGGCAATCTGGTGTTCCACCCTGGGCCAATTTTTGCCCAGGTGGTCCTGGCAGACGAGATCAATCGTGCCTCCCCGCGGACCCAGAGCGCCCTGCTAGAGGCCATGGAGGAGCGACAGGTCTCTATCGAGGGGGAAACCCGCCCACTGCCGCAGCCGTTCTTCGTGATTGCCACCCAGAACCCCATCGAACAGGGCGGCACCTACCCGCTGCCGGAATCCCAGCTTGACCGCTTCCTCATGCGCCTGCGTCTGGGGTATCCGGACCCGAGGGCCGAACGTGAGCTGTTGGAAGGTGAGGACCGGCGGGTAATGACCGAAAAGCTCGCGAAGCTGCTCTCCCAGGAAGATTTGAAAACGCTACAGGACGGAGTTACCCGCGTGACCGCCAGCCCCGCCCTGCTCGATTACGTTCAGCGGCTGCTTGAGCAGAGCCGCCGAATGCCCGGATTGCTCTATGGCCTGTCTCCCCGGGCTGGCCTGGGCCTGCTGCGGGCCGCCAAAGCCTGGGCACTGATGCAGGGACGGCACCATGTGCTGCCCGATGACATCCAGACCGTGTTTCCCGCCGTTGCCGAGCATCGGCTGGAGCAAGGCGAATCCGGCAAAAGTGCCGAGCGCGTTCGCCAGCTTCTGGCGAACGTCTCGGTACTGCAATAAGCGATTCCGGCGCGTCCGGGCCTGAGCAAATAGCAAGGTTTTATAAGCGGAATTGGCCAAAACGAATGGCACGCCGCCGCTTTCATGTTAGCCTTTCATCCCTTATTCAAAGCGTCTGGCCCGGCACCCGGGCCCGTCAGGATACCGTTCCATTCAGTGAGAGAATCTTCAATGAGCGAGACCAAACATTCCCGACTGATCATCCTGGGATCCGGCCCCGCCGGCTACACCGCAGCCGTCTACGCTGCCCGTGCCAACCTGAACCCCACCCTGATTACCGGAATCGAAGTCGGTGGCCAGCTCACCACCACCACTGACGTGGACAACTGGCCCGGCGACAACGACGGGGTGCAGGGTCCGGAACTGATGCAGCGCATGCTCAAGCACGCCGAGCGCTTTGAAACCACCATCGTCTACGACACCATCAACGAGGCCGACCTTCGCAGCCGCCCGTTCCGCCTCAAGGGTGATGGCGGCGAATACACCTGCGACGCCCTGATCATCGCCACCGGCGCGTCCGCCATGTACCTGGGCCTCGAATCCGAAGAGCGCTTCAAGGGCCAGGGCGTGTCCGCCTGTGCCACCTGCGACGGCTTCTTCTACAAGAAACAGAAAGTCGCCGTCATCGGCGGCGGCAACACCGCCGTTGAAGAAGCCCTGTACCTCTCCAACATCGCCGACGAAGTCACCCTGGTACACCGCCGCGACAGCCTGCGCGCCGAAAAGATCCTCCAGGACAAGCTGTTCGAAAAAGCTGAAAACGGCAACGTCCGGATCGTCTGGGACCACACCCTGGACGAAGTTCTCGGCGACGGCACCGGTGTTACCGGCATGCGTATCAAGAGCACCAAAGACGGTTCCACCCAGGAAATCGACCTGGCGGGCGTATTCATCGCCATCGGCCACAAACCGAACACCGACCTGTTCCAGGGCCAGCTGGACATGGAAAACGGCTACATCCGCATCCGCTCCGGCCTCGAGGGTATGGCCACCCAGAGCAGCGTTCCCGGCGTCTTCGCCGCCGGCGATGTGGCTGACCACGTTTACCGCCAGGCGGTCACCTCCGCCGGTTTCGGCTGCATGGCTGCCCTGGACGCGGAAAAGTTTCTGGATCAGCAGGATTGATCTAATCTTTTGGGAAGGCACTTCGGAAGCTGATCGAGACCGGGAGGACCCGCCTTCTAAAACTGTGCGAAGCCATGGATGGCGGAGCCAAGCCTACAAGGACGTATTCACGGCGTGTTTTAGAAGGCGGGTCCTCCCGGTCGCGACTCCCCGGCCCGATAGCATCAAGATCAACGCGAACTCGGCAGTAAAAACCGGAGAAGGATGACCTCACTACCCTGGCTAGACCCCGAGCAACTCTGGTTCCCCCCGGCCAACGAAGCCCTAGACGACCCGGACGGCCTGCTCGCCCTCGGCGGCGACCTCTCCACCGACCGCCTGATCCTGGCCTACCGCAATGGCATCTTTCCCTGGTACAGCGACGACCAACCCATTCTCTGGTGGTCCCCTAACCCCCGATGCGTGCTGTTCCCGGACGAAATTCACGTCTCCCGCAGCCTGCGCCGAACCCTCAACCAGCGCCGACTCCAGGTAACGGCTGACCAGGCGTTCGGTCGAATCATCCGCCTCTGTGCCTCCACCCGGGCCGAAGGCACCTGGATCACAGAAGACATGATTGCCAGCTATTCCAAGCTGCACAGAATGGGCGTAGCCCACTCCATCGAAGTCTGGAACAGACGCGGAGAGCTCGCCGGCGGCATGTACGGCCTCGCGCTCGGACGGTGCTTCTTCGGGGAATCCATGTTTTCCCTGGAAACGAATGCTTCCAAGGTGCTGATGGTGCACCTGGCCCACCAGTTGAAGCGCTGGGGGTACCGGATCATGGACTGTCAGGTGGAGAGCCGGCATCTGCTGACCATGGGTGCCCGGACTATTCCCAGGGAGGAGTTTTTATCTATACTCAGGATGAGTGTTGATCAGAACCCTGATCAGACCGACTGGACCTTCCACTGGCAATGGCCCGGGCCGGAGGAGTAAATGAGCAATCTCAGAACCCTGGTGTTCTTCGCAACACCGCCCCACGATTGCAGCTACCTGCCAGACCGAGAAGCCACCACCATGTTCGTGGATCCCCGGGCTCATATCGACAAGAAGCTATACAGCCAACTGACTGCGCTCGGCTTCCGTCGCAGCGGATCCCACTATTACCGGCCCCACTGCGAGCAGTGCAATGCCTGTATTCCGGTGCGCCTGAAAGTGGACGACTTCAAACCCGACCGCAGCCAGCGACGGGTGTTGAAGAAAAACGCCGATCTGCAGTGCAAGCTCGTTCCAGCGGTATTTGCAGAACGCTACTACCAGCTTTATGCCCGCTACATTGAGGAGCGCCATCAGGACGGCGACATGTACCCACCCTCAAGGGAGCAATTCACCTCGTTTCTGGTGGAAGGCGCCACCGATTCCTGTTTCCTTGAAATTCACCTGAACAACCGACTGGTAGGCCTGGCGGCGGTGGATCTGCTGGACGACGGGCTCTCGGCCATCTACACCGTGTTTGATCCGGATATGGACGACCGAAGCCTCGGTACCTACGCGATTCTCTGGCAGATCGAAGAGGCCAAACGCCGAGGCCTGCCGCATCTCTACCTCGGCTATTGGATCAAGCAGTGCCGGAAGATGAACTACAAAACCCGCTTCCGGCCAATCGAAGCCCTGCACGACGGCCACTGGCGCCAGCTCGTCTAGTGGCTCATGTCACACGGAGCCCCGCCTGACTTTGCCAAACGCAGACAAATCAGGCAGAATTGCGCAATTTAAAATCACGAGAAGCATTTCCAAGCGAGGTTTCTACTGAATGGCGAAATCAGATGTCATTGAAATGGAAGGCGTTATTATCGATACGCTTCCAAACACCATGTTCCGGGTTGAGCTGAGCAACGGCCATGTTGTGACCGCTCACATCTCCGGCAAGATGCGCAAGAACTATATCCGCATCCTGACCGGCGACAAGGTCAAGGTTGAGCTGACTCCCTACGACCTGAGCAAGGGCCGCATTGTGTACCGGGCCCGCTAAGCCGCCACGACATCTGAAAAGGCCCCTCCGGGGCTTTTTTGTTGGCCAGAAAAAAACCGCTGCCGGCTAACCGGACAGCGGTTTTTCTTTTCGAGACGCCAACCGAAGGCTTCAGACCGCCTCGGCCGGCTCGTCCTCGTACTCGAACACCAGCTCGTCTTCCCGCAGGTGGATGTAGACATCCCCACCCTTCTCGGACAGTCGCCCGAACAGGATCTGCTCGGCCAGGGGCCGCTTGATCTTGTCCTGGATGAGGCGCGACATCGGCCGGGCACCCATGGTGACATCGTAGCCCTTCTCTGCCAGCCAGGCCTTGGCGGCATCGTCCACGTGCAGGACCACATGCTTCTCGTCTAGCTGCGCCTGCAGCTCGGTGAGGAACTTGTCCACCACGTGAGTGATGGTGTCCTTCTGCAGATCGCCAAACTGGATGATGCCGTCCAGACGGTTGCGGAACTCCGGCGTGAAGGTCTTGCTGATGATTTCCATACCGTCGGTACTGTGGTCCTGTTCGCTGAAGCCGATGGAACGGCGCGCCATACTCTCGGCGCCAGCGTTGGTGGTCATCACCAGGATCACATGGCGGAAATCCGCCTTGCGGCCGTTGTTATCGGTCAACGTGCCGTGGTCCATCACCTGCAGCAACAGGTTGAAGACTTCCGGATGGGCTTTCTCGATCTCATCCAGCAGCAACACGCAATGCGGGTGCTTGTTCACCGCCTCGGTCAGCAGGCCGCCCTGGTCGTAGCCAACGTAGCCTGGAGGCGCACCGATCAGCCGTGACACGGTGTGCCGCTCCATGTACTCGGACATGTCGAAGCGTACCAGCTCGATGCCCAGCACCTTGGCCAGTTGCTTGGTGACTTCGGTCTTGCCCACACCCGTGGGGCCCGCGAACAGGAACGCGCCTTCGGGTTTCTCCGGCGCTTTCAGGCCGGCCCGGGCCAGCTTGATGGCCGTGGACAGGGACTCGATGGCCGGATCCTGGCCGAATACCACCATCTTGAGATCCCGCTCCAGGTTTCGCAGCAGGTCCTTGTCGCTGGTGGACACATTCTTCGGCGGAATGCGGGCGATGTTGGCGACCACATCCTCGATGTCCGTCACGTCAATGGTCTTGCGGCGCTTGTTCTCCGGCTGCAGGCGCTGGCGTGCGCCGGCCTCATCAATAACATCGATGGCCTTGTCCGGCAGGTGACGGTCGGTGATGTACCGATCCGCCAGCTCCGCCGCCACCCTCAGGGCCTTGTCGGTGTACTTGAGATCGTGGTGCTTCTCAAAGCTGGGCTTGAGGCCCTTGAGGATCTGGTAAGTGTCCTCGACGCTCGGCTCATTCACATCGATCTTCTGGAAACGACGCGCCAGGGCGCTGTCTTTCTCGAAGATACCCCGGAATTCCTGGAAGGTGGTGGAGCCAATGCACCGGATCTCGCCGGAACTGAGCATCGGCTTGAGCAGGTTGGATGCGTCCATCACGCCGCCCGAGGCCGATCCTGCACCAATGATGGTGTGGATTTCATCGATGAACAGGATTGCGTGGTTCTCTTTCTTGAGCTCAGCCAGCAGGCCTTTGAGCCGTTTCTCGAAATCACCGCGGTACTTGGTACCGGCCAGCAGTGCGCCGAGGTCCAGCGAATAGACCACCGCGTCGGAAATAATCTCGGGTACCTGGCCATCGACAATCCGCTTGGCAAGACCCTCGGCGATGGCGGTTTTACCGACACCGGCCTCACCCACCAGCAGTGGGTTGTTCTTGCGACGACGTACCAGGATCTGCACCACCCGTTCAACTTCATGCTCCCGGCCAATCAGGGGGTCTATGCGTCCCTGCCGGGCCTGCTCATTGAGGTTGGTGGCATAGCTTTCCAGCGGCCTGGACTGGCCACCCTCTTCTCCGGCTTCCTCGTGGGAGGCCTGATCATGGCTTTCAGGGTCTTCGGCGCCCTGTACCCTGGAAATGCCGTGGGACACAAAGTTGACCACGTCGATCCGGGCAATACTCTGCTTTTTCAGCACATAGACAGCCTGGCTCTCCTGCTCGCTGAAGATGGCGACCAGCACATTGGCGCCGGTGACCTCTTTCTTGCCGGAGGACTGCACGTGGAATACCGCGCGCTGCAGCACTCTCTGGAACCCCAGGGTCGGCTGGGTCTCCCGCTCGCTGTCATTGCTCGGAATCAGTGGTGTTGTGGAATCGACGAACTCGACCAGCTCTTCCTGAAGTCTCTTGAGATCTGCACCACAGGCTTTCAGGACGCCCACCGCCGATTCGTTGTCCAGCAGGGCCAGCAACAAATGCTCCACAGTCATGAACTCATGACGCTTGTCCCGGGCATTCTTGAAGGCCGTGTTCAGCGTAATTTCTAGATCTTTGCTCAGCATGGGCCACCCCAACGTCTGTCAGTCCGCACGTTCAATCTCGCAAAGGAGCGGATGTTCGCATTCCGAGGAATACTGGTTCACCTGTGCCGCCTTTGTTTCCGCGATGTCCCGGGTATAAACCCCGCATACAGCCTTTCCCTGTGTATGGACGAGCAGCATCACCTGCGTCGCCTTTTCTTCGTTCATTCCGAAGAATTTCATCAACACGTCCACCACAAAATCCATGGGCGTGTAGTCGTCGTTCAGAAGCACCACCCGGTAGCGCGCAGGGCGCTTCAGAGCAGGCTTCTCGGGAGCAACACTGAGGTCATCCTGTCGCCCCGGTTGTTCGTCCTCCCCCTGATTGAATATTAGTAGAGAATTTTCGATAGTTCGCATCATTCTTTACCGGTTACTCGGTGTCCTTGCCTAAATGTGGTTGTCAGTTACCGGGTTTTCAAGCGGAGCCGCTCACCCGGCGTGCACTATTTATCAATACGAGCATGATACCGCTTCCGGACCGCGTTCAACCACACATTCCGGGTACAGAAACTATTGACTCGGTGCAGTGATTGGCCGAAAGTAAAGTTGCATTGTAAAATAATGTAAATCCATGCAAGGCTTCTGTAACAGATCCAGCGAAAAGGATTCGGACCGCCGGTGCGACGGCCGATAGGCAAACACCAACAAGAAGAAAGACAGCAAAAGAACAGGGGAGTTCATCATGCCAAGAGGCAAGGTCAAGTGGTTCAACAATGCCAAAGGGTACGGATTCATCATCGAAGATGGCTGCAGTGATGATCTGTTTGCACATTTTTCATCGGTTCAGATGGACGGCTACAAGACCCTGAAGGCCGGCCAGGCCGTTACCTTCGACAAAAAGCCCAGCGACAAGGGCATTCATGCGGTCAACATCGTCCCGGACGAGCAACCCGTGAAGAAAGCGCTGTCGGGTGACGACGCCGCCAAGTCGGCAGATCAGGCCTCAGACCGGGACGGCTATCCGCCCCGCGCCGTCAACGCCTGAACCCGGCTGAACCATCAATTTCCCGCCCCACCGGGCCCACCGGTGGGCCCAGGTTTTACTGTGCAAGAATTCGCTCTCTCTTTGCGCACGCATCACATTGCAGTACCCTTCGCCAGATGACGATACGGCAACCTCTCTGAAGCACCACCCAATATGGCCGAACTGGTTCTATTCAATAAACCCTTTCAAGTGCTCAGCCAGTTCACCGACCAGAAAAAGGACGGTGACAGAGCCCGTGCCACCCTGGGTGACTATCTGGACGTCCCCGGGATCTATCCTGCCGGTCGACTGGACTACGACTCTGAGGGGTTGCTCCTGCTGACCTCCGAGGGGGCGCTGCAGCACCGCATCGCCTCCCCGGCACTGAAGATGGAAAAAACCTACTGGGTACAGGTTGAGGGCGAAATTACCGACCAGGCGTTAACGGGGCTCGCGCAGGGCGTGACCCTCAAGGATGGGCTCACCCGACCGGCCAGGGTAAAGAGAATTCCTGAGCCCGCGGTCTGGCCCCGGGTGCCACCCGTACGTTTCCGGGAATCGGTGCCGGAAAGCTGGATTGAACTGACCATCACCGAAGGCCGGAACCGGCAAGTACGCCGTATGACGGCAGCGGTCGGGTTTCCCACCCTGAGACTGATCCGCTACCGCATTGGTGACTGGACCCTGGAAGGGCTGGCCCCCGGGGACTTCCGAACGGTCACGGTCAACCTGCCCTCACCTGCCAGAAACAGACCCCGCCCCGGGGCACGAACCGGGAGAAAGCGATCATGACCTGGACCCCCCATGCCACCGTTGCCGTGGTGATTGAAGACGAATCCGGGCGATTCCTGATGGTGGAGGAACGCAGTAACGGCCGGGTTGTCTATAACCAGCCCGCAGGCCACATCGAGGAAGACGAAGCCATTCTCGATGCCGTGCGCAGGGAAACCCTCGAGGAAACCGGGTGGCGTGTGGAACCGGTGAATTTTCTGGGGATCTACACCTACAAGGCGCCCGCAAACGGGGTGACCTACTACCGGTTCTGCTACGCGGCCCGCGCCCGGGAGCGCGTCACCGACCGGCTGGACGATGGCATCATTGCCGCCCACTGGCTGAGTCTCGACGAGATCCGGGCGCTCGGTCGCAAGTTGCGCAGCCCTCTGGTGCTCCGTTGCATAGAGGATTACCGAAGCGGCCGCCGATACCCCCTGGAGGTGGTGGTCGACCGGCAGACGCAGACACCGGAAAAGTGCTAGAATCCGCCCCTTTCAGAAAGTAACGACCTCCTGACCGCGCAGAAAACAGCGAAACACTCATGAGCCAGGCATCCGATACAACTTTTGCCACAGATCCTGCCCACACCCGTGTCATCGTCGGTATGTCTGGCGGGGTGGATTCGTCCGTTGCTGCCTGGCTGCTGAAAGATCAGGGCTATCAGGTCGAAGGCCTGTTCATGAAGAACTGGGACGAAGACGACGGTACCGAGTACTGCACCGCCATGACCGACCTGGCTGATGCCCAGGCCGTCGCCGACGCCATTGGCATCAAACTGCACACGGCGAGCTTCGCGGCCGAGTACTGGGACCGGGTGTTTGAGCATTTCCTGTCTGAATACCAGGCGGGCCGCACACCGAATCCCGACATTCTGTGCAACAAGGAAGTGAAATTCCGTGCGTTCCTGGATTACGCCGTGACCCTGGGTGCGGACTTCATCGCCACCGGCCACTATGCCCGCCAGCGGCCCGTACCCGGCGCGCAGGGCAAAGCGCAGTTGCTCAAAGGCCTGGATCCCAACAAGGACCAGAGCTACTTCCTCCACGCAGTGTCCGGCGACCGCATTGCCCGTACGCTGTTTCCCGTGGGTGAACTCGAAAAACCGGAAGTGCGCCGGATTGCCGAGCAGCAGGGCTTCGTCACCCACGACAAAAAGGATTCCACAGGCATCTGCTTTATCGGTGAACGCAAGTTTCGGGATTTTCTCAAACAGTACCTACCCGCCCAGCCCGGCGACATTGAAACCCCGGATGGTCGTAAAATCGGCCGGCACCAGGGCCTTATGTACCACACCATTGGTCAGCGCCAGGGCCTTGGAATCGGGGGCCTGAGTGAATTCGGGGACGACCCCTGGTATGTGGCCGAGAAGGATCTGGAGCGGAATGTCCTGATCGCCGTGCAGGGCAAACAGCACCCATTACTGTTTTCCCGCGGCCTCGTGTCCGGGCCCATTGACTGGGTCGCGGGAGAGCCACCCGCAACCGAATTCCGGTGCAAGGCCAAGACCCGTTACCGCCAGCCTGACCAGGACTGTCTCGTGACCGTGCTGCACGATGGTGTCAAAGTGGTCTTTGACGACGCCCAGCGAGCGGTCACCCCTGGACAGTCGGTGGTGTTCTACGAGGGTGACGTGTGCCTGGGTGGGGGCGTGATCGAGGAAACCTGGCGCGACGCCTCACCCCAGCCTGCCCGCCTGGCCGACGCCCACCGGGGTACCCCCGCATGAGTCGTTCCCTGAAAGACCAGACGCTGGCCCTGGCCGGGGTATTCCAGGCCGCAAACCTGGTTCAGCAGATTGCCCATAACGGTCAGTGCAACGAAGCGAGCCTTGAAACGTCCCTGCGTTCGTTATTCGCCACCAACCCGGCCAACACGCTGGACGTCTTCGGCGGCGAGCTACGTGACATTCGCGAAGGCCTGGTGACCCTCTCCTCGGTACTCAGCCAGCAAAGTCGACAACAGGATATCGAGGTGCTCCGGTACGCACTCAACCTCATCCACCTGGAGTCCAAGCTGAACCGGCGTTCGGACATGCTGGATGTTATCGGGAGCCGGATCGACCAGGCCCGGCATACGGCGAGCCACTTCGGGTACACCCACCCGAACCTGATCAGCAACCTGGGCTCGGTCTATTCGGACACCATCAGCACCTTCCGGATGCGTATTCAGGTCAGCGGCAACCCCTCCATCCTTCAGCGGGAGGAAAACGCCGCCAAGGTGCGGGCACTGCTCCTGGCGGGCATCCGTTCAGCCGTGCTCTGGCGCCAGACCGGCGGTCGTCGCTGGCAGCTGCTCTTCTCGAGAAAAAAAGTGATTACTCTGGCCCGGGAACTGGCCGAGGAAGCGAACAACACCCTTTATCACTGACCTGTATCGCAGACTCCAGCAACGCTGAATCGACGCCAGCGCTGGTGTATCATAGCGCTCCTGATTTTCTTTTGACCGACTGTTTGATCACTTTGAGAGGTTTTCGATGGAACTCACCGCCCTGACCGCCATTTCCCCGGTCGACGGACGCTATGGCAGCAAAGTCAGCGTCTTCCGTGAAATTTTCAGTGAATATGGCCTGATCAGGAACCGTGTCACCGTCGAGATCCGCTGGCTGCAGAAACTGGCGGCGCACCCCGACATTCCCGAGGTGCCTGCCTTTTCAATCGAGGCCAGCGCCTTTCTCGACCGGCTGGTGAGCGACTTCAGCCTTAAGGACGCCGAGCGCATCAAGGAGATCGAACGGACCACCAATCACGACGTGAAGGCCGTTGAATACTTCATCAAGGAAAAAATTGCCGAAGTGCCGGAACTGCACGCAGTCACCGAGTTCGTGCACTTTGCCTGCACTTCCGAGGACATCAACAACCTGTCGCACGCACTCATGCTCCGTGAAGGCCTGGACCACGGATTGCTGCCAGCCATGGACCGGATTATCGACAAGCTCGCGCAACTGTCCCACGATCACGCCCAGCAACCGATGCTTTCCCGTACCCATGGCCAGACGGCGTCACCGACGACCGTTGGCAAGGAACTGGCCAACGTTGTCTACCGGCTGCGCCGCCAGGCGATCCAGATCCGCGGCGTTGAGCTGCTTGGCAAGATCAACGGGGCCGTGGGCAATTACAACGCCCACCTGTCGGCCTACCCGGACATCGACTGGGCCCTGAATGCTCAGGAATTCATCGAGAGTCTCGGTCTCAACTGGAACCCTTATACCACCCAGATCGAGCCCCACGACTACATCGCCGAACTCTACGACGCCATCGCCCGGTTCAATACCATCCTGATCGACCTGGACCGCGACATCTGGGGCTATATCTCCCTGGGTTACTTCAAGCAGAAAACCGTTGAAGGCGAAGTGGGCTCGTCCACCATGCCCCACAAGGTCAACCCGATTGACTTCGAGAACTCCGAAGGCAACCTGGGCATCGCCAACGCGCTGTTCAGCCATCTTTCGGCCAAACTGCCGATCTCCCGCTGGCAGCGGGATCTGACCGACTCAACCGTGTTGCGCAACCTCGGCGTGGGCTTCGCCCACAGCCTGATCGCCTATGAGGCCACGCTCAAGGGCCTGGGCAAGCTCGAGATCAACCCGACGCGCCTCGATGAGGATCTGGACCACGCCTGGGAAGTGCTTGCCGAGCCCATTCAGACGGTCATGCGCCGCTACAACATCGAGAAACCCTACGAAAAGCTCAAGGCATTGACCCGGGGCAAGGCAATGACCCCGGAAGTGATCAAGACTTTCGTGGAGAGCCTCGACATACCGGACCAGGCCAAGGCCGAACTGATGGCCCTAACGCCCGGACGCTACATCGGTAATGCCGTCGATCAGGCACAGAACATCTGATAACCGGAGACGATCCATGGAACTGCTTGGCGGACTCACAGCCACCGAATTTCTGCGGGACTACTGGCAGAAAAAGCCGCTGGTGATCCGCCAGGCCTTTCCCGGGTTCCAGTGCCCCGTGAGCGCCGATGAGCTCGCCGGCCTTGCCTGCGAGGAAGGCGTGGAATCCCGGATCGTGATCGAGAATGACCAGGGCAAGCCCTGGCAACTGCACAACGGCCCGTTCGCGCCGGATCGCTTCAGCGAGTTGCCCGAGCAGGACTGGACCCTGCTGGTCCAGGGCCTGGACCACTGGGTTCCGGAAATTGCCGATTTGCTGGAACACTTCCGGTTCGTGCCCAACTGGCGCCTGGACGACATCATGGCCAGCTACGCGCCGAAGGGCGGCAGCGTTGGCCCCCATTACGATCAGTATGACGTCTTCCTGCTGCAGGCCGAGGGCCATCGGCGCTGGACCTTCGGCGGCCACTGTGACCACACCTCACCTCGGGTGGAAGGCACACCATTGCGCATCCTGAGCAGTTGGGACGGCGAGGAAACCGTGACCCTGGCACCCGGCGACATGCTGTATCTGCCGCCGGGCATCGGCCACCACGGCATTGCCGAAGACGACTGCATCACCCTGTCGATCGGTTTTCGTGCCCCCACCGTGGACGACGTTCTGACGGGCTTTACCGACTTCCTGTGTAGCCACTCGGATGCGGCGGACCACCTGAACGACCCTGATCTTCAGGTGCAGGACAACCCCGGAACCATCGGACCGGAGGTGGTTTCCCGCCTGGAAGCGGTCATACGCGAGAAACTCGGCGACCGGCGCCAACTGTCCCTGTGGTTTGGTCAGTACTCAACAGCCCCCAAAAGCCTGGACATCGTCGTTCCTGCCGAGGAGCCCGCGGACGCCGGCGATCTTGCCGAGGCCATCCGGGCGGGCGAGCAGATGCGCTGGAACGAGGGCTCCCGCTTTGCCTACTACGAGTTCGAGGCCGAGACGGCCCTGTTTGTGGACGGCGAGCAGTTCCTGCTACGGGGCGATGCCCGGCCTCTGGCGCCCCTGCTCTGCGCTGGCGCGCGCATCGACATGGAGGCACTGGCCGGGTTTGCTGACGATGCAGCGTTGCTCGGGCTTCTGACCACACTCTACAATCAGGGCTCGGTGTACTTCGAATAGAGTCGATTCCTGTCAGGCTGCCCCATGGACATCCGTTTCCGAAAATACAGCTGGCAACTTGCGCCCGCCTCCGTACGGGACATTCGTGAGCGCGTATTCATCCGGGAACAGAAGGTTCCGCCCGAGCTTGAGTGGGACCAGACCGATGAGATTGCCGACCACTACCTGGCCGTGCTCCCGGACAACACCCCGGCCGGCGTCGCGCGGCTGTTCTCGACGCTGGAGGAAACCGGCCATATTGGCCGAATGGCCATCCTGCCGGAGCATCGGGGAAGCGGCATCGGCGAGGCGCTGCTTCGCCACCTGATCCAGGAATCCGCCGGCCGCTTCTCGGAGCTCCGGCTCTCGGCCCAGGAGCACGCCATCCCCTTTTACCAGCGCTCCGGCTTCCACATCTGTTCCGACGTCTACGACGACGCTGGCATCCCCCACTACGACATGCGTTGCCTGGCGCCGGGCTTGACGGCGCAGGCGCTGGCAACCGTGGACCACCCGATGATCCTGGGCATGGACAGCGATTCCTGGCTGTTCGAGAGTGAAGATCGACTGGTTGCCCTCATGGACTCGGTGGTGGGCCAGGCGGGCCAGCGGATCTGGCTGTATGATCGCCTGCTGTCGCACGACCTTTACGACCGCCCCCGGTTTCGTGAATTGATCTCTACACTCGCCCGGCGACATCGCCTCAGCGAAGTGCGCCTGCTCATCCACGACGACAAGCCACTGGTGAAGCGGCGACATCGGCTGGTGGAGCTGATGCGGCGACTGCCCAGCCGCATGGAGCTGCGACTGGTCAACACCGACTACCCGGTAGCCGACCAGCCATTCGCCCTGGTTGACAGGGAGGGTGTGGTGTACCGCCACGACTTCGACAAGCCGGAAGGCTTTGCCAAGTTTGCCGACGGAGGTCGTGTGAAGCTGCTGTCCGAAGATTTCCAGCGCATGTGGGACGCGGCGCGGCCATCCGTGGAGTTGCGCGAACTACCGCTCTGAATGGTGGGCCTGGGGCGCTTCCGGCGCCTCGAACCTTGTGCCGAAAGGCGCAAACTCGGCGTCCACCTCACTGGCGACCTCTGCGATCAGTTTGCGCAACCATTGATGGTCTGCGTTGTGCTGTAGCAGTGGACTCCACGCCATCTTCAGCTCGAAGGGCGGAATCTCGAACGGGGGCACCTTGACCACGAGATTGGGGTTATCCTTCTGCAGCCAGGCTGCGCGGGACGGCAGCGTGGCGATCAGGTCGTGCTGTTCGGCCAGCAGCATGGCCACCTGGTAATGGCGGGTGAAGACCGAGATCTGCCGTTTGCGCCCCATGCGCGACAGCGCCTCATCCACCCAGCCCAGGCGCTGAACATCCTTGGGGTTAACCCCGACCCCCACGCCGAACCCGGTCTTGCTCACCCAGATGTGGCTGGCATCCAGATAGGTGTCGAGGGTGAAGGGCTCCCTCAGCAACGGGTTACGGGCGTTCATAAGGCAGGCAAAGTATTCGGTCCAGAGCGTTTTCTGATGAAAGGACTGGGGAATCTTGTCAAACCGGTTGATCGCCATGTCGAGTCGCCCCTGCTCTACGTCCAGGAAACTGACATCGCTGGGGGTGAGCACGTCGAGGGTCACCTGGGGGGCTTCCTGGCGAATACGGCGCAGCACTCGCGGCATCAGGCAGGATTCGGCGTAATCACTGGCCATGATCCGGAAAACCCGCTGGCTCTCCAACGCCGAGAACGGCGTTTTTTCCTGCACCGCCTGCTCGATGTCGGACAGGATGCCCCGGACCAGCGGTTGCAGCTCCCGGGCGCGCTCGGTGGCACTCATACCCTCACTGGTGCGCACCAGGAGTGGATCGCTGAACAGATCCCTCAAGCGCCGCAAGCCGTTACTCATGGCCGGCTGGGTGATCCCCAGATGGTTGGCCGCCTTGGTCACATTCCGCTCCCGCAGCAGCACATCCAGATACACAAGGAGGTTAAGGTCAACGCGGGATATATCCACAGGTCACTCCGAAACGCAGGTGAAACAGGATTTCCGGGCTTCTATTCAGCGTAACAATATACATGACACCCATGATTCACGATATAAATTCACCCGGATTTCCGTTCACATTCGGAAAAGGATCTAATGTCGTATTTCTGCTAGTCTTTTCGTCAGTTGCTGAATACTATCGTGAGTTTTCGGGCGGTTTGCGTGGCTGCCATCCCTTGATCCTGAAGCCGGAGTCGTAACTGACAAAATGGATACTACTACGATTGTCCTTGTACTGGCGGCCATCGTTACCGTCTCGATTGTCATAATCGTGCTCAGCCAGATGCGTGAGAGAGCCCGGATTGAGCGGGCTCGCAAGATCACGGCGCAGGAGGATGCCTACCATCGCGCCCACCGCCTTCTGTCCGAAATCCCGGGCCAGTACCTGACACCCGACCTCAAGCTGTTGCTGATCAAACGGATGGAAGAGGCCTGTGCAGAGCTCGCCAGCCTCAAATCCAACCTGCCGGTGCGGCAATGGCAGGAATCGGCGGCCGAGATGAAACAGCAGGTGCTGGAGAAACGGGATGCCACCACCCCGGTGAAGATCGATTCGCCCGAAAAATCCAACTATGTCAAAGAACTGCTTCAGAATCTGTTCAAGATGATCGAAGCCATGCACAAGAGCGGACGCCTGGATGCGGCTACTGCCAAGAAAAACCTGAAGTATGTGCTGTTCCTGGTCCACAAGACCCACGCAGACCTGCACGTTTTCCAGGCCAGGGATTACGTCCGCCAGAACCAGATTCGAAAGGCCATTCATGCCTACCATCTTGCCAGCACGGAAATGGGCAAATCCCGGGACAACCCCCTGGCCATGAGAGCGGTCAAGAGCTTCCGGACTCGCATCAAGGAGCTGGAAGCGCTCAGTGCCGAGGGCCAGGAAGGCCAGCACGCTGACTCGCAATCAAAACTGGATCGCGAATGGGACACCTTCCTCCACGACGACGAGTGGAAGAAAAAGGCCGATTACGACGACTGAAGCCACACACCGGGTCATGACAGCGGGCCCGACAACAGGGACAGTGCACACCCGTGAAGAAGGGCTTCCAACAGCGACTTTCCTATCGACTGACTCGCGACACGGTACTGGTTGCCATGGCGCTGGGCCTGGTGCTGAACATCGTCCAGATTACCCTGGACTACTTCAGTGCCGAGGAGGCCATGGAGAAAGAAATCCACGCGCTGATCGACATCAGCTACAGCCCGGCCTCCCAGATCGCCTACAACATCGACGTTCGCCTCGCTGAGGAGCTGCTGGACGGGCTTCTCCGCCACCCTGCCACCATTGACGCCCGCATCATCGATAACGACGGTGGCACCATGGCTGCGTCCAGCAAGAGCAGCCCTGCCTCGTCCTATCGCTGGGTCAGCGACCTGCTGTTCGGTTCAGACCGCGTTTTTCGGCAGGAGCTGCAGGTACCGCAGCTCGAAGACCTGCCCCTCGGACACCTGATCGTGACCATAGACACCTATCACTACGGGGCCCAGTTTCTGCAGAGGGCCGGTTACACCCTGATCAGTGGCTTGCTCAAGAGTCTGATTCTGTCAGCGGCATTGCTGATGATCTTCTATTTCGTGCTGACGCGGCCCATGCTCAACGTCATCAGCGCGCTCAGCCAGGTTCGCGCCAGCTCGCCAGAGAAGGTTCGGCTGCCAATCCCGGCCAACCATCGGCACGATGAAATCGGCACCATGGTGAGCATCATCAACCAGCATCTGGAAACCATTGATTCCAGTCTGGCTCAATTGCGCACCGCCGAAAGCGCCATGAAAAACTATTCCACCCAGCTGGAGCAGGAGGTGGAAGACCGGACCCGGGAAATATCCGAGAAGAACGAGGCACTGCAACGGGGTAACCGGGCTCTGGTCAAAGCCAAGGAAGACGCCGTTCGGCGGGCCCGGGCCCGGGCCAACTTCCTGGCCAGCATGAGCCATGAGATCCGCACTCCACTGAACGGTGTTCTGGGCATGCTGGGGCTATCGCTGGAAGGCGAGCTGGACCCTGCCCAGCGTAATCGCCTGGAGATTGCCCTCAATGCCGGCGAGAGTCTGCTGGGCCTGCTCAACGACATCCTCGACATTTCCAAGGTCGAGGCCGGCAAACTGAGCCTGGAAAACATCCCCTTCAGCGTTCGCCACCTGGCTGAGGAGTGCGCAACCCTGCACGCCCAGCAGGCGCGACGGAAGAAGATACAGCTGGTGTCGGACGTTGACCCGAACCTGCCGGAGCACTTCCTCGGCGACCCTACCCGCCTGCGGCAGGTCCTCAACAATCTGGTGAGCAACGCCATAAAGTTCACGGATGATGGCAGCGTGAAGATCCGGGTGGGCCACTCTGGCGGCAGCCTGCGGATCGACGTAATCGATACCGGCATTGGCATGTCGAGAGAGGGACTGCACCGGATTTTCTCACCCTTCTCCCAGGCAGACGCCGATACCACCCGTCTGTACGGTGGCACCGGACTTGGCCTGACGCTCTGCCGGCAGCTCGTCGAGCGCATGCATGGCCAGATCCTGGTGGACTCCAAAGAGGGCGCCGGAACTCACTTCACCGTTACCCTGCCCCTGCCGGTGCAGGATCCCGAAACCGGACCGGCCCCGCTGCCGATCGATCCGTCTCTTAAGGCCATGGGCATCGCCATGGCCATTCCGCCTGACAACCCGCATCGTCCGGGCATTGAGGCCCTTCTGCGGCACTGGGGCATCCCCATCCGGGGAGCCAGCCGCCATCAGGACGGACTGCTGCTTGCCATGGCGACCGCGAAAGACACCGAGGCATTGGCCTTCGCGGAAAACTGGCCCGGTCCCGGTGTCATTCTGGCGGACGACAGTGGCACGCTGTCTCCCGCCAGCCACCAGTATCAATTACTGTCGCTACCGCTGCGACGGGAGGATCTGTATCGATGCCTGAATCGCGCTGCCGGACTGGCGGAAGCGGACGTCGAAAGTTCAACGGACACGCAGGCGCTCGAGGCACCTGACGGTGGAGGGGCTCTCTCGATTCTCCTGGTTGAGGACAATCAGGTTAACCAGATGGTCGCCAGCAGCCTGCTGAAAAAACTCGGGCATGAAACGGACCATGCCGAGAATGGCCTGAAAGCCATCGAGGCACTGGCCGCGAAGCGCTACGACCTGGTTCTGATGGATTGCCAGATGCCCGTTATGGATGGCTACGAGGCCACGCGTCGAATCCGGGAGAATCCCGAGTGGAAAGATCTCCCGATTATCGCGGTGACAGCCAACGTGATGCAGGGCGACCGTGAAGACTGCCTGGCATCCGGCATGAACGATTACATCACCAAGCCTTACCGCCGCGAAGAACTGCGGGAAGCCATCAACCGCTGGCGCCCGGAGCCGCAAAGCAGCCATCCAGACGCCCCCTGAGTTCCCGCTACGCGGGCGGGTTCAGGCCGGCAACAACTTCTCGATATCCTTGCGGATGTCTTCGGGCTTGGTGGTGGGCGGATAACGCCTCACTACCCGGCCGTCCGGTCCAACAAGAAACTTGGTGAAATTCCATTTAACCTTCTCGGAGCCCATCAGGCCCTTGGCTTCGCGCTTGAGGAACTGAAACAGCGGATGAGCGCCGTCGCCGTTCACTTCAATCTTGGAAAACATCGGGAAATCCACGCCATAGTTCAGGCTGCAGAACTGGCTGATAGCATCGTCGTTACCGGGATCCTGGCTCAGGAACTGGTTGCACGGAAACCCGAGCACCTCGAATCCGCGCCCACCAAGCTCGGTATGCAGGGCCTGGAGTCCCTCGAACTGGGGTGTAAATCCACATTTGCTGGCGGTGTTGACGATCAACAGCACCTTGCCCTTGTAATCCGACAGACTGCGCTCGTTGCCCTTGATGTCCTTTGCCGTGAAATCGTAAACCGTCGTACCGGCCATCTGCTGCTCCTCAACAGGGTTGGGTGAATTGCACCCCATTGTCGCCGATTCGGTTTCAAAAACCATGTCATGGTGAGCCCTCTGGGCACCATTTCTCAAAATCGGGTAAGCTTTCAACGCTAAATCTGCCTCAACACGCCACAATTCATCACTATTCCCCTGTTGCCGCTGCGATTCGCTCCGCTAGAATAGGGAAGCCTCGAACAAGGCCTGTCGGCATGGCCGTTGCCACTTTGCAATCCCGGACTAAGGAAACCCCGATTCATGCAGAACTACTACAAATCCGCCAAGCTGGATAACGTGTGCTATGAGATACGTGGCGTGGTTCTGCGTGAGGCCCGTCGGCTGGAAGAGGAAGGTCATCGGGTCCTGAAGCTGAACATAGGCAATCCGGCGGCTTTCGAACTGGATGTCCCGGAGGAGATTCAGCAGGACGTCATTTACAACATGCACCTGGCCCAGGGATACGTGGAATCCAAAGGGCTCTTCTCCGCCCGCAAGGCAGTGATGCACTATTGCCAGCAGCGCGGCATCGACAAGGTCGACATTGACGATATTTTCCTCGGCAACGGCGTGAGCGAATTGATCGTCATGACCATGCAGGCCATGCTCAACACCGGCGACGAGGTGCTGATTCCCGCTCCGGACTACCCCCTGTGGACCGCTGCCGTCACCCTGTCCAGCGGCAAGCCGGTTCACTACCGGTGTGACGAACAGCAGAACTGGTTCCCGGACATCGACGACATCCGCAAGAAAATCACCCGCCGGACCCGGGCCATCGTGCTGATCAACCCCAACAATCCGACAGGAGCCGTCTACTCGACCGAACTTCTGGAGCAGGTGATTGAACTGGCCCGGCAACACAACCTGATCATTCTGTCTGACGAGATCTACGACAAGATCCTCTACGACGGCACCGAGCATGTCTCCACGGCATCGCTTGCAGACGACGTGCTGTTTTTCACCTACAACGGCCTGTCCAAGAACTACCGGGCCGCCGGCTACCGGTCAGGGTGGATGATCATCAGCGGCGCCAAGCACCGCGCCAGGGACCTGATTGAGGGCATCGACATGCTCTCCAACATGCGCCTGTGCGCCAACGTACCGGCCCAGCTTGCCATCCAGACGGCCCTTGGCGGCTACCAGTCGATCAATGACCTGGTGGCCCCTGGCGGGCGCCTGTTCGAACAACGGGAAACGGCGTGGCGAATGCTGAACGATATTCCCGGGGTAAGCTGCGTGAAACCACAGGGGGCGCTCTACCTGTTCCCGAGGCTCGATCCCAAGCACTTCCCTATTGTGAACGATGAGAAGCTGGTGCTTGATCTGCTGCTGCAGGAAAAAATACTCCTGGTGCAGGGCTCGGCTTTCAACATTGACGACAAACAGCACCTGCGGGTGGTGTTCCTGCCCCGGGAAGACACCCTCGAGGATGCCATGGGGCGGCTCGGCAACTTCCTGGCGCAATACCAGCAGTAACGGAGGCGCTCATGGCGGATATCCACGTGGAGGAATTCTACAAAGACGCTGCCATCGCCCTGGTTCAGCTCTACGGCGCGTTTCCCCGGCGCATCAACGTGTTTGTTGAGGACATTGCCAGCGCCGACGAGCCCGATGAGTTCGGGCTCCACAGCAAGCGTCACATGGCCTGTTTCGGGGCGCTCCTGTGGCTGGCCGAAGAAGGCCTGATCCGTTATGTCGACACTATCCGGCAGGAAGCCCTCGACCAGGCTGTGCTGACCCGGGAGGCCTTTATCCGGTTAAGTGCACAGGCACCGCAGACGCTGGTCCAGGCTCTCGGGCAGCTCCAGTCAGGCTCCTCCGACACGCTGCCCCCCTCCGTTCAGGAGGATCTCTCCACACACATACACCTGATCCGCACCGCCCTCAGAAGTGGCCACTCCGGGCGCATCAGCCAGGCCATGCAGGCCACCTTTTTCGCGGACAGGCCCGTTCATTAAATCCGCGTAAGCCTGTTGATTGAGTGAACCGCGACCACATATATCGGTCTGATAGACGGGTTTTTCCTCTGTGACGAACTGATCGGGAAACAAACATGCGTATTTTGCTGTTTCTGGCAACCAACCTTGCCGTGATTATTGTCGCCAGCTTCACGCTGCGACTGCTGGGTGTGGACAGCTACCTGGCCCAGAATGGAATCCAGTATGGCTCGTTGCTGGCGTTCGCCGCCGTGTTCGGCTTCGCCGGCGCCCTGGTGTCGCTGTTCATTTCCAAGCCCATGGCCAAATGGAGCACACGCGCCCGGGTGATCGACGCGCCCAGAACGCCAGCCGAACGCTGGCTGATGGACACCGTTGCAGACCTGTCCCGGAATGCCGGCATCAAGATGCCCGAGGTGGCCATCTTCCCCGCTTCACAGTCCAATGCCTTTGCCACCGGCTGGAACAAGAACGACGCCCTGGTGGCGGTCAGTGAGGGGCTGCTGCAGCGGTTCAACAAGGACGAGATCCGGGCAGTGCTGGGCCATGAGATTGGCCACGTCGCCAACGGCGATATGGTGACCCTGGCCCTGATTCAGGGTGTGGTGAATACCTTTGTGATTTTCGCCTCCCGGGTGATCGGCTCCTTCGTCGACCGGGTGGTGTTCAAGAATGAGAGTGGCCACGGCCTGGGCTTCTTTGCGGTAAGTATTGTCGCCGAAATTGTGCTGGGCATCCTCGCCAGCACCATTGTGTTCTGGTTCTCGCGGCGGCGGGAGTATCGGGCCGATATCGCCGGTGCGCAGCTGGCCGGACGCACCGCCATGATCAGCGCTCTGGCCCGTCTGAAGCAGGAAAGCGAGGTACCGGACCAGATGCCAGACACACTCCAGGCGTTTGGCATCAATCGGGGTGCCCGCGGCAGCCTGAGCGCCCTGTTCATGACTCACCCTCCGCTGGAAGACCGCATTCAGGCCCTCCAGAGCGCCAAACTCTGAAACAAAAAAGCCGGGGCACTTGCCCCGGCTTTGTTCTGCAGGACCGACCGTTATCAGATCTTCAGTTTGAAGCCGATGGCCCTGAAGCTGTCCTGCAGCGATTTGCTGGTGCCCTTCAACTGAATCTTCACGCTCGAGCATTCACGCCGCACCGGGTAGTCCCGGCGGAGCCGGTCAAACGCCGGGCCCCGCTCTGCGGGTGCTCCGTCCATGGCATGCCGAAGCCTGGCATCGTCCCGGCGCGGGTCGTAGCAGGCCCTCAGGGCAATGCGAATGGCATCGTCCTCGTCGGCGGAACTGGTGAACGATAGCTTGCTCAGGGCCGGCTCCGGCAGAAACTGCCCGGCCTTCTTGCGGATGGGCAGACCCAGGAACTGACTCAGGGCCTGGTAGATCATCTCCGTGCCCTGAACCTTGCCCTCCAGGCTGTAACCGGCGATGTGGGGCGTTGCCAGCCAGACACGATCCACCAGCTCGGGGTTGATCCTTGGCTCCTGCTCCCAGACATCAAGGGCGACCGTCGGCGCGTTACCCTGCTCCAGCCGCTCCAGCAATGCAGATGTATCAATCACCTCGCCCCGACCGGCATTGATCAGAAGCTGCCCGGCGTTCAGGTCTGCCAACTCCTGTGGACCGATCATGTGGAACGTGGGGTGGCTGCCATCCCGGGTGAGCGGCGTATGCAGCGAAACCACATCGCATTTGAGCGTCTCGGCCAGCGTGACGAAGTTTTCGCCAGACTCCTGCCCGGACTCTTCCAACTCAGCCCTTGGAGGATCGCAGAGCCGAACCTCAAATCCCAAACGCTCCAGTTTGCGGGCCAGCTCACTGCCGACGTTGCCGACGCCGACAATACCGATACTGAGGTTGGTCCAGTCTTCCAGCCCCTGCTTTTCCGCGTGCAGGGAAATCACCGATAGCACATACTCAGCCACGCTGTTGGCGTTGCAGCCAGGAGCAGCCGAGAACCGGATACCGGCCTCTTCCAGCCATGGCAGGTCCACATGATCGGTGCCGATCGTGGCAGTGCCCACAAAACGTACCCGACTGCCTTCGAGTAGCTCCTGGTTGACCCGGGTAACCGAGCGCACCAGAAGGGCATCGGCGTCCCGGACATCGCTCGCTGTCATGGAGCGGCCGGAGACACGGCGAATCTCGCCAATGTCACCGAAGAAAGAATCCAGCAGGGGTATGTTCTCGTCAGCTACGATCAACATGGTGGTGCCCGGTCCTGTCAGTTCCTGCGCTGTCGGGGATTGCGTCCGCCTTGTCCGCGACCGCCCTGGGGCCGCCGCCCACGTTTACGGGTGATCGGCGGGTTGTCCATGGTCGCCATCAAGGCTTCGTCCGGCACAGCGGTTTTCAGCTTCTGGCTGATGTAGGACTCAATGGCGGGCAAGGCGAAGGAGTCGTCCTCACCGGCAAAACTCACTGACACCCCGTGCTTGCCCGCACGACCGGTGCGACCGATACGATGGACATAGTCTTCCGCGTTGTCCGGAAGATTGTAGTTGAAGACGTGGGTAACCCCGTTTACGTGAATCCCCCGGCCAGCCACATCCGTTGCCACCAGCACCTGAATGCTGCCTTTCTTGAACTGATCCAGGGTCTTCAGGCGCTTGTTCTGGGCAATTTCGCCGGACATGAGGGCCACCTTAACGCCCTGGTTCTTCAGGTCTTCCTCAAGGTCCCGGCACTGGTCACGGCGGTTGGCGAAGACGATGGCCTTCTCCACTTCCGGGCGTTTGAGGTAATTGACCAGAACGGTGAGCTTTTCGTCGTCGGCCACCAGATACACCGTCTGATCCACCCGTTCCGCGGTTTTCTGTTCCGGCTCGATTTCCACAAACTCCGCGTTCTGCGTCCACATGGATGCCAGGTTCAGGACATCCTGATTGAAGGTGGCGCTGAACAGCAGGGTCTGGCGCTCGTCCTTGGGGGTGCACTTGCGGATGATCCGCTTCACATCGGGTATGAACCCCATGTCCAGCATGCGGTCCGCTTCGTCCAGGATGAGAATATCCAGCTGATCCAGAAACACGTCCTGGGAACCGAGAAAATCGATCAGCCGCCCCGGGGTGGCCACCAGAATATCCACGATCTCGTTCTGCAGCTGGTCCCGCTGCTTGTCGTAGTTCATACCACCCACCACCGTGACCACGTTATGGCCGGTGTACTGGCACAGCTGCTCGGCATCCTTGGCAATCTGCATGGCCAACTCGCGGGTCGGGGCCAGCGCCAGCACGCGAGGCTCGGAGGCAAACCGGTCCTTCTCCGGTACCGGAGTTTCCAGCAGGCTCTGGATGGCGGTGATCAGGAACGCGGCGGTCTTGCCGGTACCGGTCTGGGCCTGACCGATCAGGTCCTCGCAGGCCAGAGTCCAGGGCAGGGTTTCCGCCTGGATGGGGGTACAATACTCGAAACCAATGGCGGTTATGGCATCCAGCAGTCGCTTGTCGAGGTTCAGGTCGCTGAATCTCAGATCGCCGGTATGTTTTGGGTCAGATGTCATAGAGTCCTAGTTTTCCTGGGGTAATGCTGGTTCAGAAGTCGATGGTGCAATCCGCCGGACATCCTCGTGCCAACGGGCTTTCAGGGTAGCTCCGGTGCCATAGAACGCTGCCAACGCTTCCAGAAAGCGTTGTGCCCGGTCGGGAAGCCCGCGTTCAAGGTACCTGCCAGCCTGGGTGCAGACGTTCTCCCGAAAACGCGTTTCCTGGGCTGCCCCGGCACCGGAAAGGTTGTCCAGGCTTACGTGGAACCGAAACCCGGCGGCCAGGGCGAACAGCCACTCGATTGCCTGCGGCTTGACCTCCACCGTCTCAAAAGCCTGCTGCTGCTCCGGTGTGCGGCCATCCGGACAGTACCAGTAACCGTAATCGTGGAGTGTGCGCCGATGCTCACCAGCAATACACCAGTGGCTGATTTCATGCAAAGCGCTGGCATAATAGCCATGGGCAAAAACGACCCGGGCGAAGCCATCCGGTTCGCTGGCGGGCACATATTCAGGTTCATCGCTGCCTCTGACCAGCACTGTCCGGTAGGCTTCCCGGAACAGGTCATTGAACAGCATGATAAGATCATTCGGGCTGTGATTCATTGGTGGGCTATTGTGCGACTTTACGGCCCCCAATACCAGAGGGAACTTTGACCCGGCCCTTGTGTCCACTGCACGATTCACCGTGGCCCTGCGCCCCGATCAGACACCAACAGGAAAACCGCTCAACGATGATGTCCAATCCCCTGTCCCTGACACTCCTGCTCACTGTCATGTTATCCGCAACGAGTCCCGCCTGGGCTCTCGGCAGCAGCGGTGGCAGCCTGTTCGGAGGCCAGGGCGGAGAATTCCTCCCGGTCGACGAGGCCCTGCCCTTCGACTTTACGTCAACGACTGATGGCGTGGTTCTGGAGTGGGATATAACGCCGGGGCACTACCTCTACCAGGAGCGGATCAGTATTGCCACCGACAACAAGGGGGTTGTGCTGGGTGAGCCTGCCTTTTCGGTCACCGGCACCGAAACCGAGGATGAATATTTCGGTAAAAGCACGGTCTTCTACGAACCGGTGCAAGCCCGCGTGCCCGTCACCCTGCCCGAAGGCGCCAAGGAAGCCGTGCTTCAGGTAACCTACCAGGGCTGCGCCGAAGCCGGTCTCTGCTACCCGCCGCAAACGCGAGAGGTGCTCTTCTACCCCGGCAGCGGTAACAGCGCCGACAGTGGCGCAACCACTGCCCAGAATGACAGCGGTAACAGTGGGACCGTCGACACCGAGACCGCCACCGGTCTTGCCGGCTTTCTCTCTCGCCAGTCCACAGCCGTGATCGCGGGCGTGTTTCTGCTGCTGGGGCTGGGCCTGACCTTCACGCCCTGCGTACTGCCGATGGTGCCCATTATCTCTTCCCTTGTTTCCGGCCGAAACACCCGGACCACTGGTCAGGCCCTGATGCTGTCCGGCAGTTACGTGATGGGCATGGCGCTGACCTACGCCGCCGCTGGTGTTCTAACCGGACTGCTGGGCGCGAGCTTCAATCTGCAGGCTCAATTACAGTCGCCCTGGGTTCTGGGCACCTTCGCCCTGTTGTTCGTAATTTTCGCGCTCTCAATGTTCGATCTTTTTGAAATCCAGTTGCCGCGGTTCATTCGGGAGCCACTGAACGATGCCAGCCATCGCCTGACCGGAGGCCGCGTGGCCAGCCTGTTTGGCATTGGCGCTCTGTCGGCACTGATCGTGTCGCCGTGTGTATCCGCGCCCCTGGCCGGCAGCCTGCTCTATATCTCAACAACCCAGGATGCCTTCATTGGCGGCATCGCGCTGTTCTCACTCGGCCTGGGCATGGGTATACCCCTGATCCTCGTGGCGGTGGGAGGTCGGAAGCTGCTGCCCACCACCGGGCACTGGATGACAGCGGTAAAGCATTTCTACGGAGTGATGCTGCTCGCCGTCGCTATCTGGCTGGTTGAACGCCTGGTGCCGGGTTGGGTGGCACTGGTGTTGTGGGGTCTGCTGGTGGCCATCACCGGCGTGCAACTGGGCGCATTCGACGCCGCCAGGGCCGGCTGGGAAAGAACACGAAAAGGGCTGGGACTGGTGCTGTTCGCCTATGGCCTGGCGCTTCTGGCAGGCGCAGTGGGTGGCGCCAGCGATCCCCTGAGGCCTCTTGCGCCCTTTACCGTGGCAAGCACGGCAAGTGGCACAGTGGCCTCCGCCGCGGCCGACCATGCGCCCTTCCGCCGCGTGGAGGATCCCGCACAGGTCCGGGCCATGCTCCAGCAGGCCAGTCTTGAGGGACAGCCGGTGATGCTCGATTTCTACGCCGACTGGTGTATTTCGTGCAAGGTGATGGAACGCAACGTATTCAGCAAGCCCGAGGTCATTCAGGCCCTGGCCCCTTATACGCTGTTGCAAATCGACATGACCGACAACACGCCTGCTCAGCAGGCACTTCTCGACGAGCTGGGCCTGTTCGGTCCTCCGGCCATTCTGTTCTACAACCAGAGCGGGGATGAACTGGCCGAGCACCGGGTGCTGGGTGAAATGGACCGCGAACAGTTCCTCAACCACCTCAGGAAGGTAGCCAGAGACGCCTAACTGCCCCTGCGAATCAGGTAGATAAAGAGGTCGTCGTCCTCCAGCTGCTGAACCAGTTCGTGCCCGAGGAACTGGCAGAACCTGGGTATGTCCCGCGTGGTGGAAGGATCCGTAGCCACCACCCGCAGGATGCCGCCCGGCTGCACATCGTTAATTCGGTTATGCAGCATCATCACAGGCTCGGGACAGAACAGCCCCCGGGCATCCAACTCTGCGTCAAATTCCGATGCTTCCACTCTCGATCTCCTGTTAATCAACCTGATTTTTCTGAGTTTTCTGCTAGATTCGTTAATAAGACCGTTAACATGCTTGGAGGTTTGCCATGATTCGGGTATTGATCGAGCGCCACATTGCCGAGTCACTGGAGTCAGCATACGAGGAACGTTCGCGCAAGGTTCTTCAACAAGCAGTCAGTGCACCCGGATTCATTTCTGGCGAAACCCTGATCGACGCCCACGACGAAAACCATCGCATAACCCTGGCCAACTGGCGTTCCGAAGCGGACTGGGACCGCTGGCTGCACTCCGAAGAACGCCGGGAGCTAATGCTGGAACTGGCCCCGATGATGGATCGGGAAGAACACATCACCGTTCTTGAGCAGAGCGCATTCTAACCAATCCGCTCTATAAAGCAGGTGATCTCCTCGCGATCATGATACAGGTGTCGCGCCCTCAGGCGAGCATGCACCCCGGCCGTTTCCAGGCCACTCTCGAGTATGTCGCGGCAAATCAGCCATTCTTCATAGCGCTTTTTCATCGGTAATTTCAGATTGAACAGAGCGTAGCGGCACAACCCCTCGCCCAGCCAGGTGACCGCCAGCCGGGCGGTTTTCCGGGGTTGGTCGACGATGTCACAGACCATCCAGTCGATGCCCCGTTTCGGCCGCCAGGCAAAGCCGTCCGCCTCCACATGCTCAACCTGCCCGCTGGCCATAAGCTTATCGTTCATCGGGCCGTTATCCACCGCGGTCACCAGCATGCCCTGCCGGACCAGTTGCCAGGTCCAGCCACCGGGCGCGGCGCCCAGGTCAGCCGCCTTCTTGCCGCCGCCCAGGTAGTCGAGCTCCCGATCCTCGGGCAGGAACACCTTCCACGCCTCCTCCAGTTTCAGCGCGGAACGGCTCGGTGCCGAAGCGGGTAACCGCAGGCGGGGAATTCCGCCCACATAACGGGCCCGGTTTTCTGAAAGGCTGTAGCCCACCAACGCCGTCTCAAAATCGGGAAGGAAGACTTCCAGACGGGCTGGGGCCGGGGCATTCTGGTCGGGTTTAAGAAGGCCCGCACCTCGCAACCCCCGCGACAGCGGCGAAACCCATTTACGGGCAAAATTGCCGAGATCCCGATCGGCATTGTTCTCCGGCACCCGGATCTCGAGCCGGGCGCAGCCAGGCCAGCCAAGATTCAGGGACCGCAATCCCGCAATAACGGCGCCGACCCGATCACTCGCCGGCAGTGGCAGTGCACCCAACACAACCATCCAATCTCTCACGAATACCAGCTCGTCCAGCGGCAGGCTGGCCATGATGTCCTCGGCCCTGGCCGGCGCCGATATGAGGAACCGCACCCGCCCCTGGTTTGCTTCTGGCTCGAAATAGCCAAACATCCCCTTCTCGGAGGCCCTGTCGGTCATTTCCCTGCCGGCCTCGGTTTCAAAACCGGGCCGACAGAACAGAAGTATCTGGTCCATGCCTCACCTTTTCTACGGGGCTGCGCCAACCCACGAAATTTCAAACTGTTTAACAGCGTCGTTTGTATTCTCTGGCTACACTTGCCGACTTACACTGCCCAGGAATCCCTGAATGTCCCGCTCCGCACGCCTGATCGCACTTTTCAGCCTCTGGCTGCTTCCCGCCCTGGCCCTGGCGGATTCCGGGTCTGCCCAGTCGGGCTGTGCGACGCTGGACGCCAGTAATCCGGACGCCCGCGCCGCGCTGATGCAGTACATTTGTTACCACAGCGCGCCGCCCGGCACACCCAGTCACGACGCTTCCGAACCCGGCCAGTTACCGGCCGACATGGACTGGACACCGGCCAACGGTCGGGATCTGGTGTTCAGCCACACCCGCTCCATTTACTGGGTTCACCTGCACATTGCCAACCTCGGAAGCGAGCGGGCCGCCTGGTACCTGAAACTGGGGTATCCGCTGCTGGACGAGGTCACCCTCTGGCAGGAGGGGGATGATACTACACAGCGACTGGTGACCGGAGATCAGCGCCCGTTCAGTGACCGGCCCGTAGACTACCGCCATTTCCTGTTCCCCGTCACGCTGGATGCCGGCGAGACGCGGTCACTGACTTTGCGGGTACACAGCAACGGCGCGCTCAATGTACCCCTGAGCCTGGAAACCGCCGAAGAGGTGATTGTCGATAGCAACCACTTAACCCTCACCCACGGGCTCTTCTACGGTGCCCTGCTGGTTTTTGCGGTATTCAATCTGCTGCTGTTTTTCAGTGCCGGCACCACCTACTACTTCTACAACGCGTTTTATCTGGCAGCGCTCGGGCTCTTCCTCTTTGCCATGGGCGGGTTCGCCAACCAGTATTTCTGGCCGGACAGTCCCGGCTTCGCCAATATGTCGATCCCGCTGTCACTGGCGCTGTGCGCCCTGGCGATGCTCATGTTCGGGCGGTCCTTTCTGGAAGTGGAGAGGGGCACGGTATCGGCCAAGATTCTGAGTGGCGAGGCCTGGTTGTGTATCGGCCTGCTGGTTCTGTCCGTGGTACTGCCCTATAACAAGAGCATTCTGCTCAATACCACGCTGGCACTTGCAGTGATCGCTTCATTGTTCGTGATTGCCGCCGTGCGCTGGCGGCAGGGTTACCAACCGGCCACCTGGTATCTACTGGCCTGGCTGATCATGCTGGTTGGCGGGCTGATTTACGCAATGGCCGCGTTTGGCTACCTGACTGATTTCCTGGCACGGGAGGCCATGATGCAGGTGGCGGTGGGCGGCCAGGTCATTCTGCTCAACTACGCCATGGTGCAGCGCTGGCGCCTCCTGAACCAGAAACTTCTCGACGTGGAGCACAATGCCCGCACCGAACTGGAATTCAAGGTGCACGAGCGCACGGCACAGCTGCGCAACACCATGAGAGAGCTCGAGAAAGCCAACCGCAAACTGTCATCACTCAGCCTGAATGATGCTCTCACCGGACTCCATAACCGACGCTACCTCGACAACATACTGCCTGAACTCTGTGGCGAAGCCCGCCGAAGCGGACAGCCTCTGGCGTTGGCACTGGTGGACGCTGATCATTTCAAATCCATCAACGACACCTGGGGCCATGGATTCGGCGATACCTGCCTGCAGTTCATCGCCGAGGTACTGACCCGGCATGTGAAGCGCCCGAGGGATGTGGCCATTCGTTTCGGCGGCGAAGAGTTTGCCCTGCTGCTACCGGGAACCGATGCCGCCGGCGCCCTCAAGGTCTGCATCGCCCTGCTGGAGGACCTCGCCGAAACCCCCATCCCTGCCCCCGACGGCTCCGACGTGAGAATCACGCTGAGCGCCGGCATTGCCACCCTCGAGAGTGGCGAGGATCAGGGCCACCTGTTCGACCGGGCCGATCAGGCGCTTTACCGGGCCAAGCACGCCGGACGTAATCGGGTGATGATGTCCGGCACAGACCAGGAGCAGAGCGCTCAGGCTCCCAGGCATTCGTCGACAAACTGACGGGTGGCGGAAGCCGCCGAAGCCAGCAGGGTTTCCTGGGTGTCCGGTTGGCTTTTCAGCGGCTGAAAGTCGTGGTTGCCACCCTCGAGCCAGTGAATCCGTACATTGCCCAGTGCTTCACTACGACCCTCAACTTCCTCCCTGCGTCCGAACGGGTCCCGGGTTCCCTGCACCACAAGAGCCGGCACCGTGAGCGCGGCGAAATGCTCGATGCGCCATCGATCGGGCTTGCCGGGCGGGTGAAACGGATAACCAAAACACACCACGCCATCCACGCCCTGGCCCTCGCTGGCCAGCACACTGGCCATCCGGCCGCCCATGGATTTTCCGCCGACCAGAATCCGGCACTGTTCGCCCACCTCCTGGCGAACCCGGTCCAGAACCTCGGAAAAATGCGACAGTAAAACCGGCTGTCGGTCTGGCGGGCGTTTCTTGCCGTCGGTCCGGCGCTTCTGCATGTAAGGAAACTCGAAACGTACAACGTCAATACCCTGGCCAAAGAGCTTGTCGGACAGACCCTCCATGAACGGGGAATCCGCTGGCGCACCGGCGCCATGGGCAAGAATCAGTACTACGTCCGGCGTATTTTCATAGCCTTTGGTCGTAATCAACGGCACAAAATTCACCTCGTTCGTTCAAGCGACTATCATTGCAGTTCCAGCAACACATTTTCCAACCGCTGAAACAACTCCAACGAACGCAGTATAAAGGAAGCCATGTTGCTGATTTGGGCGCATTTGACGGATGTCAGGAGTTGACCTGAGTCATTGCAAACCGCTAATCGTTTCTCCATACTTGCGCCCGCATAATTCCCCACTCTAAACCCATTGGTAAGGCTATGAGCACAGTAAATGCAAACCTGACTTACAACTACAAGGTGGTGAGACAATTCGCCATCATGACGTTGGTCTGGGGCATTGTTGGCATGGGCATGGGCGTGTTGATCGCATCCCAGCTCGTGTGGCCCTCAATGAACCTGGATTTGCCCTGGACGCACTTTGGCCGTCTTCGTCCCTTGCATACCAACCTGGTTATCTTCGGCTTCGGGGGCTCGGCACTGTTTGCCACGTCCTATTATGTTGTCCAGAGGACCTGTCAGGCGAGGCTGATTTCTGACAGCCTGGCCGCATTTACGTTCTGGGGCTGGCAGGCCATCATGATTGCCGCCATCCTCACCTTGCCTCAGGGTTTGACCTCCTCCAAGGAGTACGCCGAACTCGAATGGCCCATCGACATCGCCATCGCGGTTGTCTGGGTAACCTACGCGCTGGTGTTCTTCGGCACCGTCATGAAGCGCAGCAGCCCGCACATCTACGTTGCCAACTGGTTCTACGGTGGTTTCATCATTACCGTGGCGGTTCTGCATATCGGCAACAACCTGGCGCTGCCAGCTGGTGCGTTCAAGTCTTACTCCGCCTATGCCGGCGTCACCGACGCCATGATGCAGTGGTGGTGGGGTCACAACGCAGTGGGCTTCTTCCTGACTGCCGGCTTCCTGGGCATGATGTACTACTTCGTGCCAAAGCAGGCCAACCGTCCCATTTACTCCTACCGCCTGTCCATCGTTCACTTCTGGGCGTTGATTGCCACCTACGTGTGGGCCGGTGGCCACCACCTGCACTACTCCGCGCTTCCTGACTGGGCTCAGACCGCCGGTATGGTGATGTCACTGATCCTGCTTGCGCCGTCCTGGGGCGGTATGATCAACGGCATGATGACCCTCTCGGGCGCCTGGCACAAACTGCGCACCGATCCGATTCTGCGCTTCCTGGTGGTTTCCCTGTCGTTCTACGGCATGTCCACCTTCGAAGGCCCGATGATGGCTATCAAGACCGTGAATGCGCTGTCGCACAACACCGACTGGACCATTGGTCACGTTCATTCCGGTGCTCTTGGCTGGGTTGCCATGATCAGCATCGGGGCGGTCTACCACCTCATTCCCAAACTCTGGGGCCTGCAGGCCATGTACAGCACCAGCCTGATCAACGTGCACTTCTGGCTGGCCACCGTGGGCACGGTCCTGTACATCGTTGCCATGTGGGTAAATGGAATTATGCAGGGCCTGATGTGGCGTGCAGTCAACGAAGACGGCACCCTGACCTACAGCTTTGTTGAGGCACTTGAAGCCTCCTACCCCGGCTACCTCGTGCGGTTTATCGGTGGCGCGATCTTCCTGAGCGGCATGCTTGTTATGGCCTACAACGTGTACATGACCGTACGCCAGAAAGAAGCAGTAGCGCAGGACAACGCGGCGACCCAGCCGGCGTAACGGGAGAGAGATCAGATGAAACATGAAGTAGTCGAGAAAAACCTCGGTCTGATGATCGTTCTGATCATCCTGACCATCAGTGGTGGCTTCCTGGTGGAGGTTGTCCCCCTGTTCTTCCTGAAAGAAACCAACGAACCGGTGGAAGGCCTTGAGCCCCTCTCCGCCCTCGAACTGGAAGGCCGGGACATTTACATCCGCGAAGGCTGCCACGTGTGTCATACCCAGCAGATCCGTCCCTTCCGGGCCGAGACCGAGCGGTATGGCCACTACTCCGTTGCGGGCGAGTTCGTTTATGACCGCCCGTTCCTGTGGGGCTCCAAGCGTACCGGTCCGGATCTGGCCCGTGTAGGCGGTCGATACTCCGATGCCTGGCAACGCCAGCACCTGTACGATCCGCGCAGTGTCGTCCCCGAGTCCAACATGCCGGCATTCCCCTGGCTGTTCGAAGACCGGGTAGATCACACCAAGACCGCTGCCAAGATGGAAACGCTGCAGACCCTGGGCGTTCCCTACACCGACGAGCAGATCGCAGAGGCCTCTGCTCAGGTGGAAGGCAAGTTTGAAATCGAGGCTCTGGTCGCGTACCTGCAACAGTTGGGTACAGTGATTTCAGAAAAACGGTGAACCGATGGATATCAATGAGTTACGCGGAATTCACACGCTTCTCGTAATGGCGGCTTTTCTCGGTATCGTCTGGTGGGCGTACAGCGCCCGCCGCAAGAAAGCCAACGACGAGGCGGCTCACCTGCCCTTCGACGATGACGAAGTGGAAAAGCGTACGCTCGAACAGGAAAAAACGGAGAAGAAACAATGAGTACCTTTTGGAGCCTCTGGATCAGTGTGATCGTGCTCGGTACCATATTCGGCTGCATGTGGCTTCTGTGGGCAACCCGCAAGAGCCAGTCCACCGATGTCGAGACCGAACGCACAACGGGCCACTCGTTTGATGGCATCGAAGAATACGATAACCCCCTGCCCAAGTGGTGGTTCTACCTGTTCCTCGCCACCTGTATTTTCTCACTCGGGTATCTGGTTCTGTACCCGGGCCTCGGGAACTTCCAGGGAATTCTGGGCTGGTCTTCGGCCAACCAGTGGGAGGCAGAGGTTGCAGAGGCAGAGGAAAAGTACGGGGAAATTTACGCCCAGTACGGTGAGACACCGGTTCCACAGCTTGCCGAAAACGGCGATGCCATGAAAATCGGCCAGCGCCTGTTCGCCAACAACTGCGCGGTGTGCCATGGCTCGGCTGCACGCGGCCAGGTGGGCTTTCCCAACCTGACAGATGACGACTGGCTGTACGGCGGAACGCCAGACGCCATCCTGGAAACCCTGCACAACGGTCGCATGGGCAACATGCCGGCCAAGGGCACCATGCCCAGCATGACCAACGAGCAAGTGGACCAGGTGGTCAACTACGTGCTTAGCTTCAGTGGTCGTGAGAAGGATGCCGAGGCCGCCAAGGCCGGTGAAGCCGTGTTTGCCCAGGCTTGTGTTGCCTGCCACGGGGCGGACGGCAAGGGTAACCAGGCCATGGGTGCACCCAATCTGACCGATAACACCTGGCTCTACGGCTCCACCTACGAGTGGATCAAGGAAACCGTCATGAACGGTCGTCAGAACCAGATGCCGGCGCAGAGTGGCCGCCTCTCGGACGACCAGATTCAGATTCTGGCAGCGTACGTGTACAGCCTGTCGAACTGAATCTACCGGCCGGGCTTGCCCCGGCCCGGTCTTTTCAACCCTGTGCCTGCCCGGCGGGTACAGGCTTGAAAGGATCAGCACGCCAATGGCCTGCCGCCTCGTAACACCCTTCCCCTGGAGGTAACGATGAGCAGTGAGATTCCGGTCAAGCAGATTGACCCATCCTCTGACCCCTCCGACAAAAACAACAAATCCGGAACCGTCGAACTTTACGCAAGTCGCAAGAAGATCTACGTCAAAGAGGTCAAGGGCTTTTTCCAGCGCATCCGCAACGTAAGCCTCACGCTGCTGATGGGCATGTATTTCCTGTTTGTCTGGTTGACCCTGGACGGCCAGCCGCTCATCCATTTCGACCTCCCGGCCCGGGAATTTCACCTGTACGGCATGACCTTCTTTCCGAAGGACTTTTTCCTGTTGTCTGGCATGCTGATCATCTGCGCCTTCGGGCTGTTTTTTATCACCACCCTTTTTGGCCGGGTCTGGTGCGGCTACACCTGTCCGCAAACGGTCTGGACCTTTATTTTCATGTGGGTGGAAGAGCGCATTGAAGGCAGCCGCAACAAACGCATGAAGCTGGACAAATCACCCAGCTCCGGGGCCAAGGTCTTCAAGAAATCCGCCAAGCACACGGTCTGGCTTTTGATCGCCCTGGCAACCGGCCTGACCTTCGTTGGCTACTTCTACCCCATCCGTGAGTTGCTTGCGGATCTGTTCACGCTCCAGGCCAACGGCTGGGCCTACTTCTGGGTCGCTTTCTTTACCGCGGCCACCTACCTGAACGCCGGCTGGATGCGCGAGCAGGTATGCCTGTACATGTGCCCCTACGCCCGCTTCCAGTCGGTCATGTTCGACCCCAACACCCGGGTGGTTTCCTACGATCCCAATCGGGGTGAGCCCCGTGGCGGCCGCAAAAAAGGCACGGCTCCCTCAGAGTTGGGCCTTGGAGACTGCATCGACTGCGGGCAATGCGTGCAGGTGTGCCCCACCGGCATCGATATTCGCGACGGGCTTCAGTACGAATGCATCGGCTGTGCCCTGTGCATCGATGCCTGTGACGAAATCATGGACAAGATGGAGTACCCACGGGGGCTGATTCGCTACACCACCGAAAACGAGCTTGAGGGCAAGCCCTCGAGGCTGCTACGGCCAAGAACCTTCGGCTACGGTGCCGTTCTGCTGCTGATGATCGGCGCGATTATCTTCACCATCGCAACCCGGGTACCTGCCCAGCTGGACGCGCTCAGGGACCGTGGTGCGCTGTACAGCTTTAACGGTGAAGGTCGAATCGAGAACTCCTACACGCTCAAGATTGCCAACATGACCGAAGTTCCGCAGACCTTTAATGTGTCGGTCAGCGGGCTTCCGGACATACGCATTCTGACCAATACCTCGGTCACCGTTGAAAGTGGAGAGAACCGGTCGTTGCCCACCGTTGTGGATGTCCCGCCGGAGTCCATCAACCAATCGAACAACGAGATCCGATTCAGGGCGCAATCCGAGACGGATGCCTCCCTGGTTGTTGAAACTGAAAGCCGATTCGTTGGTCCAACCCGCTGACACCAGCCACGGCCTGGACCAGAAACGACATGAGATGCTGATTTATGACTGAAGAAACACCGGTAAGTCCCTGGTACCGCCAGCCCTGGTTCTGGTTTTTGCTGATCTTTCCTGGCGCCTCGATCATTTACTGCGCCATTGCCATCACCATCGCTATCAACACAGAAAATGCGATGGTCACTGATGACTGGTCGAAAGAAGGTCGGGGTATCAACATGTCCATCGCCCGTGACCAGAAGGCTGCGGATCTGGGCATGACCGCCCACATCGATTTCCGGGACCGGAATGTCATCGTTGACCTGGACACCACCAACGGACCGGCGGACTTTCCCTATCTGATTCTCAACCTGTTCCACCCGACCCTGTCGGACAAGGACCGCACCATCCAGTTTCAGCGAATCGAACCGGGCCGCTTTGCCGGCAAACTGCTGGAAGACATTGATGGGCGCTGGTACTACGACCTTCGCGGCCCCGCCAATGAGTGGCGTCTGAAGGGCGAAGCCCTGTTGCCTGCGGCAAATGGAATTACGGTCAAGGCCGGGGAGTCGGCCCAAGGTTGACCAGCCCGGATTGCTTCCATTGCGGTGAGCCGGCAGACGGCGAGCCCCCGATTACCCTTGAGCTTGACGGCAGTACGCGGCATTTCTGCTGTCAGGGCTGCAAGGCGGTGTGTCAGACCATTCACCAGGAAGGTCTTACCGGCTTTTACAATATCCGGACCCGCAACGCGGTCACTCCCAGGACGCTGACGACAGCCGAGGTAAACCGACTGCGGGAACTGGACCATCCGCTGGTTCAGGAGTCCTTCGTGTCGCCGGTAAAAGGCGGCCAGGAAGCCCAGCTTCTGATTGGTGGCATCACCTGCGCAGCGTGCATCTGGCTGCTTGAAAACCACATGGCCCAGCAGCCAGGTGTGGTGTCGTTTTCAGTCAACCACACCACGCAACGGGCAAGGCTGGTGTGGGCTCCGGACCAGGCCCGTCTCAGTGACCTGCTGATCGCCGTCCAGCAGTTGGGGTACTCCGCCCGGCCCTACCAGGCCGATGAGGCGGAACAGGCCCTGAAGGCAGAACATCGTTCCATGCTGATTCGCGTTGCGGTTGCCGGTATTGGCTCGTTCCAGAGCATGATGCTGGCCTTCCCGCTGTACTTCGAACTGGTCAACGACCTCTCGCCAGGTTTTGTCAGCTTCTTCCGGTGGTTCAGCCTGCTGGTGGCAACACCTGTGGTGTTCTACAGCGCCCGACCATTTTTCCGGAATGCCAGGCGGGACATCCTCAGCCGCCACCTGACCATGGATGTTCCTGTGGCCATTGCCATCGGGCTCGCCTACCTGGCGAGCGCCTGGGTTACGGTTGTGGGGGGCGACGAAGTCTACTTCGAGTCCGTTTGCATGTTCACCTTCTTCCTGCTGCTGGGCCGCTACATTGAGCTCCAGGCAAGATACCGGGCCGGTCTGACGGGCAATGCTCTGGCCGGGTTCCAGCCTTCGGTGGCCACCCTGGTCATCGGCGATTCCACCGATGTGGTGCCAGTGCACAACGTGCGACCCGGCGACATTATCCGCGTACGCCCCGGCGAGACGCTCCCGGTGGACGGGGAAATCCTGAGCGGACAGTCCACCCTCAACGAAGCGGCACTGACCGGCGAGTACCTTCCAGAAACGCGTTACCCGGGCGATCCGGTCCATGCTGGCAGCATCAATGGTGAGCATCCCCTGGACATCCGGGTGGAGAAAGCCGGCGCCCAGACCCGGCTTTCGGGCATTCTGCGCATACTCGACCGGGTACAGTCGGAAAAACCCCGCGTTGCCCGGATGGCCGACCGGATGGCGGGCAAGTTCGTTGGTCGCGTGCTGATCCTGGCGCCGGTGGTCTGGATTGGCTGGTGGTGGGCCGGCGCCGACAACGCCTTCGACATCACCCTGTCGGTGTTGGTGGTGACCTGCCCCTGCGCGCTTTCACTGGCCACACCAACGGCCATCACCTCGGCCACAGTGAGGCTCCGGCGACTCGGATTTCTGCCGACACGGGGACACACCCTCGAGTCCATGAACAATATCGATACCGTGGTATTCGATAAAACCGGAACCCTGACCCAGGGCGAACTGACCCTGGTGGCCACCCGGATCACCGGCGGCCTGGATGAGAAGACCTGTCTGGCGCTGGCCGCCGGACTGGAAGCCCATTCAGAGCACCCGATTGCGAAGGTTTTCCGGCATCGGCAAGCAGCGAGCGTCGGCAACGTGCAGAATCACCTGGGTGGAGGTCTCTCCGGCCATTTCGGTGACACCGAGGTATTCATCGGGCACCGGGAGTTTGTTGCCGAACGTGTCTCGGCACCCGCGCCCGACACTGATCAACAACAAGGTATGACGGTGTGGCTGGCGTCCAACCGGGAATGGCTGGCCTGCTTCACGCTTGACGACCAGCCCAGGGACGATGCCCGCACGGCCATCGAAACCTTGCAGGCAGCCGGTATCCGGACCCTGTTGCTGAGCGGCGACCGCTCCGGGCACGTGGCATCGATCGCCGAGCGACTGGGCATTGATGAAGCGATCGGCCAGGCATCGCCGGAGGACAAGCTCTCCGTCCTGGAAAAACTCAAGGCCGAAGGCCGACAGATCATGATGGTGGGGGATGGCCTGAACGATCTGCCCTCCATGGCCGGAGCGGGCATTTCCGTTGCGATGGGCTCGGCGTCGGACCTGACCCAGCTCAAAGCCGACGCTGTGCTCCTCAACGGACAGCTGCTGCAGCTGGTGGAAGCCCTGCAGACCAGCCGTCAGACCCGCGCTATCATCCGGCAGAATCTCTGGTGGGCACTGGGTTACAACCTCTGTGCGCTGCCGCTGGCCGCCGCCGGCATGGTGCCGCCCTGGCTGGCAGCCATTGGCATGTCACTGAGTTCTCTGGTGGTGGTGCTGAATGCGCTCAGGCTTGGCAAGAGACCGGCGCGGTCGCATCCGGACAATCCCCCGGTTGGCGTCGAGGCGCTGTCCTGATACCGTAAATTGGAAATCTGTTCCTCGGGAGTTCACCGTGCAAATCGTCATGTTCCTGGTTCCGCTGATGCTCATTCTGGTAACCGTGGGCATCGTGCTTTTCTCCTGGGCGGTCAAGAACGGCCAGTACGACGATCTGGAAGGTCCTGCCCACCGCATCCTGTACGACGATGACAAGGACAAGATTCCGCCGGAAGCAAGGACGGACGTCAAAGCTGACAATAATGAGGAGCTCGACACCGACGAGCCCTCTGGACAGGAAGCGCCGGACAGGAACAGCCACCGCACAGGATGAACCCGGACCTCTACCTCAGTTATCCAAGCGCCTTCATGATCGGCCTGCTTGGCAGCACCCATTGCCTGGGCATGTGCGGCGGTATCAGTGCGTCTCTGTCCATGGCATTGCCCGTGGGGCGGGGTTTCCGGTTTCGCCAGACGATGATGCTACTGGCGTTCAACGCCGGCAGGATTGGCAGTTACTGCCTGATTGCGGCCCTTGTGGCTGTGGCCAGCACGTCGGCCGCGAATCAGTGGCAGGAGGCCGGTCTGGTACTGCGCACCCTGGCGGGCGCGCTGCTGATTTTCATGGGGCTGTCCATGGGCCAGTGGTGGCAAGGCATTCGCTATGTAGAGCGGGTTGGCGCACCGATCTGGGCCCGGCTTTCTCCCCTGACCCGTCGGCTGCTGCCGGTGAATCACGGCGGCCAGGCTCTCTTGCTGGGTGCCCTGTGGGGCTGGCTGCCCTGCGGACTGATCTACAGCACCCTGGGCTGGGCCGCCCTCCAGCCAACCGTGGGTTCGGCGGCCCTGACCATGCTGTTCTTCGGCCTGGGGACCCTGCCGTCGATGCTCGCAACGGGCTACGCAGCCAGCTGGGTCAAGGCCTTGCAGGGCAACGGGCTGTTCCGGAAAGTGACCGGTGGCCTGCTTATCCTGTTCGGCCTGTGGACGCTGCCGTTCTCAGGGCTGGGTAGCCACTGATTGACTAGATGTTCAGAACGTCCAGCCGTCCGAAATCCGGAGCCGCCTCGGGCTCGGCGGTCTGAACCGCCTGGCGCTTGCCGCCAAGCCGCTTGCCCTCCCGGAAATCGTAGAGATCGGTATCAGCCAGATGGGACGGTTCCACATTGCACATGGCCCGGAACATGGTTTCGAGCCGACCCGGGTGCTGCTTGTCCCAGGACTTGAACATGTCCTTTATTACCTGTCGCTGCAGGTTTTCCTGAGAACCGCACAGGTTGCACGGAATGATCGGGAATTCACGCAACGCCGCATACCGGGCAATGTCTTTCTCCCGGCTGTAGGCCAGCGGCCGGATTACCGTGTTGCGACCATCGTCGCTGTGCAGCACCGGCGGCATGGATTTGAGCTTGCCACCGTAGAACATGTTCAGGAACAGGGTTTCCAGGAGGTCATCCCGGTGATGGCCGAGTGCAATCTTGGTGACCCCGTGCTCTTCTGCAAAATTGTAAAGAATTCCGCGACGTAGGCGAGAGCACAAACCGCAGGTAGTCTTCCCTTCCGGCACTTTTTCCTTAACAATGCTGTAGGTGTCTTTCTCGATGATGTGATACTCGATGCCCATCGATGACAGATACTCCGGCAGAACCTCCTCCGGAAACCCCGGTTGCTTCTGGTCGAGGTTGACGGCGATCAGCTCGAAGTCCACCGGCGCGCTCTTCTGCAGATTCAGCAGAATATCGAGCATAGCGTAGGAGTCCTTGCCGCCGCTGAGGCAGCACATGACCTTGTCGCCGGCTTCAATCATCGAGAAATCAGCTATCGCCTGACCGACTTCGCGGCGCAGACGTTTCTGCAGCTTGTTCAACTCCAGTTTCTGGCGGCGGTCGCGCTCAGACGCAGGGTCAGAGTTGAGGGATGGTTCGGAACTGGCGATTATAGCTTCGGACATACCAACGTCGTTCACAGGGAAAATGGAGCGACGATTATACGCGTCACATGGATCAAGGGACAGGTTACCAACATGGATAGGTTAGAAGCGAACGACGGAGCCTCCGGCAAACGGGAAAGGAACCGCATACGCAACCGCAAGGCCATTCTGCATGCAGCCAGGGAATGCTTCCGGGAACAGGGCTACGAGCAGACCACCATCCGGGATATTGTGCGCAGAACCCACCTGGCTGCCGGCACCTTCTACAACTATTTCTCGAGCAAGCAGGATATCTTCGCCGCCCTGCTGACCGATTTCCTGACCCGGCTCAACAGCAACCTGACCCGGCACCGGCGGGCCGCAGCATCAACCGAGGATTTCATTCACTTCGCCTACCTGGCACTCTACCAGGCCACCGCCCGGGATCCTCTGGTCTACGAACTGGCACACCGCAATGAGCGGGCGCTGCGGGAGCTCTTCGGGGCAGATATCGTGGGCCTGACCATGCAATCCCTGGAGGACGATGTGCGGAACGCCATGGATCGGGGCCTGCTTCCTTCCATCGATCAGGAGTACCTGTGTGCTGCGTTCTTCGGCGTGGCCTGGGAAACCAGCCTGGCCCTTGCCCGGCGGGCCCAGGGTGATCCCGGGTCCGCCGACGACGAGGCGGTAAACGCCACTCGATTCTCAACCCGCCTGTTCCTGGGGGGCCTGCCGGAGCTGGCCGGACTTTCCTGAACGGCGAGACTTCCCTACCATGAACCCCATGACCAAGCCCGCCCCTAATCAGATCTCTGCCGGCCCGGGGCCGGCGGCAACCGACCACCATCTGGAACAGCAGATTGCTCACCTGCTGGTGGCGGTTGAACACGAGCTCAGGGCCACGCCCTCGGGCATCAGCGAATTGTCCCTGATCAAGGCGCTGCAACGGCCGCCCTGGGAACTGCTGGGAGAGGTTGTGTTCAACGAGCCAGAGCGGCTTTATCCCGTTCATTTCCTGCTGTTCCACGTACTTTACCGACTCCGGGATCAGCTGGCGGAGGGCGGCGAGTCACTTCACATCTCGCCCCTCAATATCCGCCTTGAGCAACAGTCCGTGGTGGACGGTGGTGGACCTCCGGGCGATATCGACAGTCTCCGGGCGTTCTACCTGGACCTCTCGCAGTACCGGCTGCCCGAGGAAGCAATCCACCAGATGATGGATGACTTCTGGGCCGGCGTTCCCGGCCAATGCCCGGCGCCCTCGGAAACCAGGGCGGCAGCCGAGACCCTGGGCTTCGAATCGGTGCCGGCGGACTTCCCGACGGTTAAACAACGGTTTCGCCGTGCGGTGATGCGCGCGCACCCCGATCGGGGCGGCGACACCGAGACCATCCAGCACCTGAACCAGGCGTTTGCGGTTCTTAAGGCTCACTTTCGTAACAGCGCCTGAGCCACCGCCAGCCATACGAGACCTGAAAAATCATGATGAAAAACAGGAGATCCATGCCAATGAAAGCCTTGTTGAGCCCGCTTGCGGCTGCGGCCATCCTTGTTACCGTCAGCGCGGCCGCGAGGGCCGATCTCGTGGTCCTCCAGTATCACCATGTGAGTGACAGCACGCCGCCGGCGACAACCACGTCGGTGTCGCTGTTTCGCAAACAGCTGGAAATGATCGACGACCTTGGCCTAGAGGTGGTGCCCCTCCTGGAAGGCACCCGCAACACCCGGAACGGCAATCAGCCCGAGGAAAACCGGATCGCCATTACCTTCGACGATGCCTACGACTCTGTTTTCCACCAGGCTGCCCCCATGCTCGCCGAGCGGGATTATCCCTACACCGTTTTCGTCAATACCGATGCCGTTGGCGGTCGGGGCTACATGACCTGGGATCAGATTCGGGAACTGGCCGCCCGGCCAGGGGTCACCATCGCCAACCACAGCGCCGACCACGGACACCTGGCCCGCAAGCCCGGTGAATCCCCCGAGGCCTGGCAGAAGCGGATTACACAGAGCCTGGATGAGGCCCAGGAAGCCCTGGAAAGCCAGCTCGAAGACCCCGCCCCGATGTTTGCCTATCCCTACGGCGAATTCGATGAGGGCCTTGAGCGCGAGATTGAAAAGCGCGGCTGGTACGGTTTCGGCCAACAATCCGGCGCCATTGGCCCGAAAACCGCAACGACCCGCCTGCCACGCTTTCCGATGGCGAACGCCTATGGCCAGCTGGGCAGCCTGGAAACCAAACTCACCAGCAAGGCGTTTCCGATTGACACCGGTAAGCTGCCCGATGGTGTGATTTCGAAGAACCCGCCCACGCTCGAATTCCCGCTGGTGGATGCGATGGATGCGAGCCGCCTGACCTGTTTTGCCTCAGGAAAAGGGCGGATAGATTTTGAGGTGATCAATGACACCGTACGGGTGACGGCACCCGGCGGCTTTGACAGCCGGCGCTTTCGCTACAACTGTACCCACCCCGCCGGCAACGGGCGTTATTACTGGCTTTCCCAGCAATGGCTGGACCTGAGCCAACCGGAAGACTGAGCCCTCAGGGCTCCAGTTCCTCCAAACCGATTTCGCCCACCGGAACATGGGGAATTTTCTTGGGGCCGGAGCCGGTCTCGATCACTGTCTGGCCGGCCAGGTCCTCCGACCTGGTCAGTACCAGCAGCCATCGTTCTCCCCGTCCCGGAAAGGCCGGAATGACGGCTTCCAGATAACCCCGGCGGTGCCAGTTCTCGGGTGTGAATGCCATCACCAGATCGGTAACCAGACGCAGAGGTTGCCGCTGGTCATCCAGAAATACTACCGAAGGCACGAACACGCCGTTCCTGACGTAAGAGCGCAGGCGGAACAGGAACGCGTCTCCACCTGCCCCGGGCTCCGGTAGCTGGATCAACTGGTACCGGCTGTTTCCGGTGAGAAAGTCATGTCTGGGCGAATCCTGATCCAGACTGATGCCGAACTCCCGATCCGGCTGCCATTGCTCATAGCCCGCGTCCAGCGAGTCGCAGCAAGTGTCGGTAAAACGCTGGAGAAAACCCGGGCCACCGGAGTCGATACCGAGAATGGCAAAGGCCTCGGGGTCACCTGCGGGTGGGGACTGCGTAGCTGTTGTTTCCGATGGCCGGTGGTAAACGCTGGCCTCGGTAAGCTGCACCGGCGGCTCGACCCGGCCTTTCTCACCCTCCGGGCGGGTATCCGGCCGGTAGTAGCTGACCCGGACATTGCCCTGGGCATCCCGCCAGGTAAAATAAGGTTGGCGCTCACCCGGGCGAACATAGCCGTCACGGGCCAGCTGCTCGGCATCCGGGTAATTCTCCAGGGTGTATTCGGTTTCCTCTTCAAGCGCCGAAGACAGGGTTCTGTTTGTCCCCGAACCCTGTTCGGCGGCATCCGGCCTGTTGGCAGTTTGCGCCGGTTCTTCGGCCTCTCCGGAGCTGCCATCCACGATGGGCGAGTAACGGACCCTGCCCTGCTCATCCACCCAGGTGAAATAACCTTCCCGTTCCGAGACCGTCGACCCGCCCAGCTGGCAGCCGGCCAGAACAGCAGCCAACAGGATGCATAGCGGTTTCAGTCTCGCGGCTTCGGTCACGACGGTTTGCATCTCCCCGGACAGTAACGGACCTCAGAATTTGGTTCGGAAACTGAGCCCCGCCATGACAACCCTCAACGACGTCTTGATATCCAGCCCGGCGTAGGGGTTGTAGATAATGTTGGTGATATTGTCGCAGTTTACGTTACAGCTGGTGTCGGCAGGAATGGATTCGATGGAATGCAGGTAACTCAGGTTCATGTCGATCTCGGTGTCCTTATCCCACTTGTAACCCATGCCGACGCTGTACAGGTTGGCGCCACCGAAGGGCGCCATGACCTGCCGTTGATCGTCCGGAATGACCGAATCCCGGATCTCGACACCAGCCCGCAGATCCAGTCGGGAGGAGGCGTGGAATTCCATGCCGAAGGCCCAGTTCCACTGGCTCTTGAAGCCCAGGGGCAGCCTGAGGGTATTGGGAGTTGCGTTATCCGGTGACAGGATACGGGCCGCATTGAGGAATTCCAGGTTGCGGTCGAAACGGAACACGAAGGCGTCCCACTGTTTGTAGTCGGTCCAGCCAATGTCCGCATTCAGGGTGAGCTTGGGATGCACATCGACACTGATACCAGTCTGGAAATGCTGCGGGTACACCAGATCCATGCTGACGTTCCCGGCCTCCCTCGGCGCGCCGGACGGCAGACTGAGGATGGCCGAGGTGATGGCACCCAGAACGGAGCCGTTGACGCTCTGCCAGAAGCCGGACCAGTCATCGGTGTACTGGATCTCGAAGGTGCCCTTCATGTTCATTTCGGCTTCGGAGGTGTAGCTCGCCCCCCAGCTGAACCAGTCCGTTGGCTCCCACATCACGCCCAGGGCATAGGTGGGCGACAGGGTCTCCTGCACGTTGATGTTCAGGGCGCCAATGTCGTCCCAGGGGCCAACGTTGCCCCCACACAGCGCCAGCCACGGCTGCAGCGGCTCATCACCGCTTTCGCAGTTAAAGGCATCCTGCAGAATCTCCGCCACGCCCAGCAGCATATTCGGGGCCCGCATGTACTGATCGGCGGCAATACCCATGTGAGACAGGTGAATCCCCGCCCCCACGGACCATTCGTCGTTGATCTCGTACCCGACGGTGGGCGACAGATAGGTGGTCCTCTGCAGGGCGGTAGCCTGCGGCTGATAGCGACCGGGATCGTCCTTATCCCTATAGAAGCCGGCCGCAAGCGGCAGGTAAAAGGCGTTACCAAAGGTGAGCTTGGATCCGGGGGGATTGATGCTGACTCCCGCCGATGGTGCCACGGCCGGACCCGGCGGAGCGCGCAGAATGCCGTAGCCGGGGATGTACAGGGCTACATTGTTGGTGTGGCTGTGGGTATTGGCTACCGGATCCCGCTGCTTTCCGGTCAGCGGATCAATCTCAAGACCGTCGATTCCGAAAATTTCATAGCCTTCCGGAGCGGTGAAATCGGCGTCGATATCGAGGTAGACGCTCATCAGGTTGACTTCAAGCTGACGACCCTCGAGCTTGGTCAGACCGGCAGGGTTGTAATGGATGGCCATCAGCCCTGGCGGATCGGCCGTCACCGCGTTCCCGAGGGCCAGGGCCTTGGGATGGATGGTCAGGTTCTGAGCCAGCTGAGCCTGGGCACCACACGAGATGGTGGTGGCGATCAGGGCCGCGAGAATCTGCCGGTTGTGGCTGTTCTGTGCCATGAAATGCTTCCCTTCCCGTTGATCGCGAACGACACCAATCACTCTTTGAGTCCGGAGAAATTGATGGGCAGGGAGACGCCCAGCGAGAAGTCCGGCGCGTCTTCGGTAAGGCCGATACCCAGGCTGGTATTAATGATGGTCGTGTCACTCACCCGAGTACCCAGAGACATGCTCAGGAAACCGGTCATCTGGTCCTGCGCCACCGCCTGGTCGCCGTTGGAGAAGGTCAGCACGGTTTCATCGCTGTAACTCAGCTGGGCCGAAATACTCAGCGAAATATCGTAGGACAGGGAGTAGGCAAAGCCGGCAGAGCCAGAGAGGCCGAAGCCGGGATCCACTTCTTCCAGAAGGCGAGCTCCGCGTACCTGCTGGAGATCCTCCGCCGGGAGGTTATAGGTAGCGCTGACCGAACCGAACACCACCACCGGATCCAGCACTTTCGACAGGCTTGCGCCGCCGCCGATGGAGTAGTAACCGCTGCCGGTGGACAGCTGCTCCTGAATGTCAATTTCGTAGGGGCTGACACCGGTCTTGGTCGTCAGGGTGCCAAACAGCGTTGTCGACATCTTGCCGGGGACATAGGCGAAGGGTTGCCAGCGCCCGGTGAAGGAAATGTCGCCGAAATCGTAAACCGTCAACTCATCCTGGGTATCGTACTTCACCACCAGCGGAATCCGGGTGCCCACGGTCAGGTTATCCAGCAGACCGTAATCGTAGGAGAACGCGTTGGTGAAGTTGTGGGTCGCCGACGGGACCACATCCAGATTGCGCACCGAACCATTGGTAATGGCCAGATCAAGACGCTGGTCTGCGGTGTAGGAGTAATCGAACGAGTAGTTCAGCGAATGGGAGCCTTTCTTCTGCAGCGAGTAATTCTTCTCGGCTGCCTGGAACACTTCCTCAAGCTGCTGGGACGCATCTTCGTCGCCCTCTTGCTTGGCCAGTGCCTCGCGGGCCTGGTCTACACTGCCTTCCTGCGCCAGGGTCATACCCGGAAGCAGACCTGCCGTGGAAACAAGGATAAAACCTCGCACAAACCAACGATTCATCCTGACTCCCTTATTTTATTTGTCTCAGTCCTGACCCGGGGTAGCCCCGGAAGATTAGTTCCGGCGGTAGTGCAGTTGTTTTCGGGTGTTCTCGACACTGCCGTCGGGGTTGTTCTTCTGCCGTTCCAGCAGATTCTGGATGCGCCTTTCGGTGGCCTCGTGAAATGCCGGTATCCGCTCCAGCGCCAGGAGGGTCATTGTCTGGTCATCCACAAAGCGAAGGTCCTCTTCCTTGAGCTCGAGGTTATCAAGCGGTTTGTCACTGCCCGGGAAAACGATGAACAGAACGTTGTCGTCCCACTTCTCTTCAAACTGCGCCAGCGTGAAGGAAATGTTTCCGACCGAGGGATCAGCCACATAGGCCCGACCGTCGCGAATGGTGCGAAGCACCACGAAATGCTTGAACCCGGCGTGGTGAATGGGAACGATGGCCGGATGGTCCAGGTCCTTGAGATCATCGATGGTGGCGCGGAATCCACCAGACGGATAGCCGAGGGCCGTCACCAACCGTTTCATGTCGAGCATCGAAAAGGCCCGACGCTCGACAATGCGCTCGCTCTCGCCGTAATGCAGCAAGCCTTCCATAACCTGACGTTCCGACAGGGTTCGCCCCAGGTAGAAATTCAGCACCGTCGTCAGCGCGGCACTGCCACAGCTGTAGTCGTAGGCCTGGCGAACGATGTTCCGATACTTCTGTTCCACCAGAGGCTCTACCCGCGCATCCAGTCTCAGTTCTACCGGACTGGCGTCGACATCCTGCTCGATAACAATGGTGTTCTTCTCGAACGGCTCCACAACGGTGGCTTCCTGCACCATGGTGAATGTGAGAAGGGATCCAGCGAGCACCAGCAGCATGTCAGTCGAACGTCCTGTTTTTATTGGCCCCGACCAGCGCCGGGTTACACGTTGTTACGGTAAGATACCGAAATCACCAGCGCCTGAAAGATAACTGTGCCTCAAATCTGTGGCAGCAACCGCCGGGATGCACACCGCTTTTGAGAACTGGTTCAAGACACCGTTCGGGCAATTGGCAACAGTTGACGATAGGACCCAAAGCCGGTATCAACACTTATCCAGACCCTTCACTTCCTGATGTAGATCCTGATGACAACAACACTGAATCCGGGACAGATCACCTTTATTGCCGCCAAGAACCAGAGCCCGGTACCGCCTCCGGCCCTGTTGCCCAGAGAGAAGTTCAACGACCTGCTCCACGGCCTGGAACCGGTCAGCCTGCTTCTGGTGCATGCACCGGCCGGCTACGGCAAGACCACCACTATTGCCGAACGATTGGCGACGCTTGAGGCCCGCTCGGCGTGGTTCCGGCTGGAATCTGGCGACAACGACCCGGGTCGGTTTGCGGGCTACCTGGCCAAAGCTCTGAACGAGGCCACGGGCGGCGCCTGTGAAGGCGTGCTGGCCAGCCTGCAGACCCGTGGCTACGCAAACCTCGAATCGTTTCTCACGGACCTGCTGGCAGCGCTGCCCCAGGACGACCAGCCACTGTATCTGGTGCTGGATGATTACCACCTGATCAGCAATCCAGACATCCATGACTCACTGCGTTTCCTGCTCCGACACCTTCCGGGCTACCTCACCCTGGTTCTGGTCAGCCGCACCGTTCCGCCGGTCGGGGTGGCTCAATTGAGGATGCAGGGCAGGCTCACGGAGATCACCAGCCGCCATCTCGGATTCACCCCGGACGAGGCCCAGCACTATCTGCAGGCCAGACTGCCGTTCGAGGTCTCGAGGGAGGGCATAGAACGTGCGGTGCGCAGGGTCGAGGGATGGATCTCCGCTCTCCAGTTGTTGTCGGCCTCTTCCGCCACCAGCATCGAGTTCAGTGAGTTCGTGGATCAGCTGGAACAGGGCAATCAGAACATTTTTGATTATTTCGACGAACTGCTCGGCAGTGATCTGACCGATCAGCAGCGGCGGTTCCTGATGCGAACCAGTATTCTGGACCGGTTCAACGCCGGCATGGTGATGCGGGTTATGGACGACACCGACGGTCAGGCGCTACTGAGCAGCCTGCTCTCCATGGGTCTGTTCATTACTCCGGTGGACAACTCCGCCCTCTGGTTCCGGTACCACCCTCTCTTTTCAGTGTATCTGCGCCATCTGCTTACCTGTACCACCCGCGAGAACCAGCGCGACCTTCACCAACGGGCAACCGATGCCTGGCTGGAGCTCAACCACGCGGAAGAAGCAGCCAAGCACGCCATTGCGGCAGAAGATCCGGAGCGCATCACCCGGGTACTGACTCTTCACGGTCGCAAGTTCTTCACCGAGGGCCAGTTCAGCCTGCTGCAACGCTGCCTGGACACCCTGCCCCAGGAGATTATTGCCGATGATCCCACGCTGACCCTGCTGCGAGCCTGGGTGGCCCAGGGCCAGTACAAGTTCGATGAAGTGGAGAACTGGCTGTCGGCAGCGGAGGCCCGGCTGCAGGCCTCCATGAGCCAGGACACCCAGCGGGCTGTGCACGGTGAATTCAGCGCGATCCGGGCGCAGGTGGCCATGAACTACGGCGACGGCGACCGGGCCCTCGTTCTCGCCCGCGAAGCAATAGAGCAGGAGGCCCGCTTCCTGCCAACCTCGCGGGTGGCCGCCGCCTCGGTGATTGGCGAGGCGCTGTTTGTGAAGGGCGAACTGGAAGAGGCGCTGGCCAGGATGCAGGACACCGAGCACCTGGCCCGCGCACACCAGGCGCACCAGAACGTGCTCTGGGCCCTGTGCCAGCAGAGCGAGATCAGCGTGGCCATGGGGCTGCTGCAGAAGGCCTACAATATCCAGGAACGCGCTTTCCAGTACGCCGAGGAAAACCACCTGAACCATTTGCCGATCCTGGAATTCCTGTTCCGGATCCGCAGCCAGATCATGTGGGAGTGGCACCACCTGGAGAGCGCTGAGCGCTGCGCCCTTCAGGGCATCGAAATTCTCGAGGCCCAGGGCGAACGCTGGTACGTGCAGAGCTACACCTCCCTCGCCAAGGTGGCCCAGGCCCGTGGCAGGCAGAGTCTGTGCGCCGATTACATTGCCAAGATGCAGAAGATGCTGGCCTCCAGTGACTATCACCTGGACTGGGTCGCCAATGCCCACGCCACCATGCTTTCCTACTGGGACGCCGTGCGCGATCACGACGCCATCCAGCGCTGGCTGACCATCGCCCCGCCCTGCGATCCGGTGTCGGCAACCAACCATTTCAACCAGTGCAATGGCCGCAACCAGGCCCGGGCACTGATCAGTCTTGGCCAGTACGAGCTTGCCCGGCCCCTGCTGGAGGCGCTGACATCGGTGGCCGGCGAGTTCGGACTGAAAACCGACCTGAACCGCAACCACATTGCCCTGGCTTATCTGTATTGGCAGCTCGATGATCGCGACACGGCCTTGAGCCACATGAAAACCGCACTGGAGCTGGCCAGCACCACAGGTGCGGTGGGCAGTTTTCTGCGCCTCGGCAAGGAGCTGATTGTTCTGCTCAAGGCGCTGATCAACGAACAGGCTATTGAAGGAATGGAGCTCCAACGGGCCGAACGCCTGATCCAGCTGGCGCAGCAGCAACGGGATTTCAGCCGGGCGATCCGGATTTCTCTGGACGAGGCCATCATTCAGGACATCATTGACCGCCCGGATGTGCCCGAGCTGATCCGGACCTCGCCGCTTACCCGCCGGGAATGGCAAATTCTCAGCCTGATTCACGCCGGCCTCTCCAACGACCAAATTGCCGAACACCTGAAGGTGGCCTCGACTACGGTCAAGACCCACATCCGCAGCCTGTATCAGAAGCAGAACATCAGTCATCGCTCGGAGGCGATCGAACTGGCCAAGGACCTGCTGAGCAAGATTCAGGGGGATTAGTGTCCCGTCACCGGGCGGTTGCAGGGCCTCCCCGGGGTAGCAGTTGGAGCTGCCGATCATGCAGCCGACCCAGCAGCATCAGAGCAAGAATGGCACCGGACAACGCCCAGGCCATGTCGGACTGGGTGTCCCAGACATAACCCTGAGTGCCAAGGAACGACTCTGCAGCCTCTTCGCTCAGCAGTGCCACCCACCATTCGATGAGTTCGTAGAAAGCACTCAGGGCCAGGCAGAAACACACGATAAAGAAAGACGGCCAGCCCCGGCGCGCAAACACCCCGAAACGGATCACCAGTTCGCGGGCGATCAAGGCCGGAACGAAGCCCTGGGCAAAGTGCCCGAGCTTGTCGTAATTGTTGCGCTGCCAGCCGAACCAGTCCCGGAACCAGTCAAAGGCCGGCACCTCGGCATAGGTGTAGTGACCGCCGACCATCAGAATAACCGCATGCACAAGGATCAGCTGATACACCAGCGGGGTCAGCGGGTAGCGAAAATAACACCAGATCACCAGGCCAAAACCGATGACCGCGGGCAACACTTCCAACACCCAGGTCATCCTATCCCTCGGATCTATGGCAGACCACAAAAACACCGCGAGAAAGGCGATAACCCATGCCAGGGGGGCCAGTCTGTCAGTCATTCACGCTCCTTCCGTTACTGTCTGTTCCCTTGCGCCAGCCCTGAGGAAGCGACCGAACCCCCTGTCGCGGCCAAGATCCGGTTCAACCTCACCCTCGGTGACCGCCTTGCGCCCGTTGATCAACACATGCTTCACACAACCGGGCACCCGATTGACCATGCGCTCAAGACCGAAATTCTGCATTTCCGCCCATTCCACTCGCTCCAGATCCTGGTCCAGCCCGCGGGGGTCCAGCACGGCGACATCGGCCCGGTCACCCACCCTCAGATGGCCCGCGTCGATACCCAGCCAGTCGGCCTGTTCACCGGTGAGGCGGTGAACCGCTCGCTCCAGTGACATGATCGGAGCACCTTCCTCGTGGCTGTCGCGCACCAGCTTGAGAAACCGCAGAGGCAGGTTGTAGAAAGCCATGTTGCGGATGTGGGCACCGGCGTCGGAGAAGGTGATCAACGCGCCGGGATGCGTCACCATCTTCCGGAGGCGGTCCTGCCGGTGATTGCCCACGGTGGTGAACCAGCGTAATGCTCGGCCATGGGCCACGACCATGTCCAGGAAGAAGTCCACCACGTGAACACCCCGTTCCGCCGCAAGATCCGCAAAGTTGCGACCAACGACGGACGGATCCGGGCAATCAAGGATCACCGCATCGCCAAAATCCCGCTGCCAGACCCGGGGCGAGAGCTTCTCCTTGTAGAACTTGCGAAACTTGCGCCGGTACTGCTCGTCTTTGAGCAGTTCGTTGCGCTCCAGCTGGTCGCGGATATCCAGCGCCATCTCGCCGGCACCGAACTCCTCGAACAGGACAATGTCCATGCCATCGGCGTAGACGGTAAAGGGTGTCGGCAACAACTGCCAGCGGAAGTTTCCGCCCAGGGTATTGGCCAGCCAGCCCACCAGGCTGGCCATAGGCCGCACGGTGGGGTTGCCCTTGAGGTCGATCATGGCAATCAGGGTGGTCTTCAGGGGGCGGCGCAGCCAGCCCAGGGTTTCCCTCAGGTACTGGGTTACCTGGAGAGGGTTGGCGGCGTTGGGTGCACCCTGATGCACCCGGCCGTAGCGCCGCAGGATGCGGTTCAGGCGGCTCACCTCCCGCCAGCGGGCATAGGTGCTCGGCAGGCTCTTGGACCATTCCCGATCGCCGTCCACCTTGTCCCACTTCAGGCACATGGTCGACAGGCCGAGAAAGCCTTCCTGCAGGGCCTCCTCCAGCAAACCCTCCATTCGTGCCTGCTCCGCTCCGGTAGGGGTGACCGCCCGGTCGGTTGCACGGTGCAGCCCCATCACAGCCGTGCGCAAGTCGCTGTGCCCCAGGAAACTGATGACGTTGGGGCCCAGGGGATGGCGATCCACAAACTCGACCCACTCCCGGGGCGAGCGCCAGGATTTGTACTCTTGGAGTATGGGCAGGACCTTTTCCCGGGGTACGGTCTCTACCCGGGTGAAAATGTCCGAGGCATCCTCGGCCTCGGAGCAGACCATGCTGAGCGAACAGCTGCCAATGAGCACCGTCGTTACGCCGTGTCGCACAGACTCCGAGAGCGAAGGCGACACCAGCAACTCGGCATCGTAATGAGTGTGGGTGTCCAGAAAACCCGGTGTGACCCAGCAACCTCGGGCATCAATCACCTCGCGCGCCAGGGCGTGATCGGGTTCCTCGTCAAACAGGCGGGTAACTTTCCCATCTTTGATACCCACATGGGTCATTCGGGAGGGTTGGCCGGTTCCATCGAAGTAGCGGCCGCCAACAATAAGGGTATCGAGCAGGTCCACGGTGTCGGGCTTCCTTGTTATTGGTCTGATGCTGTTGTTGTTCTGAAGCCTCAGTCTAGCCAGACCAGGACAACATTTCCTGCCGTTCCCGTTGGCGAAAACGCTCAGGACTGCGGTTTAACGAATTCACATCTGACTGTGGCCGTCGATGCGGAGCGCAGCGGATATCTGTATCAGATCAGCTCGCAGTTGCCACCGTCCCTGCCAGTTTTGAACGGCCTCAGTCGTCCGCGCAATCCACACAGACAGTGGTATAGGGCAGCACCTGCAGACGGCGCGGATCAATCGGCTCACCGCAAGACTCACACTCGTCGCCCACGCCGTTTTCAATGCGCTCCAGGGCCCGCTCGATCTGGGCGAGCTCGGCCCGGGTCTCGGTTTCCAGGGAATCCACCACTTCATCGTTCTGCGTCTGGGTGGCCTGCTCCTCGAAGTCCTTGTCCAGGGCGCCGTCGGTGCGATGCTGGTGCGCCTCATAGCGGGACAGCCGGGCGGTAAGGTCTGCCCGCAGCGTTTCCAGTTCCGATTTCCGGTTCGTCATAGTGCCTCTCCTGCCCGTGCGGGGATCACATGTGCCTACAGTAAAGCATAAGCTGAACCTTGAATTGATGCCTGTCAAAAACGGGACACCGGTGTGAACCTCGCCCGAATAACGCCGTTATGGCACTATTGCGCCAGCGCTATTTCCATTCCCGGCGGAGAATCACCTGATGTTGTACACCACATTCGCGGCCATTGCGGCTGCCATGATCCTGTTTGCCTGGCTGGGGCTTCGGGCCCGGTTCGCTGACGGCGGCCTCGATGACTATGTCACCGCCCGGAACAGCCAGGGCGCCAGGGCACTGGGGCTGTCGTTTCTGGCCTCGGGAATGGGCGGCTGGATCCTGTTTGCGCCGCCCGAGGTAGGCGCCCTGGTAGGCCCGGTGGCGCTGGCCGGCTATGCCCTCGGGGCGGCACTGCCGTTCATCGTTTTCGCGTTCTGCGGTCCCGCCATCCGGCGCTTCCTGCCGCAGGGCCGAAGTATCGGAGAGTTTGCAGATGCCTGTTACGGGCGAGGCGTTCGCCACTACGTTTCCCTGATTTCCGTGCTCTACATGCTCTGTTTCCTGACCGCGGAACTCACCGCCATCGGTGCCATTACATCACTGCTGTCCGGCGTGGATGGTCGCATTGTGGTGATTGGCGTGGCGGTTACCACCCTGCTCTACACGGCGATCGGGGGGCTTCGGGCCAGCATCGTGACCGATCAGTGGCAGGCCGTGCTGTTGATTGGCCTGCTGGCTATCGTCAGTTTTGTGGCTCTGGGCAAACTGCCGGAGACTGCACCGGCGGCGCTTCCGGACATCCCGACCTCGTCTGCCCTGAGCGTGGCCCTCACCCTGATCATCGCGGTAACCGCTGCCAACCTGTTCCACCAGGGCTACTGGCAGCGGCTGTGGTCGGCCCGGGATACTGATGCACTCAGCCGGGGTGCATTGCTCGGCGGTGTGGTAACCATTGGCGTGGTGGCGGTGGTCGGTGGCCTCGGCATTATGGCCGCGATGAGCGGCGCCGATCTTGGCAGCCCGCCCATTCCCTTTTTTGCACTGCTGTCCGATGCGCCGGCCTGGCTGGCACTGCCGTCCCTGATCCTGGCGATCACATTGGTGGCCTCATCCGTGGACACCCTTCAGAATGCCCTCGCCTCCCTGGCGGTAACGGAGAAACGGGGGCTGTCCATCGTCAGCGCTCGCTGGTTTATCGTGCTGTTGATGATTCCGGTGGTTCTGGTGGCCTTGCAGGGCATTTCGGTGCTTCGCCTGTTCCTGATTGCCGACCTGCTGTGTGCCACCGCCATCCTGCCGGTGCTGATGGGCCTGTGGGGCCGGATGACCACCCGAGCCGCGATCCTGGGCTGCCTGGCAGGCGTGATTGGCGCCATTCTGCCCGGCTGGCTGGCCGGCGGCAGCCTCATAGCCGGCCTGGAAGCCGCCAGCTTCCCGGGCGGCATCCCGACGCTGATGCCTTTCGTCGGTGCTCTGGCGGGCTCCGGTCTGGTGAGCCTCCTCTGGGCCGGTGTGTCTTCGAAAACAAGGAAAGCAGCGTAACCACGCTCGGTATCGCCTGCCAGGGCCCACTCACACTGCCCTGACAATCAAAACGGTGACGCCCCCGCCCGGGGGCGTCTCCCGGTCTCACCCCTACTACGCCCCCCTCCTCCCCCCGACTACGCCAACAAAAAGTAGCGCAGGAGGATGAATGGCAGCGCCGCCGGCCGCAGTATGACTCAAGTCTAGTTGGGTAGTTCTTCTCCCACTCTCAACAATAAGAATGTTTACCGCCGGTTTAACAAGCGAGGCTACATGATCAAGAACCCGGACTGGTGGCGTGGCGCCGTCATCTACCAAGTTTATCCACGCAGTTTTTACGACTCCAACGGCGACGGCATTGGCGACCTGCCGGGCGTCACCGCGAAGCTCGACTACATTGCCAGCCTGAACGTAGACGCCATCTGGCTGTCGCCGTTCTTCACCTCGCCGATGAAGGACTTCGGCTACGATGTCTCCGATTACCGCAACGTGGACCCGATTTTCGGCACCCTTGAGGACTTCGACGAACTGATCGCGGAGGCCCACAAGCGCGACTTGAAGATCATGATCGACCAGGTATTGAGCCATTCCTCAGACCAGCACCCCTGGTTTGTTGAAAGTCGCGCCAGCCGGGACAACCCGAAAGCCGATTGGTACGTGTGGGCCGATCCGAAAGCCGACGGCACGCCTCCCAACAATTGGCTGTCGGTGTTCGGCGGTTCCGCCTGGGCCTGGGACAGCCGTCGCAGGCAGTATTATCTGCACAACTTCCTGACCAGCCAGCCGGACCTGAATTTCCACAACCCGGCGGTGCAGGCACAGGTACTGTCGGATGTGAAGTTCTGGCTGGATCGCGGCGTGGACGGCTTTCGCCTGGACGCCATCAACTTCTGCTTCCACGACACCAGGCTTCGGGACAATCCGGCCAGCAAGGCCGTGGCTGAAGGCTCCATAGGCGTGCGCAAGGAAAATCCTTACGCCTACCAGTTCCACAAATTCGACAAGACCCGGCCTGAGAACATCGAGTTCCTGAAACGCCTGCGGGCACTGCTCGATCAGTACCCCGGCACTACTACCGTGGGTGAAATCGGCGACGATAATTCGCTACAGACCATGGCGGACTACACCAGCGGCGGCGACAAGCTGCACATGGCCTATTCCTTCGACCTGCTTACCGAGCAGCACGGTGCCGACTTCTTCCACAAGACCGTCAACACCATCGAAGGTAAGCTCACCGACGGCTGGCCCTGCTGGGCCATCGGCAACCACGACGTTGCCCGGGTTGCTACCCGCTGGAACGCGCAATCCGAGCAGCAGCTAAAGGCCTACATGGCCATGCTGCTCACCCTGCGTGGCAGCGTCTGCATTTATCAGGGCGAGGAACTGGGGCTTACCGAAGCCGAACTGCGCTACGAAGACCTTGTGGACCCTTACGGCATCAACTTCTGGCCCGAATACAAGGGCCGCGATGGCTGCCGCACTCCCATGGTCTGGCATCACCAGGAGTCCCACGCCGGCTTCTCCGATGCGCGGCCATGGCTGCCGGTTTATGATGATCATTACAACGCCGCGGTGGCGATCCAGCATGCCGAAGACAATTCGGTACTGGCGGCCTACCGGGCATTCCTGGGATGGCGCAAACGCCAGCCGGTGCTGCTCACGGGCGACATCGAGTTCAGAAAGAGCCCCAGGAACACACTGGTCTATACCCGAAGCCTGGATGGCAAAACCCTGATGGTCGCCCTGAACCTCAGTGACACCCCGACCACCATTGCCATGGCCCATGCCGGCATCTCCGAACCGGACACCCCGGATTTTGTGGGTGGCCAATGGCACGGCAAAGAACTGACCCTTGGACCCTGGGGCGTGGATATCGCCCGGATCTGAGACCTCACTGAACCAACAAGAAGACGAGACTTATGGCCAGCGTCACTTTACGCAACATCTGCAAAAGCTACGACGAAGCCCAGGTAACCCGAAACGTGAACCTGGACATCCAGGACGGCGAATTTGTGGTGTTTGTCGGGCCTTCGGGCTGCGGTAAATCCACACTGCTGCGCATGATCGCGGGGCTGGAAGACATTACCTCAGGCGACATGTACATCGGCAACGATCGGGTCAATGACCTGCCCCCGAAAGAGCGGGAAGTGGGCATGGTGTTCCAGTCCTATGCCCTGTATCCGCATATGGACGTGGCCGAGAACATGGCCTTCGGCCTGAAACTGGCAAAAACCAACAAGGCCGAGATCAACCGTCGGGTCCAGGACGCCGCCAACCTGCTGCAGCTGGACAAGCTGCTTGAGCGCAAGCCAAAAGATCTGTCCGGCGGCCAGCGTCAGCGGGTGGCCATTGGCCGGACCATCGTCCGCGAGCCCGAGGTGTTCCTGTTTGATGAACCCCTGTCCAACCTGGACGCCTCCCTGCGTGTGCAGATGCGCATCGAGATCTCGCGTCTGCACAAACGGCTGGGAGCCACCATGATTTACGTGACCCACGACCAGGTGGAAGCCATGACCATGGCCGACAAGATTGTCGCTCTGGACAACGGCGCCATCGCCCAGGTGGGCAAGCCCATGGAACTCTACCACTACCCGGCAACCCGGTTCGTGGCAGGCTTCATTGGCTCCCCGAAGATGAACTTCATCGACTGTACTGTGGCTGCTGCCAGTGCCCAGGCGGTCACCGTGGTACTTCCCGGCAACCACAAACTGGAGCTACCGGTAAACGGCAACGGGCTTACAGAAGGTGAAACCGTCACCCTTGGCATCCGCCCCGAGCACCTCACCGAGGGCCAGGAGGCGGACATGTACCTGGAAGGCGAAGTGCACGTGGTTGAACGCCTGGGTTACCAGACCCTGGTGCACCTGGATGTGAACAACGTAGAGGGCGTGCTTACCATGCGCACCGATGGCAGCAATCCGGTTCAGGAAGGCACCCGCGTGACCCTGGGTATGAACGCCAACAAATGCCACCTGTTCCGGCAGGACGGTACCGCCTGCCCCCGCCTCTACCGCGAACCCTGCATCGACTTCTGACCCACCCCCGAGGGGCCGCTGGCCCCTCATTTTTTCGATCTGTCGTCGCCCCTTGAGGGCTTACTCCTTTGGCCGGTTCTGTCACGTACCGGCCTTTTTTTATGGGCACAAAAAAAGCCCGGTCAGCAGGGGGGAAAGTAACCTGACCGGGTCGCGAAAGTTAACGCTGGAAGACGCGATACTCGCGTAAGGGCCGCACGGGATCTTCCGTGCCGGCCCGGGAGAGACTTCAGGGAAGTCGGGGGAACAACAACGGCATCATCCCTTGACGCCACCGGCGGTCAAGCCGCCGACAATCCATTTCTGGCAATAGAGGAAGATCACGGTAATGGGCAGGCCCGAGAGCACCGCCGCGGCCGCGAAGTCGCCCCACAGATAGTTCTGCTCATAGAGGTACTGCTGGGCACCCACCGCGAGAGTCAGCTTTTCCGTGTCAACCAGCAGTATCGACGCCATCGGGTACTCCATGATGGTCATGATGAACGCCAGGATGAACACCACCACCAGGATCGGTACTGACAGCGGCAGCAGAATGTACCGGAATGCCTGCCAGGTCGTGGCGCCATCCACAATGGCCGCCTCTTCCAGGGAGCGGTCGATGGAGTCGAAATAGCCCTTGATGGTCCAGATGTGCAGGGCCATGCCCCCCAGCGAAGCCACAATCACCGCCCCATGGGTATTCAGGCCCAGCCAGCTCACGTGGTTGCCGATCTGGTCGAACAGCGCATAGAGGGCCACCAGCGACAGCACCGGTGGGAACATCTGGAAAATCAGCATGGATTTGAGCACAAAGCCCTTGCCGGCAAACCGCATACGCGCAAAGGCGTAGGCGCTGGTGGTGGACAGCGCGAGAATCAATACGGCGGATATGACGGCTATCTTGATGGAATTCCACAGCCACAGCAGCACCGGAAACGGCGGCTGGGTAGTGACACCGTCTTCCCCGGTGTAAGGAATACCCAGCGCCAGGTACCAATGCTCCAGCGAGGGGTTTTCCGGCAGCAAGCTGCCGGAGGCGAAGTTACCACTGCGGAACGAGATGGAAATCACCATCAGCAGCGGAAACAGGATGATCGCGATGAACGCCAGCATCCCGAGGTGGGACGCCAGCACGCGGTATTTGGTGGAGCGGGGTTCAACCATGGCCATAAAAAGCTCCTTACACCTTGATCTTGGACAGCTTGAGGTTGATCAGTGACAGCGCCCCGACCACCAGGAATATCGCGGTGGCAATGGCGGCGGCCAGACCAAAGTTCTGCCCGGAGTCCTGGAACGCAATGCGGTAGGTGTAGCTCACCAGCAGGTCAGTGGTACCGGCCGGGGTGCTGGCACCGATGATATCCGGGGCGCCCCCGGTGAGCAGTGCAATCAGGACAAAGTTGTTGAAATTGAACGCGAAGCTGGCGATCAGCAACGGCATCAGCGGCTTGATGATCAGTGGCAGGGTGATATTGAACAGGTTGTTCACCGGCCCTGCGCCGTCCATGGCCGAGGCCTCGTACAGGTCCCGGGGGATCGCCTGCAGCAGGCCCATGCACAGCAGCATCATGTAGGGGTAGCCCAGCCAGGTATTCACGATCAGGATCATGGTGCGGGCCAGGGCCGGATCGCTGAACCAGTCGGGACGAATGCCGAAGAGGTTTTCCAGTACCAGGTTGATCTCGCCGAAGTTCTGGTTGAACAGCCCCTTGAACACCAGTATCGAAATAAAGGCCGGAACCGCGTACGGCAGAATCAGCATGGTGCGGTAGAAGCCCTTGCCCCGGATCTGGTCCCACTGCAGCAGGTTGGCCAGAAGCAGGCCGAGCGCCAGCGTGAACACCACCGTCGCCACCGCAAACGTCAGCGTCCAGACGAAGATCTGGAAAAACGGCCCGCGAATCGACGGATCGGTAACAACCTTGACGTAGTTGTCCCAACCAATATTCACGGTCCAGCCGGGCACCAGCTTCTCACCTTCCGGGCTGACATAGAATCCGATGTCATGGTCGGGGAAATAGGTCACGCCGGTCTGCTGGTTGGTCAGGGTGCCGTTGTCGTGCAGGGTGAACTGCGGATGAATCGCGGCGAAGGATCGCAGCGACGCCTGGCTGAGTTCCCGGTTGTCATCGGTAATCAGCTTGAGACCGGCCAATTCCTGGCGGAGTTTGATCACATCCCGTATCTGCAGCGGCTCGCCGTCGGGAACCGAGGTGGCCGGGAACAGAGGAGCCCGGGTTTCACCGGCCGCCAGATCGATGGGCGGGGTTACCAGATCCTGATGCTTGCCCTCGAGGTACAGAACATAGCCATCCGGCGTCTTGTAGGCATCGAAATCGTAGCGCACGGAATCGGACTGATAACTGCGGCTGAGGAGGTTTTCTTTTACCTGCTCGAAGCTCAGCAGATTGCTGGCGCTGTAGTTGGTAAAGCCGATGCCCACCGTGTACATCAGCGGAAAAATCACGAACAGGCCCATGCCGGCAATGGCCGGAAAGATATAGCGATGCGCGTAGAGCTTCCTGCTCACAAAAACCGCCACTGCAGAGGCCGTCAGCACCAGGAACAGCATGGCGAATACGAACTCACGCTGAACGTAGAGCGCCAGGATCAGGTAGAGCGCAGCGGCGACAAGTAGCGCCAGTGCACCCCACTTAAGAAAGACTCGGGTCATGGTAGGTCTGCTTTCAAAACCGGAGGAGGACAGGGTATCGGTTATCATTGTAGTCAGCCCGCAGAGGACCGTTGCCCGTTTGGCAACGGTCGGGTGTCACACAGGTCCCAACATCCGCCAACCGGTCCGCGTACGGCCGGTCGGCGGTCAAGGGCCTATCAGCGGGTAATCCGCTGGGCCGCCGCGTTCAGTGCGTCTTCAACAGGCTGGCGGCCAGAGGTAATATTCTGCAGCGCCGGCCCCATGGACGACCAGAACGCACCCATGGCGGGAACGTTTGGCATGGGCTCACCCAGCTTGGCGTTCTCGAAAGTGGCCTTGATGTGAGGATTCGACGACAGCTCCTCCATAAATTCCTTGTTGGCCACCGCACCCAGGGGAACGTCGCTGTTGACCATTTTCAGGCCCTTCACGGAGAGCGCGTAATTCTCGAGGAATTCCACGGCCAGGTCCTTGTTGGGGCTGGCGGAATTCAGGGTCGCCGCCATCACACCCACCATCGGCTTGCTGGGCTCTCCAGCCACTTTCGGAAGTGTGGTAACGCCAAAGTCGATACCGCTTTTCTCCAGGTTGCCCCAGGCCCAGGGGCCGTTGATCATCATCGCGGTCTCGCCCTTGTTGAAGCTGGCCTCCATGGCGCTGTAATCGGCACCGCGGGGCATCACACCTTCTTCAATGAGCATTTTCAGGGTTTTCGCGCCCTTGATAGCGCCCTCGGTGTTCACACCGGTGTCGGAAACGTCCACCGTGCCGTCAGCATTTTCGCCGAAGATGTAGCCGCCGGCAGCGGCCAGCATTGGCCAGGTAAAGTAGGTGTTGTTGTAGTCCCACAGAATCGCCCGCTTGCCGTCTTTGGCCAGCTCCTTGTGAATGGCGGGGATTTCCTCGAAGGACGCCGGGGGCTCCGGCAGCAGGCCCTTGTTGTAGATCAGGCCGATGGATTCCACTGCCATCGGGTAACCGTACTTCTTGCCGTCCACGGTGACGGCGTCCCAGGTGAAATCGTAGTTGGCGTCAATGACCTCCTGGGAAGGCTTGATCTCGGAGATGATGCCACTCTGGGCCCACTCGCCGAATCGGTCATGGGCCCAGATAAAGATGTCGGGGCCGTTGCCGGTGGCGGCGGACTGCTGGAACTTGTCGGTTGCGCTGTCGGGATGGGCAACTTCGACAGGGATTCCGGTTTCCTCGGTGAACCAGTCACCGACCTGCTGCAGGCCATCGTACCCCTTGTCACCATTAATCCAGACAACCAGCTTGCCTTCCTCAATTTCAGCGTAAGCGGGCGCGGAAACACCGAAGGTGGCAGCAACAATGGATGCGGCGAGGGTACTGCGGATAAAAGTTCGACGATTCATCAGGTAATTCCTCTGTGTGTTCTTGCCTTATTGTTGTTTTCCGGCCAGTCGCGAGGTGGTTGGGCCGGACCGAACGCAAAGGTTTCTTTTGCGAGTATTGGCACTGTGTGACAAATGTCGCGACTACGCATCACCCCTTATTTCAATCACCGAGGCGTAGTAGAGGGGAGTAGTCAGGCGTAGAAAATTCCGTCTACCACCCCGGGGCGGAGTCTGCTCTGATGGCACCCACAATAATGAAGAAACCGAACAGGAGCGCCTCTTATGCCACGCCTCATCCCATGGAGCCCGAAACTTTGTCCGGGCCGCTGCCCGCTGTTCGCCGGTATCGCGACCGGCCTGCTTTTAACCGGTTGTGCCTCCGGTCCGGGCACGGACCCACAAACACCGATGGCGGTGGCAGGACCACCTTCGGTTAATGATACCAAGGGATTCTGTGAGGCGACGTCAGCCGAAATGACGATTCCGGTGGGCTCCGCCTTCCCGGACGGCACCCTGGTTCGGGATTTCTACACCGGAAAAACCGCGAGGGTAAGCGATGGCACCGTGACCATGACCCCGGGCAACGATGCGGAAGGTCTGGTTCTGCTTGAAGAAGCCGACGCCGCCACCGGCCAATTTACCTGGGCCGGCGCCACCGTTTACTTTGCGGTAACCGACCGCTTTGCCAACGGCACTTCCAGCAACGATCTGAACTATGGCCGCAAACCCGACGGCAAGGACGAGATCGGCACCTTCCATGGCGGCGACTTCGTCGGCCTCACCGAGAAGCTGGACTACCTCAAGTCCCTGGGCGTGAACGCTCTCTGGATTACCCCGCCCTTCGAACAGATTCACGGCTGGGTTGGCGGCGGCGACCGGGGCGACTTCCAGCACTACGCCTACCACGGCTACTATGCCCTCGATTTCACCGTGCCGGACGCCAACTTCGGCACCCGGGAGGAGTTTCGGGCACTGGTGAACGAGGCCCATGAGCGCGGCATACGCGTGGTGATGGACGTGGTGATGAATCATCCGGGCTACAGCACCCTGCAGGACATGCAGACCTTTGACTTTGGTTCCCTGTATGAGGGCTTCGAGAAGCATCTGCCGGAGCGCTGGGGCGACTGGCAGCCGGAGTCCTGGGAGAATTTCCATGCCTACCACGCCTTTATCGACTACGACCATCCGGACTGGCGCCGCTGGTGGGGCAAAGACTGGGTTCGAGCCGGCATTGCCGATTACGATACGCCCCCCAACGCCTCCATTGACGAAAAGCGCGGCTCCCTGGCCTTCCTGCCCGACTTCAAGACCGAAGCCAGCGAATCCGTGGATCTGCCAATCTTCCTGCAGAACAAGCAGACCTCACGCAGCACCCAGCTGGAGAACGCCACGGTCCGGGACTACCTGATTTCCTGGCTGACCGACTGGGTGCGGGAATTCGGCGTGGACGGCTTCCGGGTAGACACCGCCAAGCACGTGGAGCCCGAGGCCTGGCTGGAACTCAAGCTGGCCGCCCAGGCGGCGTTGGACGATTATCGCCGACGGAACCCGCAGGCTGCCCTGCCTGCAGAAGACTTCTGGATGGTGGCCGAAGTGTTCCCCCATTCCGTGCGCAAGAGCGCCTACTTCGATGCCGGATTCGACGCCGTCATCAACTTCGACCTGCAGGAGGAAGCCAGGGCCGGTGCCGCCTGTCTGCCGGCCATGGAATCCATCTACAGCGACTACGCTCAGCGACTAAACGGGCCGGACCCATTCAACGTGCTAAGCTATATCTCCTCCCACGATACGAAACTGTTCAGCCAGATTGCCGACAACGACCCGATACTGCAGAAGCGGGCTGCCGGCGCGCTGATGCTCACCCCCGGCGCGGTACAGGTATTCTACGGCGACGAATCCGGGCGGCCGTTCGGTGCGACCGGTTCCGACCCTCACCAGGGCACCCGTTCCGACATGAACTGGGCGGCCATCGAGGGTAATGAGGTGAGCGACATCCTTCAGCACTGGCGAAAACTTGGACAGTTCCGGGAGCGTCACCCGGCCGTGGGCGCCGGCAAGCACAAGCTGATCAGCCAGCAACCCTATGTGTTTTCAAGAACTCAGGGTGATGACACGGTGGTCATCGCCTTCGGACAGAAGTGAACAATCATGAGCTATTCGGATTTTCTCGGGGAAACCCCACTGATTGCCGGCATGATGCGCCTGCAGGACCATCCCGACCTGTGCCACCCCGCCAACCTCGCGGCCTGGATTGAACAGCGCCTGGACGAAGGCGTGGATACCTTCGATCATGCCGACATCTACGGCGACGGTGAGTGCGAACGACGGTTCGGTGATGCGCTGGCAGCCGCGCCGGAGTTGCGAAACCACCTTCGCATCATTACCAAGACCGGCATTGTGCCCGCCCACCGCGACCCGTCCGGCTGGCGCACCAAGCACTATCGGGCCGAAGCCGACCACGTGGCCGAGGCCATCGACGCTTCCCTGGCCCGCTTGAGAGTTGAGCAGATTGATACGTTCCTGATTCACCGCCCTGACCCGCTGCTCGAGGCGGATTCGCTGATGGCCTGTCTGGAGCGGCCGGTCAGCGCCGGGAAGATACGCCACATTGGCGTCTCCAATTTCTTGCCTGAGCAATGGCGATGGCTCAAACAGCACACGGGATTGCCCCTGGTGTGCAACCAGAGTGAACTTTCCCTGAGCCACACCGCTGCCCTGTTCGACGGCACCCTGGAAGCCCACCTGAGCGACGGCCTGCGCTGGCTGGCCTGGTCGCCGCTGGCCGGCGGCAGCTTGCCGAATGCCCTGCCTGCGCCCCTGCTGGAAGCCGCCCGGGCTGAAACCGGGCTGTGCGAAACCGGGCTTGCCATCGCCTGGCTGCGTCAGATTCCCGGCGCGCCCATTCCGGTGCTGGGCTCACTTCGCGCAGACCGGATTCAGGCAGCGCTTCGTGGCAGCCGGGCCCGACTGTCACGGCCCCTGTGGTTTGCACTGCTCGAAGCCATGCGCAAGATGCCGGTCGCGTGAACGCTGGGACGGCGTTCACCAACCTACAAATTGTTACCCAAACTTCCACTTTAGTCCCATTGTTGCGGTCCTCCCCAGTGCCGACACTTAGGCGGTCAACAAATAATCAAAAAAAGACGCGCACTTCCCCAGTGGCGCGGAATACCTGGAGGCCAACCCGAATGACTATCAGAAAAGTGCTCTTTTCTGCGTTCCTGCTATTGCTCGTTACCACCACGGTGTCTGCCGAAACCCTGAAAATCGGACTCAATTACCCGCAAACCGGCCGCTACAAGGATCAGGGACTGCAGCAGCGCCTGGGTGCTTTCCTCGCAGTGGACGAGATCAACAAGGCGGGCGGCATCCTGGGTCGCCAGGTGGAACTGGTTATCCGCAATACCCGGGGCGAACCCGCCCGTGGCGCAGAGAACACCGCCCAACTGATTGATCGCGAAGGGGTCCAGATGGTCTTCGGCGGTGTCTCGAGCGCTGTCGCCATTGCCTCCGGCAAGGCCGCCCGGGATCGGGACCGGATCTATTTCGGCACCCTCACCTATTCCAACGCCACCACCGGTGCCGAGGGCCACTCCCATATGTTCCGGGAGCCCTACAACGCCTGGATGGCCGCCAAGGCGCTCAGCCAGTACCTGACCACCAACCACGCCAACGACGACTATTTCTACATCACCGCCGACTACACCTGGGGCTGGTCGGTTGAGGAATCCGTGCGGAAATTCTCCGGCACGGAAGACACCACCCGCCACCAGGGTGTGAAAACCCCCTTCCCACGGGCCCTGATTACCGACTTCCGGGAGGCCCTGGAAAAAGCCGACGCCAGCGGCGCCAAGGTGCTGATGATGGTGTTGTTTGGCGATGACATGGTCCGCGCCCTGAACGTTGCCTATGAAATGGGGCTGACCGAGAAGATGCAGATTGTGGTGCCCAACCTGACCCTGGGCATGGCCAGACAGGTGGGCCCCACCATCATGGAGGGCATCGTGGGTGGTTCGCCCTGGGTATGGAACCTGCCCTATGAGCGTAACTACCCCCGCGGCAAGGCGTTTGTGGAAGCCTTCTCCGAGCGCTACGAGATGCGCCCGTCCACCGCGGCGGCCTCCGCCTACAGCATCGTGTACCAGTACAAGGACGCCGTAGAGCGGGCCGGCACCACCAACACCGCCAGCGTGATCCGTGCGCTCGAAGGCCACCGCTACAGCTTCCTGAAAGACGAGCAGTACTGGCGCGCCTTTGACCATCAGAACGTGCAGACGGTCTACGTGGTCAAGATCAAGCCCCGGAATACCGTGGTTGCAGACGAGTACAGCTCTGACTACTTCAGTATCATCGACTCCATGTCGGGCGACGAAGCCGCCCAGACACGGGAAGAATGGGAAGCCAGACGCCGGGAGGCCGGCAAGCCGCTTCAGCTCTGAGATCCCGATACCGGCGGCGCCCGGTGTTCTCGAAGGACTGACCGCCGATTCGGTCAGTCTGTTTCACACTCCCCCTCGAGAACGCCGGACGCTTCTGCCAGAGCTCCCGCAATGGTTCCGAACTCATCGGCGTGCAGGGATGCCCCGCCAATCAGCCCGCCATCCACATCCGACAGGCTGAACAGCTCATAGGCATTGCCTGCCTTCACACTGCCCCCGTAGACAATCCGAACCGTCTCGCTGATGTCCTCTGCGGCCTCCGGCGCGCTCCGGGCGAAGAACCGCCGGATCTGCTGGTGCACCGCCGACACCTGCTCCGGTGTGGCGGTACGACCGGTGCCGATGGCCCAGACCGGCTCATAGGCGACGATTCCGCTGGCCATGGCGGCCAAACCTACTTCATCGATCACCGCCTGCAACTGCTGTTCAATGACCAGCGCAGTCTGGTCGGACTCCCGTTCCTCCAGGGTTTCGCCCACACAAAGCACCGGCGTCAGTCCCACCGACTGCACCGAACGATAGCGGGCGGCCACCTCCTGGTTACTCTCACCAAACAGGGCCCGCCGCTCGGAATGCCCCACCAGCACATAGCGACAGCCCATCTCCTGAAGCATGGTGGCGCTTACCTCGCCGGTGTAGGCGCCGGAGACAAAGCTGGAGGCGTTCTGGGCACCCAGCATGATGCCGGTGTAGCCCAACAGATCCCTCACCTGGAACAGATAGGGAAACGGCGGGCACACGGCCAGATCAATCGATTTCCGGAACAGTCGTAGCCGGGGCAGTACCCGCACCATCAGTGCCTGGTTCGCCTGCAGGCTGCCGTTCATCTTCCAGTTTCCGATCAGGATGGGTTTTCTCATGATGTTTCTCCGGAAAGCGGTATCAGGTATCGAGGGCACAGCGGATGGCACCAACGCCGGGGTAGAACGCGTGTGCGCCCAGGTCCTGCTCGATGCGCAACAGGCGGTTGTACTTGGCCACCCGGTCTGATCGGCACAGCGAGCCTGTCTTGATCTGACCGGACCTCGTGGCCACCGCCAGGTCGGAGATGAAGGTATCTTCGGTTTCCCCACTGCGGTGGGAGATCACGGTGGTGTAACCGGCGTCCTGGGCCATGCCGATGGCGTCGAAGGTTTCCGTGAGCGTGCCAATCTGGTTGAACTTGATCAGCACAGAGTTGGCGATGCCCATGCGAATGCCTTCCGAGATGATCGCGGTGTTGGTCACAAAGAGGTCGTCACCCACCAGTTGCACCCGCTCCCCGAGTTTTTCGGTCAGCAGTTTCCAGCCGTTCCAATCACTCTCATCCATGCCGTCCTCAATAGAGGCAATGGGGTAGCGCATGGCCAGGTCCAGCAGATAATCCGAGAAACCTTCGGAGGTGTACTGCTGACCCGCGCCCTTGAGATGGTAATGGCCGTTCTCGAAAAACTCCGAGGCTGCGCAGTCCAGAGCCAGGACCACGTCTGACCCGGGCCGGTATCCGGCCTTTTCCACGGCCGCCAGAATCAGGTCGAGGGCTTCCTCGCTGGAGCGAAGATCCGGTGCGAATCCGCCCTCGTCGCCCACCGCGGTAGACAACCCGTTCTTGCGCAGCAGGGATTTCAGGGCGTGGAAGGTCTCAACGCCCATACGGAGCGCTTCACTGTAACTCGGTGCGCCCACGGGCTGGATCATGAACTCCTGAATATCCACGTTGTTATCAGCGTGGGCGCCGCCGTTGATGATGTTCATCATGGGCACCGGCAGGACACCAGGGCCCGTGCACCCATAGAGTTCTGCGAGATACCGGTAAAGCGGCTGCTGACGATAGTTCGCCCCGGCATTGGCAATGGCCAGCGATACCGCCAGAATGGCGTTCGCCCCGAATCGGGCCTTGTTGGGCGTACCGTCCATCTCGCACATCAGCCGGTCCATGACCAGCTGATCAAAGATCACGCGGCCCGCCAGCGCCGGCGCAATCGTCTCATTAACGGCCTGCACCGCCTGCAGAACGCCCTTGCCGTTGTAGCGGCCGGCATCACCGTCACGCTTCTCCAGGGCCTCCCGGGTTCCCGTGGAGGCCCCGGAGGGCACACGGCCCTGGCCGAGGACGCCGTTTCTCAGTTCAACGTCCACTTCCACTGTGGGAAATCCCCGGGAGTCCAGAATTTCCCGGGCCCTGATTGATTGAATGCGTTCCATAATCATTCCTGCTGCATCATTGTTGTTTTCGAACCAGTTATTTGTTTTTCGAACATTTAAAACGATATTAATATTCGTAAACGAACATTATCAACCCAAAAAAGCCGCCGCTTCAGACGAGTTTGTTATATGCAAACAAACAATCCTTAGCGACGGTTTAACGCTCAGTGAATCCGGAAACGGGCCATCAGTGTTTCAATACTGGTAACCGAATCCTCCAGGCGATCACAGGTGGTGACCAGCTCATCGATACTTTCCAGGCTCTGGGCCGCCTCGCTGCTAATGTCACCAACCTGCTGTGCCACAGACTGACTGACACTTTCCTGCTCATCCATACCATGGCGAATGTGCTCCGCGCCCTGCTGTATCTGCGCCATGGCCACGCCGATACGGTCGGCGTTTTCGGAGACGCTCTCCATCACTTCCCGGACCGATCGCAACTGTTCCACGCTGTGGTCCATCGACTGCACCGATTCCGACGCTTCACGCTGCAGATCCTCTACCAGGCCCCGAATGGTGTCCGTGCTTTCGGTTGTCTTCTGTGCCAGGCCCCGCACCTCATCGGCCACCACGGCAAACCCCCGCCCGGCCTCTCCCGCGCGGGCCGATTCGATGGCCGCGTTCAGCGCCAACAGATTGGTCTGGTTGGCAATGTCGTCGATGGCCTGGGTAATCCGGCCAATATCCAGCGACGCCTGCTCAAGCTGGCGCAACTTTCTGGCCGTCTGTTCGGCCTGGTTTTCCAGACCGGCGACACAGTCCATGCCACGCTCAGCCGCTGACCGGTTATCGGCTACCTGCCCGTTGACCTCACCCACCAGCCCGTGGGTTTCGCGCACCGAGCCGGCCACCTCCCGTGCCGACGCCTCCATCTGGGTCATGGCAGCGGCGATGGCACCGAGCTCGTCGGACTGCGAGCGGATGCGCTCGTTGAAGTCCCGGGCAAAACGCGCATTGCCGGAGGCAATGATGGAAATGTCCGATCCCGCCTGCTGGAGGCTTCCCAGTACGGTAGCCATGGCCTCTGATAGCTGATTGACGGACCCTTTAAGGTGGATGAACTCTCCGCGTGCGGGGAAATCCAGGGTTTGTGAATAGTCTCCCTCTGCCATGGCAGCCAGGTGCTCATGGGTAGCCTGAAGAGGCCGGCTGATCATCCGTCCCAGCAGAAACGAAGTAATAACGGCAAGCACCAGAACCGCCGGCAGCAAGGCGTACACCAGCGCCTCGGAGCTGCGGGCCGTTTCATCGAGGGCGAATACCGAGGCGCTGGCGCGCTCGGCAACATTCATCCCGGCCTCGTCCAGCACAGAGGCCAGGGTCGACAGGCGGCCTTCCGCCTGCATGGCCGCCTGGTCCAGTTCAAGGCGGGTCTGTCGATAGCCAGAGAACTGGCTGATGATGCCACGCTCGTCGTTAACCGCGGACAGGAAAGACTGCACCAACGCCGGCAACGCTTCCAGCCGGGGCACCTCTTCCACCAGTGCCGAGATATCCTGCTCGATGGTCTGGGTGTTGAATCGGAGATTTTCGACGATGGCGCCGAGCTTGCGGGCATCTTCCGTGCTGACCATCTGCATGATGAGCAGTTCAATGTTCGCCAGGTTTTCCATCACCGTCGTGAACAGATCGCGAATGTATATATCACTGACTGCCGGCTCAGTTCCTTCCCGGACCAGCAATCGCTTGATCTCCGCATTATTGGCAAGAAACTCGCTCAGGCCACTGTTTACCGATTCAGAAACCGCCAGAACCTCTCCCCGCAATGACACCAGATCTTCTGAGACGCGTCTCAGGCCAGACAACTCGGCCTCTGCAGCCTGTTTTGCCTGGCTAAACTGTGGTTGCCTGTCCGGCATTTCTGCAAGGCGCGTATCCAGCGCGCCCAGTACAGCATTCAGCTTTGTGGATGTCGCGTCCAGAGACATCTGGTCTTCGGCCGCTACAATCTCGACCACAATCTTGCCGGCCTCTGACCGGTGGGCCTCCATGTCCTGAACCAATCGGCTAAGTGGAAACACGTCCGTTGTGAGTTTGTCCGTCGTGTCCGAGAAGGACGACATGATGCCGATATTGAATGCACCCCAGCACACAATAATCAGGCACAGCAGGCCAAAGCCCGCGTACAAACGGTGAATAACGGAAATTCCTGTCATTGTCAGACCCCTTCCCGCCGGCGGGACGCTCAGGCGGGCAAAACGGAGGAAAAAAGGGCCGGCAGGGTCACCCCGGGAGGGGTTTCCTTGAAATGCTTTAAAGGGGGGGGAACTATAAGCAACCGGCCAAAACCCACCGTGACAACGGTGCTCTGCCTGCCGTAACCAACGGGTCCTGTTACGGCAGGCATTGCTCTTCAGGGAACCTGCGCCTTAGCGGGCCTGTTCCCAGGTTTTCAACAGCTCGTCATAGGCAACGGTCTTGCCCTGGGGCTTTTCATTGGCCAGCTTGGGCTTGGGAGCGCCCGGCTGGTCCAGCCAGTATTGCGGATCGCGCGGCTCGTTCAGCTTGGGACCACAGGTTTCCTGAACGTTGGCCCGCTGCAGACGTTCCATCACGCGGTCCTGTGCTTCAGCCAGACCGTCGAGAGCCTTCTGCGGGGTAGCCTCACCACTGGCTGCCTGGGCAATGTACTGCCACCACAGCTGTGCCAGCTTGGGGTAGTCCGGCACGTTGGTACCGGTCGGCGACCACTGCACCCGGGCCGGGCTGCGGTAGAACTCAACCAGACCACCGAGTTTCGGCGCCATTTCGGTCATGGCATCCGATTCGATATCAGACTCGCGAATCGGGGTCAGGCCAGCGATGGTTTTCTCCAGGGATACTGTCTTGGACACGGTGAACTGGGCGTAGAGCCAGGCGGCCAGACGACGCTTCTGCGGCGTGGACTTCATGAAGGTCCAGGAACCCACGTCCTGATAACCCAGCTTCATGCCCTCTTCCCAGTAGGGTCCACGGGGAGATGGCGCCATCCGCCACTTGGGTGTACCGTCCTCGTTCACCACCGGCAGGCCGTCTTTGATCATGCTTGCGGTAAAAGCGGTGTACCAGAAGATCTGCTGGGCGATGTTGCCCTGGGCGGGCACCGGGCCGGCCTCTGAGAAGGTCATACCCTGGGCTTCGGGCGGCGCATACTGCTCCAGCCAGTCAACATACTTGGTGGTTGCGTACACGGCGGCCGGGCCGTTGGTGGCGCCACCCCGGCTGACGCTGGCACCAACCGGATGACATTCCTCAACCCGAATGCCCCACTCATCCACGGGCAAACCGTTGGGCAGGCCCTTGTCGCCGGCACCGGCCATGGAAAACCAGGCGTCCGTGAAACGCCAACCGAGGGACGGATCCTTCTTGCCGTAATCCATGTGACCGTAGACGCGCTTGCCATCGATTTCCTTCACGTGCACGGAGAAGAATTCGGCAATGTCCTCATAGGCGGACCAGTTCACCGGAACACCCAGCTCATAGCCGTAAATGTCCTTGAACTGCTTTTTCAGGTCTTCGCGCTCGAACCAGTCGGCGCGGAACCAGTAGAGGTTGGCAAACTGCTGATCCGGCAGTTGATAGAGCTTGCCATCCGGGCCTGTGGTGAAGTCGAGGCCAATGAAATCGTCCAGGTCCAGGGTCGGAAGCGTGAGGTCCTTGCCCTCGCCCTTCATGATGTCCTCAACCGGGAATACTTTTCCGTAGCGGAAGTGGGTACCGATCAGGTCAGAGTCGTTCACCCAGCCGTCGTAGATATTCCGGCCTGACTGCATCTGGGTCTGCAGCTTCTCGATCACGTCACCTTCCTGGATCAGCGTGTGCGTCAGGTTGATGCCGGTGATCTCGGAAAACGCCTTGGCCAGAACGTTGGACTCGTACTCATGGGTTGCGATGGTTTCAGAAACAACATTGATATCCATGCCACGGAACTCTTTCGCGGCTTCGATAAACCACTTCATTTCCTCCATCTGCTGTTCTTTGGTCAGGGTTGACCGCTTGAACTCCTGATTCACCCACTTTTCGGCCGCCTCAGTGTACTGATCCGCGCTGACCTGCAGGCTCAAACCCAGTCCTGCCGCACCGATCGCGGCGCTCAGAAACAGGGTTCGGGGATATTTATTGTTCTTGAACATATCCAACCTCGTTCGTCTTGTTTTGAGTGGAACGAATCACCGGGTGTTCCGTTCCGGTTTCATAGCGCTTTAGGGTCGCTATCCGTTGAGTCCGGAACCGATCAATGATCGATTCCGATCATTCCATAAAAAATAGTTCGTTTTCGAAATCTTTACAAGCAATTTTGTCGGTTTTTTTGCGGCCGGATGTTCGATTTAACACAACCTCCGACCGCCCTCTCCAATCACCCCCACCGCAGCAGCACCAGCAGCCAGACCACCGAGACGGCCAGGGCAATCCAGAGCGTGATGTCACTCACCGCCAGGAAGGTCAGGTGGATATAAGCGGCCGACAACAGACCAATAAACAGGCGGTCACCACGGGTGGTGGATATCGGCAGAAAGCCTTTGCGTTCCACACAGGGCGACACAATTTCGTAAACGGTCATGACGGCAAGAATGGTGGCAATGACAGCGAAGAAGATCGCCACCGACGGAGTCCAGTTCATCCACGCAAGCATGTTGTTTCTCCTTTAAACGCGTCCGAGGGCGAACCCGGTGGCAACATGGTTGCGAACGAACCAGATCACCAGAATGCCGGGAATAATGGTCAGCACGCCGGCCGCAGCCAGAACGCCCCAGTCAATACCACTGGCACCGACGGTCCGTGTCATGATCGCGCCGATGGGCTGGGCATCCACCGACGTCAGGGTCCGCGCCAGCAGAAGCTCAACCCAGGAAAACATGAAGGCAAAGAAAGCCGTCACCCCGATGCCTGATCGGATCATCGGCAGGAAAATCTTCACGAAAAAGCGCGGGAAGCTGTACCCATCAATGTAGGCCATCTCATCGTATTCGCGAGGCACACCGGACATAAACCCTTCCAGGATCCACACCGCCAGCGGCACATTGAACAGACAGTGCGCGAGGGCAACCGCAATGTGGGTGTCAAACAGGCCAATGGACGAATACAGCTGGAAGAAAGGCAGCAGGAACACCGCCGGCGGTGCCATCCGGTTACTCAGCAGCCAGAAGAACAGGTGCTTGTCGCCGATGAACTTGTACCGGCTGAACGCGTAGGCCGCTGGCAAAGCCACCAACAGGGTGATCACCACGTTCATGGACACGTAGATCATCGAATTGATGTAGCCGTTGTACCAGCTAGGGTCGGTGAAGATGACCGCGTAGTTGTCGAAGGTGAACTTTTCCGGCCACAGAGTCAGGCCGCTCAGGATCTCCTGGTTGGTTTTGAACGACATGTTCAGGAGCCAGTAGATCGGGGTCAGCAGAAGCACGATAAAGATCGTGATTCCCAGGTTCTTGGATCGTGTCTGTTTCATCACAGTCTCCTTATTTTTCTTTGTCGGCGGCGGTGATGGCGGTAAAGAACAGCCATGAAATCAGCAGCACGATCAGGAAGTAGATCAGTGAAAACGCGGCTGCGCGCCCCAGGTCGAACTGGCCGATGGCCATGGTGGTCAGGGTCTGGCTCAAAAAGGTGGTAGAGCTGCCCGGACCGCCCCCGGTCAGTACAAAGGGCTCGGTGTAGATCATGAAACTGTCCATGAACCGCAGCAGCACGGCGATGATCAGCACGTTCTTGAGGCGCGGGAGCTGGATGTAACGGAATACGGCCCACCGGGAGGCGCGGTCTATCTCCGCAGCCTGGTAGAACGCCTCCGGAATGGCCCGAAGCCCGGAGTAACAGAGCAGCGCCACCAGCGGGGTCCAGTGCCAGACATCCATCAGCAATACCGTGAGCCACGCATCGAGGGTGTCCCCGGTATAGTTGTAGTCAAAACCCAGGGAGTTCAGTGCCCAACCAAACAGGCCAATGTCGCCACGACCGAAGATCTGCCAGATAGTGCCCACCACGTTCCACGGAATCAGCAGCGGAATCGCCAGCAGGATCAGCGCCAGGGACGCCTTGATGCCGGACTTGGGCATCATCAGCGCAACACCGATGCCAAGCGGGATCTGGATCAGCAGAACGGCGCCGGAGAAAATGAACTGCCGGATCAGCGATTCCTGCAGTCGCTCGTCATGGAGAATGATTTCGAACCACTCGGTGCCTACGTAGTAGGCGCTGCCGGGTCCGAAGATGTCCTGAACCGAATAGTTCACAACAGTCATCAGAGGAATCAGGGCCGAAAAGGCCACCAGCAAGAAGACCGGCAGCACCAGCCACCAGGCGCGATTATTGGGAGTCTTGGTCATTATTCCTGCTCCTTGATCAGAAACTCGTCCACGTAAAGCATCAGCCACTGACTGGGGAATGACAGATGCACCCGGGAGCCGATGTCGGCCGAGAAGTCCTCGTTCTGGCGGACTTTCAGGGTCTCCGGTCCCAGTTGAACAGTCACGATCTTGTAGGTGCCCAGGTCTTCAACGTCCCGGACTTCGGCTTCGAAGGTTTCATCGGAGGGCTGCGCCGAGATTTCCACAAACTCCGGGCGGATACCGATCTTGATATTGCCGGACTTGAGGCGCTGGAGCGCCTCCACCTTCCAGCTGTCCAGGGGCACCACGATGCTGCCGAAGCAGACTCCGCGGGGGCAGCGCTGGACCTCAATGAGGTTCATGCCCGGACTGCCAATGAAAAAGCCAACAAAGGTGTGGTTCGGCCGCTCGAACAGCTCCGTGGGCGTGCCAAACTGAACAATCTGGCCGCCGTACATCACCGCGATCTTGTCGGCGAAGGTAGACGCCTCCAGCTGGTCGTGGGTCACGTACACCATGGTGATGTCGAACTGCTCGTGAATCTGCTTGAGCTTGCGCCGCAGCTTCCACTTCAGCTGCGGATCAATGACCGTAAGAGGCTCGTCGAACAGGATGGCGGACACGTCCTCCCGTACCAGCCCCCGCCCCATCGACACCTTCTGCTTTTCGTCGGCGGTGAGGTTCTTGGCTTTCTTGTAGAGCTTGTCCTGGATTTCCAGAACCTCGGCGATCTCGTGCACCCGTGCCTTGATCTTGGACGCCGGTATCTTGTTGTTCTTCAGGGGGAACGCGAGGTTATCGAAGACTGTCATCGAGTCGTAGATAACCGGGAACTGGAACACCTGGGCGATGTTGCGGTCCCGGGGCGACAGCTCATTCACGCGCTTGCCGTCGAACAGGACATCCCCCTCCGAGGGCTGAACCAGACCGGAAATGATGTTCAGCATGGTGCTTTTACCACAGCCGGAGGGCCCGAGAAGGGCGTAGGCGCCGCCCTTGTGCCAGACATGGTCAAGCTGGCGGATGGCGTAATCGTCCGGTCCCGTTGGCGCGCTCACATAGCTGTGGGCAAGTGATTTCAACTGAATTTCAGCCATTACTGAGACCCTCCTGCAACCCGGGCCGGCGTGTGCACCAGTTGCTCGTTGCTATCAAACACAAACAGCTTATTGATGGGCAGGTACACCTTGATGGGCGCGCCCGTGTGGTACTGGTGCACGCCCATGAGCTGGAGCACCATCTCGAAATGGCTGTTCTCCACGTGCATGAAGGTTTCCGAGCCACTGATATCACTCAGTTCCACCTCCATGGACATTTCCAGATCGTCGTCTCCGGTGGGCACCAGGCCAATGTGGCTGGGACGGATACCGAACCAGTAATCACCCGGGGCGAGCTTCGACAGTTCCTTGGTAAGAGCGTGGTGGGAATACTCGTCGAAGGTCACTTCGGTTTCTGAAACCCGACCGCGGATCATGTTCATGGGCGGCTCGCTGAACAACTGCGCAGCGAGTGTGTTCACCGGCGCGCGGTAAACGTCCATGACCGGCCCGGTCTGTACCACTCCACCCTCGTGCAGGAGCGTGGTGGTGCCGCCCAGGGCCAGCGCTTCATTCGCTTCCGTGGTGGCGTACACCGCAATGCACTGGCGCTCCCGGAACAGATCCCGCAGTTCGGCCCGCAGTTCTTCCCGGAGTTTGTAGTCCAGGTTCACCAGGGGCTCGTCGAACAACACGAGGGTGGCGTCTTTCACCAGGGCCCGGGCCATGGCCGTGCGCTGCTGCTGGCCGCCGGACAGTTCCAGCGGGTAACGTTTGAGCAGCGGATCGATCCGGAGCATGGCGGCCGTCTCCTTGACCCGCCGATCGATCTCCGATTCCGCCATCTTTGCCAGACGCAGTGGCGAGGCGATGTTCTCGTACACCGTGAGATTGGGATAATTGATGAACTGCTGGTAGATCATCGAGATATTGCGGTCCTGAACGCTCTGCCCTGTTACGTCTGTGCCGTTGTAGATCAGCCGGCCGGTGTCGGGCTTGTCCAGACCGGCCATCAGACGCATCAGTGAGGTTTTTCCGGCCAGTGTGCGGCCGAGCAGAACATTAAAGGAACCTGCCTCGAAGGTGAGGCTGGCATCCCGTATGTAGTCGACACCGTCGACAGCACGGGAAATATTTTCCAGTGTTAAGGACATAGGTTTTCCTTTTTGTTCTTGTGGAAACGCACTCCGGGCCCACTCAACGGGGCCCTGGAAATTCGATTTCGAATCTTTGTACGCAAAGCCCGTACCAGATCCACACGTGACATAGGTACTCTTACCTATAACACTGAAATGCATGCCTTTTTCTGAAACCGATTATTTCTTATTCGAAAATACGAATGTTCGTTTAGCAATACTTTGTTCAAATTGAACATTGACGTGAACACCAATTGCACAGATCATTGAGCAACAATCCAGGGCCGTTGGGCCTGTTTTTTTCGCAGGGACGTGACCCAGAACAACAAACGAACAGTCGAGTGTTTGCTGATGGATAGAAACGAATATTCGGACGATCGAGACGTTATCGCCAATTCCTGGAATCGCTGCATTGCCTGGGGGCTCGACCAGGATCACGAGCCCACCCCACTCTGCCCGGAACCGGTTCGTCTGGAGGAAATCACACGAAAATACGAGGAACTGCTCTCGGTAACCGAGGCCGAAGTGCTGCCCTACTACCGGAACGTTCTGTCCAACAGCCGCTGCCTGATATTGCTGGCAGATCAGCACGCCACGGTGCTGAACAGCTGGGGCGATGAGCGTATTACCGAGGCGCGACTGAAACCCTGGTTCCGGCCGGGCGCGAACTGGCAGGAACAGAATTGCGGCACCAACGCCATCGGCACCGCCATCGCCATCGGTGCTCCCGTCCAGATCCAGCGCAACGAGCACTTTCTGAAATCCAATCGCAGTATCATCGGGTCTGCCGCCCCGATTTTTGACGCCCACAAACAGATTGCCGGCGTGCTGAGTGTGTTCAGTGACGCCTATCTGCCACAGGCTCACACCCTGGGCATGGTCCGGCTGCTCTCGCAGTCGGTGGAAAACCGATTGATCAGTCGGCAGTTCGGAGCGGACCATTTCCAGATTACGCTCAACACAACAGCCGATAACTTCGATAGTCCCTGGTCGGGCATTCTCGTTTGCGATGATGCCGGCTATGTGATTGCCGGCAATCAGCGGGCGGACCAGCTGCTCGCCACCGCGACCGCCAATACCCGGCTCGATGAGCTGTTCACAACACACCGCAATCACATTCTCGGCCATCCGGAAACCGACCCCCTTCAGCTGACCACCCGCAGCAGGGTCAGGCTGTACGCCCGGGTCCGGCGACCCGCCAACGTGCCCGGCACCAAACCCCAGGGCGCTCCGGCGCCGCTGCCAACGGATCAGCCCGGCAGCCAGCCGCTCGATATTAATCACCTGGAATACGGAGATTCGGCGGTTAAACGCTGTGCCAGCCAGAGCCTGAAGGTTCTTCAGCGGGGGGTTCCGGTGCTGATCACCGGAGAGACCGGCGTCGGCAAAGAGGTTCTGGTGAAAGCCCTGCATCATGCCTCACAGCGACGAGATCAGCCTCTGGTGGCCGTGAACTGTGCGGCGATACCGCCAGAACTGGTGGAATCGGAGTTGTTCGGGTACGAAGCCGGCGCCTTTACCGGCGCCCGGGCCCAGGGTTCCGTCGGCTTCATCCGCAAAGCGCACAAGGGCATTCTGTTTCTGGATGAGATCGGCGAGATGCCGCTATCGGCACAGTCGCGGCTACTGCGGGTGTTGCAGGAAAGGGTGGTGACACCCGTTGGCTCCACCGAGAGCGTCCCGGTAGACATTCTGCTGGTTACGGCGACCAACCGACCGCTTGCCACCCGCATCGACCACGGCGAGTTCCGGGCCGATCTGTATTACCGGATCAACGGCCTGTGCGTGGAACTCCCCGCCCTCCGGCACCGTGCCGACCGACGGCAGCTGATTCAGGCGATCTACGATCGGCATCGGGACCCTGGCCAGAGTGACACGTTATCGCCACGTGTGCTTTCCGCTCTCGAGAACCATCCCTGGCCCGGCAACATCCGGCAACTGGTCAACGTTCTGCGGGTTGCGATCGCGATTGCAGACGGAGAGGATTTGCAGATCTGGCACCTGCCAGAAGATTTCCTGGCCGAATTTGAAGCCAGTGCTGTTGAAGTAACGCAGGAGCCCGTCCCTGACACGGTGGATCCTGCGAACGGCACGCAGCCAGCGGACCCGTTGGCGCGGACTCTTCAGGTTTACCACAAGTGCACCGGCAACATTTCGCAGGCGGCCCGCGAACTGGCCATCAGTCGCAATACGCTCTACAAGCGCCTGCGGGAACTGGGCGTTCGCTAACCCTGGTTCCCGCGGGGCGGGATAAACCGCAGGCCGTTGTTACAGTTTCTGGACCGCCTGAATCCAACCCTCGTAAAGGCTGTCCCGATGCTCCTTGGTCATGACCGGCTCAAAACTCCGGTTGCACCGCCACAGGTCGGAGAGTTGTTCCAGAGAGCTGTAGACACCAGCTTTCAGGCCGGCCAGGTAGGCAGCACCCAGGGCGGTGGTCTCCACCAGCGAAGGCCGGTCTACCCGCGCGCCCAGGATGTCGGCCAGGAACTGCAGTACCCAGTTGTTGGCCACCATGCCTCCATCAACTCTCAGGGTAACGGGACGAATGCCGTCCTTCTCCATGGCCTTCTGCAGATCCTTGGTCTGGTAGCACACCGACTGCAAACCGGCGGTCACGATTTCCTTGATCCCGGTATCCCGCGTGAGCCCGAAAATGGCCCCGCGCGCGTTGGGGTCCCAGTAGGGCGCACCCAGGCCGGTAAACGCCGGTACGAGATAGACACCGTGATCCACCGGCGTCCCCTCCGCCAGCGGCTCGGTTTCGCAGGCGTCACGGATGAGCTGAAGACCGTCACGCAGCCACTGAATGGTGGCACCGGCAATAAAGATGCTGCCCTCCAGGGCATAGGTCGGCTTGCCGTTCACCCGATAGGCCACGGTGGTCAGTAACCGGTGTTTGGACTGCAGGGCTTTATCGCCGGTGTTCAGCATCAGGAAACAGCCGGTACCGTAGGTGCTCTTTGCCATGCCGATCCCGAAACAGGTCTGTCCGAACAGCGCGGCCTGCTGGTCGCCGGCAATGCCCAGGACGGAGGTGCCGTTGAGAGCACCACCGTGGGTGATCTGGCCAAAATCGTCCGCCGAGTCCATAACTTCAGGCAGCAGGGACTCGGGTATGCCGAAAAGCTCCAGCAACTCCGGGTCCCATTTCTGGGTGTGGATATTGAACAGCAGGGTACGGCTGGCGTTGGTGGCATCCGTGCGGTGCTCCCGGCCTCCAGTCAGCCGCCAGAGCAGGAAGCTGTCTACGGTGCCAAAAGCCAGCTCGCCGCGCTCCGCTCGCTCGCGCACGCCGGCAACGTTCTCCAGAATCCAGCGGATCTTTGTCGCCGAGAAATAGGGATCGATCAGCAGGCCGGTTTTTCCGTTGACCCAGGATTCCAGGCCCTCGGCCTTCAGGGATTCGCAGTAGGAGGCGGTACGCCGATCCTGCCAGACAATGGCGTTGTAGACCGGTTCGCCGGTCTTGCGGTCCCAGATCAGGGTGGTTTCCCGCTGGTTGGTAATGCCCACAGCCACCACCTCGCCCCGCTCGCCGCATTCTTCCGACATCACCGCATCACAGGTCTGCGTTACCGAGGACCAGATGGCTTCCGGGTCGTGCTCAACCCAGCCGCTGGCGGGGAACTGCTGGGGGAATTCCTGCTGACGGGTGGCGTGAATGTTGCCCTGCAGGTCAAAAAGGATAGCTCGGGAACTGGTGGTGCCCTGATCGATGGAAAGTATGTATTGGCTCATGGTTTGTTCGACCTCGCTTTCTTATTTTTTCGCATTTTTACCTTTTTGAACATCAAAGCCAAGTCATTTTCACGACAATCGCGCACTGACGGGCCAGAGCGCACCAAAAGAGCTGCATAAGCCGCTGAAAACAACTAAACTTCAGAATATTTTCGCCAATGCAGCATTTCGAATGAGAACGATCACTCAGGCACAGGGGGTTTGAATGGCACAGCGTCGTCGACAGGATCTGATCATGGAGCTGATCCAGCAGAATGGATTTGTGACCACTGAACAGCTGGTGGACCAGTTCAAGGTCACGCCCCAGACGATCCGCCGAGACCTCAACGAGCTGGCCAAACAGAAAAAACTCCGCCGACACCATGGCGGCGCCGGCATTGACTCGAGCACGGTCAATACCGCCTACCAGGCGCGCAAGATCATGGACCTGGAGGCCAAGGAACGCATTGCCGAAGCTCTGGTGGAGATGATCCCCGACAACTCCTCCATGTTTATCAACATTGGCACCACCACCGAAACCATCGCCAAGGCGTTACTGGAAAAGAACAATCTGCAGGTGGTTACCAACAACCTGCACGTTGCCTCCATACTCTCCGCCAAGGAAGACTTCCATGTCATCATCGCCGGCGGGGAGGTGCGCAACCGGGACGGCGGTATCGTTGGCGAAGCTACCCGTGATTTCATCAACCAGTTCAAAATGGACTTCGGCATCATTGGCATCAGCGGCATCCACAACGACGGCTCGCTGCTGGATTTCGACTACCGCGAAGTGCGGGTAGCCCAGGCCATCATCGCCAACTCTCAGCAGGTGCTGCTCGCGGCGGACCACTCCAAGTTCGGCCGCAACGCCATGGTCCGGCTGGGCAGCATCACCCAGGCCGACCACGTGTTTACCGACCAGCAGCCGCCAGTGGAAATTCGTCAGCTCCTCACCGAACACAACGTTCAGCTGCACCTCGTCTGATCTGACAGCGTTTTTTCGATTCCCTCCCTTTTCGAAAATGTGACCGCCAACATATTTTCGCTTTTTTTCTAATTTTTCCTTTACGAAGATCCATGCCTTTCGCATAATGATAGGCAGACCGCGTTAAGAACTTTGAGATGCGCGCGAAAGAACCGTGCGTCTTATCCAAATTGGCGTCAGGAGATGACCAACAATGACTATGGAGCACGACCAGTTTGACGTTGTTGTCGTTGGCGGTGGGGTCAACGGCACCGGCATTGCCATGGATGCAGCAGGACGGGGACTGAAAGTCCTACTGTGCGAAATGAATGACCTCGCATCGGCGACCTCTTCGAGCAGCAGCAAGCTGATACACGGCGGCCTCCGGTATCTGGAGCACTACGAATTCCGTCTGGTGCGGGAAGCTCTGGCCGAGCGGGAATCATTGTTGCGGAACTCACCACACATTATGTGGCCTATGCGCTTCCGCCTGCCCCACCGCCCTCACCTGCGCCCGGCCTGGATGATCCGCACCGGCCTGTTCCTTTACGACCACCTGGCCAAGCGGGAAATTCTCCCGGGCTCCCGTTCGATCCGTTTTGACAGCTCGGACCCCCTGAAGCCGGATATCACCAAAGGCTTCGAATACTCGGATGGCTGGGTAGACGACGCCCGGCTGGTGGTGTTAACCGCGAAAAAAGCCCAGCAGTTCGGCGCGCAGATCCGCACCCGCACCAAGTGCGTCAAGGCCGAACAGGGCAACACACACTGGAAGATCACCCTGCGTGACATGACCAGCGAGCGCGAAACCACCGTTACGGCCAAGGCAATCGTCAATGCCTCGGGCCCCTGGGTCAGCAAACTGTTCGGCGAGACGCTGTCCATGCCGGCGCCCAAGATGATCCGCATGGTCAAGGGCAGCCACATTGTGGTGCCACGACTGAACAAGGGGGATGAGGCCTACATTCTCCAGAACGAGGATGAGCGGATTGTGTTCGTGATTCCCTACGAGGACGAATTCTCCCTGGTGGGCACCACAGACGTGGATTACGAGGGTGATCCGAAGAAGGCAAAAATCTCCCCGGAGGAAACAGACTACCTGCTGGACATCGTGAACTCCCACTTCAAGCGTCAACTGGCGCCGTCGGATGTGGTCTGGTCCTACAGCGGGGTCCGCCCCCTTATGGATGACGAGGAAGAGAATGCCCAGAAGGCGTCGAGGGACTACTCCTTCGAGGTGAACAGCGAGAAAGGCAAGGCGCCGCTGATTTCGGTATTCGGCGGCAAGATCACGACCTATCGAAAACTGGCCGAGGCCGCCACCGACAAGCTTTGCCAGTTCTTCCCGGAAGCCGGTGGGCGCTGGACCAAGACCGGCGTGCTGCCGGGTGGTGATTTCGCCAACCATGAGGAACTCGAGGCTAACCTCAAGCGGGACTTCCCCTGGCTGGAAAAGAAAGTCATCGAACGCTACGTACGCACTTACGGCACCAGCAGCTACGAGATCCTCAGGGATTGTCACGCCATGGAGGACCTGGGCGGGCACTTCGCGGGCACACTCTATGAACGGGAAGTTGACTATCTGGTCCGCAACGAATGGGCCATGACCTCCGAGGATATTCTCTGGCGCCGAACCAAGCAGGGACTGTACGCCTCGGAGTCCGATGTCGAAGCCCTGGACCGTTACCTGATGAAAACGGTCACGCCACAGACTCACAGAACCGCTCTCCACCACAGCGCCTGACGCTCTCTCAGGCATCTTTGCTCCGGCCGGATGATCTCCGCCCGGAGCTTTTTTGGTGCCAAAACCGTAGATTCCGGGCTGTGGAGAAGTCGGGCAGGCAGAGGCTCCCAGACATCCCCGGAATCTGAAAAAAAGGTTGAGGCGTTAACCCCAACCTTTTTTGCTTCGAGTTATCAGGGTACTGGCCCCAGAACGCACCAATCAGAACGTCAGCTGCGAACCGAAGATGATTGCGTCGTACTCTCCCTGGCCGTTACCGGTACCAAGGGTGGTGTATTCCGCCATCAGGGTCAGGTTGTCGGTTGCCGCATACCGGGCAAACAGCATGGTCAGATCGGTATCGTCGCCATCACCGGCAACAAAATCGTCCTCCCCTTCACCGTAGCTGACACCCAGGGTGGTGCGGTTGAGCTTGTATGTGGTTTCGACGTACCACTGACTGGCTTCTTCTTCGTTCGGGTCCAGGCGTGCAGCGAACACGTAGTTGCCGGTGCCTTTGGTAATGCCGTAGTTACCGCGAACCGTCAGATCGCCCAGGGAGACCGAGCCACCGAAGTCGACACCGGACATGGTGTAGTCATCAAAGGCTCCGGTTTTGGAATCCACGTCCTGGGTGAAACCGCTGGACCATAGAGAGAAGTTGCTGCCGGAATAAACCACGTTGGCTTCGATCCGGGGCATGGTGTACTCCGCGTCGGCCACGCCGTCCACCTTGGAGGGGCTGAACAGACCCACCTTGAACTGAAGGCCACCCAGGTCGTTGGAGGTGTACATTACCCGCGGGGTGAAGTTGGCATAGAAGTAACCGTTACCAATTCGGCCAGCCGTCGCGGCAACCTGATCCGGCCCGCCGATCAGGCCCACACCCAGTCCGCTGCCATTGTCGCCAATGGCAGGCACGCCATAGATACCAAAGCCCTTACCGATGTTCACCGTACCAAAACCACCAGCAACGGCAATTTCGGACACCCGGCTGCGGAAATTAGCCTCCGCGTCTCCGGGGGCAATGTCAGCGTTCATCTGGAAGTGACCGGAGACCTGCAGACCGTTCTGGGTCGGTGCGTAGATGTTGGTCTGAAGAGTCGCCGGGTTGAAGCCGGTTGTGATTGTGAAGGAGTCTTCGTCGGTCGGCTCATCATAGTTTCCGAACACGGCAAAGATCGGAATGTGACCGTTGAAACCTACCTTCCAACCATTGTCGGATTCGAGGGAAACCTCGGCCATGGCCGGCGTGGCAACGCCAGCAGCCAGAAGCAGCGAGGCTGCCAGGGGCGCCTTGCGGAAAGAGCGGGAGTTGGACGACATGGGAACTTTGTTGTTTTCGATCATGGTAGCTTCCTGTTTTTGTTAGCGCTTGAGTCGCACTGACCACCGACACTGAGGCCGCTTGTCAGCACCGTTAACGAACTGCGATTCGCTTTCGTTCGAAGATCAGACAGTTCGAAACAGAACAAATCTAGCGCCGAACACTTCAAATGAAAAGTTTATGATCGAAAAAATTTTCGTTTAGTTAGATTTCAGTATTGCTGAAATCCACAAAAATACACTTAACTATCTGTTTTAATTATTTTTAACACCCGCAAATTGACTATGAAATATTTTCGTTGACGAACCTTTTTATGAACTCTATGATCGATTTTTGTACGAAAACAAACAAAAACAAGAGGCGATCATGAAAACATTCACCGCTCTGGTTATCCTGACGCTCCTGCTCGGTCGCACCACTCTGGCCGGTCCCCTGTTCGACGGACTGTCACTGGAAAAACAATCGCTTATTCGCACACTGATTGCGGACCACTTCCCTGACTCCACCCTGTCGCCGGAAGAGCAGGCCGAGGAACTGGCGTGGTTTGTTCATGCCGCCAGCGGCCTGCAGAACGGGGAGATATCGGTTCTTTCCGAGCAACTGCCTACCCACAATTACGAAGCCGAGGTACTGGCCCCGGCCTTCTCCCAACTGACCGGTATTGCCGTTACCCATGACCGCAAGCCCGAGGGTGAAGTGATCCGGCAGATCAACCTGCAGCGCATCATGGCGGCCAAGGGTCGCTATGATGCGTTCGTGAATGACTCCGACATGATCGGAACACACGCTCGCAGCGGCTGGGCGCTCGCGCTGAGCGATTACATGGAGGGCGAGGGCAAGGCGTTTACACTGCCGAGTCTGGCGCTTCACCGATGCCTGGTTCTCCATGGCAGGCGCTGGCGACAGGGGCATTCCCAACGGGCTGCCCGTGGACGAATGGGGCATTCGCATGGAAGGGTGCCATCCGGTCGGATCATCGGTCAGTCGTGGTGGCGCCACCAATAGTCCGGCTGCGGTCTATGCCCTCGAGAAATACATTGACTGGCTTGATCGCTTTGCCCCGCCTGAAGCCCGTGACATGACTTTCTCCGAGGCCGGCCCCGTTCCGGCACAGGGCCAGGTTGCACAACAGATCTTCTGGTACACGGCGTTTACCTCCGATATGACCCGTGAGGGACTGCCAGTCGTTAACGAGGATGGCACGCCGAAATGGCGTATGGCACCCTCTCCGCGCGGTGCCTACTGGGAGGACGGCATGAAGCTGGGCTACCAGGACGTTGGCGCCTGGACCATACCCCGCGCCATGGGCGCAGAGCGCCAGAAAGCGGCCTGGTTGTATGCCCAGTTCACAGTTTCAAGAACGGTCTCGCTGCAGAAAACGCTTTACGGACTGACTCCGATCCGTCTGTCTGACCTGGAGTCTCCACAAATGCAGCAGAAGGCGCCGGCCCTGGGCGGGCTGGTAGAGTTTTACCGCAGCCCGGCGCGGCTTGCCTGGTCTCCAACCGGGGTTAATGTGCCGGACTACCCGCGCCTCGCCAAGCTCTGGTGGCCCAACATCGCAGACGCAGTAACCGGCAGGGTGAGCCCTCAGCAGGCGCTAGACAACCTGGCTGCCGCCCAGGACCGTACACTCTCGGTCATCGAGCGCAACTTTCTGGCCGGTGACTGTGGGCCGAAGATGGCGGAAGGCGCCGACGTTCGGGGAGCCGAGTGGTGGCTGGCTCAACCTGGCGCCCCTAAACCAAGGCTTGCCAACGAAAAGCCAAAAGGCGTCACCATTCGCTACGAGGACCTGCTGAGGCAGTGGGAAGTGGCAGGCGGTTAATCGTCTTCACCGGGTCCCAGTAATCGCGCCACCCGCTTCTGCAGTGCGGGGATTACGTCGGCCTCAAACCAGGGATTACGTCGCAACCACAGATTGTTTCGGGGGCTTGGGTGCGGCATGGGCAGCACGGCGGGCCAATGCTCCCGCCACTGCCGAACCGACTCTGTGACCGATCGCCGCGGTCCGGGCAGGTGCCAGGCGTGGGCGTACTGGCCGATGACCAGGGTCAGCTCAATATGGGGCAAGCGATCCAGCAGCACCTGTCGCCAGGCCGGGGCACACTCGGGCCTGGGAGGCAGATCGCCGGACTTGCCGGTGCCCGGATAACAGAAGCCCATGGGCAGGATGGCCATTTTCTGTTCGTCGTAAAAGGTGTCCCGGGTAACGCCCATCCATTGCCGGAGCCGGTCGCCGCTGGGGTCGTTGAACGGCAGCCCGGTCTCATGTACGCGTCGGCCTGGGGCCTGCCCTACCACCAGAATACGGGCGCTTTCGGCCATCTGGATGACCGGCCTCGGGCCCAGGGGCAGATAGTCCGCGCAGATCGTACAGGCCCGCACCCGGCGGACCAGTTGATCAAAACTAAGGTGTGCAAGCTCGTCAGTCATCGGTTATTGGCTTCCCCGGCGATTGCATCATCTCGCGAATCCCGTAACGATAGGAGCACTTCTCACTCGTAACAAGTACCCGAGGACGCACCATGAACGCAAAAGCCGGCCCGACCAGCCTTCCGGAGATCGACGTTGAAGAATTCCGCAAAGTCGTCCGTTCGCGCCGATCCATCCGCCGGTTTACCGATGAGCCCATTCCCGGGCAGGTGCTAGAGGACTGCCTGGAGCTTGCGACATTGGCGCCCAACTCCAGCAACCTCCAGCCCTGGGCGTTTTACGTGGTGCAAACACCGGAGTTGAAGGCCAAGGTGGCCCACGCCTGTCTGGGCCAGAACGCCGCAAAATCCGCCCCGGTGCTGATTGTGGTAGTGGCACGGCCCGATTCCTGGCGCGACCACGCCCGCCAGGCTCTCGAGGACTGGCCTGAAGAGACCATGCCACCTATCGTCGAGAAGTATTACCGCAAGGTCGCCCCGATTCATTACAACCAGGGCCCTCTGGGCGTACTGGGTCTGGCCAAGAAGGCGGCGGGCCTGGCTGTTGGACTCACTCGGCCGGTGCCGCGGGGCCCCTACTCACCCTGCGAGATGAAAATCTGGGCCACCAAGTCAACCGCCCTGGCGGCCCAGAATCTCATGCTGGCGTTGCGGGCTCACGGCTTCGATTCCTGCCCGATGGAGGGATTCGACGAATGCCGGGTGCGCAAACTGCTCAAATTGCCCGCCAAGAACCTGGTTACCATGGTGGTCGCCGCCGGTCGTCGTGCCGAAAATGGCGTGTACAACCGCCAGTACCGGTTTGATCAACGCCAACTGGTGCACTACCTGTAACAGGCACTCACACTTCGGGGTTGGCCAGCGCCTCGGCAGCCCCGAGCAGGCCCGTGTACGGCTCAGTGACCACATAAACGGGCGTGAATTCCAGCAACGGGCGCATTCGGCCCTTGTCCTCGAACCCGCTCTGGAACGGACTCTCCAGGAAGAAATCCAGGAATCTGGGCAGAATGCCCCCGCACAGGTAAACACCGCCAGTGCTACCCAGGGTCAGAACGCCATTTCCGGCCACCCGGCCGAGCAGCTCGCAGAAATGACGAAGCGTGTGGCGAGCCAACGCGTCAGTATTCTCTACCGCCGCGGCGGTGATCTTTTCCGGTGCATCCAGAGGCGCTGCCACACCCTGGATCTCCGCGTGGGCCTGATAGAGGTTCAACAGACCCTGGCCGCACAGGATCCGCTCCACCGACACCCGTCCGAACCTGGCCTTGAGAATTCTCAGCACCGCCATTTCGGTGTCGTCGGTGGGTGCAAAATCCACATGACCGCCTTCGGTCATCAGGGGCACCCAGCCGTTCTTGATCGGTACCAACCCTGAGACGCCGAGGCCCGTGCCGGGACCAATCACCAGCCTGGGCCGGTGTCCGTCGCCCGGGCCACCACACACATGGACCAGGCGGTCCTCTGCCACGTGGGGAACACCCAGGGCCATGGCGGTGAAATCGTTGATCACCTTGAACGCAGACCAGCCGAACTGTGCGCGCACCTCTTCGGTATCAAATCGCCAGTGGTTGTTGGTCATGCGCACCTGGGTACCACGGACCGGCGAGGCCACCGCCAGGCAGGCCTCACCCACCTCGGTAACGCCAACCCGGGCGAGATAATCCCGAACAGCGTCGTCCAGATTGTCGTAATCGCCACAGGGCAGAATCTCGATGGCCTGCGGCTGCACGCTGCCCTGCTCTACCAGGGCCAGCCGGGCGTTGGTACCGCCGATGTCGCCCACCAGCGAGTAATGAGTTGTGGTCATGCGTCGTGATTCCAGAAAAAGCTGGCACCTTCCTCGGGGTTGCTGGCGGCACGGCGCATCCAGCCGAACAGCTCCCGACCGTAACCGTGATGATACCCGTTCAGATCGGCTTTTTCCGACTCGCGGCTGGCAAATTCCTGCTCATCCACCTGCACCGATAGTTCACCGGACCCGGCATCCAGACGCACCAGGTCACCGTTGCGAACCCGGGCTAGCGGGCCGCCATCGAGCGCTTCCGGATAGACGTGGATGGCAGCCGGCACCTTGCCGGAGGCCCCGGACATTCGACCGTCGGTTACCAGCCCCACCTTGAAGCCGCGATCCTGCAGCACACCAAGATAAGGCGTGAGCTTGTGCAGCTCGGGCATGCCATTGCTCTTGGGCCCCTGGAAGCGCACGATCACGATACAGTCCCGGTCCAGATCCCCGGATTCAAAGGCCGCCTTGAGCTCGTTCTGGTCGTTGAATACCACCGCCGGCGCCTCAACGGTGCGATGCTCCGGAGCCACGGCAGAGACCTTGATCACACCGCGACCCAGATTGCCGTCCAGCACCCGCAGCCCACCGTCAGGCGCGAAAGGCTCGGCCACCGTACTCAATACATCCGGGCGCAGGCTTTTCTCGGGCGCCGGCTTCCAGACCAGCCGGTCGCCCTCCAGCTCCGGCATTTCGGTGTAGCGTTCCAGCCCGTAACCGGCCACGGTATTCACATCGTTGTGCAGGAAGCCGCCATTGAGCAGTTCCCGGATCAGGAAGGGCGTGCCGCCGGCCTCATGGAATGCATTCACATCTTCCTGACCGTTGGGGTAGATGCGGGTCATCGAGGGCACCACGGAAGACAGCTCGGCGTAGTCATTCCAGTCGATAATAATGCCGGCCGCCCGGGCGATCGCGATCCAGTGAATGGTGTGGTTGGTGGAACCACCGGTCACCAGCAGCGCCACCAGGGCGTTAACAATGCTCTTCTCATCCACCATGTCCCCCAGACCCAGCTCGCCGCCGTGGGGCTTGGAGAGCTTGATGGCCTGCTCGGTGGCTGCCTGGGTCAGCTTGTCACGCAGCGGGGTGCCGGGGTTCACAAATGCCGCACCCGGCAGATGGAGGCCCATCACCTCCACGAGCAGCTGGTTACTGTTCGCGGTGCCATAGAAGGTGCAGGTGCCCGGGCTGTGGTAGGACTTGCTCTCGGCCTCCAGCAGCTCCTCCTTGCCCACCTTGCCCTCGGCGTACAGCTGGCGAATCCGCTGCTTTTCCTTGTTCGGCAGGCCCGATGGCATGGGCCCTGCCGGCACCAGGATCGTAGGCAGGTAGCCGAAGCTCAGGGAACCAATCAGCAGGCCGGGAACGATCTTGTCACAGATGCCCAGCAGCAGCGTGGCATCAAACATGTTGTGGCTGAGTGCCACGGCAGTGCTCATGGCAATGGTGTCCCTGGAAAACAGCGACAGCTCCATGCCGGGCTGGCCCTGAGTGACACCGTCGCACATGGCCGGCGTACCGCCCGCCACCTGCGCCACCGACCCCATACCCCGGGCCGCTTCGCGAATCTGATCCGGGAACTTTTCATAGGGCTGGTGGGCCGAAAGCATATCGTTGTATGCGGTCACGATGGCCACATTGGCCTTGTTCATAAACTTCAGGGTGTCTTTGTCGCCCTGGTTACAGGCCGCAAAGCCATGGGCCAGATTGCCGCAGGACAGCGAGCTGCGATGGGGAGACTGGGCCTTCAGGGCATTCATCCGGTTCAGGTAGTCCTGCCGGGTGGAGCGACTACGCTCGATAATTCGCTGGGTAACCTTGTCAACGGTCGGGTGCATGGTGGGCTCCATTGCGTACATTATTAGAGTGATCGCTTTTAGACGTAATTTTACCTCCTTTTTTTGGTATTTCCACCGTTAGATCGTTCATTTCTTCTTTTTTTGTTGTTATATTTACTACATTGCACAGACATATCGAACAAAAAACAACCAAACAAGGAGTCGAACGATGACTATCCGTATCGCAATTAACGGTTTTGGCCGTATCGGCCGCAATGTGCTCCGGGCGTTGTATGAAAATAACTACCGGAACCAGCTTCAAGTCGTGGCCATCAACGACCTGGGCGATGCCGAAACCAACGCTCACCTGCTCAAGTATGACAGTGTTCACGGCCGATTTGATGCCGACGTCAGCCACGACGCCGAATCCCTGACCGTTAACGGTGACCGCATTGCCATAACCGCCCTGCGCAATCCCGAGGAACTGCCCTGGAAAGACCACAAGGTGGATGTGGTGTTCGAATGCACCGGCCTGTTCACCAAGCGCGACAAGGCCGCAGCGCACCTGACCGCCGGCGCCCACAAGGTGATCATTTCGGCACCAAGCCCGGATGCCGATGCCATGGTGGTTTATGGCGTAAACCACGACACCCTGACCGCTGACCATCAGATCATCTCCAACGCCTCCTGTACCACCAACTGCCTGGCACCGGTAGTGGAAGCGCTGCATAACGCGATCGGCATCGAAAGCGGCCTGATGACCACCATCCACTCCTACACCAACGACCAGAAGCTCAGCGACGTTTACCACTCCGACCTCTATCGCGCCCGTTCCGCCACCCAGTCGATGATCCCCACCAAGACCGGCGCTGCTGCTGCCATTGGCAAGGTGATTCCGGAGCTGAACGGCAAGCTTGATGGCCTGGCCGTCCGGGTACCCACCATCAATGTGTCCCTGGTGGATTTCGGTTTTATTGCCAAGCGCGACACCACCGTGGAGGAGGTGAACCAGGCGGTGAAAGCGGCGGCCGAAGGCAACCCGGTTCTGGGCTACAATATCGAAAAGCTGGTCAGCGTGGATTTCAACCACAACGCGCTTTCAAGCGTATTCGATGCCAATCACACCCGCGTTCTGGGCCGTCACGTAAAGGTCATGGCCTGGTACGACAATGAGTGGGGCTTCTCGAACCGCATGCTGGACAACGCCATCGCCCTGATCCAGGCCGGTCAGTGATCATTTTGAAGAACCAAAGGACAACAACCATGCTCAGGCGTACCAAAATTGTCGCCACCCTCGGCCCCGCTACCGACTCGCCAGAGTCCCTGGCCGCCATCATCGGCGCGGGCGTTGATGTTACCCGGCTGAATTTTTCCCACGGCAGCGCGGAGGAGCACATTGGCCGCGCCCAACGGGTACGGGAGGCTGCAGCCGCCCAGGGCCGCTTTGTTGCCCTGCTGGCCGACCTTCAGGGCCCGAAGCTGCGGATCGCCCGCTTCGCCGACAACAAGGTCACCCTCAATGCCGGCCAGACCTTCGTGCTGGATGCCGCGATGGACAAGGAAGCCGGCACCCAAGAGCGTGTCGGCATCGACTACGAGCAGTTGATTGACGACGTCAAACCCGGCGACATTCTGGTACTGGACGACGGCCGCATTGAAATGGAAGTGCAGTCGGTAGACGACCACAGCATCACCTCCACCGTGCTGATCGGCGGCCCCCTGTCCAACAACAAGGGCCTGAACAAGCGCGGGGGCGGTCTTTCCGCCGAGGCGCTGACTGAAAAGGACAAACAGGACATCGTGACCGCCGCCAAACTGGGCGCGGACTACGTGGCCGTGTCTTTCGTTCGCACCGCCGAGGACATGCACATCGCCCGACGCCTGTTGAGGGATGCCGGCTCCAACGCCGGCCTGGTGGCCAAGATCGAGCGGGCCGAACTGGCTCACGACGTGGAAGCTCTCGATGCCGTGATCGAAGCCTCCGACGCGGTCATGGTGGCTCGCGGTGACCTGGCGGTGGAAATCGGCGACGCCGAGCTGGTGGGCGTGCAGAAGCACATCATCTCCCGGGCCCGGGTACTCAATCGGGCGGTGATCACGGCCACCCAGATGATGGAATCCATGATCACCAGCCCCATGCCCACCCGTGCCGAGGTGTCGGACGTGGCCAACGCGGTGATGGACTACACCGACGCAGTGATGCTCTCGGCCGAAACCGCCGTGGGCGATTACCCGAAAGAGGCGGTGGAGGCTATGGTGCGCATCTGCCTGGGCGCGGAAAAGCACCCCTCCATGCACCAATCCAAGCACCGCATTCACGAGAGCATGGAAGCCGTCGACGAGGCGATTGCCCTGTCGGCCATGTACGCGGCCAACCACCTGGAAGGTGTGTCAGCGATCATCTGCATGACCGAAACCGGCGCCACGCCCCGGTTGATGTCCCGCATCAAGTCCAGCCTGCCGATCTTCGCCTTCTCCCGGCACCACACCACTCAGCATCGGGTTGCCCTGTTCCGTGGTGTGCAGACGGTGCCGTTCGATTCCGCGAAAATTCCCAATGAGCGGACCAATTCACTGGCGGTCTCGGAGTTGGTGAGCCGTGGTGCGGTGAAGGATGGCGATCTGGTGGTGATCACCAAGGGCGATTATGTGAATGCGCAGGGTGGGACCAATACCATGAAGATTGTTCGAGTTGGGTCGGATATTCGCTGATTCTTTCTTTTGGTATTAAAGCCCGCAGTCGTCTGGTGTTCGACCTTGTAGCCTGAAGGTCTGTGCCGGGCGGCAGTGGGGTTCCCCTTTCCAAAAACCGCTACGAGCACATCCATGTGCGCTTGGCTGTGGCCATCCTTGGCCACAGACATTTTTGGAAAGGGGAACCCCACTCCCTCCTTCAAGATCTTTCAGTTATTCCGATGTGACAGCTTTTCGAATGCCAGAGATGGAATGGAGCAACCGGATTCGTTACCCCAAACACTTAAACAACACATTCAGGCCTGGAAAAAGGGCCGTCAGTTCATGATTAAGGGCTTCAGGTCTAACCAAACGACAGCGTGACGACATCTCAACGCGAACTGGCGATATCGTGAGATTTAACAAGCCCTTTGGGGCGCGGCTTCCGGGAATGTCGCTGGCCAGGGATGGCCAGCGCCAAGCGCACATGGGTGAGACCGAGCGCTTATGAAGCGAAGCTTCATGCGACAGGCGAACGACAGCAATCTGTGATTGCTGGCTGGACCCCGCAGGGGTGCTCGTAGCGTTTCCCGGAAGCCGTGCCCCAAAGGGCGAAAACTCCCAGAAATCAGGCTACACGGACAATCAACCGAAGTCAGAGGTCAGCAAGACTGCCGCGGGCGATCTCGGTAATCTGGGCCCAATCTTTGGCGGCTACCACCTCAGGTGGCGTCAGCCAGCTACCGCCGACAGCCTGGACGTTGCTAAGGGCCAGGTAGTCTGCGGCGGTGTTGCGGCGGATGCCGCCGGTTGGGCAGAAGGTGACGTCCGGGAATGGGCCGCCGAAGGCCTTGAGGGCCGGGATGCCGCCGGCGACTTCGGCCGGGAAGAACTTGAACTCGCGGTAGCCCAGGTTGTAGCCCACCATCATCTCGGAAATGGTGGCGATGCCTGGCAGCAGCGGGGCCTCAGAGGTCACGCCAAACTGGAGGATGGGCTCGGTGACGCCCGGGGTGATCACGAACTGGGCGCCGGCGGCTTCCACCTGGCGGTACTGGGCAATGCTGGTAACCGTCCCGGCACCTACCCAGGCTTCGGGGATGGCTTCGCGAACCTTTTCGATGGCCTTTACGCCGTGTTCGGTGCGCAGGGTGATTTCCAGAACGTTGATGCCGCCATCCACCAGGGCGCGACACAGGGGCACGGCGTCTTCAAGATCGTGAATAGCGATGACGGGCACCAGGGGGGAAGCATTCAGTACTGCCCTGACGCGCTCGCGATGAAAGTCGGATAACTGATTCATGGTTTTCTCCGTAGCAAAAGTCGGGGGTACTCAGGGGCTCCAGAACACCTGCAGGCCGGGTTTCAGAAACGCGCGGATGGGCATTTCCAGAACACGATCAGGCGCGGAGAGTGCTTTTTCGAGGGTCTGCAGCTTGTCCTCGCCCTTCAGGTGCAGGGCAGTGAAGCGGGCATTGCGCAGCGGTGGCCAGGTCAGGGTGATGCGCTTCTGCGGCTGGGATGCCGGAGTTGTTGCAGCCACGATGTCCTGGCATTGGGGGTTCATGACCGCCTCAAGCTCAGGCGCATCCGGGAACAGTGAGGCTGTGTGGCCATCATTACCCATACCGAGAATCAGAGCATCAATCGGCAGCCCGAGCTCAGCCAGCTCCGCCCTCACCCGGTCAAGACCCTCGGCCGGTGTCGCCCCCGGCTGCTTGAGCGACAGAAATCGAGCTGCCGCCGCATTGTTCTGCAACAGGTGTTCCCGCACGAGGCGGGTGTTGCTGGCATCGCTGGCTTCATCAACCCAGCGTTCGTCCGCCAGCAGCACGTCCACCCGGCTCCAATCCAGTGCCTTGCCGGAGAGCGCCTGAAAGAACGGCAGGGGTGTAGAGCCCCCCGAAACCACCAGGCTCGCCCTCGGCGCTTCCTTCAGACGGGCATCGAGGAAACCGGCGACCGAGTCTGCCAGCGCCAGGGCGACGTCATTGGCGGTCTCGCCGGAGCGGTCGGCAACGCCGTCAGGCAATCGCAGGTCAGACATCTTCATACCAGCTCCTTCCATCCCGGGTAATCATGGCGATGGAGGCAACAGGGCCCCAGGTGCCGGCGGCGTAGCGCTTGGGGGGCTCGCCGCCGTCTTTCCAGTTCTGGATGACCTGGTCGACCCAGCGCCAGGCATATTCCACCTCATCCCGGCGCACAAACAGGTACTGGTTGCCTTTCATTACCTCCCACAGCAGACGCTCGTACGCGTCGGGTATGCGGTCGGTGGCAAACGTCTCGGAAAACGTCAGCTCCAGCGGGCCCTGCCGCAGGCGCATGCCCTTGTCCAGGCCCTGGTCCTTGGTCAGGATTTTCAGGGCCATGCCTTCATCCGGCTGCAGGCGGATGATCAGCTTGTTATTGGCCAGATGCTTCTGGTCCGGATCAAAGATGTAGTGGGGCGCCGGCTTGAAGTGAATGATGATCTGCGACAGCTTCTCGGGCAGTCGCTTGCCGGTACGGATGTAGAACGGAACCCCGGACCAGCGCCAGTTGTCGATTTCCGCCTTGAGGGCCACGAAGGTTTCGGTGGCACTGCCCTTGTTGGCGCCCTCTTCTTCCAGGTAACCGGGGACCGGCTTGCCGTTGCTGGTGCCAGCGGTGTATTGGCCGCGCACCACGTAGCTGTCCATCATGTCCGGCGTGATCCGCTTGAGCGCCTTGAGCACCTTGACCTTTTCATCCCGGATGCTGTCGGCAGACAGGTCCGAAGGCGGGTCCATGGCAATCAGGCACAGCAGCTGTAGCAGGTGGTTCTGGATCATGTCCCGAATCTGACCGGCCTTGTCGAAGTAGCCCCAACGGCCCTCGATACCCACGCTCTCCGCCACCGTAATCTCCACGTGGGAGATATGGTTCTGGTCCCACTGGGAGGCAAACAGGTTATTGGCAAAGCGCAGTGCAATCAGGTTCTGGACAGTTTCCTTACCGAGGTAATGGTCAATCCGGAACAGCTGGTTTTCGTTGTAAACCTCGCCCAGCTCATCATTGATCACCTTCGAGGACTCGAGATCGTGGCCGATGGGCTTCTCCACAACCACCCGGGTCTGCTCGGTACAGCAACTGGCGGCCCGGAGGTTACGGGCGATCACACCGTACATGGACGGCGGGGTGGCCATGTAAACGATCAGCTCGTTGTTGGCATCGTCCCGCCACTCGTTGAGCACACCGAATTTGTCCGGATCATTAAAGTCGAGAACCTGGTAGTCGACCCTGGACAGGAAGGCGTCTGCCACCTTCTGATCGAATTCCTCGGGCTTCACATACTGTTTCAGCTTCTCGAGGAGCTGCTTGCGAACACCGGCGGTATCATTTTCGGTGCGGGCGATGGCCAGTACGCGACTGCCATCCGCCAGCAGGTTGGCACGCTCAAGCTGATATAGGGCCGGAAACAGTTTACGCTGGGCCAGATCGCCCAGGGCGCCGAAAAGCATCAGGTCACAACGGGTATTGATCTTGTTGACCATTGGTTCCTTCTCTCTGGTGGGCAAGCCCTCGAATCGCACGAGGGCCGGACTGATGTAGTAATTTTAAACAAATAATGACATTCAAAAATCAATATTCCAAGAAAAAACTCTCATTAATGATATTTTTACTACCCCAAAACCGGTAAAAAAGCGGTATAATCAGCGCGTTTTTACAACAAAGACCGCCCATGATTCAGGGAGTAGCATTAATGGCCGCGAACCAGGCGCACCGTGACGACAACCTGCTCGAGGACATTCAGTCCCGACTGGACAGCCTCAACAAATCCGAGCGGAAAGTGGCCGAGGCGATTCTCCGGGACCCAACCGCGGCTACTCGGTACAGCATAGCCGCCCTGGCCCGGGCCGCGGACGTCAGCGAACCCACCGTCAACCGATTTTGCCGGGGTTTCTCGGCCACCGGTTTCCCGGACTTCAAGATTCGCCTGGCCCAGAGCATTGCCACGGGCACACCCTACATCGGCCAGAACGTGGAACCGGATGACACCGTTGCCGAATTCGCCGACAAGATCATGCTCAGCACCATAGCCAGCCTGGACAAGGCGCGCCAGGCCCTGGACCCCAAGGCCCTGGCGACCGCGATTGACTACCTGATCCAGGCCAAGCAGATCAATTTCTTTGGCATGGGCGGCTCGGCCTCCGTGGCCCTGGATGCCCAGCACAAGTTTTTCCGTTTCAACATCCCGGTCATGTCCTACGACGACGCGCTGATGCAGCGCATGGTGGCGGCCGGCTCCAATGTAGGCGACGTGATTGTCCTGATCTCCTACACCGGGCGCACCCGCGAAACCGTGGACATTGCCCAGCTTGCCCGCGCCAACGGCGCTACTGTGATTGGCATCACCAACCCGGACTCGCCCCTGGCGGAGATCTGTACCGTCGTGCTCGGCGTTACCGCTCCGGAGGACACCGAGGTCTACATGCCCATGTCGTCGCGGATCATTCATCTGACCGTCATCGACATTCTCGCCACCGGGGTTACCCTCAAGCGGGGTGCGGATTTTCTGGGGCACCTGAAAAAGATCAAGGAAAGCCTCAAGCCGACCCGGTTCCCCAACAACTGAACCGTCGGGCATACCCTAGCAAAGCCACCACCCCGAGGGCTCATCCTCCTACGCCCCTCCTCCCCCTGAAAACTCACCCCCCAATTTTTTCAGGGCGGAGGATGTACTAACCCTTACGTTACAACACTATGAAATCCGGTTTCCCAATGTCTGATTGGCAGAAGCTGCTATCGCGGGAACCGGAAGCCTGATCCGGCAGTCGCTGAACCCCGTTCAGTGATCGGAGATTCCGCTTCCCTGGCATTAAAAATCACAAGAAGCACAGGACACAGATGATGCAAAACAATAAGCGCTTTACCCTGAACAAGCTTCCACTGGCCGCAGCCGTCACGGCCGCCGTGCTGGCAACCCCGACCCTGGCCGTGGACTTTCACGGTTACGCACGAGCCGGCGTATCCACCAACATTGGCAGCGGTGGTGAGCAGACCTGTTTCGGCAGCGGCGCCACTGGCCACTATGTGGGACGGCTGGCCGATGAGTGCGACACCTACGCCGAACTTGCCCTGGGTGATGAACTGTTCAGCCAGGACGGCAAGACCTTCCGCTTCGATTCCATGCTTGCCTACAGTGCCAATCGCCAGGGCAACGACTACCAGGCCCTGAACGGCTTCAACAATATCAACAACGTGGATTTCACCAACCAGGAAACCACCGCTAACGGCTCTGACCCCTACGGCGGTGGCGACATCGCGTTGCGCCAGCTGTATGTCTCCGCCAACAACGTGATTGAATCACTGCCGGGTGCCACGCTCTGGGCGGGCAAGCGGTTCTATAAGCGGAAAGACATTCACCAGCTCGACCTCTTTTATGTTAGCAACGCCGGCTACGGCGCAGGTATCGAGAACATCACGGCCGGCTCCGGTCAGCTGTCTCTGGCCTACACCAACTCAGACACCAGTGACGGCGAAGACTTTGTGCAGAACAACAAGGTCGATGTCCGCTACTCCTTCCCCCTGGCAGGCGGCAACAACCTTGAGCTGATCGGCATCTACGCCATGGCGGATCTGACCGACGCCCAGGAAGCAGCAGGCATTGAGGACGAGAACGGCTATTTCTTCACCGCCGAGCTTTCCTCAGGCGTCATGGGTGGCTTTAACAAGTTCGCTATCCAGTACGGTGCTGATTCCATGGGCTTCGCCCTGGCGGAGAATGCCAGTGGCGGCCGCGTCGACAACGGTAATGTGGCCGGTTATTTCGAATCCAGCTGGCGCGTGCTGAACCACGGTGTCATCAAACTGGGTAAAGGCTGGGATCTTGGCCACTCTGTGGTCTACGAACAGGCCGAATCCCACGATCCGTCCGCCAAAGACGGCGAACGCCTGAGCATTGTTGCCCGACCAATCTATAACTGGTCGCCGGTGATGAGCACGGCCATCGAAGTCGGCTACAGCGATACCGACCGTCCCTGGTTCACTGAATCCCAGGACCTCGGCAAGTTTGCCATCGCCCAGCAATGGCAGGCCGGCCCTGGCTACTGGGCCCGCCCGGTTATTCGCGCCTATGCCGCCACGTTCTTCGGTGATGAAGCTGAGTCTGCTCGCGGCGGTGAAGGCATTGATGGCGACATCCAGATCGGTGCCCAGATCGAAGCCTGGTGGTAAGGCTTTAAATACCACACTCTCGTTGGACCTCCTGGGCCGGCATCTGCCGGCCCCTTTTTTATCCGCTTCTGCGCCATTCCTACTACCCCTCGGCCCATTGCGCCTACGCCCCGAAAAATTCCTCGCTGAAGGATGTTCCGGCCACCGGATCGCGCAACCATGAAGTAGCCCGGAAAGGGCTCAAAGCCAACAAAAACAATGGAAAAGAGGATTTCCCATGCCTGAGCAACGATTGGTTGCAGGCAGCCTGATGCTGGCGTTGTCGCTGGCACTGACTGGCTGTAACTCCGGAAGCGATGACCCGGTAACCGGCGGAGGCGGCCAGACCGACCCGCTGCTCGAACCCGGCGAGAACGAAGCCCTGCTCTACTACAGACGCACCGATGAGAACTACAGCGGCTGGGGCCTGCACCTGTGGAACAATCCCGCCGATGGCTGCGATGGTCTGGCTGAGGGCGTGGCCACCGAGTGGAATACCCCTAGACTGCCCGATGGGATTAACGATACCTACGGTGCCTATTACTTCATTCCCATGCGTGAGTCAGGCGAATGCCTGAACTTCATCATGCACAAGGGTGATGAGAAAGATCTTGGGGGCCAGGACCATCGCTGGCACTTTGGCGCCCTTGGCAATCGCATCTTCACCCTCAGTGGCAGCCAGCAACTGTCCCAGACCCCGCTCGAGGCCGAAGCCGTGACCATCGCCGGCGCATCGGCCCACTGGCTGGACGAAACCACGCTGGTGGTCAAGGATGCCGGCAGTCTCGCCCGCCTCGAACTTCGCCACGACGCCGGGGCTGACATCCGGGTGACACCGGAGGAAACGATGGCAGGTGGAGAGTCAATCGCCCTGTCCGCCACCACCCTGGCGCCGTCACTGGCGACGCAGTTTCCCCACCTGAGCAATTGGCCCGCCTTCGAAGTTCAGGCGACCAGCGGCGACATCCGATCCGCACTGAAAGGGCAACTCGTGGTGGCCGGGTATAACGGCAGCGACGAGCTTGTGATGGCGACCCGGGTGCAGATTCCCGGCGTGCTGGATGACCTTTACGCCTATGCAGGCGAACTGGGTGCTGTGATCAACGGCAGTGACGTCGGTTTTGCCGTCTGGGCGCCCACGGCCCAGAACGTCAGACTTCACGCCTTCGACGCCACCGGCGCCCTGGTGCCCGGTTATCCGGTCGCCATGTCGGAGTCCGATGGGGTCTGGCGCTACACCGGCAGCCTGGCCGAACTGAACGAGCAGTTCTACCAGTACGAAGTCACCGTCTATCACCCGCGGACGGACGCCATCAAGACCACCATGGTATCGGACCCATATGCCCTGAGCCTCTCTACCAATGGTCAGTATGCCCAGGTGGTCGACCTGGACTCGGCCTACAAGCCAGCGGGCTGGGATTCGGTTGAACCGCCTGCGGTAGCGGCGCCAGAGGACGTGGTTGTCTATGAAGCCCATATCCGTGACTTCAGCGCCACCGATGAAACCCAGGATCCTGCCGTACGTGGCAAGTACCGCGCCTTCGCGGCACCGTCCGACGGCAGTGTGGATGGCGTGGCACACCTGAAGTCCCTGTCGGATGCCGGAATCACTCACCTGCACCTGCTGCCGGCGTTCGACATGGCCACCGTCAATGAGGACCCGTCGGAAGTCGTCGATATCGACGATCCGTTCAGTCGCCTGTGTGACCTCTCGTCCGAGGCCGCCGACACCTACGCCTCGTACTGCAACAGTGGACAACCCATACGCGACGTTCTGGCAAGCTTCGATCCGCTCACCGGCGATGCCCAGGCCCTCTATAGCACCTTCCGGAGCCTGGACAGCTTTAACTGGGGCTATGACCCGGTTCACTACACCGTCCCGGAAGGCAGCTATGCCTCTGATGCCAATGGCACGCAACGGATTCTGGAGTTCCGGGAGATGGTGCAGGCAGCCATCAACCTGGGCCTGAACGTGGTCATGGACGTGGTGTACAACCACACCAATGCCTCTGGCCTCGCCGCCAATTCGGTACTCGACAAGCTGGTGCCGGGCTACTACCACCGACAGAATCCGGAAACCGGCGCGGTGGAGCAGTCCACCTGCTGCGAGAACACCGCCAGCGAACACGCCATGATGGAGAAGCTGATGGTGGACTCGCTGGTGACCTGGGCCGACCAGTACAAGATTTCCGGTTTCCGTTTCGACCTCATGGGTCATCACATGCTGGCCAACATGGACAAGGCACTGACGGCAGTGCAGGCGGTCGATCCGGACACCTACTTCTACGGCGAGGCCTGGAACTTCGGCGAGGTGGCTAACAACGCCCGGGGTGTAAACGCCATCCAGCCCAATATGGCCGGCACCGGAATTGGCTCGTTCAATGATCGGCTGCGGGACGCTGTACGCGGCGGCGGGCCCTTCGACGGAGGCGATGCCATCCGTGCCAACCAGGGCTTCGGCAACGGCTTGTTCACCTTTCCCAATGATCGCAACAGCGGCAGCGCCGGGGAAAAAGCCCGTCTACTGCAGGTGAGCGACTGGATCCGCGTAGGCATTGCCGGAAGCCTGAAGGACTACAGCTTTGTTGCGGTCAACGACCAGCTCACCACGGGTGCTGAGATCGACTACAACGGGCAAAGCGCCGGCTACACCGCCGATCCCCAGGAAATCATCAACTACGTGTCCAAGCACGACAACCAGACCCTGTGGGACAACAACCAGTACAAGACCGACTATGCGGCAACCACCCAGCAGCGAGCGCAGATGCAGGTGGTCAGCCTGGCGGTGCCCATCCTGAGCCAAGGCATTCCGTTCCTGCACATGGGCTCGGAGCTGCTGCGTTCGAAGTCCATGGAACGCGACAGTTACGATTCCGGGGACTGGTACAACGAAGTGGATTTCAGCTACCAGACATCAGCCTGGAACCGCGGCCTGCCCCGCCAGGACAAGGATGGCGCCAACTGGGACCTGATCACTGAAGTCATCCAGTCGGCCGGAGCCAACGCCAATCCGACACCGGCCGCCATTGCCTACACCGATGCCCAGATCAAGGAGCTCCTGGCGCTTCGCCGCAGCAGCCCCCTGTTCCGACTGCAAACGGCAAAGGACGTCCAGGACCGCCTCAGCTTCCTCAACACCGGCTCAGACCAGATTCCCGGCCTGATCGCATTCAGCCTGCTCGATGATGGCAGCGGCAACCTGGCAGAGCTGGATGCCGCCAACGATGAACTCGTTGTCGTGATCAATGCCAGCAACACCGAACAGACACTGGGCACCTCACTGGCCGGCCCGTTTCTCGTCGCCGCCGACACTTCTCCGGGCACCACCGCAAACGTTTCGGGAGGCGACTTCACGGTGCCTGCGCTGTCTGTCGCGGTCTTTGCCCGGTGATCTGGCCATTCATTCAGTAACACCCCGCCATCGGCCATGCCGATGGCTCTAACAACAATCAAGGAGAACACCATGAACAAGAAACTCACCACCCTGGCCCTTGCCTCTGTGCTCGCCATCTCTGGCTGCGCTTCAACGGGCGGCGGCAGGGACTACAGTGACTCTCTCTACCTCAGAGGCCAGTTTGCCTGGTGGGATGCCCTGCCAGAATACAAGGTCAAGAAGGTGGAAGCCGGCCTGTACCGGACGCAGGTGGAGCTGAAAGCCGACGGCCAGCCCTACGAATTCAAGTTTGGGGACGCCAACTGGAGCAGTGGCACCAATTGCGGCTACCTTTCCGAAAAGGAGGACGAGGTGGTGGAACTGAACCAACCGGTGAACGCCAACTGTTCGGCGGTGTTCGAGAACTTCCGATTCACGCCACCGGAAACGGCGGTGTACGGATTCTACTTTGACACCCGAGGTGAAGTACCCCAGGTGTATATCCAGAAGGCCGAATAACAAAAAGCCCGGGCAATCGCACCGGGCTCTCCTCGAAAGACTTTTCTCAGCCTTTCAATTCGCTCAGGGCCGCTCGATCTCCGCGCGGTTCCTGAGATACTGCTGGTAAGCCGCGTATTCACGCTGACCTTCGAGAGACGCCAGGAACTGCTGCAGTTGCTCCAGCTCGGTGCTGTCCTCGGCAACCTCGCCATCGGTAACCTGCTCAAGCGCAATGACCGACGCCGTAGTGTCAGAAACGGCCTTGGCGTAAGCGGTCTGGCCCTCGTTCGGGCGCGCCATCGAGAACACCTGCTGCATAACGGCCGGAGCTACGTCCGACGCATTGCGAGACAACGATTCGTAGCGGGTCCACTCGCCCTCGCCTTCAAGCTTTCCGTCGGCCTCGAGATCGGCGATCAGGGCATCCGCCCGCTCGGCCAAAGCCTCCCGGGTCTTACGGGCCATCAGTGTACCCCGGATATCTTCGCGTACCTCGTCCAGGGGCAATTGCTCGGCCGGATGGTACTCACGCACCCGCGCCACCACCGACACATTGTCGCCCACGTCAATCAGCTCGGTGTTGTAGCCGGCCTCCAGTACGTCTTCAGAGAACAACTGGCGCACCAGACCGGCATGATCAAAGGGCGCCTGGCCTCCGTCGCGGGTAATACCGGTTGCCTCGCGTACCTCAAGGCCCAGCTCTTCAGCAGGCCCCGTCAGATCATCGGCGGCATACGCCGAGTCGGCGAGCTGTGAGCGAATCTCGGCAAACTTCTCCCGAGCCCGGTCACGGGCCAGCTCGCGACGCAGCTGGTCTTCCATTTCCGCCAGTGACGGCACTTCTGACTGCCGGATGTCCTCCAGACGAATCAGATGGACACCGAACGAGCTGCGCACCGGCTCGGAGATTTCACCCTCTTCGAGGGCGAACAGGGCCTCCTCAAAGGCCTCATCGTAGATGCCGCGACCGGCATAGCCAAGATCGCCACCCTCTTCTGCGGATACAGTATCAATGGAGTATTCACGGGCCAGATCTTCGAAGGACTCTCCAGCTTCGAGGCGTTCCTGAATGGTCGCCATGGTCTCGTCCGCGTCACTGCCTTCTTCTATGAGGATGTGGGATGCGCGTCGCTCTTCACTGGCGAGGTCCGCCGCCCGTTCCTCGTAGTAGGCCCGGACTTCCTCGTCGGTGATGTCGATAGTTTCTGCCAGGGCACCAAGTGACAGCGTAATGTACGCCGCATCGACCCGCTCCGGTTGCTGGAACAGCCCGGAGTTCTCCTGGTAGAAGGTTTCGACTTCGTTGGCTGATACCTCAACACTGTCGGCAACCTCGGCCGCCGGAATGCTCAGCACCCGGAAGGTACGGGTCTGGTTCTGGATCTGCAGCAACTGCCGGGCGTTCTGATCGGCAACCACACCGCTCTGGGCGATGCCGGCCCGTATCTGATTGACCACATACTGCTTGCGCATGGCTTCACGGAACTCACCCACGCCCATGCCCATGTTGCGGACGGTAGCCACAAACCGGTCCCGATTGAACTGACCGTCTACCTGGAACTGGGGCATCTGGGTAATCAGAGAATCGATATCCGCGTCGTTGAGCTCAAGGCCCTGGGCGTTGGCATCCTGGATCAGCACCTGTTGCTGAATCAGGGAATCCAGAACGTCCGCACGAATCTGGTCCTCGTTAAGCATCGACGGGTCCGGGGTTTCCATGCTGGACAGCCTGCGCTGGCTCTCCATCTGGACCAGCCGGAGGAATTCCCGCTCGGTAATGTCCTCTCCGTTTACCGTGGCCACTTCCGGCTCACCGGAGAAACCGCCAACAATGGCGTCCATTCCCCAGATAGAAAGCGACACGATGAGCAGGCCGATGATGATCTTGGCGATCGTGCCCTGGGCATTTTCCCGAATGTCTTGAAGCATGTGTCTCCCGAATCCCTGTTCAAGGTCGTTCAGTGTAATTCGTTTCAGCGCGCTGGCGTGGACGGGCCTAACGTAAAAAGGCGCACCCTGTTCGGAATGCGCCTTGAATTCTTCTTGGGTGGCCCCCGTCAAGGGGAACCACCTGAGAAAGAACCGTTACTTAACGGCGTCTTTCAGGGCCTTGCCTGCCTTGAAGCCAGGCACTTTGGAGGCCGGAATCTTGATCTCGGCACCAGTCTGCGGGTTGCGACCGGTACGAGCGGCACGCTCTTTAACGGAGAAGGTACCGAAACCGATCAGAGTAACCTGATCGCCTTTCTTGAGGGCACCGGTGATGGAGTTGGTCATGGCATCCAGAGCACGGCCAGCGGCGGCTTTGGAGATATCTGCGGACTCTGCAATTGCATCGATAAGTTCGGACTTGTTCACACTAAACCCCTTCGATTTCAGGTTGAAGATGTTATAGGTTGGTTTGTTTTTTCTCGGACGTTCTCGACTATCGCATAAGCGGTCAGAGAATTCCATTCTTCAGTTTTCTTATTCCTTGCGGCTTTATACCGGTGATCGGAATAGGCACTAACTGCGCGGGAGCCCTTGGTATTGGCTGCTTCACGGCGAAACAGTTATACCAACGGGCTCTCTGGCATGTCAACAACTCATCAAGTCTTTAATGTGTATTTATGCGTTCCGAGGCATCACCCTCGTCGTCGCGGGGTTTACCTGATCCGGCCTCAGTGGTCGACTCCTCGGTCCGCGGCTCCGGCGGATAGGCCAAGGCAATGTCCAGCACTTCGTCGATCCACTTCACCGGACGGATCTCCAGAGACTCCTTGATATTCTCGGGTATCTCCTTGAGATCCCTGACATTATCGTCTGGAATCAGAACCGTCTTGATGCCGCCGCGGTGCGCCGCCAGCAGCTTTTCCTTGAGCCCGCCAATGGCAAGAACACGACCACGCAGAGTGATTTCACCGGTCATGGCGACATCGGCCCGCACCGGAATCTTGGTGAGTGCCGATACCAGCGCCGTGCACATCCCGATACCCGCACTGGGACCGTCCTTGGGCGTGGCGCCCTCCGGAACGTGAATGTGCAGATCGTGTTTTTCGTGAAAATCGTCCGCCAGGCCCAGGCCCGGAGCACGACTGCGAACGACCGTCAGGGCGGTCTGGATGGATTCCTGCATGACATCACCCAGGGACCCGGTTTTCACCACCCGGCCCTTGCCGGGGGTCAGGGCGCATTCAATGGTCAGCAATTCACCACCGACCTGAGTCCAGGCCAGCCCGGTCACCTGACCGATCTGGTTGGTTTCCTCGGCGAGGCCGTACTTGAACTTCTTCACGCCGGAATAGTCTTCGAGCATGTCTGGCTTGAGCACCACAGAGGCCTTGTCACCGCTCTCGACGTGGTCCCGAACGACCTTACGGCAGATCTTGGCAATCTCGCGCTCCAGGCCACGCACCCCCGCCTCACGGGTGTAGTAGCGAATCAGATCCCGCAGGGTTTCCTCGGGCAGCTCGAGTTCGTCCTTGCGCAGGCCGTTGGCCTTGATCTGCTTCGGCAGCAGATAACGCAGGGCGATGTTTACCTTCTCGTCCTCGGTGTACCCGGGAATCCGTATGATCTCCATCCGGCCCAGCAGCGCCGGCGGAATATCCATGGAGTTGGAGGTGCACACGAACATCACGTCGGACAGGTCGTAATCAACCTCCAGGTAATGGTCGTTGAAGGTGTGGTTCTGCTCCGGGTCAAGCACTTCCAGAAGCGCAGAGGCCGGATCGCCACGGTGGTCCATGCCCATCTTGTCGATTTCATCGAACAGGAACAGGGGGTTTTTCACGCCCACCTTGGACAGCTTCTGCAGAAGCTTGCCGGGCAATGCGCCAATGTAGGTTTTGCGATGGCCGCGGATCTCGGCTTCGTCACGAACGCCGCCCAGGGCCATGCGTGTGTACTTGCGGTTGGTGGCCCGGGCAATGGACTGCCCCAGGGAAGTCTTACCCACCCCAGGGGGCCCTACCAGGCAAAGCACCGGACCCTTCACCTTCTTCACCCGGCTCTGAACTGCCAGGTATTCCAGGATCCGCTTCTTGACCTCATCCAGGCCATAATGATCCCGGTCGAGGATCTCACGGGCCTTCTCGATGTCGTGACGCACACGGCTGCGCTTTTTCCAGGGCACCGCCAGCATCCAGTCGATGTACCCGCGCACCACGGTGGCTTCTGCCGACATGGGCGACATCATCTTGAGCTTGTTAAGCTCTGTTTCGGTTTTCTTGCGGGCTTCTTCCGGCAATCCGGCTTCCTCGAGTTTCTGCTCAAGCTCCTCGAAGTCGTTGTTGCCTTCGCCCAGGTTACCCATTTCCTTCTGGATAGCCTTCATCTGTTCGTTCAGGTAGTACTCGCGCTGGCTGCGCTCCATCTGCTTTTTGACGCGGCCGCGGATACGCTTCTCCACCTCGATCAGGTCGATCTCGCCATCCAGCTTGCCAAGCAGCAGGTCGACACGCTTGCGGATATCCAGGGCTTCCAGCAACTCCTGTTTCTCGGGGATGCGCATTTCCAGGTGCGCCGCCATGGTGTCCGCCAGTCGCTCCAGCTCTTCGATACCGGTCAGGGCATTGGAGACTTCCGAGGGCACCTTCTTGGAGAGCTTCACATACTTCTCGAACTCGTCCATCAGGGTCTTCACGAGAACGTCTTTCTCGCGATCCGGCAGAGACTCCTCGTCCATCAGCATGGCGCTGCCAGACAGGTATTCACCCTCGGTGATATCACTGATTGTGGCGCGTGCGTTGCCCTCCACCAGCACCTTGACTGTGCCATCAGGCAAACGGAGCATCTGCAGAACCGTTGCCAGCGTTCCCATGCCAAACACGTCCTTTGGGCCCGGCTCATCGGTGGAAGCGTCCTTCTGGGCTACCAGAAGAATCTCCTTGCTTCCCTCCATCGCGGCTTCCAGCGCCTGGATGGATTTTTCACGGCCCACAAACAGCGGGACCACCATGTGCGGGAACACCACCACGTCACGCAGTGGAAGCAGCGGGTATTCTTGCACGGTATTTTCGGATATCCGGGTCATAGGGAGTCCTCTGACGGTATTTCTTTCAGCATATCACCCTTCATTGGGGCGCCCGTAAAAATTGCAATCTTTTTACCAAACGAAACAAGGTAGGAATATCGGGATACAGGAAAGCAAAAAAGGGGCGTTGCCGCCCCTTTTTTTGTGTGACCGGAAACCGCCGGCTCAATCTTCCGGCACGGCCTTGGCGTGATCGCTGCTCGCGTAGATCTTGAAGGGCTCGGAGTCCCCGCTGATCACGCTCTCATCAATCACCACCTTGGTCACATCATGCTCAGACGGTATCTGGTACATGGTATCCAGCAGGGTCGCCTCCATGATGGAACGCAGGCCGCGAGCACCGGTTTTCCGGTCCATGGCTTTCCGGGCAACGGCACGCAACGCGTCATCCCGGAAATCAAGCTCCACACCTTCCATGTCAAACAGCTTCTGGTACTGCTTGGTCAGGGAGTTCTTGGGCTCGGTCAGGATCTGGACCAGTGCTTCCTCGTCCAGTTCGTTGAGGGTCGCAACCACAGGCAGACGACCCACGAACTCCGGAATCAGACCGTACTTCACCAGATCTTCGGTTTCCACATCCTTGATGATGTCGCCGGTGTTCTTCGAATCATCCTGGCTGGCAACCGAGGCCGAAAAGCCGATGCTGTTCTTTTCCGTGCGCTCGCGGATGACCTTGTCCAGACCGGCAAAGGCACCGCCACAGATGAACAGCATATTGCCAGTGTCCACCTGCAGGAACTCCTGCTGGGGGTGCTTGCGCCCGCCCTGGGGCGGCACCGAAGCCACCGTGCCCTCGATCAGTTTCAGCAACGCCTGCTGCACGCCCTCACCGGAGACATCCCGGGTGATGGACGGGTTGTCCGATTTGCGGGAGATCTTGTCGATCTCGTCGATGTAGACGATGCCCCGCTGGGCCTTGTCGACATCGTAATCGCATTTCTGCAGCAGCTTCTGGATGATATTCTCGACGTCCTCACCCACGTAGCCCGCTTCGGTCAGCGTGGTGGCATCGGCGATGGTAAAGGGCACGTTGAGCATGCGCGCCAGGGTTTCCGCCAGCAGGGTCTTGCCGCTGCCGGTGGGACCGATGAGCAGGATGTTGCTCTTGCCGAGCTCGACATCGCCCTTGCCTTCACCATAGCGCAGACGCTTGTAATGGTTGTAGACCGCGACCGACAAAACGACCTTGGCGCGATCCTGGCCGATCACATACTCATCCAGCGTGTGCCGGATTTCGGACGGCGTCGGGAGGCGATCGCTCGGCTCTTCCTGGGCATTCTCCTGGATTTCTTCCCGGATAATATCGTTGCACAGGTCGACGCACTCGTCGCAGATGAACACCGAGGGCCCTGCAATGAGCTTACGGACTTCATGCTGGCTCTTTCCGCAAAACGAGCAGTAGAGCAACTTGCCGTTATCGTCGCCCCTGCCGTTTCTTTCATCTGCCATTGAAATACCTCTGATCTCGTTCTGCCGGCGTCATACCTGCATTACGCCGGCCATATATGATGCGATTACTTCCAGTATTATTTATTCGGTACGCGCTTATCAAGTATTGAATCGATCAACCCGTACTCTTTCGCCTGGGCCGGATCCATGAAGTTATCCCGATCCGTATCCTTGGCGATGGTGTCCAGATCCTGCCCGGTGTGGTGGGCCAGGATGGAGTTCAGGGTGTGACGGATCTTAAGGATCTCACGGGTGTGGATTTCGATATCCGTGGCCTGCCCCTGATAGCCGCCCAGCGGCTGATGAATCATCACCCGTGAATTGGGTAGACACGCCCGCTTGCCGGCAGCGCCACCAGCCAGAAGGAAGGCGCCCATACTGGCGGCCTGGCCAACACACAGGGTAGCCACGTCAGGCTTGATGAACTGCATGGTGTCGTAGATCGACATACCGGCCGTCACCGAACCGCCCGGACTATTGATGTACAGGTGAATGTCCTTGTCCGGGTTCTCTGATTCCAGGAACAGGAGCTGCGCCACGATCAGGTTCGCCATGTGGTCCTCAACCGGGCCCACCAGAAAGATTACCCGCTCCTTGAGCAGGCGGGAGTAGATGTCAAAAGACCGCTCACCACGGGCCGTCTGCTCGATAACGATCGGTACCAGCCCGGAATTGGTAACCATTGCGGGACCCTCAATTGGTTTCTGCGTCATGATGCGCCTGAACTCCTTATGGACAATGGGTCGTGGCCATGGGCCACGGCAGTTTCATTGGTGTTGCACCCGTTACTTTGCCAGCAGCGGCCCCAGATGAAAACAGCCGGACATGCCGGCTGTTTCGTGGGACGGCGCTCGGGGGCGGAAAATCTGCCCCCGCGGCAAATCAGCGCTGCGGCTGACCAGCCTGTACGGCCTCTTCGTACTTGACCTTCTTTTCCTTGACCTTGGCCTGGGCCAGCACGTGGTCAACCACCGCATCTTCCAGCACCGAGGACTCGATCTGGGCCTTCTGCTCGGGGTTGCTGTTGAAGTGCGCGATCACTTCCTCTGGCTGTTCATACGTAGACGCGATTTCCTGGATCTTCTCATCTACCTTCGCCGGGTCGGCCTTCAGGTCGTTCTGCTTGACCACTTCCTGGAACAGCAGGCCTGTCTTCACGCGGCGCTTGGCCTGCTCTTCGAAGATCTCCTTGGGCAGCTGCTGGAAGTCAACCTGGCCACCGAAGCGCTGAACCGCATCCTGGCGCAGACGATCAATTTCCTGGTCGACCAGAGCGGCCGGTACGTCCAGCTCGGTGTTCTCCACCAGCCCGTCGACCACGTCGTTCTTGACCTTGTTGGAGATGGCCTGCTTGAGCTCACGCTCCATGTTCTTCTTCACTTCTTCGCGGAAAGCGGCTTCGTCTTCGGCGTCGATTCCAAACTTCTTGAAGAACTCGGAATCCAGTTCCGGCAACTGCGGCTCTTCCACCTTGTGGATCTTGATCTCGAACTTGGCCGGCTTACCCGCCAGTTCTTCGTTGTGGTAATCCTCCGGGAAGGTTACCTCGATTTCCATGTCCTCGCCGGCCTTGCCGCCCTGAATGGCCTTTTCAAAGCCCGGAATCATCTGGCCGGAACCGAGGGTCAGACGATGGCCTTCGGCGGCACCGCCCTCGAACTCCTCACCATCGATGAAGCCTTTGAAGTCAATGGTCAGCACGTCCTTGTTCTTGGACTTGCGCTTAACTTCCTTCATGGTGGCCTGCTGCCGACGCAGGTTGTCGATCATGTTGTCGACGTCTTTGTCGGTGATCTCGGAGGTCAGCTTCTCAACGGAGATCTTGCTCAGGTCGCCCAGCTCGATTTCCGGCAGCACTTCGAAAGTGGCAACGAACTCCAGATCCTTGCCCTCTTCCATGGTTTTCGGCTCGAACTTCGGCCAGCCCGCCGGGTTGATGTCCTGCTCCTGCAGTGCCTTGATGTAGTTGTCGCGCATGACCTCGCCCACAACTTCCTGACGAACACTGTCACCGAAACGACGCTTCACCACGCTCATGGGCACCTTACCCGGACGGAAACCGTTAAGACGAACGGTACGCGCGGTTTCCTGCAGGCGTTTCTGAACCGCCTGGTCGATTTCCTGGGCGGGCACACCAATCGTCATGCGACGCTCGATGTTGGAGGTCGTTTCAACAGACACTTGCATGGAAGATCCTCAAATTACAGATTCTGTAGGTGAATGAAATTAATACTAAAAGTCCGGTTACGGGAGCCTGCCCGCAAAAGGACCGAAAATTAAAAGCCGGTAGTTTATCATGCTTTGGCCCGCCGAGAGAATCACTCTACGCGGCATTGGCCAACGTCAGCGACGACCCTGCGGTCTGGTGTGATTTATGGGGGCATAACATGGAAAAGAAAGGGGTGGTGCGCGAGGAGAGACTCGAACTCTCACGGGTTGCCCCACTGGAACCTAAATCCAGCGCGTCTACCAGTTCCGCCACTCGCGCACAACAGGGTGAAGAGTGCCTGATGACCAGCCTGCCATCAATGGATTCATCACACGCGGAATCGAACAAGAGGGAAAAGTGGGGTGGACGAAGGGGTTCGAACCCTCGACCGCAGGAGTCACAATCCTGAGCTCTACCAACTGAGCTACGTCCACCACATAGGGACTTGTCTTTCCTCAAGCACCACGCAACAGCGTGAAGCTTTCAACTTTGCTGGTTACGGTCGCTCCGGCGCGGGTGCCAACGTTTAATGGCGCGCCCGGCAGGACTCGAACCTGCGACCATCCGCTTAGAAGGCGGATGCTCTATCCAGCTGAGCTACGGGCGCTTGACCGTTCGCCCACCTGGCTGTCCACCACTCCTGCTCGAATGTGTCCGGAATCCGGACTCGTACAGTAAGTGGTCGGGGTAGAGAGATTCGAACTCCCGACATCCTGCTCCCAAAGCAGGCGCGCTACCAGACTGCGCTATACCCCGTTGCAACTGAACAACAAGTGCCTCAGCAAAGTTGGCGCGCATATTACCGGCGCCGGCGTGCTCCGTCAACACGGATTTCCAATTTCCCCCTATGCGGGCATGTAAGCTGACCGGTCGGGGCGAGGAAAGTTCCGGCGCTGGCCCCGGCCTGCGAATTGGAGTTACGCCGGAAGCATGAGACAATGCCCGGCCTTCATTTTTTGATGTCCAACCGAAAAGACGAGACATGACCGCCAAACTGATCAACGGAAAAGAGATTGCCGCCGAGGTGAGACAGCAGGTTGCCGCCGGCGTGGAAGCCCGTCGGCAGCAGGGGCTGCGCGCGCCCGGCCTGGCTGTGGTACTGGTCGGCAACGATCCCGCCTCACAGGTATACGTGGGCAACAAGCGCAAGGCCTGCGAGCAGGCCGGAATCCTGTCCCTGTCCTACGACCTGCCGGAAGACACCTCCCAGGAGGCATTGGAAGCACTGATTGATGAACTGAACGAGAATCCCTCCGTCGACGGCATTCTGGTTCAGTTGCCCCTGCCCCACCATCTGGATGCCGACCCCATTCTGGTCAAGATACGGCCCGACAAAGACGTGGACGGATTCCACCCCTACAACATTGGCCGGCTGATGCAGCGCAAACCAACGCTGAGGCCCTGCACACCGGCGGGTATCATCACCCTGCTCGACAGCATTGGCACGCCCTACAAGGGCCAGCACGCGGTCATTGTCGGCGCCTCCAACATCGTCGGCCGCCCCATGAGCATGGAGCTTCTGCTCAAGGGGGCTACCACGACCGTCTGCCATCGCTTTACTCCGGACCTGCCAAAGTTCGTATCAGAAGCGGACATTCTTGTGGCGGCTGCGGGCAAACCGGGACTGATCAGGGGAGAATGGGTCAAGCCCGGGGCCACGGTGATTGATGTCGGCATCAACCGGATGGACGACGGCAAACTGCACGGCGACGTGGATTTCGCAACGGCGTCGGAACGAGCGGCCTACATCACGCCGGTGCCCGGCGGCGTGGGTCCGATGACCATTGCCACCCTGCTGCAGAATACCCTGTACGCCGCTGACGTATTGCACAAAGACTGAACTCACGGAGTGTTGGATTACGGCTTCGCCTAATTCAACCTACGAGAGAGTGCAGGTTTTCCGGTAGGTCGGATTAGGCAAAGCCGTAATCCGACAAGCATAAAAAACCCCGCCGAAGCGGGGTTTTTTATGCGTCCGTATTACTGACCGAACTTGGCTTTCGCCTTCAGGCGGTAGGCGTGCAGCAGCGGCTCGGTGTACCCGTTCGGCTGCTCACAACCCTTCAGCACCAGCGCCATGGCGGCTTCGAAGGCAACGCTGTCATCGAAGTTCGGCGCCATGTTGCGGTAGGCCGGGTCGCCGGCGTTTTGCTTGTCCACAACCGCGGCCATGCGCTTCATGGTCTCTTCAATCTGCGCTTCGGTGCAGATGCCGTGATGCAGCCAGTTGGCCAGCAGTTGGGAGGAGATCCGCAGGGTAGCGCGATCTTCCATCAGGCCCACGTTGTTGATGTCGGGCACCTTGGAGCAGCCGACGCCCTGATCGATCCAGCGCACCACATAGCCCAGGATACCCTGCGCGTTGTTGTCGAGCTCCTGCTGGATTTCCTCGGCGCTCAGGGAAGACGGATCATCCATCACAGGTACCGTCAGGATGTCCTCCAAAGCCGCACGCTGGCGCTTGGACAGCTCTTTCTGGACATCAAACACATTCACCTGGTGGTAATGGGTGGCGTGCAGGGTGGCCGCGGTCGGGGACGGAACCCAGGCGGTGTTGGCACCGGACTTCGGATGGCCGATCTTGGCTTCCAGCATACCGGCCATCAGGTCCGGCATGGCCCACATGCCCTTGCCAATCTGGGCAACGCCGGAGAAACCGGTTTCCAGGCCAATGTCCACGTTCCACTGCTCGTAGGCGTTGATCCAGGTTGCCTGCTTCATCGGGCCCTTGCGGATGAACGGACCCAGCTCCATGGAGGTGTGAATCTCGTCACCGGTGCGGTCGAGGAAACCGGTGTTGATGAACACCGCGCGCTCTTTCGCCGCGTGGATACACGCCTTCAGGTTGACGGTGGTACGACGCTCCTCGTCCATGATGCCCACCTTCAGGGTGAAGCGCGGCAGGCCGAGGGCATCTTCAACGCGTCCGAAGAATTCGTTGGTAAAGGCCACTTCTTCCGGGCCGTGCTGCTTGGGCTTGACGATGTACACAGAGCCCTTGGTGCTGTTCTGGAACTGGCTGTTACCCTTCAGATCGTGGATGGCGATCAGCGAGGTGATCAGGCCGTCCATCAGCCCCTCGGGGATCTCGTTGCCGTCTTTCAGCAGGATGGCGGGGTTGGTCATCAGGTGGCCAACGTTCCGGATGAACATCAGGCTGCGGCCCTTGAGAGCCAGCTCGCTGCCATCGGCCGCGGTGTAGGTGCGGTCGGCGTTCATCTTGCGGGTCAGCTGCTTGCCGCCCTTCTCGAAGGTTTCCTCCAGGTCGCCCTTCATCAGGCCGAGCCAGTTGCGGTAAGCCAGTGCCTTGTCGTCGGCATCAACCGCCGCAACCGAGTCTTCGCAGTCCATGATGGTGGTCAGGGCAGACTCCATCAGCACGTCCTTGACGTTGGCACCGTCGTTCTTGCCGATCGGGTGACTGGCGTCGATCTGGATCTCGAAGTGCATGCCGTTCTTCACCAGCAGCACGCCGGCCGGGGCGTCGGCAGCGCCGGTGTAGCCCACGAAACCGGCTTCGTCTTTCAGGCCGGTGGTTTCGCCGTTCTGCAGCTTGACCACGAGCTTGCCGCCGTCAACCAGGTATTTGGCGGCATCCTTGTGGCTGCCGGAGGCCAGCGGTGCGGAGCTGTCCAGCAGGTTGCGCGCCCATTCGATGACCTTGGCACCACGAACCGGGTTGTAACCCGGGCCTTTGTCGGCACCGCCTTCTTCAGAGATGGCGTCGGTTCCGTAGAGCGCGTCGTACAGGCTACCCCAGCGGGCGTTGGCCGCGTTCAGGGCGAAGCGCGCGTTCATTATCGGCACCACCAGCTGCGGACCAGCCTGGGTGGCCACTTCCGGATCCACGTTGGAGGTGGAAATCTTGAACTCGGCGGGCTCATCGACCAGGTAGCCGATGTCTTTCAGGAACGCCTTGTATTCGGCCATGTCGATCTTCTGGCCTTTGTGGTCACGATTCCAGCTGTCCATCTTTTCCTGGATCGCGTCGCGCTTGGCCAGCAGTTCGCGGTTGCGCGGTGCCAGCTCGTTCACGATCTTGTCGAACTCGGCCCAGAATTTGTCGGCATCAACTCCGGTGCCCGGAATCGCCTCGTTGTTCACGAAATCATACAGATTCTTGGCGACCTGAATGCCGCCGACTTGTACGCGTTCTGTCATCGTTGTCTGCCTCAGTGGGTTGTTTCCCGACTCCCTCTTCTTTCCGAACGAGAGGGCATTCTAATTTGAGCGCCGCATTGTAAGGGAAAATCCTTACAAGATCATGCCTGCGAGCACAAAACTGGTCAGACCAAGCGCTCGGACGCCTCAATCAGGCCTTGCGCCAGGTCGTGCCTTCCCGGGAGTCGTCCAGGATGATGCCCTTTCCCGCCAGCGTGTCCCGGATGCGATCCGCTTCGGCAAAGTCTTTCGCCTTGCGAGCGTCAGCCCGGGCCTGGATCATCGCCTCGATTTCCTCGGCCGAGAGCTCAACATCGACGCCAGCCTTGAAGAAAGCCTCCGGATCCTGCTGAAGCAGACCCAGCACGCCTCCAAGGCGCACCAACACCGCGGCGCTGCGCTTGGCGTCGTCTTCCCGGCCATCGCGACGGAACTGGTTGATCTCGTTGGCCACGGCATGGAGGACGGCAATGGCACCGGCAGTGTTGAAATCGTCGTCCATGGCTTCGGCAAAGCGCTGATCGTGCTCACCTTCGGGCACATCGGCCGCCTTTGCCGGCACGATGCCGCGCAGGGCGTGATAAAGCCGGGTCAGGGTGCGACCGGCTTCGGCCAGATTGTCCTCGGAGTAATCCACCTGGCTGCGGTAATGGCTCGACACCAGGAAGTAGCGGACTACCTCCGCCGGGTAGGTCTCCATGATCTCCCGGATGGTAAAGAAGTTGCCCAGGGACTTGGACATCTTCTCCTTGTTCACCCGAATGGCGCCAGCGTGCATCCAGGTATTCACAAAGGTATGACCGGTGGCACACTCGGATTGCGCAATCTCGTTCTCGTGGTGCGGAAACAGCAGGTCCGGACCGCCACCGTGAATGTCGAAGGTATCGCCCAGGCAGCAGGTTGACATGGCAGAGCACTCAATGTGCCAGCCGGGACGACCGTCGCCCCAGGGAGAGGGCCAACTGACCTCACCTTCCTTCGCCGCCTTCCACAACGCAAAGTCCGCAGGACTGCGCTTGGCTTCCTGTACGTCCACCCGAGCACCGGCCAGCAGGTCTTCCAGCTTTTTCTTGCTGAGCTTGCCGTAGCCCTCGAAGGAATCCACCGCAAAATACACGTCGCCGTTATCCGCGGCATAGGCGTGGCCGCTGGCGATCAGCTTGTGGATCATGGCGATGATTTCGTCGATGTACGCCGTTGCTCGCGGCTCTTCGTCCGGGGACAGCACACCCAGGCGGGCCTCGTCCTCGTGCATGGCGCGAATCATGCGATCGGTGAGCTCGGTGTAGGGCTCGCCGTTGTCATCGGCCCGGCGCAGGATCTTGTCGTCGATATCGGTGATGTTGCGAACGTAGTGCACCTCGTAGCCGCGATGACGCAGGTAACGGGTGATCACATCGAACGCCACCAGCACCCGGGCATGGCCCAGGTGGCAGTAGTCGTATACGGTCATGCCGCACACGTACATCCGCACCTTGCCGGGCTCGATGGGCCGGAACTCTTCCTTCTGCTGGGTCAGGGTGTTGTGGATCCGGATCATTTGCCCCCCTTGCCCCAGGAGTCGCGCAGTGTGACGGTGCGGTTGAACACCGGCCGACCGGCCGCGGCCGTCTGCTCCTGATCGCAGAAGAAATAACCTTCCCGCTCGAACTGGTACGGCAGATCCGTGCGGGGCTGGGCCAGACTCTTCTCCACCCGGGCGCCACGCAGCACCACCAGGGATTCCGGATTCAGGTGGTCCATGAAGTCCCCTTCCTTGTCGCTGTCGGGGGACTCGTGGTTGAACAGGCGGTCGTAAACGTTGATGTCGGTCTCTACACTGTCGGTCGCCGACACCCAGTGAATCACACCGTTCGGCTTGTAGCCCTCGGGATTCACGCCCAGGGTAGCCGGGTCGTATTCGCACTTGAGCTCAACAATCTCGCCGCTGTCGTCCCGGATGATTTCCCGGCAGGTCATCACATAGCCGCCCCGCAGGCGTACGGCCTGATCCGGTGCAAGCCGCTTCCACTTCCGGGGAGGATCGACTTCGAAGTCTTCCCGGTCGATGAACAGGGTCTGGCTCCAGGTCACTTCGCGCTCGCCCATGTCCGGGTTTTGAGGATGTACCGGCAGGCTCAGGGTTTCGGTCTGGCCCTCAGGGTAGTTGGTGAGCGTGACCTTGAGCGGCCGCATCACGCACATGGCACGAGGTGCCCGGTTGTTCAGGTCCTCACGGATGGCGTGCTCGAGCATGCCCACGTCGACCGTGCCGCCAGCCTTGTTCACACCAATCATGTCGCAGAAATTACGGATCGATTCAGGCGTGTAGCCGCGACGGCGCATACCGGAGATGGTGGGCATACGCGGATCGTTCCAGCCATCCACAACGCCCTCATCCACCAGGCGCTTGAGCTTGCGCTTGGAGGTGATGGTGTAGTTGAGGTTAAGGCGCGCGAACTCGATCTGCCTGGGGTGACAGGGCACCGAAATGTTGTCCAGAACCCAGTCGTAGAGTGGTCGATGATCCTCAAACTCAAGCGTACACAGGGAGTGGGTGATCCCCTCCAGCGCGTCCGAAATCGGATGGGTGTAGTCGTACATCGGGTAGATGCACCACTTGTTGCCGGTCTGATGGTGGTCGGCGTAGCGAATCCGGTAGAGAATCGGATCGCGCAGGTTGATGTTCGGGGACGCCATGTCAATCTTTGCCCGCAGCACCAGCTCACCGTTCTGGAACTTGCCATCGCGCATGTCCCGGAACAGTTTAAGGCTCTCCTCCACCGGACGATCCCGGTAGGGACTGTTCCGGCCCGGCTCCTTGAGGCTGCCGCGGTATTCAGCCATCTCGTCGGCAGACAGGGCACAAACGTAGGCCTTGTCCCGCTCGATCAGCTCCTCGGCAAAATCGTACAGGGCGTCAAAGTAGTCAGAGGCGTAGCGCACATCGCCGGCCCACTCGTAGCCGAGCCACTCCACGTCCTGCTTGATTGCGTCGATGTATTCCTGGTTTTCCTTCTCGGGGTTGGTGTCGTCGAAGCGCAGATTGCACTCGCCCGAAAAGGTTTCAGCAATTCCGAAATTGAGGCAGATCGATTTGGCATGGCCAATGTGCAGATAGCCGTTGGGCTCTGGTGGGAAGCGGGTCACCACCTTGCCGGTATGTTCACCGCCGGCGATGGCGTCCTCGATCAGGCTCTGGATGAAGTTATGGGCTTTCTTCGACTCGGCGCTCATACAATCTCTGTTAAAAGGGGTGAATCTTAAACCGCCTATTATACTCACAAATCCTTTCCGGACTCATGCATCGGGGCAAACTCTTCAGTACAATACGGGTTTGACACAACCCATCTTTCCAAACACCTCTGAACAGGAAACCCTGATGATTCTGCTGACGACCAATCTTGGCGACATCAAGCTGGAACTGGATTACGACAAGGCTCCGGAAACCGCGAAAAACTTTGAACAGTACGTCCGCGACGGCTTTTACGACGGCCTCATTTTCCATCGCGTCATCAGCAACTTCATGATTCAGGGCGGCGGCTTCGAGCCAGGCATGACCCCACGTAAAACCCGCGAGCCCATCCAGAACGAGGCCGACAACGGCCTGAGCAACATGCAGGGCACCATCGCCATGGCCCGGACCATGGATCCGCACTCCGCCACGGCGCAGTTCTTCATCAATGTCGAGAACAATGGTTTCCTGGACCACACCGCCAAGAACGCCGAAGGCTGGGGCTACTGCGTATTCGGCAAAGTGGTGGAAGGCATGGATACGGTCAACGCCATTCGCGCAGTCCGTACCACCATGCGTGCCGGCCACCAGGACGTACCGGCAGACGATGTGGTTATCGAGAAAGCCGAGGTTCTGGAGGACGCGTGACCACGCTGTTTATTTCCGACCTGCACCTGGAAGAATCGCGCCCGGACATTACCCGGGCCTTCCTGGCCTTTCTGAACGAGAAAGCGACAGGCGTTGAAAGCCTCTACATCCTGGGCGATTTCTTCGAGGCCTGGATTGGCGATGATGAACGTACCCCTCTTCAGGAGCAGGTGGCGGGCGCCCTGCGCCAGCTCAGCGACAGCGGTACCCGCGTGTTCCTCATGCATGGCAACCGGGATTTTCTGATTGGCGAGGATTTCTGTGCCCGTGCCGGTGCCACCCTGTTGGACGACCCGACCGTTATCGACCTTTATGGCTCCCCCACCCTGCTGATGCACGGTGACAGCCTGTGCACCGCCGATGTGGAATACCAGAAGTTCCGGGCCAACATGCGCAATCCGCAGTGGCAGCAGATGATTCTGCAGCGCCCTCTGAAGGACCGCCAGCAGATGGCCCGTCAGCTTCGGGAAATCAGCATGGCCAAGAACCAGGGCAAGGAAGAATTCATCATGGATGTCACGCCCGAAGAGGTGGTCAAAGACATGGAGCACCATGGTGTTCAACGAATGATCCACGGCCACACCCACCGGCCGGCGGTGCACGAACTCATCGCCAACGGGCAGCCTGCACAACGGATTGTCCTGGGTGACTGGGATCAGAATGTCTGGTGGCTGGAAGCTCGCCCTGATGAAGAGCCGGCATTAAAAAAACAGCCGCTGAAATGAAAAAAGCCGGGATAGTCCCGGCTTTTTTCGTCTTCCGGCCTCAGTGCGCCAGAATCTGCTTGAGAAACTTCTGGGTTCTCGCTTCCTGCGGATTGTTGAAAAACTCGTGGGGCGGCGCCTCCTCAACAATCTCACCACCGTCCATGAAGATCACCCGGTCGGCCACGGTCTTGGCAAAGCCCATCTCGTGGGTTACGCAGAGCATGGTCATGCCGCTGCCCGCCAGCTCGATCATGACATCCAGAACCTCCTTGATCATTTCCGGATCCAGTGCCGACGTGGGCTCATCAAAGAGCATGATCTTCGGTTTCATGCACAGGGCCCGGGCAATCGCCACCCGCTGCTGCTGACCACCAGACAGTTGACCGGGGTACTTGCGCGCCTGGTCGGGTATCTTGACCCGTTCCAGGTACTCCATGGCGGTGGCCTCGGCTTCCTTACGGGGAATCTTGCGCACCCAGATGGGCGATAGGCAGCAGTTCTCCAGCACGGTCAGGTGAGGAAACAGGTTGAAGTGCTGGAACACCATGCCCACTTCCCTGCGCACGCTGTCGATCTGGCGGACATCGTCGGTGAGTTCCACGTCATCAACAATAATCTTGCCCTGCTGGTGCTCCTCCAGACGGTTGATGCACCGGATGAAGGTGGACTTGCCGGAGCCGGACGGGCCGCAGATCACGATTCGCTCGCCCTGGGCAACGGTCAGGTTCAGGTCCTTCAGGACATGGAAATCGCCGTACCACTTGTGCATCCCTTCCACCCGGATGATGTCCGGCTTGTTGCCCGCCCCACCCTGGGCAGACGGCTGTTTTTCAGGGGTTTGTTCTGTCATTGGGTTACCCATCAGGTTTTATGACCGGTGTCGAGTTTGCGTTCAAGATTCTGGCTGTACCGGGAGATGCCGAAACAGAACACCCAGAAGCAGAAGGCCACGAAGACATAGCCCTCGATTGCGACGTTCTGCCAGGCGGGATCCGTTACCGTGGACTGCACCGTGCCGAGCACATCGAACAGGCCGATAATCAGCACCAGCGTGGTGTCCTTGAACAGCGAAATGAAGGTATTCACGATGCCCGGGATCACCATCTTCAGCGCCTGCGGCAGGATCACCAGCCCCATCTTGCGCCAGTATCCCAGGCCGAGTGCGTCAGCCGCTTCGTATTGCCCCCGGGGAATCGCTTGCAGACCACCCCGGATGACCTCGGCCATGTAAGCCGATTGCCACAAGGTGATGCCGATGAGCGCACGGGCCAGCTTTTCGAAATTGACCCCTTCGGGCAGGAACAGAGGCAGCATCACCGAGGCCATGAACAACACGGTAATCAGAGGCACCGCCCGCCACACTTCGATAAACACCACGCTCAGGCCGCGGATGATCGGCATCTCGGAACGTCGCCCAAGAGCGAGCAGGATGCCGATAGGCAGAGAGGCGAGAATACCGATGTACGCGAGGATAAGCGTCAGCATCAGGCCGCCCCACTTGGTGCTCTCGACCACCTCGAGGCCGAACATACCGCCCGGAATCAGGAAGTAGCCAACCAGCGGCAGCCCTGTCATGCCGAAAATACCCAGCCATTTGCGGCCCGGGAAGCGTTCGATGAACTGTGGCACAAAGGCCAGCGCCAGCAGCGCGAACATCAGGTTGACTCGCCACTGCAGTTCGTCCGGGTAGAACCCGTAGATGAAGAAGTTCAGGCGCTGACTGATAAACAGCCAGCAGGCACCTGCTCCGGTACAGTCGCTGGCATCCTGACCGGTAAAGTTGGCCTCCAGGAACACCCAGTTCACCAGGGGCCCAATGCTGGTAACCAGCAGATAGCCCACAGCAAGGGTCAACAGTGTGTTGTACCAGGTAGAAAAAAGATGCTCCCGCATCCACTTGACCGGACTGAGAGCTTTCTTGGGTGGTTTCATGGTTGACTCAGCCATCATCGCTCCTTAATCGCCACGGCCCTGTTGTAGATATTCATGAACAGGGAGATCGTCAGACTGATGGTGAGGTACACCGCCATGGTAATGGCCACCACCTCTACTGCCTGGCCGGTCTGGTTCAGGGTCGTGCCCATGAACACCGCCACCAGATCGGGGTAGCCGATCGCCGTTGCCAGCGAGGAGTTCTTGGTCAGGTTCAGGTACTGGCTGGTGAGCGGCGGAATGATCACCCGCATGGCCTGGGGAATAACCACCAGACGGAGAGTGAGTCCGTTGGGCAGTCCCAGGGCCTTGGCCGCCTCGGTCTGGCCCTTGCTGACCGACAGGATGCCCGAACGCACGATCTCGGCAATAAAGCTCGCGGTATACAGGGACAACGCCAGCCACAACGCTGCCAACTCGGGAATAATGGTAATACCACCGCCAAAGTTGAAGCCCCGAAGCTCCGGCATCTCCCACTGCAGCGGACTGCCTGCGGCAAAGTAGGCCAACGCGGGCAACACCACGAGGATGGCAAGCCCCACCTTGAACGTGGGAAAGATCTCCCCGGTCGCCAGCTGTCGCTTTTTGGCCCAGAGACGGATACCAATGACCGCGGCGATGGCCACCAGCAGGGCAAGCCAGACCAGGCCGAATCCGTCCTGAGTGAGCGGCTCCGGAACATACAGGCCCCGGTTGTTCAGAAACACCGTGCCGCCCACGTCGATACTCTGCCTTGGCGAGGGCAGCGCGCCCAGGACGGCGAAATACCAGAAGAAAATCTGGAGCAACAGCGGGATGTTACGGATGACTTCGATGTAGACCAGCGACACCTTGGCCACCAGCCAGTTGCTCGACAGCCGGGCCACACCGATGATGAAACCGAGAATTGTGGCGGCGACGATACCGAGAGCAGATACCAGGAGCGTATTGGTCAGACCCACCCAGAAGGTCCTGCCGTAGCTCATGGTGGCATCGTAGGGTATCAGGCTCATGATGATGCCGAAGCCGGCGGTCTCATCCAGGAATCCGAAGCCTGTGCTGATACCCCTGCTCTCCATGTTGGCAAGGGTGTTGTCGACCAGGGTCCAGCCCGCCCAGAAAACAAGGGCAATGGCAACAACCTGGAAAAACAGTGCTCGTACGCGAGGATCGTACCAGGGCTTGGCGGCCGCTGGTTTGTTTACGTTCGTTGGTTTTTTCATGGAATGTCCCGAAAAGCGTCCCTGCAAATTACCTCATCAGAGAGTGCGGAACGCGCCCCGTCGGGCGGGGCGCGTCTGCGTGCTTTCAGGTCTTAACGGACCGGCGGCGCATACATGATGCCGCCTTCAGTCCAGAGGGCATTGATGCCGCGATCCAGACCAAGCGGGGTGTCCGGACCCACGTTGCGGTCGTACATTTCGCCGTAGTTGCCCACCAGCTTGACCACCTTGTGGCCATAGTCCGCCGGCAGACCGAGTTTGGCGCCCATATCACCATCCGTGCCGAGCAGGCGCTGGATGTTCGGGTTGTCGGATTTCAGCATGTCGTCGGCGTTGGCGCTGGTTACGCCCAGCTCCTCGGCGTTGACCTGAGTGAACAGAACCCATTTGACGATGTTGAACCACTGATCATCGCCCTGGCGCACCACCGGACCCAGCGGCTCCTTGGAGATGGTATTGGGCAGGATAACGGCGGCGCTGGGATCCTGCAGCTTGGAGCGCAGCGCGGCGAGCTGAGACCGGTCGGAGGTCAGCACGTCACAACGGCCAGCGGAAAAGCCCTGTACGGTCTGTTCCGAGGTATCGAACACGATCGGCTTGAACTCCATGCCCTTGGCACGGAAGTAGTCGGAAAGGTTCAGCTCCGTGGTTGTACCCGCCTGGATGCACACGGACGCGCCGTCCAGCTGGGTGGCGTCGGTCACGCCGAGGCTCTTGTTGATCAGGAAGCCCTGGCCGTCGTAGTAGTTGACGCCGGCGAAGTTCAGACCCAGCGATGCGTCACGGGTCAGCGTCCAGGTGGTGTTACGGGAGAGCATATCGATCTCGCCGGACTGCAGGGCGGTGAATCGCTCCTTGGCGGTCAGCGGCGTGAATTCAACCGCCGATGCGTCGCCAAAAATTGCGGCTGCGACGGCCCGGCAGGTGTCTACATCGATCCCTGTCCAATTGCCTTTATCATCTGGCTGTGAGAAACCCGGCAGGCCGGTGGTGACACCGCACTGCAGGTGACCTTTCGATTTCACATTCTCAAGCGTGGTAGCGGCCATCGAGCTGGTTGCACCCAGTGCGCCTACAGCCAGAGCAATCCCCAGGGCAATCGATTTCGTCTTTCTCATTGTCATTTCTCCGAACATCTGTTGGTTTTTGCAACATGCTGGCTCAGCAATTTGCGAGCCATTCATCGCAACCAATTGATTTGTATTGTTTTTATCCAGCACTGAGTTCGTCCAGAAAGTTCTGGCGCCCGGTGAGTCGATAATTTGCACTCATACAGTGCCAGCCTGCGCCCGAACGCTCCCAAACGAAGCGACCTCGGGGCCAGTGCCCTATAAAGGTAGATCAAAGTTCGGAAAAACAACCAGCTTTTTTCGGGAATTTATTCAGGAATGACCGTTGAAGCCGGCTCCACGTAGGTTTCGACACGCTTGAGCCATCCCGGTAGCCACCGTTCCCGCTCGATGGGCGCCTCGGCATTGTCTGCCCTGCGGGTGAGCACACGGGCCGCCGCCTCCCGGAACTGATCCAGCGCGGTATCGGCCGGATGGCCAGACATGGCCAGCAACACCTGCAAAAGGCCCCAGCCCTCACCGTTGTAGCGCTCGGACTCGGCCAACCCCTCACCCTTGAAGTTGACATAGTCGATCAGGGCATAGACACCGCCGGGCGTCTCGCTGAGAGCAGCCACGCGCGCCGTCACCATGTCCGTTTTCGACTCCGGGGCAGCGCCAATGACCCGGCTCAGGGACTCCCTGGCCCGGTGATAGATAAATTCCGTCTGAACGGCCCGGGTCTTCATCAGAAATGCACGAAGATCCTCAACGCTCGCGGAATCCGATACCTGCAGAAAAGCGTCACGGTTGGGCCAGGGCGCATCAAACGGGCGAAGTTCAGCCAGCGACTCCGGCAGTTCGACGTTGCGCCGACGCATGAAATCTACCAGGGCAGGGAAGCTCTCCACAAACCGGCCTTCAACTGCGGCCGGATACCAGATGAAATGCCCGATACCCAGGGACGGAAAGGCCTCCCCGGCGTTCCAGTGAACCAGGCACCGGGTTTGCCCGGCGCATTCGTTCCGGAATATCTGCTCACCAATCCAATCAAGCTGTCCCGGCGACAGTGCCAGTTCGACTTCAGAGGACGGAACGTCGCTCCCTGCCAAAGGTGTCACCCGCAGCAATTTACCGTCGGGGCTGTCCGTTAACAGGTACAGGGCGCCATCGGGCCCGGTGGCGACATCCCGGATACGGGCATCGAGCTCCCCGAAAAAAGTGCCGGCGTCGTTCGCCTGCAAGCGGTTCAGTGTCACCCGGTGAACATTCCTGGCCGCGAGGGCGCCTACCAGCAGGTCGCCCTGCCATTCCGGAAACAGATGCCCCCGGTAACGGGTCATGCCCGACGGGGCGATCGACGGGGTCCACTGCAGGAGCGGCTGCTTCATGCCTTCCCGCGCCGTGTACGGGGTAATCATCGCCCCGGTGTAGTCGATGCCATAGCTGATAATCGGCCATCCATAGTTCTTGCCCGGCTCGATCACATTGATTTCATCCCCACCCCGGGGGCCGTGTTCGTGAGCCAGCAAAAGGTCCTCCTGGGCGTCGTAAACCAGGCCCTGAACATTACGGTGGCCGTAGCTGTATATTTGAGGAAGAGCCCCCTCGCGGCCAACAAACGGATTATCCGCCGGCGCCGAGCCGTCCGGATTCAGCCGAATGATCTTGCCAAGGTGGCTTGACAGTTTCTGGGCCTGCTCCCGGTAATCAAACCCGTCACCGAGCGTGACGATGAGGGTGTCGTCCGGTAGCCATACCATCCGGCCACCGTAATGGGCACCGCCCTCCTTGGCAGGCCTGGCGCGAAAGATCTCCACCACTCCGTTGAGCTGGCTTTGCTGCAACTGCGCCCTGGCAACGCACAGTTGGTTGGCCGCTTCGGTGCCGCAGGCATAGGCCAGAAAAATCCGACGATCGTCGGCAAAGTCTGGCGAAAGCACTACGTCAAACAAGCCTGCCTGGGCACTGTTGAACACCGACGGCACACCCTTGATCGGCGCCTTCACCAGTTGACCTTCCGGCGTGATCCGGCGCAGCCGCCCTGCTCTCTCGGTCACCAGGGCACCGCCATCCGGGAGAAAGGCAACGGACCAGGGGTGCTCCAGACCCGAGGCCACGGTCTCCACCTGGTAGTCTTCAACAACTTTCTGGGCTCGGGCAGTGTCGGTAACCCCCAAGGAACCCAGCACCAGGACGCACGCCACGACTGGAGACACAGCGCCCCTACGTGGCCTTCTGGTTGCGGCCAGCCTCACAAACAGCCAACCTGCCCACGCAGCTGTGAGCAACATGGCCAACAAGCCCGTAACCGAACGGGTTGCGGCAATCAGGGTCGGCATCGGCAGCAGCGCATTGGTGATCGCGAAAGCAGTCCACAGACCGGCCGCCGCGGCAACAGCGTGCCCCGGGCCGCGCATCCACCCTGGAAGCCAGGTAAGTAAAGGCGCGGCAAGGGCCTGGGACAACAGGAAACTGGTGCCAAACAGGGCGGCGTACAACGGAGCAAAATTCAGCAGGTCATGCAATGTGGCGGTCCAACGCGCCTCCAGACTGATGGCTACTCCGAGATTCTGCAATGCCAGCAGGTTGAACTGGGTCTGGACCACTGTTCCAATCAATGTGCCGGCCACCCATGCAATCAGGAATGCGATGATGACAGCCCCCATCCGCGAGCCCATTCTCTTTACCACTAATGCCTCCTTGTTGCCTTTCCGCAGGTACACGCCGTGTCGCCATTGGTACAGTCAGACCGCACCAAGGCCCGCGCCATCCATACAAGCATAAAAAAACCGGAGCATCACGCTCCGGTTTATTGATTATGGGGTTATGGCCTCGAGAGAACCCGTTTACTGTTCCACAAAGGCCCGCTCGATCACATAGTGCCCCATCTTGCCGCCCCGGGCCTCTTCAAAGCCCATGTCGTTCAGGATGGCGCAGGTATCCTTGAGCATGCTCGGGCTGCCACAGATCATGAAGCGGTCGTTTTCCGGATCAAAATCAAGCAGACCCAGGTCGCGGGTAATCTTGCCGGTCTCCATGGCATCGGTCAGCCGGCCCTGGTTACGGAACTCTTCCCGGGTGACGGTCGGGTAGTACACCAGCTTGCCCTTGACCATATCGCCAAAGTACTCGTTTTCCGGCAGCTCTTCGATTTCCTTCTGGTACGCCAGCTCGGAGACATAGCGAACGCCGTGGGTCAGGATCACCTTGTCAAAGGCCTCGTAAACTTCCGGATCCTTGATAATGCTCATGAAAGGCGCAAGGCCGGTGCCAGTGCTGATCAACCAGAGGTTCTTGCCGGGCAGCAGGTTATCGAGAATCAGGGTGCCGGTTGGCTTGCGGCTCACCAGGATTTCATCGCCCACCTGGATTTTCTGCAGACGCGAAGTCAGCGGGCCGTCCTGAACCTTGATCGAGAAGAACTCCAGTTCCTCCTCGTAGTTGGCACTGGCGATACTGTAGGCACGCATCAGCGGCTTGCCGTCGGTTTCCAAGCCAATCATTACAAAATGGCCGTTCTTGAAACGAAACCCGGGGTCCCGGCTCGTGGTAAAGCTGAACAGGGTGTCGTTCCAGTGATGGACGCTGGTCACTTTCTCTTTGATCAGGTTGCTCATGTAAACCTCTTGCCTGTTCGTTGCGCTGTTACGGCGACAGTTTCAATTTCAGATTGCGTCTAGTGTAACCCGGCATTAACCTATCGGGAAAATGGGATATTCTCATAACCTTATTCGAGTGAGCCGATATAGAGCGAATCGTTATGAAATACAGTTTCCGACAGCTGGAGGTGTTTCTCGCAGCGGCCCATTTCCAGAACATTACCCGGGCCGCGGATTCCCTTGCCATGTCGCAGTCAGCGGCCAGCAGCGCCCTGAAAGAGCTCGAAAACCAGTTCGACATCCAGCTGTTCGATCGGGTCGGCAAACGACTCCAGCTCAATGAACTGGGCCGTCTCTACCGGCCGAAGGTCGAAGCAGTGCTCGCCCAGGCCAACGAACTGGAGCAGGCCCTCAGTAAACACACCGAAGTGGGTGCCCTGAAGGTTGGCGCCACGCTCACTATCGGAAACTATCTGGCCGTGGGTGTCATGGCCCAATACATGAATACCCCTACCCATCCACGGGTGTCGCTGGAAGTGGCGAATACCAGCACCATCGCCCGGCGGGTCAAGGATTTCGAGCTGGACATCGGGTTGATCGAGGGGGAGCTGCAATCGCCCGAGCTTGAGGTGATACCCTGGCGAGGTGATGAGCTGGTGGTTTTCTGCTCACCCACTCACCCCCTGGCCGCAAAAGGTGCACTGACCGATGAGGATCTGGTGGAGGCAACCTGGATCATGCGGGAACCGGGGTCCGGAACCCGTCAGAGCTTTGAACGGGGCATGCACGGCCTGCTTCCGGATCTGAACGTATTGCTTGAGCTGGAGCACACTGAGGCCATCAAACGCGCTGTCGAAGCCGATCTGGGTATCGGCTGCCTGTCCGAAGTGGTGCTGGCCGATGCGTTCCGACGGGGCAGCCTGGTACCGCTGTCGGTACCCGAGCACCGCCGTTTCGACCGCCAGTTCTATTTCATACTGCATAAACAGAAATACCGGAGCGCCGGGATTGACGCCTGGATCGACCTCTGCCGGAACCTAGGCTAACGGCCCGCTATGAAACCGGAACTCCGAATCCGGCGCCTCGATCAGGGCCCGCTCCAGTTCGAGGAAGCGCTGCACACGTCCAGTCACTGACTCGCCCGCCGCCTGCTCGGCGAGAGTCAGATAGTCCCGGTAATGCCGGGCCTCCGACTTCAGCAGGCTGGTGTAAAAAGCCGCGAGCGTGTCATCCAGATGTGGCGCCAGCGCCGCGAAACGTTCACAGGAGCGGGCTTCAATAATCGCACCGACCACCAGAACGTCCACCAGGCGCCCCGGATCTTCGGTGCGAACCTCCTGGCGAAGTCCCGCCGCGTAGCGCGAGGGTGTGAGGTGGCCGTATTCCACGCCCCGCTTCTTCATGATGGCCAGCACCTGCTCGAAATGCCGGAGCTCTTCCCTCGCCAACCGGGACATCTTGTTGAGCAGGTCGGTGTTATCAACGTACCGGTACATCAGACTCAGCGCAGTGGAGGCCGCCTTTTTCTCGCAATGGGCGTGGTCAATCAGCATCAGGTCCTGGTTTTCCAGGGCGTTGTCGATCCACCGCCGGGGCGTTGGACAAGGCAGGAAATCGTGAATGTCTTGCAGGGCCGCGTTCATATCGTTGACTGATTCATGGAATGAAAGCCAGGGAGTATACCGCACGTAGCAGATTGGTCCGACCACTGTCCAACTTAACTTTATAAGGGGTTTCCTATAGAATGCAGCGCCAGATCAAGGAGTCTCTGAATAAATCCTGAAACCCCATCGGTGATTTGAGGCCTTATTCAGAGGCTCCTGCGGCCTTTTCGCCACAAAACTCCCGCCGGGCTCCGTGCCCACGGATGCGGGACATACCAACTGATGAGGGTCCATATCGTGTTAGAAGCCTATCGTGAACACGTTGCCGAACGTGAAGCCCTGGGTATTCCTCCCAAGCCCCTGAATGCCGAGCAGACCGCAGCTCTGGTGGAACTGCTGAAGAACCCGCCCGCCGGCGAAGAAGAAACGCTGGTATACCTGCTGGAAAACCGCATTCCGCCGGGCGTCGACGAAGCCGCTTACGTGAAGGCTGCCTTCCTGACTGCCGTTGTCAAAGGCGAGGCCTCTTCTCCGCTGATCAGCAAAGAGTACGCCGTCAAGCTGCTGGGCATGATGCAGGGTGGCTACAACATCGCGACTCTGGTCGACCTGCTGGACAACAGCGAACTGGCCGAACTGGCCGGTGAGCAGCTCAAGAAAACCCTGCTGATGTTCGATGCCTTCAACGATGTGAAGGAAAAGATGGACGCGGGCAACGCCGTTGCCAAGGCAGTGGTTGAATCCTGGGCCAACGCCGAGTGGTTCACCAACAAGAAGAAAGTGCCCGAGAGCATGAAGATGGTCGTGTTCAAGGTAACGGGTGAAACCAATACCGACGACCTGTCCCCGGCTCCCGATGCCTGGTCCCGCCCGGACATTCCCCTGCACGCCCGCGCCATGTACAAGATGGAGCGTGACGGCCTGAAGCCGGAAGAGCCCGGCGTTACTGGCCCGATCAAGCAGATCGAGGAAATCCAGTCCAAGGGTCTGCCGGTCGCCTTCGTAGGCGACGTGGTTGGCACCGGTTCCTCCCGTAAGTCTGGCACCAACTCCGTGCTGTGGTACTTCGGCGAAGACATCCCGGGCGTACCCAACAAGCGTGCTGGTGGCGTGTGCATCGGCAATAAGGTAGCCCCGATCTTCTTCAACACCATGGAAGACGCCGGCGCCCTGGTATTCGAAGCCCCGGTTGACGACATGAACATGGGCGATGTGATCGAGATCCGCCCGTACGAGGGCAAGGTTCTGAACGAGGCCGGCGAAACCATCTCCGAGTTCAAGTTCAAGTCTGACGTGATCCTGGACGAAGTTCAGGCCGGCGGTCGTATTCCGCTGATCATCGGTCGTGGCCTCACCAACAAGGCCCGCCAGGCTCTGGGCATGGGTGCCACCGACATCTTCCGCCTGCCGAAGGATCCGGAAGCCGGCGACAAGGGCTTCACCCTGGCCCAGAAGATGGTTGGCAAGGCCTGTGGCCTGCCGGAAGGCAAAGGCGTTCGCCCGAACACCTACTGCGAGCCTCACATGACCACCGTGGGCTCCCAGGACACTACCGGTCCGATGACCCGTGACGAGCTGAAGGACCTGGCGTGTCTGGGCTTCCAGGCCGATCTGGTGATGCAGTCGTTCTGCCACACCGCCGCCTACCCGAAGCCGGTAGACGTGGAAATGCAGCACACCATGCCGGACTTCATCCGCACCCGTGGCGGTGTGTCCCTGCGTCCGGGCGACGGTATCATCCACTCCTGGCTGAACCGCATGCTGCTGCCGGACACCGTAGGTACCGGTGGTGACTCCCACACCCGTTTCCCGATGGGCATCTCCTTCCCGGCCGGTTCCGGCCTGGTGGCGTTCGCGGCTGCCACCGGCGTAATGCCGCTGGATATGCCGGAATCGGTTCTGGTGCGTTTCAAGGGCGAGATGCAGCCGGGTATCACCCTGCGTGACCTGGTACACGCGATCCCGCTGTACGGCATCAAGCAGGGCATGCTGACTGTTGAGAAGAAAGGCAAGATCAACGAATTCTCCGGTCGCATCCTGGAAATCGAAGGTCTGGAGCACCTGACCGTTGAGCAGGCGTTCGAGCTGTCTGACGCCTCCGCCGAGCGCTCCGCAGCCGGTTGTACCATCAACCTGTCCGAAGAGTCCGTGGCCGAATACCTGCGCTCCAACATCGTGATGCTGCGCTGGATGATTGCCGAAGGCTACGGCGACCCGCGTACCCTGGAGCGTCGCGCCCAGCAGATGGAAGAGTGGCTGGCCGATCCGAAGCTGATGCGCGCCGACAAGGACGCCGAGTACGCCCACGTGATCGAGATCGATCTGGCCGACATCAAAGAGCCGATCGTGTGCTGCCCGAACGATCCGGACGACGCCAAGTTCCTGTCCGAAGTGGCTGGCGACAAGGTGGACGAAGTGTTCATCGGTTCCTGCATGACCAACATTGGTCACTTCCGTGCCGCAGGCAAGCTGCTGGAACAGCACAAGGGCCCGCTGAGCACCCGTCTGTGGATGTCTCCGCCCACCAAGATGGACCAGCAGCAGCTGATGGAAGAAGGCTACTTCAACACTTACGGCACCGCCGGTGTGCGCACCGAGATGCCGGGCTGCTCCCTGTGCATGGGTAACCAGGCGCGAGTCGCTCCCAAGAGCACCGTGCTGTCCACCTCCACCCGTAACTTCCCGAACCGCCTGGGCGATGGTGCCAACGTGTACCTGACCTCTGCGGAACTGGCAGCGGTGGGTGCGGTTCTGGGCAAACTGCCCTCTCCTGCAGAATACATGGAGTACGCCAAGGACCTGAACAGCATGTCGAAAGAGATCTACAAGTATCTCAACTTCGACCAGATGGAGGACTACACCAAGAAGGCGTCTGAGGCCAACGTGGCCTGAGCACCGCCCTCAGGGGTATGACTCCATGAAAACGCCAGCCTTCGGGCTGGCGTTTTTCGTTGGTGGAAGGCTAGCGCTCCAGCAGGATCTTGCCCATGGCCTGTCCCGATTCCAGGTGGCGATGGGCTGCGCCAATCTCGGTAAACCGGAACCGCCGGCTGTCGATCAGCGGCCGCACCTTGCCCTGCTCCAGCAGATCCTGCATGGCCTGCAGCAGCCTTGGCTGGTCATCCATGCCAACGCCGTGCAGCAGGGATATCGAACGGAAGATTACGTGCAGGGTCAGACTCTTGGAGTGCATCTGGGTGAGATCATGGCTTGAGCGGGTATTGATGGAGCACATCCGCCCGTTGACGCCGGCGGCCTCGATGGTCCGATCCAGGTTTTGGCCACCAACTGTGTCGAACACCAGGCTGAAGCCTTTGCCGTCGGTCAGGCGCTGCCGGTAGTCTTCCACCGACTCGTCCTTGTAGAAGATGATGTCATCGGCACCCAGACGGCGGGCCTCCTCCGCCTTCGCCTCGCTGGAGACCGTGGTGGCAACCCGTGCGCCCAGGTATTTGGCAATCTGGATCGCCATATGGCCGACGCCACCGGTACCTGCGTGAATCAGGGCATGTTCGCCCGGCTGGAGCTGGGCACGATCCACCAGAGCGCTCCAGGCCGTCAGGAACACCAGCGGCACGGCGGCGCATTCGTTCAAAGGCAGGGCTATGGCAGGTGTTCGCCGGGTCAGCAGCCGTACATCGGCAACCATGTAGTCCGCCAGGGCACCCTGCCACTGGCCAACGCCGCCGGCACAACCAAATACCTCGTCGCCCTCGGCAAATCCGGTAACGCCGGGTCCCACCTTGTCGACGATGCCCGACACATCGCCATTGAGAATGGCGGGCATGGCGGGTCCGGTTTTGACAAGGCCCGAGCGGATCTTGGTTTCAAGGGGATTGACGCTCGAAGCAACGACCTTGATGCGGACCTGCCCCTCAGCCGGCTCCGGGGTCGCGACCTCACGTTCAACGAACACTTCCGGCCCCCCGAACTGTTCAATAACCATCGCTTTCACAGTGTGCACCTCATCAGTTGGCTATCAGTAGAAAATCAGTCTCACCAGTATGGCGGCCACCATGATCAGGGTAATGATCTTCACCCATCGCGCGCCCTGTTTGCTCATGTTTACCCGGGTGGCGATAAAGGCACCGGTGACGTTGCCGGCCGCCAGAGTCAGCCCCATGCCCCACCGCACCTGATCGTTAATAGCGAACACCAGCAGTGCCGCAACGGTAAAGGGCAGAACAATAGCCACCTTGAGTACGTTCACCTGGCGCAGATCGATCTTGAGCATGTGGTACAACACCACGATGAACAGCACGCCCACGCCTACCTGGATGAACCCCCCGTACATCCCGACGAAAAACATCGCCAGATAGACCACAGGCGTCAGACGCTCCGTGGTCAGGGGTCGGGTATCCAATGAAGGCTGGGGCAGCAGCATGAATACCGAAGCGCCGATCATCGCCGTGATCAGAACCGCTTCGAACACCGCATCCGGCACGCCACTGGCAATCCAGGCCCCAAGCAGTGAGCCCAGGATGGCGGGCACGGCCAGATACAGGCTGACCATCAGGTTGCCATGGCCCATGCGGTAGAAACTGCCGACTGCGGTAATGCTCTGCAGGGTGATGGCGACCCGGTTGGTGCCGTTGGCTACCTGGGGAGGCAACCCCAGGAACATCAGCAACGGCAGGGTCAACATGGAACCGCCGGCAGAGAGAACATTGATAAAGCCGGCGACGCCACCGAGCGCCAGGAGTGCCAGAACCTCATAGAGAGTCAACGTCATGGAAGGATTCCGTTATTCAGCCGCCAGCGCAGAGGGGCGGCGCCCCTGGCGACTGCTCCAGATGAAGGCGACGACAAACAGGGCCAGGCCAGCCAGGTCCAGAAGAAGCTGACCATGGGGCCAGAGCATGAGCAGCCCCACTGGGAACATGAGCAGCCGAACGACCGGATGCAGCGGATGTTCCAGATACCCCTCAAGGCCGGCAACGATGGCGTAAATGCCGAACAGGGCAAAACAGAAGACGGTCAGCATCTGCTCGAAATCGCCGGTGATCAGCGGTGAATAGGCGAACAGCAGCGGAACGATGTACAGCCCCTTGGCGAGCTTCCAGGCCGTGAAGCCTGTGCGCATCTGCGGCGTACCGGCAATGGCGGCAGCCGCAAACGCGGTCAGGCAGACCGGCGGGGTAACGTTGGAGTCCTGCGACAGCCAGAAAATGATCATATGCGCCGCCACCAGCGCCATCGACAGAGTGACTGGCGAGAGCGCCTGCTCCAGCAGCTGGGTACTGAAGGTGTCGGGCACCAGTGCCAGGAGCTGGGTTGCGGTCGCCCGGTCCATGGGCGCTCCGAGCAACTCCATCTTGTCCGGCGCCACCAGCATGAAAATGGACCTGGCCTGCTCCGGCAGATTGCCGCTCATGATCAGATCGAGCAATTGGCTCTGGGCAATCAGCTGGTAGATGGCCGGTGCCGAGAGAGTTGCCAGCACAATGTAGGCCGCAGTAACCGGCAAACCCATCCCGAGAATGAGCGATGCCAGCGCCACCAGCACGATGGTCACCAGCAGGCTGCCACCCGCCCAGTCGGTGATCATGATCGAAAAGGTATTGCCGATGCCGGTGGTCGAAACCACCATCACGATCAGGCCCACGGTAATGAGCAGGATGGCGGTGGTGGTGATATTCCGGGCCCCCATCATCAGCGCTTCGAGTATGTCCTTCACGCCCATGGGCTTGCTCGAAAGCCAGGACGCCACTATCACCGACAGGATGGCGATGCCGGCCGCATAGGTAGGCGTGAAACCGTACACCAGGGCACCCACAAGAACAAAAAGCGGTAACAGGAAGTGCCATCCGTCTTTCAATACGGTCATCAATGAGGGCGAATTGTCATCCTCGAGTTTGACCGCGTGGCTGCGCTTGGCTTCGATTCGCACGAACATCGCCACCGAAAGGAAATAAAGCAGGGCCGGCAGGGCGGCGACCGAAATAATCGTGAGGTAGGACACCTGGGTGTACGAAGCCATGATGAACGCGCCGGCACCCATGACCGGAGGCATCAACTGCCCCCCGGTAGACGCTGCCGCCTCGATGCCAGCGGCGAAGCGCGCCGGGAAACCAGCCTTGCGCATCAGTGGAATGGTAATCACGCCAGTGGATACCGTGTTGGCGACACTGGAACCGGACACGGACCCCATCAGGCCCGAGGAAAATACCGCCACAAATCCAGGGCCGCCGGTGAAACGCCCCGCGGCGCAGCGGGCCAGTTCAATGATGAAGTCCCCTGCCCCTGACTTCACCAGAAACGCCCCAAACAGGATGAACATGAATACGTAGGTCCAGGATATACGGGCAATGGACCCCAGCATGCCCTGACCACCGAGGTAAGAGCGGAAAAGCACCGTCTCCCAGGTCAGCCCCGGGAAGTTGAAAATGCCATCCACGTATTGGCCCCACCAGGCCACGTAGGACAGCGCCGCAATGCAAAGCACCGGAATGAACCAGCCAACGGTCCGTCGTGCGAACTCCAGGATCAGCAGGACAGACGCAATTGAAACCACCCAGTCGGCAGTGTTGAAGTTAACGCCGCGCTGGTAGAGCGCACTCTCAAACAGGATCAGATAGGCGGCGCATCCCAGAGCCGCGAGCCCCAGAACAACATCCACCCCGAGAACAAGCCGCTGCCCGCCGGGCGAGCGCATCCGGAACATGGGGGTTGTGAGGGCGCAGATAAGCCCGAACAGCCCGAAATGAAGCGCGGAGGTCCACAGCTCCGACAGGGTGGAGACTGTATTGAAGTAGAGATGAATTAACGAGGTGGCAACGGCGACCACAAAGATCACCGGCCCGAGAAGCCGGTGATTAATCCGTTCCGTGGCGCCATTGGCACTCTCGTCGCGGATCCCCTTGATTCCGTCAGGAGATCCGCTGTCTGGTGAGTTGACCACGCCTATTCCGCAATCAGTCGCTCAGGAATGGTCAGACCCTGCTCACGATAAAAGCGGGCTGCGCCCGGGTGCAGGGGCATGGGAAGACCCGCAATGGCCTTCTCAAGTGCCATGGCCTTGGTGGCCGGGTGAATATTGTTCAGGAAGGGAAGATTGGCATAGATCGTCTTGGTGATCTGATACACATCTTCCTCCGGAACGTCCGCGCGCACTGCGAGGATATTCGGCTGGGCAATGGTGTTGATGTCGGCTTCCTGATTCGGATACGTGCCTGCAGGAATTGTGTACGGCGTCCAGAGCTCAAAATCGCTGTTTACCTGGGCCAGTTGCTCGGAGGTGAAGTTCAGGGTGGTAATTTCCCCTCCCAGATTGGCGTAGGCTCTGGTCACAGCCGATGCCGGAACACCTGCGGGAATATTCATGCCGTCAATGTTGCCGTTCTGCATGGCATCGGCGCTGGGACCATAGCCCAGGTATGCAATATCCACCTGCTCCAGATCAACGCCCAGTTTACCCAGGATGAAGCGGCCAGAGCCCTCGGTTCCAGAGTTGCGGGCACCAATGGAGAAACTCTCGCCATACAGGTTGGTCATATCGGAAATCGTGCCGCTTTCCACCATGTTGTTGCGAACCACGAAATGCTCAACGTTCTGCCAGAGCATCGAAACCGAACGCAGATTCTTGTAGGCCTTGGGTACCGGACCGGTACCGTTCCAGGCGTAGGCGCCGTACAGGCCCTGGAGAATGCCAAACTGGATCTGCCCTTCGTCCATCAGCTTCAGGTTTTCACCGGAACCCGCCGAACTGATGGCCGACACAGAAATGTTGGTCTGCGGCTCGAGCTTCACCTTTACCAACGTGGAGATGGCAACGCCCACGGGATAGTAGGTACCGCCCGTTGTTGCCGTGCCCATTACATAATTGCCTTCGGCGTGCAGCGCCGAAGAGAACGAGACGAGGGTTGCCGTCAGCGCCCCCAGGGTTGATTTCACAAACCAATTGGTTTTCATAACTCTTTGTCCTCTCTCCATTATTTTTTTTGTAGCCCAGAGCTAACGGCAATAAATGTAGCGTCTGGTTCAGACCGCTACCAGCAAAAATCTCTCTATTGCGACCATTGGCTATACCCAGGGTACTCGCAACCGACCTTCGTAAACGAGAAAACCCCCGCCTTGAGCGCGGGGGTTTTCAATGACACCGATGGCGTCTACTGGTGTCCGGTGTCGGAGCCCGACACCGGACAACCGCTGGGTTACCGGCTGATCGCCTGGTATTCGCCAGCGTCCTCAGTAGCCAGACTGACCACCATGATGGCAATCCAGGCGGCAATAAAGCCCGGAATGATCTCGTATACACCGGGACCACCCATAAACTCGCCGTTCCAGCCGAGGGAGATCCAGATCATGACAGTCACTGCACCCACCACAAGGCCGGCTACCGCGCCGGCACCGTTGGTGCGCGGCCACATCAGGGACAGGATGATCAGCGGGCCGAAGGCGGCGCCAAAGCCTGCCCAGGCGTTACTGACCAGCGCCAGGACCTGGGAATCCGGATCGGACGCGATCACCGCAGCCACAAGACCAACCAGCAACACGCAGACCCGACCAACCGTCACACACTCGCGATCCGTGGCTTCCTTACGCAGGAACAGGCGGTAGAAGTCTTCAGTCAGGGACGACGACGACACCAGCAGCTGGCTGGAAATGGTACTCATCACTGCCGCCAGCAATGCCGCATAAAGGAAGCCGGTAATCAGCGGATGGAACAGCAGATCGGACAGAATGATGAAGATGGTTTCCGGATCGGCGATGTCCATGCCGTTGCGCACCGCGTAGGCCCGACCGAAAATACCCAGCGAAATCGCACCGACCAGAGAGATCAGCATCCAGCTCATACCGATGTTCCTGGCCACGGGCACGTCCTTCAGGGTACGGATGGCCATGAAGCGGACAATAATGTGCGGCTGACCGAAATAGCCAAGGCCCCAGGTGACTGCCGACAGCCAGCCAATAAACGTGAGCCCCTCCGTCCATGACAGCAGCGTTGGGTCCACTTCATTAAGAGTCTGGGATGCCTGGGCGAATCCACCGCCGCCCTCGCCAAACAGCACAACCGCCGGCATGATCACCAGCGCCAGCATCATGATGCAGCCTTGCACGAAGTCGGTCATGCTCACCGCAAGGAAGCCACCGACGACGTTATACGCCAGAACCACACCCAGGGTGATGATGATACCGGCCGCGTAGTCACTCAGACCGCCAAAATTGAAAATGCCGGCAAACGCGCTTTCAAACAGCTTGCCACCAGCAACCAGCCCAGAGGCGGTGTAGACCGCAAAGAACACGACAATCACGATGGCAGACACCGTTCGCAGCGACAGTGCCTTGGTCGGAAAACGGTTGGCAAGAAACGACGGTATGGTAATGGCATTGCCGTAGTGCACCGTCTGCTCCCGCAGACGCGGCGCCACCAGCACCCAGTTGAAAAAGGCACCCACCAGCAGGCCGATACCAATCCACGCGGATCCCAGACCAGACACGAACAACGCACCGGGAAGACCCAGCAACAACCAGCCACTCATGTCGGAAGCACCGGCAGACAAGGCTGCCACCTTCGGACTCAGGGCCCGACCACCGAGCATGTAATCCTCGGATGACGACGTCGATCGACGCATCGCAAAAATGCCGATGGCGATCATGAGCGCAAAATACGCAAAGAGACTTATCCAAACACCAATAGCCATAGAGCTCCTCCGGTTTAATGAGTCGGATTGCGATCCGCTCGCCAAGCACAGTGCTGGCCGGGAAGCCAACAGGCTGCACTGTTCTTCTTGTTTACCTGATTTCCGTCCAATCTGGAGCGGGAGATCCAAGCGCTATACGTTAGTACCACCTTCTTTTTCGGGCTTACGAAATTCTACGATTCTTTTACACAATCCTACGGGACTGGCGTTCCACACCCGCCTCAAGCGGCTCGCTTGCCCGCCTGAAGCCTTGAGGGCGTGGTTCCCTTGTATTTGCGCAACGCATTGGTCAGGGCACTCTGGGACGAAAACCCGGTTCGGTAACTGATTTCGGAAACGGTCAAAGAGGTGGTAGCAAGAAGTTGGGCGGCCTGGTCCAGCCTCGTGTGCAGAAGAAACTGGTGAGGCGTGATGCCTGCCGCTTCCCGGAACACTTCGTGGAACCTGCTGACACTGAGACACGCCTCACCCGCCATGTCTTCAACCGTAATCTTCCGATGCAGGTTGTTCAGGATAAAGGACCGGATAGCCTCAGGGCTGACGCCATGACGATTGGAAGACAGGGCCTGGCCGCCGGCGATTCTGTCGGCCATGCAGTAGAGGACGCTGGCAGCCAGATGCTGCTGGAGCGTGGTGTTTTCGGGGGCGCGGTTGAATTCACTGGCAGTGAACTGAACCAGGCTCTGAAGGCGACTGTCCATGTGCAGGGTGCGGGGCTTCTCGAACACCCGCATCATGCGTTCATAGTCTGCATGGGCCGGCGTATTGATGGCAGGTGCCAGGGGGTCGAGGTTGATAACAAGAACGTGGTTACCGGCATTGCCGCAGTAGTCGTGGCGTGCCTCGGTGGGTACAAAGATGGCCTGCCAGGTATCCAGCAACGCGCCGGTGCCATCGACACTCAGTTCAGCTTCTCCCCGAACCCCGACGACAATCTGATGATGCTCATGCCGGTGCCGATGGGCAGCAATGGGAAGTTTCAGGAGCTTTGCGTTAACCATGTAACTGCCGACTGTTAACTGAGAATGTACATCAATTAAAGCAGAACATTAAAAAAAGTGTACGGAAGTGGGCAAAATCGGCCCGGAAATCCTCAAATTCCGGCAATACGGGAGAAAAACCCGGAAACGTCAGACGACACCTGCTCGAGTGGACGATTTGCGTCGATTACCTGATACCGGTCGGGCGCGTCGGCGGCTCGCTGGCGATAGGTATCCCGTATCCGCTGGAAAAACGCGAGATCCTCCTGCTCGAACCGGTCCAGCTCGCCACGGTTCCGGGCTCGGGCCATGCCGGTTTCCACCGGAGCATCCAGGAGAATGACATGATCCGGACGTACGCTGCCCTGCACCAGTGTTTCAAGCAGCGCGATGCGCTCCGAAGACACGCCGCGACCGCCTCCCTGGTAAGCGAAAGTGGCATCGGTAAACCGGTCGCAGAGTACCCACTGCCCCCTGTCCAGGGCCGGCAGGATCCGGGTATGCAAGTGCTGGGCACGGGCGGCAAACATCAGCAGAAGCTCGGTGGTCTCATGAACCGCTTCGTCTCTGGGCGCCAGCAGCAGCTCACGAATAGCCTCTGCCATCGGCGTACCACCCGGTTCCCGGGTGACGAGCACGTCCACGCCTGCGCTGCGAAGCGTACTGGCAGCGTTGGCCAGCTGGGTCGACTTGCCAACGCCCTCGGTACCTTCAAAGGTAATGAACAGTCCTCGCTGATTCACCCTGCGCCCCCTTTGTCCTTCTCCTCGGAAGCCGCTTCCTCGGGCGCCGGGGACGAGCGATAGTCGTCACGCCGATTGAGCTGGAACTCGCGCACCGCTTTCTGATGCTCGGCCAACGTGCGCGAGAATTTGTGGGTGCCATCACCACGGGCCACGAAATAGAGCGCATCGCCGTCGTCGGGGTGAAGGGCAGCGTGTATGGCTTCCCGGCCCGGCAGGGCGATGGGTGTAGGCGGCAACCCGTCGATCCGGTAGGTGTTGTAGGGGGTGTAGGTGCGCAGATCCCGTCGACCGATCCGGCCCTGGTAGCTGTCTCCCATGCCATAGATCACAGTCGGATCGGTCTGCAGGCGCATGCCCTTCTGAAGGCGACGGACGAACACGCCCGCGACCTGCTCACGCTCGTGCGGCGCTCCTGTCTCACGTTCTACGATCGACGCCATGATCAGCGCTTCGTAGGGTGAGTCATAGGGCAGCCCCTCTTCCCGTGCCGCCCACTCCTCGGCCAGAACCTGCTCCATGCGATTGAAGGCCCGCTTGAGCAGCTCGAGGTCCGACCCGCTGCTGGTGTACGCGTAGGTATCCGGGAAGAACCGACCCTCAGGATGCTCACCTTCGGCACCCACCGCCGACATGATCTGTTCATCCGTCCAGTCGCTGGTCACTTTGTTCAGTCGGTCGGCGCGGGCAAGGGCCTGACGCATATCACGGAAGGTCCAGCCCTCAATAAACTGCACGTACCAGTGCTTGGTATCGCCCGAGACCATGATCTTCACCATCTCTCTGGGGCTCATGCCATCGAGAAACTCATAGTCTCCGGCCTTGATCACCGACTGCTGCGGGTAAAGACGACCGAATACCCTGAGCCAAAGTCGGTCCGGCACCAGGCCTTCGGCTTCAAGCCGGCCAGCAACCTCACTGAAAGTGGCGCCCTGGGGAACGTTAAACAGCACGGGTTCTTCCAGCTCTACCGGGCGTTCGAGGCTCTGGAGCCCCTGCCACACCCAAAGACCGGTTCCGGCCGCGGCCAGCACCGCGACACTGACGCAGGCAAGCAGTAACTTCTTGATCAAACGATTATTCCAGTATTTCGAGAGGATTGAAGATTGTCGCAAGTCCGCTGTCCACAGGCAAATCGTGTCCAGCAATTGTGCGAACGGGAACCACTCCGAGCACACTGTTGAGAAGGAAAAGGCCCTGGCATTCCCGTCCCAACACATCGTCCGTGGTGACCGGCCGCTCCACCACCGATTCACCCCGGTACCGCAGCCGCTCGAGCAACCACTGCCGGAGGACGCCGGCAACCGCCAGGCTGGCCGTTGGCGGCGTCACCCAGGTGTCGTTATGGCGAAGCAGGATATTGGTACGGGTTCCCTCCACCAGGTGACCGTCCCGGTCTGACATGACCACCTCAAACAATGGTTCGGTGATATCTGCCGCCGCCATCACCTGCTCAAGACGCCCCAGGGATTTGATGCCAGCAAGTAGCGGGTTGACGGTCAGGGGAATGCGTGAAAAGTCGACAACTACGCCCTCAGGCCCCGGGGTTGGCGGCAGCGGAGACGACTGCACCATCAGGTTGGGCTGCATGGCAGAGTCGGGGCGGTAACCCCGACCGCCACTGCCCCGCGTGAGCACCAGTTTGAGCACCCAGCCTCCCCGGTACCGGGCATGGAGGCGCTCAACAGCCTCCGAACAGACCCTTGCCAGATCACGGTGGGCCACCGAAATTCCCAGACGGCGGGCGTCCCGGACCATCCGCTCAAGGTGACGGGACAACAGCACCCCCTGCTGTCCCTCCATCCGGATGGTTTCGAACAGGCCGTCGCCGTAGGCTGCTCCCCGGTCATCAGCCGGCAGGCCACTCTCATCGGCCCAGATAAGGCGGAACACGAGTTGCTCAGTCCTCGAAGCGTCGGAAAATCAGGGTTCCGTTGGTACCACCGAATCCAAAAGAATTCGACAACGCCACGCGAACGTCTGCAGCGCGACTGGTGTGGGCAACCAGATCGAGGTCACATCCCTGGTCCGGGTTATCCAGATTGATCGTGGGCGGAAGCACTCCGTCCTGGATGGCCAGCACCGAAAAAATAGCCTCCACGGCGCCGGCGGCACCCAACAGGTGACCGGTCATGGACTTGGTGCTGCTCATGGCCAGTTTGTCGGCATGACTGCCGAATACCTTCCTTACAGCCGCCACTTCCGCGACATCCCCCACCTGGGTGGAAGTGCCATGGGCATTGATGTAATCAACCTCTTCAGCCTTGAGACCGGCGTCCCGAAGGGCATTGGCCATGGAACGGGCCGCGCCCTCACCGTCCTCCGGGGGAGCCGTGATGTGGTGGGCGTCGTCACTCATACCGAAGCCAACCACTTCGCCGTAGATAGTGGCACCACGACGACGCGCATGTTCGAGATCCTCGAGCACAACTACGCCGGCGCCATCGCTCAGGACAAAACCGTCCCGATCCCGATCCCACGGACGACTGGCCTTTTCCGGCTCATCGTTACGGGTCGACAAGGCCCGGGCCGCGGAAAACGCCGCCATGCCGGTGCGGGTGGTAGCCATTTCGGAACCGCCGGCGAGCATAACGTCGGCATCGCCGTAGGCAATGGTGCGGGCGGCATAGCCGATGTTATGGGTGCCGGTGGTACAGGCAGTCACGATGGCAATATTGGGACCGCGGTAGCCGAAGCGGATCGCAGCGTTCCCGGAAATCATGTTGATGACCGAGGCCGGCACAAAGAACGGTGACACCTTCCGGGGCCCGGAATTATCCATGGTGATCACGCTCTTTTCGATGTACTCGAGGCCGCCAATCCCGGAACCAATGGCGATACCCACTCGCTCCCTGTCCAGTCCGTCGAACGACTCCAGACCGCTGTGGTCCACCGCCTGCTGGGCAGCAATCAGACCATAATGAATGAAAGCGTCGAGCTTTCTGGCGTCCTTGGCAGACAGATAGGGCTCCATGTCGAGGTCCCGAACTGCCCCGCCAATGCGGGTGTTGTAGCCAGATGCGTCAAAACGGTCGATCATTCCGATCCCGCTGCGCCCCGCCTTCACCCCTTCCCAGGACGATGCCACATCGTTTCCAAGTGGAGACAGCATGCCCATGCCTGTAATGACAACTCGCCGTTTGGTCATAACCCCTTGCACCTGATCTTGTCCATGTGTGTCTGAAGGAAGATTGAACCGGATTTCCGGGCAATAAAAAAGCCGTCCCTCGCTGTTTCACAAGGACGGCTTTTTGCCTGGCTTGCTTGAATGCAGAGTATCAGGTGTGCGCGACGATGTAGTCGATCGCGTCCTGAACACTCGTCAGCTTCTCGGCTTCCTCGTCCGGAATCTCGGTTTCAAATTCCTCTTCCAGTGCCATGACCAGCTCAACGGTGTCCAGTGAGTCAGCGCCAAGATCCTCTACAAAAGAAGATGAGTTCTGAACCTCGGACTCTTTAACGCCCAACTGTTCACAAACGATCTTCTTCACGCGCTCTTCAACTGTACTCATAATGTCCTCACTTTGTGTGTCAACCAAGCAACTTTCGTGCTGCCAGTTTAGTTTAAACCCTACCTGCAAACAAGCAGGGACTCTGTCAAACATGTTGTGCGACAAGGAGTTGCGCACAGCCCCGCTTCGGGAGCTATCCCATGTACATCCCGCCGTTCACATTGATGGTTTCACCCGTCACGTAACCGGCTGCATCGGATGCCAGAAACGCCACCACAGCGGCTACTTCTTCCGGCTCACCGAGACGACCCGCAGGTATGATTTCCAGCATAGCCTCACGCTGCTTGTCGTCCAGTTTTTTCGTCATATCCGTGTCGATAAAACCGGGCGCCACGCAGTTTGCGGTGATGCCCCGGTTCGACATTTCCTTGGCAAGACTGCGCGTAAAGCCCTCGACACCGGCCTTGGCGGCGCAGTAGTTACCCTGCCCGGGGTTGCCCATACCGGCAACCACGGAACTGATGTTGATGATCCGGCCCCACTTCGCCTTGGCCATGCCCCGCAGCACCGCCTTGCTGGTACGGTAGACGCTCGAGAGGTTCGTCTCCAGAACCGTGGCCCAGTCGTCGTCTTTGAGACGCATCAACAGGTTATCCCGGGTGATACCCGCGTTGTTGACCAGAATCAGCGGCGCGCCGGATTTTTCCGTCAGTTCTTTCAGGCCGGCCTCGATACTCGCCGGATCGGCAACATCCATGACCATGCCGTAGCCCTTGAACCCGGCCGATTGCAGGTCCTTGGTGATGGTCTCGGCGCCTGCGGCGCTGGTGGCAGTGCCAACAACTTCGGCGCCCTGTTCAGCCAACGCCCGCGCAATGGCCTTGCCAATGCCGCGGGTAGCGCCTGTGACCAGAGCCGTTTTACCTTCCAGAGACATGAATCACTCCCTTTCGTTTCAGGACTGGCCAAAGGCGTCCAACGCCTTGGCCAGCGAATCCGGATCTTCGATGCTGTGTACCGCAAGAGAGCGGTCTATGCGCTTGACCAGTCCGGCCAGGACCTTGCCAGTTCCACATTCCACGGACACTTCCACGCCACTGTTGACGAGGGCTCGAACCGAATCGGTCCAGAGCACCGGAGAATAGAGCTGTTTCAGCAGGTTGGCCTTCAGTCTAGCCGATTCCGTCTCGGCTGCGGCGTTAACATTCTGTATTACCGGGATGACAGCGTCGTTAAAGCGAACCTCGTCCAACGCCTTGGCCAGCTCCTCGGCCGCACCTTTCATCAGGGCGCAGTGGGAAGGCACGCTGACCGGAAGGGGCATGGCTTTACGGGCACCCTTCTCCTTGCAGGCCTCCACCGCGCGATCGACAGCGGCCGCTGAGCCGGCGATAACAACCTGCCCGGGCGCATTGAAATTGACCGCCGACACCACGTCACCCTCGGCCGACTGCTCGCAGGCGGCGATCACATCGTCATCCTCAAGCCCCAGAATCGCGGCCATTTTGCCTTCGCCAGCCGGAACAGCGTCCTGCATCAATTCGCCACGAAGACGAACCAGCTTCACCGCCTCAACAAAATCCAGGCTCTCCGCAGCGACCAGGGCGCTGTACTCGCCAAGACTGTGCCCGGCAACAAAGTCCGGCTTGCCACCGCCCGCCACAAACCATTGACGCCAGAGCGCCACACTGGCTGTCAGCAATGCGGGCTGAGTAACGGCGGTTTGGTTGAGTTCGTCGGCGGGGCCTTTCTGGCACACCTGCCAGAGATCGTACCCAAGCACGTTGGAGGCTTCACCGAAAGTACGGTCGATGATCGGCCAGGCTTCAGCGGCCGCCGAAAGCATGCCAACCGATTGTGACCCTTGTCCGGGAAAAATAAAGGCTGATTTCATAAGCGGAATCTTATCGTCATTGAGGGGTTACGTGAGATTAGCCAATAGTACAAGTTAGGCCAATTATCCGCGAATGACTCGCAGAACCGCGACAGACTTTAGTCTCAGGGAAAGAATCAGAGCATGAGATCGTCAAGACGCTCATTAATGCGACGGGGAACTTCCAGTTCGACCTCCCGAACCGCCTGACGGATGGCCGATAGCATCGCCCGCTCGTTGGCGTTGCCGTGGCTCTTGATCACCACACCCTGGAGTCCCAGAAGACTGGCGCCGTTGTGGCGTGAAGGGTCCATCAGTTGCAGGAGCCGGCCTATGATCGGCCTGGCCAGCAGGCCCACCAGTCGGCCGTAAAGATTGCGGGTGAACGCCTGTTCCATCAATTCAATCAGCAGCCCGGCGACGCCCTCACCGGTTTTCAGCGCAATGTTGCCAACGAAACCGTCGCACACCACCACGTCGACCACATCCCGGAAGAGATCGCTGCCTTCTACATAGCCGATATAGTTGATGGAGTCGCACTGCGCGAGCATGTGCGAGGCCAGCCGAACCTGTTCATTGCCCTTTATCTCTTCTTCGCCCACGTTCAGCAAAGCAACGCGGGGCTCAGCCTGTCGGCAGATCGCCGACGCCATCAGCGACCCCATCAGAGCATACTGGTAGAGATTCTCGGCCGTGGAATCCACGTTGGCACCGAGGTCCAGGACATGGCAACGCCCTCTGAGCGAGGGAATCAGCTTGGCAATCGCCGGCCGCTCGATGCCCGGATACATCCGTATCAGGCTGCGACCAAAGGCCATCAGAGCGCCCGTGTTTCCGGCGCTGACACACCCCTGGGCTTCGCCATCCCGAACGAGCGCCAGAGCGATGGCCATGGAGGAATTCTTTTTGTGTCGGAGGGCGTGGGAGGGGCGCTCGTTCATGCGAACCACGTCCGCTGCTTCCACAATACGGATTCTCGCGTGCCCCTCACGCAACAAAGCCTCAAGCTCACTCCGGATACCCACCAGAATGATGCTCAAGGCTTCGTTTTCGCGCACCGCCTGAAGCGATGCCGCAACCACCACGGCCGCCCCGCGGTCGCCACTCATGGCGTCAATCGCGATGGTGACGGGTTTCACCGTTCTGCCATCTGATTCCGGGCGGCTCATATCGGCAACGAGCTTACTCGTCGCGCGCTTCGATTACCTGCTTGCCACGGTAGAAACCGTCCGGAGACACGTGGTGACGGCGATGAACTTCACCGGTAGTTGCGTCAGTGCTCAGAGCAGCAGCGCTCAGTGCATCGTGTGAACGGCGCATGCCACGCTTGGAACGGGTCTTGCGATTTTGCTGTACAGCCATGGTTATGCTCCTGACCTGTTGTCGTAAACGTTGTGCCACCCGGAGGGCGGCCTGTATTCCTGGATTCGATGCCTGCCTTGAACCGGGGCAGACCTCTTCCTAATGCTTCGTCTTTTTCAGATCCGCCAGAACGCTAAACGGATTGTCGCCGGATTTCCTCGCTGGCGCAGCGGCCTCGCCTTTCGGCTCAAGGGTCGCCAGCGCCTCCCTTGCGGGACAATCACTCCGCTCATGAAGCGGAAACGCCGGCAACACCAGCAGCAGTTCGTCTTCGACCATCGACCAGAGATCGGCACTGAAATCTTCGGTCAGAAACGGCTCCAGCTCTTTAGGCAACTGCTGCGCCTGTTCGTCGCTGGTCACAAGACCAAGCACGAAACTGGAACTCAGCGTCGCTTCCATGGGTCCCAGGCATCGCTGGCACTCCAGCTGCACCGGGGCCTCCAGCTCGCCCTTCACCATCCGGCGACGCTCTCCGTCCATCGTGAACGAGAGTCTTACCCGGCACTGGGCACCTTCCGGTAGTCCGAGAACCGCTTCGCGGAAACGGCCAAGCCCGCTGAGGGGAACCATTCCCTCCAGTGTGCTGTTATTTTCCGCCAACCTGTAAGGATCAACAGATTTGGGCAGCTCGGCGAGTGACGCGTTTGACATAGGCGCGCAATTTTAGGGGCGCAGCCCTCGGCTGTCAAAGACTTCGTTGCTTTTTGGCGGGGCTTTCCAGACAGATAGGTGTAATTTACGATAACGCCCGCAAATGTTTGCCAACACCGCCATCAAAAGGAACCCGCGCCATGCGTCCCAAGCCCCTCCTGCTGGCCTCGTCTTCTCCTTACCGGCGGGCTCTGTTACAACGGCTGGAACTTCCATTCACCAGTGCCAGCCCGAACGCTGACGAGACCCCGCTGGACGGCGAAACCGGAGAAGCGCTGGCTCTGCGACTGGCCGAATCCAAGGCTCGGGCACTGGCAGACCGCTTTCCCGGACACTGGATCATCGGATCGGATCAGGTTGCCTGCCTGCCAGACGGCACAATACTCACCAAACCGGGCAACCATGAACGGGCGGCGGAACAGCTCCGCCTGAGCAGCGGACATCCGGTGCTGTTCCTGACTGGCCTTGCCCTGCTGGACGCCGATTCGGGAAAGCTCGAGCGCCTTTGCGAACCCTACCAGGTAAGATTCCGGGACCTGTCCGACAGGGAAATCGAGGCCTACCTGGCGCGGGAACAACCATACGACTGCGCCGGAAGCTTCAAGATGGAGGGACTGGGCATCGCCCTGTTCGACGCCCTTGAAGGCCGTGACCCCAATTCCCTGATCGGGCTGCCCCTCATCGCCCTGAATGAAATGCTTTGCCGCTGGGGCCGGAACCCTCTGCTCGAAGACCGGCCAGCGGAGAATACCCGTTAGCGAAGCTCCAGGCGAGACTCGACCATCTGGCTGGCAAAACCTTCACCAAAAGCCACGCCCAGTTGATCGACGATGTCCTGGAAGGGAGACTTGCGACGGCTGTAGTCAACCAACTCTTCCTGACCGATGATCTGGCGGGCCACATGTGATGCGCTGCCGAGGCCGTCAACCAGACCAAGCTCCACCGCCTGCTCACCACTCCATACCAGACCGCTGAACAGACGCTCATCATCGGCCAGCCGATCGCCCCGGCCCTGCTTCACCGCCTCGATAAACTGCTCATGAGTACTTTCCAGAACGCTTTCCCAGAACTGCACCTCGTCTTCGTTGACCGGTGAGAAAGGATCCAGGAACGCCTTGTTCTCCCCGGCGGTGTACAGGCGACGATCCACACCCACCTTGTCCATCACACCGGTAAATCCAAAGCCGCCCGAGACCACACCAATGGAACCCACCAGACTGGCCCGATTCGCGTAGATCTCATCGGCCGCAGCGGCAATATAGTAGGCGCCAGAGGCTCCGATGTCTGAAATGACCGCATACACCTTTTTGTCGGGATACTCTTCGCGCAGGCGCTTTATCTCGTCATAGACATATCCCGACTGTACCGGACTGCCGCCGGGACTGTTGATCCGCAGAATCACAGCCACCGACTGCTCCTCCTCGAAGGCGCTGCGCAGGGAGCCGACTATATTGTCGGCGCTGGCCAACTCATCGGCGGCGATGGTGCCGTTGATTTCTACCAGGGCGGTGTGTTTACCGGTGACCGCATCCATGGATTCGCCCAGGGGAAACCGCAGCATGAACAGCAGCGCAAACAGGTACCCGAAGGTCAGCAGCTTGAAAAAGATCCCCCAACGACGACTGCGACGCTGCTCGGCCTGCAGCGACATCACCAGTTTTTCAATCAGCCGCCAGTCGCGGCCGGACTCCGGCGGCAGGTTCGGCGACTTGCGCCCGAACAGCGGCTTGCTTTCCTTCTCATTTCCCGGTTCGACAGGCTTGTCGCCCCAGTCTGCGGGCTTGTCCGATTCCCAGTCACTCATGCGTGCATCCTGTTAACAACATTCAACCCTTAACAACCGTCGACCCGGCGGCCAGCCGTCTGACGACAAGGCAATCTCAAAGCCCCAGCACTCTCCGCAGTTCGGGTACCGATTCGACGATGGCATGAGGATCGTAGTCGCCGAGCACATCGCGCTTGTGGACACCCCACTCAACACCAATGGAGGGCATGCCAATGCGCTTCGCCATCTCCAGGTCGTAGCGGGTATCACCAATCATCACAGCATCCTCAGGCTCGATCCCATAGAACTGCAGGATCTCCTTGAGCATGGTCGGATCGGGCTTGGAGCGGGTTTCATCCGCGCACCGGGTGATCTCGAAATGCCCCCCCAGACCGCTGGACACCAGCGCCGAATCCAGCCCGCGGCGACTCTTGCCGGTGGCTACCGAGCATTGCCGGCCCGCGTTACGGAGATCCGCAACCACGTCTGCCATGCCCTCGAAGACGTTCTGCGGCGTGGTCACCTTCTTGAAGAAATAGCCAGCGTAGCCTTCGCGGATCCGGTTCATCTCCTCCCGACTGATACCCGGATACAGCTTCTCCAGCGCCTCCACCATGCCAAGGCCAATAATGTCACGGTATGCCTCCCGCTCGAGCGCCGGATACCCCAGGTCAGTCGCCGCCTGGTGCAGACTGTCGGCAATGTGCTCGACCGAATCCACCAGGGTCCCGTCCCAGTCAAAAATTACCACTCTGACGTTCATGATCTGGTTCCTTTCGAGCGCGCCTCGAGCTTCTCAAGCACGCTATTGAATGCTTCGTCGTAGGGCGCCTCCAGCCGCATAGGCTCGCCCGACACCGGCAATGTGAATTCAAGGACGCGGGCATGCAACATCAGGCGCTGCCCACCTACCGCCCGGAATGCCTTGAGGCTGACATCATCCATATACTTGTCGTCGCCCGCAATCGGATGACCCACCTGGGCACTGTGCACGCGGATCTGGTGGGTACGCCCGGTAATCGGCGAAGCCTCCACCAGACTGTAGCCCTGGTAGCGGGCCAGACAGCGAAAAGTGGTCAGGGACGGCTTGCCGGCGTCGTCGACCCGTACCCTGCGTTCACCATTTGGCATTTCATAGCGGAGCAGCGGCGCCTCCACCCGGTCTACTCCATCGGGCCAGTCCCCAGACACCAGCGCATGATAGACCTTGCGGATGTGCTTGCGGCGCAGCTCATCCTGCAGGAAGCGCAGGGCCGAGCGCTTCTTGGCGACCATCACCAACCCCGAGGTGTCACGGTCAAGACGGTGCACCAGTTCAAGGAACCTGGCCGATGGCCGGGCCGAGCGCAGCACTTCGATGAGCCCGAAGTTCAAGCCGCTACCACCATGCACCGCGATACCGGAGGGCTTGTTCACCACCAGCATCTGATCGTTCTCGAACACCACGGCAGCTTCCATCACCCCCTGCACGCGGGACCCCGGCGCCACGGTTTCCGGCTTCTGCTTTCGGGTCACCGGCGGAATCCGTACCTGATCCCCGGCCTTCAGGCGCGTATCAGGCCGGACCCGACCCTTGTTGACGCGAACCTCTCCCTTGCGGACCACCCGGTAGATAATGCTTTTGGGCACACCTCGCAACTGGGCCAGCAGAAAGTTATCCAGGCGCTGCCCCTCGTTGTCTTCGTCAACCGTGACCCACTGAACGCCCTGACGAACCTCCCCGCCTTGAACAGGAGCGCCGCCCCCCTTCGGCCGGGAAGTGCCGGAGGACTTATCAGCGCCGGATGTCGGCGAGTTCGGGCGCCTGGATTTGGGGGACATGCAGAACCTTAAGTGGCGATTTGAATACAGGATTGAACGGCTGCCTGAATACTGTTATATTCCGGCGTGCTCTGCCGTTTGTCTACGGCCTGACCAACTCACGTCAGAAGCCGGAGCGGCAGAAGTATACCGACACTATTCGAGAGTTTGAACGCCGAGCACCCAATCACTACTGGGAACGGCGAGAGAAGAACTCCCGGAGGACCAGGCCAGATCCCTGAAAGACTGCTGCCTGTACCCGGGAGATGGAAAACACGCGGAAAACCGCGGGCGACATCGCGAAGAATCATTGCCACCCAGGGCCGGGCCGTCCAGCATACGAATACGACGTGAGACCCAGGCACCTGAGTGAACCTGACATCGGATAACATGCGTCAACAGACACGAACCTTACACGACCTCTCCCTGCCTACAGGCAGCCGGACCGTCGGCGTTGGTCTCAGACCGAAAGGATCAATCCCCGAAAGGGTCTGATTCGTCTGGCCGCCGGTCCGCCCCTGGTGTGACGGGGCCCGCGGCACGCACATTCCGCTTCGCTGGTGCGAACCCCTCCGGTTTTCTGTCAATTTAAACGACAGGAACGATTTCTTTCCATGAAGAGAATGCTCATCAATGCAACTCACCCCGAGGAGTTGCGCGTGGCCCTGGTCGATGGCCAGCGTCTGTTCGACCTTGATATTGAATCCAGCTCCCGCGAGCAGAAGAAAGCAAACATCTATAAAGGCCGCATTACCCGCGTCGAACCCAGCCTGGAAGCCGCCTTTGTTGATTTTGGCGCCGAGCGCCATGGCTTCCTGCCGCTCAAGGAAATCTCCAAGGAGTACTTCAAGAAATCCCCCGGCCAGATTGAAGGCAAGATCAACATCAAGGATGTGGTCTCCGAAGGCCAGGAAGTAATCATCCAGGTCGACAAGGAAGAGCGTGGCAACAAGGGCGCCGCCCTGACCACGTTCATTTCTCTGGCCGGCCGTTATCTGGTGCTGATGCCCAACAACCCGCGGGCCGGCGGCATCTCGCGCCGTATTGAAGGTGACGAACGGTCCCAGCTGAAAGAAGCCATGAACGATGTCCAGGTGCCGAAATCCATGGGCATCATCGTGCGCACTGCAGGCATCGGCCGTACCACCGAAGAACTGCAATGGGATCTCGACTACCTGGTGCAGTTCTGGGAAGCCATTACCCAGGCCGCCGGTGAGCGCAAGGCCCCGTTCCTGATCCACCAGGAAAGCAACGTTATCATCCGTGCCGTACGCGACTACCTGCGTCAGGACATCGGCGAAGTACTGATCGACGCCAACGGCGTGTACGAAGACGTTCTGAATTTTGTTCGTGCGGTCATGCCGACCTTCGAGAACAAGATCAAGCTGTACAAGGACGAGATTCCGCTGTTCAGCCGCTACCAGATCGAAGGCCAGATCGAAACCGCGTTCCAGCGGGAAGTGAAGCTGCCTTCCGGCGGCTCCATCGTGATCGATCCCACGGAGGCCCTGGTTTCCATCGACATCAACTCCTCCCGGGCCACCAAGGGCCAGGACATCGAGGAAACCGCCCTTCAGACCAACCTGGAAGCGGCGGAAGAGATCGCCCGCCAGCTGCGCCTTCGGGATATGGGCGGCCTGATCGTGATCGACTTCATCGACATGACTCCGGCCAAGCATCAGCGCGAAGTGGAACAGAAGATGCGCGAGGCGCTGGAAATCGACCGGGCACGGGTCCAGGTTGGCAAGATCTCCCGCTTCGGCCTGTTGGAAATGTCCCGCCAGCGCCTGCGCCCGTCCCTGGGGGAGACCCGTAGCGAGGTGTGCCCCCGTTGCGAAGGCCAGGGCACCATCCGTGGTATTGAATCCCTCGCGCTGAGCATCATGCGCCTGATCTACGAGGAATCCTCGAAAGACAAGACCGGCGAGGTCCGGGCCGTGGTGCCTGTGTCCGTGGCCACCTTCCTGCTCAACGAAAAGCGCAAGCAGCTGGCCGACATTGAGGCCCGCCAGGAAGTGAACATTGTGGTGGTTCCTGTTCCGCACATGGAAACGCCGCACTTCGAAATCATCCGGATGCGCCAGGACGAAACCACGCCGGAGCACATCTCCAGCCACCAGGTCGCCCAGGAATACAGCGAGCGCGAAGAGGAAATCTTCGAGGCACCACCGGCGGAGAAACCGGTTCGCGAACAGGCGGCCGTCAAGGCCATCCGCCCGACCGCACCGGCTCCGGTACCCGCCGCGTCCAAGGCCGAGGAAACAGCAGAGCAGGAAGAAGGCCTTTTCCGCCGGCTCGGGCGCAAGATTGCCGGATTCTTCAACGGCGAGGAGCAGACCCAGGGAGAAAAGCAGGACCAGGGCCGCAACCAGCGCGACGAACGCCGTAACCAGGGCCGCCAGGACCGTCGTAAGTCCCGGGTTGCCCGTGGCGATGACCAGCGCTCCGGCGGCAACCGCAGTGGTAACGACCGTCGCCAGGGTGGCCAGCAGGGCCGCGGCGACGACAACCGCAACCGCGGGCGCGGTCGCAACGAAGACCAGAACCGCGGCAACCAGAATCGCCAGGGATCTGATAACAAGAGCTCTGATAACAAGGGTTCGGACAACCGTAATGACGGTAAAGGCGGCGACAACAAAGGCTCTGAAAACCGCCGCGACAATCGTCGCGACAACCAGGGCCGTGGTCGTAACAAGCCGTCCAGGGACCAGAAAGACAACCGCGAGCAAAAGGACCAGGCCCAGCAGGACAGCGCTGCGAAATCCGGCGCCGCCGACAAGTCTGGCTCCGACGACAAGCGCCGCAAGCCCCGTCGTCAGCGAAACCGCGATGGCTCCCCTTCTGAAGCTCCGGCGTCCACTCCGGCAGACCGCAAGGCGGCTCGCAGCGAGAAGCACCAGAAGGACACCCAGCCCGAGAACGGCCGGGACGACAGCAAACAGGAACTGAAGAACGAGCCGTCACAGCAGGTGGCCGCCGAGAAGGCGCCGGAAAAGGTCGAAGCCAAGGCGGAGCAGCCTCAGAAAGAGAGTGCCAACTCCGGCAACAAGCCCGAGTCCAAGGCTGAAAAGACCGAGAAGCCTGAACCCAAGCGCCAGGAAACCACCGAGTCGTCAACGCCCAAGACCGACGGGAAGGCAGCCGAAGCCAAGGGCCAGTCCGCCGAAAAAGCACCGGCGAAAGACAAAGAGCCGTCAGCTCAGGTAGAGCCTTCAACTGGTAAAGAACCTTCAGCCGCTAAAGAACCTTCAGCTGATAAAGCACCTTCGGCCGAGCAGAAGCCGGCGAGCGATCGTCAGCCGTCAGAAGAGAAAAAGCCGTCTGCAGACAAAAAGCCTGCAGTAGAGCAAGCGCCTTCGGCGGATAAAGGACCTTCAGCTGGCAAGGAGCCCTCAGACGGTAAGGAGCCGTCAGCTGGTAAAGAGCCATCAGCGAGTAAAGAGCCCTCAGCTGGTAAAGAGCCGTCAGCCAATAAAGAGCCTTCAGCCGGCAAAGAGCCGTCAGCGGAGAAACAGCCGTCGTCAGGCAAGGAAGCCGCTCCGGCCAAAACCCCGGCTGAGGCTGCAAAGCCATCTTCGCAGCCTGCATCTGCTGCCGAGCAGCAACCCGCCAAGACCGAGAACCCTGCCAGGCCGGCGGTAGAGGCACCCAAAGCGACGCAGGCTGAGCCGGCGAAAGCCAGCAAGGCTTCTGAGCCTGAAAAAGCCGCCGAGCCCAAAGCCGAATCGTCGAAGGCTGCGGAATCAAAAGCTCCGGAAGCACCAGCTGCTGACGTACCGGTCACGCCGGGCAGGGCCTACAATGACCCGCGTGAAGTGCGCAAGCGCCAGAGAGCGGCGGAAGAAGCCAAAAAGGCCGGGAGCAACTGACCGATGTTATCGAACGCCGACATTGAAGCGCTGGAAGACATTCTGTTCGCCGAGCCATGGGGCGATGACGCCCTGGACTTCTTCGGCTTCCACGGAGTTGTCTGCGCCAGCGTGGTCGGGCCCACAGAACTGGGTGCCGAGGAGATCTTCCGGTTGGCAACGGGGACAGACAATGTCCCCGACGCCGGCATCCCGGAGGTTTTCCAGCGTTGTGCCGAGCAACTGGCCCGGGATATGGCTCACGCCCTGGACATGGGCCAAACGCTTGAACTACCGGAGCCAGAGGACGGTGACCCGATGAACGCGCTGGAAAACTGGTGCGCAGGCTTTGTGGACACCTTCCTCGCGCATGAGGAAGAATGGCTCGAGGCGGCCAGCGAGGAAGAGGCCGCGGATCTGATGGTACCCATGCTGACGCTGTCAGGGTTATTTGACGACGAGGACTTCCAGAAGGTACGCAATAGCGAGAAGCTGTCCCGGCAGATGGCTGACGCTATCCCGGACTCACTGACCGACCTTTACCTGCTCTTCCACGCGCCGGACTAAGCCGTCGCCGCTGTCTGAACAGGCTGCCTGAAACTTTGCCAGACCGGCGCAAGCCCGTCTGGCATTTTCATGATACGCCCCAGTTCGCACCAGGGCGCTCCCGGAAAGTGAAAATCGCTACCCTGGGACGCCAGCAGTTGTTCTTTCCGGCATAACTCCGCAAGGAAACCAAGGTCTCCGCTCGACTGGCCGGAGGTGGACACCTCCAGTGCTCGCCCCCCTGCCCTTCGAAATTCGGCGGTTAGTTCCCGGAGTTTGGTCGCCGTCAGCTGGTATTTGCGCGGGTGAGCAAGCACCGCGATTCCACCGGCAGCGTTGATCCAGTTAACGACTTCCGACAAATCCGGCCAATAGGCTTTTACATCCCCCGCCTTGCCCGTGCCCAGATAGCGTTTGAAGGCCTGAGCCGCGTTACGCACCACGCCCCGCTCCACCAGAACCTCGGCAAAGTGGGGTCGCCCGGGGACATCGCCCCCGGCCCTGACGGTCGCGCGATCAAGAAGGTCCGGCACCGCCAGCTTTTCCAGCCGGGAGGCGATCATCCGAGCCCGGGCCCAGCGATTGTCGTTCTGCTGCTCAAGCGCCGCCAGTAGCCCGGGGTCGGCCGGGTCAAAGTCGAGCCCGACGATGTGAATCGTGCGGCTCTTCCAGAGGCAGGATAACTCCGTCCCCGGAATGAGCTGGATATCATGTGCCCGGGCGGCAGTAGCCGCTTCGGACAGCCCGCTGATGGTGTCGTGATCGGTCAGCGCCAGGTGGGTCACACCTTTTTCGGCCGCGCGAGCCACCAGCGCGGCCGGCGAGAGTGTACCGTCCGATGCGGTGCTGTGGCAATGCAGATCAATGCACAAAACCCGGTCTTGCGGTATAGTCACGTGACATCCTGAATCAGTGGCGTATCGATGAAGTAGCCTGCCCTTGCAGTCTACCAGCCATATCTTCACCGCACGACCGCTGATCGATTCCTCGTAGCTTTGACAGAATGTCTTTTCGGAGAGCTGAATGTATTACGCGATTATCAGTGAAGATGTCGAGAACAGCCTGCCATTGCGACAGCCTGCCCGACCCGCTCATATTGAACGCCTGCAATCCCTGAAAGCGGAGGGGCGCCTGCTGGTTGCCGGCCCGCACCCCGCCCTGGACACGCCTGAGCCAGGTGATGCAGGTTTCACAGGTAGTCTCGTGATTGCTGAATTCGACTCACTCGAAGACGCCCGGGCCTGGGCCGATGCAGACCCCTATGTGGAAGCCGGGGTTTACGAGAAAGTCACCGTAAAACCGTTCAAGGCCGTGCTGCCGTGAACAGCGACGCCCGCATGAGCGGATTGTAATGGTGGCCCGCTTGCACAGGGCGACATCTGTGACAGAATTGCGCCTTTGATCAGGCTCCGATTTCAATTGCAGATTTCAGGGAACGTAACCAGTGACGCTTTTTCGCCTTGCCATCATTGCTCTGCTAACCGTATCGTCCGTCGCCGTGGCCCAGGCCAAGACCGTCTGGGTTGACGACCAGCTGTATCTCCCTGTCCGGTCGGGCGCCGGTTCCCAGTTCCGTATTATCGAGAACGCCGTGCCAAGCGGTACTCCCCTGGAGGTGCTGGAAACCTCCGATTCCGGCTACACGCTCGTGCGCACGCCCAAAGGCACTGAAGGCTGGGTTTCCAGCCAGTATCTAAGCGAGACGCCCATCGCCGCCGATCAACTCAGGACGGCTAACCGTCAGCTCGAGGACACCCGGGCGGAACTTGCACGGGTCAAGGAACAGTTGAGCGAGGTGGTTAACGAGCGTAATGCTCTGGAGAGTGCGGAGAATTCGCTCTCAAACAAGTCCCAGGAGCTTCAGGAAGAGCTCCAGCGCATCAAGAGCATCGCGGCGGACTCCATCAACCTGGAGCGCCGTAACCGGGAGCTTCGGGAGGAAAACCAGCGCATCCGCAACGATCTCGAAGTGCTGACGGCTGAGAACGAGCGACTTGAAGCCAGTAAAGAGTACGATTTCATGCTGCTGGGAGCTGGCCTGGTGCTGGGCGGCGTGCTCTTGGCGCTGATTATCCCGATGCTAAAACCAACAAGAAAGACCGACAACTGGGCCTGATGCCATGAAGGACTATTCTGAAAAACGTGATTTTCATCGCATGCAGGTGAACTCGGAGATCGAGATCACTGACAGTCAGGGCAATCAGTTCAGGGGCGTGTGCCGAGACCTGAGCGCCACCGGCATGCAATTGTATGTGGATCGTGAAATTGCACCGGGCGAGGAACTCAAGACCGTCCTCCATCCCAGCAGTGACCAGTTTCCTCCCCTGGAAACCGTCTGCGAGGTAATCCGCTGCGAGCCAGAGGGAGACGGATTCCTGCTGGGCACGAACATCAGCGAAGTCACACGCTGAGATGAAAAGCGGCGGCCAATGGCCGCCGCTTCTGTATCCGGGATCCGGAAACCGCTCAGACCAGCGGCTTCTCGGAAACGATAATGCCGTTGTTGTCGGCGTACACGTAGTGGCCCGGATGAAACGTCACTCCGTGGAAGGTCACCGGCACGTTCAGGTCACCCAGCCCGCGCTTTTCACTCTTTCTCGGATGGGTGCCTAGCGCCTGAACACCCAGTGCGGTATTGCCGATCTCGTCAACGTCGCGCACACAACCGTAGATGATCAGGCCGGCCCAACCGTTGTTGGCAGCCTTCTCCGCGAGCATGTCACCGAGCAGGGCGTGGCGTTTTGAGGCGCCACCATCCACCACCATCACACGGCCGTTGCCCGGCAGACCAACCTGCTCCTTCACCACGGAGTTGTCCTCAAAGCACTTCACGGTCACGATTTCGCCGCCAAACGCCTTGTTGCCACCGTAGTTATTGAAGCCTGGCTCAACCACCTGGACTTCCGGATACTCGTCGCAAAGATCCGGGGTAATAATCTTGGTCACGTTGCTGCGCTCCTTTTCCTGCAATTGGACTCAGTCGATCTTTTCGTCGGCCAGGAAGAACCAGGTATCCAGCACCGAATCCGGGTTCAGGGAGACGGTATCAATACCCTGCTCCATCAGCCACTTGGCCAGATCCGGGTGATCAGATGGCCCCTGGCCACAGATGCCAATGTACTTACCGGCTTTCTTGCAGGCCTGAATCGCGTTGGACAACAGTACCTTGACGGCCTCGTTACGCTCGTCAAACAGGTGCGCGATGATGCCGGAGTCCCGGTCGAGACCCAGGGTCAGCTGAGTCAGGTCGTTGGAGCCGATGGAGAAGCCGTCGAAGTGTTCGAGGAACTCGTCCGCCAGCAGCGCGTTCGCCGGTAGTTCGCACATCATGATCACATGCAGCCCATTGTCGCCTCGCTTCAGACCGTTCTCCGCCAGCAGGTTCACCACCTGCTCTGCCTCACCGACCGTACGCACGAACGGAACCATAACCTCGACATTGGTCAGGCCCATGTCGTTGCGAACCTTTTGCAAGGCACGGCACTCCAGCTCAAAGCAGTCCCGGAAGGTCTCGGAGATATACCGCGACGCGCCTCGGAAGCCCAGCATCGGGTTTTCTTCGTCCGGCTCGTACAGGGTGCCGCCAATCAGGTTGGCGTATTCGTTGGATTTGAAATCCGACAGCCGCACGATCACCTTCTTGGGCGCGAAAGCGGCAGCCAGTGTGGAAATCCCCTCCACCAGCTTGTCGACGTAGAAATCCACCGGCGAACTGTAGCCCGAGATCCGCTTCTCGACGGTTTGCTTGATGTCCCGGGGCAGGCCGTCAAAGTTCAGCAATGCCTTTGGGTGCACGCCGATCATCCGGTTGATGATGAACTCCAGGCGGGCCAGGCCTACCCCCTCGTTCGGCAGAGCCTGGAAGTCAAAAGCGCGGTCCGGGTTGCCCACGTTCATCATGATTTTGAACGGAATATTGGGCATGGAATCCACGGTGTTCTCGCGCAGCTCGAAATCCAGGGCACCCTCGTAGATCATGCCGGTGTCGCCTTCGGCACAGGACACCGTGACCTCCTGGCCGTCTTTCAGCAGCTCGGTGGCATCGCCACAGCCAACCACCGCCGGGATACCCAGTTCACGGGCAATGATCGCCGCGTGGCAGGTACGACCGCCGCGGTCGGTCACGATGGCAGACGCTCGCTTCATGACCGGCTCCCAGTCCGGGTCGGTCATGTCGGTTACCAACACGTCGCCGGCCTGCACGCGGTCCATTTCCTTGATGCTGGTGATGATCTTCACCGGGCCACTGCCAATCTTGTGGCCGATACTGCGCCCTTCCACCAGCACTTTGCCGGTTTCCTTGAGCAGGTAGCGCTCCATGACGTTAGCCGCTGCCCGGCTCTTCACGGTCTCAGGGCGGGCCTGAACGATGTAGATCTTGCCGTCATCGCCGTCTTTGGCCCACTCGATGTCCATCGGGCGCTGGTAATGCTTCTCGATGATCATGGCCTGTCGCGCCAGGTCTTCCACCTCGGCATCGGTGATGCAGAAGCGATTACGGTCGTCCTGCTCAACCTTCACGGTTTCCACAAACTCACCCTCGCCGGGGCTGGTGTGGTAGACCATCTTGATGGCCTTGCTACCGAGATTACGGCGCAGCACCGCCGGGCGACCAGCTTCAAGCGTCGGCTTGTGCACGTAGAATTCATCCGGGTTCACCGCACCCTGCACGACGGTCTCACCCAGGCCGTAGGAGGCGGTAACAAAGACCACGTCGCGGAAGCCAGACTCAGTGTCCAGGGTAAACATTACGCCGCTGGCGGCGGTTTCACTGCGCACCATCTTCTGGATACCGGCCGACAGGGCCACCATCTTGTGATCAAAGCCGTGGTGCACCCGGTAGGAAATGGCCCGGTCGTTAAACAGGGAGGCAAACACTTCCTTGACCGAGGTGCGCACCTGCTCAAGGCCCACCACGTTCAGGAAGGTTTCCTGCTGGCCGGCGAAGGACGCGTCCGGCAGGTCCTCAGCGGTAGCGGAAGAGCGCACGGCAACGGCCATGTGCTCATTGCCGTCCTGGAGCTGGGCGAAGGCCTCTTTCAGGGCGTTTTCGAGGACGTCCGGGAACGGGGTATCAACAATCCACTGGCGAATCTGCGCGCCGACCCGGGCCAATTCGTTAACGTCGTTGATGTCCAGAACGTCCAGGGCGTTGTCGATGCGCTCCTTGAGGCCATCGGTGGCGAGGAATTCACGATAGGCGTGTGCCGTGGTGGCAAAACCACCCGGAACGGTAACACCTGCGTTGGCGAGATTACTGATCATTTCGCCAAGAGAGGCGTTCTTGCCGCCCACCCGATCAACGTCGGACATTCCCAGGTGATCAAACCAGATAATGTAATCTTCCAAAGCACGTCTCCCTTGAATCTGTGTAGCAAAGAGCAAACCGGGCCAGCGATATAGAGCGGCAAAGCAGGCAATATCCACTGCGGAGTCTCGAACTTGGCGTGTATGATACTGTAACCTGCGGAAATTACCTAGGGCACAAAGGAACTGGACTTCACAGCATGAAACGCACCGCTTTCTTCATTTCTGACGGCACAGGCCTCACTGCCGAGGCCCTCGGGCACAGCCTTCTGGCCCAATTTGAAAAGATCGAGTTCGAACGGATCACCGTTCCCTACATTGATGACGAGGACAAAGCCCGGGAGATGGTCAAGCGCATCACCAAAGCCGCCGAAATCGACGGCGCCCGGCCGCTGGTCTTCGACACCATCGTAAACAGCGACATCCGTGACATCATTGCCACCGCTGACGGCTTCATGGTGGATATTTTCGGGACTTTTCTCAATCCCCTTGAGCAGGAGCTGCAATCCTCCTCGTCCTATTCCGTGGGCAAGTCCCATGCCATCAACAATGAAGGCAGCTACGAGCGTCGCATCAACGCGGTCAACTTCGCCCTGGACAACGACGATGGCGCCCGCACGCGGCATTACGATGAGGCCGACCTGATTCTGGTGGGCGCTTCCCGCAGCGGCAAGACCCCCACCTGTCTGTATCTTGCCCTGCAATACGGCATCAAGGCAGCCAACTACCCGATTACCGAGGAAGATCTGGCGGACCAGCAGATGCCGACGGCGCTGAAGCCCCATAAAGAGAAGATTTTCGGCCTGACCATCGACCCCGAGCGCCTGGCCACCATTCGCAACGAACGTCGGCCCAACTCACGGTACTCGTCCATTCAGCAGTGTATGCACGAGATTGAAGAGATCGAGCTGATGTACCGGCGTGAGCGGATTCCCTACCTGAACACCACCGCTTACTCCATTGAGGAGATTTCCACGCGGATCATGGTGACGACGGGACTGAAGCGTAATCGTTGAACGGTTAGATGTAGCGTAAAGCAGGGCCGGATGGCGACGTCATCCGGCCCTGTGCCTTTTACAACTCTTCAATATCCAGACCCAGCGCTTGCACCCTGTCCCGGTTTTCGGGGCTGGTGACCACAGCCGTGCTGGCCTTTTCCGGCACCAGCCAGGTGCCGGCCACGCGTTTGAGATCATCAAGCGTTACCGCCAACACCCGCTCACGGAAGCGGGCGCGCTGCTCCGGCGTGCGACCGAACAGCTTGTTGTGGAACGCGTGCCGGGCAGCGCCCGCCGGTGAGCGGGGCCGGTCCAGCTGACCGATGACGCCCAGAATGGATTCTTCCAGCTCCTGATAGTCGTGCTCTTTGGTCTGCAACCACTCCAGGGCCTTGTCGAAATCCGCCAGCGTGTCTTCCAGCCGTGGATCCCGGTAGGAGAAGAAGCGGAAGGTGCCGTTCACACTGTCCTGTCCGGCGCCGCCACCATAGGCACCGCCTTTCTCGCGGATGGCACGGTGCAGGTAACCATTGCGCAGGAAACCACCCAGCACGGTCAGGGCCGCGGCGTCCGGGTGATCCACGGGAACGGTGTTGTAGGCCTTGGCGCAGAAATTCACCTGGGTTGAGGTTAGCCACGCCTGACGGGTGGTGTAGTTGACCGGGTCCATCTTCCAGGCTGAGCCGGAGGCACCAGGTACATCACCCCAGGCGGACTTGAGGTCGTCTACCATGGCTGGCAGTTGCTCCTCCTCACCAATCACCAGGAACTCACGAGCCTGATTACGGACCTTGTCATGAAGGGCCGTCAGTTTGTCGCACAGGGCCGACAACTCACCGGCATCCTTCAGCGCCCGATCCAGCGCCTTGGTGCCCTTGATACCGGCCAGCCCACCCAGGCGGAATGACAGCCAGGCGCCCGGGCTCATGCCCTGCGACGCCGCGCCCATGGCCAGGGCATGGCCACTACCAGTGACTGCCTGCTCCCGGCGAGCGCGAATCTGGGCGATGATCTCGCGGATCCGCTCCTGCTCGTCAAAGCGGGCGCTGGTACAGACATCCCGCAGCAGCCTGGTCAGGGCGCCGCGGTTCCGGGCCAGCGCCTTGCCGTTGAAGATGATGTAGCCGGAAAGGTCCTGCACATCGTCGATCCGGCCCTTGGCACTGAACGATGCACCAATACCGCCGGATTCCGCGGAAATCCGGTCCTGCATCTGCAGGTAATCCAGTTCTCCACAGCCCACCTCGGAGATCAGTGTGGTGTAATACGGCACCAGCAGCAGCTCTTCCTCGGTAAGCGCCGGCATCGGCACCACCACCTGCTCGTAGACCAGGCCGTTGGTACCCCGGGCATAGACCGTGGCGGCAATGTCACCGTCGTAACGGCCCTCGGGCTCGGGCATTTGCAGGGGCACGTCCGACAGATCCACCTTCGGAAGAATGGAATCGTCGTCCTTGCGCATCTGCCGCTCTTCCAGCGCCTGTGCACGCTCGACAATCATCCGGACTTCGTCTTCGGTCAGCTCGGCCTTGCGACGGGCCAGAGCATCGCGTATCGCCGCCTGCCGGCGGTGCTCCAGTTTTTCGTCCGGACGGAGGGTCAGGGTAACGCGGTGCGGGTTTTCAAGGAGTTTGCGACGGATCAGGTCCGGCACGTACTGAGGATCACGAATTTTCTCACGCAGGTTCGCCAGCACCGGTTCGAGGTCCAGTAGCTCCACGGGATCGCCGCCATGCACCATTGGCGCGATCGCGCTCATGATCAGTTGCAGGCCATAGGGGAAGCTGTCGCCGGCAATCTCCCGCTGGTGCAGTTCCAACTGGTGCAGGATCGCCTCCAGCCGTTCTTCACTGACACCCTCTTCAACCACGCTCAACAGCGTGGATTCAATAAGGGCTTCCAGATCTTTCTGTTTTTCCGGCTCGCTGCCTTCGATGCCGCAGACGAAGGTCATTTCCCGGTTGGAATCCTCCAGGCCACACATCGGCGATGGCGCATGGCCCAGATCGGTGGTTTCCAGGGCGCGCATCAGAGGCGAGGCGCTGTTCTCCAGAAGCACCGCTGAGAGCAGTTGGCCTTCCAGGTTCTCCTGGAGGTCGAAGCTGTGTCCGAGCAGCCAGCCCACCACGATGTGGGTCTTGTTCTCGGTGCCCTCGCCTTCATTCACCGCATAGCCCTGCTCTACGCGCACAGGCGCGAACAGGCGCTTCTCGTCCCGCACCGGGAGCTCTATATCCAGACGGTCGAAGCGCTTGAGTGCCAGCTCCTCGAACTTCTCATGGTGCTCCCGGGCCGGGATATTGCCGTAGGTGGCAAAAATCGCATTGCTCGGGTGGTAGTGATGACGATAGAAGCTGACCAGGTCCTCATAGCTGAGATCCACGATGTGGTCGGGCTCGCCACCACTGTTGTAGTGATAGGTGGTTGTCGGAAACAGGTGGCTGCTCAGGTTCTGCCAGAGCTGGGAGGTGGCCGAACTCATGGCGCCCTTCATTTCGTTGTAGACAACGCCCCGATAGACCAGATCCGTGGAGGGATCCTCCGGCTTGTCGAACTCCAGGCGATGCCCCTCCTGGGCAAAGTCCAGCGGATCCAGCTTCGAGAAAAACACCGAATCCAGGTACACCGACAGCAGGTTGTCGAAATCCTTGCGGTTCATGCTGGCAAAGGGATAGGCGGTCCAGTCGCTGCTGGTAAAGGCGTTCATGAAGGTATTGAGCGACCGGCGGATCATCATGAAGAACGGATCCCGCACCGGGTAGCGCTCACTGCCACACAGCGCGGTGTGCTCCAGGATGTGGGCAACGCCGGTGGAATCCATCGGGAAGGTCCGAAGCGCAACGAAGAACACGTTCTCATCGTTGTCGGCCGCCAGGTGCAGGTGCCGGGCCCCGGTTTTCTTGTGGCGATACTCCTCGACCTCAAGGTTGAGGGTCTCGATCCGGTGACTGCGAAGCTTCTCAAAGGCCGGATGAATTGCGTTGTCGATCACTGCAGCCATTCAATCTATCCTGTCTTTAAACAATTGGAGAATTGTAGGGTAACACGTAGTATCGACTATCATGCACCAGTCGAGTAGCCAGAAGGTACCCCGCCCACCCATGACCACACCCGCACCCGAATCGAGGGCCGTTGATGCCCCGGAAGTTGCCGCTTACTGGGCGGAACGTCGCCGCTATCTCGAACGCATCCGCAAGGTGCCGGAAATCCGGCAGCGGTTCTGGCGCGAAGTGGCCATCTACCTGCTGCGCCGCCTGCTCTGGTCGTTCGGGTTTTTCCCGGTATTCATCGCTTTCTGGGTGCCCTTCGTTCTGGCCAGTTTCAACCCGGTGGTGATGGCTTCGGACCTCATTCCCCTCCTGCAGGATTTCGTCAACTCCAATCCGGAGGTCCAGGCCACCACCATCAGCACTCTGGTGATCGCATGGGCGTCCATCGGCTTCTTCTTCCTTGTGTTCGATTTTGTCCTGACCCCATTCCGATCGCCCTATCAATACGAGGCCGACGTGTACATGAGATCATGGGAGCAGCTCAACCATGACCAGCTTCCGGACAAAGTGTGATTTGGCCTGCATTCTCGTTAACTCCAGACACTTTCTGTTACATAAGGTTGCAATCACTGGTTAAGATGAAGCGGTAAACCGAATTCCAGAATGCAGGATCAAGGGGTTTCTCCATGGTCGATTTCAGACCGCTTCTGTTCATCAATGCCCTCGCACTCATGCTGCTGGTTACCGCCGGGTTTGCGTCGGTAAGGGATGAGTTTCGGCTGACGGAAACCCTTGAGGCGCCATCTGTTAAGCAAGCCGTTGCCACCGCCACCGTTGTCGCCGCCACAGAGCCCCCTTCCAAAGCAGCCGATCCGGCGCCGGTAACGAATGCGAAAACCGTGGAGGATGCCCCAGCCACTACCAGCCTGATTTCCGCGGCAAATACCGGCACCAGCAACGATACTGCGCCTGCAGACCTTGGCCAGAACCCTGCCAACGCTCCGTTTACCATTGCCCCGATGCCGGATGATCCGCAGATGCTGGCAGTTGCCGAACCCGCCAGCGCCATGACCACGCGCAATGATGCGGCTCCAGCCCCCCGGGAACAGGGCAAAGCAACGCCCCCGCCCCCAACCACGGGCACCTTGGTGCTTCGATCGAACGTCGTGGGCGACCAGGTCACCATCAACGGCAAGACCTACGGCGCTACCCGCCTCGATCTGGAACTGGAGCCCGGAGACTACGATGTCACCATTGCCAAGCAGGGCTACCGGCCCTGGTCCCGGAAGGTCACCCTTGAGGCCGGCCGCAACATGACTCTGGTGGGTCAGCTTGAGGCCTACACCACGGTTAATTACCAGGACGGCACCTGGATTGGCGGCGTTAAGACGGGCGACGGCACCTACGAGAATGCTGACGGTCTGCGTTACGAAGGCCATTTTGTGGAAGGCGAGTTCGATGGTGAAGGCACCGCCTGGTATCCGGACGGCAGCCGCTACGAGGGCGAATGGTCAGGGGGCAAGCGCCATGGCGAAGGCGTCTGGCGCGGTGCCGACGGCGCCCGCTATTCCGGAGACTTCCAGGACAACCAGTTCAACGGCAAGGGCACTTTAACTCTCGCCAACGGCGACATACTCACAGGCCACTGGCAGGACGGCCAGCTCAACGGCCACGGCTCTCTGACCACCGCCGACGGCATGTTGTATGTGGGTGGCTTTCGCAATGACGAATTCCACGGCAACGGCACCCTGACCTACCCTGATGGTCGCCATTATGAAGGCGAATTTTCCAATGGAGCTTTCCACGGTACCGGCTCTGAGGTGTTCGCCAACGGCAAGAAGTACGAGGGTCAGTACATTGCGGGCAAGTTCCACGGCAAGGGGTTGATCAAGAACCCCAATGGCAGTTCCATCGAAGCCACATTCCGACACGGAGAGCCCTACGGCCAGGTGCGCCTGACCACCGCGGCAGGGGAGATTTTCACTGCCCGCACCACCGAGCCCGGCGTCTGTTATCGGGACAAGAGCTACCGGGCCACCGAGTGCCCGACACTGGAAGGCTGGTAGACATTCACAGCCCGATGACAAACGCGTTTGCAGTAAACGATTGAGGTAGTGACATGGCGATCAAGAACGCTCTGCTGGTCGATGACTCCAAAGTGGCACGTTTTGCCCTGAGCAAACTGCTGGAGAGTCGTGATATGGAAGTCAACATGGCAGGTTCGGCAGAGGAGGCGCTGGACTTCCTGAACAGCCATGGCCGCCCGGACGTTATTTTCATGGATCACCTGATGCCGGGAATGAACGGCGTGGAGGCCACCAAGGCAATCAAGGGCAATCCGGAAACCGCTAGTATACCCATCATCATGTGCACCTCCAAAAAGTCCTCAACCTTCATGGAAGAGGCAAAAAATTTCGGGGTGTACAATATCCTTACCAAGCCGCCGCAAACCGAAGGGCTTATGGAAGTACTCGACCAGCTTGCCAGCGACGTAACCAGCGGCACCCTGCCTGAACCACCGGCACAGAACCCGGAACCGGCGGAGCAGGATGACTGGCTGAACGTTCCTGCGGATGCCTCGGTGGAACTCTCCCCCAAGCCTGCCGACAGCCTGGGACGTGCGAATACCCAGTCCAGCGTGGTGCCCCTGACCAGTGAACTGATCGAGCAGATTGCCCGCTCGGCCGTGAAAACCCACATCAACAACCGTCTTCACGAGCTACTCAGTTCCCTGTTCGACGAGCAGTTTGACCACCTCAAGCGCGCCCTCGACGAGACCCGCAGCAAACAGGAGTCTGCCATCGAAGAACGCCTGCAGGCGCTGACGGAGACCGTGGAAGAACGCACTCGCAATCTCCGGGATGATGTCGCCGCCGAGGTCAATCTCAACCTGGGCAGCGAACTGGCCGCCCTGAGAAAGGAACTGAAGAAGAACTCCGGGTTTACCAGCGAACACATGGCTGAACTCAAAGACCACATCACCAGTGTCCAGACCATCGACACGGAGTTCTGGCAAACCCTGCAATCCGAGGCCATTCAACAGGCCCACGAGATCTCAAGGGAAACCGCTGAAGACATCGCCCAGCGCACCATCGATCTGTTCGTGGCGCAGCAGCGCTCGGCCTCCTCGCGGGTTTACACGATCGGCCTGGCCGTCAGCCTGGGGATTTTCAGCGTCGGGATTGCCTGGCTTTCCGGTCTGTTTGGCTGAGCAGTGCCCTGACCCTCAACCAATCCCCGGGGGTATCCACGTCCTCGTGAACTCCCGGGATCACGACACGTGTTGCCTGCACTTCTGCCAGCAGGCCACCCGCACCCCGGTCCCCCTCCAGATCCATCACCAACGGCCAAAGCCACCGGGGCAGGTAGGCAGGAACGCCCGGCCGGTCGCCATAGTCCGCGGCGATGGGCTGATCCGGAAAACAGCGGGCCGCCTCGCCAAAGGCTGCCAGCGCGTTCAGATCCAGAAGCGGCTGGTCTGCCACCAGCACAAACACGCCCCTGGCCTGCGGCCCGACACTGCGCAGGCCCGCCTGCAGCGACGCCGACAGCCCCTCATACCACTCCGGCACCCGCAGCCAGGCCGACGGTTGCCGACGGCCACGAAACCGGATCAAAGGGTACCAGGCACCGCACAGCACCCGGACATCTGGACTGAGCACCCGCCCCTGGGCAATCGCAGAATCGAGCAGCGTGCGGTTGTCGGTATGCTTTCGGGATGCCCCGCTGGAACCCAGAGGCAACAACGCCTTGGGGCGTCCAAACCGGCGCGCTGCGCCGGCAGCCAGAACCAGTGTTGGGAATTGGTGATTTTGGCTGCGCCTGACGAGGTTCAGAATGGTGGTTCCAACGGTTAAAAAGAAATGAAGCCCTGGCCATTTGCCAGACTGCTGTATTCGGTGATTTTTGCTAGAATCCGCCCATCAATCAACCATACCCGCCGGAATTTTGATGAACCATCTGTTTGTAGACAACCTGACTGTGATCGACTTTGCCTACCTGGACCCGACCCGGGGCCTGGTGGGCGAAAGCTGGATTGCGGATGTGGTGCTGGGCGGTGAGCTGGACGAACAGGGCATGGTGTTCGACTTCAGCAACGTGAAGCGCACCATCAAGCGGGTTATCGATGAGCGGGTCGACCACCGGCTGGTGATTCCCCGCGGGTATCAGGGGCTGTCCTGGAACGAAGAGAAGCCAGATACCTTTTCCTGGGCCCTCACCGACGGCAGCGAGATCCTTCACCGTTCCCCGGATGAGGCCATTGTCTGGCTATCCGCTGACCGTGTGGTACCGTCGGCGGTTGCAGAATTGCTCGAACGCGAAATCAAGGCGGTACTTCCCGCCAACGTGACCTCCGTGGAAATCAATCTCCGCGAAGAGGAGATAGACGGTGCCTACTATCACTATGTGCACGGACTGAAGAAGCATCTGGGCAACTGCCAGCGCATCGCCCACGGCCACCGCTCACCAATCCGGATTGATCGAAATGGCCATCGCGATTACGACCTGGAGCGCCGCTGGTCGACCCTGTGGCGGGACATCTATGTCGGTTCTGAAGAGGACGTGGTGCGGCGTCACGTGGGCGAAGACGGTGTTCGGTATGTCACCTTCGAATACGAAGCGAATCAGGGCGAGTTCGCACTCGTTCTTCCAGAAGAGCGCGTGTACATGCTGGATACGGACACCACGGTGGAACTCATTGCCGCTCACATGGCGGACAAGCTCAAAGTTGAATTCCCTACTGACAGCATACGTGTTAAGGCTTTTGAGGGGGTGGGCAAAGGGGCAATTGCCATCCGCTGACGGAGGGCGCAGCTCTCCTTTCCCGGAATCTATCAGACAGGCACAAAAAAACCGCCTCGAAGGCGGTTTTTTTGATGGCTTTCCGGTGGACTAAACCGTCAAGCCGTATTGGCGTCCCCTAGGGGGTTCGAACCCCTGTTGCCGCCGTGAAAGGGCGGAGTCCTAGGCCACTAGACGAAGGGGACTAGAAATTGGTGGAGCCAAGCGGGATCGAACCGCTGACCTCAACACTGCCAGTGTTGCGCTCTCCCAGCTGAGCTATGGCCCCTCAACGGCTGCGTATATTAAGGATACGCCCTATGGGCGTCAACCTTTTGAACACACTTTTTTTCAGTTTTCTGAACGTCCCTGTCCAGATCGATTACTTCTTCGCCAAACCGGTTATTACGCGCCCAGTGCGGCGTATTCTTTTTCCACTTTCTTGGTTTCCTTCTTGGAGAACCCGCCCATCACCTCCAGTGCGTGCCGCAGCCGCGAGCGGGTCATGTCGGGTCCAAGCAAAGCCATGGAGTCCATCACCGACCAGGAGTTGGGCGTTCCGGCAATGGCCACGAAGATGGCGAACATGAAATCCCCCATCTTCAGATCCATGGCCTTGGCCAGCGCCTTGATGTCGGCAAAGATGGTGTCCTTGCTCCAGTGGCGCTGGGCCTCCAGCCTCCAGAGAGTGAACTGCAACACCCGCTTTATCTGGGCTTCGTCCAGTTTGTTATGGGCAAAATCCTCAGGCTTGAGGTTGAGCATGCCGGAGAACATGAACTGGGCCATGGGTGCCACATCCGAGAACACTTCCGCCCTGCCCTTGATGTGCGGCACCAGGGCACGGAGGGCGTCTTCATTGAACCACCACTGGCGCATGCGCTCGATGAACTGCTCTTCGCTCAATTCGTCACGCAGCCACTGGCCGTTCAGCCAGCGAAGCTTCTCGACATCAAACACCGGGCCGCCCAGGGAAACACGCTGAATGTCGAAGTTCTCGATCATTTCATCCAGGGTGAACTTTTCCCGTTCGTCGGGCATGGACCAGCCCATCCGGCCCAGATAGTTGGTGACCGCCTCCGGCAGGAAGCCCATCCGCTCGTAGAAGTTGATGCTGGTGGGATTCTTGCGCTTGGACAGCTTGCTCTTGTCCGGATTGCGCAGCAGCGGCAAATGGCACAGAACCGGCATATCCCAGCCAAAATACTGGTACAGGAGCTTGTGCTTGGGGGCCGAGTTGATCCACTCCTCACCCCTCAGCACGTGGGTAATGCCCATGAGGTGGTCGTCGACCACATTGGCCAGGTGATAGGTCGGCATGCCGTCAGACTTGAGCAGGATCTGGCAATCCACCTGCGCCCAATCAATCTCGATGGTGCCACGAAGCATGTCTTCAATTTCGCAGACACCCTCATCCGGCACCTTCATCCGGATCACATAGGCCTCACCTGCATCCAGACGACGCTTCACCTCTTCTTCCGGCAACTCGAGATCGCCCTTGATACCAGGGTTGAGCCCCTGGGCCTTGCGTTCCTCACGAATGGCCTCCAGCTCTTCCGGTGTCCGGAAGCAATAGAAGGCATGGCCAGCCGTTACCAGGTCTTCGGCATACTGGCGGTAAGAATGCTTGCGTTCTGACTGGCGATAGGGGCCGTGGGGTCCACCGACATCGGGACCTTCGTCCCAGTTCAGGCCCAGCCAGCGCAACGCCTTCAAAATATCCTGCTCGGATTCCGCGGTGCTCCGGGCCTGATCGGTATCTTCAATCCGCAGGATAAACTGCCCGCCGTGCTGTCGGGCAAAACAGAGATTAAACAGGGCCACGTAGGCGGTACCAACGTGAGGATCACCGGTGGGTGACGGAGCAATTCGGGTACGTACAGTCATGAAACCTTCCTGAAATCAGTGGCCGTTAAAAGGAACGCATTATACCGGCCATCGCCCACTTTCGCATGACCCTCATGTTTGTTATATTATAACATTACTATTCAGACACAGGACTCAGTGCCCATGCGCGCTTCCCCTAAAGCCATTGCCCCGGCCCTCGCCGCTCTGGCGTTCAGCACCGCCCCCCAGGCAGCCGTAGAGATCGTCGCCTCCATCAAACCGGTTGAGCTGATCGTTCGTGCCGTGGCCACGGACGACATGCAGTCCACCACCCTGGTACCACCCGGCTCAAGCCCGCACACCTACAGCATGAAGCCGTCCGAGCGCAGGGCGCTTGAGGAAGCGGAGGTGATCTTCTGGGTGGGGCCGGAAATGGAAACGTTCCTGAGCCGACTGGTTTCGGGGCAGGAGTTCCGGCACCGGACTGTGGCCCTCATGGCCCGGGACCAAGCGAATACTGGGGACGACGGACACGAGCACGACGACCACGACAACACCCACCGAGAGCACGCGGACCACGCTGGAAATGACAATCACGGCCACGATGCGCAGGCACACGACGACGGCCACAACCACGGGGACGGCGAAGATCCGCACATCTGGCTTGATCCGGAACTGGCCATTGAGATGGCGCAGACCATCCATCAGACCCTGTCAGCGTTCGAAGGCGTGGACACTCGTGCGCTGGACAGCAACCTGGCGCGTTTCACGGACAGCGTGAGGGAAATGGACGAAACCATCCGCAGGCAGTTGGCACCCGCCCACGACATCAGCCTGTTTGCCTATCACGATGCATTCACCCGATTCGCCGGGCATTACGATCTGCAGCTGGACGGCGTCCTCACCCTCAATCCAGAGCTTTCTCCCGGCGCACGGCATATTGCCGGGGTGCAGGACAAGCTGCGCAAGGCTAATCATCCCTGCCTGCTCACAGAGCCCCAGTTCAATCGCCAATGGTGGCGTTCGATCACCCAGGGCCTGAATGTCACCTTCAGCACCTGGGACCCCCTGGCCACCGACGTGGCGGTATCATCGGACGGTTACAACCAGTTCCAGCAAAGCATCGTCGACGCCGTACTCAAATGCCTACCAGAGGATACTCAACATCAGGGGAATGGAGGCAATGGCCAGTAAGGTCTGGCCGCTGATGATGCCCGCCATGAGGGGGGCATCGCCTCCCAGCTGGCGTGCCAGGATATACGCCGAGGTGGCCGTCGGTAACGCCGCCAGCAGCACCGCGACCTGAACCATCAGGCCGTCGAGTCCCAACAACCAGGCCAGCCCGGCCGTGATCAACGGGAACGCCACCAGCTTCAACACCGAGGACACGATAAAGGGCATGGAAGCTCCCCGAAGCGCCTTCAGTTGCAGCCCGGCCCCAACCGTCATCAGCCCCATGGGCAATGCCAGGTTGCTCAGGGGTTCCAGAATGCCGGCGAGCAGCGGGTGGAAACCTAACTCAAAGAAACTCCAGACAACCCCCACCACCGAACCCACAATGAGCGGGTTGGTGATAATAGCCCGCAGCACTGGCCCAAGCCGAACCGGGCCATCCGTCGCCACCAGAGAAAACATCAGAATGCACAGCAGGTTCAGCAGCGGCACCATGATGGCCACTGCAATGGCGGTGAGAGAGAGCCCCTGATCGCCAAGAAGCATACCCCCGGCCGCCAGCCCCACGTAGGAGTTGAACCGGATCGCTCCCTGATAAACTGACGAGAACACAGGCCCCTGCCAGCGCCAGACCCACTGTGCCAGCACCAGTACCAGCGTCATACTCAAGAGCATGGCACCAATCAGTACGGCGATATCACCATAGGCGGACACCGGCAATCTCGCCTGCCCCAGCTTGAACACCAGCATGGCCGGAAAGAGCACGTAATAGGTAAAGCGCTCCGCCTGGGGCCAGAAATCGCCTCCCGGAAAATCCAGACGCCGGAACAGGTGCCCCAACATGATCAGGACAAACACCGGCAACAGGGCCTGGACCATCAGTGGCATCGCTACTACTCCAATCAGGGGAACGAGGCGCCAGTCTACTCGCAGGCGGTTTCAGCTTCTATACGCCCTCTGTGGAAGCCTACGTCGCCTCGACTATCTGCCGTCAGAAAACATGATGAAAATCCAGTTACTCAAAAATATCGACCGAAGGGAATTTCCTCCGTAGCCTGGTTTCATGGAGTTTACATGTCACTCTTCATGGCCTTTGGTGCGGGGAGTTATAACAACAATGAGCCCGAAAGCTCTAATCATTGTCGGATTCGTGGTACTCCTCACTCTACCAACGCTTGCAAGGCCCTCTGATCACCGCCGCCCTGACTCCGTGCGCATTGCTGTTATCGACAACGTCCCAAGCACATCTGCGGCGATACGGATACTCAATGAAGCCTATGAAACGCTTGGTATTCGCATGGACGCCGTGACAACGCCTTCCAGAAGAGCGTTGTTCATGGCCAATAAAGGTCAACTGGACGGCGATCTGTTCCGAATCGGCTCTGTGGCTGCCCAGTATCCTGATTTGATCAGGGTGGAATTTCCACTTTTAAGAGGCAAGCTGCGTGCTGTGGCGCGGGATCACCGACTGTCAATACTGCCAGCGAACCAAGACGCCGATCACTGGACAGTTGCCGTTCGTAGAGGTGTACTGATCGCTGAACAGGCGGCCGAGGCTCTGAGCCTGAACGTTATGCTCGCAGAAACTTACGATCAGCTTTTCCATCTGCTCGAGTCGGGCCGCGTTGACCTGGCTTTCGTTGCAGATATTGAAGGCATCACGCCGCTTGCCGAGCGCAAATGGCAAAAGCTCAACATCCTGCCTGATGCAGTTGCAAAGTTCACGCTCCATCATTATCTCCACAAGCGTCACCAGGGCCTCGCCGAAGAACTGGCGCAAACCCTGAAAGAATTGGAGCACTCGGGAATAAGGCAGAACATTCTGGCATCGTTTCGGCAACCACAGTCCGGCCCGGATTGACCGCCACCCTATCGGCACCCCAAGTGCCCGGTTACTTTGTCAGGGTCCCTGTCCGCGACTTCAGCGCTTGACCAGAAAATCGGCCAGCCAGCGGGTGAGGCATCCGGGCAGAAGCTTGTTGGTGAACCACAACCCCCGCGCCCGCTTACCGGGAATGATCAGGAATCTGCGCCGGTCAATGCCCCGTCGAATCTGTGCTACGGCATACTCCAGCGGCAACGTTCCCGCCATAAGCTTCAGCGCCTCCGTCTGTCGCGGCCGGCTTTTCCGCTCCTCGACCACAAGCGGCGTCTCCACTTCCGGCGGACAGACCACAGACACATCAATACCTTTCGCCGCCAGTTCGATACGCAGTACTTCCGCCAGCCCTACCACTCCGTATTTGGAAGCACAGTAGGCCGAGTATCCGTAACACCCCACCAGCCCCGCCATGGACGCCACGAAGACAAGATGGGAGCCCGCGTTCATGTGAGGCAGCACCGCAGCCGCCACATGGCGGGAGCCCAGCAGATTGATGTTGATCAGCCTGGTGTAAGCATCATCGCCGATCTCATCAAATGGCGCGGCCATGCAGATACCCGCACAGTGGATGACCACATCCGGCGCAGCTTCCGCTGCGGCCTGATCAAACACTTCCCGAACCGACGCCGCGTCACTGACATCGAGTACGAAGGCACGCACCGGGATCGCACCGGAGAGGGCGGAAAGCTCGGTAACGGCAGCTTCTGTGGACTGGATATCAAACAGTGTAACGGCGCAGCCAGCGCGCACATAAAGCTTTGCCAGCTGAAAGCCGATGCCGCTGGCACCGCCGGTGATATAGATTCGTGCATTGTTTCTAGAGGCCTGGCTTGAGCTTGGTTCAGGACGTGACACGTGGATACCTCGGTTTCTGGATTATCCTGAAATATTACTCACTTTCCGCATTCCAGCCTTTGTCTGCCGTGACCAGCACCCGCTATCCGACGGTCAATAGCTGTCACCAACGCCTCATAGACTTCTCTCAATCGCCTGACCATGGCAACGCCACACTCGTGTTACTCTCAGAATGTTCCGATACCGGTTAGAGATATTTGCCATGAGCCATCCGCAAAATGACGTCTTCAGATTCCGCTTCCGCGTGCGCTACGGCGAATGCGACGCCCAGGGCGTTGTCTTCAACGCACGCTATGGCGACTTTGTGGACATCGCCGTGAACGAATACATTCGGGTACTGTTCGGGGATTACCAGCGCCTGCTGGATCAGGACCTGGACTTCCAGGTGGTGAGCTTTACGGTGAACTGGAAAGCACCTGCCCGGTTTGATGATGTTCTGGAAGCCCGGATACGAACCGGGAGGATCGGGAACACCTCGTTCACCCTGCACCTGGAGTTCTACCGGTACAGTGACGGCCAGTTCATCGCGGATTCCTCTATCACCGACGTGATGATCCGGCCTTCGAGCATGTCCAAGCTGCCCGTTCCGGATCATATCCGGGCCCGGCTCGAAGAGGGCGCGCCCGGCGTGCTGATCAGCCACGCTGGCGAGGACGGACCGCCCTGAATCGTTTAGGGTTATCGAAAATACCGGTTTGCCTTGATTTTACTCATTGATTAGGATCGCCCGCCTTTCTCTGCACCAAATCAGGGCACAATCGGTTATGGGATTACGGAACGAGCAACTGCGCTGGCAACTGGTCCGGGGGCTGATCCGGACCTTACATCTTGAGCGATTGGCAAGCCGCTACAGCCGAACCACGGTGATGGCTGCATTCAATCTGATCAACGGTAGCCTCAGCATAGCGCTGGTCTCCTTCGTCGCGCTGATCACACAGGAAGCCTTTATCTTTCCGTCCCTGGGCGCTACGGCCTTTATCCTGTTCTATGTTCCTCTTGCCCAGCCGGCGTCACCAAGAAACACACTGTGCGGCCACCTAATCGGGGCGTTGGCGGGGCTACTGAGCCTTTACCTGTTTGGCCTGCAGCACCACCCTTCGGCCTTTGTCACCGGCGTCGATCTGGCGCGAGTGGGCGCCGCATCACTTTCATTGGGACTGACGGGGTGCCTGATGGTGCTGCTTCGCGTGGCTCACCCGCCTGCCGGCGCGACGGCACTGATTGTGTCCCTGGGGCTGATGCCAGACCCGGCCCAACTGCCCATACTGATGGCCGGCGTTGGTTTGCTTCTTGTTCACGCCTTTATAATGAATCGGCTTGCCGGCATACCGTATCCGATCTGGTCGACCCGCAGCGCCGGCAACGACCATGTGGCTGCCGCGAAGATTTGATGCCAGGGTCAACTTGAGGGAGAGATCATGAGCAATTTTTTCGGAACAGAACTGCCGATAATCCAGGCGCCTATGGCCGGAGTTCAGGACTACAGGCTCGCCGCTGCGGTCTCAAACGCAGGCGGTTTGGGCTCTCTCCCTTGTGCCATGCTGGGCCCGGATGCTCTGCGCGCTGAACTCAAGACATTAAAGGCAGCCACCGGACGCCCGTTCAACCTCAATTTCTTCGCCCACACGCCCCCAGTCGAGAATGAAACACGTGAACAGAATTGGCGCCGCGCCCTGGAACCTTTCTATCAGGAATTCGGTATCAATTCTGATTCCATCAGTTCGGGGCCAGGGCGAATGCCCTTCAACCTTGAATCGGCCGCCATTGTGGAGGAATTCCGCCCAGCAGTTGTGAGTTTCCATTTCGGCCTGCCAGAACCCTCTCTGCTGGAGCGTGTCCGCAGAACGGGCGCCAAGGTTCTGTCCACAGCGACCACCGTTGAAGAAGCCGTCTGGCTCGAGCAACACGGTGTCGACGCCATCATTGCCCAGGGTCTTGAGGCTGGTGGCCACAGGGGCATCTTCCTGACCACAGACATGACCACCCAAATGGGTACGTTTGCCCTGCTGCCCCAGGTCGTCGCCAAGGTGAAAATCCCGGTAATTGCCGCCGGCGGTATTGCCGATGCCCGGGGCGTAAAAGCCGCTTTGGATCTCGGCGCTGTCGCCGCCCAGGTGGGCACCGCCTTTCTGTTGTGTCGCGAGGCAACCACCAGGCCAGTGCACAGAGAAGCACTGAAAAGCCCGAATGCCCGGCATACTGCTGTTACCAATGTGTTCTCGGGAGGCCCGGCGCGGGGCATTGTAAACCGTGTGGTCCGGGAGCTTGGCCCGATTTCCCGAGAGGCTCCCCCATTTCCTCTCGCCACAGGCGCAGTCGCACCACTACGGGCGGCAGCCGAGGCGGCGGGCTCAGGCGATTTTTCACCACTCTGGTGCGGGCAGAACGCATCGGGCTGCCACGAAGGGTCGGCCGCCGAGCTTCTTGAAAGGCTAGCGCCCTGACAGATGAAACCGCAGTGGCGAACTAAAGCCTCACCCGGGCTTCGCCAAAGCCCTACGGAAATCAGCCGGCCAACCCTGTTAAACTAGGACGCTTTCAGCCGCGTAGTAACCGGATTTGCCCGCAATTCAGTCGATCAGGTAACCGAAATGTCAGTCATATCATCACCTTCCGCCACAACAAACGAACCCGGCCTTTCCCGCCGCTTCTGCGTGGCCCCGATGATGGACTGGACCACCAGCCACTATCGTTACCTGGCCCGGCAGCTGAGTCGACACACGCTCCTGTACACTGAGATGGTCACCACCGGCGCCCTCATTCATGGCGACACGGCGCGCTTTCTTCGCCACGACGAGGCCGAGTATCCGCTCGCGCTCCAGCTCGGTGGCAGCGATGCCGGCGAGCTGGCCCATTGCGCAAAGCTGGCCCGGGACTACGGATTTGATGAGGTTAACCTGAACGTGGGTTGCCCGAGCGATCGCGTGCAGAACAACATGATTGGCGCCTGCCTGATGGGCCACCCCGACAAGGTGGCAGAGGGGGTACGGGCGATGATCGAGGCCACAGACCTCCCGGTAACGGTCAAGCACCGCATTGGGATTGATGGCCGCGAATCCTGGGACGACCTCTGCGAGTTCGTGGAGAAAGTGGCCGCCGCCGGTTGCAGAACCTTTATCGTACATGCCCGGATTGCCATTCTTGAGGGCCTGAGCCCGAAGGAAAATCGCGAAGTTCCGCCACTCAAGTACGACTGGGTATATCGGCTCAAGGCGACCTACCCGGAGCTTGAGATTATCATTAACGGCGGCATCAAGACCTTTGACGAGTGCCACGAGCATCTGCGTTACACCGACGGGGTGATGCTCGGGCGTGAGGCTTACCATAATCCCTGGCTGCTGGCCGGCGTGGACCCGGAGTTCTTTGGCACCGACGCCCCGGTGCGCACCAGACACGAAGCACTGCGGGCCATGCTGCCGTTCATCCAGAGTGAACTGGAGCGGGGCGTTTACCTTACCCATATGTCCCGACACCTGCTCGGGCTGTTCCACGGCCAACCCGGAGGCCGCCAGTTCCGACGCTACATCAGCGAAAACGCCCACAAGTCCGGCGCTGGCCTCGAAGTCATCGAAACAGCGCTCGATAAAGTGCGCGAACCTGACGCCGAGATTGCCGAAGCGTAACCGGCGTCAATCACCGCCATACCTTTTGTTGTCTTGTTCCTGTCAGGGCGGCCCGTTATTGTAGGCGTATAGCCAGCGCCCGGGAGTCGGGCGTGCCAGTAACAGATCAACCGGGACGACAGAACGAATGACCAGCAAACTTGAACAACTGAAAGCCATGACCACAGTCGTGGCCGACACCGGCGATATCGAGGCCATTGCCAAGTGGCGGCCGGAAGATGCCACCACCAATCCGTCGCTGCTGTTGAAAGCCGCCGCGTCCGAGGCTTACCGCCCGATGCTGGACAAAGCCGTGGCCGAGGCACGCCGGCAGGGCGGGTCCGATGCCGAGCAGTTGACTGTGGCCACGGATACCCTGGCGGTACTGGCCGGAAAAGAGATCCTGGGCCTGATCCCGGGCGTGGTATCCACCGAAGTGGACGCGCGCCTGTCCTTTGACACCGAAGCCACTCTGGAGCGCGCCCGCCGACTGGTGGAGCTGTACGATCGCCAGGGCGTGGACACCAGCCGAGTATTGATCAAGATCGCCTCCACCTGGGAGGGCATTCGCGCGGCGGAGCAGCTCGAGAAAGAGGGCATTCGTTGCAACCTTACCCTGTTGTTCTCGTTTATCCAGGCCGCCGCCTGCGCCCAGGCGGGTGCCTTCCTGATCTCACCCTTCGTGGGTCGTATCCTCGATTGGCACCTGGCCAACAGTGGTCGGAACAGCTACGCCGCCGCGGAGGATCCCGGGGTATTGTCGGTAAGCCGGATCTACAATTACTACAAGACTAACGGGTTCGATACCGTGGTCATGGGCGCCAGTTTCCGGAACACCGGCGAGATTGAGATGCTGGCCGGCTGCGACCGCCTCACCATCAGCCCGGCCCTTCTGCAGGAACTGCAGGACGATACCGGGGAGCTGCCGCGCCGACTGGCGCCCGGGTCTGCCAGCAGTCAGGACCGTCCCGGCGCCATCGATGAAAAGCTGTTTCGTTGGGAGTCCAATGAAGACGCCATGGCCACGGAAAAACTGGCCGATGGCATTCGCCGGTTCACCGCCGACCAGATCGAGCTGGAGCATCGGGTGCGGCAACTTGCCAAAGCCGCCTGAGAGCAGGCCCGACCGACCGTAGTGGAGCAGATAGCCAAACCATGATCGAGCGACTGAAAAAGCTCTTTGCCAGCCCCGAGGGCAATCAGCCGGAACCCGACAGCCACCAACTGGCCGTGGCGGCCACCGCCCTTATGGTTCAGCTGTCGAGGGTCGACCAGCACGAGGACGAACGGGAGCTGAAGGCCATTGTCGACGGCGCGGTAAAAGCGCACCAGGTGTCGCGGGAGGAAGCCGAGGAAATCCTGGCCGATGCGCTTAGCCATGCGGACGATGCCGTCTCAATGTACGAGTTTACCGGTCTGATCAACGAGCACCTCAACCAGGAGGACAAACAGGCCCTGCTCGAGAGTATCTGGCGCGTGGCCTTTGCCGATGGTCGTATCGATAAATACGAGGAACACCTTATTCGCCGCATGGCGGACCTGCTGCATCTTAATCACAGAGAGTACATGCAGGCGCGGCACCGGGCTGAAGACACCGGTTCCTGAAAGGAGACATCATGCTAGCCATTCTGCATCCGAACATTTCGCTGGACAGCGAGGAGTACCGCACCACCCTGCACTACCTGGAGCATCTGCCGGGAGTATCGATCCGGGTCCACGAGGTACAGGGTGCCAGCCAGCGGTTAACCGAGATCTATCTCCTGGGGGAAACCAAGTCCCTCAACAAGGAAGAAATCGAAGCCCTTCCCGCTGTTGAGCGCGCCATCCGTATCTCGGAAGACTACCGGATCCTTGGCCGGCACCGGGACGATCGTCGCCAGAGCGGGTTCACCTACAACGGCGTGGAGTTCAGCCAGTCCAACCTGAATGTCTTTGCGGGGCTTTGCGCCGTGGATGTACCAGAGCACGTCGAAATGATGATGCAGGCTCTGGAAGATCACGGCGAGGTATGCACGCGCATGGGCGCCTACAAGCCGCGCACCAACCCCTATTCCTTTCAGGGCCACGGCCGGGGCTGCCTGCCCTGGGTGTTCGAGAAGGCGGGCAAGCACGGCATCAAGGTGATCGCCATGGAGATCACCCACGAGAGCCACATTGAGGAAATCGACAACTGTCTCGAAAAACTGGGCCGGCCAACCGGTGTCATGCTGCAGGTGGGTACCCGCAATACCCAGAACTTTGAACTGCTGAAGGCCATCGGCCGCCAGAGCACCTACCCGGTTCTGCTCAAGCGGGGGTTCGGTATTACCCTGAACGAATCCCTGAACGCGGCCGAGTACCTGGCCAGCGAAGGTAATGCCAACGTCATTTTCTGCCTGCGCGGCATGAAAACCGAGGCCGGCCAGCCGCACCGGAACATGGTCGACTTTGCCCATGTGCCCGCCGTCAAGCGCCTCACACGTATGCCCGTGTGCGTGGACCCATCCCATTCCGTGGGTAGCCGGGAACAGTCCCCCGAAGGCATCCTGGATGTGATGCACGCCACCGCGCAGGGCGTCATTGCCGGCGCCAACATGGTGCTGGTGGATTTCCACCCGAAGCCGGAAAAGGCTCTGGTGGATGGCCCGCAAGCCCTGTTGATGAATGAATTACCGGCGTACCTGGAGGACATCCGGCTCTGCCACGACACCTGGAAAAAACGCCAGGCCATTTATGACCGGCTGAAGGAAAACACAGCAGAATGATCGTCTACGGACACCGGGGCGCCAAGGGAGAAGCGCCCGAGAATACACTTCCCGGATTTCGCCACGCCTATCGGCATGGCATTCGCCATTTCGAGCTGGACCTTGTTCTTTCAAAGGATGGCAAGCCGGTGCTGGTCCACGACCTGTCCGTGGACCGTACAACCAGTCAGAAGGGGAGCATCAGCCAGTATACCGCCCAGGAGCTGGCAGCCATGGATGCCCGGCGCAACACCAGCTCCTGGCCAACGGCAACCGGCATCCCCACATTGGAGGACCTGCTGGATCAGTTCAGCGATCTGGAGCATCTGCAACTGGAGGTAAAAAAAGACAAGCGTCAGCGACTCAACATCCTGTGCAATCGCCTGACCGAGATCATCCAGCGGCGGGATCTGTACGAAAAGGTCGCTATTACGTCCTCCGACACCTGGTTTCTGCACGAGATTCGCCGGCGCAACCGGAATATCCGCATCGGACTTGTCAGCGACCGGAAATTTCCCAAGCCCATCAATGTGGCCACCCGGCTACACTGCGAGTACCTCTGCATCAACTGGAAGCTGTGCTCAAAAGAGCTGGTTGAGAGCGCCCATCGGCGGGGAATGCATGTATCCACCTGGACGGTGAACCGCATTCACGACATGTTGCAACTTGAAGGCATGGGCGTGGACAGCATTATCACCGACTATCCCACGAGCACCCGGATATTCTTTGATAACCGGTCCCGCACCCTGTTGAATCTGCCCGTTCAGGAGACGATCGAGACGGTTGGGGAGGAAGGGATCGGGCCGGATAAATCGTTCCATCTCAGCCCGAGTTCCCGCTGACACGGATCAGAAGATCCGGTTCAGCCCATTCAGTGCGGCCACCCGATAGGCTTCCGCCATGGTCGGGTAATTGAACGTGGTATTGATGAAGTAGTTCAGGGAGTTGGCCTCCCCTTCCTGGTTCATGATGGCCTGGCCGATGTGCACGATCTCGGCAGCCTGGTCGCCAAAGCAGTGAATCCCCAGTATCTGGCGCGTTTCCCGGTGGAACAGGATCTTCAGCATGCCCACCGCCTCACCGGTAATCTGGGCGCGCGCCAGGTCCTTGAAGAACGCCTGCCCCACTTCGTAGGGTACCTTGGCCTCGGTCAGCTCGCGCTCGGTCTTGCCTACGGAGCTGATCTCAGGAATGGTGTAGATGCCAGTTGGCACGTCAGAGACGAACCGGAAGTACTCGTCCTGAACGATGTCCGAGGAGGCTGAGCGTCCCTGGTCGTAGGCAGCGCTGGCCAGGCTCGGCCAGCCAATCACGTCGCCTGCGGCGTAGACATTCTCCACCTCGGTCCGGTAGTGCTCATCCACCGCGAGCTGGCCACGGCCGTTGGGCACCAGGCCAATGTTTTCCAGACCAAGTTTCTCGGTATTACCGCTGCGCCCGTTACACCATAGGAACGCATCGGCGCGGATTTTCTTGCCCGACTGCAGCGAAAGCACCACGCCATGGTCATCGCCCACCACACTCTCGTACTGCTCGTTGTGACGCACCAGCACACCGTTGTTACGCAGGTGATAGCTGAGCGCATCCGAGATTTCATCGTCCAGGAACGTCAGCAGCCGGCTGCCCGGGTTGATCAGGTCCACTTTCACACCCAGGCCGGCAAAGATTGACGCGTACTCAGAACCAATAACCCCGGCACCGTAAATCACGAGGGTGCGAGGGGTGTGCGACAGGTTGAGAATGGTGTCGGAGTTGTAGATCCGGTGGTGGCGAAAATCCACATCGGGCGGCAGGTAAGGCCGTGAGCCGGTGGCAATGATCGCCTGCTTGAAGTGCAGGATTTCCGAGGACTTACTGCCACGGACCTCAATGCGATTCTTGTCGATAAAAGATGCGCGGCCGTTGATCAGATTCACCCGGTTACGGGCGTAGAACTGGGTCCTCAGCTTTACCTGTTTGCCGATCACCTTCTGGGCATTCTGGAGCACCCTCGGGAAGGAAAACCAGCGCGGCTCGCCGATATCCCGGAACATCTGGTTGGTATTGAAGGTAATGATCTGTTTGACGGAGTGACGCAGCGCCTTGGAGGGGATGGTGCCCCAGTGAGTGCAGTTACCACCAACGGTCGGCTTGTCCTCGATGATCGCGACACGTTTGCCGTGTTTCGTCGCATTCATCGCCGCGCCTTCGCCGGACGGTCCGGCGCCGATAACGACGACGTCGTAATGATGTTCTGCCATGCGCGCAGTGACTCCTTATCTACGTCGTGGGTATGTATTGTGCGTCAGCAACACCAGGGAGGCTTATTGCCCGTCTGCCCTGGTCGCATCGTAAGCGAGCTCCTCACCGCCCTTCCTGGCAAGACGCTCGTTTTCCTCTTCGCATTTTTTGGTGTTGCCACCACAGATCTCGCAGGACTGGCTGATGCCGAGGGCACCAATGCCGCCACAGGTGCCACTGATCGGCTTGCGACCGAAAATCACGCCAATCGACATGGCCGCCACCAACAGCACCACAATAAACAGAACCAGAAGAAAGGTACCCATGTTGCCCTCCCCTATTGAGTCACAAAGGACGAAAAGGCCGGTGTCTGATGCGTCTCGAAGCCGTCTTCCGTCCGGACAATAAAATAGGCGGGAATGTTTTCCCGCACCGCCAGTTCGTTGGCTCTCTCGTATCCCATCACGTTAAAGCCTGTTGCCAGGGCGTCTGCGGTCATGCAGTCGTCTGCCAGAACCGTAACCGAGGCCAGGTTATGAGTTATGGGCTCACCGGTTTCAGGGTCTATTGTATGGGAATAGCGACGACCTTCCGATTCGTAATAGTTACGATAATCACCCGATGTTGCCATAGCGCGGGATTCGAGCGCCACCACACGGTTTACCTGCCGACCCTCAGACACCGGCTGCTCTATCGCGAGCCGCCAGGCGCTACCGTCGGGCTTGCGGCCGTTCACACGCACTTCGCCGCCAATCTCCACCAGGTACGCCTGGATGCCCTCTCCCTCGAGAAACCGCGCCACCACGTCCACGCCGTAGCCCTTGGCAATGGCGGACAGGTCAACATACTGGGCTGGCGTCGCCCTCACCGCCGGCGGATCCGCCCTCAGCTCCAGCTTTTCAAAACCGGTTGCAGCCAGCACCTGATCCAGCGCCTCTGGCGAAGGCACCTGCTCTGGCCGCGCCTCGGGCCCAAAACCCCAGAGGTTGACCACCGGGCCAATGGTCACATCAAAGGCGCCACTGGTCAGCCTTGAGACCTCCTGGGCGGTCTGCAGCACTTCCAGCATGCCGTTCGACACCGGTACCCATTCGGACTGGTCGTCCATCCGGTTAAACCGGGAGAGTTCGGAATCGGAGCGCCAGGTAGACATGGACGCATCCACGTTCTCCAGAACGGCTTCGATGCCACTGGCCAGAGTCTCGAGCCTTTCCTGATCTTCCGTCAATACGACATTAATGTGGTAGGTGGTGCCGAATACCGGCCCGGAGATCTCCCAGACTTGTTCCTCGGGCTGAAACGAACAACCCGCCAGAACAACCAGGGCCAGCGCTGAAAGCGCGCTGGCCAGGGTCACCCTGGCGGGTCGGATCATGCGGGCTGTCATCAGTCGTGCTTAGCCCCCGAAGTCATCCAGCATGATGTTCTCATCTTCAACACCCAGATCCTTGAGCATCTTGATGACGGATGCGTTCATGATAGGGGGCCCACACATGTAGAACTCGCAGTCCTCAGGTGCCGGATGGTCCTTGAGGTAGTTCTCGTAAAGCACGTTATGGATAAAGCCGGTCGGGCCTTCCCAGTTGTCTTCCGGCAGCGCGTCAGACAGGGCCACGTGCCACTCGAAGTTGTCATTCTCTTCCTGGAGCATGTCGAAGTCTTCCACGTAGAACATCTCGCGGACGCTTCGTGCCCCGTACCAGAAGCTGATCTTGCGCTTGGAGTTCAAACGCTTGAGCTGGTCGAAGATGTGAGAGCGCATCGGCGCCATACCGGCACCACCACCGATGAACACCATCTCGGCATCGGTCTTCTTGGCGAAGAACTCACCGAACGGCCCCATCACCGTCACCTTGTCACCCGGCTTCAGATTGAACACATAGCTGGACATGATGCCCGGCGGATGGTCGGTACCCGGAGGCGGCGTAGCAATACGGATGTTGAACTTGAGCACGCCCTTCTCTTCCGGGTAGTTCGCCATGGAGTAGGCCCGGATAGTCTCTTCCTTGTTGACGGCCTTGTAGCGCCAGATGTTGTGCTTGTCCCAGTCCTCGTGGAATTCTTCCTCGATATCGAAGTCCTTGAAATCGATCTCGTAGGGAGGACACTCCAGCTGCACGTAACCGCCGGCGCGGAAGTCGACTTCCTCACCTTCAGGCAGCTTCAGTACCAGTTCCTTGATGAAAGTGGCAACGTTGTGGTTGGAGATAACCTCGCACTCCCACTTCTTCACACCGAAGAATTCCTCCGGCACTTCCACTTTCATGTCCTGCTTCACCGGAACCTGGCAGGACAGACGCCAGCCTTCCTTTTCCTCACGGTTGGTGAAGTGGGTCTTTTCCGTGGGCAGCATGGCGCCGCCACCTTCCAGAACCTTGCACTTGCACTGAGCGCAGGTGCCGCCGCCGCCGCAGGCGGAGGACAGGAAAATACCGTTGTTGGCCAGCGTACCGAGCAGCTTGCCGCCGGCTTCGGTCTTGACCGTGTGTTCTGGATCGTCGTTGATCTCGATGGTCACATCACCGGTGCTTACCAGCCTGGACCGGGCCGCAAGAATCACTGCGACCAGGGCCAGTACGATAACGGTGAACATGACCACGCCAAGAATGATTTCTGTATTCATGGTCTCGCCTTTTCGTTAAACCGAATCACCGGGTGAATTACAGTGAGATACCGGAGAAGGACATGAAGCCCAGGGACATCAGACCAACCGTAATGAAGGTGATGCCCAGGCCACGCAGGCCCTCGGGAACGTCACTGTATTTGAGCTTCTCTCGGATACCCGCCAGCGCAATGATAGCCAGGGCCCAGCCAAGGCCGGCACCGAAGCCGTACACCAGACTCTCGCCGAAGGTGTAATCCCGCTCAACCATGAACAGGGAGGCACCCAGAATGGCGCAGTTCACGGTGATCAGAGGCAGGAACACGCCCAATGCGGCATAAAGAGCCGGGATGTACTTGTCCAGTACCATTTCCATGATCTGGACAATCGCGGCAATAACGCCGATGTACGTCAGAAGGCCGAGAAAGCTCAGGTCCACGTTCGGCAAACCCGCCCACGCCAGCGCTCCCTCACGGAGAATGCTGTTATAGAGCAGGTTGTTTACGGGAACGGTGACCGTCAGTACAACCACCACGGCAATACCAAGACCGGTTGCCGCCTCAATCTTCTTGGAGATGGCCAGGAAGGTACACATCCCCAGGAAGAACGCCAGCGCCATGTTTTCAACGAATACGGCCTTAAGAATCAGACTGATATAGTGTTCCATCAGAAGGCCTCCTTGGCGACGTGACGAGACATCTTGTAATCCGGCTCTTCAACCTGCTCCGGTTTCCAGGTACGCAGGCCCCAGATTGCCAGACCAATAATGAAGAACGCGCTCGGCGGAAGCAGCAACAGGCCGTTCGGAATGTACCATCCGCCCTCGTTGACGACCGGCATGATAGACACGCCAAACAGCGAGCCGGCGCCCAGCAGTTCACGGAAGAACGCCACGAAAATCAGCAGTACTGAATAGCCAAGACCATTGCCGATGCCGTCGAGGAAGCTGAGCCACGGACCGTTTTTCATGGCGAAGCCTTCCGCCCGGCCCATCACGATGCAGTTGGTAATGATCAGACCCACGAACACCGAGAGCTGCTTGGATATTTCATAGGCGTAGGCCTTGAGCACCTGATCCACCACGATAACCAGGGAGGCAATGATGGTCATCTGAACGATGATCCGGATGCTGCCCGGAATCTGGGTTCGCACCAGCGAAACCGCCAGGTTGGAGAACGCCGTTACTGCGATTACCGCGGCACACATAACCAGGGTCACGTTCATGCTCGTGGTGACCGCCAGCGCAGAACAGATACCCAGGATCTGCAGGGCAATCGGGTTGTTGCTGAAGATTGGTTCGAAGAGAACCTGTTTGGCGGATGCATCTGCCATGATCAGACCTCCCCTTCACGAAGTTTTTTCAGGAAAGGCGCGTATCCGCGGTCGCCCATCCAGTAATTGACAAGCTGCTGCACACCACGACTGGTCAGGGTAGCACCGGAAAGCGCATCAACCTTGTGCTCCTTTTCCGGCGTGTTGGCACTGACTCCACCTTTCACCAGCTGGATCTGCGGCTCGGTCTTGTCCTCGTTGTAGAGTTCCTTGCCGGTCCATTGCTGCTTCCAGCGAGGGTTGTCGACTTCACCACCCAGTCCCGGTGTTTCAGCGTGGGCATAAAAGCCGAGGCCTTCGATGGTGTTCAGATCGCCTTCAAGCGAAATGAACCCATACAGCGTTGACCACAGGCCATAACCGTGAATCGGCAGAACCACCCGGGTGATCTCGCCGTTCTCGCTCATGGTGTAAACCTTGGCTACGTTGGGTCGGCGCTTGATGCCCGCTTTGTCTTCCGAAGAAGGAATGTTGACCGACATCGCCGGATCAGACGCCGCCTTGTACATGTCGTACTTCATCGGGTCCTGCACGCCCACGGCGGAAGGCTCAACAAATTCACCGGTATCAAGGTCAACCAGCCGGACGTCGAACTGAGCGAACTGCTGTTCGATTTCATCGGCACTGGAGCCGGGCTCCAGCATGCCGGCCGCCGACAGGATGTTGGTCTTGATATCCAGGTTCTGGTTCTTGATCTGCGCCGGGCGCAGCATAACGGCCGCGGTGGAAACCACAACCGAGAAGGCAATGCTCAGAACCAGCGCAACAATCAGTGTGCGGGAGACGGTTTCTTTAGCTTTAGCCACGAGCGAGCCTCCGTTTGATGTTGGCCTGAACCACGTAGTGGTCCATCAGCGGCGCAAACAGGTTAGCGAACAGGATCGCCAGCATGATGCCTTCCGGGAAAGCCGGGTTGATCACGCGGATCAGCACGGTCATCACGCCCACGAGGATGCCGAAGCACCAGCGACCGGTGTTGGTCATGGCCGCCGAGACGGGATCCGTTGCCATGAACATCATGCCGAAGGCAAAGCCACCCATCACAAGATGCCAGTGGGCAGGCACACCGAAGAACGGGTTGGTGTCAGAGCCAACCAGGTTCAGCAGCAGCGACATGCCAATCATGCCGATTAACACACCACCCACGATTCGGTAGCTGGCAATCTTCATCACCAGCAGAATCAGGCCTCCGATGAGAATGGCCAGGGTGGAGGTTTCGCCCATGGAACCCTGAATGGTGCCGATGAAGGCGTTCATCCAGCCAATCTGGCTCTCGAGCGCTTCCAGGCCGCCAGACGCTGCCCAGCTCAGGGCGGTTGCGCCGCTGAAGCCGTCGACGGCGGTCCACACGGTGTCACCGGAAATCTGGGCCGGGTAGGCGAAGTAGAGGAACGCGCGGCCGGTCAGCGCCGGGTTCAGGAAGTTCTTGCCGGTACCGCCAAACACTTCCTTACCGATCACCACGCCGAAGGTAATACCGAGGGCCACCTGCCACAGGGGGATGGTGGGCGGGCAGATCAGCGCGAACAGCACCGAGGTTACAAAAAAGCCTTCGTTCACTTCGTGACGACGCACGGTGGCAAACAGGACTTCCCAGAAACCACCCACCACAAACGTCACGAAGTAGATGGGCACGAAGTAGGCCATGCCGTAGACGAAGTTATCCCATACGCCGGCACCGGCACCGGTTACCGCCAGCGCCTGGATAAAGGCCGTGCGCAAGCCGCCATCGGCCACCATGGCATCCGGATTGGCCGCCAGAAAGCTGTTGGCCTGGAAGCCGATGTTCCACATACCGAAGAACATGGCGGGGAAGGTGCACAGCCACACGGTAATCATGATGCGCTTGAGATCAACGCCATCACGCACGTGAGCCGTGGTTGAGGTCACCTTTCCGGGAGTATAGAAAATGGTGTCCACAGCTTCGTAGAGCGCATACCAGCGCTCATACTTGCCGCCCTTTTCAAAATGATGCTCGATTCCATCGAGAAACTGTCTGATAGCCATCGTATTAGCCCTCGATCTCGATTCGGGTCAGGTTCTCGCGGAGAATCGGACCGTACTCATATTTACCCGGGCACACGAATGTGCACAGCGCCAGATCTTCTTCATCCAGCTCCAGTGCACCGAGCTTCTGTGCCATTTCGGTGTCGCCGACAATCAGCGAACGCAGCAGCTGGGTCGGCAGAATGTCCAGAGGCATGATCTGTTCATAGGCTCCCACTGGCACCATGGCGCGCTCACTGCCGTTGGTGGTGGTGGTGAAATTGAACAGCTTGCCGCGCGTCAGCTTGGACAGGTAGATGTTGAGCACCGAGAACTTGTTCGGGCCCGGCGACAGCCAGCCCATGAACTCGCGCTTGTTGCCCTCTTCCAGCACCGACACCTGGTTGGCGAACCGACCCAGGTAGGCACAGGGTCCATCCGCCCGGCGACCACCGAACACGGATCCAGAAATGGCCCGCACCTCGCAGTCTGTGGCAATCTCGCCGTCCAGCAGTTCCGGCAGGCAGGCACCGACACGGGTACGCACCAGTCGGGGCTTCAGGGCTTTCGGACCGCCGATGGCCACAATCCGCTCGACCGGCAACTCACCGGTTTCGAACAGCTTGGCGATGTCGATCACGTCCTGATAGTTGATGGTCCAGACCGTCTTGCTGACGGAAACAGGATCGAGATGATGGATATGGGTACCCACATTGCCAGCCGGATGCACACCGTCAAACTGGTGCACTTCCACCGCATCTGACTTGGGAACAGACACATTGGAGCCGGGCTTGCCAGTCACGAAGACTTTGCCGGTGGTCAGCCTGGTGAGCAGGGTCAGGCCTTTCTCGAACGCCTGGCTGTTCTCCTTGATGATCACGGTCGGGTCGGCCGCCAGAGGGTTGGTGTCCATGACCGAGACAAAAATGGAATGGGGGGCCGAGTCGATTGCCGGCACCTTGCTGTAAGGACGCGTCTTGAACGCCGTCCAGAGACCCGACTCCACAAGATTGTCAACAACCTGCTGACGTTCCAGGCCCGCCAGGTCTGCCTCACTGTAACGGGCAAAGGTTTCTGCATCGTCGCCATCAATTTCGATAACGATCGACTGGAACACCCGCCGCTCACCGCGGTTAATTTCTTTCACAACGCCGGCAGCCGGAGAAGTGTAACGAACGCCCTCGGTCTTCTTGTCCGTGAACAGCAGCGTGCCGCGCTTGACACGGTCCCCCTCTTTCACAGCCATTGTCGGCTTCATGCCGATGTAGTCAAAACCGATCAACGCCACGTGGCGAACGGGTTTGCCATCTGTAATGGTCTGTTCGGGAGCGCCGCTGATGGGAAGATCCAGGCCTTTTTTGATCTTGATCATTAGCCTCGTCCAATCATCAGAAACTGTTTAATGGATTCGTAACGCCCGACCACTGCGGCCCAGGAAGTGAATGAGAAACGGAGTGCCAGACGTACCCAAAATCGCGCCAATTATAAGGATTAAGGAATTCTATTTCCACCAGAAACCAGAATGGGTTTGTACCGCTTCGTAAACCGCCCACTTCACACTCTGGCACAAAAGAAAAACCCCGACAGCTCTCGCTGCCGGGGTTCTCAGGGCCCGCATGTTCACCGGGACGCCAGGCGCAGATCAGTCCCGTGCGCGCTTGGGAAAGATCGGATAGGTAACACCAGCCATCTGGTTGACCACGCGAACCACCTGGGCGCTGTAGCCGAACTCATTGTCGTACCAGACATACAGGATCAGGCGCTTGCCGCCAGCAATCGTTGCCTGCGCATCCACCACGCCGGCATGACGGGAGCCAACAAAATCGGTGGACACCACCTCCGGCGAGTTCACGAAGTCGATCTGCTTTTGCAGCTCCGAGTGCAGAGCCATGTCTCTCAGGTAGTCGTTCACCCCGGCCACATCCACCTCTTTCTTGAGGTTCAGGTTCAGGATGGCCATGGACACATTGGGCGTCGGCACCCGGATGGCGTTACCGGTCAGCTTGCCTTTCAGGGCCGGCAGGGCCTTGGCGACAGCCTTGGCCGCACCTGTCTCGGTAATGACCATGTTCAGGGGCGCACTGCGTCCGCGGCGACTGCCCTTGTGGTAGTTGTCGATGAGGTTCTGGTCGTTGGTGTAGGAGTGCACGGTCTCCACGTGACCGTCTTCAATCCCGTACTCGTCATCAATAGCTTTCAGCACCGGCGTGATGGCGTTGGTGGTACAGGAGGCCGCCGAGAGAATCTTGTCCTCGTCGGTAATCCAGTCGTTGTTGATGCCATAGACAATGTTCTTGATGTCGCCCTTGCCCGGAGCAGTCAGGATAACCCGGCTCACGCCCTTGGACTTGAGGTGCAGGCCAAGGCCGGCCTCGTCACGCCATTTACCGGTGTTGTCCACCACAATCGCGTTGTTGATGCCGTACTGGGTGTAGTCGACCTTGTCCGGACCGTCGGAATAGATCACCTTGATGTAGTTGCCGTTGGCAATCAGGGCAGATTCCTTCTCATCCACGGTGATCGTGCCGTCGAACGGGCCGTGAACGGAGTCGCGACGCAACAGGCTGGCGCGTTTCTCGAGATCGTTTTCGGCGCCGCCGTTACGCACCACGATTGCACGCAGACGCAGGTTGTTGCCGCCGCCGGCCTTCTCGATCAGGATACGGGCGAGCAAACGACCAATGCGGCCGAAACCGTACAGCACCACATCCTTGGTGCCCTTGTTGGCGTCTTCCTCGGATTGCGCCGGATACTGCCCCACAATCGTTCCGATCTCGCGCTTGAGAAACTCGGTCAGATCGCCACCCGCAGCCTTGAACTTGACCGCAAGCTTGCCGATGTCCACGTGGGCACGACCCAGCTCCAGCTTGTCCATGGCCTGCAATATGGGCAGCGTGTCGTGAACCGACAGCTCGCTGTCTTCAACCTGACGCACGAACCGGTGCGCCCGGATGATGTCGATCACCGACTGGTTGATGATGGCGCGGCCATACACAGACGTAACCACGTTGTTCTTGCGGTAGAGACGGCCGATCAGCGGAATCATGGCTTCCGCAGTGGATTCTCTTTCCGTCCAGTTGGACAGGTGCTGATTGATCTGTTCGTGACTCACGCTTGGACCTCTGCAGTTGGCACTTGGAAAATTGGGCGCACATTATCCAACTTAATCCTCCCGACCGCAAATACAGCCGGCCCCCGCCTTCGTATCTTTGCCGCCCGCAGGCGCCCCACGCCAGTAGCCCGGCCGCTACCATGACAGCATCACCGGCGGGCGTTAGAATACGCGCCTTGTCATCGCCCGGACATCCACCGCAGGAGAACCAGACTGTCCATGAGCCAAGGTGTCACCAACCACCCCGCGTCCAGCCCCATGATTGCCCCGGAATTTCCGGCAAAACCCGGAGACCACCGTACCTGGGGCCAGTTGCATGGTAGCAGCGACGCCCTGGCCATCTGCGAGAGCGCCCGGGCGCATCAGGGGCTGACTCTGGTGATCACCCGCAGCACCGATGAGGCCATTCGGCTTGAGCAGGCCATGCGCTTCTTTCTGGGGCTGCCTGCAGAAGAAGATGGCCCGGCGGTAACAACAGATGGCCTGGAGCTGCTCTCGCTCCCCGATTGGGAAACCCTGCCCTACGATCTGTTCTCTCCGCATCAGGACATTACCTCCCGGCGAATCCGCACGCTGCACCGTCTGCCCTCCACCCGGCAGGGGGTGCTCGTGGTGCCGGCCCGGACTCTGATGCACAGACTGCCACCGGTGAACTACCTGCAGGGCAACACGCTGCTGCTGGAAGTGGGCCAATCCCTGGACATCGATACCTGGCGCCAGCAACTGGAAGCCGCCGGGTATCGCCACGCGGAGAACGTCTATGAACACGGCGAGTACGCCGTGCGCGGCGCGATTCTGGACATCTTCCCTATGGGCGCCAGCCAGCCCTACCGGATTGATCTGTTCGATGATGAAATAGAAACGCTGCGCACCTTTGATCCTGAAACCCAGCGGTCCATTGACCGGATAGACCGCATCGAGCTCCTGCCGGCGTTCGAGTTTCCCTGGCACAAGGAAGCCCGCTCGGGGTTCCGCAGCCGCTGGTTTGAACAGTTTCCCAATGCGGACCGCGACGTCCCGATCTACCAGGACGTGACCCACGGCATCACGCCCCCCGGTATCGAGTATTATCTGCCGCTGTTCTTCGACGAGACCGCAACACTGTTCGATTACCTGCCGGGCAGCACCCATGTGTTCACGGCAGCAGACCTGAATGAAGCCGTCAGCCATTTCGACAGCGAAACCCGTAACCGCTACGAGGACCGTCGTCACGACCGTCTCCGGCCTATCCTGCCGCCAACCCAGCTGTTCCTGCAGCAGGACGAACTGTTCGGACAGCTCAAGCGTTTTGCCAGAGTCACACTGTCTTCAGACACCGCCGAATCCGCGGGATCCTTCAACTGCTCAACCGCCGCCCTGCCTGACGTTGCTATGGATGGTCGGGCCGCCGACCCTTCCGGTCGCCTCAAACGCTTCCTGAACGAATTCAACGGGCGGGTGCTGCTGTGCGCCGAGTCTTCCGGCCGCCGCGAGGCGTTACTTGAAAATCTGGGAGGCCAGGGGCTTGAGCTGGCCACGGTGTCCGGCTGGCAGGATTTTCTGGCGGCCCCGGACTGCCCCCTGGCGATCAGCATTGCCCCCATGGAGCAGGGCCTGACATTACCAGACCATGCCATTGCCCTGATTACGGAAACGGCCCTGTTCGGCGAGCGTGTTCTGCAGAGACGCCGGCGGGAAAAACCCACCGAAGCCGATGACGCCGGTTTCCGGGACCTGTCCGAGCTGCGCATCGGCGCTCCTGTGGTTCACATTGACCATGGCGTGGGTCGCTACCTTGGCCTGGAAACCATTACCGTGGAGGGCGAGTCCAGCGAATTCCTGATGCTGGAATACGCCGGCGGCTCCAAACTGTACGTTCCGGTCTCCAGCCTGCATCTGATCTCGCGCTACGCCGGCACCGACACCGAACACGCGCCTTTGCACAAGCTTGGCACCGATCGCTGGAGTGCCGCCAAGCAGAAAGCCCTGGAAAAAATCCGCGATACCGCCGCGGAACTGCTGGATGTCTATGCCCGCCGGGAAGCCCGCAAGGGGTTCAGTTTCGAGGACCCGAAAGAGGCCTACCGCGCATTCGCCGCCGGTTTTCCCTTCGAGGAAACACCGGACCAGCAGGTGGCCATCGAGTCGGTGATCGAGGACATGACCAGCGAACGACCAATGGACCGGCTGGTATGCGGAGACGTCGGTTTCGGCAAGACCGAAGTGGCCATGCGAGCCGCGTTCATGGCGACCTGGTCCGGCAAGCAGGTGGCGGTACTGGTGCCCACCACCCTGCTCGCCCAGCAGCACTACGAATCCTTCCGGGACCGGTTTTCGGACACCCCGGTGCAGGTGGAACTGCTGAGCCGCTTCCGAACAACGGGCCAGACCAGCAAGGCACTGGAGGCCGTGGAGAATGGCAAGGCGGATATTGTCATCGGCACCCACAAGCTGCTGCAGGGCGACATACGTTTCAAGAACCTGGGGCTGGTGATCATCGACGAGGAGCACCGGTTTGGTGTGCAGCAGAAAGAAAAGCTGAAAGCGCTCCGGGCGGAAGTGGACATGCTGACCCTCACGGCCACGCCGATCCCCCGCACCCTGAACATGGCCATGGGCCACCTGCGCGACCTTTCGATCATCGCCACCCCTCCGGCGCGGCGCCTGTCGGTGAAGACCTTCGTGCGTCAGCGGGACGACGCCATGGTGAAAGAGGCGATCCTGCGGGAAATTCTCCGGGGCGGCCAGGTTTACTTCCTGCACAACGACGTTGCCACCATCGAGAAGACCGCCCAGGACCTTCGTGCCCTTATTCCCGAAGCCCGCGTCGGTGTCGCCCACGGGCAGATGCGCGAGCGAGAACTCGAGCAGATCATGTCGGACTTCTACCACAAGCGGTTCAACGTGCTTGTGTGCACCACCATCATCGAAACCGGCATCGACATTCCCAGTGCCAACACCATCATCATCGAACGGGCAGACAAATTTGGCCTGGCCCAGCTGCACCAGCTGCGGGGTCGCGTGGGCCGATCCCACCACCAGGCCTACGCCTATCTTCTGACGCCGCCCCCCAAAGCCATCACCGCAGACGCGAAAAAACGCCTGGACGCCATCTCCGAGGCCCAGGACCTCGGGGCCGGGTTCATGCTCGCCACCCATGATCTGGAAATACGTGGCGCGGGCGAGCTGCTGGGCGAGGAGCAGAGTGGCCAGATCGAGAGCATTGGCTTTACCCTCTATATGCAGTTGCTGGATGAAGCCGTGCAGGCGATCCGGGAAGGCCGAACACCCAATGCCGACCTGCCCCTGAGCCACGGCACTGAAATGAACCTGCGAATTCCCGCACTGATCCCGGAAGATTACCTGCCGGATGTCCACAATCGATTGATGCTGTACAAGCGCATCGCCAGTGTCGGGGACCGGGACGCATTAAAAGAACTTCAGGTTGAGATGATCGACCGGTTCGGATTATTACCGGAGCCGGCAAAAAATCTCGTACGCCAGACCGAGCTTCGATTACAGGCGGAGGCCCTGGGCATCGTCAAAGTCGACGCTGGCAAGGAATGGGGGCGCTTCGAGTTTGGCAGTTCGACACCAGTGGATCCGCTGGTGCTGGTTAAAAAAGTGCAATCCGCCCCTGACCAGTACCGCCTTGAGGGGGCCAACAGCTTTCGCTTTCGGCTGAACGATGCGACAACCGGTGGTAAACTCGACGGCATTTCGAGAATGCTTGCCGAACTTGCGCCGCCCGCCAGCGCCCCGGCTTGATCATGAACGCCCGACAAACACGTGGAGTATGTCCCTTGCAGATTGATGGAATTCGCTGGTACCAGGTCGCAACCAGGGCCACGCTCGCCGCTCTCCTGCTGGCTCTGTCAGCCCTGGCCTCCGCCCAACAGGCCGCCTCGCCAGCCGGACAAACCATACCGGACGACTACTATCGGGCCGAGTTTGTCATCCTGAAACGCATCGTGCCGCCCGAGGCAGTCAATGAAAAGATGGCAGACCGGGAAGTAGAGCCCACGCCGGAAACCGGGGAAGTACTCTGGGCCGTTGGTGAGGACGGCACCGCGCGGACCACACTGAAGCTGGCACCAAGGAACGAACTGCATCTGGCGTCGGCAGCCGAGCGGCTGGAGCGCAGCGGTCGCTACCGGGTACTGGCCACGGCAGGCTGGTATGAAGCGTTTCCGCCAGATTACCAGGGTGAAGCATTGCGGGTTGAGGTGGGAGACTGGCTCGAGGAAGCCAATACCCGCGCCGTGGAGGGCACCATCACGATTGATCGCCAGCGGTACCTGCACGTCAACGTGCACCTGAATCACTGGCAGCTGGCGGGGACGACCGACTCAGCGCTCCCGGAAGCGGATCCCGCCGAATCGACAGGCGCCATGGAATCGCCGGCGACCGAGACTGCGGCCGAAGACCCCGGACAATCCGCCAATCCGGCTGCAAATCCGACAATGTCCGCCTTTGCCGAACCCGCTCCCCTGGAACTGGTCACCTGGATTCGTGAAACGCGGAGAATGCGCAGCGAGGAAGTCCACTTCCTGGACTCCCCCACCCTGGGCGTGTTGATTTTCTTCAAGAAGGTTGAGAAAGCGGAGTAAGCACCCCGAGTCCGGCCATCGACACCTCCAGAATCCGCTTCACGCCGGACATTCCCTGGTCGATGGCCTCTTCGATCTCTTCCATGGTGATGATGTGGTCGGATTTGCCGGCCGCGCGGTTTACTACTAGCCCGAGACAGACATAGCGCATGCCGAGTTCCGCCGCCAGGGCGGCTTCCGGCATGCCGGTCATGCCCACCAGATCGCAGCCATCACGCTCCATGCGGATGATTTCCGCCGCCGTCTCCAGGCGCGGCCCCTGGGTTGCCCCGTACACGCCAAAGCCGGAGAACGGGACATTCTCGGCGCCCGCCGCGTCGATCAGGATCTGGCGGGCACTCTCATCGTACGGCCAGGTGAAATCGATATGGGTGACCGACTCCAGCTCACCCTCAAAGTAGGTGCTGTCGCGCCCCCAGGTGTAGTCGATGATCTGGTCCGGAATCACAACATGGGCCGGCCCCATGTCGGGATGGATACCTCCTACCGCATTGACCCCGATGACCGTGCGCACACCCGCGTCGTAGAGCGCCCGGAGATTGGCCCGGTAGTTCACCTGATGGGGCGGGATCCGGTGAGGGTTGCCGTGTCGCGCCAGGAAGATCACCCGCTGGTCTCCCAGTCGTCCCTCAACCAGCGGCGCAGAGGGCACGCCCCAGGAGGTCTGCACCTGGCGCTCGCCGGAAATCTGCAGGCCGGACAGGGTGGTAAGCCCGGTGCCTCCGATGATGCCTACAGGGTGCATTTTCTCCGGTGCTGTCATTCTGAATCTCCTGAATTATCGATATCGCCACGGCTGCCACGCGCCTGTTGCCCCCTGGCAGCATTACGCCGCGGCTCCGCATCTTCGGCGTGATCGTCTCCCTCATCCCGATCCTCGCCGGCCAGACGGACACCGTTGGGAAGATGAAGAGTACGGGTCGGAAAGGCGACTTCGGCGCCATAGCCTTCAATGATGTCGCTGATCTTGAGCAACACGTCCTGTTTCACCTCATGGAAGCGAACCCACTCGGTGGTTTTGGTGAAGGTGTACACCATGATGTCCAACGACGACGAATTGAACGCCAGAAAGTTCACAATCAGGGTCTGGTCGGAATCAATGTCGTCATGGCCCTGCAGCATGGACTTGATATCGGCAACGATGCTCGCCATTTGCCCGACATCCACGTAGCGGATACCGATGGTTTCGTAGATACGGCGGTTGGTCATTCGCGACGGGTTCTCCACCGCTATGGTGGTGAAGGTGGCGTTGGGGACGTACAGAGGGCGCTTGTCAAAGGTGCGGATGGTGGTCAGGCGCCAACCGATGTGCTCGACCGTACCCTCGATGTTCCGATCCGGTGAGCGCACCCAGTCGCCCACCTTGAAGGGGCGGTCGAGGTGGATGATGAAGCCGCCAAAAAAGTTGGCCAGCAGATCCTTGGCCGCAAAGCCGACAGCGATGCCGCCCACGCCGCCAAAGGCAAGAACCCCCGATATGCTGTAACCCAGGGACTGCATGGCAATCAGCACGGCGGTAATGATGACCACGGCCCTGGACAGCTTGCTCACCGCATTCACGGTGGTGTAATCCATGGGCTTTTGCATCTTCATGGGCGAAATCAGAATATTCTCGCCCTCCTTGATCAGGCGAAGGAGCGTCCAGACCAGGATGAAAATAAAGCCTACCTGAAGGACCGTGGCGTTGGCCTTGAAGATCTCTGCCTCGGAGTAACGGTGGGCCACTTCCGCGGCCCAGTACACACCCTGTAACCAGACAAAAGCGACCACCGGCTTGCGCGCAGCGTGCAGCAGCGTGTCGTCCCAGAGGTTGTTGGTTCTGGCAAATTTCCTTTCGAGGGCTCCGATCACATGGCTGGCCAGATAGGCGACGGCCGCTGTGCCGAAGACCAGCGCAAATACGACGATACCGACGCGCCAACTCTCAGACAGCAAACCGAAATTCTCGATCCAGCTGTTCACCATCGCTGTGATATCCCCGATCATCGGATTCCTCGGCTTCAGTAAGGTTTAGCGGATTAGAACGGCGGTACCGGGCCTGACGCGGTCGAACAGGTCAATCACATCGGCGTTGCGCATCCGGATACAGCCGTGCGACAACGGAACGCCCATGGGCTCGCTGTCCGGCGTGCCGTGAATGTATATGAACCGGCGAAAAGTATCGACTCCCGGGCCCCGGTTTTTTCCCCACTCCCGGCCGCAAAGCCAGAGAATGCGAGACAGGATCCAGTCCCTGCCTGGATGCTCATCGGCCAGCGCCGGCGTGTAGGTTTCCCCGGTGGGACGCCGCCCGCGAAACACGGTGCCGGAGGGCAGACCGGCGCCGATCAGCGCGCGGATGAAATGCTGGCCACGGGGGGTGCAGCCACTGCCATCCCGTTCACCGGCACCATTGCGACCGGAGGAGATGGAATAGACAGCTACAGATTCGCCGTCACTGGCGCGCAGGGTCAGCTGCTGGCGTCCTAGATCAATGTCGATGCTTGGAGGTTGGGGATCGATCACCGCTGGTCAGGCTCCCTTGATGGATCAGGGAAGCCTAACCGAGAGAGCGGAACTCAGGCAACCGAGACCTTGGTGCTCGGGGGCGGGATGAGCATGGTGTCCTGGGCCTGCATGCCGGCTGCCAGGAACGGTACCAACCGGGCGGCAATTTCCTGTACCGAGGTTTCAACACCCAGCTTGTTCTGCAGGATATCCCGCAGGGCGTCGCTACTGGACATTGTGAACGCGGTGGCGCCCAGCATGAACTGGATCCGCCAGTAGCGGTCCACCGATGACAACTGGGGCGTGGCTTCCTTGAGCAGCCGCATGAACCGGCTGAACGGCTCGCTGTACTCCTGTTCAAGGAACTTTCGCAGATGGCCCTGAGACTGGGTGTAGGCCAGACCCAGCAGACGCATGAAGATGGAAATGCCCTTCTCGTTACGCTGGGGCATGCGTACGGCACTCTCCGTGAGCGCCCAGAGCGTCTGGTTGAGGGTGGGTGGCGTGCCATCACAGCGCGCTTCGAGATCATCAAACGCCTTTTCCAGGGTTGCTGAGAAAGGTGTCAGAAAGCGCGCAAAGACAGCATGAATCAACGCGTTCTTTGAACCAAAGTGGTAATTGACAGCAGCCAGATTTACTTTAGCCTTACTGGTTATCATTCGGAGCGAAGTTTCAGAAAAGCCACGCTCAGCGAACAGCTCCTCGGCTGCATCGAGAATGCGATCGACCGTATCAGATTGCGCCATCTTGTTTTAATGCCTCTAGCAAACGTCTGTTTCAAACATACGTTTGAAAGGCCCGCATGTCAAGTTCGTGGCGGGGGCTCGACAGCCACCTCATCCCAACCCCGATCAATCGCGTCCTGGTGTCCCTCGAAAAAGGCCTTCTCAACGCGCCCGTAGGCTTTCTCGGCTTCGAGCAAGTAGATCAGGTACAGCCTCACATGCTCGCGCCGGGAAAGGTTCCTGGCCAGAACCCGGCTCTCCGATAGCCTGAGCAGGTGACTGAACCGGGTGTTTCTGAGTGCCGGATTGAACTCGGCCATCTGTGCGCACTGCCAGATGAGACCGTCATCCCCTTCAAGTCGGGCGATATGCTGACGGGCCTCCCGCAGCATACGCTGGCGGGCAAGCACGAGATCCAGGTAAGAGGGTCTGGAGGTGTAGATCCGGCGAATGGCCGGCATGCCGAGCAGGAGGATGATCACAAACGCCCCGAACCCGCCCCCGGCGATCCAGGCCGGCACAAATCCGGTCAGCCCGCTCAGGAACACGACGGCCGCGATCAGGGCGCTGAACAGCCAGAGGTCCCGGTTCCGGCGTGCCAACGCCATGGCGTAATTGTCTGGCCAGCCATTCATGGCCAGAAGATCAAAATCCATCAGCAGCACCCGATCGCATTGCCGCAGCATGAGACGCAGTTTCCGTTGCCGCGATTCCGCCAGCACACGCTCGGATTTTGCACCGTTTCCACTCTCGGTTTGCCCGCTGTCCTCTGCCGAACCAGAAGGCTTGTCGGAGCCGGTGGTCGTATCGGTCTTGCCGGTATCGGCGGGGGCCTGGGCCGGTGACGACGCAGGCGCTTCCTTTACGGCTCCGGCAGCTGGCACAGGCACGGGATCGGCAGCGCGGCCGGGCCGCAGCACCGGCGCCTGGGTCGGCCCGTCCGCTTGTGTCACATTGGTCTGGTTTTCGGCCATTGCAGGCAGTCCGGATCTGGGTTGATACACGTTTATCGGCCACCGGCCAGGTTTCTTGAACCCTGCTTTGCCTGACCACCATTGGCGCCTGCCCTTGGCATTGACCGGCGTGCTCGCTATCCTTTGCGCTCTCGCCAACACGGAAGCCGCACATCAGTTCGGGAGGTCACCTCATGTTTACAGGCATCGTTCAGGGTATCGCAACCGTCGAAGAGATCACCGCCCGGCCCGGCCTCAGCACGTTCGCCATTCGGCTGCCATCACACAGTACAGAGGGGGTCACGATTGGCGCTTCCGTAGCCATCAACGGCACCTGCCTCACGGTCACCCGCCAGGAGGGCGACGTTCTGTTTTTCGACGCCATGCAGGAAACCCTGAGACTGACCACCCTCGGCGACCTGGAAGCGGGCAGCACCGTGAACTTCGAGCGGGCCGCCCGCATCGGTGACGAGATTGGCGGGCATCTGCTCTCGGGCCATGTTCACACCACGGCACGCATTGTCGAAATTCTGCGGCCGGAAAATAACGTCACTCTGTGGTTCGAGGTACCGGAAGCCTGGACCCGCTACATCTTTCCGAAAGGCTATATAGCGATTAACGGCGCCAGCCTTACCATCGGCGAAGTGAAGGGCAACCGGTTCAATGTCCACCTGATTCCCGAAACGCTGCGGGCCACCACCTTTGGCCAAGCCGCCGAGGGAGAACGGGTCAATATCGAGATAGACAGCCAGACCCAGACCATTGTCGACACACTGGCCCGGCTGGGCTACGACCGCCCGGCCCCTACCCTCTGAGAGGCCGGCAACTCAATCGTTGCTGGCCTCGAAAACCACGAATTTGGGGCTGGCATCCCGTTGTTGCACCCGGGTAAAGAAGCGCTCAAGACTGCGGTGATAGCCCAGATGCCGGTTGCCAACCATCAGCAACCGACCGCCAGTCGCGAGGTTGCGAGAGGCCTGGCTGAACAGCCGGAGGGCAATGTGATCCCCCACCACGCCACCTTCATGAAACGGCGGATTGAGCAGGATCAGATCCCAGGGGCCCTGATCTTCCGGCACTCCGTCCCGGTGAACACATGACACACGGCCACCGGGAAACGAGCGCTCGACGTTGCGCCGGGCGCTGAGCACCGCCTGGCTGGACACGTCGCTGAACGTCACTGCCAGCCCGGGACATCGGCCCAACGCGGCCAGCCCCAGCAACCCGTTACCACAGGCGAGATCCAACACCCGGGTTTCCCCGGCGGCTGTGCCCACTGACTCAATCACGTGCGGCAATAAAAGTTGGCTGCCGATGTCGAGCCGATCACGGGCAAAGACAGCGGGCAGGGCCTCAATACGGGCACAGCCGGCGACACCCTCATAACCCTTCCAGCATTCCGCCCACTCCCCCAGCCGGGTCCGCCCCGGAGAACAGACAATGACACGAGCCTTCTTGCGTGCGGGCAGCACCTGATCGGTTTGTACGGCTTTGGCAAAGACATCGACACTGCGATCAGGCAGATGCTTGATCATACCCCCGGCCAGAAGCTGTGCGGAGTCCGTCATCACCTCATTGAGCCAGCGCAGCAGCCACGCCAGATAATCCGCCTGCCTGGGAATACGCATAATCACGAGATCGAAAGGGCCCGTGGGTGGGTTAAGCCAGCTGTGAATCGACAGCGGAGGGCTCAGTTCCGGATTCTGCCGTCCGTTGTACTCCAGGGCTTCCGGCAGCGTGGCACTGTCGGCAACCACGGTCGGAGACAATGCCGAAACCCCCAGGGACAGCGCTCCGAACTGATCATCCACAACCAGAACCCGGGGCTGTCGGCCTTCGGCCAGCCTGTGCGCCTGCTCAATCAACAGTTCGTCGGCTGCATCCCAGGCGCGCAATGTGGGGTCCGAGGCTCCTGGCCGGGTGAGTCGCAGGGAAAGCGGCAACTTCGGTAGCGCCAGCTCGGCAGTTGTCATTTCGGGCATCCTGGGTGGGTTTTGTCACAAAGCGGTCATTCTAGGCTGTTTATTCTAGAAATTAAGCCTAACGTTAAAGGCGTTCACTCTGAACACCCTTTTCCGGTTAGCTCCGTTGTTCTGGACGCCAACCCTTTGCCCCTTACCCCAGGGGCTTTTTTCGTTCAGGCCCTTCGAGACGCCCGATAGACGGTGAATCGGCGGTCCTCCCGCAGGCGCTCGACCGGCCCGACAAATCGCTGCATCAAGGCTTCGTAGGGCAGAAAGCTGTTCGCCACCAGCCTGAGTTCTCCGCCGGGGGAAAGGTGGCCGGCCACGTCCATCAGAAAACGTTCGGTCATTGAGAGATCGGTTTTGACACCACTGTGAAAGGGGGGGTTGGTGACGATCGCCGGCCATTGCCCGGCAACCTCGGACAAGCCGTCGGAGGCCATGATCCGGCCGGAAACACCGTTACGCTGGTAGGTCGCCCTGGCGCATACCAGGGCCTGGGACTGCACATCCACGGCGTCCACCGTCACCGGCGGCTTGCCGTGTTGCTTGTACCATTGGCTCAGCCAGGCGCCTATCACGCCCGCCCCACAGGCAAAATCCAGAACGGCACTGGCACGCAATGGCCTGCTGCTGAGCGTTTCCAGAAGCATCCTGGTGCCCTCGTCCAACTCTCCATTGCTGAAAATACCAGGCAGGCCTGCCACGTCGAGGGTCACGGATTCGCATTCAACGGCAGTCCAACGCAACCAGTCCGCCAGAACAAACCTGGCGTGCCCGCGAATGTCGTCGGCGCACCAGACCTGGCAATGCCGGGCACTGTCCACCTTGGCGGCCTGGGGAGCCACTGCACGAAGCTGCTTTACCGCGCCGGCCACCCCCTCCTTTTTTTCACCTACCAGAACCAGGCGACCGCCATCATTGGCGAGAGATAATGCCAGGGCAAGACGCATGTCCAGCTCAGCGCGGGCCTTGGGGAGAAAAACCACCAGAGTGTCGAATGCGCCCTCGGCCAGAGCGGGATCCTCGTAGCCAAAAGCAATCTGCCAGTCAGCCTGCCCTGCCAGAGCGGCACACACGCCTGCATTCTCGCTCATGGCCAACCCACCCTCGGGCAGATCTGCCAGAAGGGCGCGAGCCGTCACGCCGATCAAGGCGACCCGGCCGCGCAACAGGTGCCGGTTTCTGAGCAGGGCTTCGTGGGAATTGGGTAAAGACATGAATCAGCTGGTCCCGCTTGGCTATTACCGAGGGGGCTACTTTACCCGTAAACAGTCCCCGCGTCTCCCGGGCAAGGGACGGTGCGGGAACAAGGTCGCGGGGGTTATTTGTAGCGGGCCACGGTACCGACCCTCAGGGCATCCTCGGGCGACATGCCCCAGTCTTCGGCCACGTGGGGTTCTGCGGCTTTACCGCCATTGTCCCGGGACTGCCTGCCGGTGGAGACCTCTTTGCGCTGGCTGAGGGCTGTCAGGGCTTTCTGCATCAGTTCTTTCATGATCCACCTCCTCAATACTGCAGAACTGACTGTATCAAGAAGACGCGCGGCGGGCTGTGATGACGCCGAGGGTCACCAAGTGACGCTGGTCACGATTTTTTGACGCAATTTAACATTCTTTGGAGTTCTTTTTTCTGGCGCCCCGAACGAACGGGCCTCTGCACCAGTTCTTCAATGCTGGCACGGCGGGCGGATTCACGATCTTCCTCGCAGCCGATCGAAAGCCCCAGATCCCGGAGTACGCCGTCGCCAACGTCATACACAAAACCGTGAACAGTCAACGGCTGCCCGCGTAGCCAGGCTTCCTGGACGATGGCGTTCTGGCATACATGCCCCACCTGCTCCACCACGTTCAGCTCGCACAGGCGGTCCACACGGTCCTGGATGCTGGGCAGTGCATCGAGCACCTCCTGATGACGGTCACGTACATCCTGAACATGGCGGAGCCAGTGACTGATCAGCCCGAAGCCCTCGTTCAGCATGGCGGCACGCACCCCGCCGCAGCCATAATGACCCACAACCAGCACGTGCCTGACCTTGAGCACCTCAATGGCGAACTGAAGCACCGACAGGCAGTTGAAATCGGTGTGCACGACTACGTTGGCCACATTTCTGTGCACGAACAGCTCGCCCGGCAGCAGATCAACAATCTGGTTTGCGGGTACGCGGCTGTCCGCGCACCCGATCCACAGATACTCTGGCGCCTGCTGGTTCGACAGGCGATGGAAAAACTGCGGGTCCCGGGCCTTGATACCATCCGCCCAGGCCCGGTTCTTCTCGAGAAGATGGTCAAGCTGTCCCACTGTCCGATTCCCTCATGTGTTTTGGCGCCCGCCGATTGAACGGGAATACCGCAGTGAACGCAATACTCAATCCGGGGGAGTCGCCGTATCGGGGGCTGGCTGGTGCATGGTGCTCTGCGCCAGATCCAGCAGTTCCCGGAGTGCGACGGAAAACATGGCGTATTCCGGCTCCCTCACACCCTTGAGCTCGGAAAGCATGGACTTCCAGCGATCAATCATGTGCTGGTGCCGGTCCAGCCAGGCCTCGACCGAGGCCGGCACATCCTCCGGTTTGCCGGCCATTTTCAGCACGCCGGTGGTAAGCGCCCGTTGCTGCCAGTCAAGATCTTCCCGGAAGCTTTCCCGGGCCAGCGCCTGCCAGTGCGACGCGGGCTTCAGCGCGGCAATGGCGTTGGCGAACCAGCCAAGGTCAAGCCGGTCGCCCAGCTCGTAATAGAGATTGGCCACAGTCTTGAGCGGCATGCCCGACGCCTCCTGAGCCTCGATAATGCCCAGCGACGAGTACAGGTGACCGGTGCCGGACACTACGGAAGCCAGTTCCGATGGCAACCCGGCGTCCACCAGCGCCTGGTGGCGTTTCTCCCAGGCGGTGCGAGCCTGATCCCCGAGGTATTCAGGCAGGCCGGCGGTGATCGCCCAGACACTGTCTGCAAAGCGCTCCATGTGGTTCTGGATACTGAGCTCGGCCCTGCGGTTACGCAGCAGCCAGCGCACCGAACGTCGCATGAGGCGCATCAGGTCCTGCATCAGTTCCATCTGCAGCTGTGCAGGAACGTGGAAGTCCAGATCCTCGATCCGGTCCCACCAGTTGTCGATCCGGAACACATCCCGGGCAATGATCCAGGCCAGGGCAATGGATGCGGCATCGGCACCGGTGCTCTGGTTAAGCCGCTCCACGAAGGTGATGCCCATGTGATTGACCATGTCGTTGGCAATCTGGGTGGCAATGATCTCCCGACGCAGTTGATGCTCACCCAGCTCCTTCGAGAACTTCTGGGTCAGATCCCGTGGGAACACCTTGTACATTTCGCCGGCCAGCAGCGGCTCGTCCGGCAGCGTGCTGTCAATCAGGGTCTGCTTGAGATCGCCTTTCACGTAGGAAATCAGGATCGACAGTTCTGGTCGGGTAAGGCCTTTCTTGTCGAGCTTGCGCTCGGACAGGGTTTCGTCGTCCGGCAGGAACTCCAGCGACCGGTTGAGCTTGCCTTCGTTCTCGAAGGTATTCATCAGCCGACGATACTCTTCCAGCCGTGTCGCCGCGTCCTCGCTGGCGATACTGATGGCCTGGGTCTGCCGGTAATTGTTCTTGAGCACCAGCTCGGCAACGTCGTCCGTCATCTCCTCCAGCATGATATTCCGCTGCTTGTTGGTGAGGTCACCCATGGCCACCACCTGGTTCAGCAGGATCTTCATGTTTACTTCGTGGTCGGAGCAGTCCACGCCACCGGAGTTATCGATGAAGTCTGTGTTCAGACGTCCGCCACGGAGCGCGTACTCGATACGTCCGAGCTGGGTCAGACCGAGGTTGCCGCCCTCGCCCACCACCTTGCAGCGAAGCTCGGAACCATTGATGCGAAGACCATCGTTGGCCTTGTCGCCAACATCGCTGTGGGACTCACTGCTGGCCTTTACGTAGGTGCCGATACCGCCGACCCAGAGCAGATCCACCTGCGCCTTGAGGATGTGCGAGATCAGCATATTCGGTGGTACGCGGTCTGATTTGATGCCCAGAAGCTTTTTCATTTCCGGGCTCACCGGAATCGACTTGGCGCTGCGATTGAACACCCCGCCGCCCTTGGATATCAGCTTGCTGTCGTAGTCGGTCCAGGCGGAACGGGGTAAAGCGAACAGGCGCTTGCGTTCCTTGAAGCTGCGTTCGGGATCCGGCGAGGGGTCAATGAAGATATGCACGTGGTTGAAGGCAGCCACCAGCTTGGTTTTCTCGGAGCACAACAGGCCGTTGCCGAACACATCACCGCCCATGTCACCAATGCCGATGGCCGTGAATTCATCCAGCGCCGGGTTGATGCCCATTTCCCGGAAATGTCGCTCCACGGACACCCAGGCGCCCCGGGCCGTGATCCCCATTTTCTTGTGGTCGTAGCCGTTGCTGCCGCCTGAGGCAAAGGCATCGCCCATCCAGAAGCCGTATTCGGCGGCCAGGCCATTGGCGATATCCGAGAACGTGGCGGTGCCCTTGTCGGCGGCTACCACCAGGTAGTGATCGTCATCGTCGTGGCGGATGACCCGCTCGGGCGGCTGTATGCCGCTCTCCACCAGGTTATCGGTGATGTCGAGCAGGCCTCGGATAAAGGTCTTGTAGGCTTCGATACCCTCAGTCTGGAACGCCTCACGATCCGAGGGATCGGGCAGGCGCTTGGCAACAAAGCCGCCTTTGGCACCCACCGGCACGATGACCGCGTTTTTGACCTGCTGCGCTTTAACCAGGCCCAGTATCTCGGTCCGGTAATCCTCGAAACGGTCAGACCAGCGCAGCCCCCCTCGGGCTACCTTGCCACCGCGCAGGTGCACGCCTTCCACCCGCGGCGAGTACACGAAAATCTCGAACATCGGCATCGGCAGCGGCATGTCCGGGATTCGTGACGGGTCAAACTTCACGCTGATGTAAGGCTTGGGTCCGCCAGCTTCGTCCAGTTGGTAATAGTTGGTGCGCAGGGTCGCCTGCATCAGCTCCAGGTACAGACGCAGCACCCGGTCTTCACTGAGGTTGTCCACCTCCTCAAGACCGGCATTGAACTCGATCTCCAGTTTCTGCTGGGCAGCCTGGCTCTTGCCCGGGCTCTGATACCGCTCGGGGTTGAACCGGATCTCGAAGAAATCCAGCAACAGCCGCGCCAGCGACACATGATTGACCAGTGTGTTGGAAATAAACGTCTGGCTGTTGGAGAAGCGGATCTGCCGCATGTACCGGGCGTAGGTTCGCAGTAGCGCAATTTCACGCCAACTCATGTAGGAGGACAGCAGCAGCCGGTTAAAGGCGTCGTTTTCCGCTTCCCCATGCCAGACCCGACGGAACAGGTCCTCGAAGATTGGCCGGATACGGTGAATATCCACCACATTGCCGGTGTAGGCCTGCAGAGTGAAATCGTGGATCCACACGGTCTTGTTGTGGCGGTCAGTTACCTCGAACGGATGCTCACCAATGACCCGGAAACCCAGGTTGTCGAACACCGGCATCACATCGGACAGTGGCAGTGGCTCGTCCGGGTAGAACAGCTTGAAGTGGAGAGTGCTCTCGTCCTCTTCGAGGGCACGGTAAAAGCTCATGGCCAGGTCATGCCGGCTGGCCGACGCAGAGATGTGCTCCAGATCGATCGCTGCCCGCCGGGGTGAGAACATATCCGTGTAGCTCGGCGGGAAGCCGCCGGCCCACAGGCGGTACAGCTCGTTACCCTGCTCTTCGCCATAAGCCTCGCTCAGGGCCTCGGACAGCCCATCCCGCCAGGACTGGGCCAGCTCGATGACCTTTTCGCGAATCTCCGAAATGGGCAACTGGCGGTTTTCCACCTGCGGCACCCGGATGGTGAACTGGACCCTGGCCAGCACTGATTCGGAGAAGTGGGTAACAAACTCCACGTCCTCCGCCTCCAGACGGTCCACCAGGACCTGCTCCACCCTCAGGCGCAGCTCAGTGTTGTAGATATCCCGAGGGAAAAACGCCAGGCAGGTGACAAACTGCCCGTACACGTCCTCGCGCATGAATATTTCGATGCGGCGGCGCTCCTGGATATACAGAATGCTCTTGGCCACCTTCAACAGCTCGTCCGGTTCGATCTGGAACAACTCGTCGCGGGGATACACAGTGAGGATCTGTTCCAGTTCCTTGCCGGCATAGTCATCACGCAGGAAACCGGAACGCTTCATCACCGCCTGGAATTTGCGGCGCAGCAGCGGAATCTCATCGGGGCGCTCGTTATAGACCCGGGCCGTGTACAGGCCGAGGAAACGACGCTCGCCAACCACCTCGCCCTTGCTGTTGAACTTCTTGACGGCTATGTAGTCCGGGTAGGCCGGCCGGTGTACGCGGGAGCGCTGGGCGGACTTGGCGAAGATGAAAATGTCATCACTTCGGGTCATCTCATGCCGGGTTCGTTGCGGCAGTTCGTTCAGCCGCACCCGATCCGGCCGCTCGTTATTGACCCTGAGAATCCCCAGCTCGGAATTCTCGACCCGACGGACCACCATCCCGCTCTTGTCCTTGGCAAAATCGTATTCGTCATAACCCAGGAAGGTGAAGTGGTCACGAGACAGCCACTCCAGAAACGCGCGGGCCTCGGCCTTCTGGTCGTCATTGATGCCGGCTGTGGTACTGTCGAGCTCGCCGAGAATCTCGTTCACCTTCTCGGTAACAACCGGGAAATCCGCCACGGCAATGCGAACCTCGTGCAGAACCTGCTGCAGCGAATCCTCGATATCCCGGAGATCCTGCGGGTCGCTGTGACGATCAATCTCGAGAACGATAAACGCCTCGTAGGAGGACTCGGAGGCGGTTTTCTTGGTGGAGTGAAGCTTCTTGAGCTTGCCGGCCTTGTCGCGCTCCACCTGAAGGATCGAGTGCTGGATAGAGTGGGTACCGATTTCCCGCTGGTTGATGGCAATACGCAGGGAATCAATCAGGAAGGGAATATTCGGGTGCAGGATAAACACCACGGTGTGGGTCGACTGCCAGCCGTCACTCTCCAGATCCGGATTGAACACGGAGACGGGCGTCTCCTCGGCGGAGCGCTTCTGCAGAAACTGCCAGGCGGCCAATACGGCGCCATAGGTGTCTGCGAACCGTCGGCTTACAAGTTCCTCGAGGGGTATATGGGCGTAATGCTGCTTGGCAAATTCGCTGATTTTTTTAGCTTCGGTCTTGTTGATCTTTTTCGCGAAAGCCTCAGCCAACTGTTCAAAGAATTGATCCTTGCTGGCCACTGTCAGCGCATTCATGGTCGACCTCAGTTAGTGTGAAAGAAACGTAATCGGGGTATCGTCACATAAGCATAGTCAAACCCTTGATTTTTGCCGGCCAGACGCCAAAACTGCGGCAACTACCTATGAACGATACGGGTTTCCCCGGAAGAGCCTCAGCGAGAGGGAGCAGTCATTTCCAATGTCGTTACAGCATACGTTCGGAAAGTTACGGGCACAGTTAGCCAAACGGATAATCGGACAGAACAAACTGGTGGATCGCCTCCTGATCGCCCTGCTTGCGGATGGCCACCTGCTGGTGGAAGGGGCCCCGGGGCTTGCCAAGACCACAGCCATCAAGGCGCTGGCAGATCACCTGGAGGGCGACTTCCATCGCATCCAGTTCACCCCCGACCTGTTGCCTTCGGACGTTACCGGCAGTGAAATCTACCGGGCGGAAACCGGCCAGTTCGAGTTTCAGCGTGGCCCGATTTTCCACAATCTGGTACTGGCCGACGAAATCAACCGGGCCCCGGCAAAAGTGCAGTCGGCGCTGCTGGAAGCCATGGGCGAACGTCAGGTGAGTGTTGGCATGCGCACCTTTCCCCTCGATCGACTCTTTCTGGTGATGGCCACCCAGAATCCGATCGAACAGGAGGGCACCTACCCCCTGCCCGAAGCCCAGCTTGACCGGTTCCTGATGCACGTGATGATCGACTATCCCTCGGCGGAGGCGGAAAAGGCCATTCTGCAGCTGGCGCGCAACGATTACCGCCACGGCCTCCCGAAGACGGAGCTGAAGCTCACCGCAGAGCAGGTCTTCGAGGCCCGCAATGAGGTCGCCAGCATCTACATGGCCGACGCCGTGGAGCAGTACCTGCTGGCCCTGGTTCTGGCTACCCGGGACCCGGCCACCCTCGATCCGGAACTGGCCCGCTGGACAGCCTTTGGCGCCAGCCCCCGGGGTACCATTGCCCTGGATCGATGCGCCCGGGCGCTGGCCTGGCTGGACGGTCGCGACTACGTTACGCCGGACGATGTCCGGGCCATCGCCTTCGACGTGCTCCGGCACCGGATTCTGCTCACCTTTGAAGCCGAGGCCGAGGGCATGACCGCCGATACCGTGATCGAGCGGCTGGTGGAACGGGTACCGGTAAGTGCCTGAAACCGGTCAGCAACCAAGTCACGGCTGAAGCAAGGCACGGGAACCCACAACCATGGGCATGACCAATGCGACCACACACATCGGTTTACCGGAACTGATCCGGCTACAGGCAGACGCCCGGGCCCTGAGGCTGCCCTCGGCGCGCCCGGTCCGGTCGCGCCAGTCGGGTTTGCAGAGGTCACCCCAGCGTGGCCGGGGCATGGCGTTCGCGGAAGTGCGACTGTACCAGCCCGGTGACGACATCCGCAGCATCGACTGGCGGGTAACCGCCCGGCGCCAGGAGCCCCACACCAAACTGTATGAGGAAGAGCGGGAGCGACCGGTCCTGCTGCTGTGCGATCTCGGCCCCAGCCTCTATTTCGCAAGCACCGGTGCCTTCAAGCAGGTTCGATGCGCCCAGCTTGCGGCCATTCTGGCGTGGCTGGCGCTGTCCGCCGGCGACCAGGTGGGCGGGATTGTGTTCAACGGCGAGGCCCTGGAGGTACTGCGCCCGGCCCGACGCAAGAAGTCGGTATTGAAACTGCTCGACGCACTGGCAAACAGGCAGCGCACCGCAGACCGTGGCCCTGCACCCGAAACCGGGGCCGGCGACGGCAGACTGGACAGAGCTCTTACCGAAGCAAGGCGGGTCGCCCACACCGGCAGCCGAATCTTCGTGATCAGCGATTTCCTCGACATTTCTTCTGAAACCAGCACCCTCCTGGGCGCCCTGGCTCGGCACAATGCAGTCAGCGCCCTCAGGGTCCAGGATCCCCTGGAGCAGTCCCTGCCAGCAAGCGGCCGCCTGGCCGTGGCCGGCCCCGAGGGGCCGGTATGGTTCGACGCCGGCAATCCCCGCTTCCAGCGCGCCTGGCGACAGAAAGTGGCCAGTCACGAACGGCAACTGGAAGACTGCTTCAGAACCTCTGGGGTGGCAGCGGCTGACATCTCGACGGCCGGGGACCCGGCGGTCACGCTGAAATCCCTTCTGGGCCCGGGAGGACGCATCGGATGAACCCGCAGGATCCCCTGAGCCAGCTCCGGGACATTCACTTGCCGGCAACCGGTGGACTGTGGCCCCCCGCGCCGGGCTGGTGGGTCCTGGCTCTGATTCTGCTGGCCGTTCTGGCGGCGATGGCCTGGTGGCTTCAGCGACGCCGGCGCCGGAACCGCTGGCTGAAAACCGCGCGCAGGCAACTGGCGGCGCTTGAACAGACCGCTCGTCCGGAGCCCGACTGGTTCACTGCCCTGAATACCCTACTGAAGATAGCTGCGCGTGAGCGTTATCCGGAGCAGCACCCGGAGGCCATGTCGGGAGAGGACTGGGTGACGTTCCTGCTTGCCACATCGCCCCGGGACCGCATTGCCTCAAGGCCACTGGTGGAAGCCCTGGTGGAAAGCACCTGGCGTCCATCAGCATCCGCGCAGCCGGCACAAGCGGTTGCCTTCGCCCGGCTCTGGCTGGGAGGTCAGACATGCTGACACTGGCCTGGCCCTGGGTATTGCTGCTGATTGCGCTGCCGGTACTGCTTCAATGGCGAAAACCCCGGGGGCAATCGGTGGATGCGCCGGTGCTCCCCGTAGGGCACTGGCTTTCAGACCTGCCCGGTGTGAGCCGGAAAGGGTCCGCTGTGCCCTTCTGGCAGCGACTACTGTTGTTCCTGATATGGGTGCTTCTTGTTATTGCCCTCGCCCGCCCGCAGCACGTTGGCGAACAGGTGCAGATGCCGGTCTCGGGCCGGGATCTGATGCTGGTGGTTGATATTTCACCGAGCATGGACGAGCAGGACATGATCCTGCAGGGGCGGAGCATCAACCGGCTACAGGCCGTCAAACGGGTACTGGATGACTTTATCACCCGCCGACAGGGTGACCGGCTCGGGCTGATACTCTTCGGCACCGAACCCTACGTTCAGGCGCCGTTGACCTTCGATCTGGAAACCCTGAGAACCCTCTTGAATGAGGCCGGTCTGGGCATGGCAGGGCGTGCGACCGCCATTGGTGATGCCGTCGGCCTTGCAACCAAGCGTCTTCGGGACCGACCACAGGATCAGCGCGTGGTGGTGCTGCTGACCGATGGTGCCAACACCGCAGGCGAAATCACACCCGACAAAGCCACCGAGATCGCGGCCGCCGCTGGCGTGCGGATATACACCATCGGGATTGGCGCCGAATCCATGGTGCAGCGTGGGCTACTCGGGTCGCGCCGGGTCAATCCGTCCCGTGACCTGGATGAGGACCTTCTCACCCGGATGGCCCAACAAACCGGGGGCGAGTACTTCCGTGCCCGGAGTTTGCCCGAGCTGGAGTTGATCTACGACAGCATCAACCGTCTGGAACCCATCGAACTGGAAGGCAAGTATTACCGCCCCGTGACCGAACTCTACGTCTGGCCGGCCGGTTTTGCGGTGCTGCTGTGGCTGATCCTGTTTCTCTACAGGCACGCAGGGAAACTTGCCGGTGCCGGGCGGCCTGGTGCCGAGGAGCAAACCGATGTTGGCTGAGTTCCACTTCCTGCGTCCGTTCTGGCTGTTGTTACTGCTGGCCGTGCCCCTCGTTGGCCTCGCCTTGCGTCATGTGCGCCTGGGAGACAGCGGCTGGTCACGATTCATTCCCGCGCGGCTGCTGACACCGGTGCTCCAGCGCGAAGGTCGTTCCGGCAGGCAACCCGGCGCTTCACCCGCCATTCCGGCGATGCTCGCGATCACCCTGCTCACCCTCGCTCTTGCCGGCCCGGCGTGGCGCGAGGCGCCCACACCTCTGAAACAGCCCGGCGACAGCCTGTTGATTGCACTGGATCTGTCGCTTTCCATGCTGGCAACGGACGTGGAGCCTGACCGGCTGACCCGGGCCAAACGCAAGATCAGGGACATACTCGCAGCGCGCGAAGGCGGCCTGACAGGGCTTCTGGTGTTCGCCGGGGACGCCCACGTGGTGACGCCCCTGACCGACGACAGCAGGACCATTGAGGGCATGCTCAATGTGCTGGACCCGGTCATCATGCCCGCCACCGGCAATCGTGCCGATCTGGCGGTGCTGCGCGCCAGGGAATTACTGGCTCAGGGCGCTCCCGGAACTGGTCGCATCCTGCTGATCACCGATTCGGTCGGCGACCGGTACCGGGCCCCGATACGTAAAGCGCTTGCGGACAGCCCGTTCACGCTCAGCACTCTGGTGGTAGGCACCGAGGAAGGCGGGCCCATTCCCCTGGCCCGTCGGGGTTTTATTCGTGAGAACGGCGAAATCGTGATCAGCCGGGCTGAACCCGCGCAGTTGGCGGAGCTGGCCAGAAACACCGGCGGGCAGAGCCATGAGCTCACCCTGGACAATGCGGATATCAATGCCCTCGAACTGAGCCCGCAAGCGCAGGAAGACTGGCAGGAATCCGAGGACGGCCTGACCGTCAGCCGTTGGCAGGACGACGGTTACTGGCTGCTCTGGCTGGCGCTGCCGTTGATTCTTCTTGGCTGGCGCCGCGGTGCCCTCACCGTTCTGGCGCTGGCGCTGCTGCCGGCGCTGCCCCGCCCGGCCCAAGCCATCAGCTGGGATGAGCTCTGGCAGCGGGAAGATCAACTGGGGCCAGCCCTGATCCAGTCCAATCCGGAACGGGCGGCTCGCCTCCTGGACGATCCGTTCTGGCGCGGTTCCGCGCTGTACCGATCGCAGCAATACGACCAGGCAGCGGAGGCGTTCGCGCAGGCGCAAGGCCCCCAGGCCAGCTACAACCGGGGCAACGCGCTGGCACGGGCGGGTAAGCTCGAACAGGCCCTTGAGGCCTACGACAAGGCGCTCGCCCAGGCCCCGGACATGGAGGATGCCAGACACAACCGGAAACTGGTCGAGGATCTGCTCAGGCAGAAGAATCAGGGCAAGAACAACAGCCCCTCAGACAGCCAGCAAAACCAGTCCGGAAACAATAGCAGACCCGACAATTCCGGGCAGAGCCAGCAGAATCAGAATAGCCAGGACCAGGGTAATCAGAATCCCGGAAATGAGACCAGCGACACCCAGGGCCAGCGTAACGAGGGACAAGACACTCAAGGCCAGAACAAACAGGGCGAGGACGGCGACAGCCCTCCGGAAGAACCCCAAGGCGAGAGGGAGTCCCGCGGGGAGTCTTCAGGCGAAGCGGGAACAGAAAATGGCGAGAGCCAGGCGCAGGCCCAGATTTCCGAAACACCCCTGACACAAAGCCAGGAACAGTGGCTCAGGCGGGTACCCGACAACCCGGGCGGGCTTCTGCAACGCAAGTTCCTGCAGCAGTATCAGCAGCGCCAGACTCCATCCGATGAAGGGGATACACCATGGTAAAGCGGATCTTTACATCGATCCTCTGCCTGTTGTGGCTGGCGGCCATCGGGCTTCCAGCCCAGGCGCAGAACCAGCAACTAACCGTCGAACCGGACAGGACCCGGTTGTACGAAGGTGAGGTCCTGACGCTGACCGTCAAGGGCAGCATGGAAATCGATATCAACCTCAGCAACCTGTTCGATTTTGACATGTCGAACCTGCCCGCCCCCAACATCGAAAAGGTCGAGCCTGATTTCGAGATCCTGGCCAGAAATCAGCAATACAGCATCCGGACCGTGAACAGCCGGATGGTGGGCGAAATCACCTGGACCTACCAGTTAGCGCCCAAAAAGACCGGCGAGCTGACTATTCCGGCGCTCAAGTTCCGTGAATCGGTGTCCGAGCCGGTGACCATCGAAGTGGTAGACGGCACACCACCAAACCAGGCGGCAACCGGCCGGGATAGTTTCATCGAGCTCTCTGCAGACAAGGCAGAGGTGTACGTCCAGGAGCAGCTGATCCTGACCGTTCGGCTGTTTTTCCGGGGCAATCTGATTCGGGGCGAGTTGTCCGAACCCGATCATCCCCATGTGATCATCGAATCTCTGGGCCGGCAGCAGGAATCGTCCCAGTATCGGGATGGTATGCGGTATCGCGTTGTAGAGCGACGCTACGCTCTGTTTCCCCAGCGCCCGGGAATGCTCAAACTGCCCCCCATCCGGTTCGAGGGCCAGATGCGGGATAGCGCCGGCAAGCTCAAGTTCCTGAGAGACAGTGAGGAATTGTTCGAGGTACCGGTGAAGGACGTTCCGGCGCAGTTCAGCGGCAAGACCTGGCTGCCGGCGACCGGACTGGCACTGGAAGAATCTGGCCTGCCTCCCAGCCTGGAAGTGACCACCGGTGAAAACCTGACCCGCGAAATCCGGATGACCGCCGCCGGCCTGCCCTCCGAAACGTTACCGCCTCTGCCCGATCAGGTTCCCGACGGCCTTCGGAGCTACCCGGAGGCGCCGGAGCGGAACACTGAAACCACCCCTACCGGCCTGACATCGTCCCTGAGCCAGTCGGTTGCCATGGTACCCGTGCAACCCGGCACCATGACCCTGCCGGCCATTCGTATTCCCTGGTGGGACACCGAGGCCGACCGTGAACGCGTTGCCGTCATTCCTGCGCGGACCCTCACGGTAACTGAAGCCGGGGCGGCGCCGGGCACCAACGCCCCCGCAGAAGCTGCTGCAACCAGCGCGAATCCGGGCACCCCGGAAAAAGCCAACGCCAGTGCTGCGCAGGCTGCGTCAGCAACCGACAACCCGTGGCTTTGGACCAGTCTGGGCCTGGCGTTGCTCTGGCTGATCACGGCGCTGGCCTGGTGGTACTCCCGTAAGCATTCTCGCCAGCGCGACATCGGACCGGCCGGGGTCATCGACGATGCCAACGAACGGGCAGTTTATGAACGGCTGATCCGGGCCGCCCGTGACGGGTCACCAGCGGCGCCAGAGCTGCTGGTGGCCTGGGCCAACCTGAAGGCGCCCGGGCAAGGCTTCCATTCGGCAGCCGAGGTGGCCCAATACTACGGGCACAGCACCCTGCTCGCGGAGATCCGACGTCTGCAGGCCCGGCTGTTTGCGCCTGATCCAGGCGGGCAGGAACCAGCCCCATGGGACGGCCGGCTGCTGGCAAAATCACTTCAGGAAATACGGCAATCCCGGGCAACAGACGACGACTCCGACCTGCCGCCGTTGTACCCCCAGGGCCTCGGCTGACGCCGCCCGGGAGCAGCCCGACAGCCGTCAGTCAATCAATTGCTGATCTATCACCAGCTCAACGGGGGTTCCCTGGTCTTCGAGCACAGGCACCGGAGAATCCGTGCTGCCCTGCCAGTCACCGGCCTGGGCGGCAACGTTACCGGAACGGCTGAGCCTGGCGGTCAACATCACTTCACGGGCGCCGGAAATACTGGCCTGGGGCGACATGGCGTAACGGTCGTCCAGGCGAATTTTTGCCGGTAGCTGCGCCGCCGTCAGCCGAGCCACCGCCAGCGGCGGCCCTTGCCTGCTCCCCGCTTCGCGGGCAAACACAAACAGCGTGGTGTCGTCCGGAACCTGGCCCTTAAAATTATCAGCCAGCGTTACCTGAACAGTGACCCCCGGGCCAGAAGGCCCAGGCTCGCCTTTCTGCGCGGGTGGCTGTTCACCCAGGCGGGTATAGGCCTCGCGAATTCCCTCACGGATGGACGGCAACTGGGGGTGATCCGGGGCAACCGTTTCGATCCGCTCCCAGTAGCGTATAGCCTCGCGATAATTGTCCTGGCTGAAAGCATTGATCCCCAGCAACCCGAGGGCATTCACTTCGTCCGGATTCAGCTGGCGAGCCTGATCGATGGCGGCTCGTACTTCATCGGTCATCGTGCCCTGGCTTTGAAAGAACAGCGCCTGGGCGGCCAACCCGTAAGCAACCGCCTGGGCGCGCTGGTCCCCGTTGACGTTGGTGGCCAGCTGCCGGAAGGCCCAGGCCGCGTCTTCATAGTTCTCCAGGCGCATATAGGTGCGGCCGAGCATGGCCCAGCCTTCGGGGTTGTCCGGGCTGGCGAGCAAGCGCTCCCTCAGTTGCTGCGACAGGTCGGCCATCTGGGCCTGTCGGGCCTCATCGGAACTGGCCATGTCCTGCATGGTGAGGAACTGCTCCACCCGGTCCATGGCGCCCCAACGCTCATAAAGGAAAACCGCGGCAGCAGGAATCAGCAGGATCGACACCAGGGCCACCGCCATGGCGCTTTTCCTTCCGCTCACCACCGGCCGGGAAGTCATGTTCTCGGGCACATCGTCAAGCATGCTGCCAGCCAGCTCTTCCTTGAGCTGACGGTAGTTGTCGTCATCCAGGATGCCGGCGTCATATTCGTTGTCCAGCTCCTTCATCCTTGTGCGGTAGGCCATCAGGTTCTGGTTTTTCAGATCGGCCTGCTTTCTGGCGCTGGTCCTGTGGAAAAACACCGGATAAAGCACGAACGCCAAGGCCAGGATGATAAGTACCGTTGCGGCAATCCAGAAAGTGTTGGTCATGAAGTCTCAGTCACAGATTCAGAATGGTTCAATGGGAGAAGGACTTACAAAGCATCGCCTGTCGCCGGTGTGCCCTGTTGTCAATCAGGAGCGGCGCTGCTCGTCGCCGTCCGCAAGCATGCGATCGGCCCGCGCTTTTTCTTCGGCGCTCAGGGCCGGCTGTCCGGCGGCAACGCGGCGCCCACGAATCACGACGCCAGCCACCACCAGCAATCCGCCCAACACGGCAATGGCGGGCGTTGCCCACAGCAGGAAGGTACGGCTGTCGAGTTCCGGCTTGTAGCGGACGAATTCGCCGAAGCGTGCCACCAGTGCCTGAGTGATCTCCTGATTGCTCGCACCGTCCTGCATCATGCGGTACACCTCATCCCGCATATCCTTGGCAATGGGCGCGTTGGAATCCGCAATGTTCTGGTTCTGGCACTTCGGGCAACGCAGCTCGGAAATCAGCTCCTGGTAGCGCTGTTCCTCGGCCCGGTCTGCGAAATCATAGACATCGGCTACTTCGGCCATCGCGCCGGACGCAAAGAGCAGAACCAGGGCAACGATCAGACTGCGGGCCATCATCCGTTCCCCCGCGCCTCGTTCACCACCGGCAGCAGGGTCTGCTCCCAGACGGTCTCGTTGACCACACCCACGTGGCGATACCGGACCACGCCAGAGGCGTCGATCACGAAGGTTTCCGGTGCGCCATAGACGCCCAGATCAAACCCCAGTGTGCCTCTGGGGTCGTAGATGACGCTTCGGTACGGATCGCCCAGGCGGTCCAGCCAGGCCAACGCCTCGTCCCGGTCATCCTTGTAGTTCAGGCCAATAATGGCCACATTCTTTTCCTTCGCCAGCCACATGAGGTCGTCATGCTCGTCCCGGCAGGCCGGGCACCAGGTTCCCCAGACATTCAGCAGGGTGACCTGGCCCCGGAACAGCTCGCTGGTCAGTTGAACCTCGGGATCGTGCAGGTCCTTAAGACTGAATTCCGGCACGGGCTTGCCCACCAGCACCGATTCCAGCCTGGTCGGGTCCTTGCCAATCCCGGCAAAGAGGACAATCCCGATAACCAGGGCAACCAGCAAAGGCAGGAACAGCAGAAAGCGCTTCATGAAACCGCTCCCGCCGAGGCACCAGATCCGCTTTCAGAGACTGGGGACGGCGCCCGCTCCGAGGCACGTTCCTTGATTCGGTAGCGCCGATCGGCAATGGCCAGGAAGCCACCGGCCGCCATGAACAGGGCGCCCAGCCAAAGCCAGCGTACCAGCGGCTTGTACTGCAGCCGTATGGCCCAGGCCTCATCGGTAATACGCTCGCCTATGGCCACGAAAATGTCCCGGAACAGACCGGCGTCAATGTCGGCCTCGGTCATCACACTCATGCCCACCGGGTATTGGCGCTTTTCCGGGTGCAGAACCGCGACGCGCTCGCCGTCCAGCATTACCTCGAAGGTGCCGTACTGGGCGCTGAAGTTAGGGCCCTGCCGGGCGCCGATCTCTTTGAACGCAAACTGGTAGTCTCCCACCTCTGCCACGTCCCCCGGCACCATGCGGACATCCCGTTCTATGCCGTAGTTGGACACCACGGTGGCACCGGCCATGGTGATGGCCAGCCCCAGGTGGCCCAGCACCATGCCATAGTAACTGCGGGACTGTCTTCTGAGTCCGTGCAGGCGTCCTTTGCGCGAGGACGACTTGTCCCACAGATCCCAGAGAGTGGCCAAGGTCACCCAAAGCGCCGTGAACACACCGATGAACGCCCAGGGCTTGAATCCGCCATAACCGATCAGAATGGCCGTGGTGGCCAGAGTACTGACCGCCAGGGGCCAGAGCAGCTTGCGCGCCAGCCAGCCACCGTCGGTTTTCTTCCAGCGGGAGAAGATACCGGCGCCCAACAGGAGACCGGTGGCAACGGCCAGCGGACTGAACGTCAGGTTGAAGAAGGGTTCGCCAATGGACAGTTTGCCCAGCTCCAGGTAGTCCAGAACCAACGGATACAGGGTGCCGACGGCGACCAGGAGCGTGGCGGACACCAGCAGCACGTTGTTCAGCAACAGGAAAACCTCCCTTGAGAGAGAGCCGTAACGGGAGCGTACATGAACCACCGGCGCCCGGAAGGCATAGAGCGCCAGGCTGGCAATCACCGTAACCGCGAGCAGTCCGAGCAGGAAGGTACCGCGCTCGGGATCCGAGGCGAATGCATGAACCGAGGTGAGCACGCCGGAACGCACAAGGAAAGTACCCAGCAGGCTGAGGGCGAAGGTAACGATGGCCAGCAGGACGGTCCAGCTTTTGAATACGCCGCGCTTCTCGGTCACCGCCAGCGAGTGCATCAGCGCGGTTCCCGACAACCAGGGCAACAACGAGGCGTTTTCAACTGGGTCCCAGAACCACCAGCCGCCCCAGCCGAGCTCGTAGTAGGCCCACCAGCTGCCAAGCGCAATGCCCAGCGACAGGAAGGCCCAGGCCACCGTGGTCCAGGGTCGCGACCAACGGGCCCAGGCTGCATCCAGCCGGCCATTGATCAGCGCGGCCACCGCAAAGGCAAAGGCCACGGCAAAGCCGACGTATCCCATGTACAGCATGGGCGGATGAACGATGAGGCCAAAGTCCTGGAGTAGCGGGTTCAGGTCGGCGCCATCGGCGGGCACATTCGGCAGCAGACGATCAAACGGGTTGGAGGTGATCACGATGAACAGCAGGAAACCGACGGTCACCATACCCAGCACTGACAGCACCTGGGAAATCATCACCGAAGGCAGACGGCGGCTGAAGATGGCCACAGCCAGGGTCCAGCCCGCCAGCATCAGGATCCAGAGCAGCAGCGAGCCTTCATGACCGCCCCATACAGCACTGAATTTGTAGTACCAGGGCAACATGCTGTTGCTGTTGTTGGCCACGTAGGCCACGGAGAAGTCATCGGTGACAAAGGCGTGGGTCAGCAGCGCGAACGCCAGGCCAATGAACACAAACATGCCTGAGGCCAGGGGCCTGGCAAACGCCTGAAGATTGTCACGGCCGGTCAGTGAGCCCGCCAGGGGTACCACGGAGAGGAGTACTGCCAGCAACAGCGCGAGAATCAGTGCGAGCTGTCCGAGTTCGGGATACATCAAAGCCCTCCAGAAGCCAGGCTGTCAGTTGAGTCGTTCAATAGGATACGGTGTCAGCGGTGCCACCGGCCTTGTGCTGTCCTTTGGACGCCTTTTCCAGGGCATCGGCCACTTCCGGTGGCATATAGTTCTCGTCATGCTTGGCCAGCACCTGATCGGCGACAAAGCGCCCGTTGGCGTCCAGCCGGCCCATGGCCACAACACCCTGCCCCTCGGCAAACAGGTCCGGCAGAATACCGGTGTATTCAACCGGCACCGAGGCATTGAAATCCGTCACCCGGAACTCTACCCGAAGGCTGTCCGGATCACGCTTTACCGAGCCCTCTTCCACCATGCCGCCGGCACGTATCCGCACATCGACCGGTGCTTCGCCGGCGGAGATCTGGCTGGGATCGTAGAAAAGATTGATGTTCTGCCTCAGGGCGTAGGTGGTCAGCCCCACGGCCAGCCCCAGCCCCAGCACCAGAAAAAGCACAATGGTCAGCCTTTTTTTTCGGATAGGATGCATCAGATACCTGCCACTCAGTCTTGGGAAACCTTGATCCGGGTGAAGGCCGCCACCGGCTGTTGCGAAGCCTGCTGGCTGTGCCCGTCCGCCTGGTGCTCAAACCCGCGCCGACAGGACTCGATCACAGCCCTTCTGCGGCGAAGCGAGATGGCCATCAAACCGATCATCAGCAGGAAAAAAACGCCGTAGCACGCCCAGACATAGGGTCCATGACCCTCCATCACCACAAATGCCGAAAAGGAATCAAACGCCATTGGTCAGCCCCTCCCGGCCATCACAAATTCTTTTACCCAGCGGGTGCGCTGCTCCCTGAGCAGAATCTCGGTTTGCATGCGCAGACAGGCCAGCCAGCCAAACAGCAGGTACAGTCCCAGTACCGACAGAAGCAAAGGCACCCACATCTCCGCTGGCATCGCCGGTTTCTCGGTCAGTTTGAACGTGGATGGCTGGTGAAGGGTATTCCACCACTCCACCGAGTACTGGATGATCGGAATGTTCACCACGCCCACCAGTACCAGCACGGCCACAGCCCGGGCTGCCGACTTCTCGTCGTTGATGGCCCGGTCAAGCGCGATCACACCGCCGTAAAGGAACAGCAGGATCAGCATGGAGGTCAGCCTTGCATCCCACACCCACCAGGTGCCCCAGGTGGGCTTTCCCCACACGGCACCGGTAAACAGCGAGAGGAAGCAGAGAACCAGGCCCACAGGCGCCACCGCCTTCACAAAGACATCGGCCAGCTTCATGCGCCATACCAGGGTCACCACCGCGGCAACGGCCATCATGACATACACCGACTGGGCCAGAAACGCGGTGGGTACGTGGATGAAGATAATCCGGTAGCTGTTACCCTGCAGATAATCCTTGGGGGCGAACGCCAGCCCCCAGACAATGCCAGTCAGCAGCAGCGCGACACCACCAACCAGCAGCCAGGGCATGAGTCGGGTCGCTATGCCGAAGAACCATTTGGGCGAGCCCAGCTTGTGAAAAAATTGCCACATCAGATGGTCACCGTCTTACCGTAAGCTTGTTTCATCCGTTCGACAGGCTGATTCGAAGTGCCGCCGCCGACGCAAAGGGTGCCAGGGTCAGTGCCAGCACCAGAAGTGCCCCCATCAGGGCCATATAGGCAGCCACCGGGGCGCCCTCTGCGGCCGAAGCCACGGTGCCCGTGCCAAAAATCAGCACGGGAATGTACAGTGGAATGATCAGCAGGGACAAGAGCACGCCTGCCGAGCGCAAACCAAGAGTCAATGCAGCGCCGATGGAACCGATCAGACTCAGTACCGGTGTACCGATCAGCAGCGTTAGACACAAAACTCCGATGGAGTTCCCGTCCAGATGCACCATCACGCCGAGAACCGGGGCCAACGCCACCAGCGGCAGCCCGGTGAGCACCCAGTGCGCCGCGGTTTTGGCCAGCACCAGCAAGAACAGCGGGTGGGGCTGTAACACCAGCTGCTCGAGGGTGCCGTCTTCAAAATCGTGCCGGAACAGGTGATCCAGCGACAGCAGAACCGAGAGCAGCGCCGCAACCCACAGGATACCCGCTCCGGCTTCTCTCAGAAATGACACTTCCGGACTGACTCCCAGGGGAAAAAGTGCCACTACCATTACGAAAAACAGCAAGGGATTGAGAAGGTCCTGACGCTGCCGGAGCGCCACTCGCAGATCCCGGCTGAAAACCGCAACCATGGCGGACAACACTCCAGGAGTCTCATGCTGGAGTGCCAGGGAAGGCCGGTTAGCCGCGTTCATGAAACGCCCCCTTCCCCGAGTACGATGCGCTGCATACCTGGCAGCTGGAGTTCGTGGTGGGTGGTCACCACCACCGCCCCACCCTCGGCTGCCCGTTGTTGAAGCAGCGATTCGATCGCACCGACGCCATCCAGGTCGATGGCGGTGAAGACCTCGTCCAGCAGCCAGAGCGGTTCGTCCGCCACCAGCAAACGTGCCAATGCAACCCGCCGTTGTTGGCCAGCGGACAGGGTACGGCAGGGCACATCTTCGAAGCCCGCCAGGCCGGTACCCGCCAGTGCCTGACGCAGGACTCTGTCCGGCAGGGGCCGCCGCCCGGCGGTGAGCGCGCGCAGGTTCTCGACCGGCGTCAGCAGCGCCTTGATGCCCGGCCGGTGGCCAAGGTAAAGGGTATTGCGCAGGAACGCTTCCCGGCTGTCAGACCTGGGCGCACCACACCAGAGAATCTGCCCTGACCAGGCGTCATTGAGGCCGGCGAGAATCCGCAAAAGCGTCGTCTTGCCAGAGCCGTTGGGGCCCTCGACACGGGTGACCGTACCGGGCACTATGGAGAACGAGAGATCACGGAAAAGTAATCGTTCATCCCGTTCGCACTGCAGGTCGACAGCCTGTAATAGCGGCTCAGACATCAGGTCCCCGTAACCAGGACGATGCGCGTGTTGACGGCATCGGGTGTATTCGCAGCCGCTGCCAGCGCTACCCTTGAGTCAGTGGCGAAACAGGTGCGGCCGGCCGGCGCGGCGTATTATAGCGAAAGCCCGTGCCGATTACTCTTGTTCAACATCAATTCGGTGGCGATGAAACTACCCAGCGGACAACAGCCTCCGGCACCCCAGCCTCAGCCCGTGTCGACAACCAGAACCGGGCAGACACCGACCAGCGGTTCCGGCGAACCGGCCGCAGGTCCGGGCCAGAGCGGGCAGCCAATAACCCCCGCCTCGGCGAGGCAGTTGCTGGACCAGCTCCAGCTCGCCAACCGGGAGACCACTCTGGCCCGGGTGGCGGAAATCATCCAGCAACAAGGTGGCAAAGGCACCGATTTGCTGCTGGATGTGCGAGGCAAATCCCTGCTGGTACAGGCCGCCACCGGTAAAACCGAGTATGCCGCGGGCGACTGGGTCAAAGTGATGCGGGCCGGCAACGAGCTGCAGTTGATGGGCAAACTGGCACCAGCTCCGGAGGCCGGAATAGCGCGCGCCATGGCGCAGCGTTTGCCCTGGCAACAGAGTCTGGACGCCGGGCTGGCACAGTTACTGGGGGCTCTCAAACAGGGACTGAAACCGGATCCGTTGCCGGGTCAACTCCCCTCCGCCCGCATACCTCAGCCTCTGCCGGAAGCAGCCCGGCAGGCCGTTGAGCAGATGCTGTCCCGACTGCCGGGCAGTACCAGCCTGTCGCCCGGCGACGGTACCCAGCCACAGATCGCAAGGCAAGTGCGCCAGTGGATGTCGGAAAGCGGCCTGTTTGCCGAATCACGACTGGCCCAGGCGCCCTCACCCCAGCTTCCGGATCTGAAGCTCGCCCTCGGGCGGATTGTGACCTCGCTACTGGCCCAGCAAGGTCAGCCTCCAGAGCAGTTCAACCGTCTCACGCCACTGGCAACTGCCGATCTGATGCGGGCCCCCCTGCAATTTCCCCAACCTCTGACAACGCCCCAGCCAACAGCAGGTGGCGAGCCGGCAACGGTCGGGCAGATGCTCCGGCTGCTGGCCGGTATGCTGAACCGTATCACCGTCAACCAGTTGCACAGCCAGGCGCTCACGGCCCGGGGCGGCGCCGAGGCTGGTGCTCCGGCGTCCACCCTGTTGCTCGACTTGCCCTGGCTAACCCCGCAGCATGAGCCCAGGCTGGCCCAGCTCAGGATTGAACAGTACCCGGAGAACAAGGAATCGGATCACAAGACTCCGGCCGCAGCGGTTGCCGAGTGGCGCCTGTCGCTGGCCATGGATCTCGACGAAGCAGGCCCCCTGCATTTCGATGTGGCCCTCCGCCAGCAGTCGGTCAGTGCCCGAGTGTGGGCAGAAAAACAGAGTACCCTTCAACGGGTCAACGAAGAACTGCCGCTGTTGCGGCAAAGCCTCACCGACCTGGGCCTGGAAGTGTCGGATCTTGAATGCCGGAGGGGGACCCCTCAGGGCAGCGTTACCCGTCTGGAACATCGACTGGTGGATACCCGGGCATGAGTACAGATCAGGACTTCAGCAGTCGCGCCGCAGTGGCGCTGCGTTATGATGGCGAGCGGGCCCCGACTATCAGCGCCACCGGCACCCACGAACTGGCCGAAGAAATCATTCGCATTGCCCGCGACCATGGCGTGCCGCTGTATGAAAACGCCGAGTTGGCGAGCATCCTTGCCCGACTGTCGCTGAACGAGGAGATTCCGGAGTCGCTGTACCGGGTAATTGCGGAGATCCTGGCGTTCGCCTTCCACATCCGGGGTTTCACGCCCGAGGACCGGAGGCCCGACTCCACCGACCCTTCAGCGGATAAGTGACCTGAGCGCCCACGCGTTCTGCCAGTTGGACCCACGCCTTGGGGCAACCGCCGTGTCGAAATAGTGCCGGAGCCTGCGCCGGTCTTCCGGCTGATCCTTGAGCGCCGATCCCACGATGTGGTGCATCAAATGCTCAACTGTCATTTGCCCACCACCGAAATACCAGGCATTAAGGCTCGCGGCATGGGCGACGGAAACGGCCTCTGCCGTGGACAGTGCCGCCCCGGCCAATCGGTCAGTGCTGCGTCCGTCCAGGGTCTGCCCATTGCGCAGTTCGTGGAACAGGGTCACGAGAACCTCGATTACGGACTCATCAAGATCCGCCGTAATACCGGCCCGCTGATTGGCCCGGCGCACCTCGCGAAGCACCACGTCCATCTCGTCTTTCAGGTTCTGGATGGGGCGAATTTCCTCGAAATCCATCCGCCGCTTCAGAGCAGCGCTCATGTGGTGAACACCGGCGTCCACACTGTTTGAAGTGGCCACCACATTGAAACCGTCCCGCGCCAGTACAATGCCATCGTCGCCCGGTAGTTCCGGGATCACCACCACCCGGTCGGACAGCACCGACAGAAGCGCATCCTGCAGGGGCTGCGGACAACGGGCGATCTCCTCGAACCGGACCAGCCGCCCCTCCATCATGCCCCGCAGCAGGGGACTGGGCACCAGCGCCTCCCGACAGGGGCCTAGGCGCTGGAGGATCGACTCATTCCAGGTGTACAGCAGTTGTCCCACGCCGCTCACGGCGCCTCCCTGAAGGGTCAGGGTGGAACAGTCCGAAATGGCAGCGGTCAACAATTCAGACAGCCAGGATTTGGCGGTGCCCGGTTCGCCAACCAAAAGGCATCCTCGACTGGTACACAAAGAAATGATGATGCGTATCACCAGGGTGCGTTCGGCCACGAATTTACGTTCGATACCCAGTTCCGCATCGCCCATGACGAACTTCTCAACGGCACGGGGCGACATCAGCCAGCCGGGTGGCACCGGCCCCAGATCCAGGCCACGAAGCCGTGTCAGCTCGTTCTCGTAGACCTGTTCCGCAGGCTCCCTCTGCGCGGCTTTCAGTTCCGCTGATGTGTGAGTCATTGTTCGCTCCTGCGTCCGCCACGAATTTCCGGCGCCATTCGCTCCCTTGGAAGGATCCGGGGCAGTTCCGAAAGCGGGATAACCCCCTCAATCACATGATCCAGGGCGCTGTCGCGCATCGTAACCAGGCCCACATCGAGCGCTCGCCAGCGAAGCTCGCCGATAGGCGGCTGACTGGAGATTGCATTGCGAACGCCGGGGTCCACCTCCATATACTCCACAATCGCAACTCGTCCCTGGGTACCTCGCCCGCTGCACTTGTCACAGCCGGCGCCTTCAAAGCACCGGAAATCGGCGGGCGGCCCGTCCGGAAACAACTCCGAGAGGATCACCGGATCGGGTTGGGACGGCTGCCGGCAATGGCTGCAGATTCGTTTCGCCAGCCGCTGGGCAATGACTGCCAGCAGTTCTCCGGCGATGGAGTTGGGATGAATGCCCAGGTCAAAGAGACGCTGCAGCGAATCCACGGCGTCGTTACAGTGGAGGGTTGAAAGCACCACGTGACCGGTTTGCGACGCGCGGATTGCCTCCAGGGCCGTCTCCTGGTCGCGGATCTCGCCAACCAGAATCACATCCGGGTCTTCCCGGACAAACGCCCGCATGGCGTCAGCAAACCCGAATCCGATTTCAGGGCGTGCCCGGGTTTGCTGAACGTTATCGATCGAGTATTCGATGGGATCTTCCACGGTGATCACCTTGCGCCGGCCATCGTCGGCCAGGGTCTGTAAACCGGCATACAGGGTGGTGGATTTACCGGAGCCGGTCGGACCGACCACCAGCACAAGCCCGGCGGGGTTATCCAGCAGGCGCTGATACCGCGCGCCGATGGCCGGCGACATACCAAGCTCGGCAATGGTCATGGCGCGCCCGGTCTGGGGCAGCAACCTTATGATGGCATGTTCGCCGTGCAATGAGGGTTGGGTCTGAATGCGAAGATCATAGGCCATGTCGCCAAGCTGGAGGCGAGATCGCCCTCCCTGGGGCAATCGGTGCTCGGCAATGTTGAGCTCTGCCCGGAGTTTGATCACGTTGATCACTCCCCTGATTTCCCGCGGCGACAACTGGTACTGCGGCAGATCATGAAGATCACCATCCACCCGGAGCCTGATTCGGACCCGTGCATCGTATTGCTCGATGTGGATGTCGCTGGCTTTCTCGCTGACGGCGTCCAGCAGGATGGCCTCATAGACAGAAACCAGATAAGGGCTGACATGGCCGTCCCCTGCTTCTCCGCCCAGGGTAGCGCTGGCACTTACCGACGAATCACCGGCTGCCCTGGTCTCCCCGGCCTGCTCGGCAACAAAGTTCCGGCCCTTTACCGTGAGATCCAGGGCCGACCAGATGCGCCGGAAGTCCGTGGGCGTGACCAGGAGACACTCGATTACCTGATTGGGACTGAGGCGCTCCAACTGATCTGTGCGGGCGTCCGGATCGTCGGTCACCACGGTGATTCGTCCATTCTCCCGGGCAACGGGTATCAACCGGGAAAGATCCAGAAAGGTTCTGGAAAACCCCCGAAACAGCGCCGGGTCGAGTGCCGGCAGCAAAGTATCTGCGTCAGTGAACGTGAGTCCGCGTTGCCGGGCCAGGGAACGATAAAGGTCCAGCTCGTCCATGTTCAGCTTTTGCCGCAGAACATCCAGAAGGCGAGCGTTCTGTTTTGCCGCCTCGGCTTTTGCCTCTGCCAGAATCCGATCATCGACCACACCCAGGTCGATCAGAATCTGCTCCGCGTTGCGGTTGAAATCCACCCATCCCAGTGTCCGCTCGCGTTCAAGCTGCCCCTTCCGGTTCACGAACATGGCCAGACTCGGCACGGGACCCGCCCGTCCCTCGAGCATCACCAAGCGGCCACCCTCACGCAGCAGACCAACGAAGCTATCTCTCTGGCCAACAAAGCTGGTGCAGAGCACCAGATCACAGGGCTCATCAACCTCAAGAAGCTCTTCGGCACTGTCCACGAGAACGTCCACGTTGTGCTTGCCAAGGCGAAGGAAACGTTCCCGGGCAGCCTCAGCCACAACCGAATTTTTGTCCACATAGATGACACGATGGGCCAGGCCAGCGAGCACCGCCGCCAGATACCCGGAGCCGCCGCCCACGTGCATGACCACCTGATCCGGCTCGATCTCCGGAATCAGCGAAAGGATGTGGGCAACAGTCTCCTGGCGGGGAATGGAATGGCCGGTAATGGAAGGGACCAGGTCGGCGCCGGCAACAAAATCGTGGCGAGCTACTGCGTGGAGGGCCTCAAGGGCCCTCGGATACACTCTTTTCATTCGGCAACGTCCGTAACGGCATGGTATCAGGCCGCCTGACGTTTCCTCAGTGCTGACACCAGCTCGGCCTCGGGACGGGATATTCCGCACGTGTTCATAAGATCGTCGATATCAGCACCGAGATCAACCAGGCGGGAGGCCTCATCATAGGAAATCCGCAGCGGATCGTTCTGTCGCATTTCATCCAGCGTGCTGCGCAATTCGTGGAGCTGTCGCTCGCAGCTAACGAGACGCTGGCCCACGCCCATGCTGCCGCTGGTGGTGGCGTGCAATTCCCGCCCCAGCGTATCGCACCGGTTTTTGAGCTGGTCGCGCAGGCTGCGGATCTGGCGCCGCTGCATCAATCCCTGCACGAAAACCAGGGACAGTGCGGTGACAGTCAGGGCCCAGGGAAGGTATGACGGAATTTCTGCAAACATGACGGATGTCTCCCGTTTGTGGCCACGGAAGGCATCCATCGGAGGGCGCTGGGCGGGTTGCCCCGGTTACAGTGCCGCGATTTCAGCCCACTCGTGGTCTGACAGCATCTTGTCGAACTCGACCAGTATGATCAGTTCGCCATCCTTGTTGCACACGCCCTGGATAAACTTGGCACTTTCCTCGTTACCCACGTTCGGTGCGGTCTCAATTTCACTGGACTTCAGGTAAACCACTTCGGCCACCGAATCCACCAGAATACCCATGACCTGATTGGCGGATTCCATCACCACAATCCGGGTGGCGTCGGTCACTTCCGCATCCGCCAGACCGAAACGGCGGCGGGTATCGATGACCGTAACCACGTTACCCCGCAGGTTGATAATGCCGAGTACGTAGTCCGGGGCACCGGGAACCGGCGCAATCTCGGTGTATCTCAGCACTTCCTGGATCTGCATGACATTCAGACCGTAGGTCTCATCATCCAGCCGGAAGGTAACGTATTGCAGTACCTGGTCGTCCTGGGCCTGATTGGTTTTTCCGCTCGGGGATGCCATAGCGATGTTTCTCCTCTGGGGCTGCCCGGCGGGCAACCTGATCGTCAAAAAATTATCATCAGTGCCCAATACTATAGTTAAGGGCACAAACCGTGCCAGCTAGGCTCGGTTTCATTCGGTAACGGTTGTTTGCTTCAGCTCAAGTCCAGATGGTGCTCTCTTTCCGCCCTGATCAGCAAGTCGGCCATGGTGCGAACGTCAATCAGTGCGCACATGTGATCAATCACGGTTCCGGCCAGCCAGGGCCGTTTGCTGCGGGCAGTTCGCCAGCGCACTTCGTCGGGCTTCAGCGTGAAGGACTGGGCCACATCGTCGCAGGCCAGGCCCCAGTCGCTGTTATCGAGCCGAATCACAAACCGGTAATTGTCCCGGGCATTTTCCGGAACCCGCCCGGCCATGATCCACTCGGCGGTGTCCACCACCCGCAGGTTCTGGTCACGATCGGCCCGAATGCCCATGTACCAGCGGGGGCTGCCGGGAATCGGGCGGATCTCGTCCTCAATCCGGTGAATCGCGCCCAACAGTATTAACGGCACGGCCAACTGCAGCCCCGCCACCGTGAAGATCAGGCACTCGAACGGCTTGTCCGACCACTCAGGCCGGGACGGTGGCGCCACAGGCGCTGGTTCGGCCGTGGCCTTCTCTGCTTTCTGGACCACCGGCTCCGCAATGTGAGGGGCCACCGGCGTCTTTGCTCTGGCCGGTTCCGGAGGTGTCGCCCTGACCCGCCTGACTGGCTCCGGCCTGGCTGGCTCCGGCTTAGGTGCCGGTTTTTCGGCGGTAACGGCCGGGCGAGGCGCGGGTGCCGGTTTCGTTGGTGCAGCTTCCGGCGCCAGGGATTCGGAACCTTCCTCACGCCGGGCGGTATCTGTGGCGGTGTGAAGCAACTCGTCCAGGTAACTGGCGATCGCGGTTTCCGGGTCCGCCAGCCGTGTCAACTTTTCGTCAGCCATGCTGACGCTCCCTCACCTGGCCAATCCGCGACATCAGATCGTCCAACAGATGGCTGTAGGCTCGAACACCATGGGTTTCCGCATCCTGCGCGGACGGGACCACGCCTGCCTGGCTGGCATCCCGGAACTTGGTATCCACCGGAATCGCAAACTGCCAGAGTGTGTCCCGGTAGGTCTTGCGCAACAGGTTGAGGCTTTTCACCGACGCCTGGGTACGGCGATCGTACAGGGTCGGCACAATGGTGTAGGCAAGTGAATTCTTCTGGGATCGCATGATCATCTGAAGCGTGTGCAACATCCGCTCCAGGCCCTTGATGGCCAGGAACTCCGTTTGCACGGGGATAATAAGGTGCTGGGCCGCGGCCAGGGCGTTTACCATAAGAACGCCCAGTGACGGGGTATTGTCCAGCAGCACGTAGTCAAAGTCGTCCCACAGCTGGGTCAATGCCCGGGAAACGATCAACCCCATCCCCTCAACGCCAATCATGCGGCGCTCGAGAGTCGCCAGCGCTGCGCTGGCCGGCAGCAGGGAGAGTCCCTTGCAGCTGGTCTCCGTGATCAATTGGGCTGGCAGTCCCTGTGGCACCTTGCCCTGGTGCTGGAAAAGGTCGAACACACTGTGGGCAATGGTATCCGGATCGTAACCAAACCAGCTGGTCAGCGAGCCGTGGGGGTCCAGGTCAACGACTAGTACCCGTTTGCCACGTTCGGCAAGTAATCCGCCGAGGGTGACCACGGTTGTCGTTTTACCCACACCACCTTTCTGATTGGCTACTGCCCAGATTCGCACGCTTTGGTTCTCCAGAAGACAGGTCATTTCGCCGACAGCCCGCGGCGCGTACCTGAGGGGTTATCGGCCAGTCTGCGGGCAACTTGAACGAACGGCGAACAGGAATACCGGCAAGCGGTTGCCGTCGTTTGATATTAACCGGAAGTAATACAGGAACCATGCCAACCGGCATATACGCATCTGCCGAGGAGAACTGTCAGCGCATCGCGCCCCGGATACTGGCATCCCGGGAAATCAGCAATACCACCCGGCGATTCCTTTGCCGTCCCGCTTCGGTGTCATTACGGGCTACCGGCTGGTACTGGCCATAGCCAACCGCCGCCAACCGCTCCGGCTCAATGCCTTCCATCACCAGCATCCGGACGACCGCCGCCGCCCTGGCTGCGGACAGTTCCCAGTTGGATGGAAAGCGGGAGCTGTTGATCGGCTGGTTATCGGTAAAGCCCTCAACCTTCACGGCGTTGTCCCGGTTATTCAGAACCGTGGCAATCTTCTCGACCACTTCAAAGGCATCGTAATGAGGCTCGGCATCGCCACTGCCAAACAACAGGCTGTTCGGCAGATTGAGCTCGAGCCAGCGGTCGCTGGTCTCCAGGGTTACTACCCCCTGGTTGATCAGCTCATCAAATTCCAGTGCCAGCTGGTCGGCCATTGCGCGGAGGGCTTCAGTCCGGGCCTGGGCGTCCATTTCGGGGTTCTGCGGGGCTTCCGTTACCGTCGGAGGAATCACGTCTTCGGCTGGAGCCTCGAGGGACCGCCGGGGCTGGTCTCCCACCTCAATGGGCTGGAAGGACCGCTGGGGCGCGTTGAAGACGCCGGTCATGGTTTCGGAGAGTACTTTATACTTGCCCTGGTTCACCGAGGACACCGAATACATCACCACGAAAAAGGCGAACAGGAGCGTGATGAAATCGGCGTAGGAAATCAGCCAGCGCTCTTTGTTGTGCAGATCGTCCTGGGCTTGCCTACGGCGCCTCATAAGTTGGCCTGCGTGCGGTCACTGCAGGAAGCCCCGCAGCCGCAATTCGATGGATTTCGGGTTTTCGCCTTCGGCGATGGCAATAATGCCGTCAATCATCATGTCTTCGTAGCGGGTGCGCTCGCGCACAATGCCCCGCATCTTGTTGGCCACAGGGAAGAACAGCAGGTTGGCCAGGGCAACACCGTAAATGGTGGCCACAAAAGCAGTGGCAATACCGCTGCCCAGGGACTGAGGATCTTCCAGATTGGTCATCACCTGAATCAGACCCATGACCGCACCGATGATACCGATGGTGGGCGAATAGCCCCCCATGGCCTCAAACACTCTGGCCGATTCCAGATCCCGCTGTTCCCGGGATTCCAGATCCACTTCCATGATGCTGCGAATGGTTTCCGGTTCGGCACCATCCACCAGCAGTTGCAATCCCTTGCGGGCGAAAGTTTCCGGCTCCCGCTCCGCCAGCCCTTCAAGCCCCAGAAGCCCCTGCTTTCGCGCTTTCACACTCCAGTCGATCACCTTGCCAATGCCGTCCTCCAGGCTGATGAACGGCGGCACGAACACCCAGCGGACCTGACTGAAGGCCCGCTTGAGCATGGGCCAGGACGTCTGCAGGATGGTTGCCGCGAGGGTGCCACCGATCACTATGATCGCCGCCGGGGCATTGAACAGCGACGCGAGGGCACCGCCCTCAAGCAGATTGCCACCGAGGATCGCGGCAAAACCGAGAACAACCCCGAGCAGGGAGAGGATATCCATCAGCTAACGCCCTCGATCAACCGGGGGCCGATGTCATCCAGTGACAGCACTTCGTCGGTCAGACCCGCCTTGGCAACGGCCATGGGCATGCCGTAAATGACCGAGGATTTCTCATCCTGGGACCAGACGTCTGATCCGCTCTGTTTCATCAGCCGGCAACCTTCCTTGCCATCCGAGCCCATGCCGGTAAGGATCACACCAAGGGTCTTGCCGGGAAAGCTGCGAGCCAGCGAACCGAAAGTGACATCCACGCAAGGTTTGTAATTGAGGCGCTCGTCCCCGGGCAGTATGCGAACCCTGGCCTGGCCGCTCCGGTTCTCGATCATCATCTGCTTGCCGCCCGGCGCCAGCAATGCAAGTCCGGGCCGGAGCACATCGCCATCTTCGGCCTGCCGCACTTCAATCTGACACAACTTGTTCAGCCGTTCGGCAAAGGCGGGGGTAAAGCTGGCCGGCATATGCTGAACCAGCACCAGGGGCGCCGGAAACGAGGCCGGCAGAGCCGTCAGCACCCTCTGCAGGGCCACCGGTCCACCAGTGGAGGTGCCAATACCCACCACGGCGTAATGCCTGGCGGGGCCACGCCGGACCGGGCGCCGGCCAGTCTCTGCGTCGCCGACCGGTGCCGGGGTGGCGGGCCGTTCCCGCAGTGAGGAACGAGGCCGTTCCACCGACGCCGTTCGGGACCGCAACGCCGGAGATGGCTCCCGGCCTGACGGCGCCGACGGCCCGGGAGCGGCTGGCGCCGCCTTGTTACCGGGCCGGCTGCGAGCCACGTCCAGAATCCGGTCGATGAGGATTTTCTGTAACTGGCTGTTGTCGCGCGCAATCTCTTCGAAATTCTTGGGCAGGAAGTCCACTGCTCCCGCCTCGAGCGCGTCCAGGGTGACCCGTGCTCCCTCGTAGGTAAGGGACGAGAACATGAGTACCGGTGTCGGGCGCTTGCGCATGATCTCCCGCACGGCGGTGATGCCGTCCATTACCGGCATCTCGTAGTCCATGGTGATCACGTCCGGACGCAGCTTTTCTGCAAGCTCCACACCCTCGCGCCCGTTAGTGGCGGCACCCACCACCTTGATCTGGCCGGAACTGGTCAGGATCTCCGTCAGCCGTTTTCGAAAAAAACCTGAATCATCAACGACCAGGACAGAAACTGTCATCCAATTCTCCTACCCAATCCTTCGCTATCTGCCCGGTATCACCTGCGCGGTTCAGCTCAGCCGTAATGCTGCAACAGGCTTGGAACATCAATAATCAGTGCAATCCGGCCATCGCCCGTGATGGTCGCACCGGCCATGCCGGGGGTTCCCTGGAGGGCGCGGCCCAGCGGTTTGATTACCACCTCTTCCTGTCCGACCAACTGGTCAACCACAAAGCCCACCTGCTTGGTTCCCATGGCAACAATCACCACATGGGCGTTCTCCGGCACCTCCTGGGAAGAGCCGTCCCGAACCAGCCAGCGCTTGATATGGAACAGCGGGAACACCCGTTCCCGAACCACGATGCACTCGCGACCATCAACAATGTTGGTCTTGGTCAGATCCAGATGGAAAATTTCCACCACGTTCACCAGCGGCAGGGCAAACGACTGGTCGCCGAGCATTATCATCAGGGTTGGCATGATCGCCAGGGTCAGCGGCACCTTGATGACAATTCGCGAGCCCTTGCCCAGCTCGGACTCAACGTTCAACTGTCCGTTGAGCTGGCCGATCTTGGTCTTCACCACGTCCATGCCGACCCCACGGCCGGACACGTCGGAGATCTGCTCCTTGGTGGAGAAGCCGGCGGCAAAGATCAGATTGTAGCATTCGGTCCTGGTAAGCCGGTCTGCCGCGTCCTGGTCGTAGATGCCCTTCTCCACGGCCTTGCGACGCAGGACCTCCGGATCCATGCCAGCACCGTCATCCTCAATGGAAAGCAGGATATGGTCGCCTTCCTGCTCCGCTGACAGGGTGACCGTGCCCTGGCGGGGCTTGCCGGCCTTCTCCCGCACCTCCGGCGACTCAATACCGTGATCGACGGAATTGCGAACCAGATGCACCAGAGGATCAGACAGGGCCTCAACCAGGTTCTTGTCCAGGTCGGTCTCCTCACCGTGCATGACCAGATTGACCTCTTTCTTGAGGCTCCGGGCCAGGTCACGTACTACTCGTGGGAACCGGCCAAACACTTTCTTGATCGGCTGCATGCGCGTCTGCATCACTGCCGACTGCAGATCGGTGGTTACCACATCAAGGTTGGAAACCGCCTTGTGCATGTGTTCGTCTTCGCTTTCCGCGCCCAGGCGCTGGAGACGGTTGCGCACCAGTACCAGCTCGCCGACCATGTTCATGATGTCGTCCAGGCGCTTGGTGTCTACCCGAACGGTGGTCTCCGCCGCAGGGGCGTTGTCCCGCGACGGCATGGCGGGTGCAGCGCCGCCCCTGGCTGCCGGTCTTTCGTCGGGCTTTGTGGGCTCGGCGGGTTTGGCAGTCTTGGGTTTCGTGGAATTGGGATCCGCTGCCTGGGGCTTCTCAGGCTTCGCTGGGCCGTCGGTCTTACCGGCCGTGGGGCCACCGCCTTTGCCGTGAAGGTCGTCCAGCAGTTTTTCGAACTCGTCGTCGGTAATCAGGTCGTCGCCAGCTCCCGCCGACGACTTGTCGGCAGCCTGCCCCCCGGCGCTGCCCGTTTCATCCTTGCCGGATGAGGACGGCTCATCGGCTGCTGGCGCACCGGCAAACTGCCCCTTGCCATGGAGCTGATCCAGCAGCGCCTCAAATTCGTCGTCGGTGATGTCGTCATCACCGGACGCGTCGCTGCTCTTGGCTTCCGACGCTGATTTTTCGGGTGTCGAGGCATTCGGCTCATCGGCCAGCGCATCCAGCAGCTGCTCGAATTCATCGTCGGTGATGTCCCCGCCCTCTTCGGCCGCTTCCGCGGTCTCTGTCGGCTCGGCGGGCTGCGCCGGGGCGGCAGCGTCCTCGGATTCCGGCTGCGCAAACGCGTCGAGGCGCGCAATCAGCTCGTCCGGGGCTGGGGTGAGCTCTTCGTGGTTGCGCACCTGCTCGAACATGGCGTTCACATGGTCCAGAGCTTCCAGAACCACATCCATGAGCTCAGAATCCACCTTACGCTTGTGGTTGCGCAGGATATCGAACACGTTCTCCGCCGAATGGCAGCAGTTCACCAGCGCCTCAAGCTGTAGGAAGCCGGCGCCGCCCTTTACAGTGTGAAAGCCACGAAAGATGGCGTTGAGCAGATCACTGTCATCCGGATGTCGCTCAAGGTCTACCAACTGCTCTGACAGCTTCTCGAGTATTTCGCCGGCCTCCACGAGGAAGTCCTGCAAAATCTCTTCATCAGCATCGAACGCCATGCGTTATCCTCTTTAATCAGAAACCGAGACTGGACAACAGGTCGTCTACGTCGTCCTGTCCCGAAACTACATCTTCCCGCTCGTGGGCCTTGATCTGCGGCCCGACACCCTGTTCCGCGGATTCGTGCCGCTCTTCAAGCTGGTGGACAGTGCCTGTCAGTTGATCCACATGGCTGGCCATGACCACCAGGCTAAGCATCTGCTCTTCCACTTCCTTGACCAGAGCGGTGACCTTCTGGATCACCTGCCCTGTCAGATCCTGGAAGTCCTGGGCCAGAAGAATTTCAGACAGGTTGTTGTACATGGTGTCGGCGTCTGTCGCCATGCTGACGAAAAATCGGTCGATCCGTCCGTACAGCTCCCGGAATTCCGCTGGCTGCATCTCGCGACGACGAAGGCGCTGCCATTCATCGCGAAGCGACGAGGCTTCGTCCCGCAGGGCATTGGCCACCGGCATGGTCTCTTCCACCAGGTCCATGGTTCGGTTGGCCGCTTCACCGGTCATCTGCACCACGTACTCAAGCCGGTCGGAAGCATCTGTCATTTTGGACAGGGCCTCCTGCTGTTCGGCATTTCGGGGATCTATCTGGAAGTTCCGGATGGCTTCGTGCAGGCTTCTGGTCAGCCGGCCCACCTCCCGATACAGACTCTGATCGCGAACCTCGCTGAGTTCATTGATCAGGGTCATGGCCTTGGCATAATCGCCAGCGCTGACGCTCTCCGCCAGCTCGGCGGCCTGCCGCTCGAGTTTTTCCGTTACCTCCGGTTCCAGGCCCCGATGGTTCTGTTTGCTATCGCTCATGAGAGCCATCCGACCTCTGGTTACTGGATTCTTTCAAAGATTTTCTCAATCTTTTCCTTGAGCACTGCGGCGGTGAACGGCTTGACAACATACCCGTTCACACCCGCCTGGGCAGCGGCGACAATCTGGTCACGCTTGGCTTCTGCGGTAACCATCAGCACCGGCAGGGTCTTGAGATTCTCGTCGGCCCTGACCGCCTTCAGGAGATCAAAACCGGACATGCCGGGCATGTTCCAGTCAGTCACCAGAAAATCGTATTTGCCGCTTCTGAGCATCGGCAGCGCGGTGTTGCCGTCGTCCGCTTCATCGGTGTTGGTGAAGCCGAGATCACGCAGCAGGTTCTTGATGATCCGTCGCATTGTGGAAAAATCGTCCACAATGAGGATTTTCATGTTCTTGTCCAATGGGACCTCCAGTTAGTAACACCCGGAATTCGTTTGACCTATCTGCTCGAAGTCTAGCAGGCCGCTGTTTTAACCGCTTATTGTCAGGCCTTTACCACGGTTGTAAAGCGTCGGTTACCAAAAGCTACAGTCTGCCTGAGTGCGGACACACAGCGCGCTCTTCAGCGACCGGCACCCTGGTGCCAGTCCGACAACCGGCTTCTCAGTCGCAATGCCGCCTGACTGTGAATCTGGCTGACCCGGCTCTCACTGACGCCAAGCACCGCACCGATCTCCTTGAGGTTCAGTTCCTCCTGGTAGTACAGGCTCAGCACCAGCTTCTCGCGCTCCGGCAGATCCTCAATCGCCTCGGCCAGGCTGCGTCGGAAGGCATCCGATGACAGCCCTTCCAGGGGATTGTCCTGGGTCTCTGTCTCTTCTATCGGCAGCTCTCCGGATTCATTGAGCTCATCGAGACTAAAAAGTCGGCCACTGTTGGCGTCGGAAAGGTATGAATGGTATTCGGCCAGGCCCATGCCCAGCTCATCGGCGACTTCAAGGTCGGTCGCCTCACGACCAAGACGGTCTTCAACGGCCTTGATGGCCTGGGAGATTCGGCGGGCGTTCCGGTGCACAGAGCGTGGTACCCAGTCGCCCTTGCGGATCTCATCCACCATGGCACCCCGGATCCGGATGCCGGCGTAGGTCTCAAAGGTGGCGCCGCGGGTGGAGCTGTATCGCTGGGCAGCCTCCAGGAGCCCGATCATGCCGGCCTGCATCAGGTCTTCCAGTTGTACAGAAGCCGGCAGCCGCGCCATCAGGTGCAGGGCGATTTTCTTCACCAGGGGCGCATGCTGTTCCACAAGCCGGGAGGGCCTCTGGGTGCCAGACTGGTTGTAGATACCGAGATTGTTCGCCAATGCCATGTATCCGGTGTTGTTTGACAGGATCCGATTCAGACTTCGACGAGCCGCTCCACAAAAAATTCCAGATGTCCCCGGGGCGACGACGGCAGCGGCCAGTTATCCACTTTTTCCGCCAGTGCCTTGATGGCCAGGGACGCCTTGGCCCGGGGGTAGGCATCCAGTACCGCTCGCTGTCGCTGAACCGCTTTTTTCACAGCTTCATCGTAGGGCACTAATCCCACATATTGTAGCGCTACATCAAGGAAGCGCTCGGTAACACGGGTCAGTTTTTCGAACAGGTGGCGACCTTCCTGCTCGTTACGCACCTGGTTGGCAAGAATACGGAAGCGGTTGGTGCCGTAGTCGCGGTTCATCAGCTTGATCAGTGCGTAGGCATCAGTGATGGAGGTGGGCTCATCACACACCACCAGCAGCAGTTCCTGGGAAGCCCGCAGAAAACTCACCACCGATTCGGAAATGCCGGCGGCGGTATCGACAATCAATACGTCTATCTGGTCGCCCAGCTCGCTGAAGGCATTGATAAGCCCGGCATGTTCCATGGGGCTCAACTGGGTCATACGCTGGGTACCCGAGGAGGCGGGGACAATCTTGATACCCCCGGGGCCATTCACCAGCACGTCTTTGAGATCGCACTCTCCGGCCAGCACGTCCTGGAGATTCCGGTTCGCGGTAATGCCGAGCAGTACGTCGATATTCGCAAGGCCGAGGTCGGCGTCGAGGAGCACAACCCTGCGCCCTTTCTGGGCCAGCGCTATGCCAAGGTTCACAGACACGTTACTTTTGCCAACGCCCCCTTTGCCGCCCGAAACCGCGATCACCTGTACCGGATGTGCTTTGCTCATACTCGTTTTTGTCTCTCGCCACGTTTAACCGGGTCTTGTGTGTCCGGACACCTGCCACGCATCCGATAAGGGGTCTCGCTCTTCAGGCACCCTCAGCAACCGCCTGCTGTCGCTGCAGGGCTTTCAGGCGATCGACAGCCAGCCGCACCAACGGAACGGCCTGGGCGTGGTGCAGATCTTCCGGAATCTTCTGCCCGTCGGTGTAATAGGCCACAGGCAGGCCGGTTTCCATGATAAAGCCGAGGGATTCGCCGAGCGTCAGGGCCTCGTCTACCTTGGTCATCACACAGCCCGCAAGATTTGCCATCTTATAGCAATGCCACACGGATTTCATGATCCGCGGTTGACTGGTTGCCGACACCACGAGGTGCGTCCGGACATTGTGGTGGCTTTGGGCCAGTTCAGCCAACTGTTCCTGATAGCCCTTGTCAGAGCTGGTCAGACCGGCGGTGTCGATCAGCACCAGATGCCGGTCGGACAGTTCATCAAGAATGTCATCCAGGCTGTGGCTCTCGTCAACCACCCGTACCGGCACATTCAGGATACGGCCAAACACGAACAGCTGCTCGTGGGCGGCGACCCGGTAGCGGTCGGTAGTAACCAGCGCCACGGCGTCCGAGCCATGCTTGAGCACATAGCGCGCCGCCAGTTTTCCGATTGTAGTAGTCTTGCCCGAGCCGGTGGGACCCACGAGGGCGAACACGCCGCCCTGGTCCAGCCACTCGGTGCGCGCCGTGCGTACGCCGGTACACAGCATCTTGAGGGACTGTTTCCAGCCGTCCTCAAGACGTCCGGCCTTGTGGCGGCGAGCAATGGATACCGCCAGCTCGTTGCCAAGACCAAATTCCTGCAGCCGTTCCGCCAGCCGTTGCTGGACGGCGCTGGTGGCCGACGGCTCAACCGGAGACTGCGGTTTTTGGCCCTGCATGAGGTCGCGCAGCGAGCTGATCTCGGCGCGCATCTGCGCCAGCTCATCGGAATAGGCCTCACCCGTGCGGCCGGTCGACGGCGCCTGGACATCAGTCTGCTCGTCCACCACCTGCTGAATGTCTGAAAACGATGCCCGGGCGTAACCGGCACCCTGCCCGGCCCGCTTCTCCCGAACCTCGCGAATCCGATCGCGGGAGCGGCTCAGCTCGTCCTCGAGCCGACGGTGCTGGTCGGCCTGCAATTCGGCCAGCCGGGAGCCATTGGTGGCTTCCTCGGCCCGGCTTCCCAGACGCTGGCGCGCCATATTTTCGTCGTAGTCCAGGGCCGTCACAATTTCGACACCACCATCCACGCGCCGGTTGGAAAGAATGACGGCGTCCGGCCCCATCTGTTCACTGACCTGTTTCAACGCCTCTGCCATGGTCTGAGCAAAAAACCGTTTTACTTTCATGATGCCTCTTCCTCCACCGGCAACGCCGTTCCGGCGCTGTCCGTTCTGTCATCCGCGCCGTTACTGGCCAACGGACGCCACAATCGTAATCTGCTTGTTATCCGGTATTTCCTGGTAGGAGAGCACGTGCAGCCGCTCCACACCGTAGCTGGCGAACTTCGCCAGCACCGGCCTCAGCGGGCCGGACACCAGCAGGATGGCCGGTTTGCCGAGCATTTCCTGCCGCTGGACGCTGTCCTGCAACGAACGCTGGAGCTTCTCAACCATGTTCGGTTCCAGAACCAGGCCAATATCCTCCTGACCGCCGGATTGTTGACTCTGCTGAACAGACTTCAGCAATAACTGTTCCAGGTCTGGATCCAGCGTAATCACCGGAATCTCCGATTCGTTGCCGCAGATGCTCTGGATAATCATCCTGCGCAGCGACTGGCGGGCCACGGTGGTCAGCAGCTTCGGATCCTGGCTCTTCGGATGCACGTTCACGATCGCCTCGGCGATGGAGCGCATATCCCGGATCGGCACTTCCTCCTTCAGCAGGTTCTGAAGCACCTTCAGCAGCAGGCTGATGGAGACGGTGGTCGGTACCAGTTCCTCAGCCAGTTTCGGCGATATCTTCTCCAGCTGGTCCAGCCACTTCTGGACTTCTTCATGGCCCAGCAGCTCGTGGGCGTGCTTCTGCAGAACCTGATTGAGATGGGTCGCCACAACGGTGCTGGCGTCTACCACCGTATAGCCAAGGGTCTGGGCCTGGTCCTTCTTGTCGGGCTCGATCCAGATGGCATCCAGACCGAAGGCTGGATCCTTGCCCTGGATCCCCTCCACCTTGCCGAACACCTGGCCCGGATCAATGGCCAGTTCCCGATCGGGATGAATCTCGGCTTCGGCGATGGTCACGCCCATCAGCGTGATGCGATAAACATTGGGCATCAGGTCGAGATTGTCCCGAATGTGAACTGACGGCATCAGGAAGCCGAGGTCCTGCGACAGCTTCTTGCGGACGCCTTTGATGCGACTGAGCAACTGGCCTCCCTGGGACTTGTCCACCAGCGGGATCAGCCGGTAACCCACCTCCAGCCCGACAATGTCGACCGTGGCGACGTCATCCCATCCCAGCTCACGGGTCTCTCCCGGCGCCGGCAGTTGCCGCGCCTGATCGCCCCCGGCATCACCGCCCGGTGGCAGATCCCGGCCCGCAGGCCGCGGCGCACCACCACCCCGCGCCGGAAACGCGCCGTCTTCCTCCACGGTCTGGCGCTGGTGCTTCCAGATGTACCAGGCGGCGCCGGCGGCAAGACCACCCAGCCCAAGGAACGCGAAGTGGGGCATGCCCGGAATCAGGCCGAGGATGATCAGGATGGCAGCCGCAATGGCCAGCGCCTTGGGGGCGCTGAACATCTGCTGGAGAATCTGCCCGCCCATGTCCTGACTGGAGGTGACCCGCGTCACCATGATGGCGGCCGATGTGGACAGCAGCAGTGACGGAATCTGGGCCACCAGGCCGTCACCAATGGTCAGCAAGGCGTAGCGCTGCATGGCCAGGCCAAAATCCAGACCGTGCTGGAGCATACCGATGGCAACACCACCAACAATGTTGATGAACAGAATGAGCAGACCGGCAATGGCATCGCCTTTCACAAACTTGGAGGCACCGTCCATGGAGCCGTAGAAGTCTGCCTCCTGGGCAATCTCGGCGCGCCGGTGCTTGGCTTCGTCCTGGTTGATCAGGCCGGCATTAAGGTCGGCATCAATGGCCATCTGCTTGCCGGGCATGGCATCCAGGGTGAAGCGGGCGCTCACCTCGGACACCCGGCCGGCACCCTTGGTAACCACCAGGAAGTTGATGATCATCAGGATGGCAAACACCACCAGACCCACGGCGTAGTTACCGCCGATCAGCACCTCACCGAACGACTGGATAACCTTACCCGCCGCATCGCCGCCTTCGTGGCCGTTGAGCAGTACGATTCGGGTAGACGCCACGTTCAGCGCCAGACGCAGCAGCGTGGCTACCAGCAGCACCGTCGGGAAGGAGGCAAATTCCATGGGCCGAAGCGCGTACACGCACACCAGCAGGATGACGATTGACAGGGTGATGTTGAAGGTAAAGAAGACGTCCAGCAGGAACGCCGGCATGGGCAGGATCATCATGCCCAGCAATCCCATCAGCATCAGGGGAATGCCGATATTGCCCCGCGTCAGGGATTTGACGTTGTTAAGGACCAAAGCTCTGTCCATGCCGGAACCTTCTCCGATTGGCGGTGCCCGAGGGCGCTCTCAGGGTCGAAAATCTGACGCCGGGGCGTCGTTTCGGAGATGAGCGGCAAGATCCGTACCACACCGGTTATTTTTTCGGAATGACGCCGGCTGGCGGCCTGACTCGCTCAGCCAGATGCGGTATCCTTGCGCCATTTGATCGACCACACACAGACCACAGGTGACCCCATGCCTATCCACGAGGTAAAACACCCCCTGATCCGCCACAAGCTCGGCCTGATGCGCCGTGCGGACATCAGCACCAAGAATTTTCGTGAGCTGGCACAGGAAGTCGGCGCACTGCTGACCTACGAGGCCACCAAGGACTTCAACCTTCAGGAAAAAACCATTGAGGGCTGGGCCGGCCCGGTCACCGTGGAGCAGATCCACGGCAAGAAAATCACCATCGTGCCGATCCTGCGAGCCGGCCTGGGCATGCTGGATGGCGTGCTGAGCCTGATCCCGGTGGCCCGTGTGAGCGTCGTTGGCCAGATCCGCAACGAAGAAACCCTGGAAGCAAGCACCTACCTGGAAAAGCTTGTGGGCGAGCTGGATCAGCGGATGGCGCTGATCGTCGACCCCATGCTGGCAACCGGCGGTTCGATGATCTCCACGATCGATTTGCTGAAAAAGGCGGGCAGTACGGAAATCCGCGCCCTGGTGCTGGTGGCCGCACCGGAGGGTATCGAGAAAGTCCTCGAGAAGCATCCGGATGTGTCCATCTATACGGCCTCCATTGACCAGCGTCTGAACGAGAAAGGCTATATTCTCCCGGGTCTCGGCGATGCCGGTGACAAGATCTTCGGCACCAAGCAGAAGGACGTATAAACATGCAGGACCACACCAACGACCCGGTCTGGAAACAGGCCATTGCCGGCTCACAGATGTTGCTGGTGGCGTTCGGCGCCCTGGTTCTGATGCCGCTGATTACTGGCCTGGATCCCAACGTAGCCCTGTTCACCGCCGGCCTCGGCACCCTGATTTTTCACGTGGTGACCGGCGGCCAGATTCCCATCTTCCTGGCCTCCTCGTTCGCATTCATCGCACCGGTTATTGCATCCAAGGGCCGCTTCGGCATGGAGGAAACCCTTGGCGGCCTGATGGCGGCGGGTATCCTCTACATCGTACTGAGCGGACTGGTCCGCCTGCGCGGCACCGGCTTTGTCCGGCGATTGCTGCCCCCGGTAGTCATCGGACCGGTCATCATGACCATCGGCCTGGGCCTGGCACCGGTGGCTGTACACATGGCTTCCGGCCGCACCGGTGACGGCTCCACACAGCTGATTCCCTACGACACTGCCATCTGGATTGCGATGATTTCCCTGGCGGTGACCATCGTAATGTCGGTGTGGGCGAAAGGCATTTTCCGGCTCATCCCGATCATGTTCGGCGTGATCACCGGTTACGTTTTGTCTGCGTTCGTGGGCATTGTCGATACCACCCCGATTCGTGAAGCCGCCTGGTTTGCCATGCCCAATTTCGTGGCCCCGGAATTCAGCTGGGGCGCCATCCTGTTCATGGTGCCCGTGGCTATTGCGCCGGCCATCGAACACATCGGCGACGTGCTCGCGATCGGCAACGTAACCCGCAAAAACTACCTGGAAAAGCCCGGCCTGCATCGCACCCTGCTCGGTGACGGCCTGGCCACCAGCGCCGCTTCCATGCTTGGCGGGCCGCCCAACACCACCTACTCGGAGGTAACCGGTGCAGTGATGCTCACCAAGAACTTCAACCCGAAGGTGATGTGGTGGGCGGCCGGCGTTGCCATCGTGCTGGCGTTCGTCGGCAAATTCGGCGCGGCCTTGCAGACCATCCCGGTACCGGTCATGGGCGGCATTCTGTGCCTGCTGTTCGGCTCCATTGCCGTTGTTGGCCTGAACACCCTGATCCGCCACCAGGTGGACCTGGCCCAGTCCCGCAACCTGGTGATCGTGGGTGTCACCCTGGTATTCGGCATCGGTGGCATGGTACTCGGACACCTGGAAGGCATCGCCCTGTGCGCGGTCGCCGCCATCATCCTGAACCTGATACTGCCCGGCAGTCGCGAGGCCTGGGGCAAAGCGGTGTATGAGCAAAAAGCCGACTGACAGCTCCGGCATCAGCTTTACCGCCCTGTATACCGGTGCCGTCTGGCACCGGTACGGGATCTCCGACGATGCCCTGGCCACCGAAAAAGGCCATTGGCTCTACCGGCTGATGACCCCGTTCGAAGCCGCCAGCAAGGCAGCCATCGGCGGCAACATCCGAACTTTCCTGTTACAACGTCACCTGATCATCGATCACCTGATTGATCAGGCCATCAAAGAAAAGGGCATCACCCAGGTCCTGGAAATCGCCTGCGGCATGTCCCCAAGGGGCATTCGATTACGCCAGAAACACCCCCTGCTCCACATGGTCGAAGCCGACCTGCCCGACATGGCCGCTCGCAAGGCCCTCAGGCTCATGGCCGCCGGCCGCCTGGGCGACCATCACCAGGTCACGCCCATCGATATTCTGGCCGACCATGGCGAGTACCAGCTGGAAAAGGTCATCGACCGGGTATTCGACAATCGGGAGCCGGTAATCATCATTACCGAGGGCCTGACCAGTTACTTCTCCCTCGAGACCATCACCGAGTTCTGGCGCCGCCTGTCTGCAGCCATGGCCTCACGTCCCGGGTCCATCTATCTGTCCGAGAGCTATTACCAGCCCTCCCAGCCTCTGCTGAACACTACCCTGGAAGCATTGGGAGGCATCCTCGGGGCAGTAACCCGCAGCGAGGTATCCTTCCACTTCCAGACTGACGCTCAGGCACGGGAGCATTTCCTGTCCTGTGGATTCGCCTCGGCCACCGTGCATGACCCGCGCTCCTGGTATGGAATCTTGCCGATTCCCGAAAGCCGCGGCGAGCCGATGGTTCGAGTTATCGAGGCTGGTTGCTGATCTAGCCAGTCGACTCCTGCCCTAGCCTGCAGGTTCGGGTGGAAGAGGTTCGTGGGGCTGCCTCCCAAAAACCGCTACGAGCACATCCATGTGCGCTTGGCGTCGGCCATCCCTGGCCGCCGACATTTTTGGGAGGCAGCCCCACAAACCTCGCAAACCTGAAGGGAATCCGCCAAAAGCTCCGGAGTTAAATAAGTATTTCTCAGCGATATCGAAGGGGTTTGATAAGCGGTTGTGGGTGGCCTTTTCAGGACTGTCTGTGGCCATGGATGGCCACAGTCAAGCGCACATGGATGTGCTCGTAGCGTGTCCTGAAAAGGCCACCCACAACCGCGCAAACTCCCAAACCCTCAGGCTACCAAAAGGAACCCAACTTCAAACTCAGACGTCCCGCCGCAAATCCGACGGAATCGGGAAATCGGGCATGCCGGGCTTGGGCCCACGTCCCTTGCAGAACTGGCGGAGCTGGAACACGTAAGCAAGCACCTGGGCAATGGCCATGTACAGGCCATCGGGGATCTCCTCGCCGAGGTCCGTGTTGTGATAGACCGCCCGGGTCAGCGGCGGCGTCCTGAGGATCTCGACTTTGTTTTCCCGGGCTATTTCCATGATCTTAAAGGCCACCTCATCGGCGCCCTTCGCAACCACCACCGGCGCCGCCATGGCTTTCTGATCGTACTTGAGCGCTACGGCGTAGTGGGTCGGGTTGGTGATGACCACGTCGGCCTTGGGCACATCCTGCATCATCCGGCGCTGGGCCATTTCGCGCTGGAGCTGGCGGATTTTGCCCTTCACTTCCGGCTTGCCCTCGGTGTCCTTGTACTCGTCCTTCACCTCCTGCTTGGTCATGCGCAGTTTCTTCTGGTGATCGTAAATCTGGAAGGGCACGTCGATGGCGGCGATGATGATGGTGGCGCAGGACAGCAGGAAAAAGCTCCAGGCGATGGTCCAGAGTACGTGCTCCATGGCCGGCACTACCGGCTCCTCGGCAATGGCCAGGAGGTCTTCGGTGCGCAGGTTGAGAATGAGGATCGCCAGGGCCATGACCAGGCCGACTTTGGCAATGGCTTTGACCAGCTCTACCAGGGAGCGCGCGGAAAACATGCGGCCCAGGCCCTTGATGGGGTCCATGCGGTTGAGTTTCGGCGCCACGGCCTTGCCGCTGATGAGCAGGCCACCAATGCCGATGGAGCCGAAGATGGCGGCAATGAGCAGCATCACCAGAATGGGCGCCAGTGCCCAGGCCGCTTCCTTGGCGGATGCAATCAGCTGGACGCTCATGTGGCGCATGTCGAAGATGGCGGAGCGCTCGATCACGAAGCTGTCGCGCATGATCGCCTCCAGCGACGCTCCAAGGCTGGCACCAAACATCAGCAGGCCGCCGGCGCCTGCCAGGAGTACGGCCATGGTGGCCAGTTCCTTGGAGCGGGCGGTCTGGCCTTCCTCCCGGGCTTTTTCAAGTCGTCGGGGGGTGGCCTCTTCCGTTTTTTCCTGACTGTTGTCGTTTTCTTCGGCCATTCCGGTCTTCCGAAATTGTCAGTTTCGGCGGGCGGGGCAAGCTTTCCAAAACACGCTGTGGATACATCCCTGTACGCTTGGCTCCGCCATCCATGGCTCCGCACAGTTTTGGAAAGCTTGCCCCACCCGCCTCTGCATACTCACTGCGTGGAGTCTCCGAGGCGCACATGAGAGAAATTCAAGGCTGCCCCTGCAAACCCCGCATAAATTCAAACGTCTCGCGGGTGTGCTGGTCAAAGTGCGGCAGGAAATTGGCGTGCAGCACCCATATGGCAAACAATCCAAAAATCAGGCCAATCGGGAAACCCAGGGCGAAGATGTTCATCTGGGGCGCGGCGCGGGTCATCACGCCGAAGGAGATGTTGACGATCAGTACCGCAGTTACCGCCGGCAGCGCCAGCAGCATGGCGGAGGCGAACATCCAGCTGATCCGGTGGGCCAGTTCCCAGACGCCGGCCTGGCCCAGGCCTTCCATGCCGATGGGCAATGTGCGAAAGCTTTCTATGAAGACCTCGAAGGCCACCAGATGGCCGTTCATGGCCAGGAACAGTAGCGTGATCGTGATGGTGTAGATCTGGGATAACACCGGTACATTGACGCCGTTGGCCGGGTCGACCATGGAGGCAAAGCCAAGGCCCATCTGCATGGCGATCATCTGGCCGGCGATAACAAACAGTTGCCAGAGGGCCGTCAGCGCGAAGCCCATGCCCACCCCGATCAGGATCTGCTGCAGGCTGATGACAACGGCGTCGGCGCTCAGGGCGTCCACCTGGGGTACCGGAGGGATCATGGGTACGATCAGGACGGTCATCAGCAACGCCAGCCCCAGGCGCACGCGGGCCGGAACCAGCTGGGTACCGAAAATGGGGATCACCATCAGAAAGCTGGCCAGGCGAAACAGCGGCCAGAGATGCTGACCGACCCACTGGCCGATCAGGTCGACGCTGATCTCCGCCGGTATCATCCGCTAGCCGATCAGGTAGGGTATGTTGCCGAACAGCCGGTTGGCGTGATCAAGCAACTGAGTCAGCATCCATGGGCCCCAGACGATGATCACAATGAGCGTGACCAGCAACCTCGGCAGGAAGCTCAGGGTCTGTTCGTTAATCTGGGTTGCTGCCTGGAAGGTGCTGACCACCAGGCCAATGACCAGGCCAGGGCCGATGATGATCGACGCCAGCAGCACGATCATCCATAGGGCTTCTCGGAGGATGTCGATGACGGTTTCCGGGGTCATGACGCGGCTCCTATATTCCGTAACTGGCGGCCAGGGTTCCCATGATCAGGGCCCACCCGTCCACCAGGACAAACAGCATGATCTTGAACGGCAGCGAGATGATGATCGGAGACAGCATCATCATACCCATGGCCATAAGCACGCTGGCCACCACCATATCGATGATCAGAAACGGTATGAACAGTATGAATCCGATCTGGAACGCAGTCTTGAGCTCACTGGTTACGAAGGCCGGCATCAGCACCCAGAACGAGACATCCTGGGGCGTGTCGTACTGCACGTCGGCAATTCGCATGAACAGGGCCAGATCGTCCTCGCGGGTCTGTTCAAGCATGAACTTGCGGAATGGCTGGCTCGCCAGCTCTACCGCCTCCAGCGAGGTTACTTCCTCCTGCAGGTAGGGCTGAAGCCCCACCCGGTTCGCCTCTTCCAGCACCGGTTTCATGATAAAGATGCTCAGGAACAGCGCCAGGCCCAGCAGAATCTGGTTGGACGGTGTCGACTGCAGGCCGATGGCCTGACGCAGTATGGCGAACACCACGATGATGCGGGTAAACGACGTCATCATCATGAGCATCGCCGGCAGGAACGTGAGCGCGGTCATCAGCGCCAGGATTTGCAGGGTCACCGAGTATTCCTGCGCACCCTCGCCTTCGCCGGGTGTCACGGTAAAGGCCGGAATACCGGGAATGCCGGTGGCGCCAGTGGCATCCTGGGCCATGGCGAATGCCGGCAACATCAGGCCGGCAATGCCTATCAACGTGGATAGCAGTCGTTTCAGGGTTTCGGCTCGCATGGCCCTAGTCATTCCTTGTCGGCGAGGTCCAGGACTTACCGATCATGCCCTGCAGCTTTCGGGCAAAATCCCCGGAGCCGGCGGCACTGGCATCGACCACAGGTTCGTCGAATACGTGCAGCGTGCGAATGGCAGAAGGCGTGATGCCAAGCAGTATCTGCTGCCCCCCCACCTCGATCAGCGCAATGCGTTCGCGGGCGCCAATGGCCATCACGGAGACCACCTTGATGGCGTTGTTGTTCATGCCCGTCATGCCATTCATGCGCCGGATGATCCAGGCGCAGCCATAGATCACGGCAACCACGGCCACCAGTCCCAATCCCAGGCTGACGATAGTGCCCAGGGTGTCGGGCGCCCGCACTGGCGCCTGCTTCGCGGCCGTGTTCGCGGCCTCCTGCGCCCAGGCAGGAGCGGTGACAAACAGCGCCAGAGCGCCCGGCAAAGAGAATCGCATGTTATTTCTGCAGCCGTTTGATGCGTTCGCCCGGGCTGATCACGTCGGTCAGGCGAATGCCGAATTTCTCGTTGACCATGACCACCTCGCCGTGGGCGATCAGGGTGCCGTTTACCAGCACATCCAGGGGCTCACCGGCCAGTCTGTCGAGCTCAATCACCGATCCCTGATTCAGTTGCAGCAGGTTTCGGATGGGAATCTGCGTGTTGCCGACTTCCATGGAAATGGTCACCGGGATATCGAGAATCACATCAATGTCAGGCGCCTGACCACCGCCCTTGGCCGGACTGCTGTCCTGACCAAACTCTTCCATTGGCGCCGCCTGGACGTCGTCGTCTTCCGACTCACCGGCCTCGGCCATGGCAGCGGCCCACTCGTCCTCGCGGTCACCGTCATCGCCGGATTCCTCCATAGCGGCTTCCCACTCGGCGGCCAGCTTCTCGTCTTCGCTGAGCTCCTGCTCGTCTTTCTTGTCGTCGTCAGCCATTACGTCCCACCTTCAGTTGTTTCTTGACCTTGGGCAGCGTTGCCCGTTCTTGAACTTTCAGTGCCAGTTTTCCGTCACGGGTACCCAGCGTGGCCTTGTAGATGGGAATTCCGTTGGCGGTCACCGTCAACTGCTCCGGAATTTCCACGGGAATGATGTCGCCGGCTTTCAGCTTGGCGATATCCCGCAGGGAGATCCTCCTCCGACAGACCGTGGTATTGATGGGCACGCTCACGTCCTTGATGTCTTCCTGGAGGGCATTCACCCAGCGCTCGTCCACGTCGTCGATGTCACTCTGAACACCGGCGTCGAGAACGTCCCGGATGGGCTCAATCATCGAGTACGGCAAGGCAAAATGCAGTTCGCCCCCGCCACCGTCCAGCTCGATGTGGAAGGTGCTGACCACCACCACCTCGCTAGGACTCACAATATTGGCCATGGCAGGATTCACCTCGGAACTGAGGTACTCAAAGTCTACCTTCAGCACCGCGTGCCAGGCTTCCTTCATATCGTGGAATACCTGGTCGAGAACCATCTGCACGATACGGGTTTCAGTGGGTGTGAATTCCCGTCCCTCGATCTTGGCATGGCGACCCTCGCCCCCGAAGAAGTTGTCCACCAGCTTGAAGACCAGTTTGGCGTCGAGCACAAACAGGGAGGTGCCGCGCAATGGGCGAACCTTGCACAGGTTGAGGCTGGTGGGCACGTACAGGGTGTGGATGTATTCGCCAAACTTCATGATCTGGACACCCCCGGTGGAGACGTCCGCGTTTCGGCGCATCAGGTTGAACAGGCTGATCCGGGTATAGCGGGCAAAACGTTCATTGATCATTTCCAGGGTCGGCATCCGTCCCCGGACAATGCGGTCCTGACTGGAGAGGTCGTAGGACTTTACACCTGTATCGTCGGTTTCTTCGTAGGTATCAATGTCGCCGTCGTCCACACCGTGGAGGAGCGCATCGATTTCATCCTGTGATAACAAGTCCTGCATGTTTAGTCCTGCCCCTGATATGCCTGGCTAGTGCCCTATTGCACAACAAAGTTCGTGAACAACACCCGCTTGATCGGGGCCTCGCCTTCCTGTTCCAGCACCTGGTTCACGGTGGCCAGCATACGGTCAGCCAGTGCCTGGCGTCCTTCCGGTGTCTGGAGATTGTTGAAGTCGCTGCTGCCAAGCACCATCACCAGTTGGCTCCGGATCAGGGGCATATGCAGCATGGCCGCCTCGAGGGCCTGGGGACTGCCAGACTCCAGCGCCAGGTGAACCTGGCCGTAACGTTGCCGCCCTTCCGCCTGGATGGTAGTAACCACCGCCTTGTCCAGGACATGGTAATTGCTCGGGGTAAACGTCTCCTCGGCGACCTCTTGCCCTTCGCCGGAGTCATCGCCCATGCCCGGCAACCCGCCGCCGAGGAACCATAGGGTTCCTACTACCGACAGTACGATGGCCAGAATCACCACCACAACCAGCATGATGATCAGCTTGAGTTTACCCTTCTTGGCAGGCGCCGCCTGAGTTTCGTTGTTTTCAGCCATAGTGTCCGCTTTGCCAGAAATCCGTCGGCGGAAGCGCTTTTCCGCGACTTTTCAGGAGTGGATGCAAAGGGCGGGCCAGAACACCCAGCCTTCCCGTTCAGAACCGCAGTTTAGCGTTGCAGGGAAGGATGGGCAAAGGAGTTTGGAAGAGGCAGGACAAACGATCAGGCGAAGATGTCCACTTCGCCCTTCCAGCTGAGATCCAGGGTATGGGCGTGGCTACCATCGGCGTCTGGATCCCCGTCAACGAGAGCGGTGCCGGTGCCCCCGGCGGCCTGGCCGTCTGCAGTCTCCTGCTGTCCGGACTGCTGCTGGGGCGAATCCGAGACATCAAAGCCGGCCAGGGACAGCCCCTGCTCGCTCAGCATGTCACGCAGGCGGTGGGAGTTCAGTTCAAGCTGGTCACGTACCACCGGATTGGCAGAGTGGACCGTGATGCTGGCCTGCTCGTTCTGGACGCGCACCTTGACTTCCATGGGGCCCATGTCCGGTGGCGTCAGGTGAATTTCGGCAACTGACATGTTTCTGGCGGTGAGCCAGCTCAGCTTACCCACCAGCTTGTCACCCCATTCGGCGTGGCCAACCGGCACATCAATGGAGGTGGCATAGCCACGCAGGGGTGCGGCTGTTTCTGGCGTCAGACGGGCCGTGTTGTTTCCGCCGGCCGCCTGCTGGGACACCAGATCCATGGCCGACTGGAACCGACCGTTAGCAGGCAGCGAGCCCGCATCCGGGTTACGGCCCAGCTCGGTCACCAGTGACGCTTTCAGGGATTCTGCCGTAGACCCATCCTGCACCGCGCTGGGATTCCCTGGGATTGTCTGGCCGATGGCGACGCCGCGCAATCCGTTCAGCGAGCCCTGCGACGCTGTCTGAAGCCCGCTCTCTCTGAGTTGGCCGTTCATGGCGTTCTGTAGCCCGGCTGCCACCGCGGGCGCTTCCATTGCGCGGGCACCCTGGGGGTTCACGAGGCTTTGCAGTTCAGCAAAGGTGAGCGGTAACAGCATTGGATCGACGGCCAATTCACCGTTCCCTGCCGCCAGTGCGTCCGCCGACACAGGTTCTGCAGTGTCTTGCGTCTCCTGAGGCCCGTTACTGGCCTGCGCGTCCCTGGACGCCGCATTGCCGGAGGTTTCGCCGGCCTTTGCCTGATTGGGCGACTCCTGCCGGGATTCACTGGTCTTTTCCCGGGCTTCTGCGTCCCGGGCTTTTGCGTCCTGGGCTTTTTCAGCGTCTTTGCGCTCGGCCTGCTTGCGATCAAGACGCTGCTGTTCCGCCTTTGAGACAGATTCGAAATCGTTTTTCCTGTCGGCCGGATCCTGGCTGGAAACAGACTTTGACGGGCCGGGATCCTTGTGGGTCCCGGGCGCGGGGGTTTGGGGGAGAACCATCTGGGCCATGGCAACCTCTTGCCGCTTTTATCGCATGATCGCCCTTACCTTGCCGGTTTGTAGCCGTGGTAGAGGCGGTTTGTTCCGTTATGCGATAGTCAAAGCAAATGTGATGCCATGGATCGTTTCAGCTTACCAGAAGCGCGTGCAGCCTCTGTGTGACCTGCCGGAATTCGGTGTCTATGGCGTCCAGTAACGCGGGTGCCTCATCAAGCCTTGACGCCTTCCCGGTTTGCTCCGCCTGCCGACAGAGCTCCCCGAGCCTGGGCGCTCCGATGTTGATACAGCTGCCCTTGAAACTGTGGGCGGTTTTGGTAAAGGCGTCGCAATCATCCGCCTCCAGCGCCTGCCGAAGACTATGAATGCGATCCTGTGAATCGGCAAGATAGGTCTGGATCAGAACTTCGAATTCGTCCTCCATCACATCCTGGAGTTCCGCCAGAGCCTCTTCATCTAGGTGTGGTTTGTCACCCATGACCAACCCTCCTTGTGTGTTCAATACCGTAACCCCCTATTGGCCGGAGGTCTCGGAAAAATGCCAATCGTACACAATTTCAACATGATTGCCGCGACCATGAAACCGGATCGACTCGGCAAGACGCCTGAGCAGGAGTAATCCCCGACCAGAGTAGTGCCCTCTGCTCAGCGGCAGCCCCTCGGTTCCCAGCCCGGGGTGATTGTGGAAGTCGAACCCCTGACCACTGTCTTCGCAGATAATGCGTAGCCTGCCACCCCCGTCTTTCAGTGAGTGATGCAGGGTAAAGCGGATGTAGTGGCCGTCAACTTCAGCCAGGCGCCGCCGGCGTTCCGCGTAATACTGGCCGAAGCCGTCTCGGGATTGCTTCCACTCCGACGGCAGCTTGAGCACACCGTGCTCCAGGGCGTTGTTGTAGAGTTCCGCCAGCATGGTATAGATTTCGCCGCTCTTACGACGCAGCCCGGGCACCTCCATACAGATATGCAGCAGCAAAGGCAGCGGACTGAATTCACCCAGGGTCTGCTCACGCACCTCGTAACTGCACCGCCATTCCGCCGGACCTGCCAGGGCGGAAGGCGTTACCCTATCCGTCAGGGAGGGCATGCCCGTCTCATCGCTCATATCCAGGCAGCACAGGGTGAGATCGTCGCCATCACCGGGGCTCCCCTTGAACTCCCGCACCGCCGACATGAGGGCATCGAACGGATGCGTCTCGCGATTGAGTGAGCTCAGGGTATCCCGAACCCCTGCCTCACCAAACACCCGACCATCCGCATTGGCCGCCTCCAGGAAGCCGTCTGTCATCATCAGTAGCCGGTCCCCTAGCCGGGTTCCGATCCGTTCAAATTCGGCATCGAACACCTCGGGGGCAAGGATACCCAGCGGCAGATGGCGGGAGGATAGCAGCTCGGATTCTCCGTTACCCCGTACCAACCAGCCATCCGGCAACCCTCCGTTCCATACCTGGAGCTGGTTGTGCTTGAAATCCGCCTCGATCATGGCACCGCAGCAGAACATGCCTGTGGGTAGAATACGCTTGAGTTTCTGGTTGATTTCCTTGAGCACGTCCTGGCCGTTGAAGCCTTTGCTGGACATGCCATAGAAAATCTCCGCCACCGGCATGGCGCCGATGGCCGCCGGCAGGCCATGGCCCGTGAAATCGCCCATGAATACCAGCATGCCGCCCGAAGGCCTGGGGGAGGCAAACAAGACATCGCCATTGAAGATTGACTGGGGGGAAGCGTGATAGCGGATATTGTCGGCATCCAGACAGCCGGAGTGTGCAACGTTGTCGAACACCCGCTTGGCAACCTCCTGCTCCTCGGTTAACTGCCGGTTGCGCTCACGGATCAGGTCTCTCTGGTTGGACAGCGTCTGGTGCATAAGCCGCATCCGGTTGAAAGCTTTGATCTTGGCTTCAATAATTATGCGGTTGTAGGGTTTTCCGAGGAAATCGTCGCCTCCGGCCTCCAGGCATCGAGCCAGGGCACCGGCTTCGGAAAGGGAAGTCAGGAAAATGACGGGAACCAGCTTCTCGCCGGCCAGGTCCTTGATCTGACGGGCGGCCTCCATACCATCCATCACCGGCATCAGGGCATCCAGCAAGACCAGATCGGGCGACAACTCCCGGAAGCGGTCAACGGCGTCAGAGCCGTTGGTGACATCCACCACGTCATGCCCCAGGCGTTTTAGCAGCGTCTTTAGAATGAGCCGGTCGCTGTCGGAATCGTCGGCAATCAGGATCCTGAGAGGGCCGTGTTCTGCAACGGAATCATCCATGAGAACTCCGGAAGAGCTCGGGCATCAGCGAATCTGGAACAGCTGCTCGAAATTGGAAATGGAGAGAATCCGCCGCACGTCGCTGTTGCAGTTCTCAATGACAACCCGGGCATTGTCGCCCCCCGCGTAGTCCCGGAGTAACAGCAGCATACCCAGGGCGGAACTGTCGAGGTAGGTGGTTTCGGACAGATCCACGATGTAATCCTGCACGCAAGGGTCACCGTGCTCGTAGGCATCCCTGAAGGCCTGGTGAGTGCTGAAATCAAAACGCCCTTCAATGCTGATAACAAGGGTCTGACCGTTATCATCGCGGCGCGTCTGAATCGGCATTCCAAACCTCCATGGGCATCACGAGCAATGTTTCCGCGGGCGTCCACCCGCTTTCCCTTACCGGTAAAGGATAGCTGAGTTGACCGGATTTGCATCCATTTTGCGCCGGCGGTTCTGGTATTTCAGCGCTGCCGGCGCTGAAAGGCCCGCACGGCCGCTTCGTCAGCCAGTTTCTGCTCTCGCAGGTCCTGCTCTCGCTGCTCCTGCTGCCGACAGCTTTCGATGTACTTCTCCATGCCGCGCCGTCGCTCCCAGGCCTCCTGCCACGCTTTCTTGCGCGCCTCGAACACCTTTTCGGCCTGTTCCAGCTGCTTCTGCTGCTGGCGAATCACCTGGTCTAGCTGGGCAATGAAGGCCTGCCAGGCCTGCAGACGGGTCACCTGAACCACGCCCTGCTGACTGTTACGGATCTGGTCACGGTATTCCTGCTGGTAACGATGCAGGTTCTCAACCTGTTCACGCTGTTGCTCAACCTGCTTCCTGGCTTCTCCCATGCGCTCCAGGGCTTCCTGCTCCTTTCGCTCCTCAAGGGTCAGAACCACTTCCAGACGACGGGACCGAAGCATCAGGCCTCACCTCCGCCGCCGGTACCCGAGGGATTTGGCACAGCCGACCGGCGCCGCTCGGGCGACCGGCGTTCTGGCACCACCGCGAGTAACTGTTCGATACTCTCGCCCAGGGGCGCGCTCTCGTTCAGCCCCTGCTGCAGGAACTGGCGCATGTTGCCAATGTGGGTGATGGCGAAATCGGTTTCCGGATCCGAGCCCTTCACGTAGGCCCCCACGGAAATCAGGTCCCGGGCCTGTTGATACCGGGAGTACACCTGCTTGAAACGCTGGGCGCGCGAAAAATGCTCGGTTTCGGTAACCTGGGGCATCACCCGGCTGATGGAGGCCTCCACGTCGATGGCCGGATAGTGTCCTTCCTCTGCCAGGCGCCTGGACAGCACGATGTGGCCGTCGAGAATCGCCCTTGTGGCGTCCGCAATCGGATCCTGCTGGTCATCACCCTCGGTGAGAACCGTGTAGAAAGCGGTGATCGAGCCACCACCGGGGCGGCCGTTACCGGTACGTTCAACCAGCTGCGGCAACTTGGCAAACACCGAGGGCGGATAGCCTTTGGTCGCGGGTGGCTCGCCAACCGCCAGCGCAATTTCCCGCTGGGCCTGGGCATAACGGGTCAGGGAGTCCATCAGCAACAGCACCCGCTTGCCCTGGTCCCGGTAATACTCGGCAATCCGTGTGGTCAGCATGGCAGCCCGCAGACGCATCAGCGGTGAGTCGTCGGCCGGCGCCGCCACCACCACAGAACGCGCCAGGCCCTCGTCGCCGAGGATATCCTCGATGAATTCCTTGACCTCACGACCCCGCTCGCCAATCAGGCCCACCACCGTGATGTCGGCATCGGTGAAGCGTGTCATCATGCCCAGGAGCATACTCTTACCCACACCACTGCCGGCGAACAGGCCAAGACGCTGCCCCTGCCCTACGGTCATCAGCGCGTTGATGGCGCGAATGCCGACGTCCATGGACTGGCGTACAGGCGCACGGTTGAGCGGGTTAATGATATCGCCGGTCAAGGACACCCGGGCCTCGGCCTGAAGCGGGCCCTTGCCATCAAGCGGCTCGCCGCTGCCGTCCACCACCCGGCCAAGCAGCTGCGGGCCCACCGGCACGCGGCTCGCTGCCGACAGAGGCACCACCCGGGCACCGGGCCGGAGCCCTTCAATGGCCGTCAACGGCATCAGGTAGACCTTGTCGTCCTCAAAGCCCACCACCTCTGCTTCCACGTTGCCTGCGCTTTGGCCAAAAATGACACAGCGGTCGCCCACCACCATGGGGCAACCCACGCATTCGAGGGTCAGACCAACCATGCGGGTCAGGCGGCCGGATAATTCGGGTTCGGGTCCGGTGCCAAGATAATCCTGAAACCGGCTCAGGCGTTCAGCGAGAGTCGAGGTCATCGTCGTCTCCGGGGGCGTCCTGCTCAGTGGAATCCAGAACGTCGCGATGGAAACCGGTCAGGTCCTCCATCAGGGAGTCGAGTTCTTCGGTTTCACCGCCTTCACTGCCTTCCATCTGCTGATCCAGCATGCCCTGAACCGCACGCTGGAATCGCTTCTCAACCGTGAAGTCCACGAGGCTGTGGCGGGTTTCTACCTGGCAGCCACCCGGCAGAATACTGCTGTCTTCGACCACGGCGGCCGACGCATCCAGGCGCCCGGCGACCTCTCGCACCAGTTCAACATCGTCGGGGTGGACACGGATGCGGATATTATCGGCAGTGGACGGCAGGGATTCCATGGCCCGGCGAACCACCTGCTGGATCTGGGAGGAATCCAGGGTGAGCTCGCGGTAAACCACGGCTCTTGCCAGCACCGTGGTCAGGTTGACCAGTGCGGTCTCGAGCTCATCTTCGTGGCGCTTGATTGGCAGCAGCAGCTCCCCAAGCAGGTGTTCCAGGCGATCCAGCTTGGTGTCAATTTCCTTGCGGGCATCGTCGTAGCCCTGGCCCTTGCCCTGCTCTCGACCCTCCGTAAGACCGGAGTCCAGCCCCTCTTTGTGACCCGACTCCCGGCCCTCAGCAAACCCGGCCTCATAGCCCTGTTCGCGGCCTTCGTTGTAACCGTCCTCGCGGGCGGCTCTGCGAATTTCCTCGATGTCCGCCGCCGTCAACGGTTTGACATCACGCTCTTCCTCGCGGGGCACTTCGTTTCCCCGCTCATCAAGCAACGGCAGCTCCCAGCGCTCATAGGCTGTCAGCTGCTCCTTGGGAATGCGGTTGCGGTCGCGGGTGGAATCTTTCATTACATCATTTCTTCACCGGCACCACCGAGGGAGATCTCTCCGGCCTCGGCCATGCGTCGGGCGATGGTGATGATGTCCTTCTGGGCCGCTTCCACTTCGCTGACCTTGACCGGCCCCTTGGCCTCAAGGTCATCCTGCAGTAATTCCGCGGCACGCTTGGACATGTTCTTGAAGATCTTCTCCTGCACTTCGTCGTCGGCACCCTTCAGGGCCACCACCAGGACTTCCGAGGACACTTCGCGCAGCAGCGCCTGAATACCGCGGTCGTCCACCTCCTTGAGGTTGTCGAACACGAACATCAGGTCCTCGATGGTGCTGGCCAGGTCCGGATCCATGTCTTTGATGGAGTCCATCAGGCTGCCCTCAATGCTGCGATCCATGAAGTTCATGATGTCCGCAGCCCGCTTGACACCCCCGATCCGACTGGTCTGGGAGGCTGCGCCACCGGAGAACTGCTTCTCGAGGATATCGTTGAGCTCCTGCAGGGCCTGGGGCTGGATGCTCTGCAACGAGGCTACCCGCATCATGACATCAAGACGCACCTTGTCATCCAGAGTGGCGAGGATTTCCGCGGCCTGGTCCGGGTCAAGGTAGGAAATTACGATCGCCTGAATCTGCGGGTGCTCATAGCGGATAATGTCGCCAACAGCGCGGGGTTCCATCCACTTGAGGGTGTCGAGGCCGGTGGTGTTGCCACCGATGAGAATCCGGTCAATCAGGCTGGCGGCCTTGTCATCGCCCAGGGCCTGGGTGAGCATGGCGCGGATGTATTCATCGTTACCCACGCCCAGACCAGTCTGGCCGCCAACGGCGTCCACGAACTGGTTCAATACGAAGGTCACGTCGTCCTTGCTGACGTCCTTCATCTGGGCCATGGCAACGCCTACCCGCTGAACCTCCTTCGGCCCCATGTGCTTGAGCACTTCGGCGGCGTCGGCCTCACCCAGAGACATCAGCAGGATGGCGGCCTGTTCAACCCGGGGAATCTTCCGCTGGGGTTTCTGCGGGGTACCGGCCCCCTGCTGGTTGGCTTGTTCAGTCATCGACGTTCACCCACTGGCGCATCACCTGGGCAACCCTCGCCGGGTCTTCCGCGATCAGCCCTTTCAGTGCATTCAGTTGTCTATCATAACTGTCCGTAGCGCCCGGCAAAAGCAGGTCATCCTGGGACGACATGGCCTTGCGCAACTCGTCGCCACCCTCAATCTCGTCCAGCCCGCCATAGCCGCTGTCGGAGGTATCCAGACCGCGCTCTCTCTGACCGCCACCGGACAGGCTCTTGAGCGTCGGGCGCAGCAGGCCAAGCACCAGCACCAGAATCACCAGTCCCGCCAGCACCTGCTTCATCAGGTCCCAGAACCAGGGTTGTTCCCAGAAGCCGGGCGCTTCGAATTCCACAGTCTCCTCAGGCGCAAAGGCAGTGTTCATAACGGTCACACTGTCTCCGCGGGCAGCGGAATAGCCCACGGCGTCACGCACCAGCATACTCAGGCGCTGCAGTTCCTGCTCCGGCCAGGGTTGATAGCTGACCTCGCCGGTCTGTGGATCCACCACTTTCATGTCATCCACGGCCAGGGCAACCGTTACCCGCTTGATCCGACCAAGTTCCTGGCGCACGTAGCTGACAGTGCGGTCCATTTCATAGTTGCGGGTGGACTCCCTGCGCACGTTTACCGGCTGCGCTGCGGCGCCTTCCTCACCGTCGGCACCGGCGGCCTGCTCGGGCACGGTGGCGTCGGCCGGCGGCTGGTTGGACAGTGCACCCGGAATACCACCCTGTGCGCCGGTCGCCCGCTGCTCGGTAAGCTCCCGCTCGCTACGCACCGCTTGCTGTTCCGGGTTGAACAGTTCCTCTGCCTGCTCAACGGATGAGAAATCCAGATCCGCCGAGACCTCGGCGCGATAGCGACCATCGCCAACGATCGGCGCAATCAGGGACGCCACACGGCGGGTCAATCGCTCCTCGACCTTGGCGGTGTATTCGTACTGGTCCTGCATACGGTCGGCCTCACCCTTGCTTTCCATGCCGGTGAGCAGGTTGCCGTTCTGGTCGACAACGGTCACCTGGTCCTTGGTCATCATGGGCACGCTGCCCGCCACCAGGTTGACGATCGCACTGATCTGCTCCTGTTCCGGGCGACGGCCGGCAAACACTTCCAGAAATACCGAGGCGGAAGGATCACGGGCGTCACGCACGAATACCGAGCGCTCGGGAATGGCCAGGTGCACCCGGGCGTTGCGCACACCGCGCATACTTGCAATGGTGCGGGCCAGCTCACCCTCAAGACCGCGGCGGTAGCTGATGGTTTCCATAAACTGGGAGGTACCCAGGCCGCGCTCCTGGTCCAGCAGCTCATAGCCCATGGTTTTCTGGTCCGTTACGCCTTCGGCGGCCAGCTTCAGGCGGGCATTGTAAACCTGTTCGGAAGGCACCAGCAGCGCGCCGGTACGAGGATCCATCTTATAGTCAATGCCGTTGCTGTCGAGAATGCTGGTGACATCCTGGGGGTTATAGGAGGAAAGGTCGCCCACCACAGGCTGGTAATTGGGTTCCTGGGCCCAAAGCACAACAGCGAGACCAAGCGCGACGCTGGCGGCAAGCCCCACCATCAGGCCGATCTGACGCAGGAGGTTCAGGCGGTTGAAGCCCAGGAACAGGTCGCTCCGGCTCTCCGGCGCGTCGCCCTCACGGGCCGCGGGCACGTTGGAGGCATTGGTTTCTGCAGGTACGCTGGCCATCACTCTGCTCCGTTATCAGATCGGCATGTTCATAATGTCTTCGTAGGCCCGAACCACCCGGTTACGAACCTGGGTCAGTGCCTCGAAGGAAACAGAGGATTTCTGGGCGGCAATCATCACCCGGGTAATATCCACGTTGGGATCGCCCATGTCGTAGGCGGTGCGAAGATCGCTGGCGGTCTTCTGAAGATCGTTCACGTTGTTGACTGCCTTACCCAGCATATCGCTGAAACTCGGGGTTTCCTGCGTTTCCTGGGTCTGGCGCGGGCCGTCAATCCGGCCACGAACCGATTGATCCTGTTCGACTCGCTGGTTCTGCATCATCTGTGAACGCAGGGACCGGATATCGGACAAAACGCTGTTGATGTCGGCACGCTGAACCATATCTTACTCCTGGCTCTGCCCCCGGGAAGGGCAGCTTTGCTCTGGGAATTCTCAACCGAGACTCTGTTGAGCAAGCCTAAGCAATCGGCAGGCCAATACCTTTTTATTGCTATTTATCAGCATCTTAAGCCCGAAATTTTCGACTCACCAAGAGCCAATGACGGAGTTTTGACAGGGCTTTCCGGGGACCGGACATATCGGGGGCGTCCGGTAAAAAAACGGCACCCCGAAGGGTGCCAATGAAGGAGTTCTTTTGCAGGGGGTCAAGCCATGGACATCTCGGCGTCCAGATCGATACCGGCGTCTCGCATCTGGGCCAGTTTGTAGCGAAGCGTCCGGGGGCTTATGCCCAGTTGCTCCGCGGCCCGGTTACGGCGCCCACGCTCCTTGCGTAACGTCTGGATAATAATACGGAACTCTTGTTGCCTCAGATCATCTCCCAGCGATACCGCCTCGGAGGCCGACCCATGCGCCTCGCCCGGGAAAACGCCTTCGGACCGGTTGTCCGCGACGGCGTCGCCCGACTCAGTTGTTGACTCCGGTCTGGACACCAGTTGCGGTGTCGGCGCCGGTGCGTGCCCATCCTGCCGACCGGTAATGCCCAGTTCCAGGCAGAGATCGCCGGCATGAATAACGTTGCCCTGATGCAGCACCAGCGCCCGCTGTATGGCGTTGTCCAGCTCCCGCACGTTGCCCGGCCAGCGGTGGTTCATCAAGGCCGAGCGGGCATCCTGAGCAAAGCTGATGCCTGTGAGTTTCATCTTGCGGGCGTGCTGCTTGAGCAGAGAGGTTGCCAGCGGCATGATGTCCAGTGGACGCTCCCGCAACGGCTGCCAATGCATTGGGAACACCGTCAGGCGGTAATACAGATCTTCGCGGAATTTGCCCTCGCGCACGTAATCCGCCAGATCCCGGTTCGTGGTCGCCACAACCCGCACATCCAGGCTGATGGTCTTGCGACCACCCACCCGCTCGACTTCCCGCTCCTGCAGCACCCGCAGCAGCTTGGACTGGAGTCCCAGGTCCATTTCCGATATCTCGTCCAGCAGAATCGTGCCGCCGTTGGCCTGCTCAAACTTGCCCGGAGACGAAGACACCGCTCCGGTAAAGGCGCCTTTTTCGTGGCCAAAGAGGATGGCCTCCAGCATGTTCTCAGGTATTGCTGCGCAGTTAATGGCTACGAACGGCTGATCGGCCCGGGGGGACTGCTGGTGGATATACCGTGCCAGCACTTCCTTACCGGTACCGCTTTCGCCGGAAATCATCACCGTCGAATCGCTGGCAGCCACCTTTGCCGCCAACTGGAACATTCGCTTGCTGATCGGATCTTCTGCCACCGGCTCATCACCAGCCTTCCGGGTTCCGCCACCCACTACCTTGCTGACGGCATCGACCAGGAACCGGGGCTCGAAGGGCTTGACCAGATAATCGATCGCTCCCGCCTGCATGGCCGATACCGCGTCGCTGATCTGGCCATAGGCGGTAATCAGCATCATCGGCAGGCCCGGGTACAGGCGCTGCACCTCTGCCAGCAACTCGTGCCCGGACAACCCGGGCATGTTGACATCGCTCACCACCATGTCCACCGGCGACTCGGCCAGTCGGGCCAGCGCTTCACTGGCGTTGGACGCCTCGCGAACGCGGAATTTTGCCAACTCAAGGGTCGTCACCAGCGCTTCCCGCAGGTCACGATCATCCTCAACGATGAGTATCTGGGCCTTGGCCATGGGTACCTCCGATCAATCTCTGTTGCGCAGTAACGGTAAACGCAGGGTGGCAACAGCGCCCCCCTGCTCTGGCGATTCGATGGAAAAACGGCCCTGGTGGGCCTTGATCACGGCCTGCACAACCGCAAGACCGAGACCGGTTCCGTGGGACTTGGTGGTGTAAAAGGCTTCCATAAGGCGGTCGGAGTCCTCCGGCGCAAAGCCCGGGCCATTATCGATGACCCGGACCACCAGTTCACCGGCATCCACCAGGGTTTGCAGTGACACCCGGGTAGCACCCGCCTCCAGACTGTTATTGACCAGATTGGTACACGCGCCGACGAGCGCGTCACGGTTGCACATCAAACGGCAATCACCGCTCAGCGCGTTGTCCAGGCTCACGGAGGCTCCAGCGGCCGGTCGCAGCCCTTCCACCGCCGACGCCAACGCATGAACCAAGCGATCCGCAGACAGCTCTTCCGCCAGCCGGGTCTCGCCGCGGGCGAAAATCAGCATGTCCCTTACCTGTTGCTCCAGATGGGTCAATCGCGACATCAGACGTGAGGCACAGCGCTGGCGCATCTCCTCATCCAGGTCTTCTTCGCTCAGGTGACCGCCATAGAGAATGGCGGCTGACAGCGGGGTACGAATCTGGTGGGCCAGAGAGGCCACCATCTTGCCCATCGCCGAGAGACGCTGGGCATGAGCCAGCTGTGCCTGGAGATGACGGGTTTCTGTCAGATCGGTCAGCAGGATCAACTGGCCGGGCTGGTTCTCCATGGTCCGGATCTCGATACTGACCCGGCGACCGTCTTTCAGGGACACCTCGTGACCATCGTCGCGCCGGGGCGCAAAGCAGCGATGGATCACGTCAATCCAGCGAGCGCCGTCGAGCGGCTCTCCGAGCAGGGCGATGGCCGCCGGATTGGTCTGGGTTACCACCCCCTGGCTGTCCAGAACCACCACACCGGCCGGCAGGGCCTTGAGCAGGGTCGAGAGCCGGTCGGCCAGCTGTTCCTTTTCTTCCAGCTCTTGCTGGCGCTGCCGGGATTCCTGATTGAGCTCGCCGGAGAGCTGGTTTACCCGGGATTCCAGGGTGCGGTAGGAGTCGGTGATCTGGCGGGACATCCGGTTGAACAGTTCCAGGGCGGAATCGACCGCCTCGTCGTCCTGTTGAGGGAACAACGCGGTGACCTTGTCGTTCACATCCGCCGCGGCATTGGCCTGCTGCTCACCAACCTGCTCGCCAACGCGGGACTGCAAAAGAAACTGTGCCTGACTCATAACCTGACTCCCCGATCGGCCCTGGTTCAGCGGACCCTGTGTTCGGATACTTCGTTTGCAGGTTAATAAGCCAGCACCGTGCCAACTTGGTTTTTTCTTTATATTTCAGAAGGAAAGGAAAAGAGAGAGGTCATTATTGACGGTTTTACGTCGGTATGAAGGTGGCGCGACGCCAGGATTTACGATCCTTTGACGCCGCTCCAATGTCACCCAGGGCTATCTAAAAGAGCTCAAGGCTGTTCGGATTCCTCTTCACGGAGTCCGTACTTCCGGACCTTCTCCACCAGGGTGGTCCGGCGGATACGCAGCTTCTCGGCGGCCCTTGCGACCACACCACCCGCCTCGTCCAGCGCCTGCTGGATCAGCTGTTTTTCCAGATTGGAGAGATAGTCCTTGAGATCGATGCCATTGACCGGCAGCAAGGCCGGCGCATCGAGCCCCACCAGCCCGGGAATTCCGGAGGGCATGCCGGTGTCCTCCACGGGGCGGTTCTCATCGTAGTCATCCACATAGCGAAACTTTTTCGGCAGTTCCTGGACTCCGATCACGCCATACGGATGCATAATGGCCAGCCGCTCCACCAGGTTGGCCAGTTCGCGAACGTTGCCCGGCCAGTCGTGCCGACACAGGCTCATGATGGCCGCCGAATTCATCCTCAGTGAGCCGCGTTTTTCCTTTTCCATCCGGGAGATCAGCTCGTTGATCAACAGGGGAATGTCTTCCACACGATCCCGCAACGCCGGCATTTCAATCGGAAACACATTAAGCCGGTAGTAAAGGTCTTCACGGAAATCACCGGCGCCGATCATGTCCTCGAGATTTTTGTGGGTGGCCGCAATAACCCGTACGTCAGCCGACTGGGTACGGTTACTGCCAACCCGCTCGAAGGTGCGCTCCTGCAGAACCCGCAGGATCTTGACCTGCATGTTGAGTGGCATATCACCGATTTCGTCAAGAAACAGGGTGCCTCCCTCGGCCAGCTCGAACCGGCCAACCCGTGCGGTAATTGCACCGGTAAACGCACCTTTTTCGTGGCCGAACAGCTCGCTCTCCAGCAATTCGGCAGGAATAGCACCGCAGTTGACCGGAACAAACGGCTTGTCGCGGCGGGAGGAGTGATAGTGCAGGTTCCGGGCAACCACCTCTTTGCCGGTACCGGATTCGCCGGTGATCAGCACGCTGACGTCTTTGTCCGCCACCTGCTCCATCAACTGGCGAACTTGCTGAACTTTTCGGCTGGTCCCGACAAGACTGCGAAACAATTGCAAACCACGCTGCTGCCCGCGCTCCCGGGAGCGGCTGAACTGGTCCCGGTAGATCTGGGCGCGGTAGAGGGAATCCACAAATTTGGTGTAGTTCAGTGGCCATTCCATGCGGGAGATGATCCGGGATCCCATCTCTTCAGGCAGACCCTTGAGGCTTGGGTCACCTGTAACCAGCAGCGGAATACCTTCGGCGGCCCGGCAAACCAGTGAGATGTTCTCCAGGGCACCGGCGTCCTCGCCGTTCACCACGGCCACTGAAATATCCGCCAGACTGTCGTCGTCACCACTGCCCAAAAGCGCTCTGGCTTCGTCGCCTGCGAGAATCTGCTCCTCACCAATGAACTCAAGAATGGTGACCAGGTCCCGACGTCTTGACTCGTCCTCGCTCAGCACCAGCACTTTGTTATTTTTAGACATTAAAACCAAACTCTTGGGGGATTTGTGCGGTATTTAAGACTGTAAGACCGGCCGAGTCAATTTTATGACGCTATTTTGACGGGTTAGACGAAACCTTCTGGTAGGCCCGTGCGGCGCTGCGATTGCGGTTGACGCCTTTGAGTCCGTCCTCGGCCTCCTGACGCGCCGCACGGGCCGACTGATCGGCCGCGTCAATAAACTGCTGCAGTTCCTCGAGCCGGAGTCTCACCGGCTCGGCTTCAATCTCTCCCGCCTCCAGGCAGGCCATCAGTGGCGCCACCGCAGGCTTAACCTGTTCATTGAGACGGGCCATGGCATCCCAGTCCTGATCCGCGAGCGCCCGGCCCAGTTTCGCCATCAGTTCATCGAGTCGCGCCAGATGCGCTTGTGGGTCTGCCATGCCTTTCTCCCGGAGTATCAGCGGCGGGCGGCTCGACGGGCCGCTGAAGCGGTGAACTCATTGCCACGGTAACCCGGCTTGAAGTTGTACGCCGGAAATCCGTTGTCCAGTCCGTCGATGTAGTAACGCCCAGCCTTGAGGTCGTAGGTCATCTCCATGGTAGTCCAGAACACCGGCTCACTGTAATAGCTGATGTTATGAGCCTCGGACACCCGCCAGAGGTTCCCCTGCTCATCGTACTCTTCAGACGCCAGAATCTGCCAGCTGTCCTCATCAATATAGAACACCCTACGGTCGTAGATGTGGCTGATCCCGGTGCGGCGCTTGGCTTCAACCACCCACACCCGATGCAACTCATAGCGGGTCAGTTCCTGATTGATGTGACCCGCGCCAATCACGTCTTCGGCGCGGACTTTCGGGTTGTGCAGCCGGTAGGCGTTGTAAGGCACGTAGACCTCGCGCTTGCCTTTGAGCTCCCAGTCGTACTGGTTCGGCGCCCCGTTGTACATGTCCTTCTGGTCAACCGAGCGCAGGGAGGACGAATTGGGCAGGTCGGTCTCATAGGCCAGGTTGGGTGACCGGCGGAGTCGCCGGGATCCGGAATCGTAACGCCAAGCGAGGCGGGGCGAACGCACCTGATCCAGAGTTTCGTGCACCAGGGTGATGGTGCCCGCGAGGGCGGATGGCGATACCGTATCGGTTTTCAGGTAAAAGATCTTGTTGTCGATCTCGGCCAGTTCGGCGCCTTTCTGGCTGTACGCGAAGAAATAGTCGTAATCATTCACGACCGGATTGAAAGAACCGTCGACCTGCGGGGTTGCCGAGGCACTGCGCAGAGAGATGGCCTCACCACGATAACGCAGGATATGGTTCCAGATTGCTTCCAGTCCGTTGGATGGAATCGGGAACGGGCTGGTCATAATGGTGTCGCGCACCCCATTACCGTTGTCCAGCAGTTCGGCTGTGACAGCGTTTTCCCGGAATTTGTCATAGACATGCTCGGGAAACGCGGCACTGCGGCGAGTCTGATACACCGGCATGAAAAACTCGGGCCCGTACCTCTCGAGCATGGCGATGTGGCCGTCTGTGAGCTTGTCCCGGTACAGGTCGAGGTTGCCAGCCGTGATCACGAACAGGGCATCGTCTTCCGGGTAGGGATCCACTTCCACCTGCCCCGGGCGCCAGGCCTTTGGAGGTGTCGCAAGTCCTCCGGTCCATTCAGGAATGGTACCTGCGTCATTGCCGGCCCGCTCGGCTCCGACCGGGGTAAGGTCTCCGCCCAGTCGTTCGGCTTCAGCGGCTGCCACTTTCGACAGGACTTGCCCTGAAAAACCCATACAAAATACTGCAACACCCGCTAGAACGTGACTCCGCATCCCTCTGGCCTCCAGAAATTCATGCTGTTGGTTCGCTGCGACCGCTGTTCCCGACGCACGCTGGTGGCCCTTTTTGCCAAATTCAAACGCCCGTTTCAAGTGATCGTTTGTATTTTATTGTGAAACACGCAACTCGCGTGCCCCCATCGTGGCAGCGCTCATGCAGAATTCAGGGCAAGGGCGAAATCTGCCGACAAAAATGGTATACTGCCGGGTCAACTTTTCCGGAGTTCATCCGCGTCTGATCGCGCAGGTATCCCATGGCCTCTCAATGGCATTCACTCGTTTCTCAAAAACTGTTTCTGGCCGGCACCTTGCTTCGGCAGATTGAACGCGCAGCTGAGGCTGGCGCCGGCGCTGCCGGCACGGAACAGGCCCTGCAGCGCGAGGCGGCTCTACAAGGCGCCATCGAGCTAATGCTCAGGGGCCGCCAACTTCTGTTGGTGATGATTGCCAGGTTGTATCAGGACAAATCAGGACAACCAGATACGCTCGGAGCGTTAGGCACATTGATCGGGAAGGAGTCCAGCGAGGTCATACGCTTGCGGGAGCTGGAGCAAACCGCCGGAAGCTGGTGGAACCACCTGGATCAGCTGGAAACGTCGCAGGGGCGGCCGCCGGCCACGCGGAAAACGGTCAGTGCCGAAAACATCATTGCCATCTCCGCCGAGACTGGCCCTGATCGCTCAGTATCGGCACTGCTCGAAACCCTCGCCGCTATCAAACAGTTCGCCAATGAGCTGGAAGAGCAACATAGCGAGTGGTAGAGCCAGACCTGCCCCGGATACCACGAATTCAACAACGTAAAGGCTTAATGAATGTCACCGTCGTTTTTTGAAATTGTTCAACTCAGCAATGGCGATTACGCGCTGCGCCGCATTGACGATGAGAGTGCGCCGCTGGTGAAGATCTCTTTCTCTGCGGAAGCCCGCGAAATGATGGAAGATCGGGATATGTCGGTTGCCAAGGCCATGATCGCCGCTGGCATTGAGGCGGTTGGCAACGTCACCCACGATATTGACTGGGAGGATGATGAGCTGGATGCCGTGGAAGACGCCCAGCCTTCCTACACCCTCCACTAAGGCTCAACGCTGCCTGAGCACAACGCCGTGGCTGTTGCCCTTGGCCGATGCCTGCTGCAGTGATTCGAGCGCAGCCCTGCCGAGCTTGCCCGTCCACATTACGACAGCATGGCAGGTGCCCGCGCTCAGGGCTCTCTCTGCCAGCTCCTGGGCCGGATATTCCGGCGTTGAGCGGAGCACCAGCAGCTCGCCAGCCACGATTCCGTGCATTTTCTGCCACTTGCTGACGAGCGCCTGGGGAGGATCGATCCAGGCCAGCCAGCGCTTCTCCTGGTTCAGCTGGGTGAGCATGGGCAACAGCAACTGGAAATTCTCCACCTGACCCTGCGGCAGGATGATCTCGGTCACGTTACCGGGGGCCTGGGAACCGGTGACACCCTCCGGCTCCGGGTTCCGCCGGGCACGGATAACCGTGCGTCGCTCGCGCGTGACATTCGCCGACATGGAACCGGACAGGGCATTCGGCTGGTAAGCGAGATTCTGGTTGAAGCTGAGTTGTTCCATAATTCACCCGTTATTCAAATGGTTCTGCCGTTGTCTGGGCCGATCAGTGCAGATCGGAGCGACGGATAACACCTACACCAAGCCCTTCGATGAACAGTTCCTGTTCGGCCAGGTCCACCTCAATCGGCGCAAATTCCTCGTTCTCGGCAATCAGGTAAACCTTGGAGCCCTCGCGTCGAAAGCGTTTCACGGTGACTTCGTCACCTACCCGGGCAACCACGATCTGGCCGTTGTGGACATCCTGGGTGCTGTGCACCGCCAACAGATCTCCGTCAAGAATCCCGATATCCTTCATGCTCATGCCACGCACCCTGAGCAGGTAATCGGCGGATGGCGAGAAAAACTCAGGCTGCAGTGTGCAGTGGTCTTCTATGTGCTCCTGGGCCAGGATCGGACTACCGGCTGCCACCTGCCCGATCACCGGCAACCCCAGATCCGCTTCCGCTTCCGGCAGTCGGATACCGCGACTTGCCCCGGGCACCATCTCGATGGCGCCCTTGCGGGCCAGCGCTCTCAGATGTTCCTCTGCCGCGTTGGCCGACCGGAAGCCCAGTTCCGACGCAATTTCGGCGCGGGTAGGCGGGTAACCGGTTTCATCAACGTATCGGCGGATGATGTCCAGTACCTGTGACTGTCTTGCTGTGAGCTTCATTGACCTACTCCGCTGGCTGAGGGCCTGAGTTCTGTCTTGACCGCTGTTTCAATGTCTTTACGAGCCTTTTCCAGGCCCTGTTTTTTTATACAGTAATCAGACTATATACAGTGTTTTATCCAGTGTAAAGCCGATCCGTCCAATTTCTTGCCCGCGCTTAACGGTGGTGTTCGCGGGTGTGTGTTATGGTGAACCAACGCCAACTCACACCAGGGAGTACCATGACACAGTCCAGAGCCTGCAGGATGCCGGATATTCTGAAGACACGGGAGGGAGACGACCGAAAGGTTGGCGTAGAAATTGAACTGTCGGGCCTTGGCTATGACGATCTGGTCGCGTTGTCGGCAAAGCTCCTGAAGGGCATTCCCGATCTCAGATCACGTTATGTGACCACCATTGAAACCGGGCTGGGTGAATTTACCGTTGAGCTGGACTCGGATCCCATCAAGGATCTGGATCTGACCGATGAACGACTTCCCGAATCCCTGCGCGAGTTCGGTGGCCAGGCGATGGATGTGATCGATGCCGCCGCAGAACGGATCGTGCCCCTTGAGATCGTCAGCCCACCGATCCCGTTTGCCAATCTCGGCGTGATCGAATCCCTGATGGACAACCTGAGGGAGGCCGGGGCCCTGGGCAGCCGGGAAGCCATCTACTTCGCGTTCGGTCTGCAGCTGAACCCCGAACTGCCGGACCTGCAGCCAGCTACCCTGGTTAGGTACTTCCAGGCATTTGCCGGGCTCTACGACTGGTTGAAACATCGACATCAGCTGGATGTCAGTCGCAAGTTCACCACCTACATCGAGCCATGGCATACCCGCTACACCGAGCTGCTGATGGAAGACGACTATCATCCGGATCTGTCGCAACTGATTGACGACTACCTGGAATACAATCCAACCCGGAACCGCGCCCTTGATCTGCTGCCCCTGTTTGCGCACCTCGACAGCGATCGCCTCGAACAGCACGTTCAGGACCCGCGCATCAAAAGCCGGCCCACGCTCCACTACCGCTTGCCCGACTGCGACATCAACAACCCCGACTGGCACTTTTCCACCGTGTGGAACGACTGGGTAGTGCTTGAACAACTGGCCAACCGCGCCGACGACCTCGCTGAGTTGCGGGCCCTGTTCCGGGAGCGCCGGAAACTGAGTCTCCACAACCTGACCCACAGCTGGCGGGAAACCATCGAGGACTGGCTGAGCAAGAAGGGCTATGTCTGAACGAAGGTTGGCAGAAGAGCCGGACGTACCCGGCCTGACCATTGGCATCAGCGGTCCCACACGAAAAAGCCTGGCTCACCGGCTTATCGGCCTGGGGCTTCGTCTACAGGGCGCGCGCACCTATTACATAAGGCCCGGCGCCCGTGTCGACGTGACCCTGCTGGACGGTCTGGTCCTCTCTGGTGGCACCCATGTGCATCCGGAACGCTTCGGACAGCAACCGCAGGTGAGCGCCCGCTATGACAGGAAACGGGATGCCACCGACCAGGCGCTTCTGGAAGGCGCAGAAGCCACCGGCATTCCAGTGCTCGGCATCTGCCGCGGGGCCCAGTTTATCAATGTGTTCCGGGGCGGATCCCTGTGCCAGAACGTCACGCCGCTGCGAGTGAACACCCGTCACCGGCCCCTGCTGTTGCCACTGCAAACCGTTCGCGTGGTCACCGCCAGCCGCCTGGAGCAGGCCATGGATTCGCCGGTTATCGGTGCCAACCGGATTCACAGCCAGGCCATCAAGCGGCTTGGCCGTGACCTCCGGGTGACGGCACTGGACAACGATCTGTTCGTCCAGGCCTTCGAAAACACCCGGGGGCAGTGGCTCATGGGTGTGCAGTGGCACCCGGAATACCTGTTGTACCACGGCGGACACCGGCGCATCTTTGCCCAGTTCGTGGCGGCCGCCCGCAAACTGAAACTGGCCCGGCTGGATCCGGATACCGGCGACATCTGACAATCGACGCGCAGATTCGCGCCCATAGGAGGCACACCATGTATCTACAGAAACTCAAACGGCGCCTCGGCGTCAGCCTTGTCCTGTTGGCGCCGGCATTGGCGGTAGCTGGAGAGGTCACACTCACGGGCGAGGGCCGGGTCCGCTATGAGCCCGACAGTGCCCGGCTGCAGTTTACCGCCAGCGCCGAGCATGCCCTGCCCCAGAAGGCCACCGAAAGGGTCGCCAGCCTCATGTCGCAGTGGCGTGAGGGCATTGCCGACTACCGGGACCGTCTTGAAGACTACAGCGATGCAACCGTTAATCTCTATACCCGCACCCTGCCACCGACAGACCGAAGCAAGGAGCCCGAGACGCGTGCGGTTGCCTCCCAGACCATCAGCTTCAGCATCAACGACCTCACCCTGCTCAATCCCCTGCTCCAGGAAGCCCAGGCCATCGGCCTGGACTACCATCTGGGGCCACACCAGTTCTTCCACTCCAACGAGACCGGACTGGAACAGGAGGCGCTGGCGCGGGCCATTGCCGATGCCAGGGCCCGCTGCCAATTCGTGGCGAAGCAGCTCGACCAGGGATGCGGCGAGGTCGTAACCATAAACATCAACGGCGGACATCGCCCCGCTCCCATGATGATGGCGGAGGCAAAGTCCGCCTCGGACAGCATTTCAAGCGTGGGCGAGCGGGAAATCGAGGCGTCGGTAAGCGCCACCTTCGAGCTGGAGTGACCCCCGGAGCCGGCGTGCGATCAGAAATCCCGCGTGTAGAAAATGTCCAGTGAAGCCGCCAGACCACTGGCGGCTTCGAGATAGAAGTACCGCCCCAGGTCGTAACGCAGAGCCACGGTGGTGATAGGCTCGAATATTCCGACGCCGTAGCGAACGCTCAGTTCATCGGTCAGGTAACCACTGGCCACTACAGATGTCTGTTCACCCGTACCCTCCGCTTCGAGGGTCAACTGGCGGATACCGAACTCCTCGCCGATCTGGCCGGTCACCTTGTTGGCCTGCGTCAGTCCCAGTGACAGGGCTGCACGACTCATCTGTCCCTCGTCGCCGCGGCTTTGCGGAGCACGACCCAGAATCACGTAGGACAGGGCATCGGTCTGCGGCATGTCCGGGTTGGAAAAGACCGTTGTCTCCGGCGACTGGACGGGGCCGCTCAATCGTATACCGGCGACCACCGTGCCCACCTTTCGAACCGCCTCGATGTCCAGATAGGGTTGCGTCAGATTGCCAACAAATAGCAGCCGCGCCTGTCTCAGCTCCAGCTCCTGGCCATAGGCCTCGTACTGACCGTTGACCAGCTGCAACGTACCGCGTGTGTCCATGTTGTCGCCAATTCGCAGCGCCCCTTCCAGATCCCCGGTTACACCAAAGGCGCTGAAGCTTACCTCATCCTCACCGACAATCACCCGCACGTCCATATTGAGGTTGGTAACGAGGGGCTCCTCCCGCTCAACCCCGACAATCACCTCATCTTCAGATACCGACACGGCCTGCGCAGGCAACCCCTTGATCTCGATGTTCCCCCTGGGCACTGCAATTTCCCCGGACACCATCAGGGTGCCGTCCCGGAATCGGATGGTAAGATCCGGCGCCACCTCCAGCTGGGCATAGGGCTCGATGTGGAATGGCACCCGGCTCCCGGAAATGATCACCTCTCCCCGGGGCGACTGCTCCCAGTCAATGTTCCCATCCAGCGTGGTCTGACTTCGGGCGTTACTCTGGATACGCCCGCTGATCTCGGCGGAATACCCCGACAGCTGAACGCTGGCGACCATCTCCTCGATCGGCACCGGCAATCGGGGGTCCGACACACTGCCACCCGTAAGGTGCAGTTCGCCGTTCACCGCCGGCTTCATCAGCGGGCCCGACAGCCGCCCCTGACCATCAATACGCCCGGCCACCTGGTCCAGCCCCGACAGCAATCCGGCAACGGCAATGTCGAGGTTCTGGAGTCGAAACTCGCCATCCACCGTCCGGTCCGGAGCGGTCGGATCCAGCCCCAGATCCAGGCCAAATTCCCCTACCCCGGGACCGGAGAGGCGCATGGCCAGGTCGGCCTGCTCCGGACGGAGGGTGAGCTCCGTCGACAACACGTTGTAGGACAGCGTCTCCCACTCGCCGTCCACCAGAATCTCGAACTGGCCGTCGCCCGCATCCAGGAAAACCCGTCCGTCCGGCCCCCGGTCGGTGGTGGTGAACTCGATGGTGCCGTCAATCCTGGCATCCCATCGCAGGGTGTCGGGAAGCACTGGCGCCAGGGCAAGCGCGGGGAACCGTTGGATGGTGTAGGCAATACGGGGCACAGGAAGCAGGGTCTGGTCATCGGCGCACACTGAACTTTGCTGCCAGCGCCAGCAGTGCTGGCCGAAGGTCAGTTCACCGGCCTCATAGGCCAGCGCTGCCGGCGACGCCAGTTGCCAGACCTGGGATTGCTCGGGTACCCGGATCTCACCACGCGCCAGCGCACCCTGCCAGCCCTGCCAATCCTTCGGTGCGCCCCCTTCGAGAACAAGCTCAACATTCGCTTCCGGGTGGTCAACGGCGAGGCGAACGGAGTGTTGCTCACGGGTACCCTGCACCTCAAGGGCGGCGGTATCCAGCACCTGACCGAACCCGCGCAGCTCGGCAAGCTCCAGCCTTCCGTCCAGGCGCTGGCCCGTTTTGAGGACCGCCTCCAGATTCAGTGCATCGATGGCGACCTGATCCTGCCAGCGCATCTGCTGGCCGTTCACCATTAACGTCCCGGTGGGGTTCTCTGGCGTGCCGCCTGCGGTCAGCTCAGTCTCCAGGGCACCTCCCAGTCCCGGCAGCAACAGTTCCGGCGTCGGCAGGCTCAGGGCCAGATCCCCGGCCAGGGTGTCGCCCCAGGTGCCTGAACCCTCAACCCGGTTCTCGCCGACTACCAGCGCAAGATCCGACAACGTCCAGTTGCCGGATGACGTGTCCAGCAAGCCAGACAATGAAGCCTCGTTGGAGCGCCATGTTCCGTCCAGTTGCCAGGATGCGGTGAGGTCCGGAATACGGTTTTCGCGAAGCTGCCCGCTACTGGCGACGTCGCCACTGAGACTCGCCTCAAGTACCGGAACCCAGTAACCGGGATTGAAATCCTGCAACTTCAGAGCAGCATCCCAGGACAGCGGGCCCGCGAACTGGACCGATCCTTTGCCCGCCAGTGCGCCGGCACCGGTGGTGGCTGACAGGTCGGTCAGCGTCACCTGCTCCATGTCACCGTTCACCTTCGTCGCCAGGGTGGCCGTACCCTGGGGACTGTCCACTTCGGCAGTCAGATCCGCCTGGTAGCGACCATCACTCCAGGACACGTTGCCGTCCAGGGCCTTCAGATTCACCGGCGGCGCCTCTAACCCGGGAACCAGCGTATACCACGGAAATTCGCGCAGGCGCAGGTTGGCGCCCGCCTTCAGGCCCTCCTGCCAGCTCACCTGGCCACTGGCAACGGCGCTACCCTGACCCTCGCCAGTTGCGCTCCGGGTGTTCAGCTCAATCCGGATATCGCGAGCGTCCCGGGTGGTCACCTTCCCCTGTAGCGCCAACTGCACGGGTCCCGCCGTGCCCGGCAACCGCGCCTCACCCCGCGTCTGGAAACCGTCGGCAAGGCTGCCACGGGCCTCCAGAAACCAGTCATGCAACACCAGGGTATCGGGCATGGCGGTCACCGGCTGGAACCGCTCCGAATTGATCCGCGCCCGTGCCGGAAGTGAGGGATCCAGCGGCGCCACCCGCCCGGTCAGCTGAGCCTCCAGATAGCCGCTGCTGCGGGCCGACACCTGCACATCGCGAACTGTGCCCGACAGGCGAGCGTCGATAGTCCACTGATCACCTTCAGGTGGCGGCAGCGTGGCGGTAACATCCAGCGAGACCGGCCAATCCCGCCGGGTTTCAACGCGTCCCGAGGCAGAGACGGTGTAGTCCCCGAGCCGGTACCACACCCGGTCGATTTGCCAATCGGCACCGGACCCGCCAGCATCCAGTTCAAACCGGTCCCACACGGTATTACCGTTGAACGTAAAGGGTCCCAGACGCACGCCATCTATCCGGATCCCGAGGGGGAGATCAATGCCGGGTAGTGCGACGGCACTGCCGCCGTCGGCCGAAGGTTCTGCCGGCGGTAACTGGGTGACACTCAGCGCCTCCGCTTTGAGCTGATCAACACACAGCTGCTTCTGGAACAGGCAGGACGGCGACCAGTCCACGAGGGGCGACTGCACCACGACTTCCACGCCATAGCCGCGCCAGACCAGACGCTGGGCCTGCCACTGACCGAACAGCGAACCGCGATCGGCTTCCACCTGAAGACCGGGCACCTGATCGATCACCCAGGCCGTGCCGGTCTCGGACCGAAGGGCCAGCAGCACCGCGCTCAACAACAGAAGCGGCACCAGCAACAGCAGCCCCAGACACAGCAATAACCAGAACCGCAGCCCACGACTGCGCCGGGGAGCAGGCTTGCTGTCTGGTGTGTCCGGGGTCTGTGTCACAACTCGGGCCCCATGGAAAAGTGAATTCGCCAACCACCGCCAAACTCAGGGTCCAGGCCTTTTGCCACATCCAGGCGCAGGGGACCGACCGGACTGATCCAGCGAATCCCGACGCCCGCGCCGGTGGCGAGAGGATCGTTGACATCATTGACGGCATTGCCGTGATCCACAAACAGCGCCGCCCGCCACTTGTCAGCAAACTGATACTGGTACTCGGCGCTGGCCACCATCAGGAAGCGGCCACCGACCGGCACGCCGTTCTCGTTCTCGGGCGAGAGCGTCTCATAGCCATAGCCACGCACACTCTGGTCGCCGCCGGCAAAAAATCGCAGGGAAGGCGGCACATCCTCGAACCGGTTGGTGGCCACGGCGCCAGCCTGGACCCGCCCCAGGAAACGGTGCTTCTCGGCCAGCGTGAACAGACCCTTGGCAAGGGCGTTAACGTGCAGGATATCCACGTCCGATAACAACGCCCTGTGCGAGCCGGTCATATCCAGCTGCAATCGATAGCCCCGGGAGGGATCCAGCGGCGAGTCCGCATGAATGCGGGAATAACCGGCGCCTGGCAGGAACAGTGAGCTGGTGCCAGTTTCGTCGTTTCCAATGTTGAACCGCTCCCCTTCCCAGCGTAGTGACAGAACCTGCAGCCAGCCACTGTCCAGCTGATGCTGCCACTGCTGGCCGAGGGTCAGCAGTTCCGATTCGACGTTCTCTATATCCTCCCGCTGGTAACCAGCAGTCAGGCGGATCAGATCTGTCATCGGCGGATCCAGGGGCAGCTCGTACCAGGTGCTCAGATTCTGCCGGGGTACGGACAGCTCGGTTTCGGCCCCGCGCTTGTGGCCCATCGGATTGATCCAGTGCTCCCGCCAGGTCCCGCGAAAGCGCGGCCCCACGTCAGTGGAGAAGCCCACACCGGCCGCCACCGAGCGCGCCTCGCGTCGCTCAAGGGCCACCGTAACCGGAATCACCCCGTTCTCGGCCTGGGACGGAGAAGCGTCTATATCAACGCCCCGGAAATAGCCGCTGCTCCGCAGATCGCGATTCAGCTTGGCGATTTCATCGGAATGAAAGGGCGTGCCTGGCTCAAACGTTACGAAATCCCGCAGCAAGTCCAGCTCGAACCAGTGTCCCTCCTCGAAACTCACCTCGCCCAACCGATAACGGTCACCGCTTTCATAGACCAGTGTGATTTCAGCGCTGCGCCGGTCCGGGTCCACCCTCAAGGTCCGCGTCTCAAACCGGCCGTCGAAATAGCCACGTCGGCGCGCCCGGTTTTCTATGGTATTGCGCAGAGTGGCGTACTCGCCGTGGTTGAGAATGTCACCTTCCGCTGGGTGGGCGGGGAGGTTGGCGGTAAACGCCTCATCATCGGCCGCGGCGCCCCGTATCTCCACCACCCGGCTTGTCACCCGCACCGGCTCTCCCGGGTTTATGGTCAAAACCAGCGTCGCCGTATCCTCGGAATCGCCCGCTTCAACAGTCCAGGTGATCAGCGGCGAATAGTAACCCAGGGCCCTGAGCGCTTTGCGGGCCTGATCAACGGCCGTGGGCGCAAAACGCCTCAGGTTACCCTCGCTCCGTCCTTCCACCTCGCCAATAAACGCCTCTGCGTTGTCCTTGAGCGCCGGGTAGTCGCCCTCCATCCTGATCTCCACCTGCTGCGCCAGCACCGGAAAGGACAGGCAGCACAGCCAGGCTGCAAGAAGCCGGACGAAGCCAGTTGGTACCTTATGATGGATTGACTGCATCCGGGCGTTCAACGTTGGTGAGTGCGAGGAGGATTTTCGTTCATGGAAAGGAGTTTACTGGCAGTGGGTGACCGAAATCCACGCTGAGTCGTGCGCCGCTCATAAATACGCTAACCTGTCAGAGACTTAGCACACAACCAGGCGCAGGCGAATGCTGAAAATAAACCGCGAGAACCTGAAATCCAGCCACCAGTTGATCTGGTTCGTCATCGACTTTCTGATGCTGGGTCTTTTGATCATCAACCTGGCCTTCATCATCTGGGATTCCATCTACAACTTCGTGGCGGTCCAGAGCCTGCTCAAAGAGCACGCGCCCACGCTTCAGTCGCTCTACCATCCCATCCACGAACGCTTCATTTTCTACGACCTGATTTTTGTCTCCATTTTTCTGGGTGAATTCTTCCTGCGCTGGGGCTATGCCGTGAAGGCGAAGGTCTACGACCGCTGGTATTTCTATCCATTTATACACTGGTACGATCTGGTGGGCTGCATTCCGGTCGGCAGCCTGCGTTTCCTGAGGATTCTCCGGGTGATCTCGATCATTTACCGGCTGCACCAGTACAAGATCATCGACATTACCAACACGCGCATCTACCGGTTTATCAATTTTTATTACGAAGCATTCATGGAGGAGCTGTCGGACCGGATCGTGCTCAAGGTTCTGAGCGGTGTCCAGCAGGAAGTGAAGCGAGGCTCACCGCTCTTCGAGAAGATTCAGGACGACATTCTTTACCCGAGACGGGACATGTTATCCGACTGGATTTCGCAGCGGGTAGCCGAGGCCGCGCAGCAGGGCTATGTGCCCAACCGGGGGGCCCTGCGGAGCTACCTGGAGGATCGGGTCGACCATGCCCTGAAACAGAACCTTGAGTTATCCCGCCTGAAATACCTTCCCGTGGTGGGGCCGACCATCCAGGAGACCCTCGAGGAAGCGGTTGGCGACATCGTCGCCAACGTCATCCACCAGATCCTGGAAGATCTCGCCTCGGCATCCAACCACGCATTCATCGAAGACATCGTAAATGTTTTCCTGCCCTCTCCCGACGACGTTCGGGCCAACCAGGCCCAAAATGAAGCGCTGATCAACCTGATTATTGAGATCATTGAAGCCATCAAGGGCCAGGTCAAAGTCAAACACTGGCGAGCCGAACTGCCCTGATCCAGAGAGTTATTGCAAGCGACCAACAACAAGAGAATACCCATGGATTCACTGCATTATCAGTCGGCCCACACGCTTCTTGAACAACTGGACACCGGCGCCCTGTCCAGTGAAGAACTGACTCGCGCCCTGCTCGAGCGGATCCGGGAGGTGAACCCGCAAGTCAACGCCATTATCACCCTGGACGAACAGCAGGCACTGGCCAGTGCCCGCCAGGCCGACGCTTCCCGTGCCGCCGGGCAGGTAAAAGGCCCGCTGCACGGCTTACCCCTGACCATCAAGGACACCTGGGAAGTCGCCGGCATGACCTGCACCGCCGGGGCATCGCCGCTACGGGACCACAAACCCGGGCGCCACGCCGATGTTATCGCGCAACTGGAAAACGCCGGGGCCATTATCCTGGGCAAGACCAACGTGCCCATCTATGCCACCGACCTGCAGAGTTACAACAAACTCTTCGGGGTCACCAACAACCCCCATAATCCGGCCCATACGCCCGGTGGCTCCTCGGGCGGCGCCGCCGCTGCGCTGGCCGCGGGCATGACACCGCTGGAAGTAGGCAGCGACCTGGCCGGTTCCATTCGGACCCCTGCCCATTTCTGTGGCGTGTTCGGCCACAAACCCTCCCGCTCGCTGGTGTCTTTTCGCGGCCATATCCCCGGACCACCCGGCACCCAGTCCCAGCCCGACCTGGCAGAAGGCGGCCCCATGGCCCGCAACGCCCGGGATCTGGAACTGTTGCTCAAGGTGATTGCGGGCCCCCGGGCGGACCAGCAGCGCAGCTGGGCCCTCAAGCTTGCGCCCGCGTCGGTAACCAGCCTGGATCAGGCCCGGGTGGGGTTGTGGCTTGAGGATCCGCTGTGCCCGGTGGAACCGGAACTGACAGAGGCCTACCGTCATCTGGGTACCGCCCTTGCCGACCGCGGCGCCCTGGTAACCGAGGCCCGGCACCCTTTGCTGGCTCTGGAGCACATCCTGCCGGCGTATTTCAATTTGCTGGGCAGTCTGCTCAGCACCTCGCTCAAGCCGTCCCAGCGTCGACAGATGAAATGGATTGCCCGGCTCGAACCCTGGCTCAAGTTCCTGGGCCCCGCCACAGCCTGCATCGGAGAATACGGCCGGGGCGTGAACCAGCCGGTTCACCAATGGATGGCGTGGAGTGAAATGCGCGAGAAAATGCGCGCCCAGATCGAATCCCTGTTTCAGGAAGTGGATGTCCTGCTGACGCCGGTTACACCGACCACGGCCATCCGCCACGACCATTCGAACCCGGTGTTCAAACGACGAATTACCGTGGCGGGCAAACCGAGGGCCTACCTGGACCAGTTCTGCTGGATCGCCCTGGCCACCCTGCTCGGCCTGCCGGCTACCTCGGTGCCCCTTGGACGGGCAAAAAACGGGCTGCCCTACAACGTGCAGGTTATCGGCGCGCCGGGAATGGATCTGACAACCATTGGGTTTGCCGGACTGCTCGAAGAGGCGGGACTGGCAGGATTTGTTAAACCGGAGGGGTATTGAGAAACAACAGTGCCCGCTAGAAACAATAAAGCCCGCATAAGCGGGCTTTATTCAAAAGATGGTAGCGGGGGCTGGATTCGAACCAACGACCTTCGGGTTATGAGCCCGACGAGCTACCAGACTGCTCCACCCCGCATCAAACTGGTTGTTTCTCGGGGAAGCCCCCGATCAACGTGGCGCGCATGATAAGGGGTGAGGTCGCCCCTGTCAAAGGAAACCTCAGCCTGGCCGGAAACTTATCGCTCGAGAATCGCCGTTACCCCCTGGCCGCCGGCAGCGCAGATGGAAATCAGGCCGCGACCGCTGCCTTTCTCCTCCAGCAATTTGGCGAGGGTGGCCACGATACGCGCGCCGGTAGCAGCAAACGGGTGTCCCGTAGCCAGGCTGCTGCCTTTCACATTCAGCTTGTCCCGGTCGATGCTGCCAAGCGGCTTATCCAGCCCCAGCCGCTCCTTACAGAAAGCCGGATCCTCCCAGGCTTTCAGGGTACAGAGCACCTGGGCGGCAAAGGCCTCGTGAATTTCATAGAAATCGAAATCCTGCAGAGTCAGGCCGGCCTTTTCCAGCATCCGGGGCACAGCGTAGGTGGGCGCCATCAGCAAGCCTTCTTTCTTGTCGACAAAATCCACCGCGGCCACCTCGGAGAAGGTCAGCCAGGCCTTCACCTCAAGGTTTTGCGCCTTGGCCCATTCCTCGCTGGCCAGCAGCACGCAGGAAGCGCCATCGGTCAGCGCGGTGCTGTTGGCGGCAGTCATGGTGCCATTCTCCCGGTCGAACACTGGCTTGAGCGTCGCCAGCTTCTCGAGGGTGGTATCCGGACGCAGCACATTGTCCTTCTCCAGCCCCGCCAGCGGCGTCATCAGATCGGCAAAGAAGCCTTCCTCATAGGCTTTCGCCAGCTTCTGATGACTCGCCCACGCCAGCTTGTCCTGATCCTCCCGGGGAATGGCCCACTCCTTCGCCGTAACCTGGGCGTGCTCACCCATGGACATCCCGGTGCGAGGTTCGCCGTTCTGCGGAATCTCAGGTTTCAGATGCGCCGGCCGGAACCGCGCCAGAATTTTCAGTCGCTCGCCAGCAGTCTTCGCGCGATTCAGATCCAGCAGAATCTCCCGCAACCCCTCACCCACGCCGATGGGCGCATCTGAGGTGGTGTCGGTGCCACCGGCAATACCACACTCGATCTGCCCCAGGGCAATCTTGTTGGCCACCAGAATAGCCGCCTCAAGCCCCGTTCCGCAGGCCTGCTGAACATCATAAGCCGGCGTCTCCGGCGCCAGACCGCAGCTCATCACCGCCTCACGGGTAAGATTGAAATCCCGCGAATGCTTGATCACCGCACCTGCGGCCACCTCACCCAGGCGCTGCCCCTCCAAACCATATCGGTCCACCAGCCCACGCAGCGCTGAGGTCAGCATCTCCTGGTTGCTGATCTTGCTGTAAGCGGTATTGGAGCGGGCAAACGGAATGCGGTTGCCCCCAATAACCGCCACCCGACGAACGCCGGCCGGCGCGGCCGAGGCTTTCTTCGATGAACTGGTCTTCTTTCGCGGAGTCTTTGATGCTTCTGCCATAATCAATCCATTCCTCTTGGAGATAACCGTGATGCTCGAGGGATCATTGGGAGTTCACTTCCCAAAACCGTGGAGCGCCAAGGATGGCGCGACCGAGCCCTACATGGATGTATTCACGGGCGTGTTTTGGGAAGTGAACTCCCAATGATTCCCACACCCGGGTGAAAATTCTATTCGCAACAGTCTAGCGTGAACGCCCAACGCCTCATTGGCACCCCTGACAACACCCTACAGGCATTGAGTCAATCCAAAAACTGGCCGATTCTTTAACCTGTAGGACGATTCGTAATCCGTCACTCGACTGCAACCACAAGGAACCGCAATGTCTGATCTCTACCTGAGGATAGTCAACACCCCCGTAGGCAAGACCGCAGCCCAGTCCCTGGGCCTGCCCGCCCCGGTGCCCCTGAAACGACTCAAGCGCACCGACCAACCGTTTATCGAGGGCGACGTGCTGATCGGTGCCGCCAACGGCGGCAAGGCCATTGCAGCACTGGGCGCCACGCTCGGCGCAAGCGCGGCAACACTTCACCACGCCAACGGCAGCGACCGCCTGAACGACTCCGCCAAGGCCGGCAACAAGGCCCAGCCAATGGATCTCGCCTCCGAGGTATCACAAAAATTCAGCGCCCTGGTTTTCGATGCCACCGGCATCCGTAACCCGGAGGAGCTTCGGGCACTGTACGACTTCTTCCATCCCACCATCAAAAAGCTGGGCAAAAACGCGCGCGTGCTGGTGGTTGGGCAGAACCCGGCCAGCTGCCGAAAGGCACCACAGGCAGCCGCCCAGCAGGCACTGGAAGGCTTCGTGCGCAGCGTTGGCAAAGAAATCGGCAAGAAAGGCGCCACCGCCAACCTTCTATGGATGGCACCAGGCGCGGAAAAGCAGCTGGACTCCAGCGTCCGCTTTTTCCTCTCGGCCCGCTCGGCCTATGTCTCCGGACAGGTGGTCCGTGTCAGCAAAAGCGAGCCGGCGTCGGCAACCAACCCGGTGGCGCCCCTGAGCGGAAAGGTTGCGTTGGTCACAGGCGCCTCACGGGGCATTGGCGCCGCCATCGCCCAGACCCTGGCCCGGGACGGCGCCACCGTAATCGGCCTCGACATCCCGCCAGCGCTGGAAGAGCTTGAAAAAGTCACAAGCGCCATCAAGGGCAAGGCCCTGGCGTGCGACATCACCGATGACAAGGCGCCGAAGCTGATCGCAGACTTTGTTGAAGAGCATTTCGGCGGAGTGGATCTGGTTATCCATAATGCCGGCATCACCCGGGACAAAACCCTCGGCAACATGCCGGAACATTTCTGGGACATGACCATTGCCGTGAACCTTTCAGCCGAAGAACTGATCGACGAGGAACTGGCCAAGCGGGAACTCCTGAGAGCCAACGGCCGGATTGTCTGCATCTCGTCCATCAGCGGCATTGCCGGTAACTTTGGCCAGACCAACTATTCAACGGCCAAGAGCGGCGTGATCGGCTATGTCGAGGCAATGGCCCGGCAGGTCAAGAATGGCGTGACCATCAATGCCATTGCTCCAGGCTTCATCGAAACCCAGATGACCGCCGCCATGCCGCTGACCATCCGAGAAGCTGGCCGAAGGATGAACAGCCTGTCTCAGGGCGGACTGCCCGTGGACGTGGCAGAGGCAATTGCCTGGTATTGCAGCCCTGCGTCCGGCGGGGTGAACGGTAATGTTGTGCGGGTGTGTGGGCAGTCTCTGATCGGCAAGTAACGTTACACCTGGATCGTGGTGTCGGATTACGCCTTCGGCTAATCCGACCTACGGGACTGGGCGTCGGATCATGCCTTTGGCTGATCCGGCTCCTCGAGCACAAAACACAAGCACAAAAAAAGGGCCAATCCTCTCGGATCGGCCCTTTTTGGAATATGGTGGGTGGTACTGGGATCGAACCAGTGACCCTCGCCTTGTAAGGGCGATGCTCTCCCAGCTGAGCTAACCACCCGGGAAAAATGGCGGAGCGGACGGGACTCGAACCCGCGACCCCCGGCGTGACAGGCCGGTATTCTAACCAACTGAACTACCGCTCCGCATCAATTCGGGCCCGTGGGCCTGAACCTGAAACCGGATGGGGTGATCCGGTAATGCGCTTGAAAGTGGTGGGTGGTACTGGGATCGAACCAGTGACCCTCGCCTTGTAAGGGCGATGCTCTCCCAGCTGAGCTAACCACCCACTTTCTGGCTTCGTTCCCAAAGCTTTTACGGCTGGCGTAACGCTTTGCCGAACATCTGAAGCCTGTCACCCGGTTGTCAGCGCAGCTGTCTCAACCAAGTGAGAGGCGCATTTTAAGCATTTGGCTGACGGTGTCAAATATTTTCCCGGAATTTTCTGAAAAAACCTGCAAGCCTTTAAAAAACGGACAGTTTTCGTTCAATTTCCCTTTTTGCCAGCGGCACTGTCCGGCACGGATTTTACGCTACGGAGCGCCGGCTTGCGCTGCCCGGCCCGTTGGGCCTTTTCCTGCAGCGACAGCTCACTCACCCGGGCCCGACGGTCTTGAGGAACGGACCGCTCGGCCAGGGAACAATTCAGCGCATCCAGACGTTTCTGCAGATCGCCCCAGCCCTCGAGGAGCTGAGGCACAACATCATCCGTCAGTTTTTCAAAACGAAGTCTGAGAGAATCCTTGAGCGACATGGGGTTTCAATTCCAAGCGGTATACCTGCCAACAGTGTAGCCAGCCGTCAGAAAATCCACCAGCCACCGCCGGACTCCGCCTCCTCGCGACGCTCCCGCTCACGTTCAAGCTCGGCGTACTCGCGCTCGAGTTTCTCGATTTTCCGGTCTGTTTCCAGCGGAACGGTCGGGCCGCCACCGAAGGGCCAGAACCAGGACGCGGATTCATACTTGCCCTCGGCCTTCAAGCGCTCGAGCTCCAGTTCGCGCTCTTCCTCGAGCAATACCCGCTTGCGCTCATAGTCGACGTCTTCCGTTACTTCCACGATCGAGGTCGCCGCATGGTTTGGCGCCAACAGGTCACTGTTCAGAAAACGGGTAGACACAAGCTCATCGGCCTGCATGGCATAGTCACGCGTCACCAGTTGCAGATCTCCCTGGGCCAGCGGATGGTCCGGATCCAGCTGCGGATGCCGCTGGTCGGGCTCTGTCAGCTCGTTATACCGCAGGTAATAGATCTTGCCTGGCTCAACCTTGAGCGTGGCGTCTGCAATAAGGCTCAGACTGAACGAATTGAGCCCCTCGAGACCCAGCAGCGGCCTGCGCATGGCAATGTGTCTCTCCCCTGGGCTGACTTCCAGCCAGGTGAAACTGTCATTACGTATATTGAAGTAATGGGTGTCGTCTATGTAAACGCTGGGCGCCTCGATCTCGTCGGCCGCCCACTGGGAGTGAGTGCGATAGAAATACAGCAGCGCGTTTCGACGGTCCCAGCTGTCGTTATCGATGTGAACGAAATCGTGCCCGGACACCGGATGCAGGAACGAACCGACACTCTTGCCAATAGACTGGTACACCGTACAGCCGGACAAGGCCAGCAACAGCAGCGCCGCAGCCAGCGGCCGGAGAAAAGCGGGAACGGAAGGCACTCGGGTTTTCATGGTTGGCAACTCTTCATCCTGATTGCGAGTTGCCCGATCATAACAACTGGCAAACGGCAGAAATGAGAGCTACCGCAAGGGCTGGCTACAAACCGTTACAAAACCCGGGATACCGCCCGTTCAGGCCAGCGTTTATTGTCCGCTGACCTGGGTCCGAAGCTGATTCACTTCTTCCGAAAGCCGCACCAGCCGCGAGGTGAGCTGCGACCGAGAGGCATCAATAGAGTCCACCGTGCGCTTCAGGTTTGCCAGCTCATTGCTGAGGGCCTGCACCCGACTATCCCCGGCGAGCTGATCGGTTTCCCGCTCCAGGGCGGCCACACGGCCCTCAAGCCCGCTGATGCCCAGCTTCTGCTCCTGCTCGAAACGCCGAATCCGGTTCTCGATCACCTGATCCACATCCGCCAGCTGCTGGCTGAGACGGGTCAATTGCTCCGTTGCCTGCCGGTTCGCGTCCTGCAACGCCGCCACCGAGGTTTCAGTCTGGTTTTTCAGGGCAGCAATGTCGGAGGACAACGACTGACGAGCCTGCTCAACCGATGCTTCAACCGCACCAATGGCCTTGTCATTCTCTGCCAGACCCGAGTCCAGCGCGGCCAGCCGCTCCTGGTGCTCGTCCAGGCGCTTCTTGTTGCGCTCATTGGCCACCGCCCACAGCTTGCGGATCTCGCTGTCCGCGGTATCCAGCCGCTTCTCCTGAGCCGCAATCTTGTCCTCCAGCGACTCACCCCGCTCCTGCAGATTCTCGCCGGTTTCCGACAGCTCACCTTCAAACCGTGCCAACGCCAGCTTGCTCTGCCGCGCCCAATAGTCCGCTTCCTCAAGCTGACTCTCCAACGCCTGAACCCGCTGCTCCTGGGTGTACCAGCCGGCACCAGCAGCCGCTGCCACCACAACCAGCAACACCCACAGCAGCGCAGAGCTCCCGCGTCCGCCACCTCCGTTGCCCCCCTTCCGTCCACCGGACGGCGCTCCGCCCGCCGGCGGCTCCGCCTTGCCGCCCGCCGACGCCTTGCTACCTGAAGACCCGGGCTTCCTTTCCGCCGTTTTCTTTGGCTCGGCACTGCCGATCGGTCGTTCGGCCCTCAGTTCATCATCATCTGGACGGATGGGTTCCATTACAGCTCCTGACTATGGACGGTTACAGCGATAGGGTCTGATAATACCTGTACTTAGGCACGGGTAAAAATGTTGGGAGTCCCCTGGCGTCTTGCACCTCAGCTCGGGGCGTCGTTGGGAAGGCTTTTCCGGAAATGTCTGAAGCCATGGATGGCTTCAGCCAAGCGCACATGGGTGAGACGGAGCGCTGATGAAGCGAAGCTTCATGCGACAGGCGAACGACGGCAATCTGTGATTGCTGGCTGGACCCCGGAGGGGTGCTCGTAGCGTTTTCCGGAAAAGCCTTCCCAACGGCGCCAAGCACCGGGCTTTGTTGCATGGTAGGTAGGCAAAACATACAATGGCCGGCTTTCCAATTATCACAGGATGTTGCACATGCAGCCGCTTGTAGGACTCATCATGGGCTCCAAATCCGACTGGCCCACCATGGAACACGCTGCCGCCATGCTAGAGAAACTCGGCGTGCCCTACGAAACCAAAGTCGTCTCCGCCCATCGCACCCCGGACCTCCTGTTCGACTACGCCAAAACCGCCGCCGACCGCGGCCTGAAAGTCATTATCGCCGGTGCCGGCGGCGCGGCCCATTTGCCGGGCATGGTTGCCTCCCAGACCGCCCTGCCGGTACTGGGTGTGCCGGTACAGTCCAAGACACTGAACGGCCTGGATTCCCTGCTCTCTATCGTCCAGATGCCCGGTGGCATTGCCGTAGGCACCCTGGCCATTGGCAAAGCCGGTGCCACCAATGCAGGCTTGCTGGCTGCCCAGATCCTCGGCACCTTCGATGAGAGCATTCGCAACGCCGTGGAAGAATTCCGTTCAACCCAGACGCAAACCATACTGGACAACCCCGACCCTCAGGATCCGTAATATTAACCTCGGTGCAAGAAACGGCAGGAGAGCTCAAATGAGAATTGGTGTACTGGGCGCCGGACAACTCGGGAGGATGCTGGCGCTGGCCGGGTATCCACTGGCCAAGACCTTTGTCTTCTATGACATGTCTGGCAGCCCAAGCGCAGGCTTGGGCGAAGTCATCATCGACCGCGAAGGCGAATACCTCGATGACTTCCTTTCCCGCGTGGACCGCGTGACCTACGAGTTCGAACACCTGCCGGTGGACGTTGCTGAGCAGATCGCCAGCCAGAAGCCGGTGCACCCCTGCCCCAGGGCCCTGCAGGTCTGCCAGAACCGGGAAGCCGAGAAAACCCTGTTCGGGCAGCTCGGGATCCCGACACCCGAGTGGAAAATCGCCGACAGCGCGGCTTCTCTGAAAGCAGCCGCCGAAGCCCTGGGCTGCCCGGTGGTTGCCAAGTCCAACACCGAGGGTTACGACGGCAAGGGCCAGGCGGTGCTCAGAAGCCCGGAAGAAGCCGAGGCGGCCTGGGCGTCCATCGGTCATCCACGGCTGATTGTCGAGAAGTTCGTGGACTTTCACCGGGAAGTGTCGATGATCGCAGTGCGTGCGGAAGACGGGGACCTGGCGTTCTATCCGATGGCCGAGAATACCCACCATGAGGGCATTCTGCGCTACTCCATCGCTCCGGCTCCAAAGCTGGAAAAGCACGTACAGGAAGACGCCGAGCGGTACATCAAGGCGCTGTTGAACGAATTGGACTACGTTGGCGTATTAACCCTCGAACTTTTCGAGACTGCTAATGGCCTCGTTGCCAACGAAATGGCCCCCAGGGTGCACAACTCTGGGCACTGGACCATCGAAGGCGCCATGACCAGCCAGTTCGAGAATCACATCCGGGCCGTGAGCGGGCACCCACTGGGCAATGTTGCCCCCCGGGGCGTGAGCTGCATGATCAATATCATCGGCGAGCATGGCGACATCGAGCGCATCCTCGAACTGCCCTATGCCCACGTGCATCTCTATAACAAGGGAGAGCGCCCGGGCCGGAAGCTGGGCCATGTGAATATCCTGGCCGACAGTTACGAGGAACTGGTTTGGCGCGTAAAGACCTGCGCCCAGTTCCTGCCAGGCTGCCCCGAGTTCAAAAGCTCTTTGACAGCAAAGGGTTGATATCGATCAAACCGCCCCTATATTGGGGTGGTGAACGTAAACACAAACAGAGAGACAGGGAGAACGACCTCATGGCATTTGAACTTCCCGCACTGCCGTATGAAAAGAACGCACTGGAACCGCACATCTCTCAGGAAACGCTTGAGTACCATTACGGCAAGCACCACAACACTTACGTAACCAAGCTCAATGGCCTGATCGAAGGCACTGACAATGCCAACAAGTCCCTCGAGGACATCATCAAGAGCGCCAGCGGCCCGCTGTTCAACAATGCAGCTCAGGTCTGGAACCACACCTTCTACTGGCACTGCCTGAGCCCGAACGGTGGTGGTGAGCCCACCGGCGCCGCCAAGGAAGCCATCGAGAAAGCCTTTGGTTCTTTCGAGGACTTCAAGAAAGAATTCAACGACAAGGCCGCCAACAACTTCGGTTCTGGCTGGACCTGGCTGGTCAAGAAAGCAGACGGCAGTGTTGCCATCGTGAACACCAGCAACGCGGAAACCCCGCTCACCGGCGCCGACAAGCCGGTACTGACCGTCGATGTCTGGGAACACGCCTACTACATCGACTACCGGAACTCCCGCCCGAACTACCTCGAGGCATTCTGGAACCTGGTGAACTGGGATTTCGTAAACGAAAACCTGGCCTGATCCGGTCCGGACTCGAGCTAGCGGCCCCCAGGGGCCAAGACAGGAACGCCCGCCTCGCGCGGGCGTTTTTGTGTCTACCTTTCCGACACAATTACAAATCGATACAACTGCTCTCTGAATAATTCAAAAAAATCGCCGATACTCCATGAAGATATGGCCATACTGAACCATACTGACGGGTAATCTACAGGCCGGCCTCAAGGGGGTCGCCCATTGTCCGATTTTTTTCACATTGCCGTTTGTGAAACGATCGTCCTGACGGAACCGGATTAAAGACAGTACTGAATGCAGAATTCCTTTGAGGTAGAACATCGGCTGGGCTCACGGATACTGCGCTGGATTCTTGCCGTGGCCCTGATCAGCGGTATTGTCGTCAGCACCGTACAGGTTGTGCTGGACGCCAGGCGTGTGTCCGCCGTACTCGATAACGATGCCCGCCAGACCATCGCGATGATCAAGGATGCTGCAACCCAGGCGGTGTTCAGCATTGATTCGGATCTTGCCCAGCAGGTGGTGGACGGTCTCTTCGCCAAACAGTCCGTGCATATGGCCCGTATCGTCCACCCGGACGGCACACCCCTGGGTGAGCGGAGCCGCCCTCTGCTGGAGGCGGCCTTTCGTCCACTGACCGACCCGATTTTCGAGGACGAACGCCAGTTTCGCGAGCCTTTGTCCCGCGAGGCCAATCCGGACATGGTCTACGGCTACCTCGATGTCCACTACGATACCGCACCGGCCGCCAACACCTGGCTGGACCGGGCAGCGGTGACCTTCGCCTCCGGCATCGCCACCGCCCTGATACTGGGTATGGTGCTGTTCTACGTGTTCCACCTCCTGCTGACCCGGCCGCTGCTACGAATCGTTGCCTCGGTCAAACAGGTGGACCCGGCGCATCCGGACGACCGACTGGTGACCACGCCCTCCGGGCATCAGAGTGACGAGCTGGGCCTGTGGGTCAACGCCACCAACAACCTGCTGGTTGCCATTGGCGACAGCCAGAAACGTCACCAGGAAGCCGAAGACCGGGTGAGCCGGTTGTCCCGTTACGACCAGCTCACCGGACTGCCCAGCCGGGACACGTTCATGGAGCTGCTGGTTAGGGATATCGAGGAGGCCAACAAGCGTGGCGTTCAGTTATCGCTGATTGTCTGTGGCATCGATGATTTCAAGTCCATTAACGAACAGTGCGGTTTCCGGTCGGGGGATCTTATCCTCCAGACCATCGCGGACCGGCTCACCAGCAAGCTCGACAACGCCCGCTTCACCATTGCCCGGCTCGGTAGCGACCAGTTTGTCATTGTGGAGAAAGGCCTCCGTGACGGCTTCCAGGCGGCCGACACCGCCGATCGGATTCTGGCCTGCATCAGCGAACCCATGCTGGTGGAAGACCAGAGCATCGCCATGACGGCTACCATGGGCGTCGCACTTTACCCCTCGGATACCGGACAGGCCGATCGACTCCTGCAGTGTGCCGAACAGACCATGACTCTGGCCAAACAGAACGGGCAGAACCATTTCCAGTTCTACGTCGCCAGTATCGACCAGGAAATCCGCGACCGGAAACAGCTCGAGAAGGATCTCGCCAAGGCCCTGGCCAACCACCAGTTCCATCTGGTTTATCAGCCCCAGATCAACCTAGAGAGCAAGCGGGTGATCGGCGCCGAGGCACTGCTTCGCTGGGAGCATCCGATCCGGGGCCTGGTGCCGCCCGACCTGTTCATACCTGTGGCGGAGGCCAACGGCTCGATTGTCGAAATCGGGCAATGGGTGCTCGATCAGGCGTGCTGGCAGGCCGCGCGCTGGGCCTCAGACGGCGCACCGCTGCGCATCGCCGTGAACCTGTCGGCGGTTCAGCTGCGCCAGAATACGATTGTGGAAGACGTCCTGGACACACTCCGACGACACAACATCCCGGCGGGCCGGCTCGAACTGGAAGTGACCGAAACCAGTTTCATGACCAACCTCTCCGATGCTGTCGCCAAACTACACCGGCTGCACCAGGCCGGCATCAGCATTGCGGTCGACGATTTTGGTACAGGCTACTCCTCACTGACCTACCTGAAGCAAATGCCGGTCCAGCACCTGAAAATCGACAAGCAGTTCATCCGCGACCTGCTGGTGAATGAAGAAGACACCCGAATTGCCAACACCATCATCGACCTGGGCAAAAGCCTCAACCTGTCCGTGGTCGCCGAAGGGGTGGAAACCGCCGAGCAGGAATACTACCTGAGCCAGCGAGGCTGCAAGCTGGCTCAGGGCTACTATTTCAGCAAGCCGCTATCGCCCCGCGATTTTGAGACCTTCGTTAAGGGTTTCCACGAGCAGATTGTGGAAAATAACGCCTGATTCATCTCTCTGAGGAGCCGCAATGGGTACCACCGTCATTGGCCTGATTGTTATTGCCGTCGTTGTCTTCTACCTCGTGTTTATCTACAACCGCCTGGTTTCACTGAGAAATCAATTCAAGAACGGCTTTGCGCAAATTGACGTGCAACTGCAGCGCCGTCACGATCTCATCCCCAATCTGGTAGAGGCCGCCAAAGCGTACCTGAGCCATGAGAAGTCCACCCTCACCCAGGTCATGGAAGCCCGCAACAATGCGGTAAGCGCCCAGAAAGACGCCGCCCGGGACCCCGGCGATGGCACCAAGATCCAGCGCCTGGGCAGCGCCGAGAACCTGCTGACCAAGGCCCTGGCCAACTTCTATGCGGTGGCAGAGAACTACCCGGACCTGAAGGCCAACGAGACCATCCAACAGCTGATGGAAGAGCTTTCCAGCACGGAGAACCGCGTGGCCTTCGCCCGCCAGGCCTACAACGATGGTGTGATGAGCTACAACACCTTCCGGGAGCAGTTTCCCAACAACATCGTGGCGGGCATGTTTGCGTTCAAGGAAACCTCCCAGCTTGAACTGGAATCCCCCGAGGCCCGCCAGGCACCCAAAGTGGCCTTCTGAGGCCCTCACCCATGGCTCATCCCGGTTTTTTCCAGCGCCAGGCCCACGCCCGGCGCAACACCAGCCTGCTGGTGTTTCTGTTCCTGACCGCCGTTGCGCTGATTACCCTGGCTGTTTGCCTGGTGGGCTACCTGGTGACCCGTAGTGAAAGCTCCGGGCTCGCCTTTCACAACTGGCTGCTGTCGAGCCACGGGCTGCTGACGGCCGCAACCGTGGTTGGCCTTATCGTGCTCGGCTCGTTGCTGCGCTGGGTTGACCTGGCCGGCGGCGGTAGCCGGGTTGCCAAAATGGTGGGCGCACGCCCCATCGATCCGGATACCCGTGACGCCGACGAGCGCAAGCTGCGCAACATTGTCGAGGAAATGTCCATCGCCAGTGGCGTGCCGGTTCCCGAGCTCTACGTGATGGACCAGGAAACCGGCGTCAACGCCTTTGTTGCCGGCTACACACCGGGCGAGGCGGTGATGGTGGTGACTCACGGAGCGGTTACCCAGCTCACCAGAGACGAGCTGCAGGGCGTTGTGGCCCATGAATTCAGCCACATCCTGAACGGCGACATGCGCCTAAACGTAAGGCTGATTGCGTTGCTGGCGGGAATCCTGATGATCGGGCAGATCGGCGGTTTCCTGTTGCGGGCCTCCTTCTATCGGGGCCACCGGGTGGGTCGATCAAGGGACGGGCGGGCCCAGGCAGCCATGGGCATCATCGGCGTGGCCCTGTTTGTAATCGGTTACGTAGGTGTGTTCTTTGGCCGGCTGATCCAGGCTGCGGTTTCACGGCAACGGGAAATGCTGGCCGATGCCTCGTCGGTCCAGTTTACCCGGAATCCGGAAGGCATTGCCGGCGCCCTGTTCAAGATCGGCCTCAAGGGTGGCTTCCTGGACACCACCAGTCACGCCAGCGACATGAACCACATGTGCTTTGGCGAGAGCGCCCGGATGAAGTTCACTTCCCTTCTGGCCTCACATCCCCCGGTTGAAGAGCGGATCAATGCAATCCAACCAGGTATGCTCGCCAGGCTCCGGAGCCGGCTTCGTGACACCGAACCAGGCAACCGTCTCTATTCCGGCCCTGCGCCTTCAGCCGGGGCGGCGGCATTCGCGGGCGGGCAGCCCAGGGCTTCCACCTCGCCCCTGGCATCCAGTCTTTCGCCGCCCACCAACACACGTAAATTCTCCGACCAGGTGGGCACGGTCAATCGGCGCAGTGAAGATTTCGCCCTGCAGTTCCTGGAGCGGCTTCCGGCCACCTTCCGGAATCTTCTGTACACCCGGGCAGGCGCCATTCAGCTGTGCTACGGGCTGCTGATCAGCGAACTGCCTCGCCAACAGCAAACCGAACGGCTGGGCCTCCTGCCTGACCATCCGGTGCTTGGAAGCCAGCCCGACCTGCTCGATAAGTTGCTACCTGCGCTCAAGACCATCGGTGAGGGCGTGCGGTTTCCTGCCCTTGAGCTGGCGATGCCGGCACTGCGCAAGCTGGATCCGGAAGAAAGGGAACTGCTGATCACCAACGTCCAGAAACTGGTGGCCGCGGATAACCGCGTTACCCTGTTCGAACTGGCCCTGACCAGCTTCCTGTCACGGCATCTGGGCGACGAGGCGGAGCGGGTTGTTCCCGTTCGCTACAAGAGCTACCGGCCAGTGCTTCCGGCGCTGCAGAGGGTTCTCAGCCTGCTGGCACGGGCGGGCACCGAAAACCAAGACGAGGCAGAGGTTTTGTACCAGGAGGCCATGGCGGGCTTTGTGGACGGCCGCAGTGACAAGGCGCCGACCCTGGAGAAGGTCACCATGCGTCAGCTTCGGGAGGCGCTCACAGCCCTTAACGGGCTGTCACCGCTACTCAAGCCGGCGGTGATTGATGCCTGTGGCTACTGCATAACCCGGGACGGCCGGGTAGACGCGCGGGAGTATGAGCTGATGCGACTGGTGGCGGACCAGATAGACTGTCCGATGCCGCCCCTGTCGGTTTGAGGGGCCGGGTTACTGAACCCGGGTGGTGCCCTCTTCGAACAGCGTATCGGCCGTCGGGTTGCCCTCCTCAGACGAGGGAATGCCAAGCTTTTCGCGGATGTTCAGATTGACTTCCCACAGCTGGTCGAACTTGTCTGATGTGGCAGCAACAGCCTCTTCCTTGCCCAGCAGAATCTTCGGGCGCAGGAACACCAGCAGGTTCCGCTTCACCCGACGCTCCGACTCGGAGGAGAACAGGCGCCCGAGCACGGGGATATCCCCCAGCAGCGGCACCTTGCTCTTGTTAACCTGGTAATCGTCCCGCGTCAGGCCGCCCAGAACGATGGTTTCGCCGTCGTCAGCCAGAACCGTGGTCTTGATTTCACGCTTGTTGGTGACGATGTCCGAGGCGTTCTCGATGCTGTCGGCCACGCTTTCGGTGGTTTGCTCCACCACCAGGCGCACCAGGCCGTCGGCACTGATGGTCGGTGTTACCTTGAGAGTAAGGCCCACGTCCCGGCGCTCGATGGTGGTGAAGGGGTTAGTGGCGTTGTTGCCGGTTGCGGTGTACTGCCCGGTCCGGAACGGCACGTTCTGACCCACGGTAATCTCGGACTCCTGGTTATCCAGCGTGATAATGCTGGGCGTAGATAACAGGTTGGCTGCCGAGGAGGTAGACAGCGCCTGCAGCAGGATGCCCCAACTGATGCCGTTCTCATCACGCTGGCCCGCACCAATGGTGATACCGCCGGTGGCCGGCGTAATGGCGGATTCGGTGAGGATCGCGCTGAGCACCTCACCCAGGCTGCGCCCGACATTGCCGAAGTTGGTACCAGCCACCGGGGTTGATTCCCCGGACTCGTCGCCAACCGCCACCTGCACGCCCAGATCCTGACCCAGTTCGTCGCTGATCTCGACAATGGCCGCTTCAATCATTACCTGAGCCCGACGCACATCCAGGGCGGCAACAATCTGTTCCGCTTCCTGCATCAGGGAGGGCTCACCCCGAACCACCAGGGCGTTCAGGCCTTCATCGGCAAACACGGCAAAGTTGCTCTCTGGCCTGGAACCGCCGGCTGCGCCACCGGAACCGGCGCTCTCTTTCACCAGCTCACCCATGACTCCCTTGAGGATTTCGGTCAGATTCTTGGCATCGGCGTGCTTGAGACGCAGCACCTTGGTGGTGCCACCGGTAGCCGAAGGCTGGTCCAGCTGCCGGATAAGGCCGCGCATTTTGTCACGGAAGGTCTCGTCACCCCGCAGAATCAGCCGATTGCTGCGCTCGTCGGCGGTCACGCTGTATTTACGGGCAACGTTCTCGCCACCGCCGCCGCGGCCCAGTTCATCCGGGGCGAGCTCCTGTAGCAGGGTTACCATGTCCCCCACCCAGGCTTCCTGCAGCTGGATCACCTCCACCTCGTATTTCGACGGGCTGTCCAGCTCACGGACAATCTGCTCGATGCGCTGGATATTGGACGAATGGTCGCTGATGATGAGTGCGTTCGCCGCCGCCACACCGGCGAGGTGACCGTACTTGGCCACCAGGGGTCGCAGAATGGGCACCAGTTCCAGGGCGTTGGCGTTATCGATCTGGATCACGCGGGTGATCAGCTGTTCGGAGGGCGTTTCCTCAAAGCGGTTCAGAGACTCGGCGGACTGTTTGGCATCCACCTGCTGGACCACCTTGATCACTTCTTCACCAGGTATGGCCGTGAAGCCGTGCACGTTGAGAACCGCCAGAAACAGATCGTAAATCTCATCCTTGTTCATGGGCGCGCTGGAGAGCACCGTGACCTTCCCCTTCACCCGCGGATCCACCACAAAACTGTAGCCGGTGATGTCCGCCACCTGGGTTACGAAAGCGCGAATGTCGGCATCTTTCAGGTTCAGTCTCCAGGTTTCGGCTTGTTGTCCATGGGCCACGGACATGAACGGGAGCAGAACCAGCAGGACAAGCGCCCGCAGAAAATTGATCTTGTGGTTATACATCTGGCGATTTCGTCCTGTTTCGATGAACCCGGTCAGCGCCACTGCTCGGGTATGGCATAACTGATGGTGAGGATGGATCCGTCACGCTCGATTTCTATGTCAATCTGGGACTGGCCCCGCCAGCTTTCCAGCAGCGACTTGTCCTGGCTGATATCCCCCAGCCTCTGGCCGTTGATGGCGGTAATCACATCGCCGGCCTGCAGGTTGACGGCATTGAGCATGGGGTTGGAGCCGTCGTAGACGTACCCCGACGCCCCGCTCTGGTCCACCGGGCTGAGGCCAAACGGCGCGAGAGCGGCAACACCCTGGCTATCAATCTGTTCCCTGGCATTGGCCAGGAACGCATCCGGGGATGATTCTGCCGACTCGGTGGCCACTTCTGCAACCAGTTCCGAGGACTCCTGCTCCTCGAAGGTCAGGGATTCGTAGCGTCCTCCCCGACGAATGAGCACCCGCCCCGGCTCAACCTCCGCAAGCTCCGCGTTGCCCGGTAGCAGGTCACCGACCCGGTAATACGCCGTTTCACCATTGCTTCCCGCAACTATAGCACCGGAGTCTTCCGGACGCTGTCCCACTAGAACGCCCTCGAGGCGCAGACGCAGGCGGGTCTCCGGTGCAGAGCGTCGAACCGCTTCGGCCACCTGGCCGGGGCTCTCCGAACGGCCGAAGAAATCATAGACCGCCATCGACGCGCTCTGCCCGGCGCTTCTTCCGGCCAAGCCAGGGCCCTCGGAAGCTGGCGCCTGCGGCACAGGCCGGTCATCCCAGGCAATCAGCCAGCTGATCCGGGCCATGAACACCGCAAGATACACCACCAATGCCAACAGCAGCAGGTTGGCGAACGCCCGCGATACCCGGGTTTGCGCCGGCGTGCTCAGTAACGCCATGGGGTCGATCTCCTGCTTACCCGTTCATTCAACGGCAACATGGTCACAGCCCGGGAACCAGCGGCTGACGAACCCGGAACACAATGTCTCCCGGGCGCGCGGTATCTGGCCAGGGCTGCCCGGCAAGATCCACCATGCGTTTGTAGACCCGCAGCTCCAGCATTCCGTTCCACAACACGGTCGCATCCGCCGCCGGGCCTTCGCCACCCTGGGCAGACACCGTGAGGGCAACGCCGCCCTCGGTTGTGTCCATCGTGGCCTGCATGGGTGGAAACTCTGCCTGGCCGCGTTGATCGCCCATGGGCCAGGTCACCAGCCCGCCCTGCCATCGGGCAATGCCCTCGGCCTCAACCAGCCGGTTATCTGCCCAGGCCAGCTGTAATCGATCAACCGTAACCTCTCCCTCAATCATGGCCCCACCGCTCTGGCGTATCAGCTCCTCGAACTCGGCAACCGTGATCTGCCCGCTGGCCTCCAGCCGGGCGCTGGCCGGCCATCCGATCGTAACATTGCCGTTCAGGGAAGAGTGTGACGATGCCACAGAAATATCGATTGGCAACGCGAGCTCGGTGGCCCTTGGCGTGTTCAGGCGCCAGTCGACGCGAACCGGGAACCCTGCAACCACCACGCCCGCCTCGCCGTCCCAAAGCGTGCCGGCAACCTGGCGAACCTGAACCTGTTGCGGTAGGGTCACAAAACCCGAGGCGTGATGCCACACCCAGCCGGCGGGGACCAGAACAGCGAGTGCCAGACAGTAAACAATCAGCCCCAGCAGCAGAAGCACAAGCAGCTTGCCTGGGCGCAGAAAGGATTTGGGTTGGGCGTCACTCATTCAGCGTTGCACAGATAATGGACCGGTAGCCGAGTCTAGCAAAGCCCATAGGCAAGTTCATGACAAAAAAACAAAAACCCCGCGTTAGCGTGAACCAACGCGGGGTTTTCGATGTGGGCCGGGCAGCACTTCAGGAATGAAGCGCTGCCTGGAGTCTGGCCGGCATTACATCATGCCGCCCATGCCTCCCATTCCGCCCATGCCACCCATGTCTGGCATGCCGCCGCCGGCTTTCTCGTCTTCCGGCTCGTCGGCAACCATCGCCTCGGTGGTGATGATCAGAGACGCCACGGAAGCGGCCGCCTGCAGGGATGAACGGGTCACCTTGGCAGGATCCAGGATACCCATGTCCAGCATGTCGCCGTACTGCTCGGTGGCAGCGTTGAAGCCGAAGGAGCCTTCGCCTTCCTTCACCTTGGCAACCACAACGGAAGACTCACCGCCTGCGTTGAACACGATCTGACGCAGCGGCGCTTCCATGGCACGGCGCAGAATGTTGACGCCTGCCTTCTGCTCTTCGTTGATGGCATCCACCTTGTCCAGGGCCGCAATGGCGCGGATCAGGGTAACGCCACCACCCGCCACGATGCCTTCTTCAACGGCAGCGCGGGTGGAGTGCAGCGCGTCTTCAACGCGAGCCTTCTTCTCTTTCATTTCCACTTCAGAACCGGCGCCCACCTTGATGACGGCAACACCGCCAGCCAGCTTGGCCACACGCTCCTGCAGCTTCTCCTTGTCGTAGTCGGAGGTGCTGTCTTCGATCTGCTTGCGGATCTGCTCAACGCGGGCTTCGATGTCTGCCTGCGCGCCGGCACCGCCGATGATGGTGGTGTTTTCCTTGGTCACGTTCACACGCTTGGCGGTGCCCAGGTCGTCCAGAGTGGTGTTCTCCAGGGTCAGACCCACTTCCTCGGAAATCACGGTACCACCGGTCAGGATGGCGATGTCCTGCAGCATCTCCTTGCGACGGTCACCAAAGCCCGGCGCCTTGACGGCGTTGACTTTCACGATGCCACGCATGTTGTTCACAACCAGAGTCGCCAGGGCTTCGCCCTCGATGTCCTCGGCAATGATCTGCAGCGGCTTGCCCGCCTTGGCAACGGATTCCAGCACCGGCAGCAGTTCGCGGATGTTGGAGATCTTCTTGTCGACCAGCAGGATGTACGGGTCATCCAGCTCGGCGGACATGTTGTCCTGATTGTTGATGAAGTACGGGCTCAGGTAGCCGCGGTCGAACTGCATACCTTCAACAACGTCGAGCTCGTCTTCCAGGCCACGGCCTTCCTCAACGGTGATTACACCTTCTTTGCCGACTTTCTCCATGGCGTCGGCGATGATCTTGCCGATGGTCTGGTCGCCGTTGGCGGAGATGGTGCCTACCTGGGCAATCATCTTGCTGTCGTCACAGGGCTTGGCCATTTCACGGATGGCTTTCACGGCCTCGGCAGTGGCCTTGTCGATGCCACGCTTCAGGTCCATGGGATTCATACCGGCAGTGACGGCCTTGATGCCCTCGTTAACGATGGACTGGGCCAGTACAGTAGCCGTAGTGGTGCCGTCACCGGCACTCTCGTTGGCCTGGGAAGCCACTTCCTTCACCATCTGGGCGCCCATGTTCTCGAACTTGTCTTTCAGTTCGATTTCCTTGGCCACGGACACACCGTCTTTGGTGATGGTCGGTGCGCCGAAGGACTTCTCCAGTACCACATTCCGGCCTTTCGGGCCGAGGGTTACTTTCACCGCGTCTGCCAGGATGTTGACGCCTGCGACCATGCGCTTGCGTGCACTATCACCGAATTTAACGTCTTTTGCTGCCATGTCTTCTATTCCTGTTCGTTAAACCGAAATCGTTGAACCAATCGGATTAATGAGAGTTCGTGCGATTCGCCTCGGCGATCACTCGAGCACGCCGTAAATGTCGCTCTCGCTCATGATAAGGAGCTCTTCGCCGTCGATCTTGACGGTGTTACCGGCGTACTGACCGAAGACCACGGTGTCACCCACCTTGACCGCCAGTGAGCGGGTTTCGCCGTTGTCCAGGATGCGACCATTACCCACGGCGATCACTTCGCCCTGGGAAGGCTTCTCTTTGGCGTTACCCGGCAGCACGATGCCACCCGCAGTTTTCTCTTCTTCTTCCTTACGGCGTACGACAACACGATCGTGTAGCGGACGAATTTTCATTGCTCGGCTTCTCCAATAGTCAGATTAATGTGGCAATGACATTGTTGATGTAGGTCGGATTAGCAACGCGTAATCCGACAAATTGCCCGGCTTGATAACCAACTGATTTCAGCGGTTACAGGCCCGCAGCGAACTTGTGGGACTTATCTGGGGCTGGCCCGGTGGTTTTCAACACCCGGCAGGAAAATTTTTTCACTTTTTTTCGATGCGATCCCGGTCGGTTTCGGTCTCGTCCCGGTACTCGCCTTCAATGATGTTGCCGTCACTGTCCCGATCAAACGGCCGCTGCCGACCGAAGGGGTTTCCGCGACCACCGAAAGGGTCCTGACCAAAGGGATCCGCGCCTCCACCGGCCCGGAAATAGAAGCTGCGACTCTGCCCGGAAGCCACCATCCTTTTCAGGGCCTGGGCGGCCAGCCAGTGACGGCTACCCGGGATCAGACAGAGGAAGCCAACGGTGTCGGTGATAAAGCCCGGCGTGAGCAACAAGGCGCCGCCTACGGCCAGAATCAGCCCTTCAGCCACCTCCCTGGCCGGCAATTCCCCGCTGTTGAGTCGCTGGTTGGCTTTCAGCAGTGTTGCCAGGCCTTGCTGGCGCAACAGCCAGGCGCCGATCACGGCGGTCAGCAGCACGAGACCGACGGTATTGAGCACACCAATCATGCCGCCTACCTTGATCAACACCGCCATTTCGGCGATGGGCATGATGATGAATAGAAACAGAAACACGGACATCGGGACCTCGGGGACTGAACTGGAGTTTTGGAAGGTCTGGTATACTCGCAGCCCTTCAGTTTTAACAATAAGCCAAGCCCCGCACATGGTCTTCCGCACCAATGTGCAAGGCAAAAGGACGCACAGCAACCTTAAAACCACCTGACAATAGTGATTAGGGCAAACCATGAAACTTCAAGATTCCGTGATTGCAATTACCGGCGGTGGCCAGGGCCTTGGCCGTGCCATGGGTGAATATCTCGCGGCCAAAGGTGCGAAAGTCGCGCTGATCGACCTGGTGCCGGAAAAGCTGGATGAAGCCGTTGCCGCGTGCAAGGCCGCCGGCGTCGAGGCCCGTAGCTACGTTTGCAACGTCGCCAAAGAAGAGGACGTTGAGAAAACCTTCCAGGCCATCGTCAACGACTTCGGCCACCTGAACGGCCTGGTGAACAACGCCGGTATCCTTCGCGATGGCCTGATGGTGAAAGTGAAAGACGGCGAGATTGAGCGCCGGATGGAACTGTCCCAGTGGCAGGCGGTAATCGACGTCAACCTCACCGGTGTGTTCCTCTGTGGCCGGGAAGCAGCTACCCAGATGATCAGGAATGGTGACCAGGGCGCGATCATCAACATCGCCTCCATTTCCCGCGCGGGCAACATGGGCCAGAGCAACTACTCCGCCGCCAAGGCTGGCGTGTCAGCCCTGGTGCCTGTGTGGGCCAAGGAACTCGCGCGCTATGGCATCCGCTGTGCGGGCATCGCCCCGGGCTTCATCGAGACTGAAATGACGGCCTCCATGAAGCCGGAAGCCCTGGAGAAGATGACCGCAGGTATTCCGCTCAAGCGCATGGGCAAGCCCGAAGAAATTGCCTCGGCGGCGGCGTTCATCTTTGAGAACGACTACTTCTCCGGACGGATAGTTGAGGTGGACGGGGCTCTCCGGCTGTAGAACCCCTTCGGCTGAAAACCTGCGCTAGGGTTGCCACTGGAATCGGCTCATGGAGACGCGACCGGTGGTGACCTCAACACCTTCACTCCTCAATCTGTTCACCTGTGTTTCGTAAGCCTCGGAGCCTTCGGGAAATGCGATCTGGCCATTACTGCGGATAACCCGGAACCAGGGGATGCTGTGGCCGGTCGGCAGCTTGCCCAAGGCTCGGCCTATGTATCGGGCCTGGCGCCCCAGGCCGGCCATGGCGGCAACCTGGCCATAGCTGGCGACGCTGCCGCGTGGAATGGCGGCAACGACTTGCCAGATTCTCTGATCTTTTGTGGGCTCTGACATATCTCCTGGCGCCTCGTCTTCTTTTGGATCACGCTCCGCTTATTCCGCCTTCTGCCTAGACCGAGCTGCGCTCCCATTCGCCATCGGGCTCCGCTTCTCTTTTTCTCGGTGCCAGCGCATCCAGCCGATTACCGTGTCGGATCATGAACACCGCCAGCAGAATGGCGGGCACGCCCATAAGTCCGGCAATCAGGAAGAATTCCGCATAACCGAACCCTGCCACCACGATGCCAGAGAAGCCTCCGATGAACTTGCCCGGGAGGGTCATCAGCGAGCTGAACAGGGCGTACTGGGTGGCGGTGAACGAGGCGCTCGTCATGCTTGAGAGCCAGGCAATCAGGGCCACGTTGGCAATACCACCACTGAGATTGTCGGCGCTGACCACGGCGGCAAGGGTCATGATATTGGGCGGGTACTGGGCCAGCCCCACAAAAAACAGGTTGGTGGCCGCCGTCATAACGGCCCCGAGCAGAAGAATGCGGCGCACGCCATAACGAACCACCAGCACCCCGCCGATCAGTGAGCCAGCGATGGTCATGAAAAAGCCGAAAATCTTGGTCACATCCGCCACCTGGGTTTTGCTGAAGCCCATGAAATCCAGGTAAAAGGGGTTGGCCATCACGCCCATGGCGATGTCGGAAATCCGGTAGACCGCTACCATCAACAGGATGATCAGCGCCAGTTCCCGATAGCGCCGGAAGAAATCCAGGAAAGGCCCCGCCACGGCGGCATAAAACCAGCCCACCAGCCGGGCCAGGCGCGGATTCAGGTGGCTGCGCCGCGCGGCTTCCTGTTCGATTTTATGGGCGATGTCCTGGGCGGCGGCGAAATGATTGACCGCCGGTTCGCGAACCACCAGCACGGTGAGCGCCCCCACGCCCACCAAGGCCGCCATGACCTCGTAGGACACCTGCCAGGACCAGAACTCTGCGAGATACAGGGCGCCCGCTCCGGCTACCAGCAGGGCAAGCCGATAACCAAAGATGTAGGTGGCCGCCAGCGCCGCCTGCAACCGCTCCTCGGCAATCTCGATGCGGTAGGCGTCAATGGCCACATCCTGAGTGGCGGAGGAAAAAGCCACCAGCAGACCACACAGGGCCATGATCTCTGGCGCCGTGGTGGCATCCACTTGCGCCATCAGATACAAACCCGTGGCAATTCCCATCTGGGCGAACAGGATCCAGCTGCGGCGCTTGCCCAGCAGCCGGTCCAGAAGCGGCAGCTGCAACCGATCCACCACCGGCGCCCAGAACACCTTGATGGAATAGGTAATGCCCAGCCAGCTGAAGAAACCAATGGTGGCCGTCTCCACACCCACATCCGCCAGCCGTGCGTTCAGGGTGGAGAACACCAGCAGGAACGGGAGGCCGGCGGAAAACCCCAGGAACAGGAGCGCAATGACCTGCCAGCGGGTGTAGGTGTACAGCGTGTCCCGGATCAAAGCCAGGCGGTTGCCGGTAAGAATGATCAGGCCTCCGGATCAGTCGCGGAAGTTGTTGAACTGCAGCGGGATATCCAGCTCGGCTTCGCGCAGCATGGCAATGGCCTCCTGAAGATCGTCACGCTTCTTGCCGGTAACGCGAACCTTGTCGCCCTGAATACTGGCCTGAACCTTCATCTTCTGGTCCTTGATCATCTTGACGATTTTCTTGGCCATGTCGGTCTCGATGCCCTGCTTGAGCTGTAGGTGCTGTTTCACCAGCTTGCCCGACTTGCTATCGCCATTTTCGGCCAGCGCCCGGGTATCGATGTTCCGCTTGGCGAACGCCATGCGCAGCATGTCCATCAGCTGCTCCAGCTGAAATTCCTGCTCCGCGCTGATGGTAATGCCCTTGTCGTCCAGCTCGATATCCGCTTCCACATTCTTGAAATCCCACCGGTTACCCAGCTCCCGTTTGGCCTGGTCCACCGCGTTGGTGACTTCGTGCATATCAATTTCCGAAACTATGTCAAAAGAAGGCATGGTCGTTATTCTCCCACTGGGTAAGAAGGTATACTGCCGGAATTTGCTGGGGATGATACCAACCCCCGGGATCTCCCGCACCTGACAACGGACTGGTAGAAGACGATAACAATGCCGAACCTGGACCTTCCCATCCTCGTAGTAGACGACGCGAAATTCAGCAGTATGGTGGTAAGCCGCACGCTGCGAAATGCCGGTTATCGCGACGTACGCATCGCCAACAATGCCCCGGCGGCCCTGGAGCTGATCGAGCAGCGGCCGGTGAGCGTGCTGATTGCCGACTGGCTGATGCCCGAGATGGACGGCCTGGCGCTGACCGACCAGGTGCGCCAGCAGGATGAACAGGACAACCACTACACCTATGTGATCCTGCTGACCGCACGGGAGAGCGTGGAGGCATTATCGGAAGCGTTTGATCGGGGTGTGGACGATTTCATCTACAAGTCCGACATGACCAAGCAGCTCATTCCCCGGATTTTTGCGGCGGACCGCATGGCCGACCGCCAGAACACCCTGCTGCGGGCCAATTCCCTGCTGATCGAGAACAATCGGGAGCTGGAATCCACCAATATCATCGATCTGGAAACCGGCCTGTGTAACACCCGCTATGGCCGCGAGCGCCTGAACAAGACCCTGCGTCACGCGGAGTCCCGGGGTGGCTGTACGGCCTATGTTCTGTGCGGCATCCGCAACTGGCAGGAACTCAAGCGCAAGCATCCGCCCACGGTTATGAGCGAATTGGCCATCGGCATTGCCCGCCGGCTGAGCACGCTGATCCGGCCCATCGATGCCCTGTGCCGCGTTGGCGACAACCAGTTCGCGATCATCGCCTATTTTCCCAACAGCGATCACTGCAGCACCACCGCCTTCCGGCGGGTGTTCGACGGTATCAATCACAAGGCCCTGAAGACCACCGCCGGCTATATTTCGGTGGAAGCAGGCATGGTGCTTTGCAAGGCCGACGCCCAGAAGGGCACTCCGTCTACCCAGGACATGGAGCGGGCGGCGGTTCACGGGCTGGTGGACGCCTACGATACCCGGCGGTTCACGGAAGTCGTGCCGGAGATTGGCGCAACGGCATAATCCAGCAACCAGTGTCAGCCTTGGGGACACACTCGGTAACACTGGGACACACATCACAAACAGACAGGAGTGAGCGAGGGGCTTATTCTGACATCGTGGATTCAAGCAGTATCCCCCATGGTGGAGGAGCCGTGTAGTACCTCCGCCGCCATATGGGGAATGAAGTCCACCGGATTAACGAATTTTTCAGGCACTTTCGTTCTTTCCTTGTTTTTGGGCCAGCTCTTTAGCTGGCCTTTTTATTTTCTGGCTTTTACGTCTTATATTGGAGTTACGCGGCGGCGGTGTCGGGAAGGCTTTCCCAGAAAACGCCCGTGAATACATCCCTGTAGGGCTTGGTCGCGCCGTCCTTGGCGCTCCACATTTCTGGGAAAGCCTTCCCGACACCACCACCGCTTAGCCAGGCACCATAGCTTGAACTCTCCTCACGCCTAACCTGCCTCAAGATCCGTTATACTGCTGTTACAACCATTCCAATAGCGCCAATGCAGTAGTCGAACCATGACATCCCTCGGAACCGCCTCCGTCGCCGCCCTCCGCCAGTATGTCCGTGCCGCTGAATCGGCAGGCGTCGACACCCGGCAGATTTTCGAAGCGGTGGGCCTTAACCCAACCATCCTCGACACCGACGACGGGCGCATCAACGGCGATCAGTTCCAGCGGTTTATCCGGTGTTTGTGTGAGCAGACCCGCAACCCGATCCTGGGCCTGGAAACCGGAGATTTTGTTCAGCCCGGCTCCTACAGCGTCTTGGGCTACATCACCATGAGCTGCGCCACTCTGGGCGAGGCCGTGGCACGAATCGCTCCGTTCGAGAAGCTGGTAGGCGACATGGGTACCACCAGCCTGGCCATGAAGGGCGAGGACATCCGGCTCAACTGGAACTGCAACTACACCGATCCGGTGGTGCGCCCGCACCTGGTCGACAACGTGTTCGCTTCATGGGTGAACTACGCCCGCTGGCTGGCCGACAACCAGGAGGCATCCCCAAGCTGCGTGAGACTCCAACGACCCTCACCTGGCGCTGGGGTGGAACAGGCCTACCGGGAACGCTGGCGGTGCCAGGTGATCTTCTCGGCGGGCGAGGACAGCATCACGCTGAAGAAATCCCTGCTGGAAACCCGCCTGCGCCAACCGGACCCCATGCTTCGCAAAACCCTGGAAGCCCATGCCCTCAGCCAACTGGCCGCTCTGGATACCGACAGCGACCTCTCGAGCCGGGTTCGCCACAGCATCCAGCAGCAATTGATGCACGGCATTACCCGGCAGGACATGGTGGCGGACGACCTCGGCATGACCAGCCGAACGCTGCAACGGAAGCTGAACCAGGAGGGGGTGTCGTATCAGAAACTGCTGGACGAGGTGCGGCAAACCATGGCCGAGGACTATCTTCGCAACAGCGAGCTGGCTATTCCGGATATTGCGCTGAGGCTGGGATACAGTGAAACCACGTCGTTTCACAGGAAGTTTAAAGCGGTGACGGGGAAAACGCCGGGGGAGTTTCGTCAGTCAGGGACGAACCCGGAGGCCTGAAAAGCGAGGCGGGCAGCGCTTTTCAGGACTGTCGTTGGCCATGGATGGCCAACGTCAAGCGCACAGGGATGTGCTCGTAGCGTGTCCTGAAAAGCGGTACCTGCCCGGCGACTCCACCGAGCTCAAAGGCTCAGGGTATTATTTAGAGCTTACGGCCTTTACCCGCAGCAATACGCAACCGCAGGGCATTCAGCTTGATGAAGCCTTCCGCATCCTTCTGGTCGTACGCACCCTGGTCTTCCTCGAACGTGGCAATCTTCTCGTCAAACAGGGAGTCTTCAGACTTCCGGCCGACAACATCCACATTGCCCTTATAGAGCTTCAGACGAACCGTACCGTTCACGTAGGCCTGGGTCTGGTCAATCAGCGCCTGCAGGGCCTCCCGCTCCGGGGACCACCAGTAGCCGTTATAGATTACCTCGGCGTAGCGGGGCATCAGACTGTCTTTCAGGTGAGCCACTTCGCGGTCCAGAGTGATGGACTCGATGGCGCGGTGCGCCCGCAGCATGATGGTGCCGCCCGGGGTTTCGTAGCAGCCGCGGGACTTCATGCCCACGTAGCGGTTCTCGACGATGTCCAGACGACCGATGCCGTTGGCACCCGCCAGCTTGTTCAGGGTTTCCAGCACCTCGTGGGGCTTCATGGCCTGGCCATCGACGGCGACAATGTCGCCCTTCTTGTAGGTCAGCTCCACATAGGTGGGCTTGTCTGGAGCGGCTTCCGGAGACACACTCCAGCGCCACATATCCTCTTCGGCTTCCGCCCAGGGATCTTCCAGGTTGATGCCTTCGTAGGAGATGTGCAGCAGGTTGGCATCCATGGAGTACGGGCTCTTGCCCTTCTTCTTCTCCACCGGAATGTTGCGCTCGTCGCAGTAAGCCAGCAGCTTCTCGCGGGAGTTCAGATCCCACTCACGCCAGGGTGCAATCACCTTCACGCCCGGCTTCAGCGCGTAGGCGCCCAGCTCGAAACGCACCTGGTCGTTACCCTTGCCGGTGGCACCATGGGAGATGGCATCGGCGCCGGTCTCGTTGGCGATTTCCACCAGACGCTTGGCAATAAGGGGACGGGCAATGGAGGTACCCAGCAGGTACTCCCCCTCATAGATGGTGTTGGCGCGGAACATCGGGAACACGTAATCGCGCACAAATTCCTCGCGCAGGTCCTCGATGTAGATCTCCTTGACTCCCAGCGCCTTGGCCTTGGCCCGCGCCGGCTCCACTTCCTCGCCCTGGCCGATGTCGGCGGTGAAGGTCACCACCTCACAGTTGTAGGTGTCCTGCAACCACCGCACGATCACGGAAGTATCCAGGCCACCGGAATAGGCCAGCACCACCTTTTTGATATCAGACATGCCCTTGCTCCAGACTGAACAGAATGGATGTGTTGAAAATAAGGGCGATATTGTACGGGACAGCGGAGGGAATGGCTATAAAGCCCCTCTCCCCCGGCGGGAGAGGGGTTGGGGAGAGGGGGGGAGATTCTCGCTTCGCGTCAACCAGCCTTCTGCTGACCAATCGCCTCGTCGCGAATACCATCCCAGCCTTCTTTCACGGAACGCAGCAGGTTGAGCACCTCGTCCAGCTTCTGAACATCGTTCTTGGCGCTGGCTTCAAGCAGGGTCCGCTCCATGTAATCGTAGAGCGCCTCGAGTCGCGCAGCCAGATCGCCGCCTTGCTCGAAGTCGAGGAATGACCGCAACCCGCCAATGATCTCGATGGCCTTGTTCAGCAGTTGTGCCTTTCCACCGTAATCCTTCGCCTGCATCTTGGCCTTGGCCATGTTGATGCGCTCGATAGCACCGTTGTACAGAAGCTGGATCAGCTTATGGGGATCGGCATCAGTGATGCTGGTTTGGGTGTTTACGCGCTGGTATGCCTGTAAACCGTTCATATCAGACCTCTTGGTTCGCTAACCGGCTGGGGCCGATCAGTTGTTGTTCCGGTTGTTCTGGGGCGCAAGCGCTGCCAACTGCTGGCTTACGTAATCCCGGGTACTATTCAGTTGGGAGATAAGGGAGTCTGCCGCTGAGAACTGGCTAACCAGCCGCTCGCGATATGCGGCAATACGCTCTTCCAGTCGAGCCCGGTTCTCCTGAATCTGTTCCAGGTCGCGATTGAGACTCTCAGTCCGAGATTCAATGGCACCATCTGCACCTACAAAACTGCTGACGAGATCAACCGTTCTCTCCGCTACCCCCTCAACAAAGGTAATCGAGCCCCGACTCCCCGTCTGATCGCCCAGGATCCGAACCTGTAAGCCGGACCCACCGCCATTACCGTTTCCAAGAAACAGTACCTGGCCGTCTCCTTCAGCGGTGCGGCCACCGATCGTGCCTGCGACATCCAGGCCGGAAGTTCCGGTGGCAACCGACAAACCGTAAGCGGATCCGTCTTCAACTGTAGTCAGGCTAACGTTCGAATCACTGCCGTAGTCTGAAGATGTGAAGGTCAGTTCTCCACCGCTTCCAACACCCACCTGGACACTCGAGCCCGACGCCTTCAAGGCGTTATTTGCATTTAATTGGGCCTGGATCTCATCCGCTAGTTCCTGAGCGGTGTTGTAGGTTTGCTGTGTTAGCTGCACGCTGACGGACGTTTCACCATTTACCCGGAAAGTCAGCTCGTCGTTGCCCACGCCGATTGTCACGGGTGCAGTGAACGCGGCACCAGCAAGCGAACCCTGGGTTGCAGCCTGGGTGATGTTGATTTCGTACCGGCCCGGCTCAGTATTCAAGCCGCTCCGAACGAACTCGACCTGACTATCTGTTGTACGGCCTTGCTCCGCAAACAGCGCCGTCACATCGTCCGGATTGTTCTTCAGCTGCTCTTCAAATTTGGCGCGATCAAACTGCAGGCCACCGGTTTCAAAATTGGTGGTAATACCCACATCGGCCAGGCTGCGAACGCTCGAATTTTCCAGGCCAGGCACAACCCGCGTCAGTACCTGACGCAATTGGTTCTGGATTGAGCGAACAGTGCTGTCACCGGTGAGAAGGCTACCCACGCCAGCTTCGGCATTGAATCCAGCAAGGCTATCAATCGTGGACTGCAGCACATTGAATTTATCGACAAAACCCTGCACACGATCGGCCACCGCACCAAAGTCCTGCTGAACCTTGATAATCGAGGAGCCAGTCTCCGTGATGTCGAAAGTCAAACCGTCGATTACATTCTCGAAACTGTTGGTCGAGCGGGTAACTTCAACACCGTTTATTTTCATAACAGCATCAGAAGCCGCAATCGTCTCTTTCAAACCGGCATCGACATCCATGCCGCTGTTGAACGCAAATCGAGACAATCCCTGGTTGTCGGTGTCTGTACCACCGGTATCACCGGATACTGATATACTTACCGCATTCGCCGTTCCAGTCTCGTCTGCAGATAGGACCAACTGGAAGCCATTTCCAGTGTCAATCACACCCGCAGAAACTCCCGCATCCGAATCATTGATGGCGTTGGCAAGTCCCTGGAGCGTGTCGTTGCTGCCGTCAATGGTAATGTTCGTCGTTTTATCGCCAACATTGAGCGTCAGTGTGCCCTGCCCGACGCTGGTTGCATCACGATCTGCAAACACATCCCGCGAAGCCAAAGCCTGCGCGCCGGCAAGACTGGTTACATCAACACTGTAGGTGCCGCGACTGGCCTTGGTGCTATCGACGGAAACCCCGATCCCTTCGTTGGACGAGCTTGCAGAAAACGCCTTGAGATTATCCGGAGCACTGAGCTGGCGCATGGGTAGGCGCAGTTCTGTAATAGCGCTGCGGAGCTTGCCATAAGCTGACAACAAAGCCTGCGTTTGCTCTGTTTTCTGTTTAAGCCTGTTTTCAGTGGGCGCGCGCTCGGCCTGAACCAGCTGATCAACAAGATCAGAGGTCAGAACGCCAGAACCAATACCCAGCGATGAAATGCTTGCCATGCCAATGCCTCCTCAAGGGGGCGAATCTCTTAATTGTTCAGTTTATCGGCAAAAAGCGGCAAAACTTTGCCTTTTTATTCCACCGATTTGTAACGCTATGTAACAGCGATGCAACTCCGGGGGTCAGAAAAAAACCTTCTTCTGCGCCCATCTTTACGCCGCACCCAATACGCAGAACACCGCCGGACCCTCACGGGTGCGGCGGTGCTGAAATACCGTTGTTCGTATCGGCTGAACTAAGAGCAACTGCTCTTATACTTTGATACTGAACAACGTCAGCGGTTCATCCTGCTGCAAGTTTTCTGCCAACCTCAATGCCACTTCGTCAGGAATCTGGCGAATGACTTCCTGGGTCGACTGATCCACGACTCTCACGATCGTCTGCCCAAGTTCGTTATCCACCTCAAACTGCAGATCCCGTTGCACATTCTGAACAAAATCGTTCAATTGGCTCACCGCTTCATCAAGCTCTTCCCGCTGGACCTCACTTCTTGCCTGGAGCTTTTCGGCTTTCGAGGCCTCCCGCGCTCTCTCGGCGCCCGGCGCTTGATTGACAGCGGATGACGAACCAGCAAGGTCGGAGGCATTCCTGCCTACGGCCTGAGATGACGAAATTGCCCGAGCCAGGGCTTGTTCACTGGTACGAACCAGCTTCAGATCCGGGCTGTTCAGGTTAACGTCATTCATAGCTTTACCTCGCTATCCTCAAACGGCGTTAAACCGGAGCCCGTAGACTCCGGTTCATACCGCCATGCCCCCATTACTGCAGGAGGGACAGAACCTGCTGCGGCCGGGCGTTCGCCTGGGCAAGTACGGAGATACCAGCCTGCTGCAGCACCTGGGCCTTGGACAGCTTCGCGGTTTCTGCGGCAAAGTCTGCGTCCAGTATCCGGCTGTTGGCGGCACTCAGGTTCTCTGAGGTGGTTGCCAGGTTTGCGATGGTGGACTCGAAGCGGTTCTGAATGGCGCCCAGTTCACCTCGGAGGCTGTTCACTGCAGTCAAGGAAGCATCTACTCTCTTGATGGCGTCATTTGCAGCGTCGACGGTACCGACCCCCAATGACTCAATAGAGCCAGAAGAAAGAATTACCTCATCGACAGAGTATCCGGCATTGGACGGGGTGTTTCCCCCAATAACAATGTTCTCTGAAGACTCCAACGTGAGCGAGCCATTCAACGTCACTGCGGTGCCAACCTTGTCAATCGTTACAGAAGTATCTTCGACATCGGTCGCAGTAGTAAAGCCACCAGTCACTGTTGCAGCAGTAGTACTAGTTGACTCGGCTACAGTTTGCTCAATTTTAATGTTCTCGCCATCATCAGCGATCAACGAAACTGTCCCACCATCGTTCACCGCACGAACATTAGTCTCATCCGTACGTGCGTTGACTGCAGCCACAAAGTCGTCTGCAGTGATACTATTAGTCCCTGCACCCAAGTCTTGCGCAGAAAAGATATTTACGTCATTTATCTTTAGACTGTAGGTATCACCAGCATCGCCACCCACTACGGTTGCAAAATTTAACTCCTGGACGTTAGTAGCGTCTACATTTAGCCCGCCGACATTCGCGGCGTTGATCGCAGCAGCAACTGCTTTTGCGGATCCATCGGCGCTAGCACCGATAGTCTTGGCGTCTCCATCACCGACTTTGATCGTTAGATCGCCAGCAGCAAGCGCAGTCCCCGCAACAGTTCGTGTGTCTTCGGCAACAGCCCCTATTTGACTGATCCGTGTTCCTTGCGTTAAGTCGATTCCGATGGTCTCACCAGCATTCGCGCCAACTTGGAAATCTTGCCGCCCAAAGGTTCCATCCAGGACTTTCAATCCATTGAACGCGGTCTGGCTGGAAATTCTATCAATTTCGTCCAAACGAGCTCGAACTTCGTCGTTGAGGGCTTGACGATCCGAATCACTGTTTGTGGCGTTTGCAGATTGAACGGCCAGATCACGAATTCGCTGGAGGTTGTTAGTAATTTCTTCGAGCGCCCCTTCGGTGGTCTGCGCCAGGGAGATGCCGTCATTGGCATTTCGCTGGGCAACATTCAGACCTGAAATCTGGGACTGAAAACGAGTAGAAATTGCAAGACCTGCCGCATCGTCTTTAGCAGAGTTAATACGTAGACCCGAGGACAAACGCTCGAGAGCCTGATTGCTCAAATCCTGAGACTTCTGAAGCTGATTCTGAGCGGATATCGACGCAATGTTAGTGTTAATACCGAGAGCCATAATGCTTCTCCTTCGACGGATGTCGTTTTTTCATGGAAAAGGTCTGGCGCCCTTTTTCAGTCTGGGAGCGCCGCCCTGTTACACCACTTAACGGCGCCATTTCCGGTTGCTTTAGAAAAAAAAACCTCCGTTTTTGTTAACAAATGTAAAACCGGCAATTTAATTCCTTCCAAACGGCAGCTCTTTGGCGCGTTATGTTTTCCTGAGAAGACCACGAGACATAGAAACCTGTTTAAAAACAAAACGATAAGCTTTCCCCCATAGAAACTGGCACATCCTTCGCTTGTCACCCTGAAAAACGGCAATTTAACGAATTTCAGCCGGCAGAGGTTCCCATTAAAGATCGGGCACCAAGCTTCCGGCACCTCTGAGCAGGGAGAATAGATATGCCTCAGGTCATCAATACCAACATTGCTTCGCTGAACGCGCAGCGTAATCTGAATGCCACCCAGGGTGAAGCCAATGTAGCACTCCAAAGGCTCTCATCAGGTTTAAGAATCAACTCCGCGAAAGACGACGCTGCAGGGTTAGCCATATCCGAGCGCTTTACGTCTCAGATCCAGGGGCTCAATCAAGCTATTAGGAACGCGAATGATGGCATTTCGCTGGCACAGGTTGCGGAAGGCGCACTCGGGGAGTCCGGCAATATTCTTCAGAGGATTCGGGAACTGGCCGTTCAGTCTGCAAACGCCACGAACTCGGCATCTGACAGGAAAGCACTTCAGGCAGAGGTCAATGAATTAAAGGAAGAGCTTGAGCGCATTGCTACAACCACTGAGTTCAACGGCTTAAAACTCCTTGATGGCTCTTTCCAGGCACAGCAGTTCCAAGCAGGCGCGAACGAAAACCAGACAATTGCCGTTTCAATTGAGGGCGCCCGAATTAAGGATCTAGCGAACAACACGCTTACTGCGTCCAATAACACGCTCAATTCTGGTACGGGTTCGGCCACTGAAGCTACATCGACGGTCCTGGCTCAAAACACAATCGGCGAACAAACGTTGACAATCTCCAGCTCTCTGGACACGCAGACGGTCAGTATTGAGCGGGGCGACACAGCAGAGGCTATTGCCGCAGCAATCAATTCTTCAGCTGCCACCACTGGAGTAAGCGCATCTGCCCGAACTGAACTCAGCGTGAGCAACAATCTGACCGGCACTCCTATCTCGGTCCCACAGACGGTCACGTTAACCCTGTCCAATGGGGAATCGGAAGCGACAGTTTCTGCCCAGATTACAGACCAGAATGACTTTTCACCACTAGCCCAAGAAATCAACTCATCATCCGGCCGCACAGGCATTACTGCGAAGGTTGAGGACGATGGATCTATTACACTGACTCATCCAACAGGCAAAGACATCCTCATCAAGGATTTCACGGCGGCTGATGGACAGGAGATTGCTGTTCGGGGCAGCGGCGATCCTTCTGCGACTGTGCTAAACAGTGGCCCAACGGCGCCTGTTGATGACAGCGTTCGGGTTGCGGGTGAGATAACCTTTGATTCAGCAGTCAGCTTTGCGCTTCAGTCAAGCGCAACTCAGGCCGCGCCGACCGCCGTAGATACGGGAAGCATCTTGAGTGCTCCGGAGGACACCTCGATCGGCTCAAACCCTGAGGATGTCGCAGGGGTGGACATCAGCACTGTTGAGGGTGCAACCGACGCTTTGGCCATTGTCGATGCAGCTCTTGAGACGATCAGCGGTATTCGAGCCGATTTAGGTGCTGCACAAAACCGACTGGAATCGACCATCGCTAACTTAAGCACCACCTCGGAAAACCTGTCTGCGGCTCGCTCGCGAATTCGCGATGCAGACTTCGCAGCAGAATCCGCCGAATTGGCCCGAACCCAAGTACTCCAGCAGGCCGGCCTGTCCGTCCTTGCCCAGGCTAACGCCAGACCACAGCAGGTCCTGCAGCTGCTACAGGGTTAAAGGCGTAAAACTAGACAGTGAAATCAAAACGGTCGGGTCATTAGCCCGGCCGTTTTGCTTTAAGATTGCTCTTAATTCACGGTGGTTCGGATAAAAACTGGGCGCTAGACTAGGCCTGTTTAGCTAAGTTTAGGTGCGCAAACCATGGAATCCATCAACATGCACGAAGCAAAAACCCGCCTGTCGCAGCTTGTGGCTCGTGCGGCCAAGGGTGAAGCCTTCATTATCGCAAAAGCTGGTAAACCGGTGGCCCGCGTAACCGCTTACGAGTCCCCCGAAGCAGGCCAGCGAAAGAGGATCGGCTTCATGGCTGGTGAATTCACCGTACCAGATGACTTCGATCGGATGGGTCAGGATGAGATAGTCGACATGTTCGGAGGCTGACGTGAATCTGCTTCCGGATACTCACATTCTGCTCTGGGCGGCAGCTGAGCCTTTCCAACTATCACCGGAGGCGACGGAACTGAGCGGCAATGAAGAGAGCCGCCTGTTTTTCAGTGCTGCCAGCCTTTGGGAAGTCATTATCGAAAATGGTCTGCGCGGCCGGATATTAGAGTTGACCCTGATTTGCTGAGGCGCGGCTTTGTCGATAATAGCTATTCTGAACTGCCGATCACCTCGCAACACACACTTGCAGTTGGCCACCTTCCCGACATACATAAGAATCCTTTCGACCGGATTCTGGTTGCCCAGGCAGAGGCTGAGGGTTTTTTGCTGCTTACCTCTGATGAGCTGGTTGCACGTTATCCGGGGCCAGTGCGGTTGATTTAGAGATCTTCGTGAGTTTGTCGGATTACGCTTCGCTAATCCGACCTACTGAGCGGACTCAACCTCCCCTCAATAACACTGGCCAACCCCATCACCAAACTGGCACACCTTTCGCAATACCTCCCTCAAAGCACGGCAAACCGTCAAAAAAACTGCAGACCTTTGCCGCTTCCCAATGCGGCTGAATTCACGAGGTGTCCCATGCAAGCCAAGCATCAAGTCCAGGTTTCCCGATCTACCCAGGCTGAGGTGGCTCGCCTGCTGCTGCAGGCAAACCTCGCCTACGGCGAATCGAACAGCGGTGGTCTCAGCCACATCCAGCGGCTAAAGGCGCGTCAGGAATGTCGCGGTTATCTGAACGAAGCTCTGACGCTTGAGCCGGAGAACGCCGGTGCCCTGGGCCTGCTTGGCCGGGTGGAACTGGATGACGGGCAGTTTGAGCGGGCCCACGCCCTGTTCAACGCCAGCCTGGACCAACAACCTGGGCAGGCTCAGCAATACTGCAACCTGGGCTACTGGGCGCTGAAAACCGAGCGTCCGGCGCTGGCTGAGCATTACTTCCTGCAGGCGTTGGACTACGACCGGCAATCGGCCGCCGCTTTTTGCGGGGTGGCCCACGCCAAACGACTGCAGGGCCAGTTCGATGTGGCCTACCTGCACTACCGCAAGCTGCTTGAGACAGGCGCCGAGTGGGACTCTGTATACAGCGGTATGCTCAGCTGTGCCTCGCACCTGCACGTTAACACCGCCGATTCCGCCCTGGCCCTGGATGCCATTGCCCTGCTTCAGCGGGACGGTCTGCCGCATCAAGAGCTTGGCCGTTTCGTCGCCGCCATCATTCATCAACAGTACGATCTGGACAATCCAGACGCGCAGATTTTCCTGGATGCCGCTTCCGAGGACGAACTTCTGATCCTTGCCCTTCAGAAAACCCTGATGCCCAACCCGGCGGTGGAAGAACTGGTGACGTTGCTTCGCCGGGCCATCATCGCTGAAGTGGCACAAACCGTGGAGCTGCGCGACGAGCTGCAACGCCTGACCCTGGCCATTGCACAGTACGCCGACAGAACCGGGTATGCCCTGACGGCAGAAGATGATGAATCGCGCCTGGTGTCTGCGATTAACGACAGCATCCAGGCACAACTTGCCATGGGTGAAGAGCAGGACGGCATGGTCGGTTCGCTGATGATCAGCGCCATGTACGGAGCCCTGTTCCACCAAAGCTTTGCGCCCCGACTTGGCCAGTGGAACCTGGTGGACTGGCCTCTGGCACTCCAACCCGTGCTGGCCGCCAGCTACTACGACCGGGCCGAAGAAGAAGCCGTAAAACAGAACTTCGACGAAAAGGCGGAAGAGCTCTGCCTCGAGAAATCCGACGTGCCCCAGGCCTGGCCGGCCTGGTCGCAACTGGCTTACCAGAGCGAATCCAGCCTGAAAGCCCTGATGGCCACCGAACTCGGGCTGGCCACGGACAACCTCCCGAACACCCTGCGCATCATGGTATTCGGTGCCCGTTCTGGCCAGCGCGCCATGGAACTGGCCCGCTATCTGGATGACGTGGAAGTGATTGCTGTGGACGAATCCCTGACAAACATCGCCAAGGCTACCCGTATGGCCGGGGACATGGGCCTGGACAACATTGTGTTCTGGCCCTGGTCTATCGCCCAGCGCTTCGTGGCAGACGGGCACCAGGTTCACTGGATCGAGGTTGGCCGCCTGCCCTCACCGGCCATGATCGACCTGTCGCTCGCCGCTTTGGTCAGCGAAGCGACTGCGGGCGGTGCCGTAGTGCATATGCACACCGCCGTGAGTGAGCAAACCACTGGCGATCGGCAAATTCGCAGGCTGATCAGCGAGCATCAGCTGCAACCAACCCGCCAGACCTTGCGTCAGCTACGCCGCATGGCACTGGCAAACCGGCAGGACGGCACCTGGCACGACCTGATTTCCGACGCCGATTTCTACAGCCTGGGCGGCTGCCGGGACCGCTGGTTCCGCCAGCAAGACACCGCGCAACTGAAGGCACTGATGGCGCTGGTAAGCAACGAAGTGGACTGGAAGCTTGTGAAAGCGCGCGATGAGGACGGCCACAGCCTCGCTACAGGCCCGGTGCAACAGCAGATCCAGGCGGAAGCACTGGGGAGTGAGGTGCAGAGTCTGATGGGGCAGAATCTGAGTGTTTATTTTGTGAAGCGGCGTTGATGCAGATTCGGTGAGTTGAGTAGACCGCCGCCCCCTCTCCCCAACCCCTCTCCCTCAGGGGGAGAGGGGCTAAATAGCGATACTCGCCAGGTTATGTCGTTAACCTCCCACGTCCCCACACGGGAGAGGGGCTTAATAGCAAAATCCGCCTGGTTACGCTGTTATCCTCCCCTCTCCCCTGGCGGGAGAGGGGCCGGGGGGAGAGGGGGAAGAACTCTCGCCGCTCAATCCAACTCCCCCTCTACCACCCGATCAATCTCCGCAAGCACCACATCCGTCTGCCGCAAGATCTCGTGGTTCCAGAATCTCAAAACCCTGTAACCCTGGGCTCTTAGCCACGCATCTCTTTCCCTGTCATAAGCTGACTCATGATGCTGCCCTCCATCCGCCTCAACGATCACTCGCGATCCGAAATGCACAAAATCCACGATATACGGCCCTAACGGCTGCTGTCTGCGAAAGCGCTTTCCATTAAGGCGGTAGGCTCGAAGGTGATACCAGAGATGCCTTTCGGCATCGGTCATGTTTTTACGCAGGTGCTTAGCGAAAGCGGTTTGGTGCATAGTTCATCCTTGAAAACTCAGTGGGCTTCCTGCCCGGTTTTGAAAGGGGGTAACCTGCCATTTCTCCCCCTCTCCCCAACCCCTCTCCCTCCAGGGGAGAGGGGCTACATAGCGAAGCCCCTCAGACTGCGACTACCCTCCCCTCTCCCCCTGCGGGAGAGGGGCCGGGGGAGAGGGGGCAATCAATGCGGCGGCTCCACCGGAGCCAACATCCTTATCAGATATAAGGAATCAAAGACTCCCCATACAAATGCAGATCCTCCAGAATATGCCGCCGCTCGGGCGTCAGTTCCGGATCCGCAGCCAGACGTTGCAACTCCTGCCCATAAGCCTCCAGTGATCGCCAGCCCTTCTTGGGGTGCATCAACCGCTCACTGCGAAATTTCTCCCAACGCTCCATCTCCTCGCCCTGGAGAGTGCCCGGATAGTTGCGGGCCCGATAGCGGAACAGCAGCTCCTGCAGCCGGTCGTCCTCAAAGTTCACGTCGATCTCACCGAGGGTTTCCACCGGCTGCTCAAGAACCCAGTTCAGCTTTTCGCGGTCGGCCTTGCTGATAAAGCCGCCAGCGTAGAGCTGTTCGTCGGGATCGGTCAGATCGCTCTCGTGAGGCTGGTCGAAGGCGTCTGCGATTCTCGCAGGGAGATCGGGCGCCTTACGTAACTTGGCCAGGTTGGCCCGTAGTGTGTCACCGTCAAGCGCAAGCTCTTCGAGGCGCTCAGGCGACAGTGTCGAGAGCATGTTGGCCGGCGCCAGTACCGGGCATTTGTTGAGTTGCACGCCTTTCAGAGGGAACCGATTTACGCCCTCTCCCAGCTCAGACTGGGCCGTGAAAACGCGAGCACGAATCTCCTCGGCTGACGCGTTGATCAGCTCGGAAGGATCTTCACGAAGGTCGTACACGATCACCAGGTTCTTGTTGGTTGGGTGCTCGGCCACCGGTGCCACCAAGGCACAGCATCCACGGCTCGCCGGATACTTCGCCGAGATGTGGAACACAGGCTTCATGCTCGCGGTATCCAGCATATTCCTGGCAGAGTGCTTGTCCTTGTTTTGAAGCACAAAATCGAAAAGCTTCGGCTGCCTTTCCTTGATCAACTTCGCCACGGCAATCGTCGCCTCCACGTCCGACATGGCGTCGTGGGCGGCTTCGTGGGCAATGCCGTTAGCTGCGGTGAGTTCTTCCAGCCGGAAACTCGGACTACCGTCTTCTTTGCGGGGCCAGTTGATGCCCTCCGGGCGCAAAGCGTAAGTCAGGCGCACCATATCAATGATGTCCCAGCGGGAATTGCCGTTCTGCCATTCACGGGCGTAGGGGTCCCGCAGATTGCGGTACAGGGTGTGTCGGGTCACTTCATCGTCGAAGCGCAGGCTGTTGTAGCCCACCACGCAGGTTCCCGGCTGGCTGAAAGCCTCGTTGATCTGGGCAATAAATTCGGCTTCGGGAAAACCGTCTTCCAGGGCCTTTTGCGGCGTGATGCCGGTAATCAGGCAGGCTTCGGGTGATGGCAGGTAATCGTCTGCTGGCTTGCAGTAAATCACCAGGGGGTCTTCGATAATGTTCAGATCCGCATCGGTGCGAACACCCGCAAACTGGGAGGGCCTGTCGTGCACCGGGTCTACCCCGAAAGTTTCGTAGTCGTGCCAGTAGAACGAGCGGATCAAGGGACTGAACTCCTGCCAGGTCAATAACAAACAGGCTGGAGTTTAGCATTTAAAACAGCTTCGTCCCCATATCCTGCCTGTGTGTCTGCAACCGATCCACACCCTGGGTGATCAGTTGGTTCATATTGACAGTCATACTGGTGGGCAGGTTGATGAAAACACCCTGGCCTGCGTTGATCACCGTGGAACCGTCCGGGCTCTGCCAGTCCACACCCTCGCGCTGGAAACCAATAAAGAAGTCGCTGGTAAAGCCAGTGGTGCCGTCGGTGTTTTCTTCGCCGACAATCAGGGATTGGAGCTGTGTGAGCGGCGCGCAATTAACGCCGGCGGCGCAATCGGCCGTTCCGTCATTGATACCGATGTGGCTGGCACGGTAATCCGTCGCTACCGTGTTCTGGTCAAACAAGGTGGCGTCGTAGACGTTTCCAGAACCATCGTCCAGCTTCAGTCCGATATTGCCGCTGAAGCTACTCGTCAGCGACGACACCGACCCCCGGGCCTGTGCGAAGCCCATCCGAAAGCCAGACAGCCGGTCACCCTCTGTGGGGTCTGAAGCCAGTTCTATGTAGGGCTGGATGGCCTCGAAGTGTACGGTTTCTCCGGCACTGTAACTGCGGCCATTGAACTGCACGCCGTCGGTTCGCGCAATGTGGCCCAGGGCGAGATGTTGCGCCGCGAAGTCAATTCCCTGGTCGGTTTCACCCACCTTGATGTTGTCCACATTCACGCGGGTTTCAACATCCACACCCAGGGTCATGCGAGTGAACTCGTGATTGGTCCCCGGGATGTTCTCAACCTGCATAAAAGCCTGCCCGGTCACCTCACCCATCGTGTCATCTGAAATGGGCTGCAATTCGGCCTGGACAACGGGCACAATCCCCAGGCAGAACAGGGTGACGGCAGCGTATCCGTACGCTTGCTGTCTCATAATCTTGTGTCTCTGAAGTAGTGGCTTGAGTCAGTTTCCGACGCCCGACTCATCTGCGCGCCGTCGATTCTTCTGTTTTTCTGTTTTTCCGGGCGCAGGCAGCAGGTCTTTTCACTTTTTATTTGCCGCAAACACACTATAACCAAGGCATATCGGCCAATAGAGTGAGCGGAGTCACAATCACTGCTTACACTTCCGCAATAGATGAGCAAGTTTGAACACAGTCACAAACACAACTCCCTCAGAACTTACAGTGCCTTACGAAAGATTACGATTGATGTAGCTGACATGTACATAAATTAACGCGCTGCTATACTAAGCGCCCAAATTTTGCTCACACCAACGGCCATTCACACATGACCACCCGCATACTGATCTGCGACGACTCCGCTCTTGCCAGAAAACAGATGGCCCGCGCCCTGCCAGAGGGTCTGCGTGGAGAGGTCAGTTTTGCCAAAGACGGCGCGGAAGCCCTGGAGCGACTGCGCGCCCGGGAAGCCGAGCTCATGTTCCTGGATCTGAACATGCCGGAAATGGACGGTTACCAGGTGCTTGAGCACGTGCGCCGGGAAGACCTGCCGGTCATGACCATTGTTGTGTCTGGCGATATCCAGCCGGAGGCCCGTGAGCGGGTAAAAAAGCTGGGCGCGCTCGACTTCATCAAGAAACCCACCGACACCGGCATTGTGCTCGATTTGTTGATGGAATACGGGATGTACCGCCCGGGCGAGTTGGAAGATGTCGCGCTCCAGGACAGCAGCCTGAAAAGCTCGGGCAAGGCAGCCCCGGAAATCTCGGTGTCGTTGAATGACTACCTGCAGGAAATCTCCAACGTGGCCATGGGCCGCTCCTCGGATCTGCTGGCCAGACTACTGCGGGTTTTCGTCAAGCAACCCATTCCCAAGGTAGCCTTTCTGGCCAACTCCGAGCTGCACATGGCCATATCCTCGGTGAGCGAGAGTGACACCTATTCGGCCGTCTGCCAGGGCTTTACCGGCGCCGGCATTGCCGGAGAGGCGCTCCTGTTGTTTGCCGACGCTAGTTTCCAGGAAATGGCAGAGCTCCTGCACTACGAGGGCCTTGAGGGTGAAGCCGTGAATGTGGAGGTGCTGATGGACATGTCGAGCATCCTGTTCGGGGCATTCCTGAAAGGCATCGGCGATCAGCTCGACCTCAAACTGGGTCTCGGCCACCCGACCGTACTGGGGCAGCACCGGCAGATCAGCGAGTTGCTTGAGCACCATAGCGCCCGGGAAGAACAGCTGCTGTGTATCGAAATCTGTTACACCCTGGAAGATCGGGACATTGAATGCGACATGCTGATCCTGTTAACCGAGGATTCCGTGCCCTTCCTTGAAGATCGCCTGCAGTACCTGGTGGACTGACCCATGACCATGAACGACGTTGAAGCGAACTCCTTCCACTGGCTGGTGGACATGATCGAATCGGTTGAGGTGGGCCTGGTGGTGCTGGACCTGGACTTCCGGGTGCAGGCCTGGAACGGCTTCATGGAAAACCACAGCGGGATCACCGCCAGCAAGATCCGCAACCAGGTGCTGTTTGACGTGTTCCCGGACATTCCCAAGGCCTGGCTGACCCGTAAGGTGGATGCGGTGGCACTGTTGAACACCCGGGCGTTTACCTCCTGGGAGCAGCGGCCCTACCTGTTCCAGTTCCGAAACACCCGCCCCATCACCGGCACCGAGGAATACATGTTCCAGAACCTCACCATCAGCCCTCTATCAGGGCCCACCGGTGAGGTGGAGAAGGTCTGCCTGATGGTGTACGACGTGACTGACATCGCCAGCAGCAAAATGGCGCTGGAACGGGCCAACGAGCAGTTAGCCAAGCTGAGCATGACCGACCGCCTGACCGGCCTGCTCAACCGTGGCACCTGGGAGAACCTGGTGGATGCCGAATTCGAACGCTTCCGCCGTTACGGCCACACCACCAGCCTGGTGATGTTCGACATTGACCACTTCAAGCCGATCAATGACACCCATGGGCATCTGGCCGGTGACGAGGTAATCAAGCACACCGCCAGCCTCACCCGCAACGCCATCCGTCAGTCAGACAGCGCAGGACGCTACGGCGGCGAGGAGTTCGGGATTATCCTGCCGGAAACCGATGCCGAAGGCGCGCGGATTATATGCGAGCGCATCCGCGAGACCATTGAGCACAGTGTGGTGGAAACCAGCGTGGCGCCGATCCGGTATACCGTGAGCGTCGGCATTGCCCAACTGACCGACGAGCCAGAAAATTACATGCAGTGGATGCAGAAGGCCGATGAGGCGCTGTATGCGGCCAAGGAAGGTGGGCGGAACCGGGTGGTGGTTGGTTAAAGATCGCCCCCTCTCCCCAACCCCTCTCCCGCGAGGGGAGAGGGGCTAAACAGAGCAGACCGCAGACTCTGTCGTCATTCTCCCCTCTCCCCTCGCGGGAGAGGGGCCGGGGGAGAGGGGGCTGGAAATCAATCCTGCTGCCAGCTCTGCACCGCTTCCTTACCGTGCTTCTCCCGCCACTCGTTCAGAGTCTTGTGGTTACCACCGCGGGTTTTGACCACTTCACCGGTGTGAGGGTTTTTGTAGGTTTTCAGCGGACGCTTCGGGCGGCTGCCGGTTGCCACATCGGCCTTGGCGCCAGCGACGGAAGGATCGATGGCGGTAAGAATCTGCAGCACGTCCTTCGGTGACTTGTCAAACTCCTTCATCAGAGCGCGAACCTTGTTCTCAAACTCCAGTTCGCCCTTCAGAGCCTGGTCTTTTTCAAGCTTCTCCAGCTCTGCCGCAAGCTTTTCCATAAGCTGTTTCTTCTGGTAATAATCGTTAATCTTTGCCATGGAATTAAAACCTTATTCAAATAGGGGTTTTAAAAACTTCAAATACTCAGATGGAGTTGACTAAAAGTCACCAAAGATATTAGTGAAATAATTCAGCCAAGGCAAAACTATTTATTTACGAAGCCTTAATAAAAAGCCGGCTTGGTCGCCGGCTTTTGAACGCGGATTACCGAATATTTCTACAATCGCAAATCTGCATCACCTAATGGCAACACACCCTTCAGGTCAAATAATACGCCTCCGGGTTTTAAATATGCCCTCAATTCACTGGCTGTTTTTTGAGCATATTCGCGATGTGGGACGGCAAGAAATACCGCGTCATAATCTCCCGATTTCGGCGAATCCAGAAGCGAGATTCCATATTCTTCCTGGGCTTCTTCGTTGTCGGCCCAGCAATCGGTGATATCGACGGTACACCCGAAATCCTCAAGTTCGCGAACCACATCAATAACCCGTGTATTTCGGATATCCGGGCAATTCTCCTTGAAGGTAAAGCCCATGACCAGCACCCTGGACGTGGCAACCGCATGATTGCTTTTAATGAGCGCTTTCACTAATTCCGATGCGGCGTACGGCCCCATATTGTCATTTACTCGGCGGCCAGCCAGTATAATTTCCGGGTGATAGCCGATGGCCTGTGCTTTGTGAGTGAGATAATACGGGTCAACGCCAATGCAGTGCCCGCCCACCAAACCGGGCTTGAACGGCAGGAAGTTCCATTTGGTACCCGCAGCGGCAAGCACCTCGTGAGTATCAATCTTCAAACGGGCAAAGATCATTGATAATTCGTTCATCAACGCGATATTGAGATCGCGCTGGGTGTTCTCAATGACCTTGGCTGCCTCGGCCACTTTGATGGAGCTCGCCTTGTGCGTGCCTGCGGCAATAATACTTGCGTAAAGCTCGTTCACTTCGTCGGCGATCTCCGGCGTTGAGCCGGACGTTACTTTCATAATGCTGGTGACCCGATGCTCTTTGTCGCCCGGGTTAATTCGCTCAGGGCTATAACCGGCAAAAAAGTCCTGGTTGAAATTCAGACCAGACACTTTCTCCAGCACCGGAACACAAACCTCTTCCGTGGCACCGGGGTAAACCGTCGATTCGTAAATAACAATGTCGCCGCGTTTTAATACCTTTCCAACCGTTTCACTGGCTTTTACCAGTGGGGTCAGATCCGGTGTTTTGTATTCATCAATGGGCGTGGGAACCGTCACAATATAAATCTGGCAGTCTTGAATACCTTCCAGCTCACTGGTGAAGGATAATCCTGAAGCCGCAGACAACTCTTCTCGAGACACCTCTCGGGTGTAATCGATTCCTTCCTGCAGTTCTGCGATACGTCGGCTGTTTATATCAAAACCAACAATCGTGCGCTTCTCACCGAACGCTGCGGCCAGAGGAAGACCCACGTACCCAAGACCAATCACCGCAATTTTCTTCATATGACATCCCTTTCCGGAAATACAGTTGTGCCTGTCGGCTCTATTCAGCTGGAATGATTATGTATGTATCGAAAGCGGATTGAAAACACCTTTTCAGTGCCTGCTTCGCCCCCGCATCGCCATGGACAATGCGAATTTCTCTCGGCGGGACCGGCATGCCTTCAACAAACCGAATCAGGTCACTCTGCCCGGCGTGGGCAGAATAACCGCCCACCTGATGAATCCGGGCCCGAATATCAAAACGCTCACCATCCAGTTCCACCCAGCCTCCACGAGGGCCGTACTTCAGGATATCCCGCCCCGGCGTACCGGCCGCCTGGTAGCCAACAAACAACACGTCGTTGCGCGGATCCTCCAGCATCGCTTTCAGGTAGTTCACGATCCTGCCCCCGGCGCACATACCGGAGCCCGCCAGCACAATACACGGGCGATGGGAGCGGGCCAGATAATCCACCGCATTCAGGTGATCGTCGTGGGCATTGATGACCGTGAGCTGCTCGAAGGAGAGCGGATGCCGGCCCTGCCGAACCAACTCTGTTGCTTCAGCATCCCAGTATGGCTTCAAATCGCGGTAAATCCGGGTGAACTCCGCAGCCAGAGGAGAATCAACAACGATTTCGAGATCGTTCCAGTTCAGGTCGCTTGTCGGATTACGGCTTTGCCTAATCCGACCTACGGAATCAGAGGCACTTTCGTAGGTCGGATTAGCGCCGCCGCGCGGCGCGTAATCCGACACCCCGCCAACAGGCTGCTCCCCAAATTCGTGAATCAAACTCTCAATCTCGTAAAGCAACTCCTGCGTCCGCCCAATACTGAACGCCGGCACGAGCACCGTGCCACCATCCTCCAGCGCATGTACGAGTACCGCCTTCAACCGGTACCGCCGTGTTTCCCTGTTCTCATGGTCCTTGTCACCGTAGGTGCTTTCAATAACCAGTCGGTCTGCCCGCTCCGGCGAATCGGGCGCAGGCAATAGGGGCGCATGGGGCGAGCCAAGATCGCCACTGAACACAATCCGCTCCTCTACCTCACCACAACGGGCATCGCATTCTACGTACGCCGATCCGAGGATGTGCCCGGCCCGCTGCAACCGGACCGATAGCGAGCACTCACCGTCGTCCAACACCTCGTGCCATTCACCGTAAGGCACCGGCACCAAACGAAAGCGGATCAGATTCAGCACCCGCTCAATCAGATCGCGGTCCCGTGTAAAGCCAATTTTGAGGGCATCTTCCAGAATCTCTGGCAGCATGATAGCTGAGGGTTCGGAACAGATGATCGGACCCTCGAACCCGGCGGCCAGCAGATAGGGAATGCGCCCCACGTGGTCGATGTGCACATGGGTGACCACCAGGGCCCGGATATGGCTTATGGGAAAATCGATGGAGAGATCGGAGGCGGAGGCGCCGCGGCCTTCGTCCTGGCCCTGGAACAGGCCGCAGTCTATGAGAATGCCTGACGGGCTGCCCTTGTCGGACAGGGTCAGCTCATGGCACGAGCCGGTTACGCCAGAGGTGGCGCCGTGATGGGAGATATCTATCATCATCAACAGTCCTTGTTGAGATTGTCCTAAATTATATCTGTAAGACACTCAATGAGTGGCAAGCGCCACTCCAAATATCTTCACTTAAACGGCAATTTACGAACGTTACCTAGCCGGTTATCGACCTCAGATTCGCTTTCATCCCGTGTACACCAAACGAGGTCTGCTACTTGACCTGTGGGCGCAAATCCCGTGGGCGCCATTTTCAAAGTCTCAATAACGCTGCGGCAATCAAATTCCTGACTGGCTTTCATTAAACGATCGAGAATTTGCTCGACCTCGACCCACGACAATGCTGCCTCCCTGGCCATCATAATTCTAGGGTGGGAAGTACCCTGAGGATTGTCGCCAATCAGTAACTCTTCATAAAGCTTCTCTCCAGGTCGAAGCCCTGTAAAAATGATCTCGATATCCCCATCCGGCTGGTCCTCGCTTTTTTCAACCAGCCCCATCAAGTGAATCATTTTCCGCGCCAGATCGGCAATTTTCACCGGCTCTCCCATATCCAGAACGAAGACCTCTCCGCCTTGCCCCATGCTACCCGCCTGCAAAACAAGTTGGCTGGCTTCCGGGATGGTCATGAAATAACGAATGATATCCGGATGGGTTACGGTAATGGGCCCACCATCGCGAATCTGATCTCTGAACAGAGGAACCACGGAACCCGAGGAGCCAAGTACATTGCCAAACCGAACCATGGAGAAAATCGTCTTCGACTGTCGTTGCGCCAACCCTTGCAGCACCAATTCTGCCATGCGCTTGCTCGCGCCCATCACGTTGGTAGGTCGCACCGCTTTGTCCGTCGAAATCAATACGAACCGCTCTACCCCCGATGCAATAGCAGCTTCGGCTACGTGGCAAGTACCAAACACATTATTCTGAATACCTTCGATTACGTTGTGCTCTACAAGGGGCACGTGTTTGTATGCTGCAGCGTGATAAACCGTCTCCACGCCGAAAGCCCGCATCACAACCTCACATCGTTTACGGTGCACGACGCTTCCCAAAACCGGGTGCAGCTCGACATTAAGCCCCTCAACCTGACTGATGGCAGAGAGTTCACGCTCAATCCGATAAAGAGAAAACTCACTCTGCTCAAAGAGCACCAGTACACGAGGTTTGTGGCGAATGATCTGTCGGCAAAGCTCCGAGCCGATAGAGCCACCAGCTCCTGTTACCATCACGGATTTGCCATAGAGCGTCGCAGCGACCACAGCGGCATCCGGTCGAACCGGGTCTCGGCCCAACAGATCTTCCAACTCAAGATCCCGAATGTCATTAATTCTTGCTTGGCCAGCAACCAGTTCTGATACCGAGGGAACCGTCTGCACAGGTATGGACAGTGGTTCCAATTGCTTAAGCAATTCCTTGCGATCCACCAGAGAGTGAGGATCCAGCGCCAAAAGAATACGGCGTACATCGTACTTGGCCATATTCTTCGCAATCAGCTCAAAGCTGACCACCGGCAGTCCATCAATCATCGATTTATGATGGGCCCGATCAAAAGTTACAAATACTACTGGGCGGTACTCCGTTCCTTGGCGCAGCGCTGAAGCGAGGGCCATACCGGTTTCTCCGGCACCGACAATTGCAACGGGCTCTTTATTACGATGATGTGGATGATTCACCAACATACGGACACCTAGGCGAGTGCCACTCACGAAGACAAATGCCAGGGCTCCGTAAATTATCGGTACAGAACGGGGAACCAGCACCTGCAAAAGATACCCAGATACGATCAACGCGAGAGCTGAAAGGAACACGCCATACACGATCGTAAGGAATGCCTTGTCACCAAGAAAACGTATAACGGCACGATATAACCCAAGGCGAATGAAGACTGCGATTGTGAAGACAACCGTAATACCAGCAACAATCAGATGCCCACGATCCGGAACCCATAATTGCTGCTCCAGACGCAAGGCGAACGCTGCCCAGATCGCAAAGAACAATACCACTACGTCAGACGCTACGGAGATAATCCGCTTGTGCACTCTGGGCAAATTCAGAAAGGTATTAATCATTGTGAGTCCTTCACGCTAGGCACCTGATCCGGGCACTCTATCTCCGGAGCCCTTTCCTGAAACTGTCATGAGGATATATTTGAAGTACGCTCCGAGCGTCAAATTGTCCAGCATTTTCTGATCAGTTTCAGCCAGCAGCCTGGGGGTGGACATGTCGATACTGTTCACCTGAGCCAAGCCCGTGATCCCGGGCCTGAAAGCAAGCACTCCACGAAGTTCCCTGGCCTCAATCAACTCCTCCTGATTGAAAAGGCAAGGTCGGGGACCGACAAGGCTCATATCCCCCTTGAGCACGTTCCAAAGCTGCGGTAACTCATCGAGTTTGCTGCCGCGCAGAAACCGGCCAAAAGGAGTGATGGCGTTCGACGAAGCCAAGTGACTGGCGACCGATGCGGTGTCCTTTTTCATAGTACGGAACTTTACCAGCGTAAAAGGCTTCTTGTAGCGCCCTACACGCTCCTGCCGGAAGATAGGCGACCCTGTGTCTAACAGACCAACGAGTAACAGCAGCATCAATACCGGGGCCCCTAGAATTAATCCCAGTAAAGCGAATAAAACATCGAACAACCTGATCACTTACAGTCCTCACATGATCCAACAGACACTTACGGGTTTCGTTGGCTCGCTCAATCACTACCAAATAGATCCCGGGTGTAGACCTTTTCCCTAACATCCGCCAACTCCGGAACAAGGCGGTTTGCGATCACAACGTCACACTCATCCTTGAATTGTTCGACATCATTGATAACGTCCGACCCGAAGAATTCAGATGCTGTGATGACAGGCTCGTAAACAATCACCTTAACCCCCTTAGCTTTAATTCTCTTCATGACCCCCTGTATTGCAGAAGCTCGATAGTTATCAGAGCCCGACTTCATGATCAGGCGGTAAATTCCGACACACTTCGGGTTCTTTCGGAGCACAGCATCAGCGATGAAGTCCTTCCGTGTAGTATTGGCATCGACGATGGCCTTAATCAGATTCTGGGGCACATCCGAATAGTTAGCCAATAACTGCTTGGTGTCTTTCGGTAAGCAATATCCTCCGTAGCCGAAAGACGGATTATTGTAGAAATCACCGATGCGAGGATCCAGACAGACGCCACCTATAATCTGCCGGCTATCCAGCCCATGGGTCTCAGCGTAAGTATCCAGTTCGTTGAAGAAAGCAACCCTCATGGCGAGATACGTGTTCGCAAATAGCTTGATGGCTTCCGCTTCCGTGGATTCAGTAAACAGAACCTGGATATCTTCCTTTAACGCCCCTTGGCGCAACAACCCAGCAAAGGTTTGAGCGCGCTCCGACTGCTCACCAACAACGATGCGAGATGGGTGCAGGTTATCGTGCAGGGCTCGCCCCTCCCGCAAGAATTCCGGAGAAAAGATAATATTCTCGGTACCAAATTGCTTTCTTACTGAGTGGGTGTAACCAACCGGAATCGTAGATTTGATTACCATTAAAGCGTCGGGGTTTATCTCGACGACATCTGAAATCACCGACTCCACAGTTTTCGTGTTGAAATAATTGGTCTCCGGATCGTAATCCGTAGGCGTTGCGATAACCACAAAATCCGAATCTTTATAGGCTTCAACTTTATCAGTTGTTGCTTGAAGGCTGAGTTGCTTCGACGATAGAAAGTCCTCAATTTCCGGATCTTCTATCGGTGATTGTCTGCTATTCACCATTGCGACCCGTTGCTCATCAATATCGAGAACAAAAACCTTATTATGCTGCGAGAGCAATACCGCGTTCGATAAACCTACGTACCCTGTACCCACCACTGCAATCTTCATTTTTACCTACAAACCTATAGCAAAAGTAGTTTCATGCACGCGAATGAGCATAGTGTTGACCAATTCGCTCAAGCTCCAGCTCCGTGTTATCACAGGCCGCCCAGCCAAGCAGTTCGCGTGCCTTTTCGTTGTCGATCTCAAGGTCGCCAAATAGCTGGCTATACATGTCGCGCTTACCCAATGCCCCTAATGCGCCCGCCATAATTACGGGCGGCACGGGAAAAAGTCGCTCCGCTCGTCCCATTCCCCTTCTTAGCGACGCCAGGACATCCTTGGTAGAGACGGCCGATGTATCTGCCACAACAAACGACTGGCGAGCTGCCCCAGGATGGTCAGCGCAGACAACCAGAAAATCCACCAGTCCAGCCAGCGATATCATATTTCTACGATTTGTACACATGCCAAAAGGCAGAGGCGCTGGTGAGTTCGCCACTTTCAATAACCTGCCAAAGTTACCGGGCGCTTCCGAACCATAGACCAGCGGTGGTCGAACAATTGTCAGTTCTGCCGATTGTGCAGAGTTAAAAATCCTGGTCAGTTCCCTCTCCGCTTCAAGCTTGGATAGCGCGTAAGGCGAAACGGGATTAAAGGATGTGCTTTCAGAAACGGCAGCGCCACTCGTGCTGGTTCCGTGAACCCCGATAGAGCTGACGAATACGAACCGACGAACACCTGCTTCAATAGCCAATTTTGCAAGCCTGAGTGACGCATCGACGTTGGCGCGTCGAAAGCCCTCTAGTTGCTGCCTTTTGTCTCCGACCTTGCCATGGGCCTGCCCGGCCAGGTGAACAACACAATCGATATCCCCTGAAAATGCCTGAGAAAGATCCCCGGTTTCGAGATCTATTTGAAGGTAGGTTACACCCTCAGATTCACTTTCCTTGCAGCTGGAGCGCCCGACGCCAACAACACTTTTGCCAGTCTCACGAAACGCTTCACATAGGGCACGACCGACAAATCCGGTCGATCCGGTAACCAAGATCTTTTTGCCCATACGATCCTTCAATCCAGGTTCTTCATTGCGAGTAGTTCATCAAAGTAGGAGATGGTTTTACGTAAGCCATCATCAAGTTTAATGGTCGGCTCCCAACCAAGTTCCGAACGGGCCAGCTGGATATCTGGTTGACGCTGCTTGGGGTCATCCTGAGGGAGCGGATGGAAAATCAGTTTAGAAGATGAGCCGGTCAGCTCGATTACGCGTTCGGCCAATTCTTTTATGGTGAATTCACCTGGATTCCCGAGATTCACTGGCCCTGTAAATTCTTCCCGTGAATTCATTAACCGAACGAAGCCCTCGATCAAATCGTCGACGTAGCAAAAGCTTCGGGTTTGTTGGCCCTCTCCGTAAATTGTGATGTCTTCACCCTTCAAAGCCTGAACAACAAAGTTGCTCACCACGCGGCCATCATTCGGATGCATCCTCGGACCATAGGTATTGAAGATACGAGCCACTTTTATTGGCAAGTTATGTTGGCGGTAATAATCGAAAAAAAGTGTTTCAGCACACCGTTTGCCCTCGTCGTAACAGGAACGGATACCAATAGGATTCACCTTACCCCAATAGCTTTCCGGCTGTGGGTGCACCTCTGGATCACCGTAAACTTCGCTCGTTGATGCCTGAAAAATCCGGGCTCGAAGACGCTTGGCAAGACCCAGCATGTTAATGGCGCCATGCACGCTGGTTTTTGTGGTCTGTACTGGATCATGTTGATAGTGAACGGGGGATGCAGGACATGCGAGATTGTATATTTGATCTACCTCAACATAGAGAGGAAAAGTAACGTCATGTCTCATCACCTCGAAATAGGGGTTGTTCATCAAATGCGCAATATTGCGCTTTCGGCCGGTGAAGAAATTATCAACGCACAACACATCATGACCTTCAGAGAGCAAGCGCTCACAGAGGTGAGAGCCGAGAAAGCCGGCTCCCCCGGTTACCAGAATCCGCATATCACATACCTTTTTTCAAAAATCGAAAATACAATCCACCCAGAACATGGGTGAATGTGAAAGCATAGGCCGTAATCAGCGAACGGCCCGGAAACTCGCGGTGCACCATAAAAACCTTTCGCATCATCATGAGTTTGGAGCCTGAAATCTGCCCCTCACTTTTTCGATACCAAAGCAAAGGTGCATCTACCTTAACGCAATGCCCCACCAACTGAAGAATCCGGAGCCAGCAATGATAATCTTCGACAGCCTTATAGGCAGGCTCTTCCCGAAACGGAGTTTTTAACAGCAACTCTCTCGACACAAGCACACTGGACGTAGGAATCTGAGCCCTAACTGATTGCTGAAAATAAGAAACCTCTTGTTTTGAAGCGTCCGCTATCGGCCAAAATCGCAGACGGCGATCATCCGTAAAATCTATCATCGCACTACATATGAACGCAGACGCCTCGTCAGTTACAGCGTTAAGTTGAACACTCAGCTTTTCAGGGTGCCAAATATCGTCTGAATCCAGAAATGCCACCAATCTGGCTCGGGCCTCTCCGACGCCGACGTTTCTTGGTCCCGCCGGGCCACCAAAGTTCTTATCCAGCGTAACAAGACGAATACGCGAGTCCGATTCGGTTAGCCGCCGAACTCTGTCCCGTGTGTCATCTGTGGAACAGTCATCAACGACGATTAGCTCCCAATTTGGCTCAGATTGATTCAATACTGAGCCAATAGTGGCATCGATATACTGACCAGCGTTGTAGGCAGGCATCACAATAGACACCTTTGGTTCGCCTCGATTCATCCGACCCGATCTCCTCTCGCGAATTTTGCCCTGAAACCGTCAATCCATTTCAGCCCTGGCCGCCTGTCAATGTCATATTGAACTTTTACATCCGTTGGCGCCTTAAAATCCGATAGCTTTCCCCAATCAGCATTCTCCAATGCTGTCAGCACCTCATTTTCCTCCACTTCCGACGCAGCATGAACAGGATCGCCAGGAAAGATCCTTCCTTCCCTGAGCATATCTATTAATACCGAGGCGTCAGCGCCTTTGAAATAACAGTATTTCGTCGTCTCTAACGCCTTTACATATGGAACGAACTGAGGGAATCGGTGTGAACGCACGTATAGAAACCGGAGGGTCTTACGTCGAACCTCATTTGGGTCCAATGCTAGCTCCCCTTGCCTCTCTCTCAGATCCTGCTTCGAACGAAACACATGAACGAATCCGGCCTCTTGGTATGTTGACGGGCCCAAACACACCACCTGCTTACCGCACGCTCCCGCCTCTACCGCAGAGCTGCCGCCATTCAACACCACAATATCGGCCTGTTGAATCAGATCGTAAGTGTTAGCCTTTTCTTCACTTCGAATGCAATGAATTCCTCTCTGGGCGGCCCAACGAGTGTAGAGACATAGTGATCGACTTCCATCCACGCTGCCGATAGATTCTGACCAATTCGGATGGCAGCGAAGTACCACCTGGTTCGGTTTTACACCAAACGCCGCAAAGAAATCGTCCAGTGCCTCGGTGTTATCCACCCAATCTGTTCGCCACTCGACGTGACCTGCAAATTCGTTCTTGCTACTGGGCAAAACCAGCACTCGTTTACCATCGGTCTCCAGCGGCCAAGGGGCAGGTTCCGGATTCTTGTTATAAAGCCGCCACTCCAAAGAGTTTCTTTGCAGAAAACGATCACCAATCAACTTCCCGGCAATGGCGGCCTGAACTGCATTAAGGGGCTTGTCATCAAATTCTTGAACCAGATCACCAAGTGCCTTGAGTGAGAGGCAATTGCCATTAGGAATGAGTTGAATACCGTCCCCAAACCAGGTTCTCTCATGAGTAATGTACGGAATACCCACAGACTCGCAAGCAAATGTAACCGCGCGGGGTAAATCCATCCGCCCGTTAAAGCAAATAACACCTTCGATACCCTCATTCAAAATCCACTCTCGAGCACTCTCATAAACTTGGCTTATCGGCTCCGCCAAGCGTTGACGAACCTTTCGGACGGCTGGCTCATCCCATTCGCGCTCGGATTCCGTCCTCGTGAGTGTCGCAGAGCTTGATAAAGCAAGACGGTCCAGGTCAGCAGAATCTAAGTCTGAAGTTTTTGAATCGATCGATGTTATGCCATGGCTACGGTAGCTACGAATACCGCCTATGATGCACTGAGCGCATTCGCGAATACGAGACCGTCCCCGGAGCTCCCGGACATAGCAGGTATTGACTGCGGAGTCACATGTCAGAAAAACGACCTCATGGCCAGCATCCTCAAGCAGCCGAGCCATGAACTCAAGGTGCTCCGCATGGGGGCGGAACGAAAAGATATTGGTTAGACCTATCCTCATGAAAACCTTTCAGTAATTAGCATTTTAACTGTCCTCAATAGCAAGTGCGTCAGCCAAAAAAACAACCCGAGCCAGACCGAAATCAAAAACCCAGGAATATTCAACGGAAAGATCAAGAATGATAGAAACCAGTACGCCACCAAGAAAACCAAGGCGTAAGCAGCAAAATTTACACCGCATGCCCTTTGATAGCGTATGAGCCCCCCAGCGACTCCTCCTAATGTGGCCGCGAAGCATAGCATGCCCCAGAACCCAAAATCGTGTAGTAGTGACGCAGGACCCGGAACCCAAAGCCCGGCAAAAGCCGTGGGAGGGGCTTCTGCACCAAATCGCGAGAAAAGTACAGCAAACAATCCTTGGGGTGTAATCCAGCCTTGGGGCATACCCGACTGCACTATTTCTTGGGTCAGCCAAGTGCCATGGGTGCCATACAAAAGTACCAGGTGAAGATAATTGGAGACGTCCCGCCAGGCTCCGCTGGCGCTTCCGAAATCGCATTGAAGAAACGTGCCGCTTGTTAGATGACCGCAAATGTTCAAGTAGTAGTCGAAGGAACTGCCGTCACCGAAAGCGTGGCTCCGAAACCAGAAGAACACGGCAAAGACCATAGTTGCGACGATTGTAAGTATAAGTAACTTGGTGAAACTGAAAAAAGCGGGCCGATAGGTTTTCCCCACAAATTGGCGAAGAACAAGACTACCCAAACCAACCACAATCGCGAGCAGAATGGCCGTGCGGCCACCCATCACATAGGAAACGGCCGCCAATTCCAGGACGACAACTGAAGTAACAGCTATATGTACCCGGGTTTGTCGTTCTTCCCAGAACAAAATTGAGCGAATGAGTGGAAAAAGATAGGAGTAAAGAAAGAAATTACCGAAAATACTGAAAACCGTGCTCTGATGGTCCGCTGCGTTGAGGAGCGCGCGGCCTTTGGCGACACCCACCTCCAAATAGTCAATCCCTCGTAGGAAGTACCGGTCGTAAAACAGCGCTGCAATTGCAAGTGCTCCTAACACCAAGAGCACAAGATCCCACCGGAAATCAATCGTTCGATAGCTCAACCGCATTTCCGGCGAGCGCGCCGGGAACACCGCAATAACAACCCCAAAACCGAGGATAACCGCTAGCATCCAGACCAGCATCACGCCTAGATACCCCCAGTGGTACCCCTCGAACACCCATCCAGTGTACATAAAAGCACCGAGCACCGCTGGAAACGGTAAGAGTAACCAGGAAAAACCGATTCGGGGTCTCATATCAGAAATCACGCGACTGAATCACAGCTGGCCGGTGTCTCCCCGCACTTTCTCGCGAACCTGATTTGCAAATTGAAAAGACAGTACCGCCAAAACGCCAACAATAACCGACATCAAAAATACCAACGCCAGCCGGACAGGGAGGTCAAGCCCAAGCGACTTCTCTTTCTGCTGAGCTACTACCCTTATTTCGGCGTTCTGCATGCCTGCCAGACGCCCTTCCAGAGACACCAAGGTCTCAAGAACCCCCGACACCGAGGACTCCGAACCTTCTCCTCGACTAACCGTTTTAAGGCTTTTCTCAGCCACCTCGATTTGAGCCTTTAGTTTATCCTTCACCAATCGCACCAGTTCAGCCTGGCGCTCAACCACACTATTCACCAGAGCGGAATGCACTTTGTCGATTTCAGAGGCATTATCAGAGGCTCCTACCGAGGTTAAGATGATATAACCGCCCTCAACCTCTCTTGCATCTACCTCAAAGGATGGTACTTGATCGCGATTACCGCGGAACTCCCTCCAAACCCGAGGCAGCCACTGTGATTCAATGGATGTAATCACGCCCTCACTGGTCTCGATCAAATCACCTTCGCCATTTTCCGCCAGCTTAACGAGAGTGACGTATTGGTACTTCGGTTTGCTTAACAACTGAAAGCTTGCGCCCGCAATCAATACGAACACAAAGGCCCCCAAAAAAAGCTTTCTGAGACGGACCAGCAAAGCCGCCAGCTCAACCAGAAAAGACTCTGAAGATGACATTATGAACCTCTAAATACGGTTAACGACCTAAATTCGTTCTTAACGAGCGGGGTTCTGATCTCTGATAAGGTTGTCCCCAACGACCCAGCAACAAAAATTTTGCCCCCACCAAACAGAAACGGGCCATCGTAATCTACGAAAGCCCGCTTTCTTGAAGGTGGGCGGCAGTTTACGCCAAAAGCCTGATTATTTCAGCAACCATCACTTGAAGTTAAGACTCCCGGCTAATGTTAATGAGGACCGGCAACACTTCTCTTCAAATCCCACAATATCGAACTCATCTCCCAGCGATTCGAAACCAGTGCCGGAAACAGCCTAGACTTACCCCTCTGTCCCAAACATACTCATCGAACTCAAAGTAGCACGTTAATCAACAAACGTCGCCCTAGTCCAAAACACCCCCTTTTGAGGGCACTCGTGGCCACGTTGGAGCAGCATCGAAAAATCTACAATGCGAATATTTTTTCGGCCTCGGCGAGCAGAACGGCCCCAAAAGGCTAACCTGGATTCAAACCGCCTCGGGACAAAGGTTTACTGCTGCAAAGACAAAGAGGATGTCATCGCCACACCTAACGAAACCGCAAGAACAGAAGCAGGAGGAATATTGAGGCACCTCCATTCAAAAAAAGCTGGCGTTACACGCAACGGCAAGGCATGCAGTAGCGAGTACGAGATAGTAATGCCTTTCAATGACAAGGACTAGGGCGCGCTGACATTCAAGGTGGCCATGAGGCCAATGTTTTACTACGACATCTGACTCCTAATTGGCTCAACCACCAAACCGTTGAGGAGCAAGTTATTGGAGACACCACTAACCCTCCGGAAATCTCCGCTCCTTTGATCGCGAAATAAGGAAAACTAATGAGCCACCAATCGAATTCCATAATGGAAGTTAAGCAATCTCAACTTAAGGCCGCCTTCTCCAAAAATCATAAATCAAGAAAAATGGAAAAATAGGATAATATTTAAAATACCGCTTAATAAGCTTCGGCTCATCGATCATACGGTAAAGCCATCTCAAATGAAGCTTGTCAGCCCATGCGGGGTAGTATCTGATGCCAGCGGAAGCGGTTTGGTGAATGAACCCCCCACAGGTATAACCCGTACCGGACCAACCATTTTCTCGAAGCTTTATTAAGAAGTCCTCCTGTTTACCCGCACCCATGCCACATATCACAAAATCGGGATCCTCATTGATAATTCTAAGTTGAGTATCTTCAATATCTGACTGAGATTGGAAGAACCCATTACGATAAAATAGAATATTGAGCTTTGGATATTCTTCACGGACGACATTGACAAATTCTCCGACATCTTCTGCGGAAGCGCCTACAAAAACAATACTCTTAACATTATCCTCGCAGAAACCAAAAACCTCTGGTGCTAATGAGGTCATATCAAAAGACCTTCTTTTAACATTGAAGCCGAATAAATTAAGAAACCAAACCGCGAATTGACCGTCAACATACCAATGATCGATACCAGTGTACCCCTTTCTTCTAAGAATATATGAATAGGGATTTACGAATGAATTCAGGCACTTATTTTCGATCTGTTGATTTTTCGATAATTTATCTAAAACAGGTTTTTCGGCGGCATTTGTCACCAGAACAATCCTTTTGAAGCCAAAAATAAAGAAGAAAGCCAAAAAGAAGCGCATTCAGCTCATATGCATCAACATCTTCAAACATAAAAACCAATAGTGCTACCGGCATAGTTGCAATCGCCGGAAGGCTTCCAACTTGAGCAAATATAAAAGCTGAAATTTTATCGGCAGTTACTTTAACCACAAAGAACAGCCAGGCAGACAAAAATAGCAATGAAAAAAGACCGTGTTTTATAACATAGCCAATAAAGGTGGAGTGAGACCCAACGGGATAATCTGGTATCAAATCAATATAGGGCTTTATCCCTAGACCTGTAAGCAAGTTAATTTCGAACATCAAGTTTAATCCGACTTGATAAATCCACATTCGCGTCTCACTGGAGCCGCTTCGAGCAGATTGAACAGCTGCTAAAAAATTTATCTCTAAAAATAAATATAATATAACTGGAAGAAGAATAAATATTAGAATCAAGGACAATCTTCCGCGAATCAAAGAAAGAAATATCAAAATAGATATCGAAAAAACAACGATCCGCGAACCAGCAAACAGCGCAATGGAAAGTGAAAGAAAACCAATTATCAGCTTCGAAAGCGCCGGCTCCCCAGTTTTATGCAGATAGATTGAATAAGTCAAAAAAGAAAGTATTGCAGTTCCATTCACATACGGAGCAAACAGGGAAACGCGAGGCATTGTAATTCCACCAATAAATCCGACCCTAGATAAATAAACATCGGCCCATGGGTAAGAGAATACCAATGCATCCCTTCTAGCATAAGAGTAAACAAAGACAAAACAAGAGAGCAAGAAAAAGGAAAACAGAATCCGACGAGAAAAACTGAGCACCGATTGTGGCACACCGGGCCTTGCACACATCAAGTATCCTGCTGGAATCAACAAGAACACAGCCATATTATGCAGAATATTTGGAACTCGGGCATATTGAAATTCTGAATTCCAGTAAAAGCCAATTACGAGAGACAAAAATTGATATAAAAAAAATAATAAAAATCCATCAATCACCGAATCACGCTTACCTGTGGCGGTTTTAAAGAACCATAGAAAATATGGAATGAAAAATAATAGATATAGACCCAAAAACCAAAAAAATGGGTAAGAAAGGGCATAGTATTTTTTAACTGGCCTAACTGCTATGCGCACCTGTAATTTCCGAACAGAGTAAATAAATGGTAGCGGGATCGAATTGGCGCAAAAAACAATCTCGTTTTTTCAAAGAATTCAATATCAATTCGCACCGTAAGGTAAAAGCTATTCTTTAAGATTCTTAGAATCATAGCAGCTCCCTTAGCAATTCTAATTGATCACCCCTATCTTCGTGAGAAATTTATCGTAAGAGCTCGGACTTGATTTTGCAAGGTTCAAAACTTTTATATTATCGTAGAACCTTCTTATATTCATAAGTATAGTGCTTCCCTCACCTAGAACTAGCACCACGTTCTTGTAAATCTCGGGCAAAAGTTCTCCAGGCATTTCTCTGGGACACAAAATAAGTCTCTCATCACTCAAAACTTCACTTTCGATCTCTACATCTGAAAAGGGATGAAACTTTAAAATAAATTGAAGATCGGAAAAACCGAGCATTCCAGCATTTGATTGGGCATTACTTACCAACTTTGAAATATCTGATTCCTGACTTTGTGGAACGAATATTATGCACTTTTTTCTTGTGTCGTCACTCTTGCCATAAATATTTCTATAGCGGTGAGCCAACAACCTCAAATTACTTCTATAATCTTTTTTAAAGCTTAGCTTTTTTACCGGTTTTGATTTATTCTCTGCCCTCACGCTTTCCGGGTATGAATAAAGCCCATCAAAGATATATTTCGATGTTCCAATTACATTTATTGGATCATAAAATCCACCGAAGAGCACCTTTATAATAATTTCTTTATATATGTTTCTAGCAACATAGTGTGAGTTGTAGGCTGCGCTTCCGTCCTCGATGTAGTGCACGGTCGAAAAATTTATTCGACTTAAAATAAGTTGAACTTCTGGTGCGAGATCGTTAAATACGTAGACATGTTCATATTTTCGGTCGGTCAGATGACGAATATTTTTTTCAAAGCGGGTTGATATTGGGTTCTTATTATTAAAGAAGTAAGAAGGTATCTTATCCAGTAATGCAGACGCATCTACATATTTAAGGTTTTTAATTAGGTCAGAGTGGCGAATTATTTCGTAAAAATAAAATAAGCATCCGTTCTGATCAATGAGTACAACGAGGTCCTCTGGCTCACGTTTATCTGAGCAAGTTGCCGTTATAACATGGAGCGGTGTAAGAGCGATAAATAGGTTATGCATATTAACTCGGTTGCGAATACTGCTTTGAGACAGAGGAATATAAAGTCTCGACCAGACCGTTTTAAAACGAAGCCTTAACCGAATGATCAAACACAACGCAGACAGAAAGCTGTTCATCGCTCGAACAGACTTTAGCAGGTATCTGTATTGCTTTTGCTAACGCTTTATCTGACTATTTGCTAAAAACATCAATACTTCTGAGCAGTTGAAAGCTCTCCGCCGCCGCTAAGCCGACAGTGTTTCCTCTAAATTCGGCCAATCGTTGCACATTCACAAACGATCTTGGATGGGGTTCACACCGCATTTCCAACTCATAGGCCCGTAACGCTTCCATCTTTTTTCCCATGAAGCCTGAGACGTCTATGTACGCGTTAGCAACAAAAGGGGTAGCCCCTGGAGTATTCCAACCGGTTGCCGATAGCACCTCGAATGCATACAATTCAAGCACTGAGGAGCCTGGCATTGGCCTGCAAGCAGTCATTGTTGCTTGGTGGGTAATGCGGTGATCGATATTTAGATCACCGTAGTGGTGGGTATAGACTACCTGTGGCTTTAATTCCTCGATTACCGCTTCTAGTGCTTGAACAATATCCAATAGCGGAACGCTATCCATACGGTTGTCCGGAAAACCGAGCATGTACGCTTTGGTTATTCCCAGTATCTTGTGGGCTTTTTCTGCAGCTGCATTCCGCTGCTCTAACTCTTCAGGTGTAGCACCTGGGCGGGATGTCACTCCATCCGCCAGAAAAACAGCGTAAACGATATCTCCTTCCGCCACGTGGCGAGCGATGGTACCTCCGCAGCCTAGAGCCTCGTCGTCGGTGTGGGCGGCTACCACCAGAACATTTTTGCTCATCCAATGAACTCCCACTTCATGGCGGTGCCGGCCGCAAGATCCCTGTTCACCTTTCTTCCCAGCAACACATCGATGTTTTTAGGCGCTAATCCGTAGCCTGGACGAACAATGCGCAGGTTTTCCTCAGTCAGTACATCACCTTGTTTGACGCTTTTTGCAATGTAGAGGGAGCGTCTGAATTTAAGAGATTTTTTCTCAATTTCGGCGCCACCATAGACAACGCTGCCAACACTTGCCCAGGCGCGCTCGCTTTCCTCAACGAGTGCCGAGAATTCGTGAGGCTCCAGTGAGAACGAGGCGTCTACGCCGCCGTCTGATCGTCTCAGGGTAAAGTGCTTCTCAATGACGGTTGCACCCAACGCGGCAGCTGCACAGGGCACACCAATACCAAGCGTGTGGTCCGACAACCCAACCTGCAAACCGAACATTTCCCGTAGGTGAGGGATAGTGGCAATATTTGCGTCGCCTGCTGTTGCAGGGTAACTCGATGTACATTTCAGGAGGATCAGGTTGTGATTACCCTCGCCTTTGGCCACTTCTACCGCGTCGTGTATATCGGAAACCGAGGCCATGCCTGTGGACATAATCAGAGGTTTTCCGGTAGCTGCGGCCTTCCTTATGAGCGGAAGGTCAACCAACTCGAACGAAGCGATTTTGTAACACGGAGCGTCGAGTTCTTCGAGCAGGTCGATTGCCGAAGGCTCGAAAGGAGAACTGAACACGGTTAGGCCCAATTCATGGCAACGCTCAAATATCGGCTTGTGCCATTCCCATGGCGTAACAGCCTCTTTATAAAGCTGATAAAGGTTGCGCCCATGCCAGGGGCTAGACGGGTCGTCAATCAGGAATTCAGGGCTATCGACATTCAGCGTCAAACCATCAGGGCTTGCCGTTTGAAGCTTAAGAGCGTGAACGCCAGCTTCTGAAGCTGCCTGTACCAGCTCCATGGCCCGATCGAGCGATTGATTGTGATTACCCGACATCTCCGCAATGATAAACGGCGGCTGATCGGGTCCAACGAGGCGATCGCCTATCTTGATTGCTTCCATTTTATTTAGCCTTGAAGATAAAGGTATCGGAGTCCCCCATCTGAATGTGCCAGTTCTCTGGATTCAGAAGGTCGGGGCCACCCCATTGTTTGTCATAGATTTTTACGGAAAACGGCTGACTGAAAACTTCTTTTTCCGGCTCTTTCTGGTACCCCGATGGAGACCAGCATTCGAACTTCGAGAGCCCATGCTCAGCGGCGGTTACACGCGATTCCGTATGTAAGAGCTGAAAGACCGGGGTAGCGCTCTCTTTATTCTGATATTTGCTAATCACTGGCTGGTCAACTTCTCCAAACCGCCACTTCAACCAGTTATCGGAGTAGTTAAAACTAAAGGGCCTGTCTATAAACTCCTCAGGATCAAAGTCATCGGTAGTTACAAAGCTCGCGAAAAACGGGGTCTTCCACCGGAACAATGTGGTTTTTACGGTAGTAAACCTTTGGTTAGCAAAGCCAACTATAAAAGGGATCCCATTATCAATGCAGAATTCGTCTAATGACTTCATTAAGCGTGAGATCACCGCCAAACCCCGAACGGATTCGGTTACATAGGCGTGCGCCCCCATATAGACCTTATATTCGCCAATGGTGACCGGGAATAAACCATAATGTCCGATAATTCCATGCTCTGATTCGGCAACGAAAAAGACCGTTTCTCCTTCGGGATATTCCTGATAATAATGTTGCCACTTCTGCATGCTCCAACCGTGCGGATTGCCTCCTTCGGAAAAAAGGCGAACAATCCCTTCCGCATCTTTTTCGGAACCGCGGCGAATCTGAAACTTCATGCCGTGCTTCCCGCATCCACGGTAACTACAGTGCCGGTTATCATTTTGGCATCGTCGGACATCAGGTAGTTCACCATACTTGCTACGTCGTCCACATGTGCAAGCTCACCAAGAGGACTTCGCCTTTTTATCGACTCCAGCTTTTCGCCCTCAAGTCCCTGGGTCATGTCCGTCGCCATATACCCGGGTGCCACACTATTAACCGTTATTCCGGCCTTTCCTACTTCCCGAGACAAAGATTTTGTAAAGCCGTTCATGGCAGACTTTGTGGCTCCATAAACTGCAAGGCCTTTAAAACCTGTGCTCCCAATGATGGAAGAGATGTTGATAACTCTCCCCTTCCTGTTAATCAACATCGGTCGCAGGAGGTATTTTGTCAGAAGAATCGGCGCCTCAACATTAACCCGAAGAACTTTGGATATATCGCTTTCATGCATGGTCGCCAGAACACCATCAAGCCCTAAAGCCGCATTGTTTACCAGGCCATAGAGACGACCGTATTTCTTTGTCACTTGCTGGCTGAACTCATGAATACCCGATGTATCCGAAAAATCATACGGTTCGAACACGGCATTGTCGGTAACTGCCAGCCATTCTTCGCACTCGGAAGAACATTTTCTGCCTACTACGATGACCTTGTAACCTGTTGCAGCCAACCGCTTTGAAATTGCGAGACCCAAACCCCGGGTACCTCCGGAAACCAGTACTAAATCCATAACGTTATTTCCTGCTGATCTTGCCAGTTGGATTGTGCTCAATTTCAGTCACAAACCGAATGAGAGCGGGCACCTTATATTTCTCAAGCCGCGCCCTACAGTGACTCATGATTTCCTTTTTCAGGGCTGCCCTGTCCGTATCGGGCGTTCTGGGCTGAATCTCAGCCGTTACGAGTTGCCCCATCACACCACTTCCTTTGGGCTTCACGAGTACCTCGCCAACACCGTCCACTTCCCGGATTACGGCCTCAACTTCCTCAGGAACGACCTTATTGCCGCCAACGTTGATAGCACCCGAATCGCGGCCCAGAAACAAAACGCGCTCGTTACGCATGGCCACGAGGTCCCCCGAATCGATAAAACCATCAGAGTTTGCCATTGAGGCTCCGCCAGCCGAAGGAACATATCTCTCGGGTTTTATCAGCAATGTTCCTGATTCACTAATTCGGAGCTGGTTTCCAGCCACTCCCTGGTCCAAGTATTGAACAGGGAAACCCACTAAACCGTCTGTTACGGAAAAACCAACGCCTGCCTCTGTAGAGGCGTAAATATGCGCGATCCTGGCGTTCGGAAATGCCGCTTTAAGCGCATTCAGGATCGATTGATCTGCCGGCTCGCCACCGAGGGTAATCTGCCTGAATTGCTGATCTCCCAAGACACCACTCATCAGCAGTTTCCGCCAGTAGGTGGGGGTTGCCGAAAGCGCATTTGTATTGTTTTCCCGAAGGAAGGCTGCCTGATCTCGAATGTTCCCAATATGGTTACAAAGAACAAGCCGAGAGCCACTCGCTAAGGCCTGAAGAACCACCTGAAGGCCGGCGAACCTGAACGGATCGTATACCAGGCCCCAAATGAAATCTCGCCCTCGATTGGGGTCGAGTTTACAGGTCCTAGTCAGGCTATCCGTCGAATGCTCGATGAGCTTAGGCGTCCCGGTGGTTCCAGACGTTGCCAACACCCAAAGGGTGTTAACAGCTGCCTGGGGGTTCCCTGAAAAGTCGCCTCTTTTTTCCGGAGCGTTGCCTGAAAACGATTCATCGACAGAGAGGGTCGGCTGAAAACGTGCTTTCAAGGAACCATAGTCATCAGAGCTTCTGAGTGAATCAGGAACCAGAAAAACAACTTCCGCCACTCCATCAAGCGCAATCATCCAAGTAAGAGCGTCTATGCTGTCTGCCAACTCAAGGGCTACCCTGGAAGCATCGATGCCTCGCAATAAATCCCTACAGGCAGCAATGTCTCGCATCAGGTCTCCAGAAGTTTTCTGTCCTTCTGGCGAAACCCACAAAACCTGATCGTCACTGATTTTTTTCAGTAGCTCTTCCAGAATCACAATTGAACCTACTTAGCCCGATTCTCATAAATGGCGACGAACTCACCGAATGTTGTGGGATACACAGCCTCTTCCATTTCCACAAAGGGATCAAACCCCAACTCTTCTTCTAACCTTGCGACGAGGATTGCAAAACCTAATGAATCGAGACCGCTATTGAGAAGTACTGTGTCATCAGTTAATTCCCCACATCGTAACGATGATTCCGTCGATTCTAGCGCCTCATCAAACAGCTCAAGAATAACTTCACGTACTTGCATCTAGTTCTCCAATTTTTAAATTTTCACATGCTGTTCTAATGGAACTCGGGATAACTTTTGTCGCTTTGTTGAGAACAGGTTCTATGGTCCCGGCAACAAGCCGGTATTCGATGAACTCTACCTCCCTGCCGCTCGAGGTAGAGCGCAAAATCTTACCTGTCTCCGGAATGCCAAGAAACCGATTCAGTTTTATAGGGTTGGCGTTATGAGAAGCGACCTCGCTTCGCATGCTCTCGGTCGCGGGGAAGCTAAAAGAGTATTTGATCGCAATAATGACTAGCCCCACGAACAAACCAGGTATCGCTTTTTCACTGCCAATATAACAACCCCAGGTCACTTCTTTCCCGCCAAGCCCTGTAAAGTATATGGCTGCAACCGGTGTATCTCTTAACTCAACGACAAAGTACGCCCGTGAGTCATCTGTATCCAGAGCCCGTAAGAATCTGCCGTGATCGTCATTAGCTATAGTGGAGTCATCCAGCATATTTAACCTGATACGCTCGGAGTTCCGCCACGCCAGCACACTTTCAGTATTCTCTGGATTGAACGGAACTAATTTAAAACAATTCATCAAGCAACCTGATCCGTAAGTGTTTGAACAACGCGCTTACAACCCTGCCCATCAACCAATGCACGCATTTTTTCAGCCCTGGTCTCCATCATTGCGGGATTCTCTACCTGCTCCTGCAAGGCAGTAGCTATCGTTTCAGGATGAACGTTCTCAGCTTTGCCTAAAAACTTTATCAGTCCTTTGCTCTGCAATTCATGGTTAACCTGGTCCTGATTCGGCGCAACACTTACAACAATAGAATTTAAACCGAGACACATTCGCTCCCAATTGGTCGAACCACCGGCACCTAGCATTAAGTCCGCTCGGATCATCAGTGCAGAGAGAGTTGGCAACTCAGAGTAGAGCCTCGCCTTCGCTCTGTTCTTAACGAGGCCCTCGACATTTTCGGGAGAGGGATGATTCCGGCCAATAACAACATCAACCGAGAGTGAAGCAAACTCCTCCCGTTTAAGGACTTCCAGATAAGTTTCCGTTAAATGGTATGGATCACTTCCACCAACAAAAACCAAAACTCTGGATATGGTTCCGTCTCTCCGAGGGAGAGCTTTCGCACACGAAGCATAGTCACTCCCCAAAAGAGCGAAATGCGGCCCCAAAAGCAAACGGCAATCAGGGTTTATTCTGGCGAAATAGCGCTCTCGCGTATCCAGACTGACCGCATTTTGATCGAGAAGAACGTCGGCGTGATGGGAACGATCTGCCAAGTCATCAATCACCATTGTTTTCTTTGTTGCTAAGGCCGTATATCGCTCCCACTGAGCGTCCAGCGCATAGTGGTCAACTATCAACCAGTCCGGATCCAGACGATCAAGCGCAGCGCGCGTCCCGGAAGCATCCAGTTGCCACGGAACTCCCAACAACGGTGCATGAGGAATCCCCTTGTCCAACTGGTCCAGATCTCCGCTGACAGGCGCTTTCAATAATTCAACACCAAAGCCTCTATCTGAAATTACAGGCCCCATGTGGCCTTGAAGGTCACGGCATACAAAACTGCAAGTGTGCCCTTGTCGACGAAGCTCTTCGGCCAGTGTCAGGCACCTCATTACATGGCCAGTCCCAATCCGGATGGAGGCATCGGTTCGAAAGACGACCTTCATTCGTTAGCCTTTGCGTTCTGCATGGCACGAAACATCCACTCTGCCCTGCTCCAATCCTCAGGGGTGTCAATATCCTGCACCCTATGGCGGGGGAGCATTACGGGAGCAGAGCCCTCTGAGAATACCGCACGCTCCTCAAGCCATGCCTCAGCCGCACCCCAGTAGAACTGACCGGCATCGTGCCATGCCTCCTCCAAATCCTGCGAACGGGTATGGAAGTGTTCTGGATGGAACATAGCCACGCGGCCACGTTCGGTAATCCGGATAGCCCGCTGGATTGGGAAAGCGTAACTTGTTACAGAGAATGCATAATTTGCTCTCTCCATCCGAATCAGCGACAGGCCTCGCTGGATATCCTCTGAGGAGATAAACGGGGCCGTTGCGTAGATGCAACAGGCATATTCAATCTGCTCGCCGTTCCGCTGCAGCCAGTCCACGGCGTGCCGAATGACCGGCAAAGTCCCGGCGTAATCATTGGAAAGCTCTGCTGGCCGCACAAAGGGTACTTCTGCGCCAAACTGCATCGCTAGCTCAGAAATTTCGCGGTCATCTGTGGATACGATAATTCGGTCGAAACATCCGCTTTCCATCGCGGCCTCAATCGGCCAGGCAATCATCGGTTTACCACAGAAATCCCGGATATTTTTGCGGGGGATTCGTTTGCTTCCACCCCGGGCAGGAATAACCGCAACACGCTTTGCAGATGTCATTTTACGTTACCCAGAATCTCTTCTATAACCGAAACTACCCTATCCTGCTCTTCAAAGGTGAGCCCATGGAACATAGGGATACTGATAGCCTCTCGGTAGTAGGCCATTGAGTTCGGAAAATCATCTTCCTTAAAGCCCATCTGTTGGTAATACGGCTGCGTGTGCACAGGGATATAGTGCAGATTTACGCCAATGCCCCGCTCTCTCAAACCCTCAAAGACTTCCCGATGGCTCAGATGGGTTTGCGACAACTGCAATCGAATTACATAGAGATGAAGCCCGCTGTAGCTGTCGGGATGCTGCCAGGGAAGTGTCAGCGGCAGCGCGCCCAAGAGCTGGTCATAGCGCGCTGCAAGTTCATGGCGCCGAGCTACGAAATCGTCCAACCGCTGCATCTGGCTTACGCCCAACGCGGCTTGAAGCTCTGTCATCCGGTAATTAAAGCCCAGATCCACTTGCTGATAATACCAGGGCCCGTCAGGTTCATGGGTCATCAAGGCTGGGTCTCGGGTAATGCCGTGGCTGCGCAGCAGGTTCATCTTTTCCGCTAACTCAGCATCGTTCGTTACCGCCATACCGCCTTCGGCAGTGGTCACAATCTTGACTGGGTGGAAGCTAAATACGGTTATGTCACTGTAGCGGCAGTTGCCGATGAACTCGCCCTGATATTTGCCGCCAATCGCGTGGGATGCGTCTTCAATTACCTTGAAGCCGTACTCTTTTGCGAGAGTACCAATCGCTTCCATGTTGCACGGCTGGCCGCACAAGTGAACTGCCACCACCACTTTCGGCAAACGGTCTTCCTGCTTTGCCTGTTCAAGCTTTTTCTTAAGCGCAACCGGGCACAGGTTGTAAGTTTGTGGGTCAATATCCACAAAATCGACCTGCGCACCACAATACAACCCGCAGTTAGCGGAGGCTACAAAGGTAACAGGCGTGGTCCATAGCCAGTCGCGCTCCCCAAGGCCCAATGCCAGGCAGGCAATGTGCAACGCAGATGTGGCGCTGTTTACCGCCAACGCATGGTTGGCCCCCACGTGGTTTGCCACTGCCTGTTCAAACTTAGGCACCATCGGGCCCTGAGTCAGGAAGTCTGACTTCAGCACCTCTAGTACCGCATCGATATCCGCCTGGTTAATGTCCTGCTTACCGTAGGGAATCATGGTCAGATCTTGCCAATTTCGCTGTTGTGGCGATCAATCCAGGATTGCAGCTCTTCGTCTGTCATCCATTCGGTGTTGTTATCACTGGCGTACACAAAGCCCTCGGGCACTGGCTTACCGTCTTTGATGCGCTCTTTGCAGGTTCCCCAATCATTGATGTTGGGCAGGATCTTGAAGTGCTCAGGGTACTCGTAGGTGAAGTAAGAATCCTCGGCGCCAATCATCTGCTCATGCAGTTTCTCGCCCGGGCGGATGCCTACGATTTCCTGCTCGGCGTCTGGGGCGACAACGCGGGCCAGATCCGTCATTTTCATAGACGGAATTTTCTTCACGTAGATCTCGCCGCCCACCATGTCTTCAAAGGCATGCCATACCAGCTCCACGCCCTGCTCCAGGCTGATCATGAAACGAGTCATACGGGGGTCGGTAATGGGCAGTACGCCTTTGTCTTTGATAGACATAAAAAACGGGATAACTGAGCCGCGGGAACCCATTACGTTGCCATACCGTACCACGGAGAACTTGGTTTGGTGGCCACCGGCGTAGGAGTTACCTGCAACAAACAGCTTGTCAGAAGCCAGTTTGGTGGCACCGTACAGATTGATTGGGCTACTGGCTTTATCGGTGGAGAGAGCCACAACGCCCTTGATGCCTTTATCGATGGCGGCGTCGATCAGGTTCATGGCGCCGTGGATGTTGGTCTTAACGCACTCGAACGGGTTGTACTCGGCGGTGGGTACAATTTTGGTGGCGGCTGCATGCACTACGTAGTCCACACCATCCAGCGCCCGATATAAGCGGTCTCTGTCCCGGACATCACCAATAAAGAAGCGCAGGCGGTCGTCGCCCTGGAACAACTTCGCCATCTCCCACTGCTTCATTTCATCCCGGGAAAACACGATGATTTTCTTGGGGTTGTACTTTTCCAGGGTCATTGGAATGAATTTATGGCCGAAGGAGCCGGTGCCGCCGGTGACGAGGATGGTGGAATTTTCGAGCATAGTCACTTTCTCTGGGTTTTACTTTAAAGATGAATGGTATCACCGCCAGTCGGCGGGTGTTAATCGGTAGAACTGGAAGGTTTTCCAGACCAGCATAAATGCGAAGGCGGAAATCAGCCCAAAAGGCACTGCTAGTTCTCCGACTATCGGCGCCAGGGCAGCAGTACTGGCCAGGAAAACCACGAATCCGACGATGTGGGCAATAATCAGCGCCTTGTCTTTGCCCCTGGCGTACAAGCCATAATGCGGGATCATGCCGACAACGAACAGACCGGTGGAGAGAAGCAGCCAGGCAAACAGGTCAATACGCTCAAGATAAAGCGGTTTATCCAGCCACTGAAGTAACGGCATGGCCGCCAGCCACGCGCACGCAGAGAACAGCGCGGTAAGGGCTACCGTCTGCCAGGCCATCTGGTGGTACTTTTTCCGGAATTCTGCGGCATTGTTGTTGGCATGGGCGGCGATCATAGCCGGGTATAGGAAAGTAAACACGCCCGCATCCATAAAGCCCAGCAACGCCATGCACATACCAATAAAAAGCACGTACGCCCCGAGCACATCCAGCCCTGCGAGGGCTTCAAACCAGTACCGATCCACGGTGTAGATGCCACGCAATGCAAGTGTGGCAATCAGCATGGGAATCGCAATCTTCAGGCCTTTTTTCAGCCACCCCCAATCTACACTTTGAAGCCATCCACCCATCGGTATTCGCCATAAAACGGCAACACCAATCAACATCCCGATACTACTGCCGACTATCCAACCGGTAAGTACGGTTGGCAGTTCCTGGCTGGGCTCATTGAGGAACATAACGGCAACTACTGCCACACACCAAGCGCCAGCACGAAAGAACAAAACCCAACTAGCGACGAGTTGCCGTTGCAGCGCCACCAGAAGACGGTTCAGCTCCTGGGTTATATGTTCCAATACCAGAATGGCCAGGAACCATGGAAGTAACCACCAAGGGAGCAGTTCCAGGGCGAACAAACCAACTGTGAGCGGCAGAAACACCGCGTACAAAATCAGGCTGAGAGCAACCTGGCTTTTGAGCAATTGGCCTCGATTTTCAGGCTCTGCTTTCAGGATCTCTCGCGTAGTGAAGATGTAGAAATCAAAGCCCAGAAAATAGAGCGCATAACTGATGGTAACCGTCAGCAGGCCGAATAAGCCCAGCTCGGCGGGCTCCAAAAACCTCGCCAGCATGAAAATCAGCAGAAATTTGCTGACTAAGGTAGTGCCCCGCAGGCCGAGATTGGTGAGCCTGATGACCAGCTGCTTCATTACGCGGATGTATCGCCGGTATTGTTCTGGCTAGAGCTCTCACCATCGGAACCTCTGATAAACACTCTGATAAACACAATAAATACCCCGAGCATGCCACCCAGAAGCGTTGCAATTACGCAGATGAGCGCCCGCTTCGGTTCTGCCTTTTCCTCCGCCACAACCGCGGGGTCGACCGTTTTAAACACATACTCTTTCTGGGCATTGGCCAACATCACTGTACGGGTTTCATTCTCGATGAGCTGGTAGAACACTTGCTGCATGCCCGCAATGTTGGTTTCGTCCAGCTTTTGCTCGAGGTACGCTATCCGGGCTTCTGCTTCTTCCACATCCTGCTTACGCATGTGTTCGTTGATATCTTGCACCAGCTTTTCCGCCCACTCCTTTGCCAGAACAGGGGAATAGTGTTTCACGCTCACCGTAATCATACCGGTGTCTTTGGCTTCGCCAACACTGAAGTGGTCTTCCCGGAAGGCTTCTACCATGTCCCAATCGGTAGGTTTATAGCTGTCACCATCGCTGTCAGGCAGCCATTCGCCCGTTTCGGGATTGTACTTGTCTCGGTCGTACACCCAGTCCCCGGTCTTCTTATTCCAACCTTCCACGGCCATTAACGGAATTTCCAAGTCATGGCGACGGAAAAAACTGGAAAGGAAGGCACGCGACTGCAGCACTTCTTTGGCAATAACGGTCTGATTCGAGTTTCCGCCACCCAGATTAATACCAGCAAGGCTCGCCAACCCTCCAAATTGACTTGCGAGGCCGCTGAGGCCACCGCCCTCGTCCTGGGTCGGCGCCACCAGTACGCTGGACTGGTAGATATTGGGTTTGTAGAGCGCGTAGCCAACGCCTGCAGCCGCGAACACAACTGTCGTCAGAATTATTATCCATTTGCCTCGCCACAGAGTGGCGAACAGTTCCCGCAGGTCGATTTCATCGTCTGGGTAATAAGTCGGTTGTGGCGCTGTTTCGTTCATCAGAGGTTTCCTACTGCCGCGGCGCCCAGCGCCATCTGGTAAACGATCTGGCTCACGTTGGTCCAGAGTTCAAGCTGATTCAGGCGGTCTACATCAATCGGCATAATGATAGTGTCGCCCGGTTGCAGCTGCTGGCTTCGACCACCAAACCAGCGGCTGCGCTCCGGAAGCATAACGGAGCCATCGGCTTTGACCACATAAATACGGTCTTCATCTGCTTGCCGGGTGGGACCACCGGAACGCTCAAGATAGTCATCCACTGTCAAGCCGGGCTGGTGCAGATGACTGGTGGGGAATTGAACTTCCCCGAAGACAGAAACCGCCTGGGGAATCGTGGGTATGGTCAGGCTATCGCCTTCTTGCAGGCGAATCGGCTGATAGTTTTCATCGCTTACAACAGCCGCAAGATCAATGACCATTCGCCCAACCGGGCGGCTGTTCTGGACATCCTCCAAGAGGTCTTCAACTTGCTGGATACGCTGCGAGGTTTGGCCGCCGAAGTTGTCACCCTCTAGCTGTACGCCTAGCAAATCGCCCTGCAGGCGCTCTTCGGCTTCGCGCAGGCGCTGAGCTTCCAATTGACGCAGTTTTTCTCGTGTAAACACGGCTCCGCGAGGGAATGCATTCTCTGTCAAACCACCGGCGCGTTGGAGTACGTCTTTGAGGGTTTCGCCATCACGGAAGGTGTAGATACCCGGATAACGGACTTCTCCTTTGAGTTCAATGGTGCGTGTTTTGGCGAACTCGGGAATGGACTTGATCAGTACCCTGTCGCGGCTTTGCAATTCGATATTGCCTCTACCTGCCATGGCATCCGACAGGTTCACGTTAAGAATGCGCGTTTGGCCCACGCCGTCCTCATCTACGGTGTAACGGGCTATCTCGGCTTGGTAGAGCGACGCCGAGTCTTTCAGGCCACCTGCCACAAAAATGGCATCTTCCAGCCTTTGGGTAGCAGGCAGGGGGTACTCACCGGGGTATCGCACCGGACCACTGATCGCAATGGTTTGCTGCGGCTGGGCCGGGCTGGCCTGGGCCTTCAGTCGCTGGATCACAGGTTCAAATAAATTTTCGCGCGTGAAGGTATCACTGGCAGGCACTTCGTCGACTTTTGCTTTGCTCTCCGGTTGATTCGCCAGATCCGCGTCGCTTTCGATATCAATTTTTCCCGCGTCTGAGAAAAACAGCAATCGGTCTTTTTCTTGCAGCTGGAGATCCTGCTGGCCACCAGGGTTACGCACGACTTCCCTCAGCTGCAGGTTCAGCACAGATATGGTGTCATTTTCAGGGTCTGTGCGAACAACCGCGGCGTATTTTTTGTCGGCCACAGGAGACAGATCTGCGTCCAAATTCTTGATCAGGGAGCTTACACGCATACCAGGAACCCAGGCGAACTTGCCGGTTCTGACTGCCGCTCCCTGAACTTCTACGTACTGACCGGTAATGTCTGCTATGGAGGGAATGGTAATTCTGTCGCCTGCCTGGATATTGGCTTTCCGGCCGTTTTGGCTGGTGTAGTCAGCCTCCGCGATGATGCGCAGAAAGTCTTCGTTTGTTCGCTCTATGTTAATGCGTTGCGGGTAGGCCTGAGGCGTGAGACCGCCGGCCATACTGACCAGTTGTGACAAGGTGTTTTCACCATCCAGCTCATAGAGCGCTGGCCGATACACTTCACCCTCGATACCGACTCGTTTTCCCACTGGCGGGATGAAGATAACGTCTCCTGCCTGAAGGCGGTTGTCATTTCGGCTGTCACCTTTCAGCAAAAGTTCGTACAAATCCAGAGCGCCCAGTAATCTACCATCGCGCTTGTGCTGCACGTTTCTGAGGGAGCCGGTTTGTTTGATACCGCCAGACACATACAGTGCATTGGTGATGGTAGATAGCGAACTGACGGTGTACGAACCCGGGTTTCTTGCCTCTCCGAGAACAAAAACTCTCATGCTTCGCAGTTCACCCAGTGAGACACTGGCCTGTACACCAATGTACTGTTCTGAGGCCCGCTTTCTGATTTGCGCCCGGGCTTCATCAAAGCTCAGACCTGCCACACTCAGGGGGCCGGAATCGGGAAAGCTGATGGTGCCATCCCGGCTTACGGGAAGCTCAAGATTCTGATTTTCCTTACCCCATAGTTGAATGCGAAGCACATCTCCAGGACCCATCGTATAGTCTGCAGGCACCGGGATCTCCGTTACCGGAGCAAAGGTGCTGGGGTCTCCAGCAAACAGATCGTAGCCAAAGGGCTTGAGGCCATTGTTCTTCTCCGCTGTTTTTTGTTCCTCGGCCTGTTCTGCCAACGCCTTGTCGCGTTCCTGATCGGTGATCTGGCTAACTGGCTCAACCACTTGAACCGGTTGTGGTCGGTCGGCAGCTGTATTGCCGCCAGTCAATGCGTTCAGGTCTACGCCATATTGCCTTGCAAGCGCCTCCTGCTGGGCTTTGGGCAGGCTCTTAAACTGTTCAACTTGAGCGGGCGTAATCGACTGGGCCGCAGCCACCATGGGCAGCAGCAGTGCGAAGATAAGCAGGCGTTTTTTCAGGTTCACGGTTACGTAATTCCGTTTCTGAGTTTGTATCGCGGAGTTTTAGAATCTGTAGGTCCAGCTTGCACTGGCGGCCCACTGGTCTTGTTCACCACCTAAAAGCTCGATTTTTTTATCGGTGGCGTGCAGGTTAAGGTCCAGCCAACCTTTAAGTACTTCGGTCCCGTACCCGGCTTTGACAATAGCCACTTTCTGGGCGCCGTCCGGGACGAAGTAAAAGATATCATTATCTGGCTGAGAAACGCGGTTACCTCCATCGTTATTGAGGTCTGCGTAGGTCAGCGCCAGCGAGACGTTACTACCATCGGGCAGGAAATGAAACAGGCCAGCCGTCAGCGCCTCAGCATCTCCATCGAAGGTGGATCCCATATTACGTCCGTAGTATTGGTAACCGGTTTTATAGCGAAAATGGCTGTAGGCGTAGTTTGGAATGGCGTCGCCCACTATGTCGTCTGCAAGCGTATTGGTGAATTCGAAGAACCATTGCTGGTCTGCGCCCAGGAGCTGACTGGTCCAGTCGACTCCAAACAACCAGGATTTCCGTGACGGGATGTATCCGGCCTCGTCCTCACCCATCATCTCCATGTAGAGACTCATTGACTGCCCCCCCACCGGGAAGCCGTAGCGGATGTCGATTGCGCCAATCTGGTTACCTGGATCAGACCCGTCGTAGGAGTTGTCATTTCCGATGAAGGCATCCCAGAAGGTGGAGAAGCCTCCGGGGTAGCCTTCCCCACCGAACATGATTGCTCGCGTAAAACCAAGATCCAGGCCCTGAATCGGGCGCAGGTTGAGGCGCATACCTACCAGCCTAATATCGGAAACGATTCTTTCCTCTTCCATCTCGCCGGCGAAGACTGTGAGATTCCAGGGCCCAATCCAATTCAGCCAATCGGATTCCGGCGCCGAGGTGTCTTTCCGGTTCAGCCAAACCGCTGGCATGGGCCGGGCATTGGTGGAGAGTACCATGGCGGATTGCCATCCAGGCCCCCACCATCGCTCGATAGCGCCGGCACCCACCACCCAGTTGCCTGGGGTGGCCGCGAGATATGAGCCGTCTAATCTGAGGGTTTCATCGTCGGAGGCATTGGCCACCACACTGGGCTTGACTCCCAGCGCGACATATTCGCCCTGCCACTGCAGATTAACCGAGAGCTCACCTTTCTCCTTTGGCTGACTGGCAAATCCACGAATTGATGTGGCTTCCGTACTGCCGGAAGCCTGAATTTCAAATCTTGCTCCCGGGCTGCCCAACTGTTCCCGTTCAAAATTCAGATAAGCTGCCTGGGAGCCAACGGCGCCTGCGTCTGCGGCAACCGAATTGCTTACACCGCTATCGATATCGGCCCACATCACAGGCCATGTCGTTACGCCTTTGTCGTAATGCCCTCGGTCGGCCAGCTTTTGTAGCGAGTGCCGTGCTCTGGCATCACCAGGCTCGAGCCAGGGCGCGCCACTTGATGCAGTTGAAGTTGCAAGTATTACGCCTGAGATCGTCAGTCTTTTCAGTCGGGATACAGACATTGCGGTCCCTATCGGTTCAGTAAATATTATTGGAGAACAACGTTAGCGGAGTTTTTATTAGGATCTTGACATCCAACCACAAGCTCCAGTGGTTAATATATTCAAGGTCCAGCTCTACACGCCTCAGCATCTTATCCAGTGTTTCGGTTTCGCCGCGGTAACCACTGATCTGGGCCAAACCTGTGATGCCAGGCTTGATTCTATGGCGGGCCATGTAGGCGAGAATCTTGTCAGAGTAGTAATCGTTGTGGGCCACAGCATGTGGCCTGGGCCCAACCAAAGACATATCGCCTTTCAGCACATTGAATAGTTGCGGGAGTTCATCGAGGGAGGAGCGCCGCAAAAAGCGGCCGATGGGGGTGACACGGGGATCTTGCTTCTGCGCCTGTTTAACCCCCGCATCATTGTGGACCTTCATGGAACGGAACTTCAATACTTCAATAATGTTGCCATTCCAGCCATGGCGATTCTGGCGGAAGAGTACCGGGCCCGGGGAGGAATACTTTACAGCGATGGCGCACGCGAGGAAAACCGGGCTGAGCATGATAATACCCACCAGCGCTAGCGACTTGTCCATGAGCGATTTCATTAGCGCACTGCTGGGGAATGCCGTCAGGGGGCTTTCGTTCAAGTGAATAGCAGGCATTCCGCCCAGGTTGTGGATACTGTGGTTCAACAGTTTCAGGTTAGCGAAATCCGGTACCCAGACGACGTCTACATTAGCGTCCAGGAGGTCTACGTATAGACCTTCTATTTGATCGGTTTCCTGAGCAGGCAGTGCAATATAAACACGGTTTACCTGACTTGTTCGAATAATATCGCGCAGTTGGCTGACATATCCGAGCGTTGGAAAGTAACTCGCTTCTTCGAATTCGTTGTCTTGATCGTCGTCGAGCACCACGAATCCGAGCATATTTTCACTGCGCTCGTAACGTAGTTTAGCGGCCAAATTGTAAGCGAGCTGACCCGAGCCAATCACCAAGCTGACACGAGTCAATGCCAGTTTTGCCTCAACCCGTAGTGCCAAATTGTGCAGCGGCACAAACACTGTTGACTGCAACAGAAAAGCGCCAACCACCCATTGGAGAACCACCTCCCTGGAGTAGGATTCACTGGTTTTGGTGATAAAACCAATAAAAAACAGTGTTGCCACGAGTGTCGCCCAAGCCGCAGCGAACCTTGCAATGCCAACGAGGTAACCATTGCGAGTGCTGAATACACGGTAGAGTGCACAAAGAGGGATTGCGACCAAGGAAGAAAGCACCGCAAGAACTCGGTAAGTGGAGGGAAAGTCGCCTGATTTATCGAGTGTCAGAATTAACAGAAGGGTGACCTGTAATGCCGTCGCAACAGCCCACTGCCCCCAAAAAATAAACTTGATGGGTGCGCGGGTCATCGGTGCAAGAGGATGCTCATGCTGGGGCGGGGATAACCGGACCCTGGTAAGCGGATACGGGTGGAACTTGGTTCTTGAAAAATCGTTCATGAAGGTTTCTGGCACGCTACCGCCCCACTGACCAGAGCCCAGTGTTTTACGGTCATTAAGAAATAGAACTTTTAGAGGACAGGAGGCGCAATCTAGGAGGGAACAGCAGAACCCCAACAGCGTCCTTGTCGGTGGATGAATTTTCTGTTTCAAGAGCGGGCGTATTTTACGGCTACACTCATGACGCGCAAGTGACAAATGCCAGGGGGCCGGATTTTCCGGGGGATGATCCGCAAACAATTGTTAAAGTATTGAAAATGCACCTATACCTTACGGCTTAAGCAAGGCGGAGACCGGAACAGTAACCCTCTGCTGTTTTTGCATGAAGCTGATCAGTACGATGGCACGCTCTTCGCCGTCATACGCCTCGAAGATGGCGCTGATGCCCTCAAATGGGCCCTCATTCAGCTCTACAGCCTGCCCGGGCTTGATGCCGCCCTGCTCTGCTACGGTGTCCAGGCTTTCCCCGATGTGCCGGATAACGTCATCGCTTACGGCGGCGGGCTCGTTGGCGAAACCGACAATCCTTAAAACACCGCGTGTTGAGCGCAGCTTTGCCCATCTGGGATCGGTTTGTTCCAGTTTTACAAACAGGTAGCCCGGAAACAGTGGCTCCAGCTTTTTAGAGCGCTTGCCGGCTTTGATCTTTTCTACCGTGATTTTCGGGTAAAAGCAGGTAATATCTTGATTCTGGAGATGCTGAAAAGCCCGATCACCTTGGGCGGGTTTGTGTTGGAGTGCATACCATGTCATAGGCGGTGATTGTACCAGCCACCGGCAGCGATAAAATACGGATTTAACACATCTTGTTTACCGTATTTGATCGGGCCGCCCTCGAGTGTCTGCACCTTGCCGCCGGCTGCCATGAGCACCGCCTGGGCGGCCCCCGTATCCCACTCGCAAGTCGGCCCCAGGCGCGGATAGATATCAGCGTGGCCTTCCGCTATCCGGCAAAACTTCAGCGAACTTCCGGCCTGCACCAGCTCGTGCTCACCAAGCTTCTCAATGAACTCACGAGTTTCCGGATTGAGATGATTCTTGCTTGCCATCACGCGCTTAACCGATCTCGGCTCTGCCACCTCAATGCGGTGTACCTTCCCTGAGCGATCCCGCTTGTATGCGCCCTCACCCTTCACGCCCCAGTAAGCCTCTTTCAATGCCGGCGCCGTGACCACCCCCAGAGCAGGCTCACCATCTTCAATCAACGCAATGTTGACCGTGAACTCCCCGGTGCGCTGGGTGAAGTCCTTGGTGCCATCAATGGGATCCACCAGCCAGAATCGGCGCCAGTGTTTGCGCTCGTCCCAGGGGATGTCACTGCCCTCTTCCGAGAGAATGGGGATGTCATGGGAAATGCCGCGAAGGCCCCGCACGATAATGTCGTGGGCTGCGGTATCCGCTGCCGTAATCGGTGATTCATCGGCCTTGTAGCTGACTTTGAAGTCCGATTGGTAGATGCGAAGCACCTTGTCGCTGACTTCATCGGCTACCCTGATCACATCGGGAAGAATGGAGCTTAGCTGCATGGGTGGGTTTCCTGCCTCAGATCAAAACGTTATGAACTATGATAAGCCATAGTAGCACTCACCACACGAACATCGATGAGGATGGCTCCATGAAACTTCGTTTCCTCGGCGGAACTGGCACGGTTACGGGCTCCCGCTACCTGCTGTCGGATGACAAACACCGTCTGCTGGTGGATTGCGGCATGTACCAGGGCGTAAAAACCCTGCGAAAGCGCAACTGGGCGCCGTTTCCGGTGGACCCCGCAACCATTGATGCGGTGGTATTAACCCACGCCCACATAGACCATTCCGGCTACCTGCCCGCGCTGGTGAAGAACGGCTTCAAGGGCAAGGTTTACTGCACAAAAGCCACTCACGAGCTGTGCAAGGTACTGCTGCCGGATGCCGGCTTCCTCCAGGAAGAGGACGCCAAGTATGCGTTCCGAAAAAAGTTCTCCAAACATGAGAAACCCGAGCCTCTCTTCACCGAAAAAGACGCCCGGGAAGCGCTGAAACACTTCGAGTCCCTGCATTACCACGAGACTTTCGAGCCCGTTAAAGGGTTCCAGGTAACCTTTACACCAGCAGGACACATCCTCGGCTCGTCCTGTGTGCATGTTCATCACCGCGAAAGCGCCCGAACGGTCGTATTCAGTGGCGATGTCGGGCGCCAGAGCGACATCATCATGAGGCCTCCCGAACCCCTGCAAAAAGCCGATGTACTGATATGCGAATCCACCTACGGCGACCGGGCCCACAGTGATATCGACCCCGAGGCTGAGTTGGCCGGCATCATCACGCGAACGGCCGGCCGCGGCGGCATTGTTCTTCTGCCTGCCTTTGCGGTGGGCCGCGCCCAGATGCTTCTGTATGTGATTCACAAGATCATGGGTGAAGGCCGAATCCCGAAACTGCCGGTGTTTCTCAATAGCCCCATGGCCATCAAAGCGACGGAGATCTTCTGCAAACACCACAAGGAACACAAACTCAACGCCTCGCAATGCGAACTGATCGACGACAAAACGGAGTTTGTCCGCACGGTGGAGGAATCCATCGAGCTCGATTCCGTGCGCTACCCCTGTGTGATTATTTCCGCCAGCGGCATGGCCAGTGGCGGGCGGGTACTGCACCACCTGAAAACTCTGCTACCCAACCCACGCAACAGTATTGTGTTTGCGGGTTTCCAGGCTCCAGGAACTCGTGGGGATGCACTGGTGAGCGGCGCGGAATCCGTAAAAATCCATGGGGAGTACTGGCCGGTGAAGGCTGAGATCCACAACTTGGACTCGCTTTCCGCCCACGGGGATTACAATGAAATCCTTGCCTGGCTGGAGCAAGGCACCCTGAAGCCAGAGAAGGTGTATGTGACGCACGGGGAAATGGTGGCCAGCGATGTTATGCGTAAGCGTATTCGAGATAGGTTTGGGTGGGATGTTGAGGTGCCGGAGTTGGGGGAGGAGGTGGAGGTTTGATGCCTCCAACCCTCAGCTCTCAGAACAGCCTGGAGGTAAGTAGGTCGCATTCCAGTCTGCAGCGCCACCTGGAGCTATGACGCATGACCAAACACCAGAGACATTTCGAGTAAGTCGAACGACAACGCCTGACACAGCGGGATGCGCATTGCCCCCAAGGGTCACTTGCATATGACCTGAACCGTCACCATTGAGTACGCTTATATTTGTAGAGGTATTGCCAGTCGTAAGATCTGAAGGTACGTAACCCAAACTGGCATTGGTGACGCTACCCATCTGTGATACGCGCTCTTCAAACCCGGTTTTCAAAGCCGAGAGCTCTCCAACCACCCGAGATACCTGGCTTTTTGGAACGAATTCTCGATAGACAGCAATAGCACTCGCAGAAATAATCCCAAGAATTGCGACCACGATCATTAACTCAATCAACGTGAAACCACGCTGACTAACGCAAGGACTATCGATTACCATGTTTCCGTTACTCCAATTCGCAAGTTCGTATCTTTCAACGAACATGCAAATCATCAGCCAACTCTAAATAGCAGTGAGAGATGCGACTAAGGTGCATATTCCCTTGGGAAATAGCCGTGGTACCAAAACCTGGGGAAAAAAGAGTGTGGTGATTGCTCTAGGTAAAGCGGCTTGTCCTCTAGCATCGCCTGATGGTAATGAAAAACGCCTATTAACCATGCAGTCGCAACGCAAGCAACTAAGAGACTTGCCGCTGTTGCCAAGAATTTGCGCGGGCTGGGGACTTCAGAAAAATGTCTTCCGCTACTTTTCGGTCTAGCCTGAAGGAGAGCCCATAGTGCCGACAAAACGAACACCCCTACCAGCATGGAAGATGGCACAATAAAAACCGAGGACATGGAGGCGTGGGTAAGCGCTCCAGCAACAGAAGCAACAAATCCACACAGCACTAAATGCTCCCTTGAGGAGTTTGTAAAGATACCTAGTCTTGCAACGTAAAGTACTCGCCTTCCTAAACCAAAGAGCAGCGAGGCGAGCAACAGAACTGTCACCCACCCATACTCAGCTGCCCACATAAGATACATGTTGTGGGGGTGGCCAAAAGGCTTGGAACTCTGATAGCCATCGGTTAGGGGTTTATGTAGAAGCCACGATTGGGGCCCCATTCCGAACGGGAAGTTCTGACCGCTCATGGCTAAAGCTTCCTGCCACATAATAAGGCGACCTGAGGACCCGGTTCCGAGTTCGCGCCCCCCTACCTCGACCCCCAGGAGCAACGGGGCTAGTATAGATAGACAAACCCAAAGAATTAATCCAACCACTAAAAACAAAAGAAACTGCCGCAACCAGGGTTCGGAGTCGCGACGAAAAACAATCCATACGAACGCTACTCCGGCTGCGAGACTGAGCAGCGAGCCCCGTGCCGAGGAGAGCAGCGCCATCCAGATCCAGACTCCCCCAGCAATAATAATCGCCACTCTCCACAAGCGGAACTTTGCAGGCCTCACAGCAGTCAACGCCAGCGGAAGGAGAGGAATCAACCAAGTTAAAAGCTGACTCCAGTAACGAATATTTACGAACCCCCAGGGAAGGTATTCAGATATTTTCGATTGAGGCTCCGCAAGCCAGAACAGAACATAGATAAGCGCCAAAGCCGCATACACGACAACGCCTGCGCCCACCAGGAACACTGCGGGCTCAATATAAGCACGTGGAGCCAAATCCCTCCCAAGTATCCCCCCCAAGATGACCACTGTTAGCAGAAAGCCAATGTAAAGGCCTGGCTCTACCCACCTAAAGGGGTTCTCAGATATCGCCCCATGTCCGAGGAGGGATACACTCACACCAGCAACCAAAGCTAGCGGCCAAGAGTGCTGCCGCATAAATCCTGGATTGAGCATGAACAATCCAGCCCCGACAATGACAACAGCCGCCAGCAACAAACAAAGGGCTATGCGCTGAGCAGAATAGCCACCTGATGGTAGTGGCAGAAGGCCACCAAAAAGGCTCAGCGACATGGCAACTAAGAGCAAACAGCAAAAAGTCAAGATCAACAGGCGGGCCCTGCCTCCTCCGACGACGCCTGATTCAAGCCTTCTCATAAGCTCTTTCAACCTTCGCCTGGACTGTCGGCACCCTTACTGCGATTGACCCAATACATCATGCCTTCAGCCAGACAACCGTGAATGTAGGCAATATCAAACGTCGCTCCAAGGCGTTTGGCTTCAAGGAGTTCATCCGCCAAACGTTCAATCGAATTCGGATAAAAACCGACAGTTTGTTTTACTCTTTCGCAGGCCTGTAATTTTGGCCCTTTGATCGATCTCAGAACCGCATGTCTTAACATGAAGACCATTTCCGGTCGCCAAGACATATACCTTTCCAATTCTTGTATCTGAGCATTCACCCCAAACAACGACACCTGCTCTCTTAGGATTTCGGCTTTCAAAGCTTCACCACCAACGAATCGATTCCTTTTGGCATCGAAAAAAGCATATTGCTCTTCATCACTGAGGTTTACCTTGTGGAAACCCCTAACCGAAGCCCAAACATCGTTTGCCACATAGGCAGTGGACAATAGTGCAGTAGCAAGTACAGCAACCCCAATCGAAACTGGAATTGCAGCTACTGAAAACCTGAGGCCTATTTTTCGGTCTACTTGGGCTACCAAAATGATCGCCAGAGCGAAGAAACTGAAAAACCAGAAGGAAAACTCAACCATGTTGTTGACAAGCAGCGCCCCCAGCAGAGAAAAAACAAAAAAATCTGTCGACTTGAATGAGCATCGGTAAAACAGGAAAAGGAGGTACCCTAAAATCAAGAGCACCGCAAATAGCCCCAAAATGCCCAATTCCACGAACACATTCACAAACAAATTATGCCCGTGCGTCCATAATGTTCCCATTCTGATGGGCTTTTGGACTGCTTGGTCGGCTTCAAAACTGAAAACACCATATCTCCCCGGCCCGAAACCAGTAAGCGGATTTTCCCCAACTTCCCAATAAACCTCCAGTTTTCGCCATTCTTCTGCCCTATAGTTGTCTGTGAGCCTGAAACGATCCGAGATAGACTCTTCTTCATCCCGCTGTATAAATCCGGATTCAACAAGAACATCTGTTAACGGCCGACTAATATTGGGGAAAAGAAAGGTAATCGCGATTGTGGTCACCAAAGTAAAAGCGAGCTGTTTCCCTCGACCAAAAAATACCCGCGAGAATAAATCCCGTCTGAAGTTTGCAGGAGACAAAATCAGCTTCGCCAAGGGCAACAGTATTATCAATGAGACGAAAGCGACAAAAGCCCGACTACCAGTCAAACCTGCAGCCATGGCCAGATAGGACACCGACAATAGTACTGGGAGGCATCGCATCCGGTTGGTAACCAGCAAATAAGAACTTGAGATCACACCAAACCCAAGAACCAGAGCAGTCAGGTTCGCCTGATTCAATGGTCCCAACAGACGTGGTGTTTCACCTGTTATCCAAGGTAAGAGAAACTTTAATATGCCGTAGTGCCTCAGAAGCCCATAAGTCGCCGTGGTGATGGCCATCCAATATAGAGCTCTTGCCAAAAGAGGGGTGAGCTCCGCGCCCTGCTCTCGTATTGTCGCAGCCGCCGAAGCAACCAAGACGCCTGAAAGGAGAAACATCAGATAAGAATAATCACTGAACAAGAATTCACCTTGCGCCAGCGATGAAAAAACTGTCAAAACCCCAAGCAGCAGAATCATCAATCCTGAAACGGGAAGAGCGATCCGCTGGTTTCGATAGATCACCAAGGTTGCGCAAAAAAGAATGTTAGCCACCAACATGCCAGCCAAATTGTTTGGGAGGTCCTGGTATGGAAAAAAATGAAAAGGCAGCAGGAATCCCAAGCAAAATAAAAGAACCAGCAAAAATCTCAGCACCTTAGCAATCTCCATAAAGCATTTGTGACCCGTCCTAATATACGTTGACGGTTTTTGTTGAAGCCAGCTCCCCTCGGGTGCTGGCTTTTTCATGTACCTCTTGTGGCGTTTTCATGCCGAGGCTGAGGTGTGGCCTGTAGGTATTATAGGCATCAACAGACTCCTTGATCAGTACGCCCAACTCGGCAAAGGTTCGACATCGATTGATCAGGAACTCCTGCTTGAGGATGCCGTTGATCCGCTCAGCAAGAGCATTCTGGTAGCAATCATACCCATCGGTCATGGATGGCCGAATCTGATGTTTCCGCAGCACTCCTTGGTACAGAGAAGAGCAGTATTGGATGCCTCGATCCGAATGATGTATCAGGGGTTGGTCGGTCATACGATGACGGACGGCCTGGTTCAGCGCGGCCACGGTATCGGAAGCTTTCATCTCGTGACTGAGGTTATGGCCCATGATCTTGCGTGAGAAGGCATCCGTAACCAGGGATAGATAATGCACCCCCTCATCTGTTTCGACGTAGGTGATATCGCTCACGAAGACCTGCTCGGGACGATGCAGCTCACATCCTGCAAACAGGTTGGGATGCTTCCTCATCCAATGGCGGCTGTCGGTTGTTTTCGTATAGTTTTTCTTCGGATGAACCAGTAACTGGTGCTGACGCAGGTAATCAAACAAACCATCTCGACCCAGCTTGATGCCAAGGGCCTGAAATTCTTCGCGCAACAGATAATACAGCTTGCGTGTTCCCAGTCGCGGCAATCGTTTTCGAATCTGCTGCACAAGCGCTTTAACCGGCTCCAGCTCACTTTGGCGCCTTCTCCGCCGCTGAAGACGCTGATAAACCGCCTGGCGTGTTACTCCAAAGAGCGAGCAGCTTTTGCTCAGGCTTACTTTGCCTTTTGCTTGCAGCGTACGCGCTCCTTGGATAAATACTTTTTTCGCAGACCGGCTCCGTATTCCCGATCCATAATATCGACCATCTCATTGAGCAGGAGATTGCGAAGACGCTCATCTTCTAGCTCTTTTTCAAGTCGCTTGATCTTCTGCTCGGGCGTTTCCTGGGATCGGTTCATGGGCGAGTTCCTCGGCAGGGACCAGTCCAATCTACCATGCTTGCGCAGCCAAGTGAGAACCGTGCTGCGCCCTTGAATGCCGTAGGTCCTTTGGGCCTGTTTATAGGTGAGCTCGCCTTTTTCGACCTGATCAACAACCGCTAATTTAAAGCCCAGGTTGTAATCACGCTGCGTGCGCTTCTTGCGGGTGGGAGTGACGTTGTCCATCTCTGCATCTCCAGATGACAACGTATTTCAGGACGGGTCATTGCCTAAAAAAAAGGCGCCCTTGCGGGGCGCCCTTTAGCTCCAATTCTTAATATTAAGAGTTGGTGCAGCCTGCTGGCACGTAAGTGGCCTTCCAGTCAGAGGCAGAAGAACCATCAATGGTGCAAGTCCAGGTGCCGTCTGAAGTACGGCTCAGCTGAATAACAGCGTCCTGGATACCAGCACCAGCGTTACCACCGAGAGTAACGGACAGGTTGCCCGCGCCACCAGCGAAGCTCAGAGAAGTCGTGCTGGTGATAGAGTCGGTCAAGTTAGACTGAACGTGGCCGAGATCTCCCCACGTGAAAGAGGTGTTACCGCGGGTCAGGTTCTCTTCTACAGCGGTGCGCAGCGAAGACAGCTCACTGTATGCACGGTTGACCTGAGTGCGAGCAGTGTAGTCCTGATACTGAGGAATAGCGATAGCAGCCAGAATACCAATGATCGCAACAACGATCATCAGTTCGATCAAAGTGAAACCCTTCTGGGCGTGGTTAATTTGCATATTTTTCATTATCGACCTCTGTGTTTGTCGTTGATCTTCTTTACTGGCCCGGGTCAGGTGGAGTCGCGCCCCGCGACCGACTTTTTGAGCCTGCGTAGTGCAATGCACCCCTTGTGCCAAGATTCATTACGACCATAACTTGACTTAAACGTCCTTTATTTTCAGTAATCTGGGTAGATATGTGACCGAGATCTCAAATAAGATCTATCAGACTCCGACTGTCCCTCGGCGTCAGTGGGTGACACTTTTGGTCACTTTCCTGATGAATTCAGTTGAAGAAATTTTCAAACCGAGGGTATAGGCGCGGAATAGCTTTCCAAACGTTTACTGGCCATCTAAACTCAAGGCATTCTACAAAATACCAGTTTCAGTCACTTAGACGGCGTTCTTTACCCTTTTTATGTCTACCAATAAAAGCAATATCACACTTACTGGCCTGGCAAGGCGTTTCGTGGATGATGGACTCATTGATGAAGCCGCGGCGAAAGATGCTTTCCTTCAGGCCTCTCAGAATCGCATACCCCTGATTACCTATCTAACTCAAAACGATTTGGCGAATAGCTCCAAGCTAGCTTTTTCTGCAGCCATGGAGTTTGGAGTCTCTGTCCTAGATTTATCGGCGTTACTACCCGAAATGATGCCCGAAAAGGTTGTAGACGAAAAACTCATCAGGAAGCACAACGCCCTGCCCCTATTTAAGCGGGGTAATCGGCTTTTCATAGCGGTATCAGACCCAACTAACATCCAGGCGCTGGATGAGATCAAATTTAACACCGGTCTGAGCACAGACGCTGTTCTGGTAGACGACGCCAAACTCCGGGAAGCCATAGATAAGTATCTCGAAACCCAGGACACCTCCATGGGTGACCTTGAAGACGCAGATCTTGAAGGTGTTGAAACCGAAGGAGGCGAACAAGAAGACGACGGAGCGGTTGCAACAAGCGAAGTCGACGACGCTCCGATAGTGAAATACGTAAACAAGATGCTACTGGACGCAATCCGCGGTGGCGCGTCAGACATTCACTTTGAACCTTATGAGAAGATTTACCGCGTAAGGTACCGTACTGACGGAATTCTCAAAGAGGTGTCCCGCCCCTCAATCAAACTCGCTCCGAAGATCTCCGCGCGAGTCAAAATCATGGCTCAGCTCGATATTTCCGAGCGGCGCATACCTCAGGACGGCCGCATCAAGATGAAGCTGTCCAAGACCAAAGCCATCGATTTCCGGGTGAATACACTGCCCACACTCTGGGGTGAGAAAATTGTTCTGAGGATTCTGGATCCCAGCCAAGCGAAACTGGGCATCGACGTTCTAGGTTACGAGGAAGATCAAAAGCAACTCTACCTGGATGCGCTAGAGCAGCCACAGGGCATGATACTAGTGACCGGCCCGACAGGTTCCGGTAAGACCGTCTCGCTGTATACCGGACTCAACATCCTCAATACCAATGAACGGAATATTTCCACAGCGGAAGACCCCGCAGAGATCAACCTTGAGGGTATCAACCAGGTCAACGTTAACACCAAAGTCGGCCTAGGATTTGCTGAGGCGCTTCGAGCGTTCCTGCGTCAGGATCCGGATGTCATCATGGTCGGTGAAATCCGCGATCTTGAAACCGCGAATATCGCAATCAAAGCCGCGCAAACCGGTCACCTTGTTCTATCCACGCTTCACACCAATAGTGCGGCTGAAACGCTCACGCGGATGATGAACATGGGTGTACCTGCATTTAACATCGCTACGTCAGTAAGCCTCATTATTGCTCAACGCTTGGGCCGGCGACTCTGCAATTCCTGCAAACAAGCCGCGGACATCCCCCACGATGTCCTTTTGGCGGAAGGGTTCACACAGGAACAAATTGATACAGGCTTCACGTTGTACCGCCCCAAGGGCTGTGATAAATGCAATGGAGGATATAAAGGCCGCGTCGGTATATACGAAGTGGTCAAGATTACTGACGAGTTGGCAAACATGATTATGGAAGAAGCCAGCTCTATCAAAATTGCAAAACAGGCTCAGGCAGAAGGTTTCCGCAATTTGCGCCAGTCCGCCTTGTTGAAGGTAATTGAGGGCGTAACCAGCCTTGAGGAAGCCAACCGCGTGACGAAGGATTAAGCATGGCAGAGAAAGCACAGAAGCTGGAATCGTACGTTTGGGAAGGAAAAGACCGGAAGGGCAACAAATCCAAGGGCGAGTTGACCGGTTCCAACCTTGCCCTGGTGAAGGCGCAGCTGCGCAAGCAGGGAATTATTCCGGACAAGGTCAAGAAGAAGCCCAAACCCTTGTTCGGCGGCAGCAAGAAGATTACGCCGTTTGATATCGCCATGCTGACTCGACAGTTGGCGACGATGATGAAGGCTGGCGTACCGCTTGTGCAAAGCTTCGATATTGTTGCAGACGGCCTTGAAAATAAGGGGCTTCAGGAATTGGTGATGTCAATTCGCAACGACATATCTTCGGGCACTAGTTTTGCCGGATCACTGCGGAAGCACCCAAGGCATTTCGATGATCTTTATTGCAACCTTGTCGATTCCGGAGAGAAGGCCGGTGCACTTGAGGCCATGCTCGATCGCATTGCGACCTATCTTGAGAAAACAGAAAACCTCAAGAAAAAAGTAAAGAAGGCAATGACTTACCCGATTGCCGTAATAGTTGTGGCGATCATTGTGACTGCTATCCTTCTGGTGAAAGTCGTACCTCAATTCGAAAGCCTTTTTCAAGGCTTTGGCGCAGAACTACCGGTGTTCACCCAAATGGTGGTCGAACTATCGGAATGGCTCCAGAGTTGGTGGTTTGTGGTGCTTCTCGGCATTGTGGGGGTAATCTTTCTGTTCAAGGAATCAAAGCGCCGCTCGCAGAAGTTCTCCGACTTCGTCGACAAATACGTGCTGAAGCTTCCAGTTGTAGGTGAGATTCTCGACAAATCTGCAGTGGCCAAATTCGGCCGAGTCCTCTCCACCACCTTCGCCGCTGGTGTGCCCCTTGTGGATGCTCTGGACTCGGTGGCAGGTGCTACCGGCAACGCGGTTTATCGCGACGCCATCCAGCGCATTAAAAACGATGTATCTAGTGGTACGCAGCTTCAATCCTCCATGCGTCAGCAGGACATTTTCCCTGTTATGGCCGTCCAGCTAACTGCCATTGGGGAAGAATCCGGTAACCTTGATGAGATGCTGGCAAAAGTGGCTGAGCACTACGAAGCCGTCGTAGACGACATGGTCGATAACCTCACCGCACTCATGGAGCCAATGATCATGGCGGTCCTGGGTGTTTTGGTGGGTGGCTTGATCATCGCCATGTACCTGCCAATCTTCCAGATGGGACAGGTTGTTGGGTAAGTCCTTCCCCCCTCTCCCCCAGCCCCTCTCCCGCCGGGGGAGAGGGGAGCTTAATTACCGATAACTGAGAAACTTGATGTTAAGTCTTGATACCTTCCTTTCCACACCCTGGCTCCTATACCTGACCGTCATCCTGTTCTCCCTCTGCATAGGCAGCTTCCTCAACGTCGTCATCCTCCGCCTGCCAAAAATCATGCACCGGGACTGGCGCTGTCAGTGCGAGGAGTTTCTGGAGATCCCGGAGAAGCAACGTAAGCAGGAAGAAACCATTACCCTGTCAAAGCCCGCCTCCACCTGCCCCTCCTGCGGTCATGGCATCCGGGCCTGGGAGAATATTCCGGTGGTGAGCTACCTGGTTCTGGGCGGAAAATGCGCCTCCTGCAAGGCCCGCATCTCACCCCGCTATCCGATCATCGAGGCAGTAACCGCGATCTTTTCGGTTGTCACGGTCTCATTACTGGGCCCCACCGAGGCCGCGCTCTGGGCGCTTCTGCTGGTCTGGGCATTGATTGCGCTGACGGTGATCGACTTTGATACCCAGTTGCTGCCAGACAGCATCACCCTGCCCCTGATGTGGCTGGGATTGGTGCTGAATTACTTTGGCGTGCTCACTGAGTTCACCAGTGCCTTCTGGGGCGCCGTCGCCGGCTATCTATCGCTCTGGTCGGTGTACTGGCTATTCAAGATCGTCACCGGCAAGGAAGGCATGGGCCACGGTGATTTCAAGCTGTTGGCGGCATTGGGCGCCTGGCTGGGCTGGCAGCTTCTGCCGGCGGTGATTCTGCTGTCCTCTGTGGTAGGTGCGGTTGTTGGCATCAGCCTGATGGTGTTCAAGAAGCATGGGCGTGAGGTGCCGATTCCCTTTGGTCCGTATCTGGCGACCGCGGGCTTGCTCTGCCTGTGGTTTGGTCCGGAAATCCAGGCGTTCTGGTTCGGTTATCTGGGGGTCTGAGTGGCAATTGTAGGCCTCACCGGGGGTATTGGTTCCGGCAAATCCACGGTGGCGCGTCTCTTTGGGGAGCTCGGCGTGCACTGGGTGGATGCGGATGACGTTGCCCGCGAGGTGGTAGAGCCGGGTACGCCTGCACTCGCGCGGATTGCCGAGCATTTCGGGAGCGGCATCCTGACCGCAGACGGAGCACTGGATCGGGCCCAGCTGCGGGGCGTTGTATTTAAAGAGCCGGAGGAGCGGAAGTGGCTCGAGGGCTTGCTGCATCCGGTCATTCGGGATGAGCTTATCAGGCAATTACAGAGCCCCCTCTCCGATACGTCGGACCGCCCCTGCCCCTCTCCCGCGAGGGGAGAGGGGAGTCTGGCTTCCATCCCGTACGTTCTGCTTGTCTCTCCCCTGCTGCTCGAAACCGACCAGCACGAACTCGTGGACCGCATAATCGTCATTGATGTACCCGAGGAAACCCAGATCGCCCGCACCATGGCCCGCGACACCAACAGCCGGGAACAGGTGGAGCGGATCATTGCCGCCCAGATGCCCCGGGCAAAACGGCTTGAGCGGGCGGATGCGGTGATTGATAATGATCGGCCCATGGATGAGGTCGAACGTCAGGTTCGCGACCTGCATGAACGGTTAATGGTGGACTTTGGCTGACAGTTCTTTTCGCGCCTGGCATGCAGGCCTGCTGGCGTACCTCGCTCTCGCACTTCCCCCTGTTTCGCACGCCGCCGAGCCGGTTTTCGAGGTTCAGGAGCGGCCCGTGGCAGACATTCTGTCCCCGTCACGCCTGCCCATCGGTTTCTTTACCTTTGAGCCGGATGAGTACTGGGCCGAGCCCCGGGATTCCTACTGGCTGAAGTTCAGTAACTGGGTCTTGCGCCAGGAGCGCATTCAAAGCCCCAAGGTACAATCCCTGGGACAGTGGGCCGACCGCACCCTCTCCGGAAGCGAACGAAGCCTGCCCAATAACGAAAGCTACTTGCGCCTGGGCTTTGCCACCGAATCCGAGTACGGCGATCCGGCCCAGTTCGAACCCGAAGCCCGATTCCGGCTGGACATCCCAACAACCGAACGCAAACTGCGACTGGTTATCGAGAGTGAAAGTGACGAACTCATTCCACTTGGCGAGCGCCAGCGCGACCGCCAGCTAACCGAACCCGAGCGGTCCGATACCGAAGCCACCGGCGCCCTGCGCTATCTCACCCGCATTGGCGACGCCATTAACTTTTCCAGCGATGTGGGTGTACGCCTGCGGCTCCCGCCGGATGCCTTCTGGCGCGCTACCGCAGAGAAGCGATGGAGACTGGACGATAACTGGATCATCAACGCCCAGCAGCGGTTGTACTACTTCCATCAGGACGGCTGGGGCGAGCGCACCTGGATAGGAGCCGGAAGGCCAACCTGGAATGGCTGGTATTTCCGCTCATCCTCCGAGCTCGAATGGATTCACCGGGAGAAGGAATTCGTAGCGGCGCAGATTTTCAGTCTGCGCAAACAGATGAATAACCGGCTGATTGTAACTCCCCGAATCGGCGTGCTCGGCGAGAGCAAGCCGGGATGGCGTACAACCTCCGCCTTCGGCGACGTCACCTTCCGCTACCGCCTGCACAGCAACTGGCTGTTTGCAGAGCTGATTCCGGCCCTTGAGTTCCCGAGGGAGGACAGTTTCAAGGATCGGGCGTCACTGATTTTCCGGGTCGAGATGTTTTTCTCCGGCGTTATCGAGGAAGATCGTTTCTGATGCCAAGACACCCCTCAAGGCCTGCCGCCGAGGCGCTTACGTTAACGCCAGTGGCAATTACCCGCTCCTGTTTTCGTGACAAGTTTGGCGTACCGCGTCAGCCCGGGCTTACCCGCCATGCCCGGGCCGACCTGGTCATACAGGCTCCGTTTGATCGCGAGGACGCCTTCCGGGGCCTCGAAACAGCCAGCCACCTGTGGCTCACCTTCCAGTTTCACGAAGCCGTACGAGCCGAGTGGCGGCCCGTGGTCAGGCCCCCGCGCCTGGGAGGCAATCGCAAGATGGGTGTGTTTGCCAGTCGTTCGCCCTTCCGCCCCAACAGCCTGGGGCTGTCGGTGGTTCGCAATGAGGGTCTGGTTCGAGAGAACGATGAGCTGGTTCTGCGCATCAGCGATCACGATCTGATCGAGGGCACGCCCATTCTTGATATCAAACCCTACCTGCCGTTTGCCGATTCGCTACCTGAGGCAACGCTCGGCTGGGCCGATTCGCCCCCCACCGACAGACTGGATGTGGTTTTCCTCCCAGAGGCCGAAACGCAGCTCGCCGGGCTGCCGCCGGATCGTTACCCCGAACTGAGGGCGCTGATCGAGGATGTGGTCGCCTACGATCCACGCCCGTCCTTTCGTCGGGGCCGAGATGAGGAGCGCATTTACGGCGCCCACCTGTACGATCTGAACGTGCGGTTCCGGTTCGTGAATGGCCCGTCACAGAAGCGTGTCGAAGTGCTAACGGTCTGTTAGACTCTTACTGTTCAGTTTGTAGCCGACACAGGGAACATGTGCCTTGCCTTCAACACGGTTGTTCAGACGATTGGGAATACGGCCCTTGGCGGCGCGGTTACTGGCCTACGTGCTCCTGTTCAGTGTTGTGCTTTCGCTGGTGGCAACCGGCGTCCAGATGATTGGCGATTTCGAGCGCCGGAAAGATGAACTGCTCAGCACCCAGACCAAGGCGGCCGAGCTGGTGTCTGGCAGCATGAGCAACAATATCTGGCTGATGAATTTCAGCGAGGTGGCCAACAGCCTGGACGACATGAAAGCGGTGCCGGCCATCCAGTACGCCCGCGTGGTCACCTCCACCGGCGAGGCCTTCAGCACCGGCACCTATCCCGAGGGCCGGGTTATCTCCCAAACCTTTCCGCTGGTGTTCGACCGCTCCAACGTTCGACCACCGGAAGAAGTCGGCACTCTGACAGTCACCTCCTCCGTCGACCAGATCTATTCAGATCTGCGCAACCGGGCGCTGCTGAACCTGCTGTTCCAATCCATTGTGGTGATGCTGGGCACACTGGGGCTCCTGATCATCGTTCGCCTGACCTTGTCACGACACCTGGAGGCCATGGCCGATTACGCCGCCCGTCTGAATCTCGACGCCCTGGTCGACCCGCTGAAGCTCAAGCGCAAGGCACCACGAACACCCGATGAGCTCTCCGAGCTGGAACAGGCTCTCAACAAGATGCGCCTGCAAATCCTTGAAGACACCCGCTCCTTGCGCCAGACCACCATTCAGTCCCAGGGCGAACGGGATGAGGCCGTTCGCGCCAATCACGCCAAGAACCAGTTCCTGGCCAACGTCAGCCACGAGCTGCGCATTCCGCTGCAGTCGGTGCTCGGTTACGCCAATCTGCTGACCGACACACCTCTGGATCAGGAGCAGCGGGAATACGTACACACGTTGCTGAGTGCCTCGGAAAGCCTCTCCGCCATCATCAACGACCTGTTGGACATCTCCAGTATGGAAGCCGGCAAGCTGGTACTGGACGAGATTCCCTTTGATCTGCGGGAAACCCTCAACGATCTGGTGCACATGCTGGGCGCTCGTGCCCGGGAAAAGGGGCTGGCCCTGGAGCTGCGTGTTGACGAGAACCTGCCCTGGGCCCTGAAGGGCGACCCGGTGCGCATTCGCCAGATACTGCTCAACCTCACCTCCAACGCCATCAAGTTTACCGATTCCGGTCACGTGCTGATCAGCATCGAAGTGCTGAGACGCAGAGACGACAAGGCACGTATACGCCTGGCTGTGGAGGACACCGGCGTGGGCATCAATCCGGAGGATATTCCCCTGGTGTATGAGCCTTACGTGCAACTGGGGCAACAGTTCCAGCGCCAGCTGCCTGGAGCAGGCCTGGGACTGACCATCTGTAGGCAGCTGGTAAACCTGATGGACGGTTCCATGGACCTGGAAAGCCGGCCCGGGGAAGGGTCCACCTTCTGGATGGAGCTCACCCTGCCCGTTGCTCCAGAGAGCGCAACCCGGGTACGCCCAGACACCCGGATGGTAAAAAACCGCCGGATACTGGTGGTGGATTCCTACGAGCTGTCGCGCAAGATCACCCTGGAGATGCTGTCCCGGCATGAGGTGCACATTGAAGCCGTGAAGTCCGCCGGAGAGGCGCTCACCTCCCTACGCACAGCCTTTGACGGCCAGCAACCGTTCGACGCCATCATCCTCGACGGCTTCGTGCCGGACATGGACAGCGATCTGCTTTGCCGGCAGATTCGCAGCAACCCGCTCTGGGCCGACATGCGCCTGCTGATTCTCTCTTCCAACCCCCAGCGGGGCGATGCCGAGCATTTCCGCCAGGCCGGTGCCGACGCGTTTTTGAGTAAATCGCTTCGGGAATCCTGCCTGACACCCATCCTGAACCAGCTGTTTGCCGATGCGGCCCGGGAAGAGCGGCGTTTCCTCACCCGGTTCTCCCTGCAATCTGTGTCCGACACCGCCCGCCGCCGGGAACTGCCGTGCGGTCGGATGAAGGTGTTGTTGGTGGAAGACAACCCGGTCAACCGAACCCTCACGCGTCGCCTGCTGGAAAAACTCGGCTGCGACGTGATGACCGCCAACGATGGCGAGGCTGCAGCCAGTCTCTGGCAGTGGCACCCGTTCGATCTGGTGTTCATGGACTGCGTGATGCCTCGCATGGACGGCTTTGAAGCCACCCGCCGGCTCCGCGAGTGGGAGAAAACCCACAATCGGGCCCGCACTCCGGTGGTCGCCCTGACCGCCAGTGCCATGGAAGAGGACGAGGAGCGCTGTCGCCGCTGCGGCATGGATTCCTTCGTCGCCAAGCCTGTCAATATTGAAATGCTGCGGGCAGTGCTGGAACAATACTGCAAGGCATCGGCCACACCCTCCGAGTGAGGCGCCGATAGCCAGCGATTTCCATTGTTCCGTTAAACTGACCAAGGCTGCCATGAACGTTGACTGCCCGACCTGCAAGAAATCCGTGGAGTGGACCGACTCCAACCCCTGGCGCCCCTTCTGTTCCGAGCGCTGCAAGTTGATTGACCTGGGCGCCTGGGCCAACGAGGAATACCGGGTACCCGCGGAAAACGCATCGCCGGAGGATCTCGACCAGGGCGGTGAAACCACCCGACACTGAGCCCACCAAGGTCAATCAAGAACGCTCAGGTTAACGCGGACTTACTGCCATTTAAGTTGAGTGGTGCCAAACGCCCCGTTAACATACCGCCAATCTGTCCATAACCAAGAAGGTGTACGTATGAAAGCGACCCGGATTTCCCTGATGCTTCTCTCACTGGCGGCTGCTCCGGCTTTCGCGGGTGATGTCGACCTGAGCCTTACCAATGACTCAGTGAAAGGCCAGGTAAACTTCTTTGGCAGCAACAACGATCTGCAGCTGGGTACCGGTTACACCTACCACGAGGGCGGGCGCGACATCTTCAACGCGGATTTCCATGCCCAGGGCCGTACGGCCATCGGTAACCTGCCTACCACCGCCGGGATCGGCATGCGCGGCATCTACTGGGATCAGAACCGGGCCGATGGCGGCGCTGTTGGCCTTGGTGGCTTCGCCACCGTGAACATTCCCCGCGTGCCGGGCCTGTCCTTTACCGGCGGCCTGCATTATGCGCCCAGCATCCTGTCGTTTGGCGACTCCGATGATATGACCAGCCTGGAGCTGCGCGGCAGCTATCGGGTTATCCGCAACGCCGAGCTGTTCGCTGGCTACCGTTACCTGAACACCGAGATTGAAGGTACCAACCGCGACGTGAATCTCGACGAGGGCGTTATGGCTGGCATGAAGATCTTCTTCTGACCCGCAGCCCTGCGCGGGCGCCCGAACCGGGCGCCCGCTCTTCTGGAACCCCCCCTCTCCATCCTTTGTGCTTCTCCTCACGCTTTCCCTGATTGACCACTGCTAGACTGACGACCTGTATTTCCTGCACGGACAGCTCAGGCATGCGACTCTCTCTCGGATTACTCCTCTCCTCCATACTTCTATTGGCAGCCGGGTGCGGCAGCGGCGAGGACGCCGTGGAGGGTGCCCGGAACGAGCCCAATGATTTCGGAAGCAGTAAAAACCCGGCCAACGATTTCAGCTCCGGGAGCACCGGTGACTCCAACAACACCAGTGGCCTGGCGCGCAATGAAGTGAGGATCACCATGGAGGTGCCCGCCGGAGTTACATCCGAGGGCACGCCAACCCGGAGAAACCTGAGGATCGTTCAGCCCGACAGGGTGAGCGTTTACTTTACCAACACCGCCTTGCAAAACCTGGGCGAACCGGCCATCGAAACCCGCACCGACGAGCAGGGCTTTACCGTTATCGGGTTCACCAACGGGCTGCCCCTCGGCCCGAATGTGGTGATCGAGGCAAGTTTTGACAACACCGTGATGCGCGCGCTGGCGGCCGACGCCGATCGCGATGTCAAGGTGAATCCGTTCTCCGAATATCTGGTACGCAATACACTTGCCCGCTACACCAGCACGGAGTTTCAGGGCATTCTGGATTGCGTGAATGACGCCGGCGGCGAGTTGTGCCTGAACAAGTATGTGTGGTCGACGCTCGCCGACCAGGTCCACGATTTCGAGATTGAGATCCCCTCTAACCTGGGCCTCTCCGGTGCCCTCGACCTCCTGGAAGCACGCGGCGATTTCGCACGCTACGTCAGCGCCATGGCCGATTACGCGCTTCTGGATGAAAACTCCTCCGGGAAAATCAGCGCCAGCTCCGCCGATTACAATTCGGTATTCCTCGGTATCGAACTGGGCCAGACGTTCCTTGAACCCTCGATCAGCGGGTCTGGCCAATGGGGCATCCGGACAGCACAGGAGGAAGTGCTTACTGACGCCAACGGCACCGGTTACGTCTACCCCGCTCTGACTCTGACCAGCTTCGACGCCTTCGGCATTAACGTCACCTCCCTGGCCAACGACATTCCCTACGATCGCGAGGCCCTGATCCACGAGCAGGGCAACAATTTCTACCTCAGGGGCTCCGAACGCTGGGAGCGCAACACCCACGCCTCCTCCCCGGGTGCGGCAACCCTGCTCAGCGATACCCGCCTGTTGGCTGGCCGGGCCCTGTTCCAGAGCATTACCGGTAGGGGTAGCTCCACCATCATCGGCTGGACCCGCAACCCTTACTATCTTGACGCCTTCACCAGCGTGCCGCCCGACAATACCACAGGCCCCGACCGGGTTATCAGCGGCTATTTCACCGCAGGCAAGGCCATTGAACTGGAACCGGTGGGCGAGCGCCTGGAGAGACTGAGCACGCTCGAAGATCACTATCTTTCCGTACTCGAAATCAACCTGCTCAGAGAGGATGGTTTCAACGCCGACATCCTCGACAACCGAGACTACAACGTGGTGTATCTGAGCTCCCGATTCAGCGAAGATGCAACGCCCCTGGCGGTAGAGAGCGGCTTCGGCACCTGGCAGATCGACTGGCAAACGGATTCCGGAAACGTGGTCCAGGCGCAAGCGGTCACCACCGTACAGCGTGATTCCTCAGGCTCGGTTACCAGCGACAACACCGGCACCCGGACCCAACCCTGGACACTCAGCAGTCGGACGGCCCGGCTCAGTAATGGCAACCGCGATATTGGCCGACTGAACCTCGACATCAGCACCCCCTCCGGCGATCTGGAGCAGCCCGACCTGGGGGTTGGCGCCAGCACGCCCGATGGCAGCCTGCTGGCGTTCAATCTGGATGACAGCGGCTTTGGTGACGGCCTGCTGATTGCCGGCGAGCAGACCAGCAACAGCGCGCCCACCACCGGACAGTTCCGCCTTCAGGGCGTAGCATTGGGTCTGGCACCCGACGCCAACCGCCTGAGGCATTTCGACAATGCCCTTCTGCGCATCGACTCAGGCACCCAGGCAACGCTTTCATCGGTTACGTTGAACAGCACACATGATGTTGCCAATCAAACGGTTACAACCCCGAAGCTCGTGGAGCAATCCGATGTCAGCCTGACCTACAATGGCACGTTGGGTGGCGGTCAGGTCAGGTTTACGTCTGGCCCTCTCACGATGGAGGGGTTCTACACGGCCAGCCAGGACCAGTTCTACCTCAGATACCGCACCACCGCCGGCGATGAGGAGCAGATCGGCCTGGTCCTCGCAACGCGGCTGCCGTAGAGGGAATTGCCGGACCTGAGCCAAGACGCAGACGCGCCCGTATAACCTGTTATAATTATTGCTATATCGGCTTTAACGAGAGGTTTTATGTCTGCAGGTAAACGGGCGTTTGTGCTTCTGGTGCCCCTGATTGCGTTCGCTATCGGTGGCGGCTTTTACGTGCCGGACGCCAGCCTTGCCCAACGACAATCCGACAACACCGGCTCTGAGCCGGCTTTGGCATCACTCCCCCCGCTGCCAGGCTGGGCCAACGAGCCATTGCCAGACTTTTCCCAGTATCAGGACACTACCCAGAAAAAAGCGGAGTTTTTCTCCTTCCTGTATCCGAGGATCGTTCTGGCCAATTCCCGTATTCTCATTGAACGCGATTATCTGGATAGCCTCGCCAACAAGGACGAACTGACCGAAAAAGAATACGACTGGCTGGCCCAGCAGGCCGAGCGGCTCCGGGTGGATGCGGAACCGGGCAGCAAAGAACAGTTCGCCCTGCTGCACAAACGCCTGGATGTCATTCCGCCTTCGCTGATCCTCGCCCAGGCCGCCAATGAATCCGCGTGGGGCACGTCCCGCTTTGCCACCCAGGGCAACAACCTGTTCGGGCAGTGGTGCTTCTCCAAGGGCTGCGGCCTCGTGCCCCGGGGCCGCGAAGAGGGCGCCAGCCACGAGGTGGCCAAATTCTCCTCACCCTATCGCTCGGTACGCGCCTACATCCAGAATCTCAACCGCCATCCCACCTATCAGCTGTTGCGGGATGTGCGACTCAAGGATCGGAAAAATGAGGAACCCCTGTCGGGCATCGAACTGGCGGAAGGCCTGCTTGGCTATTCCGAAAGAGGCGAAGAATACGTAGAAGAGATCCGGGCCATGATTCATTACAACAACCTGGAGTTCTACGACGATGATTTTCGTAGCGTGGTCCGAAACCTGAAGCCTGGCAGCCTGCAACAACTGGCCTCAACACAAGCGGAAACCCAGCTCTTGCCCGGCCAGTCTTCACTGAGCGCCACTCCTAACGAAGGATAGAGATTCTCCCAGATGCTCGATTTTTTGCCCGCGCCGCTAAAGGGAACCCTGGCGGCCCTGCTGATCCTGTGTAACACATTAATTCTCTTTCCTGTTCTGATGGTGTTCGCGATCGTGAAACTGGCGTTACCCTTAACGTCCGTGCGCAAGGCCTGCACCGTTATTCTCAACAACATTGCGTGGGTCTGGATCGGCTTTAACAACCTGCTCATGGACCTGCTGCATCGGGTAGCCTGGGATGTTCGGGGCGCCGACAACCTCAGCCGCCAGCACTGGTATTTCGTAACCTGCAATCACCAGAGCTGGGCCGACATTCCCGCTATCCAGTATGTGCTCAACAGTCGCATCCCACTGCTGAAGTTCTTTCTGAAGAAACAGCTGATCTGGGTTCCCTTTCTGGGCATCGCCTGGTGGGCACTGGATTTTCCCTTCATGCATCGCCACACCAAAGAACAAATCGCCAGGCGCCCTGAGCTGAAAGGCAAGGATGTGGCGGCTACTCAGGCGGCCTGCGAGAAGTTTCGTTATACCCCCGTAACCATCTTCAATTTCATGGAAGGCACGCGGTTCACCCAGGAGAAACACGACCGCCAGAATTCCCCTTACCGAAACTTGCTGAAACCCAGGGCCGGCGGCACCGCGTTTGTGCTGGGCGCCATGGGTGAGATGATTCACACCATGCTGGATGTCACCATCGTATATCCGGAAGGCAAGGCGGGGTTCTGGGATTATCTGTGCGGACGAATCCGGCGCATCATCATTGATATCCGGGTACGGGAGATACCAGGCGAATTCCTGGGTATGGACTACGAGAACAACCGGGAAACGCGGGTTGCGTTCCAGCGTTGGGTAAGCCAGATCTGGGCAGAAAAAGATAACCGGATAGAAGCACTCAAGGCCGAATCGCCGGTCTGATCCTAACGCTACAGGAGCCCGAGCTCCCGGGCTTTTACGATGGCCTGTGTCCGGGACTTCACCTCCAGCTTGGCATTGATACGCCGGGCGTGTGTCTTCACCGTATGCAGTGAAATGTGCAGCTTATCGGCAATTTCCTGATTCGAGAGCCCCTTGGCGATCAGCTCCAGAACGCCCTGCTCACGCTCACTGATGGGTTCAGGCAGGGACTCTGCGCCCAGGGTCGTTTCCTGCAGTTCAAAAAGACCGCCCAGCGCGCTCTTGAATGGCCCTTCGGGCAGCAGGCCAAAGGTCTTCTCCATAACCTCCTGCAGCTCGCTCCGCAATTCCACGAAGGGACTGATGAAGTGCTCACGGGCCGCTTCGGCCACCGCAGCCTGCAGTGCCTTCTGGGCAGCCGTTGTACCCTTTTCATCCAGGAGGATGACCGATTCCAGCAAGCGCATATGCAGCTCCACGCCCCGTGGAATAACACCCTCGTAGCGATCGCGAATACCCTGAAGGATCTTCCTGGCGCGAATCAGGTCGCCCTTCGCCATATCAACGCGCACCTGAAGGCAATCCAGCAGCCCCGGCATCATGGGGAACAGTTCGGGAACACAGCCGGCTTCTCGATATGGCGCCAGTTTCTGCACCGCCTGCTCGGCGCTGTCGATCTGATTCTGAGACAGCCAGCAGTTGGCCTTCAGCGCTTCAAGAACCGGCACGAACAGGGATTCGTCCACCTGCCAGGCGTGCATGGTACGCTCCGCCCGGCCAATCCAGACAAAGGCGTCCTCAACCCGGCCCTGGGCACGACACATCAGAACCCGGATAGTCATTGCCAGCAACAGGCCCAGATCCCGGGTCTGCTCCGCATGACGACCGCAGGTTACCAAAAGGCGATCCGCCTCCGCTTCCCGCCCCTGATGCCATAGTACCAGGGCAAGATTCAGCTGAAGCCGGGTTTCACCAATCCGGGCCGGACGTGCCAACTCCTGCATCGTGGTGTCCAGCCCCGTGCGAAGCAATTGCTCGGCGTGCTTGAGTGCGCCCTTTCCAAGTTCAATCCGGGCATGGGCATACACCGCCAGCGCCTCCGAACCGGAATCTCCGGCTTCCCGAGCCAGTTTTGACGCTATCCGGTTCGCTTCCCGGGCTTCCTGAAAGCGACCGAGGGCGCACAGCGCACTTGACCGCACCATCTGGGTCACCAGTTGGCCCTGGGGGCTCATCTCGCCCCCGGCCATCGCCCGGTCTGCCATTGCCAGTGCCGGGCCCACGCTGCCCTCACCCCGCAGGATAAACGCCCGGAGCGCGGCGATTCGGGTAGCCTGAGACTCAGCATCCTCTGCCGACAGACCTTCAATGAGTGCGCGGGCCTGCCGAAACTGGCCGCCGATCGCGTGCACCCAGCTGTAGACAATCTTCAGGCGCACACTGCGTTCGAGCAGTTGCGCCGGCAGGCTCTTGCGAAGCCGGAGCAGAGAGGCGGTATCCTGACCCAGAAGCAAAGCCTCCGACCCTTCTGAGGCAATCTGGATGACCTCATCCGCGTCACCGGCGAGCAGTGCGTACTTGAGCGCTTCGGGAAACTGGTCACGTGCACCAAACCATCGACTGGCCTGCAGCATTCGCTCTGCGTATCCCGCCATCGCGGGTGATTGCAGCCACTCCTGAAGTAGCGGGTTCAACCGGTACCAGCGCCCGCGACCGGGCATCGACCTCAATGGCAACCCCTTTTCCAGGGCCTGCGATGGCAAAAGGCCGACCTCCGGCAACAGGGGCGCCAGTGCCAGGAAAAGCTCATCTGAACACAGTTCGAGTTCCGCTATGCCTCGCATGGCCCGGATCTGGCCAGGCGTGAGCTGGCCAAGCACCGATTCCTTGAGAAACCGCTCAACACAGGGCGTTTCCTGGATTGGCTTGCGCTCAAGATTACGGAAAACCTCACGACGATACAGGGCCAATGGTGTGGCCCAGCCCTCTGTCCTGTCATACAGGCTGTCAACCGCCACGCTGGTGATCTGACTGCTCTCGGTCGCTGATCGGAAGAAGTCAAAGGTTTCCGAGCGGGAAAATTCCAGGGCGTCGACACCAATGCGCGTAAACCGGTTTTCAAGCTCGAGGCTGTGGGTCTCGAAGGGCAGCGCTTTGCGAGAAATCAAGACAACGGAACAGCCTGAGGGGCAATCGCAGACCAGTTGCTGGAGCACATCCACAACCGCCGGATTGCTCAGGTTCTGCAGATTATCCAGAACCAGCACCTTCGGCTGTTGCCCGCCGCTGCGAGCCATGGCCATCAACATCAGGGAGAGCAGGTCCGAGAAGCTCGCGCCGCCCTGGACGCCCTGCTCGAGGGTTTCCGGCAAATTCAGGGCAATGGAAAGTAGAGTGAGAAAACGCGACGGGGCGTTATCCTGGGCGTTCAGGGAAATCCAGCGAACCTGCTCCTCAGGCACATGAGAGGCGTCGAGCGCACTGACCAGGCTGTGAGATTTGCCGTAACCACAGGGGGCCTCCAGAAAAAGCACACCTCTGGAGCTCAGAGCGTCGGCAATTTTCTGATCCAGCCTGGGGCGTTTCAGTGCATCGGACGGAATACGGGGAACCTGAACCCTCTGGCTCAATAGATCCCGGACCAATTCACCCCGCTGAAGACCGCCGTTTGCTGACTGGAACTCGTCGTTGGCTGCACAGCCATCATTCAATGGTTTCACGCACTGCCCCTTTCAATCCGTAACGGGCATCCTGTCCCCGTCGGAAAAGTGGTTCTTAACAGGCACTCCAATATGGCGACCGACATCGGGTACGCCTTTAGTATGAGTGAGAGGTTAAACCAATTGAGGGGTGGGCTGCAAAATTTTGACGTGAAAGGATTTTATAGCGCGATAAAAAAACGGCGGACCCGAGGGTCCGCCGTTTGTCCGATCCAGCCCGGTTTACCGGGTACCGGCCCGACGCAGAGCGGCGGGGGTGTAATCCCGTGAGCGACGCTCAACACCGAAGGTGTACGGCTCTTCTTCCTCGTTGGTCAGGCCCAGGGCCAGATAACGACCGGACAGCAGATCGTACAGGACTTCGATGGCGTACCAGGGAACCACCTGATCGTAGAACTGCATGGCGTGAGCTTCCGCTACCCGCCAGAGTTCGCCACGACCGTCGTAGTGGTCGATGACCGCGGCCTGCCAGGAGTCTTCGTCAATGTAGAAGTCACGCTGCGCATAAATGTGGCGCTCACCTTCCTTCAGAGTTGCACGTACGTGCCATACACGGTGCAGTTCGTAGCGGGTGAAGTCCTGATTGATATGACCAGCCTTGATGATCTGGTCGTAGGTCAGGCTCGGATCAACCAGCTTGTAGGAGTTGTACGGGATGTACATTTCCTTCTTGCCGATCAACTCCCAGTTGTAACGATCCGGTGCACCGTTGAACATGTCAAAGTTATCGGAGGTACGCATACCGTCGGCTGCGGTACCCGGGCCATCGTAGGCAACCTGGGGTGCGCGGCGAACGCGACGCTGGCCCGCGTTGTATACCCAGGCACGACGCGGCTCGGCAACCTGGTCAATGGTCTCATGCACCAGCAGCACGTTACCGGCCAGACGCGCCGGAGCGGTGATCGCCTGCTTGAAGTAGAACAGCACGTTCGGGTCCATGCCCGGCTCAAAGTCTTCCAGGTAGGTTCTCCAGGTCAGCTCGTCCTGGAATTTAACCACTGAGAAGTCACCGCTTTCTGTCGGCGTTACCTGCCCGACGTTACGCATGACAGAGCCACCGCGATAACGGGTGATGTGGTTCCAGATGACTTCCAGACCGTTCTGGGGAATTGGGAACGGCGTTGCAGACTTGTAATTGCCCAGGCCGTTACCGTTCTTGATCAGTTCCACCTCGGTGGCGTTTTCCATGGTCTGCTGCATGACAGGCTCTGGATACGCAGCCGAGCGGTGCGTCTCATAGACCGGCATGAAGTAGTCATCGTAACGCTTGATCATGGCAACCTGGCCCGGGGACAGGTTGTCGGCGTACTGGTCCACGTTACTCTGATCGATTGTGAACTTCGGCTTTTCATTGGGGTACGGGTTTACATAGACACCGTCGCCCTTGTAATTCGCCGGAGGTGTGGTCAGACCGCCTGTCCAAGCAGGAATCGCACCGCCGTTACCGGCTTTCTCGGCCCCCATGGGGGTCAGCGAATTACCCAGCTTGGCCGCTTCTTCAGCAGAAACCGCACCCCAGGCCTGACCAGCAAACATGGTTGCTGCCAGAACGCCTGTGGCCAGTAGTTTCTTGTTCAGTTTCATTTAAATTACCTCGTTAAACGAATTCTTTCCGGTTCAGAATGAGTAGGAAACGCTGGCACTCACGAAATCACGGTCAGTCAACTCGTTGTACGGCTTGCCGCCGAAAAAGTTTGTATAACCGATCTCACCGGTAATCTTGTTCTGGTATACCGCTTCCAGAGACAGGCCGATGGCTTTGCTGCCCTCGTTAAAGGCGCCGCCCGGCTGCGGGCTGTAACCCTGCACATCGTGGCTCCAGGCCAGCTGCGGCGACAGATTCACACCAGCCAGTGCGTTCGGGTAGCTCCACACCAGGCGGGTACGGTAACCCCAGGAGAAGTCGGTTGTGAAGCCTTCGTTGTTACAGTAGTTGACGTTGATGTTCGCGCCGGCCCGACAGAAATCTCCTGTGAAATTCGGCCCTTCCAGAGGCAGCGTTCCAATCCCGAAGGTACCGGAGCGTCCGTAACGAGCCTCGTCAGGATCTGGCAGGTCGTGGATGTAGGTCGCACCAAATTCGGTAATCAGAGACAGGCGGCTGGCTCCCATCACCTGGTCAAAGAACTTGATCAGAGTGAACTGCGCCTGAGACACGTTGAAACGATCGTACCCTGCAACCGGCTTACCGGCGAGGTTGGCACCATTGGTCTCAGCCAGACGCTGGCGCTCAAGGTCACTCAGGATTTCACCGTTCGGCCCACGCTGCTGAAGACCACCGAAGATCAGCTCAAAAGCGTTCCACTGGAGCGGGACGTTGTCACGGAAGCTGTACTCGGCGCCCAGTGACCAGCCACCGGGGGTGGTGGTGTTGATGCTGATGCCGTACAGGTTGATGTTTTCCGGGTACTCGATAAAGTAGCTCGGGAACGTGGACGGCGGCAGATTCGGATCGCTCTGCTGGTTGGTACCCGGATTCGACGGGTTGTTCACCAGACCACTGACATACGGCAGGCGACTGTTGTACTTGATGTAGTAGAAACCCAGTTCCGAATCGTTCAGCTCGGGCACGTACCACCGGATCGCCATACCGAACTGATCCTTGGAGTCGGCTTCCTGGTCACCCAGACGCGGGGCGATGAAGCCTTGGGCAAATGCCTGGGAATCCGGCAGCTGGCCAGCCAGCAGCACCGGGCCACAGCCGTCAGCGGCAAAGTCGTTGGTGGAGAAGAAGGTACCGCAGTCGTCCGGGCGTACAGGCTCCCAGTCCGCCTGAACAAAGGTCTCGACAGTGACGTTCTCGGTCACGCCCGCCGACATGTAGAACATTTCAACCGGCAGCAGGGCGTCTTTCAGTTCGGAGCCTGGCGCACGGAACGCAGGTACGTCAACCGGGTTGATAACGTTGATACCGCCCTGGATGAAGGTACTCTCACCCCAGCTCAGAACCTGCTTACCGTAACGAACGCTGACCGGAATGTTTCCGAAGTACCAGTCCGAGAATACGTAGGCGTCCAGAATCTCACCGCCAGAGGCGTTGTCTTTGGCCTCTTCGTTGAGTTCGCGACGCTGGCCAACAAAGTCAACGGCACGGCTTTCGTCTTTCAGTTCGAAGTCGTACCAGTAACGGCCGCGCAGAAGACCACCGACACGGGTGAGGTAGGAGCTGTCAACGTTGTAGTTGAGATAGAGCTCACTGTTACCCTTCACGATCTTGGAGTAGGTGTCGCCACTCTCGAAGTTCAGGTTGCCGTCGTCGTAGTTGTTGGTGGAGGCACCAATGTTGGCAAGGGGCTGACCGGGTGTGTATTCCGGGCCAAGGTTACCCTGGCCAATCAGTCGCTTGTCACGGTCTTCAACCCGCCAGCCGGCACCGGCAGACAGTGTGGTGTTGAACTGGGCTTCAACGTCTCCCAGATAAAACGATAGTGCGGATGCTTGGCCGGACATACCGGCTGCAACTGCCACGGCCAGCGGTAACTTGGTCCAACGCTGCCATTGATGTGTTTTTCTTGTCATTGGAAGGCTACTCCATTGTTGTTCTGAGTCGCTGCTCTGATTATTGGTGTTCACGATGTATTGGAGGCTTCATGCACAGTGCTCGTGATGTTGGCACTATAGCTAACGCCCTGTGGCGCTTTGATCAGTCAAAAGTATGATTTTGCTCTCACACCCCTGTTACCGCCGGGTTTCGTCGCACAAAATCACTATAGACAACAAAATTGGATGCAACCACTTTGGTTTTTGTGGTTTTTTCGCGATTCTGATGGTCGTCCCAGGTTGGGCGAAGCGCCGAGGGGATGAATGTTTCTCCGGGAACCGCTACGAGCACATCCATGTGCGCTTGACGTCGGCCATCCTTGGCCGCCGACATTCCCGGAGTAACATTCATCCCCTCGGCGCCAGGCCAATGAGTTCGCTTTCAACGGATCATGCGAGACGCGAAAAGGATTATCGGGGACGCCTACTCAAAGGTATGACTGGCAGGGGCGGGAGCCCTTCCCGGAACTGTCGGCAGCATGGATGCTGCCGTCAAGCGTACAGGGACGTATTTACAGCGTGTTTCGGGAAGGGCTCCCGCCCCTGCCACACACCGAGATTTAGAGCATCTCGATGGCCATGGCCGTGGCTTCGCCGCCGCCAATGCAGAGTGCGGCAACACCTTTCTTCTTGCCGTAGCGCTGGAGGGCGTACATCAGGGTAACCAGAAGGCGTGAGCCGGTGGAGCCGACCGGGTGGCCCTGGGCACAGGCGCCGCCGTGGATGTTGACCTTCTCCGGATCCAGGCCCAGTTCACGGATCGGCATCATGGCAACCATTGCGAAGGCCTCGTTGATCTCGAACAGGTCAACATCGTCTTTGCTCCACCCGGTTTTGGCAAACAGGGTTTCAATGGCACCGACCGGGGCACAGGTGAACTCGGACGGGTGCTGGGACTGAGTGCTGTGGCCGACGATCCGGGCCAGTGGCTTGAGGCCGCGCTTCTCGGCCTCGGATTCGCGCATCAGGACCAGCGCGGAAGCGCCGTCCGAAATGGAGGACGCGTTGGCGGCAGTCACTGTGCCGTCTTTGGCAAAGGCCGGACGCAGGGTCGGGATCTTTTCGATGTTCGCGTTATGGGGCTGTTCATCGTCTTCAACCACCACATCGCCCTTCCGGGTCTTGACGGTCACCGGGATGATCTCGTCCTTCAGCAGGCCTTCTTCGATGGCTTTTTTGGCGCGGGTCAGGGAGCGGATGGCATATTCGTCCATCTCCTCGCGGGTATAGCCCTTCTTGTCAGCCATTTCCTGGGCAAAAGCGCCCATCAGACGACCGGTCTCGGCATCTTCAAGACCATCCAGAAACATGTGGTCCTGCGGCGCCTGGCCAGGCCCCATGCGGTAGCCGCTGCGAACGCCCTGCAGAACATAGGGCGCGTTGGACATACTTTCCATGCCGCCGGCAACCATGATGTCGTTGCTGCCGGCCTTGATCAGGTCGTGAGCGAACATGGCGGCCTTCATGCCGGAGCCGCAAAGCTTGTTGATCGTGGTGGCGCCAGTATGGTCCGGAAGTCCGGCCTTGCGCATGGCCTGGCGGGCCGGGCCCTGTTTCAGGCCCGCGGGCAGTACGTTGCCCATGATCACTTCCTGAACGTCAGCCGGCTGAAGACCGGCACGCTTGACGGCCTCGGCGATGGTAATAGCACCCAGGTCGGGGGCGGTAACGCTCGCCAGGCTGCCCTGGAACCCGCCCATCGGCGTTCGTACGCCACTCACAATCACTACGTTGTCACTGCTCATAAATGAATCTCTCTGTCGTTTGTCTGGAACAATCGGTTCTCAGGGGTCTTTTCTTATGGTTTATGAGGTGCTTCGAGGTATTCCCGGGATTGCATTTCCAGCAACCGGGATTCGGTACGCTCGAATTCAAAGCCCAGTCGGCCACCGGCATAAAGCTCGGTAATCGGCGCGGCAGCCGAGATAATCACCTTGACGTTGCGGTCGTAGAACTCGTCGATCATGTTGATGAACCGGCGGGCCTGGTCGTCCTTTTCATTACCCAGCACCGGCACATTGCTGATAATGATCGCGTGGAACTGCCGAGCCATTTCGATGTAATCGTTCTGGCTTCGGGGGCCGTCGCACACGTCCTTGAAATCGAACCAGACCACGTCGTCCGCATGAGCCTGGGCAGGAATCTTGCGGCCATTGATCTCCATAGTCTTGCTGTGTTTACCGGCTTCTACCGCCAGGGCGTCAAAGCTCTTGCGCAGGCTGACATCGGCTTCTTCGTCCAACGGCGAATGGAACAGCTCAGCCTGCTCAAGAGTACGTAGCCGGTAATCCACGCCACCATCAACGTTCACCACCTCGGTGTGCTTTTTTACCAGATCAATAGCCGGCAGAAAGCGTGCGCGCTGCAAGCCATCTTTGTAGAGGCCGTCGGGCACAATGTTGGAGGTACACACCAGGGTGACGCCCCGGCTGAACAGGCCGTCCATCAGGGTGGCCAGGATCATGGCGTCGCCAATGTCGGAGACAAAGAATTCATCGAAGCAGATCACCCGGGTTTCATCGGCAAACTTCTTCGACACCAGCTCCAGAGGGTTCTTTTCGCCCTTGAGGCTTTTCAGTTCGTTATGGACCCGCTGCATGAACCGGTGAAAGTGAACCCGCATCTTGCGGTCAAACGGCAGAGATTCGTAGAACGTGTCCATGAGGTAGGTTTTGCCTCGGCCCACTCCGCCCCAAAAGTAGAGGCCTTTGACCGGTTCCTCGCGCCCTTTGCTCAGTTTGCGGCGGAGCTTGGCCATGGGCTTGTTACGATCCCTTTCGGCTTCCACGAGTTTGTCGTACAGTGACTGCAGGCGTTTGACGGCATCTTCCTGGGCTGCGTCCTTCTGGAAATCCGGGCGTTCAAGATCCTTCTGGTAACGTTGCCAGGGGGTCAGGTTCGCACTGGTTTCGGAGGACATCGCAGCTGTCATCAAGAAGTTCCCGGAGGTTGGTGGTGAATTTGGGCGCCGTATTGTCTCGCATTTGGCGATTTTTCGCCACGTTGGGCACTGACAGGAGCAATACGACGATAGGCGCAGCCGGCAATCATGGGATGATGGAGCCCGGGGCGTTATACTCGTGGTACTGGAGCTTGGCTCACTTCTAGGTAAAAGGACGACACAGCATATGACAAACCTGATTCTGGCAGCGATTGCCGCTTTGGTTGTTGGCATTGTCATCGGGGTATTTGTTGGCCGTTCCGGTCAGGGAACGACGCTCCGGCAGCGCCGGGCGGAACAGCAGATTGAGGAACTGAGAAGCGAGTACACCCGCTACCAGGCCCAGGTGAACGAGCATTTCATGGAGTCGGCCCATCTGCTGCGCCGGTTCAATGATGCCTACCGTGATGTGAACCAGCATATGGCACGCGGTGCGAATCGTCTGTGTAACGACGAGGAGTGGATGGAAGAGCTGGCTCAGGAAACGTCCAAGAAGCGCCTGGAAGAGGTCCGCGAGGACGCCGCCGAGCCACCGCGGGATTATGCGCCGAAGACTGACCCCAAGGCTGCGGGCACTCTCGCTGAGGATTTCGGACTCAAGAAGGGTGACAAGGCTCAGCAGGCCTGAGCTGGTCTTTAAACTGGGAAGTTCGATTTCCTCAGGACTGAGACTTTCGGAGAGGGCGCTGGGCAGGCACCCCTTTCCGGGAACCGCTACTAGCACATCCATGTGCGCTTGACGCCGGCCATCCCTGGCCGGCGACATTCCCGGAAAGGGGTGCCTGCCCAGCTCCGCAAACTACTGTGCAATCCTCGGCAAGCAAAATTTCCAAATACCTGTTAGACCGGGTTGTCACAGTCGATAAACTTGTGAGTCACTCCAAACTCTTCTGCTAATGCCCTGCCGAGCGCCTGGACACCATAACGCTCTGTCGCATGATGGCCAGCAGCGTAGTAGTGGATACCGCACTCCCTGGCGGTATGGGTCGTCGGTTCGGAGATCTCGCCGCTGATGTAAGCATCCAGTCCGGCATCCAGAGCGTTATTGATGAACCCCTGGGCCGCGCCGGTGCACCACCCTACTCGCTTGATCATCGATGGGCCCTCGCCCACCCACAGCGGTTCGCGATGGAGCTGTTCGGCGATGTGCCGACCGAATGCCTCCGGCGACATAGGTTCTGCCAGTTCGCCTTCCCATACCAGACCGCCCAGCGGTCGCGCATTCCGGATATCCAGAACGTCGGCCAGTTGGCGGTTGTTGCCATACTCCGGGTGGTCGTCCAGCGGCAGGTGGTAGGCCACCAGATTGATGTCGTTATCCAGAAGCTGCTTCAGGCGCTCGCGCTTCATGCCCTGAATGCGCTGATCCTCGCCTTTCCAGAAATAGCCGTGGTGCACCAGAATCATGTCGGCGTTCGCGTCAATGGCGGCTTCGATGAGAGCTTTGGAGGCAGTTACTCCGGAGATGATGGTTTTTACGTCGGATTTGCCCTCTACTTGCAGTCCGTTGGGGCAGTAATCCTGGAAGTTCTCCGGTTGGAGCCATTCGTTGATTTTTCGAAGGATATCGTTTCGATTCGCCATAAAACGTCGCTCCCGACTAATTCTGAGATGTGTGACGAGGAAGGTAGGCGTCCCTTTCCGGGAATGTCGGCGGCCATGGATGGCCGACGTCAAGCCCACATGGGCGAAGCAAGCGTTTTAGAAGCGAAGCTTCGCGCGCCGCGTAGCGACAGCAATCTGTGATTGCTGGCTGGACCCGCTTGCGGGTGCTCGTAGCGTTTCCCGGAAAGGGGTGCCTCCCTCCCTCAGCCCCATGCCTAAAAGGCTAGAGCGATTCCAGACCAGAAATCAAAGCGTCGTTCTGATCCGCAGTACCTATAGTGATTCGCAAAAATTCACTAATACGAGGTTTATTGAAGTGCCGAACGATAATGCCCTGCTCCCGAAGGCCTCGAGCCAAAGCCTCGCCGGACTGCTCTTTGTGCCGGGCAAATATGAAATTCGCCTTGGACGGTAATACCTCAAACCCCAGATTTTCGAGGGCGGCAGTCACCCGCTCACGCTCGGAAATCACGCCCTCGCAGCACTTGCGGAACCAGGCCTCGTCTTCATAAGCGGCCTTGGCGCCGGCCAGCGCCAGGCGATCCAGCGGGTAGCTGTTGAAACTGTTCTTGACTCGATTCAGGGCCTCAATCAGATCCGGGTGCCCAACAGCGAAGCCAACTCGCAGGCCGGCCAGAGAGCGGGCCTTGGAGAGCGTCTGGGAGACCAGCAGATTCGGGTGCTTGTCCACCAGGGTAATGGCCGTTTCACCGCCAAAATCGATGTAGGCCTCGTCGACCACCACCACGCGATCCGGGTTGGCCGCCAGAATCTCTTCAACGTGCTCCAACCCCAGATACCGGCCGGTAGGCGCATTCGGGTTGGGGAAGATCACGCCCCCATTGGGCTGTGTGAAGTCCGCCGGATTGATTTCGAAGCTGTCGGTGAGTGCCACCACCTTGCTCGGAATTCCATAGAGGCCGCAGTACACCGGGTAGAAGCTGTAGGTGATGTCTGGAAACAGAATCGGCTCGCCGTGCTGGAACAGGCCGTAGAAGATGTGCGCCAGCACTTCGTCCGAACCGTTGCCCAGGAAGATCTGGTTTGGTTGAACGCCGTGGTAAGCCGCTACGGTCTGGCGCAGGCTTTCGCCTTCCGGGTCCGGATAGAGGCGCAGGCTGTCATTCAGTTCGGCCTGGATGGCTTCGATGACCTTTGGGGATGGGCCAAACGGGTTTTCGTTGGTGTTCAGCTTCACCAGATTGGCCATCTTGGGCTGCTCGCCCGGGACGTATGGAACCAGGTCTTTGACTAGGGGGCTCCAGAACTTGCTCATGTTTTGCTCCGAGTTGACGGCAGCTGGGAGAGGCTTTGCCCGGGAAACGCTACGAGCACATCCATGTGCGCTTGGCGCCGGCCATCCATGGCCGACGACATTCCCGGGCAAAGCCTCTCCCACCTGCCTGCGTAGATCAGAGATACAGTCCGTAGGTCGGCTTAGACAAAGTCGTAATCCGACAACCGCCGCTAGCCTTTAACGCGATACTCCGCCGACCGGGCGTGGGCCGTTAACCCCTCGCCTCTCGCCAGAACCGACGCCACGCGCCCCATCCGATCCGCACCCGCGGCGCTGAAGCCGATGATGGAGGACCGCTTCTGGAAGTCGTAAACGCCCAGTGGCGAGGAGAACCGGGCCGTGCCGCTGGTGGGCAGCACGTGGTTCGGGCCAGCACAGTAGTCACCCAGGGCTTCGGCGGTGTAGCGACCCATGAAGATGGCGCCGGCGTGGCGGATGTCCTCGAGCAGGGCCTCAGGATTTTCCACGGAAAGCTCCAGGTGCTCGGGGGCAATCCGGTTGGAGACGGCGGCCGCTTCTTTCATGTCGGCCACCTGGATCAGTGCAGCCCGGTCGGTCATGGAGGTGCGGATGATGTCCGCACGCTCCATGGTCGGCAGCAGTTTGTTGATGCTCGCTTCCACCGCATCCAGGAACGCCGCGTCCGGGCTGATCAGGATGGACTGGGCCTGTTCGTCGTGTTCGGCCTGGGAGAACAGGTCCATGGCGATCCAGTCCGGGTCGGTCTTGCCGTCGCAGATCACCAGGATCTCGGAGGGGCCGGCGATCATGTCGATGCCGACCACGCCAAAGACTTCCCGCTTGGCAGTAGCCACGAAGATGTTGCCCGGGCCCACGATCTTGTCGACCGCCGGGATGGTCTCGGTACCGTAGGCCAGCGCGGCAACCGCCTGGGCGCCACCCACGGTGAATACCCGGTCAACGCCGGCGATACCGGCCGCGGCCAGTACCATGTCGTTCACCACACCATCCGGTGTGGGCACCACCATGATGACTTCGCTCACACCAGCCACTTTCGCCGGAATGGCGTTCATCAATACCGAGGAGGGGTACGCCGCCTTGCCGCCGGGCACGTACAGACCGGCGCGATCCAGCGGCGTTACCTTCTGGCCCAGCACCGTGCCGTCCTGGTCCTCGTACTGCCAGGAAGTCTGGTTCTGCCGTTCGTGATAGTTACGAATCCGCTCGGCCGCTTTTTCAAGCGCCACCCGCTGGTCCTGGCGAATGGTCTCCAGCGCCTGCTGTAACCGGGCCTGATCCTTTTCCAGCTCGGCCACGGAGCCGACCTTCAGGCGGTCGAACTTCTCGGTAAATTCCAGAACCGCCTGATCACCCCGGGTTTTCACTTCATGCAGGATATGACGCACCGACTCGTTCACCTGATGATCAACGCTGTCGTCCCAGGCCAGCAGTCTGGCCAGGGCGCGGTCGAAGTCACTTTGTGAGGCGTTCAGTCGTTTGATGCTTACGGTCATATCTCTCATCCTGTAAACAGGGCTCTATTGCGGCTCTCGTCGTTTTTCAACGGCTGCCGACATCTTTTCGATTATGGGGTTAATCCGGGCGTGTTTCATCTTCATGGACGCGCGATTAACCACCAGCCTGCTGCTGATGTGCTCAATCAGCTCCCGGGCCTCCAGACCGTTGGCCTTGAGGGTGTTACCGGTGTCCACGATGTCGACGATTTCATCCGCCAGCCCGAGGATCGGTGCCAGCTCCATCGCGCCATACAGCTTGATGATGTCCGCCTGGCGGCCCTGGGCCGAATAATAACGACGAGCCAGGTTCACGAATTTGGTCGCCACCTTGATACGACCGGCAGGCGGGGTCTGGTTCTTCGGCCCGGCGGTCATCAACCGGCACCGGGAGATGTTGAGATCCAGCGGCTCGTAAAGTCCCTCGCCACCATGCTCCATCAGAACATCCTTGCCGGTCACGCCCAGGTCGGCGCCACCGTACTGAACGTAGGTGGGTACGTCCGTGGCGCGCAGGATCAGCACCCTCACCTGAGGATCGGTGGTCGGGAACACCAGCTTGCGGGATTTCTTGACGTCGTCGACCAGCTCGATGCCCGCCTCTGCCAGCAACGGCAGGGTTTCCTCCAGGATTCGTCCCTTCGACAAGGCGATGGTGATGGAATCTGTCATCAGTTCTTCCGGTTTCCCTGTAATGTCTGGTTGGGTGCCTCAGGCCGGCAGTCGGCGGATGCTGGCGCCCAGCAGCTGAAGCTTCTCTTCAATGCACTCGTAACCACGGTCAATGTGGTAGATGCGATCGACGATGGTGTCGCCGTCGGCCACCAGGCCGGCAATCACCAGGCTGGCTGACGCCCGCAGGTCAGTGGCCATCACCGGTGCACCGGTCAGGTGGCCCACACCCTTGATGATGGCGGCGTTGCCTTCCAGGGTGATGTCGGCGCCCATGCGGATCAGTTCCTGCAGATGCATGAAGCGGTTCTCGAACACCGTCTCGACAATGGTTCCGGAGCCTTCCGCCACCGCATTCATGGCGGCGAACTGGGCCTGCATGTCGGTCGGGAACGCCGGATACGGGGCCGTACGCAGGCTCACTGCTTTCGGGCGGTTGCCCTTCATGTCCAGCTCGATCCAGTCGGCACCTGTACTGATGTGTGCGCCGGCTTCCTCCAGCTTGAGCAGAACCGCTTCCAGCAGGTCCTCGCGGGTATCCTTGAGCTTGACCCGGCCGCCAGTAGCGGCGGCAGCCACCAGATAGGTACCGGTTTCAACACGGTCCGGCAGCACGTTGTAGTGGCAGCCGTGCAGCCGCTCAACGCCGTTGATCTCGATGGTGGCGGTGCCGTGGCCCTTGATGTCGGCGCCCATGGCAATCAGGCACTCTGCCAGATCCACCACTTCCGGCTCACGGGCAGCGTTTTCGAGAATGGTTTTACCACCAGCGAGGGCCGCGGCCATCATCAGGTTCTCGGTGCCGGTAACGGTGACCGTGTCCAGGAAGATGTGGGCGCCCTTGAGGCGACCGTTGGTCTTCGCCTTGATGTAGCCGTTCTCAACCTTGATATCCGCGCCCATCATTTCCAGGCCGTGGATGTGCAGGTTCACTGGCCGGCTGCCGATGGCACAGCCACCGGGAAGGGACACTTCCGCCTCACCGAAGTGCGCGACCAGTGGACCCAGCACCAGAATGGAGGCGCGCATGGTTTTCACCAGCTCGTAGGGCGCGTGGAAATGCTTGATGGTGTTGGCGTGGATCTCCACGCTCATTTTCTCATCAATCATCAGCTCCACGCCCATGCGGCCGAGCAGCTCGATCATGGTGGTGATGTCGTTCAGGTGCGGCAGGTTACCGACGGTCACCGGCTCGTCCGCGAGCAGGGTTGCTGCCAGGATTGGCAGCGCGGCGTTCTTGGCACCGGAAATCCGGATTTCACCATCCAGGGGCTTGCGGCCCCTGATCAGAAGTTTGTCCACAATGAATATCCTGTCTTGTTCGGGCGTTTCAGCCCTGGCGATCTGCCCATTCGGCCGGCGTGAAGGCGCGCGGGTGAAGTGCGTGGATTGTGCCATCCATTACCTGCTGGAACAGCGCCTTGTTGATCAGCTGCTGGCGCTTGATGGTGGATAGCCCTTCAAACACATCGCCCACAACAACAACCAGATAATGGGTACCGTCAACCTGTACCTGCACGTCGCAGTCAGGAAAGGATTCCTTGACCAGCTCGGTGACTTGGTTGGCATCCATAGAAAAACCTCGGGTGTTTGGAAATCAGGGGCGAGATTGTAACCAATTACGGCGCCCGGGTCAGCTTTACCATGCAGTAATGCGGGGCGTCGAAACCCTGAGCTTTCAGTGAGTGGGGATCTCGGATCCCGGTGCAAAACCGGGCAACTCATCTTCCAGATTACTGAGGGCGGCCAGTGACGCCAGCCTGTCGCTGACACCACGGAAAGACAGCTCGATATTCCGCCCTGCCGCCAGCCGGCGCCAACACAGCAGTAGCGACAGAACGACGCTGTGGGCGTTTTCCAGAGCCTCCAGGTCTATCGTCAGCGCCCGGGAGCAACTGGCAATGAGCGCTTCACCCTGCCTGCGCAGGGCGACAACGCTGTCGAAGTCCACATAGCCCGAGACCACCAGAACACCGTCTGACAGCCGGGCCAGCGGCGCGGACTGGCTCATGATTTGTCCACTTCCTGCTCCAGGTTGAGGGACTGGACAGCGTCGCTCCAGCCGTCGATCACCGCCTGGATCCTGCCGCGGTTCTCTTCCATTTCCTGACTGAAACGGTCGCGGAAGGCCAGACCAATGTTCACGCCCTCAACGATCACGTTCTCCATCATCCACTGGCCGCTGTCGGTCTTGTACATGGAATAGGTCACCGGGTAGCGGTTACCCGACGCGGTGACCACTTCCATCTGCACGGAGGCCCGGCCGCTGTCCTGAGGGTTGATGGTGGCATCCTGCACGTTGATCTCGAATTCCTCGGCGCTGACAAGCGCCTGGGCGTAACTGTCAAACAGGCTGCGCTTGAACTTGACCACGAACTCGTCGCGCTGCTCGGGAGTCGTCTGCCGCGCGTACCGGCCCATCACCCGGGCGGCAATCCGCCGGAAATCAACAAAATCCGACAGCGCCTCGTCCATTTTCCGGTAAAAGGCTTCCGGATCCTTTTCGTACAGACCGCGCTCACGATTGAGCTTGTCCACCAGACTCTGGGTGTTGGTATCCACATATTCGCGCAGGTCTTCGGCTTCGCCGGCGTGGGCGGCCGATGCCAGGAACAGGGCCAACACCAGGCCCAGCAGCGTGTGGATTCTGAAAACAAACATCCCGATCTCCTGTGTAGTCTTTTCCGGCCGGTATCAACGACCCGATGCGAAGTTACTGATCAGCCGCTCAAGGTTCATGGCCGACTGGGTTGAGTAGAAGGTGTCGCCCTCTTTGAGAGACTCCATATCCGCGCCAATGGAGATATCAATGTACTGCTCCCCCAGCAGGCCGGATGTACGTATAACTGCGGAACTGTCGGCGGGAATGTTATCCACGTTCGAATCGATGGACATGGTCACCCGGGCCTGAAAGGTATCCTTGTCGAGGGCGATGGACTCGATGGTGCCCACCGTGACACCCGCCATGGACACCCTGCCGCGCGGCGTCAGGCCGCCGGTGTCGTTGAAGTTGGCGTAAATGGTATAGGTGTCACCGGCAGACTTGGGTGACAGCCCACTTACCTGTAACGCCAGGAACAGCAGCGCCGCACAGCCTGCAATCATGAACAGGCCAACAATGATTTCAGTGGTTCTCTGTGCCATTTCCGGCTCCGTTGAAATCCCGTTATCGATGGTTTCAGAAATCGCCAAACATCACGGCGGTCAAAACAAAATCCAGCCCCAGAACAGCCAGCGAGGAGTACACCACGGTCTTGGTAGTCGCTGAACTGATGCCTGCAGAGGTCGGAACACAATCATACCCCTGATACACCGCAATCCAGGCACACACAAAGCCGAAAACGATGCTCTTGATTACGCCATTGAGGACATCGTCCACGAAATCGACCGAGGACTGCATGTTGCCCCAGAAGGACCCCTCGAACACGCCCAGCCAGTCGACACCCACGAGCATGCCGCCCCAGATGCCAACCATCGAAAAGATGACGGCCAGCACCGGCATGGCAATAAATCCGGCCCACAGGCGCGGTGCAATTACCCGACGCAACGGATCCACACCCATCATTTCCATACTGGACAATTGTTCGGTGGCTTTCATCAGCCCAATCTCGGCGGTCAACGCGGAACCAGCCCTTCCGGCAAACAGCAGCGCGGTCACCACCGGGCCCAGTTCCCGGACCAGAGTGAGGGCAATCATCTGGCCAATGGCAGACTCTGAGCCATAGTCACTGAGAATGGTGTAGCCCTGCAGCCCCAGCACCATGCCGATGAACAGCCCGGACACCACGATAATGGCGAGGGACAACACCCCCACGGCGTAAAGCTGACGTACCAGCAACGGGAACCCGGTGGCGGGCTTGGGCACACCTCCGAGGACGCCCATAAGGAAACGGCCAGACCGACCGAAGGAGGCGACAATATTCAGCCCGAGGCGACCAAGGGCGGCAACTCTGTCGATCACACACCACCCCCGGAGAGACCGAAGTCCCGGCCCGCATCATCGGCGGGATAATGGAAGGGGACGGGCCCGTCCGGCTGCCCCTGGAGGAACTGCTGGACCTGTTCAGAAGGGTGTTCCCGCAACTGCTCGGGCGTTCCCTCACCGATCACCTTGCCGTCGGAGATGATGCAGGCGTAGTGGCAGATGCTCAGGGATTCGGGCACATCGTGGGACACCAGCACACTGGTGAGACCCATGGAGCTGTTCAGATCGCGAATCAGCTTCACCAGCACACCCATGGCAATGGGATCCTGGCCGGCGAAAGGCTCGTCGTACATGATCAGTTCCGGGTCCAGGGCGATACTGCGGGCGAGCGCGACCCGGCGGGTCATCCCGCCGGACAGTTCCGAGGGCATCAGATGACGAGCTCCGCGCAGGCCAACCGCCTCGAGCTTCATCAGGACTATGTCACGAATCATGTCTTCCGGCAGCCGGGTGTGAACTCGCAGCGGAAAGGCCACGTTCTCGAACACAGAAAGATCCGTGAACAGGGCCCCACTCTGGAACAGCATGCCCATGTTCTCACGCAGGGTATAGAGTGCCTTGCGCTTGAGCCGGGGCACCTCGTGCCCGTCCACCACCACCTGGCCGGAATCCGGCTTGAGTTGCCCGCCAATCAGGCGCAGCAGCGTGGTTTTACCGGTACCACTGGGGCCCATGATGGCGGTGATGCGGCCACGGGGAATGCTCAGCGTTATCCCATCGAAAATACGGCGTCCGGAACGGGAAAAAACGACATCCTTGAGTGTAATGTAAGCCGGCGAATCCATAGTCCTTACCTTTCGAAGTGTGGCTACATTATGCCAAGGAGCCTGCAAGCTCAATCCATGGTGGGGAAATACTACCCGAAATCCACTGACCGCCATGATCAGTTTGACTGATCTTTCGATCACCGGGCATCGTTAGCCGTTGAAAATGATATACTCCGGGAACAATTTTCGATGTCACTTTTCAGCGGCATTTTCCAGAGACGCGACAGCCAGGCCCCAAGCCCGATGACCGACCAGACTGCAACCGACTTTCGTACCTCCGCCCTGCGTGCCATCCGCATTGAGCGGGACGCCATCGACGCACTCGAAGGCCGCATTGGCGAACAGTTCGACCGTGCCTGCGAAGTTATCATGGCCTGCAAGGGCCGGGTTGTGGTTACCGGCATGGGCAAGTCCGGCCACGTTGGCAACAAGATCGCCGCCACCCTGGCCAGCACGGGCACGCCCTCATTTTTTGTGCATCCGGGCGAAGCCAGCCATGGCGACATGGGCATGATCACTCCCCAGGATGTGGTCATTGCGATCTCCAACAGCGGCAACACCAGCGAGGTGGTTACCATCCTGCCACTGATCAAACGCATGGGTGCGCCGCTGATCAGCATGACCGGCAACGCCAATTCGACCCTCGCCCGGGAGGCAGTGGCCAACCTCGATGTGAGCGTGGCGGTGGAAGCCTGCCCGCTGGGCCTGGCGCCCACTTCATCCACCACCGCGACTCTGGTCATGGGCGATGCGCTGGCCGTGGCCCTGCTCGAGGCCCGCGGTTTCAGTGCCGAGGACTTTGCTTTCTCGCACCCCGGCGGCAGCCTGGGCCGAAGGCTTTTGCTGAAAGTCTCCGACATCATGCACTCCGGCGATCGCATTCCGGTGGTCAATGAGAGCACGCCTCTCAGCGGCGCCCTTCTGGAAATCTCCCGCAAGGGCCTCGGCATGACCACCGTGGTGGACGATCAGGGCAAGCTTACCGGGATATTTACGGACGGCGACCTGCGTCGGACGCTTGATCGCTCGGTGGATATTCACAATACCCCCATCCGCGAGGTTATGACCCGGCACGGCAAAACCATCGAGGCCGACCACCTGGCGGCAGAAGCCCTGAACATCATGGAAGAGATGAAGATCAATGCCCTGCCCGTGCTCGATGCAGGCGGCGCCCTCGTGGGAGCAATCAATATGCACGACCTGTTGCGAGCGGGTGTGATCTGATGGCCGGCAGCACCAGAGCCCCGATATCCCACCCGATGATGCCCGAATGGCCCGAGGACCTGCTGGAGAAAGCCCGCAGGATCCGGCTGATTGCCCTGGACGTCGATGGCATCATGAGCGATGGGCGGCTGTATTTCAGTGCCGCCGGCGACGAACTCAAGGCGTTCAACATTCTTGATGGGCTGGGCCTGAAACAGCTGATGGGCGCGGGCATCACCGTGGCAGTCATCACTGGCCGCCAGTCACCACTGACGGAAAAGCGGATGCGCGACCTCGGCATCCGGCACCTGATGCAGGGCCGTGAAGACAAGAAAGTGGCGCTGCAGGAGCTGGTGAGCACCATGCACATCACCCCCGACGCCATCGCCTATATGGGCGACGACCTGCCGGACCTGCCGGCGCTGAGGTTCGCCGGCCTCGGTCTTACGGTGCCCAACGGCTACTGGCTGGTGAAACAGCATGCTGATTACTGTACCCGGACCAACGGCGGTGCCGGGGCCGTACGCGAAGCCTGCGATCTCATCCTGGCCGCCCAGGGCAAGCTCGACGCCGCACTGGAACCCTATCTGGAGCCGCAGCCATGAACGGGTTTGCCGATCGGCCCTGGCTGAGAATGCTGGCGTTGGGCGGCACGGTTGTGGCGGCAATTTTCCTGCTCTGGCGCAGTGACGAAGCGCCGGTTGTCGACCAGGAAGCGGCCGCGTTGCGGGGCGATGCCGAGCCCGACGGCTTTGTGGTCAACGGCAACTACCGGTCGTTTGATGAAACCGGGAACCTCGAGATCCGGTTTGCCAGCCCGCGGATAGAGCAGTTTGAAGAAAACAACCTGGCGACCATGGATTCGCCGCGCGCGGAACTCTACGGCGATGCCGACACCCAGCCCTGGATTGTGGAAGCGGATCGGGGCCGGCTGATACAGAACCAGGAACTGGTGCATCTCACCGGCAACGTGCAGGTGCTGCGCAGCGTAAGTGGGCGGGACACCACACTGACAACCCGGACCCTGACCCTCGATAATAACGAAGGCGTGGTGTTCACCGACGCGCCAGTGGAGATCCGGGATGTCACCGGCATCACCACCGCCGTTGGCATGAAGGCATGGATAGACGAGCGCATTCTGGAACTGAACTCCCAGGTGGAAGGATATTATGACACCGGAAACTAATGTACGTCGGCGCCTGGCGGCCGCGCTGGTATCACTGGCGATCATGGCCCCCGCTGCCGCCTTCGACCTCAACTCCGACACGCCGATCAAGGTAACGGCCGATAACGCGCGCCTGGACGATGCCAAGGGCATCGCAACCTACACCGGCGATGTCGAGCTGGAACAGGGCCAGACCCGACTCGATGCCGAGCGGGTGGTTCTGTACCGGGATGCCAACGGGCTCAGCCGGATCGAAGCCTCCGGCGAACCGGCCAGGTACCGCCAGCCAGCCCGCGACGGCAAGGGCGAGACCGACGCACGGGCCCTGAACATCACCTGGTCTGCGACCGACCAGCGCATCACCTTTGAACGGGAGGCCATCATTGAACAGAATGGCAACCTGTTCCGGGGCAACATCATTCATTACGATACCCAGGACCGCGTGGTCACTGCCGAAGGTGGCACTGACACTGGTTCCGGACCGGGCCGGGTCGAAATGGTCATACAGCCACGCAGTACCGACAGCCGCACTGAGTAAACAGGATTCCGATGGCAGTTCTGAGAGCCAGCAACCTGGCAAAAAGCTACAAGCAGAAGAAGGTGGTCATTGACGTTTCCCTGGAAATCCGCAGTGGGGAAATTGTCGGACTCCTCGGCCCTAACGGAGCGGGAAAAACCACCTGCTTCTACATGATCGTCGGGCTGGTTCCGGCCGACCGGGGCCGCATCACCATCGACAGCCGCGACATCACGCCCCTGCCGATGCACGGTCGCGCCCGCAAGGGCATTGGCTATCTGCCCCAGGAAGCCTCGGTGTTCCGCAAGCTGTCGGTTCGCGACAACATCATGGCCATCCTGGAAACCCGCCGGGGCATGGGCCGCGCCGAGCGGGAGCAGAAACTGGAGGAGCTGCTGGAAGAATTTCACATCACCCACATCCGCGACAGCGTCGGCATGGCGCTGTCGGGTGGCGAACGGCGCCGGGTCGAAATAGCCCGGGCTCTGGCCATGGAGCCAGCGTTCATTCTGCTGGACGAACCCTTCGCGGGCGTCGATCCGATTTCGGTCAGCGACATCAAGCACATCATTCGCCACCTGCGTGACAAGGGCATCGGGGTTCTGATCACCGACCACAACGTGCGTGAGACCCTCGATATCTGCGAGAATGCCTATATCGTTTCCGGCGGCCACATTATTGCCTCCGGCAACGCCGATGCCATCCTGGCCAATCAACAGGTTAAGGAAGTGTATCTGGGCGACGAATTCAGGCTGTGATACGAAGTGCGGATTGTTTTGATGACCTGCAGCAAGTAAACTCGGCAAAGAACTTGCTAGGGTAAATATAACCCAAGGCAAGTGACCGGCATATAACGACTTTTTTACTGGCTAAGGCACGAAGCGCTGATGAGTGACGGATCCTGAACCATGGTTATGAAAGCCTCTTTACAGTTAAAGCTGGGTCAGAGCCTGACCATGACGCCCCAGCTGCAACAGGCGATCCGGCTCCTACAGCTTTCCACCCTGGACCTTCAGCAGGAAATCCAGCAGGCGCTGGAATCCAACCCGATGCTGGAAACCTCCGAGGACGATGACCACCCTGACGCCTCCTCCGAGGGCCCGGAATCGGGCGAATCCGAATCCTCCGAACACACCGCCGAATCCCCGACCGAAACCCAGACCGACTGGGACGAAAGCGAGAACGGCCCGGACTGGGCGTCGGAAAACGACATCCCCGACAACATCCCCGATGATCTGCCGGTAGACACCGCCTGGGACGACATTTACCAGTCCGCGCCTGCGCCGGCGGCCCGTAACGACGACGAAAACGACCACGACTTCGAGACCCGCAACTCACCGACCGAAACCCTGCAGGATCACCTGGAATGGCAACTGAACCTCACGCCCATGAGCGAGCGGGACCAGGCCATTGCTCACGCCCTGATGGATGCGGTAGATGAACGCGGCTACCTGACCAGCTCCCTGGAAGACATTCACGCCGGCCTGCTGGATGAGGCTGAGGAAGACCCCCTTGAACTGGATGAAGTGGAAGCGGTGCTGCACCGCCTGCAGCACTTCGACCCACCAGGCGTCTTCGCCCGGGACCTTCAGGAGTGCCTGCTCATCCAGCTCAACCAGTTACCGCCGGAAACCCCATGGCTGGCACAGGCCCGGCTGGTGATCACGCACTACATCAATCTGCTGGGCAATCGTGATTACGCCCAGCTGCTGCGACGCAGCCGACTGAAGGAAGACCAGCTGCGGGAAGTGCTGGCCCTGATTACCGGTTTGAACCCGCGCCCGGGCGATGTCATTGACCGCGCCGAGCCGGACTACGTGATTCCGGACGTGATTGTGCGCAAGCACAACGGCCGCTGGCGGGTGGAACTGAATCCGGAAATTGCCCCGCGCATTCGGGTAAATGCGAGCTATGCTTCACTTATAAGGCGTGCAGACAGCAGCGCCGACAACACCTATCTGCGGGACCAGCTGCAGGAGGCGAAGTGGTTTATCAAGAGCCTGCAAAGCCGGAACGAAACACTGCTGAAGGTGGCCACGCGCATTGTCGAGCACCAGCAGGGGTTCCTGGACCACGGGGAGGAGGCCATGAAGCCTCTGATACTCTCGGACATTGCCCAGGCGGTGGAGATGCACGAATCCACGATCTCGCGGGTCACCACCCAGAAGTACATGCACACCCCACGGGGCATTTTCGAACTGAAGTATTTCTTCTCCAGCCACGTAAGCACCGACGAGGGCGGAGAATGCTCCTCAACGGCAATCCGGGCCATGATCAAGAAATTGATTGCTGCGGAGACGCCCAAAAAGCCGTTGAGCGACAGTAAAATTGCAGCCATGCTAGGAGAACAGGGAATCAAGGTTGCGCGACGCACCGTTGCCAAATACCGGGAGGCGATGCACATTCCGCCTTCCAACGAGCGCAAGCGGCTGGTCTGATCCCCTTAATGGGAGCGGCACGCAACACGGTATTCGCCGGCGCCGAGGGCGCCAGCACACAGACCGGCTCTCCGGAGCCGGCACGATGACAACAGGAGACGCCTATGCAACTCAATATTTCAGGCCATCACGTAGAACTGACTCCCGCACTCAAGGATTACGTTTCAGAGAAGTTCGAGAAGCTCGAGCGTCACTTTGACCACATCAGCAACTGCCAGGTGACCCTGGAAGTGGAAAAGGTACGCCAGATCGCGGAAGCCACGCTGCACGTGGTTGGTGGTGAGATTCACGCAAAGGCGGAAAACGAGGACATGTACGCGGCCATTGATGCCCTGATCGACAAGCTGGACCGCCAGATCCTCAAGCACAAGGAAAAGAATGTAGACCGGATGCACGGAAACGGCTCTCGTTAACCGGCCGTTATCGTGTAAGTCACACAAACGAGCTGCGACACGAACGACGTGTCGCAGCCTTTTTTTTAACGGAAACCCAGTCGATCCATGAGCGACACATCCCTGACCATAGACAACATTCTTGCGCCGGAGCTGACCCTTTGCCGGGTTGCGGCCTCCAGCAAGAAACGGGCCCTGGAGTTTATTGCCGAGCAGATAAACCAGCAGGACAACACGCTCAGCGAAACCCAGATTTTCAACAATCTGATTGCACGTGAGCGCCTGGGCAGCACCGGCATTGGCCAGGGTATTGCCATCCCGCACTGTCGGCTTGAAGGCCTGGATCACGTGGTGGGCGTGCTGATGACCCTGGAGGAAAGCGTCGACTTCGACGCCATTGATAACCAGCCGGTCGACCTGATTTTTGCGCTGATTGTGCCCAAGGAGGCCACCAGCGAGCACCTGGAACTGCTCAGCCAACTGGCCGAAAAGTTCAATGAGCGGTCGTTCTGTGACCGACTCCGGCAGTGCCAGGATGCCCGGACGCTATACGAACGCATGACCGTTACAGGCGGATGAGAGCTACCACAGCAGAGGACGTTTGGGCATGAAGCTGATCATCGTCAGTGGCAGATCCGGCTCGGGCAAGAGTACGGCACTTCATGTGCTTGAGGACCTTGGCTTCTACTGCATCGACAACCTTCCCATCGGTCTACTGTTTCCGCTTACCCGGGAGGCGGCAGGCCAGGCCAGTCCGGGCCGGCTGGGCAAGATGGCGGTGAGCATAGACGCCCGCAACCTGTCGGGAGAACTGGCGAATTTCGAGGACATCTACCGCAGCCTTCAGGGTACCGGCGTTACCGTGGAAATCATATTTCTGGACGCCGACGAACAGTCCCTGCTGCAGCGCTTCCACGCCACACGCCGCAAACACCCGCTGAGCGACGACAAAACCTCGCTGCGGGAAGCCATCAGCAGCGAGAAAACACTGCTGGAGCCACTGTCCAAGCTGTCAGACCTCTACATCAACACCACCGGCATGTCCATGTACGAACTGCGGGACATGGTCAAGCAACGGGTGGTGGGTCGCAAGGATCAGGAACTGGCTCTGCTGTTCCAGTCCTTTGGTTTCAAGCACGGGGTTCCCCTGGATTCGGACTACGTTTTTGATGTCCGTTGCCTGCCCAACCCCTACTGGGACACCAGCCTGCGCAAGTACGTAGGCACCGACCAGCCGGTTATTGATTTCCTCGAACGGGAGCCGTCCTCACGGAAAATGATCGAAGACCTGACCACATTCCTGGATAGCTGGCTGCCATCCTTCGCCGACAGCAATCGCAGCTATATGACCATCTCCATTGGCTGCACCGGCGGCCAGCACCGGTCGGTCTACATGTGTGAGCAGTTGGGCGCCTATTTCCGGCAGAAATACAGCAATGTGCAGGTGCGGCACACGGAGCTGCCACACCTCCAGGCAAGGGAAGAGATCTGACCCAGCCATGATTCGTCGCCCCATTACCATCATCAACAAACTTGGCCTGCACGCTCGCGCCACTGCAAAGCTCGTTGCCACGGCGTCCGGGTTCGACAGCAGTGTGCGCATCAGTGGCAAGGGCCGGGACGTGGATGCCAAGAACATCATGCAGGTGATGATGCTGGCTGCCAGCCAGGGCACCGAAGTGGAGATCATTGCCGAGGGCCCCGACGAAGAGCAGGCGGTCGAGGCCCTGGCCGACCTGATCAACGACTATTTCGGCGAGGGCGAATAAGTCGACTGCCGTACGGCATTCACCTACAACTCATCCTCACCGACAGCGCCTAACTCCGCTATAATGCAGGCGTTTTCTGACGCCGGGTGACTCATGACCGATATTCTGGAAAAAAGCCAGGCCCGCCAGCGCCTTCGCTCCCTGAGTGAAGCACTGGACAGTGGTGCGCTCAAGCAGGTTGCCCGCATCCTGAATGGCGGCCTGAGCCCCAGTGATATTGCCCACCTGCTCGAGTCCTCGCCACCCCGACAGCGTGCCCTGCTCTGGAATCTGGTCGACAAGCAGCTCGAGGGGGAAGTTCTCCAGTATCTGAGCGACGATATCCGGGGTTACTTCCTGAGCCAGCTGAATGCCCAGGAGCTGGCGGACATCATCGAGGACTTCGAGTCGGACGACCTGGCCGACTTGCTGCAACAGCTGCCGGATACGGTGATTCAGGAAGTCCTGGACACCATGGACGAACAGGATCGCCAGCGGGTCGAGGAGGTTCTCTCCTACCCCGAGGACACCGCCGGCGGTCTGATGAACACGGACACCATTACGGTGCGTCCGGACATCAGCATTGACGTGGTGCTGCGTTATCTGCGCCGGCACCGGACCCTGCCCCCGATGACCGACAGCCTGATTGTGGTGAGCCGGCGGGATGAGTTCATTGGCATGCTGCCCATCACCAAGATGCTGGTCTCCAACCCGGCCGCCACCGTGCGCGAGGTCATGGATACCGACATCGAGCCCATTCCCGTGAGCCTGTCCGACACCAAGGTAGCCACCCTGTTTGAACGCTACGATCTGATCTCGGCGCCGGTGGTGAACGAGGAAGGCCGGCTGCTGGGCCGCATCACCATCGATGACGTGGTGGACGTTATCCGGGAAGACGCCGACCACTCCCTGATGAGCATGGCGGGCCTGGACGAGGATGAAGACACCTTCGCGCCGGTATGGAAAACATCCCGGCGGCGGGCGGTCTGGCTGGGCATCAACCTGATTACCGCCCTCACCGCTTCGGCGGTGATCGGCCTGTTCGAAGAAACCATTGCCAAGGTGGTTGCACTCGCCGTGCTCATGCCCATTGTCGCCAGCATGGGTGGCATCGCCGGCAGCCAGACGCTTACCCTGGTCATCCGGGGCATGGCCGTAGGCCAGATCAGCGGTGCCAATGTGGGCTGGCTGCTGAACCGTGAGTTTCTGTCTGGCATCCTGAACGGCTTGCTCTGGGCGGCCGTGGTCGCCGGGGCCGCCATGCTCTGGTTCCAGGACATGCTGATTGGCGCCATTATCGCCGCCGCGCTGGTTATTAATCTCGTGGCGGCAGCACTCGTGGGTACCGTGCTACCACTGTTCCTGAAGTCACGGAACATCGACCCGGCGCTGGCGGGAAGCGTGATTCTCACCACCGTGACCGACGTGGTCGGGTTCATGGCCTTTCTTGGCCTCGCCACGATTTTCTATGCTTAAGCGGATGCCGGATTTATGAAAGACCATCAAGACAACGACACGCCCGAATACGACGGCCCCAGCAAATCCCAGCTCAAACGGGAGATGCACGCGCTGCAGGACCTGGGCAAACGCATGCTGGATCTGAGCAATGACCAGCTGGCCACCCTGCCCATCAGCGACACCCTCCGGGCGGCCATCGAAGAGTCCCGGCGCATCCGTCAGAACGAAGCCAGGCGTCGGCATCTCCAGTACATTGGCAAGGTGATCCGTCAGGAAGACGATCCGGAGGCGCTTGCCACAGCCATCGACGCCTTCGATGCAGGGAGTGAAGAGCACACCCGGCGCCACCACCTCGCCGAGCGTTGGCGTGACCGGATCATCGCAGAGGGGGATTCGGTGGTCGGGGAGTTTTTCAACTATTGCCCGAGCGCCGATCTGCAGCACCTGCGTAATCTCGCGCGCAATGCCCGCAAGGACGTGGAGAAGCAGAAGAACACCGGCCAGTCCCGAAAACTGTTCCGGTATCTGCGCGAGTGCATCGACGATGCCGAGGCGCTCAGCTGAGTCGCCGATGCTCCCACACCGGCATGCGGGTGCGCAGGTTCTCGACCTGAGCTGTGTCCAGCTCCGCAGACACCACGCCCGGTCCTTCACCAATTTCCGCAACGACCCGGCCCCAGGGATCACAGATCAGACTGTGGCCATAGGTGCGCCGGCGACTGCTGTTCTGGCCGCCCTGCCCCGGCGCCACAACCCACACCTGATTTTCGATGGCCCGGGCCCGGATCAACGGGTGCCAGTGCGCATCGCCAGTCTGCCAGGTGAACGCGCTCGGCAGGCAAATCCAGTCCACCCCCTTGGCCCTGAGTGCCCGGAACAGCTCCGGGAATCGCAGGTCGTAACAGATGGCAAGCCCCAGCTTGCCAGCCGGGGTATCAACCGTTACCACTTGATCGCCCGGCTCGAAGGTGTCTGATTCCCGGTACTGGCCATGGGCGTCCTCCACCATGGCGTCGAACAGGTGAATCTTGTCGTATCGGGCAACCTCCGTGCCCTGATCATCGAATACCAGACAGGTGGCCCGCACCCGGTCGGCAATGTCCGAGCCATCAGGTCGCTGCGCCAATGGCATGGAGCCGCCGACAATCCAGAGCCCCAGTGAGCGGGCCTGCTGCGCCAGAAAAGCGCGAATCTGTGGGTCTGGCCCCGCCTCCCGACGGCCACAATCCGGCATCTGGCGGGTTGCCAGAATCGCAAAATTCTCCGGCAGTACCGCCACCGAGGCACCCTGGGCCGCCGCCTCAGCCAGCAAACGCCGTGCGTCATCGAGGTTGGCGTCTATGTCATGGGTACTGACCATCTGGATGGCCGCAACTCGATTGGCGACAGTTTCAGTCATGACAGCCTCCTTCATTAGCCGCCGGTATCAAATACCCGCTGCAGGTCCACTTCCGGCGCCTCCCAGGTGCCCGTAACGCTGTAGGTTGCGCTGGTCAGCCTGCTCAGAGGATCGCCCAGAATCTTGTCGAGTACAAACAGGGCACCGCCAATCGGCGCGCCCGCGCCCATCAGCAGAGCTGCCAACGGCAGGTTCTGGGTGAGCGGCAGCACGACCACCAGGCGCATATCCAGCTCTTCGCTGGCCATGTCGGTGCTGCCACTGAGTTTGAAGGCCCCGGAAGGCCCCACAACCTGCAGTTCCGGATCCATGGTCATCAGGCCGTTAATGATCTGCGCCTTGCCCGATATGGCGTCGAATGCGACGCCGCGCTCATAAAGATCGGAGAAATCGAGCTTCAGGCGCCGCCAGAGGGTGTCGGAGTTCAGGAGGTTGAACACCCGGAACAGCTGGGCGGTGTTGTTGCTCTCAAGAATCACCCCCTGGTCCAGTCGCAGGCTGACTGATCCGCTGAGATCCGGTACCGCAATCTGGTCTGGTCGCCCTGGCCAGTCGAGATCCAGTTCTATGGTGGTGGACTCGTTGTTTACCGGAATCTCGGCGTCCAGCAGGTCGTTCAGATCGGCCAGCGCACCACCGGAAATTGATCCGGAGAAGCGGCTGGTTTCCCTGTCTCCAATGATGCTCCAGGTCATATTACCGAGCAGCGTCAGGGAGTTCAGGCGCCCCTCGATGTCGCTCACTTCCAGGCGGTAGGGCTCTGGGCGGAGGCTGAAAGCCCACTGCCCGAGGGATTCCTCATCCATTTGCAGATTGGCGATGGTAACGTCGATATCTGGCCAGCTTCCCATATCCAGCTTGCGGAAAGCACGCAGCTGCTCTTCCAGCGTCAGCACCTCCCGGGGCTCCGGGGCTGTGTTTGGGCCCCGTACCAGACTCAGCATTTCAAAATCCGCGATCACCGGATCCTCGCTTTCGGGGAAAACCAGGCGGCCACGGGCCCTTGGCGATTGCGTGGCCACCACCCAACGGTCGCCCAGATCGAGCGCATTGATCTCGATGTCCCTCAGGATTTCCGCTCCCAGGTGAAGGCGGTCCAGACTCAGATCGAACCCGGAATCGGTCCAGAGCAGATCAAACGCCGCGCGGTTTTCCCATTCCCCGGCAATGCCGATGCCGCCCTGCGCCGATGGGTTGATGGTGGCCTGCAACGGTGCTATTTCCCCGGGCTGCTTGGACAGGGGCTCCGGCCAGTCCACCGCCAGCCCTTCCAGCGTTGAGCGCACGCGGATCCCGGAACTGGATTCAGCCCCCACTTCCAGTTCGGCGGTGTAGGGCAAAGTTCCCTTCAGGCCAAAGCCGGTATCGCCGGAAAGACCGGCACGGGCGAGTACACCGGGCATCGGCAGAACACCCGACTGGCGAATGGTCAGGGCATCGCCGCTCCGGGCGCGGCTGAAGGAAATAGCAACCGGATCGCCGAAAAACGCGGCGTTCAGAGGGCCACCAGAGAAGCCGCGTTCACTGTGATAAGCAAGCTTGCCGCGTATCTTCTGCCACTTCAGGCCAGCGGCGGCATAGGAGACCGAACCGTCAGACGCCTCAATCCGGGCGTCCACGACAGGTGGCCTGTCGGTGTCCAGCGGCAAATCAACCCCCAGATCGAGCGCATACTGGCCGGCGAAGTCGAGTTTTCGCACCTCGGTACCTGCCATCTCGCCCAGCGGGCTCTGCCTGAGCCAGAAATCCACGGCTTCACCGGGCACCGAGGCCGACGCGTCTACCCGGATACGGGTCTGTCCGCTCTCGGGAATCACCCGAACCTGGCTTGGCTTGAGGGTAAGGCCGCCGGTAGATCCCGCCTCAAGCTCAACCAGTGTATCGCCATTGTGGACATAGACCTGTCCGCTCGCCCCCGTAACTTCCGGCCAATCCTCCTGGTAGCGTACCGAGGCCGCTTCAAACCGGTAGGCCATCGATGATACGAACGACCCCGGAGGCGCGTCTGACCCGATCTGGCCGTGACCGTAATAGGTGCCTGAGGTGATGTTCGCCTCTGAAATGGCGGTGGTCAGCCATTCGTAAAGGCCCGGACTGACGATCCGGGCGGGCACAAAGTCGGCCAGCATCCCGGCCTCGCCATTCTGTACGCCGACCTTCAGCCCAAGATTGTCTTCGCCCTGCTGGTCCATCCTCAGCTCAAACGCACCATCCAGACGGGTGTCCTCGCTGTACAACATGCGGATACCGTCCGAATACACGCGGGTAATATCACCTTCTAGGGACCAGCCCACCTCACCCTCAAAGGCCCGGAACGACCAGGGGCCCTGGAACAGCTGGGGAAACACCAGGGAGACCGGCCCCTCACCCGCCGCCACCCGGACCCGTCCACCGTAGCGATCCATCACCAGATCGCCCTGTAACCCGTTGACTCCAGGCGCGCCTCCGTAGGCCCTCGCCCGTACGTCCCGCAGGTGGCCAGAGAGCCGGAAACGGGCGGGTGCCTGATCGGGCAGGTGTAGCTCGAGGTCATCGAGAAAGCCGCCGGGACGGTAGTTTCTGAGCGCCCGGGTGGCAATGTCGGGCAGGATCGGCAGGGCGGCCACCAGACGGCGGGTCGGCGCGAGGGGAAAGGCGTCGGCGATGACCGTGATACCGCCATCGGAGGGTGCCAGGCGCAGGCTGAAAGGAGTCACCTCGTCACCGTCCCATCGCCATTGCAATTGCTTGAGATGCCACTCGCCCGGAACAAGGCCGGACGCCTCAGCCGGCGATTGATCGGTCAACGCATCGTCATGGCGACGCCAGCCAAACTGTGCCCGGATATCCTCCAGCGGGGCCAAGGACTGCTGCCCCACGCCCAGCTGCAGGTATGGCGTCTGGACCGAGCCGGTCACCTGCTGCAACTGACCGCCCCGGAACGTCAGCCAGGCCTCGCCGCCCAGATCAAACCCCTCCACCCGCAAGGATCGCCACTGATACTCATCAACGAGACCATCGAACAGCCGACCGGAAGCCACATCCAGATAGATCTGGCCGGTAAAATCGCCCCGGAAAAAATGCTGGCCCACGAGGGCAAAGCTGGCGAGCTGCTGCGTGGTTCCGGATTGCAGGGCCCGACCGGACGCGTGGAACAGCCCGCGTCGGTAATCCAGGTCCAGCTGGGGAATGTCCAGGTGTCTCAGGTTGCCCTGGTTATCGCGGATCCCAAGGCTGACCCGGGTAATCTTCACGTAGGGGTCCGACAGCCAGTTGCCGGCCAGCTCCAGCCACTCCTGCAACTGATTGCTGACCGGCTCAGGGAACTCGGCGCCGCGTACGGCCACTTCACCGGAGCGCTCCTGGTTGATCGTCAGCTCCAGTCCGTCAGCCTCGAAATCCTCGAAGACAATTCGCATGCGCAGGAGCGAGGCCAAGGCATCAAAGCGGATGTTCAGATACTGCAGATCGGCCACCGGAATGCCGGTTTCCGGATGACTGACACGTATATCTGTTGCGGTGAAGGCGGGGTCCAGCCAGTACCAGCGGGAAGAAATGGCGCCAATGTTGACTTCATGGCCCAGCTGGCGGGAGAGTTCCATGGCCAGGTCGTCCCGGAACTGATCAATGTTCTGGGTCAGTTGGCGGCCCAGCCCGGCATAGAGGGCAAGCAGGACCAACAGGAACAGCAGCAGCCACCACACCAGGCTCGCCAGGCGTGCCAACAGGCGCACCGGCGGACTTTCCGGAAGATTATCCGAATAGGGCGGCTGTTGATCGGCGGAGGACATCAGTGCGCCTCAACCTCACCTGGCCAGCCGGTCAGGCGCCCCGGAATCAGAGCAGGACCACATCGTACTGCTCCTGACTGTAAAAGGGCTCTACCTGGAACCGGATGGTCTTGCTGATGAAAGTCTCCAGGTCCGCCACGTTGTCGGATTCTTCGTCCAGCAGGCGATCCACCACGCTCTGGGAAGCCATTACCAGGTAGCTTTCGGCATCATAGGCACGGTTCACCCGAAGGATTTCCCGGAAAATCTCGTAGCAGACGGTCTCTGTGGTCTTCAGGAAGCCCCGGCCATCGCAGACCGGGCAAGGCTCGCACAATACCTGCCCCAGGCTCTCGGTGGTCCGCTTGCGGGTCATTTCCACCAGACCAAGTTCGGAAACGCCGGTAATCTTGGTTTTGGCGTGGTCCCGCTCCAGCATTTTCTCCAGCATGCGGTGCACCTGGCGCTGGTGCTCCGAGTCTTCCATGTCGATGAAGTCGATGATGATGATACCGCCGAGGTTTCTCAGACGAAGCTGTCGGCTGATGGCCCTGGCCGCTTCCAGATTGGTCTTGAAGATGGTTTCCTCAAGATTTCGGTGGCCCACGAACGCGCCCGTGTTGATATCAATCGTCGTCATGGCCTCGGTCTGGTCGATGATGACATAACCGCCGGACTTGAGCTGCACCTTGCGACTCAGGGCTTTCTGGATCTCGTCTTCCACCGAGTAAAGATCAAAAATCGGGCGCTCGCCCGGGTAGTATTCGACCTTGTCGGCGAATTCGGTGACAAACTCCTGAACAAACTCCATCACCCGCTGGTGGCTCTCGCGGCTGTCGATTCGAATTTTCTCTGTCTGGGGTCGAATCAGGTCGCGAATGGTGCGGATAAACAGGGGCAGGTCCTGGTACACCACCGAGGGTGCCTGGACTCTGGCGATGCGCTCCTTTATCGAGACGCTCAGCCGGTGCAGGTACTTCATGTCACCAATGAGGTCTTCTGGTGAGGCAGCCTCCGCCGCGGTGCGGATGATGTAACCGCCCTGAACCTCCGGATCCTCCGCCGCAGCCTCTTCAACCAGCGTCTTGAGCCGGGCACGTTCGTTTTCATCCTCGATGCGCTGGGAAATGCCCACATGGCTGACCCCTGGCATGAAAACCAGGTACCGGGACGGTATCGACAGCTGAGTGGTCAGGCGCGCGCCCTTGGTGCCGATGGGGTCTTTGGTAACCTGAACGACCAGGGACTGGCCCTCGCGCAGGAGGCTGCGGATATCGGGTACGGTTTTCGGGGCATCGGTGGCCTCATCGCCATTGGACTGGCTCGGAACCACATCGGAGGCGTGGATGAACGCCGCCCGCTCCAGACCAATATCGACGAACGCCGCTTCCATCCCCGGAAGCACACGTACCACCTTGCCTTTGTAGATATTCCCGACAATGCCCTTGCGGCTGGTACGCTCGATGTAGGCTTCCTGCAGCATACCGTTTTCCACCAGCGCCACGCGGGTTTCCACAGGGGTAACGTTTATCAGAATCTCTTCACTCATGAGCCAGAACTCTCCAGACTGCTCGGCCAGTTTTTCCACACCGGGTAACCGGCGTCTTCCAGCAAGGCGGCTGTTTCCTGCAGAGGCAGACCAACCACCGAACTGTAGCTACCCCGGAGTTCATTGATAAAAATACCACCAAGCCCCTGAATCCCATAACCGCCGGCCTTGTCCATGGGCTCGCCGGTGGCGATGTAGGCGTCAATTTCGGCGGCAGACAGTTCCCGAAAACACACCTCAGTGATCACCAGGCGGCATTGGCTGCGCCCGTTTCGCGCCAGGGCAACGGCCGTCATGACCTGATGGGTGGCGCCGGAGAGCCGGCCAAGCATGGCCCTGGCGTCGTTCGCATCGGCGGGCTTACCCAGAATTCGGCCATCCAGCACCACCGTGGTATCGGAGCCCAGCACCAGACAATCCGGCTCCGATGCGGACACTGCCAGTGCCTTATCCATGGCCAGCCGCTGCACGTACTGCTCGGGCGGCTCGCCGTTTTTCGGTGTTTCGTCCACGTCGGCCGGCTGAACCGAGAATGCCAGACCGATTTGTTCAAGCAGCACGACCCGGCGAGGTGAGGCCGAGGCCAGTATGATCGAAGGCATGACTAACCCAGCTTGCGGTTGATGTTGTCCAGGAGCACGCAGAACACCGGCCAGACTACGGCACTGGTCAGGGCCGGCCAGAGGTAGCTGAAGCCCGCGTCTTCGGCGCCGAGCAACTGTTTCACAAAGTGCACCAACATCTGGTTGATGCCGAGCAGGAGGAAGACCATGAGACATTGCTGTGGCATGGGGTACATGCGCAGGCGCTGGTGAATGGTCAGCACCAGAAATGCGATCAACGCCATGGCCATGGCATTGACGCCCAGAGGCGTCGCCTCAAGCACATCGAGCAACAGCCCCAGGCACCAGGCCAGCAGGATACCGAACTGCGCCGGTGCCCGGAACGTCCAGTAGAACACCACCAGCCCCAACCACTCCGGGCGGAACTCGAACCAGCCCACGGGGAACAGGGAAATACTGAACACCAGGGCCACAATGACCGAAAGCACGAACACCGGATAACTGATTACCGACAGCATCAGCCCTGCCCTCCCTCGTTGGTCGCGCCAGTGCCGGCTTCTTCCTCGCCGGAAGCCGGAGCGTCGTCGCCCGCAGACTCAATGTCCGTGCCGACACCTTCCGGTGGAAACACCACCAGCACCAGGCGGCTTTGATTGAGCTGAGCCTTGGGCGTGGCTTCAATGGAGACAAAGGGCTCGCCCGGTTCCTTGGTGATCCGGCTCACTTCCGCAACCGGATAGCCCCTTGGGAATCGGCCACCCAGGCCAGAGCTGACCAGCAGGTCGCCCTCGCGAATGTCCGCGGTATCCGGCACGTGAACCAGATCCAGGGTGTCGGTGTCGCCGGTGCCAAGAAGGATGGCGCGCAAACCGTTTCGCACCACCTCCACGGGCACGGCATGGCTGCTGTCAGAGACCAGAAGCACGCGGGAGGTAATCTGACTGCTCTGAACCACCTGCCCCATCAGGCCATGGGCATCGAGAATGGCCTGGCCGGGCGCGACGCCGTCACTGCGGCCTTTGTTGATAATCACTTCGTGGGAAAACGGATCCGGAGAGACACCAACAACCTCACCAACAATCACCCGGTCGTCGAGCACTTCGGAGGAATTCATCAGCCGGCGCAGTTCGTTGTTCTCAGACGCCAGGGCGGCGTATTTCAGGGCACGGCGCTCCAGAATCAGCAGGCGGGCCCGCAGATCGTCATTTTCTTCCTGGAGGTCCTGTTTGTTCTCGAACAGGCCGGCGAACCAGTCGGTGAACTCGTAAGGCGCATTGCCAAGCCAGTACACGGGTGCCAGCCCCGTGGCAATGGTGCTGCGCACGGTTGAGAGCTTGTCGAAACGCGCATCGGCAACCACGAGGGCTGCCGATACGAGAACAACAAGAAGGAGTCTGAAACCGGGAACAGGCCCCTGGACAAAGATGGTTTTAATGGCGAGCCCTCCCCACAGGATTATCCCTCCTGGGAGAACATTCCGATGCCACCCCGATCAATAACTTCCAGTGCCTTGCCGCCGCCACGGGCAACACAGGTCAGCGGGTCTTCTGCAATAATCACCGGCAGGCCGGTTTCCTCGCTGATCAGCTTGTCCAGCCCGCGCAGCAGTGCGCCGCCACCGGTCAGGACAATACCGCGCTCGGCAATGTCGGAGGCCAGTTCGGGCGGCGACTGCTCAAGCGCGCTCTTAACGGTTTGTACGATTTGCGCCAGGGATTCCTGGAGCGCGTCCAGGATCTCTTCGCTATTGAGAGTGAATGCCCGGGGCACGCCCTCGGCCAAGTTGCGTCCGCGCACGTCTATTTCGCGGATTTCCAGGCCCTCGTAGGCACAGCCGATTTCGTGTTTGATGCGCTCGGCCGTGGAATCACCAATCAGGCTGCCGTAGTTGCGACGCACATACGTAACAATCGCTTCGTCGAACTTGTCACCACCCACGCGGACCGACTCGGCGTAGACAATGCCGTTGAGGGAGATAATGGCGATCTCGGTGGTGCCACCGCCGATATCCACAATCATGGAGCCGCTGGCTTCTTCCACCGGCAGGCCGGCACCGATGGCTGCCGCCATGGGTTCTTCGATCAGGAACACTTCCCGGGCACCAGCACCCAGGGCCGACTCACGGATGGCCTTGCGCTCTACCTGGGTGGACTTGCTCGGCACGCATACCAGAACCCGGGGGCTCGGGGTAATAAAGCTGTTCTCGTGCACTTTATGGATAAAGTGCTGGAGCATTTTTTCAGTCACCACGAAATCCGCGATCACGCCGTCTTTCATGGGGCGGATGGCGGTGATATTGCCTGGGGTACGACCAAGCATGCGTTTGGCTTCGGAGCCGACGGCGGCCACCATTTTCTGGGAGTTGTTGGTGCGGATGGCCACAACCGAAGGCTCATTCAGCACGATCCCGCGTTCGCGAACGTAAATAAGGGTGTTGGCGGTGCCCAGGTCGATGGACAGATCGCTTGAGAATAAGCCTCGGAGTCTTTTAATCAACATTCGTGTAGTTTCAACCTGAGAGTTGCAGTCGCAGAGAAAAGATGCGGCAACTTTAGCAGTGAGCACCCCCACAGGCAAGGCGCTATCGGGCCCCGCGCCTTACCGTTCACACATTTGGCGGGTGGTTTGGGGCCTCCCGCCATTGTTCGAATCTGTTACCATATCGCCCTTTAATTTTATTTGGGTGGAAGGGCGGTTGGAAAAGGCTGTCCAAAACACGCTACAAGCACATCCCTGTGCGCTTGTTTCGGGCCGTCCATGGCCCTCAACAGTTTTGGACAGCCTTTTCCAACCGCCCCCGGATTCCGTGCAAAATTCCGGCTTACTTTATTACCGACATTTCATATACCTGGGAGGCAATGCGTGACCATTTCCCGTGAGGACATTGAGAAAGTCGCTGTGCTCGCCCGCATCCGTGTGGACGAGGAGCAGGTCTCGGCGCTTGAGAAGGATCTGGGCAATATCCTGGATCTGGTGGATCAACTGGCGGCCGCGGATACCGAGTCGGTGGAACCCATGGCCCATCCGCTGAATGCGGTCCAGCGGCTGCGGGCCGATGAGGTTACCGAGACCAATCAGCGGGAATCGTTCCAGGCCATTGCTCCGGCGACGGAGAACGGGCTGTATCTGGTTCCCCGGGTTATTGAGTGAGCAATTCGCCGGTAGCGAGCGATCAGACGAACAGCGATTTCAGGATTCATCATGCATAACAAATCCGTAGCAGAGCTTTCCCGGGACCTGGAGAGCGGCCAGGTGTCCAGCGTGGAGCTGACCCAGCAGTTCCTTGAGCGCATCAAGCAGGAAGACAGCAAGTACAACAGCTTTATTACCGTCACCGAAGAGCAGGCCCTGGCCGAAGCCAGGGCAGCGGATGAGCGTCGGGCAGCAGGTAACGCCACGCCCTGGACCGGCATTCCGTTCGCGCACAAGGATATTTTCTGCACCAACGGCGTTCGCACCACCTGCGGCTCGAAGATGCTCGAGAATTTCGTACCGCCCTACGACGCCACGGTAACGGCGAATTTCCACAACGCCGGCGCGGTGTGCCTGGGCAAAACCAATATGGATGAGTTCGCCATGGGCTCTTCCAATGAGTCCAGCTTCTTCGGTGCCGTAACCAACCCCTGGGGCCTGTCTTCCGGTGAGAAGCGAGTGCCGGGCGGCTCTTCCGGTGGTTCCGCCGCAGCCGTGGCCGCTCGTCTGGTGCCGGCCGCAACCGCGACCGATACCGGCGGCTCTATCCGCCAGCCGGCGGCGCTGTGTGGCATTACCGGGCTCAAGCCCACCTACGGGCGGGTATCGCGGTACGGGATGATTGCCTTCGCCTCCAGCCTGGACCAGGGCGGCACCATGGCCCGCACGGCGGAAGACAACGCGCTGATGCTGAACGTGATGGCCGGTTTCGATCAGAAAGACTCCACCTCGATCGACCGGGAAGTGCCGGATTACACCGCTACTCTGAACGAGCCATTGAAGGGCCTGAAGATTGGCCTGCCGAAGGAGTACTTCAGCGACCAGTTGAGCCCTGCCATGGAGCAGCAGGTTCGTAATGCGGTGAAGGAATACGAGAAGCTGGGCGCCACGGTGAAAGAGGTGTCCCTGCCCAACGCGAAACTAGCCATTGCCGCCTACTACGTCATCGCTCCGGCAGAGGCTTCAGCGAACCTGTCTCGTTTCGACGGTGTGCGTTACGGCTATCGCTGTGAAGATCCCAGGGATCTGATGGATCTCTATACCCGCACCCGGGCCGAAGGTTTTGGCGCCGAGGTGAAGCGTCGGATCCTGGTGGGCACCTATGCCCTGTCCGCCGGCTACTTCGATGCCTACTACCTCAAGGCCCAGAAGGTTCGTCGGCTGATCCAGCAGGATTTCATCAATGCCTTCAAGGAAGTGGACGTGCTGATGAGCCCGACCACGCCCTCGCCCGCCTTTATCCAGGGCGAGAAGACCAGCGACCCGGTGACCATGTACCTGGAAGACGTGTTTACCATCGCCATTAACCTGGCGGGCGTTCCGGCCATGTCGGTACCGGCGGGGTTCGTGGACGGACTGCCGGTGGGCCTGCAGATCATCGGGGATTATTTCTCAGAAGCCCGCCTGCTGAACGCCGCCCATCAATTCCAGCAGGTGACCGACTGGCACCAGCGTGAACCGCAATAAGCCCGGGACAGGAGAAAGAGTATGCAGTGGGACATTGTGATCGGGCTGGAAATTCACGTTCAGCTCGCCACCAAGACCAAGATTTTTTCCGGCTCCAGCACCGCCTACGGCGCCGAGCCCAACACCCAGGCCAACGCGGTTGACCTGGCCATGCCCGGTACGCTGCCGGTGCCCAACGAGCAGGCCTTCCGCTACGCCGTAATGTTCGGCCTGGCCGTGAACGCCGAGATCGAGCGCCGGTCGGTGTTCGAGCGTAAGAACTACTTCTATCCGGACCTGCCCAAGGGCTATCAGACCACCCAGCTGGAGCGCCCGATTGTCGGCCCTGGCTTCGTGGACATTGATCTGCCGAACGGACAGACCAAGCGGGTGCGCATTCATCACGCCCACCTAGAAGAAGATGCCGGCAAATCCCTGCATGAGGACTTTCACGGCATGACCGGCGTCGACCTGAACCGGGCCGGCACGCCGCTGATTGAGGTGGTCACCGAGCCGGACATGAACAGCGCTGAGGAAGCGGTGGCCTTTGCCAAGAAGCTGCACAGCATCGTGACCTCGCTGGGCATCTGCGACGGCGATATGTCCCAGGGCTCCATGCGCTTTGACGTGAACATCTCGCTGAAGCCCAAAGGCTCCGACACCCTGGGCACGCGCACCGAAACCAAGAACCTGAACTCGTTCCGGTTTATGGAGCAGGCCATCGCCCACGAAGTGGAGCGGCAGATGGACATTCTGGAAGACGGCGGCCGCATCATCCAGGAAACCCGCCTGTACAACGGTGATCGGGACGAATCCCGGTCCATGCGCACCAAGGAAGAAGCCAACGACTACCGCTACTTCCCCTGCCCGGACCTGCTGCCGGTGGAAATCGACGATTCCTTCATCGAAGAGGCCCGCAACAGCCTGCCGGAGTTGCCAGACGCCCGTAAGGCGCGGTTCATGGACCAGTACGGCCTGAACGACTACGACGCCGGCCTGCTCAGCGGCGACTCGAAACTGGCCACGTTCTTCGAGGAAGCCGCCAGCCACGGTAAAGACGCCAAGCTGGTAGCCAACTGGATCCAGGGCGAATTCTCCGCCCGCCTGAATGCAGAAGAGAAATCTGTGGCCGACTCTCCCATCACCGGCGCTCAACTCGGTGACCTTGTGGTGCGCATTGCCGACAACACCATCTCTTCCGCCGGCGCCAAGAAGGTGTTCGAAGCTCTGTGGACCGGTGAGAACGACAACGTCGATGCCATCATCGAGGCCAAGGGCCTGAAGCAGGTGTCCGACACCGGAGCACTGGAGGCCATGGTGGACGAAGTTCTGGCCGGCATGCCGGATCAGGTGGCGCAGTACCAGAATGAGGAAGACCCGAAGAAGCGCAAGAAGATGCTCGGCGGGTTCATGGGGCCTTTGATGAAGGCCTCCAAGGGCCAGGGCAACCCGAAGCTCTTCAACGAGATTCTCGTTCGCAAGCTTGGGGGGTGACCCCTTTGGCTTGGGTCGTGGTTTCTGGCTGCGGCCCTAGCTTGGTTGGTTCGGGGGCGGCCCTGTCAGGTGACTTCTCCCGAAAAACGCTACGAGCACCCCTGCGGGGTCCAGCCAGCAATCACAGATTGCTGTCGTTCGGCTATCGCATGAAGCTTCGCTTCATAAACGCTCTGCCTCACCCATGTGCGCTTGACTGTGGCCATCCTTGGCCACAGACATTTTCGAGAGAAGTCACCTGCCAAGGCTTGATACCCTCCGGAAAACGCATGAAAGAAACTACCGTAGGTCGGATTAGCAGAGCGTAATCCGACATCGTTGGTGTGGCTAACTTCTTTGTCGGATTACGGCTTCGCCTAATCCGACCTACTGGTCCGACGTTTTTTTCGGATTGGGCTGCGCCAAGTGTGGGCGCTTGTTGCCTACCCCCGAGAGTCATAAAGCCTTGGCGGGAGGAGCCTTCCAAAAATGTCGGCGGCCAAGGATGGCCGACGCCAAGCGCACATGGGCGGAGCAAACGCTTTAGAAGCGAAGCTTCGCGTGCCGCGGAGCGACAGCAATCTACGATTGCTGGCTGGACCCGTTTGCGGGTGCTCGTAGCGGTTTTTGGAAGGCTCCTCCCGCCGAGGCTCACCCCCGAATTCAACAGGCTAGGTGCCCAAGCCGAAAGCCATCAAAGAAGCCGAGCCCAAAGATCATGCTCATCGGCATGTTCAACCACGGCCTGAACGATTTCGCCAGGCACCAGGTCGGTCTCGTCGTTGAGGTAAACCATGCCGTCAATCTCAGGCGCATCCGCCTTGGAGCGGCCAATGGCGCCTTCCTCGTCAACCTCGTCGATCAGCACCTCGATGGTCTTGCCGATCTTGGCCTGCAAGCGGGCCGCGGAGATCTCGGCCTGTTTTGCCATAAAGCGGGCCAGGCGTTCCTCTTTGACCTCCTCCGGAACCGCACCTTCCAGTTCGTTGGCCTTGGCGCCCTCAACGGCGCTGTATTTGAACGCGCCAACGCGATCTAGCTGAGCTTCGTCCAGCCAGTCCAGCAGGTACTGGAAGTCTTCCTCCGTTTCGCCCGGGAAGCCGACGATGAAGGTGGAGCGGATGGTCAGCTCGGGGCAGATTTCCCGCCACTTGCGAATGCGCCCGAGGGTCTTACTGTCGTGGGCTGGGCGTTTCATGGCCTTGAGCACCCGCGGGCTCGCGTGCTGGAACGGGATGTCCAGGTACGGCAGGATCTTGCCCTCGGCCATAAGTGGAATAACGTCGTCCACGTGGGGATACGGATACACGTAGTGCAGGCGCACCCATACGCCCAGTTCGCCCAGGGCCTCGCACAGGGACTGCATTTTGGTCTTCAGGGGACGCCCCTGCCAGAAGCCGGTGCGGTACTTCGTGTCCACCCCGTAGGCGGAGGTGTCCTGGGAGATCACCAGCAGTTCTTTGACACCGGCATCCACCAACCGCTTTGCCTCGTCCATGACATCGCCGATGGGCCGGCTGACCAGGTCGCCGCGCATGGAGGGAATGATGCAAAAGGTACAGCGGTGGTTGCAGCCCTCTGAGATTTTCAGGTACGCGAAGTGCCGGGGTGTCAGTTTGATACCCTGGGGCGGAACCAGATCGGTGAAAGGATCGTGTTGCTTCTTCGGAGGCACAAACTGGTGGACGGCGCCGACCACTTCCTCGTAGGCATGGGGACCTGAAACGGCAAGCACGCCCGGGTGGGTGTCGCGAATCCTGTCAGCTTCAACGCCCATGCAACCGGTGACGATCACCTTGCCGTTCTCGTTGATGGCTTCGCCAATGGCGTCCAGGGATTCCTGCTTGGCCGCGTCGATAAAGCCACAGGTGTTCACCACCACGATGTCGGCGTCGTCGTACGTGGGCACGACATCGTAACCGTCCAGCCGCAGTTGGGTGAGAATCCGCTCGGAGTCCACAAGCGCCTTGGGACATCCAAGGCTGATGAAACCGACTTTGCCGTTACCTGATGCGGTGGGCTGGCTTTGGGTGGTGTCTGTCATAGAAAGCGCGTATCCCCGGGCTTTTCACGCCCTACAGAGTGTCAAAGCCGGGATTTTACACGACGCAGGATGCGGCTGCAGCAGGTCTCAGCCCGGCCAGATGCGCGAATTGTACCGACAGGGATCAAAATTTGTGACACCCTGTTCAGAAAGATTTAATAAAACTGCCACAATTAACGGCAGACTTCTTGCTGATCACAAAATAAACAACTACACTTTCATGCGTTTATAGTGCGTTCAAGTGTTTTTCTGGAAGAGAACTATGGGAAAGGCAGCCTCATTCGAAACCAGACACGCTCAAAGAGTGAAAATGAGACCGGTCGCCGTGAAACTGAACCTGCGCAATCAACAGAGGGTGGACGTTGCCACCGATATCACCATCGAGAAACCGGATGGCTGCTGCCTGACCTGCTCGGTTTCCAACCTCTCGCGCACGGGCGTGATGGTGTCCTGTAGTCAGGAAATCGTGAAGCAGTTGATTCCCGAACAGAGGGCACCGGCGCCGGGCCACTGGATTGCCGTGAAAACCCGTTTTTCGGTGCCGGTGGTGGCCAAGCAGCCTGTGTCCATCATCGCCGATGGCAACATCGTACACATGCGCCGAATCGCCCGGGACGAATTCCAGGTGGGTATCCAGTTCGCTGAATTCGAAGGCAACGGTTTCGATTACGTAGATCGCTACGTCTCCAAGCTGCTGGCCGACTCCCGCAATCCAGTCTGATCCAGCGCCTCCAACTCCCATCTGCGCGGCCATGCGCCAGTTGCGCGCTATATTGTTATAACGCCAATGTCTAGTTGGCCACCTTCTTATGCCCTTGCCGCCTCTGGTATAGTTGCGCTATTCACACGCATAGCCATAACGGCCCGCACGGCGGCAATGGATAACCATGACCACATACAACCTCACGCATCTGAAACAGCTGGAAGCCGAAAGCATCCACATCATTCGGGAAGTGGCAGCCGAGTTCGACAATCCGGTGATGCTCTACTCCATCGGCAAGGACTCCGCAGTAATGCTGCACCTGGCCCTTAAGGCGTTCTACCCGGGCAAACCGCCCTTTCCGCTGATGCACATCGACACCACCTGGAAGTTCCGCGATATGATCAAGTTCCGGGACAATGTGGCAGAGAAGTTTGGCCTGGACCTGATCGTGCACACCAATCAGGAAGGCGTGGCCCAGGGCATCGGCCCGTTTACTCACGGCAGCGCCAAGCACACCGATGTGATGAAGACCCAGGCGCTGAAGCAGGCCCTGAACAAGTACAAGTTCGACGCGGCCTTTGGCGGTGCCCGCCGTGACGAAGAGAAGTCCCGGGCCAAGGAGCGTGTGTACTCGTTCCGCGACGAACACCACCGCTGGGACCCGAAGAACCAGCGGCCCGAGCTGTGGAACATATACAACGGCAAGATCAACAAGGGTGAGAGCATCCGTGTGTTCCCGCTCTCCAACTGGACCGAGCTGGACATCTGGCAGTACATCTACCTCGAGAACATCGACATTGTTCCCCTGTACTTCGCGGCCGAACGTCCCGTGGTGGAGCGCGATGGCACGCTGATCATGGTGGACGACGATCGCATGCCCCTTAAGGAAGGCGAGAAGCCCATGATGAAATCCGTCCGCTTCCGTACCCTGGGCTGCTACCCGCTGACCGGCGCCATCGAATCCGAGGCGGCCACACTTCCGGACATTATCCAGGAAATGTTGCTGGCCAAGAGCTCCGAGCGTCAGGGCCGGGTCATCGACCACGATTCAGCCGGCTCCATGGAACAGAAAAAGCGGGAAGGGTATTTCTAAGATGTCACACCAGTCTGATCTGATTGCAGAAGATATTCAGGCCTACCTGAAGCAGCACGAAAACAAGGAACTCCTGCGCCTGCTCACCTGCGGCAGCGTGGACGACGGCAAGAGCACGCTCATTGGTCGCCTGCTGCACGACACCAAGATGATCTATGAAGATCACATGGCCAGCCTGAAGACCGACAGCGCCAAGATGGGCACCACCGGCGAGAAGCTGGACCTTGCCTTGCTGGTGGACGGCCTGCAGGCGGAGCGGGAACAGGGCATCACCATTGATGTGGCCTACCGCTACTTCTCCACCGACAAGCGCAAGTTCATCATCGCAGATACCCCGGGCCACGAGCAGTACACCCGCAACATGGCCACCGGCGCCTCCACCGCGCAGGTCGCGATCCTGATGATCGACGCCCGCCACGGTGTGCTGACCCAGACCCGCCGGCACTCGTACATCGCCTCCCTGCTGGGCATTCGCCACATCGTGGTGGCGGTGAACAAGATGGACCTGGTGGATTTCAGTGAAGAGCGCTTCAACGAAATCAAGGACGACTACCTGGCGTTCGCCGCCAAGCTGGGGCTGAAGGACATCCGTTTTGTACCGATCTCCGCCCTGGAAGGCGATAACGTGGTGAACAAGAGCGAGAACACGCCCTGGTTCACCGGCCAGCCTCTGATGGAAATCCTGGAAACCGTGGAAGTGGGCCGCGACAAGAACCTGGAGCACTTCCGCTTCCCGGTGCAGTACGTCACCCGTCCGAACCTGAATTTCCGGGGCTTCTGCGGCACCATCGCCTCCGGCGTGATCCGCCCGGGCGAAAAGGTCATGGCCCTGCCCTCACGACGCACCAGCACGGTGAAGGAAATCGTCACCTACGATGGCAAGCTCGAGGAAGCCTACATCGACCAGGCCATCACCCTGACGCTGACCGACGAGATCGACGTCAGCCGGGGCGACATGCTGGTCAAGGTGGAGGACGAGCCGGAAGTGGCCAACCGCTTCAACGCCAACATCGTGTGGATGACCGACGCGCCGCTGGAGACCGGTCGCCTCTACGACATCAAGCTGGGCCCGACCTTTACCTCGGGCACGGTCAAGAAGATTCACCACCAGACGGATGTGAACACCCTGGAACAGCAGGCCAACCCGAGCAAACTCCAGCTCAACGAAATCGGCCTGTGCGAGCTGACCCTGAACCAGCCGATCGCGTTTGACGCCTACCAGCGTAATCACGCAACCGGTAGCTTCATCGTGATCGACCGTCTGAGCAACGTGACCATCGGCGCAGGCATGGTCGCCGGCCTGGCCGACGGCAGCGAATCACTGGATCCGGTCACCGCCGAGGAGCGCGAGCGTCGCCTGGCCCAGAAGCCCGCCATCATTGCCTGCAACGGCAAGCAGGCCCCGGCCCTGGCACTGGCGGTTGAGCGCGCCCTGTTCGACCAGGGCAAGACCTCCGTGGTGATCACCGAGGAGAACAGCGGCGATGCCGACGAGCGTCGCAACATCGCCCAGCTGCTCACCTCCCATGGCCTGGTTGCCATTGCCGTGAGCCTCGGCTCCGATGTCGCCAATGCCTCGGCCACCGCCGACACCGAACAGGAGATTCCCGAGGCCGTGAGCAAACTGGTGCAGGAGCTGGTTCGCAGCAAGCGGATCTGAGTCGGACGTTTCGACTCGACACGGGATACCCCTACCTTGGTGGCTGGCGCCGGGGTGGGGGTATCTTTTTCTTTGGAAAAACAACTCGCTGCGCTCAGACATCTTTTTCCGGCAGAAAAAGATACCCCCACCCCAACACCGGCAAAGCCCGGAGATATGCGAAAGTAAAAGCCCCTGAAAAATAAAGCGCGCTTTACAGCGGACCGCAGAGATGCCCGTGGACGTGGGGTAGGTGCGTATTTTTCTCTAGAAAAAAGATGTCTGAGCGCAGCGAGTTGTTTTTTCGTAAGAAAAATACGCACCTGCCCCGCGGCCCTGCACCAAACCGGAAGGCTACAAATGAATCCAACACCAATCCATGGCAAAATCCCGCCCCTCTGAGTTAAACGAAACAACGAACAGGAGCCAAAAATGGCCATCAAACACCTCCGCACTGCCTTCGCCAGCCAGTACCAGCCGGGCCAACCCGCCCGCCTTGTCGCCGGCGAGGCCCTGCAGGAGCCCGGTGGCGATTACGAGGGCCTGCACAAGCAGATGAAGCGCCTGTTCAACAGCAAACCGGGCAAGAAATACGGCCGGTTCTCCGAAGACCTGGGCGAATGCCCGTTCAGCGCCTGGCTCAAGGACTATCTGGAAGACAAGCAGAGCTTTGGCGCCATGACCGATCGCCTGTTCGGCCAATGGCAGGAGCTGTTGACCGGCAGCCAGGAAGAGTTCGACGGCCACCTGATGATCGTGCACGACGCCCTGGCGGATTCCGAGGTGGTCTACCTGTTTATTCTGGAGACGGACAGCGCCCTGCGGTTCGATGGCAAACAGTCCCTGGACGCCACGGATGTATTGAGCCTGTCCCGCCTGAACCTGGCGGTACGCATCGAACTGGATGACTGGCGCAGCAACAACCCGGCGGAAAATTACCTCACCCTGGTGCACGGTCGCGGCACCGGCGAGCCGGGCGAATTGTTCATCCGCCTGTGCGGGTTCACCAATCAGGTGGACGTGGAAAAAGAGACCCTCACCTTCCTGGACGCCGTGGAAGCCTTCGCCAAGTCTTCCGAGCCGGAGAAAGCAGGCGAGGTGCGCAACAAGGCCTACGAATTCTGCAAGGAGCAGCACGCCCTCGGCGAGCCGGTGGAAATCGAGGCGCTGTCCGGCTATCTGGATGAGAACGAGCCGCAGCGGTTCAAGGAATTCGCTTCGAAAACCGCGGAACTGCCGGAAAGCGGCGTGCTGCACCCGGACCACCGGAAGGTGAAGAAGCTGGTGCGCATCGCCGGCTCCGGCGGCGGCATGAGCGTGTCCTTCTCATCGGACCTGGTGAACCAGGCGGTGTACTACGACCGGGACAAGGACGCCCTGACCATCACCCGGCTTCCGAAGGCCCTGCGGGAGCAGCTTCAGCGGTATCTGGAAGCTCGCGAGGAGTGAGATTCTGGCGCTTTTTGGCCCGCAGCTTACGCACCTCCTGCATCCAGCCCACCCCGTCGACCAATTCACCGGTTTCCGGATCAATCGGCGGGTACGGCAGATTCCGGTCGTCGCAATAGCGCTTGACGGTGGGCTGGCACCAGCGGAACAGCAGACGATTGTATTCGTCCTCTGGCAACCGCCGTTGATCAAACAGACCCGCCAGTTTCCGCTGCCTCTGGGCCTCCGACAGGATGATCGCGCAGGCGGATGACACGTTCAGCGACTCCACCATCCCCATCATCGGAATCACGATGTGCTCGTCAGCCTGGGCCGCCGCATCGGCACTGACGCCATCCACCTCATTCCCCATAATCACCGTGCACGGCACCGTGTAATCCGCCTCCCGGAAATCAATGGCCCGGTCGGAAAGCTGGGCGGCATAAAGCTTGTGCCCCTGCGCCTTCAGCGACGCCATCGCGTCATCCATGCTCCGATGGGTGTGCGTGGTCACCCAGTTAAAACTGCCGCCAGCCGTCTTTCGAAATGCGCGGAATCCCTCCCGGGGCCACACCACGTGCATGTTGGCCAGACCAAAGGCATCGCAGGAGCGGATGATGGCGGACAGGTTCCGCGGTTTGTGGACCTGGTCGGTGAGGACACTCAGGTCCGGTTGCCGGGTGTCGAGGGTCTGTTTGATTCGGGCGAGACGTTCGGGATTCATTGGTTTTTCATAGTAAGAGTTTGCCTGAGGCGCGGAATAGTAACACAACCAGGCTAGCAACAACCCGAGACAGAGGTGGTTGAAGAATGAGCACCCCGTTATAATACGCAGTTCCTTTTTGCTGGCGCCTACGCTAGAAGCACCCGATACCCGGCGCACCATCCACCCGTTACGCACCAGACCACGTGAGACCCATGGCCAAGAAGCTGTACATCAAAACCCACGGCTGTCAGATGAACGAGTATGACTCTGCCCGCATGGCAGACCTGCTCAAGACCGGCGAGCGCGTTGAAATGACCGACTCGCCCGATGACGCCGACATCCTGCTGCTGAACACCTGCTCCATCCGGGAAAAAGCCCAGGAGAAGGTATTCCACCAGCTTGGCCGCTGGAAAGGACTCAAGAGCAAGAAACCCGACCTGATCATCGGCGTTGGCGGCTGCGTGGCCTCCCAGGAAGGCCAGGCCATCATCGACCGTGCACCCTACGTGGACATGGTGTTCGGCCCACAAACGCTGCACCGCCTGCCGGACATGATTACCGAAGTCCGCGCCAAGGGTAATGGCGTGGGCGTGGTGGACGTCAGCTTCCCGGAGATCGAGAAGTTCGACAACCTGCCTGAGCCCGGCGCCGACGGCCCCTCCGCGTTTGTATCCATCATGGAAGGCTGCAGTAAATACTGCACCTTCTGCGTGGTGCCCTACACCCGCGGCGAGGAAGTCAGCCGCCCGGCGGATGACGTGATTGCCGAAGTGGCCCACCTGGCCAGCCAGGGCGTGCGCGAAGTGAACCTGCTGGGACAGAACGTGAACGCCTACCGGGGTGAGACCCACGACGGCGACACCATGGACCTGGCCGAGCTGATCGAACTGATCGCCACCATCGACGGCATTGATCGCATCCGCTACACCACCAGCCACCCGGTGGAGTTCTCCGATGCCCTGATCGAGGTCTACGAGCGCGTGCCGGAACTGGTCAGCCACTTGCACCTGCCGGTCCAGAGCGGCTCCGACCGCATCCTGGCCGCCATGAAGCGTGGCCATACGGCATTGGAGTACAAATCCAAACTCCGCCGCCTGCGCAAGATCCGCCCGGACATCAGTTTCTCCTCGGACTTCATCATTGGCTTCCCGGGCGAAACCGAAAAGGACTTCGAGGACACCATGAAGCTGATCAACGACATCGGCTTCGACATGTCCTTCAGCTTCGTTTACAGCGCCCGCCCGGGCACGCCTGCGTCGGACCTGCCGGACGACACGCCGATGGAGGTCAAGAAGCAGCGCCTGAGCATCCTGCAGGACCGGCTGAACCAGAATGTGATGGACATCAGCCGCAAAATGGTGGGCTCCACCCAGCGGATTCTGGTGACCGGGTTGTCGAAGAAGGACCCTGGCGAGTATGCGGGGCGGACGGAGAACAACCGGATTGTGAACTTCCGGCATGAGAATCCGGAGGTGGTTGGGCACTTTATTGATGTCGAGATTGTCGAGGCTTATCCCAATTCTCTTCGTGGTGTGCCTGTGACTTCAGAGTTATTTTAGGCCTCGCTCGGAATTCGTCCGGTCTGGGAGTATGGCGAGTGGTGGGGCCTTCTTCCCAAAAACCGCTACGAGCACATCCATGTGCGCTTGGCTGTGGCCATCCCTGGCCACAGACATTTTTGGGAAGAAGGCCCCACCACTCTCCGCTGATTACTCCCTTGCATGCAAAAGCAAGACACAGGTGAGTTTGTAGGTTGGATTAGACGAATTCGTAATCCAACGATGAACCCGTAACTTGGGAACTCTGTCGGATTACGCCTCCGGCTAATCCGACCTACTTGTTTTTTAACGTTCGGGCCTGCAAATAGTCTGACGGGTGTTTGGCAGGTGGCGCTTCCCAAAAACGTGGAGTGCCAGGGATGGCACGACCGAGCCCTACAGGGACGTACTTGCGGGCGCTTTTTGGGAAGCGCCACCTGCCAAACACCCCAACCCAATCCAGAAACTCGTACTCCCGGAACCAAAACCCGCGGAGTAAACGAAAACGGAGCACTTTTGAACGCCAACGATCACAGACAATTTGATCTACACCCGGTGGACCAGCGTCGGCTGGCAGCCCTTTGCGGCCAGTTTGATGACAACCTGAAGATGATCGAGAAACGCCTTCAGGTGAAGGTCGGCCGTCGGGGCCATCATTTTCGGGTGGAAGGGGAAACCGAGCATGTGGCGGCTGCCGTGGAGGTGATTCGTCATCTGTATCGGGAAACCGAGGCCACGGACGATATTCCGCCAGACACCGTGCATCTCTTCATCCGGGAAACCGGCTTTGAGCGCCTCCCCGAGGATGTGCCCTACAACGGCGCGGTCACCGTGATCAAGACGCCGAAGCTCACCGCCAAGCCGCGCGGGGCGAATCAGCAGAAGTATGTGCACAACATACGCACCCACGACATCAACTTCGGCATCGGCCCGGCCGGTACCGGCAAAACCTGGCTCGCGGTGGCCTGTGCCGTGGAGGCGTTGAAAGACGAGCAGGTGAAGCGGATTCTGCTGGTGCGGCCGGCCGTGGAGGCCGGGGAGAAACTGGGATTCCTGCCCGGGGATCTGGCCCAGAAGGTGGACCCGTACCTGCGGCCCCTTTACGACGCGCTTTACGAGATGCTCGGTTTTGACCAGGTCACCCGTCTGATCGAGAAGAGTGTGATCGAGATTGCGCCCCTGGCGTTCATGCGTGGGCGAACCCTGAACAATTCGTTCATCATCCTGGATGAGAGCCAGAACACCACCCGGGAACAGATGAAGATGTTCCTGACCCGGATCGGTTTTGGCTCCACCGCGGTGATCACCGGTGATACCACCCAGGTGGACCTGCCGCGGGGGCAGAATTCCGGGTTGATTCACGCGGCCACCGTGCTCAGCAAGGTGCCGGGCATCGGGTTTACCCGGTTTGAGGCCAAAGACGTAGTGCGTCATCCGCTGGTTCAGCGAATTGTGGAAGCCTATGATTCGTTTGACGATACGAGTGCAACGGGCCAATGAGCAATTTGACCGTTGATTTCCAGCCTGTGTTCGAGGGCCGTGGCGTGCCCCGGGAAGAGCTGGTTCGTGACTGGGCACAGTTAGCCTGGCAAGGAGAGGATCCGTCCGAGGTGACGATCCGTATTGTCGGGTCTGAAGAGAGCCAGGCGCTGAACCATCAATACCGGGGCAAGGACTACCCGACCAACGTGTTGTCCTTCCCATTTGAGGCGCCACCCGGTATAACGGTGCCATTGGCCGGCGATCTGGTGATTTGCGCACCGGTCGTGGAAAGCGAGGCCCGGGAGCAGCAAAAAACCCTGGAGGCCCACTGGGCCCACATGGTGATCCACGGCATGCTGCATCTCCAGGGCTACGATCACATTGAAGATGAAGATGCCGAGGTCATGGAAGCCCTCGAAATCCGGCTGCTTGCGCAGCTTGGATATGGCAACCCCTACGAAGCAGAGGAAACGGAACAAGACTCATGAGCGACGATCAGTCGAGTCGCAGTCAGGGCAGCAAGTCCTGGCTGGATCGTATATCACAGGCCTTTTCCAGCGGGCCTGAGTCCGTCGAGGACGTGCTGGAAATCCTGCGGGACGCTGAGTCCCAGAATATCATCGACACCGATGCCATGAGCATTATCGAAGGTGCGATGCAGGTGATCGACATGCGCGTGGATGAAATCATGATTCCCCGCTCACAGATGGTCACCGTCAAAGCGTCCCAGGAGCCCAAGGAATTCCTGGGAGAGATCATGGAATCCGCTCACAGCCGCTTCCCGGTAATTGGTGACAGCCAGGATGATGTGATTGGCATCCTGCTCGCCAAAGATCTGCTTCCCCTCGCCCTGAACAACGACCTGAACTGGAACCGCATCCGCGAGATCCTGCGACCACCCAACTTTGTGCCCGAAAGCAAGCGTCTCAACCAGCTGCTCAAGGAGTTCAAGGAAAACCGCAACCACATGGCCATCGTGGTGGATGAGTATGGCGGCACCGCTGGTCTGATTACCATTGAGGATGTGCTCGAGCAGATCGTCGGCGAGATCGAGGACGAACACGATTTCGACGAAGAAACCAATATCAAGGCCCGGGGTGATGGCAGTTACGCCGTCAAGGCGGTAACTCCGATTGATGACTTCAACGAGTTTTTCGAGACCGAGCTGGATGAGGAGGAGTTCGACACCATCGGCGGCCTGGTACTCAAGGAATTCGGACACCTGCCCAGACGGGGCGAGTCGGTGGAGTTTGGCGGTTTGAATTTTGCCATTGCCAACGCTGACAACCGTGTTATCCGTCTGTTGCAGGTAACCCGCAGTGAGCAGTGAAACCACGCGTCAATCCCTGAGCACACCCCTGTCATCGAACGGCTGGCTGGGTGCCGCCACGCTTCTGCTGGCCGGCGCCCTGCAGACGTTGACGTTCTCGCCCTTTCACCTGTGGTGGCTGGGGCCTGTCTCCATGGTGCTCATCCTGCTGGTAACGGTGCCCCAGGCCCCGGAAAAGCTTTTCCGGGCCGGCTGGTTTACCGGACTGGGTCTGTTTGCCAGCGGCGCCAGCTGGGTCTACGTCAGCATTAGTGAACACGGCAACACCGCGATCCCGATCGCGGTGTTGCTGACGGTGATTTTCGTGGCCGGCCTGGCCCTGTTCCACGGCCTGGCCTTCTGGTTCTGGGGCAAACTGGCAAAGCAGAACCCGGTTCGCCGCCTTATCCTGTTCCCGGCCATCTGGATTCTGGGAGACTGGCTCCGGAGCTGGCTGCTGACCGGATTTCCCTGGCTCTACCTGGGCACGGCCCACACCGACGGTCCGCTGGCTGGCCTCGCCCCGTTGACCGGCGTGCATGGGATCACCTTCTGGATTGCGGTCTCCGGCGCAGCGCTTTACGGTGTCTGGTGGCTGATTCGGGACCGGCGGCCCGTGGCTGCGGGCATCACGGTTGTCGTGGCGCTGATTCCCTGGCTGGCAGCCCCCGCCATGAACCGCATCCAGTGGACCGAGCTGGCCTCGGAGCCCACAAGCTTCGCTGCCATGCAGGGCAACATTCCCCAGCAGATCAAGTGGGACCCGGAGTTTCTGAAAGACCAGATCGTCACCTACCTCGGCATGACTGAGGACCACTGGAACACCGACCTGATACTCTGGCCAGAAACGGCCATTCCGATTCCCCAGGACCAGGCGGGCAAGATCATTGATCACATCGATGAACAGCTTGGCGAGAACAGTACCCTGATCACCGGCATTCCCTGGTACGGCTTCAGCGACCGCATCGAGGATTTCACCTTCCACAACAGCATCATGGCCATCGGCAATGGCGAAGGCATGTACCACAAGCAGAAGCTGGTGCCCTTCGGGGAGTATGTGCCGCTGCAGAGTGTGCTGCGAGGGCTGATTGGGTTCTTCGACCTGCCCATGAGCGATTTCACCCGCGGCCCGGAATGGCAAGACCCGCTGCTCGCCAATGGCGTCAAGGTGATGCCGTTTATCTGCTACGAGGTGGCCTATCCGGATTTCGTGGCCTTCAACGCCCGAGGCTCGGGCCTCCTGCTGACCATCAGCAACGACGGCTGGTTCGGCGATTCCATCGGCCCGCTGCAGCACCTGCAGATCGCCCGGATGCGCGCCCTGGAAACCGGCCGTTACATGGTCCGGGGTACCAACAATGGCGTGACCGCGATCATCAACCATCGGGGCGAGCTGACGCAGACCATCCCGCAGTTCGAGCGCGCCACGCTCACCGGTGAGGTGTTCACCGCCAGCGGAAGCACGCCCTATATGCAAACCGGCTCCTGGCCGGTACTGACTCTCGCCGTGATCCTGATCGTGTTCGTGCGCGAGCGCGTTATTCCTCCTGTTTCGGCCAGCGGCTCGTAACCCGCTCGTAGTAGTGTGAGCCGCAGGCCTCGCAGGGCTCCAGGTGGCTGGTGGCGGTGAGGCACCGCATGTGCCCGCAATTCAGGCACTGGAACATGCCCGCCGTGGCCACTTCACCCGAGATATACTGGCCCACTTCCTTGTTTTCCAGCTTCTGTTTCAGCTCCAGGGTATCGATCAGGGTCTTGTCGGCAACCGAAAGCAGGCTGTCGGCCAGTTGATGCTCCAGCAGGGCGATGTCCAACTGCAGCCACTCCCCCAGCCCTTCGCCGGTTTCACCGACGAAGTTCAACAAGTGCTCCAGATCCCTCTTGAGGTATTCACCAAGCAGGTCGGCTTCTTCCCGGGTCATCTCCTCCAGTTCGTACTCGAACTCTACAGCCTTGCGGACCTCGTCCTCCAGGGTCTGCAATGAGGTATTCTCGAATTCCCGCAGCCGCGTTTGCACACGCTCCAGCATGCGGTCATACACTTCCAGGGCCTTACCTGAGAGATGGCTTCTTTCCGGTTCTGTCATGTTGACTCCTTATGGCCCGTTCGGGCTTACCCAACTGTTACTGGGCTGAGGTGCAGGAGCCGTGGTCCGGGCCGGCTTTCCGGGACACGCTGTGAATACGTCCCTGTACGCTTGACTGCAGCATCCATGCTGCAGACAGTCCCGGAAAGCCGGCCCGCACCCCGTCTCCCCAACGTCCGAATAGGACGTTCAGACTACATTGCCGATGCTCGGGCGCGGGTGGTGGATGTCTTCCCGGGACTGTGAGCAGCAGGGATGCTGCGATCAAGCCTACAAGGATGTATTTACGGCGTGTCCCGGGAAGACATCCACCACCGGCGCTTCCCCCATACCGAGAGTCTGGCACAAGAACGGAAAATTGGCAGACTACCTGTAAACGCTCGTGTGCGTTAGAATGTGCGGCCGCTCCGAACATCATTTTGATACAGGGTAACTTTGGTAATGGCAGGAATGGACGAGCAATACTCCCCCCGTGATGTAGAACAGAATGCCCGCGATTTCTGGGAGAAGAACAAGACCTTTGCGGTTCGAGAAGAGCCGGGCAAACCCAAGTACTACTGCCTGTCCATGTTCCCCTACCCCAGCGGCAAGCTGCACATGGGCCACGTCCGCAATTACACCATTGGCGATGTGATTTCCCGTTACCAGCGCATGCAGGGCAAGAACGTGATGCAGCCCATGGGCTGGGACGCCTTCGGCCTGCCTGCCGAGAATGCCGCCATTGCCAACAAGACCGCCCCTGCCAAGTGGACCTACGCCAACATCGAGTACATGAAGAACCAGCTCAAGCAGCTGGGCTTCGGCTACGACTGGGATCGGGAACTGGCCACCTGCAAGCCGGATTACTACCGCTGGGAACAGTGGTTCTTCGCCCGCCTGTATGAGAAGGGGCTGGTGTACAAGAAAATGTCCACGGTGAACTGGGATCCGGTCGATCAGACCGTACTCGCCAACGAGCAGGTGGTGGACGGTCGGGGCTGGCGCTCCGGCGCGCTGGTGGAGCAGAAGAAGATTCCCCAGTGGTTTATCCGCATCACCGACTACGCCGAGGAGTTGCTGAACGACCTGGACGCGCTGGAAGACTGGCCGGAACAGGTCAAGACCATGCAGCGCAACTGGATCGGCAAATCCGTGGGCACCGAACTGACCTTCCCGCTCAAGGATCGCGACACCGGCCTGACCGTCTATACGACCCGCCCGGACACGCTGATGGGCGTGAGTTACATGGCCGTTGCCGCCGAGCATCCGCTGGCCAAGGAAGCCGCCGAGCGCCACCGCGATGTCGCCGAGTTTGTGGATGAGTGCCGCAACAGCAAGGTCGCCGAGGCGGAGCTGGCCACCATGGAGAAGCGCGGTATCGACACCGGCTTCAAGGCAGTTCATCCGCTCACCCAGGAAGAGATCCCGGTCTGGGTGGCGAACTTTGTATTGATGGATTACGGCACCGGCGCCCTGATGGCGGTGCCCGGCCACGACGAGCGTGACCATGAGTTTGCCCGTAAGTACAAGCTGCCGATCAAGCAGGTAATCGCGGCCAGCGACGGTCGTGAGATTGATGTGCAGGAACAGGCCTTCACCGAGAAAGGCATCCTGGTATCGTCCGGCAAGTACAGCGGCCTGAGCAGCGATGAAGCCTTCGACGAAATTGCCAGCTATCTGGAGAGCCAGAACATCGGCAAGCGCACGGTGAATTACCGCCTGCGCGACTGGGGCGTTTCTCGCCAGCGTTACTGGGGCGCACCCATTCCGATGATGACCCTGGAAGACGGCACTGAGATGCCGGTACCCGATGACAAGCTGCCTGTGCGCCTGCCTGAGGACGTGCAGATGGACGGCGTGCAGTCCCCCATCAAGGCCGATCCGGAGTGGTGCAAGGCGGAGTTCAACGGTCAGCCGGCCACCCTGGAAACCGACACCTTCGACACCTTCATGGAATCGTCCTGGTACTACGCCCGGTTCTGCAGCCCCAATTACGACAAGGGCATGCTGGACCCGGCTGCCGCCAACTACTGGCTGCCAGTGGACCAGTACATCGGCGGCATTGAGCACGCCATCCTGCACCTGCTCTACGCCCGCTTCTTCCACAAGCTGCTGCGGGATGTCGGGCTGGTAACCAGCTCCGAGCCGTTCAACCGCCTGCTGTGCCAGGGCATGGTGCTGGCCGAGACTTTCTACCGCGAGGACGACAAGGGCGGCAAGGTGTGGATTTCCCCTGCCGACGTCACCGTGGAGCGGGACGAGAAAGGCCAGCCCATTCGCGCCCTGCACAAGGCCGACGGCGAGCCGGTGGTGTCCGGCGGCGTGACCAAGATGTCCAAGTCCAAGAACAACGGCATTGACCCGCAGGCAATCATCGACCAGCACGGCGCCGATACCGTGCGCCTTTTCATGATGTTTGCCGCGCCCCCCGAGCAGTCCCTGGAGTGGTCTGACAGCGGCGTGGAGGGTGCCCACCGGTTCCTTAAGCGTCTCTGGCGCCTGGTGAATGAGCACGCTGCCGGCGGTGCCGCCCCTGCTCTGGACAACGCCGCCCTGAACGATGCCCAGAAAGACCTGCGTCGCAAGACCCACGAAACCATCGCCAAGGTGAGCGATGACATCAGCCGTCGCCTGACCTTCAACACCGCCATCGCCGCGGTGATGGAGCTGCTGAACGATGTCAGCAAGCTTCAGGGCGAGGAGCCACAGACCCGTGCCGTGCGCCAGGAGGCCCTGGACACTGCAGTTCTGGTGCTGTCCCCCATTGTGCCGCATATTTGCCATACCCTGTGGCAGGCCCTGGGGCACCAAGAGCCTGTCGTCGATGCCAACTGGCCGAAAGCCGACGAAAGCGCCATGGTGCGCAGCCAGATCCAGGTGGTTCTGCAGGTAAACGGCAAGGTGCGGGCCAAGGAAGACGTGCCGGCGGATATCAGCAAGGCCGATCTGGAGAAGCTCGCGCTCGAGAACGAGAATGTGATGCGATTCATTGAGGGGGCCACGGTGCGCAAGGTGATTGTCGTTCCTGGCAAGCTGGTGAACGTGGTGGCCAACTGATATGCCAATGCAAGGCTGGACCGGCCCGATAAAAGGCCTGGCCCTGGCCGGGGCTCTCTCGATGCTGATAGCCGGCTGTGGCTTCCAGCTCCGTGGTGCGCCGCCGGTCTCCTCCGCCTTGCAGCCTCTGGCCGTAATCTGCGCCGCCAATGTTCCCGACACCCTGTGCCAGTCGGTGCGGGAACAGCTTACGCTGGGGCAGGTGCAGCTCACCGATCGCGAGGCCGCCGACTACGTGCTTCGCCTGAGCAATTTTGAATCAGACCGGCGCGCCTCGGCCATCACGGCCCAGGCCGCTGCCGCAGAATACACGCTGCGCCACGCTGTGGATCTGGAAGTTGTCAGCGCAGACGGCGTTCCTCTCGTGGCAACTACAGAGCTCAATACCACCGAGAGCTACCGTTACGACGAAACCAACGTGCTGGCCAAGCAGCGTGAAGAGGAAACCCTCCGCCAGCAGATGGACGACCGCCTGGCCCAACAGATCATCTTCCGCCTTGCCCCGTTGACTTCGGAGCGCATAGAAGCCATCCGTCAGGACTACCAGAGCAGCCAGGACAAGAGCGCTGCAGCCCCGGGCGAGCCATGAAGACCACGCCGGCGCAGTTGCCACAATTGCTGAAAAAAGGCCTGGCGCCGGTCTACCTTGTGTCCGGCGACGAGCCTCTGCTGGTTCAGGAATCCTGTGACCTGGTACGCAAGGCCGCCCGGGATGCCGGCTTCCATGACCGGTTGACCTTTCATGCCGACCATCAACTGGACTGGAACGCCGTCGCCGACGAATTCAGCGCCATGTCTCTGTTCGCGGAAAAGCGGCGCATCGAAATCCACCTGCCAACCGGCAAGTTGGGCGACGGCCGCGCTGTCCTCGAGCAGGTACTTCCGGATCCGCCGGAAGACATTATCCTGCTGCTGATCAGCACCCGCCTGGATGCCGCCGAAACCCGCCGCAAGTGGTACAAGGAACTTCAGGGCAAGGGTGTGCATGTGCCGGTCTGGCCGGTGGATGCCGACAAGTTTCAGGGCTGGCTGCAGCAAAGAGCCGCCAACCAGGGCCTGAACCTTACCCGTGGTGCCCTGGCAATCATGGCCGAGCGACTGGAAGGCAACCTGCTGGCGGCCAGCCAGGAGCTGGACAGACTTTCGTTGCTGGCCAACGGCACCACCATTGATGAGGAAACGGTCGAGCAGGCGGTGCAGGACAGCTCCCGCTTCAACGGTTTCGAGCTGGTGACCGAACTGATCAGCGGTCGCGCCCCTCACGCCAGCAAGATGATCACCGTGCTGCAGCAGGAAGGCGAAAATCCGCTGGGTCTGCTGACGGTCCTTGGCCGCGACCTCAACCTGCTGCTGGAAATGAAGTCTCCGGCCAACCAGGCCGACAATCCTGCGGCATTTCTGAAAAAACGCGGCGTTTTCCAGCCCCAGCGGGCGCGAGCCCTCGAGCAAGCAGCCCGCCGGCTGAACCGGAGGCAGTTGCACGAGGCCATCGCCCTCTGCAGTCAGATTGACCGGGCCGCCAAAGGCTTCGATGCATTGCCGCCCTGGCACTACCTGCGAGACATGGCGGCCTTGCTGGCTGCCCGTTCCTGATCTGGATCAAACTCCCTTCATGTGGCGCTTCCTGTGGCCCATACTCCCCCTTGACAGTTTTTTGCAATTGGCTGCATTGTAATCGGACCAACACTCCAAGGAGGTGCATGCAATGAGTCTGCAGGAAGAACTCAAAAAGCTGTCGGAAAAGGTGAAACAGTACCGGGACGAAGCGCGCGTCCAGCTGCATCTGGCCCGGGAAGACGTGAAGGACGAATGGGATGATCTTGAACAGGACTGGGATCGTTTCCGGACCAAGATTGACCAGGTGTTGCACGATGCCGAAGACGCTTCGCAGGAGGCTCGTCAGACGGCAAAAAAGCTCGGCGAGGATCTTAAAACCGGATACCAGAACATTCGCAACAAACTGAAGTAAAACTGTTAACTCGTTAACACTACGCCACAAATCTCTACCACAGAGACTCTATGCCCCGGAGTCTCTGTGTCATACTTCACAGTATTAGTGAACAAACCGTCATAGTTTTGACCACCTGATCAGATTGTGACCAGTAAGGCCCTATATGCCAGGGCGTTTGTGCACACTGCGAGGTATAAAAGGCGTATGAAACGAATCTTACTGCTTCTCACAACACTCGGCCTGCTGCTGACCACCACACTGGTGATCGGCCAGAACATCCGGTTCAGCGATCCCGAAACGGTGGTTTCCGAGCACTTCTGGGGCAACCTTTACGCGGACGGTGGCCGGTCGTTCTTCTGCGACCAGGCGTTCACCAGCAAGGGTTTCGTTCTCACCGACGGTTATGTTTACCCGTTGGCCGACGTGCGCAGCGCCCTGAACTGCGGAACGTCACGGCAGTGCGAGCAGGACAACCGGTACCGGCAGATTGCCTCGGATCTCCATAACATGATTCCGGTACGCAGCCGCACTGAAATGGGCCGGCGTAACGCACGGTATGAGGATCTGGGTGAAGGCGCGAAGCCCGATGAATGCGGCATTCGCCAGAGCGCACAGTTCTTCGAGCCACCGGTTCGGGTAAAGGGTGATGTCGCCCGCACTGTTGCCTACATGGTCGATACGTACGACCTGCCCTGGCTTGGCTCCACTGCCCTGTTCAAGGGCTGGAACCGACTGGACCCTCCCGATGACGGCGAGCTGACGCGCCACCGTCGAATTGCCGAGATCCAGGGCAACGATAACCCGTTCATTACCGATCCCGGGCGCATGGAACAACTCTGAGCAACCGGGCTCCGGCGTGCCACCCAGCGGCCGGCCGATATAACGGTCAGACAAAAAAACAGGCCCGAAGGCCTGTTTTTTTTGCGTCAGAGCTCTGCGTTCAGCCTCAGAACTCTTCGGCGGTCAGCGCCATCATGGACTCACTGCCACTGCGGATACCCTCCGCGAGAGAGACAGTCTTCGGCAACAGTCGATCGAAGTAGAACCGCGCTGTCTTGAGCTTGCCACTGTAGAACCCGGAGGTGTCCGACTCGGCCTGGGGAGCCGCCGCTTTAACCATCTTCGCCCACATGTAGCCAAGTGCTGTCAGACCGAACAGATCGAGGTAGTCCACAGAGGCGGCACCAATGGCGTTGGGGTTGTCCCCGGCCTGCTTGATGACGTGCTCGGTTACGTCGTCCAGACGCTCAACGGCCGCCGCCAATGGTTCCAGGAACGGACGCAGGTGCTCGTCAGCGCTGTTTTCCTCGAGGAAGTTGGCCACGTCCTGGGCGAACAGTTCATAAAGCTTACCCTGGCTGCCAACCACCTTCCGGCCCATCAGGTCCAGCGCCTGGATACCGTTGGTACCCTCGTAGATCTGGGTGATACGGCAGTCACGAACCAGTTGCTCCTGGCCCCACTCGCGAATAAAGCCGTGGCCACCGAATACCTGCTGACCGAGGATACAGGTTTCCAGACCGCGGTCGGTCAGGAAGGCCTTGGCCACCGGCGTCAGCAGCGCCACCATGCCCTCGGCATGCTTGCGGCGCTCGTCATCCTCGGCGTACTTGGAAATATCCAGCCACTGGGCCACGTATGTGGAGAAGGCACGACCGCCTTCTACATAACTCTTCATGGTCAGCAGCATGCGACGCACGTCCGGATGTACCAGGATCGGATCTGCCGCCTTCTCGGGCTGCTGGGCACCGGTCGGCGCACGGCTCTGGATACGGTCCAGCGCGTATTCCCGGGCGCTCTGCAGGGAGGCTTCAGCGGCGCCAATGCCCTGGATGCCAACACCCAGACGCTCGTAGTTCATCATGGTGAACATGGCAGCGAGGCCCTTGTTTTCCTCACCAACCAGCCAACCCTTGGCGCCATCGAAGTTCATGACGCAGGTGGCAGAACCCTTGATGCCCATCTTCTTCTCGATGGAGCCGCAGCTGAAGCTGTTGCGCTCACCCAGGCTGCCGTCGTCGTTTACCAGAAACTTGGGCACCAGGAACAGGGAGATCCCCTTCGGCCCCTTGGGTGCGTCCGGCAGCTTGGCCAGCACCAGGTGGATAATGTTCTCCGCCATGTCGTGCTCGCCCCAGGTGATGAAGATCTTGGTACCGGTGACGTTGAAGGAACCATCGCTGTTGGGCTCGGCCTTGGTGCGGATGATGCCCAGGTCGGTACCCGCGTGCGGCTCGGTCAGGTCCATGGCACCGGACCAGACGCCGGAGTACATGTTGGGCAGGTATTTTTCCTTCAGCTCCTGGCTGCCGTGGGCGTCCAGGGCCAGACAGGCGCCGGCGGTCAGCATCGGAGCCAGGCCAAAGGCCATGTTGGCGCCCTGCATCATTTCCTCAAACTGGGCCACCAGGGTTTTCGGCATGCCCATACCACCAAATTCGGGGTTGCCGCCAAGGCCGTTCCAGCCGCCTTCAAGGATGGTCTGGTAGGCCTCCTTGAAGCCCTCGGGAGTGGACACTTCGCCGTTGTTCCACTTACAACCCTGCTCATCGCCCTCGCGATTCAGAGGCGCCAGTACGCCACCGCTGATCTTGCCTGCCTCTTCCAGAATGGCATCGGCGGTTTCCGGGTCAACATTCTCGGCAACCTTGGGCAGAGAGGCCCACAGTGCCGGGGCATCGAATACTTCGTTAAGAACGAAGCGCATGTCACGCAGGGGTGCCTGATAATCAGCCATCGAAACTCTCCAAAAAATTCTGTCAGTCAGTTCAGGTGACCTGTCGATCGCTGTGCAACCGATGACACCTGTTCGGGCTATGTGTCCGCTGAAGATTATTTTTATGGGCGCCTATTCTACCCTAAAAGCGAACCCTAACTCATGAAGAAAGCCCGCCTCCGGAGAGCGCGGGCTTTGTGTCCTTCTGAACTGTCCTTCGGTGCCCGCGCCTTAGATGGCGAAGGCTTCCTCAGGCATATCCATCAGGCTGTCGGCACCAGCGAGCATGCTCTCGGCATGGCCCCGGGCCTTCGGCAGCATGCGCTTGAAGTAGAAGCGCGCGGTCTGCACCTTGGCGTTGTAGAACATCTCCTCGGAGGTGCCCTCAACCATCCGGTCCAGCGCTACCTTGGCCATACGGGCCCACAGGTAGGCAAACACGGCGTAGCCGGAGTACATCAAGTAATCGACAGACGCCGCACCCACTTCCTCGCGGTTCTTCATCGCCGACATACCGATCTTGGTGGTCAGCTCGCCCCACTCCTTGTTCATGGCGGCCAGCGGCTCGATGAATTCCTTCAGCTGTTCGTTTTCGGCGTTTTCCTTGCAGAACAGGTGCACCTGCTTGGTGAAGCCGCGCAGAGACTCGCCCTGGGTCATCAGTACCTTACGGCCCAGCAGGTCCAGCGCCTGGATGCCGGTGGTGCCCTCGTAGATCATGCCGATACGGGCGTCACGAACGTTCTGCTCCATGCCCCATTCGGCGATGAAGCCGTGGCCACCGAACACCTGCATGCCCAGGTTGGCTGCCTCGTAACCGATTTCGGTCAGGAACGCCTTGGCGATCGGGGTCAGGAAGCCCAGTGCCTCGTCCGCTGCACGACGCTCTTCGTCGGTCTTGCCGCTGTGAACAATGTCGGCCTGCTGCGCGGTCAGGTAGATCAGCGCGCGGGCGCCCTCGGCAACGGCCTTCTGGGTCAGCAGCATGCGACGCACGTCCGGGTGCACGATGATCGGGTCAGCAATGCCTTCCGGGTTCTTCGGACCGCTCAGGGAGCGCATCGCCAGACGCTCTTTGGCGTAGGCCAGGGAGCCCTGGAAGCCCAGCTCGGCGGCACCCAGACCCTGGATGGCAGTACCGATACGGGCAGTGTTCATAAACGTGAACATGCAGTTCAGGCCCTTGTTCTCCGGCCCGATCAGCCAGCCCTTGGCGCCGTCAAAGTTCATTACGCAAGTGGCGTTACCGTGGATACCCATCTTGTGCTCGATGGAACCGCAGGACACCGCATTGCGCTCGCCAGCGGAGCCGTCTTCGTTCGGCAGGCACTTGGGCACGATGAACAGGGAGATACCCTTGGTGCCTTCCGGCGCGCCCGGCAGACGTGCCAGGACGATATGGACGATGTTCTCGGCCATGTCGTGCTCGCCGGCTGAGATGAAGATCTTGGTACCGGTGATAGCGTAGGTGCCGTCGGCATTGGGCTCAGCCTTGGTGCGCAAGGTACCCAGGTCGGAGCCACAGTGCGGCTCGGTCAGACACATGGTACCGGTCCACTCACCGCTGATCAGTTTGGTGAGGTAGGTCTGCTTCTGCTCCTCGGTGCCATGGGCCTCAATGGTGTTGGTGGCGCCGTGGCTCAGACCAGGGTACATACCCCAGGACCAGTTGGCGGTACCGACCATTTCGCTCATAACCAGGCCCAGGGAGTGCGGCAGGCCCTGGCCGCCGTAGTTCGGATCAGCCGTCATGGACGGCCAGCCGCCTTCCACGTACTGCTGATATGCCTCTTTGAAGCCGGTCGGCGTTTTTACACCGTCTTCGCTCCAGGTGCAGCCTTCCTTGTCACCCACCTGATTCAGCGGAGACAGTACCTGCTCACAGAACTTGGCACCTTCCGCGATAATGGCATCGACCATATCCGGAGTTGCGTCTTCCGCGCCTTCCAGATTGGCGTAGTGCTGCTCGCTGTTCAGCAGCTCGTTCATTACGAATTTGATGTCACGCAGGGGCGCTTTGTATTCAGGCATGGAATCCACCTCGGTTTTCGGTCTCAGCTGAATCAGGAATGACAGCTTACGGCCTTGGGTTTGCTCAGACACCGCAACGCTGTGCGCCGCGGCCTTAATTAAACACTTGTTTGAAACATACGTTTACTGGCACAGAATTGTCAATAGCCGGATGAAAAATTTGTGTTGCGTTGTGTCACCAGCCAGGCACGGTTTGGGCGTTCCAGGCCCACGGCCGGACCGGACTATGCAATGCAGGGGGATGGGGAAAAGCAGCTATGCAGCGCTGTTAATCAGGCGGTAACGGGTTCGAACGAGGACGCGTCTTCAGACTCCTGTTCGCCGAGGCGTGACACGTCCCGATAGGCGTCACTCGCCGTGCGCGATACGCCCTTTTCGGTAGCCAGTTCGGCCTGCGCCTGAAGCATGAGCTGCATGGCCTGAGCGGCCACTGCACGGTCCTGCCCGGAGGGCTCTGCGGGGGCAAGGGCCGCCGCCCGCACCACGCGCATCTTCTCGATGGTGGCCTGCGGGTCGCCCTGGACCGGCGCAACATCAATCGATACCTCGCCGCCCACTGCGTACTGGGCACCGTCGGGACCGCGCTGATACGTGTAGGAAACGGACCCTGCGTACTGGCCGCCCACCGCCTGGTGCGCCGATTCATGGGCGCGCACTTCGCGGTCCCGGGCTTTCAGCTCGGACAGCTGCTTGAGTTCCTGTTCCGTGAGGCCGCGGGCATTATCGGCCGCCGACCGACTGGCCCGTGATGACAGCTCCTCACTGGGATTCGAAGACTTCTCGGCTTGGGAGCGCGTGTCGGCTGACACGGGCGCCCCGGACGAACCCTCATCACTCGAGGGAGCCGAGCGGCTAACGATAGCCGGGACAGCTGAGGGAAAAGCTGGCGAAAGAGAGGGAATCACGTTTTCGGCCTCGGATCAGGCCATGATATCCAGCAGGGTGCCGAGGGTTTCGTCGGCAGTCTTTACCACCTGGGCGGACGCTTCCACGCTGCGCTCATAGATTTTCAGGTCGACAATCGGCTCGATCAGGTTGCCAGCGCCTTCGGCCGTGCCCTGGGGGCCATCAACACCGCCACGGGCAATTTTCCGGGCAGCATTCTCCATACCGACCATGCCGTCCTGGATACCCTGGATACCGATGGAGAGTGTATTACCGATCATGACAGCCACCCCGAATGACCATTAATTGGCACAATTAAGCCACAGTTCTGGTCAATTTTCAAACAGTCCGTCGATGTTCAGATACTTGGCCAGAACCTCCGGGCCACCGTTCTCGATCCAGGGCAGTATCCCGAGGCATGGTGCACCCAGATGGTTGACCAGGTAGTTCAGCGTGTCCTGCTCGCAGGCCATGGGATCGGGCTCACTTCGGTTGGCCACCCAGCCGGCCAGGGCGAGACCATCGTTGCGTATGGCTTCTGCGCTCAACAGCGCATGATTGATGCAGCCCAGCTTCAGGGAAACCACGAGGATAACCGGCATATTGAGAAGCTTGGGGAATGCCGCATAGGTCTCACGGTCGTTCAGTGGTACCCGCCAGCCGCCGGCACCCTCCACCAGCAGCAGATCCGCCGGGCGGATCTGCAACCCCCGGCAGTAGCCCACAAGGCGGTCGGCGGTGATATGACGCCCGGCCTGCTCCGCCGCTACGTGAGGCGCGATAGCCGGTTCAAGGGCTACCGGATTGATCAGTTCGTAGGCGAGGGGTTCCGAGATGGCATCCTGAAGCATCAGCGCGTCCTCGTTGCGCAAGCCTTCCGGGGTACGGTCACAGCCAGAGGCAATCGGTTTCATGGCAAGCGTGCGCTTACCCATGCCCCTGGCGGCATGAAGGATGGCTGCCGACACCATGGTTTTGCCAACGCCGGTGTCCGTACCCGTCACAAAATAGGATTTCTTTGCCATGTCCAACCCTGCCCTTACCTTCCAGAGACCATCCCGCCATCTGCTCGCGGGGGCACTATTTATGTTTACGCCAGTAAATCCAGGCCGCCTCGTAGCTCGCCATAACCGTGCCGTCTGCTTCTTTGGGGTAGGCATCGCACATGGCGCGCAACCGCCCCGGACCGGTCGCGGCCTTGCGCCGCCCCGCACCGCGAAATCCGGCACCCAGATGCCGGAGCTCCGCTGCAAGGGCCATAGGAGAGGCATAGGGCAGACGGATGGTACGGGTCGCGAGGTCAGCGCCGGCTAGCTGGCTTTCAACCTTCACCTGCAAGTCACTGGCGGTTTCAAACCGGTTCACATGCTGATGCCCGGGATCTGCCGCCTGCCAGGCAGATTTCAGCTCGGCGAGCGTACCATCCAGCAGCGTGGACATCACCAGCCATCCGCCCGGGCGGAGAACCCGCCGGCACTCCCGAAGCACCGCCCGGGGGTCGTCACACCACTGAATCATCAGGTTACTGAACACCAGATCCTGACTACCACTGGCAATCGGCAAATGCTCGGCGTCAGCTACCAGCCAGTCAACAGCCGCTGCACGGCTTTCGGACGCCTGCCGGATCATACCCGGTGACAGGTCAATACCCGTGATGGCTGCCGAGGGCTGCAGGGACTGCAGTTTGCGCGTGAACCAACCGGTACCGCATCCGAGGTCCAACACCTGTCCCTCCGCAAGATCCAGCTCAATTGCCTGAAGCTTCTGTAGCATCGAATTGCCCATGAACCGCTGGAGGCGCGAGGCACTCTCATAGGTGCCGCTGGCGTTGCCAAAGCCCCGGGCTATATCCGTCTTTCGGGTTCGGGAGGCACCCAGACGGGTTTCGAGTGGCCCACTCATGATGCCCACACCGGCACCTCCTCCGACGACAGGAAAGCCTGTATGGCGCCCCAGCAGTCAGACGCCGAGCAACCGCCTGGCCAGTGAGCCATACCGGGTATCACGGCGGTACGGCCACGGATGCCAGCATCCCGTCCTTCCGCCCAGGGCCTGACGACGGCATCCCTTCCGCCCAGGACATGCAGGACCGGCACCGATGCCGATCGCCAGATATCGCACTGATCCTGGGCCACGAGCCAGTCCAGGCTGCTGGCGAGCAGCGAGCGGGAGACCTGTGGTCCAGACTCCAGCCAGGGCTTCAGCTTCTGCCGCTCCTGACGCTCTTCAATCGCTCCGTTGATCATCAGTAACAGAAAATGCAGCCAATACCGATCAGGGTCCTGCCTGATTCCCCGGCAGAAGGCCCGAAAATCCGCCGCCGACATCCCCGTTGGCCAGTCATCATCTGCCACAAATCGTGGAAAACCACCCAGGGTGATGACGGAGGATACCGACCCTGTCTGTCGCGCTGCCGCGCCCATTGCCACCTGACTACCCAGGGACCACCCCATCCACACCGAAGGCTGAGGGTAAAGCGACAACAGCTCGTCGGTAACCTCGGATAGCGAGTGGCAACGGGACAGGAGGTCATCATCCAGCGACACTGGAACCACCTCTCCCGGCCAGAAGCCGTAAAGGGCCGACAGCATCTGCGCCGGAACCCCCCAGCCTCCAACCACAATCAGTCGCGGGCACACCCGGGCAGAACTCATGCCTCCGCACCCTCCTGAGTCAGCAGCTCGCGGCAACTCGACAAGGCGCCCAGCAACTGCTCCAGGTCTTCCACGGTATGTGCGGCACTGAAGGTAACCCGCAAACGCGCCTCACCATCCGGGACGGTTGGGGGCCGAATCGCCGACACCAGCAATCCCCTGGCTTCCAGCGCCTGACTCAGGGCAAGGGCCTGGTGATTGCCGCCCACCATAATAGGCTGGATCGGCGTTCTGGAGGGCATCAGTTCGTAGCCCATGGCGGTCGCCTCGGCACGGAAAAGGTCAACCAGTGCCAGGACATGGGCACGGCGGGCATCGTCCCGCTCAATCAGATCGATACTGGCAACAGTCGCCCTCGCCAGAGCCGGCGGCATCGCCGTCGTGTAAATGTAAGTGCGGGCCTTCTGCACCAGGTAATCCATCAGCAGTTCCGGCCCCGCCACAAACGCACCGCTGGTGCCCACGGCTTTACCCAGAGTGCCAATCAAAACAGGAACATCCTGCTCCGACAAACCCGCCTCCATCACACTGCCCCTGCCCTGGGGCCCGAGCACACCCATTCCGTGTGCATCGTCCACCACCAGCAACGCATCATGGGCGCGACACACGCGGGCGAGCTCCACCAACGGGGCAATATCGCCATCCATGCTGAACACCCCGTCGGTAACTACCAGCTTGTGGCCCGACGTCTCCGCCAGCATCGCCTCCAACGCCACTACGTCACCATGGGCATAACGCCGCACGCGGGCCCGGCTCAGAATGCAGCCGTCAATGATCGAGGCATGATTGAGTCGGTCGGAAAAAATCGTATCGCCACGGCCGGCCAGGGCAGAAATCACACCCAGGTTGGCCATGTAACCGGTCGAGAAAAACAGCGCCGAACTGCGCCCGGTAAACCGCGCCAGTCTCTGTTCCAGCTCGTGGTGAGCCTCGTGATGGCCGCAAATCAGATGGGAAGCCGCGCCCCCCAGGCCGGTATCCGGTAGCGCGTCTCGAAGCGCGTCCAGGTTGCCCGAATGACTGGCAAGGCCGAGGTAATCGTTACTGCAGAACGACAACAACGGCTTGCCGTCCGACACCAGGGCAGGCTGCTGTGGTCCGGAGATCAGCCGCCGGGTACGGTACAGGCCGGCCTGTTTACGCTGTTCGAGTTCTGAAGCAAAGTCCCGCACGGTGCACCTGGAAATCAACTCATAGGCCCGGGCGACAAGCGGGTAAGGCTCCCCGGGATTGTAGAGGGCCAGGGACGGCCCGAAACAAGCGCACATGGATGTGCTCGTAGCGTATCCCGGGGAGCCTTACCTGCTTGTCGCTTCCCCGAGACCGATGAAACCTTCTAGGCAGACTCCCGAGTCGCGTCATAGAACATATGGCGAGTCGCCTCATACTCCACCGCTTCGGCAATCGCCTCCTCTTCCTGCGCCTCTGAGGCACACTGCTCCCGCTGCTCCGGCCGGATACCCAGACGCTTGAACAGCATCATGTCGGCATCGGCTTCCGGGTTGGCGGTAGTGAGCAGTTTCTCACCGTAGAAAATGGAGTTAGCGCCGGCCATGAAACACAGGGCCTGCATCTGCTCGTTCATGTTTTCCCGGCCTGCAGAGAGACGAACGTGGGACGCCGGCATCATGATCCGCGCCACCGCGATAATACGGATGAACTCGAACGGATCCAGATCCTCGACATTCTCCATGGGCGTGCCTTTCACCTTCACCAGCATGTTCACCGGCACGCTCTCCGGATGGTGCGGCAGGTTCGCCAGTTGCACCAGCAGGCCCACGCGATCGTCCTCGTCTTCACCCATGCCCATGATGCCGCCACAGCACACTTTCATGCCGGCCTTGCGCACGTTATCCAGGGTATCCAGACGGTCTTGGTAAGTTCGGGTGGTAATGATATGGCTGTAGTACTTCTCGGAGGTATCGAGGTTGTGGTTGTAGTAATCCAGGCCGGCCTCGGCCAGCTCAACGGCCTGCTCTTCCTTCAGCATGCCCAGGGTCATGCAGGTTTCCAGGCCGAGTGACTTGACCTGCTTTACCATATCCAGGACATAGGGCATGTCTTTCTTCGAGGGGCTGCGCCAGGCCGCGCCCATGCAGAATCGGGAGGCGCCTTTCTCCTTGGCGGCACGGGCCTCGGCCACCACTTTTTCAATCTCCAGCAGCTTCTCTTTCTCAAGGCCGGTATTGTAATGACCGCTCTGGGGGCAATACTTGCAATCCTCAGGGCAGGCGCCGGTCTTTATCGACAGCAGGGTGCTCACCTGCACCTCGTTCGGATCAAAGTGCTGCCGGTGCACGGTCTGGGCACGGAACAGAAGATCGTTGAAAGGGAGCTCGAAAAGCTCGCGGGCTTCTTGCAGTTTCCAGTCGTGGCGGAGTTCTGTCGCGGTCATGTGAAAGTCCTGTTAACCTGTCCCGGTCTCTGGGTTTACGGATGAATGAGATGATAAAGGGACTGAACTGGCTGTCAACCTTCATGGAACGAAAGGTTAACAGCGTCAAACACGGCGGCCTCTGTGTTGCCTGCCTTTCTTCCAGGGCTTTCAATGGCTTATGCGACCCCTGCCGGGGCGACCTGCCGGCGAACCAGTGGCACTGCCGCTGCTGCGCCCTGCCCCTGGCGTTTCCGTCGTCAGAATTGCTGTGCGGGGACTGCCTCAAAAATCCACCATCTTTCGATATCGCCCTGGTGCCCTGGCGTTACCAATACCCCGTGGACGGCATGATCGGTCGTTACAAGTACAACGGGCAGCGCAAGTTCGGTCGGCCCCTGATGGAGGATTTCGCCGGAATTGCGGAGCAGGCACTGGCCTGCGGGCGCGTGGCGCGGCCTGAGGCGCTGATTCCGGCGCCCATGCATGCCCGGCGGCGCCGGCAGCGAGGTTTCAATCAGGCTCAGGACATTGCCGAAACCCTGGGCAGGCACCTGGGTATTCCGGTTGCCAGCGATGCGGTCCGGCGTGTTCGGCGCGTGCGCTCCCAGCGGGAGCTGAACCGGGAGGCGCGGTTGGCGAATCTTCGGGGCGTATTCGAGGTGGTGTCGGAGGTGCCGGCGCGGGTGGCCATTGTGGACGATGTGGTGACGACCGGGGCGACGGTTCGGGTGTTGGCGGCGGTTTTGCGGGAGGCGGGGGCGCAGGAGATTCAGGTGTGGGCTTTGGCTCGGACACCCGGGTAACTTTTTTTACTATTTGAACTCGGGAGCATGCGCAGGGCGGGGTGGCCTTCCCGGGATACGCTACAAGCACCCGCACGCGGGTCCAGCCAGCAATCACAGATTGCTGTCGTTCGGCTGTCGCACGAAGCTTCGCTTCATAAGCGCTCGGCCTCACCCATGTGCGCTTGTTTCGGGCCATCCTTGGCCCTCTACAATCCCGGGAAGGCCACCCCGCCCTGCGCCCGAACCTGTCATTAGCATTCAGATCAGCTTTTCTCTCACCATGTCTGCGATAGCCAAACACGATGTCAGCCCCGGCGATTCGATCCCAAACAAATTCACCAACCCGGAAACGCCGTGTTCTTCGGGGCCATCAATCCGGAAGTCTGCAAAACCGTCCTCAGGCCCCGCCAGTTTGGGTCGTATGCCGGCGTAGGCCGGTTGCAGACGGGAGGCGTCCAGGTCCGGCCACCATTGGCGGATGCCGTTTGCGAAGGTCTCCATCCGGGCGGGGTCAACGGTGTAGTCTTCTTTGTCGATCCACTCCACGTCCGGGCCGAAACGGGCCTGGCCGGCCAGGTCGAGGGTCAGGTGAACGCCTAGGCCGCCGGGTTCAGGGACCGGATAGATGAGGGTGTTGAATGGGGTGCGACCGCTGTAGCTGAAGTAGACACCGCGGGCGAGCCATTGCCGGGGTTTGGCGCTGTCTGGCAAGCCCTTCCACGCCTGAGCCAGGGGAGCGGCGCCCAGGCCGGCGGCGTTGATGACGGTTGTGGCTTTGAGTGCCAGCGGGGTTTCGCCACCAATCTGCAGGCGGTGGCCATGGCTGTCGGATTCGGCAGCGATCACCGGGGAGTGGAAGGCCACTTGCCCGCCGGCGTCCTCAAGTTCCCCGAGCAGGGAGAGCATCAAGCCGTTGCTGTCGACGATGCCGGTCTCCGGCGACCAGAGGCCGGAGCTTGCGCTCAGATCGGGGAGTTTTTCTTTCAGGCGATGCGCCGGCACCAGGGCCAGTTCCACGCCGTTGGCTGCGGCGGCGGCCTGTATGTCGAGGAGTCTGGCGTCCTGGGCTTCGCCAGTGGCCACAATCCATTTGCCGCATTTCTGGTGGCGGATCTGATGGCTCTGGCAGTACTCGTACAATCTCTGGCGACCGTCCACGCACAACCTGGCCTTAAGGGAGCCAGCCGGGTAATAGATTCCGGCATGGATGACTTCGCTGTTGCGGGAGGAAATGCCCTCGCCGAAGCGACCTGCGCTCTCGAGCACAATCACCTCCTGCCCTGCCCTGGCCAGCGCCCGGGCCACCGCCAGGCCGATTACGCCGGCGCCTATCACCACCGTTCCTGTTTCCAGTGCGTCTTCTGTCACCTGTGGTTGCCCTCTCCGGATTCTCTGCGCGATAAGCTTACCCCAACTTTCAATTGGCGCGAAAACCGGCCTGCGTCGGGCGGGCAGATTACTCGGGCAGTCATACCGGTTATAATTGTCGCCGGTACGCAGTGCATGGAGCCTCGGTAATGATGTCTGACAGGAAGCAGTTTGTTCTGGTAATGGTGGTCGCCGCCTTGTTCGTCGGCTGGCTGGGCTGGCGTGGTTTTGAGGTGATCAGCCTCAACGAGCGGCTGAAGGCCGATGATGTAGTGTCCAGTTACCCCTACAAACACCGGGTTCTGCGGGTTGAAGGCGATACTGCCATCATGAGCTCGCTGCGATCCCACACCACATCGACCCATGAGGCGCTGGCAGCGGTGTTTCCGAGCATGCGGAACCTCGGCGACAGTCACCGGGACTGGCAACGGGCCGAGCGCGAACTGGCCCAGGTGCAGGCCCGTGCCGGCGACGTGGTACTGGGCGCATCCGGGATCGCGCGCATCCGCTGGGAGCTGGATGAAAACTGGTACCATCTGCAGTCCATGAAATCCAAATACGACACAAGGCTCTGACACACCCTCCTATGACTGACGATCCGGCACTGTCTGCCTCACGCCACCCCTACGACGCGCTCACTCCGGACGTCATCCTGGACGCCATGGAGGACGCCGGATTTGCCGTCAGCGGGCGGCTGTTTGCCCTGAACAGCTACGAGAACCGCGTGTATCAGGTGGGGCTGGACGAGGGTTCACCAGTCATTGCCAAGTTCTACCGACCGGGCCGCTGGAGTGAGGAAGCCATCCGTGAGGAGCACGCGTTCACGCTGGAACTGCTGAACGCCGACATCCCGGTGGTCGCCCCGGTGGAGCTGGCCTCTGGCGACACCCTTGGGCGCCATGGCGAGTTCCGGTTTGCTGTGTTTCCGCAACGCGGTGGCCAGGCACCGGACACCAGTGTGACCGACACCCTGTACCGGCTGGGACAGTGGCTTGGCCAGATTCACAACATTGGTGCCCGCCAGCCGTTCCGGCACCGGTCGCAGATCTCACCGCTGGAGGGACTGCTTGAAAGCAACCGCATTCTGCTGGAGGGCGGCTGGATTCCCGCGGACCTGCGGCCCGCATGGGACAGCCTGATCCCGGATTTGCACTCGCTGTGTGCGGCCCGGATTGATGAGGCCGGGCCCGTTGAAACAGTCCGCCTGCATGGGGACTGCCATGCCGGAAACATTCTATGCCGGGATGAGCAGATGCTGTTTGTGGATCTGGACGATTGCCGTACCGGCCCCGCCATCCAGGACATGTGGCTTCTGCTCAATGGCGATGACCACGAGCGTGGCGCCCAGCTGGGCGAACTGCTCGAAGGCTATGAGATGTTCAGACAGTTCAATCGGCGGGAGCGCCACCTGATCGAGCCGCTGCGCTGCTACCGCCAGATTGCCCACTGTGCCTGGCTGGCCAAACGCTGGGATGACCCGGCTTTCCCACGCTTTTTCCCCTGGTTTGCCCAGCCCCGGTTCTGGTCCGATCAGATTCTCTCGCTGCGGGAACAGCTTTCCGCCCTGCAGTCGCCGGCCATTTCGGTGCCCGGCCAGTACTGAGTTCACACACACTTTTCTGAAACGAGGTAGGCATGAGCCAGAGCGAGGCCCGCTACACTGTTCGCAGCCTGATTGTTACGGCACTGGTGGCCGTAATCGGCACGGTTACGGTGCTGGAAATGAGCGGCAGGATCGACCATTCCGACAACAAGGATCATGTACCGGTTGGGGATTTCCAGGCTATCCACGTAACCGAGGGCGAGACTTTCCGCATGTCGCCGAAAGCCTCGGAGCTGCATGCGGTATGCGAGAACGGATACCTGGCCATCGCCGCCGACGTGGATCCGTCTTTCCGCGGCATCCTGGTGGACTACAAGAATCGCGGGGTTCGCTGCCGCCGCCCCACGCCCACGGCACCGGCCGTGCCGGATCAGCCGGAGGCCAACACCAGCAATGAGTGAATCACGCAAGCCAGACAGCCCACCGGAACAACTCACGGACAGGCTGTTCGCCACCGAACGCAAACCCGAGGATTTCCGGTTTGACGCCTCCGTGGCCCGTGTCTTCCCGGACATGATCCGGCGCTCGGTACCCGGCTACACCACGGTCATCCCGATGATCGAGGTGATCACCGAGCAGTATGCCCAACCGGGCTCCCACTGTTACGACCTGGGCTGTTCCCTGGGTGCCTCCACCCTGGCCATGCGCCACGGCATCCGCCACAAGGATTGCACCCTGGTGGGCGTGGACAATTCCAGCGCCATGATCGAGCGCTGCGAACATTACATAGCCCTGGACGACAGCCCCCTGCCGGTTCACCTGCGCTGCGAAGACATTCTGGACACGGAGCTGACCGATGCATCGGTCACCACCCTGAATTTCACCCTGCAGTTTGTCGATCCAGGCAAACGCGCAGGTCTACTGAGCCGGATCGCCGAGGCGACGCGCCCGGGCGGCGTGCTGATTCTTTCCGAGAAAATCCGCTTCGAATCCGAGACAGAACAAGCCATCCAGACCCGACTGCACCACGAATTCAAACGGGCCAACGGTTACTCAGACCTGGAAATCAGCCAGAAACGCACGGCCATCGAACAGGTGTTGATTCCGGAAACGCTGGAGGCCCACCGTTCGCGGCTGTTGGCCGCCGGCTTCGAGCGGGTTCTGGTCTGGTATCAATGCTTTAATTTTGTTTCCATGCTGGCGATCAAGGCCAGCCCGACCGACAGCGAATCACCATGACGGAGTTCAACTGGCGCAACCGCTTTGGTCCACTGCTCGACACCCTGGTCGCCGACGGCCTCGGCGCCTGGACCGAGACGCTGCAGGCCCAACTGATACGGCGTTTTGAGGATCAGCCCCACGGTGACCTGCCACGCTGGCAGGCTGCCCTGGATCGGCTGCCCGAATTGGCCAATGTGGGCGCCCACCTCGACCGATCCGCCATCACCCTGAACAGTCCGCGCCCGTTGACAGCGGAAGAGCAAAACCAGCTGGAACAGGGGCTGCGAGGCCTGATGCCCTGGCGTAAGGGCCCATTCGATTTCTTCGGCACGCACATTGATACCGAGTGGCGCTCGGACTGGAAATGGGATCGGGTGGCACCTTACCTCTCGGACCTGTCCGGCCGACGGATACTGGATGTTGGCTGTGGCTCCGGCTACCACTGCTGGCGAATGTTGGGCGAAGGCGCCAGCCGGGTGATTGGCATAGACCCGGGCCTGCTGTTCCTGTTCCAGTTCCTGAGCGTCAAGGATTACCTGGGCGAGGTGCCGGTGGACCTGCTGCCGATCCGTATGGAGGATATGCCCGCCGATCTGGAGACCTTCGACAGCACCTTTTCCATGGGCGTGCTTTATCACCGCCGGTCACCGCTGGATCACCTGCTCGAGTTGAAGGGCACACTCAGGCGCGGCGGTGAACTGGTGCTCGAAACCCTGGTGGTAGAGGGGCCGGAAGGCTACAGCCTGATGCCCGAGGATCGCTATGGCCAGATGCGCAACGTCTGGTTCCTGCCCAGCTGCGACACCCTGCTGCGCTGGCTTGATCGGACCGGTTTCCGCAACGCCCGGGTAGTGGACGTAACCGCCACCACCACTGATGAGCAACGCACGACCGACTGGATGCGCTTCAACTCCCTGCAGGATTTTCTGGATCCGGACGATCCTACACGCACGGTGGAGGGCTATCCCGGCCCGCTTCGCGCCACGGTGATTGCCGAAAAACCCTGATTCAGCATCGAAGCAGCGATTGGGTAAAGCCACAAAAAAACCGCCGTGCCTTTCGGCAGGGCGGTTCTTCTGAATCCGTGGTGATCAGTCGCCGAACGGATGCCGCAACGTGATGGTCTCGATGCGATCGGGACCAGTAGAGATTACGTCGATCGGTGCCTCGATCTGCTCCTCCAGGAAACGGATGTACGCCTTGGCGTTTTCCGGAAGCTGGTCGATGCTGGTCAGACCCACGGTGCTTTCGCTCCAGCCCGGCAGCTCTTCATAGACCGGCTCGATGTCTTTATAGCTGTCGCAGCCGATGGGCGGACGGAAGATCTCGCCGTTCGGGGTCTTGTAACCCACGCACACCTTCACCGTCTCCAGTCCATCGAGCACGTCCAGCTTGGTCAGGCAGATGCCGGACACGCTGTTGATCTGGATGGCGTGACGCAGGGCCACAGCGTCGAACCAGCCACAGCGACGGGCGCGACCCGTGGTGGTGCCGACTTCGTTACCCTTGACCGCCAGGTGCTTGCCCATGTCGTCGAACAGCTCGGTCGGGAAGGGCCCGGAACCAACACGGGTGGTGTAGGCCTTGGTGATGCCCAGCACGTAATCCAGGAACAGCGGACCAAAACCGGAGCCGGTGGCGGTACCGCCCGCGGTGGTGTTGGAGGAGGTCACGTACGGATAGGTACCCAGGTCGATGTCCAGCAGGGAGCCCTGGGCGCCCTCGAACAGGATGTTCTCACCACGCTTGCGGAAGTCGTGCAGCATGTCGGTCACGTCCGCCGCCATGGGCAGGATTTCGTCACCCATCTGCCTGAGCTCTTCCAGGGCCGCGTCGATGTCTTCCGGCTCTTCCTTGTAGTACTCGGTCAGAATGAAGTTGTGGTAAGCCATGATCTCGCGCAGCTTGGCTTCGAAATCTGCCGGGTTGCACAGGTCACCCAGGCGCAGACCGCGGCGGGAGACCTTGTCTTCGTAGGCCGGGCCGATACCACGACCGGTGGTGCCGATCTTGTCGACGCCGCGGGCTTTTTCCCGGGCCTGGTCAATGCGAACGTGGGTACGCAGGATGATCGGACAGGCCAGGCTGATGCGCAGGCGATCCCGTACCGCCACGTCGTTGGCTTCCAGCTGGCGCACTTCCTTGAGCAGGGCTTCCGGCGACAGCACCACGCCATTGCCGATCAGGCAGTACACATGCTGGCGCAGAATACCGGAAGGGATCAGGTGCAGCGCCGTTTTCTTGCCGTCAATGACCAGGGTGTGACCGGCATTGTGCCCGCCCTGGAAACGCACCACGGCAGCGACCTTATCGGTCAGCAGATCCACAATCTTACCCTTGCCTTCATCACCCCACTGGGTGCCCAGCACAACAACGTTTTTACCCATGATTCTCTCTCAATACGGCTGCCCTGAGGGCAGGCGTTTCGCAAGTTTTCCTGTAAATGGATTCACCGAAGCCCCGCAGGGATCAGCCCAGCTTCTGCACGACCCACTGGCCGCCCTGTTTCACCAGTTTCCGGTCACACCCCTTGAGCACCGGATCGGTGTTCTTGTCCTCTGGCAACGCGCGGACAACGGTTTCGGTCATTCTCAGGCCGGCAATCACACCATCCAGGGCAGGATCGTCATCCGCCGGTGCCCAGACGGCGCCGGGCCGGCTGCTGACACGCTCGCCCAGGGATACCAGCGCCCGGATATCCAGGCTGAAACCGGTCGCCGGACGAGCCCGCCCAAAGTCGCTGCCAATGGCATCGTAGCGGCCACCCTTGGCAACCGCATCGCCGTGGCCCGGGACATAAGCGGCAAACACCAGGCCGGTGTGATAGTTGTAGCCCCGAAGTTCGCAGAAATCGAAGCCGAAACCGACCTCCGGGTATTCCTTTGCCAGCATGTCGGACACCCGCGCGAGTTGCTCAAGCGCGGCATCCAGACTCTCTGAGGCACCCTCGAGAATGCGGCGGGCGTCGCTGAGCGCTTCCGGACCACCGCTCACCCGGGCCAGCTCCCGCAGGCGGGCGCCAGCAGAGCCTGGCTTGCAGTGACCCAGCAACTGGTCAAGCTCGGGTACCGACTTGCGAGCCATGGCGTCGAAAATGGCCGCCTCGGTATCTCGTTCAAAATCCGCCGCGCCAATCAGGCTCTCGTAGATCGAAACGTGGGCAAGATCAAGATGTACCCGGGGCAGTCCAGCCACCCGCAGGCTTTCCAGCATCAGCCGGATCACTTCCACATCGGCGGCTTCGGAGGCACTGCCGAACAATTCGCAACCGGCCTGGATCGGCGTGCGCCCGGTCAGCATATGGCGGGGGCGGGTATGCAGGACATGGCCGGCATAACACAGCCGGGTGATACCCTCTTCCCCGAGGGTATGGGCGTCAATGCGCGCAGCCTGCGGGGTCATGTCTGCCCGCACACCCATCATCCGGCCGGTCAACTGGTCGGTCAGCTTGAACGTCTGCAATTCCAGATCGTTGCCGGTTCCGGTAAACAGGGATTCGAGGTATTCGATAAGCGGCGGGATGACCAGCTGATAACCCCAGCGCTGGCAGGTATCCATTACATCCCGGCGCAGGGATTCGATCCGTCCGGCCAGCGGCGGCAGAATGTCTTCCACACCGTCTGGCAGTAACCAGCGATCAGATACTGTCATGAGATTCCGTTGTCCGTTTTATCCGCACCAGCGCTGATGGCCCAGCCCTGACAAAGAGGGATCACACAGGATTTAAAGCGTCACCGGGCCAAAAAACCCGGCACAAAACCGCCAGAATTTTACACGGTTGGCGGGCACAAAAAAACCGGAATACGAGGGTATTCCGGTTTAATTGAACTCACGGGGGAGGTTTATTTCGTGCCCTGGGGATCCCGCAGGTACTTCATGAAATCACCCTCGGAGTCGATCACCATGATATCGTCCTTGTTGGCGAACGAGTTCTGGTAGGCCGCCAGGCTCCGGTAGAAGCTGAAGAACTCGCTATCCTGACTGTAGGCGTCCGCATAGATCTGGGCGGCCTGACCATCACCCTCACCGCGCAGCTTCTCAGACTGGGAGAAGGCCTCGGCAAGAATAACCGTTTTCTGACGATCAGCATCGGCACGAATGCCCTCGGCCAACTCACGGCCCCGCGAGCGGTATTCCTGAGCCAGCTTCTCACGTTCGGTCGCCATGCGGCGGTAAACGTTATCACGCACCTGCTCGGGCAGCTCGATGGCCTTCACACGAATGTCCAGAACCCGGATACCGAACTCGCTGACCGAAGTCTGGTTCACCAGATCCTTCAGCTTGGCCATGAGTTCATCCCGCTGGCCGGAGACCACCTCGTGCATGGTACGCACACCAAACTCGTTCCGCAGGCCGTTATCCACCCGCGACAGCAGCAGGTTCTGGGCACGGAACTCATCACCACCGGTGGCCCGATAGAAGGTATCCACATCGGCAATCTGCCAGGCGATGTACGAATCCACGTCCAGGGGCTTCTTCTCGACGGTCAGGTACTGACGCGCCGGAAGGTCCATGGTCAGAACCCGTACATCAAACTTGCGCACTTCGTCGATCACCGGGACCTTGAAGTGCAACCCTGCCGGAATGTTGGTCTCGATCAGCTCACCAAACCGAAGCAGCACGCCACGGTGGGTTTCCGGGATGATGTAGACGCTCGAGGAGACCAGCAACAGAATGATGAGGGTGCCAGCGAGACCGATAATGCTTTTGGGACCCATGGTTATCTCCCTACTCTGGAGTTAGTCGACTGGCGGTTGCGAAGCTCCCGCAATACCTGATCGGTCAGGGACTGGAGGTCCACCTGCCCGGTCATGCTGCCTGCATCGCCGGCGCTTTCATTGCGACCGGCCGCCGCGCTCGCACCGGAGCGGGTAAGGCGATCCAGCGGGAGATACATCATGTTATCGCCGGACTTGGTGTCCACCAGAACCTTGCTGGAGCTGGCAAGCACGTTTTCCATCGCCTGCAGGTACATCCGGTTACGGGTAACCTCCGGCGAGCCTTCATAGACCTTCAGCAGGTCCAGATACCGGGCAGTTTCACCCTTGGCACGCTCAACCACCTGCGCCTTGTAAGCTGCCGCTTCTTCAATCATACGCTGGGCCTGGCCCCGGGCTTCCGGAACAACCCGGTTGCGGTAGGTTTCGGCCTCTTCCTTCAGCCGCTGCTCGTCTTCACGGGCACGCTGCACTTCGCGGAAGGCGTCCTGTACTGCCTGGGGCGGCTGGGTACTTTCAACGTTCACCCGCACCACCTCAAGGCCCGCACCATACTGCTTGAGGAAATTCTGGAGACGCTGCTCCACGTTGACCGCCAGCTCAACCCGGCCTTCCGTCAGGACGGCGTCAAGGGAGGCACTGCCCACTTCGTGACGGAGCGCACTGTCGGTCGCAAACGCAAGCGCCTGGTTGGAATCCCGCACGTTAAGCACGTAATCGCGAGCATTGCTGACCCGATACTGAACCTGCAGATCCACCGTCACCAGGTTTTCATCCTGGGTCAGCATCTGGCCGCTGGATTCCGCGGTCCGGACGTTGGTTACCCGCACCTTGGAAACGCTGTCGATAAGCGGCACCTTGAACCTCAGACCCGGGTTCTCGGTGGTGTGGTACTCACCGAAACGCAGCACCACTGCACGCTCCTGTTCGTCCACGGTATAAAAGGACTGGAACACGATATAGCCGACCACCAGAATGCCAGCCAAAGCCAGGATAGCACCGAAGCCACCGGCGCTTCCGCCGCCACTGCCGCTACCACCGGACTTACCGCCTTTGCCACCCAACATTTTGTTGAGTTTGTCCAGACCCTTTTTCAGTGCTTCGTCGAGGTCTGGCGGACCCTGATCATTGCCGCGCCGACCACCACCGGTTCCCCAGGGATCATTGTCGTTACGGTTTCCACCCGGTTCGTTCCAGGCCATAGTGCTCTCCGTTACTGACTTATAGATAGAATGGCTGCAAATACTAGGGATTTATGACCGCCCCGGCAATAGCTCCCGGGGTTTCAAGCACGTCGGGTATCAAGCCGAACGGCGCCTTCCTTCACACCGGCCCGGCTTAACAGCTGCAACCAGTCACGATTCTGCAGGCGAACCTCCAGGACCGAATCGCCGGTATCGCGGTGCTCTTCGCTGAGCACCGAGCCGGCTTCGTGCAGCAGTGCGCGCAACTTGCCATCCGCCGGCCCAAGCAACACAAAGTGATGCACCACGTCCTCGGCCAATCGCTCGACGATGGCGTCGTAGAGGCCATCAAGGCCCTCCCCCGTGACCGCCGAAACCCAGGCCCGCACCGGAACACCATCCTCGTTGCGCTCTACCCGGGGTGTAAAATTCTCCAGCAGGTCGATCTTATTGAACACCTGCAGTACCGGTATGCCGTCGGCGCCGATTTCCGCGAGCACTTCTTCCACCTGCTCCATATTCTCATCACGGCGCTCATCATGACTGTCGATGATGTGCAGCAGCAGGGTGGCTTGCGTGGTTTCCTCGAGGGTCGCCCGGAAGGCTTCCACAAGCTTGTGGGGCAGATGCCGGATGAAGCCCACGGTATCGGCCATTACGACCGGCCCGATATCCGGAAGTTCCAGGCGCCGGAGCGTAGGATCGAGGGTCGCAAACAGCTGATCTGCAGCATATACGGAGGAGGTGGTAATACGGTTGAACAATGTTGATTTGCCGGCGTTGGTGTAACCCACCAGTGAGACCGTTGGAATATCTGCACGCTGGCGCGCCCGACGGCCCTGATTACGCTGCTTGCGAACCTTTTCCAGGCGCTTGTGAATGGACTTTATGCGCTCTCTCAGCAAGCGACGGTCCGTCTCAAGCTGGGTTTCACCCGGGCCCCGGAGCCCGATGCCGCCCTTCTGCCGCTCCAGGTGGGTCCAGCCCCGGACCAGGCGCGTTGACATATGTTCCAACTGGGCCAGCTCTACCTGCAGCTTACCCTCGTGGGTTCGGGCGCGCTGGGCAAAGATATCGAGGATGACGCCGGTGCGATCAAGCACCCGGCACTTGAGCTCCTGCTCGATATTACGCTCCTGACGGGGGCTCAGGGCATGATTGAAGAGCACCACATCGGCCTCATGGGCCGCGACGGCGTCCCGGACTTCCTCCAGCTTGCCTTCGCCCACAAAAAAACGGGGGCTTGGCTGCTTGCGGGAGCCGGTAACGGTACCGACCGGATCCACTCCCGCGGAAGTGACCAGTTCCCGGAACTCACCGGGATCTTCCGACCCATCGTGGTCGGTGAAATCGATGTGGACAAGGATGGCGCGCTCGCCGACATCTGGACGTTCAAACAATTGGCATCAACTCCGGAACAATCAAATCAACAAGGGTATAAAAACAAACACCCGCGGCCGTCCGACCCTTTGCAGGGTCTTCCGGAACGCGGGTGGTAAGGCCGGAAAGCCGGGAGACTCAGTCTTCAGACTCGCCCTCTCCTCCCGGCGCCTGCTGAGGAATGCGAACATTACGTGCAGGAACCACGGTGGAAATGGCGTGCTTGTAGACCATCTGGCTGACAGTATTTTTCAGCAAAATCACGAACTGGTCGAAAGACTCGATCTGGCCCTGAAGCTTGATACCATTGACCAGAAAGATAGAAACCGGAATGCGTTCCTTGCGCAAGGCGTTGAGGTAAGGGTCTTGTAACGAATGCCCTTTTGACATGTGTTTTCTCCTGTTTTTAGTAAATGCAGATCGTCATAATTCAAAATTAAATGTGGTGCGAAGTCGGATTTTTTTCAAGGCGGCTTCAATGACAAGTTCGTCACTGCTGTCCAGCCAGTCCACGTCGGACCACTTTCGCAACCAGGTCAACTGCCGCTTGGCCAGTTGGCGGGTTGCTGCCACTCCCTTGCCAACAAAGGTCTGATAATCATCCTCCCCGGACAGGTAACTCCAGGCCTGACGATAACCGACACACCGCATGGAAGGGAGTTCAGGGTGCAGATCTTCCCTGAGCATCAGTGCCCGCACCTCATCGAGAAAACCCGCCTCGAGCATTTGCATAAAGCGTTGGCGAATTCGCTCATGAAGCACTCGCCGGTCTGGGGGCACGATGGCAAGCTGTACAACAGTATACGGAAGCGAAGGTGTTTCGTCTGCCTGCCAGCGGGTGAAATAGGTGTAATCCTCAATATCGCGATCCTGCTTCACACTTGCTACCTGCCGCTCTGATCCTGATTCGGCTTGCCAGAATTCGGAGATGGGCTTTCCGGTGAGGCGCCACACCTCCAGGGCCCGCAACAGCCGTTGGCGATTGTTGGGGTGAATCCTCTCCGCCGCTACCGGGTCGTGGGCGCTGAGCTCGCGGTGCAGAGCCTCCCAGCCCCGGGTCTCGGCCTCCTGCTCCAGCGTCCGGCGCAGCTCCGGACTGGCGGCCGGCAAACCCGACATGCCGTGCAGCAGTGCCTTGAAGTACATCATGGTGCCACCAACCAGCAACGGAATTCGGCCAGCCGCCGTAATCTCCGCCATGGCCGCCAGGGCGTCCCGGCGAAAATCCGCAGCTGAATAGGTCTCGGCCGGATCGCATATGTCGATGAGCCGGTGCGGGGCTCGTGACAACTCTTCGGGACTTGGCTTGGCAGTGCCGATATCCATGTCCCGGTAAATCATGGCCGAATCCACACTGATGATGTCGCAGGGCAGGCGCTCGCATAGCGCCACGGCGAGATCGGTCTTTCCGGACGCCGTCGGCCCCATCAGGAAAATGGCCGGGGGCAGAGCCACCTCAACGACCCCGCAGGAACAGTTTGTCCAGTTCGGACAGGGTGACCAGAGTCCAGGTTGGCCGGCCGTGGTTGCACTGGCCACTGCGCTCGGTTGCCTCCATGTCACGGAGCAACGAATTCATTTCCGGGATGGTGAGCTGCCGGTTGGCACGTACCGACCCATGGCACGCCATCGTGCCCAGTAGCTCGTGTGTGACGGCTTCAACCCGGTCGCTCTGGCCATGTTCGATCAGGTCCGCCAGCACGTCCCTTACCAGCTGCTCGGTGTCGGCACCGCGCAACAACGCCGGAACCTGCCGCACCGCCAGGGTTTCCGGCCCGATGCGCTCGATCTGCAGGCCAAGCTTTTGCAGTTCCTCACCGTGACTTTCGGTAAGCGCGGCCTCTTTCTGGCTGACGGCCAGGGAAATGGGTACGAGCAGCGGCTGGCTTTTCAGATCCTGTTCGGCCAGTGCCCGCTTCATGCGCTCGTAGGTGATTCGCTCATGGGCCGCGTGCATGTCCACCACAATCAGGCCGGCACGGCCCTGGGCCAGGATGTAAATCCCGTGCAGCTGGGCAATCGCGTAGCCCAACGGAGGCTCCTGATCACTGTCTGCGGGCGGCGTCGGCATGGGCGCAACCGGAGTCTCGGTTACCGGCATGGCCTGCTGGCCTTCGCTGCCACCGCCGGCGTTCAGCGACTGGTAGAATGCCATCTGGTCACTGGCGCGCCACTCCTGTTGCGGTTGTTGCTGACGTCCATACCCGTTCCCGGCATCCGCCGACGCCCTGTAGTCAGGTACCGCCGGCTGTCCGTTCCAGGATTCGCCGGCAGAAGCGCCTGTTGTCGGCATGGCCTGCTGCGAGCCGACCGCTGCCTCGCGCCCGAAGGACTGGGCCACGGCACCCCGGAGATGGTCATCCGGGCGAACGTCCGCCAACGCCTTGTGTAGCGTCCTGAAGATGAAATCGTGCACCAGACGGCCATCACGGAAGCGGACTTCGTGCTTGGTGGGGTGAACGTTGACGTCGACCGTTGCGGGATCGACCTCCAGGTAAAGCACAAACGCCGGGTGCCGGTTATTGTACAGCACGTCCCGATAAGCCTGGCGCACGGCGTGGGCCACCAACCGGTCCCGGATCACGCGGCCATTGACGAAAAAATACTGCAGGTCCGCCTGGCTGCGCGAAAAGGTCGGCAGGGCCACCCATCCCCAGAGCCTGAGCCCGGTTGCCTCGGCGTCGATCACCACGGCGTTGTCGATGAATTGCTGGCCACACAGGGCTCCGATCCGACGCTCACGATCCAGCGGCGATTCCGCAGGCCGTAAACTCTGTAACACGCGCTGGTTATGGCGAAGAGTAAACCCGGTATCGAAACGGCTCAGGGCCTGCCGTCGCAAGCACTCTTCCACATGATTGAATTCGGTTTTCTCGGTACGCAGGAACTTGCGTCGCGCGGGGGTATTGAAGAACAGGTCACGCACTTCCACAGTGGTGCCAACCGGGTGCGCAGCGGGCGATATCCGCGCGTCCATTTCCCGACCTTCCACTTCCACCCGCGACGCGGCTTCCTGGGCTTCTGTTCGCGATGTGAGCGTGAGCCTGGAAACCGAACTGATGCTGGCCAGGGCCTCACCCCTGAACCCCAGAGAGGCCACCGCCTCCAGGTCATCCAGACTGGCAATCTTGCTGGTGGCATGGCGGCTGAGCGCCAGGGGCAGGTCGTCTTCGGCGATACCGCTGCCATCATCACGGACCCGGATCAGCTTCACGCCACCCTGTTCGATCTCGACATCGACCCGGCCGGCACCGGCATCCAGGGCGTTCTCAACCAGTTCCTTGACGACAGACGCAGGTCGCTCCACCACCTCGCCCGCGGCAATCTGGTTCGCGAGCCGTGGTGACAGCAATCGAATGGAGGGCATGTTGCGGAAAAACCTCTTGATCAGGACGCGGGGATACGAATGGTTTGCCCTACCATAACACGGTCGTCCCGAAGGTCGTTAAACTGCATCAGCTCGCTGACGGTTGTCTGGTTTTTCCTGGCCACGCCGGAGAGGGTGTCACCCCGCTGGATCCGGTAGTGACTGACACCGCCACCACTCTGGCCATTCTGCTTCTGCCAGGCCAGCAGGGTGCCGGGAGGCGGCGTTTTCTGGAAGTAATTATCGATCCCGCCCATGATCGCCTTCGCCAGCCGGGTGCGATACCACTCGGTGGACAGGTTCTTTTCTTCCTGCGGATTGGAAATAAAACCCGCCTCGACCAGGATCGAGGGAATATCCGGGGACTTGAGCACCGCGAAAGCGGCCTGTTCCACCCCGGGCTTGTGAAGTTCAGCCACTCCGCCGAGCTGGCCCAGCACGGAGCTGCCAACGCCCAGGCTGGCATTAATGCTTGCGGTCATGGACAGGTCCAGCAGCACACCGGCAAGGGTGTCGTCGCGGCCGTCGAGGGACAGGCCGCCAGCGCCACCAATCAGGTCGGAACGGTTCTCACTGTTGGCGAGCCAGCGGGCCGTTTCACTGGTGGCCCCCCGCTGAGACAGCGCAAACACGGACGCCCCCTTGGGTTGTGGCGTACGGAAGGCATCCGCATGTACCGACACGAACAGGTCGGCATTGTATTTGCGCGCCAGGATGGTTCGGTTGCGCAGGCCAATGTAATAGTCCCCTGTGCGGGTCAGCTTGGCGGTGTAACCCGGTTGCTGATTGATCAGATCTGACAGGGTTTTCGCCATCTTCAGCACCACGTCTTTCTCGCGGGTTCCCCGGGGCCCGATGGCACCCGGATCTTCGCCGCCATGACCGGCATCGATGACCACAATGATATCGCGCTTGCCACTGGCGTCCTGCGTGACCGTTGGTGCGGTCGCCTTCTCAATGCGACTCCCGCCCTCGTCAATGAGGTCGACCACCAGCCGGTGGCCGTACTGCTGGTTGGGCTCAAGCTGGAAGCTGCGCGGCTTGATGTCAGACTTCAGATCGAGCACCACCCGCAGATCGTTGCCATTGCGTGGAGCGCTACGAATCCGCTTGATAGGGCTACCTTCAAGATCGAGAGCCGAAAAATCGGCTTTCAGGCTGGTGTTCTTGAGGTCAATCACCAGGCGGGCAGGCCCGGACAGTGAGAAAATGTTGTGATCCACCTCACCACCGGTGTCGAGCACCAGCCGGGTGTGATCGGGCGCAGGCCAGATCCGGGCCCCTTCCACCAGTGTCCGGGCCATGAGAGGCAAAGAAACCAGCGTGACCAGCACCAGAACCAGCGTCCGCGAAATAATGGATGTTTTGATTGCCATACAGCCTACCTGCCCCTCACAGATTGCAATCCGATCAGCGACCGGCGCCAACCTTTTCCAGTCCTTCAAGTACGTTCAAGCCTCGCTCGGAGTGGGCCGTGATCAGTGCTCTGCGACCATCTGCCTGTAACTCCAGGTGCAACGCCAGATCCGGCTCGGGCAACACCCCTTCGCCGCGGCCTGGCCACTCCACCAGACACAGGTTGTCGCCAGCAAAATAATCCCGGATGCCCATGTATTCCAGCTCTTCCGGATCACCCAGACGATACAGGTCAAAGTGATAGGCCACAGGCCTCAAGTCTTCATAGGGCTCCACCAGGGTGTAGGTCGGGCTCTTGACCGCCCCCTCATGCCCCAGGCCCCGCATCACCCCCCGGCTCAGCGTGGTTTTGCCCATGCCCAGGTCACCTTCCAGGTAAACCACCAGGCCCCGCCCGGAGGTTGCCACACGGCGTGCGAGCTCACGGCCAAGCTGCTCGGTTTCCGCCTCATTGGCAAGAAACACACGACATTCGTTACCCGCAGCACTCATAAGACCGCTCTCATACGTCTTCCCGTTCCCGGCCTGGTTCAGATTCGCTGTAAACCCGCGGCAGCGTATCAATCACATCGTTCGGTATCAGACCCATGAATCCCCGGGATTCCGATGCCAGATCGGCGGCACGAAGATGCGCGGCGGCGCCCAGCACCGCAGCACGTGCCGGGTCGCCAAGCTGGCCATACAGGGCGCCAACAATGCCTGACAGCACATCCCCCATACCGCCTGTGGCCATTCCGGGGTTGCTGCCGCTGACAATATCCACCGGTTCGCTTCCTGAGGCAACCACAGTTCCAGCCCCCTTCAGCAACACCGTGCCTCCGTAGAGTGAGTGCAGCCTGGAGCACGCCCGCAAACGATCGGATTCCACTTCAGGCACCGAGCAGTTCAACAACCGGGCCGCTTCACCCGGATGTGGCGTCAGAATCTGGTTCTCTGCCGGCACGGCCACTCTGGCCGCCAGCAGGTTCAGGGCGTCGGCATCCAGTACCCGGTTCTTACCACTGGCAATTACCTGTTCCAGCATCTGCTGCCCCCAGGCGCTGCGCCCAATACCCGGGCCGCACACCACCACCGAAGCGCTGGCCAGCAGCGGCGGCAACTCAGAACCGTGAATCAGTCCATGCACCATCACTGACGGGCACCGGGACAAGGCCGCCGAGACATGCTCGGGGCGGGTAGCCAGCGAAACCAGGCCAGCGCCTGAACGAAGCGCCGCCTCGGCTGCCAGCAATCCGGCACCGCCAAATCCCCGATCACCCGCCACCACCAGCACGTGACCGAACCGCCCCTTGTGGGCATTGACGGGCCGTTGCGGCAGCCAGTTGCGAATTCTTACCCAGTCCCGGCGCATGGCAACCGGTGTCTGGCCGCTGACCGGTATCGCCGACTCCGTGCCCAGGCCCTCGAACACCACTTCACCAGCGGCGGCAACGCCTTCGCCGGTAAACAGCCCGGCTTTCAGACCAATGAAAGTCACCGTCATCGCAGCGCGGATTACCTGACCCTCCGCAGCGCCGGTGGTCGCGTTCAAACCGGAAGGAAGATCCACCGCCAACACTGGCGCCGGCGAGTTGTTGCAGCGGTCGATCAGGTCGGCAAAGGGCGCCCGGGGCGCGCCGGAGACGCCGGTACCCAGCATGGCGTCAACAATCAGTCCGGCCTGCACGAACAGCGTTTCCAGGGCAGATTCATCCAGCTCGCCGAGAGAGACAACATCAACCCCGTCGGCCAGTGCTTTCTGCCAAGCCTTGCGGGCGTCACCAGACAGTTTTTCCGTGGGCGCAACGGCAACACATGACACGTCCAGGCCATGGCGCCGGGCATTGGCGGCAACCAGGTAACCGTCACCGCCGTTGTTGCCCGCACCACACAGCACGAGAACCCGGCCGCAGTCACGCCAGTGGCGAACGAGCCTGCGAAAAGCCGCATGGGCTGCTGACTGCATGAGGTCGAAGCCGTCTACGCCCTGCTGCTCGATGACGTAGCGGTCAATTAGCCGCACCCCATCGGCGGAAAACAGTGCGTCTGGTAAACTGTGAAGCTCAGACGGCGGCATACAGCCCTGCTCCCGTTACAGAAACCGGTTTAAGAAAAATGGCCAGATACCTGTAAAGCATAGCAAAACAGGAGAAAAGGTCATAACTTAATCAAATTAAATATCTGTACCCGAACGTCAGAGCGCCCGCTCCTCAACCACCCTTGCTACCGGCAGAATCATGAGTGCCACAGCTTCCAGCAACACAACACACCCCGAACTCGCTGATTTGCCAGCACTTATACGGCAGTGGGCGCGCGATCTGGGGTTTGCCGACGTGGGCATCACCACGCCGGACACGGGAGAGCACGCCCGGCATTTGCAGGATTGGCTGGCCGAAGGCTACCAGGGCGATATGGATTACATGGGGCACCATGGTGACAAACGCTACACGCCAGACTCCCTGGTGCCCGGCACCCGCCGGGTGATCTCGGTGCGAATGGACTATCTACCGGCACCGGACAACCCGAAACAAGCACTCACTGACCGGGAATCCGCCTATGTGACGCGCTACGCGCTGGGACGCGACTACCACAAGCTGATTCGCAAGCGGCTGGCGCAACTGGCTGCGAAAATTGATGCCGCCCTAAGCGGCTACGACTACCGGGCATTCGTGGACAGTGCGCCGGTGCTGGAGCGGGCACTGGCGCAGCGTGCCGGGCTGGGGTGGATTGGCAAGAACAATATGCTGATCCATCCGAAAGCCGGCTCGTTTTTCTTTCTGGGAGAGATTTTCACCAGCGCACCGCTGCCAACGGATCCGCCGTTTGAAACCGACCACTGCGGCAGCTGTTCGGCCTGCCTGGACCTGTGCCCCACCGAGGCGTTCGTGGGTCCTCACAAGCTGGATGCCAGGCGCTGCATCAGTTACCTCACCATCGAGTTCCGGGGCAGTATTCCTGAAGAGCTTCGGCCCCTGATGGGCAACCGGGTATTCGGCTGCGATGACTGCCAGCTGGTATGTCCCTGGCAGAAGTTCAGCAAGCCCACGGAGGAAAAGGATTTCCAGCCTCGCCACGGGCTGGACAACAGCACCCTGGCCGAACTGTTTCTGTGGACGGAGGAGCAGTTCCTGAAACGCACTGAGGGCTCGGCCATCCGGCGCACCGGCTATGAGGGCTGGCTGAGGAATCTGGCCGTGGGGCTGGGTAACGCGCCCTCAACCATCCCAGTGATCGAGGCACTCAAGCAACGGGCGGACCACCCCTCGGAGCTGGTCCGCGAACACGTTCGCTGGGCCTTGCGGCGGCATGGTCTATAGCTTGAAGAATTCCTGCCGGTAGTGGCGCAGTTCGTTGATGGAGTCGCGGATATCATCCAGCGCCAGGTGACTGCCTTTTTTCTGAACGCCCTTGAGTACGTCCGGGCGCCAGCGGCGGGCCAGTTCCTTGATGGTGGAAACGTCCAGGTTCCGGTAGTGGAAGTAGTTTTCCAGTTCGGGCATGTATTTCACGAGGAAGCGACGATCCTGGCCGATGCTGTTGCCGCACAGGGGCGACTGGCCTTTCCCGACGTGCTTTTTCAGGAACTCGAGGGTTTGCTGTTCGGCCTGCGCCTCGGAGATGTCACTTTCCCGGACTCGCCTGGTCAGCCCGCTTTCGCCGTGGGTACGGGTGCACCATTCGTCCATGGCATCCAGCAGGCTATCGGGCTGGTGCACGGCGATCACCGGGCCTTCGGCCACGATGTTCAGCTCTGAATCGGTGATGATGGTGGCCATTTCGATGATCCGCTCTTTTTCCGGATCCAGGCCGGTCATTTCAAGATCGATCCATACCAGGTGGTGGTTTTCTGCCATTTCTTTACATCCCAGCCTTTACGTTTCGGAGTAGGCAGGGGCGGGGAGCGTCTTTCCGGGAAACGCTACGAGCACATCCATGTGCGCTTGGCGCCGGCCATCCCTGGCCGGCGACATTCCCGGAAAGACGCTCCCCACCCCTGCCCATACACTTGGAGGTATATGAGAAGGTAGGGTGCTCGCAGACTTCACGTCTGTCAGACGCCCTGATTTGTCTGTGTATTGTGACTGATTAACGTATGATGTAACACCTCACGAACCCAAACACGGTACGCGCTCGATACATGGCAAAACGGCGACTGAACAAACAGCAGCAATTCCGCATCCGGAAAGTCCAGGAGGAGCGGGCGGCCCGGGCGGCGCGGCGGGAGAAGAAGGTTCAGGAACAGGCCGAGGCCGGTGAACTGGGGCCGGAGCAGGAGGGGTTGGTGATTGCCCACTACGGGCAACAACTGGATGTGGAGGCCCTGGAGGGCGAGCACACCGGCGAGGTGGTTCGGTGTTTCGTGCGGGCCAATATCGACAGTCTGGTTACCGGCGACACCGTGGTCTGGCGTCCGGGAAAAAACGAGTCCGGCGTCATCGTGGCCCGGGGAGAGCGCAGGAACCTGCTGCAGCGACCGGATAATTTCGGTGCCCTGAAGCCGGTGGCGGCGAACATTGACCACATCATTCTGGTGATCGCGCCGGAACCGGAGCCCCATGACAATCTGATTGATCGGTACCTGGTGGCCTCTGAGATCACCGACATTCCTGCCGTTATCCTGTTGAACAAGACCGATCTGATTACCGATAGCAACCGGCAGGCGATTGACGCACTGCTCGAGCGTTACGAGGCGCTCGGCTATGAGGTGGTGCGCACGTCCGCGGCCGAATCCGGTGATCGGCCTTCGCCGGAGGTGGAGCGTCTGGTGCGGGAGCAGACCAGTGTGTTCGTAGGCCAGTCCGGGGTGGGCAAGTCGTCTATCATTCAAACGCTGATGCCGGATGAGAGCATTCGGGTGGGTGCCGTGTCGGAAAGCACCGGCAAGGGTGTCCATACCACCACGACCGCCAAACTGTTCCATCTTCCGATTGGTGGGGAGTTGATTGATTCACCGGGCATCCGGGAGTTTGGCCTGTGGCACATGACACCGCAGGAGATCGAATACGGGTTCCGGGAGATCCGGGATCTGATTGGTCACTGCCGGTTCCGCAACTGCCGGCACATGGGCGATCCGGGTTGCGCGATCGATGCGGCAGCCGAGGCCGGCAAGATCAGCGAGGCGCGCCTGAAGAGTTTTCACCGTATCCTGCAGGATATGGCCGAGCAACAGGCCCGGGGGCTGAAAGCGGACTGATCTTTTATCAGAACACCCGCTCAGGCCAGCTGCTCACACTACCAGTTCAGCTCACCCGGCGCCGGCTCCGGTTTTTCCTGAAGCCACTCCCCGCTTTCCAGACGCTCTCGCGCGGCTTCCTGCTCTTCTTCCGTGGGTTGGGTCAGGTCTATCAGGGGCTCATCGGCCTGGCCGGCGCTGTTCTGGATGTCATCCACCGTCTTTTTATTCAGCACGATGATGGAGATGCGCCGGTTGACCGGCGCGGTCGGGTCGTCCTTGTCAAACAGTACCGAATCACTCAGGCCCACCACCCGGGCAATCTGTTCCTGACGCACGCCACCGGCAACCAGGGCGCGCCTCGCCGTGTTGGCGCGATCGGCGGAGAGCTCCCAGTTGGTATAGCCCGGGCGGCCGCCGAAAGGCGTGGCGTCGGTATGGCCGGTGATGCTGAGCTTGTTGTTGACCGACCCGAGGGTTTTAGCCAGCTCGAACAGGATGTCCTGGGAGTAATACTTCAGCTGGGCCCGACCGCTGTCGAACATGGGACGCCCCGAGCGGTCCACAATCTGGATGCGCAGGCCTTCGTCGGTAATATCGATCAGCAACTGGTCCTTGAACTCCTGCAGGGTTTCGTTCTGCTCGATACGCTCTTTCAGCTCCTGGAACAGCTCCTCCATTCGCCGTTGTTCAAGCGTCTCCGCAAGGTCGTCCACCACCTGGTCTTCAATCTGGATCTGATTAGGATCCATGTCGGTGCTGGTTTCTTTAACCACCGAGGCACTGCCCTCAAGGTCCACCGGGTTGGGCGAACCACCTTCTGTAAAGCCGACGGGATCACGGAAGTAGCCTTCCACAGCGCGCTTCTGCTCGGGCGAGGCGGTTGCCGTTAACCAGAGCACCAGGAAGAACGCCATCATGGCGGTCGCGAAATCCGCAAACGCAACTTTCCAGGAGCCGCCGTGATGGCCACCGACCACTTTCTTCTTGCGTTTGATGATGATTGGCTGTTCTTCCACGAATCGGCTCCGGAATCAGCGGGGATCGGGTTTACTTGGAGCGAACGTGATCGTTCAGTTCCTGGAAACCGGGTCGTTTGTCAGTGGGCAGTGCCTTGCGACCGAATTCGATGGCCATCTGCGGTGCCTGACCGGAAACCGTTGCAACCACCGAGGCTTTGACACACTCGTAGGCCTTGAGCTCGTACTTCGCGGCGTGCTCCATGGCAATGGAGGTGGGCCCGACAAAGCCATAGCCCATGAAGATACCCAGAAAGGTGCCCACAAGGGCAGCGGCCACGCTCAGGCCGATTTTCTCCGGGCCCTCGCTCATGAAATTCATGGTAATCACGATACCCAGCACCGCGGCGACAATACCCAGGCCCGGCAGGGCATCAGCAATCTTGTTGACGGCATGGGCGGGCTCTTCGATTTCATGATGGCGACTGTCGATTTCGTTCTCCATCATGCCTTCCAGCTCGTGGGCAGCCATGTTGCCAGAGCTGATGATACGCAGGTAATCCGTGATAAACGCCAGCAGCTCTTTCGATTTCATGATCGCAGGGTAGCGGGTAAAGATCTGGCTCGACTCCGGGTTATCAATGTCTTCCTCGATGGCCATGACACCCTGCTTTCGGGACTTGTCGAAAATCTCGTACAGCAGGCTGAGCAGATCCATGTAAAAGGACTTGTTGAAGGGAGACCCGGTGAGCAACTGCAGGCCACGACTGAACGTTTCCTTGAGGGTATGCACCGGGTTGGCAATGATAAAGGAACCCAGGGCAGCACCGAAAATGATCAGCACTTCTGTTGGTTGCCAGAGCACCATCAGATTGCCGCCGTGGAGAACATAGCCAGTAAAGACACTGGCAACAACAATAAGTCCGCCGATGATCAGTAACATGGTAAGAAGGAGCGCCTTATAGTCTTGGTTATAGGCCGGAGCCGGAAGCAAACACGCCAAAGGTGACCTGATAATAGCAAGGCCATGGGCCAACCGCGAAGCCGTGAAACAATTTCTATACAGGTGGCAGTCTTTGGTAAACTTCGCGGCTTTGAGCGCAAAGGATCACTTTTAATGTTCGACAAGCTTTTTGTTCTGAGCCAGTACCTCACGCCGCAACTGGGTATTTCCCGCCTGGTCGGTCGTCTGGCCGACAACGACCGCAACCCCGCGCTCAAGAACCGGGTGATCAAATGGTTTATCGGCCGCTATGGCGTAGACATGAGCGAAGCGGCCGAACCGGATCCTGAAGCCTACCCAACCTTCAACGCGTTTTTCACCAGAGCGCTGAAACCGGGCCTGCGCCCGCTCGCCGAAGGCGAAAAAACCCTGGTCAGCCCTGTCGACGGCGCCATCAGCCAGCTGGGGCAGGTTACCGGGGATCGCGTCTTCCAGGCCAAGGGCCAGACCTTCAGCCTCAGCGAACTGCTTGGCGGCGACGAGGTCACCACGGCACCGTTTGCGGGGGGCGAATTCTCCACCATTTACCTGGCACCCAAAGACTACCACCGCATTCACATGCCGATGGCTGGCAAGCTCAGGGAGATGATCCATATTCCCGGCAAGCTGTTCTCGGTCAACCCGGTAACGGCGGAGAACGTGCCCAACCTGTTCGCCCGCAACGAACGGGTTGTGTGCCTGTTCGACACCGAGGCGGGCCCGCTGGCCATGGTTCTGGTCGGCGCGATGATTGTCGGCAGCGTGGAAACCCGTTGGGCCGGCGTTGTGGTACCCACAAGCCAGGGTGTTACAGCGACCCGCTACGAAGGCGACGATGCACGGGAGTTTGCCAAGGGCGAGGAAATGGGACGTTTCCGCCTGGGCTCTACCGTCATTCTTGTGATGCCTGAGGGCGCCGTATCCTGGAACAGTGACCAGGTGGCCGGCAAAACCGTGCGCATGGGCGAGGCCTTCGGCACGCTGTCCTGACCGGTTTCGCCTTTACGAGCGCCGGAAAGCCGTCAGGCCCGGTCGAAGGGAAACGCCAGCACCTCGCGGATATCCGTCGTTCCGAGCTTTAGCATCAACAGCCGGTCCAGCCCCAGAGCAACCCCCGAGCAGTCCGGCAGCCCATGATCAAGGGCTGCCAGAAACGCTTCGTCCACCGCCATTTCGGGTTTGCCCAGACGGCGGCGCTGAGCGTTGTCGGCCGCAAACCGTTGCCGCTGCTCCGCAGGCTCGGTCAGTTCCCAGTAACCGTTGCACAACTCGAGGCCGTCAATGTAAAGCTCGAACCGGTGTGCGGTGGCTTGCCCGTCTGCCTGTGAGATCCTTGCCAGGGACGCCTGCGATGCCGGATAACCCGTGATGAACACCGGCTGACCGCCCTGCCCCAGATTCGGCTCCACCGCAAAGCTCATCAACAGGTCCAGTACGCCGTCCCGGTCCAGATCTGCCAACTGCTCCACCTCCAGCCACTGCTCGCCACGCCTGCGAAGATCACGGTCGGTGGCGCTGTAGGGGTCGATACCGGCCCAGCGGCGCATGGCTTCCCCGTAAGTGATCAGCCCAGGCCGCTCACAGCCCAGCCAACCACACACCAGGTCTGCCACTTCGGCCATCAACGACCGGTCGTCAAACCCTGGCCGGTACCATTCCAGCATGGAAAACTCGGGGTTGTGCCGACGCCCCTGCTCGCCGTTGCGAAACACCCGGGACACCTGATAAATCGGACCGGAACCGGCGGCCAGCAGACGCTTCATGTGATATTCGGGCGATGTCTGCAGCCACCCGCCGCTGCGGGCGCCGGCGCTTGCCAGAGCGGCAACACCGTCGAGATTCGGATCAGTGACGCCGAACTGGCCGAGCACCGGGGTCTCCACCTCCAGCACCCCCCGTTGCGCAAAAAAGCCGCGCACAAAGGCCAGTAATTGTGCGCGGCTTTTCAGGGCGCCCTGCGAGGCAGCGGGCTGCCAGACAGGTTGGTCAGTCATCTCAGGCTCAGCTGCTCTTGACCCGGCTGACGTATTCGCCGGAGCGGGTATCTACCTTCAGCACTTCGCCAATGGTGATGAAGAGGGGAACGTTCACCACGGCACCAGTGGAAAGGGTTGCCGGCTTGGAGCCACCCTGGGCGGTATCGCCTTTCATGCCCGGGTCGGTATCCACCACTTCCAGCTCGACAAAGTTGGGCGGCGTTACCGACAGGGGTGCGCCGTTGTAGAGGGTCACGGTGTACACGTCCTGCTCTTTCAGCCACTTGACGGTGTCGCCCACCGCTTTGGCGTCGGCCGGATACTGCTCGAAGGAACCGTCGGTCTTCATGAAATGCCAGAACTCGCCATCGGTGTACAGGTATTCCATGTCCTGATCGAGGACATCCGCGGCTTCCAGGCTTTCGCCGGACTTGAAGGTGCGCTCCCAGACCCGGTTGGTCATCAGGTTACGCAGCTTGACGCGGTTGAACGCCTGCCCCTTTCCGGGTTTTACAAACTCGTTCTCGAGAATGATGCAGGGGTCGCCATCGAGCAAAACCTTAAGACCGCCGCGAAATTCGTTGGTAGAATATGAAGCCATGAAATGTCCACCTGACAAAATGCTGTTTAAAATTCGAAGGGCGATATGATACAGCGAACCCCCGCCCGTATAGAAGCCCACCTTTCCGACCACGAGCAGCGCAGCTGGCAACAGCTGTTGTCGCAGTCGGTGACCACACCGGAAGAGCTCCTCCGGCGACTCGAACTGCCCGAGACTCCCTGGCTGTCCGGTGCAAGAGCGGGCCATCGGCTGTTTCCGCTCCGGGTACCGGAACCGTTCCTGGCGCGCATGGAAAAAGGCAACCCGGCCGATCCGCTGCTACGCCAGGTGCTGCCACTGCAGGAGGAAACCCTGGAAGCGCCGGGATTCGTCAGCGACCCACTGCAGGAAGCCGACGCCATCGCCAGCCCCGGGCTGATCCGGAAATATCGCAGCCGGGCGCTGCTGATGGTAACCGGTCAGTGCGCTGTTAACTGCCGCTACTGCTTCCGGCGACATTTTCCGTATGAGGAGCAACGGTTATCACCGGAAGATCGGCAGCGGGTGATCAACACCCTCGCCGGCAGCCCGGAAATCAACGAAGTCATCTTCAGTGGCGGCGACCCGCTGGCTGTCAACGATCGCCTCCTGGCCCAATGGGCTGCCGCCATCAGTGGCATTTCCCATATCCGCAGACTCCGGCTGCACACCCGCCTGCCGGTGGTGATTCCCCAGAGGGTTTGCGATGAATTGGTGAAGTGGCTGTCCACAACTCCGCTGCAGATAGTGATCGTACTGCACATCAATCACCCGGCGGAAATAGACGGTCCGACCCGACGCGCGCTCGGCTACCTCAGGGCTACCGGTGCGACCCTGCTTAACCAGGCCGTCATCCTGCGGGGCGTCAACGACCAGGTCCCGGTACTGGAGTCACTGAGCGAGAGCCTGTTCGATGCGGGCGTTCTGCCCTATTATCTCCACACCTTCGATCCGGTGGCCGGCGCGCACCACTACGAAGTGCCCGACGACGAAGCCCGGGCATTGGTGCGGGAGCTTCTGACCCGCCTGCCTGGATTCCTGGTGCCGCGACTGGTTCGGGAGCTTCCTGGCGAAGCCAGCAAGACCCCGATCAACCTGTTCCCGTGACTGGCATCGCAAAAAGCAACGGAATTTCACTTGTCAAAGATTGTGAACTCGTGATCTTCTCGCTTTTTGAGACTGGTTTGCTACCTTAAAGTCCAGTAACGTTAAAGATAAAAACATGTATTTATGGCGTTTTCCTACCGGCAACCCGTCTCCCGAGCGGACACTGGCCGGGCAGGGCCAGGCCTGGAATACCCCCGATGTCGATAGTGGCGTGACCGAATGGAAGGTATGACCCTGAAACCAGATCTCCGCGTTCCCGAGCAGAAAACGGCCAGCCTGTCGTTCTGCGACACCACGCCCAAGGCCTTCCGGACCTGGATCGATCAATTGCCGATGGCCAATATCGGTGAGGTATCCCGCCAGCTTTACCATGCGATTATCGAGCTGAATCACCTGTTTCTGGCGCCACAACAGAGACTCCAGTTTCTGGAACTGATCCGGGAAAAAATTCATTTTGTCTGCAGCGAGCTCTCCCGACACTACCTGGGACTCGCGGTTGCACTGCCGGAAAAGCAGCGGAAAATCGCCAACCTGTCCCAGGCCCTGCAGCTGCACCTGGCCGGGGGTTATAAACTGTGCCTGCTGGAGTTCATCGATAACGGTGGGCTGGAGAAAAACCGGCGGCAGATTGCCACGGCCGCGCATCGGGCCATTTCCGAACTGTCCGCCACCATTCTCAGGTCACACCAGCTCTACTGTCCCAGCCCGGCCCAGAGCTGGCTGGAGTGCCACCGCTTGTATCGGTTCGCCCATCGCAACAAGCTGTCAGTGGTACAGGTGGATGACGACACCCTTCAGCATCGCCGGTCCAGCTCGGTGGCGGACAGCTACAAACGCATTCTCCTGTTGGGTTGCGCCCGTCCAAACCAGCTTCGCCAGGCTGAACTGCTGCAGGTGTACGAGCTGTTCGAGGTATGGACCGAGCACACCCGCTGCGGCCCGGATATCGGTGATGACAGCCTGTTTGTCGTGAACATGGAGCGTGATACTCCGCCCTGTTACCGGAGCCTGCTGGACCAGAAGCCCGGCGATGAGAGCTTTGGCTTTGACACCCGCGATCTCTCCACCATGCTGTCGGAAACGCTCCATGCCCGCCGCCAGCAGAAAGAGGCAGAGAATGATCTGGCCGTGCCGGCAAAGGTCAGCGACACCCTTCTGACTCACCTGAGCCAGGCCCTGGGCATTCTTGCCAAACGTAACTTCAACCGGATCAGCAGCCAGGGCTCCCTGGAAATCTGTGTTGGCCTGACTTCGGCCCACTACTTCATTTCCGGCGAGAAAACCTTTACCGAATTCGTCAACGGCAACGACACCGGCCACCACGACGAAGAAAACCTGTTCGTGCGCACTGCCCGTCAGAAACAGGATGCCTGGTCAGGCGCCCATGACGCGGCGCCCGCCGATGATCGGCTGGTATCGGCCGACACGCCCATCAACTTCAAGGGCAATTACGGCAACTCCCAGTCGCCGTCGACGGATCGCAACCGGCCCCGGGCTTACCAGGCGCTGCTGGTGAACACCAGCCCCGGTGGCTACTGTGTGGCCTGGGAAAGCAACGTGCCGCCCTCTCTGCAGGCTGGCGAGGTACTGGGTGTTCGCGAGCATCGCTCCCATCCCTGGAGCGTGGCGGTTGTGCGCTGGATCCGTCAGATCAAGAACCAGGGCACTCAGGTAGGCATCGAGCTACTCGCCCCGAGTGCCGCGCCCTGCGGTGTGCGACTGATCCAGAAAGTCGGCAACAGCAGCGAGTATCTCCGCGGACTGCTGTTGCCGGAAATCAGCGTGGTCAACCAGTCCGCCACCCTGATCACGCCCAGGCTGCCATTCCAGTCAGGCAGCCGGATCTCGCTTCTGCATGATGGGCGCGAGGACCAGGGCCAGCTGTCGCGCCGGGTGTCCTCAACCGGCAGCATCAGCCAGTTTGAGCTGAAGCTGCAGAACAACGCAGCGTTCACCCCGGGCGCTCCGGCCACGCCCTCCGGAGCCAGCGAGGATGAGTTCGATTCGCTCTGGCCATCGCTCTGAACTTGCCAAACTGAGAGGCCGTGTCTGCTGCGGGGTTGTTATTGATCCGCAACCCCTGCATCATTCAGCGTTGGTGAATGAACAGTGCATCACGAGACACCTGACGAATGCAGAAAAAGAACGCGACCGTACACCTGCTGATTCTTGATCCGTCCCAGAACGACGCCGAATCGCTGGTCAGCCTGCTCCGGAACTCCGGAAAAGCCACCAGGGCCCACCGCATTACCTCCGAGGAAGACCTGGAAGAAACTCTCAAGTCGGGCAACTGGGACCTGCTTCTGGCCCGGGACCTGGAGCAGGAGTTCTCTGCAGACGATGCCCTGGCCATGATCCGCCGCATGGACAAGGATATTCCCTTCATCCTGCTCACCGAGCAGGAAAGCCGGGAGCGTACGGTTGCCATGATCAAGGCGGGCGCCCAGGACACCGTCCCCTTCGAATACACCGACATGCTGGTACTGGTGGTCAATCGTGAGCTGGCCGCCCTGGAGGAACGCCGGCGTCGCCGGGTTCTCGAGTCCCATTTGCGAGAGGCCGAGCAACGCTGTCAACTGCTGCTGGAAAGCTCGAAGGACGCCATTGCCTACATCAACGACGGCATGCACATTTATGCCAACCAGTCTTATATGGAGTTCCTTGGCTACGACGACATCGATGAGCTGATCTGCATTCCGGTGCTCGACACACTCACGCCGGAGAGCCAGGAAAAGTACAAGGAATTCATGAAGGCCTTCGCAGAGAAAGGCGAAGACGGCATGACCCTCAACTGCACCGCCCGTCGCAGTGATGACCACGAACTGAGTGTCACTATGTCGGTTTCGGCCGCCACCTATGACGGCGAAGCCTGCACCCAGATCGTCCTGCAGCCTGAACACAGCGATGCAGAACTGGAGGAAAAGCTGCGGCAGATCAGTAGCCAGGACCTGCTGACCGGACTCTACAACCGGCAGTATCTGATGGACGCCCTGGCCGAAGCCATTGGTCGGGCCGGCAAGAACAATGAGACTGGCGCCCTTGCCTACATTGCCCTGGACAATTTCATGGGCATGAAGAGCCAGGTGGGTATCGCCGGCGCTGATTTGCTGCTCGGCGATCTGGCCAACCTGCTCAAGGAACAGGCGGGCGATGGCTTCGTGCTGGCGCGCCTGAGTGACGATGCCTTCAGCCTGCTCTGCCAGCCCTGTGACGAAAAAACCATGGCCGATATCGCCGAGCGGGTGCGCAAGGCGGTTGAAGACCATCTGTTCGACATCAACGGCCGTACCGTGCAACTGACACTGAGTATCGGTGTGGCCGCCATAACCGAGAATTCTCCCAAGGCGGAAGAGCTGATGGCCCGGGCCCACGTAGCTTCGGCGGAAGTGCGCAAGCTGGAAGGCCACAGCGAGGGCAACGGCGTGGTGGTATACAACCCGGCAGACTTCGAGGATCTCGACGAGAACAACTCGGTTGAAGCGATCCAGAAAGCGCTTGAGGAAAACCGCTTCCGCTTGCTGTTCCAGCCGATCATCAACCTGCGTGGCGAGGGTGAGGAACACTACGAGGCGTTCGTTCGCATGCTCGACAAGGACGACGAAGAGGTTTCACCCTACGACTTCCTGCCGCCCATGGGGCCGAGCGACACCGCCATCAAGATTGATCGCTGGGTCATCCTCCAGACCATCAAGCAACTGGCCAGCCACCGGTCCCGCGGACACGATACCCGCCTGTTCCTGAACATCACCGCGGAAACCCTCCAGGACAAGACCTTCACGCCCTGGCTGAGCGTCGCCCTGAAGGCCGCGCGCCTGCCCGGTGACTCCCTGATCTTCCAGATTCGTGAAGGCGACGCCAACAACTACATGAAGCAGGCCAAGGAGTTCACCAAAACCGTGCACGAACTGCACTGCAAGGTGTCCATTTCCCAGTTTGGCTGCGCCCTGAACCCTTTCAACACGCTCAAACACATCGACACAGACTATGTGAAAATTGACGGCTCCTTCACCGAGGAGATCCAGAAGAGCGAGGAAGCAAAGAACGAGGTCAAGGAAATGGTCAAGAGCCTGCAGTCAAACGGCAAGCTCACCATCATTCCCCTGGTGGAGAATGCCGGCGTTCTGGCGACACTCTGGCAGGCCGGCGTCAACTACATCCAGGGCTACTACCTGCAGGCTCCGGTACCGGAGATGAACTACGATTTCGGCGACCACTGAGCCGAAAAGGCTCAGTGGTCAGTGTTATCAAGGGTCTGGCTGGTATCACTTTCCCTGAACCCGATCAGGTACAGGATGGCGTCCAGCCCCAGGGTGGAAATGGCGTGACGAGCCGATTCCTTCACCAGCGGCTTGGCCCGGAATGCCACACCCAACCCGGCCTGGCTCAGCATTGGCAGGTCGTTGGCGCCATCACCCACGGCGATCACCTGTTCCCTGGAAATATGCTCCTTTTCCGCAATTTCCAGCAGCAGCTCCGCCTTGCGCTGGCCATCGACAATCTGGCCTGACACCCGCCCCGTTACCTTGCCATTCTCGATCTCAAGTTCGTTGGCATAGATGTAATCTATGCCCAGCTTGCGCTGCAGGTGGCGCGCAAAGTAGGTAAAGCCACCGGACAGGATGGCGGTACGGTACCCGAGGGCCTTGAGGCTGCGAATCAGGTGCTCGGCCCCCTCTGTCATGCGAAGACGCTCTGCAATTCGCTCCAGCACGGACTCATCAAGCCCCTTGAGTAGAGCCAACCGTTCGGCGAAGCTCTGGCTGAAGTCCAGCTCGCCCTGCATCGCTCGCTCCGTGATCTCTGCCACCTGCTCACCCACGCCAGCCTCCAGGGCCAGCTCGTCGATCACTTCCGCCTCGATCAGCGTGGAATCCATGTCGAAGACCACCAGTCGGCGGTTGCGCCGGAAAATGGAGTCCTCCTGGAAGGCGATGTCCACATTCATTTCGGCGGCGATGTGCAGGAAGTCCGAGCGCAGGGTCTCGAGATCCGACGGAGTCCCGCGCACCGAGAATTCCACACAGGCGATCCTGTTTTCAGATGCGTTCAGGGAGGGCCGGGCCGACAACCTCGAGATGTTGTCAATGTTCAGGCCGTGGCGGGCAGTAATGGCAGACACCCGGGCGATCTGTTCTGCCTTGATGTCCCGGGAGAGCAGCGTAACGATATAGCAGGCTCGGTTGCGGCCTGCCGCCCAGGCCTGGTACTCATCAACGGTAATGGGCGCAAACCGTACCTGAAGATCCAGAGCGTGAAGCCGGAACAGCAGGTCCCGGATCACCGGCGAGGACTTGGACTCGTCGGGAATCTCGATCAGGATGCCCCAGGTCAGGTGATCGTGTATCACCGCCTGACCGATATCGAGGATGCGTACATCGTAGCGCCCCATGATGCCGGTGATTTCAGACGTCAGCCCGGGCTTGTCGCGCCCGGACACATTCACAAGTACCAGTTCACTCACCGTCGCTGCCCTCTGTGCCGGCGTTGGCCTCCTCCTGAGCCCTGGCGGCCGAAGGAATCACATCAATGGTATCCACTCGCTGAAGCCCACGGGGCAGTTTATGCCCCCGCCGACCGCGCTCACCCAGGTAGTGTTCCAGATCACTGAACTGCAGCCCCAGCTTGCGCTTGCCTGCACGGACTTCCAACTGGTCATCCTCGGCAAACACGGCGATGGCCACCACGTATTCCTCGCGGTTCTGTACCCGGGCCGAGGGAATGCTGATGATCTTGTTGCCCTTGCCCTTGGCCAGTTCCGGCAACTCGCTGAGGGGGAACACCAGCATCCGGCCTTCGTTGGACACGGCCACCAGGTAAAGCGTCTTGTCCGTGGCCGGAATCACCACCGGCGGCATGATCTTCGCGCCCTTGGGCACGCTCACGACGGCCTTGCCATTGCGGTTCTTGCTGATCATGTCGTTCAGTGAAGTCACAAAGCCGTAGCCGCCGTCAGTCACCAATAGCGCCTTGCGGGCAGGCTCGCCCATCAGCAGACCTGAGAAGTGGGCACCGGAGGGCGGGTTGATACGGCCGGTGAGCGGCTCCCCCTGCCCCCGGGCCGACGGCAGGCTGTGCGCCATCAGCGAATAGGCACGTCCGGTGGAGTCCAGGAAAATCGCCTGCTGGTTATTGCGACCGCGGGCCGCCAGGGCAAACCGGTCGCCGGCCTTGTAGCTGAGTCCTTCGGGCTCGATATCGTGGCCCTTGGCGGCGCGTACCCAGCCCTTTTCAGAGAGCACCACCGTGACCGGATCGTTGGAGACCAGGTCCACTTCGCTGAACGCCCGGGCTTCTTCCCGCTCGACAATCGGAGAACGACGGTCGTCGCCGAAAGCGTCGGCATCGGCCTGCAGTTCGTTCTTGATCAGTTCCCGGAGACGGTCCTCGGACCCCAGAATGGCCTGCAGTTCGTCGCGCTCGGCAGACAACTCATCCTGTTCGCCGCGGATCTTCATTTCCTCGAGCTTGGCCAGGTGGCGCAACTTCAGTTCGAGAATTGCTTCCGCCTGATCGGCAGACAGCCCGAAGCGCGACATCAGCTCGGCCTTGGGTTTGTCTTCATTGCGGATGATCTCGATAACCTCGTCGATATTGAGGTAGGCAATCAGCAGGCCTTCAAGAATGTGCAGGCGCGCCAGCACCTTGTCGAGACGATGCTGCAGACGCCGGATTACCGTGGTGCGCCGGAAGGCCAGCCACTCGGTAAGGATCTGCCGCAGCCCCTTGACACCGGGACGGCCGTCATTGCCAATCACATTGATATTGACCCGGTAGGTTTTCTCCAGGTCGGTGCTGGCAAAAAGGTGCGCCATCAACCCGTCGAGATCGACGCGATTGGAGCGAGGCACAATCACCAGACGTGTCGGGTTCTCGTGGTCGGATTCATCGCGCAGATCCGCCACCATGGGCAGCTTCTTGGTCTGCATCTGCTGGGCGATCTGCTCCAGCACCCGGGCCCCGGATACCTGGTGAGGCAGATCGGTAACCACAATCTCGCCACTCTCACGAATCCAGCGCGCGCGCATGCGCAGGGAACCCCGCCCTGTCTCGTACATCTGGCGGATATCCTTGCGCGGCGTGATGACCTCCGCGTGGGTGGGGAAATCCGGCCCCTTGATATGCTCGCAGAGTTCGTCGACGCCGGCTTCCGGCTGGTCGAGCAGGCGAATACAGGCCGCGGCTACTTCCCGCACGTTGTGAGGCGGAATGTCCGTTGCCATGCCCACGGCAATACCCGTGGTGCCATTAAGCAGTACATGGGGCAGGCGGGCCGGCAACACGGAAGGTTCTTCCATGGTACCGTCGAAATTGGGTACCCAGTCGACGGTCCCCTGGCCCAGCTCACCCAGGAGCACCTCCGCAAAGGGCGCCAGGCGCGATTCGGTATAACGCATGGCGGCAAACGATTTGGGATCGTCCGGAGAGCCCCAGTTACCCTGGCCGTCCACCAGCGGGTAGCGGTAGGAAAACGGCTGCGCCATCAGCACCATGGCTTCGTAGCAGGCACTGTCGCCGTGCGGATGGAACTTACCCAGCACGTCACCCACGGTTCGGGCAGACTTCTTGTACTTGGACGTGGACTTCAGCCCAAGCTCGGACATGGCGTACACAATCCGCCGCTGCACTGGCTTCAGACCGTCGCCGACGTTCGGCAGCGCCCGGTCGAGAATGACGTACATGGAATAATCGAGATAGGCTTTTTCCGTGTAATCCCGGAGCGAAACCCGCTCGAAGCCTTCATCCGTTGTCTGGAACTCTGGCATGGATGCCTCTTGTCGCCTGATTTGAAAACGTCCGTGGCCTGCTGGACCACACCCGACACACGTACCCGCGCACGGAAACGCACATTATATGGAGCACGGCGCCGATACACCAACAACCCGCAGATTTATTGGAGGAATTCCGGTGCCGGTGCCACAGCTCACTGATTCCAATAGCGGAATTCCCGCATGGAGAGACTGTAAGACGGCGCTTATTCTCCCACTCAGTGAATAGAAGACCGTTTTATTTTCCTCACAAGCGGAACACTATGAAGCCCAATATCAAAGCCTGCGGGCAAGCCATGGTTACAGCCCTGGTCAACGCGGTTCTGGCGCTTGCGCTAATGCTGCTGGTGGAGTTTGCCATTAGCGGCAGCTTTCAGATCCCCGAGCCCTATCTTTGGGCAGGCTTGCTGATCTGGCTGGTTATCTTTGCAGGCCAGTTCTGGCGCCAGCGACACCTTTGTCGATCCTCGGAGGCGCCGGGAAACTCTCCTGATCTTTCCCGATAATTCGAGAAAGGCGCCAAAAAATCGATTAACTTGATCCGGCGCAATCTTTACTGCATCCACCATGACAATTCCGGGCCCGCTGCTATGCTTCCGTTAAAGCCAGCACGGGAAATCAGGAGGCTGTCATGGACTTCGGTAATCGTCTTGGTGTCCGGTTAAAAATTGCCCTGCCCTTTGCCATTACGTCGGTCGCCCTTGTGATCATCGGGCTGTTTGCGGTTAATACAGTACGCAACCTGGTCGAGGACACAGACGTCATTGCCGAGACCTTTCTCCCCTCCGTCAGCGAAATCCTGAACGGCGATCGTGACCTCTACCAGGCGCTGGTCGCCCAGATGGCGTATGTTGACGCCAAACTCAACGACGAGGATGGAGCAAGCCAGCTCGAGAGCTTTTCAGAAAACTCCGAACAGGCCCTGAATCGGTTTAAAAAAGCCGTAGAACGGCTGGATGGAACCGGAGTAGCCGATGTGGCTCGCGGTTTCGACTCGGCTTATGAACAATGGCTTGCATCGGCCAATCAAGTCATCAATCTCGCACGAACTGGCGAGGCGGAGCGCGCCCGGGAATTGGCATCCAGCGAAACCGCGCCGCTATTTGACAACCTTCGATCCTACTACGACGAAGTGGGTGCTCACGCCGACGAGCGGGCGCAATCCCGCGCCTCCGGCGCCTCCGCAGAAGGGCGAAGCAGCTCTATCGCAGTTTTACTGATCACTGTCGGCGCCATCGTGATCAGTGTGTTGCTGTTCGTCGTGTTTCTCAAACTCATCATCAAATCCATTCGCGCCCTTCGGGAGCAGCTGGACAATATTGCCCAGGGTGAAGGCGATCTGACCAAACGCATTCCGGTAGAACTGGACGACGACCTTGGCAAACTGGCCCGAAGCTTCAATCTGGTTCTTGAGAACCTGCAATCAATGATTGCCTCCATCCAGCAATTGACCCGGGAACTGGGTACTGGTGCCACGGACCTGGCCCAGGCGGCCAAAGATAACCGCGAGGGCGTGTCCAGCCAGACCGATTCCATTGCCATGGTGGCGACTGCTATTAATGAGATGCAGAGTGCCATTGAAGAAGTGGCCGGTAATGCTTCCAGGGCGGCCGAGCTAACCAAGGAGGCCGAAGAGAATGGCAACAACGGTGCCCGCATTATCCGCAGCTCCTCCGAACAGGTGCACCGGATGGCGGCCCAGATTTCCAAGGCCGTCGAGGTTATCCGGAAACTCTCCTCGGATTCCGACAACATTACCTCGGTGCTGGATGTCATCCGGGGCATTGCCGAGCAAACCAATCTGCTGGCGCTGAATGCCGCCATTGAGGCTGCCAGGGCCGGTGAACAGGGCCGGGGCTTTGCGGTTGTGGCCGATGAGGTACGCACCCTGGCCCAGCGCACCCAGCAATCCACCGAAGACATTCAGACCATGATTACCACGCTTCAAACCGGCGTGGCCGATATTGTGTCAGTGATGGAAACCGGCAGCCGGGAGGCTACGGAAACTGAGAAACTGGCCACCGAGGCCGAGCAGGAGCTGACGGCCATTCTGGGGGCCATGACAAACATTGCGGATATGAATACCAGCGTGGCTTCCGCCACCGAAGAGCAGACCCAGGTGATCGACGAGATCAACCGGAGCATAACAGACATCAACGATCTGGCGGCCGAAAGCGCCAACCGGTCGAGGGATATCGACGGGATCAGCGAATCTCTGGAGGGCTACGCCCGGGAGCTCGAGCGTCAAACGGGCAGATTCCGGGTGTAACCCCGGAATCTGGTCTGGGCGGGGTCAGCCCGGTTTACTGCCGGATACCCTCGACAGAAATGATGATCTCCACAGTCTCGGAGGCCTTTCCGAGGTCCATGGGGATGCCGAAGTCCTTGAGTCGAAGCTCGGTTTCGGCTTCAAAGCCCATGCGATATCCACCCCAGGGATCGGCGCCGTGACCCAGCATTTCTGCCTCCAGAGTGATTTCCTTGGTAACGCCACGGAGGGTCAGATCACCGATGATATCGGCCTCTCCGTCATCATCCACCACAACCCGCTTGCTCTTGAAGGTTGCCTGTGGGTACTCATCCACGTACAGGAAATCCTCGCTGCGAAGGTGCTTGTCGCGCTCGGCGTGGTTGGAATCGACGCTGCTGGTGTCGATGGTGACATTGACGGAGCTGTTCTCGGGATTGTCCGCATCGTAGGTGAACTGGCCGTCAAAGTCGTTGAATCGTCCGTAGAGCCAGCTATAACCCAGATGCGAGATCTTGAAGGTGACGAACTGGTGCGCGCCTTTCTTGTCAAACGCGTAAGTGCCGCTGTGTTCACTGGCCTGGGCAAAGCCCACCATTGCCATGGATACGGCGGACGCAAGCAGAACCTTCTTCATGGATATCTCCTTATCTGATGAATGCCCTTCTGGGGCGTTGGACAGGATTCAAATACTCCGGACACTACTTTCCAAACATACGAATCAGGGTGCGGTCACGATCAACCAGGTGATGCTTCAACGCGCCGGCCGCGTGTAACAGCGCCAGCACTACCAGGGCCCAGGTTGACCAGTAATGCACGGTACCAGCCACCTCTTCCATACCCTTGATCCGCCCGGTAACCGAAGGCACATTGAACCAGCCGAACACGCTGATCGCCGAGCCATCCGCGGTGGATATCAGGTAACCGCTGACCATCGCGACAAACACCAGAACGTAGAGGAGCCCGTGCACCAGGTGCGCACTCCTGACCTCCCAGCGCGAGTGGCCAGGCAGCGGCGCGGGTACTTTGTCCGCTAACCGCCAGATCAACCGAAACACCATCACTGCCAGTAGCAGCAAGCCGATGCTGCGGTGGATATCCGGCGCCCTCCGGTACCAGTCGTGGTAATAGGACAGGTCCACCATCCAGTACCCGAGCCCGAACAGTCCGAAAACGGCCAGCGCAACAAGCCAGTGGAGCCCAACGGCTAAAAGCCCGAATCGGCTTGATGTGTTCCTGATAGCCATAATGTTCAATCACCCTGATCCCTGGAATTTGCCTCAGTCTAGAAAGACCACGTGCCCGTGGAAATCAAAATCTTTTGCTGCCGATCATCAGAATTTCTGACCGACCCAACCGCGTTTGCCTTTAGTCGCATAGGGGTTTTACGGATTGTCTCAACCGATCAACGAGATACTCTTATCACATTATTTAACGCCCCGTCCGGGGCCTCAGTGACCGAGAGGACGAGACATGGAACTCGAATTTGACGAAAGCGTGGTTGTACCCAGCAACAACTGATGTTCTGGCGGTGCCTTGCCTTTGCCAGGTGGCCGCTGGGCGCGACTTTTACCTTTCCGAGACCCGCCTGCTGAGAGAGCGGCCATCCGGTCGTGGTGACAGCTAAAGATACAAACGGTTTCCAGTTTCTACATGAAACAGTGGTAATAAATCCGTTTTTTTGGCAACCTTCCTCCCAACTATCAGTAACTTCCTGCTTTCCCAGGCTAAACACGTACTGATACGAGACAGTTCAGTCGCTCGCCCGACTGATGCGTTCGTTCAATCTATCAGAATCGTCTATGTCGCAGCGCCTCCCTGACAAGCTGAAGGCTCCGGAAGTGGATCTGCTCTCCCCAATGCTGAACCGGGAAGGCGAGACATGGACCGCAGACTTCCGGGGGCTAAAACTCAGGACGGCACTGCAACCCATCTACAGCATTTCACACAAGCGGATTGTGGGTTATGAAGCCCTGATACGGGCCTTTGATCCCGACAACGCCGCCGTGTTGCCCCTGCATCTGTTCCAGTTGCCTGCTTCAGATGCAGAAAACCTGCTACTTGACCGACTGTGCCGATACCTGCACATACGCAACTACAGCGGCATTCAAGACCAGTTGAACTGGCTGTTCCTGAACGTTTCCCCCCGTGTGGTCACCGCCGGTAGCCAGGCCGACTCCTTCTTCGGGCAGTTGCTGGAAAAAACAGGCTTGCCGCCGCACCGGATCGTGATGGAGATTGTGGAACAGCCCACCGACGATGCGGAGCGGCTGAGAGAGACCGTGGCCTATTACAAGAAGCTCGGCTGCCTCACCGCAATTGATGACTTCGGCGCCGGACACTCCAACTTTGAGCGAATCTGGAACCTCTCACCCGATATCGTGAAGCTTGATCGCAAGCTGCTTACCCGCGCGACCGACGATCACAAGGCCCGGCAGATTCTCAACGGGATTGTGTCTTTGCTGCATCAGTCCGGCTGCCTGGTACTTCTTGAAGGCGTCGAAACCCGTGATCAAACGATGATTGCCATTGATGCCGGCGTCGATTTTGTCCAGGGATTCTACTTCGAGAAACCGAGCACCGATCTCGGCCAGCTTGGCCGGGGCCCAGCCGACTTCGACCAGTTGCTGCAGGAATACAAGACCCGGAACCAGGTAACCCTGGATCCGACCCGACAGCTGGTGGATTTTTTCAGTGGCTATTTCGAGCAGGCCATTGGCAAACTGCGTGACGGGCTGAGCATGCACCAGGCCTGCGTGGAGCTACTCAATCACCCGGCGGTATCCCGCTGCTATCTGGTGGATGACCGGGGCGTTCAGATGGATGACACCGTGGTGTCAGATACCGCGACCCGGGGCCTTGACCCTCGTTTCAAGCCGCTTGAAAGCACCACCAGCGCCGACTGGTATCGCCAGCAATACCTGCGCCAGGCACTGGCCCAGCCGGAAAGCCTGCACGTAACCGCGCCCTATCTGTGCGTCACCGGCGCCTATATGTGCGTGACCCTCTCCCTCGGGTTCTATCATCAGGGTAAGCTCCAGGTGCTTTGCTGCGACATTCTGGCAAGCCCCACGCCAGCCACTTTATAAGCCTGGCTGAATACCGTACACCATCGCTATCACCGCCACCGTAACCGCACCGATAAACAGGTTCATAGGCACACCCACGCGCACAAAATCGCTGAACCGATAGCCTCCTGGACCGAAGACCATCATGTTGGTCTGATAGCCCAGGGGTGTGGCAAAGCTGGCTGACGCCGCCATCATTACGGCAATGACAAACGGCTCTGCCGCTACGCCCATGCTGTTGGTCATAGACAGCACGATGGGGATTACCAGCACCGCGGCCGCATTATTGGTGATCACCTCGGTAAGCACCGACACCACGATGTAAACCAGCAGAATGGTCAGCAGAACGCTGCCCTGGCTCAGTTGCAGGATACCCTCGGCAACATAGCCGGCAGCCCCGGTCTGTTCCAGCGCAGCGCCCAATGCAAACGAGGCGGCAATGGTGAGAATCACAGGAACGTCCACCGATTTCTGGGCCTGCCCTACCGAGCAGCAGCCCGACAGAATCATCAGCGCCGCGCCCAGCAAAGCGGCATTCAGCATGCTGAGAATGCCGCAGGCCGCCAGCCCCACCAGCACCAGCAGAATACCCCAGGACAACCATGCGCGATCGTGCCTCGGGGTCTCGGTTTCCAGATCGTTGATCAACAGGAAATCCTTGTTGTAACGCTGCCGGCTTACGAACGCGGGTCTTGCTTCCAGCAGCAGAACATCGCCGGGCTTCAGGCGGATATTGCCAAGATTGCCCGATACCCGTTCGCCACCGCGCGCCACTGCCAGCACCACCGCGCCGTAACGGTCACGGAACCGGGCGTCGCGGATGGTCAGCCCCAACACGTCCGACTGTGGGGAAAGCGCAGCTTCCACCAGACGACGCTCAGCCCGGTCCTTGCTCAGACTGGGCTCATCGTCATGCACCGAGGGCACGATACCGTTGATGCGCAGCAGGTCGGAAATGGCCTGGGTATCGCCGGCAAACACCAGTCGATCGCCACCGCGCAGGCGTTCCTCGGAGGGCACCGCGGTTACCACGCTGCCATCCCTCTCAATCTCCACGAGATACAAGCGCTCCAGTTCCCGCAACCCGGCCTCGCCAACCGTCTTGCCTACCAGAGGGCCATCGAAGGAGACGGCCACCTCGAGCGTGAACTCCCGCATGGAGCCGAACTTCTGCTGGTCCTTACGGTCGGGCAAGAGCCGGGGCATCACCAGAAGCATGGCGGTCACACCGATGACGGCGACCGGCAGGCCAATGGCGGTAATGGAAAAGATGGAAAAGCCCTGCTCCCCCGTCAGCTGCTGGTACTGACCGTTGATCACCAGGTTGGTGCTGGTACCAATCAGCGTCAGGGTGCCACCGAGGATGGCCGAGTAGCTCAGCGGAATCATCAGCTTGGAAGGGGCAATGCCGATCTTGCGCGACCAGGCATGGACCGCCGGGATCATGGTGGCTACCACCGGTGTGTTGTTGAGAAAACCACTCAGGAGGGAAACCGGCAGCGCAATACGCGCCTGTGCTGAACGCACCGTACGGGGACTGCGAAGCAGATGGTTGACCAGCAGATCGACACCACCGGAGTGATGGATGCCGGCCGCCACCACAAACATGGCGACAACGGTGATCAGGCCACTGTTGCTGAAACCGGAGAGCGCCTGGTCGGCGGACACGATGCCACTGGCACTCAGGACAACCAGCACACCCATCATTACCAGATGGGGCGCAAAACGCCCTGCACTCATAAGCAACAGCGCGGTGCCCGCAAGCCCCAGCGCAAACCAACCCTGCCAGTCCATTAATGGTACTTCCCGGTTTGAAAACTGGCAGGATAACGAGTTTGCAGAATACAGAGAAAGAATAAAGGATGCTTTTTATAGCACCCTAGCGCATATGAGGCCCGGGACTCACACTTCGATATCGGCCATGTTGCCGTAGGTCTCCAGCCAGGCCCGGCGGTCCGACGCCCGTTTTTTGCCCAGCAGCATGTCCATGCGGCTATCGGTGTCGTCGCCGTCCTCGATCGTGAGCATCACCAGGCGACGGGTATCCGGTGCCATGGTGGTTTCCCGAAGCTGCAGCGGGTTCATCTCGCCCAGGCCCTTGAACCGGGTGACCGAGATCTTGCCCTTGCGCTTTTCCGCTGCAATCCGGTCGATGATGCCCTGCTTCTCGTGCTCATCCAGGGCGTAGAAGGTTTCTTTACCCAGATCCACCCGGTACAGCGGAGGCATGGCCACGAACACGTGACCCGCCGCCACCACAGGACGGAAGTGCTTCACGAACAGGGCACAGAGCAAGGTGGCAATGTGCAGACCGTCGGAATCCGCATCCGCGAGGATACAGATCTTGTTGTAGCGAAGGCCCTCAAGCTTGTCCGAGCCCGGGTCTACGCCGATGGCCACGGCGATGTCGTGAACCTCCTGGGACGCCAGGATTTCTCCTGAATCCACCTCCCAGGTGTTGAGGATCTTGCCGCGCAGAGGCATGACGGCCTGAAATTCCCGGTCTCGGGCCTGCTTGGCGGAGCCGCCGGCAGAGTCCCCCTCTACCAGGAACAGCTCGGAACGGGCGGTGTCTGCACCCGAGCAGTCCGCCAGCTTGCCGGGCAGCGCCGGGCCTGACGTGACCTTCTTGCGAGCCACCTTCTTGCTGGCCCGCAGCCGCCGCTGGGCGTTGCTGATGAACAGCTCGGCCAGGGCCTCCGCCACATCGGTGTGCTGGTTCAGCCACAGACTGAAGGCGTCTTTCACAACGCCGGAGATGAACGCGGCAGCCTCACGTGAGGACAGGCGCTCCTTGGTCTGCCCTGAAAACTGGGGTTCCTGCATCTTGAAGGAAAGCACGTAGGCGGCCCGCTCCCAGATATCCTCGGGCGAGAGTTTCACGCCACGGGGCAGCAGGTTGCGGAACTCGCAGAACTCGCGCATGGCCTCCAGCAGGCCCGTGCGCAGGCCGTTCACATGGGTGCCACCCTGGGCCGTGGGAATCAGGTTAACGTAGCTCTCCATGATCGCTTCGCCGCCCTCGGGCAGCCACTGGATGGCCCAGTCCACAGCCTCCTTGTTGCCGGAGAAACTGCCGGTAAACGGCTCCAGCGGCACCGCCTCAATGTCTGCCAGGGCAGTACGCAAGTAGTCTCTGAGACCGTCTTCGTAGAACCACTCGTCCTTCTCGCCGGTCTTTTCCTGCAGGAAGGTAACGGTCAGTCCCGGGCACAGAACCGCTTTGGCACGCAGGTTATGCCGAAGGCGGCTGACCGAGAAATTGGGACTGTCGAAATACTTCGCATCCGGCGTGAATTTCAGTCGCGTACCGGTGTTTCGCTTGCCAACCGTGTCCACAACCTCAAGCTCGGTGGCCTTGTCGCCGTTGGCGAAGGTCATCCGGTGCAGCTGGCCGTCTCGCTTGATAGACACTTCCAGATGCGTGGACAGCGCATTCACCACCGAGACACCCACGCCGTGCAGACCGCCGGAGAAGTTATAGTTGCCCTGGGAGAATTTGCCGCCGGCGTGGAGGCGGGTAAGGATCAGCTCGACACCCGGCAGGCCTTCTTCCTTGTGCAGATCCACCGGCATGCCCCGGCCATCGTCTTCCACGCTGAGGGAGCCGTCGCTGTAGAGGACCACATCAATGCGCCTGGCATGGCCCGCCAACGCCTCGTCGACACTGTTGTCGATCACTTCCTGTGCCAGATGATTCGGCCGGCTGGTGTCGGTGTACATGCCGGGGCGCTTGCGCACCGGATCCAGACCGCTCAGGACTTCAATGGCATCGGCGTTGTATTGTTGCTGGCTCATGGGCAGGAACGGGCTCCGCGATTGGTGTAGAAAGCTGAGCCATAGCTTAGGGATTCGTGAGCAAAGATCAACGGTTGTTTTGTGGCCGCCAGCGCACGCTCAGCGCGCAAGATCCCGAACCAGGGGCTTGCTGGTAACCCCGGATACTTCCAGCCGCTGCCACTCCACGCCAGGCACGGCCACCACCGCGCAGGGAGAGGTAATCACCTGGGCCACGATCATGTCCTGCCCGGGCTTTCTCGTAACCATATCGAGGGACAACGTGCTGCCGGAAAATCGTGCCTTCTCCAGGGCAATGCCGTAGCCTGCGGTCGGCTTCTGGCCCAGGGTCACAAACACCAAATGCTCGCTGGCCAGATCCACCTCACGGATGAGCCGGATACTGAGATTCTGCCCGGGAACGCCCAGCAAGGGTTCCAGGTCATCGACCGAGTCCACGTAGACCACGCCGGGACCGGTAAGCCCGCAGTGGTCCGACTGGGTGATCTGGCGCACTTCAGTCACCGCTCCACGGTCCATGGCTACGGACGAGCAGGCGGCCAGTGAAACGGCCAGAACCACGCCACCAATGAGCGTCAGATAACCTGTTTTCATTTCGACAACTTCCCTCCACCGCTCTGGGCGGCGCTGTTGCTGGTGCTCTCGATCAACCGGTAGCCCTGAAAACCCGGCCTCGGCAGCACATCAGGAGACGACGCTGAAATGGTGGGCCGGGTGAAGCTGGTGGTCATCGACACGTCTTGCTGTTCCTGGCCTGCTTCGATGGTGATCACCTCACGCAAGCCGGAGACCGGGTACTCTGCACAAGCCTCCCCGGGCTGACAGATAATGCCGTCGCCGTCGATGTCCGAACCGGCCACCAGATAGTAAGATCCGGGCGCCACCTCGTTCAACGATTTTGGTTCAACGCCGTCATCCCGCTTGAACCTGAAGCTATAGCTTCCATTCTCCGGGTCTACCGCCAGTTGAGACTCCGCCTCGAAGAAGCCGTCCTCGTTGGGGGTGGTACTCACCAGTAGCACGAAGTGCGTGCCGGCAGTTCGAGCGAACTCATCGGAGAGCACCTGGGCGACAACGGGGATATCAACGGTCCGCTCTTGATCTGAGGTGTATGTAACCCTGAGCACGTCCCGGTAGGAGACGTTTTCCTCAAGGGCCGATTCATTCAGAACGAAATCCAGAGCAATGGCGCCACCCGACAAATTGGTTTGAGTAACGCTAAACCACGCCGGGGGCTGAGATATGGAAAAGTTCGTGACGTTGTCGGTACCTATTTTTTCCAGGATAACCCGCTGCTCCAGCGAGGTTTCGTTGCCCAACAGGACCTGGGAAGGCGAAGGAGACAGAACCGTAACATTGCCACTGGCCTGAAGCGCCCTGGAAGCATCGAGAACACCGTAGCCAAGCTGGTCCGACCGGCTGCCCGAATAATTGGTGAGCTCCCCGGCCTCCAGCAAACCACGGATCGCAGAATAGTCTCTGTTCGAATCCTGCTGCTTTAGCAGCGCCATCACGCCGGCCACGTGGGGCGCCGCCATGGATGTGCCCTGCAGCCCAGTGTAGCTGGCTTCAAATCCGCTGGAGCCCTCTACCGCCCCGGTGCTCCAGACCACATCGGCCCGGCCATCGTTGTTGCCATCGCGACTGGCATCGCCGCCCGGTGCCGCCAGATCGATCCAGGACCCGAAATTGGAGTAGGACGCCAGCCGGCCAGCCGCATCGACGGCACTGACCGCGAGCACGTTGGCGGACGCGGCGGGAAACGATTGCTGAGAGGTCGCCGAATTGCCAGCCGCTCCCACGAAGATCATGCCCTGCTGAACACCGAAGGCGATTGCATCCTCGAGTTGCTGAATCCTCGGCAGGCCGCCAAGGCTCAGGTTAACCACGTCTGCTTTCTTACCGCCACCGGACTGCCCGGTTACCCAGCGAACGGCCGCAATCAGATCATCGGAGGAGCCTGTGCCACCCTCGCCGAGAACCCGCACCGGCACGATGGTGCTTTTGAAGGCGACACCGCCAATTCCCTGCCCAGTGCTGTTGCTCGTACCCTGCACGACGGCGCCTACGGTGCCGGCCACATGAGTGCCATGAAAAACGCTGGAACCGACGCTGCTTCCCGGATCCTCTGGATAATTGTCGTTGTCTACGAAATCAAAACCGCCCCCCACATTCGCATTCAGGTCCGGATGCCAGTCAGAGGTGCCCGAGGGGCTGAACAGACCGCTATCCAGCACCGCCACCTCAACACCGACACCACCATCGGGTGCCAGTTGCCAGGCCACGGGGCCATTGATCAGATCGTAGTGCCACTGCAGCGGGTAGAGCTTTTCGTTCACCGGCGAAGCGGTGCTTGTAAACCGGTAGTTGGGCACCGCAGACACCACGCCCGGCGTTTTTCGCAGCTCGGTAATCCAGTCCAGCGTTTCGTCTGAAGCTGACCGGTGCTGTACGCCGCTGGGGTTTGCCCTGGCGGGCATTCGCATCAACCAGTCGGAGTCGCCAAGCTGGCGCGCGGCAACTGCGGTTTGAGCGGAAAGCGCTGCAGCAGTGCCTTGGGCCTGCGGAGCCAGGGTAACGATGGCCTCTTCTGCCGCGAACTGGTAATCCGGCCAGTCCAGGCTGAATGAACCGAGCTGGGCGGATACGGCCTTCACCAGCACGTAGCGGGCGGGGACGCTCCCGGAAGCCGTTACTTCGACCCGATAATTCCGCTCGGGCATGTTGGCTCCCAGGGTAACCTCGGCCACGCCATTCACAGGGTCTGTGTCGGCGTAATTCGTTCCGGACCCATCCGCCAGAGTCAACCTCAGTTGAGGATCTCCTGCCCTGCTTCCCAGGCTCACGAGCCGCAATACCTCGCCCTCAGCCATGGGCACGGAGAAGATGTCTTCAGGATCCGCGCGGAAGCTGAAGTTCTGTCCGTTCACACTGCCATAGCTCCCACTGGCCCCACTGACATAACCGGCGAGGATGAAGTTCACCGGCAACACCTGGCCGTCCGAGGCGGGCTGGGAGCCGAAGCGCGACAACTCGTCCATGGTGTCCTGGTCTATCCGGCTGCCTGCTTCAATGGCGATCTGTCCGGCCAGCGGGCTGTCAGAGGCAGCTACCGGTGGCTGAGAGCCCGCGCCACCCCCACCACCACCACCGCAGCCAGTCAGCGCAAACAGGCCGGCAAGCATGGGAGCGAATCTTTGAACGGCAGGAATAGGCATAAAAGGAGGATCACTCTTATCGGAGGTCGTGGCAACGAGCATAGCCCATAGACGAGATACACCGCTGTTTGGTTCTGTTGTCCTACGTAGCTTTATCTACTTCAGATGCAAAAAAGCCGCCTGGAGTTCCCCCCAGGCGGCCTTCATCCTGCCATAACAAGATTACAACGCGTAGAACAGCATGGGCACAAATGCCACAAACAGCAGGGTTGGCCCCATCACTACCAGGGGCAACAGCAGCCGCTCGTAGCGGTGCCAGAACGAGCCGGTGCGTTCGGCGGCCAGCACTTCGGTTTCGCCCACCACCTGCCGGGTGAGCAGATGGTTCAGGGCCACCGGTGGGCTCAGGTATCCCAGCTCGAAGGCCACGAGGCACACTATCCAGAAATGCAGCGGGTCGATTCCGAGCTGAATCGCCGGTTGGGCGATGGTGGCAGACACCAGGATCACCGCACCAAACGGATCCATGACCATTCCGATCACTGTCAGCATCACCACGATTACCAGCATGGCAATCCACGGGCTGGTGAGGTCCTCAGGGAAGAGCGCGTGAACAATATCAGAGCGCTCGAGAATACCGCCAAGACAGATCGAGAACCCGATCAGTGCCAGCAACGCGCCAATGTGCACGGCAGAATCACTGGCGGCGGCGGAACTGCGGTTCCAGAACGCCTGGGTACGGGTCTCGGCGTCGGCGCGGTTGGCCTGCGTTGAATCCAGTAGCACCAGGGCCAGCATCACCAGCGGCAGGATCAGAGGCGCGCTGTATTCGTTGAATTTGAGCCCGAGAATGGCCCAGATGGCGAGAATTACCAGGGCGCCCACCAGCACGTAGGGTACCAACGCCCGGCTTTCCCTCAGCGCGGCACGAAAAGCGCCGGGCGCCGGTCTCGGCTTCCAGTTACCCTGGGTCTTGCAGACCACCAGGGAGAACAGGGTGGCGGACATAATGAACACCCAGAAGCCCCAGCCATAGAGTTCGGTCGTAGTCACTTCCTTGTTGAGGGCCGCCACTACCACGATGAGCAGGCACGGATTGAGAACCACGCCCAGGCTGCCGGACATTGCCGTGGTCGCCAGCGACAACTGGCGCCCAGCGCCGGCACGGCGCAGTTCATCGTAGACCACACCGCCCACGGCCAGGATAAAGATACCCGAGGCGCCGGTGAACGCGGTCGGGAACGCCGTCGCAAAGATAATCACCGAAGCCAGCAGTGGCGCAGGCAGATTGAACGGCTTGATCAGGTTCAGCAGCAGCTCCGGAATCCGGGTCTGCTTGAGCATCATGCCCACCAGCACGTACAGGCCGATGTTGATGAACATGGACGAAAGGTTGGACATCATCCCGAAGTAGATGGCCAGGCCCGAGGCGTAGCCGTCCACCAGGAAGAAGTACGCCATGGCGATCAGCCCCATGCCGCAGTAAAGCGGAACCACAAGCCCGGAGGAAGCCGCGAGCTTGCCGGCCCGGATGCGCTCGGGGACGTTCACAAATCGAATGGCGTTGATCACCATGAACAGGCCAAACACACCTGCCCAGGCATACTGGAGGTCCATGGTGTCCTCCGAGCCCGGCGAGCTGGCCAGCTTGCCAAGATAGGCGTTGAGAGACAGCACCATCAGGCCGTTCACCACAAACTGCACACCCTGGCTCAGGCGCCACTCCGCCCGGTTGCGGGGCAGCCGCAGGGCAATGTGGTCGGTGTCCAGGGCGGCAATGGCGGCCGCCATGGCGAACATGGCAATGAACAGGTATTTGGTCAGCTCTATGTTGTCGAGCAGGAACTCGGCCAGCCCCTGTTCCACCGCCTTGAACATACCCAGCGCTGGCGTGGCATGTTCGAGGTTCTGCTGGTACAGGGCGTATTGCTGCTGACAGAGCTCCAGGTTGCTCTGCAGGGACTTGCGAATGGCTTCCGGATTGGGGGGCGAGCTGAACAGATCGTCCGGGTCTGGTTTGTAGGCCTGCACCCGTCTCGCCACCTCTGCGTCCACGTCCATTTCCAGCTGGCAGGTGGGTTCCTTGGCGTCAGGGTTCAGCAGGTAGTAGTTAGGCCAGGTCTGTTCGCCCACCCACAGCAACCGCGAGTGCAGGGAGTTTCCCATGCCCAGCAGCAGGGTGAACAACAACAGAAGCAGGAGAACGGCCCCGTGCAATCGGTGCACGGGGTATAGGGTTCTCGCGGCCGGAGCGGTCAGGGCTCGCCAGTTCATGAGGATTCCGCCCTGTTATTCCCGGTTGGCCGCAGTGCACTCGGCGGCAGCCGGGTTGCTGGCACAGCGGATCTTGCTGAGCAGACCCATCATCTTGGGATGGTAAACATCCGGTGCGCCGTTCAGGCCGTCACGCATTTCGATGCGGTTCTCCCGGAACATTTCCTGGTAGCCACGAATGTCCTGCTCCGGGATGCGCACCCACTTTTCATCGGGAATGGCCGCTTCCTGGCCTTCGATCAGGGTCATCGCCTGCGGGAACATGTTCCAGGCTTCTTCGCGCGCCTTCTGGGCGAGGTCATCGTCGAGGACCTCATCGCGGGCTACGATCTGCAGGGTCAGCTGCGCCAGCGGGTAATCAACCACGCCACCTTTATCGCCAATGCCCTTGTAAAGCTCCAGCGCTTCATAGGCAAAGGCCGGTGCGTAGGCGGTATCCACCGAACCGTTATTGAACTTGCCGGCGAAGTTGGTGATATCGGAGGGAACCACGGTGGCCTTTACATAGTTCACCATGTGGATCGCGTCTTTCTGGTAGTCCAGCGTTGCCATACGCTTGCCGGCAAGCTCACCCGCGGTGTCGATGCTGCGGTCGTTCACGAACAGGTAGCCTGCACCCACCGGGATGATGCCCAGCACCTCATAGCCGTTGGACTTCATCAACGGCGCGGCTTTCGGCTGGGCCAGAGTAGCCAGCAGCGTTTTCAGGTTGTCGTAGGTCGGGATGGCTCCCACGGCACTGATGCTGCCCGTGAACTTGTTGAACGGACGAATCCGGATGTCGGTGGCCGCCACGGCATCACACTGGCCGGCGTTGAAATCACCGATGGCAACGCCTTCGTCGGTGTAGGGCTTGAGCTCGAAATCAACCCCGTGGCTTTTCATTTCCAGGGAGTAGTCCTTCACAAAGTTATAGAAGTCACCATTGGCCCCGATCACATCGAACACGCACATGGAGACGGTCTTTGCGGATGCGAGGGGTGCGGCAGCAGCCAGGGTCAGGGCGGCCAGTGTCACGGTTGGGCTGGATTTGCGGATCATTACGACCTCCGGGTCATTCTTGTGTTTGTCAGATATTCAGAGGGTGTCGGAGACCTGCCTCAGAGCAGGTCATCCAGATTCATGGTTTCGACATTCTCGGTTTCGCGTTCAGGGCTCATCTTGCCAAAGAACGTCTGAGGGGTGCGGTAGCCGTAGTTGGCGGTCCAGTACTTGTCCGAGGAGAATTGCACCGCATCGGCCGCCACTTCGTCCACCAGGCGATAGTCGTCCCACACGGTTACCCTGGCGTTGGACTCAGCGAAGGTGGCAATCGCCTCCTCGAGCTTGTCTGGCCGGCCAAAGGTTTCGGCCGCCACCGCCTGGAGTGCATGCGGCACGCGGATGCCTTTCTCGACACCCAGCTGCCGGCTGTGTTCAAGCACCTGCCAGGGGTCGGGCGAGAGTTCCGGACGGGTATCCGGCAGCAACAGCCACACCAGGGCACGGATGGCGTTCGGTGTGCCACCCCACTTCTCGTTGTCCAGACAGGTCGCGGCACGCTCCGCCTGCGGCGCAATGTTGCGGGGAACGCCGGCCATGGCACCGGAATTGGCGTCGTTAACGATGGCCTGCATGCCAGTCAAAAGACCGAGGAGGAACGTCAGTTCGTCCTGTTCGCTGAACAGGAATGGACACTCCAGAGGCTCGGCGGCCGGGTCAAACTCATAGGCGGCCATCGCACGCTGGAAGGAGCGGTACCGACGCTTTGCCGTCAGGGCGTTCAGGCGCTTGGCCTCTTCCCGAGCATCCTTGGCGGTTGCAACATCGCCCTGATAATCAGCGCGCAGGTACGCCAGCTCCGCCTCCCAGGCCTTGTACTCGGCACAGTTGCCTGCCAGAAGCATGAGCAGGGAACCCGTGGTATCCGGCGCTTCGGTTACCCGTGAAAACGAATAGAGCAGCGGGTCGATGCCCTCGCCGAGGGCACAGGCCATTTTCGGGTCGGACATCTGCAGAACATAGGGTGTGGCCTCGCCCTCGGAGTAGTTGGAGAGGACGACACCGGTGGTGGTGTAGATGGGGTTCGCCGAACAACCTGCCAGAGCGGCAACCGCCGCCAGTGTGAGGGTCTTAAGCCGTGGTTTCAGCCGAGCCAGAGAGGAAATCATAAATCACCCTGCTTTACGTTGTTGTTGTATGCCCGATCGCTTGGTCGGTTTTTGTTAACGGCTGCAAGAATGCTTCGAAAACTGTCCTACAAAAATGGCTGGAATGCCGAACGCATCATGCCGATGAGGCCAATGGCCCTGATTGGGGGGACAGCGTAATGGCGGAAACCGTGGAACCTTTTCTCAGGTTAACCCGTTGTGTGCATCGCAAAATAATCAAAAAAAGGCGAAAACATGACGAACCTGAAACATGCCATTCCGTTGGCAATGGCCCCGATCATCCTCGCGGGCTGCCTTTCGGACAATTCCCCTACTGCAGTCAGTGCAAGCCTGAATGCGATCGCAAGTGGCGACCGAACACTCTACCAGGCAACCGTTCGGCGGACCTCAAATGGTATTCCACACATTGAGGCCGACAACTTTGCCAGTCTCGGCTATGCATACGGTTACGCCCAGGCCGTGGATAACCTTTGCCTGCTGGCCGAGGACACGCTCACCATCCGGGGTTTGCGGTCCCGTTACCTGGGTCCGGAAGGCGCCTACAGCATCCCCTCCAACGGATCAGCAACCAGCAACCTTAACGCCGATTTTTTCTGGCGCGCAACCCTCACGGACGACGCCATAGCGCCCTTCAAAGCCAACAGTGACCAGGAAGTCATAGACGCCTCGAAGGGTTACGTGGACGGATTCAACCGCTACCTGAGTGAAATACGGGAGGGTCAGCATCCTGGCCGACACCAGTCTTGCCGCGATCAGGACTGGCTGTTCGCACTGGAGGAAGCAGACATGTACCGCCGTTACCTGCGGCTTTCTGTTCTTGCAAGCTCGTCAGTGTTCGTGGATGGAATTGCCAGCGCTCAGCCGCCCCAGTACACCGACACTACAGCGCCCACGGCAGATGATGTGCTGTCGGCGCTGGAGGCGGTCGACGGAAACACCCTGCCCTTCCCTCTCAATCCGGAACTACCGATTGGCAGCAACATGTACGGCATTTCTGCCGAGGCAAGCCGCACGGGCCAGTCCATGCTTTTCGGCAACCCTCACTTCCCCTGGCAGAAAACCGAAAGACTGTACCTTTCCCACCTGAAAGTCGGCAATGACACGGAAATCATGGGGGCTGCATTGTATGGCCTGCCGGCCGTGCTCATCGGGTTCAACGAGCACTTCGCATGGAGCCACACCGTGTCCACGGCTTATCGTTTCACGTTCTACGAGCTGACTCTGAACCCCGAAGATCCGACCCAGTATCTTTACGAGGGCGAATACCGTGACATGGAAAGCCGCGAGATCACCGTGGACGTCCGGGAGGCCGACGGTACCCTTGGCACCCGGACAAGAACGCTCTACCGATCAAAGTTTGGCCCGATGCTGACGTTCCAGGCCGCCGGTGTCCCGGTACTCAACTGGTCATCGCTGAAAGCGTACACGCTGCGGGATGCAAACGCCGAAAATGACCGGTTGCTGAATCAGTTTTTCCGCTGGAACCAGGCCACCAGTTTCGAGGAATTTGTCGAGCTGCACAGCAGCGTTCTGGGGGTGCCCTGGGTGAATACCGTGGCCACCGGACCGGGTGAACAGGCTTACTACGGTGATGTCACGGTGGTGCCGAACGTTCCGGATACCAAGGCGGCGGCCTGCGCCACGGGACTTTCGCCCGTGTTCGACGAGCTTGCGCCCGGGTTGCCAATCCTTGATGGCTCGCGCGCCGATTGTGAATGGGATACCGACCCCGATGCACCGGCCGCCGGTATATTTGGACCGGCCAATCTGCCCACCCTGCGCCGGGATGACTGGGTTCACAACTGCAATGACAGCTACTGGGTCACCCATCCCGATCAGCCGCTCACGGGCTTCGCCGCCATCATCGGCGACGAGGAGACACCACGCACCCTAAGAACCCGCAAGTGCATCAAACAGGTTCAGGATCGACTCGACGGCAGTGACGGCCTGCCAGGGGCTCTGGGGTTCGATCTGGCCAACCTTCAGTCTGTAGTACTCGACAGCAGCCTGCTCTCCGAGGAACTCGCTCGAGCAGACGTACTCAACGCGTACTGCCCCCTGGGCACCCTCTTGAGCAGCGAGGGCCAGCCGGTCGATATTTCCCAAGCCTGCGCGGTTCTCCAACAGTGGGACGGAACCCACAACCTGGACTCGGTGGGCGGCCATCTCTGGCGCGAGTTCTGGCGCGGTGTCGATCCGCTGCCAATCACCTCTCCGGACAAATGGCTAACGCCTTTCAACCCCAGCGATCCCGCCAACACGCCGGCAGATCTCAATGTTGCAAGCCCCCTGATTCAGGCCGCCTTTGCCGATGGCGTAAAACGCATTCAGGATTCGTCCATCGCCCTGGACGCTGCGGTCCGGGAGATCCAGTTCTCCGGCATTCACGAAACTGACATTCCCATCTTTGGCGGCGAGGGTTTTGAGGGCAGCTTCACCATTGCCAGCTCAAGGCCGAATGACCTCACCGACGGTCGCTACGATGTCACCTATGGCAACAGCTATATCCAGACCGTGACCTGGAGGGAAGACGGTACGCCGAGGGCAGAGGGTTTCGTGACCTATTCCCAGTCCACCGACCCCGCATCCCCCTATTTCCGGGATATGACCGAAGCCTACTCCGGAAAGAACTGGATTGCGTTTCCCTATACGGAAGACGCCATTCGCTCTGACCCCAACCTGAGGGAATATCGACTGGTCGAGCTCGTCCGCGACTGAAACAGCCAACCAAAAATGCGAAGGGCCCCGGTGCGGGGCCCTCAACTGGCTTCAGACTCTGGTCAGTCCGCTGGCGGCAAGCCGAGCATGGCCATCACCTCATCGGTGAGCCCATCCAGCGTGAGCCCGCCCCTGGAGGGTCGATACCAGGTTACCGTCCAACTCAGGGCGCCGGTCAGCATGCGGCGCACCACGAAAGCATCCGCCAGCAGGTCGCCCCGCTCCTTCAACGCTCCCAGAACGTTCAGCCAAAGCGCCTCATAGATATCCCTGAGCTCAAGAACCTCGGACCGGGAATCCTCAGACAGGCTTCGCCACTCGAACACAAGCACGGCCATGGCCTCTCCGGTTTGCCCGTTGATGGATTCGAGTTCAGCCCGTATCAGAGCCCTCAGTTTTTGCCTCGGAGTATCCGCCGCTTCCATGGCTGCCTGCATAAGGGCCGTGTTCAGCCGGATAGTCTCAACCATGACCGCTTTCAGAATTTCCTCCTTGCTGCGGAAATGGTGGAACAGACTGCCTGACTGGATGCCGACTGCGGCGGCCAGGTCCCGCACCGTGGTGCGCTCATAGCCCTTTTCCCGGAACAGGCGGGCGGCCTCGGTGAGCAATCGCCCACGGGCCCCGTTGGGGTCCGAGACGAGGTTTTCGGCAATCAGGGACTGTAGGATCGGGTTCTGGTTCACTGAATCGTTCCGGCTGGCAGATTAGGCCAATGATTCTACCCTAAACTCGCCACTTTACAAACCAAGCGCTTGCTTGGTATCGTCAATTCCATCGTTGGCGATTTCCGACATGGACACTGACTATGACTGACTCACCGCGCTCCGTCCGCATCGGCTGTTCGGCCGCTTTTTGGGGAGACACCGAAACCGCCGCGGCGCAGCTAGTCCGTACTGGCAATATTGATTACCTGGTGGCCGATTACCTGGCCGAGATCACCATGTCGATCATGGCCGGCCAGAAGATGAAAGACCCCAGCCAGGGTTATGCCCGGGATTTCGTGCAGACCGTGATGGGCCCGTTAATGGGCGACATCAAGCAGAAGGGCATTCGGGTGCTCGCCAACGCCGGAGGCGTGAATCCGGTGGCCTGCCGAGATGCGCTCCAGGCCCTGTGCGAAAAGGCCGGCGTGGATCTCAAGATCGCCCTGGTGCTGGGCGACGACCTGCTGATGAAAAAGAAAAAGCTTGCCGATGCAGGCATCACCGAGATGACGTCCGGCCAGCCCATGCCGCCGATGATGGTCAGCCTGAACGCCTACCTGGGCGCTCCAGGCCTGGTGGCCGCCCTGGAACAGGGTGCGGACATTGTGATCACCGGTCGCGTGGCCGACAGCGCCTTGGTGCTGGCGCCGCTGGTTCACGAATTCGGCTGGCGCTGGGACGATTACGACAAGCTGGCCCAGGGCAGCCTGGCCGGGCACCTGCTGGAATGCGGCGCCCAGGCCACCGGCGGCAACTTCACCGATTGGGAAGCGGTGGCCGGCGGCTACGCCAACATGGGCTTTCCGATTGCCGAGGTCAGCGCCGAAGGCCGCTTTGTTATTACCAAGCCCGAGAACACGGGCGGCCTTGTCAGCCGGGGCACGGTCGGGGAGCAACTGGTGTATGAGATTGGCGATCCCCGGGCCTATCTGTTGCCCGATGTGACCTGTGATTTTACCGCCGTTGAGCTCACTGAAACCGGCAAGGACCGGGTTGAAGTCTCCGGCGCTCGCGGGCTTGCGCCCACCGACAGCTACAAGGTGTCGGGTACCTGGCCGGACGGCTTCAAATGCACGGTCACCTTCCTGCTGGCCGGCATGGATGCCCGGACCAAGGCAGAGACCGTTGCCCAGGCCATACTGGCCAAGACATCGCGTATGTTCAGCGAACGTGGGCTGCCCGATTACAGCGAAACGAGCATCGAGCTTCTGGGCACGGAGACGACTTACGGCGGCCATGGCCGGGGCGAGGGCTGCCGGGAAGTGGTGGTGAAGATCAGCACGGCTCACCCGAAGAAAGAAGCGCTGGTGCTTTTTTCCCGGGAGATCGCTCAAGCGGCCACAGGCATGGCGCCGGGCATTACCGGAATTGTCGGCGGCCGGCCCACGGTGTGGCCGAAGATCCGGCTGTATTCCTGCCTGGTGCCGAAAACCGAAGTTGAGGTGTCAGTGGATCTGGGCGGCGAGCGGCAGGCAGTGAAAGTCGCTACCGATGGCGGATTCGATGCCAGCCTGCTTCAGCCGCAGTCGTTTACCCATGACATCCCGGCCACGGATACCACGGTGCCCTTGATTGAGCTGGCCTGGGCCCGGAGCGGTGACAAGGGCGACCACAGCAATATCGGAGTGGTTGCCCGCAAGCCGGAGTATCTACCGTTCATTGAGGCGGCACTGACGGAAGCGGCCGTGGCGGAGTGGATGAGCCATACCCTGAATCCGGACACTGGCCGCGTTACCCGATGGGCACTACCGGGGCTGCAGGCGATCAATTTCCTGTTAGAGCACAGCCTGGGTAGCGGTGGCGTGGCCAGCCTGCGGATTGATCCCCAGGGCAAGGCGTTTGCGCAACAGTTGCTGGAGTTTCCGGTGCCTGTTCCCTCTGATCTTGTGAAGAGCTAAACATTTGGTGCATGCACTCTGGTTGGTAGCACGTTCCGGGACACGCCGTGAATACGTCCGTGTAGGCTTGATCGCAGCATCCCTGCTGCTCACAGTCCCGGAACCTGCTACCAACCAGAGCGCCCGAACTTTGGAAGGGTCATCACTTTTATGAGCTATCAATCAGTTTTTCATCCGGACCTGTTCAAAGGCCAGGTATTTATCGTTACCGGCGGTGGTTCCGGCATCGGTCGGTGCACAGCCCATGAGCTGGCTGCCCTGGGAGCCCGGGTTGCACTGGTAGGCCGCAAGGCCGAGAAGGTGGAATCGGTGAAAGCGGAAATCATTGAGGACGGGGGCATCGCCTCCGCCCATGTCTGTGATATCCGGGAAGAGGAATCGGTGAAAGCCACCGTGAAGGCCATCATTGCCGAGCACGGCGGGCTGAACGGGCTGGTGAACAACGCCGGTGGGCAGTTCCAGGCGCCGCTGACGGGGATCAACCAGAAGGGCTGGGAAACCGTGGTGCGCACCAACCTGACCGGCGGTTTTCTGATGGCCCGGGAGGCCTATACCCAGGCGCTGTCGAAAACCGGCGGTGCAATCGTGAACATTGTGGCCGATATGTGGGGCGGTATGCCCGGTATGGGGCACTCCGGGGCAGCCCGGGCCGGCATGGTGAATTTCACCCAGACCGCCGCCGTGGAATGGGGCGCCTCCGGGGTGCGGGTAAACGCGGTGGCGCCCGGCTGGATTGCGTCCAGTGGCATGGATAACTACCCGGAACACATGCGCCAGTGGATCCGCAGCCTGGGCGACAACGTGCCCATCAAGCGCATGGGCACCGAATCGGAAGTGAGCTCGGCCATCTGTTTCCTGCTCAGCCCGGGCGCCGCGTTTATCAGTGGCGACTGCCTGCGGATCGACGGCGCCGCTTCCCAGGGTGGCCGGGTGTGGCCTCTGCCCAAGGCCAAGAACAATCAGCCCTACAACGGCTTTCATCGGGCCATCACCCCGAAAGTCCTGAGCGACGACTGAGGAGCGGAGCATGCAGGTACTGGAATCCACAGTAAGCCCCCAGTCCGACGATTTCCGCACCAATGCGGAAGCCATGGAAGCCCACATCGCTACTTTCCGGGAAGTGGAGCAGAAGGTCCTGGACCTGGCTGAAGCGGCCCGGGACAAGTTCACCAAACGTGGCAAGCTGCTGCCGCGGGACCGGATCAACCGGCTGCTGGACCGCGGCACACCGTTCCTCGAATTGTGTTCCCTGGCCGGCTACAAGATGCACGACGACAAGGACGGCAGCTTGGCTGGCGGCGGCATCATTGCCGGTATTGGTTATGTGAGCGGCATTCGCTGCCTGGTGGTAGCCAGCAACAGCGCCATCAAGGGCGGCACCATCACCCCGGCCGGCCTGGACAAGACCCTGCGCCTGCAGCAGATCGCCATGGAGAACAAGCTGCCCGTGGTCTCGCTCTCCGAAAGCGGCGGCGCCAACCTGAACTACGCTACCGACATCTTCGTGCTCGGCGCCCGGGGCTTTGCCAACCAGGCACGCATGTCCGCCGCTGGCATTCCGCAGGTTACCGTGGTCCACGGCAACGCCACCGCCGGCGGCGCCTACCAGCCAGGTTTGTCCGATTACGTGATTGCCGTGCGCGGACAGGCCAAGATGTTCCTGGCCGGCCCACCGCTTCTGAAAGCCGCCACTGGCGAGCTGGCCACCGATGAGGAGCTGGGCGGCGCCGAAATGCACGCCACCGTGGCTGGCACCGCCGAATACCTGGCCGAAGACGACGCCGACGGCATTCGTCAGGCTCGCAACATCCTCGAGGCCCTGCCCTGGAACGAGCAACTGCCGCCGCGGCGCGAACTGCAATGGGAGGAGCCGCGCTACCCGGCGGAGGAGTTGCTGGGCGTTATCCCGGCCGATTCCAAGAAGCCCTACGACGTGCGCGAAATACTGGCCCGCATTGCCGACGGTTCAAAGTTCATGGACTTCAAGAACGAGTTCGACGACCAGACCGTCTGCGGCACGATCCGCATCGAAGGCCACTCGGTGGGCATCATCGGCAACAACGGTCCGATCACACCTGCGGGCTCCGCCAAGGCCGCCCAGTTCATCCAGCTGTGCGACCAGGCCGGCACGCCGCTGCTGTTCCTGCATAACACCACCGGGTTCATGGTGGGCACCCATTCAGAACAGAACGGCATCATCAAACACGGCTCGAAGATGATCCAGGCGGTGGCGAATTGCAGGGTGCCCAAGGTCGCAATTGTGATCGGCGGTTCCTATGGTGCGGGTAACTACGCCATGTGCGGCCGCGGCCTGGACCCACGTTTCATCTTCGCCTGGCCCAACAGCCGCACGGCGGTCATGGGCCCGGCCCAGGCGGGCAAGGTGATGCGCATCGTAGCCGAAGACAAGCAGCGGCGCGGCGGCCTGGAGCCGGATCCGAAGACGCTGGATTTTCTGGAGCAGGCGACGGCAAAGAAACTGGAGGAAGGCTCAACGGCGCTGTTTGGAACGGCCCGGCTGTGGGATGACGGGTTAATCGACCCACGGGATACCCGGCGGATTCTGGCCCTGGTGTTCGACGTGTGCCGGGAAGCCGAGACCCGGCAGTTGCGGCCCAATACCTTTGGAGTCGCCCGCCTGTAGGTCTGCTTATACGGCGGAGGAACCGATTGGCCCCCTCTGTCCAAAAAACGCTACGAGCACATCCATGTGCGCTTGGCGCCGGCCATCCTTGGCCGTCGACATTTTTGGACAGAGGGGGCCAACCGGTTCTTCGGAATTCGGAGTTAACGCATAAAGCCAGCATGCTTTTCAGCCGCAGCATGCGAAAAAACAACGGTAGGTCGGATTAGCCGGAGGCGTAATCCGACAAAAAAAGCCAGGCCACCCCGCCAATCTTTCGGGTTACGCCTTCGGCTAACCCGACCTACAAAAACAACAAAACTGCCAGCAGGCAGCAACACATTTGCAGACATGGGCAGGTGTGTGGGGCCGCTTCCAGAAAATGTCGGCGGCCAGGGATGGCCGACGCCAAGCGCACATGGATGTGCTAGTAGCGGTTTTCTGGAAGCGGCCCCACATACCTGCCGCCCAAGTTAAAGAACGTGCACCAAAACCAAGAAGGCACGAACTCTCTACTAGCAGGAGAACAAGAACGTGAAATTCACAGCCGAACACGAAGCCCTGAGAAAAACCGTCCGGGATTTCGTCGAGAAGGAAATCAACCCCCACTGCGACGAATGGGAAGCCGCCGGCGAATTCCCGATCCATGAACTGTTCAAGAAACTCGGCAACCTCGGCCTGCTCGGTATCCAGAAGCCGGAAGAGTACGGCGGCATGGGCCTGGACTACAGCTACAACCTGGTGGCGGCCGAAGAGCTGGGCATGGCCCATTGCGGCGGCGTGCCGCTGGCTGTGGGGGTTCAGACTGACATGTGTACGCCCGCCATTGCCCGCTTTGGCTCCGATGAACTCAAGCGCACCTTCCTCGCCCCGGCCATTGCCGGTGACATGGTCGGCTGTATCGGCGTTAGTGAAGTGGGCGCCGGTTCCGATGTAGCGGGGATGAAAACCACCGCCCGCAAAGACGGCGACGACTACATCATCAACGGCTCCAAGATGTGGATCACCAACAGCCCGCAGTCCGATTTCATCTGCCTGCTGGCCAACACCTCGGACGAGAAGCCCCACAAGAACAAATCCCTGATCGTGGTGCCCACCAAGACTCCAGGCATTTCCTTCAGCCCGCACCTGAACAAACTGGGCATGCGCTCCTCGGAAACCGCGCAGATTTTCTTCGACGACGTGCGCGTACCCCAGCGCTACCGGATTGGCGCCGAAGGCACGGGGTTCATGATGCAGATGCTGCAGTTCCAGGAGGAGCGCCTGTGGGGCGCGGCCAACGTGATCAAGGCGCTGGAGAACTGCATCAACAAGACCATCGAATACTGCCGCGAACGCAAGACCTTCGGCCAGCCGCTGATCGACAACCAAGTGATCCACTTCCGACTGGCCGAGCTGCAGACCGAGGTCGAAGCCCTGCGTGCCCTCACCTACCAGGCTTGCGAGCTGCACGTGGAAGGCAAGGATGTCACCCGCCTGGCGTCCATGGCCAAGCTCAAGGCGGGGCGCCTGGGGCGGGAGGTTACCGACAGCTGCCTGCAGTACTGGGGCGGCAACGGCTATATGTGGGACAACCCCATTTCCAGGGCGTTCCGGGACGTTCGGTTGGTGTCCATTGGCGGAGGTGCCGATGAAATCATGCTCGGGATTATCTGCAAGATGATGGGGACGCTTCCGGGCAAGAGGCGCGACTGACGCGCTCATCTCGGAGGCAGGCTACCGAGTTGGTGGAGCTTTCCAGGACACGCCCGCGAGTACGTCCCTGTAGGGCTCGATTGGGCCATCCATGGCCCTCAACGGTCCTGGAAACCTCCACCAACCCGGCAGCCCTAAAGTCTTAACGTGGAGTCAGTTATGGATCAGCTACCGCATTGCGAAACGCTTTTACTTGAAAAAAAGGGTCCCGCCCTGTTCATCACCCTGAACCGCCCGGACGTTCGCAACGCCATGAGCCTGGAGATGGTGGCGGAACTGTCGGCGGTGTTTACCCAGATCGAAAACGACCTGCACATCCGTGTCGTTGTCATCCGCGGCGCCGACGGGCATTTCTGTGCCGGCGGAGACATCAAGGACATGGCCGGCGCCCGGGGCCAGAAACCGGCCGAAGGCGAGGCGGATCCGTTCTACCGCCTGAACCGGGCCTTCGGCCAGATGATTCAGCAGGTGAACGAGTCTTCCAAGGTGGTCGTCGCAGTCACCGAGGGTGCAGTGATGGGCGGTGGTTTCGGCCTGGCCTGCGTCTCCGACGTCGCCATTGCCGGCCCCACGGCCAAGTTCGGCATGCCGGAAACCTCCCTGGGCGTGATTCCGGCCCAGATCGCCCCGTTCGTAGTTGAACGCATTGGCCTAACCCAGGCCCGCCGGCTGGCCCTGCTGGGTTTGAGAATTGACGCCGCCGAGGCCTGCCGTCTTGGCATCGTTCACCAGGCGGCTGCCTCAGACAAGGAAGTAAACGAGATGCTGGCCGGCGCTCTGGATCGTGTTCGCCAATGCGCACCGGTTGCAACCGCAGAAACCAAGGCGCTATTGCATCGGGTTGGCCACGAATCGATGAGCGGTTTGCTGGACAGCGCGGCCGAGAAATTTGCGGCAGCCATCCGGAGCAGCGAAGGAGCCGAGGGCACCATGGCCTTTATGCAAAAGCGTCCACCGGCATGGGCAGGCGACTCCGAATAATGCGGAGCGAGGGTGGGAGCCAACTGGCTTCCAGAAAATGTCGGCGGCCATGGATGGCCGACGTCAAGCGCACATGGATGTGCTCGTAGCGTTTTTCTGGAAGCCAGTTGGCTGCCAGCCTTGCGACGAACTCCAGAGGGAGAACACAGGACCATGCTTAAGAAACTCTTAATCGCAAACCGAGGCGAAATCGCCGTCCGGGTCATCCGCACCGCCAAAGCCCTCGGTTACCGCACCGTAGCCGTCTACTCCGAGGCCGACGCCAAAGCCCTGCACGTAGAAGTGGCCGACGAAGCCGTTTGTATCGGCCCGGCGCAGGTGTCCGCCTCCTACCTGAACAGCGACGCCATCCTCGATGCCGCCCGAAAAACCGGCGCCGACTGCGTCCACCCGGGTTACGGCTTCCTATCGGAAAATGCCGCCTTCGCCACCGCCTGCAAAGACGCCGGCCTGGTGTTCGTGGGCCCGCCCGCATCCGCCATTGAATTGATGGGCAGCAAGCGCCGCTCCAAAATCGCCATGCAGGAAGCCGGCGTACCCGTGGTGCCGGGATATGAAGGCAACAACGCGAGCGACGACGAACTCATTGCCGCCGCCAAGGACATCGGCTATCCGCTGATGATCAAGGCCTCCGCCGGCGGGGGTGGCCGTGGCATGCGCCTGGTGGAGAATGAAGCCGAACTGGCCGACAGCATCAGACGGGCCCGCTCTGAATCAAAACAGGCCTTCGGCGATGACGAACTGATCCTGGAAAAAGCGGTGATCGAGCCCCGCCATGTGGAAATCCAGGTGTTTGCCGACAGCCACGACAACGCCGTCTACCTGGGTGAGCGCGATTGCTCCGTGCAGCGCCGGCACCAGAAAGTGGTTGAAGAGGCACCCTCCCCCTTCGTAACACCAGAACTGCGCCAGGCCATGGGCGAGGCGGCCGTCAAAGCCGCCCTGGCCTGCCACTACGAAGGCGCCGGCACCGTCGAGTTCCTGGTGGACAAGCACCGCAATTTCTACTTCCTGGAAATGAACACCCGCCTGCAGGTCGAGCACCCGGTGACCGAACTGATCACCGGCCAGGACCTGGTGGCCTGGCAATTGACCGTGGCGGAAGGGCGGCCCCTGCCGCTGGCACAGAACGACATCCGCCTGAACGGCCACGCCATCGAAGTGCGGCTTTACGCAGAAGACCCGGCCCACGGGTTCACACCCCAAACCGGTCCACTGCTGGCCTTCGAACCCGCCGAAGGTGAAGGCCTGCGGTTTGATACCGGGGTTCGCTCCGGAGACGCCATCACACCCCACTACGACCCCATGCTCGCGAAGGTGATCGCCTGGGGCCAGAACCGGGACGAGGCCCGCCGCCGGCTGATCCGGGCGCTGGAAGACACCGCCGTATTCGGGGTAACCACCAATCGTTACTTCCTGAGCCGGATCATTGCCAACGACACCTTCGGCGCCGGTGAGGCCACAACGGCTTTCCTGCAGCAGGCGTTCGTGGACGACCCGTCGCTGAAGCCCCAGGCACCGGACCTCCGCCAACTGGCCCTGGCCGCCTGCGTGTTCGACCATGGCATTTCGGGCCAGACCGCCTGGAGCAATGCTCCCGCCACCATGACACCGATCAAGCTGGCCAGCGGTGACGCTGTTGTAGAGTTACTGGTGACCCGCCGCGGCAACCGCGTGTCTGTCAGCCAGGGCGACGCCCAACACTCTCTGGAGCTGATCCACAGAAGCGAGGGCCGGTTGTGCATGATCGACAACGGGGTTCGTCAGACTTGCCAATACCACCGGGATGGCGATTCCCTATATTTGCAGGCGTTCGGGCAGGCCTGGTCGGTGCGGGACATAACCCACCAACCGGCGCAAACTGCGGGTGGCGTCGGCAGTGGCCGCATCCAGGCCACCATGGACGGTGCCATTATTGATGTGTTGGTGGCCGCTGGCCAGAGGGTTCGCCAGGGCGCTACGCTGGTGGTACTGGAGGCCATGAAGATGGAGCATCCGGTAAAAGCCGACCGAGACGGCGTTGTCGGCGCGGTTCACGCCAGCCAGGGCGATCAGGTAAAGCGCAGTCAACTGCTGGTGGAAATCACCGCCGACGAGACCGCCGAACAGGAGAACGACGCATGAGCAGTTTACGCCAACGCACCGTTTTCATTACCGGCGCCAGCCGGGGTATTGGCCGGGCCATCGCCCTGGCATGTGCCCGCCAGGGCGCCAACGTGGTGATTGCCGCCAAATCGGACACACCGCATCCGAAGCTGCCGGGCACGATTCACACCGTGGCCGAGGAAGTGCGCGAGGCCGGAGGCCAGGCACTGCCGCTGGTTCTGGATGTGCGGGACGAAAAACAGATTCGCCAGTGCATCGACGAGGCCGGTGAGTATTTTGGCGGCATCGATGCCCTGGTGAACAACGCCGGTGCCATACGGCTGACCGGCGTGGAGAACCTGAAGGTCAGCCGGTACGACCTGATGCACCAGGTCAACGCCCGAGCGGTGATGGCCTGCAGCCAGGCCGCATTGCCCTGGCTGAAAGAGTCGGATCAGGCCCACATACTGAGCCTGTCACCGCCTCTGAACCTGGACACTCGGTGGTTCGCCCAGTACGGCCCCTACACCACCACCAAGTACGCCATGACCATGCTGAGCCTGGGCATGGCGGAGGAATTCCGGCGCTACGGCATTGCCGTGAACACGCTCTGGCCGAAAACCCTGATTGCCACTGCCGCCATCGAGTTTGAAGTGGGCGGCCCGAAAATGATGGCCCAGGGCCGTAAGCCCGAGATCATGGCCGATGCCGCCGTCAGCATTCTGACCCGGTCGGCCGACGCAATGACCGGGCAGAACCTGATTGACGAAGACCTGCTCCGGCAGGACGGGATCACCGATTTTGAACACTACCGGTACGAACCGGGCGACACGCCCCTGATGCCGGACCTGTTTTTGGACTGAGCCCGGTGCCTGCGTTGTTTCAGGCTCCGGGCCCGCACAAGAAGGCACTAACGGAAAACCATGAGCCAAGACAACGTATCCCCACTGGACCTAGCCCGCAGCCTGCCCGGGATTCTCCGGCGTTTGCCTGCCATTACCCGGGGGCTGTACTACTATTCCCTGGACAACGAGAACCGGGAGCTGACCCTCGGAACACTCGTTGAGACCAACGCCCGGAATGTCGGCCATCGGCCTGCAGTGCTGTTTGAAGACCGGGTTATCACCTGGAGCGAACTCAATGGCTGGGCCAACCGCATCGCCCGGTACCTGCAGGAGCAGGGGCTCAGCAAAGGCGACGCCATTGCCGTGTTCCTGGAAAACCGGCCAGAGCTTCTGGCGGTGGTCGCGGGCGCGGCCAAGCTCGGCGTTGCCTGCGCCATGCTCAACACCTCTCAGAAAGGTAAGGTTCTGGAGCACAGCATCGGGCTGATCGAGCCGAAGATGGTGGTTGTCGGCGAGGAGTTGCTGGACAGCTTCGAAGGAATCCGGGCCAATCTCCATACCCGCCATCCCAGACCGTTCCAGTTCCTGGCGGATATCAATACCCTGAACGCCTTTGGCGAGGCCCCGGAGGGCTACACCAACATGGCCGAGCAGGTGAGCACCTTCAACAGCGACAACCTGGTGCTGACCAATCCGCCCCGAATGGGCGATACCGCCATCTACCTGTTCACCTCCGGCACCACCGGCCTGCCCAAGGCCGCACCCGGCTCACACCGGAAATTCGTCAAGGCCTACGGCGGCTTCGGCCTGATGTCCCTGGCCATGGAACCCGAGGATGTCCTCTACTGCACCCTGCCCCTCTACCATGGCACCGCGCTGCTGGTGTGCTGGGGCTCGGTGCTGGCCGGCGGTTCGGCTATTGCGTTACGCCGCAAGTTCTCCGCCAGCGCCTTCTGGGACGACGTTCGCCGCTACCGCGCCACCACCTTCGGCTACGTGGGCGAACTCTGCCGCTACCTGCTGAATCAGCCTCCGGGCCCGCAGGACCGTAACCACAGCCTCACCAAGATGATCGGCAATGGCCTGCGCCCCTCCATCTGGAAAGAATTCAAGGATCGCTTCGGTATCAAGACCGTCGCCGAGCTTTATGCCTCCAGTGAAGGCAACATCGGGTTCAGTAACTTCTTCAACATGGACAACACCGTCGGCTTTTCCACGGCTCCCTACAAGCTGGTGAAGTTCCACGAAGGCACCCGCGACCCGATACGGGACAAAAAGGGCTTCATGAAAGAAGTGGCCAAGGGCGAACCCGGCCTGCTGATCGGCGAAATTACCAAGAAATGGTCATTCGAGGGCTACACCCAGAAAGACGCCACCGAAAAGTCGATCCTGCGCAACGCCTTCAAGAAAGGTGACGCCTGGTTCAACACCGGCGATGTCCTGCGGGAAATCGGCTTTGGCCACCTGCAGTTCGTGGACCGGATGGGCGACACCTTCCGCTGGAAAGGCGAGAACGTCTCCACCACGGAGGTGGAAAACATCATCGACGGTTCGGGTATGGTGGAGGAAGCGATTGTCTACGGCGTCGAAATCCCGGGCACCAACGGCAAGGCCGGCATGGTGACCCTGGTGCCCCAGGGCAATGGCCAGCCGTTCGACGTTAACGGTCTGTTCCGCTACTTGCGGGACAACCTGCCTGCCTATGCAGTGCCGGTGTTCCTGCGTGTCACCAACGCCATCGAGAAAACGGGGACCTTCAAGTACCGCAAGGTGGATATCCAGAAGCTCGGCTATTCGCTACGGGATGGCGAGTCGGTCTATGCCTGGTTGCCCGGCACCGACGGGTATACCTTGCTGACGCGGGAGCTGGTTTCGGAGATTGACTCAGGTGGAGTTCGGTTCTGACTTTTTTGGTTGGATTCTGGTCCGGCCCTAGCCTTCCGGGCTTGGTGGTAGCCGCCTTCGGGCCGTCTGCCCAAAAAACGCTACGAGCACATCCATGTGCGCTTGGCGCCGGCCGTCCCTGGCCGGCGACATTTTTGGGCAGACGGCCCGAAGCCGGCATTCATAATTCGGTGGGATAGGTAAACGTTCGTTCAGAGCGAGGGAAAGACTGATAGCTCAAATCAGTAGGTCGGATTAGGCGTAGCCGTAATCCGACATAAACGTCCGGCCTGTTGGATTCGTCGTCGGATTACGACTGCGTCTAATCCGACCTACGGACCGTTCGCCTATTCCTCCTATGCCGGAAGGCGAGGGTGGGTGGCGCCTCCCAAAAATGTCGGCGGCCAAGGATGGCCGGCGCCAAGCGCACATGGATGTGCTCGTAGCGGTTTTTGGGAGGGGCCGCCCATCCTTGCCACCGCCCAATCAGGCAGGCTAGGGCCAGAGCAAAGTCAATACATCAAGAGCCGACTCTCAACACCACCTTGCCGGTAGCACGACGTTCAGTCAGTGCACCCAGGGCCTTGGCGTAATCCTCGAAGTCATAAACCTCGCTGACCTTGGGATCAATCTCGCCTTCGGCGTAAAGCTTCATCAGCTCCATCATGTTCTGGGCGCTCGCCTCCGGCTCGCGCTGGGTGAAGCTGCCCCAGAATACGCCGACCACGGAACAGCCCTTGAGCAGGGTGAGATTGGCAGGGATTTTCGGGATGTCGCCGGCGGCGAAGCCGATAATCAGGTGACGGCCGTTCCAGCCCATGGCACGCAGGGCCTGTTCGGTGAAATCGCCGCCGACCGGGTCGTAGATCACATCCACGCCCTTGCTGTGGGTGAGCTTCTTGACCGCATCTTTCAGGGGTTCTTCGGTGTAATTGATCAGCTCGTCGGCGCCTGCCTCTTTGGCGATGGCCAGTTTTTCGGCGGAGCTGGCGGCGGCGATGACCTTTGCGCCCATGGCCTTGCCCAGCTCAACCGTCGCCAGGCCAACACCGCCACTGGCGCCCAGGACCAACAGGGTCTCGCCCGGTTGCAGGTTGCCACGCTGCTTGAGCGCGTAATAGGACGTGCCATACACCATGGTGAACGCGGCGGCTTTCTCATCCGACATGCCGTCGGGAACCGGCAGCAGGTTCTGCTCCGGAACGATCACTTCCTCCGCGAAGGCGCCGTAACCGGTGAGCCCGGCTACCCGGTCACCCACCTTGAAACGGGTGACCTTGTCGCCCACGGCCACAACTTCTCCGGCCATCTCGCCGCCCGGAGAGAAAGGCATGTTGGGTTTGAGCTGGTATTTGCCTTCGATGATCAGCGTATCCGGGAAATTCAGGCCGGCGGCCTTCACGCGCACTTTCACGCCGCGCCCTTTCGCTTCGGGGCTGGGGACGTCTTCGATCACCAGTTTATCGGCGGGGCCGTATTCCTTGCAGAGAATGGCTTTCATGAACGCTCCATTGTGTTTGATCCGGGTTACCGGCAGGGGACACCTGCCGATTGATACCCGTCAAGCTAAACAGAGTCAGCCCATGAAGCAAATAAAGATCCTTTATCCTCGCGCATAAGCCATGCTTATGCTCAAGCCTTGCTTCTCAGAGCATGGAACCTGCGAACAGCAGTGCGCCAATCACACAGATACCCGCAACCAGAATGCCGGCCTTCAATCCGCCCGACATCACCTCGGGTTTGGCGCCAGTGGCGCGGTCGTCATCGTAGTTGACCAGTTTCTGGTCCTGGCTGGAGTTGCGGATAAGCGCGATCATTTTTTCGCACTGGTCGGCGGTGAAGTTGGCCGGGTTAAACGACTGCAGGCCTTCCGCATCCAGGAATTGCCGGACGTCTTTCGACAGCGGCACATACTTCATAGACCAGTTGCTGAAGGTGCGCTCGCTGATCGGCTCCTCGATGAGAGTGATCACGTTGCGATGGCGTTCATCCTTGAGAATACGTCCGTAGGTCTCGCGCACAGCAGACTCGTCACCCTCCAGATACTGGAAAAACCGGTTGTCCCCGTAGTAGAGGCCACCGACCAATTGGTCTCTGGCGTTGTTCTTGCGGGAAGTCATGAGAATCCGGGCGACGTGGGGCTCAACGCCTTTTTCGACCGGCTTGGCCTGGAACGTGGCTTCACTGGCATAGGCCAGACGCATAAGAGACATAGCAACTCCGTACTGCAAGGGTGAAAGAGTGATAGGGATAAAGGTAACCTGAATGCAAGATACGCACTGAACTGTCGCCATGGATCACAGGTAAGCAAGAGTCCTTGCATCACGGGTCCGGAACGGGATGAACTGGGCGGGGAATTCCGCTATCCTGCGCGCCCTGGAACCGCCGCCTTGCAACCGTTGCCCGACCCGCAGGAGCTGCCATGCTCGATATCATCTATGTGCTTGAAATGATTGGCATCGTTGCCTTTGCCATTTCCGGCATGATTGTGGCTCGGTCAAAGAATATGGATCCCGTGGGCGTGTTTACCATCGGGTTCATTACCGCTCTTGGCGGGGGTACTCTGCGGGACCTGATCATGGACAATCACCCGCTGTACTGGATCAAGCATCAGGAACTGCCCATGCTGATCCTGGCCATGGCCATCGTGTTCAGCTACTGGAAGCGGGCCGAGCGGCTCCGGGAATCCCGCATCCTGCTTCCGGATGCCATTGGCCTGGGTGTGTTCTCCATTCTGGGTGCCCAACTCGCGCTGGATCTGGGGCACTCGCTGTTTGTAGCTTCTCTGCTGGGTGTGATGACCGGCACCTTTGGCGGCGCCCTGCGCGATACTCTCTGCAACGAGGTGCCCTACATTTTCCGGAAGGACCAGATCTACGCCTCGATCTCGTTTGCCGGCTGCTGGGTCTATTTCCTCTGCCAGTGGCTACTTGCCAACGAGGCGTTGCCTTTGACCATCGGCCTGCTGTTCATTGTGATTGTGCGCCTGCTCGCCGTGCGCTTTGATATCCGCCTGCAGCGCGATCCCGGCAACCACTAAAGCGAGCCCGAACGGTGACAAACTGTCAGCCGCCCTTGGCCTGAGGCAGCTGAGCCGGTAATATTGCCGTTTTTTCACGCAATTCCCGATTGCCGGCCCGGCCGGACCCGAAACTCCAACTTTCAGCATCCTGTGAGGCAGACATCCGTCATGCTTGAGCGACTGTTCAAACTCCAGGCCCACGGCACCACTGTTCGTAAAGAAGTGGTAGCGGGCGTCACCACCTTCCTGACCATGGCCTATATCATCGTGGTCAACCCCAGCATCCTGTCCGCCACCGGCATGGATTTCGGGGCCGTCTTCGTGGCAACCTGTCTGGCCGCCGTCATCGGCACCCTGATCATGGGGCTGTGGGCGAATTACCCGATTGCCCTGGCACCGGGCATGGGCCTGAACGCCTTCTTTTCGTTTACCGTGGTCGGCAGCATGGGCTACAGCTGGCAGGTAGCCCTGGGCGCAGTATTCCTCTCCGGCTTCCTGTTCTTCCTGCTCAGTATCTTCCGGGTCCGGGAATGGATCATCAACAGCATCCCCATGTCGCTGCGCTTCGGCATTTCCGCCGGTATCGGCTTCTTCCTGGCGCTGATTGCCCTCAAGAACGCCGGTATTGTAGTGGATCATCCGGCCACGCTGGTGGGCCTGGGCGAGGTAAAAGTGGCCGAGAGCCTGCTGTTTTTCGGCGGCTTCCTGCTGATCTGTGCCCTGTCTTTCCGGCAGGTCACCGGGGCCGTGATGATTGGCATCATCGCGGTTACCGGCATCGCCATGATGCTGGGTATGGTGGAATACAAGGGCTTTGTTTCCGCACCGCCCAGCCTGGCACCCACCTTCCTGCAGCTGGACCTGGCCGGCGCCCTGAACGTGGGCATGATCAGCGTAATCTTTGCGTTCCTGTTCGTTGACCTGTTCGACACCTCCGGCACTCTGATTGGCGCCGCCCAGCGTGGTGGTCTCCTGGACAAGGACGGCAAGCTGCCGCGCCTGGGCCGGGCCCTGATGTCCGATTCGGTGGCCACCATGTCCGGCGCTGCCCTGGGCACCTCCACCACCACCAGCTACATCGAGTCCACCGCCGGCATTTCCGCCGGTGGCCGTACCGGCCTGACCGCCGTGGTTGTGGCCGCCCTGTTCCTGGCGTGCCTGCTGCTTTCGCCGATTGCCAGTATCATTCCCGCCTACGCTACCGCACCGGCACTGCTCTACGTGGCTGTGCTGATGGCCAGCGGCCTCAAGCTGATCGACTGGGACAACGTCACCGACGCCGCGCCGGCCGTGGTCACTGCGCTGATGATGCCTCTCACATTCTCCATCGCCAATGGCATTGCCCTCGGGTTCATCACCTACGCTGCTCTGAAAGCGCTGAGCGGTCGCTGGTCTGATCTCAATCCCAGCGTTGTTATCATTGCCATTGTGTTTGTACTGAAATTCATTTTCCTGGACGCGGCCTGATCCGCGTCCGGAATCTTTATCGGATCTGCTATGGATTATTTCTCCGAGAGCATCAAGAAGGCCATCCGCACCGTGCCGGACTGGCCCAAACCCGGCGTGGCCTTTCGCGACATCACCACGGTGCTGCAGGACAAGACCGCCTTCCGCAAGCTGATCGACGCCTTCGTGCACCGCTACCATGGCCACAAGATTGATGCGGTGGCCGCGGTCGATGCCCGGGGCTTCATCATCGGCTCGGCACTCGCCTACGAGCTCAACGCTTCCCTCGTGCTGGTTCGGAAAAAGGGCAAGCTGCCGTTCGACACCCTCGTGGAAGACTATGAGCTGGAGTACGGTACCGCCTCCGTGGAGCTGCACAAGGATGCGTTCAAGCCCGGAGACAAGGTGGTCCTGGTGGACGACCTGATCGCCACCGGCGGCACCATGCTGGCCGCCACCCGCCTGATCCGCCGCATCGGAGCGGAGATCGTGGAAGTGGCAGCAATGATCGACCTGCCGGATCTGGGCGGCTCACGCAAGCTTCAGGACGAGGGTCTTCAGGTTTATACTGTCTGTTCATTCGAGGGGGACTGACCCCCACTACAGGCGGAGCGTGGCCATGCCGGATTACCAACACCACTGGAAGGACGGTACCCCCGTTCACCTGCCACTGGGCAAGATTGTCTGCATTGGCCGCAATTACGCGGAACACGCCCGGGAACTGAACAATCCGGTACCGGACGAGCCCTTGCTATTCATCAAGCCGTCAACCGCTGCGGTACACATCACCCGCCCCCTGGACTTTCCGCGAGACCAGGGCGACGTGCATTTTGAAACAGAGCTGGCGGTGCTGATTGGCCGCCCGCTGACCCGTGCCTCCGCCAGCGAGGCCGAAGCCGCCATCCTGGGCTATGGCCTGGCTCTGGATCTGACACTCCGGGATCTGCAATCCCGGCTCAAGGAAAAAGGCCAGCCCTGGGAACGGGCCAAGGGATTCGACGGCGCCTGCCCACTGTCACCGTTCGTGTCGGCAGACCGATTCCCCGGCGACAACATCCACTTTACCCTGGACATCGATCACCAGCGCCAGCAAACCGGTGACACCCGCGAGATGCTGAATCCCATCGTACCGCTGATTGCCCACATCAGCAGCCAGTTCAGCCTTCTGCCGGGCGACGTGGTGCTGACAGGCACACCCAAGGGGGTAGGCCCGCTGGTGTCCGGCCAGACGCTGTCGCTGGAGCTGGAAGATCAGTTGTTCGTTGAAACCACCGTGGTTTAACCTGAGGTTCCGGCTAAACCCAAAACCGGTCAGAGACGTACATTTGCCATGGCAAAAAAACCGGTAACTTCCCGTCGTGGTCGCTTTTTCAGACTTGCAGGCATGACCGCCTCCGTGGCCGGTCAGTATGCCGGCCAGCGCGCGCGCCGATTGTTCCGCTCGGAGAACGACGAAGGCGCCCAGAGCGAGAGCTACACCCGCATGGCGGGCCAGATTGCCGACACCCTGGGCGAGCTTAAAGGCGCTGTAATGAAAGTCGGCCAGATTGCCTCCCAGACCCAGGATTTCCTGCCCCGGGAATTCTCCGAAGCCCTGGAAAAGCTTCAGAAAGAAGCGCCACCGATGCCCTTCGAGGTCATTGTCGAGCAGATTGAGACCGAGCTCGGCAAACCGGTGGGCGAACTGTTCGAATACCTGCAGGAAGCGCCCTATGCCGCGGCCTCCATTGGCCAGGTCCACCGGGCCCGCCTGCACGATGGCACCGATGTGATCGTCAAGGTCCAGTATCCGGGCGTCGACGAATCCTGCGATTCGGACCTCAAGCAACTGAGAATGGCCCTGAAGCTTGGCGGCCTGCTGAAGATGCCCAAGGAGTCAGTGGACCGCCTGTTTGCCGAGATTCGCGAACGGCTGAAGGAAGAACTCGACTACGAAAACGAAGCCCGCAACATCGAGCTGTTCCGCACCTTCCACGAACACCAGCCCTGGGTGCTGATTCCCTCAGTGATACCCGGGCACTCCACCCGCCGGGTGCTGACCATGAAGCTGGTGGAGGGCGACCACGTCAGCAAAGTGACCAGGGAGAAGTACGACCAGAACACCATCAACCTGATTGGCCATCGTATCTTCACCCTGATGGCGGATCAGCTGTTCCGGTTCCAGTGCATCCACGGCGACCCCCATGCCGGCAACTTCGCCTACCGCCCGGATGGCTCGATCATCATGTACGATTTCGGCTGCGTAAAGAAACTCAAGCCGGAGATTGTCGAGGCCTATCGCAATGCCCTCGTAGCGGCGCTGGATGAGGATTACCAGGCGCTGGACCGCTACCTGATCGACCTGGGCGCGCGGGTTGGCAGCCAGCCTGCCGTGGACGAGGCCTACTACGCCATGTGGCGGGATATCCTGGTCGTCCCCTTCGAACACGACGAGCCCTATGACTTCGCCGAGGCCGACATCCACAAGCGGGTGGCGGAAAAAACCAGTACCGTGTTCAAGTATCTCGACTACTTCAAGCCGCCGGTGGAAAGCATCTTTATCGACCGTATGATTGCCGGTCATTACTGGATGCTCAAGAGACTGGGAGTGCAGGCCGCCTTCCGGAGTGAGCTGGAGCGCTATCTTGAGACAACGTCGGACTGATCTTGCTCAGCCCGACGCGCTTTGTCACGACCATCAGGTTTTCTGTTTCAGCAGGTCCCTGATCTCCATTAACAGCTGCTCCTGGGCCGAGGGCGCCGGTGGCGCCGCCGGGGTTTCTGCCTCTTTCTTGCGCATCATGTTCAGGGCCTTCACACCAATGAACACTGCAAACGCCACGATGACAAAATCCAGAACCGTCTGGATAAACACGCCGTAGCGCAGAGTGACTGCTGCAGCGCCTTCCTCGGCGGCCTTGAGGGTGACCACCAGGTTCGAAAAATCAACACCACCAACCAGCAGACCGATGGGCGGCATCAGAACATCGGCTACGAACGACGACACGATCTTCCCGAACGCCACGCCAATAATGATGCCCACGGCCATATCGACCACATTACCCTTAACCGCAAATTCCTTGAATTCCTTTACAATGCTCATTCACGGCACTCCTTTGGATGTCCGACCTTTGGCCCTGCGGAACACAGAGGGCACGCCGTCACCGGCGTGATCTGATTCTAGTACAACCGTCAGTTCCAGCCCATACGGCCAGCCACCCACTCACGGACCCCCTCGCAGGCCCCCTTGCGGATGACCCTCGCACGGGAAACAGAAGCCGGCTCGCCGGGATCGATCACAGTGATCGGTACGTCCATGTCTACCTCATGAACCAGCCCGGCTGCCGGATAGACCTGCAGCGAGGTGCCGACAATAAGCAGATAGTCGGCCGAACGTACAATGTCGGCGGCCTGCTCCAGCAAAGGCACTTCCTCCCCGAACCAGACGATGTGCGGCCGGAGCTGAGCGCCCCAGTCGCAGCAGTCGCCGGGCTGAATGTCCCGGTAGCCGATGTCGTAGACCAGTTCGGGGTGCGCTGAACTGCGCGCTTTGGTCAATTCGCCGTGCAGATGAAGGACGTTGCTGGAGCCGCCACGTTCGTGGAGGTCATCCACGTTTTGGGTGATCACGGTCACCCGGTAGCGCTTTTCCAGTTCCGCCAGCCGTTGGTGGGCTTCGTTGGGTTTTGCGGAGGCCAGTTGCCGTCGACGGTCGTTGTAGAACCGCAGCACCAATTCCTGGTTACGGGCAAAGGCTTCGGGGGTGGCCACATCGTACACACTGTGCTGCTCCCACAGGCCGCCGTTGTCCCGGAAGGTGGAGAGGCCGCTTTCGGCGCTGATGCCAGCGCCGGTCAGTACAACGATGTGGTCCTGCATCAGTCGAAGATCTTGCCGGGGTTCATTACGCCGTTCGGATCAAACACCTGCTTGATGCCACGCAGGTAGGCGATCTCGGCTTCACTGCGGGTGTACTGCAGGTAGGGTTTCTTGGTCATGCCCACGCCGTGCTCGGCCGATACGCTGCCCTGGTAGCGCTCAACAATCTCGAACACCCACTTGTTCACCTGCTGGCACTTCTCGAAGAAATCCTCCTTGGCCATGTCCTCCGGCTTGAGAATGTTCAGGTGCAGATTGCCATCGCCGATGTGGCCGAACCAGATGATTTCGAAATCCGGATAATGCTCGGTAACCACCTGGTCGATTTCCTGCAGGAAACCGGGCACTTTGGAGACCACCACGGAAATGTCGTTCTTGTATGGGGTGCGCGGGGCAATTGACTCGGAAATTCGCTCTCGCAGCTGCCACAGGTTCTGGGCCTGGGTTTCGCTCTGGCTGATCACGCCATCAAGCACCCAGCCGTTCTCCACGCACTGCTCGAAGAGAACCATGGCATCGTCCATCACCTGGTCAGACACCGCCTCGAACTCCAGCAGCGCGTAATACGGCGCCTCGGTTTCGAACGGCGCCTGTACCTGGCCGTGGGCCAGAACGTGCCCCATGGCCTGATGGGAGAAGAATTCGTAGGCCGTCAGATCGATCTTCTTCTGGAAAGTCTGCAACACATCCATGGTGTTGGTCAGGTCATTCAGACCCAGCACCAGTACAGTGAGGTTATCCGGCTTGCGCGAGAGCTTCATGGTGGCTTCGGTGATAAAACCCAGGGTGCCTTCGGCGCCAATGAACAGATGGCGCAGGTCGTAGCCGGTGTTGTTCTTTTCCAGATCCTTGTTCAGCTCGAGGATGTCGCCCTTGCCGGTAACCACCTTGAGGCCCGCGACCCAGTCCCGGCTCATGCCATAGCGGATGACCTTGATACCACCGGCATTGGTGGACAGGTTGCCGCCCAGCTGGCTGGAGCCGGCGGACGCGAAATCCACCGGGTAATACAGGCCGTTGTCTTCGGCGAAGTTCTGCAGCTGTTCGGTCACCACGCCCGCCTGGCAGCGCACCGTACGATCGCTGGCGCTGAAATCCAGGATCTGATTCATGTTGTCGAACGCCACCACCACCTCGCCGTTGGCGGCCACAGCGCCGGCGCTCAGACCGGTCCGGCCGCCGGAGGGTACCAGGGCCACCTGATTCTCGTTGGCAAACTTCACCAGCGCCTGAACCTGCTCGGTGGTCTTGGGCAGGGCGATGGCCAGCGGTTTGGGTGGGTAAATTTTCGTCCAGTCCTTGCCGTAGGTGTCCAGATCGGCCGGATCGGTCAGCACTTTGCCGGGAGCATCGCCGGCGGCCATCAGGTCTTTGAGAGAAGCAATGATCTGTTCGGAATTCATGGATGTGTGGGTCTCGTCAGGTTTGGGCCGGGGCAACATGCAACCGCCATCACAGACAGTTGATTCAGGCAAACCGGCGCGCTGTGAAAATCTGCGTTTATGGTATCATACCGCCCCTGTTCTGTGAGCCAGCCCTGACGATCACTGGCCACGGGTCATTTCACGTGACGAAAGGTTCGGAAGCAAGCCCATGTCAAATACGTCTCTTGAAAAGAGCAAAATCCGGATCCTGCTGCTGGAAGGCGTGCATCAATCTGCCATTGATACCCTGAACGCTGCGGGCTACACCAATATCGAGTATCTGACTCATTCGCTGGCCGAGGAAGACCTGATCGAGAAGATTGCCGATGCGCACTTCGTCGGTATCCGCTCCCGCACCCAGCTGACCGAGAAAGTATTTGAAGCCGCCAACAAGCTGGTGGCCGTGGGCTGTTTCTGCATCGGCACCAACCAGGTTGACCTGCAGGCCGCCACCCGCCGTGGCATTGCCGTCTTCAACGCGCCTTTCTCCAACACCCGCTCGGTGGCGGAACTGGTACTGGCTCAGGCCATCCTGCTGCTGCGTGGCGTACCCGAGAAGAACGCCAAGGCCCATCGGGGCGAGTGGCTGAAGTCCGCCAAGGACAGCTACGAGATCCGCGGCAAGAAACTGGGCATCATCGGCTACGGCAACATCGGCACCCAGTTCAGCGTACTGGCCGAAGGACTGGGCATGGACGTGTACTTCTACGACGTGGTGTCCAAGCTGCCTATTGGAAACGCCACCCAGGTGGGCACGCTGCAGGAACTGCTGAACATCGCCGATGTGGTGAGCCTGCATGTGCCGGAAACACCGGCTACCAAGTACATGTTCAAGGCCGAGCAGTTCGCTCAGATGAAGCCAGGCAGCATCCTGATGAACGCCTCACGGGGCACCGTGGTGGACATCGACGCCCTGGCCGACTCCCTGCGCAGCGGCAAGCTGCTGGGCGCTGCCATCGACGTGTTCCCGGTTGAGCCCAAGTCCAACGACGAGGAGTTCGTCTCTCCGCTGCGCGAGTTCGACAACGTGATTCTCACCCCGCACGTGGGCGGTTCTACCATTGAGGCCCAGGAAAACATCGGTCGCGAAGTGGCGGAAAAGCTGGCCATGTACAGCGACAACGGCACCTCGGTCTCGTCCGTGAACTTCCCGGAAGTGGCCCTGCCCTCGCACCCGAACCAGCACCGCTTGCTGCACATCCACGAGAACGTGCCGGGCGTTATGTCCGAGATCAACCAGGTGTTCTCGGAAAACGGCATCAACGTATGCGGCCAGTACCTGCAGACCAAGGAAGACATTGGCTATGTGGTGGTGGACGTCGACAAGGCCTACGGTGAGCTGGCACTGGAAAAGCTGCGTCAGGTGAAAGGCACGATTCGCTGTCGCGTTCTGTTCTGATACCGCCTGTCGCCAGGCACAAAAAAACCGGAGCATGGCTCCGGTTTTTTTGTGCCTGACAGCGCCGCTTTACTGCATCGGCACCAGGGTCAGCTCTACCCGACGGTTCTGCTCTCGGCCGGCAGCGGTTTCATTGGAGGCGATCGGATAACGCTCACCATAGCCCACGGCGCGCGTACGCTTGGGTTCGATGCCCTGGTTCAGCAGGAAATCCCGAACCGACGCCGCCCGCTGCTCGCTCAGGAGCTGGTTGTAGCTGTCCGAGCCGGAGCTGTCGGTGTGCCCCTCAATCTGGATGATGGTCTTGTCAAATTCCTTGAGCACCAGTGCCACCGATTCCAGGGTATCCACAAAACCCGGCTGGATGGACGACTGGTTCAGGTCGAAGGTGATATTCCCCGGCATGATCAGCTCGATCTGGTCGCCGTTTCGGACCACCTGCACGCCAGAACCCTGGAGCTTCTGCCGCAACTGGGCTTCCTGGCGGTCCATGTAGTAGCCGATACCACCACCGATTGCGGCGCCACTGGCCGCGCCGATCAACGCGCCCTTACCCCGGTCACTCTTGCTGGAGGTGGCGGCGCCAATGGCTGCACCGCCGATAGCGCCGATGATGCTGCCTTTGGTAGCGTTCGAGGTTTTCTCCTCGCCGGTGTAGGGGTCGTAGGTCATACAGCCGCCGAGACCGACCGTTGCCAGTGCAAACGCAAGTATTGTCTTTTTCACAGCTTTCTCCCGTGCCTAGTGCTTCCCGGACGACGTTGAACCTGGGTGCCAGCGTCGCTTGCCGGGTTCATGAATGTATCAATAATGGTATTGAATACGGTTGCCTGCAAATCCTGGGCTTCATTTACAAGATGATGACGCCCGTCGGGGATTCTCAGTTCCTCCACCGAGGAAAATTTATTCCGGATAATTCTCAGATTGTGCTGCCAGTCGACCGTCAGGTCCTTTTCACCCTGCACAACGGTTACCGGAAAATCTACCGGCCGCGCCGACTCGATGTGCGGCACCCACTTGCGCAGAGCGGTTACCCAGTCGACATGAACCGCCCTTGCCTGCAGCGGATCGTGCTCCCGCAGAAACCGAAGAAACCGCGTGTTACCGCTGTTATCGGCGAACACACGGCGCCACCGTGAAATAAACGGCCGCATCATGCTGTGCAGCACTTTGGCGCTCACCCAGCCCATGGGGCGGATCAGGGGCGCCAGCAAAACCACTTTCTGGAAGTCCGAGGTCTGTTGGCTATGCTGGTTCGACAGCAGGTAATCAATCAGTATGGCGCCTCCGGTGCTCTGGCCCACCGCAAACCAGGGCTCCCGAATGCGCCCCCGGACGGTGGCCATGACATCCGCCAACACCGCCTGGTACTCCAGGAAGCTGCCAATGGCCGCTGGCGTACCACTGGACAGTCCGTGGCCCGGCTGGTCGTAGGCGAGCACATCAAAGCCCGCCCCCAGGCAACGATCAATCAGCTGACTGTACAGCCCCACGTGGTCAAAATAACCGTGGAGAATGAACACTGTGCCCCGTTCCGGTTGCGAATCGGGAAGACGGAAATAGTGAACCATCACTTCATGGCCACCAGCCTTGGCATAGCCCTGATGGTAATTCACACCAGGGTGCTCAACCCAGAGGTCGAGGCCATAGAAACGGCAGTATTCCACCATTTCGGCGCTGAGCTCCCGTGGACGGTCCGGATCGAACGGCTCCAGCCGTGCCAGGAGTGAGTGTCTGTCCCAATCCGGTATTTCTATGGTATCCGTTTTCCAGTACACGTAGAGTTAAACGCCTGTTATGAATGAGTTCCTGAATTCGGCCTTCAATCCTAACCCATAGCGGAGTAAAGACACAGATGTTGCAGCAGCTTCTGGAGACGGCCCTGCGCCAGACCATGAATCGCCTGGTCCGGCCGATACTCCACCCGGCCATTCCGGTGCCGGTTCAGAGAAGAATAATCCGCCAGGCCTATCGCAGCTCGTTCCCGCCCCGTGGCGCCAGGTTCGAGGAAACCACGCTGGCTACGGTACCCGCCACCCGTACAACCTTTGGTTCCGCCCACCGGGGCGCCGTACTCTACCTGCACGGCGGCGGCTACATTATCGGCTCCTCCGCAACCCATCGTGGCATTACCGGCCATCTCGCCAAAACCAGTGGCTGCACGGTGCTGACACCGGACTATCGACTGGCGCCTGAGCACCCTTTTCCCGCCGCACTGGACGATGCCGAGGCCTGCTGGTTGGCATTAATTGAAGCGGGTTTCGGGCCAGAGCAGATCGCCGTGGCGGGGGATTCCGCCGGTGGCGGCCTGGCTCTGGCCCTGGCCATGCGACTGCGTGACCGTGGGCAGCCGCTGCCCTCGTCCCTGACGGTGTTCTCGCCGTGGGTCGACCTGACCCAGGAGCATCTCTATGCACCGGAGCGGGAACCGGTACTGCAGGCGGCGTGGACCTCAAAGGCCGCCAGACTCTATGCCGGTGACACACCTCTGAGCCACCCACTGGTGTCGCCAATCTTTGGGGACCTGGGAGACCTGCCACCGATGCTGATCCAGGCCGGAAGCGAGGAAATCCTGCTGAACGACGCCGAGCGACTCGCCCGTATGGCTGCCGAGGCCGATGGGGACGTGCGGCTGGAGGTGTATAACAGCCTGTGGCACGTGTTTCAGGTGCACAGTGGTCAACTGGATCGGGCCACCGCGGCCATGTCCCGCGCCGGCGAGCACATCAGACGTCATCTGGCAGACTGAATTCGCCCCTGGCCAGGGCCTCCTTGCGCGCCCTCGGCCACTGTTTGATCTGCCACTCCAGCCGGGACGCCCGGCTCCGGTCGCCGGCTTGTGCCCTGAACACCAGCTCCAACGGGCCTTTGCCCCGCAGACTGCGGGCGCCCTTGGGGGCGCCGGCCTGGTGCTCATCGAACCGCCGTTCGACATCCGTGGTGATACCGGTGTAGAGCGCGCCCTGGGCGGTCCGCACCATGTAAACAAACCACTCACCCGCCATCGACCAACGCCTCTTCCCGGGCCTTGACCCTGCGCTGCTGCAGCCACAACCCGGCCATGATCAACACCAGCCCGATATACGTGGAATAAAGGATGTGCTCGCCCAGGATGAAATAGATAAACACCAGCGACAGGAAAGGCGAGATAAAAATCAGGTTGCTGACTTTGGAGGTGTTTTCCGCCTTTTTCATGGCGTAGGACCAGAGCACAAAGGCAATGCCCATCTCGAACACCCCCACGTAAAGCGCTGCCGCCAGAGAGGTCCCGAGTGCAAAGTCCAGGCCCTCGGTCCACCAGCAGATCACCGCAATCACCGGCAGGCCAAACAGGAAATTCAGGAACAGACCCACCACAGGGTCCCGGGTGTCGCGGGTGGCAATGATCCAGTAGGAAGCCCAGATGACCGTGCTGCCCAGTGCCAGGGAAACCCCGATGGGGTCTTCGAAGCTCAGCGACGTAACCGCGCCGCGGGTGGCAATCACCACCACACCGGCATAGCACACAAGCCCCGCGATGATATCGAGCCTCCGCAACCGCTGCCCCAGAAAGGGCACGGACAGATAGGCCAGCACCAGGGCCCAGGTATAGTTGAGCGGTTGCGCCTCCTGGGCCGGCAACCGGTCAAAGGCGCCAAACAGGAAAAAATAGTAGAGGCAGGGATTGATCAGGCCCATGCCGATGGATTGGACATATTGCTGTCGGCTCAGGGAGAACACCAGATGCCAACGCCCCTGCAGCATCAGGATAATGGCCATGACCAGGACGGAGGCCGCCACGGCAATCAACAGCATCTGCACCGGAGCCAGGTCCCTCAGGGCCAGTTTGAAGGCAGTGGCGACCGTGGACCACAGCAACACCGTACCAAGGCCATAGAGCATGGCCTGTTTCTGATTTTTCATATCGGCCTCCTATTCCGGTACCAGCCAGTCCATGTGATGGGAAAGATTCAGCACCTGCTCCCCGGCCACTTCATTGAGCATGGCAGTGAAGCGAGTGTCAAAGCCCCAGGGCGGATTGACAACCAGCAGGCCGGAGCCTGTCATGCCCCGCTCCGGCGGCTTGCGCAGGCGGACCTCGGATGTCAGGACCTTGCGCACGCCGCCGGTCTTCACGGCCGACGTCAGTGCCTCGTGGGCACCACTGGCCAGGATCGGGTACCAGATCAGGTACACGCCATGGCGACACTTCTGCCAGGCTTTCTCCAGGGTCCTTGCCACTTCCTGGTACTCGGTCTTGACCTCATAGGAAGGATCGATCAGCACCAGCAAGCGAGGCTGTCTTGGCGGCAGGTGCCGCAGCAGACCCGCGAGCCCATCCTGGCGGATCACCCTGAGACGCCCGGAGTCCGCCCAGCGGGCGAGATGCTCGCCTTCGGCGGGATGCAACTCAAACGCGGTCAGGTCGTCCTGGGGACGCAGACATTGCCGGAACCAGGCCGGAGAGCCAGGGTAGTTCACCAGCCCGTCCTGGCCCGGGTTACACTGGGCCAGGATGTCCAGCAACGGCTGCCAGTCCGGTGATTTCAGGCTCGCGCGGGCCTGCCACACTCTCTGGATACCCGAGTCTGCCTCGGCAGTCTTCCGTGCCCGCTCACTGTGCAGGTCGTACAGGGCACTGCCGGCGTGGGTATCAAAGCAGGCAATCCCGGAGGCTTTTGACTGCATCATCGCAAGGACCAGACTCAGGGCCCCGTGTTTCTGGACATCGGCAAAGTTTCCGGCGTGGAAGCCGTGAAGGTAACTCAGCATGGCGTACTCCCTGATTGCCCGGGTATTAGGCCCGATCTACCCTGCGCGGGGCAAGGGGCTCGTTCGATCGCCGCCACTCGGCAGCTGACAACGGTGCTGCTCTGGTCCAATCCGGACGACGCCACGTAAGCTGCATTTAAGGTTTCCCTTTCGCATTGGTATTCTTGCGGATTTTTCACTGGAGGACCCGGGCTTGCCGGCAGCAAACGAAGCAAAAAAGGAAACCATCGACCGCTTATACAGCCTCATCGCCAACGAGGAGGACGCGCGCGTGTGCAAGGACATCCCGGAGGAGGCCTGCCGGGAGGTGCCGCGCAATTTTTTCCTGATCCTCGCGAGCAACGTGCTGACCAAACTGGGCGACCTGCTGATCAGCCCGAAAACCGTGCTGGCCTGGTTGATGAGCGCCATCGGAGCACCAGCCCTGGTGGCCTGGCTGGTTCCGATCCGGGAATCCGGATCGCTGGTGCCGCAGATGGTGATTGCAGCATGGGTACGCCGGAAGGCCGTGCGCAAGTGGTTCTGGACACTGGGCAGCTTCGGCCAGGCCATCAGCGTTGTGGGCATGGCTGCAAGCGTCTGGTTTCTGGAAGGCTACCCGGCCGGCTACGGCATTATCGCCTCGCTGGTGCTGTTTTCCCTGGCACGGGGCTTCTGTTCGGTATCCATGAAAGACGTGCAGGGCAAGTGCATTCCAAAGACCCGGCGCGGCCGGCTTTCGGGCCTGGCCTCAACCATCGGCGGCAGCGCCACGGTGGTGCTCACGGCCCTTCTCTTCTGGGAGCGGGGCGACCCGAGCGTTGCCTTCTACACCCTGCTCCTGCTTCTGGCGGCCGCACTGTGGGTAATCGCCGGTATTCTGTTCGCCAATGTGGAGGAGTACAACGGCGAGACCGGCGGCGGTGGCAATGCCATTACCGAAGCGTTTCGCAGCCTGTCATTACTGCGGGATGATGTACCGTTCCGCAACTTCGTGATCACCCGTGCGCTGCTGCTGTGCTCGGCGCTGGCCGCTCCCTACTTTGTGGTACTCGCCCAGCAGGAAACGGACATCGGCTGGATGCTCGGCGTGTTCCTGTTGGCCAGCAGCCTTGCCAGTTCGCTCAGCGCCAGTTTCTGGGGCTGGGCGGCCGACACCTCTTCCCGACGGGTGATGATACGCGGTGCGGCCATGTCCAGCGGGGTGTGCCTGCTGGTGGCCACAGTCGCCCTGATCACTGGCCCAGACATTGGCAGCGTGTGGTTCTACCCGATCGCCTTCTTTGTACTCAGCGTTGCCCATGCCGGTGTGCGACTCGGTCGAAAAACCTATCTGGTGGACATGGCCGGCGGCAACAAGCGCACAGACTACACGGCGGTGAGCAACACGGTGATCGGGTTTCTCCTGCTGGCCACCGGCGGCCTCACCGCGCTTGTCTCATTGGTTTCCGAGGTGGCTGTCATACTGGTTCTGGGGCTCATGGGGCTTGCCGGAGTGTTCAGCGCCATCCGCCTTAAAGAGGTGACCGGCGACTGATCTGATACGCCGAACTATCGGTAAAACAGGCAACACCTGCAAAAAACGGTTTTCTTCGAAAAAGAAGGAACCTTTTAGCCAGCTTTTCCGTTGCTACCGGTAAGGATGCTTTGCAGCAGTTCACAGGGACGTGTCCACTGAACGGTCGTTTCTTTATCAAGGGCAGATCCATGCGTGCAGAAACCAGAGCAGTCGCGAAACAGCAGGAAGGTCGTCTGGTACGAACGGTACTTGGATGGTACGTCAAAACCCGGGAACAGATGGATCTGGGACCTTTCGCCTCCAGGCAGGAGGCGGCCCACGCCCTGCAGAGACACATCAGGCTCTATCGCGGGCTGAACCCACGAACAGGTCCGGCAACTGCCCGGATGCACATACACGATGCCGAGACCTGCCAGCGATCCAACTGTTGCGACTGCCTGGAAGCAAAAGAACTGGGCCTGTCGATGGCGGTGGCCTCATGAACGGCCTGCGGCCCACCAGTCAGAGGGGTAATGCCGAAGACGTCGCACTGCTGCCGCCCGGCATGAAGCTGATGCTCGCCTCCCTGTTCTGTCTTCTGGGCGTCTCCGCGCTCACCTACGTCAGCTACCTTTGATTTGTCCTGAACGACACAGGGCCGCGGATGCGGCCCTGTGTCGTTTGCGGTTGAGGTGACAGCCGGTTATGCGTCAGTCAACCGCCAGGTCCGTCTTGCTGGCACACACTGCCTGCACGTTTACCTCGTTGAGGAGCGACAGGAGCGAGGGCGCAAACTCGATAACCACCGAATCGAAGCGCTTCTCGGTCTGAAACACCAGGAAGCTGGTTGAGGTACCACCCAGCACACCGGACGCCCCCAGCAAATCCAGATCCAGCAGCCCCTCACCGGTACTTTCCTCCTGGATAACACCGTTAAGGCTGGTTCTCACAATCAGGTCGCCACCGAGCAGATCTGCCTGCAACACCTGCGGACTCTCATTGAAGGCAATGCCCAGAGCATTGGCGCCAGGGTAGGCAAAGCCGGTTGTGGCGGCCACTTTAAGCCGGCTGGTTGAGGTTCCGAGCAGATCGGTGTTCTGCAGAGTGGCGGTGTTTGTGAGGTCACCATCCACCACATTCGCCGGCTCCTGCACGTCGCAAATCAATCCCAGGCCCAGGAGGCAACCGGACAAGTCTTTCGAGGCTTCAGCCTTGATATCGGTATCGCTGGCCAGCATGGGCGTGAATGGCTGGCCCTCCACACCGCACGCGTATTCATTGTCGTTCACCAGATCGCAGGCGTCGCCAATGCCGTCGCCATCGGTATCCGCCTGGTCCGGATTCACCACCAGCGGGCAGTTATCCAGGGGCTGGCCCAGGGCATTGTCATCGGCAATACCATCGCCGTCGGTGTCGGCGTCACAGGCGTTGCCCTCACCGTCGCCGTCCAGATCTTCCTGACCCGGGTTGGCGATGCTCGGGCAATTATCGGCGCCATCGGGCAGTCCGTCACCGTCTGAATCGGTTTCGCAGGCATCGCCCACGCCGTTGCCATCGGCGTCGGCCTGGTCCGGGTTGGCAAACAGCGGGCAGTTGTCGCCGCCATCGGCAGCTGCAAGCGACTCAAAGGCGCCGTCGCCGTTGGCGGTTTTATCATCGAAACCGTCGCCGTCCGCATCGGTGTCGCAGGCATTGCCCACCTGGTCATTGTCAAAATCGGCCTGGCCATCATTGGGCACGAGCGGGCAGTTGTCTCCGCCGCTGGCAACGCTCTTCACCGAGAACGAGCCATCACTATTGGCCACCTTGTCAGCGACTCCGTCGCCGTCGGCGTCGGTGTCACAGGCGTCACCGGTCAGATCGGCATCCCTGTTTCGCTGGCTCGGGTTGGCGATGGTTGGACAGTTATCCGAACCGTTCAGCACACCATCACCATCGATATCGGAGGAGCCGCCAACCGACTTGTCGCAGGCGTCGTCTATGCCATCGGCATCAGCGTCGTTGCCCGAATTGGTGACCGTCGGGCAGGAATCCTCATTATCCGGGATACCGTCCCCGTCCTGGTCAAACAACGGGTTTGCGGGCCCGAAGGCTTCCGTGACCAGGGCGCTGTCAGAGCGACACCCGGCCAGACCCAGCAATGCAATAAAGACCACTAACATCATTGTTTTCATTGTTTTGGTTTCCATGGCGATTACTCCGCTTCTGAATCCTGGATCACGTTGAATTCAACGCGACGATTGCGTTCCCTTCCCTCTTCCGAGCTGTTGCTCCTAACAGGCCTGGACTCGCCATACCCGTTTGCAACCAGCCGCTCTGGTGCTATCCCGGAATCAATCAGGTGGTTCCGGACGGCATCGGCGCGCTTCTGCGAAAGCTGCTGGTTGTAGGTGGCAGAGCCGACACTGTCGGTGTGGCCGGCGAGCTCGACACGGAGGTCCGGTTGGCCACGCAGGGCATCCGCGGTTTTGGCGAGAATGTCCTTGGCATTGGCAGTCAGACGGTCGGAATTGAATTCGAAGGAAACTCCCGACAGCACCACGCTTTGCTCCCGATCGGTTTCGACACAGCCAACGGCGTTGACCTGGAGCCCCTCCAGGGTGTTCGGACACTGGTCGACGCCATCGACAACGCCGTCGGCATCGGAATCCGCCATTCCCACCAGCTTCTCTTTTTCAACCACCACCGGTTTCTCGATGTACCGGATCTTTTCCACTACTTGCGGACGAGTGATGCCGATGGGCAGCGTGATGCCGGCAGCGAGGTGAACGTCTGAGAGACCGTCGTCGAAGGTGTCGTACACGTAGCGCACTTCCGCGCGCAGTCTCAGACCGGAATCTGTTACGGCCGATGTCAGCACACCAAGGCCCAGGTTGCCGTAGCCTCCGAATTCACTGTCAGAATGGTTGGCCACATCGTTACGGGAAACACCCGCCCCGATCAGGCCGAAGGGTGTGAAGGTTCGCTCGCCGGGTAAGCGATAACTGAAGTCGACGCCGGCGCCCTGCTGGTAGTAGTCGGTCAGACCGGTGCGGCCTGCCTCGATCACACCGGAAAACAGTGTCGGCTCCAGCCACCAGGACTCGCTCAGCCGCTTGCCGTAGGTGGCGCGGAAGGCCGTGCCGTACTTGTCGGTGCGCTGGCTATCGGGCTCGATGTAAACGCCCATGAGCGAGAGGTCGCTGCGTGCCTGCCGGGTCTCGGCTGCGGCGCTACCCGCCAAGCCTGTCAAACCGTACCCTCCGACCAGGCAGGAAAGTAATAAGGTCTTTGGCCATCTTGTTTTGTAGTTCATTCCCTTTTGCCCCTTTCTATTCTTTTTCCACGTCTCGACAGGACGTGTTCGCGATAGTCAGGGAAGAGTCCGGAGGGGCACGATGGCCTGAATTACATGGTAGTAATGTCAGATTGATCAGAGAAGCGGGCCACCCTCAGGGTCGCCTTGGAAAATTTTCGGGTTTACAGAGAGTTACAAACCGACAGAAAAAAGACAGGAGAGCAGGCGTGGGCAGCTGTCATAAGAGGCCAAGATGACTTTTGACAGGGTTTTACAAGGCCGACGGCCTCTTTCTACCTTGAACTGTTCCACTCAGCCTCACTGTGCACCGTTAACACCACCCCGAGGTGCCATGGGCACCCGAGAGGCGAGAGAGGTTAGCGCAGGACGGGATGGCCCCAAATCAGGAAGGCGCCTTGCCATCATTCAGGGCCAGCGCCCCTTTGACGATGCGGTAGATAATCCAGATCGAGATGCCGAGCAGAATAAACCAGCCAATAATCAGCGGCGTGGTTACAATGCCGATGACGGTCCACAACAGACCGATCCAGAAGGTCCGGATTTGCCAGCGGAAATGCCGCTCGACCCAGGTGTTGCGAACGTCGTCGAGCTTGACGTAGTTGATGATCACGCCAACCAGGCCGGTCACGCCGCCCAGGAAGAATGACAGGGCCTGGAGGATGTAGACGACAACGGCCAGGTTCCGAGCCGGGTCTGCACGGCGGGACGTCGGGTCCGAATCGGCGGGAATGTACTCCGGTTCAGTCAAGGCATAGCTCCTCTGTAACAGTCACAGAAAGTCTACCATAGCCCTGGCGAACCGGAGTTACGGGCGCGTCAGTGATTGTCCGGACGATACCCCAGGCGGAACCCGCCCCAGTGCTTGCCGTTCACAAAGATGGGCACTGACAGATCGTGCATGATCTCACCGGTGTCTCTGCGGTAGGTCTGCAGCAACATGGTTTCCTTGTGAGTACCACAGCGAATCCCGGTGCGGTCGTTGAACAGTCGCTTGCTGCGACTCTTCACCAGATCCACCTCCGGGTTGCCGGTGGGCGCGTGGGCAAAATCCCGGTTGTGCGTGGGAACATAGCCGTCGGGTGCGCAGGCAATGGCAAACACGATTGCCTCGTGGGCATTCTTGACCTGCTCCTGCACCGCCGGCAGGTACTGGTCGGTAAACTGATCGAAACTGCTCGCGTATTTCTGCGGCTGGGTGTTGGCAATCGGCTTGCGCTCCCTGTCGAACAGCGCACTCTCGGAGAGCTTGCCGTCCCGAATCGCCTGCTCGAACAGCTGGCCGATCTGCTCGGCGCCCGTGCGGGCGTGATCGTAAAAAATTCGGTGATAGCTGGCGTCACTGTTCAGCGCAAACGAGGCGTTGGCTTTTTCCGCCAGTTCCATCAGCGTTGCCGCCTGCTCTGCCAGCGCCGACACGCTGGTGTCGCTTTCCGAAATCTGGTCACGCACGGTCTCGATGGCTGAAAACACCTGGGCCAGACTCTGCTCGTTGTTCTGGTCGATTTCGGCAATGCGGGCGACCTGTTGCTGCACCCGGTCAGACTGCTCGCTGATCTGCTCTAGGCGACCACCCACGCTCTCCACCGAGGCCAGTCCCTGCTCGATGCTCTGGGCCAGTTCCTCGATCCGGGAAACAATCAACGTGGTATCGGAGCGGATTTCCTCGAGGGTTTCGGCCACCTCGCCAGTGGCCTGGGCGGTGCGCCCCGCCAGTTGCCGAACCTCGTCCGCCACCACTGCAAAGCCCCGCCCCTGGTCACCGGCACGAGCGGCCTCAATGGCGGCGTTCAACGCCAGCAGATTGGTCTGTTCGGCGATGCCCTGGATGGTGGTGGTTACACCCTGAATCCGGTTGGATTTTTCATTCAGTTCCTGGATCAGTCGCAGATTCTCACCAGACTGCTCGTGCACGGCGCGCACACTGCTGATGGCCGACATCAGCGCATCGTGACCTTCGGTACTCACCTGTTTGTTCTGCAGGGCCATGGTGGCTGCATCGGCGGCCTGCTCCGAGGACTCCCGTACCGTTTCAGTGATCTGGCCGGCGTAATCGGCCATCTGGGCGGTTTCCTCCACCTGCCGATCCAGCCGCAGCTTGAGCTGATCCGCTGCAAACGACACCTGGGCCGCGGAAATAGCGTTTCGATCGGCGCTGCCGGCCAGGGTTTCCACCAGCGCCCGACCGGCCCTGGCATCTGCCAGCAATTGGGCGCACCGATCGTGCAGCGGATGATTTTCCGCCAGTGAGCCGTCGTTAAGGGCCTGAAGGCCCCGCTCCGTCGGTTCCAGAACACGGACAATCAGGAATCCTGCTGCCACGGCCAGTCCCACCAGCAGGCCGATCAACACCGATACCGGTTCCAGACCTACCATGGGCGCCCCCACTGTACAGGCGACCGCCACGACAATCGCAATCGCCACCCCCCAAAGAATCGACCTACGATCCAACAACCCCATAGTAACCTCTTATTTATAATTGCTTTTATAAGCATCTTTTATTTAAGGCCATCGCGGAGACTAAAGAATTGATGTGAGTTAATAACTCATACTTTAGTGTATTTAACACAGGTATCGGCAGGGAAAGGTATTCCTGAAACAAAAAACCGCAAACCCGACGCACTCTGTAACCAGAAGCGCCAGGTTTGCGGTCTGTCAGTTGCCGCGGGACTGCCCGGAATCAGGCGCCGACAACGTCGCCGTCGTCGCGGGTAACGATCACGGTGGCATCACGGGGACGGGATTGGCTGGCGTCCGGCCAGTTACCATCCGGGTGCTGGATGTTGACGAACATGGTTTTCACATCCGGGGTGGACGTTACACCGGTGACCTCGCAGCCCACGGGCCCAACGAAGAAACGCTTGATCTCGCGGGTTTCGGGGTTTGCCGCCAGCATCATGTTGTTCTGATAAGGCGCGGCATCGGAGCCGTCGGTCTGGATCCAGAGACGGCCGTTGTAGTCAAACCAGAGGCCATCCGGGCTGTTGAAAATGTTGTCGTCGGTCAGCGACACGATCACCTCGTCATCCACCACGGTTTCCGTGCCCTGCTCACCGGCAAACACGAAGATGTCCCAATCGAAGCCGGTGGCCGTGAAATCATCGCCGTTTTCGCTCCAGCGAATGATGTGACCGGTCCGGTTCTCAGCGTTCGGGTTGGCGGCGTTAACCTGGGCCTCAGTACGCTGACTGTTGTTGGTCAGGGTGAAATAGACCTGGCCGGAGTTGGGATCCACGGCGCCCCACTCGGGGCGATCCATGGGCGTGGCGCCGGCAATGTCGGCCGCCAGACGGGTGTTTACCAGAACGTCGGCCTGGTTCTCGAAGCCATCGAAGAAAATGTCGCTGACGGTCGTGCCAACAGCGGCGTCTACCTTGGCCTTGAAGTCGGCATCATTCAAGTCCAGAGGCAGCCAGTCGCCGGTGCCGTCGTCGTTGAACCGAGCGACGTACAGGGTGCCGTCGTCCAGCAGGTAACCGCCGGCGGTGGCCGCGTAGTAGGGCTTTGAGGAGACAAACTTGTAGATGTATTCAAAGCGGGAATCATCGCCTGAGTAGCAGACTACCGGCTCACCCTCGGTCACCGGTGCAAAGATCACGCCCTCGTGGCCAAAGCGGCCCAGGGCGGTGCGCTTCTGGGGCTTGCTCTCCGGTGTGAAGGGGTCGATTTCCACCATGTAGCCGTATGTGTTGGCTTCATTGCGGTAGTCGTCTGTTGCCGTACCCGTGCCCGGTGTTACGTTGAAGCGGATGTACTGATCGGCGCCGCTGTCGGCCAGTTCCCAATCGTATCGGCTTGAACTACCCACACCGTGGCGGAGCTGCTCCCGGGGCTGGTTGGCATCGCTGTTCGCGAAGTAACCGTGCCAGTTTTCTTCCGCCGCCAGGTAGGTGCCCCAGGGCGTCGGGCCCATGGCGCAGTTGTTCAGGGTGCCCCGGGTTTCGGTGGCGTCCGGGCTGTATTTGGTCACCAGCTTGCTGTACCCGCGGGCCGGACCGCGAATGTCCATTTCGGTGTTACCGGTGATGCGACGGTTGAACGGGCTGCCGAAGACGATGTCCCAGGTACCTTCGGTATCGCGTTTGATGTGCACCACCGACACGCCGTGAGCTGCGATTTCCTTGCGCACTTCGTCTGCAGGGCGTTCGCCAGCCACGTAGGTAGCGCCTGTGGGATGCAAGGCACTCTGATTGATGTACTCGTGGTTCATCACCAGCAGGCCTTCGCTGGAGCTGTTGCCGCCGGCCTTCAGGTCAATCGGGAAAAAGTGCACGCCATCGTGGTGCATGCCCATCTGCTGTTCCTGCTCGGCGCCGGTGTTAGTGCCGTCTGGCTTGTAGGCCGGGTAGGAGCCGGTAATCGGTGTGCCCCAGGGCAGGAAGGCCTGCGCGGAGTAACCCTCGGGAACCACCACTTCATTGGCGGTGGACGTAGGCACCGCCTTGAAGCCAAGCTGGGTGCTGGAGACGTTGCCGGTGGTGGTGCCTCCACCGTTGCTGTCACTGCCGCAGCCAGCCAGGCCAACACCCATGACGCTTGCCAGGGCGGCACCCACGCTGCCCTTCATCACGGTGCGACGTTGCATGCGGGCTGCCAGAATTTCACGGAACGGAAGGTTGCCGGAATGGTTGACTACCGGCTCGTAGTTCGGGTCCAGATAGTTGGAATCAAGGTGATGCTTGGCCATGGATTCGCCTCTCTCAAAACAGCGGGTCTGTGTTGTTGAGAGGCCAGTGTCGGCGAGCAATGTGACAGATAGCAGACGTTAAAAAGACAAAACCGTTAACATTCCTTTACAGAATGATCGGCGCCCGGGTCGCCCCGCCCGAACTGCCCGGGCGGGGCGGACAGCCCTTACTGCTGGGTGGCTTCCTCGTAGCCTTCTTCCATGGCATCGCCGGTTTCTTCAGCCGCCTCGCCCATGGCCTCACCGGCTTCTTTCGCACCCTCCTGGAGTTCGCCCATGGCGCTTTCATCCTGGCCGGTTGCTTCCTCCATGGTTTCTTCCGCGGAATCCGCCGCGTCGTCCATCATGTCGCCAGCGTTGTCCGCCGCCTGTTCAACGTCCACACCTTCGTTGTCCTCCGAGCTGCATGCGGCAAGCCCCAGCGTCAGAACCATCAAAAGCGTACTCAATGCGAGCCTGTTCATACCATTTCCCTCTGTTGGTCAGTGTTTACAACGCGGGTCAGGGTACGGCCGGGCTACAAAGGAAAGCAATTACGGGGCGATTACCCTTTGGTTAGCCGGCTGCCTAAGACTAAGGCACGCCATCGGCCAGCAGTTGGCCGTCGATGGTAATCACGTGGTCGAAGGGCAACATCACCCCCCGCCCCAGCAACAGAAAATCCTTGCCGGCACGGCTGCAAAAGTCACGGATCACGTCGTGCACCTGGCAGACCTGCCCGGCACCATCGCGGTAAACCACTTCGGCGAGCCGTCCCGAGGTCAGGTACTCGACCAGCATGGCCCTGGCGGAACATGAGGCTGTAGCGGAGGAAACTCGAGACATTGCGGGTTCTTCCCTGGTTCTTGTTTTGTTTTGAGTCTGGTCCAGAAAACCCGTTTTCGCCAAAAACCAAACCGCAAACCACCCTCCTCGGCCACCATTGTCATTTTGTGCCAAGCTGCCGACTCGCTATCGCCGGTTGTTGCATTGCCAGATTGTCCGACATAAATTTCAAGAACGCCTACCTGATGGGAGAGAACCATGAACGCCAAAACCCGTGACAATCTGGAATCGCACAAGGTGATGCCAACCCCGGAACAGACAACGGAATCACCCGCCTGGAAAGACCCCAAGCGGTATATGTGGCTGCTCGGCCCGGCCCTGCCCGGTATCGGCCTGGCCGCCCTGACCGGTTACGCGCTGGCCCCCAAAAAACTGAAGGCCCTCGCCTGGACCGGCCCTGCCCTTGTGCACGGCATCATTCCGGCCCTGGACCGCGCCATCGGCGAGGACAAAAGCAACCCGCCCGAGTCGGCGGTAAAGACGTTGGAGCAGGACAAATACTACGACCGGATTGTGAAAGCCTTCATCCCCACCCAGTACGTGATGACGTTCATGGGCGCCTGGCTGGCCAGCCGCAAGAGCACGCCCCTGGAGGACAAGATTGGCCTGACCCTGACAGTGGGCGCGATCAATGGCGTAGGCATCAACACCGCTCACGAACTGGGCCACAAGTCCAACAAGCTGAACAAGCTGCTGGCCATGGCAGCCCTGGCACCCACCGGCTACACCCATTTTGTGGTGGAGCACAACTTCGGCCACCACAAACGCGTCGCCACCCCCGAGGACCCGGCCAGCAGCCGTATGGGCGAGAGTTTCTGGAAGTTCCTGCCGCGCACGGTGCTGGGCGGCATCAAATCCTCCATCAAGATTGAAAAGGCTCGGCTGGCCCGGAAGGGCAAGGGCTTCTGGAGCCTGGATAATGAGCTGTTGCAGGGCTGGGCCATGAGCGCCGGGTTCTTCGGCGCCACCACTCTGGTGTGCGGCCCGCGGGCAGTGCCCTTCCTGGCGGCACAGGCGGTTTATGGGGCCAGTCTGCTGGAGAGCGTGAACTACATCGAGCATTACGGGCTGCTGCGCCAGAAGGACGAGAACGGCAAATACGAGCGAACAAAACCGGAGCACAGCTGGAACAGCAATCACGTGGTGACCAACCTGTTCCTGTATCAGCTGCAGCGGCATTCAGACCATCACGCTCATCCACAACGCAGCTACCAGGCTCTGCGCCACTTCGAGAAGGCGCCGCAGCTGCCCGGCGGCTACGCGTCGATGCTGTTGCCGGCCTATCTGCCGCAGTGGTGGTACGAGACCATGGACAAGCGGGTGATTGACCACTACGAGGGCGATCTGAGCAAGATCAACTGGGATCCGGATCGCAGGGAGGAGTTGATGGCCAAGTATGCGGATTATGCGGCGGAGGTGGCCGCCGAGGCGAAGGTTCGGCGCGAATCCGGGAAGTCCGCGGCGGCCTGATGACCAGCACTCGCTTGCCAGTTCTGGCCCCAGCCCTCGAGCTCGGGGCCAGCAGCCAACCGGGATCGCCTTCCGGGAGACGCCGTGAACCCATCCGTGGGGGCTTGATCGCAGCATCCCTGCTGCTCACACTCCCGGAAGGCGATCCCGGTCGGCTGCCCGAAGTTATGCAGCAATAGTCGGTATTGCACCTAGCCACCAGAGAGAATCAGAAAGATTTTCCGACAAGCTGGCAGGTCGTTCACCTCCCCTTAAACTCCGCGGCTCTTCTTTCCAGAAACGACTGGATTCCTTCTTTGACATCCTCGCTGGCCATCACCGGCTGCAAGTCCGGGAACAGGCGCCGTTTGGCGGCTTCCTGACCTTCGCTGACTGCAATTTTCGAGGAGTTCAGGCTGCCTTGAACGCCCAGAGGCGCGGCCTTCGCGATTTTCCGGGCAATTTCCATGGCCACGTTGAACTGCTCGCCAGGTTCCACCAGTTCCTGAATCAGGCCCCACTGGTAGGCCTGGTCGGCGGTCCATTCGTCGCCGGTCAGGAGGTAGCGCTGGGCATTGCCCCAGCCGATTTCCCGCTGCAGACGAATGGTGGCGCCGCCGCAGGCGAAGATGCCGCGTTTGACTTCAAGCTGCGCGAAGCGAGTACCTTTGGAGGCCACTCGAACGTCGGTATTGAGCATCATTTCCACGCCGCAGGTGAAACAGATGCCCTGGGCGGCGAACACCACGGGTTTGCTGAGGCCGGGGCCGGTGATATGGAACGGGTCCAGCTCGCCCTCGCCCGGCTCGATGCCCTTGCCGTTGGCGAATACGCCAGCCCAGTCGTCCAGCTGCAGGCCGCTGGTAAAGTGGTCGCCCTCGGCGTACATCAATCCAACTCGCAGTTCCGGATCGTTCTCCAGCTGGTAATAGGCCGCCGCGATCTGGTGGTACATCTCGCGGTTCATGGCGTTCATTTTTTCCGGCCGGTTCAGGCCGATCAGCAGTATATGGTCCTTTTTTTCTACTTTGACCAGTGGCATTGGTGCTTTCCTCTTGGTTCGGCCCTAGCCTGTTCGTGCTGGCGTAGGCATGGTCAACGGGGAGGTTGTTCCAGGACACGCCGCAAGTACGTCCCTGTAGGCTCGATCGGGCCATCCCTGGCCCTCAACGGTCCTGGAACAACCTCCCCGTCGCCCACGCCCGGGCATTCAGTGAAATATCCAAAACTGAAAATGCGTTCTCCTGCCTTGCCGGATCATCCCGCCTGTAAGTGCAGCACTAGGTTCGGGCGCGATTGGACGGGTGGCCTTTCAGGGACCGTCTGTGGCCATGGATGGCCACAGCCGAGCGCACAGGGACGTGCTTGTAGCGTGTCCCTGAAAGGCCACCCGGCCAATTGTGCTTCCCCCAAGCTGTCAGGCTAAGACAAAGGGAAACCCGGAGTCAGAACCACTCTGCCTTCATATTCAGGCAGGTGTCGTCCTGGTTGCGCAGCAGTACCAGGTCCTGGGCTACGGTGGGCAGTTCCCAGTGGAAGAAGTACTGGGCAGCCTGCAGCTTGCCCTGGTAGAAGTTGCGCTCGTCGTCGGTATTGGCCGAAGCCAGGGCCTTGGCGGCCGCATTAGCCTGGCGCAGCCACATCCAGGCCACCATGATGTGGCCGAACAGATGCAGGTAGCAGGAGGCGTTGGCCAGGGTACGGTCCGGATCGCCTTCCATCAGTGATTTGCCCAGGCTCTGGGTGACCTTCACCGCCTGCTGCAGGGTTTCGCTCAGGGACAGGGCCCATTGCTGGCAGCGGTCGGTGGTGGCTGCCTGCAGATCCACCTGCATTTCCTGCATCAGCAGTTGCAGGCCGTGGCTCTGGTCCTGCCAGATCTTGCGGCCGAGCAGGTCCAGGGCCTGGATGCCGTTGGTGCCTTCGTGGATGGGATTCAGGCGGTTGTCGCGCCAGCACTGCTCCACCGGGTACTCGCGGGTATAGCCGGCACCGCCGTACACCTGGATCGCCAGATCGTTGGCCCTGGGGCCGTATTCAGACGGCCAGGCTTTGATCACCGGGGTGAGCAGGTCCAGTAGCTTGCCGGCTTCCAGGCGTTTCTGTTCGTCCGGGTGGGTATGCTGGTCGTCCATCAGCCGGGCGCCGTAAAGGCACAGGGCCAGGCCGCCCTCGCTGTAAGCCTTCTGCGCAAGCAGCATGCGCCGCACGTCGGCGTGCTCGATGATCGGCACCTGAGGGCTTTCCGGGTTCTTTTCGCTGGCCTTGCGGCCCTGCAGGCGGTCTTTGGCGTATTCCAGGCTGTGCATGTAGCCCCGGTAGCCAATGACCGCAGCACCAAAACCTACGCCCAGGCGGGCTTCGTTCATCATCTGGAACATGTATTTCAGGCCCTGGTGCGGCTCGCCCACCAGGTAGCCGTGGCAGGGGGCGTCGTCGCCAAAGCTCAGCGCTGTTGAGGTGGTGCCGCGGTAACCCAGTTTATGGATCAGGCCGGCGAGGCTGACGCCGTTGCGTTCGGCGGGGTTGCCGTTTTCGTCCATCAGGAACTTCGGCACGATGAACAGGGAAATGCCTTTCACGCCCGCCGGTGCGCCTTTGATCTTGGCCAGCACCATGTGAACGATGTTGTCGGTGATGCTCTGTTCGCCACCGGAGATGTAGATTTTGGCGCCTTTGATCAGGTAGTGGCCGTCGTCTGTGGGGGTGGCGGAGGTGCGGATTTCCGCCAGGCTGGAGCCGGCGTGGGGCTCTGTGAGCGCCATGGTGCCGCTGAAGCGGCCGCTGAGCATGTTCGGCAGGTACGTGCGTTTCTGCTGGTCGTTGCCGAAGACGCGGATCAGGTTGGCAGCGGCGGTGGTCAGGAACGGGTAACCCGCGGTGCCGGGGTTGGCGGCCGTAAAAAAGCCATTGCAGGCGGCCATGACGGATTCCGGCAGCTGCATGCCGCCAAGCTCGTAGTCGTAGCGTCCGGCGATAAAGCCCGCCTGGGCGTAGGCGTCGAAGGCTTCTTTTACCTGGGGCAGCATGTCCACCTGGCCGTTTACAAACTTTGGCTCATCTTTGTCAGCGGCGCTGTTGTGGGTGGCAAATTTTTCCCGGGCCATTTTGTCGGCGGTTTCGATGACGGCATCGAAGGTGTCACGGTTGTGTTCGCTGAAGCGTTCGCGGGTTGTGAGGGTCTCGGTATCGAGCACTTCGTAGAGTTGGAACGCCAGGTCGCGGCGGTCGATCAGGGTGTCGGTCATGCTGGGTCTCCTGTTTGTTATCAACAGCCTCTCATAACTGGTTTTTCCAGGAAACCGGCGTTTATGACACAATTATGGTCAATATTGCCACCAACATAGAACACCGACTTTGCGCAGGAGTCCGGCGCCCGGTCTTAAGCGGGGAAGTTCCTCCCAGGACACGCCGTGAATACGTCCCTGTAGGCTTGGCTGCAGCATCCCTGCTGCAGACAGTCCTGGGAGGAACTTCCCCGCTTAAGACCTACTTTGGAGTAGATATGCGCTCTGTTTCTGTAATTGGCTTTGATGGGGCACTGGCCAGTGCCATTACCGGCATCATTGATCTTTTCCGGCTGGCCGGGGTGACCTGGGCTCGGATCAACAATGAGACGCCATCGCCACAATTTGCCACCCGGCTGCTGACCAGGGATGGTGTGCCGTGCCGGTGCATCAACGGGCTGACTATTCAGGCGGATGGCGCCTGGAATGAGTTGGCCGCCGGCGCGGAACCGGACGATCTGGTGGTCATTCCGACCATTGGCGGCCCGATCGAGGCGGTGTTGGCGAGCAATGACGAGCTGATTGAGTGGCTGGGCCGGTTCCGGGCTGTCGGTTCCGGTCAGGTGCGGGTGGCCAGTAACTGCACCGGGGCCTTCATGCTGGCCGAAGCAGGGTTGCTCGAGGGGCGGGTTGCCACGACCCACTGGGGCTTCAGTCAGCAATTTCGGCAGCGGTTCCCCCAGGTGGATCTGCAACCGGACCGACTAGTGACGGTAGACGGGCACATTGCCTGTGCCGGCGGGGGCATGGCCTGGTGGGATCTGGGGGTGCACCTAGTTGAGCGCTACGCCGGCGCTCAGGTCGCGCGCGAGCTGGCCAAGGCGTTTGTGCTGGATGTCGGGCGAACCAGTCAGGCGCCCTACAGTGCGCTTCAGGCCCGCCGGTATCATTCCGATGCGGCCATTCTGACGCTTCAGGACTGGCTGGATGCCAACTACCAGAACCCTTTGAGCCTTACCGCTCTGGCCAGGGTGTCCGGTTTGACCGAGCGTTCGCTGATCCGGCGCTTCAAGGCCGCCACCGGGGACACGCCCAACGCTTACCTTCAGGTTCTTCGAATTGAGATAGCCCGTCAGCAACTCGAGGGCTCCCGTTTACCAATTGATGAAATTACCCGGCGGGTGGGTTACGAGGATGTGAGTTCGTTTACACGCTTGTTCCGCAGGCACACCGGCCTGTCTCCCGGGGCGTACCGGGCCCGCTTTGGAAGGTAATGGCGCCATGTCGGGATGGCGCGGGATATGCATCAAGTCGGATGTAGGCCATATTGCGGCCGGAAACGTAAAGAATACCGACAGGTGTAACCATGGGGAGGTCCGTCATGAACGCACCAATAAGACAAAGCCAGGCAGACATTCTCAGCCGGCTGTATGACATGAAAAGAAAGCAGATCGAGCAGGCAATCCGACAGGGAAATAGTCTTCGTTGTCAGGTACTTGAGGCCGAAGCAGAGGCCATTTCCAATGCGCTGAAAGCGGTGCGCTAACCCTTCCGGCTATCGTTGGCCAGAGCCATATTTCTTGAGGCGGCGACTCCAACGCTGCTTCGCATACCGCCGGAGATTGGCGACGTTATCGGTTTCATCCATGATTTCAGTGCCCAAAAGTGTCTCCAGTATGTCCTCCAGCGTCACTATTCCCAGCCAGGTGCCCAGTTCGTCATAGACAACCGCCAGGTGTTGCCTCTCCCGGAGCATGTCGGAAAACAGTAATTCAATGTTGGTATTGCCTTTCACGCGCATGATCGTGCGCATGTAGTCGAGCAGGTTCACGTCCGGCTCCAGATTGATCAGGTCGGCCCTGTGCAGATAGCCAAGGGCCTCCCCCTCTTCGTCGATCACCGGGTACCGAGAAAACGGGGAATTCCCCACCTGCTCACGGAACTGTTCCACCGTAATGTCTGGCTCCAGGTATTTGCACACGGTTCTCGGTGTCATCACCGAGCTGACCTTGATCTCGTGGAATCTCAGCACATTATGGATGATGCGGCGCTCGTCCTCATCGAGGGCCTGCTGGTCGCGGCCGATTTCCGCCAGGGCGCTGATTTCGGCACGTATATCGGTGTCATCATCACCCGGGGCTATGCGACGGGTTACCTGCTTCGACAGCCAGATCAGCGGCAGCAGCGCTTTGATCATGAATCCGAGGATGGCGGGCAGGTAGGGGGCGATGCCCCGCCAGTATTTGGCACCGATGGTCTTGGGAATGATTTCCGAGAAGATGAGGATAGCCAGGGTCATCAGTGCCGAGGCGAAGCCCAGCCAGGCCTCACCAAACACGACAGTGACCTGGGCACCGACACCGGTGGCGCCAACGGTGTGGGCCACTGTATTGAGGGTAAGGATGGCCGACAACGGGTCATCCACGTCGTCCTTGAGCTTGCGCAGGCGGGCGAAAAGCTCGGGCTTCTCTTTCTTTACCGAGGCGATGTAGCTGGGGGTAACCGACAGCAATGCCGCCTCGAGAATCGAACACAGAAAGGAGAATCCAATTGAGAGAAGCGCGAAGGCAATCAGTAAAATCATAGTTGGGCTGCGATTTCCGTTCCCTGCCGAATGGCTCGCTTTGCGTCCAGTTCTTCGGCGACGTCTGCGCCACCAATCAGGTGCGCTTTGACGCCAGAGGCCGATAACTGGTCAAAAAGTTCCCGAAGGGGTTCCTGTCCGGCACAGATAATGACGTTGTCCACATCCAGTACGCGGTTTCCGATCATTTGGCCGTCTTTGTCGAGAATGGCAATGTGCAGGCCCTGGTCGTCAATACGCTCATAGCGGCAGCCGCGGAGCATCTCGACCTCCCGGTGTTTGAGGCTGGCCCGGTGAACCCAGCCGGAGGTTTTGCCAAGGCCACCGCCAACCTTACCGGTTTTGCGCTGCAGCAGATAGAGCTTGCGGGGCGAGTGAGTGGGCCGGCGCTCGGCTAATCCGCCCGGTCCTTCGAACTGCGGATGAATGCCCCACTCCGCCTGCCAATCGCCAATACTGACCTGCTCGCCTTCTTTCTGCTTGCCTTCTGGATGATGGCCGGCGTCATGGGTCAGGAACTCGCTCACATCAAAGCCGATGCCGCCGGCGCCAATCACCGCCACGGTGTTGCCTACGGCCTTGTTATGGCGAAGCACATCCAGATAACCCAGCACCTTGGGGTGGTCGATGCCATCGATTGACGGGATTCGGGGTTTCACGCCGGTGGCAATCACCACGTCATCGAATGCGCCATCGGCCAGTGCGCCGGCATCCACCCGGACGCCGAGCCGCAGGTCGATGTCCAGCAATTCTATCTGGCGGCGGTAATAGCGCAGGGTTTCGTAGAACTCTTCCTTGCCCGGAATGCGCTTGGCGTAGTTGAACTGACCGCCTATCTGATCGTCTGCCTCGTAGAGGGTCACCCGGTGCCCTCGACGTGCGGCGGTTGTCGCCGCGGCCAGACCGGCTGGCCCGGCGCCGACCACCGCAATCCGTTTCACCACAGGTGCAACCGTCAACACCAGTTCGGTTTCGTGGCAGGCCCTGGGATTGACCAGGCACGAAGCCCGTTTGGCCTGAAATACGTGGTCCAGGCAGGCCTGGTTGCAGGCAATGCAGGTATTGATTTCGTCACTGCGGCCCTGCTGCGCCTTGCGCACGAATTCGCTGTCGGCCAATAACGGCCGGGCCATGGACACCATGTCGGCCTTGCCGCCTGCCAGGATCTCCTCGGCTTTCTCCGGCGTGTTGATACGGTTGGTGGTGCAGACCGGAATGGCCACCTCGCCGTAAAACTTGGCGGTTACGTCTGCAAAGCTGCCCCTGGGTACCGAGGTGACAATGGTGGGCACCCTCGCCTCGTGCCAGCCGATACCAGTGTTAATGATGGTGGCTCCGGCCTGCTCGATGGCCTTGCCCAGGGTGACGATCTGGTCCCAGGTCTGGCCGCCCTCTACCAGGTCGAGCATGGAGAGCCGGTAGATCAGAATGAATTCAGGCCCCACCGCTTCGCGAATCCGCCGGACGATTGCAACCGGCAGGCGCATGCGGTTGCTGTAGGAGCCGCCCCATTCGTCGGTGCGCTTGTTGGTCCGCTCACACAGGAACTGGTTGATGAAATACCCTTCCGAGCCCATCACTTCCACGCCGTCGTAGCCTGCGGATTTGGCCAGTCGGGCAGCGTTGACGAAATCATTGATCTGCCTTTCAACACCCCGCGCGGAAAGGGCGCGGGCTTTGAACGGACTGATCGGTGCCTTGGTGGCCGAGGCGGAGACAATCAGCGGCTGGTACCCGTAACGCCCGGCGTGCAGCAACTGCAGGCAGATCTTGCCGCCAGCTTCGTGGACGGCTCCGGTTACATGGCGGTGCAGTAGCGCGGTTGCCCGATTGTTCATGGTCGAGGACAGGGGCGCCAGCTGGCCAACCAGATTCGGCGAAAATCCCCCGGTCACCATCAATCCCACGCCGCCTTCAGCCCGTTCGGCGAAGTATCGGGCCAGCTTGTGGATATTCCAGAAGCGGTCCTCCAGGCCGGTGTGCATGGACCCCATCAGTATCCGGTTTTTGAGCTCGGTAAAGCCCAGGTCCAGTGGTTTGAGAAGCGTCGGATAGCTGTGACTCATGGGGATTCGTCCTTGGGAATTTTGGTTCGAGTATACACTTGATCAATCGCAAGTTGACTTGACCTTGGGGACGGGGCACGTATCATCGGTTTTCAAGTTTGACTGACGGAGCAACCATGACCGCAAGGTCCTTCGGCTGCACAGGCACAATACGCCCTCCTGTTACCGCTGACATCGCGCGGCACCGGGGCCGTCTTCCGTACTTCCCGGACCCACCCGCTTCCCGCTGATCCACTCTGTCGATCTCGCCGTACTGCACCGGTTAGCCAGTGCACAGTAGCCGGCCGGAGACTAGACTCAGGCACACATGCCTTCAATACTCACGTAAAAAAAGACCAATAACGAGGTTGCGATGTCGCTACCGCTGGTTGTTTTACTGCCATTCCTGGGTGCCATTGCTGCACCACTGTTTGCCCAGGGAGGGCGAACGGCGATTGCCGTGGCATCTTCAGTACCCGCCCTCATTGCTCTTGCTGCCCTGTTTCCACATTGGCAGACGCTCGCCGATGGTGGCGTGGTGTTACATACCTACCAGTGGCTGCCCGCCGTGGGCCTGTCGTTCAGCTTCCGGCTGGACGGGCTGTCGCTGCTGTTTGCCCTGTTGATCCTGATCATCGGGCTGCTGATCATTCTGTACTCCCGCTATTACCTGAAGGCCCATGAGAACGTCGGCAAATTCTATGCGTTGCTGCTGTGCTTCAAGGGCTCGATGCTCGGCATCGTGCTGTCCAGCAACCTGCTGCTGATGATGATTTTCTGGGAACTGACCAGCCTGACGTCATTCCTGCTGATCAGTTTCTGGAACCACAAGCAGGACGCCCGCCGCGGGGCCCGGATGGCCCTGGCGGTCACCGGGGGTGGCGGGCTCGCCCTGCTGGCCGGGGTGCTGATCCTGGGCAATATTGTCGGCAGCTTCGAGCTCGACGATGTGCTCGCCGCAGGCGACCAGATCAAGGCCCACGCCATGTATCCGGTGGCGCTCACCCTTATTCTCCTGGGCGCTTTCACCAAGTCGGCCCAGTTTCCGTTCCACTTCTGGCTGCCTCATGCCATGCAGGCGCCGACACCGGTTTCGGCCTACCTGCACTCGGCCACCATGGTGAAAGCCGGCATTTTTCTCATGGCCCGGCTGTATCCGGCACTGGCGGGCACCGAACAGTGGTTCTACATGGTCAGCTTTACCGGCATGGCCACGCTGCTGATTGGCGCCTATGTCGCCATGTTCAAGCATGACCTCAAGGGACTGCTGGCCCATTCGACGGTGAGCCATCTCGGCCTGATCACCCTGCTTTTCGGCATGGGTACCCAGCTTGCGGCCGTGGCGGCCGTTTTCCATGTCATTAACCACGCCACCTTCAAGGCCTCGCTGTTCATGGCCGCCGGTATCATTGACCATGAAACCGGCACCCGCGATATGCGCCGCATCAACGGCCTCTGGCGCTACATGCCTCACACCGCCACCCTGGCCATGGTGGCCGCGTCCTCGATGGCCGGCGTGCCACTGCTCAACGGCTTTTTGAGCAAGGAGATGTTCTTCGCCGAATCCCTGGCCCTGAACCTGCCAGGGCTCTGGGCATGGCTCCCGCCCATCGTTGCGACCCTTGCGGGTATCTTCGCAGTCGCCTATTCGGCGCGCTTCGTGCACGATGTGTTCTTCAATGGGAAGCCGGTAGACCTGCCCATCTACCCACCCCACGAACCACCACGCTACATGAAGTTCCCGGTGGAGATTCTGGTGTTTGCCTGCATCATGGTGGGCGTATTCCCTGCGGTATCCATTGGGCCACTGCTTGAGATTGCGGCCTCAGCCACCCTGGGCGGCGGCGTGCCTGATTACACACTGTCCGTGTACCACGGCTTCAATCTGCCGCTGCTCATGAGTTTTGTGGCCTTCTTCGGCGGTCTGCTCATGTACAGCCAGCGCCAGAAGTTTTTTGATTTCCACGCCCGGTTCAAGGAAGTGGACGAGAAGGCGGTTTTCGAGGCCGTGGTCTCCCGCATCGTGGATCTCGCCAATCAGGCCACTCGCCTGCTGGAAAACGGTTCGCTCCAGCGCTATGCCACCCTGCTGGTGCTCAGCGTCATTGCCGTCGCTGCGCTGCCACTGATGGAACTGGGCATCTTTGTCGGCAATAAAGGTCTGAGCCCCGTGGACGCGCCCACCGCCATCGCGGCGGCCGTGCTCATTGGCTGTGCCCTGGCAACCTCGGCCATGCATCGCCAGCGTTTCTATGCCCTGGTGTTGCTCAGCGTGGTGGGTCTGGTTGTATCCCTGGCATTCGCCCGGTTCTCGGCTCCTGACCTCGCCATGACCCAACTGTCGGTGGAAGTGGTCACCATCGTGCTGCTGATGCTCGCGCTTTTCTACATGCCCTCCTGGACGCCGATTGAAACACCGGCCAGGCGCCGCGCCCGGGACATCGCCATTGCCGGAGCCGCCGGCATTGGCATGACCCTGGTCACTCTGGCCATGCTGACCCAGCCGTTCAGCTCCATTTCCGAGTTTTTCCTGGAGAACAGCAAACCCGGTGGTGGCGGCACCAACGTGGTGAACGTGATCCTGGTTGACTTCCGTGGTTTCGATACGCTCGGCGAGATTACGGTGCTGGCCATTGCCGCCCTTGGCATCTACGCCATGCTCAAGAACACCGCGCTTACCCCTCCGCCCAGTGATGGCGAAGGTCACCCCTGGACCCGGGACGCCTATCCGCTGATGCTCCGGCAGATTGCACGGCCCATGCTGCCCCTGGCGCTGATGGTGTCGGTGTACGTGTTCCTGCGCGGGCACAACCTGCCGGGCGGTGGCTTCATTGCCGGTCTGATCACCTCCGTGGCACTGATCCTCCAGTATGTGGCCAGCGGTATGATCTGGACCCAGGATCGCGTGCCCTTCCGCTATCACAACGTGATTGGTCTGGGCCTGCTGTTCGCCACCGTGGCTGGCCTGGGCAGTTTCGCCTTTGGCTATCCGTTCCTCACCTCCACCTTCGGCTACATAACCTGGCCCGTGGTCGGCAAGTTCGAGGTGGCGTCGGCACTGGTGTTTGACCTCGGGGTTTACCTGACGGTCATTGGCGCCACCCTGCTGGCTCTCGTCAGCATCGGCAGACTCAATCCCCACTCCGCCATCAAGAGCAAAAAGGAGGGTGCGTAATGGAGCTTGTTTTCGCACTGGTTATTGGCGCCCTGACCGCCTCGGGTGTGTACCTGCTTCTGCGGGCGCGAACCTTCCCTGTAGTGGTCGGGCTGACCCTGCTGTCGTACGGCGTGAACCTGTTCCTGTTCTCCAGTGGTCGTCTGGCCACCGGACAACAGCCGGTCATCGGAACCGCATCCAGCTACACCGATCCCCTGCCCCAGGCCCTGGTGCTCACCGCCATCGTTATCGGCTTTGCCATGACTGCTTTTGTGGTGGTGCTGTCCCTGCGCAGCCTGGCAGACAACGACGACGATCACGTGGATGGCAAGAAGCCCTACCGATCCCCCGCACCGGAGGAAGAAGAGGAGGTAAACGGTAAATGAACCACTGGCTTACCGCTCCCATTCTGCTTCCTTTGCTTGGCGGGATTCTTCAGGCCCTGATGGGGTATGCGCCGATCAGCCTGCGCCGGACCCTGGCACTGGCCACCACGGTACTGATCCTGGTGTCCACCTTTGTGCTCCTGAGTCTGGCAGACGACGGTAGTTACCGTCTCTATGCTTTCGGCAACTGGCAGCCGCCGTTCGGAATTGTGCTGGTACTGGATCGTCTTGCGGCCCTGATGCTGGTAATGACGTCGGTGCTGGCACTGTTCTGCCATATCTACGCCATCGGCGGCGCCGATGAGGGTAACCGTCAGTTTCATGCCCTCTTCCTGTTCCAGCTGATGGGCCTGAACATCGCGTTCCTCACCGGCGATCTGTTCAACCTGTTCGTCGCCTTCGAGGTGCTGCTGATTGCCTCCTACGGCCTGCTCATGCACGGCGGAGGGGCCAAGAGAACTGTCCCGAGCCTGCATTACGTGGTGCTCAACCTGGTGGGCTCCGCCCTGTTCCTGATCAGCGTCGGCATGATCTACAGCGTGACCGGCACCCTCAACATGGCGGATCTGGCGGTGAAAGTGCCGCAGATAACCGGAGAGAGCCTGAACATCGTCAAGGCCGGCGGCATGATGCTGCTGGTGGTATTTGGCCTGAAGGCCGCGATACTGCCGCTGTGTTTCTGGTTGCCCAGGGCCTACGCCAGCGCCACCGCTCCCGTGGCCGCGCTGTTTGCCGTCATGACCAAAGTGGGCATCTACGCCATTCTGAGGGTCTACCTGCTGATCTTCGGCGGCGACGCCGGCGCCCTGGCCAATCTCGGTATGGACTGGCTGTTCCCGGTGGCCCTGATCACCCTGGCCATGGGCGTGATTGGCGCGCTCGGTTCGGGCACCCTGAAAACACTGGTGGCCTGGCAGGTGATTATCTCCGTGGGCACTCTCCTTGCGCCCATTGCTATCGGTTCCGAGGCCGGTCTGTCCGCTGCCCTGTTCTACATGCTGAGCACCACCTGGACGGTGGGCGGCCTGTTCCTGGTGGCGGAACTCGTCTCCAACCAGAGAGGCACGGCCGGTGATCGCATTGTCACGGCACCCACCATGCGCAACCGCACTTTCCTGAGTGTTCTGTTCCTGGTGGGCGCGGTAGCCGCTGCCGGCCTGCCGCCGCTGAGCGGCTTTTTCGGCAAGCTGCTTATCCTGCAGGCGGTGGACTCGGGCACCGAAATGGCCTGGCTCTGGTCGGTTCTGCTGGTGGGCAGCTTCCTGACGGTGATTGCCTACAGCCGCGCCGGCAGCATCGTGTTCTGGCGAACCGTCGATGGCCATCTGGAGGAGCCCGAGCCACTCAATGGCCGGATTTCGGTGGCTTCGGGCGCACTGGTCGCACTGGCGGTGGTGATCGTGGCGCTGGCCGGACCGATTACCCGGTATACCGATGCCACCGCAGCGCAGCTCCATAACACCGATGCCTATATCCAGATACTGCAGACGCCCATGGTGAAGGAGGATGACTGATGCTTGATCGTCTGAGTTTTCCGCAACCGTGGTTAAGCCTGCTCCTGTTTACGGTATGGCAGTTCCTCAGTGAGGGGGTGTCGGGTGCCAGCGTGGTAATGGGCCTGTTACTGGCCTGGCTGATTCCCCAGCTGACCCAGGGTTTCTGGCCCGAGCGCCCTGTTTTCGTGAAGCCCTGGCGCATGGCGAGATACCTGATGATCATGCTCGTGGACATCGTGGTAGCCAGCTTCTCGGTGGCCAGACTGATTCTCAGCCCACGCCAGCCCAGACCGATTTTTGTCTGTTATCCCCTGGAGCTGGAACACCCCCTGGCCATCTCCATCCTCGCCAGCACCATTTCCCTGACCCCGGGAACGGTCAGCGCGGATGTCAGTGATGACCGCAAAACGCTGCTCATTCACACACTGGACGCAGCCAGCGACCAGGAAGTCATTGAGGCCATTCACAACCGCTACGAGAAGCCGTTGCTGGAGATGTTCAAATGATGACCTTTGCCCTGTACGCCACCATCGCCATGGTAACCCTGGCGACGCTGCTGAATGTCTACCGGCTGGTCAAGGGGCCGGATGCCCCGGACCGTGTGCTGGCCCTGGATACGCTCTACATCAATGCCATTGCCCTGATTATCCTGCTGGGCCTTACGCTCGGTACCCGCATGTACCTGGAAGCGGCCCTGCTGATCGCGGTCATGGGCTTTGTGGGCACCGTGGCCATGGCCAAATATCTGAAACGGGGCAGCGTGATTGAATAACGCCGCCCCGAAACAACGATTTTCCGGAGGTTGATGACATGCACCCGATCGCGGAATACCTGATCGCTGCGCTGCTATTGTTGGGGGGCGCCTTCACCCTGATAGGCGCCATAGGCCTTGCCCGCCTGCCCGATTTCTACACCCGCCTGCACGGCCCCACCAAGGCCACCACGGTCGGCGTTGGTGCCATCATGCTGAGCTCGGTGGTGTTCTTCAGCGCCCGCGGGGAGGGCATCGGTATCTCAGAAATCCTGATAACCGTGTTCCTGCTGATGACCGCCCCGGTGAGTGCCAACATTCTGGCGAAAGCCGCCATGCATATCGGGGTAAAAACCATGGAAGGTACCCAGGGCAAGCCCTGGGAGCAGTGAACCCGGGCAACCGGCGTGGCGCCGGCAATTTTGTCATTGGACTTGAAGAAATTTGCCGTATAGTAGCCACCCAAACTCATTCAAGGAGCTCAGCCCATGCTGAAAGTGAACGAATATTTTGACGGCAAAGCCAAGTCGATTGCCTTCCAGACCTCCACCCTTCCGGCCACCGTTGGTGTCATCAGCCCGGGCGAGTACGAATTCGGCACCAGCAAGAAGGAAACCATGACGGTGATCAGCGGCGCACTGACCGTTCTGCTGCCGGGCATGGAGGAGTGGATGACCTACGGCGCTGGCGAAAGCTTCGACGTGGCAGGTCAGGCCAGTTTCAAGGCGAAAACCGACATCGATACCGCCTATCTCTGCACTTACGAGTAAACAGCACCTGCGAGTAAGCGGCACCCGCCCAGGCACACCGGCCCCGACCTGGGGCCGCTCCCAGAGCGAATCCGAAGACTTCCCTAAGCCATCGTTCGCTCTGCGTTTTTTAATCTTCCCCGGTTCCTGTTTCCCTGCATCTGTGTCAGATTAACCCCTGTTTCTCAAGACAACACCAACAAACGGGAAAGAGGAAACACGCAATGGCACAGACCCGCATCCTGGAGCCGGCTGAGAACGCCCATCAGTACCCATTGCTGATCAAACAGCTCCTGCTCTCCGGCCCCCGATACTCACCCGATCAGGAAATCGTGTACGCCAACCGGAGCAAATACACATACTCCGACCTGGTAGAGCGCATCCACCGCCTGGCCAACGCCCTGACCGATGCCGGCGTCAAACCCGGTGACACCGTTGCCATGATGGACTGGGACACACCTCGCTACCTTGAGTGCTTTTTTGCCATCCCGATGATTGGCGCCGTCCTGCACACCATCAACGTACGACTGTCCCCGGACCAGATTGTCTATACCATGAACCACGCCGAGGATGATGTGGTGCTGGTGCACGACGACTTCCTCCCGATTCTGGAGGCCGTGAAGAACGACATCCAGACAGTGAAAACCTACATCCAGCTCACCGACGAGAGCAGCCCCAAGTCCACCAGCCTGGATACCGCCGGTGAGTACGAATCGCTGCTGGCCGCGGCGGCCACAGAATTCGACTTTCCGGATTTTGATGAAAACAGCGTGGCCACCACCTTCTACACCACCGGCACCACCGGCAACCCCAAGGGCGTGTTCTTCAGCCATCGCCAGCTCGTGCTGCACACGCTGGCCATGACCGGTTCCCTCTCGGCCTACGACGAGATGCCACTGCTGCGGTCATCTTCCGTGTACATGCCGGTAACCCCGATGTTCCACGTGCACGCCTGGGGGGTGCCTTACGCCGCCACCATGATGGGTATCAAGCAGGTCTACCCCGGTCGCTATGAGCCGGAACTGCTGGTGGACCTGCTCAAGGAGCACGAGGTCACCTTCTCCCACTGTGTGCCCACCATCATGCAAATGATGATGGCCACCGAGTCCATCAAGACCGCCGATCTCAGCAACTGGCACGTTTTGATCGGGGGCAGCGCCCTGACCAAAGGCCTGTGCGATGCCGGCGCCAAGCTCGGCATCCGCATGTACACGGGCTATGGCATGTCGGAAACCTGCCCGCTTTTGAGCACCACTCACCTCCGGCCGGAAGATCTGGAGTTGCCCCTGGAGCAACAGACCGCCAAACGGGTCAAGACCGGCATTGCCGTGCCCATGGTAGAGATCGAGATTGTCGACCCCGACGGCAAGCCCGTGCCCCACGATGGCGAAGCCAAGGGCGAGGTGGTTACCCGGGCCCCCTGGCTGACCCAGAGCTACTTCAAGCAACCGGACAAAGGCGAGGAGCTATGGCAGGGCGGTTGGCTGCACACCGGCGATGTCGCCTCCATGGAGCCGGACAACACACTGACCATCAAGGATCGCATCAAGGACGTGATCAAGACCGGCGGTGAGTGGCTGTCGTCACTGGATCTGGAAAACCTGATCAGCCAGCACCCGGCGGTGGCCGGCGCTGCCGTGGTAGGCGTGCCTGACGAAAAGTGGGGCGAGCGTCCTCATGCCCTGGTTACCCTCAAACCGGGCGAGCAGGCCGATGTTTCGGACATCCAGAACCACCTCCGGCAGTTCGTGGACAGCGGCGAAATCAACAAATGGGCCATCCCCGAGCAGATTGATTTCGTGGAGGATATTCCCAAGACCAGTGTTGGCAAGATCAACAAGAAGCTGATCCGGGATCAGCTCAAGTAAGGATTTCTGGACGAGGTATCCGAAGGGGTGGATGAGCGATCATTCACCCCTTTTTCACGCTCAGAGCCCTGAAAACGCAAAATCCACCTCAGGCGTCCGGCCATCGATGATGTCCGCGAGTGCCGCCGCAGACCCGCATGAATGCGTCCAACCAAGGGTACCGTGGCCGGTGTTCAGGTAGAGGTTGGCGTAGTGGCTCTTGCCAATGTAGGGAACGTTCGAGGGTGTGGCCGGACGCAGTCCCGCCCAGAATTCAGCCTGGTCCCAGTGCCCCGCCTCGGGCATCACCTCGGCGGTGCGGCGCACTATAGCGCGGCAGCGGGTGTAGTTGAGCCGGCGGCTGTAACCGCTCAGTTCGGCGGTACCCGCCACCCGGATGCGATCACCCAGCCTCGAGAACACCAGCTTGTACTCGTCGTCGGTCAGGCTGACGTTGAACGCCGCCTCTTCATTTTTGACCGGAACGGTAATGGAATAGCCCTTGGCCGGGTATATGTTGAGGGAGATCCCCAGTTGACGTGCCAGGGCCGCACTGAAGCTCCCCAGACTGAGCACATAGGCATCCGCACGCAGTGTTTCGTGGCGCCCCTCGCTCAGGGTCTGGACGCCCAGGATACGCTCACTTGCCTGCTCGAAGCCCAGAATCCGGGTGCCATACCGGAAAGTCACGCCGGCGTCGGCGCAGCGCTGGGCGAGGTTCTGGGTAAACTTCCTGGCATCGCCGGATTCGTCCTCGGAGGTGTACGTAGCGCCAGCAATCCGTTGCCGGATGGGTTTCAGGGCCGGTTCCAGCTCAATGGCACGGGCCGGATCAATCACCTGCCGGTCGCAGCCCAGATCCTGCATCAGGCGGGTCGGCTCCATGGCCGCCTCGAACTCCGCGGGATTGGTGTAGAAATGCAGGATGCCTTTTTCCAGGTGATCGTACTCGATACCTGCTTCCTTGCGCAGGGCCTGAAGCTGTGCCCGGCTGTAGGTACCCAGGTTGACCATCTGGCGGATATTGTGGGCCGCCCTTGCGGAGGTGCACTGGCCAAGAAATGACAACGCCCAACGCCACTGGGCCGGATCCAGCCGCGGCCGGAACAGCAGTGGCGCGTCTGGTCGGGTCAGCCACTTCAGCACCTTGAAGGGAGCCGAGGGGTTGGCCCAGGGTTCAGCATGGGATACGGAAATCTGCCCGCCGTTGGCGTAACTGGTTTCCAGGGCAGCCTTGTTCTGCCGGTCGACAACGGTAACCTGATGGCCCTGTTTCTGCAGAAACCAGGCCGTTGTCGTGCCAACAACGCCGGCGCCCAAAACCAGTATGTGCATGCTTGCCTCCGGACAGAATCAAACGAACGATTTGTTCAGGGAAAGCCTTATTGTAACGGCCCAGTCAGGCAATTGCGCCTCGACCATCAGCCACCGGACCGCTTAACGGTCCAGCCTTTCTGCTCGAGGAGAGGAACCAGGATGTCCCGCTGATCACCCTGAATCTCGACCACGCCGTCCTTTACGGTGCCGCCGGTACCACACTTGGCCTTGAGCGTCTTGGCGTAAGCCTTGAGGGCTTTGTCATCAAGGGGTATGCCGGTTATCAGCGTCACACCCTTGCCTTTGCGGCCCTTGGTCTCCCGGCTGACCCGCACAATGCCGTCACCGGCGGGCCGGGAGTCATTGGCGCAGGTACATTCAGCCACAGGCTGACGGCACCCGGGGCACATGCGCCCCTGCTCTGTTGAAAAGACGAGTCCGCCTTCAGATCGTTTCTTCATGTGCTCCCCCGCTAATCACCGTTTGCCTGGTGCTTCAATCCAGGCCGGGAGGATACTTGCTGAACATCTCGGCGACCACCTCATCGATCAACTTCCGCCGGGTTTCGGGCGACTGATCCTCGTTCAGGTAACGGCGACTGGCCGCGCGCCAGACCACGTTCTTGGTTTCGCTGTCTGCCAGCTCCACCACCAGCTTGCCTTCCTCAACCTCACGCACGGGTGGCGGTGCCGACAGGGCCCAGCCGAAATTGCCACGGCCGAAACCAAATCCAAGGCCAAGCCCGGTCTGCTCCAGGCGTTCTTCGGTGACGATCTGCCAGTTCACCAGCAGGTCGGCTTCGGCAGCCGGCACCTTGCGGAGGGCCTTGCGGTTTAATTCCCGTTCAATGGCCTGCTGTATCCGGCTGCCATCCAGTGACGTGAAAGAAGAGGAACTCTGGTTATCCGCGAAAGCCCAGGAAGAATAATTCCCGAACACCACAGAGGAGTTGTAATCGGTCACCACGTTGCTGGCACAACCGGTCATCGCGATCGCGCACATTGTCAGTATCAGAAAACGCATCATGTTGTCTGTCCTCGCTCGTGCCTGTTGCTTTTTCCCACTATACGCCCTGACAACGCAGGGCGATGCCCCCGGGATCCGTCACCTTGCCAAACTGTAATCAAGCTTTTGCCCATGACAGAAGTCGGCGAAAGCGTCCTGCAGGTGTTCCGGCACCCGAACCCTGGCGTGCACCGGCTCGCCATACTCAACCGACTCCACAGTTGCTCCGTGCATGTCGCACCAATGCCTCAGGGGTTGTTCATCGGCAAACGTCAGGGTCACCCCAAGCTCCAGCATGGGCGTCTGAACCACCCGGTCAACGGCTGACAGTACTGCCTCCGCAGCGCCGGCATAGGCTCTCACCAATCCGCCGGCACCCAGTTTGATGCCTCCGAAATAGCGGATCACCATTACCAGGACATCCCCCATGTCTTTATGCTGGATGACCCCCAGGATGGGTTTGCCGGCCGTACCGCTGGGCTCGCCGTCGTCGTTCATGGCTGCCTCGGCCGCGGAGCCAGGACGGCCAATCTGATAGGCCCAGCAGACATGCCGTGCATCGGGATGGTCCCGGTGCGCCTGCTCCAGCCAGCCTTTCACCTCGTCCCGCGAACCAACGGGCACGACCCGGGCGATGAAACGGCTTTTCTTCACTTCCGTTTCCCGCTCAAGGTATCCTGCGGGCACGGGGTAATCTTTTTTCATGGACAACGACCTATGGCCTCCGAAGACGAATACAACGCACCGGGAACCGCACAGCCGGCAAAGCTTCGCAAGGCGGCCTGCGGCATCCGTTTTGACGAGGACGAGCTGCAGGAGGGCATCGACTTTTCCGGCGCCGTGGAATTAAAGCCCTGCGATCAGCCACCCGCATCAACCACCTGCGAAGAACACCGGAAGCCGAAGCGTCACCTTTAGGCCACCCCACTGCCCGGCCTCCACATCAATCTGCCCGTCATGGGCAGACACAATATCCCGGGCGATCGCCAGCCCAAGCCCCCAGCCCTTGCCGCCACGAGACTTGTCGGCCCGATAGAAGGGTTCAAACAGATGGCCCAGCAGCTCCCGCGGTACGCCCGGACCCTCGTCATCGAACGCCAGCGCCAGCCAGCCGTCTGCCACCGACACATCCAAATGGACCACCTTGCCCGGTGGCGTATGGTCCAGCGCGTTCTGCAGGATGTTGTCTATGGCCCGCCGCAGCAGCCCTTCATCGCCCAGCACAGAGGTACCCGATGATTCCGGCGAGACCACCAGCTGACAATCCACGCCCCGCTGCTCGGCATAGTCAGCCGCATCCCGCAGCACCTGGTTGACCACCTGGACCGGTCGCAGCGGTTGCCGCTCGATATCGCCGCCGGCCTCGGTTACCCGGTACAGAGTCAGGATTTGCCCGGTCATGGTTTCCAGACGCTCGTTCTGGCGCAGAATGCTGGCCAACAACTCCTCGTCAGGACCTGAGTCACTGGCCAGTTCAATGGCCACGCGTTGCCGCGCCAGGGGGGTACGGAGATCGTGGGAGATGTCCCTGAGTAGGTGTTTCTGCCGCTCCAGCAGACTGCAGAGCTGCTCTGTCATGGCGTTGAAGGCCGCCGCCAGTTGCCCGACCTCGTCCCGGCGCCGGGCGATGTCTTCGCTGACTCTGAGTTTATTGTCCCCTCGGGCAATCGCCCGGGCCGTGGTTTCCATGTGCCGCAGAGGGCGCGAGACCATGCGGGCAATCCACCAGCACGCCAGGGAAATCATGACGAAGGCCAGCCCGAACTCGATGGCCCGGAAGAATCGTGGATTCAACCAGCCCGGCCCCTGCACCCGTGGCCAGGCGACCAGGCGGTACCCTTGCCCGACCTCAAGGACAGCCGGCTTCTGGGGATACCAGCCAGACTCCATGCGGTCACGAATGAACGAGGGCAGCTTGCCATCATGTTCGTCCTGGTCAATCAGAACCAGATGCAGCTCCAGGCGCTCGCCCTCGGCCTTCAGGAAACGCCAGGCCTCGCCGCGGTCTCCCGCTTCCCGGATGGCAATGGCCTGCTCGGCCAGCCCGCGCAGACCCGCCTGGCGCTCAATGGCCTGGCGTTCCTGGTCCAGCAGCATGCGGGTGGCGAGATTGCTGGCGACTACCGTTACCGCCATGGCCAGCCAGATGGACAGGAAGATGCGCCAGAACAGGGGAAAAATAACGCGTCGTTTCATTCCGGCACCCGATAGCTGTAGCCGAGCCCGCGCACAGTTTCAATCCGGGGCGGTTCGTCGCTCCCGAGCTTGCGGCGCAGGTTGCTGATGTGCATATCCAGAGTGCGATCATAGGCCTCCAGCCGCCGGCCAAGAGCCCACTGCATAAGGTCGGTCTTGCGCACCACGCTTCCGGCGTGCGCCAACAGCACCTGCAACACCTCATACTCGGTTGCGGTCAGGTCCATCGGCTCGTTGTTCTGGTAGATGCGTCGATGGGCCGGTTCCACGCGCAGGTCGCCGTAGGTGCGGGTGGCATCGACTTCTGCCTTCTGGTCCCAGGCAATCCGGCGCAACAGCGCCTGGAGTCTTGCCACCAGCTCCCGGGGATTACAGGGCTTGGGAATGTAATCGTCGGCCCCCACTTCAAAGCCGACAATCCGATCGGTTTCGTCACCCCGCGCTGTCAGCAGGACCACCGGCAGGTGTGTCCGGGCCCGGAGATCACGCAGCACGTCCAGTCCACTGATATCCGGCAGCATGATGTCCAGAACCACAATGTCGCAATCCTGGCCCAAAGCCAGTGCCAGGCCGTCTCGCCCGTTGGCGGCTTCGCGGACGGTGAACCCCTGGTTGGTGAGGTAGCGGGCCAGCAGCTCCCGGAGCTCGGCGTCATCCTCAACCAGCAATACCCTGCTCTGCATCCTCTCTCTCCCACACTGCGGGGCACCAGACCCGGCCCCACGCCTCGCTGCCTGAAGTCTAACACGCCGGCGGTGGTCTCCGGCGCGGCCGTCCAATCCATTTGCAGAACCTTTACACTGCCGTTCATCACCCCGCCAACAACACCCAAACCAACTTTGCTACCGGCCGGGATGATCAGAGCGCGGGTTTTGACGTAAGGTATCAGGACGATCAAGGAGTCTTGCCCTGCCATGCCCGCACACACAGACCATGCCCTTACCCTGGAAACCTGCAAAAGCATCCACGACATACCGCCTCAGGACTGGCAACGCCTGTCGGGCCAAGGCAACCCTTTCCTGCGCTATGAGTTTCTCCGGGCACTCGAGGACTCCGGCTGTACCACGGCAGCCACCGGCTGGGCGCCCAGCCACCTGGTGTTCCGCAGGGCCGGACGGATAGTGGGGGTGGCTCCCGCCTACCTGAAAAGCCACTCCATGGGCGAGTACGTGTTCGACTGGGCCTGGGCCGATGCCTATCAGCGCCACGGTCTGGATTACTATCCGAAGCTGCTGATAGCCATACCCTTCACGCCCTCCACTGGCCCCCGACTGTTGCTGGAGCCGGCGCTGCGCGGTCAGCTCACGCCGGAACAGCTGCACAACCTGCTGGGCACCCTGACCGAACAGCTGGGAGCCCATTCCTGGCATTTGCTGTTCCCGAATGACGCCGACCAGCGGCTACTGGCATACGACCCGGCTCTGCACCGGATCGGCTGTCAGTTCCACTGGCACAACCACGGCTACCGCGGGTTCGACGACTTCCTGGCCGCCCTCACCTCCCGCAAACGCAAGTCCATCCGCAAGGAGCGCCGGCAGGTGGCCGAACAGGGCATCACCTTCGCCCGGTTCTCCGGCCGGGATATCCCGGATAACGTACTGGCGGCCTTTCATGTGTTCTACCAGGCCACCTACCTGAAGCGGGGGCAGCGGGCGTACCTGAACAGGTCGTTTTTCGAACAGTTGCGTGAGCAGTTGCCAGAGCACCTGCACCTGATCATGGCGGTTCGGGACGGCGAGATGATCGCCGGTGCCCTGTTCCTCGCGGGCGAAACCACCCTTTACGGCCGCTACTGGGGCTGCCTGGACGAATACAACCACCTGCACTTCGAAACCTGTTATTACCAGGGCATCGAGCTGGCGCTCTCGCTAGGCCTGGACCACATAGACGCCGGCGCCCAGGGCGAACACAAACTGGTGCGGGGATTCGAGCCGGTTATTACCCATTCCTGGCACGGCATTCTTCACCCCGCTTTCCGGGACGCCATCGGGAACTTCACGCGGGAGGAAGCCGACCATGTGCGGGCCTACTTCGAGGACGCCCGATCGGTCCTGCCTTTTCGGCAGCCAGCGCCGTAGCTTCTATACTGAAAGACCGGAACCGGAACGGAAAGAGGGTCCGACAATATGGAAACCGAGCCCCTGGGCGGCCTGCTCGCAGCGGGTCAGCTCCCGCTTCTGATGGCAGGAGCGGCCCTGGTGATTGCACTGATTACCCTGGCGATGATCTCGGGCGCGCGCCGACGCCATGAGCAACGACTGGATGCCCTGCGGGAACGATCCGACACGCTCTGGCGGGAGGTGGACGACCTGCGAGTGGCCCAGTTCAACCACGGCCCGGAGGCAGCCAGCAACGGCGGAGCCAATCCGCTGCATCAGGCGCACTACCGCACCGAAATGGATGCCTACGGCAAGATCTGGCCCCAGGTGTGGCACCTGCACGAACGATTGGGACTGTTCCTGCGGGCCGTGGAGTCTGGCGAAGCCGCCGGAGAGCTGAGACTGGAGGCACGCAATGCGGCCCTTGAGGCCAGGAATCTGCTCAACCGCAATCGTCCCTTTTGTCACGAGGCGGTGGACGAACTGGTAACCCGGTTGATCGATACCGAGATCAAGGCCCATCTTGCCGCCTGTCAGTACCTCGACCTGCTCAAGGACGTCAACAGCGCCTCTTCAAGCCACGACCGACGCGTCCTGCAGGACAAATGCCACACATTGCACGAGGGCGAAGCCCGGGATCACATGAATCAACTGGTGTCCGCCATCCGGCAACGGGCCATCCGCCAGTCCTGAGCCAGCCGCTGCCTGTGGCCAGGCGGATCAGAGACTCACTTTTTTGAGGGTGTCGGCCTGCAACCGACGCAGGTAATCACTGAACGACACCGGATGGGGCCTGGCCGGCTCAAGGCCACGGAGCTCCGGCGCAAGGGCGTTGATGGCCCGGGAAGCGGATTGCACCTGGTTATCCAGGGACGCAATGGCACCGGGGGTCAGTTCTCCCGCTTCCAGAACCGGCTTGAGCAGCGGTTCACCGTCAAAGATTTCATGGGCGCCGGCAATGATGTCACCGGTTGCCGTTCCATCGGCATCGTATTGACGGAACACCTGCTTCTCACCGGGCCAGGAGGTCTTGCCGGAGGAATTCTTCATTCTGGGCCTGCCCGCGTACTCGGTGAGTTTGTAGGCCAGCTCCAGGGCGGGAACGTCGCTGGCGGCACCAATAGCCGTACCAACGCCAAAGCCATCGATGGGAGCGCCCTTTTCCCTCAGGGCGGCAATACGGTATTCGTCGAGACCGCCGCTCACCAGAATCTTGATCCGGTGGAATCCGGCGTCGTCGAGAATTTTCCGGCAATCCACGGCTTCCTCGCCCAGATCTCCTGAGTCCAGGCGGATGGCCGCGATGTCCACATCCGGTTCCTGCTGGAGCCACTCTACAATTCGCCCCACCGCCCGGCGGGAATCGTAGGTATCCACGAGCAGTGTGGTGCCGGGGTATAGCTTCGCGTAAACCCGGAAGGCCGCCATCTCCTCGTCGTGGGACTGGACAAAACTGTGGGCCATGGTGCCGCTGACAGGCATTCCGAAGTCCAGGCCCGCCAGGACATTACTGGTTCCGGACAACCCGGCCAGTCGGTAGGCGCGCACGCCCCGGTGCGCCGAATCCAGCCCATGCATTCGGCGCATGCCGAAATCCACCACCGGGCAATCCCCGGCGGCAAACCTCACGCGCACCGCCTTTGATGCCAGAACCGACTCCAGATGCACGTAGTTCATCACCAGGCTCTCGAGCAGCTGCGCTTCCGCCACAGGTGCCCTCACCTCAAGAAACGGCTCCTGGGGAAAGAGCGGCGTGCCTTCATCGACCGCCCGGATAGTCCCGCTGAAACGAAAACCGGCGAGCCACTCGAGAAACTCTGGTTCAAACCGGTCAAGTTCCCGCAACCGGTCGATGTGGTCCCGGGTGAACCGCAGGTCCCGGATTACCTCCGCGACCCGCTGCTGGCCGCAGGCGAGTATGAAATTGCGATGCTCCGGCAGCTCCCGGAAAAACAGACTGAAAACAGCCTCGTCCGCCATGCCCTCCGACCAATAGGCCTGGGCCATAGCCAACTCGTAAAGATCCACCATCAGGGCAAGATCTTGCTGCCGAATCATCTGAATCCTCCTTTGGCCAGTCAGTGAACCGATGCGCCCGCCAGCTGGAGCTCTTCGAGAATATCCTGCGCCTCTTCGGGCTTTGCAGCCCGGGTGCCTGCCTCGAACAGTTCGACCGAGAAGCCCTTGTCGAGGGCGTCCAGCACCGTGGCGCGGACACAGACATCCAGCGCCAGGCCCACAATGGTCAGGTGCCGGATACCGCGCCGGCTGAGGAAATTACCGAGTTGCGTGCCATCAAAAGCAGAGTAGGCGTCGGTATCAAAGCCGGTGCCCTTGCTCACCCGGATCGCGTCGTCGGGCAGTAAAAGCTCCGGATGAAACTTCGCGGCCGGGGTGTCCTGAATGCAGTGGGGCGGCCAGGGCCCACCACGGGCCTCGAAACTGGCGTGATCCACCGTATGCCAGTCCCGGCTGGCGATTATGGTCTGCCCGGCCGCCTGCGCTTTGGAAATCAGCTTGTTGACCGGGGGCAGGATGTCGCTGGCATCGGGAACAGCCAGGCTGCCCCCTTCACAGAAGTCGTTCTGTATGTCCACCAGCAACAGGGCGGAATGTTCAATCCTGTGCTGTTCTTTAGCCATGTCACATCTCCTTGGGGCTCCACGGTTCAGAACATCGGTTGTGGCCTACTGGTGTCCAGTCTGGTTACTAGCTGTCGGCAATACGGAAACCGATCTTGAGCACTACCTGGTAGTGGCCCACCTTGCCGTTCACAATGTGGCCCCGGGTCTCGGTGACTTCAAACCACTCCATGTTCTTCACGCTCTTGCCACATTCGGCCAGAGCGTTTTCAATGGCGTCTTCGATCCCGGTTTTCGATGAGCCGACAATTTCCACTTTCTTGTAGACGTGATGGTCTGACATAGAAGCCTCCAAAAAACGGTTGCCTGTACCCTTGAGCCTAGAAGACAAGCCAGCAGGCAGCAAACCAGGGCCCCGGGGCTCACGCTCATCGGCACGGGGCAGGCTCACGTATCTCAGATCGATTCATTCATGCCGGGGGAACTCCCCAGTGTTCACCGGGTCCCATGGGTTTGCCTTTTTTGGACAGGATTAATGAAGCCACTGCTGAAATACACCGGCTGGATGCTGGGCGCCATCCTGCTGCTACTCTCCGGGCCGCTGCTTCTCGCCGCCAGCGGCACGCTCCACGGTGCAGAAAGCTGGCATACCGCAACCCGGGAAAGCGCCGGCATCGCGCCTCTGCCCTCGGAAGCCGAGGAAGCGATCATCCAGATCTACGGGGCCCGGGCGTGGAGCTGGCGAGGGTACTTTGCCGTCCATACCTGGATCGCCACCAAGGAAAAGGGTGCCAGCCACTACCGGGTACATGAAGTCACCGGCTGGCGGAACTACGTGGTGAATTCTCGCCCGGGTGAGCCCGACCGGCACTGGTATGGCGCCCGGCCGGAGCTGTACGCGGATATCCGGGGCGAAGAGGCCGAGAAACTGATTCCGCAGATCTATCAGGCGGTCGAATCCTACCCCTACCCGACCGAATACGAAGCCTGGCCCGGCCCCAACAGCAACACCTTCGTGGCCTGGGTCATTCGGGAAGTGGAGGGTCTGGATGTGGCCCTGCCGAACCATGCCATTGGCAAGGATTACCTTGGCGACCAGATTGTTGCGGAAGTGCCCGGCGGTACCGGCTACCAGGTCTCGCTCGGTGGCTATTTCGGCCTTCTCGCCGGCCTCCGGGAAGGCATTGAAGTGAACCTTCTAGGGCTCTCGTTCGGTATCAATCCCCTGGCCCTTGGCGTCAAGCTTCCTGGCATCGGCGAACTCGCCCTGAGAAACACCAATCCAATGCCTGAGCCTACGCCCGCTGCGCAGTAACCAGACGGCCCGGGCAGGGGCAAGGCTCCCAAAAAACGCTGTGAATACATCCGTGTACGCTTGGCTCCGCCATCCATGGCTCCGCACATTTTTGGGAGCCTTGCCCCCGCCCGGACCTGCCTCGGAGTTAACCGCTAAAAACTGGCAACCCCCAGGTAGCGAACCGCCCCGGCAGCAGCTATGCCGGCGGCGATGGCCGGCAGGGGTTTGCGCAGGGCCAGCATGATAACCGCGGTCACCACCAGGGCGGCCACCGCGCCGGCATCGCCACTGAACGCCAGCGGCACGATGATAGCAATCAGCACCGAGCTGGCCATGGTATTGATAAAACTCTCGATCCGGGGATTGATCTTCACGAACGACATGATGAAAACGCCGCCGAAACGGGTGGCCAGCGTAACCAGCGTCATGATGGCGATCAGCAGGAGAATGCCGCTGGTCGTGGTTTCAATGGTCATGGCGATCCCCTGGCGGTTTGTCCAGCCAGAAGAATCCGATCACACCGCCGGCCAGGGCGCCCACCACCACGTGAGTGTTCGCCGGCAGCCAATTCCAGGCCGCCAGCGACGCCAGAGCGGCAACGGTCCAGGCCACCAGCACTCTGGGAGATTTCTTGCCGCCAAGGGCCATGGCCAGCAGGAAGCAGCCCAACACCATATCCAGGCCCAGGGCTTTCGGGTTCTGTAGCAGGCCGCCAAAGTAGACGCCCAGGCCGGTGCCCAGTATCCACGCCAGCCAGAGGGCCAGGCCACCGCCGAGAATCACTTCCAGGTTGCGACGACCGCTCTGGTATTCCTGGGCCGAAACCGCCCAGTTGGCGTCCGTCAGCAATAGCAGCAGCCCGTAGCGTTTACCCGGGGAGACCTCCCGGAGCATCGGGTACAGCGAAGCGCCCATGAGCAGATGGCGGGAATTGATGGCAAACACGACGGCCATCATCGGCAGCAGGGCTACCTCGGCGCCCCACATATCCACGGCAGCAAACTGGGAGGCGCCGGCAAAGACAGTGGCGCTCATCAGCATCGCCTGCAGAGGCTCGAGGCCCTTCTGGGTCGCCGCCAATCCGAACGCAGCACCAAACGCCACCACGAACAACGAGATGGGAAGCAGCCGGAAAAATTCTACCCGTACCCGGGCCGGCTGAAGCTGATAAGGATAGGAAGCGACAGACATCCGGGGAAACTAGGCCAGTTTCCCCGGTACGCGTATAGGTAGTTCCCGAAGAAACCACCGGCCTGCGACTAATGGACGACGTGAACGCGTCCGTCGCCAGCAGCGAAGGGGTTGTTGAAGCTGCTGCCCGCACCCTGGAGTCTGGCTTCCGGATGGTTCCTGGCCATCAACTCCTTCATCTCGTCCATGTCCGCTTTGGGCACGTCCACCATCACCAGGTGGCGACCCGCCTCGATATCGCCATGGAACTTGCGGATGCGGTAGTTCACGGTACTGATACCGCCGAATCCACCAAGCCAGCCGCCGGCGATAATGGCAAAGGCGCCGATCGCGACAAATGCCGACACCGGCCAGCCCAGATCGCCCCAAAGCGCGAGCGGCGCCACAAAGAACAGAGCGAAGAGCGCGCCTATGATCATGCCGCGCTCAACGAAGCGGGGCAGATCGGTACGGTCGAGTACGCTGGCCGAGTGCAGCCGATGCGTGTAAAGGCCGGCCTCGTCCTTGCTGACAATATGGAACCGCCAATCGGTGATTCCACGTTGGTGCAGGTCGTTGGAGATGTCCTCCAGACTGTCGATGGAGTCCACCAGATAGAAAAGGCGTTTCATGATGTGCCTCCTCTCAGGAAACTGAGTGTCACTGACACACCTTGATTATAAATCACTCAACCAGGGTAACCCCATGATTGGTGGAAACGTTTCACGATAAGCCAGCACCTGATATGACACTGATGTCTAATCGTTCGCTTTTGCATGTTGACGTTAACGTTAAATGCAGCTAGTTTGACGCTGTCCGGTCCCACAAGGGCATCATTCCAAGGGCGATCCCCATCGGAATAGCGGACACCTGAAATCGGAACGCCGGCCACAAGCCGGTCGACAAGAACAAGACACCCGCTCATGCCGAGATCCGGTCAAGTGGGGGAGGATTTCACCATGCTCTTCAGCCATCCCGAGTTCGATAACCACGAACATCTGTCCTTTTTCTGCGATCCCGAAACCGGGCTCAAGGCCATCGTCGCCATTCATAACACCTCGCGGGGGCCTGCCCTCGGCGGCTGCCGGATGTTTCCCTACGCTTCCGATGAGGAAGCCCTGCGCGACGTGCTGCGCCTGTCCCGTGGTATGACCTACAAATCGGCCCTCGCCAACCTCGACCTGGGCGGCGGCAAGTCCGTGATCATTGGCGACCCGCGCAAGCACAAGACCGAGGCCATGATGGAAGCCATGGGGCGCCATCTGGAGCGCTTGGGCGGCCAGTACATCGCCGCCGAAGATTCAGGCACCAGCGTACCTGACCTCAAGGTGATGGGCCGGCACACCCGGCACGTTGCAGGCATCGCCTCACGCACCGGTTTTGATGGCAACCCCAGCAACGGCGATCCGTCGCCGGCAACCGCCTATGGCACGTTCATTGGCCTGAAGGCCGCCGTGAAGCACAAACTGGGACGCAATGATCTGAAAGGCCTGAAGGTGGCCGTCCAGGGCATTGGCAACGTCGGTTTCCGGCTGGCAAAACACCTGGCCGAGGCCGGCGCAGAGCTGTGGGTTTATGACATCCACGAGGACAACATGCGCCGGGCCGTGGACCAGCTTGGCGCCCGACCGGCCAGCGCCGAGGACATCCTGTTCCTGCCGGTGGACGTGGTGGCGCCGTGTGCCATGGGTGCGGTCCTGAACGACAACAGTATTCCCCAACTGCAGGCGGGCATCATCGCCGGCGCTGCCAACAACCTGCTGGAGCACCCGGAGCACGACGCCATGCTGCGGGACCGGGGCATTCTCTATGCGCCGGACTTTGCCATCAACGCCGGTGGCATCATCGATGTGTTCTACGAGCGCACCGGAGCCACTCCAGAGACGGTTCGCGCCCACGTGGATACCATCGGCGACACCCTGACCGAAATCTTCAACCGTTCCGACCGCCTGGCGCGCCCGACCGGGGAAATCGCCAACGAACTGGCCGAAGAACGGTTCCAGAAGCACACCGCCGGAGCCGGGCTGGCGCCCGATCCGCTGGCCCGCGCCGGCTGATTACAGACCGGCGCACCACTGCGGGGGCAGACACCCTCTTCTGCCCCCTCACCAACCCCTGACACAACAACAAGTATTCCAGGAGATCTGTATGTCTGTTACTTCCTCAGATTCCGCGAGCTATTCCGGGGCCCTCGAAGGCGCCAATGCCAAGCGCGGGCTCTGGTCGTCACGTCTTGCTTTTATCCTTGCCGCCACCGGCTCCGCCGTCGGCCTTGGCAATATCTGGAAATTTCCGTATGTGACCGGTGAGAATGGCGGCGGCGCCTTCGTTCTGGTGTACCTGCTGTGTATTGCCGTCATCGGTATTCCCATCATGATGGCGGAGGTCATGATCGGGCGCCGGGGCGGCCGCAGCCCGGTCAAGAGTCTGAGCCTGATTGCCGAGCGGGACGGACTGAAGCCGGCCTGGAAGCTGGTGGGCGCCCTCGGCATTCTGGCGGGCTTCCTGATTCTCTCGTTCTATTCCGTGATCGGTGGCTGGGCCATTTCCTACGTGGGCACAACCGCCAGCGGCCAGCTTGCGGGCCAGTCCGCGGACGCCGTCGGTGCCATTTTCTCCGGCCTGCTTGGCGACCCGGCCACTCTGCTCGCCTGGCACACCCTGTTCATGGCCCTGGTGATGGTCGTGGTGATGCGCGGCGTCCGGTCAGGCCTTGAACGGGCCGTCAGCATCCTGATGCCGGCCCTGTTTGTGCTGCTACTGATTGTGGTCGGCTATGCCATGACCACCGGCCATTTCGGACAGGCCGCAGCGTTCCTGTTCCAGCCGGACTTCTCCAAGCTCACGACCTCCGGCATTCTGGTGGCCCTGGGCCACGCCTTCTTCACCCTGAGTCTGGGTATGGCGGTCATGATGGCTTACGGCTCCTATCTGCCCAAGAAGATTTCCATTGCCCGCACATCCATCACCGTATCGATCATTGACACTGGCGTGGCGCTGCTGGCCGGCCTGGCGATCTTTCCGATTGTGTTTGCCAATGGCCTTGAACCCGGCGCAGGCCCCGGCCTGATCTTCCAGACCCTGCCACTGGCCTTCGGCCAGATGCCCATGGGCTCGCTGTTCGGCACCCTGTTCTTCGTGTTGCTGATTTTTGCTGCCTGGACCTCGGGTATCTCCCTGCTGGAACCGATCGTGGAATGGCTGGAGGAGCGCCAGGGCCTGAACCGCACGGTCAGTACACTGGGCGCAGGCTTCGTGTGCTGGGCACTGGGGATTGCCTCGATCCTGTCTCTGAACCTGTGGAGCGATTTCGCGCCCCTGGGCTTTATCCCCATGCTCGAAGGCAAGACCATTTTCGACTTGCTGGACTTCTTCACCGCCAACATCATGTTGCCGCTGGGTGGATTGCTGGTCGCGCTCTTTGCCGGCTGGATCATGTCGCGGGAGGCCATGGAACAGGAACTTTCGCTGTCGCCCGGCATGTTCAACCTGTGGTTCGTAACCCTTCGGTTCATCACTCCGGTCGCCGTAGCCGTGGTGTTCATTTACAACCTGGTTTGAGCCGTTTGCCGATGGGGTGGCCCTGCCGCCTCATCGGCTCCCTTCCTGACCATTTCAGACCCTCCCGATTGCCTGCCGGCTACGGACAACCATCTGTCCCCTTCTAACCGGACAAATTCCAGTGAAGCCCCGTAATGTCTGTCTGTGAGTCATTCAGTGATCGAGGCTTTTATCATGTCAGCAGTAACCGCGTCTTTTCCCGTTCGCCGCCAGGACTTCGGCTTTGAGAATGTTCCCCGTCACTGGGTGGACAACGACCCGTTCATGACCCATCTCTTCAACGCGCTATCGGCACTCTTTCCGGATGGTGAGCGCTATTTCGTGGCCAGCGTCCGCGCGGTGCGGGACAAGGTACAGGACCCCCAGCTGCAAAAGGACATCAGCGCCTTTATCGGCCAGGAGGCCATGCACGCCAAGGAACACGGCCACTTCAACGAAGGCGCCATCAACCACGGCTTTGATATCAAAAAACTGGAGCGGTGGACCCGGGGCTTTCTATCGGTGAAAGACCTGCCCCTGCTCAGCAGCAAGCGTGTTCACCTGGCCGGCACCGTGGCCCTGGAGCACTTCACTGGCATCCTGTCGGCGCAGCTGCTCAGGCGCGAGGACCTGGTGGAGGCCATCGACCCCACCATGCGCACGCTCTGGGCCTGGCACTGTATTGAAGAGAATGAACACAAGGCGGTGGCCTTCGACACTTACCAGCAGGTTTACGGCAAGGGTGCCGCCGATTACGCCATTCGCATGGGCACCATGGCACTGGCCACGGTTCTGGTGATGGTGGCCATCCACGCGTTCATCGCCGAGCTGATGCGCGAGGACGGAGAGCTGGCCAACCTGAAATCCTGGGCCAGGGGTCTGAACCACCTGTGGGGCCGCCAGGGCATGTTTACCGCCATCATCCCCGAGTATCTGGACTACTTCCGCCCGGATTTCCACCCCTGGCAGCACGACACCAACTTGCTGCTGCGTAAGTGGCGCAAGACCCTGGGTTTTGCCTGAACCCTCAGAGCTGATCGAGTGCGGCCTGAAGCGTCTCGCCAATGCGGCTGTTGAGTTTCAGGTCCACCAGTTCCTCGGCCCTTGTGCGGCCGAGGTTCAGGGTGGCCATGGGTTTGCCCCACTCCTTGCCGTAACGGCAGAAGCGAAATCCGGAATAGACCATCAGTGACGAGCCGATCACCAGCAGCCCGTCACTGGCTTTCAGGGCATCCAGGGCCGCGTTAACGCGTTGTCTGGGCACGAAATCACCGAAGAAAACCACGTCCGGCTTGAGAATTCCCCGGCATTTCGGGCAACCGGCCACCCGAAAATCGGAGAAATCCACGTCCAGATCGGCGTCGCCATCCGGCGCGGTGGTGGCGGTGTAATGCCGGAATCCAGGGTTGAGGTCTGCGCATCGATCATGAACCTCGTCACGCGGGCATCGGTAGCCGCAGCTCATGCACAGTACCTCATCGGCACGACCATGCAGGTCCAGCACCGCCCGGGTGCCGGCTTTCTGGTGCAGCCGGTCGACGTTCTGGGTCACCACCAGGCTGCTGTGATTCAGCAGCTCCAGGTCAGCGATGTGAAAATGCGAAGGGTTGGGCGTGGCATTGCGCATCACCGGCCAGCCGATCAGGCTCCTGCCCCAGTAGCGCTGGCGGGTCTGCGTATCCTCCATGAACGCCCGGTGCTGAACCGGCTGTTTGCGCTTCCAGGCGCCATCGCCATCCCGGTAATCGGGAATGCCAGAGTCGGTGCTGACGCCAGCACCGGTCAGAATCATCAGCCGCGGGTGTCGGTGAATGAATTCCGCCAGCATGGCACCAGCGACCTCCGGCTCGTGGACCACCGGCGGCGTATCCGTCTCCGGCAAGCGCTGATCTGTACTGAAGGGTCGGCTACGGTGTGTGGTGACAGGCATACAGACTCCGGTTTTCAGCCCGATTTGCGGGCCACATACACGGTGTTGAACGATTCCCTGTTCTGGAACGGATTGAAAAAGGATACGACATGGCAGGCGACATCGGTAAACACCGCCCGCAGCACGGCCATGAACTCCGCATCCTCGCCCTCGTTGGACCACATCGCAAACACGCCCCGGGGCTTGATTTGCCGGGCCATCAGGCGGAGATTGGGCTCGGTGTAGAAGCTGGCACTGGAATCGTGCAGCAAGGCCCGGGGCGAGTGGTCGATGTCCAGCAGAATGGCGTCGAATTGCTTGCCGGGATTCTCCGGATCAAAGCCGCCGGTCTCCGGATCAGCCACGGCCAGGTCGAAGAAGCTGCCATGCACATAGCGGCTGCGCGGATCAGCGTTCAGGTCCTTGCCCAGGGGCACCTGCTCCGCCTGGTGCCAGCCAATAACGGGTTCAAGGTATTCAACCACCAGCAGCTCCTCCAGGCGAGGTTCCCGCAAGGCCGCCACCGCGGTGTAACCCAGGCCAAGACCACCCACGACTACCCGCAGGTCCTCGCCCTCGGTTTCCGCCAGCCCGATGTCGGCAAGGGCCACTTCGGCATCCACGAACATGCTGGACATGAGAAATTCCTCGCCCAGTTTCACCTCATAGATGTCCCTGTCCCCAATCGCCGGAATCCGGCGCCGGCGCAGCGTGATCTCACCGATCACAGAAGGCTGACTGTCAATTTGTTCGAAAAGCAATCCCATCTGTTCAGACCTCAGGCGCTGATTCGCCAAGACACGAACGCAGAATACTCCGCATCTTCTCCGCGCCCAATTCATCCATCAACTCGATGTTTCTTCGGGGTATTCCATCCACATCCGGGTAACGATCAATCGCCGCCTCCAGACTGGCTTCCCTCAACAGATGCAGCATGGGAAACGGTGACCGATTGGTGTAGTTCTCCGCGGAATCCGGCTCGGTACCCTCAAACCGGTATTCCGGATGGAAACTGGCAATCTGGTAAACGCCGTCCATCTCCAGGTACGCCAACAAGCCATCTGCCGCATCCAGGAACTCATTGTAGGGACCGAACGCCTGCAATACACCCGGATGAATCAAAAGGGTGGTCTCGATCTCCGGTTCGTCTTGCAGCCGCTGAAGTTCCGAGTGCAACGCCTGCAGCAGCCCGTCCTCGGTTTCCGCATCCGACACAACAAAGCGCACACGGCTCCGCATCAGCTCCCGCTTGGCAAACGGGCAAAGGTTGTAGCCGACAACAACGTCTTCGACCCATTTGCGGGTTGCGCTGATAATCTCTGTCTCACCCATGCTCTTGAGGTTTCCTTGATTCATTTGAAGGCCGCTCAGAAGTACGAGCGGCCGGGCGGGGCTGGCTTCACAAAACTGTGCGGAGCCATGGATGGCGGAGCTCAAGCGTCACATGGACGTGCCGAAGGAGCGGGTTTTGGGAAGCCAGCCCCGCCCGGCCGCCGCCCCGAGGTCAAAACTTAAAGATACCCCTGGCTCCGAAGGTAATCATCGTAGGACCCACTGAAATCGGTAACACCATCAGCCTTTAATTCGATGATCCGCGTCGCCAGCGAAGAAACAAACTCCCGATCGTGACTCACGAAAATCAGTGTCCCCGGATAGTTCTCCAGCGCCAGGTTCAGCGCCTCGATGGATTCCATGTCCAGGTGGTTGGTGGGCTCGTCCATCAGCATCACGTTGGGCTTCTGCAGGATCAGCTTGCCGAACAGCATGCGGCCCTGCTCACCACCCGAGATCACCCGCACGGACTTTCCGATGTCGTCGCCCGAGAACAGCATCCGCCCCAGGGTGCCGCGCACCAGCTGCTCGCCACCCTTGGTCCACTGGGCCATCCAGTCGGTCAGGGTTTCGTCGTCGGCGAAGTCCGCGGTGTGGTCCTGCGCGAAATAGCCCACTTCCGCGCTGTCGGTCCATTTCACCTCGCCGCTGTCCGGCGCATATGCGCCGGCAAGGCATTGCAGCAGTGTGGTCTTGCCGATGCCGTTGGGGCCAATGATGGCGACACGCTCGCCGGCTTCGATCTGGAAGTTCAGCTTCGACAGCACACACTCCTCGCCGAAGCCCTTGTAGAGATCTTTCACGGTCACGGCCTGGCGGTGCAGCTTCTTGCCCTGCTCGAACCGGATGAACGGACTCACCCGGCTGGAGGGTTTCACCTCCTCCAGCTGGATCTTGTCGATCTGGCGGGCCCGGGAAGTAGCCTGCTTGGCCTTGGAGGCGTTGGCCGAGAAGCGGCTGACGAACTGCTGCAACTCGGCAATCTGTGCCTTCTTCTTGGCGTTGTCCGCCAGCATGCGTTCACGGGCCTGGGTCGCAGCTGTCATGTATTCGTCGTAATTACCCGGAAACAGGCGCAGCTCGCCGTAATCCAGGTCCGCCATGTGGGTACACACGCTGTTCAGGAAATGACGGTCGTGGGAGATGATAATCATGGTGCTGTTGCGGGCCACCAGGATGTTTTCCAGCCAGCGGATGGTGTTGATATCCAGGTGGTTGGTGGGCTCGTCCAACAGCAGCACGTCCGGATCGGAGAACAGGGCCTGGGCGAGCAGCACCCGCAGTTTCCAGCCCGGCGCCAGGGCACTCATGGGACCGTTGTGCTGCTCTAGCGGGATATCCAGGCCCAGCAGCAACTCGCCGGCCCGGGATTCAGCGGTGAAACCGTCCATCTCGGCGAACTGCACTTCCAGGTCGGCCACGGCCATGCCGTCTTCCTCGCTCATCTCCGGCAGGGAGTAGATGCGGTCCCGTTCTTTCTTGACATTCCACAGCTCTTCATGGCCCATGATCACGGTATCAATCACCGAGCAGTCCTCGAAGGCGAACTGATCCTGGCGCAGTTTACCCAGGCGGGTGTTGGGCTCGAGCATGACCTGGCCGGCCGAGGGCTCAAGATCGCCACCGAGGATTTTCATCAGTGTGGACTTGCCGCAGCCGTTAGCCCCGATCAAACCGTAGCGGTTGCCGTTGCCGAATTTGGCGGAGACGTTCTCAAACAGGGGCTTGGCCCCGAACTGCATGGTGATGTTGGCGGTGGAGATCAAGAAGCAAACCTGTCGATGTGGGGCCAGCGAGGCGCCGGCGAAACGAAAGCCGGCATTGTACAGGTTTGCCGGGCTCACCGTGAGGCCGCAGAAACACGGATAAAAAGCGCTTGCCTCCGGCGAGCTGTGCGGGCAGCATTCCGGTTCTGATCATCCCATTAACCCGAACACAGGCCCATTCAGCCGAACCAAGGAGAATCAACATGGCTCAGGCAACAGCACGCCACATTCTGGTGGACAGCGAAGCGAAATGTGAAGAACTCAAGAAGGCCATCGAAGGCGGTCAGGATTTTGCGGAAGTGGCAAAGCAGCACTCCTCCTGCCCGTCAGGCCGCAACGGCGGCGACCTGGGCTCCTTCGGCCCGGGACAGATGGTGCCCGAATTCGACAAGGCCGTATTCAACAGTGAGCTCAACACCGTAATCGGCCCGATCAAGACCCAGTTCGGCTACCATCTGCTGGAAGTCACCAGCCGCAGCTGATGGTCTCTGACCCTCCGGCGCAAGCGCCGGAACCCGGCCGGCGGCTGTCGTTGCTGGCCGGGTTCGCCTCTCTGCTGATTGCCCCCTTTCTGTTTATCGGCGGCCCGGACTGGGCTTCGGGGCCCCTTCTCAAATCGGCCTGGAATCTTGGCCACCTTGTTCTTTTCGCGCTGCTGACTCTGGCCATTCGCCCATGGCGCTGGCTCGGGGGCTGGCGGCTCTGGATTGCGGTCACCGCACTGCTGCTTGGGCTCGGATTAGTCATCGAACTGATTCAATCCAGCCATGGTCGCGACCTCGACGGCCACGATCTGCTACGCAATCTTATTGGCAGCTGGTTGGTTCTGGCCGGGCGGCCACTGCTGTACCAGGGAGCGCCCGCTACCCCGCGTGAGCGCCTGATGGCCGGCATCGTCGCGCTGCTACTGTGCCTCGAGCTTGGCGCCACCGGCGTGGTTGCGGCGCGCCAATGGCAGGTCCATCAACAACTGCCGCTACTGTATGATTTTGGCCGGGACAACCCCGCCCCCTTCTGGGGCGGCAACCCCGTGCTCTCCCGGCAACACACCGGCGAGCACCCCTACAGTCTGCGACTGGACCTGGGCACGGCGCTATGCTCCGGAGTCACACTCCACAACCTGCCATCGGACTGGAGCGGCTACGACCGGCTGGCCATTACCCTGTTCAACCCCGACCCGGAGTCACTGACAATGACCCTGCGCATCAATGATGTGGCCCATGATCGGGGAACGAACGCCTACGGCGACCGGTTTAACACCCAACTGACGCTGGCGCCGGGACTGAATACCTTCGAACTGGGTCTGCAACAAGTGGCCAATGCCCCGCGGCAGCGGCGCATGGACATGGACCGGATTCGCCGGCTGGGACTGTTTGCGGTGCAACTGCCAGCGCCGCGGTCGGTCTTCCTGGTGGACCTTCGGCTTATCCGGCCACCTGGCCAAGCTGCCACGGATTCTCGGTAAGAGTTTCGGCCCCCTGCCCGGTCACCACAATGGTTTCGCTGCAGCCAATCCCCCACTGGCCGGGAATCCGGAGGCATATCGGCAGGTGGAACACCATGCCGGGCCGGAACTCGACGTTACCCCCACGGGCAATGAACCCCGAGCCCTCCACCCAGGATGGCGGAAACTGCGCGCCCACGGTGTAGCCGAATACCCCTGAGAAGAACACCGAATCCGCCAGCGGCGCCAAAGCCCGCTCGGCTTCCTGGGCGGCGTGATCGAAGCTGACGCCCGGGCGCACAGTGGCCAGCAGACTATCCACAATGCGACGACAGCCGTCGTGGACCCGTTGCATCTCCGCCGACGGCCGGCCGCCGGCGACCACGGTCTGCATCATGGGCGCGGTGTACCGGTGCCAGGCCGCGCCGAACTCCAGGAACACCGGGTCGCCCTCCTCGATGACGGTGCGCCGGTGATTGCAATGAATCACGCTGCTGCGCCTGCCGGTGGTGACAATCGGCTGCATACTCATGAATTCGCTACCCGCTTCCAGCAGGGCGGTGGCGCCCACCGCAGCGATGGCGTTGTCCGTCATGCCGGGGCGAACGGCGGCCACCGCTGCAGCCAGTCCCTCGGCCGTAATACGGGCACTCTCCCGGAGAAAGTCGAGTTCGGCATCGGATTTAACCATCCGCACCTTTTTCAGCAGGCCACCATTGTTCTGGAGCCGGGTCGAAGGCATTCTCGCCCTGAGACCTTCCAGAACGCCCTGGCGCAGTGAGCCGTGCCAAGCATCAATACCCACCGTTTCGATACCGTTGTTGAGCGCCTGCACCAGCGGCTCGAGGACTTCGCCGATCCCCTCCCAACGGTAGCCGACCACCCGGGCCACCCGGGTGGTCACCATGGCCGGACCCATCTCGATGGACGGCACCTGCAGGAGCAGCTCCTCATGGGTCACCACCAGCGCTACGTGCACGGAGACCTCGAAGGTACTGTAGCCGGTAAGATAGAAGATATCGGAGGGGTCGGTCAGCAGCAGCGCCCCGAAATCCTCCCGCACCATCCGGTCGCGGACCCGGGCCAGGCGGTTGGCAAACTCCTGCTCCGGGAACGGGCATTCGTATCCCCGAAGCTGCGAGGACAAGGCGTTCTGATAGGCGTTGAAGTCCATGGCGTTCCCCCGGCCTGGGCTCTGGCGAGTTCCGTAAAGATCTCTCTAGAGCGTGGACCGGATTGGAGGTTTGTTCAAATCCTCCAGCAACGCCAATTGTCTGCCATCACTGGCCGGTTGAGGTCTCCGGCCGCAGCAAGCGGGACATCTGCTGACCAATACTGACGACCGGTTCGGTGATGGCCTGCTGGATGCTGTTCGTCACTACCCGTGAAAACGCCGCACCGGCAGGACTTTCCAGAAACTTCAGATACAGCTCCAGTTCCTGGGCGCCGATATTTTCGTAGGTGTACAGATAACTGTCGTAAACCTGTTGCCCAACCACGCCGCTGAGCATACTACGCTGGCTTTCGATGCGCTGGCGAAGCTGCTCGTGGTTGGCCGAATCGTTGCTGAAGGCGGCCAACGCCGAGGCCAACCCGAGTTGCACGGCAATAGTGGTGTCCACGGCGCTCTCGGTTGCCCGGGCGGCGCGATCAAAGCGGTCAAACATCTCCGCTTTCCGGGTGCCCTTGAACCTCTCGTTGAGCTCCGGGGCGCGAGCCTGGATGGTCTGCCAGGCTTCAGGGGACGAGGCGGCAATTTCTGCGGCCGAGATCTTCCGGGCCACCGGTGTCTGGTACCAGTCGTGTACGGCCTGCAGCTGGGCCGGGGTCAGCTTTTCACCAAGGTCGGCAACAATCTGCTGCTCAATATCGGCGGCGCTGAAGCTGTTACTGACGAGAGTACCGATAGTGCCCGCCACCACCGGTGGCAGCTGGCCGCTCTGTTTCAGTCCCTGGCGGATACCCTGGCTCATCATGGCCGGGTACTGCGCGACAATATCGTCAATCGGTGAAACCGCCAGTACCTGGCGGGCGTCCGGTGCCGCGTGAACGGTGCCTGCGCCTGCAGTGAGCAGAGCGGCGAATAAAAGAGGTTTAACTAGGGGAATGCGCTTCATTTACCTATCATCCGAGACACATTGGTCGTTCCCTTATGCCATGTCGGCCCCGGCTGCGGCAAGCAAACCCGGGGCTACGGAGATGACGGTTTGGTAGGAAAACGGACACAGCCACGCCGGCCAGCGCAACGCCGACGCCGCAACCTGGCGCTCTGGAAGAGCCGGGCCAGGTGGTATGGCCTGCCGTTGCTGGGTTTGCTGATGGGAGTTTGGGCGACACTGCGCTTCAGCCTGCTCGAGCCAGACCCGCCCGCCAACCCGGACAATCTCTGCGACATCTTCCGGGAGCACCCGGTTTGGTATGACTACGCCCGGGATTCCGAACAACGCTGGGGCACGCCCATCGCAACCCAGATGGCCTTCGTCTATTACGAGTCGTCTTTCCGCAGCCATGCCCGTCCGCCGAGAACACAACTCTGGGGTTTCATCCCCTGGACCCGACCAACCACCGCCTATGGCTATGCGCAGGCGCTTGATCCGGCGTGGCGTGAGTACCTGGAAGCGAATGGCGGTGGCTGGTTCACCGTGCGCACCGATATGGAGTACGCGCTCGACTTCGTGGGCTGGTACAACCGCCTCAGCCACGAACAACTGGGGATTCCCTTTTCTTCCCCGCGGCAGCTTTATCTCGCCTACCACGAGGGTCGCGGCGGCTACGCCCGGCGCAGCTTTGAACACAAACCCGCGATAACGGGCCTGGCCAGCCGCGTCCGCAATCGGGCGTTCCGTTACGACAATCAGCTGAAGACCTGTGAGCAGGAATTCCAGTGCTGGCGCTGGTACCAGTTCTGGCCCTTCTGCCAGAGCTGAGGATCAGAAGCCAGAGGAAATTTCGATCTGCGTCTCCAGCGCCTGCAATCGCTCCACCAGGTACTCCATGACAATGCGCACACGGGCCATCTGCTGGGTGTCCTGATTGACATGAAGCCAGAGGTCGACGCTCTCGCCATCCAGGGGATCTGACAGCCGACGGAGCTCCCGGGTGCTTTCCCCCAGGTAACACGGCAGTACCGCAAGGCCCGCACCCGCCCGGGCCAGTGCATGCATCGACTGCAGGCTGTTACAGCGAATGAAGGAGGTCACGTTCTTCAGGTGCTTCCGGTACCACCGGCCGGTGGCCAGGTGGCTGAAGGTTTCATCCGGCACAATCCAGAGTAGGCCCTCCGGGTGGTTTTCCACATCCATGTTCCGGTGGCGACGGCAGAAGCGGGCGGAACCATACACCGCCGACTCAATCGCCGCGATCCGTGTGCCCTCGAGTGTAGCCTGTGGTTTGTTTTCGGGGCGCAGGGTCAGGTCAGCCTCGCGATGGCTCAGGTTGGCCACATCGTTGTCGGTGAGAACTTCCAGCTCGATGTCCGGGAACGACCGTACCAGCTCCGAAAGAATCGGGCTGAGCAGCTCGTTCATCATGGCGTCTTCGGCGGCGAGCCTGACCTTGCCCACGGGCGCGGAATCCTGGCCCACCAGCTTGCGCTCAAGATTCTCCATCTCTATGGCCAGTCTTTCGGCTTCCCGAAAGGCGGTTTCACCCACCGGCGTAAGCTGCAGACCATCCCGGCTTCGCTCAAAAAACTGCACCCCCAGCGACTCTTCCATCTGGTCGAGCCGACGCAGAACTGTGGTTTGGTGCACACCCAGTAATTCTCCGGCTTTGGCCAGCGTTCCGCCTATTGCCAGAGCCCGTATGTATCGAAGATAATCCCAGTCCATAGTTACTGCATATTTGCAACGAGAGTACGGATTTTAACGTATTCAAGCTGCAAATAAGAACCCTTAGAATTGTTGGTAAATTAAAGATAGATCGCTAATCAATCCATCAGATAAAAGGAGGAAGGCGCTATGACTCAGACCCATATCGCAACCGTAAACCCGCTGCCGTCCAGTATCCTCCACAACAGTGCTGAGGTCAGGCGCCAGTACACCCGTCTTGCTGCGAGGCAGGCGGTGCAGTATATCAGCCGCAAGATGCGCAGCTTCAACCGGAAAGCGGTCAGCGTTGCTCCGGACATGACCCAGGTTCAAGGCGGTCACTGAGCCAGCCGACTCAGGTGTCATGGGCGCGGGGACGCGCCGACAGGCAGGCAAGCATAAGGATTTGAAAACGCCGGTGGCGCCCGAGGGCCCCACCGGCGTTTTGCGTTTCAGGCTCAGAACTCCCAGACAACCTTGCGCTTCTGGCTGAACCACTCATCCATCTTGCGGTTGTAGTAGTCCTCGATCACGTTCCGCTTGATCTTCATGGTGGGCGTCAGCATCCCGTTTTCCATGGTCCAGGGCTCGCGTACCACCACCACGAACGCCACCTTTTCGTGGGCCTCGCATTCGGCATTGACCGCGTCCAGCTCCTCCGCCAACTCCTGTTCCAGGGCACCGCGATCGGCGCCGGTTTCCAGCTCATCCCTGGCCTCCTCGGAGAGCAGGACCATCAGGCACGGCTGCGGCTGATTGGCCCCCGCCACACACACCACTTCGGCTTTGGGGTGGTTGAAGCGGTTCTCGATGGGCACCGGCACCACGTATTTGCCCTTCGAGGTCTTGAAGATGTCCTTTACCCGGCCGGTAATCCGAAGCGTGCCGTCCCGATCGATCTCACCCATATCGCCGGTCTTGAGGAAGCCGTCCTCGGTCAGATCCTCTTTGGTCTTCTCTTCGTTCTTGTAGTAGCCGAGCATCTGACCGGGGCTCTTCACCTCGACTTCGCCGTTCTCGGCGATGCGATGCTCCACCCCCGGGTTAGCCATTCCCACGGAACCGGCTCTGGCCTGTCCGGGACGATTGGCATGGGAATAACCAAAGTTCTCCGACATGCCATAGACCTCAAGCAACTCAAGGCCAAGATTCCGGTACCAGTTGACGATCTCCGCCGACAGGGGCGCGGCACCTGTCAGAGCGGCACGGCAATGGTCCAGCCCCAACTGGCGAAGCACTTTCTTTTTAACCAGAGAGCTCACAACGGGCAGGCTGAACAACAGTTTCTGTTTCTTCGGCGGCAGCTTGGCATTGACGCCCAGATAAAACTTCATCCACAGCCGGGGCACGGAGAAGAACAGGGTTGGCCTGGCCCGCTGCAGGTCTTCCTGGAAGGTGTCCAGAGAGTTGGCAAAGTACAGGTGAAAGCCGTAGTAGAGGGATTGGGTTTCTACCGCCGCCCGCTCGGCCACGTGGGCCAGCGGCAGATAGGACAACATGCGCTCGTCGGAAGACACCGGGAACAGCTGCTGCAGGCCATCCGCCACCGAGATCATGGTACGGAAGCTGTGCATGACACCCTTGGGTCGGCCGGTACTGCCGGACGTGTAAACAATGGTGGCGAGCTTGTCAGGATCGGGCAACTTTGGCTCAGCCGGTTCCTGACTCTTGATGATTTCCAGCCATTTCGGCGTGTCGTCCCGGGGAGACATGGGCAGGGAGATGATCGGCAAATCCTCGGGAATATGGCCCTTGATGTCGTTCCAGCCGTCGGCGGTGCCGTCCAGCTTGCCCAGGAACAGCAGCCTGGTCTCACTGTGCTCCAGCACGTAGGCCGCGGTATCGCCATTGAGCGTGGGGTACAACGGCACCGAAACATGGCCTGCCGCCCAGATCGCCAGATCCGCGAGGATCCAGTGGGCGCTGTTCTTGCCAAGGATGCCGATGTTGCTGGACTCCGGCAACTGGAGGCTGTTCAGGTGAGCCGCCATGCGCGACACCTGGTCGGCGGCCTGCTTCCAGGTGATGTCTTCCACCCGACCATCCGCGTAAGGCTGAGTGAGATAAACCCTGTCCGGGGCCTGCTCCGCCCAGTAGTAAAGGCAATGCAAAGACGTCTGCTTGCGGGGATCTACCGCCATACAAGTGCTCCATTCTTGTTGTTGTACTGCTTGTTGTCACGCGCGCCCGCGAGTACAGAAGCGCGCCTTCGAATCGGTTGCCGATCCATACTAGCGGGATTTTCGACCCGCTCAATAGCATTTAGTGCCTTGCCCGTTGGCCAATTTGTCCCCCGTTGAGACCCATCTCTCATATTTCCTCAGCGCCGGAAACGGGTCTCAAGCACCACCGCCGAGTTGGTGCGCTCAACGCCTTCCAGGTTGCCAATGGCATCCAGCACCGCGCTCAGCTCTTCCAGGGACTGGGCCTGCACGATGGCAATCAGGTCGTACTCGCCACTTACCGAAAACAGCTGCGACACCTGGCTAAGGCCCTCCAGGGCAGTATTGGTTCGGTTGGTCAGCTTCTGTACCACTTTGATGGATACATGTGCCTCTACCTGGCTTGCCGCAAATTCGCCGCCCAGCTGCACGGAATAACCACGAATTACACCAGCGTTCTCCAGCCTTCGAATCCGGTTCTGCACCGTTGACCGGGAAACGTGCAGGGCCCGCGCCAGATCGGTGACGCTTGCCCGCGCATTCTGGCGTAGCAGGCCGAGTAACTTCTGGTCCTGAGAACTGATCATTTTGATTCGTCACTTTTGCTTTTTGATAATAAACGATAGCAAATCGCGCATTTTGCGTCTGCATTTTGCCATTATTTATACGCATACTGGGCTCATCGGAACCATGAGGAGCCAGGCCATGCTCATTCGACCGGTTGCCCCCGGAGACCTTGACGCGCTGTACCAGATTGCCCTGGAATCCGGCCCGGGATTCACTTCCCTGATGCCGGACCGTGATGCGTTGGCCCGGAAAATCGACCTCTCGGTTTCAAGCTTTGAGCGCGCCATAGAGCGTCCCGGCAACGAACACTATCTGTTCGTGCTGGAAGACTGCGAGACGGGCGAGATCATGGGGACCACCGGCATTGAGGCCTCGGCTGGCATTGAGCGCCCGCTGGTTCACCTTCACCGGCAGGTACTGACCGACAGCACCGGTGTGCGCCGTGTCGGCCGGCCCCGGGAGTTGCTGACCCGATGCCAGCATTACCGCGGCTGCACCGAGATCTGCTCCCTGTATCTGCGCCCTGCCTTTAGAAGGGCAAACGCTGGCAAATTGCTGTCGCGCGTGCGCTTCGTGTTCATGGCCCTTCACCCCGAGCGTTTCTCTGACCTGGTCATTGCCGAGATGAGGGGCGTCTGGGATCCTGCCGGCCAGTCGCCGTTCTGGAACTGGCTCCAGAGCCGCGGCCCCGGCCTGATTCCGGACCAGCAGCCGCTGTTAACCGAACAGATGACCGACGCCGCACGCAGCGCCCTTGGCGAAGTCCACATCGACACCCGGCCAGCGCGGGCGATGCTTGAGAAAGAAGGCTTTCAGCACGCGGGCTATGTGGATCCGATCGACGGTGGCCCTACTCTGGAATGTCGAAGAGAGGACATCGCAAGTGTGCAGAGCACCCGCTCAGGCTCCGTGGTAATACTGTCAGGCGCGAATGAATCCACCGGCCACCGGACGCGCACCGGGGCTGACTCCATTGTCACCAATACCGGTGTTGCCGATTTCCGGGCCACTGTGTCCCACCAGTTACATGCCGACGCCGGGCGCGTCACTGTTCCCGCTGCCCTGGCACGCACACTGGGACTGTCCGCAAACGGCCGGGCCTGCTATCTTCCGCTTACCGGTCGGCAGTCGCCAGCCGCGCTCGAGGGACACATGTCAAATGAGGAGGTCCGATATGCATACTGACGCCGATACCCTGTTCAAAGAGCTCTGGGACTCTTACCGGCAGGTGACGCCCTCCGCGGAACGCATTCACAGGATTCTCGGTGCCGAGGAAGGCCAGCGCATTGTCAACGACCACATCGCCCTGAGAACCTTCAACCTTGATCCCGTTCGGCTTGATGCCCTGGCAGAACATTTCCTCAGCCTCGGCTATCGCCAGGGTGGCGACTATCATTTTGAGGCGAAAAAACTCTACGCCCGGCATTACGAGCCTCCGCGGGAGGATTTGCCCAAGGTGTTTATTTCCGAGCTATTGGTTGACCAGTGCTCCAAGGAACTCCAGTCAACGGTCAAGGGTCTGGTTGATCAGGTCTCACCCGAGGCGGTAGCAGCCGATGATTTTCTGTATTCGGGACGTCATTGGCAGATCGACTATGGCACTTACAGCAATCTGCTTCAGGAGAGCGAATACGCCGCCTGGATGGCCGCCTGGGGTTACCGGGCCAACCACTTCACAGTCAGCATCAATCATCTGGAGCGCTTCCGCACGGTGAGGGACATCAATCAGTTGCTGAAGGAAAACGGCTACGAGGTGAACGCCTCCGGCGGCGAAGTCAAAGGGTCGCCGTCCGAGCTGCTTGAGCAATCATCAACCATGGCGGATCGCGTTCCGGTCCAGTTCTCGGACCAGACCGTGACCATCCCCAGTTGCTTCTATGAGTTCGCCCTGCGCTACCCGAAGGCCGACGGCCACCTATACTCCGGCTTTGTGGCGGCCTCGGCAGACAAAATCTTCGAGAGCACCAACGCCGGCCGTTGAGGGGCCGCAGCAGAGAGGCCTCAGGACCAGCCCTGCTCACCACGCAGGGGCACAAAGCGAACCGCGCCCAGATCTTCCGTGCGGAACTCATCATCGGACAGGCGGGTGACACGCTCCAGGTACTGAACGCCCTGTTCACCCCCTACCGGAATCACCAGGTGTCCGCCCAGGGTCAACTGGTGTTTCAGGGCCTCGGGTACCGCCGGGGCTCCGGCGGCCACCACGATGCCATCGAAGGGCTGGTGCTCGGGCCAGCCCAGGGTGCCATCGCCGCAACGCACCCGGACATTGTCGAAACCCTGCGCCGTCAAAGTCCTTTCAGCCCTGTCCGCCAGTTCCTGAATCCGTTCGATGCTGAAGACTTCGCCAGCGATGCAACCCAGGACCGCCGCCGCATAACCCGAGCCGGTTCCAATATCCAGAACCCGCTCGCCGCCCTCCAGGTCAAGGGCTTCGATCATCAGTGCCACGATATAAGGCTGTGAAATCGTCTGCCCGGCACCGATGGGCAGCGGACCATCCTCATAGGCGCTGTCCCTCAGGTGCACCGGTACAAATTGCTCCCGGGCCACCCGCCCCATGGCCTCAAGAACCGCGGGGGAATCAATGCCACGGGCCCGGAGCTGTTCGTTCACCATGTCGGACCTGCGCTGCTGAAAAGCCCGATGCTCGCTCATGGCGCTGCCTCCAATGCCTGATCCATTTACCGGCCGTTACAAAGCAATAACCTTTTTACAACGGCGGTCTGCCCATTATCTGCCTACTTTTTAATCGCCGACAATAACAAACAGACAACGGAGGTCGCCCCTGGGTCACCGTTGTCGAGGAGGAGAAATGTCCACATCCGTTAACCACCTCGACGAGCGGACGCGGGACGCCGCGGAATTGCTCGAAGAGATCATGCCCTCCGCCATCACACTTGCCATGATGCTGCGGCACCGGAAGATGGCCGCGTGGCTACGGGCAGAATTCGACGGCTACCAGGATCCGCAATCAGCGCCACCTTACCGGCGCCAGCTGCACGGTCATATTGTTGCCAGGTCGCCCCAGTACGGGTGGATTCCGGCGCCGGTGAACGAGGAACAGAAAGACGCCTACGGCCGCCTCGACCTCATCGACGGCGTAAAATCGCTGGAAAAAATCTGCGTCAATTGCAAGAAAGGCAACGGCAACCGCATCCTGCTGGAGAAAGACGACATGGCAATTCTCCAGAAGCACATCAATCTGACCGCCGAACTGGCCATCAATCTGAGTCGCGATACCTACTGCCGTTTGCTGAGAACCGTTCGTGCCAGCATCTACCTGTGGACCCAGGAACTCATGAATCAGGGTATTGCCGGTGAGCACAATCACTACAGCCAGGAAGAGCGGGCAAAAGTGGCGCATCTGGACGAGCCGGAGAAGTTCTGGCGACAGGCCATGGAGGAGGTGGACCAGCTACCGATTCCGAACGTTCGCGAGCGGGGATTTCTGGAGCGGGTGTTCGGGCGCGCCGGCTGAGGGCGCACCCGAAGGCTCACAGAACGCTGACAATACCGAGGCTGCTGACCACCAGCAGAACAATGCCGAGCACCCGGAAAAACACCGGTGTCTCGGCGCGCAGCATGCGGTCGTGGGCGTAGAGCCCGATCACGTGGCCCACCGCCGCACAGGGCAACAGCCACAGGTGATGGATCAACTGCAGATCGACGCCCGCCCAGATGAACGCCGCCATTTTGATGAGCACCAGAATGAACCAGAGCGCGAACAGCGTGTCTCGCAGCTTTTCCTTGGGCAGGTGCTGGGCCACCACAGCAATAATCAGCGGCGCACCGATCAGGGATGTGCCGCTGATGTAGCCCCCCACCATCAGGAAAATGGCATCCACCGCCCGACTACCGCTGCGAAATGGGCGATTGACGATGTAGGACACCGAGTAGAGCGCGACAATCACGAAAATAATGGCGCTGAGCACATCCGAGGGCATGGTGATCAGGCCGAACACGCCGATCAGCTTGGGCACGATCATGATACCGAGAATGCGCCACAGATACCGCCAGTCAACGGTGCCCGCGCTAACCTCGCCCGGGGTAGAGCGGCTGCGGTTGTTCATCCAGATGGTCAGCGAGGAAAACACCAGCAGATGAACGGCAATGATCGGCAGGAATACCAGCGGCTGATCATGCACCAGCAGCAGGAATGGCAACGACAGGACCGCACCACCGAAGCCAAGCCCCGAGCGGACAAAACCACTCCAGACAAAGATCAGGGCGATAAGAAGGTATTGGTAGTTGGCAAGATCAGACATGGAATCCCGAAATTGAAAAGAACCGCCAGTTGGCGAGAACTGGTCTAAACTCAGTCAGTTGTATAAAAACGATAATGTCCGGAGTACGTTGATGGCCCTGTCCTGGAACCAGAAATTCATGCTGTTGATCGTCGCCACCCTGATCGGGCTGGGGCTCGCCACCACCGCCTCCCTGAGCGGGCTGGGTCGGGTCTCGGACGCCTACGAGGCACGGGGGCAGGCGCGAGCCTACGAATCGGCATCCCTTACCCTGCTCAACGACTGGCTCGCCCTCGAGCGACTGAGCGGTAGTCTCGAGCCGGAACAGGTGGAGGAATACCAGCAGCAACTGGCCTCGCTGGCAGAACAGGCCACCTCACTCAGCGAGTCCGCCGTTACCCTGCCGGATGACGACATCGCCAGCATGGCAGAACAGATACAGGCTCAGGTGGCAGAGTATACCCGACTTCGGGCCGAATGGCTGGCCCTCAAGCAGCAACTGGGCCTGACCGCCTCCGATGGGTTGCGTGCCACCATGGCGACCGCCATTGATGAGAATCTCAGAAAAATCAGCATTTCCATCTTCAATAACGACATCAACACCATTGCCTCTACCTACCGGGACTACCTGGACACATTCGACCCTGCCTACGCCCAGGCCACGCGGGAAGCTCTCGAGCGCATGAAGGCGACGGTGGTCGAGATGGACTGGCAGGAAATCGACATCGGCCAGGCCGTCAAAGCCTTCGACGAGGCGTTTACCCGGGCAGAAACCCTTGCCAGCCAGCTGGCTGGTATCGAGAGCCAGCTTGAGAACGTGGGAGGCTCGATACGCAGCCTGGTGAGCCGCCAGAATAACCTGCTCCGTCAGGAACTGATTGTGGCGACCAGCCAGCAGGCAGAGGACACTCGCACCTTCTCCACCTGGCTGATCATCATCACGGCGCTCGCCGTTGTTGTTATCCTGGTGCTCACCCTGACTACGGCCTCAAGAACCCTGGTAAAGCGTCTGAACGCCACCGTGGATCTGCTCACCCGTGTGGCCGGGGGCGATCTCAGCCATCGGCTGGAACCCGGCAAAAATCCCAATGACGAGTTCACGCGCCTGGGACAGGCCGCCAACAAGATGCTCGACGATGTCTCCGGCGTTATCAGCCAGGTGGTCGACGGCAACCGCATGTTGTCGGAGCTGCAACAGGAGCTGGACGGCCTGGTCGACAAGATGGGGCGCAATGGCGAGCAGGTGGAGGAAGAAACCGAACAGACCGCCACAGCCGTGCAGGAAATCTCCCACACGGCGGTGGATATTGCGAAGTACACCCAGTCAGTCAATGATGCTGTGCAGAGCGCCAACGGCGCCGCCCACTCCGGGGCCGATGTGGTTCGCCGCAGTGCTGAGACCATGACTTCCCTGGCCGAACGTATCCAGAAAACCCACGATCAGGTTGGCAAACTCGGGAAGACCGGTGAAAAGGTCAACTCCATCGTCGGAGTTATCAACGGCCTGGCCGAACAGACCAATCTGCTGGCGCTGAATGCCGCCATCGAGGCCGCACGCGCCGGAGAAGCCGGGCGGGGCTTCTCGGTGGTGGCCGACGAAGTGCGCTCGCTGGCCGAGAAAACCGTGAACGCCACTAACGGGATTGCCGAGATCGTGGACTCCCTGAACCAGGAAACCCGGGCCATTGCCCGCCTCATGGAAGAGGGTCTGAGTTCCGCCGGAGAGGGCGAGCAGAGCGCCCGTGAGGCGGCCCGCGCCATTGAACAGATCACCGGCGCCATCCGCCAACTGGCCGGCGACATGAACCAGGTAGTCTCGTCGGTAGAGGGCATATCCACCACCACGGAGGAAATCGCCCAGAAAGTGGAGCAGATCCATGGCCACACCCAGGAAACGTCTGGCATTCGTCAGAACCTCACCGCCCACATTGAACGGCTTTCGTCCCAGGTGACGACCCTGACCACGGCTTCGCAGGGCTTCCGTCTCTGAGCGTGGGTATGACCGGCAACACCCGGCAGTTGCGCGGCAAAGAAGACAGCGCTAGCATGGCAGATACTGTACATTTAAACAGTATCAGGTGTACCCATGAAAACCCGCGCCACGGCCCTCAATCCGCACAACCGTTTCCAGCCCATCGCCACCGACCGGGAGGTGGACGACTGCTGGTATCGGGACCCTGAGGACGAGTTCAACCCGGACAGCGTCGCCACTGAGGTTATTCTGGAGAATGCCAGAACCATCATCAGCCGGAATTCGTCACCAGACGTGCCGTTTGATCAGTCGATCAACCCCTATCGGGGCTGCGAGCATGCCTGCATCTACTGTTTTGCCCGGCCAACCCATGCCTACTGGGACATGTCACCGGGGCTGGATTTCGAGACCCGGCTGATCGCCAAACCCAATGCCGCCACCAGGCTCCGGGAAGAACTCGATAGGCCGGGTTACCGGGTATCGCCCATTGCCCTTGGCGTGAATACCGACGCCTACCAGCCCCTGGAGCGGGACCAGAGGATTACCCGGCAGGTGCTAGAAGTGCTGTCCGACTATCGCCACCCGGTCTCGATCATCACTAAGGGCGCGCTCATTCTCAGGGACCTCGACCTGCTTTCCGATATGGCGGCGCAGGGGTTGTGTTCGGTCAGGGTCAGCCTGACGACTCTGAGCAATGACCTCAAGCGCTCGATGGAACCCCGTACCGCGGCGCCCGCCACCCGCCTGAAAATGATCCGGCAACTCAGTGCCGCGGGGGTGCCCACCGGGATCATCCTCGGGCCGGTGATTCCCTTTGTGAACGATCATGAGATCGAGGCCATCCTGGAGGCAGCCGCCCGGGCCGGCGCCACCCGGGCCAGCTGGATTATGCTACGGTTACCTCACGAACTGGACGAGCTTTTCCAGGACTGGTTGCGCAGGCACTTTCCTCAACGGGCCGAACATGTGATGAACCGCATGCGCGACCTCCGGGGAGGCAAGAGCTATGATGCCACCTTCGGCCGACGGATGACCGGCACCGGCCCCTATTCGGACCTGATCCGTCAGCGATTCACCAAAAAAGCCCGCCAGCTGGGGCTCAACCTCCATGAGGCGGAGCCGCTGCGTGTCGACCGGTTCCGGCGCCCGGGTGGGGAACAAATGGCACTCTGGTGATATCAACAGAACTGGTAAGCTCAGCATTCCGGCAGGACCGGCCGCTCAGGAAGTATTGCCACGGGGAGGCAACCAAAACCCATGATCAACGTTCGTCACCTGTCGTTTGTGACTCTACTGGCGACCCTGTTGCCATCGCTCTTGCTTGCGCACGCCCATGCTGCCGAAGGCGCCAATGAACACATCGTCTCGAGAATCGAGGCACTGAACGGCGGCTTTCCGGTAGAAGTGCTTGGCAGCCCGCTCATGGCCAGCAAGGCGCTGCCCGCGTTCTACGCCAGCAACGGCTATCGCCTCGCCTGGGAATCGATGGAGTACCGCCAGCAACTGGCCGGGGCAATCGGGCGCGCCAGCGACGACGGCCTGCTGCCAGGTGATTACCATGCGGATCTCCTGGCAAGCCTGGCCTCCGCGCCGATAGCCGATATCTCGCCGGCACGCCGTGCCGATATCGACCTGTTGTTTTCCGACGCCTTCCTGGTGTTCGGGTCACACCTGCTGGAAGGCAAGGTCAACCCCCAGACCATCCACGCCGAGTGGACGGCCAACCGGCGCCAGCGGAAGATGGAGTCGGTACTGACCGATGCGCTCGACAGCGGCGATATCGGTGAGACACTGGATGCTCTGAGGCCGGCGCATCCCGCCTATCGCCAACTGATGGAAGTTCGCCGTTCACTGGCCTCGGAAGCCGGGGCGCCCTGGCAGCCACTGGCCGACAAACCCACGCTCCGGCCGGGTGAGCAAGACCCGCGATTGCCGGAAATACGCCACCGGCTGGCCGCCCTGGGCGACCTTGAGCCTTCCGGGAATGAAGACCAGGCCACCCAGCTCTACAACGCACCCCTGGAAACAGCCATCAAGGCATTTCAGGCAAGGCACGGGCTGGAGGCGGACGGAGTGATCGGCCGGGACACCTTCAAGGCCCTGAACCTCACGCCTGCGGCGCGCATACGCCAGCTTGACGCCACCCTGGAGCGCTGGCGCTGGTTGCCTGAGTCCCTGGGCGAAACCTACGTGCTGGTGAACATCGCCGGCTTTGAGCTGACCATGGTTGACCGGGGCTCCGAAGTGCTGCGCAAACGCGTGATCGTCGGCAAGCCCTTCCGGCAAACCCCGGTCTTCAGCGATCAGATCGAATATCTGGTGTTCAATCCGACCTGGACCGTGCCCCGCACCATCATGCTGCAGGATCAATTGCCCCAGATCCTGAAGGAGCCAGACTACCTGGCAAGGCTCAAAATCAGCGTCTACCGGGGCTGGGGCGCCGATCGGGTGCGGATTGATCCTGCCATGATCGACTGGTCCGCCCTGGGCAAGAACAACTTCCCGTACCAGCTGGTGCAGGAGCCGGGGCCTCAGAACGCGCTCGGACAGATCAAGTTCATGCTGCCCAACCAGTACGACGTCTACCTGCACGACACCCCGGGCAGGGGGTTGTTTGCCAAGTCGGAGCGCACCTTCAGCTCCGGCTGCATTCGGGTTGAGCAACCCTTCGATCTGGCGGAACGCCTGCTTGCCGGTTCACCCAACTGGTCCCGGGCGAGAATCGACGGCATCGTTGACGGCCAGGCGCCGCAAACCGTGCTTTTGCCCAGGCCCGTACCGGTTCATCTCCAGTACTGGACCGCCTGGGTAGACGGTGAAGGCCGAATTCAGTACCGCAACGATATCTACGAGCGGGATGCCCGCCTGCTCAAGGAACTTAAGGGATCCATGGAGGGCTGACCGGCGTGCATCGGTTTCTGATTACCTGTGTCTTCGGCCTGCTTCTGGCAGGCTGCCAGACTCAACCACCGACCGGAGCTGATGTCGCGCCCGGCGCGGTGCTGATCAGTGCCCAGCATTGCCTGAGCGAGTACCTCGAGGAACTTGAGAAAAACCACTATGGCCCCTGCCTGAAGATCATTTCGGTCGACGGGCAAGCGCCTCCGGTCCGCGCCGACGGCTTCATCGAGCTGCCCGCCAGAACGCCTGTGACGCTCGGTGTCAGTTGCGTCTACCGGCACGCCGATGGCTCACCCATTCCGGCCACCATGGAGAACACCGAATTTCCCGTTACCCGGACAACGTTCGAGAACCCGGGCACCCGCTGGTATCTGCACGCCCACAGGCAGGCCCGGCAGGTGGTGGGGTGCGAGCCTACTCTGTCCCGCTCTGTCTATCCAACCTATGACACCGAGTAACACCCCGCGGGAAAACGACCGGACGCTGGTGCTCGCGGATGGCCGAAGACTGGCCTACACCGATTGCGGCGACCCGGAGGGCACTCCGGTGTTTTTCGCCCACGGTATGCCCGGCAGCCGTCTGGAAGGGTATTTTTTTGACACGCTTGCCCGGGCCCACCGCTTTCGGATTATCACCGTCGATCGCCCGGGCATTGGGCGGTCAGAGTTCCAGGCCGGGCGGACACTCGGGGATTACCCACGCGACATCGAACAACTTGCCGACACCCTGGGCATTGATCGCTTCACTCACATGGGCTGGTCCAGTGGTGGCTCGCGGACGCTGGCGTGCTGCCATGGGCTGGCGGACCGCGTGGAGCTCGGTGTCTGTCTCTCTGGTTATACCCATTTCCCGGAATACCCCGGAAACGGGAGACTGCTCGAAGCCACCCACTGGCCCGGGCCGGCCATGGCCAAGCTCAGCCCGCGGCTGGTGCGGGTTGCCGTGTGCCTGGTCGCCTGGCTGTCCCGTGTCCAGCCGGGCCTGTACATGAGAAGTGCCCGGCAGATAGCGAGCGTCCATGACCGGGAGCTGCTTCAGTCGCTGGCTCGCGATGGCCGATTCCGGGCCGATCAGCTTGAGTGTCTCAACAGCCGCTGTCGGGCCATCGCCACGGATCTTCTGACCGAACTGGGTGACTGGGGTTTTCGCCTCGGCGATGTCCGTACGCCGGTGCTGATCTACCAGGGCGCCGACGATCCCTTTGTACCGTTGGACTATGCGCGCCACCTTGACGATAAACTGCCTGCCTCCGAACTCACCCTGATGACGGACACAGGCCATCTTTATCCGCTGTCCGGGGTGTTTCAGGAGCGGCTGTTCACCCACATCCGGCAGATGCTTCTCAACGGCCGTACACGACCATTCACCGACAACTCTTCAAGGAACGCATCATGACCAACAAAGTGGACATTCATTACTGCACCGGCTGTCGGTGGCTGCTTCGCTCAGCCTGGATGGCGCAGGAACTGCTGACCACCTTCGAGGCGGACATCAGCGAACTGAGCCTGCACCCGGGCAGCGGCGGCATCTTCGAAGTCTGGGTGAACGGGGAGCGAGTCTGGTCGCGCAAGGACGACGGTGGCTTCCCGGAGATCACGGTGCTCAAGCAACGGGTCCGCGACCAGATCGATCCCGAACGCTCGCTGGGCCATTCGGACCGGAAGTCCGCCGACTCTCCTGACTGATCCCTGAGTGATCATTCAAAAATACTGACAGGCTGCTTCGATATTCTTCGCTTTAAGACCCACGCCTCCGGCCCGATAGTAGAGCGCCATACATACACCAACACGTGAGGGTAACTATGAGCGACGTAATGCAGCCTGTTCGATTCAGTTCCGTTGAGGTGCCCAACCGCTTTGCCCTGGCGCCAATGACCCGCACCAGCGCCGAAGCGAACGGCACGCCAAACGCCCTGATGGCGGACCACTACGAGCGGTACGCCAAAGGCGGTTTCGGCCTGGTGATCACCGAAGGCACCTACACCGACGACAAGGCCAGCCAGGGCTATGCCAACCAGCCTGGCATCATCAATGACCAGCAGGTTGCCGGCTGGAAAGCCATCGTGGACCGGGTCCACTCTGCAGGCAGCCGTATCTTCATACAGCTGATGCACGCCGGTGCCCAGTTCCAGGCCAACCGGTACACCGACCAGCCCCAGGGCCCCAGCCCGGTGATTCCCAAAGGTGCGCCGCTCGGTTTTTATGGCGACCAGACCGAATGGAAAACACCCGAGGCCATGAGCGAGTCTGATATCCAGGCAGCGATCGACGGCTTCGCACTGTCTGCCGCCAACGCCAAAGCCGCCGGCTTCGACGGCATCGAAATCCACGGCGCCAACGGCTACCTGCTGAACCAGTTCCTCAGCACCCACTTCAACCAGCGCGACGACCGCTACGGTGGCTCTCTGGAGAACCGACTGCGCCTGGTGACCGAAGTGGTCAACGCCGTTCGCAAGGCAGTGGGTGAAGGCTTCCCCGTGGGCATCCGGTTGTCCCAAGGCACAGTCACCGACCCGGACTACCAGCTGCCGGAAGGCGAGGCCGGGTTCCGCAAAATCGTGGAAGCCGTGCGTGACGCAGGCGCGGATTTCGTGCACACCACCGACGGCGATGTGAACCGTCAGCACTTCAGCGAGGGTAACGGCAGCCTGGCCAGCGTGGCTCATGAGGTCGCCGGCATTGAGCTGATCCTTAACGGCGGCATTGACGAGATCAACTGCCAGGACGTGGCCAACCAGTTCCCGGGCACCCTGCTGGCGGTCGGCAAGAAAGCCCTGGCCAATCCGGATTTCGTTCAGCGGCTCAAGGATGGCAAGGAAATCGATGACATAGACTTTGCCATGCTGCAGCCCAAGGCCACCATCCGCAACGAACTGGCCTGGCGCGAGAAGAACGCCGCCTGATCGGTTCAGTTAGCTGAGAAAAAGCGCCGGAGCTCGTCTTGGACGGCTTCCGGCGCCTCTTCCGGAAGGAAATGACCGCAATCAAGCGCGGTGCCACTCACATCTTCCCCATAATCACGCCACACCGACAGTACATCGTAGGTGCGGTGCACGAAGCCCCGGCTCCCCCAAAGCACCAGCAGCGGACAGCTCACCCGGTGCCCGGCACGTCGATCTTCCCGGTCGTGTTCAAGATCCACCGACGCGGCAGCACGGTAGTCTTCGCAGCTGGCATGAACGGCCCCCGGCGAAGCAAAGCAGCGAACGTAGTCGGCCACCGCCGCCTCATCAAACACAGCCCCCGGGGCGGACCACCGCCTGAGTTTCTCCCGGAGGAAGTACCCCGGGTCCTGGCCGATCATTCGCTCCGGCAGGCCATCCGGCTGGATCAGGAAAAACCAGTGGTAGTACCCGGTGGCGAACGCCTGATCAGTATGCTCGAACATGTGCAGCGTGGGTGCGATGTCCATGACACAGGCACGCTCGACCTGATCCGGGTAATCCAGGCACAGGCGATGGACAACCCGGGCGCCCCGGTCATGGCCAGCCACTGAAAAACGCGGATAGCCGAGCTCGGCCATCACGGACACCATATCGGCGGCCATTCGCCGCTTGCTGTAGGCGCTGTGGTCCGGATCGGAATCCGGTTTACCACTGTCGCCGTACCCCCTCAGGTCAGGGCATATTACCCGGAACTCCCTGGCCAGGGCAGGCGCAACCCGGTGCCACATCAGGTGGGTCTGGGGATAGCCGTGCAACAGCAGCAACGGTCGGCCAGCACCGCCCTCGGCGAGGTTGATGTCCACGCCATCGACCGCAATCGTTCGGTAGTGGAAAGGTTCAGGCAGTTTCATGGTGTACCCCGGGTTGGCCGTTTTTATGGATGGTCATTGCAAAGGTAGCAGCAGTTATCGCCCGGATCAGGCGAGATGACCATACGACCAACTGCCAGCAACCGGGATGCTATGCTCACACCAACAACCGACAGGAGCATGCATGACCTCCGATATCAGTATTGTCTGGCTGGGTACGCTGGCCAGCCTGTTCGCCGGTCTTGCCACCGGGGTAGGCGCACTCGCCATTTTCCTGGTGCGTACCATCACCCACAAACTCCAGGACGCCATGCTGGCAGCCGCCGCCGGGGTCATGCTGGCAGCCTCCTTCTTCTCCCTGCTCCTGCCCGGCCTGGAATACGGCGAACAGATTACCGGCCACACCTGGAGCGCGGCCCTGGTGGTGATACTGGGCGTGCTATCGGGGGCCGCAGCCATCTACTACGTGCATCAGAAGCTGCCGCACGAGCATTTCGAACTGGGCCGCGAAGGGCCGGAGGCATCCTACATCCGCGGTATCTGGCTGTTTATCATTGCCATTACCCTGCATAACTTCCCCGAGGGCATGGCCGTGGGCGTGGGCTTCGCAGGGGGTGATGTGAAGAACGGCTATGTGCTGGCCACCGGCATCGGCCTGCAGAACATTCCCGAAGGCCTTGCGGTGGCGTTCTCGTTGCTTGCCATCAACTACTCCCGGTTCCGGGCCTACCTGATTGCCCTGCTCACCGGGCTGGCCGAGCCCCTCGGCGGCCTGTTCGGCGCCACCCTGGTTTGGCTGGCGGAACCGCTGATGCCCTGGACCCTGGGTTTTGCGGCCGGCGCCATGCTGTTCATCATCAGTAACGAGATCATTCCGGAGACCCACCACCGGCAGTGGAAAATCATGTCCACCTTCTGCCTGCTGGCTGGCTTCGCAGTCATGATGTTTCTGGACGCCACGCTTGGTTGAGGCGATCGCCGCTGTCGCCCCTATCGCTCTTGTGACCTGAACAGGCTCAGGCGTCAGGATGCCCCCAGACGCCCTCCAGGGCTTCGAGGGCCTCGGCGATCAGCGGCTCGTCCCGCCGGTCCCGATGCCAGATAAAGCTGAGGGCGCAGGGCAACCGGACACCCTCCAGAACCACCAGGCCCCGCTCCTGGCGCTCGGTCATGGCCAGGGCATCCCGGGCCAGACTCAGGCCCACGCCGGCCCGCACCAGGTCCAACATGCACGCCTCCTGATCCACCTGGGCGACTCCCCGGGGCAGCACACCAAGCGGGTCGAGCACCCCCTTGAGCAGCCGATGATGAACGGAATCCTCGGGCGTGACGATCCAGGGCATGTTCGCCAGATCCTCCCAGCGGGTTGAGCCGATGCGCGGCCCCCAGCCTGCCGGAGCCACCACGTAGTACTGGAAACCGGTCAGCTCCCGGTGGGCAACCTCTGGAGCCAGTGCGCCGGGGCCAACCCCCGGCGGCGCCAGGAAAAACCCTACATCCAGCCGGCCATCCCGCACCTGTTCCAGAACGCTGCCACTCATGCCCTGGCGCAGTTCAGTCTCCAGTTGCGGCGCCCGCTCCACCAAGCGGTGCAGGAATGCCCCCAGGCGAATGAACTCCGGATCCACGATGGTACCGATGCGAAGGCGCCCCCTCAGGGTACTGTGCAAGGCCCGGGCGCTTTGCTCAAAAGCCGCCAGAGCAGCAAGGGCTTTTTCTGCCACCGGCAACAATGCCTGGCCGTCCGGAGTGAGCACCAGGCCCTGGGGTTTGCGCTGGAACAACTTAAGTTCCAGCTCGTCCTGGAGTTGCTTGAGTTTCAGGCTGACTGCCGGCTGGGTCAGGTGAAGACGGCCGGCTGCCCGGGACACGCTGCCCTCGCGGGCAACGGTGACAAATGCCTTGAGTGTTTGCAGAGGATGCACAGGTTCACTTCCTGGTCACCATTAGATATAAGTAAAGCTTATATCTAGCTTTTGGAAATCTCAATTGCCTGCCGATCGAATCGGCCCTACTCTGGGTAATTAATCGACAATTATCGCCTTTCGGGGCGCGAACACCCCTAAAGCCCCCTTCACATTCGGGGTTTTCCGGAACAGCACGAGGCACACATGACCAGCGCGACTATCCAGCATTATATCAATGGCGAAATAACATCCGGGACGTCCACCCAGACGCAGGATGTGTTCAACCCGGCCACCGGGCGGGTTACCGGCCAGGTAGCCCTGGCCAATCAGGCCGATGTGGATACTGCGGTCGCCGCCGCCGACGCCGCCTTCCCTGCCTGGGCCGACACGCCGCCCATCCGCCGGGCGCGGGTGATGTTCCGCTTTCTGGAACTGCTGAACCAGCACAAGGACGACCTGGCCCGGGCGATCACCGCCGAGCACGGCAAGGTGTTCACCGACGCCCAGGGTGAAGTGGCCCGGGGCATCGACATTGTCGAGTTCGCCTGCGGCATTCCCCAGTTGTTGAAAGGCGACTACACCGAGCAGGTGAGCACCGGCATCGACAACTGGACCACCCGTCAGCCGCTGGGTGTGGTGGCTGGCGTTACGCCGTTCAACTTCCCGGCCATGGTGCCCATGTGGATGTTCCCGGTGGCCATTGCCGCCGGCAACACCTTTGTCCTCAAGCCCAGCCCCCTGGACCCCAGTGCCTCGCTGATGCTGGCTGACCTGCTCAAGCAGGCGGGCCTGCCAGACGGCGTGTTCAATGTGGTGCAGGGTGACAAGGAGGCAGTGAATGCACTGATCGAACATCCGGACGTGCAGGCACTGAGCTTTGTGGGCTCCACCCCGATTGCCAACCTGCTTTACGAGAAAGGCGCCAAACACGGCAAGCGCATCCAGGCCCTCGGCGGCGCCAAGAACCACATGGTGGTGATGCCCGACGCCGACCTGGACAAAGCGGTCGACGCGCTTATCGGAGCTGCATACGGCAGCGCCGGCGAGCGTTGCATGGCCATCAGCGTCGCGGTACTGGTGGGCGACGTGGCCGACAAGATCATGCCCCGACTGGCAGAACGTGCCCGCGCCCTGAAAGTGAAGAACGGCGAGCAACTGGATGCCGAGATGGGCCCGATTGTCACCGCCGCAGCCCATCAGCGCATTACCGGCTACATTGACAAGGGTGTGGCGGAAGGTGCCCAACTGGTGGTCGATGGCCGCGAATTCGATACCTCCGGCACTGGCGAAGGCTGCGAGAACGGCTTCTGGATGGGCGGTTCGCTGTTTGATCACGTGACCCCGGACATGACCATCTACCGGGAGGAGATCTTCGGCCCGGTACTGGCCTGCGTGCGGGTACCGGACATTGCCACTGCCATTCGCCTGATCAACGAGCACGAATTCGGGAACGGCGTCAGTTGCTTCACCGAGAGTGGCAGCGTCGCCCGGGAGTTCGGCCGTCGGATCCAGGTGGGCATGGTGGGTATCAACGTGCCCATTCCTGTGCCCATGGCCTGGCACGGCTTTGGTGGCTGGAAGCGCTCCATGTTTGGCGATACCCATGCCTACGGCGAAGAAGGGGTGAAGTTCTACACCCGCCAGAAATCCATCATGCAGCGCTGGTCCGAATCCATTGATGCCGGCGCGGAATTTGTCATGCCAACGGCCAAATAACTTAAAGGTAGCCGCGGAGAAGCACCATGTCCGATAACAACAAGGCCACGGGACAGCTGGAGTACGATTACATCGTGGTGGGCGCCGGCTCGGCCGGCTGCCTGCTGGCCAACCGCCTGAGCGCCAACCCGGACAACCGGGTGCTACTGATCGAAGCCGGCGGCCGCGACAACTACCACTGGATCCACATTCCGGTGGGCTACCTGTACTGCATCGACAACCCCCGCACCGACTGGCGCTTCCGCACCGAGCCGGATCCGGGGCTCAACGGTCGCTCGCTGATCTACCCCCGGGGCAAAACCCTGGGGGGCTGTTCCAGCATCAACGGCATGCTCTACATTCGCGGCCAGGCCCGGGACTACAACCAATGGGCCGAGGTAACCGGCGAGCAGGCCTGGAACTGGGAAAACTGCCTTCCGGACTTCATGCGTCACGAGGACCACTATCGACTGGACGAGGGCGGTGACGCCGACCCGGAGCACCATAAATACCACGGCCACGGCGGCGAGTGGCGGGTGGAGCACCAGCGCCTGAAATGGAAGGTGTTGGAAGATTTCGCCACCGCCTGTGTGGAAGCTGGCATTCCCCGGACCCGGGACTTCAACCGGGGCGACAATGAGGGCGTGGACTACTTCGAGGTAAACCAGCGCTCGGGCTGGCGCTGGAACACCTCCAAGGCGTTCCTGCGCGAGGCGGAAAAGCGCCCCAACCTGACCCTCTGGCACTCCACCCACGTACTGGGGCTGACCACCGAAACCGGCGATGCCGGCCCCCGCTGTACCGGTGTCAAGGTCGAAAGGCCGGGTACTGGCGAGGTGCTGGCGCGGGCCAAACGGGAAGTCGTGCTCTCGGCAGGCGCCATCGGCTCGCCGCAACTGCTTCAGCTCTCGGGCATTGGCCCGGCGGATTTGCTCAGGGAACACGGTATCGACGTTGTGCTGGACCTGCCCGGGGTGGGCGAGAATCTCCAGGATCACTTGCAGATCCGTTCGGTATACAAGGTCACCGGCGCCACAACCCTGAACACCATGGCCAATTCCCTGGTGGGCAAGGCCCGGATCGGCCTGGAGTACCTGCTCACCCGGTCCGGCCCCATGAGCATGGCGCCCTCCCAGCTGTGCCTGTTTACCCGAAGCTCGGACGAGTTCGACTACGCCAACATCGAATACCACGTGCAGCCCCTGAGCCTGGATGCCTTTGGCCAGCCCCTGCATGATTTCCCGGCCATCACCGCCAGCGTCTGCAACTTGAACCCCACCAGCCGGGGTACGGTGCGCATTCGCAGCCGCGATCCGAAAGAGGCACCGGCGATTTCACCCAACTACCTGAGCACGCCGGAAGACCGCAAGGTGGCAGCGGATTCGCTACGGGTGACACGCCGCATCGCGGAGCAGCCGGCATTCCAGAAATACCAGCCAGAGGAGTTCAAGCCGGGCCTGCAGTACCAGACCGACGACGAACTCACCCGGCTGGCCGGGGACATTGGCACCACGATCTTTCACCCGGTGGGCACCACCCGGATGGGACGTGCCGACGACGAGCAGGCGGTGGTGGACCCTCACCTCAGAGTCCGGGGAATGGCCGGGCTTCGTGTGGTGGATGCCGGCGTGATGCCTACCATCACCAGTGGCAACACCAACTCACCCACTCTGATGATTGCCGAGAAGGCCGCGCGCTGGATTCTGGCGGGCGAGTAGCCACGCGCTACTCCGCCAGCTGGCGGATCTCGTCGTACTCGCGGACTTGCAGCACCCGCTCAGCCGCAGCCTCTGTGGCCAGGCTGCAGACCTCATTAACCATGGCAAGGGCCACCGTTGTCGCCTCAATGCCCCGGTACTTGTCCAGGGGGCCGATCAGCAGGCGGTTCACCAACGGCATGGCCTTGATCCCCAGGGCCTCCGCGGTGCGCTGCTCCTTGCGGTCACCCAGCAGCAGACTGGGATGATAGATGGACAGGTACGGGTAGCCCAGGTCTTCCAGGGCATCTTCGAGCTCACCCTTCACCCGGTTGTAGAAGATCGTGGAGGAAGATGACGCACCAATGGCCGACATCAGGATAAAGGCCCGAACGTCGTGGGCCCGCCCCAGCTCCGCTGCTTTCAGCGGATAACCGAGATCCACCTTTCGAAACTGGGCCTGGGAGCCGGCCTTTTTGATGGTGGTGCCGAGGCAGCAGACGATGGCGTCCACATCAAACAGGCTGGCGTGGGCGTCCAGATTGTCGAAATCGACCTCATGCTGGGCCAGTTTGTCGTGCAGGGTCGGCAACCGGTGACGCACCAGGGCCACCACCTGATCAACCTCCTCCCGGGCCAACAGCACCTGGAGTACCTGCCCGCCAGTCAGACCGGTGGCACCGAGCAACATCACCTTCATAACAGATCTTCCCGCAAACAAACCTGCTTCATCATAGCAAAGACCGGCCGGCTGGCGCCTTCCCTGGCAAACACCACGACCACCCCACCAAAAAAAGCACCGGGACAAGCCCGGTGCAAAGACTGACAACAGATCGTCGGTCGGGAGTTATCAGACGTTTGCTAGTCGCTGACCGGGCTCTCCTTCATCGCCGCATTCATCCGCCGGCGCAGCAGCGGCCCCACGAGGTACGGCAGGACCAGCCCCAGGCCGGCGACAATCCAGAGCCCCATCGCCAGCGGGCTGCCCCAGAGAATGCTCCAGTCACCGTCGGACAGCACCATGGCATGGCCGAGGTTCTTCTCCATTTCCGGCCCGAGCAACAGGCCGAGGATGATTGGCACCAGGGGTATTTCCAGCTTGCGCAGGAAGTAGCCAGCAATGCCGAATGCCACCATGAAATAAAGATCGAAGGTGCTATGACTGATGGAGTAGATACCCACAAACGCCACCATGGTGACGATCGGCAGCAGGTACATGGGCGGCACCGACAGCAGCTTCACGAAGAAGCCCACCAGCGGGATGTTCAGCACCAGCAGCAGCACGTTGCCGATCAGCAGCGCCGCGATCACACCCCATACGATGTCAGCGTTCTGTGTGAACATCAGCGGTCCCGGGGTGATATTCAGGGAGATCAGCATGGCCAGCAGCACGGCGGTGGTGCCGCTGCCCGGAACACCCAGGGTCAGCATGGGCACCAGGGCACCCGAAGACGCGCCATTGTTGCCGGCCTCCGGCGCCACCACGCCCCGGATATCCCCCTCACCGAACGTGCCTTTCCTGCCGACCACCTGCTTTTCCAGGGTGTAGCTGATAAAGCTGCCCAGGGAGGCACCGGCGCCCGGCAGTACTCCGGAAATGAATCCTAGGATACCGCCGCGAAGCTGGGTGGGAAGCGTGGTCACCAGCTCCTTGAAGGTCAGGGTGAGTTTGCCTACCTGCATCTTCTCGCGACCACCACCCATCCGGTGCTCAACGAAGAAGAGCAGTTCGGAGATGGCAAACAGGCCCACGATCGCCAGGATGAAGTCGATACCCTCATAGAGTTCCAGCACGCCGAATGTGTAGCGCTGGGTTCCCGTGGAGATATCAATGCCCACCGTTGAGATCATGATGCCCAGGGTGGCTGCAATCACCGTTTTCATCGGGTTCTTGCCGGTAATGCCCCCGAGGGTGGCAAAGGCCAGCAGGAACAGGGCAAAGTACTCCGCCGGCCCGAAGGTCAGTGCGAATTTTGCCAGCACCGGTGCGAGCATGATCAGACCGATGGTGCCGATCAGACCGCCGGCAAAGGAGGCGATGGCCGACACCGCCAGGGCATCGGCAGCGCGGCCTTTCTGTGCCATGGGGTAACCATCGAGGCAGGTCATCATCGCCGGCTCGTCGCCGGGTATGTTCAGCAGGATCGACGATATCCGTCCGCCGTACATGGCGCCGGCGTACACCGCTGTGAGCAGGATCATCGCCGTTTCCGGCGGCAGCCCGAGGGTGAACGCCAGGGGAATCAGAATAGCGACGCCATTGGCCGGCCCAAGGCCAGGCAGGCAGCCGATCAGCGTACCAACGAAGGCGCCAAAGAGCGCAAACATCAGGTTGTAGGGGGTCAGCGCAACCGCGAACCCCTCCATCAGAAAGCCGAGAGTTTCCATCAGTGCACCTCCAGCAAGCCGGCGGGCAGGCTCAGGGACAGGCCGTAGTTGAACAGCACGAACACCACCACAGCGCTCGCCAGCCCGGTCACGAAGGCCCGCTTCGGTTCAGCGCCCATACGCCAGCTCAAGGTGCCCACAGCCAGGGTAGTGGCAATCACAAAGCCCAGAGGCTCGAGCAAGAACGCATAGACCACCAGAACCAGCACCGACACCACCAGCTCCAGGGCAGACTTGCCCAGGGGCCACTGAGCGTCCGGGTCCGGCTTGATCATCAGGTAGAGACTGCCTGCCACCAGCACCACCGAGAGGATGGTGGGAAAGGTTTCCGGGCCCACGGCTTCGGCGCCGCCAAACGGCTCGGGCCACTGTTGGGCAGCCCAGCCGTAGGCAACGGCGAGAACCAGAAGGCCCAGGCCGAGAACGCGATCACCGAGGCTGCTCATTTGAGCAGCCCGATTTCGCGGGACAGGTTCTCGATGTCCTGAACCTGGTTGCGCACGAACTCATCAAACTTGTCCGCCGGCGGATGGAACGGGATCAGGCCGTTGCTCTTCATCACCTGCTTCCACTCGTCACTGGCGTACAGGGTATCGACGGCTTCCACCCAGTAGGCCTTGGCGGCCTCGTCCGCACCCTTGGGCATGTAGAACCCGCGCCAGTTCGGTCCCACCGCATCAATGCCCTGCTCTTTAGCGGTAGGCAGGTTGCCGAACTTGCCCGGCAGGCGCTCGTCCGCCAGCACCGCCAGAACGCGCAGGTCGCCGGACTCCATGAAGCCGGTCGCCTCGGAAATATCGCCAGTAAAGGCGTCAACCTGGCCACCAACCACCTGGGTCATGGCTTCGCCACCGTTGTTGTAGGACAGGTAGGGAATCGAAGGCAGTTTGTCGGCGCCGGCCGCCTTGGCTGCAATCAATACTTTGAGATGATCCCAACCACCGCGGGCGCTGCCACCGGCAAACTTGACGGACTTGGGATTGGCTTTCACGGCTGCCATCAGGTCGTTGAGCGTCTGGTACTTCGAGTCCTTGCCAACGGCGATGATGCCGTAATCAGCGCCCAGGGCGCCGACCCAGGTCACCATGTCGGCGTTCATGCCGGGAAACTGCTTCTGGGCCAGCCGGGTGGTGGTCGCGGTGGATGCCGCCACCAGCAGCTTGTTGTCTTCAGCCCGCTTGCTCACAGTGTGGGCATAGGCCACGCCGCCGCCGGCGCCAGCCATATTGACGGTCTGGACGGTGCCTTCCACCAGGCCAAGATCCTGCAGCACGTTACCAACGCTGCGGCAGGTAAAATCCCAACCGCCACCGGGATCGGCGGGCGCCAGGCATTCGACTTTTCCGGAGGGCTGCCAGGCCATGGCAGACATGGAGACGGCCGCAGCCGCCACGAAAGACAGGGTTCTCTTGATAAACATGGTTGTCACCTCATCAACTTGTTGTTGTGATCGCCCCTGAGGCAGGACCGTGTTGGCCGGGTCCCTGGCTTTGGCAGGCCAGAGGAGCGATTGCAGGCAGGTTAATAGGTGAAACCCGAAGCCTTGAAGCTTGTGCACGTAATGCCTTTAAAGGGCATTTACCGCATTTTGTTCATAAAGATCACGGGCATGTCCCGGAACGATGCAGTACCCTGAACGGACAATGACAACAAGCCCGACACCGCCTGTGTTTCGAAAGACCAAACTCAAAACCCGAATGATCCTCACCCTGGGACTGCTGGGCGCTTTGCAGACTGTCCTGATCGGTGGCTTTGCCGGCTTCTACCTGAGCGATTCCCTCTACGACGAAATCGGCCAGCGCGCGCTTATGGTGGCCAAGACGGTGGCCGCCACCCCCGCGGTGATCGAGGGTGTCCGGGAGCGGGACATCCACGGCCTGAACCGGCTCGCGGAACGGCTCGCAGAGACCAACGAAGCCCTCTTCATCGTGATCGGAGACGCCGAGGCAATCCGCCTGGCCCATCCCGACCCGAGCCGGATCGGGCATTCCATGGGCGATGACGATGGCGACTATGGGCGCAAGGCCCTGGTGGATGGCCAGGCCTACGTTGCCCGGGCCAGGGGCAGCCTCGGGGAATCCATGCGCGGCAAGGCACCGGTGATTGTTCCCGATACCGGCAACATCATCGGCATTGTCTCCGTCGGCTACAGCCTCCAGCAGGTGGAAACCACCATCCGTCGCTACAATTTCGTGCTCTATGGCGTGGTGGGGCTGATGCTGCTGGTAACGATCCTGTCCGCCATAGTGATCGCCGGGCGCTTCAAGCGAGCCATCTTCGGTCTGGAACCGGAGGAGATCGCCCGGCTGTTCCGGGAACGTGAAGCCACCCTGCAATCGGTGCGCGAGGGCATCATTGCGATCAACCGCGAGGGCATGATCACCACCGCCAACCGGGCCGCCTATGAAACCCTGGACCTGCCCCCGGAACCGCCACTGGCTGGCCAGCACGTGCTCGATGTCCTGCCGGAGAGCAGCCTGCCCGCCATTCTGGAGTCCGGGGAGCCGGACTTCGACCGGGTAATATGGCTTCGGGGCCGGCAGATGGTGGTCAACCGGCTGCCGGTACGCCAGGGCGACGACATTATCGGCGTGGTCGCCAGCTTCCGGCTGCGTGACGAACTTGACCAGGTCAGCCGCCGGCTGACTCGCATCCAGCAGTACGCCGATACCCTGCGCAGCCAGACCCATGAATATTCCAACAAACTGCACACCATTGCGGGCCTCATCCAGATTGGCGCCACCGAGGAAGCCCTGAACCTGATCGGCAGCGAAGTCAGCGATCACCAGGCACTGATCCATCTGCTGCTTGAGGCGGTACCGGATCCGGTCATTGCCGGCTGCCTGCTGGGCAAGTACAACCGGGCCCGGGAAATGGGACTGCGACTGGAGATCGATCCGGACAGCCGGATGTCGGACCTGCCCGCCACCCTGCCCCGGGACCAACTGGTCAGCGTACTGGGCAACCTTATTGATAACGCCCTGGACGCCACCCTAGCCAATGCCGGAGCAGGCGGCCGTGTTCAGCTGTCCATGACCGACCTGGGCCAGGAACTGATTTTCGAGGTGGAAGACCAGGGCTCAGGGATTCCAGAAGCCGAGCGGCAGCGCATTTTCGAGAAGGGTGTCAGCACCAAGGACGGCGATTCCAGGGGCTATGGCCTGCATCTGGTGCGCCAGTTCCTCAACCAGTGGGGAGGCTCGGTGACCGTGGACGACGTGCCGGAGGGCGGCAGCCGGTTTACCCTGTACCTGCCCAAGATTGCCAATGGGAGAGTCTACCCGTGACCTGCATTCGCATCATGATCGTTGAGGACGACCCCAGAATCGCCGAGATCCAGAGACGGTTCGTGGAACGTCTGGATCAGGTTGAGCTGTGCGGAATCGCCCATACCCTGGCCGATGCCCGGGAGCAGATTGAGGTTCTGGCGCCCGATCTCATCCTGCTGGATGTCTACTTTCCCGATGGCAATGGCCTGGACCTGCTCAGGGAGCTGAGAGCCGCCGACAGCGGCAGCGACGTCATTCTCATCACCGCCGCCAAGGAAGTGGAAACCCTGCGCAGCGCCCTGCGAGGCGGTGTCTTCGACTATATCCTCAAGCCCCTGGTGTTCGAGCGCCTGCAGGAGGCCGTCAATGGCTACCGCAGCCACATGGAGCGCCTGGCCACCCTGCATCAGGTTGCCCAGAAAGAAGTGGATGCACTGCTTCCGAGGGCGCCCATGGAGAGCTCCCGAAGCACGGAGGAACGCTTACCCAAGGGCATTGATGCACTGACCCTCGACAAGATTCGTGAGGTTATGACGGGTGCAGGCAAACTGAGCGCCGAAGAAGTCGGCAACGCCATCGGCGCCTCCCGCACCACCGCGCGCCGCTACCTGGAGTTCCTGGTTGGCGCCGGTGAGTTGTCGGCGGAAGTGGCCTATGGCAGTGTCGGTCGGCCTGAGCGAAGATACTGCATGGCGGATACCAAGCCCTGAGATCCCTCAAACCCTGGAGCCTGCGCGTGAAGTTACTGATGATCCCCTTGCTGGCCATGGCCCTGCTCACCGGCTGCCAGGAATCCCCGACCGGCCGGAACCGTCTGGCACTGGTGCCCGATGCAGTCATGGCCGACATGGGCCAGGACAGTTTTGAGCAGATGAAGCAGCAGAACACCGTGGTCACCCGCCCCGAGGTGAACCGGCTGGTGCAGTGCATCACCGGCGAACTGGTGGCCGCTGCCCGCACCGAGTACCCGCAGGCCCCCGTGCCCGAGAGCTGGGAGGTAGTGGTGTTCGAGGCTTCGAGCCCAAACGCCTTTGCGCTTCCCGGCGGAAAAATCGGCGTGCACACCGGCCTGCTCCGGATCGCAGAAAACCCGTCCCAGCTGGCCACCGTGATCGGCCATGAAATTGCCCACGTGCTGGCCGACCACGGCAATGAGCGCCTTACCCAACAGCTGGGCGTGCAGGCCGGCATGCTGCTGGTGGGCCTGTTTACCGAGAGCGAGATTGCCGAGGATCAGATCCAGCAGGCCCTCGGGATTGGCGCCCAACTGGGACTGACCCTGCCATTCAGCCGCGCCCATGAAGAGGAAGCCGACCTGATGGGCCTGGGCATCATGGCGAGAGCCGGCTTCGAGCCCGGGGAAAGTGTTCAGCTGTGGCAAAACATGGCGCAGGCGTCCGGCGCCCAGCCACTGGAATTTCTGTCAACGCATCCCAACCACGACACCCGCATAGCGGCGCTCCGCAATCAGCTCGAGGCGGCGAGGGCAATATCCGAAACCGTCCCACCTGCGAAGTGCCAGATCTGAACTAGCCAAGATCGGCGTAGAATTGACTATCATCAAGTCATTGGCCCGTTGGCGAGTGAGGCTCCCCATGGTGGAACGTCTGCCCTGCCCGGACGGTCTCCGGCTGGTTCTGACACCCAACCGTTCCCTGAGCTGGCATGGTAATGTCAGGATCTGGATGGGGCTGTTTGTGGTCTCCGCGTTCATCACAACCGGCTTCAGCCTTGCCGGCGCCTGGGTGATCATTCCGTTTGCCGGTCTGGAACTGATTGCCCTGGCCTGCGGCATCTATGTAACATCGCGCGCCTGCCAGCGCCAGGAAGTACTGGTGATCGGAGACGAAAACATTCGCCTGGAAAAGGGCATCCGGCGCAAGCAATCCGAATGGACCCTGCCCAGGCGCTATGCCAGGCTCAGTGTCCACGCACCGCGCCATCCGTTCACACCCGCCAGACTGTTCCTGAGTCACCGTGATACCCAACTGTCCCTGGGGGGCTTCCTCAACCTTGAGGACACCGAAAAGCTTCTCGACATCCTCGAACACCGCGGGCTTCTGATTGAACGAAAAGAGCCCGATGCGGACATCGGGCTCTGGTTCTGAAAGGAGTCTCAACCCTAAGCCGGCAACAGTTCACTCGTAGCTGGCGACGATCCTGTCGATATCACCGGCCGCACGGGCTTCATCCAGAGCCTTCTGGAGATCGGCAACGATGCGTGGGTCGGTGTTGGTACTGAAAGCCAGATACATGGGCGTTTCACGGAACACCAGCACAGGCTTGAGACCGGTAATACCATGCTCCTCTTCCGCCATCAGCGGGCCAACCAGACCGTCGGTCACCCACAGATCCGCCTGCCCCAGGGTGAGTCTTCGCGCGTTGACATCGCTGGAGACGCCCATGACAACGTTGAAGCCCTGATCCACCAGGTACTCCGACATGACGTCGCCCTTGTAGCCTGCAATGTTGAGATTTTTTGCGTCCGCCAGTGAATCCAGGGTCAGATCAGAATCCGGGGCGGCAAAAAGGGTCCACTTGATCGAGGCCAGCGGGCCCACCCACTGAAACTGGTCCTCGCGCTCATCGGTACGGGCGGTACAGAAAAGCCCATGGTTCTCCCGGTCCTGAACCCAGTTGTAGGCGTAACTCCAGGCCCGCATTTTCATGACGTAGTCGTAGTCCACCCGGCTGAGCATGGCCTTGACCATATCGGCACAGATGCCACTGATGTCTTCCTGGCTGTGCGCAAAGCCCTTACCGGTTTCAGAGGTGTTATAGGGCGGGTAGTTCTCGGTGAAGATATACAGACGCTCGGACGCCAGTGCCGGGATGGCAATGGCCGACAGCGACAACGCGGCAACGCCGTTTCGGAGGTATTTGATAACCCGGGAGGAAACCGATGGGTAGTCAGAGGGCATTTTCTGGTCCTTTGTTGACAAGCCTGGTGGGTGCGAGCGCCGGGCGCGGCACTCATTCTTTTTCTGTACAGTCAAAAAATCCAGTTGCAAAAGCGACACAGTGTCAGTTTTTGTCACTCCCATTGGAGGATTGTGCTAACAGGCCCCATGATTGCCTGTCCCGTCAAAAAAGTCAGTGACAAAACGTATCTGAGCCGTAGTGAATCGCAAAGTCAGCGGCGAGCGCCGCCTTATTTGTCTCGCGCGGTACTCACAATGGCAGGCGCCACTACCCTGAGAGCACCTTTATGCAGACTTACGCGCAGAGGCGTTTTCGAGACCACATCGCCGTCGGCCGTCACGGTCTTGGGTTTGCGGGTCTGAACCCGGCAATGGGTCCCTTTAAGATGTACCAGCGTACTGGTACGTCGGGGCGACTGGCGATTAAGGCGAACCGTGAGGAAAGTCAGCAAAAGTTGCAACAGGGGACGCGGCCGGACCGCAATGACATCCAGTTGGCCATCGTTTGCGGAAGCCTCGGGAATTTCGTTACCACCGCCGAAAAACGCGCCACTGGCGACGGCGATGGAAAGCCAGCGGCCCTGAACTACGCCCTTGTCGCACTCAATGATGGCCCGGAAGCCGCGTCGGGCATTGATGCGTCGTAGCAATTGGGCCCCATAGCTGAAACGGCCGAAAAACCGTTTCTCGGTGGTGCGCGACTCCCTTGAGGGCAGCGTACCCAGCCCGATATGAGCCACGTTCAGGAAAATACCATCACCATGCTCGGCGACATCCACCTGCTGGGTCGAGCCGCGGGCAATCAGTTCGCAGAGGGCCTCTGGCTCCGCCGGTAGCGCCAGATTACGGGCAAAATCGTTGGCGGTTCCCGACGGCAGAATAGCCAGGGTAGCCTGCTTTTCGCGACAAACGCGAGCGCCAAGATTCACCGAGCCATCCCCACCGGCAACAATCAGCGTGTCGTCCGGGCGCAGTTCGTGCTGCCAGTCGCGCTCCTCGAAGTCGCAACAACGTGGGTGCGCGATACCTGCCTGCGCCAGGTGAGCCAGCCAGAACTCGCGGTCTCGCCCGCCATCGCCCGATTTCGCATTGCAAACCAGCCAGTAGGTCATACGGCTTCGTCCCTGTTAATTGACGCCCCGTAAGAGGGACGGCACACTCAGCTGCGTCGTTCCCTCACAATAACAAACCTCAAGGCAAGCACCATGGATTTCGTCAGAACTCCCGAAAAGCGCTTTGAACGCCTGCTCGATTACCCCTTTGATCCCCACTACCTGCACGTGGGTGGCCTGCGGATGCACTACGTGGACGAGGGGCCTGCCGAAGCCCGCCCCATTCTCATGATGCACGGGGAACCTTCCTGGTCGTACCTTTACCGCCACATGATTCCTGTCTGCGCGGCGGCGGGCCACCGTGTAATCGCGCCGGACCTGATCGGTTTCGGTAAATCCGACAAACCCACGAACCTCAGCGATTACAGCTACCAGCAGCACATGGACTGGATGCAGTCGTTCCTCGACCAGCTCGACCTGAAAGACATCACCCTGGTGTGCCAGGACTGGGGCTCACTGCTGGGATTGCGCCTGGCGGCGGAGAATCCCGACCGGTTCCGGGCCATCGTGGTAGGCAACGGCATGCTGCCCACTGGCGATCAGAAAGCACCGGCGGCGTTCAAGGTGTGGAAGAATTTTGCGCTGCACAGCCCGTGGTTTCCGATTGCCCGGATCATCAACACCGGCTGTTTCCGGAAACTGGGACCGGATGAAATGCGCGCCTACGACGCGCCCTTCCCGGGCAAGAAATACAAGGCGGGGGCCCGGGCGTTCCCAAGGCTTGTTCCCATGCACCCGAACGACCCCGCCAGCGAGGCCAATCGCAACGCCTGGAAAGTGCTGGAACGCTGGGAAAAACCGTTCCTGACCACCTTCAGCAACGGCGACCCGATCACCCGGGGTGGGGACCATTACATGCAAAAGCGGATTCCCGGCGCGAAAGACCAGCCCCACGTAACTCTCAAGGGCGGCCACTTCCTGCAGGAGGATTCACCGGTTCCCTTCGCCCGGGCGATCAACAGTCTGCTTGAAACGCTAGCCTGAGCGGACCGTCATTCCTGGCGCACCGGCACCCGCGGCCGGTAGTGCCAGGATGACCAGCTGTAAAGGCAAAGGGCAATCCAGATGACGAGGAAACTCATCAACTGCGCCTCGCTGATCGGCTCGGAGAAAACCAGCAGGGCGATAGCAAACTGGAGGGTCGGGTTGATGTACATGAGAAATCCCACGGTGGCCAGCCGCAGCCGACGGGCAGCACCGGCAAACAACAGCAGCGGGATGGCGGTGACCACACCGCTGGCAAGCAGCAGGCTGCCATTGTGGAGACTGTCCGTGAAGTGCGACGCGCCCTCTGCCACCAGCCAGCCAAACACCAGCAGAGCCGGCGGCAGCAACAACAGGGTTTCCACGAACAGGCCTGACAGGCCGTCCAGCAGTACCTGCTTGCGCACCAGTCCGTAGGTGCCGAAGCTCAACGCCAGGCCGATGGAAAGCCAGGGCAACTCCCCGAGCAGCACCAGCTGGATGAGAATACCGACGCCCGCCAGTACGACCGCCACCATTTGCCAGGTGCCCATGCGTTCACGCAGCACCAGCATGCCCAGTGCGACATTCACCAGCGGTGTCAGGAAGTAGCCGAGGCTGGCCTGCAGCACGTGCCGGGTCTCAACCGCGTAAATGTAGATGCCCCAGTTGGCGGCAATCAGGACAGCACAGGCCAGCACCCGCCAGAGCTGGGAGGGATCCCGGAGCGCTGCCCGAACCGCAGGCCAGCGTCGCAACCCCGTGATTACCAGAGCCAGAAACACGCACGACCAGATAATCCGGTGCACAAGAATCTCGAAGGCCGGTACGCCCTGGAACAGGGCAAAGAACAACGGAAAGCAGCCCCAGATGGAATAGGCGCTCAGGCCGTACCAGACGCCCCTGGTGGTTTCGGTCATGAACCCGCGCTCCCTGTCCCGCCTGCAACCGTCATGCGGGTTTCTTCTGGGTGACCACCAGGGCCACGCCAACGATGGCAATCAGGCCGCCGGACATGGCCAGCCCGCCCAGGCGTTCATCGAACAGGAAATAGGCCTCCAGGGCGGTCACCGGTGGCACCAGGTAGAACAGGCTGGCCACCTGCGACGCCGCACCCTGGCGAATCAGCCACATCAGCAGCAGTACCGCGCCGATGGACAAACCCACCACCAGCCACGCCATGGACAGCTGCAGTTGCAGGCTCCACTCCACCTCGCGGGTTTCCAGGGCAAAGGCGCCGAGGGTAAACAGTGCGGCCGCCGCCGAGAACTGGATCAGTGAGCCGGCCACCAGATCGGCGCTGGTGCCAAAGCGTTTCTGGTAAACGGTGCCCATGGAAATACCGGCCAGCGCAAGCACGGCCCAAAGCAGACTCCAGGGCGAATAGCCCGGCCCCTGGCCGCCGGTGCCGTATTTCTCGAACAGCACCAGCGCCACACCCACCAGCCCCAGGGCCAGACCAGCCCACTGGCGAGCACTCACCGCCTCGCGCAGAATTACCACCGCCGCTGCCGCCGTTACCAGGGGCTGAAGCCCTACGATCAGTGACACGATGCCGGAAGCCATGCCGTCCTGAATCGCGTAGTACACGCCGCCCAGGTAGAAGCCGTGCACCAGCAGGCCGGTGACAGCCAGATGCCCGGCACTGCGCCACCCCGGCCAACGGGTCTTCATGATCAGCGCCAGGCCCGCCAGCAGCACCAGAGTCAACAGCATGCGAATCAGCAGCAGGGTGAACGGCTCTGCGTAGGGCAGGCCGTATTTGGCGCCGATAAAGCCAGTGCTCCAAAGCCATACGAACAGGGCCGGAACAAAGAATGAGAAAAACAGTGAACGCATGATTCGAAACCGGGCCAGGTGGATCTGTAAATCATCTACTCTATAAGTTAGCAGGCAAACAAAACAGATACAGAAAACCCGATTCCGAACCAGTACAGATAGTCAGGCGGGTGACTCCGGCAGCCTTACTTCGATCTCCGGTTCGCCGTTGTGCCAGCGCCCTTCCCAGGTCACCTCCGGCGTTCCTCCCGGATTGGGCAGCACGGTGATATCCAGGGTGCCAAAGCGCGTGGGCGCCGGACCGAACCGTATCGGCTGTTCCTGCTGAAGCCACCGCGGCGGAATGCCGGCGCACAGGATCAGGCGCTCGCCTTCCTCGCGCACGAAACAGTTCCGGACCATCAGCACCCACTCCGCCGATGCCCACACATGGTGGCCGTCGCCCATGCAGCCGCCACCGGTCGACGGATGGATCGCTTCCGGCCACTGCCCCGTGGGTGATGCCAGGCCGGCGACCGCGTCCACCAGTTCAAGAAAGCGCGGATCCCCTGCCCTCAACAGTACCTGCGCCACGTGCAGGGTGAGGTAGGCGTTCAGTCCGGAATGGATCATGTCCTGGTAGAAGGCGCCCTTCACAAAGCACTTGTCGAGCAGGAACTCCACGCAATCCAGCAGACGCGGGTCGTCCGGTTCACACAGCTGGGTCGGATAACCCATGGCCAGCGAGCCGATGGCCCCGGCATCGAGACGGCGATAGGGAGACGCCGGCATGCCGGGGCGCTTGAGGCGTTCGGCACAGGTCGCGAGGCTTCTATCGATGGTCTGGGAAAACTCCCGCGCCCCGGCACCAAACCGCTCGCTGGTTTCCTTATCCAGTGGCCGGAACAGGGCCTCGGCCGCTTCCAGACCGGCCACGCCCCAGAAATCGTCCCAGTAATAGTAATCGTTGGGTCCCAGGTGCTCGGCACTGAATCCGGCCGGCAACAAGCCGGCATGCGGTTTGTTCAGGGTATCGCTCACCCGTTTTTTCTGGATCCAGCGCGCGCCCTGGCGCACCGGCTCCTGCCACTCACGGTGCAGCGGGCGACCAGTCAGTTCATGGAATCGCCGGAGAATCCAGAGTACTTCCCCGTTGGCGTCCCACTCGCCTTCCTGGGACCGGAAATAGCCGCTCTTCAGCTGCCGGTCTGGAAACTGATACAGGGCGCGTTCGGCACGGTCAGTCAGGCCCGTACACAGCAGCGCGTGAATGATGAAGGCGGCATCCCGGAACCAGAAGCGCTTGTAGGTATAGGGTCCCGGATAGACATCCTCGGGGGAGTGCAGAACCAGCGAGTGAATGGCGGCTTCGTACAGGAAGCGCCAGGTGTCGTCCGGGCATTCAAGCCGGGCATGCCCCTTGAGGGCCCGGGCCCAGCCGTCCCCCGGAATCGCCGGTGCCGGCGCCTCGGCCAGGGGTACCCGCACGGTCAGCTCGGACACCTCGCCCGCCTCCAGCGGAAACAGGGCGGCCGCGGTTACCATGCCCACGTCGCAACGGCCCTCACTCTGATCCTCCTTGTCGAACAGGTGAATGCGCACGTCGCCCTGGTTGTAATCCGACACATGATGGCGCTGGGCCGCCTGACTGAAAAACACACTCTGCTTGCCGTCCACCTCCCAGGCATCGCGCCGTTCCGACAACCGGACCCGATTGATGAAGCTGATGCCCTCGGGGTTGGCAGGCCGCAGGGACAGCACCAGCGATCCGGAGGTGTCAGACACCGCCGTCAGCGTCAGTTCGCACACAGGCCGGCCGCCTTCCACCACTACCCGGGCGCGGCTGGTCAGGCTCAGCCCCTCGTACTCGGACTCGGTGACCACGCAGGGGCCATTCTCGAACTCCTGGCGCTGTCGGGTGGCCTTGCAGCGGGAGGGCAGCAGACACCGGCCGTCGTCCGCCAGTATCCAGGCATCCAGGGACCAGCCGTCGTAAAACGGCGTCACCAGTCCGCGGGGATCCACCACCGGCAACTCATCCACGTCCGGCTGGCCAATCGCCGTCCAGTTCCGATTGCTCAGGTTAATGTGAGTGATGGAAAAGGCGCGGGGAATGAACGCCGGATCTTCCGGATCAAACTGGCGCTCCACCCAGTAGGGCCAGACCCAGTCGAGGTTGTGCTGGATAACCCGGCTGTTAATCAGACCCCGGGCGTGAAACACCACGCCGGCCCGTAACAGCTCGATGGGCTCGCCCACCTCCGAGGGCTGGGCGAAGCTGTGTAACCTGGCCAGCAGGGCAATGGGGTCGAGAAAGCCGTGGCGTTGGGCCATGCGCTTGACGACATACCGCCAGGGCAACCATTTCATCCAGCTCATTCAGAGGCCTCCTGTTCAGTGGGTTCGGTCTCCATCCGGTAGCGGGCCAGGGCCCGCCGGGCCAGCCGGTTCAGGAATACCACCGCAATCACCGTGCCGAAAAAGCCAGCTCCGTAGATAGCCCATTCCAGGGGGGTACGGGCGCTCTCGCGGACACCGAGGGTGGATAGATCGGCAGCCAGTGACCCAAGGTAGACGTTGTGAAGGGAGAAGGGGATCACCCCGACAAAGGTTCCGGCCACAAAGCCACCGAACGAAAATCGGGTCAGACCGAAGAGGTAGTTGGACAGCTTTCCCGGGAAAAACGGGATCAGCCGGGTCAGCAGCACGATCTTCCAGCCGTGGGGCGCCATCTCGTTGCTGACCATGGACAGCCGGGCGCGGTCGCGGATGTAAACCCGGGCGTGGTCCCCGAGGAAGTGGCGGGCAATCAGGAACGCAAGGGCCGAGCCCAGGGTGGTACCTACAACCACGTAGGCAGTGCCCTCCAGCACGCCGAATACGAATCCTGCGCCGGTGGTCAGCAGAACGCCCGGCAGCAGGCACACCATGGCAATCACCATGATGGCAATGAACATCAGCGCCGCCCAGGCGCCCTGGGTATCAAACCACCGCAGCAGCTCCACCACCTGCTGGTGCACTCCAAAGGCATACAGCAAGCCGACAACCACACCGACCAGGGCGATGCTGCCGGCCATCAGCAGAAAAGGAGACTTTTTCCAGTTGCTCATGGCCTTACCCTAACGCGGGAGTGCCACCGGGCTCAAAGGTTCTCCGGCTCGTAAACGCTCGGGCTGAAAGCCGTGTCAGGCGCTGCTGAGAATCGACTGGAGCTTCTGGGTCAGTTCCACGGCCTCTGCACCCAGGGGTGTCAGGTAGCCGCCATCTTTCTGGCTGATCAGCCCCTTTGCGTGAAGGCTCTCGGCGGCCCTGACGGTTTCCGGCGCCGCGGTGTGTGCATGCACTTTCAGACCCTCCTGGTTGGAGGTGGAGGGAAACTGGCCCAACAGGTTGAGTTCCGCCAGGTGATCAACAGAAAATGGCATGGCATGTCCTCGTATAATGATCGGCATTTGTTTCAGCATAGACGATTCCTTCCATGAAGCTGTCCCGAATCCTCAGTAATCGCAATGGCATCAGCCGTCAGCAGGCGAATGCCCTGATCGCCGCCGGGCGAGTGACGGTGGACGGCAGCCGCTGTCATGAGGCGGGCCGGGACGTCAGCCGGTTTTCCCGGGTGCTGGTTGATAACGAGCCGTTTCAGACCGGGGAAACCGCGCACTATTTCATGCTCAACAAGCCGGCCGGAATTCTCAGCGCCACCCGAGACCCGGCCCATAGGACAGTCCTGGAGCTGATGGCGCCCGAGCTTCGATCCGGGCTGCACATTGCCGGGCGACTGGACCGTGCCAGCACCGGCTTGCTTATCCTGACCAACGATGGCCTGTGGTCCCGTCGTTTGACGGAACCGGTCGTCAAGCTCCCGAAAGTCTACCGGGTCACCACCCGCGACCCGATCTCTGCCGACACCCACCACCGCTTTGCCGAGGGCATCTGGTTTGCGTACGAAGGCATCACGACTTCGCCCGCCGAAATAGAACCCCTCGGTTCACGGGAAGCCCGCGTGACCATCTACGAGGGCCGCTACCATCAGGTGAAGCGAATGTTCCATGCAGTCGGCAACCAGGTCACTTTCCTGCACAGGGAGCGCATGGGCGCAATCTGCCTGGATAACCGCTTGAAGGAAGGCCATTACAGGCCCCTGACCGCTGAAGAGATTGCCTCGGTGCCCCAGCTGGGCGCTGTATAAATTGACCGGGCTCATTGTCAGCCTCCGGATACTGGGCTTAACTCCCTGAAGCGATAGCAGACCGGATACTGAGGCTGACATGGACAAGGATTCGGGTGCCTCTTACCCTAGACCACTGCGTCATCTGAGCGTCTACCTGTCCGGGCTTGTGCAGGGTCGCCTGTGGCTCAAGGTCCTGATTGGCATGCTGCTGGGCCTGGTGGTTGGCACCCTGCTCGGCCCGTCGGTTGGCCTGGTGGCGCCGGCCACCGGCACTCTCATCGGCAATTGGCTGGCGTTCCCGGGGCAGCTTTTTCTCGCCACCATCCAGATGATCGTGATTCCCCTGGTGATTGCCTCGGTGGTGCGCGGCCTGGCGGCCAGCGAGGATTTGTCGCAGCTGCGCAAACTCGGCCTTCGGGTAGTCACTTTCTTTGTCATCACCACCGCCATGGCCGCCGCCATCGGACTCTGGGTGGGCGGCCTGATGAATCCGGGCCAGATGATGAAGGGCCTCGCCGTTACCACCGCAGCGGAGCCGGTCACAGCGGCCGCCATGCCCAGTGTCAATGATCTGCCGAAAACCCTGATTGGCCTGCTGCCGGGCAACCCGCTGGATGCCATGGTAGAAGGCCAGATGCTGCAGGTCGTGATCTTCTCGATCATTATCGGCGTTGCCCTCGTCAGCATGGCTCCCGAGAAATCCCGGCCAATGCTGGATCTGCTCGATTCCCTGCAACAGATCTGCATGACGGTCGTTCGCTGGGCCATGCGCCTGGCGCCCTTTGCGGTCTTCGGACTGATGGCGCAACTCACCACCACCATCGGCTTTCGGGCCATGCTCGGGATGGCCTCCTACGTGCTGACGGTGCTGGTGGGCCTGCTGGTGTTGCTGGGTGTCTACCTGGTGATCCTGAAACTGCTGGTGGGCCAGCCACCGCTGAAATTCCTCAAGGAAACCCGCGATGTTTTGTTGCTGGCCTTCTCGACGTCCAGCTCGGCGGCGGTGATGCCCCTTTCCATCCGCACGGCCGAGGACAAGCTCGGGGTACGCCCCTCCATTTCCCAGTTCGTGATTCCCCTGGGCGCCACCATCAATATGAACGGCACCGCACTGTATCAGGCGGTTGCAACCATCTTCCTGGCGCAGGTGTACGGGATTGAACTCGGCACCGGCAGCATGGCCCTGGTGGTGGCCATGGCGGTTGGCGCCTCTATTGGCTCACCGGCAACGCCGGGCGTGGGTATTGTGATTCTGGCGATGGTTCTTCAGACCGTGGGAGTGCCGCCCAGCGGCATTGCCCTGATCATGGGCGTGGACCGGATTCTGGATATGTGCCGCACGTCGATTAACGTGACTGGAGATCTGGTTACCTGCCGGCTGATGGAGAACTGGGCAGGCAAACGCCTGCCAGACGCACCCCCATCAACCTGATTGAGCGGCTGTCAAATGCTGTCTGAACGCTTGTCGGGTTTGCTGTCCAGTTGCTTTTCGGTGGCATTCCAGCGTTCAGACAAGGTTTCCCAGGCGTCGGAAAAGCCCTCGCGGGCGCGCTCCCAGGCCGACGCCGAACTGGCTTTCAGCTCCTCGTACCAGTCCGCCACCCGGGCCCTCTGCTCACGCAGGGATTCCAGGCTTTTCTGGGCCCGCTCCCGGGCCGTGTCGCTCATGTCGTCCCAGTTTTCAGAGAGCTGCTGCTCAAGCTCTCTGATTCGCTTGTCGATGGCGGAAAGCGTCTGATTGATTGACTCCTCGGCCTGCTCTTTCTGGTCGGCGCCGTAGTTTTTCAGGGCCTGGCCAAGGTCTTCGGTTTCCTGCTTCAGCGTCTCCACGCTCGGAGAGCCGGGGTCGGAGGACTCGGCGTGGGCCGATGCCAACAGCAGCGTAAGAAGCGCAAAGAGAATAAGACTTGTGAGGCGGTTAGGCATCGCGCGTTGCTCCCGGACGTTTTCCGCCACTATAGCAACGATGGAGCCTCGTCTGCAGCACCGATACCCGGCATTACCGAGATTTCACCGGCGGGGACAGGACGGCTGAAATAATAGCCCTGCATCCGGGGACAGCCCAGTTGACGCAGCGCTTCCGCCTGCTCCGCCGTCTCGACACCCTCGGCGACAATTTCCTGGCCCAGTTCCGCACCCATGGCCACGATGGCACGAACCAGACCGTCACCAAGGCTGTCACTGGTGATGGCATTGGTGAAGAGCCGGTCGATTTTCAGGGTATCGAAGGTAAAGTGGCGCAGGTAGGCAAGGTTGGAATACCCGGTGCCAAAATCATCCAGTGCCAGCTTCACGCCCGCATTCCGGATGGCCTGCAAGGCACGCCGGCATTCGGCCACGTCGCCCACCAGCATGCTCTCGGTCACCTCGAGCTCCAGCAGCGCAGGGGGCAGTAAGTGCTCCGCCAGAATCGTTGTTACCCGATCAGCAAACCGGGGATCATCCAGCTGGGTGGCACTGATGTTCACCGCCACGCGCAGAGGCTTGCCCTCGGCTCGCCAACGGCGGGCCTGGCGACAGGCGCTGGCCAGTACCCATTCTCCCAGCCGGGGCATCAGCCCCACATGCTCGGCTACCGGTATGAAGCGATCCGGCGGCACCTGACCCAGTGCAGGCGACTGCCACCTCAACAGGGCCTCGACACCGAACACCCTTCCCGAAGCCGCGCACACCTGGGGCTGATAAACCAGGGAAAACTCATCCCGCTCGAGGGCGCCGACCAGGGCGGAGCGAACTTCGGCGTAACCGGCCAGGTGCGCCTGAAGGTCCTGCGAGAAAAAGCGCGCACGTCCTGTCCTGGCATTTCTGAGCGCCAGCTCTGCATTACGCAGCAGGTCGTCTGCACTGCCGGCATCTTCGAACATCAGGCTCACGCCGGCACTGGCATTCACCAGTAACGGCCCAGCGCCGAATTGCATCGGTTCAGAGACGGCGGCCAGCAGGGCCTCGGCACGCTCAACCAGTGCTTCCCGCCCCTGGGCGTGATTCAGGAATACCAGGAAATGGCCACCACCGAGTCGGCCGACGAAGTCATGGTCTTGCAGGGACGCTTCAATCCGCCCCATGACCGTGCTGATAACCCGGTCTCCAATCTCGTAGCCCTGCCAATGGTTAATCTCGGTAAGGTCAGCGATCTTCATAACCATGACCGCGGCGCCATAACCGTTCTGCAATGCCCGCTCGACAGCGGCCGACAGATTCTGCCGAACAGGCAGATTGGTCAGCGGCCCGGTCAGGCTACAACATGAACCCTTCATTGTTATGGGATGATCCTCAATAGCGGCACCAAAACCCAAGGTGCATGATTTTCAAAAGGAAAACGATCGGGAACGTCTGAAACCATGTAGGGATCGCCCTACCCCGGTCATAGAAGATCCTGGGAGAGCGCGTACCGCACGAGATCCGAAATACTGTTGGCGTTCAGCTTTTCCATGAGGCGAGCCTTGTGGGTACTCACAGTCTTGGAGCTGACATGCAGTTTCTCCGCTATGTCGCCCACGTTCATTCCGCGGGCCAGATCCAGAAAAATCTCGTACTCGCGCTTGGTCAGCCTGGCGTGAGGCTCCTCCTCGGGTTTTCCGGTCAGCGCATCCATTGCCAGCCGGTCCGCCAGCTCACGGGTAATGTAAAGCTGACCCCGTGCCACTTTCCTCAGCGCTTCTAGCAGCTCTGAGGGCGGGCGGGTTTTGGTAATAAAGCCCCGGGCGCCGGCCCGAATGGTTCGTGTGGCGTACAGATCCTCCCGATGCATGCTAAGAACCAGAATATTGGTCTCGGGCGACCGCCTGCGAACCCGTTCAATCAGTTCCAGCCCTGAGCAGCCGGGCATGGACATGTCCATCAGAAAGACTTCGGGCTTCCTCTGGGGCATCTGCCTGAGCGCCTCATCGCCATCCGAGGCTTCCCCCACAACTTCCATATCCGGGGCAGACGCCACCAGGGATCGAATACCTTCCCGGACAATGCTGTGATCGTCGGCAATGTAGACGCTAATCATGGTCTTCTCTCTCCAGTTGCCAGCGGCAACTCTACCTGTATTCTCACGCCCTTACCCAGGGCTGACTCGACCGTCAGCTCCCCACCCAGCATGGTTACACGCTCCCGGATACCCAGAAGACCGGAGCCGTGATGGCGGGCGACCGGGTCGAAGCCCACGCCATTGTCACGGATCTCCAGAACCGCCCGTTCCTCGGTCTCGCAATATGAAACCGTTACCCGGGAGGCTCTGGAGTGTCGACTCACATTCGTCATGCCTTCCTGCAGGATGCGATACAGAGCGGTTGCCTGCTCACCCCCGAGCCGACCAGATTCCGTCGATTCCGAGCGCCATGCCACATCCAGGCCATTGCGCTCACCCCATTTCGACAGCAACCACTCTGCCGCCGCCTCAAATCCAAGGTCGTCCAGCATGGGCGGTCGCAGGTTTGCAGAGATTTCGCGGACTTTTTCCACCGCGTCATCCACCGAATCGATAGTGCTTTCCAAACGGCGACGGTGCTCTGAGGACAACTCGTCAATGCCGTCAACGGCAACGGCCAGGTTCAGCTTGAGTGCCGTCAACGTTTGCCCGAGTTCGTCGTGGAGATCCCGGGCGATCCGGCGCCGCTCCTGTTCCAGCAGCCCTTCCTGGGCCCGACTCAACTGTCGCAATTCCTCCTGGGAGTGTTGCAATTCGGCTTCCCGACGCTTGGTCTCGGTAATGTCGCGCTGCACCGCCGCAAAATAGGCTCGACCTTCCGCGCCAGACTTCGGTATGGGCACAATCTCGATTTCGTTCCAGAAAGGCGAGCCATTCTTGCAGTAGTTGACCAGTACTTCCTTGATGGGCTCCCGGCGCTCCAATGCCCTTCGTATCCTGCGCAAGGCGGCCCTGTCTGTGTCGGGCCCCTGGAAGATCCGGGGGGTATTGCCCAGTAATTCATCCGGCCGATACCCGGTCATCCGCTCCACGCCCTCGTTCACGTAAACAATGCGCGGCCCCGGCGGATCCAGCGGATCCACTTCGGTAATGATGATCACATCGTGGATTTGCGACATGCAGGCCTGTAGCAGACGTCGACTTTCCTCCAGGCGGTATCGCTCGGTCTTGTCACGGGCAACACCGAAGACCCCGGTTACCTCATCATCCACCAGAATCGGGATGTAGGTCACCTGCAGTAGCGCGGCCTGGCCGCCACTGCGTTTAACCCGGCAACGGTAGCTGCAGGGAATTCCGCTCAGTGCTGCCTCGAAACATTCCCTGGCCGCCTGCCGGTCCCTCGGATCCACCAGCGTTTCCCAGTGGTAGTCGCAAAGCTGCTGCTCAGGGTAGCCGGTCAACTCTTCGGTGCAGTGATTCATTTCCACAAGCCGGCCCTGCAGATCCATGCTGCAGACCGCAAAAGGATTCTGGGAGAACAGGGAGCGAAAGCGTTGCTCATTGACCGCAATGCGCTCGGAGAGATGGCGATAATCGGTAATGTCCGCGAGCTGGACGAAGCGGGTGCCGTCCGGACAGCGGAACCGGCCAAGAGTCAGGCGGTAGAGACGGTCGCCAATCCGCGCTTCCATCTCGAACTCATCGTCGGCCCCCCTGCCGTCACTGTTCAGAAGTGACTGCAGGTCCGGGCGACCGAGCAGGTCCAGGCAATCAATCAGCAAGGTGCCCGGTTGGAGACAGTCGTCAAGCGCGGCAGCGCTGGGGTTGAGATCGGTTATCCGTCCGTCTGGCGCAATCCTAAGAACGGCTCCAGGCAATGCGGCCATCGGGATCACAACGTGCGGTCCCATGTCCACCTCTGAACGTTCATCGCGTCTGCTTCTTTAATGTAGCATGCCGGCAGGCACATTTCAGGGCCAACACCATGGTCAGGACGCCAGTGAACGTCTGCCGCCGGACCCCATAATGGCCTGCGCCATGTCCGACAGGGGCAGGACTTCGGCGGCGGCGCCCAGCTCGATGGCTTCCCGTGGCATGCCAAACACCACCGAGGTTTGCTGGTCCTGGGCGATGGTATGGGCGCCCGCGTGGCGCATGGCCAGCAGCCCCTGGGCACCGTCGTCGCCCATGCCGGTCATGATGATACCCAGGGCATTGCGGCCTGCGGTATTGGCAACGGAACGGAACAGTACGTCCACCGACGGCTTGTGCCGGTTCACCGGCGGGCCATCGGCCACGCCTACCCGGTAGTGGGCGCCGCTGCGGCGAAGCTGCATATGGCGCCCGCCCGGGGCAATCAGTACCAGACCGGGAATAACCCGATCGCCGTCCACCGCCTCACGCACCTCACAGCGGCAAAGCTGGTTCAGCCTCTGGGCAAAAGCCGCCGTGAACTTCTCCGGCATGTGCTGCACCACGACAATACCCGGGCAGTCCGCCGGCAACCGCGTCAGCACCGCTTCCAGGGCCTGGGTTCCACCGGTGGAGGTACCCAGCGCCACCACCTGATCGGTGGTGCGGGCCATGGCCACCGGTGCTGCCGCCCTGGGCTCGGGTGACGCCACGGGACGCGCGCGGGGCACCGCAGCGAGCTTTGCCCGGGCTGCGGCCTTAAGCACCTGAACCATGTGCGGACCACCGGCCTGGAGGAAATCCCGCAAACCGAGTTTCGGCTTGGTAATGATATCCACGGCGCCGGCGGACAGGGCCTGGAGCGTGGTATCCGCGCCCTTCTCGGTGAGAGTCGAGCAGATCACCACGGGTGTGGGGCGTTCTTTCATCAGCTTGCGAAGAAAGGTGATGCCATCCATCCTGGGCATTTCCACGTCCAGGATGATCACGTCGGGCCAGTCCTTCTGCATTTTCTGCAAGGCAAAGATCGGATCAGGCGCCGCGCCGGCGACCCGGATCCCGGGATCCGACATCAGCAACTGACCCAATACCTGCCGAACCACCGCCGAGTCGTCAACGATGAACACTGACACCGGCGCCGTCATGCCGCACCTCCGGAAGACACCGGGCCAACCGGCTCGGCCCGGCTTTCGCCGCGGCTTACCCAGACATCGCCATCAGCAATATTGAAGAGCAGCCGCCGGTAACCGGTGCCGCCGAGGCTTCGTGCGATTACCGTAACGCCGTGGCGCAGCATCAGGGCCTCGGCGGCCTCGACATTGCGCCTGGCGACCGAGCTGCCATGGGGCCCCACGTCAAACATGCTGGCGCCCCCGAACAGTTTCGCCTCGTAATCGGAAACCGCCGTGCCCTGCTGACGAATTTCGGCAACCAGCAACTGCAGGGCGTCCTCGCCATAACGGGCATTGAGCTCGCCCTCAAGGCTTCGCCCCGGCAGCATGTAATGGCACATGCCGCCGAGCTTCAGCTCCCGGTGCCAGAGTGTTACCGCGACGCAGGACCCCAGAGTGGTATGAATCCGGGTGTCGCGATCCCCGAAGTACCAGTCGCCCGGATGAAGAAAGATATCGATACCCGAACCCAGTTGTGCGGTCATTTTCGCTTCCGGTAAATGGAGGGCGCCACCGCCTCGAGCCCGTTCTGGAACCCGTTGAGGGTCTCCGAGTGGCCGATGAGCAGGTAACCGCCGGGGCGCAAACAGGCCTGCAAGCGGGCCACGATCTGCTGTTTGGTTTCGGTATTGAAATAGATCATCACGTTGCGCAGGAAGATCACATCGAACTCGCCCACATCCGGCAGCCGGGTGTTCAGGTTGATCTGACGGAATTCCACCCGCGACCGCAAAACCGGATCCACCATCAGGGTACCGGCGGCTTCACCGATGCCTTTCAGGCAATGGCGCTTCAGGCATTCCGGCGGTATCCGGTCGGTCCGTGCCAGGGGATAACGACCGGCTCTCGCCTTTTCCAGAACCTGGGTACTGATATCGGAGGCCAGGACTTCCCAGCCACTGGCACCGAGCGTATCCGCCAACACCATGGCCGCAGTGTAGGCTTCCTCGCCGCTGGAACAGGCAGCGCTCCAGAGGCGAAAACGGCCCTGCCGACGTCTTTCGGCCAGAATCCGGTCCCGCAGGAACTCGAAGTGCCGCGGCTCCCGGAAAAAGTAGGTTTCGTTGGTGGTGAGAAGATCGACCGCGGTCTGCTTCTCCGCAGCATTCGCTTTCAGGTAGCGCCAGTACTCGGCATAGCTGCCCAGTTCCAGCGCCTTCAACCGCTTGGAGAGTCGCCCGGCAACCATCGTTCGCTTGCTGGCCGGCATATGAATACCGGCCACGGCAAAGATCATCGCCTGAAACTCCCGGAACTCGGCCTCGCCGAGAACCGGGGCGGCATTCACCGCACCCTTTACGCTCTCAACACGAAGCTCAGTGGTCGGCGACATCTTGGTGGCCATCCGAGATCGCGGCCAGTTCGGCCATTTCACGGGTGTTCAGTGCCTGCTGAACGTCCAGCAGAATCACAAACTGGCCCTGCACCTTGCCCATGCCGGCGATAAAATCGGCCCGGATCCGGGCGCCAAAACTGGGCGCCGGCTCAATGTCGGCCAGCGGAATCTCCAGCACTTCGGACACCGCGTCTACAATCACCCCGATCTCCTGGAGGCTCTCGTCCGCGCTTTCCACCTCGAGAATCACCACGCAGCTGCGGCGGTTGATAGCGCTTTCACCCCGCCCAAACCGGGCCGAGAGGTCGATGACCGGCACCACGCTGCCCCGCAGGTTGATCACACCCCGCACGAACCGGGGCATCATGGGTACGGTGGTCAGGCTGCCGTACTCTATGATTTCCCGGATGTGTAGAATGCCGACGGCAAACATTTCACGACCGATCTGAAAGGTCAGATACTGGTTCTGGTCTCCGGAGGTGTCCGCAATGCGGACCACCTCCTGCTGTCTTTGTACCTGGCTCATGGTCACCTCCGATCAGAAGCGTACGTAAGCAGAGGCGTCAAACTCGTCGTTGTCCTGCACCGGCCGGGACACCTCCCGGGCCTTTTTCGCAGGTACCGCTGGCTTGGCCTGGCGCATGGGTGCCTGGGCACCGTGGCTGTCGTGGGTCCGGAAGAAGGCCATGGCCTGCTGCAGTTGCTCGGCCTGGGACGACATTTCTTCCGAGGTGGCGGCCAGCTCCTCAGAGGCAGAGGCGTTCTGCTGGGTAATCTGGTTCAGCTGTTCCATGGCGCTGTTGATCTGTTCAACGCCCGCAGACTGCTCGCCGGAGGCGGCAGCGATTTCCTGAACCAGATCGGAGGTTTTCTGGATCGACGGCACCATCTCGGTCAGCAGGCGACCGGCACGCTCCGCCAGCTCAACCGAAGAGCCGGCCACTTCACCGATTTCCTGGGCAGCCACCTGGCTGCGCTCGGCGAGCTTGCGAACCTCGGCGGCAACAACCGCGAAGCCCTTGCCATGCTCGCCGGCCCGGGCGGCCTCAATGGCCGCGTTCAGGGCCAACAGGTTGGTCTGGTAGGCAATGTCGTCGATGATCGAGATCTTCTCGGCAATGCTCTTCATGGCGGTAACGGTCTGGCCAACGGCCTCGCCACCTTCCACCGCTTCCCGGGAGGCCTTGCTGGCCATGCCGTCGGTAATGGACGCGTTCTCGGTGTTCTGGCTGATGGAAGCGGTCATCTGCTCCATGGAGGCACTGGTTTCCTCAACGCTGGAAGCCTGCTCGCTCGAAGCCTGGGACAGCGACTGGCTGGTGGCACTGACCTCTTCCGACGCAGACGCCAGGTTGTCGGCACCCGAGCGAACTTCAGAAATCACCTGGGACAGCTTCGCCACCATGCGCTGCATGGTGTCCATCATCTGACCAATCTCGTCACGGCTGCGGGCTTCCACTTTCACGGTCAGATCGCCGTCGGCAATGCTGGTGGCCGCGGCCATGGCCTCACGGATGGCACCGGTGATGCTGCGCGCAATCAGATAAGCCAGACCAAGGCCGAGCAGAATGCTCACGGACAACAGGATAATCACGGCCAGCTGCGCTGCCTCATAGGCTTCGCTCGCCGCATCGCTGGCGGCCCGGCCCATTTCCGCATTCCAGGCCACGTTGCGCTCTATGGCATCGCTGATGCTGTTATAGGCCGCTCTGGATTCCCCCCGGTAATAGGACAGCGCCTCGTCGGTCTTCCCGGCGAGAGAGAGCGACAGCAGCTTCTTGTGTTCGGTCTGGTAACTGTTCCACGCGGACTGATACTGCTCGAACAGCGCCTTTTCCTCGGGCAAGGTCAGAAGCGCCGAAAAAGTGGCCGTGACCGTCTCAAGTCGACCAATGATCCCATCCATCCGCTTTTCATTGCCGGCCATTTCCTCGGCCGTCTGGGAAATAATGTGCTCAAGCTCAAACCGGCGGTAATCGCCAACCAGTGAATCCATGGTCTGGGCGGCATCCACCGACACCATCCAGTTATCCGCCAGTTCGTTGGCGGAATCGTTCATGGTCGACATCTGCATCAGCGCAAACACGCCGGTGACCAGGAACAACACGAGGACAACCCCGAAGGCGCCCATCAGTTTGGTGAAAATTCGAAGATTATTGAACAGGCTCATTGGATTTGATCCCCTGTGTTAGGCCATGTCTTGGTTGGTTTAAACGCATTCCCTGCGCACTCAGCGCTTCCTGCTCCCGATGGCTTATCTGGGAGATCAGGGCCTGCACGTCCAGAATCAGGGCCACCTGGCCGCTCCCCAGAATGGTGGAGCCAGACAACCCTTTGAGATGAGAAAAAATGCCGTTCAGCGGTTTGATCACGGTCTGGTGCTCGCCCAGCAGATCGTCCACGATCAGGCCCGCCTTGCGACCGGCGTGGCGCACCACAATGATGTTCTGTCGCCGGCCTGGTTGGCCCGGCACACAGAACTGATCCCTGAGCCGCACCAGAGGCAGGACCTCCTGCCGCAGGTTGAGGTAGTCCTGGCCAGCACTGAGCGCCTGCTGATCGGCACTCAGCTCCGTGCACTCGACCACCATCTCCAGGGGCACCACGTAAGTGGCTTCGCCTACGCTGGCCAGGAAGCCATCAATGATGGCCAGGGTCAGCGGCAGGCGGATTCGGAAGGTGGTACCGCCGGCAACGCCGGGCGATTCCAGCTCCACCATGCCGCGCAGCGCCTCGATGTTGCGGCGAACCACATCCATGCCCACCCCGCGGCCGGACAGGTTGGTAACCTGCTCCACGGTGGAGAAACCCGGCTCGAAAATCAGGTTGAAAAGTTCGTTGTCAGAGAGCACTGCATCCGGTTTCACCAGATCGCGCTCGATCGCCTTGGCCAGCAACCGGTCACGATTGAGACCGCTGCCGTCATCGCTCACTTCAATCACCACGGCGCCGGACTCGTGGTAGGCATTCAGGTGCACCCGGCCCTGGGCCGACTTGCCCTTACCCAGGCGGACCTCGGGCAACTCGATGCCGTGGTCGCAGGCGTTGCGCACCAGGTGAGTCAGCGGATCGGCGATCTTCTCGACCACTGTCTTGTCCAGCTCGGTATCGGCGCCGGTGATCACCAGCTCAATGTCCTTGCCCAGCTCCGACGACACATCGCGAACCACCCGCTGGAAGCGCTGGAAGGTTTCACCAATGGGCACCATGCGCAGGTCGAGGGAGCTGTCGCGGATTTCCTCCACCAGAAGGTTGAGGTTGGCGGCGGTCTCACGGGAAGCCGCATCGCCGGAGCGCTCCGCATCCAGCGATACCGTCGCACAGGCAATCACCAGCTCTCCCACCAGATTGATCAGGTTGTCCAGCTTGTCCGCCTGGATTCTCAGGTGTTGCACCGATTTCTTCCGCCGGCTCTGCTGTGGGTCGGCGTCTCCGGTGCGCGTGTCAGAAGCCGGTTCCGTTTCGCGCTCGGGTTCCGCAGGTGCCCCTGAGGGAACGGACTCGGGCTCATCATCAGCCTGCGGACGAGAGATCTGCAGCTCGTATAGCTCACCGGCAAATTCGAACACATCCTCGATGTCGCTTAGACCGGCGGCAGTGCGCAGAGCCAGGTCAAAACCCAGGTAACAGGCCTCGGGATCGAAGTCGGACAGTGTCGGCAGCCCCTGTTCCAGAACAGTCACCTGCTCCAGTTGCCCCAGGGTGCCCAGGAATCGGATAAAGCCCAACGGGTCCATACCGTGGCGCAGGGCATCGGCATGGATGCGGATCCGGATCTGCCACAGATCGTCGGCGCCGTCAGACACCGGTGTTTCCTGTGCCGGAGCCGCCGCCCCGGCGACGGAGAGGGACTGGAAGGGTTCAAGCTCCGTCAGCAGGGCCTGCCCCGCGGGCTGCAGTTCTTCGGCCTCGGCCGGTTCGGGCACCTCCACCAGAAGACTGATGTGGTCCCGGCAGCGCAGAAGCAGGTTGGCCAGCTCCCGGCTTAGGGAGATTTCGTGGGCTCTCAGGCGATCGAGAACATTCTCGACCACGTGGGTGAATGCCACCACGTGGTCCAGGCCGAACATGCCCGCAGACCCTTTCACGGTATGCACACAACGAAAGAGGGCATTCTGCAGCTCCGCCTCGCCCGGCCGGGCTTCCAGTTCGAGCAGGATGTTCTCCATGTCAAACAGCAGCTCCCGACTCTCATCAAGGAAGGTTTGCAGCGCCTGTTCCATGTTCATGGCTGTGACTCCAGGTTGGCCAGCTCGAAGACTTCACGAACGGCCTCACTGTGGTTGATGAGCGCAACCCTCTCACTGCCCTGCGATTCCAGGCGCCTTGCCAGCAGGAGGATTTGCAGGCCAGCGGTATCCAGCTCGGTCACCGCTCCCAGATCGACCTGGCGAAGCCCACCAGTGGCGAAGGCCCGGCACAGGTGTTCGGACGCCGAATTGGCCTCGTAGATGGTGAGCTCGCCCCGGAACGACAGGCAGCCGGTAAGGGCGTCAAAATCGGCAACCGCGCTCATGGCCCCACCAGTTTGTTGACGGCCGCCAGCATCTGCTGGGGCTGGAAGGGTTTCACCATCCAGGCCTTGGCGCCGCCAGCCTGACCCTGCATTTTCTTGTCCTCGGCAGACTCGGTGGTGAGCATGATCACGGGTGTGAACTTGTACTCGGGGCGGGCCTTGACCTCACGCAGGAAGGTAAGGCCGTCCATGTTCGGCATGTTCACGTCCGAGATCATCAGGTGCACCCGCTGCCCGTTGAGCTTGCTCAGGGCATCGCGGCCGTCGCAGGCTTCAATCACGTCAAAGCCCGCGCCCTTGAGGGTGAGCGATACCACCTGCCGGATGGACGCCGAGTCATCTACAATCAGAATACTTTTAGCCATACATTTGACCCGTTAGCTGTCTGTTTTTGCCGGCCAACGCCGGCCTCACTGTGTTCAGAAGAAGGTTATGTCGCCGCTGGTTACCGCCTGCGCGGTTTCCTGGCTACGGTGGCCGCTGCGATGATTGCTGCGTTCTTCGGCCATGACGTAGGAGGCCTCCATCTGCCGCATCACCGCCTCCACGTCGGGAAGGTCACCGGCACCCAGGGTGTCGCTAACCGCTCCGATGTTGGCACGCACGTGGGTCAACATCTGGCTGGTGCGGTCCTGGAACTGAAGCTGAACCAGGGCCTGCTCGACTTCCGACTGGATGCCCACGTTAGTGCGACGCAGGGCCTCGGCAGACTCCACCAGCCGGGTACCGAAGCCCCGGAAGCTCGTGAGCACCTGCTCAATGGTGCGCTCGGAGACGGACACCGCCTCGCCATCCCGGCCCCGGGCGTCCTGGGCCGCGCTCACCGCCGAGCGAATGGACTCACCGATATACCCCACCTTAGTACTGATCCGTTCCCCGGTTTCCGCCGACAGCCGGGAGAGTTTGCGCACCTCGTCTGCCACTACGGCGAAACCACGCCCGTGTTCCCCGGCCCGCGCCGCCTCAATGGCCGCGTTCAACGCCAGCAGATTGGTCTGCCCGGCAATGGTTGCAACGTCCTGGGCCATGGTGTCGAGCTCATCGACGAAGGTGTCCAGGCCGTTGATCTGCTTCAGCAGGCCATCCCGGTCCTCCAGGGCTCTCTGCAGGGTATCGACTACTGACTGAAGCTCTTTCTCGGCCTTGCCGAAAACACCACCCAGCCCGCCTTCCAGTGAATCGGCCACTTCCGATGACATGCTGGTGGCACTGCGCAACTCCCCGGCCAGGTGACTGAAACAGGTGGTCAGATCGGTGATGGCGCTTTCGGTCTGGGCCCGGGCGGTTTCGATCTGCTGGGACCAGATGGGCAAAAGCTCGGATCCCAGCTGTTCGCAGGCCTGCCGCTGGGGCCGGTCCGACACGGACAGCTCCGCAGCCTGGTTTTCCATGGCGGCGGCGAACGCTGCCGACCCGCGCATGCACAGGATTCTTGCCAGCAGGGCGGCGCCGAGGCCGACGGCCAAGAGCGTGACTGCCAGTACAAACCGGCTCGGCCCGGACAGGGCGAAAAGAAACGCGGTGGCGCTCAGCAGCGCGGGCGCTGCGCTGACAGCCATCAACATCGATACAGGAAAGCGAGGTTTTGTAGTCACGACTGGCTCCAATTCTGATGGAGCCATCGTGCTCGCGGCGGTGCGAGTGAACAATCAGGTCAATGCCGGTATTCGTCTAGGGCCGGACCCGGCTGGGAAGTAGGGGAAGGACTACGCCCGCTAGGGAGCGCGGAACAACCCGGAGCGGGTCGGTAACTGGCTGACCACCGCCTGGCAGACCTCGTCCTGGGTCTTGCCCTCCCCTGCCACGGTCAGGTCCGCGTAGCGCTGGTAAAGGCGGTGGCGTTCCTCAAACAGATCCTCGAGAGACTGGTCAGGGCGGCGGGAGATACCGCGCATGCTGTGGTCGCCGATGCGCTCAGTGACCACCGGCAGAGGGATATCCAGAAACACCACAACGCCCCGGGTCTTGAGGTGATCCATGGCGGCGGTACTGTACACGGCGCTGCCTCCGGTACTGATCACCTTGTGGTCGGCATTCAGCTCCAGCAGCACCTGCTCCTCGATCCTGCGCAGGGCCTGGTAGCCGTCGTGGTCCACAATGTGCTGGAGGGTTCGACCGGCGTGTTCCTGGATCAACAGGTCAGTGTCGACAAAGCCCAGGCCCAGATGTTTTGCCAGCAGTACCCCGACGGTGCTCTTGCCGCTGCCTGGCATCCCAATGAGAATGACGTTGGAGACTTCTTCAGAATGGGCGGTCGTCGTGGGGTCCGTCATGGTCGCTCCTGGAAATGAGAACAGGCTGGCATTACGCAGAAAGTAACATTTTTCCGACAAAGCCCGCGCTTTATTACGGTAACCGACACCGTATAATCTGGACGAAGGCGCCCGTGCGCCCTTTTGGAAAACGACCGTCAACTGCATGAGCAAGTAATGACAATCTGCAGATCACACTGGACCTCCACCCTCCTGGCGACGGCGCTCACTCTGGCTGCGCCGGCAATGGCGGACGGCATCAAACGCATCGTCCACCCGGACGGCACGGTGGAGTTCACCAATGTGAAGGACGCGGCCCAACCGAGGGCCTCAACCGGTAACGATACCGTTTACCGTTACCGGGACGAAAATGGCGTAGTGGCTTACAGCAGTAGCCAACCGACCGCGGCCGAGTTCGACGTTATCAGGTTCCATTGCTACGCCTGCGACCCGGACTCACGGGTAGACTGGCGCACCACGCCGCTGTTCACCCAACCCTTCCAGACCGAGATCCAGACCGCAGCCGCCGAATTCGGAGTAGATCCGGCTCTTGTACGGGCCGTTATCCATGCCGAGTCGGCGTTCAATGAAAAGGCCCTGTCACCGGTGGGTGCCCAGGGCCTGATGCAACTGATGCCCGCTACGGCGGCGGAGCTGGGCGTGAAAAACGCCCTCGCAGCGGCCGAGAACATTCGCGGTGGAGTCAACTACCTGGCGAACATGCTTGAGCGCTTCAACGGCGACATCAAGCTGGCCACCGCCGCTTACAACGCGGGGCCTGGCGCGGTCAGCCGCTACCAGGGCGTGCCGCCCTATGCCGAGACCAAAGCCTACGTGCACAGGGTCGGCATTCTCCACGAGCGTTACGCGGCCCGATAACCCCTTACTCGGAAGCGGCAATCAGGCTGGCGTTACCGCCGGCTGCGGTGGTGTCCACACACAGATGACGCTCGATCACGAAGCGCTGGTCCAGTGTGTGCTCGGTAATCAGCGGCAGCAATGCGCCGTCGCGCTTCGCCAGCGCCTCACGGTACTGCTTTAGCAAGGCTTGTTCGGCACAGCTCACAACCGCTTCAAACCCGTCCACCGTGGCCAGGGCATTCGGCTCAAGAAGGCCTTCAGCACCGGAAATCGGCAGGCCCGCCTTGGCGCCCTGGTCGATGATGTCCTGCACACCCGGTGCAATCACCACCACCTTGTTACCCTGAGACAGTGCCGTCCCGGCCTGTGCCAGAGCGGTTTCACGATCGGGCCCCAGACACAGCACCACACCCCGGGCGTGATTGGACAGGCGGTTGGTTTCACCGGTCGGCCCCGGGAGCGCCTCCACGTGGGCATCCAGCGGCTCCGGCACCTTGCCGAACACCGGTTTCAGGGCCTCAACGCGGACATCGGGTTTGGGCGCGGTGAGCTTGTCGAGCTGACCGATCAGCTTCTGCAGCTGTTTCGCATCCACGGTTTTCGCGCCGGAGTCGGCAGGACGTTCCACCGTTTCACCTTTCAGGAATCGACGCACATACTGCGGGCCGCCAGCCTTGGGGCCGGTGCCGGAGAGTCCCTCGCCGCCGAACGGCTGGGAACCGACAATGGCGCCGATCTGGTTGCGGTTCACGTAACTGTTGCCCACCTTGATGCGGCTGGTAATGCGCTCTACGCGGCGATCCACACGGCTGTGCAGGCCGAAGGTCAGGCCATAGCCCTTGGCATTGATCGAATCCACCACCTTGTCGATGTTCTTCGCCTCGAAGGTGGCCACGTGCAGCACCGGCCCGAAGATCTCTTCTTCGAGGTCCTCGATGCCGTTCACGCTCAGTACCGCCGGCGAGACGAACAGTCCCTTCTGTGGAATCGGCATTTTTTTCAGGAGCTTGCCGTTACGCTCGAACTTGTCGCAGTGATCGACAATCTTCTTGCGCGCATTCTCGTCGATCACTGGCCCCACGTCGGTAGACAGCAACCACGGGTCGCCAATGCCCAGTTCGTCCATGGCGCCGTACAGCATTTCCAGCAAGCTATCGGCAATGTCCTTCTGCACATAGAGCATGCGCAGAGCGGAACACCGCTGGCCGGCGCTCTGGAACGAGGAGGCCAGCACATCCCGCACCACCTGCTCCGGCAGCGCGGTGGAATCCACGATCATGGCGTTCAGGCCACCGGTTTCGGCCACCAGCGGCGCATCCGGCGCCATGTTCTCGGTCATCACCTTGTTGATGCGCTGGGCGGTTGCGGTGGAGCCGGTGAAGCAAACACCGCTTACGCGGGAGTCCGAGGTCAGCGCGGCACCCACGGTGGCACCGGTACCGGGCAGCAACTGGATGGCATCTTTGGGGATGCCGGCCTCGTGCATCAGTTCCACGGCACGCACCGCCAGCAGGGAGGTCTGTTCAGCCGGCTTGGCAACGACGGTATTGCCCGCCGCCAGGTTGGCCGCGATCTGGCCGGTGAAGATGGCCAGCGGGAAGTTCCAGGGCGAGATGCAGCACATCACGCCGCGGGTATCGCCGCTGTCCTTGTAGCGGATGGCTTCGTTGGCGTAGTACTGGGTGAAGTCCACCGCCTCACGGATCTCCGCCACGGCATCCAGCAGGGATTTACCGGCCTCCCGGGTGGTCAACGCGAACAGCTCGTGGGCATGTTCCTCATAGATGTCACCGATCTTGCGCACCAGCGCAGCACGCTCTTCCGCCGGCGTCTTTGACCAGCTTTCAAGGCCCTTCACAGCGGCGCCAATCGCGGTGTCGACATCGGCATCGGAGGCCTGGGTCACGTGACCCACCAGGTCGTCCGGATCGGCCGGGTTGCGCACCACCTGAACTTCCGAGCCGGCCACCTCGCCCACGATCACGGGGCCGCCCTTCCAGCGAAAATCCTTGTAGGCGCCCCGGCCCTCTTCGATGGTGTTGACGGTCACCGGATCGGTGATATCCCAGCCCTTGGAGTTACGGCGCTGATCCCCGAACAGCTTGAACGGATGCACGATGGCCTTGCTGGAAATGTTGTTGCCCATTTCCTCGACGCTAAGGATCGGATCCTTGGCGATTTCCTCAGGAGTAATGCGCTTGTCGACAATCTGGTTCACGAAGGAGCTGTTGGCACCATTCTCCAGCAGTCGACGCACCAGGTAAGCCAGCAGGTCCTTATGAGGGCCCACCGGCGCGTAGATCCGGCAGGGTACGCCGCTAACCCGCAGCACTTCGTTGTGCAGCGACTCGCCCATGCCGTGCAGACGCTGGAATTCGTAGTTGTCCACACCCTTGGTCTTGGCCATTTCCAGAATGGCCGACACCGAATGCGCGTTGTGGGTGGCAAACTGCGGGTAAATGCGGTTGGTCATGTTCAGCAGCTTGGTGGCACAGGACAGGAACGACACATCGCTGCACGCCTTGCGGGTAAACACGGGGAAGCCGCTGAGGCCCATCACCTGGGCCCGCTTGATCTCGGCATCCCAGTAGGCGCCTTTCACCAGACGGACCATGAATTTACGGTCGTATTTCTCGGCCAGCCCGTACAGCCAGTCGATCACGAACGACGAACGCTTGCCGTAGGCCTGGACCACAACCCCGAAGCCTTCCCAATCCGCCAGCTCGGGATCGGACACCAGTGCTTCGATCACATCCAGCGACAGGTCCAGCCGCTCCTGTTCCTCGGCATCAATGTTGAAGCCCATGTTGGCGGCGGCAGCCTTTTTCACCAGGGTACGGGCCCTGGGCAGCAGCTCGTTCATCACCCGTTCCTTATTGCCATACTCGTAGCGGGCAAGGAGCGCCGAGAGCTTCACGGAAATGCCGGGGTTCTTTCGAACGTCGCCTTCGTTGGCCTTGGCAATGCTGTCGATGGCATTGGAATAGGCTTCGTAGTAGCGCTTGGCGTCATCGTCAGTGCGAGCGGCCTCGCCCAGCATGTCGTAGGAGTAGGTGTAGCCCTTGGCCATGTATTCCTTGGCTTCATCCTGGGCTTCTTCAATGTCGCGGCCCAGCACGAATTGCCGGCCCATCTCCTTCATGGCCTGGTTCGCCACGGTGCGGATCACCGGCTCACCAAAGCGCTTGAGCAGCTTACGGAGGGTGTCGCCCACCGTGTTGCGCTCGGAATCCTTGAGCAGGTTACTGGTCATCAGCAACGCCACGGTGGCGGTGTTGATCAGCGATGAGGATGCCTTGCCCACGTGGGTACCCCAGGCGCCCGAGGTAATCTTGTCTTCGATCAGCGCGTGGATGGTGGTGTTGTCGGGCACGCGCAGGAGTGCCTCGGCGAGGCACATGAGGGCCACCCCCTCCTTGGTGGTCAGGCCGTATTCCGCAAGAAATTTTTCCATGATGGTGGACTTGGCGTTCTTGCGAACGTTACGCACCAGCTCGGCCGCACGGGCGGAAATGGCATCGCGCTCAGCCTGGGTCAACTGGGCACCGGCAATCATCTCGTGGATGACCTTGTGCTCGTCCGCGAGATAATAATCACGAATCGCCTGCCGGCTATCGACAAGCTCAGGCGTCACTGATTGCTGCGGTCTCATAGTTGTACCCTCTTAGTTGTTTGTCTCTCCGGCATTCTACCCAGATCAACAAAGACTATTTGTCTATAAATTTTGGCCTGGCACCTCGTTACGTCTTTTTTGACGACTCACTACAACCCAAGTTTATTTCCTGAATTTAATTTTTGGGCAATTTGGCTTCCAGGCCTCTACCCGGCTTTGGCTGCCAGTTCCCTCAGCACCCCGTGGGCCACCGAGAAAACAGCACAATCCACTTCGTTGGCAGCCTGCATGTCACTCAGCATGCGTTGCCACCGGCTCAGGGCCATGCGCTTGTCCTGACGCCAGGCCTCCAGCCGGGCCTGTGGTACGCCCTCACCCGACACTGGCTCGGAAAACACACTGAAGGTCAGATTCCTTAGCTGGTGGTCCAGCTCATCCCGGAAATGGATGGTTGCCAGAACCTGCCAGTGGCCATTGGCCCGGAAGCTTCGCATCTGTCGATCAAGCCAGGTCAGGTTCAGGCTCTCACCGAGCGTGAAGTAGACCCAGGCCACGGATGCCAGCTCCTCGTTCAGCTGCCGGGCAATTTCCACCATATCCATCAGCCAGTAGCGGCTTTCAGCGGAGGCACACCAGAGCGACAAAGCATCCGGAACCTGCCTCTTACCATATTCAGCATAGCGTTCCTGCCAGCGACTTGCAGGAATCACCGATTCCAGTTGGCTCTTTGAGGTCAGAACGTCGGCCAATGCGCCCCGGTAAGCGGCAACACAATCTACCGGGTCCAGGGCCTGTTTCCGGTTCTGCAGCAGCCAGCTGGCACTGCGCGTGACCAGGCGAATGGCATCGGCGTACAGATCCGCCTGCATGCTCGCGTCTACCTGTCCATCAAGCGCTTCAATGGCCTTCCATTGGGCGTCTACGTCGTGTATCCGCAGGGAGATCAGATAGGCGGCGGCAATCCGGCCGGCGTCGGCACCGGTGGTGCTGCGCATTCGATCAAACCAGGTGATGCCCATGCGATTGACGATGTCGTTGGCAATCTGTGTGGCCGAGACCTCGGCCCTCAATGGGTGGTTGTTGATTTCATCCGGGAAGGCGGCAAGCAGGGATGGCGGGAACGCCGAATGCAGCGCGCCACTGAACCCTGGCTCCCGCACAATGTCGGACACGGCCAGCGCCTGCTTGAGTTCGATCTTGGCATAGGACACCAGTACCGCCAGTTCCGGCCGGGTAAGCCCCTCGCCCCGTTCGCGCCGGGCCTCCAGCTCTTCATCCGAGGGCAGGAACTCGAGGCCGCGATCCAGGCGTCCCTCGCTCTCCAGGCGCCGCATCAGGCGTTCGTACTGGTCCAGATGGGCAACCGCAGGATTGACCGCCAGACTCAGGGCCATGGCCTGCCGGTAGTTATTGGCCAGCACCAGCCCGGCGACCTCGTCGGTCATGGCCCGGAGCATGTGATTGCGCTCGGCCAGAGTCATTCGCTGCTGATGCACCAGGTCGTTCATCAGGATCTTGATGTTCACTTCGTGGTCGGAGCAGTCCACGCCCCCGGCGTTATCGATGAAATCGCTGTTGGCGGCACCGCCGCGGCGGGCAAACTCGATGCGGCCTTTCTGGGTAACACCGAGGTTGCCCCCCTCGCCCAGTACCTTGCAGCGCAATTCCGGGCTGTCGATGCGAAGCCCGTCGTTGGCCTTGTCGCCAACCTGTTCGTGGGTTTCCGAAGCGGCCTTGACGTAAGTACCGATGCCGCCATTCCACAGCAGGTCTACCGGCGCCCGCAGGATAGCCCGGATCAATTCGTTGGGCGTAACCGCCCGGTCTCGGATTCCCAGAGCCCGGGCCATGGCGTCCGAGACAGGAATGGACTTCATGGAGCGGGCAAACACGCCACCGCCCTCGCTGATCAGGCTTCGGTCGTAATCGGCCCAGCTGGAACCGGGCAGATTGAACAGCCGCTGGCGTTCCCGGAACGACGGCCCGGCTTGCGGATCGGGGTCGATAAAAATATGCCGGTGGTTGAAGGCGGCGACCAGCCGGATACGATCCGACAGCAGCATGCCGTTGCCAAAGACATCGCCGGCCATGTCACCAATGCCGACCACCGTGAACTCATCGGTCTGGGTATCCACGCCCAGTTCCAGAAAATGCCGCCGGACCGATTCCCAGGCGCCCCGGGCGGTAATGCCCATTTTCTTGTGGTCGTAGCCCTCGCTGCCGCCGGAGGCGAACGCATCCCCCAGCCAGAAACCGTATTCCCCGGCCAGCAGGTTGGCGATGTCGGAGAAGGTCGCCGTGCCCTTGTCGGCCGCAACCACCAGGTAGGGGTCGTCGCCGTCGTGACGCACCACCCTCTGAGGGGCAATGACCCGGCCTTCCTCAAGATTGTCGGTCAGGTCCAGCAACCCTCGGATAAAGGTCTGGTAGCAGGCCACGCCCTCGGAACGCAACTGCTCGGGGGTGGTCTCAGATGAGTGCTGTTTCACCACGAAACCGCCCTTGGCGCCGGCCGGCACAATCACCGAGTTCTTGACCTGCTGGGCCTTTACCAGCCCGAGCACCTCGGTGCGGTAATCCTCAACCCGGTCCGACCAGCGGATACCGCCCCGTGCCACAGGCCCGGCCCTCAGGTGCACGCCCTCCACCCGGGGTGAATAGACAAACACCTCGAACCTGGGGCGCGGCTGCGGAATGTCCGGTATGTCGGCGGGCGCGAGCTTCAGGGACAGGTAAGCCAGAGGCTCGCCATGCACCCCCCGCTGGAAATAGTTGGTGCGCAGGGTGGCCCTGATCAGCACAAAAAAGCGCTGCAGGATGCGATCGTCGTCCAGGGTTTCAACCGATTCCAGGGCCTGCTGGATACCCACCTCGATTTCCCGGCAACGCTCGGTGCGATGATCAGGGTCGTCGATATCGGGATCAAAACGGGCATGGAACAGGGCCACCAGACGGCCGGTCAGGTCCGGGTAACGGGCCAGGGTTTCGGCAATAAAGGGCTGACTGAACCCAAAACGCAGCTGTTTGATGTAGCGTGAGTAGGCCCGCAGCAGGGCCACTTCCCGCCAGCCCATGTTGCACAGCAGGATCAGCTGGTTGAAGTCATCGTTCTCGGCAAAGCCGTTCCAGATTTCCCGGAAGGCCGCCTGGATGCGATCCCGGGCCGCTTCGAGATCGCCGCCCCGGCAGCGTTCGTGCAATTCCACGGAAAAATCGCTGACTCCGAAGGTTTCGCCATCTCGCCGGCGAATCCGATAGGGATGCTCGCCCAGCACCCGCATGCCCAGATTCTCGACGATCGGAATCACATCCGACAGCACCGCCGGCTGGCCACCACTGTAAAGCTTGAAATGAAACCCGCCTTCGGCCGGATCCCTGGGCTGGTAGAAGCGCATGGGCACGTCGGTGCTGACGGCAATGGACTGGATCTGTTCGATGTCGGCCAGGGCTTCTTCGACGTTGAACCGGGCCCGGTAGGCCGAGGGAAAACTGCCGCTGAACACCTGTCCGTAGCGACCACCGTGGGTTTCACCGAAGCGTCGAATCAGTGCCGCATGCAGGTCGTCATCCCAGGAGCGCGACTCCTCCACCATCCGGGCGACCAGTTCCCGCAATTCAAGGGAGCCGGCATCACCGTCGCTCTGGTTTTCGAGCACATCGGCCAGTTGTTCAAGCAGGGTTTGTTGTTGTAATGGGCGGGAATCGGTCATCAATCTTCTCCGGGCTGCAGGCGTGACACGTGGGCGGATTCCACATCCAGTATACGCAAGCACCCAAAGTCGCTTTGACCATAAAGTTTCGCCAGGAAGGAGTTTCGATTATATTTGCAGAAGGATTTAGCCGTTAATCCAGCCCGGAGCCCGAACCATGGCCGATTTGGATAGAATTGATCAATCAATTATCCGCGAACTGCAGAAGAACTCCCGGATTACGGTAACCGAGCTTGCCTCTCGGGTCGGGCTCTCCAAGACGCCCTGCCAGGTGCGAATGCGCCGGCTCGAGGAGCAGGGATTCATCACCGGGTACACCGCGCTGGTCAACCAGACCAAACTGGGCCTGAGTCACATCGCGTTCGCCCAGGTCACCCTGAACGACACCAGCAGCGCCGCCCTCACCGCCTTCAACCATGCGGTCAAGGACCTGGCAGCGGTGGAACAGTGCCACATGATTGCCGGCAACTTTGATTACCTGTTGAAAGTGCGCACCCGTAACATGCACGAATACCGACAGGTGCTGGGGGAGGAAATCTCGGCCCTGCCCCATGTGCTCCAGACCAGCACTTTCGTGGTCATGGAGAACGTGAAGGACGCCGGCATGTAATCAGACGGCCAGCGCCGCCTGTGCGTCCTTGGCCCGCCGGGCCAGGTGCAGCACCACCACGCCAAGCGCCATCACCACCAGTGTGAGCCACAGCCCGCTGGTGTAATTACCCTCTACATCGGCCAGGTAACCCACCACGGCTGGCGCCAGCATCTGGGCAATACCATAGCTGAAGGTCAGCCGGCTCATGGGCCGGGACGGATTTTCCGGGAACACCCGCCCCACCATCGCCAGCATCATGCTGACAATCCCAATAAAGCTGGCGCCATAGATCACCGAACTGAGCATCACGCTGGCAAGGCTGGTATTCACGAGCAGCATCAGGATACTGACCGAATTCAGGGCATAGGCCAGATACAGCGCCAGCCACTGGCCCCAGCGCCGGGAGAACACATCCCACAACCAGCAGGCGGGGGTAGCGGCGACACCCGCAATCAGCCACACCAGCCAGCCCTGACCTTCAAGCCGGGGCATGGACTCGGCAATCGCCACCAGAAAGGTGGCCGTTACCACATAGCCCACGCCGGCGCAGAAGTAGGCCAGCTGCAACAACCGTATAAAACGGCTGCGTCCGTTGGCGGAACCGGCGGCGCCGGTTCGTGGCAGGGCGCAGGTGCGGTAATCTGGCATCCAGCGCCAGGCCGGCACCAGAAGCGCCAGGGCCACCAGCCCGTAGATCACCCACTGCTGGTCCCAGGCGTAAGGTTCCTTGATCAGTTCGGCCACCACGGCGGTGAGCACAATGCCAAGACCAATGCCCGAGAAGAACACCCCAAGCTCCGACTTCTGGTTGTGCTTGATCAACCAGCTCATCAGCAGGCCAGCGCCCAGCAACATACCCGCAGAGGTGCTCAGCCCGGAGATAAAGCGCAGCAGACTCCACAGCCACACGTTGGTGGTGTACCCCATGAGCGCAGTGGACACTACCGCGACCACAAGCCCCAGCTGGTAAAGCCGATACTTCAGGGCGAGATCATTGATGCGGGTAATCAGAACCGCGCCGGTGAGATAGCCGGCATAGTTAACGGTGGCCAGAAGCCCGACCACCGATTTGCTCAGGCCGAGGGCCGCGACCATCTCCGGGATCATCGGGGTGTAGGCAAACCGCGCTATCCCGACCATCACCACCACGGAAATGACGCTGGCCACCAGTACCTTTACAGTGTCTACAGCTTTCAAAGGTATCCCTGTTCTGGTGCGATGTGGTTACGGTGCTATGCAGGGTCAGGCACGACCCAGGAACTTGCGTTCCTCGACGTTGATGCGGATGCGATCGCCGGTGGAGATGTGTTCCGGCACCTGCACCACCAGACCGGTGTTAAAGCGCGCGGGTTTGGTTCGCGCCGTTGCCGAGCCGCCTTTCACGGAGGGATCTGTCTCATCGATCACCAGCTCAACAGTGGGCGGGAGTGCCAGCGCAACCGGCGCGTCCTTGAGCAGGATCACCATGACGCCCTGGGTGTCCTCGCTGATAAACAGAAGCTCCTCTGCGATGGCCTCGCGGTTCAGGCTGTACTGGGTGAAATCCTCGGTGTCCATGAACACATACTCGTCGCCATCGGCGTAGGAGAAGGTCACTTCCCGGCGGGTCAGGTCCGCCAGGTTGAGCATGTCCGAATCCTTGAAGGTCTCATCGAGCTTCTGGCCGGTGACCACGTCGTACATGCGCATCCGGTAGAGGCTGCCGCCAGCGCGACCCTGGGGCACGGAACGCTCGATATCCTTGACAAAATAAACGCGGCCGTCGTATTCCACCGCGGAGTTCTTCTTGATTTCACTGGCTCTTGGCATGTTGGCAACTTCCGGACTGATTGGGCTGTTACAGAATGATCGTTAGGAACAAAACTTTCCGACCGCTGGTATACCATGAACTCGGTCCACTTGCGATACGCTGTTTTGGCAGGGCGGGGCCGCCTGCCCTATCCTCCGTATAAACCCTGGCTGCCCGGTAGACTCATGAACATTCGAACCCTGGAAACCTTCATCTGGATTGCCCGGCTGGGCAGTTTCCGGGCGGCAGCGAACCGGGTCTATGCGTCGCAGCCTTCAGTTTCCGCGCGAATCGCCGGGCTGGAGGACCAGCTGGGTGTGGAGCTGTTCGATCGCTCGGGCCGACAGATCACACTTACGGCCAAGGGCCGCGAGTTCCTGATCTACGCGGAAAAGATGCTCAGCCTGCATGGGGAAATGCTGCAGGCGGTGGCCAAGCCTTCCTCCATTCAGGGAACCATTCGCCTGGCCGTTTCGGAGACCATCGCCCACACCTGGCTGCCGCAACTGATCGAGCGAGTCAGCGAGGCGTATCCTGCCATCAACCTGGAGCTTGATGTCGACATCTCCGTCAATCTTGCCGAGAAACTGGTGAATCATGAGATCGACATCGCCTTTCTGATGGGCGGCGTCAACCAGCCGGGTATCATCAACCGGAAACTTTGCCGCTATTCGCTGATCTGGGTGGCCAGCCCGAAACTCGATCTACCAAAGCGCCCCTTGTCTCTGGAGGAACTGTCCACCTGGCCCATCGTGACCTACCCCAGAAAAAGCGAACCCTACATGGCGATCCGCTCGCTGGTGGACCCGATGAACCACTCCACCCGCATCCATTCCAGCTCCTCGCTTTCGACCATCATCCGCATGACCGTCGACGGCCTGGGCGTCAGCGCACTGCCACGGGAAATCCTGCAACGGGAACTCAGCGCAGGCACTCTCAGGCGGTTTGAGGTTGCGGCCAGGGTGCCGGACCTGGCGTTCAGCGCCGCGTTCCGTTCCGGGCCCGGTGGCAATGTGGTTCAGGCCATTGCGGAATTGGCACTGGCCATCGCCGAAACCCGGGCACCCTCCGGCCAGAAAGTCCCGCCAACGCCCGACACTGCTGACTGATCAGGTTTTTCGATCAAAACCGATCCTATCTTTCGAATTGTATTTATCAGCGCCTCTGACTTAAATGTAAAAATCATCCATTTTTGAGGCAGCACCATGTCAGCGTCATCTTCTCTCAACGCGCAATCCACACCCACCGCGGTGCGCCAGGCGGCGCGTGACGGGCTGCTCAAAGGACCCACCTCCGGACTGGCCAGCGGCTATGTGCAGGTCAACCTGGTGATCCTGCCCGAATCGGAAGCGGCCGGGTTCCTGCGTTTCTGCCAGGCGAACCCCAAGCCATGCCCCCTGCTGGCTGTTAGCGAGCCCGGCGCCCGTACCTGCCATGCGCTGGCCAACGATCTCGACATTGCCCGCGATGTGCCCGCCTACCGGATCTACCGCGATGGCACCGCCACCGACACGGTCGCAGACGTAGCCGATTACTGGCGGGACGATCTGGTGACCTTTGCTCTAGGCTGCTCGTTTACCTTCGAGCACGCTCTGATCCAGTCAGGCCTGCGCGTCCGGCACATCGACCAGGGCCGGAACGTGCCCATGTACCAGACATCGGTGGCGCTGACTCCCGCCGGCGGCTTCTCGGGCAACCTCGTGGTGTCCATGCGGCCGTTCAACGCCGCCGACGTGATTCGCGCCATCCAGATCACCACCCGCTACCCCCAGGTGCACGGTGCGCCGGTGCATCTGGGCAACCCCGGGCTCATTGGCATTTCCGAGCTGCACGCGCCCGACTACGGCGATCCTGTTTCAGTACAGGACGATGAAATTCCGGTGTTCTGGGCCTGCGGCGTCACCCCGCAGCAGGTTCTGATTGATTCGGGTGTGTCCTTCGCCATCACCCACAGCCCGGGCCACATGCTGGTAACGGACATCCCGGACCGCGACCTGGCCCTTTTCTAAACAAACCGAGCAAGACCATCGAAGAAAGAGGAAACAACCATGACGACAAGAAATCCCCTCGCCACCGCTACCGTCATTGCTCTTGCCATGGCAGGCACCAGCGTCCATGCCCAGGAGCTCGACGACACCAGCATCAATTACGTAGGAAGCTGGAGCAGCCTGTCGCTGTACCAGAACTTCGAACGCCCGTTCTGGCAGGAACATGTGCCCGAAGCCTCCGACGGCCAGATCAGCACCGAGGTAACCACCTTTGACCAGATGGGCCTGGGCGGTGGCGAAGTCTTCCGACTGATGGCTCGTAATGTTCTGGAAGTGGGCTCCACGGTGGCCGACTATGCGGTTGAGGATGCGCCGGAGCTGGAAGGCCTGGACATGCCGATGATTGCACCCGATGTCGAGACCGCACGCAAAGTGGCCGAGGCCTATCGCCCGGTACTGGCCGATGCCTTCAGGGAGCGTTACAAGGGTGCCCAGCTGCTGGCCGTGGTGCCCTATCCGTCGCAGATGGTGTTCTGTAACGCCGAGATTGACGGCCTGCAGGACCTCAAGGGCAAGAAAGTGCGCGCCAGTGGCCGAACCACCGCCGAGTTCTTGCAGGCCCTGGGTGCCGAGGGCATCACCCTGAACTTCAGCGAGGTTCCCGGTGCCCTCCAGCGCGGCGTTATTGACTGCGCCGTGACTGGCTCGCTGTCTGGTTACAGCTCCGGCTGGCACGAAGTATCGACCCACCTTTACCCGCTGCCTGTGGGCGGCTGGGACCACGTAGTCACCGCCATGAACGGCAAGAAGTGGAACTCTCTGTCGGAACAAACCCGGCAATGGCTGATGGCAGAGATCAAGGAGAACTACGAGGACCCGGTGTGGGCGTCGGCGGTTGAGGAAACCCGCGAAGGCATCGCCTGCCTGACCGGCAACGGCGACTGTTCCCGCGGCGAGCCCGGCGACATGGTTCTGGTGAAGGCCACGGACAACGACTTCTCGGAAGCCTCACGCCACCTGGAAGAAACACTGCTGCCGAACTGGGCACAGCGTGTTGACCAGCAGTGGGTGGACCGCTGGAACGAGACCATTGGCGCCGTTACCGGCCTCGAAGCCTCCAAGTAAGTCATCGTACAACCGACCTGGTGCCCGGGCGTCTCTCCATGCCCGGACACCCTGGAGAACGATATGTTTCACCAGGTGAATTCCTTTCTTGACCGGGTACTGGCAGGCGTCCAGACCGGCTCACTCTGGCTGGCCCGCGCCGGCGGGGTGCTGATCCTGCTCACGGTGGTCCTGGTAACCATCGAGGTGATGTCCCGACAGTTCATGGGACGTTCGGCGGTCCATGCCACGGAACTGACCGGTTACATCATGGCGATCAGCGCAAGCTGGTCCTTCGCCTACACCCTGATGTGCAAGGCGCACATTCGCATTGATGCCCTGTACCTGAACTTTCCAATGAAGGTGCGCGGAGCCCTTGATCTGGTGGCACTCCTGTCCATGGCGATGTTCTCCATTTTGGTAGTGGATGCGGTTTACGAAGTGATCAGTGCCTCCTACAGCGGCGGCTCCACCGCCAACACCCCCCTGGGCACACCGCTCTGGATGCCCCAGGCCCTGTGGATGATTGGCCTGGTCTGGTTTGGTTTCGCGGTTTGCGTGATGTCTCTGAGAGTCCTGTTCGCCCTGCTCAGCGGTCAGTCTGACCGGGTGCAGGAACTGGCGGGCAGCCCGACCATGGACGAGCAGATCAAAGAAGAAAACAGAGAGGCACACTCATGATTATTACTGCGCTGCTAATTCTGCTGGCACTGTTGCTGCTGAGTGTGCCCGTTGCCGCCACGCTGATTGCCCTAGCGCTGCTGCTGGCCGAGCTCTTTTCGCCGTTCCCCCTGATCAACGCCATGGGGGATGTTCTCTGGTCGGCCTCGGACAAATACCTGCTGATCGCCATTCCCCTGTTCATTCTGCTGGGGGAGATCCTGGTGCGCACCGGCATTGCCCGCGGTACTTACCGGGCCCTGGAAAGCTGGTTGTCCTGGCTGCCGGGCGGGCTTTTGCACGCCAATATAGGCACCGCTACCCTGTTTTCCGCCACCTCCGGGTCCAGCGTTGCCACCGCCGCGACCATCGGCACGGTCGCGCTGCCCCAGGGCCGGGACATGGGCTACGACCCGAAGCTGTTTACCGGCTCAATTGCTGCCGGTGGCACCCTGGGCATCATGATTCCGCCGTCCATCAACCTGATTGTCTATGGTTTTCTCACAGAGACGTCGATCCCGCAGCTGTTTGCCGCCGGCCTGATCCCCGGTCTCCTGCTGGCCCTGATGTTCATCGTGGGCACCGCGCTGATCTGCATCTGGAAACCCAGCCTGGGCGGGCCCAGCGTCTCACATAGCTGGGGCGAGCGGATCTCCGGCCTGCGGCACCTCGTGCCGGTACTGGCGCTGTTTGGGATCGTGGTAGGCTCCATCTATACCGGCCTGGCAACGCCAACCGAAGCCGCCTCCCTTGGGGTGCTCGGTGCCCTGGCCATCGCCGCATTCATGAAGAAGCTGTCCGTCGGCATCATTGTCGAGGCCCTCGACGGCACCATGAAGACCACTGGCATGATCATCCTGATCATCATCGCCTCCTACTTCCTGAACTTCGTGCTGGCGTCGGCAGGCATCACCCGGGAGCTGACCAGCTTCCTGGAAGGCGCCGGCATGGGCCCCTATTCAACCCTCATGCTCGCCATACTGCTATACATTATTCTGGGTTTCTTCATTGAAACGCTGTCGCTGATGGTGATTACCATCCCGATTGTCGCCCCGATCATCATCGGCATGGGCTTCGACCCGGTGTGGCTGGGCATCCTGATCATCCTGCTGATCGAGATGGCCCTGATCACTCCGCCGGTCGGTCTGAACCTGTACGTGGTGCAGGGCGTTCGCGAAGGCGGTCCGTTCAGCGACGTGATGAAGGGCGCCATGCCCTACGTGGGCATCATGTTCCTGATGGCCATTGTGCTTGTCCTGTTCCCGCAGCTGGCCACCTTCCTTCCCGAACTGATGAAGAATTAATAAAGGTTTGATCAAGAGAGCTGATGCATAAAACCAGTGGAGTCACCCGATGACAACGTTTTACCTTGCCAACACCGGAGAGAGCCTGGATATCGACATCCGCCAGCTGGTCATCGCGGGCTGGGCGGGCCGGGTGCAGGCCGCCATTGATGAGCATATTGAAGAACTGAAAGCCATCGGCGTTACCCCGCCCTCGGCAACGCCGCTGTTCTACCGGGTAGCAGCCAACCAGTTGGCCACCGCGCCGACCATTCAGGTGCTGGGTGGGCAGACCAGTGGCGAAGTGGAAGTGGTGCTGATTGGCAGCACCGAGGGAACCCTTGTGGGTATCGGCTCGGATCATACCGATCGCGAAGCGGAAGCCTGGTCGGTGGCGCACTCCAAGCAGGTCTGCGCCAAGCCCGTTGGCGCGCAGGTCTGGCGCCTGGACCAGGTGATCGACCACTGGGACGAGCTACAGATGGCCTCCTATGCGACCATTGACGGCCAGGAGGCACTCTACCAGGAAGGGCCGGTGACCGGTTTGCTGCACCCGGCCGAACTGTTGAAACGTTTCGGTCTCGACAAACCCGAGCTGGCGCCAGGCCAGGCCATGCTCTGTGGCACCTTGCCGGTGATCGGCGAACTGCGCCCGGCGGATGCCTTCCGCATGGTGCTGAAGGACCCGGTGACCGGGCTGGAGCTTCAGCACCGTTACGATATCCAGACCCTGCCGGTGATCGCATGAACCCGATAACCCCGCTCGCAAGCCTGCTGGATGAACTGGCCAGCGGCAGACACAACGCCCGCGATTTGCTGGCGAGCTGTTACAGCCAGGCGGACCTCAAGGACAAGGCCGACGCCCGCGTTTACACCCGGCGTTTCGAGCAGTCCGCCCGGGCCGAGGCGGAGGCCGTCGATCGGTTACGCGCTGCCGGGCTTTCCGGAGGCCAGCTTGCGGGACTGCCCATTGCACTGAAAGTACTGTTCGATGTGCGCAGCGAGGTCACCCACGCCGGCTCCCGGGGCTGGCAGCCTCCGGCCAGCCGTGACGCACGGATCGTTTCCCGGTTGCGCTGCGAAGGGGCCGTACTCACCGGCCACACCAACATGACCGAGTTTGCCTATTCCGGCCTTGGCCTGAACCCGCATTACGGCACGCCGGAAAACCCATTGGCACCGGGCCGGATTCCCGGTGGTTCCTCCTCCGGCGCGGCCGTGGCGGTGGCGCTGGGCATGGCCGCCGGCGCCATTGGCAGCGATACCGGTGGCTCGGTGCGCATACCTGCGGCGTTTTGCGGTCTGACCGGATTCAAACCAAGCCAGTCCCGGGTACCACGGGATGGCACCTTCCCGCTGTCTGACACCCTGGATTCCATCGGGCCAATCGCACCGACGGTCGATTGCTGCGCACGTCTGGATGCGGTGCTCTCCGGCCATGCCTACCGGCCGATCCGGTTCCTCTCGCTGAAAGGTCTGCGCTTCGTTGTGCCCGGGGACTACATGCTGGATGGGATGGACGACACCGTTGCCTACGCCTTCGCCCGGCGCCTGAAAACCCTGCGCGAGGCCGGCGCAACCCTTATTGAGGCGCCGGCACCGGTGCTCGCTGCCATACCGGAGTTAATGGAAGGTGGTGGCTTCACCGCCGCCGAGAGCTACTTTGTCCACAGGCATTCCCTGGAGCAGCACGGAGACCAGTATGACCCCCGCGTGAGCAGCCGGATCAAGCGGGGTGCCAGCATCAGCGCCGCGGATTACCTTGAGCTCTGCCGGCGACGGCAGGCCAGAAAGCAGGAAGCGGACCAGTGGCTGCAGGACTACGACGGCCTGCTGGCACCAACCGTGCCCATCGTGCCACCCACCTTTGAGGAACTGGCCGACGACGACGATTACGCCCGCCTGAACCTGCTGGTTCTGCGCAACCCGACCGTGGCCAACATGCTGGACCTGTGCGCGATCAGCCTTCCGAACCATGCCCCGGGCGAATTGCCCAGCGGGCTAATGCTGATCGGCCGGAACGGTTCGGACGACGCTCTGCTGCGCCTGGCACTGGCCATCGAAAGCGCCAGGTAACCACCGTGTTGACCGCCCGGCTGACCACTTACTCCAACAACAACGTGGAATCTACGCGATGACTGACCAAACACAGGCATCACCACCCCCGATTACCGACTCACGCTCCGGCGGTGAAAACGCCCGCCGGATCCTGAGGCGGGATCCTAACCCGCACATGTTCCGGCCCATCCAGTTTCGTTCCGTGACGGCCCGAAACCGGATCATGCTCTCACCCATGTGCCAGTATTCCGGCCAGGACGGCCTGTCCAACGACTGGCACTACGTGCACCTCGGCGCACGGGCGGCAGGGGGCGCCGGCTGGGTTTTCACCGAAGCGGTGCATATAGAACCACGGGGGCGGATCACGCCCTTCTGCCTGGGTCTCTGGAACGATGAGCAGCGCGATCGCCTGGCCCGCATCGCCCGCTTTGTCTCCGAGCAGGGCGCCGTGCCGGGTATCCAGCTTGGCCACGCCGGTCGAAAAGCCTCGGTGGGTCGGCCCTGGGAGGGCTCGCACCCGCTGCGGGCGGATACCGGAGGGTGGGAGGATCTGGTATCGGCCTCGGCCCTGCCCTACGCCAGCCAGTGGCAGGTGCCCCAGGCCATGTCCCGGGAACAGATTGCCGATTCACTTGAGTCGCTTTGCTCCGCCACCCGGCGGGCCCGGGAAGCGGGGTTCCGGGCCCTGGAACTGCACGGAGCCCACGGCTATCTCATTCATCAGTTCCTGTCACCGCTAAGCAATCAGCGCACCGATGAATACGGGGGCTCGTTCGAGAACCGGATCCGATTCCTTCAGGACTCCATCCGGGTGGTGCGCCAGGAATGGCCAGACGACCTGCCCCTGTTCCTCCGCCTGTCCTGTACCGACTGGGTAGAAGGAGGCTGGACCCTCGAAGACACGGTTCGGCTGGCCACACTGCTGCGCTTCCAGGGCGATGTTGACCTGATAGACTGTTCCTCAGGCGGCAATGATCCTCGCCAGCAGATACCTATCCATCCCGGATACCAGATACCACTGGCGCAGGCGGTGCGAACCCAGGCCGACATTGCCACCGGCGCCGTCGGACTGATTCACAGCCCGGATCTGGCCGAATCGGTGATTGCCAACGGCCAGGCCGACCTGGTGATTCTGGGCCGGGCGCTACTGGCCGATCCGGCCTGGCCACTGCGGGCGGCGGCTGCCCTCAAGGCACAAAACGTGGAATGGCCCAAACAGTATGAGCGGTCAAACATTTTCTAAGCCAACGCATACGCCTCCGAGAGAGGCAACGAGGTAACTATGGCAACCTTGAAGCTGAACGCCGATATGGGCGAGAGCTTCGGCCCCTGGGTGATGGGGCTGGACCATGAAGTCATGCCCCATGTCGACCTGGCCAACATCGCCTGCGGGTTTCACGCCTCCGATCCGGACGTGATGCGCAAGACCGTGCGCCTGGCCAAACGCCATGGTGTGGGGATCGGCGCGCATCCCGCCTACCCGGATCTGGTTGGCTTTGGCCGGCGTTCCATGGCCTGTTCCCCGGAGGAGATCGAGAACCTGGTGTTGTATCAGTTGGGTGCGCTGCAAGGCATCTGTCGGGCCGAGGGTACCGGCCTTTGCTATGTGAAACCCCACGGCGCCCTGTACAACGACATGGCCCGCGATCCGGAGCGTTTTGCCGCCGTCGCACGGGCGGTCCGGGCCTTCGATCCCGAGCTGCCATTGATGACGCTGGCCATGCGCGACAACTCCGCACTCAAAGCGCAGGCCGAACAGCAGGGCGTGACCCTGTGGTTTGAAGCCTTCGCCGACCGGGCCTACGACAGCGAGGGCCGACTGGTCCCCCGCTCCAGACCCGGCGCGGTTCACCATGATCCGGAAACCATCATTGATCAGGCCCGTCGGATTGCCACCGGGCAACCCTTGACCGCCAGCGATGGCAGCGATCTCGTTTTGCAAGCCGATACTCTGTGCGTGCACGGCGATAACGAGGAATCCATCGCCGCCGTCCGGCGCATTCGGGAGATGCTGACCACCCTGGAGCAATCGTCGTGACCCACATGGCGTTACCCCGACTGGAGCCTGCCGGTATCGACAGCTGGATGGTTCGCCTGTTCGACACCATCGAGGAAAACAATCTGCTGTGGCTGGCGTCACTGACCCATGACTGCGAGGCGGCGTTCGGCGAGGCACTGGTGGATCTGGTGCCGTCCTACACCACCCTGCTGGTGACCTTCGATCCGATGCGGATCAGTGCCTGGCACGCCCGGGAGAAACTGATTCAGGTACTGACTAATCTGGTACCGGACGACGCCGGTGGCGAGGGCGAGCAGCATGAGATTGCCACCTGGTACGATCCTTCCGTGGGCCCGGACCTTGAACGCGTGGCCAGTCTCTCCGGGATGTCGGTTGATGATGTCATCAAGACCCACAGCTTCCAGGAGTACCGGGTATTCGCCCTGGGGTTCTCCCCCGGCTTTGCCTTTATGGGGCTTCTAGATGACAGCCTCAACTGCCCCCGTATGGACACGCCGCGCCAGAAAGTGCCGGCCGGCAGCGTCGCAATCGCCGGCCAGCAAACGGCCGCCTACCCGGCGGTTACACCCGGCGGCTGGAATCTGATCGGGCGCACGTCCGCCCGGCTGTTTGACCGCAACCGCGAGGGCTTCAGCCTGCTAAAAGTGGGAGACCGGGTGCGCTTTGTATCGGTTGACCGCCAGACCTTCGAAAGCGAGGGCGGCGATGTGACGCCTGCGGAACCGGCCAGGAAGGAGAAAACATCATGAACCCCGCCATCACCAGCGGATTCCGGGTTACCCGCGCAGGACCGCTGGCCCTGCTCCAGGATGCAGGCCGGTTCGGTGTGCGGCACCTGGGCGTTACCCAGGGCGGCCCCGCGGACATCCATGCCTGGGCCTGGGCCAACCGGCTGGCGGGTAACCGCTGGGGCAGCCCGGTACTGGAAATAACCTTCGGTGGCCTCGAGCTGCAGGCCGAGGCGGATCTGACCATCGCCGTCACCGGTGCCGACCTGTCTGCAAAGCATGACAACCAGCCGCTGCCGATGTGGCGCCGGTTCCGGGTTGGCAAGGGCGAACGCCTGGTTTTCGGTTCGCCCGCAAATGGCCTGAGAACCTATCTGGCGGTAGCAGGGGGATTTTCAGCGGAACCGGCGCTGGGCAGTGTTGCCTGTGTGGTCCGGGAACATCTGGGGGGCTTTGATGGCCAGGGTCGTCGGCTGGCCGCCGATGATCGACTCACCGTTGCTGCCCCCGACCCCGTGCATTCGGAAATAGTGGAAGCGCCGCCGGAAGAACAACCCGATTACTCGACGCCGGCCGTGCTGGACCTGTTACCGGGCGCCCAGATTTCCGACTTTTTCGGGCGCAGCCTCTACGACGCCTTCAATGCTGAGTGGCGGGTAGACGATCGCGCCGACCGCATGGGCGTGCGTTTGCTAGGACCCGCATTGCAATGCCGGATTGAGTCCATGGTATCAGAGGGTATATCTCTCGGTGCGGTGCAGGTACCGCCGGATGGCCAGCCCATCGCCCTGCTCAATGATCGGCAGACCATCGGCGGTTATCCGCGCCTGGGCAACCTGACGCCGCTTTCGGCCTCGCGTCTGGCCCAGTGCGTGCCCGGCCAGAGGGTGCGACTGAGACCCGCGGGTATGGAACGGGCCAGCCGAGAGCACCAGGCCTTTATCCGTAAGATGACGGCAAGCCGGACTTAACCGGCCAGCGATCGAACGTCGGCGAGGAAGCGGTCAATCTGATCGTGGCTGGTTGACCAGGAACACATGAGCCGGGCGCTGCCGCCAATAAAGTTGTAAAAGCGCCAGCCCCGGTTTCGCAGTTCGGTCTGCATGGGCTCGGGCAATTCCACAAACACGCCGTTCACCTGCCGGGGATAACGCAATCGAATACCCGGCAGGCCCTCCAGCCCCTTTTCCAGCCGAGCGGCACAGGCGTTAGCGTGGCGGGCGTTCTGGAGCCAGACATTATTTTCAAGCAGACCGCACCAGGGTGCGGAAATGTAACGCATTTTCGAGGCCAGCTGGCCCGCCTGCTTGCAGCGCCACTCGAAATCCTCGGCCAGCGCGCGATTGAAGAACACCACCGCCTCACCCAGAGCCAGGCCATTCTTGGTGCCGGAAAAGCACAGCACATCCACGCCCGCCTTCCAGGTAATCTCTGAGGGATGTACGTCCAGGGCCGCCACAGCGTTGGCGAACCGGGCGCCATCCATGTGAATGTGCAATTTGTGACGATCCGCCACGGCCCGGATCCGATGAAGTTCTTCGGGGGTGTATACCGTGCCTACCTCGGTCGCCTGGGTCACACTCAGCGCCTTGGGTTTGGGGTAGTGGATGTCGGTGCGCTTGGTCACCAGATGCTCGATGCTCTCCGGCGTGAGCTTGCCGTTCTCGCCCTCGCCCAACAGCAGCTTGGCGCCGTTGGAGGCGTATTCCGGGCCGCCACACTCGTCGGTTTCGATATGGGCAAGCTCGTGGCAGATCACGCTGTGAAACGACTGGCCAATGGAGGCCAGGGCCAGGGAATTGGCCGCGGTACCGTTGAACACGAAATAGACGTCGCAGTCAGTATCGAAGAGTGAGCGCAAGCCGTCCGCAGCGCGCTGGGTCCAGCTGTCCTCGCCGTAGGCCGGCTCGTCGGTCGTGTTCGCGGCTGCCATGGCGTCCCAGGCTTCCGGACACACCCCACTGTAGTTGTCACTGGCAAACTGTTCGGACCGGGACACAAGGCTCTCCTGAAGGTTCATCGATAAACCAGACCAACGTTATACCAGGCATCTCGCCGTGCCTATTCGCCAATTCGCCTATGCCTGCTCCAATGGGCTCACAGAATCAAACTGCCGGATCCCCTATACTGGCGCAACTCCATGCAAGCGGAACAGGAATTTCCCGTCTCATGAGGCGCTTCAATATCGCCAGTCTACCTGGCAGAACCTTACTCGCAATCATCGCACTGGCGTGCCTGGCCGGTAGCTATTACGCCATGACCACCGGCCTTGCCCAGTTGGCAGAGGCCCGCCAGCTCGAACGCCTCCCGGAAACACCCCTGGCCGCCCTGACCACAGGGCCCTATGCTGTCAGCGGTGAAGTCTCGGGGGCCGAGGGCACGATCACTACGCCCTACTCCAGCACCCAGGCGGTGTACTTCCGCTACAAACTGGAGGAGGAGTACCGGGATTCAGACGGCGACCTGAGAACCCGAACATTGGAATCCGGCACCCGTGCCACCGACTTTATACTGAAGGATGCCAATGGTTCGGTCACGGTGGCTGCGGCCGTAGATCCTGACGCAGCCCAGTGGAACCTGCCCCGCACCTATCACCGGCAATCCGGACGCAGGATCTACTCCGAGTGGGCGCTCACCCCGGGACATACCGCACGGGTGATCGGCCAGTTCAACCCGGGCTCTGACACCATCACCTTCAACGGCCTTGACTCCTATAGCCTGCCCGCCCTGGTATCCCGGAACACCCTGGCCGCGGACAGCGGCGAGAGCTTCTTCGAGGCCGGTATCCGCATCTCCCTCGCGACCGGGCTTCTGGCACTGGGCGTTGCCTTGCTGCTACCGGCTGTGAAAGTTCATCGGTTCTGGGTTTACGTTCTGGTGATGACCATCGCGGTGTCCGGTACCCTCACGGTGCTGGGCATTGGCAAGCTCCGCCAGGAGTGGTCGGCCATTGCCGCCCTCTACGAAGCCCGATACCAACAGCTGGCCGAGACCGAGAGCCCACTGGTATTGGCGGACGTAGCGGCCCTGCAGCAGCTCATCCGGCAAAGCACCAGTGGCCTGCTGGACCGCTGGATGTTCAGCCGTGTGGTCGAGCACCGGCTGCCAATGGCGGAGCTGGACGACCAGACCGCCAGCCTGGCCCGGGACATTGTCGCCAGTCAGCCCGAGGGCCGGTACCCGCACACTTGGACCAGCCGGGCGCTGTCCGCGGCTGCCCTCGTGGGCGCGCTTCTCTTGCTCTGGTTGTCGATCCGCACGGTCAAGTTCAAGCGCCTGATCGAGGCCGTACCCACCAGCAGCACCCGAGGACTCAGCTTCGGCCTCTCGGAGCTGAAAGCCATGGTGGACGTGGACGAGGACCACCCGCCCCTGCGGGACCCTCTGCAACACGAGAAGTGCGTGGCGTACGACTACAAGGTGGAAGAGAAACGCGGCTCGGGCAAGAACGAGAAATGGCGCGTGATCGAGCACCGGGAGGAGCGGGTGCCGTTCTGGCTCGACGACAATGCCGGCCGGGTCCTGGTGCGCCCCGACGGCGCAAAGATCGAATACCCCCGCTCTCACGTGGAGCACCGAGGCGACCGGCGCTACACCGTTCGCTTCCTGGACACCTTCGTGAACGTCTACTGCCTCGGCTTTGCCGGCCTCGATCGGGAGCAGCCAGACCGGCTGACCATCCAGCAGGACGACAATGCCTCGTTTCTGATCAGCGGCAACGATGAAGAGGACATTGTGCTGGACCGCGGCGCCCGCGGCTTTGCTGGCATTGCGCTGGTGCTGGGCCTGTTCCTGTTCGCCACCACCAGCCTGTTTGCTGCCGACGGAAGCTTCAGCCCCGACAACCTGGTTCTGTCGGCAGTGGCAGTGCCCTTCGTACTGCTGGGCTACCTGGCCATACTGCACTATAACGACATCGTCTTCCTGAAGAACCGGGTGGACCGGGCCACGGCCAACATCGACACCATCCTGCAGCAGCGGCACGATCTATGGCCCAACCTCGAAAAGGTGGTGAAGGCCTCCCTGGCCCATGAAAAACAGTTGCTGAAAGCCATCGCCCAGCTGCGCAATGCCAACCCGACCGAGATGCGGGCCCAGGGCCAGACGGAGAAACTGATCGGCTTTGAGAAGAAAGTGGCGGGTGCGCTTCAGGCCCGGATAGAGGGGTATCCGGACCTGAAGACCAACGAGGTGGTTCAGTCGTTCATGTCGATGATGGCAGAGACCGAGAACTACCTGGCATTACTGAGGGACAGCTACACCGAGAGCGCCCGGATCTACAACACCCGGATCCAGTCGTTCCCGGACCTTATCCTGGCCAGGCTGTTCCGGTTCGCCGAGGCGCCCCAGTTCCGCCAAGAGGGCTGACTCAGCCGTTCAGGCCCAGGTGCTCGGCATCCTGCTCGATGCAGCGATCCAGCAGCGCCAGGTAGTCGGCCTTGGCCTTTACCTTGGTTTCCCTGTGCGCGCGCATGTTCAGGGTCTTGAAATGCTGGGCCAGCTCATTAGCCCGCTCAACCAGCTTGTCCTGGGCGACCACCTCATCCAGGAAGCCGGCCTCGACCGCGCCTTCTGGGTTATAGATCTCGGCATTCACCACCGACCGATAGAAATGCGCCGGCGCCAGCCGATGGCGGGCAATCTCGATTCCCGCGTGGTGCATGGTCATGCCAATGGCCACTTCGTTCAGCCCCAGCTTGAACGGACCCTCGATACCGATGCGGTGGTCCACCGACAGCAGAATGAACGCGCCCTTGGCAATGGCGTGGCCGCTGCAGGCACCGATCACCGGCAGCGGAAAGGCGGCCAGCCGACGGGTAAAGGTGGAGCCGGTTTTCACCAGAGCGGCCGCTTCCTTCGGGCCCTTCTGCATTTCCTTCAGGTCGTAGCCAGCAGAGAATACGCCCGGCTGACCGGTCAGAATAACCACCGCTTTGTCCTGCTCCGCCCGATCCAGCGCCGCGTTCAAACCTTCAAACACCTCGTGGCTCAGGGCGTTTGCCTTGCCGTTCTGGATGGTGATGGTCGCAACGCCGTCGTTCAACTCGTAACTTACCAGCTCGGTCACCTGTACTACCTCTCTCGCGAAATTAAAGTGAGCGTTTGTTTACTTGCTTGAGCCTGATTGTGTGTTAGGCGGGCCGGAGTTTCAATAGCGGGAGGATATTCGTCTCAGCCAGCGGTGAGACATAAAATGGCGCTGGCGACACAGTCACTTGTTAGCAGATTCTGCCTGAAGACGCTCAACCAGCCACACCTTAATGATCGATTGACGGGTAACGCCAATGCGCGCGGCCTCACGATCTAAAGACTCTACGACCCAAGCTGGAAAATCGACGTTGATTCGCTTTTGTTCCTGATTAACGCGGCGAGCGGAAGACAGGTCCAAGTCATCAACAATATCTTCCTGACCATCCTCAAATTTTTTCTCAAAGTCTTTAGCTTTCATAGAGCTCAACCTCCTTCTTGCGGGAACGCCTGACTGAAGTCAGGCGAGTACGACCTTCCCTATAGGTGACGACAGCCGACCAGTGCTTTTCACCAATCTTGCCGATCAACAAAAACCTTGGCTCGTCCTCTGCTTTTGCGCGGATTTCCAAGAGATATGGATCTCTCCACAGCGCTTGGGCAGCCACGAAGTCGATACCGTGTTTGTCCAGGTTCGCTTGGCTTTTAACTTCGTCGAATTCAAACTCATCCATGAGTAAAAATTATATCCTTTTTGGTGATTCTGTAAAATATGGAAGGAAACCGAACCTGCAGCCCTCAGTTAAGCGAATTTCAGCTACAAGATCTGCTTTTTGCAACGTGACCTTTACCCACAAAAACTGTGGATAACTTTGTGGGAACTGCTCGGATAGCTGCGCTCAGCCCTGCAACCACAGGGCCTGAGCCAATGTGGCGTTTAAATGACCGACGCGCAAAACCTCTGTGACTCTAACGAAATCCCTTCGACTGAAGCCACTGGCTGATCTGCGCCTGATTCATAGCACCGCTCTGGCGGGCCACTTCGCGGCCGTTCTGGAACAGGATAAGCGTGGGAATGCTGCGAATGCCGTACTGGCCTGCCGTGCCCTGGGCCTGTTCGGTATTTAGCTTGGCGAAACGCACCTTGCCCCGCCAATCCTTCGCCGCCTGCTCGAACTGGGGCGCCATCATCTTGCAGGGGCCGCACCAGCTGGCCCAGAAATCCACCAGCACCGGAACATCGCTACGTCCGGTGTGGTTAGAGAAAGTCTGGTCTGTCAGCTCCAGAATCCCGTCGGGCCACAGGGGCTGCTTGCAGGCGCCACAGTTTCCGCCGGCGGAAAGCTTCTCGGCGGGCACGCGGTTGAGCTTGTGGCAGTGGGGACAAACCAGGTGTCGGGTGTCTGTCATGATCTCTAGGCCTGTGTTTCATTGTTCACCGAAACGTCGGGGCGGCGAAGGGAAATTCAAGTGGATCAGAAATCAGACATCACATCCTGAAGATCCCGCTTGAGCTCCTCCGGCTCGGTGAGCCAGACCGTGCCGTCTGCGCCCGGGAACACGCCCACTTCCAGGCCGTCTCCGGTCAGCCCGGGCACCCACTTCCGGAAGAAATCCGGCAGTGCAACGCTGCGGGGCGTCAGCGCGTCATCGCCTCTGGCATACGCGGCGGCAAGCCCGGAAGCGGGCCAGACCGGCAGGTATTCCACATCGCCGTCGTCCGAGGCAATCTTGAGGAACTGGCTGTTGCCGTTGACCAGAATCCAGACCTCCCGGTTCTCCGCCACCTGGTCCAGAAAGTACTCATACCGGTCCTCGCCATCCATGTCGCTGACCCGGTTCAGTTCATTGTTGCTCATGGTATTGTCCTTCAAGGGTTCACGCCCTGGCCTTCGTCATGCGAAACAGCGCCTCGGGCGCGATACGCTTGAGCCAGAGGGCCGCCATTTCCTTGCCCTTGCCTACCGGGATCTCCCGCTTTTTCGCCCTGAGGCCCTTGAACACCACTTGGGCGCATTCATCCACATTCATGCCACCGGCAATGTCCTCATCCTCACGACCGTAAGCGGACCCATCACCCGCGAGGGCGTTGCGCGAAATGTCGGTGCGTATGAACCCAGGTGTGATGGTGGACACGCTGATGCCCTGCCCTTCCACTTCTGCCCGAAGCGCATCAAAAAAGCCCATCACCGCGTGCTTGGCCGCGCAATAACCGGTGCGCATGGGCACACCAACCTTGCCGGCGACGCTGGAGGTAACCGCCAGGTGGCCGGCACCCCGTTCCAGCATATGCGGCAGCACGGCCTTGGTGAGGGCAATCTGGCCCATCACGTCGACGTCCATCAGCTTCTGGTACACGGTCATGTCGGTATCCTTGCACAGAGAGCGTTGGGATACGCCGGCGTTGTTCACCAGCAGGTCGATCTGGCCGAAGGTATCAAGCACCGCCTGGACCTTCCCGGGCAGGGCAGCCCAGTCGGTCACATCCAGAGGCAGCACCAGCACGTCGTCCTTGGCCAGGCCGGCATCGTGACAGCGCTCGGCCACACGCTGCAACTCGTCTTCCCGGCGGGCGGACAGTACCAGGCGGGCATGGTCTTTGGCGTATTGGAGGGCAAGGGCTTCGCCGATGCCGGAGGAGGCACCGGTAATCCAGACAGTTTTCTGGCTCATGAAAGATCCTTCAAAGTCTCAGTTTTCCACCACCCGAGCCCTCAATCTCGGGAGCTGTGCCGGGTAGTGTTGCTGGATGAAGGTTACCATGGCCTCCCGAACCGCACACCTGAGGTCCCAGTTGCGGCTTGAATCAGACGCGCTCATCAGAAAGCGGATCTGGATCGCCTGGTCGCTGGCATCGGTGACCTGCACCGAGGAAAAGCCGCCGTCCCAGAGTTTTGATTCGCTGAGCACACGGTCGAATTCCTGCCGGAGTGGTTCCACCGGCATGGTGTAATCCACCCAGATAAACACCGCCCCGAGCAGATCGGAGGTGTTACGGGACCAATTCTGGAACGGGTTCTCGATGAACCACTGCAGGGGCACCACCAACCGGCGAAGGTCCCACACGCGGAGCACCACGTAGGTGGCCGTTACCTCTTCCACCCAGCACCACTCGCCCTGTACGTGCAGGACATCGTCGATGCGGAACGGTTGGGTGAGCGCAATCTGCATGCCCGCCAGCAGGTTACTCAGCACCGGGCGAGCAGCAAAACCCAGAATCAACCCGCCCAGGCCGGCAGAGGCCAGCAGACTGGCGCCCATGTGCTGAACCGACTCGAAGGTCATCAGGGCGGCGCCCAGACCGATAATCACAATGAGGATGTTGAGGGCTCGCACCAGGAAGCGGGTCTGGGTTTCTACCTTGCGGGCCCGTTTCCATTGGCCCTCGAGCACCGGGTTCATGGCGACAATCACCTCGCCAATGGCTGAGGTCAATCGCACCGCTGCCCAGGTAATGGCGAGCACCAGAAGCAGGGTGGTTATCTGTTGAATGGCGGCGATCAATGGCAGGTCCGGGGGCGCGGCTTTCAACATCCCGGTCAGGGTGAGCAGGCAGAACACCACCCCCAGGGCCCGGGCGGCGGCATCCAGGAAAAGGCGCAGCACGGTTCTCGACGCGGAAAAGTGCCGGAACACGGCCAACGCCAGCCGGTAGACAACGTAAGTGGCCAACACTCCAAGAATCGCCGAAAAGCCCGGCCACAACCAGGCCGTCAATCCGGCTTCAAAAGACTCCAGCATCAGCCCTCCGGGCGCCCCCAGTCAGAAAATCGGGCAATCGGACGTGCTGTTCTTCGCCCCTTACCCTCACCTTCCTGAAAGCCTAGTCCAGCCCAGGGGCCGATGCCATTGCCTGGGCCCGGCGTCGGGCCAGGCCCGCTGCTACTCGGCTCTCAGTCCGGCGGTTGCGGGCTGGTCCGAGAGCCAGGACGCGAGCTCCGGGAGCGGCATGGGTCTGGCGATCCAGAATCCCTGGAGCCGGTCGCATCCAAGATCCGCCAGCACCTGGGCCGTCTGCTCGCTCTCGACCCCTTCGGCGACAACTTCGTAGCCCAGGTTGTGAGCCATGGTAACCGCCGTACCGACAATCAGGCGGGAGCTCTCGCTGATGTGGATATCCTCGAGCAGAGAGCGATCCAGCTTGAGCTCGGTTGCCGGCAACTGCTTCAGGTAGGAGAGCGAGGAATAGCCGCTGCCGAAGTCGTCGATGGAGATCCTGAGACCAATATCCGCCAGCGCTTTCAGTGCGCCAAGGCCTTTCTCCGGATCGTCCATGGCGGCGGTCTCTGTCAGCTCCAGCGTGAGCTTTTCAGGAGCAACCTGATACTGCTCAAGAACCCAGGTAATCCAGCCTTTCAGGCCAACGGAACCGAGGTCCCGGGCGGAAATGTTGATGGAAAGGGTAAGCTCGGGGTGGCGATTCAGCAGCATCGCCAGTTCCCGAACCCCTCGCTCCACCGCCCAGCGCGTCAGTTGATTGACCACGCCCGTTTCTTCGGCGAGTGGAATGAAATCCGTGGGCCCGACCCAGCCCCGCTGCGGGTGATTCCAGCGTATGAGGGCTTCCAGCCCGGTCACACTCCGGCTGTTCAGACAGAACTTGGGCTGGTAATAGAGTTCTGCCCGGTCCTCCAGCAAGGCCTCTCGCAGATCGGACATCAGGGTGAGCCGGCTCTCGCTGTAGATGTCGTATTCCTGGGAATAGAAACCGGTTTCATAGGGCCCATGGGGGGTGATCTCCATGCCCACATGGGCATTGCGGATCAGCAAGGCCGCATTGCTGCCATGGGCGGGGTAGCTGGCTGCCCCGAATCGGGGGTGCAACTCAATGGCGAGGCTGTCCAGAACCACAGGTTCGGACAGTTGCCTGAGTACGGCGTTGAGCTGGCTGAAGTTATCATTCACCTGGCTGGCATCCACCAGCAGCCCGAAGGTGTCTCCGGACAACTGATAAACCAGCTCCTCGCGACCAAGGGAATCGTGCACGCGCAGGATGTAGGGCAGGTTCCGGGCAAGTTCGGTCATTTGCCCGGCAAGGCGTTGCAGCAGGCGCTCACTGCGATTGAGGCCGAGGGTACGATTGATCTCATCCAGACGGGTGATGCGGGCAACCCCCACCATGTAATGGCCGTGCGGATCCCTCTGGAACTGATCGTTGACCATCCGCTCAAACCGGTTCCGGTTAGGCAGCCCGGTTACCGCGTCGTGGGTGAGCGCCTCATTCAGGCTGTTCTGAGCCTCGTTACGGGCTTTCTCGGTACGCAGCGCCTCGGCCTGCGCCCGGATCTTCTCTTCCCGCTCGCGGTAGAGCCGATCTGCGAGGGCAAGAGTAAGAATGAACGCTTCCAGACCGGAGCCAATCTGCATGGCATGCTCGGTCATGAAGTTCTCGGGGAAGAAGCCAAGTGCCCTGCCGGCCGTGGCCAACACGCCGATGGTGAGAGGCGTCCAGGCGATGGTGAAAAAAGCCCCGGCGCGAACACCGGCGGCCCAGGTAATGGGGCCGGCGACGAACAGAAGCGAGAAGAAAAACAGTGCCGAGATAGCCGACAGCACGATGGCGGAGTTGTAGTCGAGGGTCAGCGCGGCCACAAAGTTGATGATCTCAAAACCAATCATGGCCCGTATGGCGATATCCAGTTTCGGGCTGTGCGAGGGGATGCGCAGCAGCTGCCTGCAGAACAGCACCGAGAACAGCGCAAGCACAGGCATGGACACCAGCAGAGCCCGGGCATGAATATCCGGGGAATCCGGGTACAGGAGCTGGAAGCTGTACCCCTTGATGGACGCGAAAAACAGCAAATAGCCAGAGATCGCCAACGCGTAGTAGAAGTACAGCTTCTCACGCAGAGTCAGGAAAACGGCCAGGTTGATCAGAATGATGACCGTAAGGCTACCGTAGTAAAAAAAGTGCAGCTTCTGCTCGTTGGAGGCGGCGGCGAAGAATTCGTCTGCACGCCAGAGGTTCAGCGGGAGGATCATTGAGCCTGCGGTTTCAACCCGGATGTAAACCGTCTTGCGCTGACCGGGCGACAGATCGAACCGCAAAAGCATGTTCGGGTGGTCGACCTGGCGTGGATAGAAGGGGCGACCGTCCCCGGTCTTGAACTGCTGTTCCACCTGACCGTTCGCGAGAACGTAAAAAACAACGTCGTCCAGCTGTGAGTAGGCGAGCTCTGCAATGAGGTTGAGGGTTTCGTCCGATTCGTTCTGCAAGGCGAACCGCAACCAGTAAACCGAAGAGGTGATACCAAAGGTGGCGCTGCCCGATGGCAACGCCTGCCAGTTCGCCCCGGCAAGCTGGCTTACCTCATCCAGGGTGGCTGTACCGGCGGCATCTTCCAAGGCCTCAAATTTGGAGGGCACGGGAGACGAGGCTGTCACCGGGATAGTGACAGGCTCTGCGGAAACAGCAGTAGATGCCAGCAGCATCAGCAGGACCGAAACAACACAACCGACAGCTCTGGACGTCAACATGACCAGCTACCCACGGCGTTGGTCATCGAAAAGGCCTCTTATTCTTTTATGATTTATCCATTCCAATCCTAGCGTCTGGCCATCCTCTGACCGAAACGTTTTCGTGTATTAAATTGTGAACTCTTCAACCAAAATCATAATCAATGGGCTGGAGGAGCACAAAAAGGCCGCACCCTCTGAATGTACTACCCTGACCATGACAGCTGTGAAGGAGGTCCTGTGATCAACGAAACCGATATGAAACACCTCGGCCGCTGCGTGGAGCTTGCGAGAATGGCCGTAGACAGCGACAACCCGCCGTTTGGCTCAGTGCTGGTTGATGGCACCGGCGCGGTGCGGTACGAGGGACACAATGAAACGGCCGACGGCGACGAGACCCGCCACCCGGAATTCGCGATTGCCCGCTGGGCGGCCGAGAACATGACTCCGGACGAGCGCACTGCGGCCACCGTCTACACCTCTGGCGAGCACTGCCCCATGTGCGCCGCCGCCCACGGCTGGGTCGGGCTGGGTCGCATCGTTTACGCCAGTTCTTCGGAACAGCTTTCGCAGTGGCTGGATGAGCTGCATGTCACGCCGCCACCGGTTGCCACCCTTCCGATCCATCAGGTGGTGCCCGGCGTTCCGACAGAAGGTCCGTTTCCGGAGCTTGCGGAAGCGATTTTCGAATTGCACCGGCGCTACGCCCGGGCCGACCGGAATAGAACGTAATTGCCAAGCAGCGCGAGGAAGGCACCAAGTACTGCAGTCGCGGTCCACTCAAAACCCTCGAGCCAGGTTGATACGCTCAGCGCAACGACAGGGAACAGTACGGTGGCGTAACCGGCCTTGTCGGCGCCCAGGGTCTGGATGACCGTGATGTAGCTGTAGAACGCGATGATTGAGCCGGGCACGGCAAGGAACACCGTTGCCCCCCAGAAAGTGGCTGCCGTAGGCACCACCCACTCCACGCCCTGAATCAGGCACCAGACTCCCAGAATCAGGGCGCCGTAAACCATGGCCCAGGCGTTTGCGAGAAATAACGGTACCTTGGACATCCTCACCTTGATGCTGACCAGGTTACCCATTGAGAACCAGAAAGTACCAGCCATGGCGAACAGAATGCTGGCAGCGGTTGCATTACCCAGCTGCAGATCGTGCCAGAACAGCAGGGCCAACCCGCTGATACCCAGAGCCACCGCCGGATACAACCGCGCGGTCGGCTTGAGGCGCAACCAGAGCCAGCCATTCAACGCATTGAACAGAGCGGCCAGTGAGAACACCACCGCCAGCAGGCCGCTGGTCATGGACTCGGCGGCACGGTAGATCAGCAGGAAGTTCACGCTATAGAGGGTTGCTCCCTGAAGAACGAGCCAGCCGTGCTGCTGGAGCGTCAGTTTCTCAAGCCTGCGCACCAGAGCAAGAACCACCAACGCCACGGCAGAAGCCATGACGAACCGATAAAAAACGGAGAGATCCACCGGAGCTGTTTCAACCTGGAGACGAATCGCGGTCCAGGTGAGGCCCCAGATCAGTACCGTCAACCCGTAATGAACAGAAATTGGCATACCACTGCGTCCTTCCACACTTTGTGACCATCACCAACGGCTGATCAGAGTATGACTGGAGTGACCTCGGAAGCTTGTCAGATCCTGCTGAACCATGGATGATTCCTGCGGAGGCCCTTTATGCAGACTGATCCCGAACCCCTGACAGAACGCCCGTCCAACCGGGATATTGTTGACACCTTGCGCACCGCAGGCGTCGCACCCAAGCGGATTCTGGAACTCGGCCAGGGGCGTGCGCTGGCTCAATGGCAGAACCATCAGGGCGAGGTGCGTTACGAGCGGCCACGGCACCACGCCCTGAGCATTTACACCGACAACGGTCAACAAGCCAGCCGGATAGTGAACGGCAAAGTGGTCAGTCATGGATTTCCCGGGGCCGTTTGCTTATTTCCCGCCGGCAGCCGCTCCCGATGGAAAATCGATGGTCACTTCGAGTTCTTCCATTTCTATTTCAGTGACCTCGATGTTGCACGGTGCGCGGAGCAGACGCTGGATGTCGACCCCGACAAGTGTCAGCTCTCCGAGCTCTACCACGGTGAGGATCCGGTCCTCGCGCAGGCGGGCAAACTCCTTGCGCTGAGCGACTGGCAGATGGCCGGTCAAACCCTGGCCATGGACCATCTCGCGCAATGGCTTCTGCTTCAGATCGTCAGCCGCCATTCTGACGTTCCACAGAGACTGCCAGAGGTAACGGGACAGCTGGCACTTCAACACCGGCGCCTGCTACAAGAACGCATAAACGATCATCTCAGCGAGCCACTGACTCTTGCAGGCATGGCCAGTTGGGTGAACTTGAGTCCCTATCACTTTGCCAGGCTTTTCAGGGCGACGTTCGGTTGTGCACCGTACCAATACGTTCAGGAGCAGCGATTACTGCGCAGCCGTGACTTGCTGCGTACCAGCCGACTCAAAATCACTGCTGTCGCGCTCACCTGTGGATTCAATGATTCCAGCCAGTTCAGTCGGGCGTTCCGAGCAAGGTTCGGGCTCACGCCATCAGCCTACAGAAGAGAAGCTAACGACGGCTATTAACGTTGGAGCAGACACGGCGGGCAGGAAGGACAGTGGTTACTGAACAAGGCCTGAACGGGGCACCAGGCATTCCATGGCCGTCAGGGTGATATCACGCAATACCGCTTCCGTGGCAACAGGGTCCGGAAAACGTTCGTAGAGCATCCGCCGGCAGGAGGAGGTTCGGGCCTTAGCGGCGCTGACACACGCCTGGTGATGTTTCGCCTGCTCACCCGCGCCTCCCGCGTCCCGGCAAAACTCCGGAATCTGATTGAAAACCCAGTCCACCGCCTGCGCCAATTCAACCGGGTTGGCGTGCAGGTTAGCCAGGCGGCTGGCATCAACCGGTTCGGGTTGTTCACCGCTCTGATCCCAAAGAACATACAGCAGTGCGGCAGTAACCAGTACAACGGTGACCTTCGGAAACTTCATGGCGCCCTGTGAATACAATGAGTAGGACGCCGATCATAAACGTTCAGGCATCGTCTGTCCCGGTTTCCTGTACTATCCTTCGTTCACACAGCCCGGGGTTCCGGGCTCACTGATACTGGCCCACAGGCAAAGGAGTTCTGCCCATGACCACATTGATTGTCGGTCTGATCCTGTTTCTTGGCGTTCACTCACTGTCGATTATCAACGAACCTTTCAGAAACCGACTCAGCGTGGCCATGGGCGAAGGCCCCTTCAAGGGCCTCTATTCTCTCGTCTCCCTGGCAGGCCTTGTGCTGATCGTCTGGGGCTACGGGGCCGCCCGCATGGATCCGACCGTGATCTACACGCCACCGGGCTGGCTCAAGCATCTGGCCTTCCTGCTTCTGCTCCCTGTCTTCCCTCTGCTCTTTGCCACCTACTTTCCGGGCAGGATCAAGGCAAAACTGGGCCACCCGATGCTGGCTGCGGTGAAACTCTGGGCACTGGCACACCTGCTGGCGAACGGCATGCTCCACGATCTTCTGCTGTTCGGTTCCTTTCTGGCCTGGGCCGTTGCCGACCGTATTTCCATGAAGCGCCGAACCCAGCGCAACATCCCCACACTGCCAAGCAGCAAGGCCAACGACATAATCGCCGTTGCCGGGGGCCTTGCGGTTTATGTTGTCATGGTGATGTGGGCGCACCAGTGGTTGTTTGGTGTGGCGCCGGCCTGAACAAACCGGCGCGGCCGCGCCACTCAAAACTGACTGCGACCGCGCACCAGAATCTGCACCTCATCAATGCTGTCGTCGCCATCGAGTGGAAAGGCGAAATCCAGGTGCAGCATCCGTTGCACCTCGATGCGGCTGGAGGCCAGTCTTAACCCGAAGCCCACGTCTCGGAGTATGCCCTCGTCCGGGCCGCTGTTTCGGCCATCTGTAAACCAGGCGCGGCCGACATCGGTGAAGATCAGGCCACCAAGCCGGAACAGCTTGAACGGGTGCCAATCTGGAAAATAGCGCCGCTCCAGGGTCCAGAGCACGCGCCGATTGCCCTGCTGGTAATCGCTCGGGTACCCGCGCAGGCCGTTGTCACCGCCGATCAGCAACTGTTGATCGGCGGTCAGGTTGTGGGCCGCGGTGAAGGTGAGATTGGTGTACCAGCTGTTCCATTGCTCGGAGCCTCCGTGAAAATACTCAAGTCCAAGGGTTCCGGACAAGTTCTCCACGCGATCCTCGTCCATCCGGTAGGTGCCACTCTGGGCAAGGGAATAGCGGGCGTAATTGGTTTCGGTCGCCAGCAGGGCATCCTGGAAGTCCATATTGAGCACCACCCGGTCTTCGGTAGCACCCAGGCCGGAGCCGGAATACCCCAGTTCCGTGCGCCACACAAAACCGTCCCGAACGTCTTCCACCCGTTGCAACCGGGTCAGGTTGGTCATTTCCCGAAACCGGTTCTGGCGATAGTCAAACCCCACCCAGGGGTAGCTCAGGGTGCGGTCTTCCGGAAGTACATCCAGGTTGGGTTCCTCCGGCAGGCGTTCGAACTCCAGGGCATCGTACCGGTAACCGGCCAGCAGCCGGAGTTGGCGGCTGCCACGCTCCGCCAGGCGCCAGCCACCGTCGATACTGAAGTGCTCCTGCTTACGGCGATAATCCGCAATGGCCTCGGCACCGACATAGCGGGATTCCTCCCGGGTATCGTCCAGGCCGCTGATGCCGAAGCGCCAGGGCGTTGCCTCACTGAAAAACGGGCGCTCGAGGTAAAGGCTCCGGCCCCGCCCATCGCTGCGCTCTTCAAACGAGAAGCCGGACTGCCAGTGCGAGCCCAATACGTTTGGGTCGTCGAAAAACACGCTGGTTTCGGTACGATCCGGATCCTTCTCGTAGGAGATGCCGACGTTCTTGCCAGACCCGATGAAATTCGGATCCGAGAGACCGATATTGGACGTATTCTCACCGCCCGAGCGGGATAGTCCAACACTGGGCAGCAGGGTCCAGGTGTCCCGGGTAAGTACGCTAACCTCCACTTCGTCACCACAGACCCGGGTAACGCCCACCCAGGCCGCCGTCAGATACTCCCGCTGCCGGAGCACACGCTCGGATTCGGAAATCAGCCCGGGTTGGTAAAGATCGCCTTCCTCAAACACCAGCTGCGAACGCAAGGCCGATGTCCAGGTGGGCGTATTCAGTGTATTCAGGGTCCGGTACAGAAAGTTGTCCTGGTCCGGATCGCTGGTATCAAAGATCGGGCGCCGGAGTATCCGGATCTCGCCGATACGGGCGCCCTCGGGTATCACCAGATCGCTCTGGCGGGCGAGTTGATCCCTGGGTTTGTCCAGATCAATGGCTTCTGGCTGTACCTCGCTGGCAACGCAGTTATCGCGATTGGTCTCGGGCTCTGCGGCCAGACAACTCTCCGCCAGGACCGCCAGGGCCGCCAGGGCCAACCCGGAAACAACAAGGGTTTTGCCGAATACCATACAGACCTCTCAAGCCGAATTGACCACATCGCCCCCAACGCCAAGCATCAACGGGAGGGCGGCCGCCATACCGGCACGTCCTCCTGCTTCGGTTCTTCCCAGTCCTGCTGCATGGCGCTGCTCAGAGCTTCCTCCAGCTTCATGAACAGCTCACCGTAACGTGGACTGAAACGAATGCCTTCCTCAATGTCTTTCCACGCCTCAAACAGCTCATCTTCATGGGCCTTTTCATTGTCCAGGAAGGCCCAGGTCATCTGTCGGGCCCGCATGGGGTGCACGCCCATGGCGGTCAGGGCGTGGCCGCCCAGTTCCAGGGCGGAATGATAGGTTTCACTCACCACATCGTCCGCCCCGGCCTGGCGCAGCCGGTAACCGTGGCCCCGGTCGAAGGCCCGGGCCAGCACCCAGACGCCCGGGAAGAACTGTTTTACATGCTCTACCATCTGCACAGACCGGTCGCGATCGTCAATGGCCACCACCAGCAGCCGGGCCTGTTCAATGCCGGCGGTCTCCAGAAGGTCCGGGCGGCTGGCATCACCAAAGAAACTCTTGATGTTGATTTGCCTGAGGTTCTCGATCTGCTCAATCTCGTGGTCCAGCGCCACAATCGGAATGTTGTTGGCCCGCAACAGGCGGCAGACGATCTGGCCGAACCGACCTACCCCGGCCACAATCACTGGCGCCTGCTCATCAATGTCATCGGCATCACGATCATCGTTCTTGGAACGCCGGTAACGGGGCAATACCACCCGGTCGTAGGCAATGAACAGCAGAGGCGTAAGGAACATCGACAGCGCCACCACCAGTGAGAGGAGTTGGGAGATCTCGGTGGAAATCACATGGTTCTGAACGCTGTAGGTGAGCAACACAAAGCCGAATTCACCAGCCTGCGCCAGGCCAAGGGTGAACAGCCAACCGTTGCTGCCGCGCACCCGGAAGACCAGCGCCAGAACCAGCAGGATGGCCGCCTTGACCACGATAACGGCAATAGCCAGGGAAACCACCGTGCCCCACCGTTCACCCAGCACCGCGAAGTCGATCCCGGCACCCACGGTAATGAAAAACAGCCCCAGCAGGAGCCCCTTGAACGGCTCGATGTTGGCTTCCAGCTCGTGCCTGAATTCACTGTTGGCCAGCACCACACCGGCCAGGAACGCACCCAGGGCCGGCGACAGGTTCACCAGGCTCATCAGGGCGGCAATACCGATTACCAGCATGAGGGCTGTGGCGGTGAACACCTCTCGCAAGCCGGACTGGACCACATAACGAAACAACGGGCGGCTCAGGTAATGGCCCCCGACGATCACCGCACCAATCGCTGCGACGACAACAAGACCATGGGCCCAACCCGGCAATGACGCGACCAGGCTCATGTGACCGCCGTGGTTGGCAGACGCGGCGGTCGAGTCCATCAGTTCCGGGATGGCCAGAAGGGGAATCAGGGCCAGCATGGGAATGACCGCAATATCCTGGAACAGGAGAACCGAGAAGGCGCTGCGGCCACCTTCGGTTTTCACCAGGCCCTTCTCATTCAGGGTTTGCAGCACGATCGCGGTGGACGACAGCGCAAAAATCAGCCCGACCGCCAATGCCGTTTGCCACTGCAGGCCCAGCCAGGAAGCTACCGCCATTCCGGCGCCAGTGGTCAGTATCACCTGCAGGCCACCGAGACCCACCAGGCGAACCCGCATGGCCCAGAGTGCCTTGGGGTCCAGCTCCATGCCCACCAGAAACAGCATCATCACCACCCCGAATTCGGCAAAATGCTGGATGGTGGTGGCCTCCTGCCCCACCAGCCCCGCCACGGGTCCAATCAGCACCCCGGCCACCAGGTAGCCCAGCACCGAGCCCAGGCCGAAGCGTTGTGCCAGAGGCACCGCGATCACGGCGGCAATCAGGTAAATAAAAGCGTGAACAAAATACTCGGTCATGAGGGGTTATCCTGGTTCGCAATGGGCCCGGAATTGGCAGCAAAGACGGGCCGGGGACAGTTCAGTTCAGCGTAGACTCTGCAGGGCCTCTTTTACATGCGAGGCGAGAGCGTCGTTCAACGGATTGGATCCGCGACGTACCAAGGCCAGCTGATAGGAGCCAATCGACGGCAGCGCCTCGCCTGTAATCTCACGAAGCGGCGGTTTCACCAGGCTCTTCGGGAACGGGGCGATGGCAAGATCGGCCAGCATGGCCGCCTCCTGGCCAGAACAGTGTTCACAGGTGTAGGCGATCCGATAGGCTATGCCGGCACGATCCAGAGCGCGCAGCGTCATCCGGCGCCAGGCGCAGCCCTCGTGGGCCATGGCCAGGGGCAAGGGCGAGCGCTGGAATGCCGAAGCGCCCTCCCGACCGGCCCAAACCAGTGGTTCCTGATGCACAATCTCGCCGCGGCTGATGCCGGCTTCGTCCGCCACCGTTACCAGGGTCATATCCAGTTCGCCGGCATCCAGCCGTGCCAGATTCTGCTTACTTGAGCCTACAACCACGTCCACCTGAACGGCGGGGTAGCTCCTGGCAAACTCCGCCAGCACTTCCGGCAGTATGCGGGTGCCGATGTCATCGGAGGTGCCGATGCCAACCTTGCCCTCAAGGGTTGGCGCGATGAAATGCTGGACGGCCTCCTCGTTCAAAAGCAACAGGCGGCGCCCGTAATCGAGCAGGACCTCTCCCTCGGCTGTCAACGTGACCTGCCGGGGCTCCCGGATAAACAGCGTTTTTCCGAGGTTTTTCTCAAGCTGTTTGATCTGCATGCTCAGGGCAGAGGGTGTCCGGTGTACCGCCTTCGCGGCGCTGGTGAAGGTGCCACACTCGGCGATAGCCACGAAGCTTCTGAGTACATCGCTGTCCAGCAATGGAATTTTCACGCAAGCGCTCCCCGTATCCACGTATCCCTATACTGTGCCTTAAGCATAGTTGAACGAGACTTTAAATTCTTTTCGTTTGATTGAAAGTAACGTCACTTCCAGAATGGAGGATGCAGTCAGCCATTGTCGAGCCTGGCTGCTTCGCGGCCAGCACCGCGAACCATTCACCAACTGTTGGGGCGTTACCATGCTCAAGACCACGGAACAGCGTGCAACGGCTTCCATGCATCCCCTTGCAGCGATGTGGGAACGGTACTCGAGACGCCAGCAGTTCCGCCGCATGGCGAGGCACCTGCTCAGGGAAAAGGACGACACGCTGTCGGATCTGGGCTACGACCGCCATGACCTGGAAGGCGCCCTGCGTCTGCCGATCAGCACGGATGCCATGCAATACATTGAGATGCAGCGCTCGAAGCACGCCGAGGAAGCCCGCCGCCAGCGGCGCCGGGCAACAACGGGTTAACCCTCAGGGGCTGACAAGATTAAACCGGCCTTCGGGCTTATCCAGCAGACTGAAGAATCCGATCAGATCCAGTCTGCTGCCACCAAACTGGATCTCATCACTGAACAGCAGCTCCTTCAGGCCGGCGCGGCCAATCAGCAGGTCCACGAAAAGCGGTCGAGTAACGCTGAGAGAGGTATCCGCCGGGGTATCGGCACTGGCCAGGCGATGATGCAACACCGAATTCTGCAAGGTCAGCAGATAGCTTTCCCCAAGGTCGGTAAAGGTAATCCTGACGGTGGTGTGTTCACCTTCCGCGTCCTCGGCCTTCAGGCGCACCGCCATGCTGTCAAAGAACCGTGACACCGGCGTATTGAGCAGCACCTCCCGCATCACCGCCGGCTGAATGCCCTGCTCTGGTGCACCATGGCGCAGTTCGTAGGCGCCGGTCAGGTAAAAATCCCGCCAGGGTGCGGATTCGGCCTGGTAGCCAAGCTGGTCATACACGTGCGCCAACAGGGCCTTCCCCTGGTCATTCTCTGGATCTGCGAACACCACATGATTGAGCAGCTCGGCGAGCCAACGGTAGGTGTCATGGGCTTCGGCCGGCTCCATTTCGGCCGCGGCCTGATAGTCCTCCCTGGCTCTCTCCAACACCTTGTCCGCACCGCCCATCATGTCAACGTAGCGACGGGCGGACTCGGGTTCCGGCAGCGGGTTGAGCTGGGCCGGATTGCCACTAAACCAGCCCAGGTAATACTGGTACACCGCCTTGGCGTTGTGGGAGACAGTGCCGTAGTAGCCCTGGTTGTGAAAGGTTTGGCTCAACGCCGGCGGCAGCGTGAGCCGATTCGCGATTTCCCGGGGCGTGGCGCCCTGGTTCATAAGCCGCACGGTCTGGTCGTGAATGAACTTGTAGGTGTCCCGCTGCACAGCCAGGAAATCCTGGACGTTGGCCTGCCCCCACAGCGGCCAGTGATGGCTGCCGGAATAGACCTCGGCGTCGGCAAACAGGGTCCTGGCCTCATCGATATAGCCGCTCCAGAGCCTGGCATCTCGGACTTTGGCGCCCCTCAGAGTATAGAGGTTGTGCAGGTTTCGGCTCACCAGTTCGGCGCCGCAAAACGCCCTGTGCTCTGGCAGGTAAAAGGTGAACTCGGCGGGCGCCTCGGAACCGGAGACCACTTGAAACACCATGGGCACGCCATCCACCACCAGCTCGGTACCAGTCTCGCCAATCAGATCTGTGGCCGGGGCAAATCCGAAGGTCCCGAAGGCCGGCCCCTTGCCCAGGCCGGTGCCAACGTGGCCGCGCTCATCCCGTGCCAGGCGCTTGCCATACATGAACATGGCCCGGCGGGTCATGGCCGGACCGGCAATAATGTTCTCGCTGGTAGCCTCCTCCTCAAACCCGGCCGGTGCGATGATCCGCAGATTGGCTTTCTCGTCTTCAGACAGATGCTGGAGAATGCCCTGCACGCCTCCAAAATGGTCAATGTGGCTGTGGGTGAACACAATCGCCCGCACCGGCTTTTCGCCCAGGTGCTCCCGGGCGAACAGGAAGGCTTTGCTGGCGGTTTCGCGGGCGGTGAGGGGGTCCACCAGAATCCAGCCGGTCTCACCCTCGATAATGGACATATTGGCCAGGTCGTAGCCACGGATCTGGTAGAGGCCGTTGGTCACCTTGAACAGACCGTGGATATTGTTCAGCGCGGCTTGTCGCCAGAGGCTGGGATTGACCGAACCCGGGGCATTTTCTCCATCCTCATCAATAAAGCTGTAGTCCGGCATGTTCCAGACTTCATCACCCTCCAAATGATCAATAACAAGATCCGGATCCCGGGCAATCAGTCCACGCCGCGCGTTCTCGAAATCGTCGCGGTTGTCGAAGGGTCGCTGAGCAAGCACCTGCTGATTGGCCCGGACGGTGGAGGCGGTGGGCGCAGTGTGTCCGGAAATGTTGGCTCCGGAAGAATCGAAACCGGAATCGCACCCCGTCATGACGAGTGCAATACCCATCAGAAGAACAAGAAGAAACTGTCGGGACATCGGCATATGGGGAAACCTTATCGGTCTATTGTTGTTGATTGCCCCGAGTTTATTTCAGAGCGGCCATGAATCTGCGCAAGTCAGCCAAAATACTCCTGAATCCAATCGAACAGTTTGTTAGTCGTCATATCGGCGAGCGCCAACTGCTGAAAGTCATTCCCTACCTCATCCTCGATGGTCACAAACTGGTACAGAAGCACGCCCGGTTGTTCATCATGAAGTATCAGCGTAATCCTTCGGCGGGTGCGCAGGCAGTCAATGGTCATCACATCTGCCGGTATACCGGCATCACGCATGCCACGGCGAACCTCCACTACCGGATTGACGTGCTGGTGGGTTGCCTGGATGCGGGCATGGGCATCGCTGGCAATGTCGGACAGGGTTTTCAGGGGATCTTCAGACATTGGGCTCGAGTCGCTCCGGGTGTTGTCATGTTTAACCGATCAGGTTACCAGAGAATGAGCAATCCTTAAGCGAAATCAGACTCTCCCGAGAGTAGCCTGCGCCCGAATCGATCAATGCCGAGGGTTAAACAATATGATCAACATGCTGGCCGGAAATCTCTATTATCCCGTTGCTATCATCGTGAGCACCGCTCTGCTACTGGCCGCTGAGAACCGTCGTCAGCCGGCTGGCAACGTCCCGTGCCAGACCGGCAACCCCAGATCCTCCGGATCGTCAGTCGGACCGCCGGTACGGCTTTTGAATGCCCCTTCTTCAATCGGTATCCGGAACAACGCCGTTGCCTTTCGCTCTTTGTCATTCGGCGCCCTGACCTGGTCCCAACGCCCTGGCTCTATCTGGTTGATGATCGCTCGGAACGCGGCATCAAACGCGTCATCGTCATTTACCGACTCTGCCCGACCAAAAAGCACCAGTGACTCGTAGTTGGCGCTGTGATGGAACGCAGATTTGGTCAGCACCCATTCGTTGGTTACCGCAAACGAAATGCACAGCAGCGCGCCAGAGGCCAGTTGCCTGGACAGTCGCCCACCATTCAGCGTGTGCAGATAGAGGTCATCATCAAGACGCCACACGGTAATCGGGATACTTCGTGGCTCGCCATCCTCCACGAAACCAACGTGGGCGGTTTTCAACCGGTCAATCAGGGCGTAGGCACTTTGCCGGTCGTAGCGGGCCCGTTTTGCGGCGCGCTGCACCTGGCTGCGAGGGCAGGTTCTTAGCGGTGAATTCGTCATCCTGGGTATATCCGTCGTGGTCATCGTCAACTCCTACACTCTTCTGAAAACAGAAAACTCCTGCTTATTGAAGGCGATCTCTGATACCATCAAAAGATCCAGATTGTGACTTTTGATGGAACCAGTTGCCGTGATTGATGACCTCCGGCTCGATAGCTCACAGCCACTCCAGCACCAGCTTTACCAGAGGCTGTCCGAGCGCATCCTTGATCGGCGTTACCCGCCGGGGCGGCAACTGCCCTCCAGCCGGCAGATGGCGGCGGATCTGGGAATCAGTCGCAACACTGTGAACGCCGTTTACGAACAGCTCAAAGCCGAAGGCTTCCTGCAGAGCCGGCCTGGCAAAGGAGTTTTCGTTCACCGGGACATACGGGCCGCCATCAAACCCGCCGGCGATGGTCTTGCGCAACCACTGAACCGGGGTATGGCCCTGCCCTCACTGCCGGAGCTACCCCGTGCGCGCTCGACCCGGGAGGAAGACGCCAACCTGCCCTTCCAGCCGGGCCTGCCAGATCTTGATGCCTTCCCCATCCGCAGCTGGAACCGCATCCTGCACCATCAGGAAAGCCGTCGTTCACTGCGCGGCTACGACAGTATCCAGGGCTACCAGCCCCTGAGGCGGGCCATTGCCAGCTACCTGCGTACCTCCCGGGGCGTGCGCTGCGAGGAGCACCAGGTGATGATCACCCAGGGCGCCCAGCAGGCGCTGTCGCTCATCGCCGAGGTGTTCCTGCGGCCCGGCGACCATATCCTGTGTGAAAACCCCGGTTACCGGGGGGCCCGCAACGCGCTGGGTCGCTTCGGCCATCCCCTGCGTCCCATCCCCCTCAAGAACCAGGTGCTGGATGTCGACGCCCTACCCGGCCTCGGTGCCGCCCGGCTGCTGTTCTGCACGCCCACGCACCAGTACCCCATGGGCGGGATTCTCGATCTTTCCCAGCGTATGGCGCTGGTCCAGTGGGCGCAGCAAAACGACTGCTGGATCATCGAGGACGATTACGACAGCGAGTTCCACTTCTTCAACAAACCCTTCGCTGCGATTCAGGGCCTGTTCGAAAACGCCCCGGTACTGTACATGGGCAGCTTCAGCAAAACCTTACTGCCAGCCCTGCGCGTAGGTTATCTTGTGGTGCCGGAGGAAGTGGTTGAGCCGATGCTCTGGGCGAAGCAGATCAGCGGCGGCGAATCGCCCCTGCTTGTGCAGGCCGCCATTGCCGAGTTTATCGACAGTGGCCAGTTCACCCGCCACCTGAGGCGGATGCGGCAGCTGTACCGGGGCAAGTGGCAACACTTCCAGCAAGCCATTACCGGCCGGCTTGGCGACAGCGTGCGACCAATTGCCGAAAGCGCGGGCATGCATCTGGTACTGGAAGGAGATTTTGACGACATGGCTCTGAGCCAGTGGCTTCGGAAACAGGGATTCGGCAGCACGCCCCTCAGCGCCCATTTTATTGGAGAGAACGCCCGAACCGGTCTGGTGATGGGGTTTGCCAGCGCCAGCGAGCGAGAGATAACCGCCTGCGTGGACGTTTTGCACAGAGGGCTGACAGCAGCATGAGCCCAGGGGCGGAGCACCTGGCCGCCTATCGACGCCCCGGCCTGACCACAAACCAGCTGGCCAGCACCAGGGCCCCGAAAACGGTGTAGGCAAGGATAAACACCCAGTCCGGCGCACTGTAATACAGAATGGATTGCAGCCAGTGCTGGATGAACGAGCCCTCGTAGCCGGCCTGGCCGGCCTTTGCCCGCAGCGCCATTTCCCAGGAGGTAAGCGGGCAGATCACCCCGAGCCAGGATTGCAGAACAACCACGCCAATCACCAGGAGGTGCGCCAACCGGAACCAGACGTTGCGCACCCAGTGCCACCCTAGAAAATAACCCACGAACGTGGCTACCAGACCGAGAATGACAAACGCGACCAGCAAGGTGTGAAGTACCAGCAGGGCATCGGCAAAAATCAGGAACCACTGGTTATCCATCGGCGGTCTCCAGAGACTGCATTGCCCCCAGTTTTTGTCTATTGTGGGGACAGGTCAACCCATGTCAGCGAGGGCGCGAACGATGAACCGCACGGCACCTCCCGCCAGACTCGGCTTTCTCTATCCCGGCCACGCGGCCGAGGACGACTATCCGCTGATGGCCAACATGATAGAGCCGCCCGCCGAGATTAACCTCGTTCATACGCAGTTTGTTGAAGACGCCCATACCGTCGAGGCGCTGAGCGAGATGGGCAGCGTCTGTCGCCTGGCTGAAGGCGCGGCGGCCTTGGCAGGCTCCGGGATTGAATCGGTGATGTGGACGTCCACCAGCGCCAGTTTCGTGCTCGGCCTTGAAGGCATTCGACAGCAGATCGATACCCTGGAGAAAACCCTGGGCGTGCCGGCATCGACCACGGCCATGGCCTTCGCCCGGGCTACCAAGTCGCTTGACGCCACCCGGGTGGCCATTGCCGCCACCTACCCGGAGGACGTTGCCCAGCGATTCCTGGATTTTCTGCGGCACTTCGATATTGAGGTGGAGCACATGGCAAGCCGGGGTATTGTAACCGCGGCCGAGGTCGGTCACCTGGGGAAGGCCGACGTGATCGACTTTGCGGTAGCCAATACCAGGGCGGAGGCCGAGGCACTGCTGATTCCGGATACTGCCCTGCATTCGGCCGCCTGGCTTGAAGATCTCGAGCGTGCGTGCGGAATGCCGGTGTTGACGGCCAATCAGGTCAGTTTCTGGGAAGCCCTGCGCCTCTGCGGCAAGCTCACGCCACAAGCCAGGATGGGGCGACTGTTTGAATCCATCCCCTGAACGTGCTTAATCCGGGGTCTTCTCTTCCGTTGCTGGCACCTTGAGCATCAGCACAAAGCCGATCAGCAGGAACACCAGAATGGTGCTCATGCCCCAGCGCTGGCTGTCGGTCATTGCGGTCACCCAACCCACCAGCAAGGGACCGGCAAACGCCGTGGCCTTGCCGGAGAAGGCAAACAGGCCGAACATCTGGGTTTGCAGATGCGGTGGCGCCACGCGCGCCAGATGGGAACGACTGGCCGATTGCAGCGGACCCACGAAAATACCCAGGATCATGCCCCACACCCAGAAGGCGGTTGAGCTCTCTACCACGAGAATGGCCAGGGCACTGCTGCCGAGGCCAACCAGCGCTAGCAGGATGGTGTTGCGTCCACCCAGGGCGTCATCAATCCAAGCGAAGCCCAGGGCCCCGAGGCCCGCCGTAACGTTCAGGGCAATGGCGAACTGCAGCACCTCGGTCGGGCTCATGTTGAAGGTGCCGGCCGCGTAGACGCCACCAAAAGTAAAAATGGTCGCCAACCCGTCGGTGTACAGCATTCGGGCAATCAGGAATCGCACAATATCGCGGTACTGGCGTACGTGGGCGATGGACTCTTTGAGCTGGGCAAAACCGGCACGAGTGGCAGCCGCCAGGCCCAGTCCCGTTTTCGGGCGGTCCGGTATGAACAGGAAGGCGGGCAGTGAGAACACCAGGTACCAGATGGCCACCAGCACAAAGGTGGCACGAACGTGTTCCGCGGTGTCACGATCCAGCCCAAAAAGCGCGGTATCGGCTTCTATAAAGCCGTACAGGGCAATCACCAGGCTGGCGATCCCGCCCACGTAGCCTAGTCCCCAGGCCCAACCCGACCAGCGCCCGGAGCGCTCCGGCCTGGCCAGATCCGGCAGCATGGCGTTGTAGAAGATAAACGCGAACTCGGCGCCCAGGGTGCCAAGCCCCACCCAGAACGCAGCCTTCCAGAACTGGTTGGTCTCCGGCATTACCGTCCAGAGCATGGCCGAGGACAGCACACACAGCAGTGTAAAACTGATCAGCCAGGGCTTGCGGCGCCCGGACTGATCGGCAATGGCCCCGAGAATCGGCGCCAGAATGGCGATGAACACGCCGGAGATACCAACAATATTGCCCCAGGCGTTGGTGCCTGCCACCTCGTCCTGTACCACCGACGTGCTGAAGTACTGGGCAAACACGAACGTGAGGATGATCGTGAAGAAGGCGCTGTTGGCCCAGTCATACACTGCCCAGGACCAGAGCGCGCGCTTGTTTTCCGGGGCTGTGTGGCTGTGCGGTGGCATGTTCGACTCGGCTCCTTATCAATGCGGGGGCGTCCGTGCAGTGATTGTCACCGTTATGCCGCCAAATGCCCAGCCAAACGCGATTACGAGTTGGTGACAATTTCCTCAAACGCCTGCACCAGCGTCTCGGGCTCCTGGGCTCCGGAAATCAGATATTTCCCGTTTACGATGAACGCGGGCACCGCCGAGACACCAGCCTGCTGATAGGTGGCTTCGTCCTTGCGGACCACATCGGCGTATTCATCACCCCGGAGAATCTCGCCAGCCCGGTCCGTATCCAGGCCAACTTGTTCGACACAGCGCAGCAGCACCGAGTGCTCAGACACGTCCTCCGCCCGGCCGAAATACGCCTCGAACAGCGCCTGTTTCATTTCCGTTGCCCGGCCCTGCTCGTCAGCCCATTTCACCAGCCGATGGGCGTCGAAGGTATTGCAGGTAAATCGCTGCTGCATTTGCTCAAAGTTCAGGCCCAGATCCCGGGCGATGGTCATCATCTGATCCTGGTTGGCCCGCATGTCCTCCTCGCTGCGGCCATACTTCCGGGCCAGTGCCGGGAGAATGGGTTCACCCTGGCCTTCATGGTCCGGGTTCAATTCGAAGGCATGCCAGGCGACCGAAAACGCGTACTTGTCCGCCACTTTCGCCATGGCCTGCTCCAGCCGGGCGTAGCCAATGGCACACCAGGGGCAGGCGATATCGGAAACGATGTCAATTCGGATGTCTGTCATAAGAACCACCTGTCTTTCTGCATGTCAGAAACGTGAACGCTACTCATAAGTTCGCAAGATAGCCCCGGCCCAGTTGCGTCATCTGCCCGAGGATCCAGTCAACACGGTCCTGTACGTAGGATGAGGGCGAGCGGACGCTCAGCACTTTGGGGTTAGGCAACACCGCCGCCAGGCTTGCGGCCTCGTAGGCCGAAAGGCTCCGGGCGGACTTGCCAAAATACGCACGACTGGCGGCCTCGACACCGTATATCCCCGGCCCGAATTCGGCGATATTGAGGTACACCTCCAGCACTCTCTGTTTCGGCCAAAACGCATCAATGACCAGCGCGAGCCCTGCTTCAAGGCCCTTGCGGACAAAACTCCGGTCGTTCCAGAGAAACAGGTTTTTCGCCGTCTGCTGGGTAATCGTGCTGGCGCCGCGAAGCCCCTCGCCGGCCCGATACTCGGAGACTGCCTGGCGAATGGCTCGAAAATCGACGCCCCAATGCTCCGGAAAACGCTGATCCTCACTCGCGACGACGGCCAAAGGCATCCAGGGCGAGATCTCCGACAGTGGCACCCACTGCTGGGCGATGGGACTTCCATCTCCCTGCACCTGATAAGCCACCATAAATGCCGACGTGGGCGGATTAACGAACCGGAACAGCAGAATCACCAACACGCACAGGGCGATAAGGGCTGCCACGGCGACCGACACCCAGCGCAAAAGCTGCATTCCAACCGACTTCCTGGCCATTAAAGTGCTGTCGCCTCCCGGCCTGAAAGGTACCGACTTTGGACACCAGCCAGCCTGATCCGGCAAACTGAGAACCTCCGGCAACCAAGCGCACACCCGACGAGAGTCCTGCTATGCCCGCAAAGGTAAAAACGCGGATCCTGTTCCGCTCGAAACGCCTGAACGTCTATCTGGTTCGCTACCCGCAGGGTCATAGGGTGGTCCCGCATGTGGACATGGTTGCCGAAGGCCGTTTGTACAAGCTCAATCTGATTCTCATCAAACCCAGAGCAGGCGGCGACTTTCTCTGTGAGCGCAACCTGTTCAATCTACGAGGCAGAGCCTACCTCTTTCGCCCCGACCTGTACCAGCATCAGGTTTCACGCATCGAGAAAGGCAATCGCTGGCTACTGAGTTTTGCCCTGACCACGCCCTGACAACCGGCCGGGCGCTACCCCAACAGGCACTCCTTCGCCTCGTTGATGCGGGCCGCCAGGTAGTTACTGCCGCCATGGTCAGGGTGCACCTTTTGCATCATCCGCCGATGAGCCTTGATGATCTCATCCCGGCTGGCGCCCGGCTCTAACCCCAAAATATCCAGAGCCTCGCTCTCGGTAAGCGGCCCGCCGGCGCTACCGGCCCGGCCCGATTCCTGGTCCTCAGTCTGGTCATCGGCGCGCCATGAATCGCCAAATCGACGATCCAGATACGTCTCCAGTAAACGGGCGGAATCTTCGTCATTGGCCCGGCAATATCGGAGCAGTTCAAGAAATTCCTGTTCGCTCAGGTTGTCCAGCTCCCGACCTTCCATTGGCCCCTTGATAACACGGCCACTCATGGTGCCGCTGTCATGATCCAGGCTCATTTCCAGAATCTCACCCGACACCCGGGACTGGTTGCCGGCACTCGCCCTTGTACCTCCACCGGCGGTATTGCCAGACATCAGACCGCCCAGCAGCGAGGGCAGCAGGCGCCTCAACAGTGGGTAAAGGAAAGCAAGAAAAGCAAACAGAAAATGCAGTCGACCCGTCACCGCAAGTACCAGAAGAATGAGAGTGCCAACCAGGAGGGCCAGTTTGAGGATTGCCTGGGGACGCTGAGCGGGCGGCTGGTTTCTCAGCCAGACAAAGGCCACAACGGCGGCAACAATGACGATGAACGTTAACGGCACCAATACACTCCGGGCCCGCCGGCCCAACTGAAACGGTTCAACTCGATTAGCGAATCTGCTGCGTCAGGCGTTTCACTTCCGCAGAACTGCGACTGGAAAAGTCCTGAAGGGCTTTCGCTCCCCCGGAGGCATAGACCGCAACTGCTGCCATAAGATCCTTCAGAACCTGGGGACTGTTGCGATCAAAAGGCGCATAGGCGCCACCGGAGAGTTTGCTCACCTGCTGGAACACAGCCTTGGCATGGGCATCGTGCCCCTCGTGGAACATAAACACTGGCGTTCGAAGCAGACCGAGCTCACCGGCACAATGACAAAGCTCGTCCACCGGTTCTTCGCAGCAGTCGCCGATAAACACCACTGCTTTCACTGGCCTGGCCCGGGTTTCGCGGACAGCATGGGCCAGAACCCGGCCGATCTGGGTACGCCCACCCAGGCAGGAAACGCCATTCATCAGATTTAACAACTGGCCGGTTTCGGTCACAAATGTCGTCGCCTTGAATTCGCCGAACCCCCGGTAGTAAGCCAACTGGATAGCCAGACCGCCAAGGTCCCGGGTGGCCATGAACAGCTCGCTTTGCAAATGGCAGGCCTGATCCCAGGTCGCCTCGCGACTCGCCGTGGCATCCAATGCAAAAATCAGCCGGCCCTGCCCTCCGCCCTGTTTTGGCAGGGTGCGGACCTCATTGATGAACTGGTCGATGGCTTGCTTATCGGACCGGGTTCGAACCTGCTTATCTGACATGACACTGCCCCACGAAAACGCAGCCTTGCTCAAAGGTTAGGGTAAGCCCGGCTACCAATACAAACCGACAAATTTCCAATGTTTTCAAGCTCTAAAAATGGCTGACCGTTCACTTTTACCACTCGAAAGGTCTGTTATGTTGGCCTTCGGGCTGCTCGCCCGATCACACAACAACAAAACAGGTTTGCAACTATGCTCAGGACATATCGATCCCTGTTGTCAGCGCTTCTGGCAGCACTACTGCTCATGCCGTTATCGGCCCATGCAGTCGGGGATACCCTTGATTATGGTCTCTACTGGTTCGATGGCAATAACCAGTCGGTTAAAGCCGTAGAGGCCGATGGCACTGTCAATAACGTTCCCCGCCGCTTTTACGACCCGTCCAAACCCACCATAGTTCACTTCCATGGCTGGCAACCCGGCTCCGCGACGCGCGGCGATGGCTATGATCGGGAGGATTTTCGCTTCGTATGGGGTAACGAAGATGTGATTACCTCAACGGCCTGGAAGAACAAGGGCTGGAACATCGCCTATTTCTACTGGGACCAGTTCGCCGATGAATCCGAGGTCAAGGATGCCGAGGCCAAGATGTGGAGCGCGAACGGACCCCGCGGCATGCGCTATCGCCTGAGCGATGGCAGCTACAGCACTCAGTATTCGCCGAACAAATCGGTTGGACAGATTGCCTTTGAACAGGTAACCGCGGCCCTGGCAGGCAACACCTCCTACTACGTTCGCTTCTCCGGGCACTCCCTGGGTAACCAGCTGGCAACTATCGTGGCGATGAAAATCAGCGATGCGATCTATGCCGGTACCGCCGGAACCAACGTGATGGTGGATCGTCTGGAACTGCTTGACCCTTTCTGGTCCCAGGATGGCAAGGGCTATCTGGGTGATGCCAATGGTGACGGCGCCAATGACTGGGTTGGAGAGCGCACGCGCTGGACGATTCAGGAACTGATCCAACGCCACAACACCCCGGTCACCTGGTACAAGTCCTCCGGCATCCAGGATGTCTGGATCGGTGACAAGAATACCGAGCTTGAGGGTATTGTTACCTTCATCCATAACCGTTTCTGGTACCTGGCGTCCGCCGATTACCTGAACAAACATAACCACGTGGTGCCCTGGTACTTCCGCTCCATGGCGTCTGCTGCGCCGGAAGAAGTCACCATTAACTGGTGGGGAGGCAGAACGCTCACCGGGCAGAACGCCGCCAGCGCATCCACCGATGACGGCAGAATCAACGCCATGATGGGCGATCAGTACCATTGGGATCAGGTCGAAGGCCGTTACACCGCCGACCCGGTGGACGACCAGTTTGAACGGAAAAACTACTGAGTGAGCCATAGGCGGGCGCCAGAAGCGGGCGCCCGCCACATCAACCTCGTCAATCGTCCGGTGTCAGAGCATCGGATCAAGGCTTCCTTCCAGAATCGGCAACTGCACGGCACCCGCCAGGTTCACGAAAGGCACCAGCGCATCCCGGGACCAGCTTGCCGGGTACTGCGGGTGGAAACCGTAAACCAACAGCGCTACCTCATCGCCGGGGGCCAGTGCCTCGGCAATTCCGACCAGCTCCACCGTGGCGTCGGTCTTCAGGCCGCGCACAGGTTTGATCTGATCATCAATCAGTTGCCAGCGACTCTCGCCCTCACCCCGTTTGCCGAGGCCGATGAAGACTATGGGGTCGCAGCCGGGCGCAAAGGGATCAAGCTCTGCTTCGCACGAAGACCGGCCCGCAAGATCGGACACCGTCACCATGGCCGTGGGAATGCCACCCAGCGTGGCACCGCCCTCTCCTGCCCGCCCCAGAACCAGGGCGGCCGGTGGCTGTGTTGCGGTAGCGGCCGCTTCATAGCCGGAGGCAACCGGTGTTGCGGTAGCAAAGGTGCGCTCAACGGCAAACTCACCTTGCAGAAGCCCGCCGTCTGACGCTGGGGCCGGGAACGCGTCCATGGGCACGCGCACGGCCTTGCCATCTTCGAGGGAAAGACACACCTCGGAATCGGTACCTTCGAAAGAAGACGCGAGCGGCCGCCCCATCAGGTGGTGTTCCAGCCAGTTCAGGGTGGCGTCAGAAATGGAGAGCTCTCCGCAGGCAAATTGTCCGCCAGCAGCCTGGAACCCCGGGAGCTCCAGCAAATCGGCGGTGGGATCGACATACTCGCCGGGCTGCGCTTCCTCGGGCGGCTCTACAGGAAGAATGTGGCCGGTTTCGTGGGTCAGCAGACGAACATCGCCGCCGCTTGCGCGCAGGCACTCGAAATTGCGCCAGGCCTCATTGAAGTTGAACAGGGTGTCCCGCATGCCCTGGGTCAGCAGTACGTCGATCTTTTTGAAAGGCGCCGGAGGAACATCGTAGGCCGGCGGATTGATCTGGTAACTCAGCAGCTCCGGATTCTCCGGGACCGACACCGGCTCACCCGAGCAGCGGTAGGCCGGGCTGTGATAGTAGAAGAAATCCAGACCGGTTTCGGGGAACCGGTTCATCGTGGCGCCCTGGGCCAGGGTTTCACGAATGATCGGGTCCAGGCCATCGTTGCCCTGGCCGGTCGACCCATTCTCGCCGCCCACCACGAGGAACAGATCCCAGCCGGTCTTGATCACGTTACCGGGGTTGAGACTGTAACGAAGATCATGCCAGGTGATGTCCGGCACCAACGCATCCAGCCGCTGACGAGGGTCCAGGCCCTGAAGCAAAAGCTGGTAACCACCACCGTAACTGCCACCGATGGCACCTGCCACCAGGTTCGGATTCAGCTCAGCGGACAGGTCTGGTTCGTTCCGGTAGCGCAGATAGTCGAGATTGGCCTCGGCCCAGTCCAGAATCTGGATAAGATCCTCACCCTCGAATTCCGGATCCATCACCCGAACGGTGCCGGAGCTCTCACCAAAGCCTCGCTGGTCAATGGAAATCACCACAAAGCCGGCGTCCCGATAATTCTGGAAACCCTCGGTGGTCCGGGAACCGCCAAAGCCGTGGCCATGCAGCACCAGCGGGTGGCCTTGCCGGCAATCGAGAGTGCCGGACGGCTCCAGAACCTGGAAGGTAATGGTTTCCCCGCTGGCCGAAGGCAGCGACACCGGATAGCTCGCGCCTCCTTCAACAGGCGTTTCGCCGTTGCAGGACACGGGCGGCGGAGTGACACACTGAGGCCTCGCGCCGTTACCAGGGTTGTCGCAGGCCTGGCCCGGGGCCTCAGCCGAGGCTTCAGCACCCGGCGATGCGTCCTCGGCGGAGCCGCCACCGCAGCCCATTAAAACCAGGGAAAGTGCCAAGCACGTCGACAGGGCGAGCCCTGCGTTATGGGATTTAGTTTCAGGCATTGTTATTGTCCTTGTTATGTTTGGGATAACTCGACAACAAGCAACGGAAGCGACGCTAGAAATGTTCCGCCTGAGCCGGAATAAGGCCTGAAAGGACAATTCAGGGAGGCAGCCCTGTGATTCACAAACCATGCGCCAGCGCCCACAGGCAGTACCCGCCGGGCTTACTGATGTTTCGATGCCTGCTGCTGGCAGGACTCGGCCTGTGTACACCGGTGCAGGCAGCTACCTCCACCGAATTGTTCTATCAGCAGTGGCAGCCCTATAACTGGCCAGGGCAAGCCCCCGCCGCAACGGAAGTGACCCGCTCCCAGCGCGGCATCCGCTGGCAAACAGACACCGCGAGTGGCGCCACCACCGTGCAATACGATTACCAGCCCCTGCGCATTCGCACCGGCCAACCGGCACACAATGGCCACCTGCACCGAGTCACCGTCGGCGGCTCTTGGCAACAGGGGCCCTATCGAGTACAGGGGCGAGCTGGCCTGGCCGGCACTTCCAATATGTTCAAGGAGCAGGATTTCCACAGGAAGGTGGCCAACGGCCGACTGGCGCTGTTTCGGGCAATCAGCGATGACGCCAGGTTGAGCCTGGGTGTCGGTGGTGATCACCGGTTTGGCTCTTTCCGCTGGCTTCCGCGAGTGCGGTGGGCGCATGCCAATGATCAGGGCCACTGGCTACTGGATCTGCCTGTTCTTGCGCAGTGGAAAAGTCCTGACAGGCTCTGGACGGTGAGCTTTCGAAGAGTGGGTGATCGCTGGGCGACCCTGGATCGGGCGCGGGAGGTGGAAAGCGCTCTGTATCTGAGGGAATGGCGGGCGGAAGTGAGCTATCGTATTCTCGCGGGAGCCGGCGCCTGGCCCGATCTGGTGTTGGGTCTTGGCGCCAGTGTGGACACCCGTGTCCGGTACCGGGACCTGGACACGGGAACCCGCGACCTACACCTGGGCGAGACCCTGCTGGGCAGTATCACGCTCCACTGGTAGGTTTCCGTTAGATGAGGGCCTGATCAGACCTCAGGCAACCCGCTTGAGGGTCACATCGATGTTGCCACGGGTGGCGTTGGAATAGGGGCAAACCTTGTGGGCTTCATCGATCAGCTTCTTTGCCTCAGCGTCGTCCATGCCTGGCAGGCTGATGCGCAGCTCCACTTCAATCCCGAAACCGGCAGGAATCTGGCCGATGCCCACAACGCCTTCGATGGACGCATCTTCAGGCATTTTCAGCTTGTCGCGACCGGCCACAAACTTCATGGCGCCGATGAAGCACGCGGAGTAGCCGGCGGCGAACAACTGCTCGGGGTTGGTGCCCTTGCCGCCAGCGCCACCGAGTTCTTTCGGCGTGGTCAACTCGACATCGAGGATGCCGTCTGAGGAAATGGCACGGCCATCCCGGCCACCGGTTGCTTCTGCGGATGCGCGATACAGTACTTGCTCAATAGACATAACACGTTCCTCTCTTACTTGCTTGCTCACTTGCTCAGGCCTGCGTGGCCTGGCGTGGGTTTGCTTGCTTCTCTGGAGAACGCCTTCTCAGGCGCTCTCCTCCAGTTGATTGTCCAGCTTGCTGTGCAGGCGGTTGCGCAGGGCAAGGAGCTGGTTCTTGAGATCCTCCAGTTCCGCCAGTGAACAGCCCGCTGCGGTCGCTACCTGCTCCGGGATCTGGCCCGCCTCTGCTTTCAGGGCACGGCCCTCTTCGGTCAGGCGAACGATCACCTGTCGCTCATCCTCGGGAGAGCGCTGGCGAATCAGCAATCCGCGCGCTTCCAGCCGCTTGATCAGTGGCGTGAGGGTGCCGTAGTCCAGATAGAGTCGTTCCTTCAAACCGGAAACCCGGATGCCGTCACGCTCCCACAGCACCAGCATGACCAGATACTGGGGATAGGTCAGGTCAAGCTTCGACAACATCGGCTTGTAAAGCTTGGTCATCGCCAGAGACGCCGAATACAGCGCAAAACACATCTGCCGATCGAGTGTCAGCAGGTCGTCTGGCGGCGCCGAAAAGTGCCTGGTTTTCGGATCTCGGGTTTCAGAATTCGGCATATTAATCGCTCACGATTACCTTGTGCACGATTTAAATTAGCGCAGCGCATGGAGATTTGCAACCCCGGCGGACTCATCCACCGGGACAACTCACCCTCACCCGGCGAGAGCGGAACGCACCTTCTTGCTCAGGTGGCCCATGTCAACGCGCCCGAGCACCTGGGGTTTCAACTCATTCATGACCTTCCCCATGTCCTGCATGCCCTGGGCGTCGGTGGCGCTGATGGCCAGACGGATCAAGCCATCCAGATCATCCTCGCTGAGTGCAGCCGGCATGAATTCCTCGATGATCACCATTTCCGCACGCTCCTTGTCGCCCAGCTCCTCGCGGCCGGCAGCGTCATACTGGCTGGCCGCATCGCGACGCTGCTTGAGCATCTTGTCCAGCACCTTCAGAACGTCCTCGTCATCCAGCTCGCGGCGCTCATCGATCTCGATCTGCTTGACCGCCGACTGGGCCATCCGCAGGGTCACAAGGCGCGTCTTGTCCTTGTTCCGCATCGCTTCCTTCACTGCATTGTTCAACTTTTCCTTAAGGGGTGGTGCCGTCATGGTTTTCCTCCTGTTCATCGGCTTGCATGGGGTTTATGGGGGCAAAAGTGGAAGAATGCAAAGGGGCTTCCTTTCACCGAAGAGCCTGGCCTGTACAATGCGGCCTTTCTTGCGGCCCGGAGTGAACCAAAAGCCGTTTTTCGGACTACCTTCCACACCACCCGAACCAAATGCACAGGGAGTTGCCCATGATTACTGTCCACCACCTGAACAATTCACGCTCGCAGCGTATCCTCTGGATGCTCGAAGAGTTGGGCGTACCCTATGAAATCCAGCGCTACGAGCGCGATCCCAAAACCATGCTGGCACCAGCAAGCCTGAAAAAGGTCCACCCGCTCGGCAAATCCCCGGTGATCACCGATGGCGACCTGGTGGTGGCTGAATCCGGCGCCATCATTGAGTACCTGGCACACACCTACGGCAAGGACACCATGCTGCCCGAGGCCGGTGGCCAGGCATGGCTGGATTACACCTATTGGCTGCACTACGCCGAAGGCTCACTGATGCCGCCCCTGGTGATGCGCCTGGTGTTCGAGAAGGTCAAGACCAGCCCCATGCCATTCTTTGTCAAGCCAATTGCCAAGGGCATTTCCGACAAGACCAACGAAATCTTCATCGGACCGATGATCAAGACCCACCTGGATTTCGTGGAAAACCACCTGGCTGATAACACCTGGTTCCTGGGGGATAACCTCAGTGCAGCGGATATCCAGATGAGTTTTCCGCTGGAGGCCTCCGTGGCCCGGGGCATCGTTGGCAAGGGACGTCCACACATCACCGACTGGGTCCAGAGGATCCACGCCAGACCTGCCTATCAGAGGGCACTTGAGAAAGGTGGGGATTACGACTTCGCCTGAAGTAAAGCCACACAAATAGCCAGTGCGCGGGCTGGAGACAGCTCCGGGCACTGGCAGCACTGCATCTGAGGGTTGAATCAGTTTGCCGGTGGCAGACTCCCACCCAGCATGTTCTCTACAACCGCCGCATTGTAGAAGGTTTCCATCACCTGAATCCGGCCCTCCCGGACCCGAAACCAGATGGCCAAACGAACATCCCCGATCGGCTCGAAATAGGTGCGGTAATCGAGGATCGCAAACACATGCTCGCCATCGGCGCTGAGCTGACGCAGAACCAGGTCCTTCTGGATGGCGAACATGCCGAACTGGTACCCCAGCATGTCCTCCCGGCTCAGGAAACGCATGTTCGGGCCGACATACTCAAAGCCCTCATCCGCGAGCAGGTCCTTGGCTTCATCCAGACGCTGCGCACGGATATTCTCGATAAACTGAGCCACAATGTCCTTGGGCGTCATTGGCATTCTCCCTGATCAGGAGCGGGCGCTCTCGCACGCCAGCCGCTCCTTGCTTGCGGGGTGTTACGACCGAACCATACGATCCATGCTAGCCGAGGAGGTCACCCATGGAAACTGCCAACATTATCCTGGCGCTGATTTTCGGGTGCATCGGCCTGGCCTATTTCATGTACGGTCGGCGCCAGAAGCACATGGTGGCCCGTTACTGTGGCATTGGCATGGCCCTCTATCCCTACCTGGCCGGCAGTCCCTGGGAAATGCTGGCCGTCGGGTTGGTACTGATGCTGGTGCCGAGGTTTGTGGAGGTTTGACGGCCAGATGGAAACCCGGCCAATGATCAGTCGCCAATCACCACGCTGCCGCTGCCAATCGTCACGCCACCGCAGGAGATGGCCCCGCCGGTCACTGCAGCGGGAATACCATTGATCAGCACCGTGCCGGAGCCTGCGGCAATGCTGCGTGGATGGGGCGGATGCTTGGGTTTGGAGTGCGGGGCGAGAGGATCGCCAACACGGGCAACGGGCTTGCCATCAATCAGAACATCGGGTGAACCGGCTATCACCGGGGTAGGCGGAAAGCCCTCGTGATCGGTCCCCAGATCACCTAACAGCACAACGCTCTTACTCATCGTCCTACTCCTTCATTCCTTGAAGAATCGTTCCTTTGGACGGGCGTCTCCCGTCCGTGTTTTGCAGGCCCATGTTAAACAAACCGCCTGTCATTTACGAGGTTAATCGCCGATACTGTCCGGCAAAAGTCCATCCAGACGCGTTGCAAAATCCGCAAAAAGGAGATGTACATGGCAAGCTCGAAGTTGGTCGGTATCGTGTTATTGGTGGTCGGAATCGGGTTGCTCTATTTCGGCTACCAGTCAACGCAGTCGATCGGGAATCAGTTGACCGAAACCGTCACCGGCCGATTTACCGACGAAACCATGTGGTACCTGATCGGTGGCGCTGCCGCGGCCGCAGCAGGCGCTTTTCTGACGTTCTTCAGGAAATAATCCCACTCCATGCCCGTAGACCGTCATCGCCTTGCTGACCTCTCCTCGCAAGCGCGGAGCCACGGGGGCCGATACCGGAACCTGGAGCCGGTGCCACGCCATGGATTAGGCGACTTCCTGCGCTGGCAGTTGGCGCCTGGCCGCCGGTTTCCGAAGGGTAAACGCTACACGCTGTTACGACCAGACGGGCATTTGCTGATGAATCCGCCGGCCCGGCCTCAGTTGGTCTGGCTCGGGCATGCTTCCTTCCTTTTCCAGTATCGCGGCCTGAACCTGCTTACCGATCCGGTGTTGTCAGACCGGGCCAGCCCATTCCAGTTGGTGGGTCCGAAGCGGTACACGCCGCCAGCCCTGACAGTGGCCGACATGCCCGATATTGATCTGGTGCTGATCTCCCACAACCACTACGACCACTTGGACGAACCCACGGTGCGTCAGCTCTATCGCCGCTTCGGCGACCGCCTGTGCTTCTGCATTCCCTCGGGTCTGCGGGGCTGGTTCGAGAAACGGGGAATCCAGAACCTGATGGAACTGGGCTGGTGGCAATCGCAAGTTCTGGCTGATAACCAGGAAATCTTCTGTCTTCCGGCCCAGCATTTCAGCGGCCGAACCCCGACCGACACCAACAGCTCGCTCTGGTGCAGCTGGCTTCTGGACATTGACGGCTTCCGGTTGTACTTCGCTGGTGACACCGGCTACGGCCGGCTTTTCCGGACAGTCGGCGAGCTGTTCTCGCCGATCGACCTCGCCCTGCTTCCGATCGGCGCCTACGACCCGCGCTGGTTTATGGCGCCAGTACACGTGGCGCCGGAAGAGGCCGTCAGCATTCACCAGGATATCGGCGCACGCCAGTCGGTGGCCATGCACTGGGGAACCTTCGTGCTCACGGATGAGCCCATGGACGAACCTCCACGCCGGCTCAGGGCGGCCCTGGAGCGACAGGGCCTGAATCAATCAGAGTTCCGGGTAATGCAGCATGGGGAAGTCTGGTCGCCGCCTCTCACGCTATAGGCGAACAATCCCCTCGCCCTGATCATGCAGCCAGCGCCGCCAGTCCAGGCCCAGCATGGTGACGCCGCCGAGGTAATTATCGTCCACCAGGTAATAGGACAGGGTACGATCCCCCCGGTTGAAGTTGTGCATCAGCCGCACCACGAAATTGCGGCGGGTGGGTTTGGAAAGCAGGAAATACACAAACTGGCCCGACTGGGCCCTAAGGCTGCTGCGGCCCGAAAAATCGGCGTGGCGCCACTGGTTGCTGGGCAGCTTCAAAAACTTGTCGATATCCGTCAATACACCCTGATCCCGAGCCTGCGCAACCACCCAGCGGTTTTCTTCGTGGCGCTCGAAATACAATCCCGAAGCGTCACGCTCTATGGTCTCCATCTGCTCGGCCAAGCCCTCGTTTAACCAGGCCGGGGCGTAAGGAACGATGGTATCTAGCACCGCATGACTGACTTCATGTTTGATGGTCTGGAAGGTCAGCTCCCGGCTTTCCCGCAGATAAACTACGATCTGGTGTTCAGACGGTATGTAAAGGCCATAGGAAGCCACCGCCATACCCTGGTTCCGGCGGGTGAGGTAAGTCCGGTACGCATTACTGTCCCTGAGAATCAGAATATTGACCGGCACCGTGCGATTCATGTCGAAGGACAGCACCCGATCAAAGAACTCGTAGACGTTGTTCACCCCTGCCACGATCTGCTGGCGTTCGTCGTCGCTCAGGTCTGCCCCGGGTGACCGGACATCAATCTCAAACGGGGACCAGTCGGAAGCCACCGGTTTTACTTGCACTTCCTCCTGCTCGAGGCGATGGTCCTGCCGGTCGCTGAAATGGACCTGACCGTTCTCATCCACCCATTTGTAGATCTTGGCGGAACCGGGCCCGGCAAGAACCATGAGCATTCCAAAAACAACGGCGGTGTGTGCGAACGTCCCTGACCCACTGATCACTGCAATCTCCTGCTATCCCTTTTGTGATAACGCTACCAGGCCTGCGGTTGAACCTGAAAGAGTTCAGTGCCTGCATCATAGCCTGAATAAGGGCGTTCTACTCCGTTGTTCCTGAGGCAGGTCATCGTTGAATGACGAGAACAGAAGATATACAGAAAGGAAGGATTGAGGCCAGTGAGAACTGGCCTCAGGCCAGTTCCTTTTACAGAACCGGTTTGGGGAGCGTGACCGGAGCACCAGGGTCGATGGGTGTATCGCCGCCGACACGGTCTTCACCCAAGGGCGAAGTGGCGCGAATGATGATGGAATCGGCCACGATCTTGCGAAGCTCGAACAGGCTGCTGCGTGCCTTGCCAGTGACGGTAACATAATCACCGGTCTTGAGAGTCAGGTTTCTCAGCCCGGGCCGATCGAGTGGATCAAATTCAAGCGTGGAGGTATCAACGGTCAGCTCACGCTCGCCGGTATCAATGGTGAACACCGGGCCATCTATGCTTTCAACGTGGCCACTGATAGAAAACTCCCCAGTCTTGATCGGATCGTGGGGCGAAAGGTCCATGCTGGTCATGGCCTCTTCATCACCCGAGCTGCCATAAAACTCAATGCCGAGGTTCTCAACATAAACGCTTTTGGCCTCGATTTTTGCGCTGTCGTAGGTGTCATTATCGACACGGCCACGAACTTTCACCTTGTCGCCTTGCCGGAGGTCCGGCGGGTATTGGGTCGGGCTCCAGTTGTCGAGCTCAACACGAACGGTGCCACCACCGTAATCCAGTACGAAGCTGTCGGGCGCTTCCGCCTCTGCAACCTCACCGCTGAGCGTAATCCAGGAACCGTCCGGCGCCTGGGCTGCGGCATTAGCAGCCATCGCCGGCATTGAGAAAAACACCATCAAGGCAAAGGAACTTGCGAGAATGCGTGTAATCATCGCGGATTCTCCTTGTCGTTTCCCGGTGACTTGGGACGTTTGTAAAAAACGCCTATAGACATACCTGTTGATGATTCCCCGTAATTCAACGCCTCGGTCGCCGGCACTGTCGGTTTGGCCTTTCATAACAAATCAGGACATGTCCACTAAAAAGCCCCTGCCCGAACTCACCCGTGGGCGAGCCGGAGCAGGGGCCAGATTTGTTGGCAGAGGCCAGTCGGTGCTTTACCGGGTCGGCGGCGCCATGAATTCGGGACCTACCGGGTCTTTAATGCACCGGGACAGAATGTCATCAATGGCCGCCATCGCCTCTTGATCCAGCGACCAGCCTTCGATGTCACTCACCGGGTCGAGCTGTTCCGGCTTTCTCGCGCCCCAGAGCGCAGTGGTCACGCCGGGCTGATCCACCAGCCAGCGCAGGGCCAGCGCCAGAACGTTCTTTTGGTAACGCTCCCTGGCGAAGGCATCCAGCTCGGCTACGGCCTTCAGATATTGCTGGTAGCGATCGCCCTTGAACTTGGGATCGTGCTTGCGCAGGTCGTCGCCGGTGAACTGGGTGTCCTCGCGCATCTTGCCGGTCAGCAGACCGCGGCAGAGTCCGCCGTAAGTGATGGTGGCAATGCCATGCTCACGGCAGTAGGGCAGGATGTCCTGCTCGATCTCGCGCTCGAAGAGGTTATAGGGTGGCTGCAGGCTGTGCAGTGGAACAGTTTTCTGCAACTCGTCCATCTGCGCGGGTGTGAAATTACTTACGCCAATGGCACGAATCTTCCCGGCCTTGTAGAGCTTCTCAAGTGCCCTCGCCGTCTCCTCCATAGGCGTCTTGGCATCCGGCCAGTGTACCTGGTAGATGTCGATATGGTCGGTCTGGAGGCGTTTCAGGGAGTCTTCCACCTCGCGCTCAATGCGGGCCGCAGTGGCGTCCCTCCAGACCTTTTTGTGCTCGTCGTCCCAGTTGAGTGCCACTTTGGTAGCCAGAGCCACCTGATCCCGACGGCCGCCGGCAAGGGCCTTGCCTACGATTTCCTCGGAACGACCGAAGCCGTATACCGGTGCGGTGTCGATCAGACCAATGCCCTTGTCGATGGCCCGATGAATTGTATCGATGGACTGGGCTTCGTCGGTTCCGCCCCACATCCAGCCGCCAATGGCCCAGGTGCCGAGGCCAACCGGGGTTACCTGGATGTCGGTGTTGGCAAATGATCGCTTTTCCATGGTACCTCTCGTCGTTCTGAAAACCGCCCCAATGGGTGCGGAGTGATGAGTGGTTTACCTCACTGACATGCGAGGGCAATTGCCCGATTTCAACCCCGTTGGGCAGAACACTGGCCGCTATTTTCAGAGGCCCGGGCTTTCGTTTTGTTACAGAAATACTTTGTCAGGCCGGATATTCTTGAACCACTATAGCCAAGACCGTTGTGAGAGTTGGCCGGATGCCCCGGATACAGGATTGGTGAATGCTCTGGATTGACCGTTTTGGTGGAATGTTTCTGGTTGGAGTGCTGTTACTCAGTCCACTCTCCAGCGCTGCGGCGCGAGGCGAGTCGATCACCGTGCTGACCGAGCACTCGCCTCCAGGGGAATATATTGACGACCAAGGCCGCGTGACCGGACCAACCGCGGAACTCGTGCGCGAATTGTTGCAACGGGTTGGGCACACCGGGAAGATCTCGCTGCTCCCCTGGGCCCGGGGCTACATGTTGGCCCGCCGGGGGCCCGACGTCGCATTGTTTGAAACCACTCGCACGGAATTGCGGGAAAATCAGTTCAAATGGGTAGGCCCCATCAAGCGCATCACAGGTGGCCTCTTTGTGCGCACCGAGGATGATGTTTCCCTCACGAGCCTGGAGGATGCGCGCAACCTTGATGCCGTCTGCGTCTACCGCGGCAGCTCGGGCGGCCAGGCCCTGAACGCAATGGGTTTCACCAACCTGGAAGAACCGACCCACTCTGCCCAGTGCCTAGACATGCTCATGCATGGCCGGGTAGATGCCTGGATGACCAGCGATATCGCGCGCGTACCCCTATTTGCCGAAACGCCCTACTCCGAGAACGAAGTAAGACTGGCCTACGCTACCTCCACGAAATACCTCTACATAGCGCTGTCACTGGACGTTCCGGATTCAACGGTCGCACTCTGGCAGGACACCCTGGACCAGATGAAACTGGATGGCACGCTTGCCAGATACTATCGCGGCACCTACCCCGATGACATGATCGAAGCGTTGAGTCAGCCGGAGTATCCCGATGTTCAGTGGGCCGGGCCAACCGGTAACGCAACTTACCCTCAGTGATGCCCGCCCGGCCCGTGGGCGTGGCCGTGTGCGAGCTCTTCGGCATCCGCCGCGCGGACTTCAATGATCTCGAGATCGAAAGTGAGCGTTCGGCCAGCCATCGGATGGTTGGTGTCGACATCGGCAAACTTGTGGCCAACCTTGGCAACCACTACGTGGCGGCGGCCCTGTTCGGTTTGCACCTGGGCGATCATGCCTGGCTTCCAGCGCCGGGCGCCCACCAGGTGTTTGATAGGCACGCGCTGGATCGCATTCTCCTTGCGCGGACCATAAGCCTTGTCTGGTGTGACGGTCACACTGAAGGTGTCACCTGCCTCGCGGCCCTCGAGGGCTTCTTCAAGCCCTTTGATAATGCCTCCGTGGCCATGCAAATAGGCGTTGGGGTGACCGCCGTGGGAGTCTTCAACAACGTTGCCCTGTTCATCACGAACGCTGTAATGGAACAGGACAACCTGGTTCTTTTCGATGGGCATAGAATTACCTGCTGAGATTTGATTTCCCGCCATTATATCTGGCGCCGGTCCTTACATCTCGTTTGCTTTCCGATACGCCCCTTGATAATCAAAGATCCGTTCCTGCACCTGCCAGTAGTGCTTGTGCCTTCGGGCAATCACGAAATCCGGGGCCGGCAACCCGGCCTGAACCGCCAGCACGTCCTCTACCGTGTTGAAGGTTCTCGGGGCCTGGCTGTTGGCAAACCGGCGACCGAAAAGCCGATTGAACACCGCCCGCTGCCCGGCCCTGCCCAGATCAAACCACTCGCTGAGCTCTTCGCCATCCTCACCGTGATAGGTCAGATTCAACCTGCGGCCGTCGGCAGCTACCGACACGCCGCCACATCGGATCACCATGGCGTCCTTGAGCTTCAGGGCATCCCTCAGCTGGTCGTCCGGATCCAGGATGGTTTTCTGGCAGTGGCCGCAGTTACGGGCGGCAATGTCGTTTTCGCCGCCACAGTGCGGGCACTCCTTGAAGCGAAACCGGAAGTCGCACTGCTGTGGGCGACGCCCCCGCCCGCTACCTTCGCCACCCTCCGGCGGCTCCAACAAACCCTGGCATCGGCGCCCATAGTGCTCAAGCACCTGGCCGTCACTGTCGGTCTTGCCCCAGAAAATATTGGCAAACCCGCAGTCGGGGCAGAACACCTGCACCGGCTCGCTGTCGGGGTTGGGTTTCGGCTCACCTACCTCCGGATGGTGCAGGTTCATGTGGTTGCCGGCGTAATCAATCACCAGGCAATCACGCTTACCTTCGCTCAGCCGTAGCCCGCGCCCGACAATCTGCTGGTACAGGCTGACCGACTGCGTGGGCCGGAGAATGGCAATGAAGTCTACATGGGGTGCATCGAAGCCCGTGGTGAGCACGGACACATTCACCAGGAATTTCAGCTGCCGCTGCTTGAAACGCTGGATCAGCGCATCCCGGTCTCTCAGGTCGGTGGCGCCGGTGATGAGGCCGGTTTCCGATTCTGGCAGGTAGCCCGTGATCTCCCGGGCGTGCTCCACCGTGGCCGCGAAAATCATTACGCCTTGGCGCCCGGCCGCCAGCTCCCTCACCTGCTCGATGATGGCGCGAGTCACCCGTTTGTGTTTGCTGAGCAACTGATTCACATCCTTCTCGGCGTATTCGCCAAAGCGGTCCGGGGCGAGCGCGGAGAAGTCGTATTGGGCCACCGCCGCGTTAACCAGCTCGGGCTTGGTGAGATACCCGCGATTGATCATGTAGCTCAGTGGCAGTTCGTAAATGCAGTGCTGGAAGGGCTTGGCCTGCTCTTCTGTGCCGCGCACAAAGCCTCGATAGTGATAACGATAGATCCAGCCCATGGCGAGGCGATAGGGCGTGGCAGTGAGCCCCAGCACCTTGAGGGACTCGTTCTGCTGGCGCAGCAATTCTATGATCCGATGGTACTGGCTGGTGTCCTCACCGCTCACCCGGTGGCACTCATCGATGATCACCAGGGAATACTCATCCCGGAATTCATCCAGGTTGGCCGAGACCGACTGAACGCTGGCGAAGGTCACCTGATGATGGTTTTCCTTGCGTTTGAGCCCAGCGGAGAAAATGCCACCTCGAAGGCCATAGCTCTCGTATTTGGCGTGGTTCTGCTCCACCAGCTCTTTCACGTGAGTGAGCACCAGAATCTTGCGACGGGCAAGGCGGGCCAGCTCGGCAATCACCAGGCTCTTGCCGGCGCCGGTGGGCAGCACAATAACCGCCGATTCATCGGAGTGGCGGAAATGGTTCAGCGTGGCGTCAACGGCTTCTTGCTGGTAGGGACGCAGTTGGAAAGTTGGATTCATTTCGGCAGCGAACGGACGCTCCAGGAAGTATGTGTGCGACGAGGATAAGCCCCCACTCTGCTCAAAGCCAACTCGAGCGGGGCTCTGGAAATCGCCCGCCCCCTCAAAATGTCCGCGAAAATAGATCAACCCGGGAGCAGGGCTGGGCGATGCCCTGGTCCCGACCAGCAGTTACATGGCGTCTTTATCGCCGCCGGACATGCTGTCCTTTTTCATCGTTTTTTTGTCCATATCTCCGTTCGTCATGGTGTCCTTCATGTCATCGGCCGCCATGCCGTCTTTTTTCATCCCCTCCTGCATGGTGCCGGATTTCATGGCGTCCTTATGCATGCCGTCATCTTTCATGTCCTCCTGCGTCATTTTCTCGTCCATTCCCATGCTGTCTTTGTCGGTGTCTGCTGCCTGGGCCGGCGTCATGATGATCAGAGTGGTACCAAGGGCAAGCAGTGTGGCTGTCAGGGTTTTCATTGTGCATTCTCCTTATTGGAAACAGTCGCTGTTTGGCGCCGCCCGGCCTACCAACTGCTGGCCTTTGGCGTCAGACTGCAGAATAAACAGGCCTGCTCACGGGGCTGTCACGCCGGGGTAAAGAGTCGATAAACGAAATGTCACAAAACCCTTAAGAGCAGTGGGAATGCATACGTCCCGATTTCCCGATAAAGTGGAGTCGGATTTTCCTCGGGCCTTCCCTCCGGACTACGCTTCCAGACTATGAGCAAGATCATCGATTTTCGCAGCGACACGGTCACCCGTCCCACCCCTGAGATGCGCGAGGCCATGGCCAGCGCCGAGGTGGGAGACGACGTCTACGGGGATGACCCAACGATAAATAGCCTACAGGCATACGCAGCCGAACGGCTGGGATTCGAATCGGCACTGTTTACTGCCACCGGCACCCAGGCCAACCTGCTGGCGATCATGAGCCACTGTGGCCGCGGCGATGAATATCTTTGCGGCCAGTCGGCCCACAACTACCGATACGAAGGCGGCGGCGCCGCTGTGCTTGGCAGCGTTCAACCGCAGCCTATCGAGAACGAGCCGGACGGCAGCATCAGCCTGGTGAAAGCCAAAGCCGCCATCAAGCCCGACGATTTCCATTTTGCGCCCACCCGGATGCTCTCACTGGAAAACACCATCGGAGGGAGGGTGTTGTCCCTGGACTACCAGCGCGAGGCCAGAGCCTTTTGCAACGATCATGGTTTGCTGCTGCACCTCGATGGCGCCCGGGTATTCAATGCTGCGGTAAAATCCCACTGCGACGTTACCGAGATCACCCGATACTACGATTCGGTCAGCGTCTGCCTATCGAAAGGCCTGGGCGCGCCGGTCGGGTCGCTGCTGCTCGGTTCCAAAGCGTTTATCGAGCGGGCGACGCGGCTGCGTAAAATGCTGGGTGGGGGCATGCGACAGGCGGGCATACTGGCCGCTGCCGGGCGAATCGCCCTGGAGAAAGGCCCACAGCGGCTAATTGAAGACCACGAGAATGCCGAACACCTGAGCGCCGGCCTGGCCGACATTCCCCAGCTGGAGATCAACCCCGCCAGCACCCAGACCAACATCGTCTATGCCCGCTGCCGGTCCTTCAACGCCGCTGGCCTGAGAGACTTTCTTCACACGCAGGGCATCCTGGTTACCGCAGGCGACCCGATTCGCTTTGTCACGCACAGGGATGTAAACCGCCAGGATGTCGACCAGTTGCTGGAGGCTATCCGGCGGTTTTATCAGCTCTGAGAGGGCCCCATGGCAAAACCAGAACGGATCTATCTCGCGGGCCCGGAAGTCTTCTTCCCCGCGGATGAGCACAAGATGATCGTAGACGAGAAGAAGCGCCTGCTGCGGGAATATGGCCTGGAAGGCGTAGACCCTTTGGACACCGAACTGGCGTTCTCAGACAACGAAGCGAAATTCAGACGCGGCCACCGCATTTACCGGGCCAACCGCGACCTGATGGACAGCTGCGACGCCATCATCGCCAACCTCACCCCGTTCCGGGGCATCAGCGCAGACCCCGGCACGGTGTTCGAAGTCGGCTACATCATCGGGCAAGGCAAGCGCGCTTTCGGATTTACGCTGGACAGCAGCTATTACAGAGAACGGGCAGGCAACACCCCTGAGGACGGTTTGGGCCACAACATTGAAGACTTCGAGATGCGCGATAACCTGATGATTGAAGGCGGCATCTACAGCTCCGGTGGTCAGTTGTTCGTGGCGGATCAACCAGGCGAGCACCGGTTTTTCTCGGCGGAGCTATTCCGCCGGTGTGCGAAGGCGCTGGCCGGGGCCTGAGGCAGCTAGTGCTTCGCTTTGCTCACCACGTTTTCCGCAGGCGCCTTTTCCAGTTTGCCAGCCAGAATGCGATCCGCATCCAGAGAGGCAATCGGCACGCGGGTGTCTCTCGGCACGTCGCCACTCAGCTGTAACTCGAGATAGCGGAGCGCGCACACTCGCAGGAACGAGGTGAAGTTGCCAAGATCGTGCCCGGCATCAATGGATTCGTGGTACAGCCTGGTGATCATCTGTGGCAGGTTCATGCCATCACGCTCGGCGAGTTCGGCGAGCACCTGCCAGAAGGCGTTCTCCATGCGGACACTGGTAACCATGCCATCAATACGCAGGGAGTGGGTGCGACTGACCCAGAGCTCCGGATCGGCGTTGATAAAGAGCTTGCACATAGCGGCCTCCCCGCGGGTTATCAGGGCGCTGAGGGGCCGGCGAACGGGCCCCCGCTGGTGTTACTGATCCAGTAACTTGAAGAACTGCGCCAACCAGGCCGGGTGCGCTGGCCACGCGGGCGCTGTTACCAGATTAGCATCGGTGACCGCCTGATCAACTTCAATGCTGGCAAAGGTGCCGCCGGCCAGTTCCACCTCCGGCTGACACGCCGGATAGGCAGAGCACTTCCGGCCCTCCAGCACACCGGCTGCTGCCAACAACTGGGCGCCATGGCAGATGGCCGCCACTGGCTTGTTGGTCTCGAAGAAATGGCGAACCAGCTTCTGTACATCCTTGTTCAACCGCAGATATTCCGGGGCTCGACCGCCAGGCACCACCAGGGCATCGTACCTGGCAGGGTCCAGGCCCTCGAAATCTGCGTTCAGGGCAAAGCGATGGCCGGGCTTTTCGCTGTAGGTCTGGTCGCCCTCGAAATCGTGAATGGCCGTGGCCACCGTATCGCCCGCTTTCTTGTCCGGGCACACGGCATGCACCGTGTGGCCCACCGCCTGCAGCGCCTGGAATGGCACCATGGTTTCGTAGTCTTCGGTGAAATCACCGGTGATCATCAGAATCTTCTTCCCGCTCATTGCTGTTTGCGAGCTCATGGCTGTTTCCTCCTTGTGTTTGTTTTGCCGGGTCAGGAAACAGTAGCAGTGGCCGGTGGCAGGCGGGTATTAAAGGATTACTACAGGATCGGGCAAATCAAAGTCAGGTCGACCAGTTGTATCAACCAGCTTGGCGGCAAGGGGCTGATTCAAAGCAACTTAGTTGGGGCCGGACTTCCTGCGCGCGTACAGATTCCTTTTCAGCGCCAGCAGATCCGCATCATGGGCTATTTCGTTCTCGACCAGGTCAGCGAATCGGCGCAGCAGGGACCGGTGCTCGTCGTCGAAATACCTGGGGTAATAATCCAGCACACAGAGCGTGCCAAGCGGATACCCGGAAGGCCCGCGAACCACAGCGCCGGCGTAAAAACGAACTTTGGGGTCCTCAGTGACCAACGGATTATTCGCAAAACGCGGATCATCCAGTGCGTTGGGAACAACCATCAGAGAGTTTTCGAGGATGGCATGACCGCAGAAGGAAATATCCCGGGAGCACTGCTTCAGATTCCAACCCAGTCTGGATTTGAACCATTGCCGATCGCGGTCCACGAGGGTGATCAATACGATGGGGAATCCGAACACATCCGCCACCAGGCTCGTGTACCGGTCGAACCGCAATTCGGAGGCCGTATCCAGAAGCTCCAGGTCGTGTAATACCGCCAGACGCTCCTCTTCATGCTCTGTGACGGCTGGTGCTATATATCCGTTGTCACTCATGGCCGCTCCCTCGAAGCCATCCGCTCCCTTCAGTATATAAGAGCAGGCGACCTCTGCCAGCGACCCCCTTAATTCGGGAAGGTTATCGAGAAGCCCGTGCCTTGAGACTCTCAGGCCGGAGCAGCGCCGTACCAAGCACCAGCGCAAACGCAGTCAGCACAAACACCTTATTCACAAACCAGTTGGTGCGCCAGATGGACCACTCCGGATCGGAGAGGAACCAGACGAAAAGCGTGGTGATAATCAGGATCTCAACCACCGACATGCCAATGGCCAGTACGCGCGTATACCGGGGCCGGGCCAATAACGCCCACGCCAGCCATAGATGGGCAACTGGCCACAGGTCCCAATATATGTAGGTTGTCCATGCCTCATCGTGCGCCCAGGCAAAGCCGATCGGGAACAGATACTTGATAAAGATCGTCCAGGCCACGAGGACCACGAACAGGTTCGAGAGAAAGCGGATCCACGGGCTACGAACTGCGTCAGTGTGCGAGTTCATATTGAGTCTACAGATACCGCCCACCGGCCCCGATAATGACCACAATCAGCCCGAGAATCAGATTCGTGCCCACCAGCATGCGAATCTTCGCCACCTGGCGCCCGCCTTCCTGCGGATCCTGATTGGCAACCGCCTGCTTCAGCCGGCGGAAAGGGGCAAAATACACGTGAAAGAAAAGCAGCATCATCACAATGCCCAGCCCCTGCATCGCATGAATATGCCAGCCCGCGCCGGCCATACCGCCAAATACGCCGAACACCATCCAGTACCCGGTTACCAGCAACAGAATCACGGCTGCCCACACCCACTGGAAAAACCGGGAAAGCGTGGCACACCAGAGCGCACCCCGCTGGGAAGCATCAATCACCTCAACCACGGCCGGGCGCATGGCCATGTACGCGAAAAACATCCCGCCAACCCAGACCACGGCGGATAGAACGTGCAGTGCGATAGCCAGACTCATAGAACACCTCCCGGATAAGAAACGTGCGATCAGCATAGGCGTCACTCGCAGCAAACGGAATGTCTGGAAAAGCATGCTGATGTGAGCGACGGCCTGATTTGACGAAATTTTACTTCATCCACCCTCCAGTCCATAGCATGCTCATAAACGCTCAGCTAACATTGCGCGCTGCCTCCGGCATTGGCTCAGAGGTAGTAATACTCCAAAAAATCATAAAAGTAAGAAGGAACCTACTGTGCGAAACGCAAGGATTCTCGCGGCACTTGCCGCATTGCTATATCTCACCGGCTGCGCCTCCGGCGCCAAAATGGGCAACATGGTGTACGACGGGCCAGTGAAGGCCTACGACACAGCGCTGCAGAGCAATGTCGACGTTACCAACGTATCGGGTGGCGAGAAAACAAATCCCGCCTGGACCTCCGAGATCGACAACGACGCTTTTGCAGGCGCCCTCAAACAAACCCTGCAGAAGCAGGGGCTGCTCTCAGGCTCTGGCCGCTATCAGCTCGAAGCACTCCTGCTGGAGGTTGACCAACCCATGTTCGGGCTGGACTTCGAAGTAACCACCCGCGTCCGGTACATCTTGACGGACCGCGAAAACAATGACGCTGTCATTCTCAATGAGACGATTGCCGCGCCCTACACCGCCACTATCAGTGATGCCTTCGCGGCCATCAAGCGTCTCAGGTTGGCCAACGAAGGGTCCGGCAAAGCCAATATCGAGGGCCTGGTCGAGAAACTGTCAGAACTGAACATTGAGCCCGGCGAAATCTCCCTCGCGCAGTGAACCATCGGGACTCCGACCTAAATACAAGGAAGCATCATGAAATATCCGCTATTGTTCGTACTGGCCGCTGTCGCCCTACTATCTACAGGCTGTGCCTCAGTCGTCTCTGGAACGGATCAGAAACTCACTTTTAACAGTGAGCCTGAAGAGGCCACCGTAACGGTATCGGGCCGGGTGCTCGGCAAAACTCCGCTAACCGTGCCCGTGGACCGGGCATCGAACCAGTCCATCACCTTTGAGAAAGAAGGCTACGAGACCTACACGGCCCAACTTTCCACCACAACCAACCCTTGGTTTTTCGGTAACATCGTGATTGGCGGCTTGGTAGGCTCAACTACCGATGGCGTCTCAGGAGCCATTCACGAGTTCTCCCCCGACCAGTACTTTGTCACCCTGCAGCCCAAGACACCCACCGGGGTCTCAACCTCCAAACCGCGACGGATCAAGGAGATTATCATTGCATTCAGCAGCGAGTTTCGGCACCAACTGGCCAGTGGCGGTGGTGAGAAGGTTGATACTGTCGTGCACCTGCTGGGAGTGGATGCCTCGCAAAAAGACACCACCATCCGGGCACTGAACCAGCTTGCTCTGGCTAACGAGAACGACCTGGAGTTGGCTGAGACAATCATCGAGGTTTATGACGTTCGGTAGACGTCAGCTATTGAAACCGGGGCAGGCTTGCCCCGGTAACCAGAGCATCACTTCGGAAGTTCAATAATCTCGCCCAAAACACCATCCTCGCTCACCTGCAACCGCCCTACCGTGATCGGCAGCGTAAATCGCCTTGGACCGGCGCCGCCTGGATTGAAGTAAAGCACATCGCCAATCCACTCATTGCGGGGCTTATGGGAATGGCCGGCGATGACCACGCGGTACCGGTCCTGGGGATCAAAATCGAGGGTTTTGACATCGTGGAGCATGTAGAACGCATTGCCCAGATATTCCAGCTCCCGAACATCCGGAAGCGTCGACGCACGGCCGGTTTTGTCGATGTTGCCCCGAATCGCGACCAACGGGGCGATCGCCTCCAGCGCTTCCAGAACCTCATCCCGGCCGACGTCACCGGCATGAAGGATGACATCCGAGCCTTCCAAAACTTCCAGGGCTTCGGGACGCATCTTGCTGTGAGTGTCTGCGATTACGCCGATTTGCACGCACACGCTCCTTCCATCACTTCAATGAATTCCGACAAAATCCGAAGAACATAGTAACCGTAACCAGGCCCCAAACGAAAAGCGGCAGGGCCGCTGCTTAAGCGTACCGGGCACTCCATCCTCGCTTTAACTGCTACCATTCATCCAACCCACAGAGACAAGGACCTCTCAAAACCATGAACAACAACTACAAAATTGCCCTGCTGATCGACTGCGACAACGTCAGCCACCAGTCCATCGAAGGCGTGCTCCAGGAGCTGGCCAAGTACGGGGCCGTCAACGTGCGCCACGCCCACGGCAACTGGAATGGCCCGCAGCTGGGCGGCTGGATTGAAAAGCTGCACGCCAACGCCATTCGCCCGGTGCAGCAATTTGCCTACACCGCCGGCAAGAACGCCACCGACGCGTCCATGATCATCGATGCCATGGACCTGCTCTATAGCGGCAACGTTAACGCTTTCGCACTGATGACCAGCGATTCCGACTTCACGCCGCTGGTGATGCGCATACTGGAAGCGGGGCTGCCGGTATTCGGCTTTGGTGAGCGTAAAACCCCCATGCCCTTCGTGAACGCCTGTTCCCAGTTCATCTACACGGAGAACCTTCGGGAAGAAAGTGAAGAGGGGGAAAGCAACGAAAACGGCAGCCCTGCCAAACCAAAACCAACCGCCAAGCGAACGCGCAAGGAGCTTCGAGGCGATGCGCTACTGGTCCGGACACTGCGCACAGCCGTGGAGCAAACGGCCGATGACGACGGTTGGGCGCATCTGGGGGCGGTGGGCACCTACATATCCAACAACAGCTCCTTCTCCCCCGTTAACTACGGGTACAAGAAACTGAGTGATCTCATCCGGGCCAGCGAGCTCTTCGAGATGAACGTTCGGGACAAAAACACACTCTACATCAAGAGCCCGGAGAAATAGGCCGGCGCTTCGAGCGACCGGCGTTCCGGTCGGATCAAGTCCCGGCAGCCTGCTCAACAGCCGCGTCTATTTTCTCGATAGCTTTCCGGAGCGTCTTTTCGGATTGTGCGTGTTTGCCCGCCTTATGAAACGACTCGCCTTTGGCACGGAGTTTCTCAACCTCGGCCCGGGTGCTTGCATCCAGATCGGCGGACTCCATCTGAGAGTCAACCTGTTTCATCAGAACAGGGCACTGGCCACTGAGCGCCGGCGCAGAAAACAGCAGTGTTGCGAGTAAAACAGAAAGAAAGCGCATGGTGGTTCTCCTTGTATCCATCCGTCCTTAAAAAGCATAGTCGATGCGGATGGAAAGCGGTACGTGAAGTAGCTCCGTCCCACCTACTCCGGGTTGGCTCATTTCGACGGCATTTCCTTGATGTAAACGTCGTGCTGCTGGAACGGAATGGTGATACCTTCCTGCTTGAACCGGCGCCAGATCTCCAGGTTGATGTCGGAGCTTACATTACCAAAACCGGCGGAGGGATCTGCCACCCAGACCCGGGCCTCCAGACGAATGCCGTTGTCGCCAAACTCCCGTAACTGGCACACCGGCGCCGGCGCTGAGATCACCCTGGGGTGCTCCGAGGCGATCTCCAGAATGATGTCCATGGCACGCTCCACATCATCCCTGTAGCTTATGGACACCGGGATTTTGAGCCGCACGTTGGGATCGGAAAACGACCAGTTAATCACCTCACTGGTAATCAGGTTCTCGTTGGGAATGAGCGTCTCCACGCCGTCGCGGTTGCGCACCACCACGTAGCGGGCGTGCATGGCGACCACCCAGCCGAACTTCTCACCAATGCTGACCACATCACCGGGACGAATCGAGCGGTCGAACACCAGAATAAAACCGCTGATGAAGTTGCTGGCGATCCGTTGCAGGCCGAAGCCCAGACCAACACCCAAAGCACCGCCGAACACTGCCAGACCGGTCAGATCAATGCCGACCAGGTTAAGAACCGACAGCCCAGCAACGATCATCAACACCAGCTTGCTGACTTTCGAGAAACCGACGGCCGCGCCGGGGCTCAGACTTGGCGACCGGGACAACCGACGGTCGATCATGCCCGAGAGCCAGATGGCAACCACCAACACGAGGCCAGTCAGCAGGAGCAACTTGATAACCGCCAGCAGGGATATGCGCAGTTCACCCACGGAGAAGGCGAGGCCGTCCATGGCCGCCAGCACTGCGGGCAGCAAGCCTACGAGGTGCAGGCCCACCACAAACCAGATCAGGATACTGATGGCAGTTTCCGAAGCCTCGACCAGAGGGCCGCTACGCAAGCCCATGCGCAACATGTACACCAGGATGCGAATCAGCGCGAAGGAGATCAGCAGCGGGATAGCCAAATCCAGTGCCCAGTGGCCCTGATTCACCGCGGCCAGTAATGCGCGACCCAGCAAAACCACCAGCAGCATCGAGACTGGAAAGGCAAGGTGGCGAATGGTGCGTTTGGTAACGAGTCGGACGCCACGGGAATCAGCCGCAGTGCGCCGGGCAATGAGACGATGCACATAAAGTGCGGCGATTCCTGCCAACACCAGAACGACGGCCTGCGGGATAAGTTCCTGCACGCGTATTCCCTGAATGGCCTCCAGCAAATCCTGCCAGTTCTCCTCCATCAACAACTCCCGGCTTACGAGCATTGCCTGACTGGCTGCACTCTAAAACGCTCTGCAGCATTCAGCTTTTCTTCAGTATAGAACGCTCAAATGCATCTCAGCCGCCGGTCGGCGTAATCCGGAACTCCAGCACCGAATCCAGCGACACGAGCTGGTTGGCCAGGGTACTGGCGGCCCGCTCGCCGGTGGTACGCACGCTCATGGTATGGCGCAGCACGCGGCCGTCCTGGTCCAGTCGGTAGCTCATGTCGGCCACGTCGAAGCCATGCTCGCGCAATAACGTGCGCAACTCCGTTTCCGACATTTCCGAGCCTCGCTCAAACCGAACATCGAAGCGGTAGTAGATCTGGCTGGGCACACGCGCCTCAATCCACCGGAACAGCGACAGCAAACTGACGGCGAGGACAACGGATAACGCCAGCGGAAAATAGAATCCGACCCCGGCCAGAATGCCAATGGCCGCGGTAATCCAGATAGAGGCAGAGGTGGTCAGCCCCCGCACAGACAGGCCTTCCTTCATGATCACGCCGGCGCCGAGAAAGCCAATGCCGGTCATGATGCCTTGCGCCATTCGCGTGGGGTCGAACCGGATAATATCGTCAACCGACTGCATCCAATGCGCTTCGTACACCGTTACCAACATCAGCAGGCTGGAAGTGGTGCAGACCAGGGCGTGGGTACGAAAGCCGGCGGGCCGGCCGTGGTAGGTGCGCTCGTAGCCAACCAGCGCCCCGGCCACCAGTGCAACGATGATCCGCAGTGCCATTTCGAGGTAGTCCGCCGTGAGCGTTGTCGTCATCGTCGATGTTCTCCCTCAGGGCTGAGACCGCACAGGGCGTCAGGCGCCCTGGCCGTTCACGGAAATGTCGATGTTCACTACCATCAGCATAGCCGGACTCAGACGCTCTTTTTGGCAGCAAACGGCTTGAAGCCACATTCTCGAGGACGTTAATAGCAAAACTCGACCGACGTCACATTCGCCACAAAAAAGGGAAAATACTGGTCTGTCTCGAAGTGGTTGCCCGCCTCCACGTGGGTTGGCAGGCGGAAACCGTCGAAGGTACGGAATTCGGAGAGATAGCCCCCAAAAGGCTGCAGCCGATGCTGTTTCTCGGGATTGGCGTTACTCCAGCGCTGAAAACACACCAGTAGCGGTTGGCCATGGGCCGACAGCGTGAGATCCACCGACTGTGACAGGTCACCATGGTCCACGGTCACCCGCGCCTGATCAGCTCCCAACGCCTCCCAGGTAACACCCGGGCCCGGCAGCAGCGCCGCCGGCGACCAGAAGACGGACTCAGCCACATAGCGGCCGAACGCTGAACGGGTATGGTCCGCATCGCCACCGAAGCGGGCAATCGGCAGCAGCCCCATCAGCCAGAACCGTGTCCACCGCTGGCTGTCGGAACCAGACAGCCGCAACAGCCCCCGCCGCGCGCGCATCTTCCAGACAAATCCGGACGGCATAGCCAGCACCTGGGTGGCCTCGAAATCAAGATAATTCGGGTTCTCCCGGTTCCCCATACCAAAGCGCCCGACCATGCGGAGACGGGCGACCGTACGAAGCGGTGTGCCGGGCTGAATAGTGTACAGAAAATAGCGTCTTGCCGGTTCTGGCAGGTCGGTGATCATCTCAGGGGTAAAGATTGGCGGGCTCGCAGGCTGTGTGCCTTCAAGCTTGCGCATGGCATTCCGATCCGCTCTATGGTCCAGCATCCGCCAGGCGCAGAGCACGAGCACGGTCGCGAGTAATAAGGCGAGCACAAAGACCATCAACATCGCTCAGTACCTTCACCAGATCAGCGGCTGCAAAGAGGTCGCCAAATCAAACCCCAACTGCTGGCGCAAACTCATTGCCTCGGGCGCCATAAGCAACCACCCGAGAGCGCCAAGGTTGAACAAAACCGCCAACCAGAAAACAAACTGATAGCTCACCTTCCGCGTTTTATGCCGGAATGCCTGTTGGGCGACCAGCGCGCCAGGCCATCCACAACAGAGCTCGAACAGGTGAAGCGTGTTCTCTGCAATGCGTTGGTCGCCCCGCTGCGCTGCCCGCTTGTCGATCCAGTACATCACGAATGACACGAGACTCACCCCGCCATAGGCAGCCAGAATCGAGACCGGCAGATACCCCTGGTAGAACATTCCCGCCAAAGTGGTGAGAAACAACAGCGCCGCAGCGGCCGCCACCCAGAACCCCGTGGCCATGCTGGCGCCAACCTTTGCTGCGCCGGCGTACTGAAAGCGTCCTGCCCTCAACCGGCCCTGAGCATCCTTGGCAATACTGTAGGTAACCTTGCGATTGGAAACCGGCCGGCCCCGGCCGGCATAACCGCTGATATGGGCAAACACCCGTTCACCACCGCCTTCCGGCGTAATAAAACCAAAGCCCTTGGCGTCATTCCAAGCGGTGAGTAATCCTTTCTGATTCAATGCACTTCTCCTTGTAGAACCTTGTAACGCCGAGCGAAGGAACGCCCAACCAGCATAACCGAGAAACGCCTGAAAAATAGTTCTGCCTATATCGCCGTTCCCACAAGCATGCTAAAAGACTCCTCCCGGCAGCAGCTCGGGCATTTTCCCATCAGGATTTCAGCATGTCAGACAAATTTTTCTACAAGGGCAGGCAGGACGCCCGCCAGCACCACACCGCCTATGGCGGATTTCAGACCAAAGCCAGCCAGAAGAGCGGCAGTAAGAAATACCCGCTCACGCTGGTAGTGACCAGCGAGGCGCGCAAGCAGGAGATTGAGGCTCAGGTGGCCGAGGCGAAGCTGCACGCGACGATTACGGTTGATACCGGCGAGGGCGCTGTTGAATCCATCAACGAGCTCACCGCTATCCTGAACAAAGGTGGGACAGTTACAACGGTGAAGCCACCCTCCCGAAACGACGCCTGCAGCTGCGGTAGTGGACTCAAATTCAAGAAGTGCTGCGGCTAACTAGCGCCCTAGAGTAGAGGGTGGTTTCTCGATAGCCGCAGCAGAACGAGGCCAGCGTAATCACGCTGGCCCGTCGCAATTCAGCAGTTACCCTTTTTCGCCTGCCCCGGCGGGCAGAAATGGCCGCGGGACTTCCGGTACGAGCGGTGATCGTCATGGTCGTAGCGGCGGCGATCATGGTCCCGATAGTAGTCTCTATCGTGATCCCGTGTGGTAATGGCGGTTCCCGTTGCCGCGCCGACGGCACCACCGAGGATAGCACCATCCCGGCCACCTACCTCATTGCCAATGGCAGCTCCAATCGCGCCACCGATACCGCCACCCAGGGCTGCGTCGGCGGTGTCATCGGCCACAGCACCCAATGAGGTGGCACTCAACGTCAAAAAAACCAGCAGTGATTTGATGTTCATAGACATAACTCCCATGGTTCAGGTTATCTGACCAGCTCCGTGGGACAGGCAGGAAACCACGGTATCCATCGCCCCATCCGCCACTTGTCAGATTTGCCATCACTTCGAGAGTACCAAACGTGCGAGTAACACCACCCGTTACGATAACGTTATATTTCAACAGGTTACGGAAAGTTAAGGAATGCGTTCAGTGCGGCAGAGTCACGCGTTTCCCGTCATTCATCCCGTCGAACTCTTGTGCGAGATCCCGGAGGCTGGCTTTGGCGGTGCCGGCAAAATGCACTTCACTCACGCCAACTGAGAAATCTCCGCTCCAGAAGGAATCTGAGACGGCTTCTCGGGCTCACGCCCCCTGAGCATATTGGCCAGCCGACGCTCCCGAACCTTGTGGACTGAAGGGTCCAGCCGCAACACCTTCAACGGCAAGCGATCCCCTTCGCGAAGTTTATCGAACAGATCCGCCTTGTTCAGGTAATAGGCCCCGCTGTGGTTGCGCCCGTTGAACTGGTAATCGAATTCAACAAGAAGATTGCAGCTGTAATACTCACCGTTCACCCTGTTGTTACTGTCCAGAACCTGGTGCAACTGGCACTCCGCCTCTTTACGAGTCAGAACGCCATCCACTTCCATGCCGTACTTTCTCAACAGGGCCAGGCCGTAGTAATAACCGATGCTTGAGTGGGCGCTTACAAAAGAATAGACAAACAGAGCGAGGCCAATCAGCACGAAGAATCCACCGAATAACATGGCCCCCCATTCACCAAAGCCAAGAAAGAAAACCCCGCCTCCGACAGATGCGAATATCAGCCCCATGCTGAGGAGCAAGAAAAAGGAGCCGGCATGATCCGTCACCGCTGACCAGAGCAGCGGCCAGTCTGTTGTGCGTTTCCTTCGCATTTTAGATTCCTTGTGACGGGTGGCCTAACAGTGAACGCTTTTCATGGTCTGGAGAATACAGACCGTATCAATCCTTTGATTTCTTCCACATCGGGAGGCTCCCGATAGAGCTTATTAAGCTTGACAAGATTGTCGAGAGATTCCGAGTTCATCCAAATTCCCTTTAAGTAGGATGTAAGGCCCATCCAGGACCCCGGTAAGGAAAGATGGCGGTCTCACAACACGGCTTTTGAAGTCGCTTCAAGAGAAGAAAAGCATGAAAACCTTTTGCCGAGTCGTGGGGAAAACCTCTTCCGCCATTACCAGTTGCTTCGAAAGCTGTTGATTTCCCATACAAACTCAAAAATACCCAGTCTAGGTACATTTATACCCAAAATGGGTCTGGAATTCCCTCTCCAAATACCCTCTCGACATGCATGCCAGACATAGCCTCTCCTCTTATGACGAATTGGCGACAACAGTACGCCGACGCCTGGCCAAAAGAATGGGTTTTCTCCGATTTTTTGGTACCTTCGTGACTATCGGAGGGCGGAGTTGTTTCGCCTCGGTAGACGAGCGAGAGCCAATGCCTGAACCAACCCCACTTCAAACCCTTCTGGACACCCTTCCCCAATGCGGCCGCGTGGAATGGATTGGCATCCGCCCCGCACGCGGTGAGCCCATGCAGGTGCTCAAGAGCGTAGCGGTAAACACTGGCAAGGGCCTTGAGGGCGACCGGTTCAAGGGTCGAGAAACCAGCAAACGGCAGGTCACCCTGATCCAGCAGGAGCACCTGAGCGCCATTGCCTCCTGCCTTCACCGCGAGGCCATCTCACCGGAGGTTTTCCGGCGCAATATTGTGGTGTCTGGCCTGAACCTGCTGGCGCTGAAGGGCAAGCAATTCCGAATTGGCAGCGTGGTGCTGGAATACACCGGCCTTTGCCACCCATGCAGCAAGATGGAGACCGCGCTTGGGCCTGGTGGTTACAACGCCATGCGGGGGCATGGAGGCATCACAGCGCGGGTGGTTGAGGCGGGGGAGATTGCGCTTGGGGATGATGTCAGGGCCTACCAATAACATCCCAACGCGCAAATCCTCCGCTTCAGAGTTATAGTGCCCCGATGAATTATCCCCAGCGAATTGTCTGCCTAACCGAAGAAACCACAGAGACCCTCTACGCCATTGGCGCTGAGGATCGCATCGTCGGTATATCCGGCTTCACCGTCAGGCCCGAAAGAGCACGGAAGGAAAAGCCCAAGGTCTCTGCCTTCACCTCCGCCAAGATCGGGAAAATCCTGGAACTGAAGCCAGACCTGGTGGTGGGGTTCTCAGACATGCAGGCCGACATCGCAGCCGAGCTGGTGCGCAGCGGCGTGGCCGTGCACATCTTCAATCAACGCACCGTCGCGGGCATCCTTTCGATGATCCGAACCCTCGGCGGCATACTGGGCCTCACGGACCAAACCGACGCCTACGCCCAGGCGCTATCCGACAGGATTGAAGGAATCAGAGCGGAAAGAGCGGCGCCCAATCGCCCCCGGGTCTACTTCGAGGAATGGGGCGACCCAATGATCACCGGAATTGGCTGGGTGTCGGAGCTGATCGGCATTGCCGGTGGCGAGGATATCTTTCCGGAACGGGCAGCCGAGCCCGGTGCCCGGGAGCGCATCATCGAGAACCCCGAAGACGTCATCCAGCGCAAACCAGACATCATCATCGGCTCCTGGTGCGGGCGTAAATTCCGCCCGGAGCAAGTCGCCGCTCGGCCCGGCTGGCGGGATATTCCAGCCGTGGCGAACAACCACCTGTATGAGATCAAATCACCGCTGATTCTTCAGCCGGGGCCGGCCGCGCTGACGGATGGATTGGATGCGTTGTGTGGGATTATTGATCGGGTGTTAACGTCGTCCAACTCCTAGACAGGGAATTCATGGAAATGAAACCATGGAAGGTCATTCTCACAGAAGCTGCTCTAGCCGATCTTGACGATGTTCTCGAAACCACCCTTGACGGGGATGTTTTTCAGAAGCTCGGCATTTGTGGGGTACTTCTCGAGCAGCTCAACCAGCCTTTTTGTGCCCTCCAGCGGCTTGAGACCGCCAAGGGCCCGGCGCAATGCTCTTATCTTGTCTAAGTCTTTTGGATCCAACAGCAGCTCTTCACGGCGTGTGCTGCTTTTCGAAATATCCAGCGCGGGAAAGATTCGCTGATTCGCAACCTCTCTCGATAAAACCAGCTCCATGTTCCCCGTGCCCTTGAATTCCTCAAAGATAACCTGGTCCATACGGCTGCCGGTATCCACCAGAACGGTTGCCAGAATGGTCAGCGAGCCGCCATTCTCAAGGTTTCGCGCAGAGCCAAACAACCTTCGCGGGATCTCCATCGCTCGGGCATCCACCCCGCCCGACATAGTGCGACCGCTGCTCTTGCGCTCCGCATTGTGCACACGCGAAAGCCTCGTGAGAGAATCAATCACAATCATCACGTTGTGACCCTCGCCGGCTTGTTGGCGGGCGAGATCAAGCAGTTCATCAGCAACGCGAACGTGATGCGCATAGCTCTCATCCGAAGAAGAAGCGTGTACCTCAGCCGGGACGCTACGCCTGAAATCAGTGACCTCCTCAGGTCGCTCATCTACCAATAACGCGTAAAGTTTAATCTCGGGATACGCCTTCCCCACCGCCTGGCAAATGTGTTTTAAAACCGTCGATTTCCCAGACCCCGGCGGTGCAACGATCAATCCCCGCTGCCCCATTCCAATCGGCGTGATCAAATCCATCGCGCGCACCGTGAGCTGTTCGGAACCCGACTCCAGGCGAATCCCCGGCGCCGGATTGATTGCCACAGCATTCAGAAAACGTTTCTGTGGATCAGCCTCACCTTCAGCCTCAACCTTGGCTTCGGCTTCCTCAGCCACTGGCTTAGCGTCTTTATTGCGTTTTCCGGTTAAACCTAATGTCTTTCTCGTCATGATTGCTTGATAGCTCTTGTTTGATAGATGTTTTCGACATTACCCGCTCCAGCATCGGGTCTTTGCCTTCCTCGCGCCCTTTTCGGCCAAGGTACTTGAGACGGATGTGCGGCGGGATGCCGACATCTTCGTATATCTCACCGTCGTAGGCCCGGTAGATTTCATTGGACAAGGTCAGGTGCCAGCCATTTGGCAGATGGCGCTCTAGCGTGTCGGAAAGGATGCCCTGGGTAGGCTCTCCAATAAGCGTGAGACGGGGATGCTGCAGCAATGAGAGCACGAAGATTTCTGCGGCACTGGCCGTTAGCTCGCTGGTCAGGACAAACAGGTTGCCCTGGTATGTCTCACGGGCAGGCGTGACATAGACAGACTGCTTTCCGGTGAATCCATTGCCATGGCGGGCTGACTTGGTGAACGCCAGCCGTTTGCGATCCATCAGGTACGCTGCAAAGCGCAGTGCGACGCCATCGTACCCTCCACCATTATTGCGAAGATCGATCACCAGATTGGGCAGCTCGCCAACCTCTGCCAGCACCCGCTTCATCACACGATCCACCGCATCGAGATCCGCAGCCGGTTCGCCTGACTTGCCGCTTTGCCCGGCCATGGCCCGGATGTTCAGGTAACCGATGAGGTCATTAAGGCGCCCCCACTCCACCAGCCGGTTGCCGCCATGGCTCACGGTGCCTGAAAGATAATCCTCATGGATCACGTCACGCGCCGACTCGTTGAGATCGCCCAGGTAGCTGGTGAGCTCCCGGTCATCATTGGCATCTTCAAGTTCCCGTGTCAGCCGCCTGAAGAGCGCCGGCTCGGCACCTGCCCTGTAATGCCCCAAGGGTGAATGCAGACGAATATGGCCATCCCTCAGGGGCCGTAGCATCGCAACCATGATGGCAAAGAGCGTTTCCTGTGATGGGTTCGCGTTAATCTGGGGAAGATAGTGCTGATGCGCCTGGTCCCAGGCCACACCCTTGAGTTCAAACAGGGCGTATTGCTCGTGAAAGGTTCGCCAGAAAACGTCAAAGTTGTATCGCGGATCCTTTGCCTTGTGCCTCTGACTTTCAGTGACAGTGGCTGGCAATCCTTTCAGGCGACGGAATCTGATGCGTGCTACTCCAGTTACCCGATGGGCACTGAACGCCTGGCCACCCGGGGATACCGCCAAGTCATCGTAATAGTGGCCAAGTTCTTCAATACTGCCCGCATGAATCTTCAGGCAGCTGATGCTGGTTTCTTCAAAAAGGGTGTACCCATCTTCCTCAATCAGCAACACAGTGCCGTAACCCTGGGAACGCCAGACACCCTGCAGGCGCGCAAAATCAGGGCTGGAAAGAGAACTGCCGCGGTGTTGGGCGGGTTTCATAGAGGACTCCAGGTCCATTTCTGTTGTTTTCAGACGTCGGGCTACAGTCACACAACCGGAAAACCGGGACAGATCTATTTTTGCAAACCACACCGTCTTCACTCACCTACAACCGCTCTACCGTGATCGGCAGCGTAAATCGCCGGGGCCAGGCAGATAAGCGTTGCTATAGTGAAACAAGCCCGCCTCAATCCCATAGTGGCGATATCCAGTGCAAACGTACAACCCCTGGCAGGAGTTTCCCATGCCCACTTACACCGTCACGGTCGCGAATCTGTCTCTGTCGCCGCAGCAGAAATCACAGATCGCCGAAGCCATCACAGCGGCCCATAATGCCCAAACCGGCGCTCCCCGGTTCTTCGCCCAGGTTCTGTTTTCTGCGGCCGATGAGGGCGACCACTTTGTGGGTGGCAGAGTGAACACCGCGCCTCAGGTGTATGTGCACGGCCTGGTGCGGGAGGGCAGGAGCATCGAGATCAAACAGGCCCTGATGAGCCAGATGCTGCAAGAAATCGCCAAAATCGTGGACATCACAGCTGAAGATGTCTGGATCTATCTGCAGGACATTCCGGCCACCCAGATGATCGAGTTTGGGCGGTTTTTGCCAGCGCCGGGCGATGAGTCTGAGTGGGAGAAGGGAATGTCTCCGGGGAAGCGGGACAGCTTACCCAAATAAACGCAATAGTAGATCTGTCCCGGTTTTTTATCGTTACAACTCTACGCCGTCTTCAGAAAGCAATTCTCTCACTCTCTTTGCCAGCTTTTGCCCATCTTCGTTCAGCCGAAAAATCGCCACTCTAAAGTCGTTCGGATCCGGTTCACACGAAGCGACGTCAATTCCAGCTTTTCCTGGCCTCGCCCTGTTCGTTAGGTTTCTCATGTTACGAGATGAACGCGACTTCCCGAGCCCGAAGTAGCTATCAATGTTACTTACAGTCGCCTCTCCATGATCCATGAGATAGAGAAAAGAGAGGATTGTGCCAATGGGAATATCCTCCTCCTTCTCCCGAAATAAATTTAACACTTTGATGAGGTTACCAACCTTCATTCAGCCTCTCTCCAAGGAAACAAAGAAATGCCTTCCTTCAAATAGTGAAGGCAAAGCCTCGGCATTATCTATGCTTTTCTCCACTGCTCAACTGTTTTTAATCTGTGGGGGAAAATCGATAAACATCGTTTTTGTGAGTACTGCCTGAAGCGTTCCATGAGGTCATTCGACCGCAGATGGTGAAAACTACAAACTCTTACTGTCTCAAAAGGGCGGAATAGAAAATCACTGCTATTCTTAGGTAGGAAACTAAATCTAAGAAAAGCATGGAGCTAGCTGTGACAAACCGTCCTGACTTCCTCACCGGCGGCGAACCTGCCCGACTCATTCCAATAGCCGCCGATAGCGCCAGAGAACAGAAATCGGTCTCCATTATTCTCGCCGGACTTCGCTCCATACTTGAGCTTAGACAGGCGTTGCTGAAATCGCTCAACGTGCGCGTTGGGACGAATGCCAGCCTGGAAGCCTGGACTGAGCCCGTTTTTCAGAACGAGGACAAAAAGGCGGTCAAACTGAAGGATCGACCGGATGGCCTGTTAATCCTTCGCACAGGTCGACGTGAGTGGCGAGCGTTGATAGAGGCCAAGGTTAACAACGACACCATTGGCGAAGAACAGGTATCTCGTTATTTGCAACAAGCAAAAGCTCACAAGCTGGATGCAGTAATAACGATCACCAATCAGTTTGCTGCGCTACCAACGCATCATCCAGTGAAGCTTCCGAAAAACGCCACCAAAACGGTTGCGCTCTATCATTGGTCCTGGGCCTTCATCCGCACCCAGTGCCAGTTGTTACTCAAGAACGAGAGTGTGGACGATGAAGATCAGGTATTCATCCTCAGTGAAATACTGCGATACCTGGAAAGCGACCGCTCCGGCATCACCCATTTCGACCAGATGAACGCCGAGTGGAAGGATGTCGTTAATAAGGTGAAAAGCAACGCTCCGCTCGCCAAAACCAGTGATGAGGTACAGAACACCATCGCCGCCTGGCATCAGGAGCAACGGGACCTTTGCCTGATCATGTCCCGCCTTACCGGCAGCGACGTTTCACTGAAACTGAAAAATGAACATCGCCTTGACCCTGCCAAACGACTGAAGGATGACGCAGAAGCATTCTGCAAAACACCCGCCCTGCACTGCACGCTCAACATCATTAACGCAGCGGCGGACCTGGAAGTAACCGCAGACCTGCAGCGGCGGATGATCTACTGCTCAATGCGCCTGGCGGCACCGAAGGACAAACAGAGCACCAAAGCCAGGGTGAACTGGCTCCTGCGACAACTGAAGAAGACAGAACCCGCTGGGTTCTTCATCCGTGCCACCAGGCCTGGCAAAGCAGAAACAACCTACCAAGCACTAAAAGACTTACGTGATTCGCCGGAGTTGCTGGAATCGGATACCTCGAATACTGCCGCGACGACGCTGGAGGTTGTTTATGAGGTGGATCTTGCGGGAAAGTTCAGTGGGCGGAAGGTGTTTGTTGAGGAGTTGGAGAAAGCGGTTCCGCACTTTTATCAGGAGGCTGGACAGTTATTGAAGGCTTGGACGCCCCCCCCGCCTAAAATTTCAAAAGCTGAAAATGAGTCAAAATCTCGAGGTGAAGACATAGTATTGGAAAAATAGGTCCGTCTAAGTTCTCCCATAACGCACAGAATTCCGATGCATGGTTCCCAAAAGACCCGCGCAGACAAAGTTGGTCAAATTTTATTCAGTAGAGTAGGCTACAAGAGGCCCAAGCTCAAAAAACAACTCAAATTGAGGCGATCATGTCAGGAGATGCAAGCTCGGAAGGAACTGTTAGCGCACCAAGAAAGTTTTTAGTCGAAACGCTGACAGGAATTGTAATTTTTTCGATTATTGCAGGTGCTGCCGTCGGCCTCAGTTTTTTCGTTAAATTTTTAGAAACCAACAATGTTGACGTTGTCGTAATAGTTGGTTTAAAGATAGCTGAATACGCCATTTTTGTTGTCGACTTAATTCTATTCGGACGTTTTTTATGGCGCACTTTCACTACTACTTGGAGTGAATTGTAATGACAACTTTAAGAAAGCAAGAAAAAGAAATTGCACGCGACGCGGTTGCGGAATTCTTCATGCCAGTATCGAGAATCAAAAATCTATTAAAGACAATGCTCACAGCAAAGATTACAGATGAAAAAATAATTGAAAAGATCGATAACCTAGAAAAAAAAATCGAAAGATTATCTCAAGAAAACACTTCGCTTCACTCTGACACAAAAAACCTAACCTATATATTAAATGAACAGAAATATTTGTTGCAATTGATAGGTACAGAGAAAAAAATAAACATTCTAAACAATAAATTCAAAGATCTACTTCTAAACAATGACATTGACAAAGAAAACAATGATACTTACTTAATAGATCTACTATCAAACACTTGGGATCTGAGAACTAGAGAGTTAGAGCATGGCGGAAACTTAACCCATGCAGCATCAGAGATTGGGCTTGCAAATATAGAATTCCTGCTAAAATCGATTGGCAGGATAGAAAAGTCAACGCCATATCTATTTGGTATAAATAAAGGCGGCAGCTTCCTTGCAACCTATTTGGCGCATAGAATGAACCTGCATGAAAAATATATCGTGAAATGTGATTACAGAGTAGACTTTGAAAAAATCATTTGTGAGCAAAGACAAATAGACGGGCCAATAGCGATCATTGACGATGTCACGAGAAGCGGAAGAACTATTCAGGCAGTCAGAAACTACTTAGAACAAACTTATCCCGGATCTAAAATTTTTAGTGTGGTTTTAGTAATGGCCAACCTCAACAGTGAGGGACAGAGTGGGGACTATGCAAAAATTGATTATGCTCCTTGGTTCACAAAGGAAAAAGATGTTGTACTTCCTTGGAGTCACCAGCCAGAATATGAAATAAATTCTGAAGACTATTTCAACGATATTGAAATGGATCAAATCGTCGCTAGACTGACTTTGGACAGACAGCCCTGAGAATACTAGTAACAATTGATTATCTATAGCCAGATCAGCTCATAGAATATGGATTATACACGTTGCTTTTTTTAAAAATCAGTATCAAACCGCGTCACCAAGCGGGGTAATGATTTGGAACCCGATCTTAACATCGACGAGTCCGCAGAGGTCGTGCAACTAAAAAAGGGTGTTTACAATGACGTTAAGGCCCGTCGATAAATGGGTGTTACCGACAGTGGAAATGAAAGGCGAAGCCCAAAACTAACTTGTCCCAGTTCTTCGCCCCCCGGTTTTCCGGTGTATTTCCCGAAACTGGTGGTAAAAGTGAGGTCAAATGCAATGAACGCTTATTCAGGGTCTCAAACGACGAAAGACTTCGCCAAATCTTTATCTTTTATCTCTAAGGCATGCCTTAGCATCTTATGAACTTTAATTTGGTTTGCTCTTCTTACTTCACTCCTTGTAATTCGAGGCTGATCAATGTGTGACCACAGGAAGGTAGCATTTGCGCTCACTTTTATTCCAATAACTCCTGAATGATAGAGACAAATCAAAACCTGCGAAACGAAATCCGCCTCTGTGACTCCTGACTTTGGTTGATAGAGTTTTTTAGCAAACTTTACACATACATCATCAACATCAAGATCGCAAAGCTCCTGAGAAACCTCCTGAACCCTTTGAGTTGTAATATTAGAACGTCCAAATGGAGTTATTAGACCCCTTATCAACTCAACACTCACTTCTAATGCTGGGTAAAACTCCGCCCATTCCTCTTTGAGAGACTTGAGTCTTTTTACAGAATACTTTGCCTCTGCAGAACGAAGTGCTCGCCACGAAATCCTTGGCCTGTCGACAGCGCCGGCGAAACACTCATTTGAAAACTGAATTGCATCGCGAGGACGAAGCAGAGTTCTTTCAATAATGTAGTCGTCCGCCTGCCCGCTACCGTTTTTTTCTGTTTTCGGAAACACATCAGAGAATTCCACACTTTCTGACGTATATTGTCTACGATAAACCTCTCTAACACGCGAATATAGTAAATTCTTCAAGTCATCCTTTGACCATACTATTGGAGTGAGATACGCATCATATTTTTCTTCTTGAAAACCGGAGTCCCTGGTTCGATCAAACACAAGATCTAATAGATCTCTCCTCAAGGCGGTTATTATCTTTACTTGAGGAATCCTCCGCATAGATTTAGTTTCCTCAATTAGAGCTCTAATAAAACGGCATCGCGTATCCGTTTCCGCCCAGTCCTCGTCCAGCTTATCGATCAATATATAATACTGCTTCTGCTTATCCTCGAAAGCATTTTCTGCAAGTAGGTCAAGAACCTCATTTAATCTCTTTATCTGAAGACCACTCACAACTTGAGTAGCAAGTGACTTTATTTCTGTTTTCATTTCTTCAGATAGAGATCTTGCACCGCCGAGGGAAATATCAACTCCACTATATTTAGAACCCAAGCTTGCTTTAACTTCTTTCGTGAATTTTTCCGTGAGTTCTCGCAGTTGGACGTCCGTTTCTTGCCAAAATCGGTCCCCCCACTCTGTAAAGTAATCTAGTGCACGCTTCTTAACGGAGTCACGCTGGACCCATTGGTTTACTCGACTCAAAAAACCTTGATTATCTTGTTCACTCTTAATTGAATATCGCAGCTTCAACAATTCTACCGTCAAAATGTGACGCCAGAGTATTCTATAAAAAAGATCAAGCCTGACGCCTAATTCATTAAAGAATTGAATAATATTTGAATGCTCTAGAAACCTGATAGATATATCATTTGGATCCAAGAAACACGAGTGCTCACACTCATCAGACACTTTGTATAATAGGGCGCTTTTACCTGATCCCGTCCGGCCCAGTACGATTGATCGTGGAGAGGTAACGTCCAACAGATCGTTTAAGTATCCGCTGTCAATAAAGCATCTGCCCAGCAGATCCGAGTCCGCTTCAGCATCTAGCTCGCCGATTTTCAGCCCTTTTTTTATTACTACTGGGTTAGTCATGACGACCTTAAATTCCGTTTCTAGGAGCAATCAGACTATTTATACAACAGAAGAATGTCAAAACTACGGTAATAAGGCCCAGCAAACTCGTAGACTCATACAGTCAAATGCCTTTTGATCAGCGCATCTGATAACTCCGAAATTCGACCCTCAGCAACCCGCCTCCCCCGATCCAAAATCGCAAACCGATCCGCATACTTCCTCGCAAACGGCAACTTCTGCTCAACCAAGAGAACGGTGAGTCCATCCTCCTCAATCAGCCTGCGAATAACCTCCCCAATCTGCGCCACAATGTTCGGCTGAATCCCCTCCCCCGGCTCGTCGAGAATGAGGAGGCGGGGTTCAATCACCAGCGCCCGACCAATGGCCAGTTGCTGTTGCTGCCCGCCGGAGAGGTCGCCGCCTCTACGGTGTCGCATTTCCTTCAGCACCGGGAACAGCTCATACACCCGCTCGGGGATTTTCTTGCTGCCGTCCTGGCGCACGGCCAGGCCGGTGCGGAGGTTTTCTTCCACGGTCAGCAGGGGGAAGATTTGCCGGCCCTGGGGCACGTAGCCGATGCCTAGGCGGGAGCGGTCTTCCACTTTCTTTTTGGTGAGTTCCACATCCCCGGCGAATTCGATGCTGCCGCTTTTGGTGGTTTCCTCGCCCATGATGCATTTCATCAGGGTGGTCTTGCCCACGCCGTTGCGGCCCATTACGCAGGTGCACTGGCCCTGGGGTACGTCCAGGTCGAGATCCCAGAGGGTGTGGCTTTCGCCATAGAACTGGTTGAGCTTCTGGATCTTCAGCATTACGCCTCCTCTCCCAGGTAAACCTTGATCACTTCCGGGTCGTTGGAGACCTGGTCCATGGTGCCTTCGGCCAGCACGCTGCCCTGGTGCAGCACGGTCACTTTTCTTGCGATGGAGCGCACGAAGCCCATGTCGTGCTCCACCACCACCACCGACTGTTTGCCGGCCAGGCTGGTGAGCAGTTCGGCGGTGCGTTCCATTTCCTGTTCGGTCATGCCCGCTACCGGTTCGTCCACCAGCAACAGGCGCGGCTTCTGCATCAGCAGCATGCCGATTTCCAGCCACTGCTTCTGGCCGTGGGAGAGGATGCCGGCCAGGCGGTCCCGCAGGTCTTTCAGGCCGATCATTTCCAGCACCTCGTCGATGCGGTCCCGGTACTCAGGTTTCATGATGGCGGTGAGCGTGGGAAACACGCGCTTGTCTGCCGCCATGGCCAGTTCCAGGTTTTCGAACACGGTGAGGGCTTCGAATACGGTGGGTTTCTGGAACTTGCGGCCGATGCCCAGGGAGGCGATGTCCGGCTCGTTCATGGTGAGCAGGTTGTGGCGGCTACCGAACCACACAGAGCCGGTGTCTGGCCGGGTTTTACCGGTGATGATGTCCATCATGGTGGTTTTGCCCGCGCCGTTGGGGCCGATGATGCAGCGGAGCTCGCCGTCGTCGATGGTGAGGTTGAGGTTGTTGATGGCCTTGAAGCCGTCGAAGCTCACGTTCACGTCTTCCAGGTACAGGATGGGGCCATGGCGCACGTCCACCGGCGATTGCACCTGGGTGAGAAACTCGAACACGTGTTCGCGGTCGGCCAGTTCCTGAAAAATGCTCATGCGGTGGCCTCCTGCCCGGTGGGTGTGTCGTTATCGGTTCTGGCTTTGCGGCGTTTCTGCAGCAGCCCTGCAATGCCCTTGGGCAGGAACACGGTCACCAGCACAAACAGGCCGCCGAGGGCGAACAGCCAGGCGTCCGGCATGATGCCGGTAAACACCGTTTTGGCGTAGTTCACCAGGATGGCGCCGATCACCGCACCGTAGAGCGTTGCCCGGCCACCCAGGGCCACCCACACCACGATCTCGATGGAGAACAGCGGCGAGAATTCGCTGGGGTTGATGATGCCTACCTGAGGCACATACAGCGCCCCGGCCACACCCGCCAGCATGGCGGAGACCACGAACACGAACAGCTGCACCCGCTCCACCCGGTAGCCCAGAAAGCGGGTGCGGGCCTCGGCATCCCGGCAGGCCACGCTCACCCGGCCCAGTTTGCTGGTCACAATGCCCCGGCAAATCACATAGCCGATGGCCAGGGCAATGCCGGTGGCGATGAATAGCCCGAGTCGGGTGGCGTCGGTGCGCAGGTTGAAGCCGAGGATGTCCTTGAAGTCGGTCAGCCCGTTGTTGCCGCCAAAGCCCATCTCGTTGCGGAAGAAGGCCAGCATCAGGGCGAAGGTCAGCGCCTGGGTGATGATGGAGAGGTACACCCCGGTCACCCGTGAGCGGAAGGCCAGGAAGCCGAACACCAGGGCCAGCAGGCCCGGGGCCAGCAGCACCATGAGGAAGGCAAACCAGGCCATGTCGAAGCCGTGCCAGAACCAGGGCAGCTCCTGCCAGTTCAGGAACACCATGAAGTCCGGCAGGATGGGATCGCCATACACGCCCCGGTCGCCAATCTGGCGCATCAGGTACATGCCCATGGCGTAGCCGCCGAGGGCAAAGAAGGCGCCGTGGCCCAGGCTGAGGATACCGAGGTAACCCCACACCAGGTCTACCGCCACCGCCAGCAGGGCGTAGCACAGGTATTTGCCGAGCAGGGTGACGGTAAAGGCGCTGACATGTAGCGGGTGGCCCTGGGGCATAAACAGGTGCAGCACAGTGACCAACACCAGCGCCGCACACAACACACCCAGGAAAATTTGCGTGGATCTCTCTTGTAAGGGTCTTGTTAGCCACATAACTGGTGTCCCTTCTGGCTAATTATTTGATTCACTGAGCCTCTGAACGCCTTGAGAGCAAGGCGCAGTGGCGAAGGTTTGGTGGTTCCAAATCGAGGCGCTGCAACGCGGCTATCAAGGCGTTCAGAGGCTCCCGAAGGGCGAGGCGCTTGCGCCTCGCAGTGGATTAAAGAATTGGCTAGACGGGACACCCTAGCCCTCCGCAGCCCGGCCTTTTTGCGGGAACAATCCCTTCGGCCGTTTCTGGATAAACAGGATGATGAACACCAGCACGATGATCTTGGCGAGTACGGCACCGGCCCAAGGTTCGAGCAGCTGGTTGATGGTGCCCAGGGAAAGCCCGGCAATGAGCGTGCCCCAGAGGTTACCCACGCCACCGAATACCACCACCATGAAGGAATCAATGATGTAGTTCTGGCCCAGGTTCGGGCCCACGTTAGTGAGCTGGGAGAGCGCCACCCCGGCCAGTCCGGCAACGCCGGAGCCGAGGGCAAAGGTCATAATGTCCACACGGGTGGCGCGGATGCCCATGGAGCGGGCCATGGCGCGATTCTGGGTCACGGCGCGCACTTCCAGGCCCAGGCGGGTCTTGCGCATGATCAGCATCAGGCCAGTGAAGACAATCAGGGCGAAGGCCAGCACATAAAGGCGGTTCAACGTGAGCGATAGGGCGTCGTTGATCACCAGTGAGCCACTCATCCAGTCCGGCGTTACCACCGTGCGGTTCTGTGGGGAGATCACCGTGCGCACCAGCTGCTGCAGGATCAGGCTGATGCCGAAGGTGGCCAGCAGGGTTTCCAGGGGCCGGCCTTTCAGGTACTGGATCACGCTGCGTTCGATGATGATGCCGGCGGTGGCGGCAACCAGGAAGCCGGCGGGTATCGAGAGAATCAGCGCCAGGCCGGGCTGGCCGGGCAAGAGTTGCTGCATGCCCCAGGTGGTGTAGGCGCCGAGCATGATCAGTTCACCGTGGGCCATGTTGATCACGCCCATCACGCCGAAGGTGATGGCCAGGCCGATGGCGGCGAGAACCAGCACCGAACCCAGGGAGAGCCCGAAGTAGAGGGTCTCGGCGGCGCGGTTGAGTTTCAGTTTCTGTTCGATGCTTTCCAGGGCCTTGGCCGCCCGGTTGGCCAGTGCTTCGTTGTCACCTCGCACGGCCTCGTTCAGGGCAGCCCGGGCGCGCGGGTGCAGGCTGCCGGCCAGCACGTCCACGGCCTCCAGGTTGCCCTCGCCCACCCGGTAAATGGCCAGGGCCTCTTGAATTCGGTTGCGCACGGCGGCGTTGTCTTCCACCTCAAGCCGTGCTTCCAGCGGCGCCACCAGGGAGGCGTCCACCTTGCCCATCATGTCCCGGGCGGAGGCTTCACGCACGTCCGGGTCTTTGGCGTTCAGGTCCAGCATGGCCAATATGCCCTCAAGCTGGCCCCGGATGCGGTTGTTAATGGCCACTCTGTCCAGCTCACGGCGGGACATTTCGCCCAGGTTTTCACCAGTGAGTGGGTCGGCAATTTCCCAGTCCCGGCCCCGATTGTTCAATACCAGCACCACCTGCCCGGTGTCTTTTACCCGGCTCAGACGGTTAGCCCCGTAGGCTTCGAGCCAGCCCCTGGCCCGTTCGTCGCCGCTGCTGACAATAGCATTTACCGCCTCTTCCACTTTGTTGGCCGGTGCCTCGGCCAGGTTGATCAGAAGGGCTTTGCCAGGATCGGTGTCCTGCGCCGCCGCCGGGAGCGAGAGCAGGGATAACGCCGCCATCAGCAGCAATGTGAGCGATCGGCAGATGCTCATGAGAATGTCCTGTTGGTTGAAAGCGTGGTGCAGGGTGACAGCCGGGGGCGAAACTCTCACCCCCGGCTGTCCTTGGCGCTCGTCCAATATGGCGAGGCCGCTTGAGCCTTACTCGGCTTCCATCGCCATTTCGCCGGCAGAGGCGCCGCAAGTGCCGGTGGCGGTGTTGAAGGTTCCGCAGAACAGCGGCTTGCGCCAGTCGGCGATCATGTCGCGGGAACCCGGCAGGAAGTCAGACCAGGCATCGCCCGCCACGGTGGCCGGGGTTTCCCACACCACGGAGAACTGGCCGTTGTCCTGGATCTCGCCAATCAGCACCGGCTTGGTGATGTGGTGGTTGGGCATCATGGTGGCGTAGCCGCCGGTGAGGTTGGGCACGGTTACGCCGATGATGGCGTCTTTCACCGCGTCCACGTCGGTGGTGCCGGCTTTCTTCACCGCCTCAACGTACATGTTGAAGCCGATGTAGTGGGCTTCCATCGGGTCGTTGGTTACGGCGTCTTCCTTGCCGGTGTACTCGATCCACTGGTCGATGAAGGCGTAGTTGGCGTCGTTATCCACGCTCATGAAGTAGTTCCAGGCGGCCAGGTGGCCCACCAGCGGCGCGGTGTCGATGCCGGAGAGTTCCTGCTCACCCACGGAGAAGGCCACCACCGGGATGTCGGCGGCTGAAATGCCCTGGTTGCCCAGCTCGCGGTAGAACGGCACGTTGGCATCGCCGTTGATGGTGGACACCACGGCGGTCTTCTTGCCGGCGGAGCCGAAGCGCTTGATGTCGGAGACAATATTCTGCCAGTCGGAATGACCAAACGGGGTGTAGTTGATCATGATGTCTTCCTTGGCCACGCCTTTGTCCATCAGGTAGGTCTCAAGGATCTTGTTGGTGGTGCGCGGGTACACGTAATCCGTGCCCGCCAGCACCCAGCGCTCCACGCCGATTTCGTTCATCAGGTAGTTCACCGCCGGAATCGCCTGCTGGTTGGGCGCCGCGCCGGTGTAGAACACGTTCTCGGAGGATTCCTCACCCTCGTACTGCACCGGGTAGAACAGCAGGCCGTTCAGCTCTTCCACCACCGGCAGTACCGATTTGCGGGAAACGGAGGTCCAGTTGCCGAAAATCACGTCCACTTTTTCCTGGGCCAGCAGCTCCCGGGCCTTTTCCGCGAACAGCGGCCAGTTGGAGGCGGGGTCAACCACCACGGCCTCGAGCTGGCGACCGAGCACGCCACCCTTGGCGTTCTGCTGCTCGATCAGCATTTCAACAGTGTCTTTGAGTACGGTTTCACTGATGGCCATGGTGCCGGAGAGGCTGTGCAGAATGCCCACCTTGATGGGGTCTTCCGCTGCCACGGAATTAAAGGAGATGGAAAGTGCGAGTGCAGAGAGGCCCAGTTTCACGTGTTTTTTGAAGCTCATGTCGTGCGTCCTTTTCTTGAGTTGGGTCTTGCCTTGAGTCGTGTGTTGAAGCGTGCAGTTCGTCATGAAACGCACCGGAGCCTCTGCATCTGCTGTTCCACATTCCCTGCAAATCCAGCTAAAACAATCATTTAACTAGTATACAAGCAGACAGAACCCCACCCGGCACCTGCTTACACCCCGCCAAGCCCCTGTTTTACAGACCAGTTTTGGTGCGCCCGCACCGGCATTGGGCAGCCCTCGCCAGCGCGACCTCACGCACAAAAACCATAACCCTCTGTTTTTACATGTTAATCAAGAAAAATCCGCAAATGGCACAGGCATTGCCATTCCACATGTATACAAGATGAATTGCACATGAGGACAACCAATGCCTTCAACACTCGGATGGACCATCAAGGACTGGCAGAACGCCTACAGAGAGGGCGCATCGCCGGCAGCACTGCTGGGCGAACTGCTGAGCGGGCTGGATACTGAGGATGCCGCCTGGATCTCCCTGCTCGACGGCGATGGCCTCAGCCGCGCACTGGCACACCTGGACCAGACTCTGGAAGCCGCGGGTGGCGACAAAAGTGCACTGCCTCTTTATGGCGTTCCATTCGCCGCCAAGGACAACATCGATGCCGTGGGCTTCAAAACCACCGCCGCCTGCCCGGCCTTTGCCTACACCCCGGAACAGGACGCCGAGGTGATCACCCGCCTGAAAGCCGCCGGCGCGGTGGTGATCGGCAAGACCAATCTGGACCAGTTCGCCACCGGCCTGGTCGGCACCCGCTCGCCCTATGGCGCGGTGCCCAACAGCTTCAAGCCGGAGGTGGTCAGCGGCGGCTCCAGTTCCGGCTCTGCGTCGGTAGTGGCCCGGGGCCTGGTGCCGTTTTCCCTGGGCACCGACACCGCCGGCTCCGGCCGGGTGCCGGCAGGCCTGAACAACCTGGTCGGCCTGAAGCCGACCAAGGGCCTGTTCAGCATTCGCGGCGTGGTGCCGGCCTGTCGCTCCCTGGATTGCGCATCCATCTTTGCGCTTACGGTGAACGACGCCGGGCTGGTATCGGAAGCCATGGCGGGTTTCGACGCCGGAGATGCCTTCTCCCGCAAAGCGCCCTACGCCCTGCCGCTGGACGGCCCCGCCCTGCGTCGACCCGGCCCGATCAAACGGCTCGCCATTCCCGAGCACCCGCAATGGTTTGGCGACCAGCAGTCGGAAGCGGCCTGGAACACCGCCGTCAGCCAGTGGCGCGGACTGGATGTGGAACTGGTACCGCTGGATTTCAGCCCCATGCTGGAACTGGCCGCTCTGCTCTATGAAGGCCCCTGGGTGGCTGAGCGCCACGCCGCCGTGGAAGCATTCATGGCCAGCCACGCCGGGGAGATGAACCCGGTGGTGAAAGGCATTATCGGCAACGCCGGAAAGTTCAGCGCCACCGATACCTTCAAGGCCCAGTACCGCAAGGAAGAACTGCAACGGGAGATCGACGCGCTACTGGCCGATATCGACGCCCTGCTGGTGCCTACGGCGCCAACGGCGCCCACCATTGAGGCGGTGAACGCCGACCCGGTAACCCTGAACAGCCAGCTGGGCACCTATACCAACTTCGTGAACCTGGCGGACATGAGCGCCCTGGCCGTGCCCGCCGGCTTCCGGGACGACGGCCTGCCGTTCGGCGTCACGCTCATCAGCGGCGCCTGGAAGGATGCGGAGCTGCAGCACCTGGCCTGCCAATGGCTGAACGCCCACCCCACCAAATTGGGCGCCACCGACAAACCCCGCCCCGAAGAAGAGCCCGGCGCGGCCATATCAACGCCCACCGTGCAGGTGGCGGTAGTGGGCGCTCACCTCAGCGGCATGCCCCTGAACACCCAGCTGACCGAGCGCTTCTCGGTGCTGCTGGAGCAGACCACCACGTCCGCCAACTACCGGCTCTACGCCCTGCCCAACACCACGCCGCCGAAGCCGGGCCTGAAAAGAGTGGCCGCTGGTGAAGGCGAGCAAATCATCCTGGAAGTCTGGGAAATGCCCGCCTCGGCGTTTGGCTCCTTCGTGGACCTGATCCCCGCCCCACTCGGTATCGGCAACGTGGAGCTGGCCGATGGCCGCTGGGTGAACGGCTTTATCTGCGAAGGCTACGGCTTCGAGGGCGCCCGGGATGTCACCGAGTTCGGCGGCTGGCGCGCTTACATAAACGCACTCAAATCCGGCACGGCATAAGGAGAACCGCCATCATGTTTAGCAAAGTTCTGATCGCCAACCGAGGCGAAATCGCCGTTCGCACCATCCGTACCCTCAAGGCCATGGGCGTTGGCAGCGTGGCTGTCTATTCTCACCAGGATCGCCACAGCCTGCACGTGACCCTGGCCGATGAATCCGTGGCCCTGACCGGCAACGGCGCCAGCGAAACCTACCTCGACAAGGCCCAGATCCTGTCGGCCGCCAAGCACACCGGCGCCGAGGCAATTATTCCCGGGTATGGCTTTCTGTCCGAGAACGCTGACTTCGCCGAGGCCTGCGAGGCTGATGGCATTGCCTTTATCGGCCCCACGCCCGACCAGATGCGCGAGTTCGGCCTGAAACACCGGGCCCGGGAACTGGCAGAAGCCGCCGGCGTGCCGCTGGCCCCGGGCAGCGGCCTGCTGGAAAGCCTGGACGAAGCCCTGCAAACCGCCGAGCGCCTGGGCTACCCGGTGATGCTGAAGAGCACCGCCGGCGGTGGCGGCATCGGCCTGACCCGCTGCAACAGCGAAAGCGAACTGCGGGACGCCTTTGAAACCGTGCGCCGCCAGGGCCAGAGCTTCTTTAATGACAGCGGCGTGTTCTTGGAGCGCTTCATCGCCCGGGCCCGCCATGTGGAAGTGCAGATGTTCGGCGATGGCGCCGGCAATGTGGTGGCCCTGGGCGAACGGGATTGCTCGCTGCAGCGCAGGAACCAGAAAGTGGTGGAGGAAACCCCGGCGCCGAACCTGCCGGCCGCCACCCGCCAGAAGATGCTGGATGCCGCCGTCTCCCTCGGGCAGTCGGTTAACTACCGCTCCGCCGGCACCGTGGAGTATATCTACGACGCAGACCGGGACGAATTCTACTTCCTGGAAGTGAATACCCGCTTACAGGTTGAGCACCCGGTCACCGAGTCGGTCACCGGACTGGACCTGATCGAATGGATGCTGAAAATCGCCGCCGGAGAAAGCCCGGACCTGGCGCACTTCGAGCCGGCTCTGAACGGCGCCTCCATGGAAGTACGCATCTACGCCGAAGATCCCTTGAAGGACTTCCAGCCCTCCCCGGGTGAACTGACCGATGTGCACTGGCCGGAAGACGGCGTGCGGGTGGATACCTGGGTGGAAAACGGCAGCGAGGTGTCCGCCCACTACGACCCGATGATTGCCAAGCTGATTGTGCACGGCCAAGACCGGCACGAGGCCCTGGCCAAACTGAAAGCCGCCCTCGCGGAAACCCGGCTGATGGGCATTGCCACCAACCTGGATTACCTGCGCCAGGTGGTGGCCCAGCAGAGCTTTGCCGATGGCGTTGTCTCCACCCGAGCCCTGGAGAGCTTCGAGTTCAAACCCTCGGTGGCCGAAGTGGTCAAACCCGGCACCTACACCACCGTGCAGGACTATCCCGGCCGCGTGGGCTACTGGAACATCGGCGTGCCGCCCAGTGGTCCCATGGACGACTACGCCTTCCGGATTGCCAACCGCATTGTCGGCAACCACACCGAAGCCGCCGGCCTCGAAGCCACCCTGATCGGCCCCAGCCTGAAGTTCCACAAGGACTCCGTGGTTGCCCTCACCGGCGCGCTGACGGATGCCACTCTCGATGACAAACCGGTGGAATTCTGGAAACCCATCACTGTGAAGGCCGGCCAGGTTCTGGCGGTGGGCAAGGCCATCAAGGGCTGCCGCACCTATCTGGCGGTGCGCGGTGGCTTTGATGTGCCGGTGTACCTGGGCAGCCGCTCCACCTTCGCCCTCGGCCAGTTCGGCGGCCACGGCGGCCGGCCTTTGCGACCCGGCGACATGCTCGGCATCAGCCAGATCGATCTGCCGGCCTGCACCACCACGGCACCGACGCATGATCCCGCCCCGGCGGATCCGGATCTCATTCCCGACTATCCGGACCACTGGGAAATCGGCGTACTCTATGGCCCCCACGGCGCCCCGGATTTCTTCACCGAAACGTCCATCGAGAAGTTCTTCGAGCAGGACTGGGAAGTGCACTACAACTCCAACCGCCTGGGCATCCGCCTGAACGGACCCAAGCCCGAATTCACCCGGGCCGACGGCGGCGAGGCGGGGCTGCACCCCTCCAACATCCATGACTGCGAATACGCGATCGGCTCTATCAACTTCACCGGCGACATGCCGGTCATCCTCACCAAGGACGGTCCCAGCCTGGGCGGCTTTGTGTGCCCGGTGACCATCGCCAAGGCGGAGCTGTGGAAGGTCGGCCAGGTGAAACCCGGCGATACGATCCGGTTCGTGGCCATCGATAACGACACCGCTGTGAAACTCTCCGAGCGCCAGGAACTGGCCATCAAGAGCCTGATGGCACCGCCGATGGTAGACCTGGTGAAGCCGGATCTTGAACCGGTGAACGGCCTGTCCGCCACCATCCTGGCCCACCTGGCCGAAACCGACGGGCGCCCGGAAGTGACCTACCGCCAGGCCGGCGACCAGTACATCCTGCTGGAATACGGCCCCAACGTGATGGACCTGGGCTTCCGCCTGCGCATCCACGCCCTGATGGAAGCCATCGCCGACGTGCAACCCAACGGCCTGCTGGAGCTCTCGCCGGGCGTGCGCTCGCTGCAATTGCGCTACGACGCCCGGATTCTCACGCAGGAAGCGCTGATGACCTACCTGCTGGACCTGGAAGCCACCCTGCCGCCCACCGATGAGCTGAAAGTGCGCAGCCGGGTCATTCACCTGCCCATGGCCTTCGAAGACAGCGCCACCCTGGAAGCCGTCGACAAATACCGCCAGTCGGTGCGCGACACCGCCCCTTGGCTGCCCAACAACGTCGACTTCATGCAACGCATCAACGGATTGCCAAGCCGAGAAGCCGTCCGCGACATCCTGTTCTCGGCAAGATACCTGGTGCTGGGCCTGGGCGACGTCTACCTCGGCGCACCCTGCGCGGTTCCGCTGGACCCGAGGCACCGCATGCTCACCTCCAAGTACAACCCGGCCCGCACCTACACGGCCGAGGGCACCGTGGGCATCGGCGGCGTGTACATGTGCATCTACGGCATGGATTCCCCCGGCGGCTACCAGCTGGTCGGCCGCACCCTGCCCATCTGGAACAAATACCTGAAGAACCCCCAGTTCGCCGAAGGCGCCCCCTGGCTGCTGCGGTTCTTCGACCAGGTGTGCTACTACCCGGTCACCGAAGCCGAACTGAACGACATGCGCGACCAGTTCCGCGCCGGCCAGTTGACCGTGAAAATCGAGGAAGAAACCTTCGACCTCAAATCCCACCAGGCCTTCCTGGACGCCAACGCCGACAGCATCGCCGAGTTCCGCGAACTGCAGCAGGCGGCCTATGCTAAAGAGGTGGCCCTGTGGAAAGACAGCGAAGCCGCGGAACTGGACAAACTCGCCAAGGCACCGCCCAAACCGGATGTGTCTGACCTGGCGAAGTTCGGCGAACTGGTGAGCGCGGAGATTGCCGGCAATATCTGGAAGTGCCTGGTGAAACCCGGGGATACCGTGGCCGAGGGTGATCCGTTGGTGATCGTGGAGGCTATGAAAATGGAATTCGAGATAAACGCGACCCAGGCCGGGGAGATCAGTGCCATGCATGTGGAGCCTGGCAAGGCCGTTACTCCGGGGGAGCCTTTGTTGAGCATCAAGGTTTGAGGTTTGGTCTGGCTTTGACTTCGGAGTTTGGCCGCCTCTGGCCGCTAGCTTGGGGGTTTAGCCGATGGTGGCAGGTCTGTCACAGACACGCCGTGAATACGTCCATGTAGGCTTGATCGCAGCATCCATGCTGCTCACAGTCTGTGACAGACCTGCCACCACCGGCTTTCGGACAAGGGAGTCGGGCGTGGATGTCGGGAAGGCTTTGCAAAAGTGTGAGCAGCAGGGATGCTGCGATCAAGCCCCCATGGATGGGTTCACGGCGTCTTTTGCAAAGCCTTCCCGATAGCCGCGCCCAGCGGCCAAACTCCACCCAAGAGGCAACCCGGAATCAAAACAAGGGGCGAACGAAAAGAACATGGCAACAAACACCAAAAGAAAAGAGTCCATGGCAGACAGGGTTTACGAAGCCCTGAAGGACGACATCTTTGAGTTCCGCCTGATCCCCGGTGACAAGTTCAGCGAGGGCGATGTGGGTACGCGCCTGAACGCCAGCCGCACGCCGGTGCGGGAAGCGTTGTACCGGTTGCAGCGGGAAGGCTACGTGGAGGTGCTGTTCCGCAGCGGCTGGCAGGTGAAGCCGTTTGATTTCCGGCAGGTGGAAGAGCTCTACGACCTGCGGATCACCCTCGAGAGGGCCGCGATGCACAAGATCTGCGGCCTGGACGAGGAGCCGCCGGCCATTCGCACGCTGACAGCCATCTGGAACCCGGACCACCCCTCCGAGAGGGCTGTCGGCAGTACCGTGCGGGCGCTGGACGAGAGCTTTCATTGTGACCTGGTGGCTGCGGCCGGCAACCGGGAGATGACGCGCATTCACCGGGAGATCACCGACCGGCTGCGGATCATCCGGCGCCTGGACTTCACCCGGGACGATCGGGTGGACGCCACCTACGTGGAACACGCCGCCATTCTGGAAGCGTTGCGCAGTGGCATGGCCACCGAAGCCGCCGACCGGTTGACCCACCACATTCGCGCCAGCCAGAAGGCCGTTCGAGAGATCACCATGGAGCGAATCCGCGAGGCCGCCGAAGCTCACCGCAACGGGCAACAAATTGCCCCGCAGACCCCTTAAACACTGAACTCACGTTCATTTTGAGAGCCGCCGAAAAGCTTACAGGTTCGTAAGATATATCTCACAAACCCCGACGCCATTGTCCGGTATTGTCCGATCCGGCTACCGGTAGAATGATCAGTGTCAGGGATGACAAGCCAGCATGGAACGTTGGCTCAAGGACGAGAGCTTCAAGGATTGAGGCTTCACGGATGGAAGCTTCATGGATAGAAGCATCAGGGATGAGAACTCCAGGGATTTGGAGTTACCCGAAGGATCGGGATGCACAGGGATGACCACAGGGAAGACGCGCTCAGGATGAGTCGCACGCCTGAAGGACCAGGCAGGGGTCAGCCACGGAAACGGGGATTACAGGGAATGTGATCCCGTCCGTGCACTTCCTTCGCTCGAACACACCCGTCTCTGTTTTGTCACAATACGCTTCTGCTGCTTTGCGCCCTGGCACACAACCAAAAACGCAAATCTCAGGAGTACATTCCATGAACCGCACCCCCCTTTTCGCAACCCTCGTATTGCTGTTCAGCCTGGTGACCGGCTTTGCCCACGCCCAGGACGCCGCCGTTAACATTAACACCGCCGATGTTGCCACCCTGGCCAGCCTCAGCGGGATTGGTGAGAGCAAGGCCGAAGCCATTGTCGCCTACCGCGAAGCCAACGGCCCGTTCGCGGCAACCGCCGACCTGGCCAACGTGAAAGGCATTGGCGAAGCCACCCTGGCGAAGAACGCTGATCGCCTCACTGTTGAGTAACACCCCCCGGGGCAGCGGATTCCACCGCTGCCCTTTTTAGCCCTTCGTTTTCCGCCCATCTTTGCTTTCCCTCCCTAGCCTCCGACTGCCCCTAAAGTCGTCTGGCAACGCCCGCTTCACCACACTATTATTGCCGGATAACAATCCAGAAAATTCGAGCGTTGGCCCATGGTTGATCCCATCAAGGTTTATCCGTCCAAACCTTCCAAAGTCTATTTCTACGGCACCTGCCTGGTGGACCTGTTCTACCCCGATGCGGGCATTGCCGGTGTGGAGTTGCTGGAGCGGGAAGGCATTGAGGTGCTGTTTCCCCAGAGCCAGACCTGTTGCGGGCAACCGGCCTATACCTCCGGCTACCACGACCAGGCCCGGTCGGTGGCCCGCGCCCAGCTGGACCTGTTTCCGGAAGACTGGCCCATTGTGGTGCCCTCCGGCTCCTGTGGCGGCATGATGCGCAAGCACTACCCGGACCTGTTCAAGGACACCTCCGACGAGGTGAAGGCGGCCGAGATCGCCGGGCGGGTGTGGGAACTGACTGACTTCCTGCTCAACGTTTGCCATATCAAACTGGAAGACCTCGGCGAACCCACCACCGTGGCCATGCATACCTCCTGCTCGGCGCGCCGGGAAATGGGCGTGGCCGAAGTGGGTCCGAAGCTGCTGGGCCAGCTGAAGAACGTGAACCTGGTGGAGCAGGCACGGCCGGAGGAGTGCTGCGGCTTTGGCGGGACCTTTGCGGTGCGCCATCCGGAAATCTCCGGCGCCATGGTGAGCGAGAAGGTAGACACGCTGGTGGACGCCGGCGCCCAGCGGTTTGTGACGACCGACTGCGGCTGCCTGATGAACATTGATGGCTACGCCGAGAAGAACCAGAAGCCGGTTCGGGGCGAGCACATTCTCAGTTTCCTCTGGGCACGGACCCGAGGTGAAGGCAAAAAGGGAGGGCACCAGTCATGAGCGAGACCGCCGAGCGTACTGGCCACCACGTTGATGTGAAAGAGTTCTACCCTCGCGTTCACGCGGCCATTCATAACCCCAAGATCCGCAAGAATTTCCGCAGCGCCATGGACGGGCTTATGTCCAAGCGCAAGAACGCCTTTGACGGCTGGGATCTGGAAACGCTGCGGGATCTGGGCGCCAACATCCGCCTGAAAGCGCTCGCCAACCTGCCGGATCTGCTCGAGCAACTGGAGCAGAAGCTCACCGAGAATGGCATCAAGGTGCACTGGGCGGTGGACGGCGACGAGGCGTGCCGGATTGTGCGGGACATCTGCAAGTCCCGGGATGCGAAAACCGTGATCAAGGGCAAGTCCATGGTCTCCGAGGAAATGGAGCTGAACCATTACCTGGAAGAACAGGGTATTGAAGCTCTGGAATCGGACCTGGGCGAGTACATTGTTCAACTGGCCGATGAGACACCCTCGCACATCATCATGCCGGCGATTCACAAGAACACCGGTGAGATCTCGGAGCTGATGCACGAGAAAACCGGCACCGATCTCTCCAACGACGTGGAGTACCTGACCGCCAGCGCCCGCCAGCAGTTGCGGGAGAAGTTCATGAACGCCGATGTGGGCGTGTCCGGGGTGAACTTCGCGGTGGCCGACACCGGCACCCTGTGCCTGGTAGAGAACGAGGGCAACGGCCGCATGACCACCACCGTGCCCAAATGCCACATTGCGGTTACCGGCATCGAGAAGGTGGTGCCCTCCATGGCGGACGTGACCGGCCTGCTGGCCCTGCTCACCCGCTCGGCCACCGGCCAGCACATCACCACCTACTTCAACATGATTTCCGGGCCCCGCAAGGCCGAGGAGCTGGACGGCCCCGAGGAAGTGCACGTGGTGCTGGTGGATAACGGTCGCTCGTCCATCTACCAGGACGACGAGCTGCTGGACACCCTGCGCTGCATCCGCTGCGGCGCCTGCATGAACCACTGCCCGGTGTATACCCGCGTGGGCGGCCACGCCTATGGCACCACCTATCCCGGCCCCATCGGCAAGATTCTGATGCCGCACCTGATTGGCCTGGACGAAGGCCGGCACCTGCCCAGCGCCTCCAGCCTGTGCGGTGCCTGTGGCGAAGTGTGCCCGGTGAAGATACCGATCCCGGACCTGCTGGTGCGCCTGCGCCAGGAATCCGTGGACGGCGACAAGCTGCACCCGGCCAAGGTGCGCGGCCATGGTGCCAAGCGCAGTTCGACGGAAGCGCTGATCTGGAAAGGCTGGGCGTGGATGCATGCCAGCCCCGGCGTGTATCGCCTGGGCACCGGTGTTGCCAGCAAGTTCCGGGCCCTGCAGCCCTCGAAAGTCGGCGCCTGGACCGAGTACCGCACGGCGCCGAAACTGGCCGCCAAAACCCTGCATCAGCGCATGAAGGAGCGTGGCCAATGAGTTCCCGGGAGACGATTCTGCAGCGACTGCGCAACCGCACCGGTGGCGAGCTGACCGCGCCCGAGTGTGATTTCTCGGTGCTGGAGCGGCCGGACTGGACCACCGCCGAGCGCATCCAGCGGTTCGAGAAGATGATCGAGTCGGTGCACGGCGAGGTGCACCATTGCAGCGAGGACAGCTGGATGGACCGGTTGGCCGAGTTGCTCGGCACCCGCGGGGCACGGAACCTGCTGATTCCGAAGCAGCATGAGATTGGCCAGGCCCTGCGCAACGCCGGCCGGGACGACCTGCCGGAACTGCTGATTTACGACGAGCCTATTGAAAGCTGGCAGGCGCATCTGTTCAACGAGGTGGATGCCTCCATCACTTCCACCCGGGGCGGCATTGCCGAAACCGGCTCGCTGATCCTGTGGCCAACGCCGGATGAGCCCCGCCTGATGAGCCTGGTGCCACCGGTTCATGTGGCCGTGCTGAAGGCCTCGGAGCTCTACACCACCTTCCACGAGGCCATCCATGCCCAGAACTGGGCCGCTGGCATGCCAACCAATGCCCTGCTAATCTCTGGGCCGTCCAAAACCGCCGACATCGAGCAGACCCTGGCTTACGGTGTTCACGGTCCCAAAGAGCTCATTGTGTTGATGATTGAATGATCCAAGGCGCCCTGTTGATCGCCCTGGCAGCCCTGCTATGGGCGACCACGGGCATTGTTGCGAAATTCCTTTTTACCGGTACCGACCTGCAGGCCATTACCCTGGGCTTTCTGCGGCTGGCGGTGGCCTTGCCATTTTTCTGGCTGCTGATGCGCCGGGAGCAGGTGCGCCTTGAGCGCGCGCACCCCGGCGCCCGGCTGCCCGGCAGCTCTCTACGCAGCCTGACCCGTAAGGCGCTGATTCCGCTGGCTGCTCTCGGCCTGTTCCAGGCGTTCTACCAGGGCAGCTACCTTCTGGCCGTGGACCTCACCGGCGCCGGCATCGCCACGCTGATTGCGCTCTGCCTGCCGCCGGTACTGGTGGCTATTCTCGCTGCGCCGATTCTGGGCGAGAAGCCGGGGCTGTTAACCGTACTCTCGCTGATCGCCGCCATTGCCGGCACCGCCATGCTGGTACTGAGCGACATGGACACCAGCGGCACCCTGCGGCTCGCCGGCATTCTGATGGCGCTGCTGGCCGCTTGTGTGTACACCGGGTTTACCCTCACCAGCCGCTACAGCTCCGCCGGCACGACGGTGTTCACCACGGCCTTTATCTGTTTTTTCACCGCAGCCCTGATTCTGCTGCCCGTAGTCGCGCTGAGCGGCGGTTTCGAGGGGATGGCCAGTCTGGAATTCCGGCACTGGCTGATGGTGGGCTACATTGGCGTGGTGCCGACCTGCATTGGCTATGTGTGCTTCTTCACGGGCATGAAGACCACACCGGCCACGCTCTCCAGCATTATCGTGACACTGGAGCCACTGTTTGTGGCGCTGCTGGCGTGGATTTTCCTGGAGGAAATTCTCGGGCCCATCGGCATTGCCGGCGCCCTGATACTGACTGCCGCGGTGATTGTGGCTTCCCGCTACGGCAGCAAACCCGCGGCCGGCCAGGAGGCCGGAGCGGATTAGACGACGTCAGTCGTCCTTGCGGTTTTTCTCGAGCATGTCCGGCTGCAGGATTTCAATCCAGTAGCCGTCCGGGTCTTTGATAAAGGCCAGGCCCTTCATCTTGCCGTCGTCCGGCTTTTTAACGAACTCGACACCGAGCTTTTCAAAGCGGTCGCAGGCGGCGTACACGTCTGGAACAGCAACACCGATGTGGCCGAAGCCCTGTGGTTCGTCGTTGCCGTTGTGGTACCCAAAATCGTTGTCATCCTCGGTGCCCCAGTTGTGGGTCAGTTCGAGCACCGCTTCACGGCCGAAGGTGTAGGTGGTGCGGTGGGCGTCGTCCTGCGGCACCAGGCCAGCCTGGCGGTCGTCCAGGTATCCCAGGAAGTACAGGGTGAACTTCATTTCCGGGAAGTCCAGTTTGCGCACCAGGCGCATGCCCATTACCCGGGTGTAGAAGTCCATGGAGCGCTCGGGCTCCTTGATGCGCATCATGGTCTGGTTGAAGACGTAACCTTCCGTTTCGGGAACTGGGTCGTCGTGAAGGCCGGGGGCCTGTTCGAAATGCTTGGGCATTGTGTTTTCCCTTTTTGCCGCGGAGTTCAAACCATATACCTGCGTGCGTTTCAGAGGGATTTCAAGGGCGGGGAAAAGAGCGCGAAAAAAGACCCCGGGGCCAGAGACTAACCGCCGGGGTCTTGAGGGCCGGTTTTTTGCCGGCGGTTCTTCAGAGACGCCCTGAAGCTTTGGGGGCCTTCGAGTACAGGCCGATCCGGGTGTGGAGGTTGGTTCCTTGCCGATCTGAACCTGGGGGCTGGCCGGGGTGTGAGGGGGCTATTTCTTCCGGGAAGCCGAACTCGCTTTGCTCAGACATTCGTTTCCCTGCAGAAATAACCCCCTCACACCCCTGCCGGCTCACTTTGCTGCCGGCATCCTGGGAAAGACAGATGACGACTTCTTTTTTGTCGGTTAGCTAGTCAACTGGTGTTCTTCGCCTTTGTAGTAGGCCTCCACTCTGGGGTTCATCACCCGCCGCCAGAGTGGTGGGAACAAAGCCAGGACCACCATGGCGGCGTAGCCGGCGGGTAATTGTGGGGCTATGTCGTGGTGGCGGAGGATCTGGTAACGGCGTTTGGCCCAGGCGTGGTGGTCGCTGTGGCGCTGGAGGTGGAACAGGAAGACGTTGGTGAGGAAGTAGTTGCTGTTCCAGCTGTGTTCGGGGGTGGTGCGTTCGTAGCGGCCGTTATCGAGTTTTCTGCGGTGCAGGCCGTAGTGTTCGAGGTAGTTGACGATTTCCAGCAGGGTGAAGGCGATGAAGCTCTGGCCCAGGAAGAACGCGGCACCGAGCCAGCCGAAGGCGAGGGTGAATGCTGCCAGTATCAGGGCGCTGACGCTGTACCACCAGATCAGTTCGTTGCGCCAGTTCAGAGCTTTGTGACCCTTGCGCTCAAGGCGTTCGGCTTCCAGTTTCCAGGCGTTCAGGAAATTGCGCACATAGGCCTGGGGCAGGAAGTTGTAGAGGGACTGGTTGTAGCGGGACGAAGAGGCGTCTTCCGGGGTGGAGACGTGCACATGGTGCCCTCTCAGGTGTTCAACCTTGAAGCCGGCGTAACACACCAGAGCCAGCAGGAAGCCGCCGGCCCGGGTTTCGAGTTTGTCGTCTTTGTGGATGAGTTCATGGGCGACGTTGATGCCGAGGCCGCCGACGATGCCGATGGAGAAGATCCAGCCGATACCCCCCACCAGGTTGAAGGTGCCGGACGCCAGTTCGAGCATGCTCCATACCAGCAGCACCGCAAAGCCGGCTACCCAGCCCAGGGTGATGGCTTTGTAGAAGCGCTCGCCGACCATCTGCGGCACGTCGCTCTCTTCATCGGGGTTCAGGGAATCCTTGCCCAGCAGCAGGTCCAGCACTGGAATGATCCCGAACACCACTACCGGCACGCCCCAGGAGAACAAGTTCACCAGGTCGGTTGCCCGGCCCGCGGCCAGCAGCAGGGGCGGCAGTACCAGGGGCACCATGGCAATCAGGTAGCTGTACTTCTTCAGAGTCAGCAACAGGCGCCGGCGGGTGGCCTCGCGGTGGATCGATAGCTGGGTTGTGCTCATTGGGCTCTCCATCGGATTCATACCTTTGAATGCGTGTTGGTGAATCTCTGCTCACTTGTCATTTTTTGCATTATTGTCCTACAATACATCAGTCGTCAATCATTGGCAGGCAACTTTTTTGACAAATCTCAGGAACGCCGCCGAATCAGGGCGTTGGGGCTTGCACCATCAGAGGCTGTGATAAACTCATGCGCACGCATTTCAACGATGGCCGGACTGCCAACGAGGCCGGACCGTTTTTACGACCTGTTCAGAGAGCCTTTATGGATTTTCAGGTGCCAAACACCCTGGCGGAGCAGATCGCCAACTACCTGGCCGAGCGGATCATGACTGGGCAGATTCGCCCCGGTGAGCGCATCCAGGAAGCCACTCTGGCCGGTGAGCTGAAGGTGAGCCGCGCCTCTGTGAAGGAAGCCCTGTACACGCTGGAGCGCTGGCATCTGGTGGAGAACACCCCGCGCAAGGGCGCCTCGGCCACGCGGCTGGACTCGGCCCATGCCTCGGAACTGTATGACGTGTATATGCATCTGCTGATGATGCTGGCGGTGCGGTTGTGCGAGCGCTGGCAGGAGAGCGACAAGCCGAAGATGCTTGGGGCGGTGAATAACGCCGTGGAGCGGATGAAGTCGTCAGCGGCGGATATTTCAGCGGTGGTTGAGGCGAGTTTTGAGGTGATGGAGGCGTGCTGCGAGGTGGTGGGCAATCCGTATCTCACGGAGGCGCTGTCGAATTTCAAGCCGGCGGTGAGTCGCGCCTATTATCTGAGCGCCGATCGGTATCGGCGGGGCCTGGCGCAGACCAGTGAGTTTTTTGCCAATCTGCCGCAGGCGGTTCTGGCGCGGGATTCGGTTAAGGCGCAGGCGTTGATTCGGGAGTTTGCGGAGCATCAGAAGGCTTTGATTCAGCAGGCTCTGGGCGCCTGACCGCGCTGTAGCCCTTCAGACATTGGAGCATGCGAAGCAGGCGGGACAAGCTTCGCCCCTAACCCTCTGCTGGTGTCCGGGTGTGACATCGCTCACAGATCTTTCTTTCCTCGCCTCGTATCGTAACAGTCTGTAACAAACCGAAGATTCCGCTGCATTGGTTGTGCTGTCCCCCTGCGGCCCGGGTAGTGACTGTTCGCTCCCGTTGATAACAACAAACCAGACTTTTGGGGCCACCATGACTCAGTCCTCTGCCTGTCGTCGAAACACCCTGCCTTCCACGCTCTCGCTCTGGGTGCTTGCGTTGTCGCTTCCTTTGCCGGCCATGGCGGAGTTCCGGCCGTTGGACGATGGTGCGATGTCCGGGGTAACCGGTCAGGCCGGGGTGACCATTGAGCTGGAAACGAAGCTGAGCATTGACCGTCTGAGCTGGACCGATGAGGGCTCCCTGAATGTGAACGGGCTGAGGTTGTCGGGGCAGAACGATACAGTGCTCGATAACATGAAGCTGACGGTGGATATTGCCGGCGACGGTGAGGTGCTGGAACACGGCTTTTCGGAGATTGCCCGGCGCGCTGATGCCGGGTTGTTGGACCCGACAGATCCGGATGTGGCCGATGCTCTGGCGAAGTACTCCGTGGCAGGCTCTTTTGGCAAGCAGTTCAACAGTGGTGATCTGGTGATGCACTTGGGTGCGATCGACTACGGCGATCCGGCCAGCATTGACGATTATCTGCAGGCGGTGGATTTCGAGCTGGCGGTGGAGAGCATCACCGCCTCGGGCACTGAGGGTTCGGCCACGTTGTTCTCGGATGTGCTGTTGCAGGGTTATGTCGGGCCCACGGATCTGGTCATTCGTAATGGCGGCACTTCTTCACGCACCCTGGCAAACGGTAATCAGGTCTCGGGCTCTGAGTTGCAGCTGGATACCCATTTCGAGATTACCAACGGTAGCCTGAACTGGGATGCCGCTGACCTGCTGTTCGTGTTCAACTTTGCCGCGGTTGGCATTGAGGGGCTGCAGATTCACAACCGGCGGGGCGATGACACGGTTGGCCATTTCGGCATGGCCAGTGCCACGGCCAAGCTGTCGCGGGGCACCAGCGCTGCGTCCGGTAACGATGGCCTGTCGATTCACGAGGTGGAGTTCCGGGCTGACATCGATATGCCGGTGTTCAAGATTGGCGGCACCAGTATCGGCAACGTCCAGTTCACCGACTTTGCCATTACCGACACCACGATGATGGTTTATGGCCACTAGGCCGACACTGGACACCCACCACACCCTACCCTGTAAACTGCCCGTCTCACTCTGACGGGCAGCCCATGACGGACTCAACGGACATTCAGTATTCCAGACGCGCTTCGAGTCGACGGCTCGTGGTGTTCAGTCTGCTGTTTCTTGCCCTGACCTTTGCCGGGCTGTACACGGTGTATGATCAGTTCGCCGGCCGCAGCATCACCTTTGATGACCGGCTGATCGCCCCCGGCACGCTGCTGTCCGTGGCCGCCCTGTTACTGGTGTACTTTGTCTCCGACGGCTTGCGCCTGTACTTCACGCTCCGGGCTTTGGGGCACAGGGTGCCGTTTCCGGCCATGTGCCGGCTGGTGTTTATCAATCTGTTTTTTTCCAATATCACGCCCATGGCCACCGGGGGCGGGTTTGCCCAGATCTGGTACCTGCACCATCACGGCGTGCCGGTGGGCCGGGCCACCGCCGCCACCACCATCCGGACCATTCTGGCGGTGCTGTTCATTTTCTCGCTCACACCGATATTCCTGCTGACCCTCAAGCCGCTGGACGGCAATTCCATTGCCGGCGACATTGGCACGGCACTGGCGGTGCTGATTATTCTGTATCTGGGCTTTTTCCTGGTGCTGCTGTTCCGCACCCACTGGCTGATCGGGCCACTGACCCGTGTGTTGCTTACCGCCTGTCGACTGCACCTGATCAGCGAACAGAGGCACCGTCGGTGGCAGTTCAAGGCGCGCCGGGAGATGCTGCGTCTGTCCCGGAGTTTTGGTGATTACCTGCGGGGTGCGCCCCGGTATGTCTGGCTGTCGGTGCTGTTCACGGCGGTGTTCCTGCTCAGTCTGTTCAGCTTTCCGGCGCTGCTGATGCATAGCCTGGACTACAGCGTGGACTACGTGATGTCGGTGGGGCTGCTGGTGGTCACCACGTTTGTCATGTATTTCTCACCCACGCCCGGGGCCTCGGGCATTTCCGAAGGTGTCTTCGGCAGCTTCTTCCGGGATATCCTGTCTGCCAACCATCTGATCCTGGTGATCGTGTGCTGGCGGTTGCTGACCATCTATCTGGGCATGATCATCGGGCTGGTGGTGCTGCAGAGGGAGCTCGTTGCCAACCGGAGGAAAGCCGGATGATGTTCCGCAATCCACTCAAGCTTCTGTTCTACCTGTGTGTACTGGCGGTGGTTCTGCTGGTGGGCTACAAGGTTTACCTGAACCTGTTCACAGAGGACTTCGAGGGGGTCCACACCGAACAGGTGGAGCGGATTCACCGGCAGGTTCAAGCTGGAGAGCCGTTCAGCTTTGCGGTGGTGGGTAACATCAACAACTCGGTTGGGGTGTTCGAGGACCGGATTATTCCGCAGCTCAACCAGTCCGGCATCGATTTCATGGTCTCCGCCGGCAACGCCGTCAGTGGCGGCGGCGAGGACAAGTACCGGGCCCTCTATGGCACCCTTAGCCACCTGGACATTCCCTATCTGCTCACCTTCGGCGCCCATGAGTACGAGGATTTCGGCAGCTTCCGGTTCTATGACCACTTCGGCCCGCACTTTTTCAGTATCGAGGCGGGCAGCAGCCGTCTGATTTTCCTGGACAGCACCGGCAAGACTCCCTGGCGCTGGCAGATCCGCTGGCTCAACGACCTGCTGGCCCAGGATACGTCCAATGCCCGGATCCTTTTCATTGGCCATCCGCCGCTGCAGCCCGATGAGAACGCACCGTTTGATCGCCAGGCCGACTACCTGGCGCCGCCCGAGTTTCGGGATGCGCTTTTGAAGGCGATCCGTGACCACGATGTGGACCGTGTGTTTTCCTCCAACCTGTCGTTGTTCTCAGAGAAAACCGTGGCCGGCACCACCTTCATTACCACCGGCGGGGCCGGCGGCCTGGTGATGAATAACGACACCAGCTTCTACCACTACGTGCGGGTGAGTGTGAGTGCCGAGGGGGAGGTAAGCCACAGCCTGCAGCGCCTGGAAATCGGGCAGCACCCGATACTGAAGCGGCTGGAGAGCCTCTGGTTCTTTATCTACTCGCTGTTCTACACCGGCTATCTCAATTTCCTGCTGATTGTTGCGCTGTTCGCCGCCCTGGCCATCAAACTCTACGGCGCTATTTTCATCGCCAAGGATTATTACCCGGATTACGACCTGGACCCCTCGCCCTGGCTGGAGAAGCCCCTGCGCATTGCCATGTTCACCAACAATTATCTGCCCTTCATTGGTGGCGTGCCCATCTCCATTGAACGGTTGAGGCGCGGCCTGGAGCAGTTGGGCGACAAGCTGCTGGTGGTGGCACCGAGGTACAAGGGCCAGCCGGAAACCGAACCCCACGTGCTGCGGGTGCCATCACTGCTGGCCATGGGTGAGAAGCGCGAATTTCGCCTGGCCAATATTTTTCTGGCCCGTATCCGCAAGCGGGTTCGGGGCTTCAAGCCGGACATCATTCACCTCCACCACCCCTTCTGGCTGGGCTCGCTGGGGCTGTTCGTGGCCCGTACCCTGCGGGTTCCCGCGATCTACACCTACCACACCCGCCTGGAGCACTATGCCCATTTCGTGCCTCTGCCCGGCATGCTGTTCCGGAACCTGATCTCCCACGCGCTTATCAAGCGCTTTGCCAACAAGTGCGATGGTGTGATTGTTCCCACTTATTCCACCGAGGAGTACCTGCGCATGATCGGGGTGAAAACACCCACGTTTGTGCAGCCCACCGGTATTGAATACCAGAAGTTCCAGGATGTCCGGCATGAGGACGTCGAGGCGTTGCGCAAGCGTCTGGAGCTTCACGATGAGAAGGTGTTTATCAGCGTCTCCCGCCTGTCGAACGAGAAGAACATCGATTTTATGATCGAGGCGGTCGATGCCCTGCGCCGGGAGACGAGTGTGCCCTTCCGCTTCCTGATGATCGGCGACGGGCACCAGCGGGATCGGCTGCAGCAGAAGATCCAGGACCTGGGCCTGCAGGAACACTTTACCCTGGTGGGCGCCGTGCCGCCGGATGAAATGGCCATCTGGTACCGGCTGGGGGACGCCTTCCTGTTCGCCTCCATATCAGAAACCCAGGGCATGGTTATCCTGGAAGCCATGGCCGCCGGCTTGCCAGTGGTAGCCGTGCGTTCCAGCGGAATCGAGGATGTGGTCCGCCACGGCTACAACGGTTTCAAGACGCCGGAAAAGCAGGACAAGTGGCGGGCCGAAGTTAAAAAACTGCTGGAAGACGAAGCCCTGCGCGGCAAGCTCTCCGGCCAGGCCCTGGAGTTTGCGCGGGATTACTCCGTGGAACAGTTTGCCCGGGACGTGCGCACCATCTACGCCACCACCCTGGCGATGTTTGCCAAGAAGCGCAAAGGCGCCGGTTATCGGGGCAAGCAGGAAGAGTGACGGTTTTCGGGGCCAGTCTGATCGGGCTAGACTCAATACACGTATTACAGAGACGTTTTAACCACTGTCTCGATACGACCCGACTCGTTACGACTGGAGAGCAACCGTGAGCGGCATCCCCGTTGGAATCAGTACCTGCCTGCTGGGCAAGGAAGTTCGCCATGATGGCGGCCACAAGCATTCCCGCTACTGCACCCAGGTGCTGTCGAAACACTTCGACTTCCGCTCCATCTGCCCCGAGCTGGAAGCGGGCCTGGGTGTGCCCCGCCCGGCCATTCACCTGCGCGAATACAGCGACGGCCTTCGCCTGATTGAAACCAAAGGCACCGCCGACCACACAGGCGCCATGCAGGACTTTATCGACCGCATCCTGCCGTCGCTGGCCGACCTTCGGGGCTACATCCTGATGGCCAAGTCCCCCAGCTGCGGCATGGAGCGCATCAAGGTGCACAACGAGGACGGCCAGGTTACCCGGCGCGACGGCCGCGGCATGTTTGCCGAAGCCCTGCTGCAGGCCTACCCGCTGATGCCGGTGGAGGAAGAAGGCCGCCTGAACGATGACATGCTCCGTGAGAACTTCATCGAGCGGGTGTTCGCCTACGACGACTGGATGCAGAACGTGGCCGGCGAGAAGCTGTCGGCCAAGGCGCTGATCGAGTTCCACACCCGCCACAAGTTCCAGCTACTGGCCCATTCCGAGCGCATCTACCGCCAGTTGGGCCCGATGCTGGGGGACCTCAAATCCGAGCCCCTCGAGGCCATTGCCGACCGTTACATCCACCAGTTCATGGAAGCCATGAGCCAGAAGGTAAGCCGGGGTTCGCACATGAACGCCATGCAGCACCTGATGGGTTACCTGCGGGATTCCCTGGGCGATGAAGAGCGCAAGGTGCTGCTGGAGCAGATGGAGGCCTACCGCCGGGGCGAGGTGCCGCTGGTGGTACCCATGACGCTGCTGCGCATGGCCCAGCGCCGGGAACCGGTGGATTACCTGCACAGCCAGCAGTATCTGACCCCCTACCCCGACGAACTGGGGCTGCGGAACAACGTTTAGGAATCTATAGTTCAGAAACCGTAGAGCAGCGACAGCGACGTTTCGGTGTCGGTGTCCTCGGAGCCGGCGGGCGGGTCGGACAGATGCTTGACCCGGAACGCGGCTTTCATGGACAGGTTACCCACCACGTTGGCCTGCAGCGAGGTCTCCGACTCGGTGATGGTGTTGTTCTCATCGAGGCCAATTTCCGTGCTCAGCTTCTGGCGAAACAGGGCATTTTCAGACAGGGCATAATCAAACTGCCCGGCCAGCCGGGCAATGGCCTCTTTCTCAGCGTCCTCGCCCTGGGCGTTCACCATCTCCAGTTTGTTGTAGCGATAACCGGCACCGGCCGAGAGATCAAGGAAGGAACGCTCTCCGGAATTCCAGACCCGCTGACCGTAACCGGTTGTCAGTGAGGATTCGAAGTCGTAGCCGGAAAAACGATCGTCTTCGTACGCGCCCCGGAGAAACCAGTACTGGTTCTCCGAGAACTTGTAGTTGGTTTCCAGCGTCGCCAGGTACTTTTCGGCGGTGGTCTCATCCTCGGTTTCCGAGTAATTGGTCCTGAACTCGCCCGTGTTGCGCCAGGTTTCGACTTCATGGATCAGGCCCAATCGACCCTTGATGTTGGTCTCCTCGGTGTTGCCGGAGGTGATCAGCACGCCCAGCTCGGTTTCACCTTTCCAGTTATCGGCGTCCTGCCCGAAGGCAAGGGGCGTGAACACAACGGCGGTGACGGCTACGGCCTTTCGTAAATCCATGAAGTCTCCCTGTTGGTTGTCCGGTCAGGCGTCCTCTGTATTCCTGGTCTGTTCTCCAGCCATGCTTTGACGGGCCTGACGTTCTCGTTCGGCCTTTTTCCGGGCCTTGCGCTCGGCAATAATGCGGGCCGCTTCGCCACCCACATGGGCTTCGCCTCGCTGCTCCGCCAGACGCATCTGGCGCTCACGCTCGGCAAAGCGGGCTTTCTGTTCCTCGGTCAGTGAGTCAATGCACTGGTGGCAGCTCACTCCCTGCTCGTATTCCGGGCGTTGCTTGTCCTGCTCGGTGATCGGCCGCCGGCACGCGTGACACTGATCGTACTCGCCACGCTCAAGCCTGTGGTTCACCGTTACCCGGTCATCGAATACAAAGCACTCTCCATGCCACAGGCTTTCTTCCTCCGGCACCTCTTCCAGGTACTTCAGGATGCCGCCTTTCAGGTGATACACCTCTTCGAAGCCCTGCTCTTTCAGATAGGCCGTGGATTTTTCGCAGCGGATACCGCCGGTGCAGAACATGGCCACCTTTTTGTGTTTGGCTGGATCCAGGTTCTGCTTCACGTAGTCCGGGAACTCCCGGAAGGTATCAGTGGCCGGATTGACCGCATTCCTGAAGGTGCCGATTTCCACTTCGTACTGGTTGCGGGTATCCACCAGCACCACGTCCGGATCGGAGATCAGGTCGTTCCACGCCTTTGGTTCCACATACGTGCCGACGATACGCTTCGGATCGATGCCCTCTACACCCATGGTGACAATCTCTTTCTTGAGCTTCACTTTGGTGCGTTTGAACGGCTGGATGTCCACAAACGACTCTTTGTAGTCGATGCCATCGAACCGCTCGTCGCTGGCGATCCACGCCTTCACGGCGTCGATGCCCTCGCGGCTGCCGGCAATGGTGCCGTTAATGCCTTCACGCGCCAGCAGCAGGGTGCCGTGCACGTCTTTTTCCAGCATCAGGTTCAGCAGGGACTGGCGGAGGGATTTGTAATCATTCAGGACTGCGAACTTGTATAAGGCGCAGACAACGACGTTGTTGCTCATGTTTGTCTCCTGCGGGCCGGACCGTAAATCCGGAGCATGGGTTCTGGGTTGGTTCAGAGGCCGGAGCCTGAGAGGGCGCAAATTTTAACCAACTCAGGCTCACGATCAAGTGTCACTGTTGTTGATGGTCTGCCAGCTCACGCTCAACCACGGCGGAGAGCTGGCCCCAGCCGGGCCGTGTCAGACGGATGTTATCCACCAGCACGGTCGGAGTGCTGGTCACCCGAAGTTGCATGGCCACCTGGAGGCTCTGCTCTACCGCCTCGCGGTGCAGTTCGGTGGTCATGCAGCGGCGAAAGCGGCGCTCTTCCAGGCCGAGATCCGTGGCGTAGCGGGTAAAGGTGGCCACCGGATCGTTCGAGCCGCTCCATTCTGTCTGGGAATCGTAGAGGCGATCGTGCATCGCCCAATAGGCGTCCTGATCACCGGCACAGCGGGCGGCCTGGGCCGCGGGCATGGCATTCTCATGCTGCTGCAGGGGCAGATCAAAGTAGACAAAACGTACCTTGCCGGTGTCCACGTATTCCTGCTTCAGCTGTTTGCTGGCCGAGGAGAAACGGCCGCAGGCCGGGCACTGGTAATCGGCAAACTCCCGGACCACCACGGGGGCGTCCTCAGGACCCACGGAAACACCAAACTCGTCGAGCTCAGACGGGAAGGGTTCGGCGTTGGGAGCGGCCACCGGCAGCTCATCGGAAGTGGGCTCCGGAGAGGAAGTCATGAAGGATAATCCGAACACCACGGCGGCCAGTATCAGGACGGCTACGCCAATCATCAGGGGCTTGTTGGATTTACCCTTGCGGGGAGCCGGGGCTCCGGTTTCCTTGCGTCGTTTTGCTTCACCCATGAAGGGCTCCTTTTTTCTCTGTTTGTTCTTCCGGCGTGACGGAATAATTAGCACGCGACCGTTTTCAGCGCCGGCGGGGCACGCTAAGATCCTTTATATCCTACAAAAGTTCCAAGAAAAATTAAGGAAACCTCATGCCATTGCCTGCACTGCTCAAAGACACCCTTTCCCTTCCTCTGGTCGCCGCCCCCATGTTCCTGATCTCCGGCCCCGCGCTTGCCCTGGCCTGCTGCAAACAGGGAATTGTGGGCAGCTTTCCGGCCCTGAACCAGCGCACCAGCGAGGGTTTTGAGGACTGGCTGGTTCAGATGAACGAGGAACTGGCAGCGTTCCGGAACGCGCACCCGGATGTAAAAACGGCACCCTATGCCGTGAACCTGATCGTGCACCGAACCAATCCCCGCTGGCAGGCAGATCTGGCGCTGTGTGTGAAGCACCAGGTGCCCATTGTGATCACCTCCCTGGGCGCGGCCAGCCAGGTGGTTGAAGCGGTGCACAGTTACGGCGGCGTGGTGTTCCACGATGTGACCAACCAGAAACACGCGCGCAAGGCGGCCGAAGCCGGAGTGGACGGAATTATTGCAGTGGCTGCCGGTGCCGGGGGCCACGCCGGCACCGTCAACCCGGTGGTGCTTGTGCATGAGATTCGCGAGGTGTTTGACGGCACCATCCTGCTGGCCGGGGGGCTTTCACACGGAGAGGATTTGCTGGCCGCCCAGGCCCTGGGGGCGGATCTGGGTTACATGGGCACACGGTTCATCAACACCGCCGAATCCCAGGCCGACGACGCCTACCGGAACATGATCATTGAGGCGGTATCGGCCGACATCATCCACACACCGGCCGTGTCTGGCGTGCCTGCCAGCTTCATGCGCCAGAGTCTGGAAGCCGCCGGCTACGCCATGGACCGGCTGAACCAGGCGGGCGAGGTCAACTACGGAGAAAAGCTCAAGCCCATGGACGACGAGGCCAAAGCCTGGAAAACCGTGTGGTCGGCAGGCCAGGGTGTGAGCCAGATCCACGACGTGTTGCCGGTCGAGGATCTGGTCCGCCGCCTGAGCGAGGAATACGGGCAGACCCGCGCCCGGCTGCTCTCAACGATGGCCTGAGCCTTCCCTTAAACGCGGAACTGGGAGGCTTTCTCCTGCAACGAGGCCAGCGTGCGGGCAATCTGGCCACTGGCTTTGTCGGAGCGCTCGATGGCTTGAACCGTCTCCTGTGAGGAGCTGGCGATGTCGGCAACGCTGGTACTTACATCGCTGGCCTGGCGGCCCTCCTCCTCGGCAACCGAGGCCGTGGCCAGAGCACGCTCCTGAAGACTGCCAAGCAGCTGGTTGATACGCTCGAAGTGTTCGTCTGCCCGGCGGAACTCCGATGACGACTCCGCCACCTGGCCAGACACATCGCCTATGGCGGTCACCGCTTGCTGACTGCCTTTCTGCAGGCGCTCGATAATGGCCTGTATCTCCGTGGTGGATTCCTGGGTCCGGCTGGCCAGCGTGCGTACTTCATCGGCCACTACCGCAAAGCCCCGACCGGACTCCCCGGCCCTGGCCGCCTCGATGGCCGCGTTCAGCGCCAGCAGATTGGTCTGCTCGGCAATGGCGCCAATCACCGACAGCACCGAGCCGATTTCCTTGCTCTGGGCATCCAGCTGGTTGACCGCCTCGACGGCCTGCTCGACATTGCGCACCACCTGGTCCAGCCTGTGCCGGACATCCCGGGAAATACCGGCGGTTGCCTCACTCTCGGAGCTGACGTTGCTCACCGAACCGGCGATTTCCTGAATGTTGCCGGCCACCTCGGCAATGCTCCGTGACATGGTGTCCATGGTGCCCGACACTTCGGCCACGGCCTGCTCCTGACGATTGACGGCAGCCACCGCCTGCCGGCTGATGTCGCCCTGGCTCTGGGCCTGGCCAGCTGCCGACTCGGCGGAGGCGCGCACTTCGGCCACCAGCTCCTGGATCCTGGCAATAAAACGATTCACACCTTCGGCCATGTCGGTCAGCTCGTCCCGGCCTTTCATTGCGACACGACGGGTGAGGTCGGCCTCGCCATCGGCGATACCCCAGATCGCGGAACTCAGCCGGAATACCCTGGGCAGCAGGCCGCCGCCCAGCACCAGGGCCACCAGGACGATCAGCGCCACCGCCGAGCCGATGGCCAACAGCGAAAGATTGGCCGAGAGACTCGAGGCCTCCGAATTCAGTGCCTCCACAGTACCTTCCATGCGCGAGCGGGTATCGGCATCCATGGCCGCCAGTTGCTGCTGGAGCCGCTGGTTTACCTGCTCGGTTTCCGCCTCCAGGGTATCCCGCAGGGCATTGATGCTACCGGCAATGGTGGCACTGAATTCTTCTTCCAGGGCCGCCATATCCCGGTTGATGCCTTCCAGCGACAGCCCCAGTTTCAACTCGCCGATGGCCGAGCCCTGGGGCGCAATATCCGCGGAAATAATCACCACGTTGGGGTCACGGCTTGCCGCATCCAGGACCCGATTTGCCGCACCTCGGCCCTCACCCTGCTCCATAAGAGTGCGCACACGGTCATCGGTACGGTCCACATAGCGGGTCAGGCGCTCACCGTACTGGTCGTAGTAGATGGCGAACAATACCGACTCCCGGGCGTCCGCCAGTTCCACAAGATCGGTCAGCCGGGGAATATCGCGGTCCCAGATCAGGGGGGCAGCAACGGCAGCCAGAACGTCCGCCAGCCCCTGGGCCTCGGCCATGACAGCGGCCCGTACATTGCCGGCAACCCGCTCCTGTTGCTCGGTCTGCTGACGGGTGAGTTCCTCTGCCAATTCCTCGGTGGTCTTCTGCCGCATGGTCTCCAGGCGGGTACGCACATCTTCGCGGGTATCACCAAATGAAGCGCTTACCTGCTCACTGCTGGCCTGAAGGGCGGTGCCGGCGGTCGCCACCAGGCGCTCCACCTGGCTGGAGATCAGCCACTGGCTGACCAGCACCTGCACCAGGCCTGCCACAACCAGAATAATGAAAACCGGTCGGAGAAGGCGGCTTGCAATCAGCCGCTTAAGGAACTGAAAAGACATAGGGACCCCGTTTGCGTGCATGCTCTGTGCGTCCTGCACAACCTCAGCGGCATCCTTGCCTGTTGATTATGGGTATGTATAGCAAAACACGGGCCTAAACGGGGCGCTTTTATGTACGGGTTTTGTTGTCCCTCGTAATCCTTGCATGCCATCCCGGTTCAGCCACAATCAACAGATGAACTTTCTGGCGCAGACAGCGTAAACCGTTGAACAGTCATTCAGAACAGGTACCGGATATGCTCGGCTTCTTGAAAGGCGACCCGAAGAAAAAACTGCAGAAAGCCTACGAGGACAAGCTCGCAAAGGCTCTGGACGCCCAGCGCAACGGCGATCTGCGCACCCATGGCACCCTGATGGAGGAGGCGGAGAAGATCTACGCCGAGATTCAGGCGCTGGACGAGAAGAAATCCTGATGCGTTGTGGGGGAGCGATTACTCCCCCATCAATTGACGGATCCGATGATTGAGGCGTGCCACCTCCCTGCGCATGCTTTCCACCTCGTCCAGCAACTCCAGCGACATGGCAAGGCCAGGCAGGTTCATTTTCAGGTCCCGTTGCAGACGCTGGGCCTTGCGAAGCCTGGCGAGCGAGGCAACATCGAACTGCCATTGCCGTGCTTCGGCAACATCCTCGATTGGCGAGATGATGCCGTAATCCACCAGTTTGATGACAAATTCGGCGTGGCACTCGCCCCGCTCGCAGATTTCACGCAGGGTGAAGCGGGTTCCGTTCGGGTCCACCACTTCCACCGTTACCATACGATCCTGCTTGCTCATCCCTTACCCCCGCTTACACGTGAAGCTTGCTGCGTGGATTGAACTGCTTCTCCGCCTCGGCCAGTTGCTGGTATAGCTTCTCGGCCTCAGGGCTGTGCTTCTCCGGCATGGTTACCTGCAGAACCACAATCTGGTCGCCCGGGTGCTTGCCGGGGAAACCTTTACCCTTGAGCCTCAGCTTGCGGCCGCTTGTGGAGCCCTTGGGCACTTTCACGTTCACCTTTGAGCCCACGGTAGGAACAGTAACGGTGGCGCCCAGAGCCGCCTCCCAGGGTGTGATGGGCACAGTCACCACCACATCACGGCCTTCGACACTGAACTGGGGATGCGGAGCAAACTCCACCTCGATGAACAGGTCACCGGGTTCACCGCCGCCGATACCGGGCGAACCCTGGCCTTTCAGGCGAATGTGCTGACCTTCCCTCATGCCGGCGGGGATCTTCACCTTGAGGGTTTTCTGGCGCGGCATCACCCGGCCATGGCTGTCGGCCTCGTGAACGGTGAACGACACCTGCTTTTCACAACCGTGAAAGGCCTCTTCCAGAAACAGTGCCAGCCGGGCATGCACGTCCTCGCCGCGCATGCGCATGTTCTGCCGGAAGCCACCGCCGCCAAAGCCGCTCCCGAAATCGCCGGAGAAGCCACCACGACGGCCACCACCGAAGATTTCCTCAAAGAAGTCACTGAACTGGCGAGCATCGGCCTCGGTGTAGCCACCGCCGCCGAAACCGGAAGCGCTCTGCCAGCCGGGCGGCGGTTCGAAGGAACCGTCGGCACGGGCGCCGTATTTGCGCAGCTGGTCGTACTCGGCCCGTTTTTCCGGGTCCTTGAGCACTTCGTAGGCCTCTCCCAGGTCCTTGAACTTGGTGTCGGCGTCTTCTTCCTTGCTGACATCCGGATGGTATTTCCGGGCCAGCTTCCGATAGGCCTTTTTGATTTCCTCGGCGGAGGCCGACTCACTCACACCGAGGACGGCGTAATAGTCCTTGAAGTCCATGGCGCTCCTTTTTGATCGTCATAACCTCTGGTAACAGTCTGCTCTGATATCCGTCTTTCTTTGATATCCGCTTGCCTCTGATACCTATAGTTGACGCTCCCCGAAAAAATACAAGAGATCGGTGAATGGTCAGTGAATAAGAGTTGCGTCAGATCAAACGCCAGACAGCCGTGGTAGTCCGTATGGCAACCCGCGCGCGTAACCGTCACACTGTCAGGCTTTTCGTTTTATCTTTTCGGGGAGTACCCGGTTTGAGCAGTGAACCTGTGACAAGACTTCGGATCTTTCTGATCGAGTTTGCCCTCGCCCTGGGCGGCTTCGCGATCGGTACCGGCGAATTCGCCATCATGGGGCTGATGCCCAATGTGTCCACGGATCTTGGGGTCACCGAACCCCAGGTGGGCCACCTGATCAGCGCCTATGCGCTTGGGGTGGTTGTGGGCGCACCGGTGCTCGCCGTGATTGGCGCCCGCTTTTTCAGGAAACAGCTGTTGATCTGGCTGATGGCCTTTTACGCGGTCGGCAACCTGGCCAGTGCGCTGGCCGATGACTACACCGGTGTCATGATCGCGCGTTTTGTGGCGGGCCTTCCCCACGGGGCGTATTTCGGGGTCGCCTGCCTCGTGGCGGCGTCACTTGTGCCGGTGCACCAGCGTGCCAAGGCTGTGAGCCGGGTGATGATGGGCCTGACCCTGGCGCTGCTGTTCGGCAATCCGCTGGCTGCGTGGATGGGCCAGTCGCTGGACTGGCGCTACGTGTATTTCTTCGTGGGGCTGATTTCCGTAGCCACCCTGAGCCTGGTGATCTTCGTTCTGCCGCTCGACCGGAAGGAAAAGCGCCACGGCTCATTCAGTGAGATCCGGGCCTTCAATCGCAGCAGCATCTGGTTTGCCCTGGCCATTGGTGCCATCGGCTTTTCCGGCATGTTTGCGGTGTTCAGCTACCTGGCGCCGACTCTGCTGGAAGTAACCCGGGTTGATGAGTACTGGATTCCGATAGCCCTGGCCGTGTTCGGCCTGGGTGGTTTTACCGGCAATCTCATGGGTGGCTGGCTGTTTGACCGCCTGGGATTCCGGGCGGTTGGTGTGATCCTGCTGCTCAGCGCCTGCATTCTGTTGGCGTTTCCGTCCACTACGGGCACGCTGCCGGTGTTGCTGGCGGCCTGTTTCCTGGTGGCCATGATGGGCGCGCTTGGGCCGGCCCTGCAGACGCACCTAATGGACGTGGCCCATGGCGCCCAGAATCTGGCGGCGGCCTCGCATCATGCGGCGTTTAACGTGGCTAACGCACTCGGGCCCTGGCTCGCGGGCATGGCCATCACGGCGGGCTTTGGCTGGTCTTCGACGGGCTATGTCGGCGCCACGACGGCAACCATCGGGCTGCTCATCTTCCTGGCGGCCTGGCGCCACAAACAAAAAGGCCCCCGCAATGCGGAGGCCGATTCGGTTCCCGTCTCTTAAGCTTACTTGACCTTGGGGTCCAGTTCGCCGGACGCGTAACGCTCGAACATGCGCTCAAGGTTGATCGGCTTGATCTTGCTGGCGTTGCCGGCGGTGCCGAAGGCCTCGTAGCGGGCCACGCACACGTCGGTCATGGCCTTCATGGTTTCCTTGAGGAATTTGCGCGGATCAAACTCGGCCGGATTCTCGCTCAGGAAGCGACGGACGGCGCCGGTGCTGGCCAGGCGCAGGTCGGTGTCGATGTTGACCTTGCGCACACCGTGCTTGATACCTTCCACGATTTCTTCCACCGGTACCCCGTAGGTTTCCGGGATTTCACCACCGTATTCGTTGATGATCTTCAGCCATTCCTGGGGTACGGAACTGGAGCCGTGCATGACCAGGTGGGTGTCCGGGATGCGGGCGTGGATGGCCTTGATCTGGTCGATGGCCAGGATATCGCCAGTGGGCGGACGGGTGAACTTGTAGGCGCCGTGGCTGGTGCCGATGGCGATGGCCAGGGCGTCCACGTGGGTTTTCTTGACGAAGTCCGCCGCTTCTTCCGGGTCGGTCAGCATCTGGCTGTGGTCGAGGGTACCCTCGGCACCGATGCCATCTTCTTCGCCAGCCTGGCCGGTTTCCAGGGAACCCAGGCAGCCCAGCTCGCCTTCCACGGACACGCCGCAGGCATGGGCCATTTCCACGGTGCGACGGGTAACGTCGACGTTGTATTCGTAGTCGGTGGGGGTTTTGCCGTCCTCACCGAGGGAGCCGTCCATCATCACGGAGCTGAAGCCCAGCTGGATGGAGCGCTGGCACACGGAGGGGCTGGTGCCGTGGTCCTGGTGCATGACCACCGGGATGTGCGGGAACTCTTCGATGGCCGCCAGGATCAGGTGGCGCAGGAAGGGCGCGCCGGCGTATTTGCGGGCACCGGCGGAGGCCTGGACAATCACCGGGGAGTCGGTTTTGTCGGCGGCTTCCATGATGGCGCGCATCTGTTCCAGGTTGTTCACGTTAAAGGCGGGCACACCGTAACCATGCTCGGCGGCGTGGTCCAGAAGTTGCCGCATCGAAATCAGGGCCATGGGTTGTCTCCTTCGTTGGGCTTTGGGTCGTTGGATTCTGTTCGTTATCTGCTTGGGAGTCTGCTGCGGCAGGTGGGAGGAACTCTCTCCGGGACACGCTGTGAATACATCCCTGTACGCTTGACTGCAGCATCCATGCTGCAGACAGTCCCGGAGAGAGTTCCCCCACCTGCCTTGCGATTCTGGCCTGGGGCTTATCGCCAGGCCTGGTCGGAATCGCTTTTGTTATTACTCTCCGCGTTCTTCCAGTACGGCTACCGCCGGCAGGGTCTTGCCTTCCACGAATTCCAGGAAGGCGCCGCCGCCGGTGGAGATGTAGGAGATTTTGTCAGCAACGTTGTACTTGTCAACGGCCGCAACCGTGTCCCCGCCGCCGGCCAGGGAGAAGGCGTCGCTTTCAGCGATGGCTTCCGCCAGGGCTTTGGTGCCGTTGCCGAACTGATCAAATTCGAAGACGCCCACCGGGCCGTTCCAGAGGATGGTTCTGGCGTTCTTCAGCAACTGGGCGAATTCGCCGGCGGTTTCCGGGCCGACGTCGAGGATCATGTCGTCGGCGGTTACGTCGGAGATGTTCTTGACGGTGGCAGTGGCGGTTTCGGCGAATTCGCTGGCCACCACCACGTCTACCGGCAGCGGGATTTCAACGCGGCTGGCGATGTCCTTGGCGGTGTCGACCAGGTCGTGTTCGCACAGGGATTTGCCCACCGGATGGCCCGCAGCGGCCAGGAAAGTGTTGGCAATGCCGCCGCCAACGATGATCTGGTCGCACACCTTTTCCAGGGCGTTGAGTACGTCCAGTTTGGTGGAAACCTTGGAACCGCCAACAATGGCCACAACCGGCTTGGCCGGGTTATCCAGGGCCTTGCCCAGGGCTTCGAGTTCCGCCGCCAGTAGCGGGCCGGCACAAGCTTCGGGGGCGTATTTGGCCACGCCGTGGGTGGAGGCCTGGGCGCGGTGGGCGGTGCCGAATGCGTCCATCACGTAGACGTCGCACAGGGCCGCATATTTCTTCGCCAGGGTTTCGTCGTCTTTCTTCTCGCCCTTGTTGAAGCGCACGTTCTCGAACAGCACCACTTCGCCGTCGGCGACGTCAACGCCGTCGAGGTAATCCTTGATCAGCCGCACTTCCTGGCCGAGCACTTTGGTCAGATGGTCCGCGACCGGCTTCATGGAGGACGCTTCGTCGTACACGCCTTCTTCCGGGCGACCCAGGTGGGACATCAGCATCACTTTGGCGCCGGCGTCTTTGGCAGCCTTGATGGTGGGCAGGGAGGCGCGGATACGGGCGTCGCTGGAGACTTTGCCGTCCTTGACCGGTACGTTCAGGTCTTCACGGATCAGCACTCGCTTGCCAGCGAGGTTCAGATCGGTCATTTTCTTGATGGCCATGTTGTTCGTCCCTTCAACAAAATTTCAGATTAAGAATGTTTGGTTAACCAGCTTTTGCTGACATCGAGCATCCGGTTCGCGAACCCCCACTCATTATCGAACCAGCACAGCACCTTCACCATGGTGCCCCCGGTGACCCGGGTCTGGCCGCCGTCCACCACGCCGGAGTGGGCGTCGTGGTTGAAATCGGAGCTGGCCAGCAGTTCGTCGGTGTAGCCGAGAATGCTCTTCAACGGGCCGTTGGCGGCCTCTTTTAACAGGGTATTTACCGCTGCCACGTCGGTGTTCTTGCGCACGTTCACCACCATGTCGATGGCGGAGACGTTCATGGTCGGCACCCGCATGGCCACCGAACTGAACTTGCCTTCCATCTCCGGCAGCAGGCGCTCGATGCCTTTGGCCAGGCCAGTGTCCACCGGCACGATGTTGTGCAGGGCGCTGCGGGTGCGACGCAGGTCCTGGTGGTGGTAGGCATCGATTACCGGCTGGTCGTTCATGGCGGCGTGGATGGTGGTGGTCGTGCCCTGCTCCACGCCGAGGGCGTCATTCAACACCTTGATCACCGGCACCAGGCAGTTGGTGGTGCAGGAGGCGGCCGCCACAATCACATCGTCGCCGGTAAGCTCCCGGTGGTTGATGCCGTAGACCACGGTGCGGTCGACATCGGATTCCGCCGGCTGGGAGAACAACAGGCGTTTGGCGCCGGCATCAATGTGTTTCTGGGCCGTGGCACGATCAGAGAACGCCCCGGAGCATTCCAGCACCAGGTCCACATCAAGCAGTCCCCAGGGCAGCTCCGCCGGGTCGGCGTGGCGCAGTACCCGGATGGCGTCGCCGTTGACCATCAGATCCTGGTCCGACACCGAGATTTCCCCCTGGAACCGGCCATGGGTGGAGTCGTAGCGGGTCAGGTGGGCGATGGTGTCGATATCCGACAGCTCATTGATCGCGACCACCTGCAGGCGGTCGCGAAAGCCGTTTTCATAGAGCGCACGCAACACGCACTGGCCGATACGGCCGTACCCGTTGATGGCGATACGAAAAGGCGCAGAGTCTGTCATCAGGCGTCCAGCAGTTCCGCGGCCACTTCCAGCACGTTGTCGACGGTGAAGCCGAACTCCTTGAACAGTTCACCGGCGGGTGCGGATTCACCAAAGGTGGTCATGCCGATGATGCGACCGTCCAGCCCCACGTACTTGTACCAGTAGTCGGCAATGCCGGCTTCGATGGCCACGCGGTTGGTCACGTCCAGCGGCAGCACCTGCTGCTTGTAATCGGCGCTCTGGGCGTCGAACACGTCGGTGGACGGCATGGACACCACGCGCACTTTCCGGCCCTGTTCGCGCAGCTTGGCGGCGGCCTCCTGGGCCAGACCCACTTCGGAGCCAGTGGCGATCAGGATCAGTTCCGGGGTGCCCTCGCTGTCGGAGAGGATGTAAGCGCCCTTGGCCACGTCGGCCAGCTGCTGGGCGTCACGATCCTGGGCCGGCAGACCCTGACGGGAGAACACCATGGCAGTGGGGCCGTCCTTGCGCTCAAGGGCCGCTTTCCAGGCCACCGCGGATTCCACGGTGTCGGCCGGGCGCCAGGTGCTCATGTTCGGGGTGGTGCGCAGGCTCGCCAGCTGTTCGATGGGCTGGTGGGTAGGCCCGTCTTCACCGAGGCCGATGGAATCGTGGGTGAACACGAAGATGGAGCGCTGTTTCATGAGCGCCGCCATGCGCACCGCGTTACGGCAGTATTCCATGAAGATCAGGAAGGTGGCGCCATAGGGTACAAACCCACCGTGCAGGGCAATACCGTTCATGATCGCGGCCATGCCGAACTCGCGCACGCCGTAATAGATGTAGTTACCGCTGGCGTCCTCTTTGGTCAGCCCCTTGGAGCCGCCCCAGATGGTCAGGTTGGAGCCGGCCAGGTCGGCAGAGCCACCCATCAGTTCAGGCAGCAGCGGGCCGTAGGCGTTCAGGGTGTTCTGGGACGCTTTCCGGGAAGCCACGGTTTCGGCCTTGTCCTGGCACTCCTGAATGTAGGCCTGGGCCTTCTCGGCGAAATCGGCGGGCAGGTCGCCGGCCATGCGGCGCTTGAACTCGGCCGCCAGCTCCGGCTCGGCCTTTTCATAGGCGGCGAACTTCTGCTCCCACTCGGACTGGGCTGCGGCGCCTTTCTCACGGGCGTTCCAGGCACTGGCGATGTCCGCCGGAATCTCGAACGGGCCGTACTGCCAGCCCAGCTGCTCGCGGGTCAGTTCAATCTCGTCGTCGCCCAGGGGCGCGCCATGGCAGCTTTCCTTGCCCTGCTTGTTCGGAGAACCAAAACCGATGATGGTCTTGCAGCAAATCAGGGTGGGCTGTTCGGTATTGGCCCGGCCGGCTTCAATCGCGGCACGAATGGCGTCGGAATCGTGGCCATCGACCGCCGGGATCACCTGCCAGCCGTAGGCTTCGAAACGCTGGGGGGTGTTGTCGGTGAACCAGCCGTCCACCTCGCCGTCGATGGAGATGCCGTTGTCATCGTAGAAGAAGATCAGCTTGCCCAGCCCCAGGGTGCCAGCCAGGGACGCCACTTCGTGGGAGATGCCTTCCATCAGGCAGCCATCGCCCAGGAACGCGTAGGTGTAATGATCGACAATCTCGTGGCCCGGGCGGTTGAATTGTGCCGCCAGGGATTTCTCGGCGATGGCGAAACCCACGGCGTTGGCAATGCCCTGCCCCAAGGGACCGGTGGTGGTCTCGACACCCGGGGTGTAGCCGTACTCGGGGTGGCCCGGTGTCTTGGAGTGCAGCTGTCGGAAGTTCTTGATGTCCTCGATGGAAACGTCGTAACCGCTCAGGTGCAGCAGCGAGTACTGCAGCATGGAGCCGTGACCGTTGGACAGCACAAAGCGGTCCCGGTTGGCCCACTGAGGGTTGGCCGGGTTGTGGTTCAGATAATCGTTCCACAGTACCTCGGCGATATCCGCCATACCCATGGGCGCACCCGGGTGGCCGGACTTGGCTTTCTGAACCGCATCCATGCTCAGCGCGCGAATGGCGTTGGCGAGATCTTTACGAGACGGCATTGACGTTTCTCCAGTGTTTTCGGGGAAAAATAGGGCTGTTCAAAAAAGAGGCGCGTATTTTCGCCGATTACTGTGTGCCGGGGCAAATCGGCATTCGCCTGTTTCACGATTGTTTGCCTACGGATTCCCGAAACGATCCGGATGCGACAAAATTCACCCCTATATCAAAATTTTTTGATATTGCTATTGATTGACCACCGGAAGCCCCCTAAACTTTGGCCCCATGACATCCATGAACGCACATGCCGACACCCTGTCCTCTGTGGACGCCCTGGCACCGATCTTCAAAGCGAGCGGCGACCCGCTACGCCTGGAGATCCTGCGCGTTCTGCGCCGGGATACCTTTGGCGTGCTCGAACTCAGCCAACTGTTCGACATGCGCCAGTCCGGCATGAGCCACCACCTGAAGGTGATGAACAAGGCCGGCTTGTTGGAGCCGCAGCGGGAAGGCAACGCCATCTTCTACCGTCGCCCGCTGCACCTGGACAGCGACAAGCCCACGGACCAGACCATCCGGCAGATTTTCGAGGCGGTGGACCGCGTGCCCCTGCCCACGCACCTTCAGGAGAAGATCGAGGCCATCCGCAACCAGCGGGCTGACCAGTCCCAGGCTTTCTTCGCCCGGCATGCGGAGCAGTTCCGGGAACAGCAGGAGCTGATTGCCGCATTCGAGCTTTACGCCGAACCGGTGGCGGAGCTGATCCGCAAGCGGTCACGCAAGCACCAGTGGCAGACTGCCCTGGAAATCGGACCCGGCGAAGGCGGCTTCCTGCCGGTGCTGGCCGAGCTGTGCGGCCACGTGGTTGCGCTGGACAACAGCCGGGACATGCTGGCCAAGGCCACCCGGACCTGCATTGACGAGCGGCTGAACAACATCGACCTGATTGAAGGGGTCACCGACACCCTGCTGGCCCGGGGCGATGCCTTTGATCTGGTGGTGGCCAACATGGTGCTGCACCACGTGCCCAGCCCCGCGGATATCTTTCTGGACGCGGCGGCGCTGATGAACAACGGCGGCTGCCTGGTGATCAGCGATCTGTGCAGCCATGACCAGGACTGGGCCAAGGCCAATTGCGGTGACCTGTGGTTGGGTTTCGAGCCGGAAGAACTTACCGCCTGGGCGGACGACGCCGGGCTGGTGGCCGGCGAGCAGCTGTTTATCGGGCTGCGCAACGGTTTCCAGATCCAGGTTCGGGAGTTCTGGAAGCACAGTGGCCAAGTCTGACGACCGGGATCGCAATATCAACAAATTTTGATATGCAGATACGTAGTTTTACGTATGCTCACATTCACGAACAAACCGGTAAGCGGAACGCACTTTAAAAAGAGCCGCTACCGGACTGAATTTGAACCACCCAAACTGAATTTGAAACGCTCAAAGAGGAGCTTGTGCTATGTCTGACTACAGCATCTTCACTTCCGAATCGGTCTCTGAAGGCCACCCGGACAAACTGGCGGACCAGATTTCCGACGCCGTCCTCGACGCCATCCTGGTAGACGACCCCCACGCCCGGGTTGCCTGCGAAACCATGGTGAAGACCGGTGTTGCCATCGTTGGCGGTGAAATCACCACCAGCGCCTGGGTCGACCTGGAAGATCTGGTGCGCGGCGTGATCAAGGACATCGGCTACACCTCCTCCACCGTTGGTTACGACGGCGACACCTGCGGCGTGATCAATATCATCGGCAAGCAGTCCGTGGACATTGCCCAGGGCGTGGATCGCCAGAAGCCGGAAGACCAGGGCGCGGGCGACCAGGGCCTGATGTTCGGCTACGCCAGCAACGAAACCGACGTGCTGATGCCGGCCCCGATCACCTTCTCGCACCGCCTGGTGCAGCGCCAGGCCGAGGCCCGCAAGAGCGGCCTGCTGCCGTGGCTGCGCCCGGACGCCAAGAGCCAGGTTACCTGCCGCTACGAGAACGGCCGGGTTGCCGGCATTGATGCCGTGGTGCTTTCCACCCAGCACGATGAAGACGTGACCCAGGACGACCTGAAAGAAGCGGTGATGGAGCTGATCGTCAAGCATGCCCTGCCGGCGGAACTGCTGCACAAGGACACCCAGTTCCACATCAACCCGACCGGCAAGTTCGTAATCGGCGGCCCGGTAGGCGACTGTGGCCTGACCGGCCGCAAGATCATCGTAGACACCTACGGCGGCATGGCCCGCCACGGCGGCGGTGCGTTCTCCGGCAAGGATCCGTCCAAGGTCGACCGTTCCGCCGCCTACGCCGGCCGCTACGTGGCCAAGAACATTGTCGCTGCCGGCCTGGCCGACAAGTGCGAGATCCAGGTGTCCTACGCCATCGGTGTGGCCCAGCCCACGTCGATCTCTCTGAACACCTTCGGCACCGGCAAGATCAGCGACGACAAGATCATCCAGCTGGTCCGCGAACACTTTGACCTGCGTCCGTACGCGATCACCAACATGCTCGACCTGCTGCACCCGATGTACCGGGCCACGGCAGCCTACGGTCACTTTGGACGTGAGCCCTACGAAATGACCGTTGGTGGCCGGACGTTTACCGCATTCCCGTGGGAAAAAACCGACCGGGCGGCGGCTCTCAAGGATGCCGCTGGTATCTGAACCTATTTCGGGCGTATGTCATCAGACATGCGCCCAGACCAAACTGACTGACAGGAGAACACCATGAGCACTCCGGCAGAAAAACTGAAAAGCTTCGACGATTACAAAGTCCGTGATATTTCCCTGGCCGGCTGGGGCCGGAAGGAAATCAACATCGCGGAGGGCGAAATGCCCGCGCTGATGAAGCTCCGGGAGAAATACAAGGCCGAGCAGCCGCTGAAAGGCGCGAACATCATGGGCTGCATCCACATGACCATCCAGACCGCCGTGCTGATCGAGACCCTGGTGGAACTGGGCGCCAACGTGCGCTGGTCGTCCTGCAACATCTTCTCCACCCAGGACCAGGCCGCAGCCGCCATCGCCGCCCAGGGCATTCCCGTGTTTGCCTGGAAAGGCGAGACTGACGAAGAGTACGACTGGTGCCTCGAGCGCACTGTGGGTGCTGATGTGGAAGGCTGGGAGCCGAACATGATCCTGGACGACGGCGGCGACCTGACCGCCCTGCTCCACGAGAAGTACCCGGAAATCCTGGCCAAGTGCCACGGGGTGACCGAAGAGACCACAACCGGCGTGCACCGCCTGCAGGAAATGCTGCGCGAGGGCACCCTGAAGGTACCGGCCATCAACGTGAATGACGCCGTGACCAAATCCAAGAACGACAACAAGTACGGTTGTCGTCACAGCCTGAACGACGCCATCAAGCGCGCCACCGACCACCTGATGTCCGGCAAGAAGGCCCTTGTGATCGGCTATGGCGACGTGGGCAAGGGCTCCGCTGCGTCCCTGCGTCAGGAAGGCATGATCGTAAAAGTTACCGAGGCCGATCCGATCTGTGCCATGCAGGCGTGCATGGACGGTTTCGAAGTGGTGTCTCCGTACATTGACGGCGTGAACACCGGTACCGAAGCCGGCATCAACCGCGACCTGCTGCAGAACACCGATCTGCTGGTAACCACCACCGGCAACATGAACGTGTGTGACGCGCACATGCTCAAGGCGCTCAAGAGCGGTGCCGTGGTATGCAACATCGGCCACTTCGACAACGAGATCGATACCGCCTACATGCGCAAGAACTGGGAATGGGACGAGGTGAAGCCTCAGGTGCACATCGTCTACCGCGACAAGGCCACCAACGACCACCTGATCCTGCTGTCCGAAGGCCGCCTGGTGAACCTGGGCAATGCCACGGGTCACCCGTCCCGCATCATGGACGGCTCTTTCGCCAACCAGGTGCTGGCCCAGATGTACCTGTTCGAGCGCAAGTTCGCCGACCTGCCGGAAGACGCCCGGGAAAAGGGCGTATACGTCCAGGTTCTGCCCAAGCAGCTCGACGAGGAAGTGGCCCGCGCCATGGTGGAAGGCTTTGGTGGCGTGATCACCAAGATGACTCCGGAGCAGGCCAAATACATCGGTGTACCGGTCGAAGGCCCGTACAAGCCGGAAAGCTACAAGTACTGATCGGGTAACAAGATGCAATCCCAGACACAGTTCAAGCGCCGCTTCAGCTTCGAGTTTTTCCCGCCCAAAACCGACCAGGGCAAGGAAAAACTGCAGAACGTGCGCAGCCAGCTTGCCGAGGTGAACCCGGACTTTTTCTCGGTCACCTTCGGCGCCGGCGGTTCCACCCGGGACCGCACCATTGAAACCGTGCTGAACCTGCACAAGCAGGGCATTTCCACGGCCCCGCACCTGTCGTGCGTGGGCGGCACCCGCCAGGAAATCGGCGAGCTGCTGGACCTGTACCGGGAGCATGGCATCAACCGGATCGTCGCCCTCCGGGGCGACATGCCCTCCGGCATGGGGGCGGCCGGCGAACTGCGTTACGCCAATGAGCTGGTGGAATTCATCCGGAAGCACAGCGGAGACACCTTCAACCTGGAAGTGGCCGCCTACCCGGAATTCCACCCCCAGGCCCGCAACGCCGAGGAAGACCTGAAGAACTTCGCCCGCAAGGTACACGCCGGCGCCAACAGCGCCATTACCCAGTACTTTTTCAATGCGGACAGCTACTTCTACTTCATCGACCGGCTGGAGAAAATGGGCGTGACCATCCCCGTGGTGCCGGGCATCATGCCCATCGTCAATTTCTCAAGCCTGGTGCGCTTCTCGGACATGTGCGGCGCGGAGATCCCACGCTGGATTCGCAAGCAGCTGGAAGCCTACGGCGACGACGCTGATTCCATCCGCAAGTTCGGAGAGGAAGTGGTCACCAACATGTGCGAGAAACTGCTCAACGCCGGTGCCCCGGGTCTGCACTTCTACACCCTGAACCAGGCCGAGCCGAGCCTCAGCATCTGGAAGAACCTGGGCATCAGCGATCGGGAGAAGATCGCGTTCTAAGCGCTGCTCTATCCCCCTCTCCCCGCCCTCTCCCACCAGGGGAGAGGGAGATTTACTCCCCGATCTTCACGCCCCGCGTCTGTTCCTACTTCGTCGTTCCGCCACTTTTTAGCCCCTCTCCCCTCGCGGGAGAGGGGTTGGGGAGAGGGGCGCCTCTCGCCCAAGCATTTGATTTTCTGTGCTCATCTGCGTAATAGTCTAAAGTGTATGTGATGCAGTTCCATCAACGCTCCCCGTCCATCGCAGTCAACAGCAGTGGTGGATTCGGCTTGCCTTACCGGGCAAACGGAGCCTCATAAGAAAGAAAAGGAGAATGTATGAGCACGAAATGGCTGAAGACCCTAAGCGCCAGCCTGGCACTCACCGTTGCCGCGGGAACCGTTAGCGCAGAGACCCTGCGAGTCGTCACAGATCCGAGTTTCGTTCCGTTCGAGATGATGGACCAGGAAACCGGCGAAATGATCGGCTTCGACATGGAGATCATCCGGGAAGTCGCCGACCGTGCCGGTTTCGAAATTGATCTCAACACCATGGATTTCAACGGCATCATTCCTGCCCTGCAGACGGGCAACGTGGATATTGCCATTGCCGGTATCACCATCACGGACGAGCGTGAAGAGATTGTTGATTTCTCTGACCCGTACTACGACTCCGGCCTGCGGATCCTCGTGCGCGAAGGCAACGAAGACGTCAGCGAGTTCGACGATCTGGAAGGCAAGAAAATCGGCACCAAGATCGGTAGCACCAGTTACGACTATCTGATCAAGAACCTCGACGCCGACGACGGCGTTACCCCGTACCCGGGCAGCTCTGACATGTACATGGCGCTGATGTCCCGTTCCGTGGATGCGGTGTTCTACGATGCCCCCAACGTCGGTTACTTTGCCCGCACCAAGGGCGAAGGCAAGGTGAAGACCGTGGGCCCGCTGTATGAAGGCCAGCAGTACGGCATTGCCCTCAAGAGCGGCAGTGAATGGCTGGACGAGGTAAACGCCGCCCTGGCCGCCATGAAGGAAGATGGTACCTACAAGACCATCTACGAGAAGTGGTTCGGCCCGATGCCGGACGACATGTAACGGCTGATGGACCCCTTCGGTCCGATTCCTGTGCCGGGGCCTGCGCGCCCCGGCAGTTCCTGACTCCAAACACTCTTCGGAGACTCTCACTGTGGAATTCCAGTTTCAGTTCGACTGGCAGGCAGCCATCGATTCCATTCCGTTTCTGCTCAAGGGTATCCCCTACACCCTGCTGATATCCTTTGGCGGTCTGCTGATCGGGTTTGTACTCGGCATCATCTTCGGGCTGCTGAGCATCAACAAGAAATGGTTCCTGCGCTGGCCGGCCACCGCCTACATCGAAATCTTCCGGGGCACCCCCATCCTGGTTCAGGTGCTCTTTATTTTCTATGGCCTGCCGGATCTGATTGGCGGCCCGATTGACCCGCTCACCGCCGGCATTGCCGCCATTGCCCTGAACTCCGGTGCCTACATTTCCGAGGTGGTTCGTGGTGGTGTGCAATCCATCGACAAGGGTCAGACCGAGGCCGGGCTGTCCCTGGGTCTGTCCCGCACCCAGACCTTCTGGTCGGTGGTCTGGCCCCAGGCCTTCCGCCGGATGATTCCGCCCCTGGGCAACCAGGCCATTGTCAGCATCAAGGATACGTCACTGTTCTCGGTCATTGGCGTCGGGGAGCTGGTGCGTCAGGGCCAGATCTACATCGCCAACACCTTCACCGCATTTGAGGTGTATTTCGTGGTCGCGATTCTTTACCTGGCCATCACGCTGTCACTGTCCCTGATCCTCCGCCTCGTTGAGCGGCGCGGACTGGCCTCTGTCTGAAGGAACCGAAACCATGACTCAGATTGTAAAAATGAAGGGCATGAACAAGTACTTCGGCAAGCTGCATGTCCTGAAAGATATTGACCTGACCGTCGAGAAAGGCGAAGTGGTGGTGATCATTGGCGCCAGTGGCTCTGGCAAATCCACCCTGATCCGCTGCGTCAACGGCCTGGAGGAGTTCGAATCCGGCCATCTGGAAGTGGACGGTCACCCGCTGGCACCAAAAAGCGGCAACCCGAAAGCCCTCGCGGAAATCCGCAAGGAAGTCGGCATGGTGTTCCAGCAGTTCAACCTGTTCCCTCACCTCACGGTGAAGAAAAACATCATGCTGGCGCCCCAGAAGGTCAAAAGCACCTCCCAAACCGTGGCCAACGCCACTGCCGAACGCCTGTTGAACCGGGTGGGCATTGGCAACCAGGCCGACAAGTACCCCAGCCAGCTGTCCGGCGGGCAGCAACAGCGGGTGGCCATTGCCCGGGCCCTGGCCATGGAACCGCGCCTGATGCTGTTCGACGAACCCACCTCGGCCCTCGATCCGGAAATGATCGGGGAGGTGCTGGACGTTATGCGCGAACTGGCCAAGGAAGGGATGACCATGATGGTGGTTACCCACGAAATGGGCTTCGCCCGGGAAGTAGCCGATCGGGTCATCTACATCCATGAGGGACAGATTGTTGAGCAGGGCAAGCCCGACGACGTGTTCGACAACCCGCAGAATGAGCGAACCCAGGCGTTCCTGTCACGGGTGCTCGCTCACTGACCGCCTTTGAAGTGATTCAGAGCAACTGGCGGGTGGCCTCGTATTCACGCTCAATCTTGGCGTGAGAGTCATCCGCCAGAAACCTCGCAATCTTCTTGCCCAGCAGGGGCACATCACAACGCACGTTCAGGGTCACCCGATTGGTACAGGTCTCGCCCTGTTCCCGCAGCTGCATCATGCCCTGGATCTTCGCGGGCACGCCCTCGATGCGTACCCGGAACTCGCAGTGCCATTCGCCGTCGCTCTTGCGAAACCAGTGCTCTTCCTGACGCACCTGATTCCACTCACGATGGAAACTGGCCAGTACGCCCGGAACCGCCAGTGAGCTGGTCACTTCCCGCTCGATCACCAGTTTGCCTGAGGATTCATCACGGGCCCGTTCAGCGACACGCACGTTGCGGGCCCCCAGCTGCGCATTCTTTTCGTGGATGTGAGATTCATCAAAAAATGCGCCGAGCACCCGGTCCAGCCGGGCGTTGTAGGGGTGTTCAAACTCCAGTTCCATCAGCGACTCCTCGTTGTTTTCAGGGAATTCTGCGATGGCCTGCCTCCAGCGGCATTGGCCGCCCGGTCGCACCCGGATGGCACGGTGGCCAGCAGGCGCTGTTAACTGTAATATCCGCACAGGTTAACCGCCGATTTTCCAGAACCGACCGTCTGACGGAGATTTAACATGCGCAATGCCGACCTTGTGGCACGTGGCCTCAAATCCGTGTGGCACCCCTGCACCCAGATGAAAGACCACGAGAAAACCCTGCCCCTGGTGCCCATCAAACGGGGCGAAGGTGTCTGGCTTGAGGACTTCGAGGGGAACCGGTTTATCGACGCGGTCAGCTCCTGGTGGGTCAACCTCTTCGGCCATGCCAATCCGAGAATCAACGCTGCCATCCAGAAGCAGATCGGCGAGCTGGAGCATGTCATCCTCGCCGGATTCACCCACGAACCCGTGGTGAGCCTGTCCGAGCGCCTGATTGAAGTGACGCCGGACGGCCTCAACAAGTGTTTCTACGCCGACAACGGCTCCTCGGCCATCGAAGCGGCCCTGAAAATGAGCTTTCACTACTGGAAGAACCAGGGCAAACCCGGCAAGAAGAACTTCGTGAATCTGAGCAACAGCTACCACGGAGAAACCCTGGGCGCCCTGGCCCTGGGCGATGTCTCCCTGTACAAGGACACCTACCAGCCCCTGCTGATGGAGGTGCTCACCGCGCCCTCCCCCGACGCCTTCAACAAAGAAACCGGCGAAACCGACGAGGCCTACGCCCTGCGCCAGTTCGAGGCGATGGACAAGCTGCTGGCTGAGAAACACGACGAAATCTGTGCCGTGGTGGTGGAGCCCCTGATCCAGTGCGCAGGTGGAATGCGCATGCACCACCCGATCTACCACACCAAACTTCGTGAGGCCTGCGACCGCTACGGCGTGCATCTGATCGCCGACGAAATCGCGGTCGGATTCGGCCGCACAGGCACCCTGTTCGCCTGCGAGCAGTCCGGCATTACCCCGGACTTCATGTGCCTGTCCAAGGGTCTGACCGCCGGCTACCTGCCGCTGTCGGTGGTGCTGACCACTGACGAGGTATACGACGCTTTCTATGACGACTACGAAACCCTCAAGGCGTTCCTGCACAGCCACAGCTACACGGGCAACCCGATTGGCTGCGCGGTGGCCCTGGCCACCCTGGACATTTTCCGGGACGACAACGTGATTGAGAGCAACCGGCAGCTCTCCGCCTGCATGGCCGAGTCCGTAGCGCACCTGGCCGACCACCCGAACGTAGGCGACATCCGCCAGCATGGCATGACCCTGGCGGTGGAAATGGTGAAAGACAAAGCCTCGAAAACGCTGTTCCCCTGGCAGGAACGCCGCGGTATCCGCGTGTATCAGCACGCCCTCACCCGCCAGGCCTTGCTTCGCCCCCTGGGTAATGTGGTTTACTTCATGCCGCCTTACGTGATCACCGAGGAGCAGATCCGCCACCTGGCCCAGGTAGCAACGGAAGGCATCGAGATCGCGGTCCGCGACTGAGGGCCGCCGGAACGTCAGCCCTCACCGCGTCGAGAGAACCGCCCATGCGCGTACCCCGGATTTACACCGACACTGCCCTCGCCGAGGGCGCCACTGCCAACCTGGACGACAACGCTGCCCAGCATGTCGGTCGGGTCCTGCGCATGCAGCCGGGGCAGGAACTACAGCTGTTCAACGGCGATGGCAACGACTACCCGGCCACCATCACCGCCGCCAGCAAAAAGCACGTGGAAGTCCGGGTGGGCAGCCCCCGGGCCAATCCCACCGAGTCCCATCTGGAGATTGTGCTGGGCCAGACCCTCTCCAAGGGCGACCGCATGGACTACGCGGTACAGAAGGCCGTGGAAATGGGCGTCGCCCGCATCGTGCCCCTCACCACCGAACGCTGCGACGTAAAACTCAAGGGCGACCGAGAGGACAAACGCCTGCGTCACTGGCAATCGGTGGCCGTCAGCGCCGCTGAACAGTGCGGCCGGGCCCGGGTGCCGGACATCCTGCCGGTCATGAGCGTCTCCGAGTGGCTGGAACACACCCGTGACTGCGACGTACGCCTGGTGCTGCACCACCGTACGGAACAGACTCTCAAATCCATGACGCCCCCGAGCCGCGTTGCCCTCATGATCGGCCCCGAAGGCGGCCTGTCCCCGGACGAAATCACCCAGGCCGAACAGGAAGGCTTCCTCCCCGTCGCCCTCGGCCCCCGCGTCCTGCGAACCGAAACCGCCCCGGTGGCCGCCATGGCCCTGTGCCAGTACCTCTGGGGCGACATTGGCGGCTGACCCACAACGACCGTACCGCCGTCTCACGCCGGCACCCAAGTCATTGACATAACCGGGGCCCCACAACATCATCCTGTCCAATCAAAACGTGGCAGCAAGCGATCTCAACCGCCCCGAAGAGGGCCTGCGCTTAAGTTTGCTCGAGCGGACGGGCAGGTTCTTGTGAAACCGTGCGGAGCCATGGGTGGAGTGCGAAGCACTGCACGGGCAAGCCAAGGATGGCTTGCCCAGGACCTTTGGCGCGATGCAGGAGCAATTAGCGCCAAAGGGCGGAGCCGAGCGTACACGGATGTATTCACAGCGTGTTTCACAAGAACCTGCCCGTCCGCTCAGACTCCAGAAGACAAAACAACATTGAAACTGCGAGTATCAGGATGACAAGCCTGCTAAGTACCCAAGAATTCTGGCAATACCTCAGCATCCCGCTGATTGCCGCCCTGATCGGCTGGACCACTAACTGGCTCGCGATCAAGATGACCTTCTACCCGCTGGAATTCATCGGCAAGCCGCCCCTGCTGGGCTGGCAGGGCATCATCCCCTCCAAGGCCCGGAAAATGGCCGCCATCAGCGTTGATGCCACCATCTCCAAGATCGGTACCGTGCGCGAGATCTTCCAGCAGATCGACCCGAAAGTACTGGCGGCGCACATCGTCCACAACGTCGATCCGCGCATCGAGGAATACGTGGACGAAATGATGCTGCGGGAATACCCCACGTTCTGGGAGAACCTGCCCTCGTCTGCCCGCAACATGGTCTACGACCGGGTCCGCAAGTCCACGCCGCAACTGGTGGACAACCTTGTTGAGGACATTTCTGACAACATAGAAGACCTGCTCGACATCAAAGGTATGGTCATCGAGCGCCTGGCCAGTGACAAACAGCTGCTGAACCGGATTTTCATCGAATGCGGCGAGGTGGAGTTTCGCTTCATCATCAACTCCGGCCTGTATTTCGGGTTCCTGTTCGGCCTGATCCAGATGGCGGTCTGGTATGTGTACCCGAGCTGGTGGGTGCTGCCGTTCTTCGGCCTGCTGGTGGGCTGGGCCACCAACTGGATTGCCCTGAACGTGATCTTCCGCCCGCTGCATCCGAAAAAGGTCGGCCCTTTCAAGGTGCAGGGCCTGTTCCTGAAGCGCCAGCCAGCAGTGGCCGAATCCTTCTGCCACATTGTGACCCACGAAATCCTCACCGTGGGCAACATTATCAACGCCATACTTGGCGGCCCCAGGGGCGACCGGGCCCGCAACATGGTGAAGAAGCACATCAAACCCCTGGTGGACGAGACTGCGGGCATGGGCAGGGCCCTGACCCAGATGGCCTTCGGGCCCACAGGATTTGCCACTTTGAAGAACCAGGTCGGGGAAAAGGCCATCGAGATCTCGCAGACCTCCTTCAACAACCCCGTGTTCGAAAAGGACCGGGCCCAGGCGGTCGAGTCGATCATGGTGGAGCGCATGATCGCGCTCTCCTCTGAAGAGTTTCAGGACCTGCTCCGGCCCTGTTTCCAGGAAGACGAGATCAAACTGATCCTGGTGGGCGCTTTCCTCGGTTTTGCCGCCGGTGTCTGCCAGCTGGTGTTCGTCTTCGGCGAGTCCTTCTTCTAGATTTTTGACACCGGATTCCCGGGCTGAGCCTGTGCAAGAATGCGTCGTACCTCTATACTCATGAAAACGGAGGTTCACAACTTCGAGCAGGCTTGACCCGGAGGCAACGGATGCCAGGTTTTCTCTCCTGGATTTCAGGATTATTTTCATCACCCCAGCCCGCACCACCCACACCGGAAGTGCGACTGTTCAACCCCTCTCCACTGAATCCGGAAATCGACTCCCCAGACCGGGCCGCCGACCTCACCCGACAACTGGAAGACCACCTTTTCTACTGGCTGCTCGACTGCGAGCCCGCCGCCTTGCAGGCCGACCCTGCCGGGCTGGAAGAGGTTCTGGCAGAACTCGGGCGCCGCTTGCACAGCCAGGCCATGGAAGAACTGCCTAGACAACCCATGAGCCTGCCGATGCTGATGCGGGCCCTGTCGGACGACTCCACCGACCGCCATAAACTCACCGACATCATTCTCCAGGACCCGTCCCTGACCGACCAGCTCCTGCAGATCGCCAACAGCCCGTATTTCAGGCCTGGCGACCACGCCATTGAATCGGTCGACCAGGCGGTGTTTGTGCTGGGTGTGGAGGGCATCCGTAACGTCATATCGGCCGCCGTGATGCGCCCGATGATGGCCGCCAGAAACAGCCGGGAAGCGCTTTTCGGCCAACGTTCCTGGCGCTGGGGACTGACCTGCGCCCGGGCTGCGGAGCTCATCGCCAAGATCCAGCATGAAGACACCAGTGCCCACTTCATGGTGGGGCTGCTGCCTTCTCTGGCTTACATTACCGTCCGGCGGGAGCTGCAGCGTATCTGCCGCACCAATACAGGCAACAGAGAGCCGGAGCCGGCGCTGATTCGCCATGCCCTGGCGCGGTACCAGTGGGCCACCTGCCAGACCATTGCCAATGAATGGAATCTGCCGCCGAAGTACCACGCCTATCTGCTGGCGGCCGAGCGCCCTGTTCCCCTGTCGCGGCACACTCCTCTGACCGATGGCATGGTGATCGGAACCCGTGAGGTACTCAGGCATGCCCACCAGCGGAACCTTGCCGAAGAGGATCTGCCCACCGTACTGCGCCTGACCCCCGAACAGATCAGTAACGTGCGGCGGGCACTGCAGGTCATGCTGCGGGAAGGTGGTCGTTCAAACGTCCGAAGTTGAGGCGGCTTCCGTTCGGGCCTCGGTATTCTCCGGCCGTTCGGCACGGTGGCCGCGCAGGAGATCAGCGAAGCTGCGGCTCTCGTCGCCGCGCCGGATGCTGACAAGCTCATCGGGAATCACCCGGGGCAGCCGGTCCACGACCCGATCCTCATCGTTACGCACCACCCGCAACACCTCACCCACAGTAATCAGATCCAGCGAGCGTCCCGGGGCAAGTCGATCCCCGTTGCGCCCGGCCAGGATCAGCAGGCCTGAGCGGATCAGCTTGTCGCTGAGGGCCCGGGTCACTTCTCCGGGCACATTGAGAGACTGCTCCAGGGCTTCCTGCTGTGGTGGCGGCCCGCCCTCGCTGAACGGCTTGGCAACCAGCCACATCATCGCCAGGGCCACACGCTCCTGCAGCTCCGGCGCCAGCTGCACCTGCTGCCGCTTGGCCACCGAGCCCGGATTCTGCAGGTAAAACGCGAGACTTGCGCCAAGCAGCAGGATCATCCAGTTGAGATAGATCCAGATCAGCAGAATGATACCAATGGCGAAACTCGAGTAGATGGCCGCGTACTTGGCCGAACCGGCCACGAACGAGGCAAACAGCATACCGGCTGCCTGCCAGGACACGCCTGCCACCAGACCACCAATAAAGGCGTAGCGCAGTTTCACCCGGGTGTTGGGCATGAACACATACACGAAGGTGAACGCCCCCACCACCAGGAAGAACGGGGTAAAGCGGCTGACCACCAGGATCAGCGAGCCGAACGGCTCGATTTCCATGAGTGTCTGGACAATGGTCGATGAAAAGATGGTGGCGCTGACACCGATGGCCGAAACCATCAGCAGCGGTCCCACCATGATCACGCTCAGGTAGTTGCTGAACCGCTGCGCCATGGAACGCATGTCCGGCACCCGCCAGATCATGTTGAACGACCGCTCGATTTTCTGGACCAGGGCGATCACGGTGTACACCAGCAGGGCCAGGCCTACAGAACCCAGCACCCCCACCTTCATGTTGTCCACAAACCCGAGAATGCGCTCCGCCAGCTCCACGCCCTGGGGCCCCAGGGGCTGCAGAAACTGATAAAGGAAGGGTTCCATCCGCTGGTGCACGCCCAGGGCCTTGAGCACCGAAAAACTCAGGGCCAGCAGCGGCACAATGCTTAGCAGCGTAGTGTAGACCAGGCTCATCGCGTGGAGGGTGAGCTGGCCGCTGATGACATCTCGCACCATGGCATAGGCCGTGCGCCCGACCTTGTAAAGCCAGGTCCACGGCCAGTGCTGGGGCGGGTTGGAATTGAACAGAATCCAGTTTTCAGCAGCCTGGAGCCTGTCCTTCAATTGGAATGCAGCCACGCATCATCCTGCCGGTCAGTGTTTTCCTAAGCTTATCAGGCAACTGACAGTAAACAACCCGGGCCAGCGTTATTCCGTCAAATAGTGGCGGCGGGTCCAGCCACGCATCTCATCCAGGCGCTGCAACCTCACCGCCGCTTCTCGAAGCGTGGCCCTGACCGGGTCGCTGCCCTCCAGCATACCGGCAAAGCGGTGCGTCATCAGGTCCCAGAACCGCTTCATTTCCGGAATGTTGGGCATGATCTCGCCCCGGCTGGCGGAGCGGAACGTATGGTCGATGAAGGGGTCGGCCCGAAGTGTATCCACCACGCCCAGGTGCGCAACGGCACCCAACGGCTTGTCATCGTTAACGGCATGCAGTCCCGGCTCGGTGAGCAGGTACTCCTCCAGGAACTGCCGGGCGATGGCCTGATTGGTCGACACCGCACTGATACCGGCGGCCAGAACACCCACGAACGGTCGGCCCGGATCACCGTTGACGGTGGGCACATCGGCGATTCCGACATCGATACCGGCTTCCCGCAGCTCGCTCCAGGCCCAGGGTCCATTGATAATCATGGCCACGTCGCCGGCCTTGAAACCGGCCATCATGCTGCCGTAGTCCGCATCGCTGGCCAGTACGCCCTGCCCAATTAAATCGCGAATGCCGGCAACGGCAGCGATGGCTCCGTCGGTGGCCACGCCCACATCGGACAGGTCGTAGACAAAGCCCTCCGCGCCGAAGCTGTAGCCGCCCGAGCCGGCCAGGATGGGCCAGGAGAAATAGACGTTGCGGTAATCCCAGGCGATGGCGTGAACCGCCTGTTTGCGCAGTTTCCGATCCAGGGCCGCCACCTCATCCAGGGTGCGTGGCGGCGTGTCCACCAACGCCTTGTTGTACAGGAGACTGACCACCTCCATGGCAATGGGGTAGCCATACACCCGGTCCCCCACCGACACCGCCTGCCAGGCAAACGGGGCAATGGCCTCGCGGATGGATGGCGACGGCTCTATGGGCGTCAGATGGCCTTCGTTGATCCAGCTGCCGAACCGGTCGTGAGGCCAGATGACAATGTCCGGCGCCTTGGCGGAGTAACCGTAATGGTCATACTGGGAGGTCAGGTCTTCGGGCGTTTCAACGGTTACCGGAATGCCCGTGTCCTGTTCGAACCGTTTGCCAACCTCCGCCAGGCCCTTGAAGCCCTTGTCGGCGTTGATCCAGATAAGCAACTCGCCCCGCTCGAAGGCCATCAACGGTTGCGAGCACAGCAAAGCGCAGCAGAGGACTGCCAGTGTTTTTCTGATCATGAGTGTTGCCCTTTTGTTTTTGTTTGAGCAACAGCAGTTTATTCAGGAAGCAACAACAGCCGCGTCATACGGCTGTCATCTTTTCGGGGCTGAACCCGGGGGCGTATCAGGCCCCGGGCGGCCGGCTCAGGCCACCGAGGCCAGGTTGGCCGCCGTGATGCCAACAATCCGTTGCCGCGCCTCGCGGCTGGCCCAGGCTGAGTGAGGCGTAATGATCAGGTTGGGAATGTCATCCGCCAACAGCGGGTTGCCGTTGCGGGGCGGCTCCTCGGTGAGCACGTCGAATCCGGCTCCGCCGATCTCCCCCGCGCGCAGGGCGTCCGCCAGTGCCTGCTCGTTAACCAGACCACCCCGGCTGGTGTTAATCAGCAGCGCATCCCGCTTCATCATCTTGAGCTCCCGCGCGCCGATCAGATCCCGGGTTTTATCGGTGAGCAGGCAGTGCAGCGACAGCACGTCCGCCTGGGGCAGCAGTTCATCCAGCGGGATCCGGGAGTAGCCATCGACTTCGCCAGTGGACTGGCCTGGTCGCGCCCCCAGAAGGACCTTCATGCCGAACGCCGCTGCTCGCTCGGCCACGCCCTGGCCCAGGTCGCCGTAACCAACGATCCCGAGGGTCCGGCCCTCCAGCTCCATGATCGGATGATCCATCAGGCAGAACATATCGCTCTGCCCCCAGCGGCCGGCACGGACATCCCGGTCATAATCCAGCAACCGGGTGGCCAGAGCCAGCATCAGGGCCATGGTGTGCTGGGCCACGGTCGCCCGGCCGTAATTGGTCACGTTCATCACCCGGACGCCGTGTTCCTTCGCCGCGACCTGGTCAATGTTGTTCAGCCCCGTGGCCACCACCGCAATGGTTTTCAGCTCCGGGCACGCTTCGAAATGCTCGCGACCGAGCACCACCTTGTTCACCAGAACTGTATCAAATCCTCGGATCCGCTCCAGAACCTCGTCCGGGGTCGTGCGTTGGTACTTTGTAAGTTCGCCGGTCACCGATTCGATCGGTGACAGGTCCACGTCATCGCCAAGGGTATTGGCATCCAGGAACACCGCTTTCATACTTTTCTCCTGAGTCCGATTAGCGACAGATTAAGGTAGACTGAAACAAACGTCCAAAACTCCGCATTTCCGGGCAACAACCCGGTGTAAACGGGGTGAATAAAGGGTGAAGACTATGGAACATGAATTCTGGCATGAACGCTGGGCCAAAAAGGAAATCGGCTTCCACGAGGGCACGGTCAACCAGTACTTGCATGACCACTGGCCGGAGCTGGCAGGCCCGGGCACCGATGCCGTGTTCGTGCCCCTTTGCGGCAAGGCCCACGACATGTGGTGGCTCCACGATCGGGGCCATCCGATCATTGGCGTGGAGTTGAGCGACATTGCCTGCAAGGACTTCTTCGAGGAAGCCGGCGAGAAAGCCAAGGTCCATCCGGGCGAGCCCTTTACCACCTTCCGTCACGACAACCTGCAGCTCTGGTGCGGCGACTTCTTCCAACTGGTGCCGGAGGACCTGAGGCACATCCGCCTGGTGTACGACCGCGCCGCGCTGATCGCCCTGCCGCCGGGCATGCGCAAAGGCTACGTGGACCACCTCACCGCGATTATCCCGGACGGTACGAAGATCCTGCTGATTACCCTGGACTACGACACCGAGATCAAGGGCCCGCCGTTCAACGTCAGCGATGAGGAAGTGCGCGAGCTCTACCAGGGCGACTATAAAATCGAGCACATCCTGACCAACACCCTGGCGAAGGACCATCCGTTCACCAAGCGAAAAGGCCTGGAAAACGCCTCGGAAAGCGTGTTTCGTCTCACCAAACTCTAGCGCCCACAGGCCCTCGCCCTCGCAGCCCGGCCGGAATGTGCCGGGCTACAAAAACCGCACAGCCCTCTAACATAATTTAATGAACCTTAACCACACGCCCACTGTCCAACTTCCCAACCGTGAACTAAGCTCAAGTTAAGCAAGCCGGCCACGAGTCATTCGCGCACAGGCTTGCAAGTATCCATTCCTTCCACCCATAACTAGACCAACCGCCCGGACGGGCGGCACCGACTGCAACGGGGATATTGCGTGAACTGAAAGCTGAAGATACAGCGAGCGAGGGCAATCTATGAGCATACTGCAGCACTTCAAAGACCGGTATGAGAGTACCCAGGAAGAAGAATACAGCCTGGAGGAATACCTGGAGATCTGCAAAAAGGACCCAACGGCCTACGCCACGGCCGCCGAGAGAATGTTAATTGCCATCGGCGAGCCCGAACTCGTCGATACCTCCAAAGATCCGAGGCTTTCACGGATATTTTCCAACAAGGTCATCAAGCGCTACCCCGAATTCTCCGAGTTCTACGGTATGGAAGATGCCGTGGAAAACATCGTCTCCTTCTTCCGCCACGCCGCCCAGGGCCTGGAGGAAAAGAAACAGATCCTGTACCTGCTCGGCCCGGTGGGCGGTGGTAAATCCTCCCTGGCCGAGAAGCTCAAATCCCTCATGCAGAAGGTACCCTTCTACGCCATCAAGGGCTCACCGGTGAACGAATCGCCCCTGGGCCTGTTCGATCCGGCCGAAGACGCGCATATTCTGGAAGAGGAGTACGGCATACCGGCCCGCTACCTGAAGAACATCATGTCGCCCTGGGCGGTGAAACGCCTGCACGAGTTTGGCGGCGACATCAGCCAGTTCCGCGTGGTGAAAAAGTACCCCTCGGTACTGGACCAGGTGGGCGTGTCCAAGACCGAGCCGGGCGACGACAACAACCAGGACATCTCCGCTTTGGTGGGCAAGGTCAACATCCGCATGCTGGAGGACTTCTCCCAGGACGATCCGGATGCCTACAGCTTCAGCGGCGGCCTGTGCAAGGCCAACCAGGGCCTGATGGAATTCGTGGAAATGTTCAAGGCGCCGATCAAGGTGCTGCATCCGCTGCTGACCGCCACCCAGGAAGGCAACTACAACACCACCGAAGGCATGGGCTCGGTGCCCTTTGATGGCGTGATCCTGGCCCACTCCAACGAATCCGAGTGGCAAACCTTCCGCAACAACAAACACAACGAGGCCTTCCTCGACCGGGTATACATCGTCAAGGTGCCCTACTGTGTGCGGGTCACCGAGGAAATCCAGATCTACCGCAAGCTGCTGAGCAACAGCTCCCTTGATGGCGCCCCCTGCGCGCCGGATACCCTCGACATGCTGGCCCAGTTCTCGGTGCTCTCGCGCATCAAGGAGCCGGAAAACTCAAGCATCTTCTCCAAGATGCGGGTGTACGACGGCCAGAACATCAAGGACACCGATCCCAAGGCCAAGTCGATCCAGGAGTATCGTGACGCTGCCGGGGTGATGGAAGGCATGGACGGGCTCTCGACCCGGTTCGCGTTCAAGATCCTCTCCAAGGTCTTCAACTTCGACACCACCGAGGTGGCCGCCAACCCGGTTCACCTGCTGTACGTGCTGGAGAAGCAGATCGAACAGGAGCAGTTCCCGCCGGAAACCCACGAGAAGTACCTGCGGTTCATCAAGGAATTCCTGGCACCGCACTATGTGCAGTTTATCGGCAAGGAAATCCAGACCGCCTATCTGGAGAGTTACAGCGAGTACGGTCAGAACCTGTTCGACCGCTACGTGACCTATGCCGACTTCTGGATACAGGACCAGGAGTACCGGGATCCGGAGACCGGCGAGATCCTCGACCGCTCCTCCATCAACGACGAGCTGGAGAAGATCGAGAAGCCGGCCGGCATCTCCAACCCGAAGGACTTCCGCAACGAGGTGGTCAACTTCGTACTGCGGGCCCGGGCCAACAATCAGGGCCGCAACCCGTCCTGGCTCAGCTATGAAAAACTGCGCAGCGTGATCGAGAAGAAGATGTTCTCGAACACCGAGGACCTGCTGCCGGTGATTTCCTTCAACCCGAAAGCGAGCCAGGAAGATCAGAAGAAGCACAAGCAGTTCGTCGAGCGTATGGTCGATCGAGGCTACACGGAGAAGCAGGTTCGGCTGTTGGCCGAATGGTATCTGCGCGTTCGCAAGTCTCACTGAGTCAGTGACCATTCACTGAGCTGGAGTAACGCCATGGGAATGACCCACATAGTCGACCGGCGACTGAACGGTAAGAACAAGAGCGCGGTGAACCGGGAACGGTTCCTGCGCCGCTACCGCCACCACATCAAGAAGGCGGTGGCGGACGCGGTACAGAAGCGCTCGATCACCGACATTGAACGGGGCGAGAATGTCAGCATTCCATCCCGGGACATCGACGAACCCATCTTCCACCACGGCCAGGGCGGCAAACGGGAGGTGGTGCACCCCGGCAACCAGGAGTTCGTGGCCGGCGACACCATCCCCAAGCCCCAGGGCGGCGGAGGCCAGGGTTCCGGCCAGGGCAAGGCCAGCCCCGACGGTGAGGGCATGGACGAGTTCGCCTTCCAGATCACCCAGGAAGAATTCCTCGACTTCCTGTTTGATGACCTGGAGCTGCCCAATCTGGCCCGCAAGAAACTCAAAGACACCGAAGCCTTCAAATACGTGCGGGCCGGCTTCACCAACCAGGGCGTCCCTGCCAAGCTGGATGTGGTGCGCTCGCTGCGCGGGGCCCACGCCCGGCGCCTGGGCCTGGGCGGTGCCCGCAAGAAGAAGATCCGGGACCTGGAAAAGCAGCTGGAAGCGCTGAAATCCGCGCCCGATGATCTGGACCCGGCGTTCAGCCACGACGACCAGATCAAGGTGCTGGAAGACGAGATTGCGCGCCTGAAGGCCAACGTGCGTCGCATCCCGTTTATTGACGAGATCGATCTGCGCTACCGGCAGCATGTGAAACAGCCAAAACCGGCCACCAGCGCGGTGATGTTCTGCCTGATGGACGTGTCAGGGTCCATGACCCAGATGCACAAGGACATTGCCAAGCGCTTCTTCATCCTGCTGTATCTGTTCCTGAAGAAGAACTACAAGAAAATCGAGGTGGTATTCATTCGCCACCACACCAGCGCCAAGGAAGTGGACGAGGAAGAGTTCTTCTACTCCCGGGAAACCGGCGGCACCATCGTTTCCAGTGCCCTCAAGCTGATGCACAAGATCATCGAGTCCCGCTACTCACCGGCCGAGTGGAACATCTACGCGGCGCAGGCGTCTGACGGTGACAACTGGAACGATGATTCGCCGGTGTGCGGCAAGATCCTGTCGGAGAATCTGCTGCCGCTGGTGCAGTACTTCGCCTACGTGGAGATCACGCCCCAGGACCACCAGATGCTCTGGTACGAGTACGAGAAAATTCACGAGCAATACCCCCAGAGTTTTGCCCTGCAGCAGATTGCAGACCCGGGCGAAATCTATCCGGTATTCCGCCAGCTGTTCGAGAGGAAAGCCGCATGACTGGAATCATGGACCGCCCGAATGCGCCGGAAAACGACCAGCCCAGAGCCAGGGAGCCGATTTCCACCAGCTCGGAGTGGACCTTCGAGCTGATCCGGCAGTACGACGAGGAGATCGCCAAGTGCGCCGCCGAGTTCGGGCTGGACACCTATCCCAACCAGGTTGAAGTCATCAGCGCCGAGCAGATGATGGACGCCTACAGCTCCGTGGGCATGCCCGTAGGCTACCATCACTGGTCGTTCGGCAAACAGTTCCTGAGTACTTCCAAGGGCTACCAGCGCGGCCAGATGGGGTTGGCCTACGAGATCGTGATCAACTCCAACCCCTGCATTGCCTACCTGATGGAGGAAAACACGCTGCCCATGCAGGCGCTGGTGATCGCCCACGCCTCCTACGGGCACAACTCCTTCTTCAAGGGCAACTACCTGTTCCGCACCTGGACCGACGCCAGCGCCATCATCGACTACCTGGTGTTTGCCCGCCACTACGTGGCCGAGTGCGAGGAGCGCTACGGTGTGGACGCGGTGGAGGAGATCCTGGACTCCTGCCACGCGCTGATGAACTACGGCGTGGACCGCTACAAGCGTCCGGCGCCGATTTCCGCTTCGGAGGAAGCCCGGCGCCAGAAAGAACGGGAAGAGTATCAGCAGCGACGCATCAACGATCTTTGGCGCACAATTCCGAAGCTCGACGAGGATGAGAATTCAGAGAGGCGTCGCAAGCGCTATCCGGAAGAGCCCCAGGAGAACATTCTCTACTTTATCGAAAAGAATGCACCTTTGCTGGAGACCTGGCAGCGGGAGATCATCCGCATCGTCCGCAAGCTTGGCCAATACTTCTACCCCCAGCGCCAGACCCAGGTGATGAACGAGGGGTGGGCCACCTTCTGGCACTACACCCTGCTGCACCGCATGTACGACAAAGGACTGGTGAACGACGGCTTCATGCTGGAATTCCTGCAGAGCCACTCGGCGGTGGTGTACCAGCCGCCGTTCAACAGCCCCTGGTATTCCGGCATCAACCCCTACACCCTGGGCTTCTCGATCTTCACAGACCTGCGGCGGATCTGCGAGAACCCCACCGAGGAGGATCGCCACTGGTTCCCGGACATTGCCGGCAGCAACTGGCTGGAGACCCTCCACTTCGCCATGAAGAATTTCAAGGATGAGAGCTTTATCCAGCAGTTCCTCTCGCCCAAGGTAATGCGCGATCTGAAACTGTTCGCCATCCAGAACGACGACCAGGAAGACGTGTACCGGGTAACCGCCATCCACGACGAACCTGGTTATCGGGAATTGCGGGAGAAACTCGCCCGCCAGTACAACCTCAGCTACCGGGAGCCCAACATCCAGGTTTGGAACGTGGACGTTCGCGGCGACCGCTCACTGACATTGCGTCACATCCCGGTGGATCGGGTGCCGCTGGGCGGCGAGACCGACGAAGTGCTCAAGCACGTGCATCGCCTGTGGGGCTTTGATGTGCACCTGGAAAGCGTGGACGATGGCGCGGTGGTCGAGGAGCATCACTGCCCGCCCAGGGAGCTTGAGGAGGACTGAGCTGGACCCCGAAGGTACTCTGAGCCCGGTTCTGGCCGGGCCGCTACTTCGCCATGCTGCCCCGGAATCTGTCTGCTTCTGGCTGGTTACCCGGCAGAAGCAGGGCTTTCGTGTGCATATTGCCATGGGCGACGACACGCTCGTGGACAGACCGGTCAGCGACACCGAGATAACCCGGCTTCGGGTTGGAGCCCATGCCTGGCTGAACCTGCTGGCGATCACACCGGACTCACCACTGCCCCACAATGCCCGACTCGAATACGACCTGGGCCTGCTGGATACCGAGGTTGCCGAAACGCTCTGGATCCGTAACTGGGCACCCCATCTGTGCCCCGATGGCCAGGGCCAACCAGGCTTCACCCTGAAATCCCGCCTGGACCGGATTCTTCACGGCTCCTGCCGCCGCCCCCATCATCCTGCCGCCGATGGCCTGGTGCGGGTTGACAAAGAACTGCAACAGGCACGGCAGCTCGAGGAAGTACCCTCGCTGCTACTGATGACCGGCGACCAGATCTACGCCGATGACGTGGCCGGGCCCATGCTGCACGCCATCCAATGTGTGATTCACCGCCTGGGCCTTTACCAGGAACACCTGGAGGGCGCTTCCCTGAGCCACAGCCGTGAGCTGGGTTCGGTGGCCAACGCCTATTATCATCGGGACGCCTTGCTGCCGAAATCGGAATTCAACGAGGACCTGACCGAGCGCTTCTTCGGCGGCGTGCGCAAACCGGTGTTCACCACCGCCAACGCAGGCAACCACTTGATCTCCTTCGCCGAGGTGATGGCCATGTACCTGCTGGTGTGGTCGCCGGTGCCCTGGCAACTGGTCACCGACGCCGAGCCCGTAAACCGGCCGGACGAACTGGAGCGCTACCGCAGGGAACAGCGCGCCATTGACGATTTCCGAAATACCCTGCCCCGGGCGGCCCGGGCCCTGGCCAATGTGCCGGTGTACATGATCTTCGACGACCACGATGTCACCGACGACTGGAACCTCTCGGCGCTGTGGGAAACCACGGCCTACGAGCACCCGTTTTCCCGCAGGATCATCGGTAATGCCCTGCTCGGTTACCTGCTTTGCCAGGGCTGGGGCAACCGGCCTGAGGGTTTTGAAGAGCTGATCGAGCAGTGCCAGACGCTGTTTCCGGAAACAAACAACCAGGACGAACTGGACAGGGTCTGTCAGAACGAGCTGATCGACCGGCTGTTCCACTTCGGACAATGGCACTACAGCCTGCCAACCTCGCCCAGACTCGTGGTGCTGGACACCCGTACCCACCGTTGGCGCAGCGAAAGGCGCCGGAGCCATCCATCTGGCCTGATGGACTGGGAATCGCTGACTGACTTTCAGCAGGAGGTCATGGGCGAAGACGCCGTGGTTGTGGTGTCACCGGCGCCCATGTTCGGGGTGAAGCTGATCGAGCTCATCCAGCGGGTATTCACCTTCTTCGGCAAACCACTGCTGGTAGATGCGGAGAACTGGATGGCCCACCGGGGTGCCGCCAGCGTGCTGCTGAACATCTTCCGGCATCCCCGAACGCCCCGCCACTTCGTGATCCTGTCCGGGGATGTGCACTATTCCTTTGCCTACGATATTCGCCTGAGACACAAGAGCCGCGGCCCGAGAATCTGGCAGATCACAAGCAGCGGCATCAAGAACGAATTCCCCAACAACCTGCTGGAATGGCTCGATCGGCTGAACCGCTGGCTGTTCGCGCCCTGGTCCCCCCTGAACTGGTTCACCAAACGGCGCCGGATGTGGATTTCTCCCCGACTGCCGGAAGGCCGGGACGCCGGCGAGCGGCTCTGGAACCACGCCGGCATCGGCGACCTGCGGCTGGATGAAACGGGCGCACCCACCGCCATCCACCAACTCAATGCCGAAGGTGACGGGACGATTTTCCGGCAACGGGAACCGGATTGATCGGGGTTCACCCCGGCATCAGAACACCCACTCCAACCCCGCATAGAAGGTTCTGCCCGGCCCGGGCTCAAAGTAGCCCCGCTCCGCCACCGGCCGATTGGCGTTGGCGTTAATGCGCACGTTGCTGAAATAGTCCTCATCCAGCAGGTTGCGGATGCCGGCGTACAGGTTGAGGGTCTGATCGGCCACCCGCAGGGAGTCGCCTGCGCGGACACCAACCAGCCAGTAATCCGGAACCCGGGTCTGGTTGCTGTTCTCGGCGTAGAACTCGCCCACGTACTGCCACTCAAGGGCAGCAAACCGGCCACCGACGTCCTGCCATTCCAGCTCATTGACCCACAGGGTTCCGGGCAACCCCGGGATCTCGTTGCCGTTGGCATTGTTGCCCTGCTCGTCGGTGAACTCCTTGAGCTCGTAGTCCGCCAGGGTCAGGGCACTGGTGATCCGCCACGCGTAGGAGATATCCCAGCCCAGCCCCAACTCCAGGCCATCGCGACGGGTTTCGCCGGCGTTTTCGTAGAAGGTCTGGTCGCCCACGTTGTAAGGCAGGATCTCGTCTTCAACCCGGATCGAGAACAGCGCCAGCTCGTAGCTCACGCCCTCTCCCAGCAGTCCCCGCATCCCGACCTCACGATTGAGTGCCTGCTGGGGCTCCAGCGCCGGATTGAAACCACCACCGCCGGGGTTGGCGAACTCGGTGAACGTGGGCGATTCGAACGCCGTGCCCACCGTTGCGTACACCTGTTGTCTGGCGGCCCACTGGTAGCTGATGCCGGCCACGCCGCTCCACTCCCTGAAAGTGCGGCTACCGGAATCGTCGCCATCTACCCGCCGTTCGTCATCAATGGCCAGTCTGAGGTGGTCAAAGCGTACGCCGAGGGACAGATTCAGGGCGTCGGTGAGCGCCAGATCGCCCTGCCCGAACACCGCCGTATTGGTAGCACTCTGGTTTTCGGCCTGGGTTTGCCCGGTGATGTCCCCATCGATTGATACCGAGTAACGGCGACGGTCATCTGACTGGTGGTGCAGGTCCAGCCCGGTGACCCAGGTCAGTGGCAGGCCGCCGGGGAAGGAGTTTTGCTGGTATTGCGAACTGACGCCATAGAAATGGCGGTCGTAAGCAACCCGGCTGGCGCCCGGGAAGGGCAGTTGCTGGGCAAAATCCCGGTGGGTGTAAAAGGTATCCACCGTCACTCGGCCGGGCAAGGCGACGGCGTCTTCAAGGCGCACACCGAGGGTCTGCTGGTTAACCGTCTGGCTGCTATCCAGGCGTTTGGCCAGGGCAGTTGCCTGGGTCGGATCGGTCTCCGCCTGGGCCAGTGTGAGGCCGCCCGGGTCTTCGGACCTGGGATTGTGCAACAGATTGAGGGTGGTGATCACTCGTCTGCCGGGGGCCAGCTCATGGCCAACACGGGCATTGAAGATGCCTTTCTCCGCCTCGCTCTGCTCCCGGTGTCCGTCCACGGTCAGCCAGGAAAGCGTAGCAATTCCACTGGTATCGCCACGAACGCTATTGGTCTGAACGGCGGCTTTCCGGTACTCGTCACTGGCGCCATCCAGGCGCAGGCGCCCGCGCTCGGGAAGCTCGTCGCCCAGTGCCGTGGTAATGTCAATGACACCACCCGCCGCATTGCCATACTGCACCGATGCCGGACCACGGATGACCTCGATCCGCTGTGCGGAGTCCAGGTCTATGGCGTCGATCTGGGACTGGCCATCCGGCAGGGTGTAGGGAATGCCGTCCACCTGGACGCGGATCCCGCGAATTCCAAACGGAGCCCGGGCCCCAAAGCCCCGGGTGGACAAGCGCAGGTTCTGTGCGAAATTGTAGCGGTTCTGGAAGAACAGGCCGGGGACTGTGCTCAGTGACTCATCCAGCTGCAGGCGCTGCTGACCCTCCTGTATGTCCGGAGCATCAATAACCGAAACCGCCGCCGGGGTTTCGTAAAGGTCTCGAACCAGGCGCGAGGCCGTCACTTCGAGTACCAGTTGTTCATCGCTGTCCGTCGTCGCCTGCCCCACGGCGGAAACGCTGGCGAGGCAACCAGACGCCAATACCAGAACCCGGGGAAGAATAATCTGCTTCTTGTTCATGTGGTCTCCTCGCACTCATGACCGGGTTCGCTCGCCCATTAACGGTACGCAGTGACCAGAAAATGGTGTCACCTCATTGCAGCGGGAGACTGCCAGACTTTAAATAATCATTTGTTTTGTATCTTATGCAACTTTGGTACCGCTACCAGTTACGCTCAAGCCGGCAGCCACTGCGCTAGCAGATCCACCAGCCAGGGCACGAACAGCGCCGTGGCAAAGGCGGAGAGCGCCATGGCCAGGCCTGAAAACGCGCCCATCTGGGAACTCACCTGGAAGGCTCTCGCGGTTCCGATGCCGTGGGCCGCCACACCCATGGCGATGCCTTTGGCGGTATCGTCCCGCACCCGGACCCACTCGAACAACTTGGTGCCCAGTACCGCACCGGTAATCCCGGTCAGTACCACCAGCACCGCGGTCAGCGAAGGCAGACCGCCGATTTTTTCCGAAATGCCCATGGCCACCGGCGCCGTGGCCGACTTCGGCGCCAGGGACATCTGGATTTCCATGGAGCCACCCAGCAATCGTGCCAGACCGATAGAGCTGCCAGCGGCAATCACCACGCCACAAACCAGCGAGATAGTCACCGGCAACCACAGCTGTCGGAGTCTTGAAAACTGCTGGTACAGGGGCACGGCCAGGGCCACGGTTGCCGGCCCCAGCAGAAAGTGAACAAACTGCCCACCCTCGAAATAATCACTGTAGGGCGTTCCGGTTGCCAGCAGCAGCACAATGAGCATGGCCACGGAGGTAACCACGGGGTTGGCCAGCGGATTGGAGTTGGTTCTCAGGTACAGCCGGTAGGCCAGCCCGTAGGCAACCAGGGTGATGGTCAATCCCAGCAGCGGAGACGTGGAGAGATAGACCCAGATATCCTTCAGACCCGGCTCACTCATCGCTTCCCTCCTCTATTGGCGCGTCCTTCACTAACCAGCGACTGGTCAGCTGCATGATCAGGGCCGTGGCTACCATGGTGATGACGGTACTCAGGAGCAGGGCCAGCGTTATCGGCAGCCACTCGTCGGCAATCCGGCCAAAGTGCGCCATCATGCCCACGCCCGCCGGCACAAACAGCAGTGACAGATGGCTGAGCAGCGCCGACGACGCCTGATCCACCGACGCCGGAGTGTGGCCGCGGATCATCAGGGTAATAAACAGCATCACCATGCCCAGTACCGGCCCCGGAATGGGTAACCCGACCAGACGAACGGTGACCTCGCCGACCAGCTGGTATACCAGAAGCAGGGTAATGCCATTGAGAAACTGCATGACTGGAGACTCCGATCAGTTCGCCACGTGAACCGTGGACGCGGGGATAATGCGCCGGCCATACATGGCCAGTACAAACCCGATGGGGAACATCAGCACGCCATACACCGCCGCCGGTATCGACATGGCGCTGGATTCCAGCAGCGTCAGGGTAACCATAAGCGCAATGGTGCCGTTTTTCACGCCCAGCTCCACGGCCACCGCCAGGGACTCGCGCTGGGTCAGCCCGGTGGCCCGGCCGGCCAGCAGCCCAAGGAGAATGCCCGCCAGATTCAGGAGGATGGTTGCCGGCCCCGCCTGTCGGAGCAAATCCCAGATCTGGTCCCGCACACCGTAAATAATCACCACAATCAGCAACGCCAGCACCACCCCGCCGAACAGGCTGACAACACTCTCGGCTTTTCGTGCGGCCTCCGGATTGCGGGTACGAACGGCCATGCCGATCGCCACCGGCACCAGCACAATCCCCACCAGCATGCCCACGGTTTTCCAGACCGGCAGCACAATGTCTTCCTCGGTACCCATGTAATGTGCAAGAGCCAGATTGGTGAACAGGGGCAAGGTGAGAATGGTGATCAGACTGGCGGAAACGGTCAGCACGATGGACAGGGCGATATTGCCCCGGGCCAGCAGGACAAACAGGTTGGACGTGGTACCTCCGGGACAGGCGGCGATGATCACCAGGCCAACGGCAATGGCCGGTGGAACAGACAATAGTGTGGCCAGCAGGAAAGCCACCAGCGGCATGATCAGTATCTGGGCGACAGTGCCCACGATCATGCCTTTCGGATAGACCGCAACCTGGCGGAAATCCCGGACGGTGAGGGTCATGCCAATGCCGATCATGATGATGAACAGTGCAACCGGCAGGCCTGCCGAGATAAGCGGACTGGATTCCACGATGCCTCCGAAGGTTTTTGTTTTTAGTAGGAACCAATCGATGCAAAGTAGCACACGCCGCCCATTTGCGGGAGCCTGCAAACGGCAACAGCGTGTAACCGGAACCCTTGGCAAAGCCTTGGCAAAAGGTTGGCAAAAAAAGGAACTTTCTGGCCGCGGGCATCGTGTCTGGGGGGCGTTACACGTATACTTGCAACACACACGTATTTACCCGGACACACGTGGCGGAACACAAGGGGAGAGACACAAGGAATGAAACGCCTCGCAACACTGGATGCCTCCTGGCTGGCCGTGGAATCTGAAGACACCCCCATGCATGTGGGCAATCTGCAGATTTTCTCACTGCCGGAGGGCGCCCCTGACACCTTCCTGAGGGACATGGTAGCCCGCATGAAGGAAACCGGCGATGTAGCCCCGCCCTGGTGCTACAAACTCGCCTGGTCCGGCCTGCTGGGCCGGCTGGTGGCACCGGCCTGGAAGGTTGATAAGGACATCGATCTGGACTACCACGTGCGTCACTCGGCACTGCCCCGCCCGGGCGGTGAGCGGGAGTTGGGTGTGCTGGTGTCGCGCCTGCACTCCAATCCGCTGGATTTTGCCCGCCCCCTCTGGGAGTGCCATGTTATCGAGGGCCTGGAAAACAACCGGTTCGCGCTCTACACCAAGATGCATCACTCAATGATTGATGGCATCAGCGGCGTGCGACTGATGCAACGGGTGCTCACCACCGACCCCGACAAGCGGGACATGCCACCGCCCTGGTCCGTGCGCCCCGAGCGCCGTCGCGGTAGCAAGACCGATTCCGAAGCCAGCGTGCCGGCGGCTATTTCCCAGGCCATGGACGCCCTCAAGCTGCAGGCGGATATGGCGCCAAGGCTCTGGCAGGCTGGCAACCGACTAATTCATTCCGTGCGTCACCCGGACGATGGCCTGACGGCGCCCTTCACCGGCCCTGTTTCCAAGATCAATCACAGGGTTACCGGCCAGCGCCGATTTGCCACCCAGCACTATCAGCTGGACCGCATCAAGGAGTTGGCCAACGTCTCTGGCGGTTCCCTGAATGATATCGTGCTGTACCTTTGCGGTACCGCGCTGCGTCGTTTTCTGGTGGAACAGGACGAGCTGCCGGAAACCCCGCTGACTGCGGGCATTCCGGTGAACATCCGCCCCGCCGACGACCAGGGCACCGGCACCCAGATCAGCTTCATGATCGCGTCCCTCGCGACCGATGAGCCGGATCCCCTGATCCGGCTGCAGAACATCAAGACGTCCACCCGTCGCGCCAAGGAGCACCTGCAAAAGCTGCCCAAGAGCGCGCTGACCCAATACACCATGCTGCTGATGTCGCCCTATATCCTGCAGTTGATGTCCGGGCTTGGCGGGCGCATGCGGCCGGTATTCAACGTGACCATCTCGAACGTGCCCGGGCCGCAGCGGACGCTCTACTACGAAGGTGCCAAACTCGAGGCCATGTACCCGGTGTCGTTGATCGCCCACGGTGGCGCCCTGAACATCACCTGCCTGAGCTACGACGGCTCCCTGAACTTCGGCTACACCGGCTGCCGGGACACCCTGCCGAGCATGCAGAAGCTGGCGGTATACACAGGCGAGGCCCTGGACGAGCTGGAAAGCCTGATCCTGCCGCCGCCGGCCAAAGCCAGTGCAGCGGCTAAACCCGCCAGCACCAAACCGGTGGCAGCACCGAAAAAGCGGACAGCACGCAGCCGGAAAACTCCGGCGGCCGGCAGCTGAGGTCTTCTGGTAGAGCCAGCGGCGCCTCAGCCGTTGCTCTTCCAATGGGCCGCACCCACGAAGATCAGTTGAAGGAAGCGGGTGGTCCGCTTCCGGATCTGGTCAATCTGGTAATCGTCATCCGGTGACACCCCGAGCAGATCCGTCAGGCTGAACGCCACGCTTCGAACCACCAGATCGCAGGTTACGTCCAGATCCTGATCACTCAGGTGATCCACCAGCCGCAGACGGCGCAGATCGTTGGCCAGCTCGCTGGCAAAAAACCGCATCTCGCTGCGAATCCCCTCCTGCACCGCGCGGCTCTCGCCGGCCAGCCCCTGGGCCATGAACATGAAAAAGCTGCGGTTGGCACGGGCATGGCTGATGAAGATGGCCACGGACTCGTCGATCAGCTTATCCGCCTGCAGTACATTGCCCCGCGCCTCCCGCATCATCCGGCGCAGCACCAGCCCCAGCTCATCCACCAGTTGCAGGCCCAGATCGTCCATGTTGCGGAAATGCCGATAGAAGGACGTGGGTACCACGCCAGCCTGCCGGGTGACCTCCCGGATGCCCAGACTGGCAAAATGCCGGCCCTTACCCACCAGGGTCAGGGCCGCGTTCATCAGTTTCTCACGGGTCTCCCCGGGCTTTCTGCGCTGCTTGTCCGCCATCTCTTCTGTGCTCTGACCACCACCCATTGATGGGCTACAAGTGTACACATCCGCACCGTAAAAGGCAGCGGATGCTTGTCATTTCATGCCAAGCATACGGGATCTGTTGCCTCCCTGAATATCGGTGTGTACATTCGTACACATTAGTGAACAGTCGTACACACGATATTGAAAAGCCTCAGGGAGGCCCAAGCATGTTAGCGAAACAAACACAGTCCAAAGCTCTGCACTGGCTTGGCAGGCAGCTGTTCAACAGCAACAAACCGGAAACCTTCCTGGACCCGCTGGTGGAGCAGATCAACCCCATGTGGGTACAAGAGTACACACCAGCACGGGTGGAACAGATCATCCAGGAAACGTCAGATACCAAAACCCTGGTCTTGAAGCCCGCCGGGCGCTGGCCCGGCTTCGAGGCGGGCCAGCATGTGAACATCTGTATTGAAATCGACGGCGTTCGCCGCCAGCGCACCTTCAGCCTGTCCAGTTCACCAATCCTCTGGCAGGAAACCGGAAGGATCAGCCTGACCATCAAACGCCTGCCCGGAGGCCTTGTTACCAACTGGCTACACGATCATCTGGAAACCGGTGCAGTGATTGGCCTGGGCGACGCCTTTGGCGAATTCCGGATTCCCGAGCCGGTGCAGCCGGTGCTGTTCATTGCCGGCGGCAGTGGTATCACGCCAATACTCAGCCAGCTGGAAACCATGGCAGCACAGGATTACCGGGCTCCGGTCACCCTGCTCTATTACGTGCGCACGTCGCAGGACATCATCGCCCGGGAGAAGCTTGAAGCCCTGGCACGCCGCTTCAGCGCACTGACCCTTGAGATCATCCCGACCCATGAGGGCACGACACCCCGCTTCCTGAACGAACGGGATCTGGACAGCGTGCCCGGGCTGAAGGCCCGCCAGGTGTACCTTTGCGGCCCCAAGGGATTGATGGATCTGGCCGGCGATCTGCTGGCGGCCCGGGGTATTGCCGAGAACGACATTCACAGCACCTTCTTTTCCGCGCCCGCAGCGGATCTGAGCGACGCGCCCCTGGGCGGCGAGGTGCAGTTCTCGAACAGCGATCTTGCTGCCAGCTCGGAAGGCGACGCCTCGCTGCTGGACATTGCCGAGGCCTCTGGCCTGAACCCACGACACGGCTGCCGGATGGGTATCTGCCACCAGTGCAGCTGTCGAAAAACCAGCGGCACCGTGATCAACCGGCTGACCGGAAAAGCCTCGGGCCCCGGCGAGGAAACCATCCAGCTTTGTATCTCCGTGCCCCGGGGCCCGGTATCCCTGGACCTTTGAGAACCCAATTCTGATTGCGGCACCTTGAGCCTTTGAAAGAGTCATCAACGTCCGCGAGGAGTAAGACCATGAAGAAATTGAACGAAGCGCAACTGGCAGAACTCGAACAGGACCTCAACGCCATCCGCGACGAGGTTATCGCAGACCTTGGCGAGCGGGATGCCCGGTATATCCGGCGCATGGTCCGCCTGCACCGGGCGCTGGAGGCCGGCGGCCGGATCATGATGCCCTTCGGTTTCATTCCGCCCGTGTTCGTGGCCGCCACAGCAAGCCTGGGCGTGGCCAAGATCATCGAGAACATGGAGATTGGCCACAACGTCATGCACGGCCAGTACGACTGGATGAACGACCCGGCCCTGCATTCACAAACCTATGAGTGGGATACCGTCTGTACCAGCGACTCCTGGCGACGCACCCATAATTACGAGCACCACACCTACACCAACATCATCGGCAAGGACCGGGACTACGGCTACGCCGTGTTGCGCCTCACCGACGATGACCCCTGGAAGCCGTGGCACGCGTTGCAGTTCATCAACTACATCCTGCTCAGCGTGTTTTTCCAGTGGGGCGTTGGGCTGCACGAACTTGAGACCGAGAAACTGCGGCGGCGGGAGATCAGCTGGCGCGAGAAGCTGCCGTTCCTGAAGGACTTTGCGCGCAAGGGCGGGCGCCAGGCGTTCAAGGATTACCTGTTCTTCCCCCTGCTGACCTTCCCGGTGGCCCCGATTGTGCTGGCGGGTAATATCAGCGCCAACCTGATCCGCAACCTGTGGTCATCCACGGTGATTTTCTGTGGCCACTTCACCCAGGATGCAGAAACCTTTACCGAGGAAGAGTGCGAGGGTGAGAGCAAGGGCCACTGGTACCTTCGTCAGTTGACCGGCTCCTCCAACTTCACCGGTGGCCGTTGGTTGCACGTACTGAGCGGGCACCTGAGCTACCAGATTGAGCATCACGTGTTCCCGGACCTGCCGGCCCATCGCTATCCGGAAATCTCGCCGAAGGTGCAGGCGGTTTGCCGCAAACACGGTATTCACTACAACACCGGTAGCTTTGCCCGCCAGTACGGCACGGTACTCAAGCGCATTGCCCGCTTCTCCCTGCCGCTGGGGCAGGCAAACCGGGCCGCTACCGCGTAGCCGGCTCGGTACCGCCAGCGCGCAGATGCCCGGGCGGGCGCACCGTTACCCGGTTGCGCCCGGCCTGCTTGGAGGCGTACAGGGCGGCGTCGGCTGCCGCGATAAGATCGCCGGGCTCAACGGAAGTGCCACCCGGCGCAGCGGCGGCACCCAGACTCACTGTCACCGGCACCAACTGACCTTCCCAGCGGAAATTCAGATCCCGCTCCACCGCCGCACGTACCTTGTTGGCCAGGGCCTCGGCGCCAGCCATATCGGTGTAAGGCAGAATAATGGCGAACTCTTCACCGCCGTAGCGGGCAACCAGATCGGTTTCCCGTCGCACCACGGTGGTCAGCACATCGGCCAGCTTTCGCAGACAGGCGTCACCCGCCTGGTGGCCGAGGTTGTCGTTGAGTGCCTTGAAGTGGTCAACGTCGATCATGACCAGAGCCAGGGGCCCGTTGCGCCGGCAGCGGGCGGCTTCCTCCGATAACCGGACATCAAAGAAACGGCGATTGAACACGCCCGTCAACCCATCGGTTGAACTGAGCGCCTCGAGCTGTCGGTTGGCGGCTTCCAGTTCCGCGGTTCGCTCGGCCACCCTGGACTCCAGCTTTTCGGTCATTTCCTGCTGTATTCTCTGGGTCTCCAGGGTCATGTGCCGCAAGCGGTCGGCCAGGGCTATGGACAGCAGGATAACCTCGAACGCGGAACCGATCTGGATGCCAAACTCGGTAACGAAGTTGGCCGGCACGACTGCAAAGGTTTTGAACGTGTATAACAACATGCCCGATAGCAGCGCCGTCCAGGCCAGCATGAAATAGCGGGCCGGTCGGAACCGCCGGTAGAGGCAGAGAGCACCCGCCAGGATCACAAAGCCCACCGCCACTGCGGCCATGAAGGTGTTGATCCGGATAACGGTTCCGTACGCGGGCCAGAGCAGCGAAGCCCCGCCTGTCACCAGGAAAAACGCCATCAGGCCCAGAAAGATCTTCTCGAGCCGTGGGGCGTTGTCCCGGAGCGCAAGGAACGAACGGGAAAAACCCAGCACGCAGAACATGCCGGTGGCAATCAGGAACGCGACAGCCCGGTTATTCCACCAGGGCGACTCCGGCCACAGATGCTCAAACGCCAACCCGTTCAAACTGAGCTGCAACAGGCCGTAGGACAGGATATAGGAAACGTACCACAGGTAGTTAGTGTCCCGAATGGACACGAAAATCAGGAAGTTGAAGATCACCATGCACGCCAGCAAGCCGTAATAGAGGCCGAGCAGAAATCGCTCCTGGTGATCCGCGGCGCTGAATTCATCGGAATGCCAGAGCAACATGCGCATCTGCACGGCCCCGGTGGTCTTTACCCGGAAAAACAGATCCACCTGCTCGCCCGTGGCCAGATCCAGGTAAAAGTTGATGTTGTGATGATCCCTGGGTCTCAGATGGAAAGGCACCGAATCGCCGGCAATCTGCCGGTTGATGGTGCCATCTGCCCGCACCACGAACAGTTCCATCTCATCGATAATGGGGTATAGCCCTTCCAGAACCCAGCGATTGTTCGGGCTGGAGCGGTTGACCACACGGGTATGAAACCAGTAGGTGGAATCTGTGAAGCCGAAGTTGTAGGCCTGATCGGGCATACCGGTGGAGCCCAGACGGTGCCACTGGCGAATGACGCGGTTTATGGAGAGATCAGACGAGGCGTCTTCGTAATAGGCCAGATAACGGGAAATGTCGAGTCTCCCGCTATCACGATCGAGTACAACGGGATGGTTGTCCGGAATTTCGATGGCAAAAGCTCCGGACGAGCAAAGTGCCAGCAACACAAGAAACGCAATATGCAACTAACTGGCCCTGATCCGTTCTTATTATCAAACTGCTGAACACAAGTGTATCGCAGCCGTTACGGAACCGGCACTGATTGTTGGATTCGATTGGTAAGTTTGTGTATCCGCGCCTCAGGCAATCTGCAGCAACCGCAACAACTGGGGCCGGTGCTGATCCTGTATCACATCGGCCAGAGTGTACTTGTCGAGCACCTCGAGGAAGGCCTTGAGCGCCTCACCGAACATCGATTTGAGTCCACACACCGGCGTGATCTTGCAGGCGTTCTTGGAAGAGAAGCACTCAACAATGCTCAGATCCTGCTCGGTTTCGCGAACCAGGATACCGATGTTGATATCCGATGGCGCCATGTGGAGTCGCATGCCCCCCTTCTTGCCACGGATCGTCTCGATGTACCCCTTCTTGTTGAGCTGATGCACCACCTTCATGAGGTGATTCTTGGAGATGTCGTAACTGTCCGCGATTTCCTGGATGGTTGCCAGACGATCACCCTGCACTGCCAGGTAGATGAGCACTCGAAGTGAATAGTCCGTGTATCGGGTGATGTGCATTCAAGACTCCAGTTTATCGAACAGTCAGTCAGTAAGTCGGTCGTGTTAACAGGTAACAGGCGGTGCCACACAGGCACAGGCCGGAAATCGCCAGCACAGTGGCCGAGGCCCCAAGCATGAACAGCATTGTCCAGCTCACCGCCATCATGCTGCAGGCCAGCACCTTGGCTCTGGCAGGTACCGCCCGTCGGGTGCGCCACTGGGCTATGGCAGGCCCGAACCTGGGGTGGTTATCCAGCCATTCTGCAAACGCCGGCGAGCCCTTGCTCGCGCAATACGCGGCCAGCAGAACAAAGGGCGTTGTCGGCAGTAGCGGCAGCGCTACTCCGGCCACAGCCAACCCGACGAATATATACGCAAGAATCCTGAATCCGGTTTTGCCGAAAAAATCGCCCATCACGGGGGCTCCGCCAAAGTTCATAACTGCATCCAGTCTACCGGGATTCAATGAACAGGTCTGCCTAGCTTGCTCAGAAAAACCAGCCTGGCGACGTAGGCAATCTTCACACCCACCGCAAAGAGCAGCGTGCCGATGTGAGCCGCAATCTGAATGGGCATCGCCAGTGAATCCGCCATCGGATAGGCCATCAGGACGGTTACCAGCAACCCGACCACCGACAACCCCAGTGTCCGGTTCGCAGTGAACAGCCATTTTTCAAGGTCAGCCATGATTCTCACCATAAACATATTTTTAATACATTTTTAATCTAGGTGCTGGTCATTAAAAAAGCAACCACCAAGAGCGAAAAGACGCTCCGAGAGATGGCGTCTTGTACCTATCTCACCAGTCGTACCACCAGCCATACCACCAATTAAATTTGACACCCCAGATACATCTAATCAAAATTAAATTTAACATTTATTTTTAATGAATGTTTAAGAGGAGAAAATGCCATGCTACCGAAGGATGCCCTGGACGACCTGCGCCAGGCCGACACCGAAGTGGTGATCGAACACATTCTTACCCGCTACCACGACGTTCACCGTGAACAGCTTCCGGAATTGATCCGGCTTGCCCAGCGTGTCGAGCGTGTCCATAACCACCACCCGGACTGCCCCGCCGGCCTGAGCGCTCACCTTGAGCAGATGCAGGCCGAGCTGGAAGCCCACATGCAGAAAGAGGAGCAGATCCTTTTTCCAATGATTGCACGCAACATGAACGGCATGGCCGCCGCGCCCATTTCCGTGATGCGTCGTGAACACGACGACCACGGCCTGGCCCTGGCCGGCGTCCACCGCCTTACCAACCACCTTGCCCTGCCGGACGGGGCCTGTAACACCTGGCAGACCCTCTACCGGGGCCTGGCCACCCTGGAGAACGATCTCGTGAACCACATCCATCTTGAAAATAACGTGCTGTTCAACCGCGTGGGCGGGCAAGCGGAGGGCGCTCATCATGGCTGACTATCGCAGACTCTGGTGGATACTGATCTCGGTTCTGGCCATCACCTTCGGACTGCTCGGTTATTTCGGCACCGAAGTGTATCGGGAAGCGCCCCCGATTCCGGATCGGGTCGAGACGGCCGACGGCACCCTGCTGATGACCGAAGACAGCATCCTGGACGGCCAGACCGCCTGGCAGTCGGTTGGTGGCATGCAGTTGGGCTCCATCTGGGGCCACGGCGCCTACCAGGCCCCGGACTGGACCGCCGACTGGCTGCACCGGGAACTGGTGAACTGGCTTGAGATCGCGGCGCAGGAGGAATACGGCGCGCCTTACGCGTCTCTGAACGGCCAGCAACAGAACGCCCTGCAGTACCAGTTGAAGGAAGCCTACCGCACCAACACCTACGACAACGCGCGGGACACCGTCGTGCTATCGGAGCGTCGTGCGGAAGCCATGGCACAGACCGCTGCCTACTACCACAGCCTCTTCGGTGGCGACCCGGCGCTGCAGTCCACGCGCGAGAATTACGCCATGAAGGAGAATACCCTGCCAGACCCGGAGCGCCGGGAGCGGATGACCGAGTTCTTCTTCTGGACCGCCTGGGCCGCCGCCACCGAACGTCCGGACAGTAATGTCACCTACACCAACAACTGGCCCCACGAACCGCTGATCGATAACAAACCGACCGCGGAGAATATCATCTGGTCGATTGTCAGCGTGGTTCTGCTCATCGCCGGTATTGGCGGACTGGTCTGGGCCTGGGCGTTCCTGCGCAAGCACGACGAAGAGGAGCCCGAGGCGCCCATCAAGGATCCCCTCACCAACGTTGCCCTCACGCCCTCCCAGAAGGCGCTCGGAAAATACCTGCTGCTGGTGGTGGGCCTGTTCACCTTCCAGGTTATGCTCGGCGGCTTTACCGCCCACTACACAGTGGAAGGCCAGAGTTTCTACGGCATCAACGTATCCGAGTGGTTCCCCTACTCGCTGGTCCGCACCTGGCACATCCAGTCGGCGCTGTTCTGGATTGCCACCGGCTTCCTGGCTGCCGGCCTGTTCCTGGCTCCCATCATTAACGGCGGCAAGGACCCGAAATTCCAGAAGCTGGGTGTCGACATCCTGTTCTGGGCGCTGGTTGCCGTGGTGGTTGGCTCGTTCGTCGGCAACTATCTGGCCATCGCGCAGATCATGCCCGCGAATCTCAACTTCTGGCTGGGCCATCAGGGTTACGAGTTCGTGGACCTTGGCCGCATCTGGCAGATTGGCAAGTTCCTGGGCATCGCCTTCTGGCTGGTACTGATGCTTCGCGGCATTGTGCCCGCCCTGCGCACACCCGGCGGCGACAAAAACCTGCTGGCGTTGCTGACTGCGAGCGTCGTGGCCATCGGCCTGTTCTACGGCGCCGGCTTCTTCTACGGCGAGCGTACCCATCTGTCGGTGATGGAGTACTGGCGCTGGTGGATTGTCCACCTGTGGGTGGAAGGCTTCTTCGAGGTATTTGCCACCACAGCCCTGGCCTTCATCTTCTGCAGCATGGGCCTGGTATCCCGCACAGTGGCCACTTCGGCCAGCCTGGCTTCCGCCAGCCTGTTCATGCTCGGCGGCGTACCCGGCACCTTCCACCACCTGTACTTCAGCGGCACCACTACGCCGGTGATGGCAGTGGGCGCCACCTTCAGCGCACTCGAGGTGGTTCCGCTGATTGTGCTCGGCTACGAGGCCTGGGAGAACTGGCGCCTGAAGAGCCGTGCGCCCTGGATGGAAAACGTGCGCTGGCCGCTGCTGTTCTTCGTGGGCGTTGCCTTCTGGAACATGCTGGGCGCCGGGGTGCTGGGCTTCATGATCAACCCACCCATTGCGCTCTACTACGTGCAGGGCCTGAACACCACACCCACCCACGCCCATGCGGCCCTGTTCGGGGTGTACGGCTTCCTCGCCCTGGGCTTCACCCTGCTGGTGCTCCGCTACATCCGGCCAGGTCTGGTGTTCGACGAGCGACTGATGAAAGTCGGCTTCTGGTGGCTGAACGGTGGCCTGGTGCTGATGCTGTTCACCAGCCTGCTGCCGGTGGGCCTGATCCAGTTCGCCGCCAGCGCCAGCGAAGGTCTCTGGTACGCCCGCAGCGAGGCCTTCATGCAGTCTGACATTCTGCAGTTCCTGCGCTGGATCCGGACCATTGGCGACGTGGTGTTCATCGTTGGCGCGCTCGCGGTGGCCTGGCAGGTGGTGAAGGCGTTGTTCTTCCCCACCATGGCACCGGCGCTTGGCACGCCAGAGGATCCTGCCACCGCAACGGAATCCGCCTGAGCCAAGGGATTCACCCACTGATCACGACCGGGCCATGGACGGCCCGGCACTTCCTGCCCACGCCCGAACACGGGAGTTACCTACCCCGGGGTATCGGAATCCTTGATCCAATCTGCAATACTTGGCCTATAATTGGTGTAAAAAATAAGCAGTACTACAGGATCATCCCGATGTCCCGAACCAAGCTGACAGACCGTTTTGGCCGCACCGTCAACTATGTACGTCTGTCCGTAACCGACCGCTGTGATTTCCGCTGCGTCTACTGCATGGCCGAAGACATGACCTTCCTGCCCCGTCAGCAAGTGCTGACTCTGGAAGAAATCGCCCGTGTGGCCCGCAATTTTGTTGACCTGGGTACCGAGAAGATCCGTCTGACCGGTGGCGAGCCCCTGGTGCGCAAGGACATTCTCGAACTGGTCAAGGAAATCGGCACCTACGGTCTACGCGATTTCGCCATGACCACCAACGGCAGCCAGTTGACCACCATGGCCGAGCCGCTGCGCAAGGCGGGCATGCACCGGCTGAACATCAGCCTGGATTCCCTGGACGCCGACAAATTCCACGATATTACCCGTACCGGCAGGCTGTCCCAGGTTCTGGACGGTATTGATGCCGCCCGGGAGGCGGGCTTCCGCGGCATCAAGATCAATACCGTGGTGATGAAAGGCCGCAACGATGAAGAGGTGCCGGAGCTGGTGGAGTTCGCCCGGAAGAAGCAGGTGGACATCACGTTTATCGAAGAAATGCCCCTGGGTGAGATCTCCGAACACGATCGGGGTCTGGCCCTGTGCACCAGCGAGGAGGTGCGGGATATCATCCGCAAGCACCACGACCTGGTGCCGGCAACCGAGGATTCCGGCGGCCCTGCCCGTTACTACCGGATGGAAGACAGCAAGACCCGGGTCGGTTTCATTTCACCCCATTCCCATAATTTCTGCTCCACCTGCAACCGGGTGCGGGTAACCGTCGAAGGCCGGCTGCTGCTTTGCCTGGGCAATGAGCATTCGGTGGATCTGCGACGTGTGCTTCGGGGCCACCCCGAATCTGACGGAAAGTTGCGGGAAACCATCATCAATGCCATGGATCTGAAGCCGGAGCGGCATCATTTCTCCAGCAATGGGGATGTGCAGATTCTTCGGTTTATGAATATGACCGGCGGCTGACTTTAGTCGCTTCTCTGTCCCTAGCCTTTCATTTCTGGAGTGGAGCACATATGGAGCGGGTTTCCAAAACACGCTCCTTGCGGCACATCCCTGTGACGCTTGGGCTCCGCCATCCATGGCTCCGCACAGTTTTGGAAACCCGCTCCACACGCGCTCATCCGATTTGGCAGTTATAGTCTCTTCTATCTATCAGCTAACCAGAAACAACACTCCCATCCGAATTTACTGGTGGTCCATTCCAGCTTTGCTGTGCATGCCCATGCCGGTGGTCAGATCCTCCATTGTGACCTGGTTGAAGGCCAAAACCCTGCCACCGTGGTCATTGGCAAAACCTTCGGCATCGGACTTGCTGGCGAAGGACGCCAGAGTCGGCCCCATGGCACCGTTACGGCTGGAGCCTACGACATAGAAGGCTTCCCGGGCATTGATCAGTGCCGTGTCGTTCGGGTTCTGCCAGTCGGTCTGGGCCATGTCGTGCACGTACAGGGTGTGCGCCCGGTTGACGTTCTCCGGCTGCAGCACCCAGGCGAACATGTCGCGGGTGGAGCAGAATTTACGGACCTGCTGGTTCTTTTCGGTAATGGCCTGGCCCTTGGGGCCGGGGAAGCCTTCTATAAGCATGCCGCACACGTGGCATTCGTCGCCGCTTTCGAAGTGCACCGGGGCGGGTTTTGCCGCAGGCTGCTCCTCCGCGCCTGAGCAGGCGGTCAGTGTGAGAGCGGCAAGGCTGGCGAGGAGCCAGTTCAATCTGGATCGCTGCATCGGGGTTACTCCGTTCAGATACGGCGGTTTCGGAAAAGTGCGAGAGCACCAGCCAGTGGCACAACAAACCAGAGCACCAGGCCAATCCATAAGCCGGCGGCGCCGACGGGAAGGTCGGTTCCCAGGCTGAGCACGCCGGTCAACTGGCCGCTGTCACCGAAGGCCACGATGTTGAGCAGGCGGTAGATGTCGGTGGGATTGAGCATCAGCAGCCAGGGCAGCAGTTCGGCGCTGAACTGGCCTTCGCTGGCCACCAAAGTGCCCAGCAGGAGCAGGTCGAAGATCAGCACGAAGAAAAACCAGATGGCCAGGGCCAGTCCTGCAGCTACTGGCTTTTCACTGACCCGGACGCTGATCACGTAGGCCAGCGCGATGAATCCCCAGCCGAGCAACACGGTGGAAGCGATGAACCTGAGCATGGCCGCCATCAGGCTGGTGACGACCACGTCTTCCACCAGCAGGGCAATAGCGACACCCGCCACACCAAATCCAATCAGCGTGGCCAGCGCCAGGGTCAGGCCGTGGCCCAGGAATTTGCCCAGCAAAAGCTGGCTCCGGCTCAGGGGGTAAGTCAGCAACAGCAGCAGGGTGCCACCCTCTTCCTCGCCCACAATGGCATCGTACGCCAGCAGCAATGCGATCAACGGAATCAGGAAGATGCCCAGGCTCGCGAGACTGGCAATGGTGGCAGGGGTGGAGGCATAGCCCACCTGCCCCGAAGCGGCAGCGCCGAACCAGGCAATGCCCAGGGCCAGGGTGGCAAACACCAGGGCAATGGCCACCAGCCAGCGGTTGCGCAGACTGTCACTGAGTTCCTTGCGGGCGATGGTCCAGATACTGTTCATGAGTTGCCTCCCCGGTGAGCCAGACCGCCGCGGCCGATGAAGTGCACGTAGATATCCTCAAGGCTGGGTTGATGAATGCTCACATCGGCCAGCTCGCCAGAGGTGAAAAGCGCCTGCAGCAGCGGCATTTTTTCCCGGGGCTGAACATCCACCCGCAGACGACCGTTATCGGCCTTTACCATCACGCCGTTGAAGCGACCGGCCCGGTCAATAGCCCGCTCCAGCGCAGAGAGGCCATGGGCCGGCTCCAGGGAAAGAGTCACCGGCATGCTCGCCTGGCGCCGGAGGGCGGTCAGATCACCGGCTGCCTGCAGGGCGCCACCGGTGAGGATAGCCGCCCGATCAATGTAGGGCTCCACACCGGGCAGAACATGGGAGCACAGCACAATGCCGGTGCCTTCGTCCCGCAGTGTCCGCAGCAACCGGTACAGATCCGCCGTTGCCACCGGATCCAGCCCCACGGTAGGCTCATCCAGCATCAGCAGCCGGGGTTTACCCAGAAGTGCCTGGGCCAGCCCCAGACGCTGGCGCATGCCCTTGGAATAAGTCCTGGTGCGGGCATCCATGGCATCACTCAGCCCCACCTGCTCCAGCAGGTCCGGTACCTGTCGCAGCTCGGCCCCCTTGAGACGGGCAAAGTGCCTCAGAATCTCGCGGCCCGTGAGCTGTGGGTAGAACATCACATTTTCCGGCAGATACCCAATATGCTGGCTAACCTGCGGATCGCCGGCCTGGCCACCCAGCACCGACACCGTTCCCTGCTCGGGCGCCATCAGGCCAAGGATCAGCTTGATCGAAGTGGTCTTGCCCGCGCCGTTGTGGCCGAACAGTCCCAGAATCTCGCCGGGCTCAAGCGTCAGATCGATGCCCCTGAGCACAGGGCTCTTGTCGTAGCGGTAACTGACATTGTCCAGTTGAAAGCAGCTCATCGGATCTCCGTTTGAAGCACTGCGGGCAGCCGCATCAGGGGGTGGGAATCGACGACACCGGCAGACTTGACCACCGGAAAGGCATCCTGCACCCAGCGCAGGGTATCTACCGCCGGGCTGAACATGAGCACCCGGGCTTCCGGGTATTTCCATAACAGCCGGTCGACGTTGTCGTTAGGCTCGTAGGGCACATCACCAACCCCGTCCTGGTTTCGGTCCCAGCCCAGGTAATCACTCCAGAAATTGCCCCGATCTCCTTTCGACCAGTCCTGGGTCCGGGTGGCCACATACTTCACCTGGCGCTGATTGTTCACAAAGGCATTACCAAACACCTCGTTGTCCTCCGAACCGGCCGTGAGATGAATACCAATGTCGCTGTCGGCAAACACATTGCCCTCGAACGTGTTGTACAGGGAGTTATAGATAAACACCGCCTTGCCCTCGGCTCCCTCAATGGCCACGCCTGCCGACCGACCCTGGGACACCCCGGTCACTACATTGCCCCGCACCTCGGACTGGGTGATGAAATTCATCAGAATGCCGTAATTGGCGTCGTTCACCGACCGGTTATTGATTACCCGCAAACGCTTGCTCTGCATCAGCGCGTAGCCGGTCCGGGTGCGACGGGTCACATTGCCCTCAAGCAGATTGTTCATGGAGTACATGTAGTGAATGCCATACCGCAGATCCGACATTTCATTACCGCGGATCGTGTTGTTATTGGCGGTCTCGATGTAGATCGCGTCCCGGGTCTGGCTGATGTCATTGCCCTCGATCAGCGCCCCGGTAGTGTTGAACAGATGGATCCCGTTGCCCCGATCCTGGGAGCGAATCGACGCATCCCCGCGAATACGATTGTTGCGGACGGTGACCTCCGGCGTCGCATCCAGCCAGATCCCGAATGCGGGCCCCTGTAGCCGGTTGTTCTCAACCACCGCCCCACCGGCCTCCCGCGCCACAAAAATCCCGGCATCCAGCCCGTTCAGATCGCCGCCCCAGTTGCGCACCTCACACCCGGAAAACGTCACACCCGCCGCCTGAATCTCCACGGCATTCCCCTGCCCGCCACCGTCAATCACAGTCCCGGCCTGGCAGGACACAGATACGTCAGCCACCCGGATAACCAGTGGAGAAAGCTGCTCAGCGGGCAGTTCAAACGATGCTCCCGGCTCCAGAGCATCCAGTTTGGCCTGCAGTTCCGCTTGCGCGGTCAGCGAAAACAGAGCGACTGTCAGGGCCACTCCATAACGCAGTTTTCGATACATCAACGTTTCTCAAAAAAAGAAATTAGAGGACTGCACCATGCTTCGAGCAAATCGATGGAAGAGGGCTTTCCGAAACCGTGGAGGGCCATGGATGGCCCGATCCGAGCCCTACAGGGAAGTACTTGCGGGCGTGTTTCGGAAAGCCCTCTTCCATCGGTTTGCCGCACCCAACCCAGAAGGCTTGCCAGGGCCCAAGAACCAGGCCCCGGCAACAACCTCAATGGATCAGGCTTTTTCGACAATCATGCGCCCACGCATCTCCATATGCAGCGCATGACAGAACCAGTTGCAGTAGTACCAGTGAACCCCCGGGCGATCCGCCTTGAAGGTCACCGAGGACGTCTGCTGCGGACTGATCTCCATGCTCACACCGTGGTTCACCATACAGAAACCGTGGGTCACGTCCTCGATGGTGTCCAGGTTGGTCACATACACCGTCACCTCATCGCCCTGCTTCACCTTGAACTCGGTCATCCCGTACTGCGGCGCGATCGACGTCATGTAAACGCGCACCTTGTTGCCGTCACGGATCACCTTGTTATCGGCCTCCAGGGTAACGCCATCCTTCTCGGCCTGGGCCCGCGCCGAAGCAAAGAACGGATCATCACGGGTGTAGATCTTCTTCGTCTTGATCTGGTCGCGACGTACCAGGATGCAGTCATGGGGCTCGGCGAACGTTGGGCCGTCGTGCACCAGCTTCATCTCCTCGCCGGAGATGTCGATCAACTGGTCGTTCTCCGCATGCAGCGGGCCAACCGGCAGGAACCGGTCCTTCGAGAACTTCGACAGAACCACCAGCCACTTGCCGTCCGCGTCCCGTGACTCGGTCAACGAAGCATGGTTATGGCCCGGCTGGTAGTGCACATCCAGCTTCTGACGGATGTAATCCACCTTCTCGCCGTTGTAGTTGCGAATGGCATCGGCGATGTTCCACTTCGCCACCTGGCTGTCGATAAACAGCGTGGTGTAGGCGTTGCCACGGCCATCGAAGGTGGTGTGCAGCGGCCCCAGGCCCAGCTCCGGCTCGGCCACCACCGCATCACGCGGCTCGATCTTGTTATCAAACAGGTCGTCCAGCTTGTCGATGGCAATGATCGACACGGTGGGGGACAGCTTGCCATTGGCAATGAAGTACTTGCCGTCAGGCGAGGTGTTCAGGCCGTGGGGGTTCTTCGGCACAGGAATGTAGCGGGTAAGCTCCGAGCCTGCCCGGCCGTCCAGAACCGGCACCTTGGAATCACCCAGGGTCTTGTAATTGCCGTTCTTCACCGCCTGCTCGATACGCGCAATATTGAACACCACTGCCCAATCGCGATCGTTGCGCATGGTGCCAGCCAGATCCAGCGCCTTCTCGGAGTTGTAGCAGGTGGCACAGGCATACTTGCCAGTGTAGTCGGCATCGGTGTTGTCGAGGTTGCCATCCACAATCACCTGGAACGCCACCTCCATGGTTTCCGCGTCCACCGCGTTGAACATGGTAAAGCTGTTCTCGAGGCTGGTGTCGCTGCCATCATTGGGGTGCGGAATCACGTACTCGGCGTTGCAGAACACGTACTTGGTTTTCGGCACCTTCTGCAGGCGCAGGCCGTGAATGGCCTGAACGTTGGGGATGGTGGTGATCTTGTCACACTTCATGATGTCCAGACGGATCCGGGCCACGCGGGTGTTGGCCTTGTCGTTGATGAACAGGTACTTGCCATCGTAACGACCGTCGGTCATGGAGATATGCGGATGGTGGGTGTCGCCGTTGGAGAAACGGCTGCTGTCACCCAGGATCTCCTTGCTCTCGTTGGTGAGTCCCCAGCCGGTGGCGGAGTCCACGTTGAACACCGGAATCCGCATCAGCTCGCGCATGGAGGGCACGCCCAGCACACGCACCTCGCCGGAGTGGCCGCCACTCCAGAAGCCGTAGTATTCATCCAGTTCGCCGGGGTGGATCAGCCAGTTGTTACGGGCTTCCTCGGCAGCAGCCGCGAAGGCTTCCCGGGACATCACGGCGGTTCCCAGGCCGGTTGCTCCCGCAACACCAGCCAGAGCAGCAGCGCCCATGAAGCGGCGACGACTCTGGCCACTTTCCGGAAGCGCCGGTGAGCCCTTGATCAGATCATCTTTCTTTTTCATAACATCCAACTCCATCTGTTGGTAATGGCGGTTTTACTTCTCATGCTTTCTTTTTGTGGGACTGCTCACGTCACCTGCACCACCGGAATCTCCTCCGGATGGCCGGGTGCGTTATGGCCACGGCGCTTGCCGCGTCGCTTGACGATCAGCGGCGGGCACTTGTGGTCATCGAAATAGGTCATCTGGCAATCCAGGCAGTAATGGCATTCCATGTAGTTGATGTGCCCGTCCGGGTGAATGGCCTGGACTTCACACTCGTGATCGCACAGCCGGCACGGGTTGCCACATTCCTTGCGCCGCTTGAGCCAGTCGAACACCCGCAGCTTGCTGGGCAGCGCCAGCGCTGCGCCCAATGGGCACATGTACCTGCAGAACACCTTGCGGGTAAAAAGGTTGACCACCAGCAGCAGCACCGCGTAGGTAACAAAGGGCCAGCTGCGGTCAAACTTCAGGGTGATGGCGGTTTTGAACGGCTCCACCTCGGCCAGCCGCTCGGCGGTGGCCATGGAGTCCAGCGACACCCCGAACAGCACCAGCAGGATGATGTACTTGATGGCCCACAGCCGCTCGTGAATGGCAAACGGCACGGTGTACTGGGGCACTTTGAGCTTGCGGGCAATTTCGTTCAGCAGTTCCTGCAGCGCCCCGAACGGACACAGCCAGCCGCAGTACACCGCACGCCCCCACAACAGGATGATGCCGGCAACCACTGCCCAGAGAATGAAAATCACCGGGTCGATCAGGAAGGTGTTCCAGCTGAAGCCGCTGATCAGGCTGTTAACGAAGGTCAGCACGTTTACGATGGACAGCTGCCCCATGGCGTACCAGCCGATGAAAAACAGGGTGTAAGTCAGGAAGGCGTGGCGGATCCAGCGCATGATCTTCGGCTTTTTCACCAGCCAGTCCTGGAAGAACAGGATGAAGAGCAGCACGCCGATACCCATACCCAGCACCACAATCTGGAATTCGCGCTGGTACCACACCTGCACCCACATGGGCTGGTCCGCCAGCATGTCCTCTTCGGTCATGACCGGTTCCGGGCGGGTGTAGTACTGCTCCGGCAACTGGTACGTCAGCGGGAACACCTGGAATTCGCTGTCGAGCGGACCGGTCTGGCGCTTGACCGTCAGCTCCAGGGTCCACTCGGTGCCGGGATCAAAGTTGTACTGCTGGCGGATAATGAAAATCGCCATCTCGCTGAATTCCGGCATGCCCTCGGCGTACACATCGCTGAGCCGGTAGAAATCCAGGTCGCGGAAGTTGAAGGTGTCGCCGAACTGGCGGATCTGGACCCGGTCGAAGATGCCGCCACGAACGTACCCCGAGCCCTTGAAGGAATACTCACCGTTGGCCATCACCGCGATGGCGTGCTCGCCGTCTTTCAGTTCGCCGGTCAGCCACTGGAACTGACTCTCCCCAAGCAGGTTTCGGCCGATGGTGGGTACATCCAGATAGGCGGTGTAGAGATCGATCAGGGGCTCGTCGCGCTGCTCCGCTGGCGCCACATCCACACCTTCGGCGGCGGTTCCCTTGAAGGCGTCGTCCACCTGGCCGCGGGTCAGATTCAGGCGCCGCACCGAGCCCTCACCCAGCAGGGTCTGCCAGCTTTTCTGCTGGAAATCGCCGGTCTCAATGTTGGCCACCGGCGGGCGGGTCTCGCTCAGGCTTTCCACCAGCCCCAGCTCGGCGGCCACCCGGTGGGCGGACTTCATGATGACTTCGTTGACCACCATGACGGTGACGGTAGCCCCGGACAGACCATCCACGGCCACCTTGTGTTCGGTGGAGGTGCCACCTACCGTCACCCGCTGGTCCGCCTTTAGGCCCACGTATTGGTCGGTGAACTGATGCAGCTTGGCTTCAGGGATGCCCACCAGCAGGATCGGCTCGTGATGCTCAATCACCTGACTGGTCACGATTTCCCCGCTGGTATCCAGAATCACCAGAATGTTCATAGGCTTGCCGGAATAGGCCGGGGTCTGCACAAAGTCGAGACTCTGGTAGGCGTAGCCCACCAACTCCTCGCCGGCATAGAGTTCCTGGATGGCACGATTGCCTTCCCGCGGACTCACGTCGGTCACGGACGGCATGGCCTTCTGCACCACCTGCCTGGCGGCGACCGGCTGGTACTCGCCAACGGGCGTGGCGCCCAGGCCGCCAGCCATAAGCGACAGGATCAACAGAACTACCAAGCGGGGAAATACGGTCACTGGGGGCTCCAAAACGCTTGAACGCACACTGCCAAGCCTAGACAAACCAGAGGGAAATCAAATACCTCTTTATGTATACCCGGGGCTGACTGTGGTGATAGACACTAGTGATAGATGGCCGTCAGCCCAGGCTGACCGCATTACCCTCGATGTCGAGTGGCAGGTAGTTGCCGATGTGTCCGAGGCGAATGGACTCCACCATCATGGTCAGGGGTTGCTGCGCTTCGTCTGTAGATGGCGCCATGCCGCCGCGGCCGGACATGGCGGCAATGAACACCACGTCCCAGGACTGGCCGGTGGCCCGGGATTCTTCCACCAGGGCACCGAAATCCGGGGCCTCTTCCGGGGTCTTGTCGACGCAGATCACCGGCGTGAGGGCGCCGCCCTCGCCGCGCTCGAATGCGGCCTTTTCCTCGGCGGAAGCCTCGTCGGGCAGCTCGGCCCGGCAGAAGACGTAGAGCAGGCGCTGGGCTTCCTGCTGGCTGCGCGAGGCCTGGATAAGGTCTTGATAACTGCTGATCATGGTTGAGAATCCTTGACGATGTCGGGCCGTGGCCGATCAGGCCTGACGGGCAATGAGTTGACGGGCGCGATTACGGACTTCCTCACACACCTCTTCCACGGCGTCGGCACCGTAGCTTTGCCCGTAATGTTTCTTGAATCCGTAGTCGTAGAGGCGGACGTGGTCGTCTGGCTCTACGCCGATGTTCTCGAGACAGGCCCGGGCACAGTGCAGAGGGCAGCCATCAATAACGGTGATGGGCCGGCCGGAGCGGGCAGTCTTGACCAACGGCGCCACCTTGCCGCCAACACCCGAGATGCAGGACATCTCGAACTCGCCGGCATGGTCGAGCGCCACCGCCGCGTTGTTGGCCAGCTGCGCCACATCGGAGCAGCCGGAGCAGGAATAAATCAGTGGTCGTTGCTTTCTGGCTGTCACTTTTTCTGTCACTGGTCCTCCTTCCCGAAAAGCCTGGAGGCTTGCTGTGGTGTATTACTGGCTGATGTCGATCAGTCGCTGTGGGTCGGAAATAAACAGCCGGCTGCGGTTCACCCGTACCAGGCCGTTGGCCTTCAGATCCGCCAGGATCCGGGAGAAGGTTTCCGGCTGCATGGCCAAACGCGATGCCACCAGGCACTTGGGCAATGGCAGCTCCACTTCGCCGCCCTCTTCGGCGCCGTTGGGCAGCAAGTCGATCAGATAGCGAATGAGCCGATCCCGGGCGTTCTGCACGGTCATGATTTCCAGGTCATGGAACCGGGAAACCGCGCGCTTGGCGTAGTGTCTCAGGGCGGCCTGGGCATAGGCCGGGTTGCTTTCCAGGAGGTCCTGATAGGCCTTCACCGGAATCATCAGCACTTCGCTGGACTTCAGGGCTTCGGCATAGCACGCGTACCGGGGCGGGTCGGCGTAGATCATCACTTCCGCAAAGCAGTCGCCGGGGGCAATGCTGTCGAGGGTTCGGTCGATGCCGGATGCATCCAGCCGGTAAAGGCGCAGGCGGCCGGAGATCACAAAGAAGAAATGGTGCGCCGGCATGTCCTGGCGGTACAGGAGCTGATGATGCCCCAGCCGGATGCGTCGGGATTGCTGCACCAGGTGCTGTACGTCTTTGCCGGACAGGGTCCGGAACAGCGGATGGCTGCGCAGGGCCTGCAGGCCGTCTTCGTCGTCGAAGGGTTTGTTGACGGCTACCAGGACCGGTTTGGCGTAGCGGGTTTCGGCGGTTTGGGTGAGTGCCATGGCGTATCCTCTCTGCACATTCATGCATTCGAAATCATGTTTTAAATGGTAGAGGGATACCGGGGGGAAAGCGCTCCCCCCATGGGGGTAGTTCGGGGGTTATTCAGGAGTAATTGATCTAACTCAATGTGTTTTGTTGCCAACTAATTGGAGCTCAACGGGTTCCTGTTGGGGCTTGGTCTTGGCGGACTGACTGTGGAGCACAGGTTGGCGGCTGGTATCGCTTCCCAAAACTCGCTCCTTGCGGCACCCCTCCGGGGTCCAGCCCGCAATCGCAGATTGCGGTCGTTCGGCTGTCGCATGAAGCTTCGCTTCATAAGCGCTCGGCCTCACCCATGTGACGCTTGACTGCAGCCATCCATGGCTGCAGACAGTTTTGGGAAGCGATACCTGTCACCAACCTCCAGAGTTCAAAGCTGGAGTCTCAATTACTGCATCAGGGGCGAGTCCGGAAGCTCCAGATCGACACCTTCCACACCGGTTTCCGCCGCCAGCACCTGCAAGTACTGCCGGAACGCCCGGCGGGTCACGCTTTCGCTCAGGTACTGGCGGATCTGGGGTTTGACGTGCTCGTACGGTAGTTGCTCGCCATCGATGCGCTGGTCCACGCGAACGATGTGCCAGCCGTAGCGGGTTTCGATGAGTTCCGGGTTGAGGCCTTCCTGCAGGGCGAGGACCGGGCGTTCGAATTCGTCCACGGTCTGGCCTTTGCTGATCTGGCCGAGACTGCCGCCCTGGTGGCGGGATTCGCAGGCGGAGTATTGTTTGGCGAGGTCGGCGAACCGGGAGCGGCCTTCAATCAGCGCGGTGAGCAGCTGGTGACCGGCCTCTTCCTGGCGGATGCGTTCCTGGACGTCGTCGGGGGCAGCGGCCAGCAGGATGTGGCTGACGGCCATAAGCGTGGGGCTGCAAAAGCGGGCAGGGTTGGCGTTGTAGAAGCGTTCGCAGTCTTCCTCGGTGGGGTCCGGAACGTTGAGTTCCAGCTCCAGCACACGTGCGATGCGATCTTCTTCGTCGGCTACGTCCTGCAGGCCCAGGCGCGCTGCCTGTTGCAGCAGCAGCTCTCGGATCACGAGGCTTCGGGCGGCTTCGTGCCAGGCTTCGGCGACTTCTTCGGCCGGGTGGTGCTGCATTTCCCGGGCGATATCGTCTTCGCTGATCCGGGTGTCTCCCACGGTGACCGGCGGGAACTGGTTTCTGGGTTTTTCGGCGTCGCCGACGGGGATGAGTTGCATAGCAGTAACCTCGGTAAACATGGAGTCAGATGAATGCGTTCATCTGACTCCGTTTTCATTTGCATCAGGCGCGCTTGCGTACCACCTGGTACTTCCGTCCAAAATACTCCACCGGCACGCTGAGCATGTGCACCAGGCGGGTGAACGGGAACAGCACGAAGATGGTCAGGCCCAGGAAGATGTGGGTTTTGTAAATCCAGTGCACGTCGGCAATGTAGCCGGCCACGCCGCCCTGGAGGGTGACAATGCCCTGGGCCCAGGCTGAGAACTTGAGCATGGTGCTGCCGTCCAGGTGCCCCAGGGTGGGCAGGATGGTAAGCAGGCCAAGCGCCAGTTGCACCACCAGGATCACGATGATCATGTTGTCGGCAAAGGTGCTGCTGGCCTTGATGCGCGGATCGGTGAGCCGGCGCCAGGCGAGCATGCCGCCGCCGATGATGGCCATCACGCCGGCAATGCCGCCGACCACGATGGCCATGACCTGCTTGGTGCCCGGGGTCATGAACGGCTCATAGAACGCGTGCGGTGTCAGCAGGCCCACCAGGTGGCCGAAGAAGATCACCAGTACGCCCACATGGAACAGCACGCTGGCCATCACCATGTTCTTCTTGCGCAGCATCTGGCTGGAGTGGGCCTTCCAGGTGAACTGTCCCTGGTCATAGCGGGCCCAGGTGCCAATCACCAGTACGGCGATGGCAATGTAGGGATAAACCCCGAAAAGTAGTGTGTTCAGATAGGACATCATTTCCGTTTCCTCCTGCGCCCTCAGGCGCGTCCTGCCTGACGGGGCGTTGCGTCCGTCATCAGCTGATCGCTCAGGTGAATGGTCTGGGTCTGCTCCAGCTCCCGGCGACGCTGGCCAACCACGCTGCCGGTGCTGCAGGAACTTCCCTGATCATCAACAAACTTCACCATTTCCTCTTCCCAGACCTTGTCCAGGGCTTCCGGGGTGTCATCACGCTCTTCCGCTGCCACAATCTGCGCCAGCTCCTGGCGGTTGGCTTTGCGGCCGGACAGCACCAGCAGGGAGTCCATCACCACGTGGTAGAAGCTCTCCCGCTGGTACAGGCGCTCGCCCAGCAGGCCCAGGATGTGGTGGATATCCTCCAGCCAGTTCTGGACCTCCTCCCAGGGGCGGGTGGAAAGGTATTCCAGGAACAGCGGCAGGTAGTCCGGCAGCTCCCGGGCGTCGATTTCCAGCCCGTTGCTGCGGTATTCCTCCATCAGGTCCACCATGGCCTGGCCGCGATCGCGGGATTCGCCGTGCACGTGTTCGAACAGCAGCAGGGAGGTGGCCCTGCCTTTGTCGAAGGTGCCCACGTAGGCTTCCTGCAGATCCAGAAGATCGCCGCTGCAAAGCCTGTCGAGACAGCGCAACAGTTGCTCCTTGTTCTGCCGGGGCAGCCGGCTGTCCTCAAGGACAGCCGCGGTGAGCGCGTCTTTGGAGGCCTGGAATTCTTCGTTCGGGTATTCGAGCACCCGTGCCAGTACTTTCAGCAGTTGCATGTCGGCCTCCTCATTCCTGCAGCTGTTTCGGGTCGACCTGCTTAACGGTCGCCAGCTTCTGAACCATGCTGGTAGTCTGCTTGCGGCCACCGAACATGTTGAATTTGCTGTCGCCGTTGCAGCCGTCGCCAAAGCTGAAGCCGCAGCCGTTGCGCTCGCCGTGGGCGGTGGCATCCGGGAAGGCTTCCTTCGCCAGCTCGCGGTGGCTGGTGGGAATCACGAAGCGATCCTCGTAGTTGGCGATGGCCAGGTAGCGGTACATTTCGTCCGCCTGGGCCTTGGTCAGGCCACACTCTTCCAGAGCACGCAGATCTTCTTTGCCTTCCACGGTCTCGGCACGCTTGTACAGGCGCATCGCCATGATCCGCTTGAGGGCCCGCACGATGGGTTTCTCATCGCCCGCGGTGAGCAGGTTGGCCAGGTACTTCACCGGGATCCGCAGGCTCTCGATCTTCGGCAGTACACCCTCAAACTCGATCTTGCCCGCCTCGGCGGCAGACTGGATCGGGCTCAGGGGCGGCACGTACCACACCATCGGCAGGGTCCGGTATTCCGGGTGCAACGGCAGGGCCAGTTTCCAGTCCACTGCCATCTTGTAGACCGGGCTCTGCTGGGCGGCTTCGATCACGTTCATCGGAATGCCGTCTTTCTTCGCCTGCTCGATCACTTTCGGGTCGAACGGGTCCAGGAAGATTTCCAGTTGCTTCTCGTACAGCTCGTGCTCGCCCGGGGCGCTGGCCACTTCTTCGATGCGGTCGGCGTCGTACAGCAGCACGCCCAGGTAGCGGATCCGGCCCACGCAGGTCTCGGAACACACGGTGGGCATACCGGCTTCGATGCGCGGGTAGCAGAAAATGCACTTCTCGGACTTGCCGGTTTTCCAGTTGAAGTAGATCTTCTTGTACGGGCAGCCGGAGACACACATCCGCCAGCCACGGCACTTGTCCTGGTCGATCAGTACAATGCCGTCTTCCTCACGCTTGTAGATGGCACCGCTCGGACAGCTGGCCACGCAGGCCGGGTTCAGGCAGTGCTCGCACAGGCGCGGCAGGTACATCATGAAGGTGTTCTCGAACTGACCGTAGATATCCGCCTGCACCTGGTCAAAATTCTTGTCCTTCCGGCGCTTGGCGAACTCGGTACCGAGGATCTCCTCCCAGTTCGGGCCCCACTCGATTTTCTGCATGCGCTGGCCGGAGATCAGCGAGCGCGGCCGTGCTACCGGCTGATGCTTGCTGTCGCCTGCGGTGTGCAGATGCTGGTAGTCGAAATCGAACGGCTCGTAGTAGTCGTCGATCTGGGGCAGATCGGGGTTGGCGAAAATGTTCGCCAGCACCCGGAAACGGCCACCGATCTTCGGGCGGATCTTGCCGGAGCTATCGCGCATCCAGCCGCCCTTCCACTTGTCCTGGTTCTCCCACTCTTTCGGGTAGCCGATACCAGGCTTGGTCTCGACGTTGTTGAACCAGGCGTATTCCATGCCTTCGCGGCTGGTCCAGACGTTCTTGCAGGTGACTGAACAGGTGTGGCAACCAATGCACTTGTCCAGGTTCAGCACCATGCCGACTTGGGAACGGATTTTCATTTTACAGCCTCCTGAACAGTGTCATTGCCTTCGCCGTCGAGCCAGTCGACGTTGTGCATCTTGCGCACCACCACGAACTCGTCGCGGTTGGAGCCGACGGTGCCGTAGTAGTTGAACCCGTAGGAATACTGGGCGTAGCCGCCGATCATGTGGGTCGGTTTCGGACACACCCGGGTGACCGAGTTGTGGATACCACCCCGGGTGCCGGTGATCTCGGAGCCCGGAATGTTCACGATCCGCTCCTGGGCGTGGTACATCATCACCATGCCGGGCATGACCCGCTGGCTTACCACCGCCCGCGCCGCGATGGCGCCGTTGGCGTTGAACAGCTCGATCCAGTCGTTGTCCTCGATGCTCAGTTCCCTGGCATCGTCCTCGCTCAGCCACACGATGGGGCCACCGCGGGAGAGGGTCAGCATCAGCAGGTTGTCGCTGTAGGTGCTGTGGATACCCCACTTCTGGTGCGGCGTGATCCAGTTCAGCGCTTTCTCCGGGTTGCCGTTGCTGCGCTGGTTGATCATGTAGCTCACGGTCTTGGTGTTGATCGGCGGGCGATACACCAGCAGGCTCTCACCGAAGGCACGCATCCATTCGTGATCCTGGTAGAACTGCTGACGACCGGTCAGGGTGCGCCAGGGGATCAGCTCATGGACGTTGGTGTAGCCTGCGTTGTAGGACACATGCTCGTCTTCCAGGCCAGACCAGGTGGGACTGGAGATGATCTTGCGCGGCTGGGCCACGATGTCCCGGAAGCGGATTTTTTCCTCTTCCTTGTTTTTCGCCAGATGGGTGTGATCCAGGCCGGTAAACTCGGACAACGCCGCCCAGGCTTTCACCGCCACCTGGCCGTTGGTTTCCGGCGCCAGGGTGAGGATCACTTCCGCCGCATCAATGGCACTTTCAATCTTCGGGCGACCCGCGTTGGCGCCGTCGATATGCTTGTAGTTCAGGTCGCCCAGGAACTTCACTTCCTTCTCGGTGTTCCAGTTGATGCCCTTGCCACCGTTACCCAGCTTGTCCATCAGCGGCCCGAGGGAGGTAAAGCGCGCGTAGGTGTTCGGATAGTCCCGCTCCACGGTGACGAAGTTGGGCGCTGTCTTGCCCGGAATCAGGTCGCACTCGCCTTTCTTCCAGTCTTTTACATCGAACGGCTGGCCCAGCTCGGCCGGTGCGTCGTGCAGCAGCGGCAGTGTGACCACGTCTTTCTCGACGCCCAGGTGGCCTTCCGCCGCCCTGGAGAAGGCCTTGGCGATGCCCTTGTAGATTTCCCAGTCGCTACGCGCTTCCCACGCCGGATCGGTGGCAGCGGTCAGCGGGTGGATGAACGGGTGCATATCCGAGGTGTTCAGGTCGTTCTTCTCGTACCAGGTCGCGGTCGGCAGAACGATGTCGGAATACAGACAGGTGGTAGACATGCGGAAGTCCAGGGTCACCAGCAGATCGAGCTTGCCTTCCGGCGCTGTGTCGTGCCAGGTGACTTCCTGCGGCTTGGCACCGCCTTCCACGCCCAGGTCTTTGCCCTGCAGGCCGCTCTTGGTGCCCAGCAGGTACTTGAGCATGTACTCGTGGCCCTTGCCGGAGGAACCCAGCAGGTTGGAGCGCCAGATGAACATGTTACGCGGGCAGTTTTCCGGCGCTTCCGGATCCTCACTGGCAAAGGCCAGGGAGCCGTCTTTCAGGGACTGTGCCACGTAATCGGCCACTTCCATGCCTGCCTTTTCGGCTTCTGCGGCGATGGTCAGCGGGTTTCGGTTCAGCTGGGGCGCGGACGGCAGCCAGCCCATGCGCTCGGCGCGCACGTTGTAGTCGATCAGGCTGCCACCGAACTTTGACTTGTCCGCCAGCGGCGACAGGATCTCGTCCACGCCCAGCTTCTCGTAGCGCCACTGGCCTGAGTGGGCATAGAAGAAGGAGGTGGAATTCATGTGACGGGGCGGACGCTGCCAGTCCAGGCCGAACGCCAGCGGCTGCCAGCCGGTCTGCGGGCGCAGTTTTTCCTGGCCAACATAGTGGCTCCAGCCACCGCCGCTCTGACCAATGCAGCCACACATAATGAGCATGTTGATCAGGCCACGGTAGTTCATGTCCATGTGGTACCAGTGGTTCATACCGGCACCCACGATGACCATGGAACGGCCCCTGGTCTTGTCGGCGTTGTCCGCGAACTCGCGGGCAATGCGGATCACTTTCTCGGCGGGTACGCCGGTGATCTTCTCCTGCCAGGCCGGGGTGTAGGGCTTCACTTCATCGTAGGACGTGGCGCCATCATCCTCGCCCAGGCCACGGCTGATGCCGTAGTTGGCCACCATCAGGTCGTAGACCGTAACCACACGGCCCTCAGAGCCGTCTGCCAGCTTGACCTTGCGGGTGCCGAGTTTGTGCTTGAGGACATCCTTGATTTCCACGTGCTGGAAGTGGTCATGCTCGATGCCACCGAAGTACGGGAAGGCAACGTCAACGACGTCGTCGTGCTTCTCGACCAGGGACAGCTGCAGATTGACGTCTTTGTCCTTGGCGGTCTGCTTCAGGTTCCACTTGCCCTTCTCGCCCCAGCGATAACCGATGGAGCCGTTCGGCGCGGTCAGCTCGCCGGTGCTCTCGTCAATGGCAATGGTCTTCCACTCGGGGTTGTTCTCTTCGCCCAGGCCATCCACCAGGTCGCTGGCACGCAGGAAGCGGCCCGGCACAAAGCTGCCGTCGTCTTTCTCTTCCAGCATGACCAGATACGGCATATCGGTGTAGCGGCGCACGTAGTCGGTAAAGTACTCGCTGGGCTTGTCGACGTGGAATTCCTTCAGGATCACGTGGCCCATGGCCATGCCCAGGGCGGCGTCGGTGCCCTGCTTGGGGTTCAGCCACTCGTCGGACAGCTTGGAGACTTCCGCGTAGTCCGGAGTGATGGCGACGGTCTTGGTGCCCTTGTAACGGACTTCGGTGAAGAAGTGGGCGTCCGGGGTACGGGTCTGGGGTACGTTGGAACCCCAGGCGATGATGTAGCCGGAGTTGTACCAGTCGGCGGACTCTGGCACGTCGGTCTGCTCACCCCAGGTTTGCGGGGAGGCCGGCGGCAGGTCGCAGTACCAGTCGTAGAAGCTCATGCACACGCCACCGATCATGGACAGATAACGGCTGCCGGCGGCGTAGGAGACCATGGACATGGCGGGAATCGGAGAGAAGCCGATGATCCGGTCCGGGCCGTACTTGCGGGCGGTATAGACGTTGGAGGCGGCGATCAGCTCGTTCACTTCATCCCAGCTGGAGCGAACAAAACCACCCATGCCGCGACGGGGCTTGTACTCGGCGGTCTTCTTGGGATCCTCGACAATCGAGGCCCAGGCGTCGACCGGATCCTGGTGTTCAACCTTCGCCGCACGCCAGAGTTTCATCAGGTGCTTGCGCATCAGCGGGTACTTCAGGCGGTTGGCGCTGTACATGTACCAGGAGTAGCTGGCACCACGGGGGCAGCCGCGAGGCTCATGGTTGGGCAGATCCGGACGGGTACGCGGGTAGTCGGTCTGCTGGGTTTCCCAGGTCACCAGGCCGTTCTTCACGTAGATTTTCCAGCTGCAGGAGCCGGTGCAGTTTACGCCGTGCGTGGAGCGCACGATCTTGTCGTGCTGCCAGCGCTGGCGGTAGCTGTTTTCCCAGTCGCGGCTCACTTCGTGGGTTTCGCCGTGGCCGTTGGCGAACGGCTCGCGCTTCTTCCTGAAGTAGTTCAGTTTGTCGATCAAATGACTCATGGTCTCTCTCTCCATCAACCCATCAACCCATCAACCTGTTTGACGGATCGTTGCTTCGAATTGAGACCATTGTGTGTGAGCAAAACCGTAAAATCTGCGTGGTTACTACCTCATAACCCACCTCTACCACCCTGGTGGTAGAACACCTATACACCCGGGTGGAGTAGGCTCTGGCGTTCATGCCGCCGGCTTTCCCGTGCGAACAGGAACAGGCAGCTGACCAGCAGGAAGAACAGGATCATGAACACGGCACTGCGGATACCCAGCCAGTAGTTCACGCCGCTGAAGATCACGGGCAGCACGAACGCCACGGAGAAGGCGCTCACCAGCAGCAGACCGGCAACGAACGCTGCCACCGGGCGGTTCTCGATGATCACCAGCCGTTGCAGGCTACCCATGGTGCAACCCAGCGCCAGCCCAAGGAGCACCACAAACAGGCCCTCCAGCGGCAGAGGCAAGGCGAATTCCACCTGGATTGTCTGGTCCACCCCCTGGATGAACAGGGTCATGGGCGGGTAGGACAGCACGAACAGCGAGACCAGGCAGACCAGCAGCGCGCGGCTGACCACCCGGGCACTGCCGAACCGGTCTGCCAGATACCCCCCGGCCATCTGGGCCAGGGCACCGGGAACAACAAACCACTGGGCCAACCGGGCCCCGGCATCCACCGACAGCCCGAACTGTGCCGAGAGATAGTCAGGCAACCACAGAGCCAGGGCGAAGAAGCTGCCAGCCACCACGCCAAAATAGGCGCACAGTTGCCCGGCGCGTTTTCGTCGCATGCGCTGCAACAACACCCGCACCGAGGTTTCGGCGAGCGGGTCCGCCTCGGCATCTTCCGGTTCCGTGAGCAGCAACAGCAGGGCAATGATCAGCACCAGTACGATCAGATAGGCGAGCGGCACCCCGTGCCAGGAAAAGGCCTCGTGGAACAGAGGCACCAGATAGTAATTGAAGCCGGCGCCGGTCACACCGGCACCGAACACTCCGAGCACCAGCCCGAGCCGCTGCGATTCACAATGACCGGTCACGAACTGGAGCCCGGCGCTGTAAAAGCCCCCGGCCAGCCCCAACCCACCGGCGGCCAGCAGGTACCCGGAAAAAGTGTCGGTGGTAAGCAGGATCAGCATGCAGGCGGCAAGCCCGCCTAAGCAACCCAGCATCACCCGGCGGGCCCCGAACTTCTGGGCGGCCAGCCCCGACGGAATGGCGAGTGCAGCGCTCACGGCCATGGGCATGGCCAACAGCAAACCGAACTGGAGGTCACTCAGCCCCAGTTCCAGGCGCAAATGCACGCCGGCCACTGCAAACAGCGTCCAGCATCCGGCGGCAACCACAAAGCCGGCCAACGCCAGTGGCAGCACCACGGCCAGTGATGCCAGACGTTCATCCACGCGCTCCCGTTCGGATATCATGACCCCTGCTCATTCAAAAGCTTCTTTTCAGTTTCATCTTTTGATCCGGAAGGGGTCAAAGTTTATGATGGGTTACCAACCATCGGGGTAATTGACTATCCTCAAGGAGGTATCAGGGAAGTCGCCGGCGGGGCATAATCAATCCGCCGCCTACAGGCATTGACGCGTACGAGATCGAATGACACCCAGAAGCCCGCTTGTCCACCGAATTGCCATTGTCGTTGGCGCCGTTGTGTTGACCGCACTTGTCAGCATGGCGACCACGCTTGCGGTGTCGAAAAGTATTGAAGGTAACGCCACCGCCATCAACCTGGCAGGCGCCTTACGAATGGGGGCTTTCCAGCTCCTGTCCAGAACCGCAACACCGTCAGCGGAGCAGCCCGGGCAGGATGGCATTGCCACCATGCTGGACCAGTACCAGGAGCGGCTCACCGCGCCGGCCATCCAGGCAGCGGTTCCCCAGGGCAGGGATCATCCCCTCGCGCTCCAGTACCAGACCATTCTGAACGCCTGGAACACCGGTCTACGGCCGGCCCTGGAAGGACACGATCAGGGAGCCCCCATACGCGGGGAGATGCTGGCCGCCACCCGGGCCTACGTGGAAGATGTCGACCGGCTGGTGGGCATGCTGGAACAACGCACCGAAGCCCGAATCGATCTTCTGCACCTGATCCAGATTATCAGCCTGGTGTTTTCCATACTGATCATCGTGGCCCTGTTTATCGACCTGAGGAACCGGATTCTCCGGCCACTGCGCAAGCTGGTGGGCATTGCCACCGCCGTGGGCGAACAGGACTTTTCCCACAAGGCCAACCTGGCCGGCTCCGATGAACTGGCCCAGCTGGGCCAGGCGTTCGACCAGATGACCAGCGAGCTGGCCCTGACTTACTACGAGCTGGAAGAGCGGGCCCGGCTGAAAACCGAAGAACTCGAGAGAAGTCACGCGGCGCTGCAACTGCTGCACTCCGCAAGCCGCGAGCTGTTTGCCAACCACGACCTGTGCCATGGCGCCATTCCCATGCTGCAGGAACTGGAGCAGCTGCTGGGCATCGGCCCCATCCGTCTCTACCTCCATGACCGGGAGTCGGCGGAACCGATCGAGGCCATTACCACCGCCACCCGCGAACGGCCCTTCTATTGCCGGGATCACCACTGCAACGCCTGCCTGGTAACCCCGGAGGTGTATGACGAACTCCCGGTAGAGGATAACGACGGTCGTCGCCTGCTGCTGCCGATACGCACGCCAGGCCAGCTGCTGGGCACGCTGGAAGTCTGGTACCCGGTGGAGACCGGCCTGTCCGAAACCAATCGCCGGCTGCTGGAGACCCTCAGCGACCAGCTGGCCACGGCAATTTTCCTGGAACGGCAGATCACCGAGGAGCAGCAGCAGACCCTGGCCGAGGAGCGTACTGTGATCGCCCGTGAGCTGCACGATTCCCTGGCCCAGTCGCTGTCCTACCTCAAGATGCAGGTGGCCCGACTGCGACGCCTGAATATCGACGGCGAACAACAGGCCACCCATGAAGCCATACTGGACGAACTCAGTACCGGGCTGAACAGCGCCTACCGGCAGCTGCGGGAACTGCTGGCTACCTTCCGGCTGAAGCTGGACACGCCGGACCTGTACAGCGCCCTGCAGAAAACCATCGCGGAATTTTCCGAGCGCCTGGGTAAACCGGTGGAGCTCAACTACAACCTGCCGCCCCAGACCCTCTCCCCTAATGAGGAGATCCATACCCTGCAGATCGTCCGGGAAGGGCTGGCCAATGCGGTGAAACACGCGGACGCCAGCAACATCTGCGTGGACGTGCTGTTCGAGTCGCCCCAGGTGCGGGTCAGCATCCGGGACAATGGCAAGGGCCTGCCCGGGGGTGATCAGCCCATGAACCACTACGGCCTGATCATCATGCAGGATCGCGCCCGAACCCTGGGCGGCCAGGTGAAGGTGCGCAACCGCGAGGAAGGTGGCGTTGAAGTGGTGCTGTCCTTTGTACCCAAAACCCGAAATCTTATTGCACTGGAATCGTCCAGCGCCTGACAACAAGAGAGAGCCCGATGTCTGAATCCCCCGCAACCATACTGCTGATTGACGACCACCCGCTGCTGCGCCAGGGCATCAAGCAGCTCATCGACATGGAAGAGGATATGGTCGTGGCCGGCGAAGCCAGCAATGCCGCCGATGGCATTCGACTGGCCACAGAACTGGAGCCGGACCTGATCCTGATGGATCTGAACATGCCAGAGATGGATGGTATCGAGGCGCTGCGGAAGCTCCGCGAACAGAACATCAGCTCCCGGATTGTGATGTTCACCGTATCGGATCAGGAAGACGACGTGGTTGCCGCCCTTCGCGCCGGCGCCGACGGCTACCTGCTCAAAGACATGGAACCCGAGGACATGATCACCCAGCTGCACCAGGCCGCCGTTGGCAAAATGGTGATCAGCGACCGGCTGACCACGCTGCTGGCCCAGGCCCTGCGTTCCAACAAGCCCCAGCAGACCTCGCGCCCGGATTACGACAGTCTGACCCCACGGGAAAAAGACATCCTGCGACTGATCGCCGAAGGACTGTCGAACAAGATGATCGGTCGCAAGCTGGACATCAGCGACGGCACGGTCAAAGTACACGTGAAACACCTGCTAAAGAAGCTGAACCTGCGCTCCCGGGTGGAGGTGGCCGTGTGGGCCGTGGAGGAGGGCCTCCACAAAGGCTGAGTTTTATCAAATCGCAACGGCGGGCTTTGCTTTACCCTGTGCAGGTTTTTAACCGCACGGAGTAAAGCATGGCCTTATCCCTGCCCCTGGTTGGCTCCATTGAATCCCCTCTGACAAGCCAGACACTTACCGTTATCCGGGAGTACCTACCCTCCCCCGCGCCACTGATTGCTGCTATCGATCAACGAATTCCGATGCCGGTCAAACAACTTGTGGCAGAGGCACCACTGAATCGCCTGTTCGCCCGGGCAATCAGAGACGGAGAATTCGATGAGTTCGCGGGCCGGCGCATCCGACTGGAGGTTGACAGCGGACAACCGGGCATCACCCTTGGCTTCTGGGCCGGTCGCCTGCGTGTGGTTGATGGCCCCGGGGAGGCCACCATCCGCGGTTCACTGGCCGCCTTTAAAACCCTGGCAGAGCGACGACAGGACCCCGATCAGCTGTTCTTCCAGCGCCGCCTGATCATTGAGGGCGATACCGAGCTCGGATTGGCATTGAAAAACCTGCTGGATAGCCTGGAGTGGCAGGTTTTCAGGACTTGATACGACTCAGGCTGGCCGCCCGCGCGACCTTGAGCGGGCTGGCGAAGGTTCCAGGCGCAGGAGAAATCCCAGCAGGAGCAGGAACGCCAGGCTCCAGCAGGCAGCGGCTACCAGGTAAGGCCCCATACCCATCTGAAGACTGCCTGCCAAGAGCCTTGTGAAAGCGGCAAGGCTGATCATGGCAACCGCGAGGTAGAGAACAAACGGCATACGTAATGTCTTGCGGCTGCGCTGTGTGTGCGTACGGGCCATGACCGTAAGGGTGAGCGTGCCCAGAGCCCCAATGGTAAGGCCGTGCAATGCCGTGCCCAGGGGAAGCAGCGCCATCAACAAAGCGGCTGCAATCGACAGCCACCCGACCACCAGCCAGAGGTATCCGGCCATTAACGCAATCAGGTCGGGCCGATCTAGGCAGTACCTGGCTGGCCAACGCAGAAGGCGCACTAGGGTTGCCACTGCTGCCAGCACCAACAGGATGCCAACCAGGGGCCTTAACGCTTCCCATGGCAACAGGTTGAGAACCACCGCACCCCCCATCAAAACCAGGACGGCCCCCTCAAGCCCGGGCTGTACACGGGCCTCCAGTTCCCGGCCCTGCTTGTTCAGATGACCAGCCACCCCCGGTGCCAGCATGCGCCCACCCATAAAAAACATCAGAGTGCTCAGAAGGAGTATGGCTTCCAGCAGCAGCCCGTAAAGAGGACCGGATTTGCCTGCCATATACAGCGCCTGGAACAGGGAGCCGGCGATACAGAGGCCGAGAATCAGCGGCGCTACCGCCTTGTTCCGCCATTTCTTGGCGGAACGGGAAAAACGGGGTACCACCCGCCAGGCCAGAGCCACCAGAAAACCAATGTTTGCAATACCCGCAAACAGGCTCCCCGGCCAGCCCAGAAACGCCACTCGGCCCACCAGCCAGAGAGCCAGCATCAGGCCGATCCAGCGCCTGGGCTGCGGGCCCAGCATATAGCCCGCAACAACCGCCATGGCGAACCCATACAGCATTTCGTGGGCGTGCCCTAACGAGCCTGCCAGGCCCGGTGGCGCAATCACCAGACCGAAATGAGCAGAAACAGACCAAGGTAAAGCAATGGCGGAAAAGGCTGCTGCCACCGGAAAAAAGTAAAGGTAGGCGAAAGGCCGTTGGCCGGGCACGAACAAGGCGAAAATCCTTATCCTCTAGCTCCCACCGCACACATCAGTGGGCTGTGACGACGAACGCGTGCGCTTAATCTTGTCTTGTTCCCGCTTGAGGCGGTTGGCCCGGCTCTCCTGACCAACAAGATCCAGCCATCTCAGGTGCTGTGCCCAGAGCTCATCTTTTATATGCGCAGGCTTGTTACAGGTCATTACGGCCTCCCGATGCATCGAGAAAGTGAAAAAACCACTTGGTAAGAATAAAGATTTATTTTAAATAAATCTTATAGGAGTCGAGGGCGATGTGCAATGAACTGTCAAGGAACTGAGGACTCAGATCTGGTTCTTCAGAAGATAATCCCGAAGCGCCACGGCGTTATTGTGCTCGGTATCTTTGGCGGCAAACACCAGCGTTATGCGCTTGTGCTCATCGAGGATCCGGGCGAGTGTCGCAAGATCCTCGGCGGCCTCATCGGATTTGAGCTCTTTCAGGTAGCGGTCACAGAACTCCGGCCATTTCTGCGGATCATGTCCGAACCATTTGCGCAGCTCGGTGGACGGTGCAAGCCCCTTCAGCCAGTGGTCGATGTCGGCATCGTCTTTTGACACACCCCGGGGCCAGATGCGGTCTACCAGCACCCGAGGTCCATCGGAGCGGGCGGGTGCTTCGTAGGCGCGTTTCAGTCGGATGTCCATGGTCCTGTCACCTCCTTGCCGTGGACCCGGATTCTCACGAACCGGGTGGGAAATTCACCAGCAGATTGACTACATTGAACGATTCAAGGGCAATCCACGCCACAAAGCCGCCGTAGAGCAAAAGCAGACTCCAGGATTCGGTTCGGCTCACGATCATGTGCGTGCGCATCATCAGGAACAGGATCAGCGTGGCCAGGGTCAGCACCGCCATCATGGGCGCGGCCACGGAATAGTTGATCACTGCGGTGCCGGCGATCAACACGCCTATCGGAATACAGCAGAGCAGGTCGAAGATGTTACTGCCAAGGACGTTGGCCGTGCTTGTAATGCCCTTTCCCTTGCGAGCGGCTCGCACCGAAACGAAGGCGTCCGGGATTGAGGTACCGGCAGCCACCACGGTGATGCCCCAGAGGAAACTGGGCGTACCGAGAATATCGCCGAAATTGACCGCCGCGCGAACCAGCCCTTCAACACCGACGAGAATCAGCACCAGTCCCACCGCCAGTTTACCCCACTCCCTGGCCGGCTGAATGTGGGAGACATCCTCGTTGGACTGATAGTCCATGGTGTCCTGGTACTGGACAAACACGTAGACCACATAGAGCACCAGGGGCAGGAATGCCAGCCCGCGGGTGAGCTCACCCTGTAACTGGCCCCCGGTTGATTCAACGGGGTTGTAGATAACGGCGAAGGAAAACGTCAGCAGCAGGGTGGCCACCGCAATCATGTAGAACTGCGCTTCCTTATAGACAAGGTCGCGGTTGGTTGCCAACTGTTCCCGGGCAACCAGGCCACTCAGGGCGGGGATGACCATGATGTTGAACAGTGCGGAACCGACAATGGCTGCGACGCCCAGTTCGAATTCACCATGAACAAGAGTGGAGACGACCACCGTTGCCAGCTCGGGAAAGCTTGAACCGATGGCCACCACAATGGCGCCCTGCACGATCTCCGGCAAACGGTAATACAGGGCCAGACGTTCACTGGCGGCCTCAAGGAGACCACTTCCCTTCCAGACGACAGCGGTACCAACCGCAGCAACCGCCACCCAGATCAGCAACTCGAGAATAAGCACCCCTTCTGTGGTGAAACGTTGGTAACGGAAGTGTTGCGGGCACCCTGCATTTTTTCAACCTCGGGGTGCCACTACTCCATCACCTGTGCCATACCAGGCTGACCGTACCAGTAGCCATTGCAGGGCGGTGCCTCCACCAGTTGCAGCGGATCGACGGTTGGCATCTCCCCGCGGCGCACCTGATCAAATCGGTGAACCACCTCTTCCATACCCTGGTGCTCGGGGCTGAGCCGCACCGTTGAGACGCCCATGTCCGCCATCAGTGGCAGTTGCCGCATCAGGTCGTAGCGCGCGCCAGACAGCGTGGAAATGCCGTTGATCCGGAACAGTTCCTGCGACTCCCGGGAACGCAGCTCCAGGCCGTCCGGGTGCTCGATGCAGCGGAACTGGCAGTTGTCCTTGGGCAGGTTGTAGTGTCGGGCTGTAAAGCAACGGGACGACCAGGCCAGGGGCAGGAAGCCCCACGCAAACACTTCCGCCGGCAGGGCGAGGCCCTCGCGCTCAAGTCCCTGCAGAAGGTGGCCCAAGGTTTCCCGGCCCAGCTCCACTGGCAGGCTCCAGCCCTGCAGACCCTGCCTGGCCAGTAGCTTCAGGGTGGCAACGTTGTAGATATTCATGGACGGACCGGTGACAAACGGCAAGCCGTTGCGGATGGCCACCTGCACAGCGCTCTGGTCGTTGGCTTCCACCATGAACTCGCCCTGCTCGCAGAACCGGCGAAGCCGGCGCAGGTCGGCATCGGATTCAATCAGTGTGAGCGTGGAGAGCACAACGTTCTTTCCGCAGGCCTTGAGATCCCGGGCCAGGCCCAGCCAGTCATCGGGTTTCAGCTCCCGGCGCCGGGAGCACACCACCTCGCCCAGGTACACGGTATCCACCGGCCATTCGGCGGCACGGGCGTAGAACTCGAAAACCGTCTGTCGGGACCAGAACCACAGGATCGGCCCCAGGGACAGGTTCAACATCAGACAATACCCCCTATTTCCATTTTCGGTGGTAGGCACCGAGGGTGGTCAGACCGCCCTCGGACAAGCCCGCCAGGGATTTCTGCCACTGAGGCTCCACCGTAAAGTGATCGGCACCCGCGGCCAGGTTGTCCAGGGCATGGCGCCAGGTACGTGCCACCTCAGCAATGTAGGCAGGGCTGCGTTGCCGGCCCTCAATCTTCACTGCGCGAATGCCCAGGGCCGCAAGCTCCGGCAACAGGTCCAGGGTGTTCAGGCTCACCGGCTCCTCAATGGCGTGATAAACACTGCCCTCCACTTCAAAACGGCCCTTGCAGAGAGTCGGGTAGCCCGCCGACTCACCGGGACCGTAGCGGTCTATGAGGACGTCGTTCAGCCGGGATTCCAGACCCTGCGGGGTTTCCTGCCAGCGCACCGCCTTGGCCGGCGAGCAGGCGCCACGGGTATTGGGGGACTCGTCGGTAAGATAGGAGGACAGATAACAGCGCCCTTCCGCCATGATGCACAGGCTGCCGAAGGCAAAGACTTCCAGCTCGACGGGACTGCGCGCGGCAACTCCGCGAACCTGGTCCAGCGACAATACCCGCGGCAGAACCGCCCGGCGAATATCGAAATTGTCCTTGTAGAAGGAAAGCGCCTCGTGGCTGGTGGCGGAGCCCTGTACCGACAGGTGACGGGGGATGTGGGGGTAGCGGTTGGCGGCGTAGTCGAGCAGTCCCATATCCGCCAGGATGATGGCGTCCACCCCGAGGCCGGCGGCGCGGTCCACCGCACCCTTCCAATGCGCCCAGCCGTCTGGCTGGGGGTAGGTGTTGATCGCACAGAACACCCTGACGCCCCGCAGCCGGGCATACTCGATACCCTCGGCCGCTCGCTGTTCATTGAAGTTCAGGCCGGCAAACTGGCGGGCGTTGGTGCTGTCCCTGAAACCGAAATACACCGCGTTGGCACCATTATCCACCGCGGTTTTCAGTGCCGGCAGGCTGCCGGCCGGGCACACAAGTTCCATGATTGTCTCCGCTGCTGGGTCTGGGCGCACCCTACCCACGGCAGCATCGTATCGCCTTGATGATTGTCAGCACGGCTACGGGACGACACCGCCTACCCCGATGGAGATACCCTCCCGGCAATTTTCGACCTTCTGTTTTCTTTATAAATATCAATCAGATAACAAACACTTACCCAGTCTCACCGAGAGACACCTACCCCATCAAGTACCCACTCACGACGATGGTCCGGGGGCAGGTTGAGTCGGGATAATTGCCCCAATTTCCAATCCGAGAAAGGCAACACGATGAAACTGATCAACAACCTCTCCATGCGGGGCAAACTGATGACCCTGGTGGTGCCGGCATTGCTGGTAATCCTGTATTTCGCCCTGGACAGCATCGCACTGAACTACAGCGAGCGTGAGAACATGCAGCAGCTGCGTGCCGCCGTGGAACTGGCCGAAATTGGTGACCCGCTCACAGAATCGCTGCAGAAAGAACGGGGCCGCTCTGCTGTCCTGCTGGCCGCAAGGCCGGACAGCGAAGGCGCACTGCTGGCAGGGCGCGATCTGGCCAGCCAGCGCCAGGAAACCGACAGCCGGATCAGCGTCTATCGCCAGAGCATCCAGGCACTCACGGCGAGATCCGAATTCGATGCCACGGTTGCTGAAAGCATCCAGTCCGTCGAACGGAGCCTGGCGAGCCTTGCCCAGATCCGACGTTCCATCGACGGTCGGGCAATCACCGCGTTCGAGGCTGCGTCTTATTACACCGGCACGATCACATCGCTGACTGACCGCATTGGCCTGATTGTTCGCCGCACCAGCGATGCCGACCTGACCCGGCAGATCAACGCCTACCGGGCCATGGCGGAACTCGCGGAAAGGGCAGGCCGTGAGCGCGCAGCTGGCGCCGCGCTGATTCGCAGTGGCGAGTTTGATCTGCCCACGCTCCAGCGAATTGCCGGCCTGGCCGGACAGCAACAGGCCTACCTGGACAACGCCCTGGCGATGCTGGCCTCGAACGACAGTCACAGGATCGCACTGACGGCCATGCCCGGCTCCGCCGAAAGCCGTGCCCTCGATGAGCAGCGGGGCACTTTGTTCAGCAGCCCCTCCGGCATGTACGCCCTGGATGCTTCCGACTGGTTCGCTACCGCTACCGACCGCATCCGCGCTCTCAATACCCTGCGCCAGGACTTGCTGACCGAAATAAAGCAATTGGCCGACATCGCCGTGGCCGACGCCCGCCAGGATCTGATCACCGCCTCTGCGATAGCGGGCGCCGCGATCCTGGGCGTGCTGACCCTCGTTCTGATTATCATCCGGGCCATCAATCTTCAGGTCGGTCGGCTGCTTGATGGCGTGCGCTTCGCCATGGACAACAAAGACCTGACCCGCAATATCCACGTTGCCAGTCGCGACGAGGTGGGCACCATCGGCAAGGCCATCAACGAGCTGTTCGGGCGTTTCGGCAATGCCCTGCTGCAGATCGACAAGTCCAGCGTCCAGCTGGCGGCCGCGACCGAACAGACCAGCTCCACCGCCGGACAGAATTCCAGCCAGGTGAAGAACCAGCAGCAACAGATTGAACAGGTGGCCGCGGCCACCGAGGAAATGTCCGCCACCTCCGAGGAAATTTCCCGCAACACCCAGCAGGTGGCTGACGCTGCTCGCAGCGCCATGGACAAGAGCCGGAGTGGTGAACAGGTCCTGCACGGCAGCGTACAGAGCATCCGTTCACTGGCGCGTTCCGTTCAGAAGGTGAACGAGGTGATCGAAGAGCTGGAAAGCCGGAGCGCCACCATCAGCGATGTGGTGGATGTGATCCGCAAGGTGGCCGACCAGACCAACCTGCTGGCCCTGAACGCTGCCATTGAAGCTGCCCGTGCCGGCGAGCATGGTCGCGGCTTTGCAGTGGTGGCCGACGAAGTGCGCACCCTGGCCCAGCAGACTCACCAGTCCACGACGCAGATCGAAGACATCATCAACGGGTTCAAGGACATTACCGAAAACGCCAGTCGCTCCATCCTGGAGAGCCACAAGCTGGCGAACGCCACCAGCGAGCAAGCCTCCGAGTTGGAACAGACCTTTGCGGACATCCTCACCGATGTGAACAGCATTTCCGACATGGCCAGCCAGATTGCGACCGCCTCGGAAGAGCAGGTGGCGGTAACCCGGGAACTGGCCGGCAGCATGGAGTCGGTAAGCGAAGCGGCAATCCTGACCCTGACCGGTTCCCAGGAAATCACCCAGGTGACTGGAGAGCAGGCCCGGCTGGCCCGAGTGCTTCAGGATCTGGCCAACGAGTTCAAGGTGCCCGCCTACGGCTGATACCTGCTGCAGGCAAAAGGGCTGTCCGGAAGCGGGCGGCCCTTTTTCTTGCGCCCGATACCAAAAAGGGCCGGATGACCAGAGTCATACGGCCCTTGGGCGTTTCCCCCCAGATCAGATAATCCGGGAGAACCTCTGGCTGGCACCTTCCTTACGATACAGGTCGAAGATCTGGCAGATGGCCCGGATCAGCAACCGGCCGGCAGGCTGAACCTGGAGTGCCTGGCCATCATCAGCGATCAATTCATCCTGAACCATGGGCTTGAGGCGCCCGAGCTCATCGGCGAAGTATCGGTCCAGATCTTCCTGCCACACCGCAGAGAACCGCTGGCGATCCAGCCGGAACTGGCAGATCAGCTGGCCGATCACCCAGCGGCGGATGCGGTCATCGCGCGTGAGGTTCACACCCTTGGTGATGGCCAGTTGGCCGGCATCAATGGCCGTTTCCCAGGAGGGAAGGTCGTGGTTGTTCTGGAAGTAGGCGTCGTCGGTCTGCCCTATCGCGGACACGCCCAGGGACACCAGGTCACACTCGGAGTGGGTGGTATAACCCTGGAAGTTCCTGTGCAGTCGACCTTCCCGCTGGGCCACGGCCAGGCTGTCGTCAGGCTTGGCGAAGTGGTCCATGCCGATGTACTCGTAGCCGGCTTCCAGCAACCGGTTGATGGTGTTGTGCAGGATCGTCAGCTTCTGCTGCGGGCTGGGCAGGGTGTCGGCCTGAATGCGGGTTTGCGGGTAGAAGCGGTCTGGCAGATGGGCGTAGCTGAACACGGAAAGCCGGTCCGGCGACATCTCGATCACCGCCTCCAGAGTCTCCGCGAAGCTTTCCGGGGTCTGGTACGGCAGGCCGTAGATGAGATCGAGGTTGATCGACCGGAAACCGATACGGCGCGCCTCGTTGAGTACCGCCTCGGTCATGGCCCGGGGCTGGATGCGGTTCACCGCCTTTTGTACCTGCGGGTTGACGTCCTGAACGCCCAGGCTGATGCGGTTAAAGCCCAGTTCCCAGAGGGTTGGCAGGGTGTCCTGATCCACCTCGCGCGGATCAATCTCCACGCTGTAGTCTCGCTCTGCCCCGCTTTGCAGGTTGAACAGCTCTCCGTAGCCTTCCATCAGGTGCTGCATAACATCCCTGGGCAGGAAGGTGGGCGTGCCACCGCCCCAGTGCAGCTGGGTGACCGGCCGGTCGGCGCCGAACAACTTTGACTGAAGCGCCGCTTCTTTCAGCACCCGCTCCACGTAAGGCATGGCCTTGTCGCGCTTTTTGGTGATCACCTTGTTGCAGGCGCAGTAGTAGCACAGGTGCGCGCAGAACGGCAGGTGAGTATAAAGCGACAGGGGCCGGCCGCTGGCCTTGCTGCGGGCGGCGGCCTTGACCATTTCTTCCACCGGGTAGTTCTGGTTGAACTCGACTGCGGTGGGATAGGAGGTATACCTGGGGCCACTGAGGTCGTAGCGGCGGATCAGGGCGTCGTCCCACTGGAATTCAGGCAGTGTGGCTGTTCGGGGCTGGGGTGCGGCGGTGGCGGTCATGGTCGGTGCTCTGGCGTCTATCGGCGGTCTTGGGGATTGGTCCGCATTGTGCAGCAACGGGTGCGGTGCCGTTTTGATGCGGGTCAGCTGAGTGATGGTTTCAGTTTACCAGCGGGGTTTATGAACCGCCCTTGGGCTGTTGGCGTACTTCCTGTACCTCTTAATGAGGAGCTCTGGTGACTGGCGCCCGGTATGCAGAGGGGGTGCCCTGCCAGAATACGCTGTAGATACGTCCCTGTACGCTCGGCTCCGCCATCCATGGCTCCGCACGATTCTGTCAGGGCACCCCCTCTGCATACCTCACATCATCGCTGGCCTGCCATCAGAAAATTGGAGTGAAGCGTCCACTATGCCGAACGTGATCCTGATTCTCGGAGACCAATTAACGAGAAACATCAGTGCCCTCGATAGCGCCGACAGGGATCGGGATCTGGTGGTGATGGCCGAAGTTCAAGATGAGGCCAGCTACACCAATCACCACAAGAAAAAGATCGTGCTGCTGTTCAGTGCCATGCGTCACTTTGCCCGGCAACTGGAGAGCGATGGCTGGCAGGTGCATTACCAGGCCTATCATCCGGAAAACGAACACCAGAGTCTGGAGGCGGTGGTTGGCGAGCAGTTGAAGCGAACAAACGTGGAGAAGGTCATTACCACCGAGTGCGGTGAATGGCGGCTGCATGAGCAGATCAGTGGCTGGCATGAGCGGCTTGGGGTGCCGGTGGAGATTCGGCCAGATTCACGGTTTATTGCCACAAAACAGGAATTTACCGACTGGGCCGAGGGGCGCAAGCAACTGCGGATGGAGTTCTTCTACCGGGAGATGCGGCGCAAGACGGGCCTACTGATGACGGGCGCCGGCGGGCCGGAGGGCGGGCAGTGGAATTTTGATGCCGACAACCGCAAGAAGTGGACCGGCAAGCCGCCGGCACCGGCGCCCTTCCGGGTGGAGCCGGACGCCATCACCGGCGAGGTGATTGCCCTGGTGGACGAGCATTTTGCCGATCACTTCGGTACCACCGAGGACTTTCACTTTGCCGTAACGCCCGGGGATGCCGAGGCGGCGCTGGAACATTTCATCGACTTTGCCCTGCCCTGCTTTGGCGATTACCAGGATGCGATTTCCGATTCCGAAGACTGGCTGTTCCACTCGATTCTGTCGCCCTACATCAACTGCGGCCTTCTGGATCCGCTCGCGGTGTGCGAGGCGGCGGCGCAGGCCTGGTATTCGGGGCGGGCGCCGATCAATGCGGTGGAGGGGTTTATCCGTCAGATCCTGGGCTGGCGCGAATTCGTGCGGGGGATTTACTGGATGAACATGCCGCACTATGCGCAGGAAAACCGGCTCGGCAACAATCGCGCCCTGCCCTGGTTCTACTGGACCGGCGAGACGAAGATGCGCTGCATGCACAAGGCCATCGATGCCACCCGCCGCAACGCCTATGCGCATCACATCCAGCGGCTGATGGTCACCGGCAACTTTGCCCTGCTGGCGGGCATCAAACCCGAGGAGATCTGCGACTGGTACCTGGCGGTCTACGCCGATGCCTACGACTGGGTGGAGCTGCCCAACGTTCTGGGCATGGTGATGCACGCCGATGGCGGCTACCTGGGTTCGAAACCCTACGCCGCCAGCGGCAAGTACATCCAGCGCATGTCCGACCACTGCGCCAACTGTCATTACAAGGTGAACAAGGCCACCGAGGACGACGCCTGTCCGTTCAATGCCCTGTACTGGCACTTCATCGACCGGCACCGGGACGACTTCGCGAACAATCCCCGCATGGGGATGATGTACCGGAACTGGGACAAGCAGAAGCCGGACAAGCGAGAGGCGCTGCTCCGGCGCGCCGAGCACCTGCTGGCGAACCTGGAGCAGCTCTGACGCCCTGGGATGGCGCCGATGGTGTCAGTGAGGGGCGATCCGCTTTTCCGTCTCCGGATCGAAGAACACCACTTTCTTCATGTCGAACATCAGCTCGGCGGTTTCGCCCCACGTAACCGGATGCTCGGGGTCAATCCGGCAGTGCACGTTGGTGTCGTTGAGCTGGATCAGCGCGATCACGTCCGGGCCGGTGGGTTCGGTCACCTCGATGGTGAACTCCCCCTTGGTGACCAGGCTCTGATCGTTCTTCTGATCCTGGGGCTGGGTGATGTGTTCCGGGCGAATGCCCAGAATCACCTGGCCTCCCACCCGGTCGGCCAGGTAATCCGGTACCGGCAACCTCAGTGTGTTGCCGTTGTTGCCGCGCACTTCCGCGTACAACCCCTGTTCGCCCCGGGCTACGGTCACTGGCACAAAACTCATGGCCGGTGACCCCATGAAGCCGGCCACAAAGAGGTTGGCCGGGGTGTTGTAGACCTCTTTCGGCGTGCCCAGCTGCTGCAGCTCGCCGTCCTTGAGTACGGCAATCCGGTCGGCCAGGGTCATGGCCTCGATCTGGTCGTGGGTCACGTACACGATGGTGGTTTTAAGGCGCTGGTGCAGCTTCTTGATCTCCGTGCGCATTTCCACCCGAAGCTTGGCGTCGAGGTTCGACAGCGGTTCATCAAACAGGTAGATGCGCGGCCGGCGAGCCAGGGCCCGGCCCATGGCCACCCGCTGCTGCTGACCGCCGGACAGGTTCGCCGGCTTTTTGTTGAGCAGCTGGGAGATCTGCAACAGATCCGCCACCCGCTCCACTTCCTGGTCAATCTCGTGCTTGGGAAGCCCACGGATCTTGAGACCGAAGGCGATGTTCTCGCGCACGCTCATGGTGGGGTACAGGGCGTAGGACTGGAACACCATGGCGATGTCACGGTCCTTCGGCTCCATGGTGGAGATGTCCTTGCCCTCCAGCACAATAGATCCGTCGGTAATGGTTTCCAGGCCGGCGATGGTGTTCATCAGGGTGGACTTGCCACAGCCGGATGGGCCCACCAGGATCAGGAATTCCCCGGAGGCGATGTCGATGTCGATGCCCTTGAGGGTCTCCTCGGCAACGCCCGGGTAGGTTTTGCGGATGCTCCGAAGCTCCAGTTGAGACATTGTTGTTATCCTCTCTGATCAACCTTTCACGGAGCCGGCGGTGAGGCCCCGGATAAAATATTTGCCGGCGACGATGTAGACCACCAGCGTGGGCAGGGCGGCAATCATGGCCGCCGCCATGTCAACGTTGTATTCCTTCACCCCGGTGCTGGTATTCACCAGGTTGTTCAGGGCCACGGTGATGGGCTGGCTGTCGCCGCTGGCGAACACCACGCCAAACAGGAAGTCGTTCCAGATCTGGGTGAACTGCCAGATCAGGGACACCATGAAAATGGGCGTGGACATGGGCAGCAGGATGCGGAAGAAGATAGTGAAGAAACCGGCGCCATCCAGCCTCGCCGCCTTGATCAGCGCATCGGGAATGGCCACGTAGTAGTTTCTGAAGAACAACGTGGTAAAGGCCACCCCGTAGATCACATGCACCAGCACCAGGCCGGTGGTGGTGTTGGCGAGCCCGAGCTTGCCCAGTGTGGCGGCCATGGGCAGCAACACCACCTGGAAGGGCACGAAGCAGCCGAACAGCAGCATGCCGAAAAACAGGTCGGAGCCCTTGAACTTCCACTTCGACAGCACGTAACCGTTGAAGGCCCCCAGCAAGGTGGAGATCAACACGGCCGGCACGGTCATCTTGAAGGAGTTCCAGAAATAGCCGCGGATGCCCTCGCACTGAACGCCGGTGCAGGCCTCGGACCAGGCCTTGGTCCAGCCGATGGTGGTCCAGTCCGTGGGCAGGGCCATCAGGTTGCCGGTACGGATGTCCATCGGGGTTTTGAAGCTGGTCACCAGCATGATGAACAGCGGAATCAGGTACACCAGCGCAGCCAGCAGCAGAACGCCGTAAATGGCTACGCGACTGGGACGAAAGCCGGTACGAACCACATCAGTCATGGCGCTTCTCCCTCAGTTCGGAATACAGGTAAGGCACCAGAAGCGCCAGAATCGCCCCCAGCATCAGCATGGCGCTGGCCGAGCCCAGTCCCATCTGGCCCCGCGTGAAGGTGTGGGCATACATGAACACCGCGGGTAGATCGGTGGAGTAGCCCGGACCACCGGCGGTCATCGCCATTACCAGGTCGAAGCTCTTGATGGCAATGTGGGCGAGCACCATCACCGCACTGAAAAACACCGGCCGCAGGGAGGGCAGGATGATTTTCCAGTAGATCAGCGGCAGACTGGCACCATCCACCCGGGCCGCCCGGATGATGGAGGAATCGACGCCACGAAGCCCCGCAAGAAACAGCGCCATGACAAAACCGGAGGCCTGCCAGACCGCGGCCATCACAATGGTGTAGATGGCCATGTCGGAGTTCACCAGCCAGTCGAAGCTGAACGAGGTCCAGCCCCAGTCGTGCATGAGTTTTTCCAGGCCGAGGCTCGGGTTGAGAATCCACTTCCAGACGGTGCCGGTGACAATCATCGACAGTGCCATGGGGTACAGATAGATGGTGCGGATGGCGCCTTCCTGGCGGATTTTCTGGTCCAGGAAAATGGCCAGTACCACGCCAATCACCAGACAACTGAGAATGAACAGGCCGCCAAAGATCCCCAGGTTGGCGGAGGCCGTCAGCCAGCGGTCGTTGGCCATCAGCTTGGCGTATTGCTCAAAGCCGACAAAGTCGTACACCGGCAGAAAGCTGGAGCTGGTGAACGACAGCACGCCGGTCCAGAGCATGTAGCCGTAGATGCCAACCCCGATCAGTACGAAGGTGGGTGCCACCACCAGCTTCGGCAGCCAGCGCTGCAGGGCATCAAGCAGGCGCGACGGCGCCCGGGCCACCCGGCCGGGGTAACGTTGAGTGTGTTCCATGATGAGTCTCCCGAAGGGATCGGGGGCCACCCTGGCCGGGCAGCCCCACCGGATCAGAGTGCCGCCTGAATGGCTGCCGCCAGCTGGTCGGTGGCCCTGGCCGGATCCTTGTTATCGGAGTTCACGAAGTTGGTCACCACATCGAAGATCTGGCCCTGCACGTAGCTGGTGGTCGCCAGCCCGTGGGCAAAACTGGGTACCAGTCCGCCGGTGTCGGCACTGCTCTTGAAGGTGTCCATGGACGCCTGCGCGCAGGTGTCGAAGCCAGACATATCCATATCGGTACGCACCGGAATGGAGCCCTTGGCCTTGTTGAACACCGTCTGGAACTCGGGCTCCAGGATGGTGCGGGCCAGGTCTTTCTGGGCCTCGGTGTTGGCCTCGTCACTCAGGCTGAACATGGCAAAGGAATCCACGTTGAACGTGAACTCTCCGGTGGTGCCTGGCGCCGGTGCGCAGATGTAGTCCTCACCCGGGGTCAGGCCCGCAGCGGTGAACTCGCCCTTGGCCCAGTCGCCCATGATCTGCATGGCCGCCTCGCCCCGGATCACCATGCCAGTGGAGGTATTCCAGTCGCGCCCGGCGGCGTTGTCGTCCACGTAGCTCATCACTTTGGCAAATTCGGAGAACACCTCCTCCATCTTCGCGCTGTTGATCACCTCCATGTCATGCTCCACGAAGGCGCGGGCAAAGTCCTCGGGACCCATAACCGCGAGGGCCACCGCTTCGAATACCGTGGCGTCCTGCCAGGGCTGGCCACCGTGGGCCAGAGGAATCACACCTGCGGCTTCGAGTTTTTCGGCGGCAGCGTGGAACTCATCGAGGGTGGTCGGCACTTTCACGCCCGCCTTCTCCAGCACATCCGGATTGGCCCAGAGCCAGTTCACCCGATGCACGTTCACCGGCACCGCCACGTAGTTGCCCTCGTACTTCATGACATCGGCAATCACCGGTGGAATCAGCTGGTTCCAGTTATTGGCTTCGGCCACATCATCCAGGCTGGTGAGAAAGCCGAGCTTGGCCCATTCGCGGATGTCCAGCCCCTTGATCTGCGCGGCCGCCGGCGGGTTGCCGGAAACCGCCCGGGTCTTGAGCACGGTCATGGCCGCTTCACCGCCACCACCGGCCACCGCGAAGTCTTTCCAGGTGTGGCCCTGCTCTTCCATCATCTCCTTCAATGCGGCGGCGGCGCGAGCTTCACCACCGGCTGTCCACCAGTGCAGCACTTCCACTTCACCGGCCTGGAGCGCCTGGGCCGGCAGCAGGGCCGCCGTTACCGCGGCGGCAGCTAGGGTTTTCTTGAACAGTTTCATGGTCATTCCTTCCTGTATTGTTGTCTTGATCAGGTTCAGAACCAGACTTCCATCTGGGTACCAAAGGTCCATTGACCGCTTTCAAAATCGCTGTCGGCGCCCAGGGCATCGCCGGAGGCATAGCCTTCCAGCTCGTCATCCCAGGTGGAATAGCTGACGAATAAACGGATCTCCGGGCGGTTCCAGAACCCGCCGACCTGGGGCTTGAAGGTGGGCGCCACGGTAAAGCGGCTGTAGTCGCCCTCCACGTCACTGCGGCCCTGGTAACCAAGCGTGGTGAGATCCATGGCCTGCCAGGACGCCTCGTACTGCATCTCGAAGTTCGTGGTCAGCTCCTGGGCCAGCCGGGCATTGACGGTCAGCCACTGGTAATCGTCGCCCTTGATGTAACGGTCCTCACTGGTCTCGGCCAGAAGCGCCGGCGCCAATCGCCAGTTTTCGCTCAGATAGGTAGTGCCGTAGACAGCCACACGAGTGCTCACAGCATCTTCGTGAAGATCGCCATCGGCGCCAATGTTCTTGGTTTCGGCGCCCAGGCCCTGGCCGTGCAATACCGCCACCTTGAAGTTTCCATCGGAAAGTCCGAAGAAGCTGTCACCGTGGTAGGCCAGCATGGTATGGGCACCGGTCTCAGCGGCCTGCTGGACACCACCCACAACGCGCTCGTCGTTCTCCTGCGCTTTCATTCCGCTGAGGGTCCACTGCACCTTGCCGAAATAGTTGTCGGCGGTGACGATCAGGTTATCCGTGTCGGAGGTGATGTCCTGATCCTGGATGTCGGAGGGAAACTCGAGAAAGCTTCGACCGTACAAGGAAAAGTTGGAGTGTACGTTATCGGCGAACTTGACGTCATAGATACCCGCGCCGAGGCCCCCGAGGAAAATGATATCGCTGTCCAGCCAGTGGATATCAAAGTTCAGGTCCCGGTCGAAGCGCTTGCCGGCCCAGATCGACGCGTCTGCGAAAATACCGGTAAAGCTGGCGAGGTTGCTGAACTCTACATACGCCTGGCGTACGTTCACCGCGCCATCCCCGGCGGTCCAGTCGTTCGAGGAGGTGGTGGAATCGGCAATCATCAACTGGTAAAGGGATTGGGTACCGTTCTCGGCCACCTGGCGGTAGTTGAGGATGGCCTCAAGGTAGGTGTCCGGCTCATTGCCGAGACGTCCCACCGCGCCACCCACGGAACCGGCGGGGGTCAGGTAGGGGCCGCCAGGGACACTTTGCAGGTCACCGCCCAACAGCAAACCTGAACGGGCATAGGTGTTGAAGGAAAAGCCTTCTTCCCCGGTAGCCTGGGGCTCCACTTCCGCCAGCTTCGCCTCGAGGGCCGCCAGGCGTTCTTCCACGCTCTGGCTATCCTGAGCCTGAGCCTGCCCGGCAGCCAGGCCCAGCGAAATCAGGCTGACGGCAACGGACAACAGACGGCTTTTCGGAAGTGTTTTTACAGATTGGGTGCCATACGCAATGTTGGACATTTTCAGACTCCTTGTTTTTGTTGTATTGGCAACATCGGAGTCTATGGCAGGAAGCGACAGCACTACGTATCAAAGGGAAATGCCCATGTAACAACCTTGTTACATGGCTACATGGGCGATCAGTGGCGTGGCAGGGTCAGGGTAACGTGCAGGCCGCCGGTGGGCCGATTGCTGATTTCCAGCTCACCGCCGTGGCTCTGGGCAATGTTGCGTGCAATCCCGAGGCCCAGGCCAAACCCCTGGTGCTGGTTCTTGTCCAGCCGGTAGTACGGCTCGAAGATACGGGCCAGTTGGTCTTCTGAGACGCCGGGCCCCTCGTCCTCCACATGGATTCTCAGTTCACCGTCCGAGTCCTCGATTCGCACCAGCGCCCTGTTCCCGTACTTGACGGCGTTGTCCACCAGGTTGCCAAAACACCGCTTCAACGCCAGTGGCTTGCCCCGGTAAGCCCGGCAATGGCCCTGCACGGTCACCTGCCCCGGGCCATCACCCTGGTAAGCCTCGGCCATGCCCCGCAGCATCCGCTCCACATCCACCGGCTCGGCATTCTCGTGAATGTCGCTGTCCTTGATGGACTGGAGCGCGTTCTTCGCCAGCAGCTCCAGTTCCCGAAGATCGGCCTCCAGACGTTCGCGCATGGCGTCGTCCTCGATCAGATCGACCCGCAGCCGCAGCCGGGTAATCGGCGTTTTCAGATCGTGGGAGATGGCGCGGAACAACTGGTTTCGATCGCTGATGTAGCTCTGCAGGCGCCGACGCATGGTATTGAAACTTCGGGTCACCGCCACGATTTCCGCGCTCCCCTTCTCCACCAGCGGCGGCTGATTGTCCTCCAGGGGCAGATCCCGCGCCGCCCGGGCCAGCCTGCGCAGCGGGCGCGTCTGCTGCCGGATCAGCCAGGCCAGTACCGGAAAGAGAATGGCGATCATCACCACCAGAAACAGGATCTGCTGGCCGGGTATACCCTCATCCTCCAGGGACACGTATGGGGCCGGCAACGCGGCCGCGAGGTACAGCCATTCGTCTTCTGTCACCTCAACCTGAGTGACCAGAACGGGCGGATTCAGCGGCTCCAGGGTGAGTGCGTAGTGAGCCCAGGACTGCGGCAGGGCATCCAGCGGCATCTCACTGTTGAGAATGCGCAGATTGGCGGGATCCACGAAATCCACATGCAGATTGATCCGGTTACCGAGTCGCCGGCGCAAAACCGACTCCACCTCTTCCGTAACCAGCCGCTTTCGCTCGGTATCCGGCAGGGGCGTCATGTTGATACGCCGGTCGTTGAGTGAAACAAAAAAGCGGGTGCCGCCCATATCGCGGAGCTGGTCCAGGACAATATGCCGGTACTCCAGAGGCAACGAATTGAAAAACTGCGCGGTGGCCGCGGCGGACTGGGCCAGGTTGCGGGTTGTCGCGACCAGCCCCTGCACCTGCTGGGCCCGGAAGGTGGCAATCCAGGCGACACTGGAAATGATCTGGGCGCTGGCCATGGCCAGCAGGGTCAGCAGCAGCACCCGCCCCAGCAGTGACGAGGGAAACCAGCGCCGACCGGATCCTGCGGACTCTCCCCGGTTATTCAGATACATGGCTCACCGTTGCCGCCAGCAGATAACCGGCGCCCCGCACGGTCTTGATCAGCCTGGGGTTGCGCCCCTGGTCGCCCAGCCGCTGCCGGAGCCGGCTGACAGCCACGTCGACCACCCGATCCAGCGGCATAGATTCGCGGCCACGGGTCACATCGGAGATGGTGTCACGATCCAGTACTTCGTTGGGGTGGCTAAGGAACAGCTGGAGCAGTGCGAAATCGGCACCCGAGAGCGCCGTGCTCTGCTGGTTCTCGTCGATCAGCTCGTGGGCCAGGGTATCCAGGCGCCAGCGATCGAACACCACGTAGCGCGGATTATCCGACCGGGAAAAGCTGGCCCTGCGCAGCAGCGCCTTGACCCGGGCCTGCAATTCCCGGGCACTGAAGGGCTTGGCCAGATAGTCGTCGGCCCCCAGCTCCAGGCCAACCACCCGGTCGGTTTCATCCGAGCTGGCCGTCAACATGATGATTGGCACGCGACTGTGCTCACGGATCTGCCGGCACAGGGTGAAGCCATCGTCACCGGGCAGCATCACATCCAGCACAATCAGATCAATATGCGCCGCGTCCAGTTGCCGCCACATCTGTTCGCCATCGCCGGCGGTCCTGACATCATAGCCAACCCGGGAGAGGTGTTCCTCGAGCAGCTCAAGGATGGCGGCATCGTCGTCCACCACCAGGATCGATGCTTTCCTGTCGTTCACAGCATGGCCCTTTTTGTTTTTGATGGCCCAAAGAATATGTCCAAAAGTTGTGAGGAAAAAGCCCCGAATTGGTGCTAGCCTCAATTCAGGATTGTCGACAACACGGACGCGGTCCCCTCTATGACACTTAGACTGGCATTGGGCCTCACCACGGCGCTGGTCTATTCCGTATGCCAGGCCCAGACACCAACACTGAAGCTGCTGACCTTCGAAAGCCCACCCTACCAGATGGCGGGGCCGGGCGCTGATGGCTCCAGCCTGGTGGTTGGCGAAACCGCCAATACCGTGGCCTGTGCCGCCAACCGTGCGGGCTGGGCCACACGCATCCGGATTGCCCCACAGAATCGGGCCATCCACTCACTTGAGCGCAAAATGATTGATGGCTACTTTGCCATTGATCCGTCTTCAGAGCTCGACACCATAGCAAAACGCAGCGACCCGGTGGCGCTGGAGAAATGGTATTTCTTCACTCGGGGCGAGCGGCCGTTCAGCCGGGATCTTCGTATCGGGGTGGTCTCCGGTAGCAACGAGGAAGCCTGGCTGGAAGCCAATGATTACCGGATCTTCCTGAGCGTGTCCTCGCCGGCCCAACTGCTCGCTCTGCTCAAGCGCGACCGGATCGATACCGCGCTGATGGATGAGCGGGTCATGAACCGCCTGCGCCAGACCAACGATTTCAATGACCCGCAACTGAGCCCCCACTTCGTTCGCTATGCGCCCCTGTACCTGTACCTGAGCGAGACCTTCACCTCGGATCATCCGGAATTCCTGGGTACGTTCAATCGAACCCTCACCAAGTGCATGGCTGGCCAACTCGCGCTGTCCGAGGAGGAAGAGCGGCGTATTACCAAACTCTCTGAGCGCCTGTTCAGGGAGCTGAACAGTATCCTGGATATTCGGCAGATCATTGAGGCGGGACCCCGGCAGGAAAGCTTTACCGACGTGATGACTATCGACAGCCAGTGGCAGGCCATGTCGCCGTTCCAGACACCGGATCTGGCCGACGAAATCCTGGCACTGCCAGGCTCCAGGGCCCTGCATGCCTGGCAGCAGTCTCACCCGGGGCTGATCACCGAGGTCATGGTGGTGAACGACATGGGCACGCTGGCCGCCATCAGCCAGCTCACCTCAGACTACTGGCAGGGTGACGAGCCAAAATTCCAGAAAGTCATGGGCGTGTCCGGAGCGAGCGCCACCTCTGGACAATCCCTGTTCATCTCACCCATTCGTTACGACACCTCGGCAGCACGGTTTCAGGTTACCGTCAGCACGGCGGTACCGTCCGATGATGGCGAAACCGCCGAGGGGGTCATTGTCATTGGCTTGGGTATCGAGGACGCCCTGAGCGAATACGAGCGTCAGTGAGGTTCCTTATAGTGGCCCGATCCTAAGGCGGACCCACCTCACAGGCCAGCACCAGCGCCCAGAACTCCGAGAAATCGTTCACCACGACATCCGGCTTGTCCGGATGCTTGTGGGTGCCCGGGAAGATCTTGTTGAGCCACGGCAGGTCCCACTGGGCGCCGTTGAAGAACACCGCCGTCATGCCCGCTCGCTTGGCGGCAATCACGTCGGTGGTGCTGTCGCCCACGTACCAGACAGAAGGGTCCGGCGGATAGTCCAGTTTCTGCACCGCCAGCAGCAGCTGGTCCGGGTGGGGTTTGCGAAGCGGCGTGTCGTCGCCACAGACGTCCACATCGAACAGCTCGGTCCAGCCAGTGTCCTCCACCGCGGCCAGTTCGTGCTCGAAGAACTCACGATCGCGGTTGGTGATCACGCCCACCTGGATACCCAATCGGCGAAGGCCTTCCAGCACTTCCCGTACTTTTGGCTCAAAGGCCTTCACGGTGCCGTAGTGTTTGCGGTAATGGTAGTTGAAGGCCTTGTGGGCGATCTGCTTGGCCTCCTGATCCTCCCCGAACAGCACCTCGAAAATGTCCGTGCGGGAGATCTTCCGGTCGGCCTTCACCTTCGGATGGAGCTTCGCAAACTCCCGGACGTAGGCCACCAGCTTGACGTCTTCCGGGGTTTTGCTGTCTTCCGGCGCCACCATTCGGTCCATGAGCCTGAGCTTGTGAAAATCCGGCAGCATGTCGTCCACCGCGTGGTACATGGCATCCAGGGTGTCCACCAGGGTGGCGTGCCAGTCGAACAGGATCACCGCCGGGCGAATCAGCTTCACCACTGCCGGGTGCCAGTCGGGCTCGATCCGGGGCTGTGGCCGTTCAGGCGGCGGGAAAGGCCGTGGCCGAACTTCCGCCGGCGCTCGCTGGAAGGCCTCTGGCTGCCCGCGTTCCAGCAAGGCCAGCAGGTCCATCAGGTCTTCAAAGCTGTCAAGAATCGCCGCCGGCGCATCCCGGTAAGAGAACCAGCTGTCAATCCGGCCGGACTCCCAGCAGGCACCGTTGTAGAACACGCCGGACACCCCGGCCTTGTTGGCGGTGAGCATGTCGATGTAGCTGTCGCCCACGTACCAGGCTCGCTCATCGGCGGGCAGCCCGAGTTTCTCCAGCGCCTTGAGTATCACTTCCGGGTCCGGTTTGTATTCGGTCACATCGTCGGCGCAGACGGTGGCGTCGAACAGGTTCTGCCAGCGGCCTTCGTCCACTGTGCGCAGCTCTTTGTCGAGGAACTCGCGGTTGCGGTTTGTGGAGACGGCCAGGCGAATGCCCATGGCCCTCAACGCACTCAGGTACTCGTACGCACCGGGCTGGAAAGGTTTGACCTGTCCGAAGTAGCGACGATAGGCCGCGTTGTATGCCTTGTGGGCAATCAGCTTGGCGTCTTTGTCATCGCCGAAAATGGCGTTGAAGATATCCGTTCGGGACACCCGCCGCTCTGCCAGTATGCGTGGGTGCAGGCGCCGGAAGATACGGATATAGCGCACCAGCCGGGCATCGTCTGCCGTGCGGCACTGGTCCTCCGGCAACAGCCGGTCCACCAGGCCCAGCTCTTCCAGTTGCGGTAGCATGTCTTCCATGGCGCTGAACATGGCGTCGTGGGTGTCGACCAGCGTGCCGTGCCAATCGAAGATCAGAACACCGGGTGCCGGCAGGTGATCGCTGAATCGGGCCATGGACAATCCTTCGGGGTTTCAGGAACGTACAAGTCAATAACTTCCTAAACTGTCAGTAAAAACCATTTTATCCGGATGCACAAAAAACCCCATCTTCCCGAGAAAATCTGCCCGGTTTGCAGTCGCCCGTTCGCCTGGCGCAAAAAGTGGGCGAAGGACTGGGACAACGTGCGCTACTGCAGCGAACGCTGTCGGCGGGCCAGGAGCAAAGCCGAATGACTACGGTGGTCTGGTTCAAACGGGACCTGCGCACCCACGATCACGCCCCGCTGGTGGCATCGGCCGCTCTCGGCGAGCCAGTGATACCGCTGTATGTGATCGAAGACGACTACTGGCAGTTGCCGGATACCAGTGGCCGCCAGTGGCAGTTTATCCGGGATTCCCTAACCGATCTGGACCAGCAGCTACGCGCCGCGGGCAGCCGGTTGTGGGTGCTGCGCGGAACGGTGCTCGATGCCTTCAAACAGCTTCAGGCCAGCCACGGCATCCAGCGCATTTTCTGCCACCAGGAAACCGGCGGTCAGTGGACCTTTGACCGGGACAAGTCCGTCATCCAGTGGTGCGCGGAGAATGGCGTCGAGTTTCAGGAGTGGCGCCAGTTCGGTGTGGTTCGGCGACTGGCCGACCGGGACCTGTGGGACAACGCCTGGACGGATCTGATGCGGGGCAACACGCTGGCCGCTCCGGAAAGAATCCCGGCCGCTGAGGGCGGCCCGACGATGGACTGGCAACTGGCGCCCCGGACGCTGGGCCTTGCCGATGATTGCCCGGACCGTCAGGCCGGTGGCAGCGCCCGCGGCGAAAAGCTGCTCTCGTCGTTCCTGGATCGCCGTTGCGTGGGTTATCAGTACAACATCTCCAGCCCCAATACCGCGTTCCGGGCCTGCTCGCGCCTGAGCCCCCACATTGCCTACGGCACCGTCAGCCTGCGGGAAATCTACCAGCAGGCGAAAGCGGCCGGGCAACACCGCAACACCCTGCCCCGGAAGAAAAAGAGCCTCACCAGCTTCCGCTCCCGGCTGCACTGGCACTGCCACTTCATCCAGAAACTGGAAGACGAGCCGGAACTGGAATTCCGGGCGATGCACCGGGAAATGGAAGTGCTGAAAACCGGGCCTAACAATTCCGAACGCCTGCAGCGCTGGCAGGAAGGCCAGACCGGCTGGCCGCTGGTGGATGCGAGCATGCGTGCGCTCAACCACACCGGCTGGATCAACTTCCGGATGCGAGCCATGTTGATGGCAGTGGCCAGCTACCAGCTATGGCTGCACTGGCGTGATCCCGCTCTGCATCTGGCCCGGCTGTTCACCGATTTCGAGCCCGGCATCCATTACTCCCAGACCCAGATGCAGTCGGGCCTGACCGGCATCAATGCCCTGCGCATCTACAACCCCGTACTGCAAAGCCAGAAGCTGGACCCGGACGGTGAGTTCATCCGCCGCTGGATTCCGGAACTGGCCGGCGTGCCCAGAGAGATGATCCACACACCCTGGCTGATGACGCCACCCCAGAAAGCCCGTTACGGCGGCAATACCTATATTGCCCCGGTGTGCAATCACGAGCAGGCGGCCCGGGTGGCGCGCAAAGCGATAGGAGATTTTAGAAAACGGTCGGTTAGCCGGGCCGAAACCGACCGCGTCCTGAAACGTCATGGCAGCCGGAAGGGACCGGTACAGAAGCGCCCCGGCGTTCCTTCCAGCCCCCGAAAAGAAGACGGGCAAAGCGACCAGCTGTCACTCTTTGACTAACCTCCCTGCCCAGGGGAAGGCCCGCACAGCCGACTCAGTTGCGGTACATCTGGCGCTGGTGTTCGAGCATCTGCTCCATCATCAGCTGCATCTGATTCATCCGGTTTTCCATCCGGTCCATACGGTGTTCGCTGTCCATTCCGGGCCCACTCGATTGGTTACCCTGGGCACTGCCTGGCTGTTTCTTGCCCTGGTTCTTGCCCTGAGCCTGGTTATTCATCATGCCCTGCTGATTCCCCATGGCGCCCTGGCTGCCTTTCATGCCGCCCTGGCCCATGCCGCCGTCGCCCATCATGCCCTGCCCCATCGTTCCGGGACCCATCATGCCGCCACGCATCATCTCCATCTGCTCGTGCATGGCTTCCATGTGCTGCTCCCTCAGACGCTCGCGCTCAGCGTTGGAGTCGGCGTTGCGCATCTGCTGCATCATCTCCTGCATTCGCGACATGTTGTCGTGCATCTGCTGCATTTGTTGCTGGTTCATCATGCCATCGTGGGGCATCTGGTCGCCGTTGCCGTGGGAAAAGGCGAGAGCGGGCAAGGCAGTAATAACAGAGTAAATGGCAAATCGACTGATTCGGTTCATGGCTCCCTCCTTATGGGTAGCGGCTTCATGCGTCCTTTTCAGTAAAGCCCATGAATCTGAATCCGGGCTGAAAAAACCGTGGCGAAGTGCACCAGAAGGCAGCAAGTTTGATCTGGGTCAGTTCCAGACTGACAGCCCTCAGAGAAGAACAATTCCGAACCGCTTTACCGCCAGCGCCAGGAGGCCAAAACACGCCATGGTCAACAAAGCGCTGATGCCAAGGGAAGGCCAAAAGCCGAACCTCGACATCAGGAAGGGAAACACCAGAAACATCGGCAAAGTCGGCAATACATACCAGAAGGTGTACCAGGCATGGTTGCTGATTTTTTCGTCTGGCTGTTGTTCCACGTATAGCCAGACCATGGCAAGGATCGTTACAAAAGGCAGAGCCGCAATCAGCGCACCAAGTTTGTCGCTTCTTTTGGCTACCTCTGAGACGAGGACAATCAACGCCGCTGTTATCGCATATTTGGTGATTAACCAGACCATGGAACTGCCTTCTGAATGAGAAAGATCTATCGGTTCTAGCGTAGCATTCTCGCCCAGAGGCCAGTGCCAGCCAAGCCTAGAAATCCTCGATACTTCCCCGTTTCCACAGATAAAAGAGCACCGGAATAACCAACAGTGCCAGGATCACCGCACTGATCATTCCCCCGACCATTGGCGCCGCTATACGCCCCATTACCTCAGAACCTGTGCCGGTACCAACCATTATGGGTACCAAGCCGCCAATTATGGCGGCGGCTGTCATCATGATCGGACGTACCCGCAGACCGGCACCGTGCAGCACCGCATGACGAAGGGTTTCGCGTCGTGGGCTGAGTCCCTTCGACTGACAGGTTTCCACCATGGCCTCGAAGGACTGATTCAGATACACCAGCATGATCACACCAATCTCCACGGCCACGCCCGCGAGTGCAATAAACCCGACCCCCACGGCCACCGAAAAGTTATAACCCAGCAGATACATCAGCCAGATAGCGCCGATCATGGCAAATGGCAGCGTACCCATGATGATCCCGACCTCCGCGAAGCGCCGGAAGTTCAGGAACAGCAGGATCACAATGATCGCCAGGGTCAAGGGCACCACATAGGTGAGTTTTTCCTTGGCTCGCAGCATGTACTCGTATTGGCCGGACCAGGTCACCGAGTAACCTGCGGGCAGATCAAGCTCTTCGTTCACCGTGGCCATGGCTTGTTCCACGTAGCTGCCGACATCAACCCCCTCAATATCCACAAAGGTCCAGCCGTTCAGCCGGGCGTTCTCACTCTTGATCGCCGGCGGGCCATCCTCGACCCGGATGTCGGCAACATCGGCAAGTGCGATGCGTTGTCCTGAGGCGGTTACAATGGGCAATTGCTCCAGTTTTTCCGGTGAATCCCGGTAATCCTCCGGGTAACGGAGATTCACTGGGTAGCGCTCCAACCCTTCGATAGTCCGGGAAACATTGATACCGCCGATTGCCGACGCCACCACCTGCTGCACATCCGCAATATTCAGTCCGTAACGTGCGGCGCGTTCGCGATCAATATCGACCTTGATGTAGCGCCCCCCGGCGACCCGCTCGGAGTAAACCGACGCTGTGCCGGGGATGTCCACCATGATTTCCTCGAGGCGTTTGCCAATACCCTGAATCGTGGCCAGGTCAGGCCCGGCCACCTTGATGCCTACAGGCGTCTTGATCCCAGTTGCCAGCATATCGATGCGAGTGATGATCGGCATCACCCAGGCGTTGGTCACACCGGGGAAACGAATCAGGTTGTTGAGCTCCTGCTTCAGTTTTTCCGTGGTCATGCCTTCCCGCCATTCTTCCCTGGGCTTGAGCTGGATAAAGGTCTCGATCATCGTCAGCGGAGCTGGATCGGTGGCGGTATCCGCCCGGCCCACTTTGCCGAAGACCGTTTTAACCTCGGGTACCGTGGCAATCAGCTTGTCTGTCTGCTGCAGCAGCTCCCGCGCCTTACCGATGGAGATACCCGGATAGGTGGTGGGCATGTACATAAGATCGCCCTCATCCAGCGGCGGGATGAATTCGCTACCGATTCTGGTGGCGGGCCAGACACCAACAACCAGTGCCAGCACCGCGGCCAGAACGGTTGTTTTCGGGAAGCGAAGTACCAGCTTGAGGGCCGGCATGTAGGCACCGACCAGCAACCGGTTCACGGGGTTCTTGTGCTCCGGCAGCACCTTGCCCCGGATGAAATAGCCCATGAGCACAGGCACCAGGGTCACCGCCAGCGCCGCGCTGGCTGCCATGGCGTATGTCTTGGTGAAGGCCAGTGGGGCAAACATCCGACCCTCCTGAGCTTCCAACGCAAACACAGGCACAAAGCTGACGGTGATGATCAGCAGGGAGAAGAACAGCGCTGGCCCCACCTCGGAGGCAGATCGGGTTACCACTTCCCATCGGTTCTCAGGTGTTAACGGCGTCCGTTCCATGTGTTTGTGCATGTTCTCGATCATCACGATGGCGCCGTCGATCATCGCCCCGATCGCAATGGCAATACCGCCGAGCGACATGATGTTGGCGTTGATGCCCTGCCAGTGCATGACAATAAAGGCCGCCAGAATGCCCACCGGCAGGCTGAGAATGGCAACCAGTGATGACCGCACGTGGAACAGGAAGACAATGCACACCAGGCCCACCACAAGGAACTCTTCCAGCAGCTTGAAGCCCAGGTTATTGACGGCCCGTTCAATCAGACCGGAGCGATCATAGACGGTCACAACGTCGACGCCCTCGGGCAGGCTGGACTTCAGGTCTTCCAGTTTGTCTTTAATGCCATTGATGGTCGCCTGAGCGTTCTCACCAAAGCGCATGACCACCACTCCACCAACGGTCTCGCCCTCGCCATTCAGCTCGGCAACGCCACGTCGCATCTGGGGCCCAACCTCCACGGTTGCTACGTCCTTGAGCAGCAGCGGCGTGCCATTGTTATCCAGCCCCAGCGGTATCGACAGCAGATCATTACGGGACTGGATATAGCCTGAGGTGCGCACCATGTATTCCGCTTCGGCCCTCTCGATCACCGACGCACCCACTTCCTGGTTACCCCGCTTGATGGCGTTCTGGATATGGGCCAGCGGGATCCCCAGGGCGCGGAGTTTTTCCGGGCTGACCTTGACCTGGTACTGTTTCACCATGCCGCCCAGGGCGGCCACCTCGGACACACCGGGCACCGTTTGCAGCTCGTATTTCAGGAACCAGTCCTGCAGGCTGCGCAGTTCGCTCAGGTCGTGATTACCGGTGCGATCCACCAGGGCGTAAAGGTATACCCAGCCAACGCCGGTGGCATCGGGCCCCAGCTGCGGGCGGGCCGAGTCCGGCAGGCTGGGCGCTACCTGGGAGAGATATTCGAGTACCCGCGAACGGGCCCAATACATGTCAGTGTCTTCATCAAAGATCACGTAAACGTAGGAATCCCCGAAGAATGAGTAGCCCCTCACCGTTTTCGCACCCGGTACCGAAAGCATGGCGGTGGTCATCGGATAGGTCACCTGATCCTCCACCACCTGCGGGGCCTGTCCCGGAAAGCTGGTTTTGATAATAACCTGGACATCCGACAGATCCGGTAAGGCATCCACCGGCGTTTGTTTCAGGGAATACAGGCCGAGACCCGTGATCAGCAATGTGGCTAGCAACACCAGGAAGCGGTTACCAACCGACCAGCGAATAATGGCAGCAATCATCACTCGCCTCCGCCATGGTTCATGGTGCTGTGATCCTTGGTGTCTTGCTCCATGGCATACTGACTCATCGTGCTGTGGTTCATAGCGCCGTGATCCATGCCTTCGTGATTCATGCCCCCATCATCTTGGGCCTGAGGTGCCGACATCCGCTGGAAATCCGAACTCTTGCTCGATTCTGAGTCGATAAGGAACTGGGCCGATGTGACAACTGTGTCACCCGGCATCAGGCCATCGAGTATTTCCGCATACTTGTCCCCCACGCGCCCAACGCTTACGTTTATCGACTTGAAGGCGCCCTCTTCCAGAGCCAGAACGAGGCGATCACTCTGGCCGGTACGGATAACCGACTCCCGGGGCACCAGAAACTGCCGCTCTCCGCGGTCGCCCTGAACCTCCAGCCGGGCAAACATACCTGGCATCAGGACACCATCCTCGTTATCAAACCGCATCCGTACTTGCGCCGTCCGGGTTTTCGAATTCACCTCCGGGTAAACGTAATCCACGCTGCCCCGCCACTGGCGGCCGGGCATATAATCGAGGGTCATCTGCACGCGATTGCCAGCCTCAACCGCTGATAGCTGGCTTTCGAACACCTCACCGATCACCCAGACTTCATCGAGCGCTGCAATCGACAGAACCCGGTCTCCGGGCTTGATGAACATACCCTCGCGCACATTCAGGCTCTCAATCACACCGGAACGGGGGGCGTAAACGGTCATGGTTCTCTGAATATCGCGGCTCTGGCGTAACCGCTTGATCAGACTGGCCGGCACATTCAGCGCCGCCAGCCGCTCTGTAGCAGCCTCCACCAGTTTCTGACTGCCCCGGTTCATCGCCAACAACAGCTCTTCCTGGGCATTCACCAGAGTGGGTGAATACAACGTGTACAGCGGCTTGCCCTGTTCAACGGGCTCACCCTCGGCTTTGACAAACAGCGTTTCTATCCAGCCATCAACGCGGGGATGGACGTGCACCATCTGGTCTTCGTTGTATGCCACATAGCCCACGGTGGTGATGTCGTTGGGCAGCCGCCCTTGAATCACCGGCTCTGTTCGAACCCCAAGATTATTGACGACCGTCGGTGAGATCCGAACCGTGCCCGCCGCGTCGTCTGCCGAGCCTCCATCCTCATACACCGGGATCAAATCCATACCCATGGGCGATTTTCCGGGTTTGTCACTTTTGAAATTGGGGTCCATGGGAGCGACCCAGTACAGCGGCTCTTTCGAGTCGGTACTGGCCTGTTCATCAGAAGATATCGCGTGGGTTTCAGTTTCAAGCCAGTAGGTGGCAACAGCGCCGGCGAGACCGCCGAGCAACACAAAGCCCAGAGGGCGAACAAAGCTAGCCATGATGATCAGTCCTGATAACGGGTCATTGAAAAACGAGGAATCTTGGAAGTGTCAGCCGTCAGGTAGCGGAAGCTCGCCAGATTCCTGGCCCGTTCGGCTTTCATCTGAATCAGTTCTACCTCGGCATTAAGCTCTGCAATTCGTGCTCGTACTGCCTCGGCAAAGTCCCCGTCATCGTTGTTGTAGGCAGTCAGTGCAGCACTTGCCTGCGCTTCCATCTGTGGCAGCAGGGTCTTTTCATACAGCGCTATGCGTTCATCCAGGCGCTGAATTCTGGCAACGGCAGCACGGGCTTTGGCTCGAAGCCCACGAAGCTGAAGAAGGCGCTCGATTTTTGCCGCTTCCAGTCGAGCCATAGACGCGCTGAGTGCCCGGTCCTGACGATTGCCAGTGAAAATCGGAAGATCAAAGCCAATACCCACTGAAAACAGGTCGGCTCGGCCCTGACCGTTCGGAGCCCGGTCCCGGTATCCGTACTGGGCCGATACCGACCATTCCGGTTTGTAGGACTGGCGGGCCAGGTCAACGTCAACACTCTGAACCTCAATCAACTGATCTGTGGCGCGCACTGCCGGATGCCGGGTCAGTGAGTCCGTGGCGGATTCAACCCAGGCAGAAGGGAGTTCCTCCAGCAGTTCGCGGGGAATATTGTCGGTGACAGCCAGGTATCCCTGATCCAGGCCAACCCACTCGGCCAGCGCTTCGCGATCCGATGCCTCTTGCACATGCAGGGCTGTCAGCCGGTCCTCGAGCCGGGTCAATTCCAGCGAAGCCCGGATAACATCCTGCTGTCGCGAACCCATGGTGGCGGATGTGTAACCGGCGGCAGCAACATCTTCCAGTTGCTCAAACAACCCTCGGTTACTTTCTATCAGCTGAATACTTCGCTCGGATCGCCAGACGTCCAGCCAGAGGCGTGTCACCGTTTCTTCAACCTGTGCCCGACGATTCTCTCGCAGGAACGGCTGAACCCCGGCCATTTCTTTTTTCTTCACGCTTGCCAGCTGGCGACTGTTTCCCCGAGGGATTCGCTGCGTAACGCCGATGGTGGCCTGAGTCATTGCCTCCTGGCTGGTGTCGAGGGTATCCATGGGTACATTGGCAGCGCCAATGGTCATCCTTGGATCCGGAAGAGCGCCAGCGGCAATTGCCTCCTGCTGCAGAGCATCCTCAACCTTGAGGCTCTGTCCAAACCAGGGGTCATTCGTGGTAGCGACGTCTATCGCATGAGACAGCTCTAGCCTGGGCTCGGCCAAACCCGGCAAGCTCGCCAGAACTGACACACCGACGCAGGCCGATCTTATAAAAAGGGAAAGGGCGGGCAACGTGAAATCTCCACTTGAATGATTACTCGCGAGCAATCTTATGGAGTTAATCTGAACCGAAACTGAAATTATTTTTTAACGAATGATCTATTGATCTGGCTCAATTATTTAAAATAGTGACAAATATCAAAAATATTTAATTTTTTTATGCTTCGGTTTCAGGATCATTTCAGGATCGAGTGATTACATATAAAAACCAACCAATCAGGAGGTGTAATCATGAAAATATTATTTGTATTAGCAGCAACCGTCACCCTTTCAGCACCTGCATTTGCAGGCAACATGTCATCAAATAATGAAGTGAAGCCCACGGTTAATGAGATGAAAGATGAGCGTATTGCTGAAAACATCCTCCAGAACGAAAAGATGCAACGTCTCCACAAGCGGATGACGCGTGATGCAGCATCTGAAGGTGGTATGGAAGCCCGCCTGGACATGATGACTAAAGAAGGCCGCGCTTATCACGAAGCCCTGGAGCAACGGCGAAAAAATGCCGCAGGGTAAGGCCTGCGGCAACGCTAACTCTCAAAGACGCTCGCTCCGGCCGCCAAATGGGCAACAGCCAGAGCTAGAACAGGCGAATTAAAACACACAAACCTGAAACTGAGCTGAATAACTCAGCTTCCTGAAAGCAAGAAAGGGAGTCCTATATGAAAAAATTAATTATAGCAGCAGCACTCACAACTCTGTTCTCTACAGCGGTCAACGCCAATTCCGGTTTGGCGGACCGGATCAACGAGGCTCGCACTTTGCCGAACAAGGAGGTTGAAACCCCAGATTCGCAAATGCTTTGCATGGAACATAAAAAGCTGCATTCGAAAATGAGCCAACTTGGAGTAAGCGAAAAACCCCATAAAGAAATCGGAAAATGCTAAACGCAGCATTTAAATAAACATTACTTATAATGACCATCAAATCAGGGCCAGGATTTATGAAGCTCACCTGGCCCTGACATTTGCTATTAATACTACAAAACCATAATGTCGATTATCCAAACCAATAAGTATCGGCCGACTGCCAAATAAACGGGTTTCAAAAATACCATTGTGCCTCAAGAAACATCAGTGCTTTCAATCGCCCGTATTCGCTGCTGTCACCTCCTCCAAACCATTGGGCACCGACGGTGAGGTAGATTTCCTGACTGAGAGGAGGGATCCAGCGAGACCGTGGATAAACAACCCAACTCGCATCATCGGCATTGCGTAGCGCAACCACCTCATACTGCCAGAACGGGTTAATGTCGTGGCGCATCAGTAGCCCGGTGTAGTGGCGACCAGCGTAGATCGGCTGAGCGGAAACCAGCGTTTCGGGGCCAATCGCGCTGACCGGAACGGGACGACCGTTGTAGAAGTACTCCAACGCCAGCGTCAGCCCGTTCCGGAACGACCAGTTCAGATCGACGACTCCCTGCCAGTAACTGTCACTGACATCCGGATCGCTCCATACCCATTCGGTTCGCCAACCGGTTTCCATCACTGAGCCACTACCGTCGAACCCCAGCTTCATGACATCTTCAAATTCGCCCGCCATCAGCCCTGCGTCGACACCGGCGATGTAGCGCTTTACCCGCGCCGCCGTACTTGCATCGTCGTCATCGTGTTGCGGTGCATGCACCGCACTGATCCGCCCTAGCGCCCCCCACGCTTGGTCCCACAGTATCGCGTCAACTCCGATGCGTTCGTCCGGTTCCAACTGCAAGGGGCTGACCGGGTTGAGGATGTCCATGGGGTTCCAGATCAGAGCGGTAGACCAGTTCACCTGCTGACGCCCCAACCGGAAGTCGCCCATCGGTGACCGCCACTGCACGGTCCCCCGATAGAGTTGGTGGCGAGCTACAAGATCACCGGACTCATAAAACTCGTCTTGCAGGGTCCAGTAACGCGGGTCCGGCGCGCCATTGAGCAATGCAAATTCCGATGAATCCAGAAAGTTGCCCGTGAGCAGCTCCAGGTCATACGCAGCCTCGATAGTCCAGTCGCCCTCGCGGTAGCGCGGCTTCAAGCGCAATCGGGTCAGGTTTGAGAGGTAAGGATCACCGTTCACCAACGAGCGTGAACCCGCTGTCTGGTTCTTGAGATAGCCGGAATGGCTGAAATCCGCCTGGATACCGGCAGTTGACAGGGTTGCCACCAGCCAGACCATTAGGCGCCCCGGCCTAACCATGTCGAATGGCCTCCACCGGGTCGAGGCGGGCCGCCCTTTTCGCAGGGTACAGCGCCACCAGCACGGAGCAGGCGAACAGCAGCACACTGGGCAACCAGACGTGGTCAAGAATAAGCACCGGGTACACCTTGTCGGTAATGCCCGGGATCGCCTCGAAGGAGCCCGCAATGGCAGAGAGGTCGATGCCACTGCGATTCAGCCAGGCGACGATCAGCCCGCCCAGCACGGTGCCCGCAACCACGCCCAACAGCGCCAGGAACAGAGCCTCGAAGAGGATCGTCAGCACCAGTTGGCTGCCCCGGGTCCCCAGGGCAAGCATGACGCCCAGTTCCCGGGTGCGTTCCATCACTGACATCACCATGGTGTTCATCACCCCGATGGCCACCACAACGAACACCACGGACAGGATCAGGTAAAAGTCGATCTGGGTCATCTCGATCATTTGCATCACCACTGGCAACAGGGTTTCCCAGTCCTGGGCTACCAGTTGGGTATCGGTGAGTTCGCGATTTAGGCGTTCGGCCAGCGGCGTGCTCTGCGAGCGGTCCTGCAACTTCAGTGCGATGCGCGAGGCCTGATCCGGCGCGAAGCCGGCGAGTTGGCGGGCCTGAGTGATGTTCACGAACACATATTCGCTATCGAACAGGTCGCTGCCAGTGCGGTAGATGCCCGTTATGGGATAAGCACTGGAGGTCAGATCACCACTGGCTTGCTGCACAGTCACCACCAGTTTGTTGTTCAGGCGGGCATCCAGTTCGTCCGCCAGCTTGCGACCGATGACAATGCCTTTACCATCGTCCTGAACGTACCGGCCCTCCACCATGTAGCGGGCAAGTTCGGTAACCTGCCGTTCCTGTTCCGGCGCCACACCCACCAGTTCCACGGGCTGGCTGGTTTTGGGGTTGGCCACCATGCCTTTGAGCAGGATACGCGGGGCGGCGGCCTGCACGTCGGGTTCATCCGCCAGAGTTTTCAATCGCTCGCTTACATCGTCGATGCGCAAATTCGGCGCCAGATCCACATCGTGCCCCTTCGCCATCACCTGAACATGGCCGCTGAGCTGCTGGGTAGAATTGCGGACCATCTGCTCGAAGAAGCCGTCGGCAAAGCCGTAGAGAAACAGGTAGGCAGCCAGACCGAAAGCCGTGGCCGAGGCGGTAATCATTGAGCGGCGGGGGTTCCGGAAGAGCGAGCGCAGGGCCATATGGGCAAAGATCAGAACCCTGCGATCGGAGGTAACCTCAGTGTGGATGCGGCGCAACCGGTTGGTGGCACTGCGGTGCGCCTCCATGGCCTCCAGGGGCGTATGACGGCTGGCAATCCAGGCGGGAACGACCGCCGCCAGCAGGGCGACCACAATGACCACCACGCCGATGATCGCCCAGCGATCCGGACTGGTGGTGGGATAGACGATACCGCTCAGGCCCGGCATGGTATCCATGGCTTTGATGTAGGCCGTGAAGTCCAGGCCGCTGCTGGCAAAGTAGGCGGTCACGGCCAACCCAAGGACCAGACCGAGAGCGTAACCTGCCAGGGCCATCAAAGACGTTTCCAGCAGAACCAACTGCACGATGCGCGAGCCCGAGGTGCCCACCGCCATCATGACACCGAACTCCCGTCCTCGCTCCATGACCGACATCAGGATGGTGTTGGCGATTCCCGCGGCCACCACCACGAACACCACAAAGATGACGATGTAGGCCACAGCATTGTGAAAGTCCATCATCTGCACCAGGGATGGCATCAGCTCCGGCCAACCCAGCACTTCCACCGGGCGCGCCCGTAATTGCCGTTGCAGGCGATCAATCACCAATGGCAACTGATCGGGGTCATCCACCCGGGCAGCCACTTCAGTGACGCGGCCCCAGAGTGCATAAAGCTCCTGAGCCGAAATCAGGGGAATCTGAGCAACCTGGCCGTCAATGCGTTTCACACCGGTTTCGAACAAACCCACCACGGTGAACCGATCAGCACCGATCGAGCCATCGGCGGTCTGCACCACCAGAGCCAGTTCGTCGCCCACTTCGGCTTCCAGAGCCAGAGCCGCACCGGCGCCGAGCAGGATTTCATTTCCGGACTGCAAATAGCGGCCCGCCACCAGGGAGTGGTCGAGGCGGGTTACCGTTTTCTCGCCGGCGGGATCAACACCGGTAACCTGCATCGCGCGGGATTTCTCCGCCAGGCTCACCAGAGCGTGGCCGGTCAGCCGTGGTGCCGCAGCCGCCACGCCTTCGGTATCAGCCACTCCCGGTGGCAGATTCCACTGCTCGGGCAGCGCGATGTTCATTTCCCGCTCGTCGTGGAAGCCGCGCGCGTGAACCTTCAGATCACCGGTGAGATAGCCGGTCATGTTGTTGATCATCTGGGCGTTGATGCCGTCGATGAACGCCCAAAGAAACACGAGGCCCGCCACACCCACGGTCAGCGACAGCAGGGTAATCCCCGTGCGGCGTCGGTTCGCCCTCAGGTTACCCAGGGCCAGCCGCAGCCAGGCCATCATGGCCGGCGTTCCTCGTGGTCGATCTGGCCATCCTTGAGGTGCACTACCCGCCGGGCCCGCTCCATCACCATGGGATCGTGGGTGGAGAAGACGAATGTGATGCCGTGCTCGTCGTTCAGCCGGCGCATCATGTCCAGCAGAGCGGCACCGGTTCTGGAGTCGAGATTGGCCGTGGGCTCGTCCGCCAGTACGATGGCCGGCTTGCTGACGATGGCCCGGGCCACCGCTACCCGCTGCTGCTGGCCGCCTGACAGTTCATTGGGCAGCCGGGTTTCCAGACCCTCCAGCCCCACATCAGCCAGGATCGCCCGGGCTCGCTGACGACGCTCGCGAAAGGGCACGCCCCGTAACATGAGCACGTATTCCACGTTTTCCTGGGCCGAGAGCACGCCGATCAGGTTGTATTCCTGGAACACGAAACCGATCTTCCACAGCCGCAGATCGGTTCGTTTCCTGCGGGTCAGACCGGTGATTTCCTGACCATCGATCTGGATCCTGCCAGCAGACGGCTCGTCCAGTGCGCCGATCTGGTTCAACAGCGTGGTCTTGCCCGAACCGGACGGCCCGACCAGCGTGGTAAACTCCCCGGCCTCGATGGTCATCGACACGTCGTCCAGGGCTTTTACGGCAATGCTATCCTGCCGGTAAATGCGGGAGACGTGTTCAACATTCACAAGCGCCATGGGCAAGCCTCACTGTGGATTGCGCAAGCGGCGCAGGGTAAACAGCTCGTCGTCCAGCGCGACATCAAACTCGATGGTGTGGATTTCAATCACCGTGCGGGACTGGGGTTTGTCCGCATCCACCATGGTCCAGCGGGTGGGGATTTGACGTCCGCCACGGATATCGACGTCGCTGTATGTCATGGTCTTCACCGCCTGGTCCCGCTCACCAAAATAGGTCATAACAAGGGGGATGTAATCCTCACGGATCGAGAACTCCAGGCGGCTCCAGACCACCGGAGCGTCAGGCCTCGGGGTGGAGACCACACGATAGACTGTCGTCCCACCCTGCTCTTCGCTGCTTGTCACTTCGTGGGTGTAATCATCAACAAACGAGCTTTCCTTGACCAGATCGTCGTTGCTGAAGTTTGACCCCATCCAGGGTTGCAGCATCATCGAGGGCGGGATCTTGAGGGTGCGGTCCACCTTGGGCAGGTAGTTCCACATGGCATCGCCAATACGCAGTGAACCGATGCCTGCTTCTTTTTTGGGGGCATGAATGCGAATCAGCGTCTTCTCCGGCCGATCCATCCAGGCTTCCAGGTCCAGTTCCCGGGTCCAGTATTCGGTTTCAATGCGCATGGTGAAGCGGCCGTGGTTGCTGTCGGACCAAAGGGTGTCCTCCATGCCTTGAATCAAGGATGCTCCCGAAGGCGGAGCGGCCAACGCAATGCCGGGGAACACAATGAGAACAGCAATCACGGCCCGGTATTGCATGCGCCCCTCTGAATGAATCGTCTTGACCGGTAACATCAGAGTCCTTTATTCCTCACCCTTGGCTCCCCTCTTTCCTGAGGACTCGCTATGAACATGGCTCCTTCCATGCCCCCTGTGCATAAACAGGTGCATCAGCGGGCAAGCAAGGAGTATCAGCCAGGGCAACGCACCAAGCAGGTGTTCCCTGTGCTCGCCCCAGAGCAGAACCAGCGCGAAAACAGCAAAAATTGCCAGGGTAATTTTGTAGCGTCGATCCATGAGTCGTTCCTTTTCTGGAAAAGCGGAGTCACACCAAACTTTACGGCATGCTCAATATCCATCAGTGCAGCACGCCAAGCTGAAACAAGTCTGAAAATGGTTGCGAAACATGCATCCGATTGACCAGAATCAATTTACAACGCTCAAACCTGACGATGGATGTCCGATGCAAGACGTACCGCCGGAAAACCCGGGAACAAGTCAATCCCATGCCGATCGACTCAACCGGCAGTGTTTCTGCATTACTCTCGACAGAAAAGCCCTCTCCGAGAGCCTCCAGAGGCAATTTTCGGACACTGGCAATGGGGCGCCTGAATCTCCTGATCTCCAAACTTTCTTTTCAAGCACGCCGGTCTTTGTTCCCCAGACAGAAATCACAGCGATGGAACGGGTTGTTCAGGCGATCGAAGCCGCCGCAGGGCTTGCGCCCTTCAAAGAACGAGCGCTTTCCTGGGCACCGGAGATTGCCGGTTTTGATCCTGGCCCGATCGGGGCCTTCATGGGCTATGACTTTCACCTGACTCCCGACGGCCCCCAGCTGATCGAAATCAACACCAACGCCGGTGGCGCATTTCTGAATGCGGTTCTGGCCCGTGCGCAACATCGATGCTGTACTCCACGATTGCAGGATGCCAGCACAAACGGTTTGCTGGATGGATTTGAAGGGGCGGTGCTTGCCATGTTTCAGCAGGAGTGGCAAAGGCAAGGCCGTGATTCAGTGCCTGCGCGCCTGGCCATCGTGGATGACGACCCGCAGTCCCAGTTCATGTTCCCGGAATTCGAGCTGGCGCAACAAATGCTTGATGCCGGAGGAATCGAAACCGTGATCCTCGACCCATCGGAGTTTGACTACACCAATGGCGTCCTGACCGCCCGGGGCCAGCCCATCGATATGGTGTACAACCGGCTGGTGGATTTCGCCCTGGAGGCCCCCAATCATCGGGCCCTGAGACACGCTTATCTGGACAATGCCGTGGTGGTAACTCCCAACCCCCGGGCGCACGCGCTGATGGCCGACAAACGCAACCTGATTCTGCTGTCCGATGTCGGGACACTACGCGACTGGGGGCTGAATGAAGTCGAGGCGGGGTATCTGGGGAAAGCGGTGCCAGAGACACGACTGGTTTCAGCAGAGGACGCGGAAATGCTGTGGAGCAACCGACGCCGACTGTTTTTCAAACCGGTGGCGGGGCATGGCAGCAAGGGCGTCTACCGGGGCGAAAAGCTCACCCACCGCGTTTTCGAGGATATTCTGAAGGGGGACTACATCGCGCAGAACTTCGTTCCCGCCGGAGAGCGCACGCTTAGAATCGATGGCGAGGTCACCACCCGCAAAGTCGATATCCGCCTGTACACCTACGCCGGACAGCTGCTGCTTGCCGCTGCCCGGGTTTACCAGGGCCAGGCCACCAATTTTCGCACCCCGGGCGGTGGCTTCGCGCCGGTTTTTCAGGTGTAGGACTTTACCCTCAGGCGGGCACAGCGACCCGCCATTGGTTCAGACGCTCACTGCTTCGCCCCAAGCTTCACTACCCTCAAGCGCAGCGCATTCACGATCACGCTGACCGAGGACAGCGACATGGCCGCTGCCGCAAAAATGGGTGACAGCAGGATGCCGAATACCGGGTACAGCACCCCCGCCGCAATCGGAACACCCGCCGAGTTGTAGACAAAGGCGAAAAACAGGTTCTGGCGGATGTTGCGCATGGTTGCCAACGACAACCGACGCGCCTCGACAATACCCATCAGGTCGCCTCGCAGCAGCGTAATTCCGGCACTCTCGATGGCCACATCGGTGCCTGTGCCCATGGCTACGCCCACGTCTGCGGTTGCCAGAGCAGGAGCATCGTTCACGCCATCGCCGGCCATCACCACGATGCGGCCTTCATCCTTGAGGCGCTGAACAATCTTACCCTTGTCCTCCGGCAACACCTCGGCTTCTACCTCGTCGATGTGCAGCTTGCGGGCAACCGCTTGGGCCGAGGTGCGGTTATCACCGGTGAGCATCACCACCCGGATGCCGTCTTTCTGCAAGGCCGAAATGGCGGCCTCGGTGGTTTCCTTTACGGGGTCGGCAATGGCCAGCAGGCCGGCCACCTTCCCCTCCACGGCCGCGAAAATGACCGTTGCGCCATCACTGCGGAGCTGTTCGGCCCGCTCATCAAACGCGCGGGTGTCAACGCCCTCAGCCTCCATCAGCAGCCGGTTGCCAAGCAGCACTCGTTTGGCGCCAATGTGGCCGGTCACGCCCTTGCCATTGGGTGAATCAAAGTCCTCCGCATCCGGCAGGGTAAGCTCCATACCCTTCGCCTTTTCAAGGATGGCGTGCGCCAGTGGATGTTCACTGCCCTTTTCCAGACCGCCGGCATAACGCATCAGATCGCTGTCGCTGAAGCCCTCGGCGGTCACCAACTGAGTGACCTGTGGTTTGCCTTCGGTCAGGGTACCGGTTTTATCCACCACCACGGTGTCCACCTTCTCCATGCGCTCCAGGGCTTCAGCATCACGAATCAGCACACCACTCTGGGCACCGCGCCCAACGCCAACCATGATGGACATGGGGGTTGCCAGGCCCAGTGCGCAGGGGCAGGCAATGATCAGAACGCTCACGGCGGCAATCAGGCCGAAGGCCATAGGCGGCGTGGGCCCAAAAACAGACCATGCGATAAAGGCGGTGATCGCAATCACGATGACTGCTGGCACAAAGTAACCGGCAACCTTGTCTGCCAGCCCCTGAATTGGAGCTCGACTGCGTTGCGCGCTGGCCACCATCTGTACAATCTGGGACAGCATGGTATCGCGGCCCACCTTATCGGCCCGCATGATGAAACTGCCCTGCTGATTGATGCTGCCGCCAATCACCAGATCTCCAGCTTTCTTGCTGACCGCCAGCGGTTCGCCGGTGACCATGGATTCATCAATGTTGGAACTGCCTTCAAGCACCTCACCGTCGAGGGGTACCTTGTCGCCCGGCCGCACCCGCAGACGATCCCCAACCTTGACCTGGTCCAGCGAGACATCGGACTCACTGCCGTCATCGCCCAATTTCCTGGCCGTAGCAGGGGCCAGATCCAGCAGGGCCTTGATGGCACCGGAGGTTTTCTCCCGTGCCCGCAATTCAAGAACCTGGCCGAGGAGCACCAGCACCACGATAACCGCCGCTGCCTCGAAATAGACCGCCACCGAACCGTCTTCCTGGCGAAACGCGCCCGGGAATATCTGGGGGGCCAGGGTTGCCACCAGGCTGTATATCAAGGCAACACCGGTACCGATGGCAATGAGCGTGAACATGTTCAGGTTACGGCTAACCACCGATTTCCAGCCGCGCACGAAAAAGGGCCAGCCACACCACAGGACGACGGGCGTTGCCAGCACCAACTGGATCCAGTTGGACATTTGCGGCGGTACGATGTGATCCAACCCGGTGAGGTGCCCACCCATCTCGAGAACGAGAACAGGCAGCGTCAGAACCAGCCCGATCCAGAACCGGCGCGTCATATCCCGGAGTTCTTCCGAGGGCCCATCGTCCAGGCTGACCTGCTCAGGTTCCAGGGCCATCCCGCAGATCGGACAGTCGCCCGGGCCCTGTTGCCGGATTTCCGGGTGCATGGGGCAGGTGTACATGGTGCCTGGCGCAACCGGCTCTTCCTCGCGGTTGTTGTCCCCAAGGTAGCGGTCCGGATCCTGCTCGAACTTCGACTGACAGCCCGCCGAGCAGAAATACCAGGTACGACCTGCATGCTGGCTGCGATGTTCTGCGCTGTGCGGGTCCACCGACATACCGCACACCGGATCCTTCACGGCGTGCGCATCAGCGCCTGTCTGGCCGTGGTCGTGGTTATGGTGACTGTGGTCGTGATCATTGTGGTGATGAGCGTGCCGATGCTCAGCCATCCTGGCGCTCCTTCCTGTCTGCGGGCCAATCGGAAAAGGCTATGAAATACAGTAGACCAAGATTGATCAGGGGTACCAGGATCAGCAGCCCCAGCCAGCCCGGGTAACCCGTGCGCTGGCAGATGCGCCAGACCGGAACAACCACCACAATCGCCATCACCAGCATCCACAGCCAGTGTCCCGCCCACATGGTATTTCCGAACATATCGGTGTCCATCATGTTAAAAACCTCCCTGAAGAATTCCGGTCAATGGTGGTGCGCGCTGGTTTTCTCGTCCGCCGAGTGTGTTGCCCCTGCGGTTCCCCGAAGAAAGGCCATCTCCGCGAGGGCAATGACACTCATGGCTGCCACGGCGACCCCAATGACAAACGGATCTGTGTGGAGCTTGACCCAGACAAAGCCACCCAGAACCAGCAGGTCCAGAAGAATAGCGGTAACCGGCACCCACAGGTTTGCGTTTACCTTCTCACGCAGGTAACGAACCACGCCCCAGTGAATCGCAATATCCATAATGAGGTAAAAAACAATACCGAGTGCGGCGATACGGGAAAGATCGAAGAAAGCCGTCAACACCAGCCCCAGAACCACAGTGTAGACCAGCGTGTGCTTCTGGATCGTACCCGGCATTCCAAAGTGGCGATGCGGGACCAGTTTCATTTCAGTGAGCATCGCCAGCATGCGGGATACTGCAAAAATGCTGGCGAGTATCCCGCCCGCGGTCGCCATCATGGCGATCGCTACCGTGAACCATACGCCATAGTCGCCCAGCGCGGGCCTTGCTGCAGCCGCCAGCGAGTAATCCCTCGTTTCGATGATTTCGGCGAGGGACAGGTTACTGGCCACCGCAAAGCCCACCAGTGTGTAGATCACCACGCAGGAGACGATGGATATGATGATGGCGCGGCCAACGTTGCGCTTTGGATCCTTTACTTCAGAACCGCTGTTGGTAATGGTGGTAAAGCCCTTGAATGCGAGTATGCCCAGTGCCGTGGCGCCCAGAAAGTTGCCGAAGCTGCCAGCGTCTCCGGCGCTGGAGAAGTTCACCGCCAGACTGTCGGCGATCCAGACGCCCACCAGGCCGAAGACCAGGATACCGCCGATCTTGAGGACCCCGATAAAGGAAGCAACCCCCTGGATCAACCGGTTGCCCATCAGATTCACCAGGAACGCTGCGAGAATCAGCGATACGCCGAGAACCGGAACCATTCGACCACTGTCGTCACCTCCGAACAGCTGCATGGTGTAGGAGCCGAAGGTGCGGGCGAGAAAACTCTGCGCAATCACCATTGAAAAGTACATCAGCAATGCGTTAAAGGCAGTCGGCAGGCGGTTGCCGTAGGCCTTGTGCAGGTACATGCCGATGCCCCCGGCAGAAGGCCAGGTGTTGGATATCTTGATGTAGGAATAGGCACTGAATCCTACAATGAGCGCAGCCGCCAGGAACGCAAGTGGAAACAGCGCTCCTGTCATCTGCGCCATCTGTCCGGTCAGGGCAAAAATGCCCGCGCCGATCATCACGCCTGTGCCAAGCATCACGGTCCCCGGCAGCGAGAGGCTCCCTTGCTGGTAGTGCGTCGTTCTGTCCTGTGTTTGCGACATCCAGTCTCCCGTTACTTCCGTTTCATGGGTGGTATCTTGGAACAGCAGAAAGGCTGATGCTGGGCATTCGCTCGCACGTTGTCATCGGTGAAGCGGTACCAGGCCAGCTTACGCCTGACCCACCAGCTGTTCTTCAGCCGACCGCCCCGCTCGGCAACAAACACCAACAATTCGTCGGTGGACCAGTGACTCGCGTCATAGGCGACCTGCAAGCGGTCTGCCGACTTGCGTTCCGCATGATCCACGCACGGATGATGATTCAGATCTTCCAGAAGGTCGTCCCATGCGGATTCCGGCAACCCCTCGAGGGGCAGGGTCCGGCGCTGAAGAAAGGCACCTGAAATACTTGCTTTGTGTACTTTGGCCATCTGATTTCACCTCGCCGTTGGGTGACTTCAGAGCCATTACATCATCACTTCCTGAATTGCGGCTGAAAACGACCGCCAGAACCATACAGATTTGAGGTGAATCAAATATTCAATAAAAAAACCCGGGCGATTATGCCCGGGTTCTTCAACACGACGCTCAGAATGCGATCCGGGCGCCAATCACCGCGAACCAGTCTTCCGTGCTACCGCCCTCTGCTTCCGCAAAATCGGCGGTATCACCGTATTTGCGCTCATGCACCACGCCGATGTAGGGAGACACGGCACGGTCGATCAGGTCGTAGCTCAGCCGAAGCCCTGCTTCCGTGGAGCTCAGGCCTTTACCCAGCCCGATTTCCCGATCCTCGCTGAAGGCCACGGTGGCATCCAGGGCGGCGGACAGGATCCAGTGGTTGGTGAGCAGCAGTTCGTACTCGGCGTCCAGCTCCGCCGAAGCGTCACCTTCATCACTGACGTACAGGTTTGCGTCCACCTCGAACCACTGGGGGGCCAGGCCGGTTACACCCAGCACGGCATAGGTACGGTCCGGCCCTTCAGGTGTATCGAACCGCACGCCCGCCTTGGCATCGAAAAAGTCAGAGATGGGCGTTTGCAACACCAGCTGGTTTTCCAGGCCCTCGTAGGCCTGCTCCTCGATGGCGTATTCGCCTTTGCTGAGCCAGCGGAATTTCAGCTCGTCGGTGCCGTAAAAGACATCGGACTTCCAGACACCCAACTCCTCATCCGAATCGCTGTAGCGATACTCCAGTTCTTCGAACTGAACACCCCAGGTGGCGAGGGGCTGCTTGCGCGCCGTGGTGTCTTCGATCATTTCCTGGGCTGCCACTGCCGTTGGCAACAGCAGGGAGCCGACCAGCCCGAGCGTCAGGAATCGACAATACCTCATGCCTCTCCCCCTTCTTCCTCGACCGGATCGTTGTTGGCCTGCTGGGTGTCAGGGCCGCCCTCGACAATCACTTTCCGGAACATGCCCGCAGCCGCATGGTAGGAAAGGTGGCAATGGAATGCCCACTGGCCGGGTTCGTCCACCTCGGTTTCCATGTACACCGTGGTACCGGGCTGCACACTGATCGTGTGTTTGACCGGATTGAACTGGCCTGCGCCAACATCCAGGATGGACCACATGCCATGCAGGTGCATGGGGTGAGTCATCATGGTTTCGTTGACAAACTTGAAGCGCACCCGCTCGCCATACTGGAGACGAATCGGATCAGCATCCTCGTACTTCACACCGTTGATACTCCAGGTGTAGCGTTCCATGTTGCCGGTCAGGCGCAGCTCAATCTCCCGGGTCGGCTCACGGTCCTCATAAAGCGGGCTCTGGGCACGCAGATCGGCGTATGAAAGGAACTTGCCACCGTTGGCTGCGACTGGCACCAGGCCACTGCCCTTGGCATAGAAGGGATCGCTGGGCGCCTTCTGTCCCATGGCACCATGATCCATTCCCGCCATGCCGGAGTGATCCATGCCTTCCATATTCGAGTGATCCATACCCTTCATGCTGGAGTGGTCCATTCCCTTCATATTCGAATGATCCATCCCCTTCATGTTGGAATGATCCATGCTGGCCATGTTCGAGTGATCCATACCTTCCATTCCGGAGTGGTCCATACCGGCCATATCGCCGTGATCCATACCGTGCATACCGCCGTGGTCCATGCCGTGCATGCCGCCCATGTCTGCCATGGTCAGCCGTGACGGTTCGCGCAGCGGCGGAACGACCCCTGCCATACCTTCCTCAGGCGCCAGCGTTGCCCGGGCAAAACCCGAACGGCCCATGGATTCGGCAAAGATAGTGTAGGCCTGTGCGTCTTTCGGACGCACGATCACGTCGTAGGTTTCCGCCACGCCGATGCGGAACTCGTCCACGGTAACCGGCTGCACGTTGTTGCCATCGGCCTGTACCACGGTCATATCGAGGCCGGGAATGCGGATGTCGAAATAGGTCATGGCAGAGGAGTTGATGAAGCGCAGGCGAATGCGCTCACCCGGCTCGAACAGGCCCGTCCAGTTCTGCTCCGGCCCTTTGCCGTTGATCAGCCCGGTGAAGCCCTGGAGGTCTTCCACATCCGCTTTCATCATGCGCATGTCGCCCCAGGCCAGGCGGTCCTTCAGGGTATTCATGAAACCGTGCTCGGAGGCATCGGAGAAAAACTCGCCAACGGTCTGCTGCTGGCGGTTGTAGTAGTCCGGCATCATCTTCAGGTTACGCATGATGCGATCGCCGGAGTGCGGGTGCTTGTCGGTCAGCTGAATGACGTACTCGCGGTTATACCGGAAAGGCTCCCGACCCTCGGGTTCAATCACAATGGCACCGTAGGCCCCGTCCGGCTCCTGAAAGCCAGAGTGGCTGTGGAACCAGTAGGTACCAGCCTGCTGGATTGGAAACCGGTAGGTAAAGGTTTCGCCTGGCTTGATGCCGGGAAAGCTGATGCCTGGAACGCCATCCTGCTGGTACGGCAGAATGAGGCCGTGCCAGTGGATGGATGTCATCTCGTCGAGGTTGTTGGTGACGTTGATGGCCACCTCTTCGCCTTCCTTGAACCTCAGCACGGGGCCGGGCGAGGCCCCGTTGTATCCGATGCCTTCCTTGACGAACTCTCCGGTGTCGATGGTGACCCGATCGACCGTAAGGTTATACTCGCCTGCCAGGCCAAGGGCCGGCAACAGCATGGCCGCAAGGCCCGCCAGAAGTGTTTTCTTCATGATTGACTACTCTTGATTACGCCTTTGTCTGGAAACTCGCTCTTCTGATACGCAAACGACAGCGCGAATCCACTGCCCTACTTTTCAGCGACGGCCTGGTTGAATTTCACTTCGCCGTACATGCCCGCCTGGTAATGCCCCGGCACGTTGCAGGCAAATTCAAGGTTGGCCTTTTCAGTAAACTTCCAGACGATTTCCTTGCTCTGGCCCGGTTCCAGCAGCACGCTGTTGGGGTCGTCGTGCTTCATGGAGTGACCATCCATCTCCATATTCATCATGTCGTGATTGAGCTTGCCGCCCTGAATCACGCCATGCTCGACCATCATCATCATTTCTTCCTGATGGGCCTCATGCATCTCGGGGGTACCGAGGTTGAACTCATGCACCAGGTTGCCTTTGTTTTCCACCACGAAGCGCACGGTCTCTCCCGGCTGCACCTCGATGGTTTCTGGCTCGTAGTAGTTGTCGTGCATCTCAACGGAGATGGTGCGGCTGGCCTGGGAGGCCTTGCCTGGCTCACCAATGGCGGCACCATGACCGTGGCCGCCGCTGTGGGCACCGGCCGCAAACACGTTTGCCGAGAGAGTCATGGCCGCTGCCGCTGCTACAACTGTTAATCGCTTCATCCTGTATCCTCCTGTGGGATAATGGCTTGGAACACAATGACGGCATGCTCGAAAACTTGAGCAATATCCAGAATCGACGGTTACGATTACCCACCAACCTGAATCCTTTCTGAAAATGACGAAATTTTTAAGGTTCAGGCTGGTTTCAGGTACCAGCGTCACAATGGCGCCCGCGTTACGTCAATCAGGAAGGATGCCCATATGCGCTTACTGCTTGTAGAAGACGACCGACTGCTGGCAGATGGCCTGGCCGGCCAGCTGGAGAAAGCCGGCTTCAGCGTGGATTCAACCCGAACAGTGAAGCAGGCCCTGGCACTGGCCGAACAGGAGGAATATCGCGCCATTGTCCTGGACCTCGGACTGCCAGACGGCAACGGGCTGGATCTGCTCCGGAAGTGGCGGGCCAACGGCATCGACTTTCCGGTGCTCATTCTCACGGCCCGGGGTGACTGGCAAGACAAGGTAAACGGCCTGAAAGCCGGTGCCGACGATTACCTCGCCAAACCCTTCCAGTCGGAGGAACTGATTGCCCGCCTCAACGCCATTGTCCGGCGGAGCGAGGGGCGGGTGCAGGCCGTGGTCCGGGCCGGCGACCTGGAACTGGATGAAAATCGCCAGAGCCTGAAACTGGCCGACGGCACAGAACACAGCCTGACCGGCACCGAGTTCCGACTGTTGCGGTGCCTGATGAGCCGGCCCGGCCAGGTGTTCTCCAAAGAACAGCTCATGGAGCAGCTGTACAACCTGAACGAAACGCCCAGCGACAACGTTATCGAGGCCTACATCCGCAGACTCCGTAAACTCGTTGGCAGCGACACCATTTCAACGCGGCGCGGCCAGGGTTATCTGTTCAATGACGTGGTTTAGCAAACCGGTATCCATCAAGGGCACATTGCTGGCCCTGCTCCTGCCGGCGGGCATTACCCTCATGGCCATTGCCTGGCTGGTCCATGGCCTTCTTCTCGACCGAATGTCCCGGGCCTTCGTGGAAACCCGACTGAAAGACGAGGTCGCCTTTCTCGAACACCAGATCCGCGACTCCGGCGGCCAGCTGGACACACTCCAGACCGGCGACTACTTTCAGGAAGTGTTTCACCACGCCTTCGCGATCCATTCGCCCTCCCGCACCCTGATGTCGCCTGAAAGCTGGGCGCCGCTGCTGATGCCCCTGGTCGCATCCGGCTCGGACGGTTCCGTGCATGTCAGCGGCCCTGGCGGGGACAACCTGCCCTCGGACATCCTGGCCTATCGCGACTCCTTTACGGTGGACGGCATTCCGATTGTGGTGGTCGTGTCCGAAGACCTGGACGCCCTGCAGCGTAGCCAGGCGGAGCTCCACCTCTGGACCGCGATTGTCTCCCTGCTACTGATTCTGCTGCTGGTCGGCGTGCTCTGGCTTGGTATCTCACTGTCGATGCGCCCCGTGGTGTCCCTGAAAGCCACCCTGAAACGGCTGCAGGACGGCGAGGTTTCGCGCATTGATGTCCAGGCACCGGAGGAATTCCACCCGCTGGTGGTTCAGCTCAACCAGTTGCTGGATTCGCTGGACCAGCGCCTGGAGCGTTCACGGGATGCGCTGGCCAACCTTTCCCACAGCGTCAAAACGCCCATTGCCGCCGTTCGCCAGATACTGGAAGACGACGACCGACCTCTGACCCACGACCTGAGGCAGCAAATGGCGGCCCGGCTCAGCGACATCGACAGGCAGCTTGAGGCTGAAATGCGCCGAAGCCGGTTCGCCGGGCCGCAGGTCGGCAAAAGCGCCTACCCGCTCAAACAGGCTCGCGATCTCCTGTGGATGCTGGGCCGGCTGTACCCGGCCAAATCCTTTGAAATGTCCACCCTGCTCACCGAAGAACGGCGCTGGCCGATCGAGGAGCACGACCTGAACGAAGTGATGGGCAACCTCCTGGACAATGCCGGCAAATGGTCCAACACGGTGGTCGAACTGGGCCTGAAGGAGGATGCTGACGGGCTGACCATCACGGTGGCAGACGATGGCCCCGGGGCACCCCGGGAATTGCTGCCCACCCTGGGTACCCGGGGGGTGCGCCTGGACGAGCAGACACCGGGACACGGCCTGGGCCTGGCCATCGCCCGGGAGATCACCGAGCGATATGGTGGTACGCTGGAGTTCACCTCTGGTGCCATCGGAGGCCTCAAGGCCAGGGTCCATTTTCCCGGAAACTCTGGGGGGTAAGAGCCAGTGAAAATCGGCGAACTTGGAAAAGCGACGGCCATTCCGGTCGAAACCATCCGCTATTACGAGAAGATTGGTTTGCTGCCGGAACCAGACCGGGACACCAGCGGTTATCGCGCCTACCGCCAGCCCCACCTCGACCGGCTGCTGTTTATCAAACGCTGCCGCAACCTGGATATGGCCCAGGAGGAGATCCGGGAACTGATTCGCCTGGCCGAACAGCCGGAGGCCGACTGCAGCGAAGTGGATGCCCTTCTGGCCCGCCATCTTGTACACGTGCGCGAGCGGCTCAAGGAGCTGGCAAGCCTTGAGGAGACCCTGGTACGGCTCCAGGCAGCCTGCTCCGATGCCGGCACGGTCAGGGAATGCGGCATTCTTGACGGTCTCAGCACCGAGTTCGAAACGCCCCGCACCGACGATCATCACAACCACGTACCTGGCACCCACGGGCCCGGCCAGGGCTGAACCCGAGTCAACTCCGTTTCAAACGGGTTGACCCTGTAGTAACTACAGGGTTTTTAATAGAGCCATCCAGTTTGAAGGAGGTGTCTATGGCGTGCAGCTGCTCCGCCCCCGAACCCAAATCCCCCGCCCCGGAGTTTCGCCGGGCGCTCTGGTTTGCCCTGTGGATCAATCTGGCCATGTTCCTGGTGGAAGGAATTGCCAGCCTGTCCTCGGGCTCAGTGTCGCTGATGGCCGACGCCATCGATTTTTTCGGCGACAGTGCCAACTACATCCTGTCCCTGGCCGTGCTCTCCATGGGCATGCTGTGGCGTGGCCGCGCAGCCATGGTGAAGGGCCTGACCATGGCAGCATTTGGTGTGGTGGTCTGGGCCCGTGCCCTTTATGTGCTTGAATCCGGCACCACGCCCGAGCCGATGACCATGGGCGTGGTTGGCCTCGTGGCGCTGCTGGCGAACGTGGGCGTAGCCATCATGCTGTTCCGTTTCCGGAGCGGGGACTCAGACATGCGTTCGGTCTGGCTGTGCAGCCGCAACGATGCCATCGGCAATCTGGCCGTGATGGCAGCAGCACTTGGCGTATTTGGCACCGGCACCGCCTGGCCGGACCTGGCCGTTGCCGCTGTCATGGGCACCCTGGCCATTACCGCCGGCGTGAGCGTGGTGCGCCATGCCCGCACTGACATCGCCGAAGCACGCAACGCTGCCGTTGAAGCGACCGGGGGGACGGAGCCAGCGGCTCCCCGTACCCGCTAGAAAGCCACCGAGATCATGACCGGAATAAACGCCAGGGCGAACAGCGTGGTGAGCAAAACCGTGCCCGCTGCCTGCCTTGGTGAGGTATCCAGCAGGGTGGCAATGACCACCGTATTGGCGGCGATGGGGGTGATGGCAATCAGGAACATGGCCTTGTGCACCGCGGGCTCGTAGATGCCCAGCAGGTTGGCATCGAGCCACCAGAACACAATGGCTACGAGGGGCCAGACCACAAACTTGCCGAAAAAGGCCAGGGCGGTGAAGCGGACGTTGCCCGCCAGCCCGCGAAAGCTGGTGATGCTCATGCCGATGATCATCATGCCGAGTACGCTGTAGGCGCCCCGGAGATTCTCGAACAGCGGCACAAAGATGTCCGGAATGCCGATTCCGGCGAGATTCAGGGCTACCGCGGCCAGGAACGCGTACACCGACGGCAGTTTCAGCACCCGCCAGAGCGCATCCTTGATGCTGTAGCGGCCCCGGGCCGCGAGGTAAAACCCCACGGAATTCTCGAACAATGTGGTGCCCAGCATGCACACGATGTACAGGCCCAGGCCCTCTTCACCGAACAGCAACAGCGCGACCGGCACACCAAAGTAGCCGGTATTGCCAGAGCCGACACAGAGAGGAATGATGTTGGCGCTGCCATCATGCAGAACCCGCCTGGCCAGCTTCAGCTGGACATACCCAAGAAGCGAGGAGAGGCCGAATACCAGGAATGGCAGGACGATGACCTCTGGCGACAGCGGCGCCGCCATAACACCGGAAAACACCACCGAGGGTGTCACGATGTACAGCATGATGCCGGCGATGTGGCGACCACTGGCCTGCAGATAGCGACCGGCCACCCACCCGAGGGCCACCGTGATGTAGAGGGGAATCAGCTTGAAGAAAAGTGCGAGTGCGGCGGCCATATCGAAGGAGTGGAAAACCCTTAATGATTTAAGTCATTTCAAAAGATGCGTGATTAATACCATAATCACGCGGATACTCATAACAGGGGTTACGCCATGAACAGCATCCTCCGGCCAGACGTCTCCTCCGCGCCCTGCATGCTCGGAGAGAAGCGCGAGGACATCGTGACGCAGGATGCGGCCCCGCAATCGACGGCTCTGCTGAACGGGCTGAGCCGGATTTTCGGCATTCGCCTGTCCGGCCATGAAAATGAGCCCGACGCCCGATTCCTGGCGGACCTGACCCGCCTGTTCCATCAGCGTCGCGTGGAGCCCGAGGTTACCCTGGAGAAACACGACACTCCCTGGGCCAGCGTATACCTGATCCAGTACGGCATCATGCGCCTGTACCGGGAATCACCGGGCGGCAAGATATCAATCCACCATTTCTTTTCCGAAGGGGATATGGTCTGGCCCGTGTTTGGCCGTACCCGCACCGTGCGCAATACCCTGTGCCTGACCAGCACAACACCGGTTACCGTCTGGGTGGCCGATTTTTCCGCCTTTCGCTCCGCGATCCAGTCCCACGGCGAGGGACTGTGGCCGAGCTTTGCCCTGGTGCTCACCGAGGAGCTGGCTGAACTCACCAGCATGCGGGAATTCCGCAAGCACACCATGCCCGCCCGGGAGCGATACCGACTGCTGCTGGAGGAATACCCGGAGCTGGTAAAGCGGGTACCGGACAACCAGCTTGCCTCCTGGCTGGGCGTGGTTCCGGCCACCTTCTCGCGCCTGAAAAGCGCTGCGCAGAACCGCAAACCCGGCGCCTGAACCGCCATAAAAAAGGGCAGCAGGTACAAACCTGCTGCCCAAAACGCTCAACGCTTAATCAAAATCTGCCTGCCGCGGCTCTCAGCCGTGCAGCTTCACAGCCAGCTCCGCCACATGCCGGCCCTGGTAACGGGCAATTGCCAGCTCCTTCTCGCTGGGCTGGCGTGAACCGTCCCCACCAGCGATGGTAGAGGCACCGTAGGGCGTACCGCCATTTACCTCCGAAATATCGAAGAATTCCGGAATGCCGTAGCCCAGGGGCACAAGCACCATGCCGTGATGGGCCAGAGTAGTCCAGAAGGAACTGATGGTGTGCTCCTGGCCACCGCCGGTGCCGGTAGAGGTGAACACACTGGCCACCTTTCCGTGCAGCTTGCCTTCGGCCCACAGCCCTCCGGTCTGGTCCAGGAAGGTCCGCATCTGCCCAGCCATATTGCCGAATCGAGTCGGGGTGCCAAAAATGACGGCATCGTAGTCGGCCAGTTCCTTCGGGTCTGCCACGGGCGCCTGCTGATCGGCCTTGCCACCGGCATTCAGGAGCGCCTGGTCCGCCATGGTTTCGGGTACACGCTTGACGGTTACTTCGGCGCCGGCAACTGCCTTGGCGCCCTCGGCAACGGTATTGGCCATGGTTTCGATGTGGCCATACATGGAGTAATAAAGCACGAGTACTTTTGCCATGGGGTAAACCTCCTTTGTCTGTGTGGTATTACGCATGCTAACCGGCACCGGACCGGTGTGAAATCGGAAGTTTTCAGACAGGTCATTCAGTTTTTCTGAACGGGATCACAGGATGTTCATGCAGAGCTGTTGCGTACACGTGTACGCTCAAGTATGTTAGCGGCATGTCCAATACGCAGACCAACCCAATGACCGCATCAGAGGCCCAGGCGCAGACCGTTCACCACCGAATTGAGGAGTGGTTGAACAGTGCCACCCACGGGCTCGGCGCTGTGCTGAGCGTCATCGGCACGGTGGCGCTGATCGTTGGCGCCAGTGAAGTTGGCGACGTCTGGAAGATTGTCAGCTTCAGTATTTTCGGGGCTTCCCTCGTGTTGCTGTATCTGGCCTCAGCCCTTTATCACGGAGCCAGGCGGCCAGAGCTCAAACGCGCATTCAAGACCCTGGACCATTGCGCCATTTTCCTGCTGATCGCCGGTACCTACACCCCGTTTCTGCTTGTGAACATGCGCGGAACCGTGGGCTGGACGCTGTTCGCCGTGATCTGGTCGCTGGCCATTACCGGCGTGGTGCTGAAGGTGATTTTCAAGAACCGATTCAAGCTCGCACGGGTGGGCATCTACATCGCCATGGGCTGGCTGATCACCTTTGCTTCTTCGGATCTGGTCGCAAGCCTGAGCGAAACCGCCCTGAACCTCACCATTGCCGGTGGCGTTGTGTACACCGCCGGAGTGGCGTTCTACCTGGCCGACCGCATTCCCTACATGCACGCCGTCTGGCACCTGTTCGTGATCGGCGGCAGCGCCTGCCACTTCAGCGCCATCTATTTCGGGGTTCTGCCCTACACCGCCTGACCGGGCAGCGTCGCTCAGAACGCCCAGACCGTCGCCATCAACAACCCCCAGGCCAACAGTGCAGCCGCCATGATGGTGTAGGTGGCAGACATGACTTCAATGTCGTTGTCCCTGCGCTTGCAGATGGATCGCAAGCCCTGGTACACCAGCGCGCAGGACAGGAACAGCCCGGCGAAAACCGCCACCACGCTGACCGCCAGATACGGCACCAGCAGGGCCAGAGACGACAGCCACAACGGCAGCGGAGCGATGGCCGCCAGCAGGTAACTGTCCTGGTAACTGACCTCCAGATTGTGGCTGTCCATGACCGCGTGAATCAGCCACCCCATCACAAAGAAGGTGAGTAACTCGGCCAGGAACAGGATGGTGGTGATAAAGCGCCACTGCTTGTCGCCGAAACCGTCGATAAACGCATCACCGTAGTGGGTGCCGGCGTAGTACAGCAGCACCGGCGGCAGGAACGACAGGGGCACAACGACCACCCATGCCAGGAAGGGGATGGACAGGTTCAGGCGCCGAAGCTCAGACCAGGCACCGTTCCCGGAAAACGGTAAACGGGCCAACTGGTTCATATTCATAATCCACCTCGCATCATCCGACATCCACGGTCCACTGACACAGTGGAACCAACGTTATTGTCAGTGATAGCCCTCCGCCCCGGACCGGTCAAGAAACCGGCATGACCTTGAGCAAGCGGGCGGGCGAACCCCGGAAATGATTGGCTACCTCCACTGCGCCAACGCCCCTCCCGACTACCCACTTCGGATTATCTCGAACGCATCCATCTGATTTTAAACAGCTTTACAAGGCCAAACCCAAGGTTTGACGGGAACTGGAAACTGCGACCCGTGCGCCAGGATTCTGTCCTTGAGAAATATCAAGCATGCTCCCCGTTACTGCTTTGCACAATGGCGCAAAGCCTCACACCCCTCATCCGGGTGCCGGGGCCAGGCAAACTGAGGAGCACACATCATGGCCAACAGTACCGCGAGCGCCGCACCCGTCGGCGACAAAACAAGGATAAACGCCGACATCGAACACTGGGATGTCGAAAGCGAAGACTTCTGGCAACGGGAGGGTAAGCGCATTGCCTCCCGCAACCTGTGGATCTCCATACCCAGCCTGCTGATGGGCTTTGCCATCTGGCTGATGTGGGGGATGATCACCACCCAGATGAAAAATCTGGGCTTTCCGTTCAGCATCGAGCAGCTGTTCACGCTCTCTGCCATCGCCGGTCTGTCCGGTGCCACCCTGCGGATCCCGGCATCCTTCATGATCAAGATTGCCGGCGGGCGCAACACCGTTTTCCTGACCACCGCCCTGCTGATGATACCCGCGGCCGGCACCGGTATTGCCCTGATGAACCCGGATACGCCGTTTATCGTGTTCCAGGCCCTCGCCCTGCTGTCCGGCATTGGCGGCGGCAACTTTGCCTGCTCCATGAGTAACATCAGTGCTTTCTATCCGAAGAGCAAACAGGGTTATGGCCTGGGCATGAACGCCGGGCTCGGCAACTTCGGCGTAACCACCATGCAGATCCTGATCCCGCTGGTGATGACGGTGGGTATCTTCGGCGCCCTGGCCGGGGATCCGATGCAACTTCAAAGCCCCAGCGGCACCCTGATCGGCCGCATTGAGGCCGGCACCGACACCTGGATCCAGAATGCCGGTTTCATCTGGCTGGTGTTCCTGATTCCCCTGGCCTTTGCCGGCTGGTTCGGCATGAACAACCTGAAAGTGGTGACTCCCAATCCGGGCAATCCGGCCTCTGCATTCGCCAAGATCCTGGGACTCTACGGGGTTGGCCTGCTGACTTCCCTGGCTGGCGTGTGGGCGCTCAGCGTAATGAACATGTGGCTGGCACTGCCGCTAACCATCATCCTCACCCTGGTGCTGCTGCGCCTGATTCCGGGTGATATCAAACCAAACATCCAGAAGCAGTTTGCCATTTTCAGCAACAAGCACACCTGGTCCATGACCGTGCTGTACATCCTCACCTTCGGCTCGTTCATCGGCTTCTCCGCCGCCCTGCCACTGTCCATCAGCGTCATCTTCGGCAACATGATGGAAGTGGGTGCGGATGGCGCGATGACTCGTGTGGTCAATCCGGATGCCCCGAGTGCCCTGACCTGGGCCTGGATGGGGCCGTTCGTGGGCGCACTGATTCGCCCGGTGGGCGGCTGGATCTCCGACAAGCTCGGTGGCTCTATCGTGACCCAGATTATCTCACTGGTGATGGTCGGTGCTTCCGTGGCCACCGGCTACGTGATGATGCTGGCCTACAACTCAACCGACCCGAACAGCTACTTTGCGCTGTTCCTGATCCTGTTCATCGTGATGTTTGCCGCCAGCGGCATTGGCAACGGCTCCACCTTCCGCAGCATAGGCGTGATCTTCGACCAGCAGCAGAAAGGCCCGGTGCTGGGCTGGACCTCCGCAGTGGCCGCCTACGGCGCCTTCATTGCACCCAGGGTGATGGGCCAGGAAATCCAGGCCGGCACACCGGAAGTGGCCATGTATGGATTTGCGGTGTTCTACGCGGTGTGCCTGCTGGTGAACTGGTGGTTCTACCTGCGTCGGAACGCATACATCAAAAACCCCTGATCCTGGATAGTCGACCGCAAACCTCAACAAGGCCTCCTCCGGGAGGCCTTTTTACACCTCTGACCGGCTTTTATTCCCGGTTCCGACCTCACGACGGGCCAGGAGCTCCAGCCTCCATATCCTCTCTGCACGACTGCTCAGATACCAGAAGCTCACCGCCAGAATGCCAAAGAAGATAGCCTTGTGGGTTTCATCCCAGAAATACTCGAAGAAGCGGGTGTAAAGGTTGATGAACAGAAAAGTGAGACCGAACCCGCGGGTCATGCCATCGTCGTACCGCAATCCGTGATAGATGGCGGCAATGGCAGCCAGCCCGAACAGTACCGACCAGTGCAACAGCACCAGATGTCCAGCGCGTTCCCAACTTTCAAGATCGCCGTAGTTGCCGAAAATCGACATGATCCACAGAGCGATAAACAGATACAGCAGACCGATGGCCCTGGTGGGTGCCAGGAACGACCGACGCTCCCGCCAACGGGTGAACAGCCAGCTGCCCGCAAGCAACAGGGCAAGACCGAAGAACACAAAACGCAGTGGCATGTTCATGCCCAGGTAGTAAGCGCCCCAGCCCGAGAGATAGCCCGTTTCGGCGCCGAACCAGCTGCCCAGTGACAGCAGGGAGAATACCCACACCAGGGTGGAGGGGAACCAGAGCCCCAGCAGTCCATACAGCACCGCTGCCAGAAGCAACAGCAGTGAGAAGTGATCCGATCCGGTACTGATGGCCTCACCCAGGAAAGCAATGGCGGCGGCGGTGGCGACCACGCCGAAAAAGAACAGGGCCTCGTTGGTGAAGGTTCGTTCAGGCCGCCGATGCTTTCGCTTCAGCCCACCACCGAAACACAGGGCAGCAATGGTCACGAAAAGAAGGCACTTGACCCAGGCGGAAGCCGAGAAGATGCGTTCAAAAAGACCAACCAGCCACTCATCGGCCAGAACGGCCGAGATCGACACCAGCGTGCATGCGATCGCTACCCACAGCGCGTAACGGGCCACACGCCGCCAGTCCAGGACCTGAACCTCCAGCGAGCCTCCCAGGCTATCGGCCTCGGCCGAGTTTAAGAGCCCCTGGGCCTGCCACTCATCAATCGCCCGACTGATTACCCGGCGTTCCTTTTTAGACACATGTATCCGTGCCATCCCTGTTCCCTCTTCCTGCCACTATTTCAGGAGGATAGTGCCATGGGGACCAGTGTTTGTCCCGCCCACAAAAAAGCCCGCGCGGATCGCTCCGGGCGGGCACTCTTGCAGTATGGGTTCAGGCGGTTGCAGCGGCCTGCCGGCGGCGTTCCTCTTCCTCGATCTGCAGATCCACCGAAGACACATGGTATTCCTCGGAGAATCCGCTCTCGGGCTCTTTCAGCCACAGGATACACAGCAACCAGCTGACGAAGGCGCCGCCGGCGATGATATAGAAGAACTGGTTGGGGGTAACGAAGGTGAAGATGGTCAGGTACACCACCGCACCCACGTTGCCGTAGGCGCCGGCCATGCCGGAAATCTGGCCGGTGAGGCGCCGCTTGATGGAGGGGATGATGCCGAAAGTGGCGCCCTCGGCTCCCTGCACGAAGAAGGAAGTGAACACGGTGATGGCCACTGCGATGATCAACGGCCAGTTGGAGTTAAGCAGCCCCATCAATCCGAAGCCCACGGCAATGCCGAACATGTAGCTGAGCATCACGAACCGGCGGTTGCCCAGGCGGTCGGATACCAGCCCGCCCATGGGCCGTGCCACCAGGTTCACGAAGGCAAAGGAAGCGGCAATAAGGCCGGCGGCGGTGGCACTCAGACTCCAGGTTTCCTCGAAGAACATGGGCAGCATGGATACCACCGCCAGCTCGGCACCAAAGTTGGCAAAGTAGGTGCTGTTGAGCGCCGCTACGCTGTTGAACGGGTACTTGTCATCTTCCGGCACGCCCTTCTTGAGGATGGGCACATTCACCCGCAGGATCTGGATGATCTGGTAGGTCACTATGGCCACGATGACTGCGTAGCAGAGCGCGGCGCCGGTGGGGCTCAGGTAGCCCATGTTCTCGATACGCCACACCAGGATCGCCAGCACGCCCACCAGCGGAATGGTCCACAGGATCAGCTTGATCATGTCGCCCCAGCTGCTCACTTCCAGCGCCACTGCCTTACGCGGCTTGCGGTGCACGGTACCGGCAGGGCCGTCGGTAATGGCAAACCAGTAGTACACCCCGTAGGCGGCCATCACAATCGCACTCTGGGCAATGGCCCAGCGCCAGCCGTCTTCCCCACCGTACATGTGCAGGGCGATGGTGGGCAGGGTTATGGCCGCTGCGGCGGAACCGAAGTTGCCCCAGCCGGCGTAGAAACCCTCGGCGAAGCCGATGTCCTTGGGTTTGAACCACATGGCAGTCATGTGGATGCCGACCACGAAGCTGGCGCCAATGGAGCTGAGCACCAGGCGGCTGACCAGCAGCTGGGTCATGGTATTGCCGAAGGCAAACACCAGGGCCGGAATGGCCATCAGCACCATCAGTACCGAGAACACCCGACGCGGGCCGAAACGGTCCAGGGCCATGCCCACAATGATGCGCGCGGGGATAGTCAGCGCCACGTTGCTGATTGCAAACAGGCGCAGGTCATCGGCGGTCAGCCAGTCGACGCTCTTGAGCATGCTCGAGGCGAGCGGCGCCATGTTGAACCACACGTAGAAGGTAATGAAGAATGCAATCCAGGTCAGGTGCAACGCCCTGATCTCCGGATTACGGACGTGGAAAACGTCAGCGACTTTCATGTCAGCCTCCCTGGGCTATCAGATACAGAAACAGGTGATGCCCGGGCTCAGCGGCTGGGCAGAATCAGGAGCGGACACTGGATCCGGCGGGCGAGGAAGGAGCTCACGCTGCCGAAGGTCATGTAATCCAGTTCGTCCACAAAATGGGTCAGTGAGCGGGCAATAAAGCCGCCGTCCGGCTCGTGGCTGTGGCGGGCAATCACCAGCATGTCCGGGTGGATCTTCTTCTCGGCCGCGAACAGCAGCATCTTGCGGGCATCACCCTCCAGCAGCATGGTCTCGGCGGAGACGTTCTCCTGCTGGCAAACTTCCAGGGCCTCGGCGAGAAACTGTTTAAGCTCGCTCACTTCCTGCTGGAACAGGTCTTCGTTGCCGGCGGTAATGTCCCGGGGGTTCTCAGCCACGGCCACCAGGGTGATCACCGGCGTGAGATCACGGAACATGGTGAGGGTCTGGGCCAGGGCCAGCCTGGCATTGCGCGAACCATCGTAGGCAATCATGATTTTCATGGGTGGGTTCTCCGGGGGCGCTCCCAGCGCCCGTTCGATTGATATCCGTCAGCATTAGCCCACACTCCGGTGCGGCCCATAATTGACGTAAATCAACCCTGGTGACGCCTACCCCACCAGAGAAATCAACCATCTATCCCCTACCCACCAAACCTGGCCAGGCACCTACCACCCTTGCCCCCTGCAGGAGGTACCTCCAATGCCCCGCACCGCCGGGCGTCGGATTTGGTAGCGTAAAGAGGCGGTGTCACACAGCGCCCAACCGATTTCCGGAAGGAGGGGAAACATGGCCACCAGCCCGTCGAAAACCGAGCAACACCGAGCCCTCGGCCTGTCCACGTTTGCCTTTACTCTCTGCTTTGCGGTGTGGACGATTTTCTCGATCATCGGCATCCGCATCAGTGAGGATCTGGGATTGTCCGATACCCAGCTGGGGCTGCTGATGGCCACCCCGATCCTCACCGGCTCCATCAGCCGACTGTTTCTGGGCATCTGGACCGATCGCTACGGCGGGCGCTGGGTGTTCGGCATTCTGATGCTCACCACCGCAACCTGCGTTTACCTGCTGACCTTTGCCACCACCTACCTCATGCTGCTGGTGGGCGCCCTCGGCGTGGGCCTGGCTGGCGGCGCTTTCATCGTGGGTGTGGCCTACACCGCCGCCTGGTTCGAGCCCCAGCAACAGGGCACGGCGTTGGGTATCTTCGGTGCGGGCAACGTGGGGGCGGCGGTCACCAACTTCGGGGCGCCGTTCCTGCTGGTCGCCTTTGGCTGGGAAAGCACGGCGCAGATCTATGCAACGGTATTGGCCGTCATGGGGCTGGTGTTCATCCTGCTGGCGAAGGAAGATCCGCTGGCGGCGGAGCGGGCCGGTGCCCGATCCAAATCCTTCATGGAGCAGATGGAACCGTTGCGGGAGCTGAGGGTCTGGCGGTTTGCCCTCTACTACTTTTTCGTGTTCGGGGCCTTTGTGGCCCTGGCACTGTGGCTGCCGCATTTCCTGATCGGCGTGTACGGCCTGGATATCAAGACGGCCGGCATCATCGCCGCCCTTTACACCATTCCCGCCTCCCTGTTCCGGATTCTCGGCGGCTGGCTGTCAGACCGTTTCGGCGCCCGTCGGGTGATGTACTGGACGTTCGGAGCCTCGGTGGTGTGCACCTTCCTGCTCAGCTATCCGCCCACCGACTACGTGGTGCAGGGCATTGATGGCGACATCCGCTTCACCCTGGCCATGAATCTGCCGATGTTCGTGGCCCTGATTTTCATCCTTGGCTTTTTCATGTCGCTCGGCAAGGCCGCGGTGTACAAGCACATCCCGGTGTACTACCCCAAACACGTGGGTGCCGTAGGTGGGGTGGTTGGCATGATCGGCGGGCTTGGTGGCTTCATCCTGCCGTTGACCTTTGGTGCCCTCAACGACCTGACCGGCATCTGGCAGAGCTGCTTCATGCTGATGTTCGTGATTGTCGCCGCTGCGCTGGCCTGGATGCATTACGCCATCCGGTCTGCCGAGCGTGAGGAATGGGCTGCCAACGAGGAGCGTACCGATCTGCCGGAGTTGTCCTCGCCCCACCTGTTCTACCCGCTGAACCGGAAAAAAACCGCCGATCCCCTGGCATCGCCAGCCGACGCCGGGCACTGACAACGCCTCAATCCCTTTGATTGCGCCTCACTGCCCCGCATGCCGGGGCTTTTTTCGTATAATCGCAGGCAACGTTGCGCTATCCAACCAGACCCCGGGGAACCAGAATGGCAAAATGGCTTGTTAAATCCGAACCGGACGAGTGTGGCATTGACGATTTTGCCTCCGATCCGCAGGCAGTGATCCCCTGGGACGGCGTACGCAACTACCAGGCCCGGAACTTTCTGAGACAGATGGCCGAGGGTGATGAGGTGTTGCTGTACCACTCCAGCTGCAGGCACATTGGCGTGGCCGGCATCGTGCGCGTGGTACAGGGCCCGTACCCGGACCCTGCCCAGTTTGACCCGGACTCTCCCTACCACGACGGCAAGAGCCGCCGCGACAATCCCAGGTGGACCGCCGTTGGCATGCGCCATGTCAGGAAGCTGCCCCGAGTCATTCCGCTGACCGAGCTGAAAACGCTGCCGGCATTGGCGGATTTGCCGCTGGTAAAGAAAGGCTCACGGCTGTCGGTGATGCCGGTGAGCGAGCAGGAGTGGCAGGCAATCCTGGGTCTGGTCGCCTTGCCCGGAGATACTTCCGGTGCCCGTGAGAATCTGGCCTACCGCTATCCTTCGTAATGAGGGCGTTTTAGAATTGCCGCCTCCCTGATTGATCCGAGGTCGTAAGCTGTCATGTCGTCCCAACTGAACCCAGCCTCCAGTTTCGAGAGACTGCGCCTGATTGAATCCAGCAAACTGTTCCAGGGCGTGGTGATTGCCATCATCATCCTCTCGGCGCTGACCATTGGTGCCAAGACCTATGACGTACCGCCCCTGGTGGAGCAGTCTCTGATTGTGCTGGACAACGCGATCACGCTCTTCTTTCTGGTGGAAATCCTGTTCCGCTTCGGGGTGTGCGCCGACAAGAAACGCTTCCTGTTCGATGGCTGGAACCTGTTCGATACGCTGGTGGTGATTGGCAGCCTGATTCCCCTCGACAACTCGGAAGCCGTGCTGCTGGGCCGGCTATTGCGCGTGTTCCGGGTTCTGCGGCTGGTGTCGGTGGTGCCGGAGCTGCGGTTCCTGATCAATTCCCTGCTCAAGGCCATCCCGCGTATGGGCTACATTGCCCTGCTGATGTTCATCATCTTCTACATCTACGCCGCCATGGGCTCCATGTTTTTTGCCAGCGTGGACGAGGAGCTCTGGGGTGACGTTGCCATTGCCATGCTCACCCTGTTCCGGGTGGCGACCTTCGAGGACTGGACGGACGTGATGTACGCCACCATGGAACAGTACCCACTGAGCTGGCTGTTCTACATCACCTTTATTTTCCTGACGGCGTTCGTCTTCCTGAACATGATGATCGGCGCCATTCTGGAGGTGATGAGCGAGGAGCAGAATGCCAAGCAGGCCCAGAAGGCCCACGATGAGCGGGACGAGATTGCCCGCCAGCTGCAGGCCGTTCAGAACCAGCTGGCAGCGCTGACGGAACAGATGAGTAACGGGCGTCGGGACTGACGCCCCTGGTTATCAGAACACCGGGTTATCAGAACACCGGGTTATCAGAACACCGGGCTACCAGAACACCGGTTTGTATATCGCCAGATGGAAAATGCCGGTTACCAGCCCCAGCGCAACCACAGCCGCCGTTACCCGGGTAGGAATGCCCAGGGAGGGCTTGAGCGCGAAGATACCGGCAATGATGTAACCGATCAGCAGGAAGATCTTGGCCGTCAGCCAGCCGTGAACCAGCGGCACCCAGGGCGTGACGAACAGCAGGCCGATGGCCGCCGTCAGCAGGATGGTATCGTTGGCGTGGGGGATCCAGCGCAGCGGCGTGGTCCGCCAACCGGGTCTGCCCACGGCATCGAGCAGTAATCGCAGCGCAAACAGCACCACGGTAAGGTAGGCCGTGGTCATGTGCAGGTGCTTGAGTATCAGATAGGCGCTCATTGTCATTCCTTTGTGAATCAAAACGATGGGCCCATTGTACGCACACATACCCCGAACCGGGTATGGTCAATCACGGTCACCGCATATAAGATTCTTATTAAATGAATCTATATGCGGAGACCGCCATGCAGGCCATTCCTTCCGTCCATAAATCCGGAGCTGCCAGCGTTGGCCAGCTGTTCAGCTACCCGTTCCGGATATTCTTCCTGTCGATGACTCTTCTGGCGCTGCTGGCCATCCCCGCGTGGGTGATGCAGATTACCGGCGTTATCCAGCTGCCTCTGGCCATGCCGGGCCTGCTCTGGCACCAGCATGAGATGCTGTTCGGCTTCCTGTCGGCCGCCATTGCCGGCTTTCTGCTGACCGCCGTGTGTGTCTGGACCCAGACCAACCGGCTCCATGGTCTCGCTCTGCTGCTGCTCTGGGCCGTGTGGCTGGCAGGGCGTGTGCTGCTGGCCACCGGAGCCGCCCTGCCAGAGTGGCTGGTACAGGGCGTCAACCTGGCCTTCCTGCCCCTGGTGATGATGGACGCCGGCTGGCGTATCTGGAAAGCCCGCCAGAAACGGCAACTGCTTATCCTGGTGGTACTCGGACTGCTCTGGATGATGCAGATCGGGTTTGTCACGCGGCTGGACATGACCTTCAGTTATGGCGCCCTGATCATGGCCATGGCGCTGATCAGCATCATTGGTGGCCGGATTACCCCGGCCTTCACCGGCGGCTGGCTGCGTCAGCGGGGGCTGGATGCCTCGGCAGTGACAACGGTACCGGCCCTGGACATGGCAACCGTCTTCACGCTGATTGCACTGATGGCCGCTCTGGTCTCGGGCTGGCAGACCGGTACCGGCGTTCTGGCGGTCATCTCGGCAGGCCTGATGCTGGTGCGTCTGGCGGGCTGGAAGGGCTGGCTGGTCCGGCAAGAACCTCTGCTCTGGATACTGCACCTGTCCATACTCTGGGTGCCCGTCGCCCTGATCCTGCTGGCCGGTTCGCTGCTGGCTAGCTGGCCCTCAAGTGCCTGGACTCACGCCGCGGGCACCGGCGCCGTAGCCTGCCTCATTCTCGGTGTGATTGCCCGGGTGGCCCTGGGCCATACCGGCCGACCGCTGATACTTCCGAACGGCATGGTGCTGGCGTTCTGTGCCATCCATCTGGCCGCTCTGATACGGGTATTGACGGCTTTCGGGGTGATTCCGTGGCATCCGGGTATCGGCACCAGCACTCTGCTGTGGCTGGTAGCCTTCGGGCTGTTCCTGTACCGGTACACCGGCATTCTTGCCAGCCCCCGCCCGGACGGTCGCGAGGGCTGAGCGTCCCGATCACTGGCGGCTCAGGCCGCCAGTTCCTCTTCCAGCAACCCCTGAAAGACCTCCCGAGCCTGACGGAACCGGCTCGCCGGAAAATGGATCCGGATGCCTTCGAGCGCCGCCAGCAGCATTTCCAGATGGGCATCCCACCCGGCGCAGGCAATGGGCACCAGCTCGTCCTGGGGCAGCAGCAGGGTCAGTGACAGGCGGGTGCCAGTGTCTTCCGACGCAAGCTCCCAGATCAGCGGCCGCTCCGGCGCATCGCCGGAACTCCAGGAATAGGCAAGCCTGCGGTTAGGCCGGCATTCGGTGATCCGGCAATCTATGGGCATGCCACTGTTGCCAAAGTCCAGCTGCACCCGCCCGCCGTTACGGGCCTCCAGGGTGCCCGGTGCCAGCCAGTCGGCCAGGCAGACAGAATCGGTGAGCATGCGCCAGACCGCCTCCGGCGGATGGTCGATCTCCCGCTCCAGCTGCACCCTCACCCGCCCGGCTTCGCACCGAACCTGACCACTGATGATTGCTTCGTCCCCGGACATGACTCCTCCTTACCAGACAGGCGCTGCGAGGTCATCGCACACGTATGCCGACCAGTGTAGGGAGCGCCTTTTCAGCCCGCCTTGATGACCATCAACGCCAGCGGGAATGGCCACAGGAGGAACTATCCACCCGCAAACATCCACTAATGGTCAATAGCCCCTCGTCAAATTCGAGCTAAAGTATTAAGAAATCATTTTGTAATAGAGACACTGGCACTATGACTGCAGATCGTTTTGACAAAGAAGACCTGATCAAGTGCGGCCACGGCAAGCTGTTCCCCGGCTCCATGCGCCTGCCTATTGATGAAATGCTGATGTTCGACCGCATTACTCACATTGCCGATAACGACGGTTTGTTCGGCAAGGGCAGCCTGGTGGCGGAACTCGACATCAACCCGGACCTGTGGTTCTTCAACGTGCACTTTGTGGATGATCCGGTGATGCCGGGCTGCCTGGGCCTGGATGCCATGTGGCAGCTGGTGGGCTTTTTCCTGGCCTGGGGTGGCGGCGAAGGCAAAGGCCGCGCCCTGGCTGCCGGCGAGGTGAAATTCACCGGCCAGGTATTGCCCACGGCCAAGAAGGTCACCTACCACCTGGATCTGAAGCGCGTGATCCGGCGGAAACTGACCATGGCCATCGCCGATGGCCGCATGGAAGTGGACGGCCGGGAGATCTACACCGCCAAAGACCTCCGGGTTGGCATGTTTACCTCGACTGATGACTTTTAGGAGTTAGCAGAATGCGTCGCGTTGTAATTACCGGTATGGGCATTGTTTCCAGCCTTGGTACCAACCAGAAGGAAGTGGCCCAGTCACTCAAGGAATCCCGCTCCGGCATCGGCTTCAGCGAGGAGGCCCGGGACAACGGTCTGCGCAGCCACGTGTGTGGCCAGATCAACCTGAACCTGCCGGAACTGATTGACCGCAAGCTGTGGCGCTTCATGTGTCCGGCCTCGGGGTACACCTACCTGGCCATGCTCGAAGCCATCGAGCAGGCGGGCCTGACGGAGAAACAGATCAAAGCCGACACCACCGGGATCATCTTCGGTCAGGGCGGCGCCTCCACCGTCGAGCTGCTGGATTCCATCGATACCCACCGGGACCGCGGCATCCGTCGCGTCGGGCCGTATCGCGTGCCCCGTACCATGGGCAGCGCCATCAACGCGTCTATTGCCACCGGCTTTGGCATTCGCGGCATCAACTACGGCATTACCTCGGCCTGTGCCACCAGCGCGCATTCCATCGGCCATGCTGCCGACCTGATCGCCCTGGGCCGCCAGGACGTGATGTTCGCCGGCGGCGGCGAGGACATCCACTGGACTCTGAGCCTGCTGTTCGACGCCATGGGCGCCCTGTCCACCAAGTACAACGACACGCCCGAGCTGGCCTCGCGCACCTACGATGCCAACCGTGACGGATTTGTGATTTCCGGCGGTGGCGGCGTTCTTGCCCTTGAGGCCCTGGAGCACGCCGAGGCCCGTGGCGCCAACATCCTGGCCGAACTGGTGGGTTTCGGTGCCACCTCCGACGGTGCCGACATGGTCGCGCCGAGCGGCGAAGGGGCCGTTCGCTGCATGAAGCAGGCGATGAAAAACCTCGATGGCGAGATCAGCTACGTCAACACCCACGGCACCAGCACGCCGGCCGGGGACGTGACCGAGCTGAAAGCTCTGAAGGAAACCTTTGGCGACAAGATTCCGCCCCTGAGCTCCACCAAGCCCTTGTGTGGCCATGCACTGGGTGCGGCCGGCGTACATGAGGCCATCTACAGCCTGATCATGCAGCGGGAAGGCTTCATTGCGCCCTCCGCCAACATCCAGACTCTGGATGAAGGTGCCGAGGGCTACCCGATTGTTCGGGAGCGCATGGACAACCAGACACTGGATCTGGTGATGAGCAACAGCTTCGGATTTGGTGGCACCAACGCCACCCTGATCTTCAAGAAGGTGTGACTCGTCGAGAAAGCGCCGCTCGGTTCAAGACAGCCTGACCGACCGATACTCAGCCGGGGACGTTCCCATCCAGCGCTTGAACGCCCGGCTAAAGGCGCTTAACTCGGAAAAGCCAAGCTGCTCGGCAATTTCCACCAGCGGCTTGGTTTTATCCTGCATGTAGGTCAGCGCCTGCCGACGACGGACGTCCTCCAGCAACCGGGCAAAGGTCAGCCCTTCCCGCCGGAGCTTTTTGTGCAGGGTGTAGCGGCTCATGTGCAGCTGCGATGCCACCACCTCAACACCCACCTTGCCACGGGCCAGCTGCACACTGATCAGGGAACTGACCCTGGCACTCAGTGATGCCCGTGCCACCTCTGGTTTCAGAGGCCTTGCTGCCATCTGCGATTCCTCCTCTCGAATTCAATGGCCGATCAGGCCACGGTTGCGAGCGTACACATGTTAGCCGAAAACAATCAATACGACCTTTGAGCAGGATCAAGGGAATCGGTTTCGGATTACGGCAGACTTGCCAGAGTTTTTTCCACCCTAGAACCTGAAGGCCCTCAGACTGCCACGGAGCCCCATGAATCCACCGGAACTCCTCGCCCCAGCCGGCACCCCCGAACACCTTGAAACCGCATTCGCCTACGGCGCCGATGCCGTCTACGCAGGCCAGCCCCGGTATTCACTGAGAGTAAGAAACAACAGTTTCAAAGACGTTGCAGCCCTTGGCGCGGGCATCGCCAGGGCCCATCAGTTGGGCAAGCGGTTTTACCTGGTGTCCAACATCGCCCCGCACAACGACAAGGTGAAAAGCTACCTCAGGGATCTCGCGCCTATTGTTGAGCACAGGCCCGATGCGCTGATCATGTCCGATCCCGGCCTGATCATGCTGGTGCGCGAGCGCTGGCCGGATCAACCCATCCACCTGTCGGTGCAGGCCAACGCGGTGAACTGGGCCACGGTTGAATTCTGGCGTCGACAAGGCATCCAGCGAGTGATCCTCTCCCGGGAACTGGCCCTCGAGGAAATCCGCGACATCCGTGACCGGGTGCCGGCCATGGAGCTGGAAGTGTTCGTCCACGGCGCCCTCTGCATGGCCTATTCCGGCCGCTGCCTGCTGTCCGGCTACATGAACCACCGAGACGCCAACCAGGGCGCCTGCACCAACGCCTGCCGGTGGAACTACCAGCCCGTGGCGCACCAGCAGGACCAGACCGGCGACCTCATTGCCACCACCGGCGGCGGTGAAGCACAGGAAATCGTACCGAAAGAAATCCTGCTGCAAGAACCCAATCGCCCCGGTGGCTTCATTCCCGCCTACGAGGATGAGCACGGCACCTACATCATGAACTCGAAAGACCTGCGAGCGGTGCAGCATGTCGCCGAACTGGCAAAAATCGGCGTGCACTCCCTGAAAATCGAAGGTCGTACGAAGAGCACCTACTACGTGGCCCGAACCACCCAGGTTTACCGCCGCGCCATCGACGAAGCCGTACAGGGCAAACCGTTCAACATGGCCCTGATGGACGAACTGGAAGCGCTCTCCAACCGCGGCTACACCGAGGGCTTCCTGCGCCGCCACCCCCCGAAGGAATACCAGAGCTACGAACAGGGCACGTCCTTCCTGGGCACCCAGCAGGTGGTGGGCACCATTGCGGACGCCGACGACCGCTGGCTGACCATCGAGGTCAAAAACCGGTTCGCCCCTGGCGATTCCCTGGAACTGATCACCCCGACCGGCAACCTCCGGTTCTCGGCCAGTGTCATGGAAAACCGAAACGGCCAGGCCATGGCGTATGCGCCTGGCAGCGGACATGTTGTCCGTATACCGAAGCCGGAGCGCCTGCCCGAGTCTCTCGATTTCAGTTATCTGACCCGAATCGATTCCGAAGAGCCCCGCAGCCTGGCTTAGACCTTGGTCGCGAATAGCCGGAGGTTGGGCATGTAGGGCAGGGGGATTCTCCCAAAACCCTGTCTTGCCAGGGATGGCAAGACGGAGCCCCCAGGGATGGGTTTACGGCGTGTTTTGGGAGAATCCCCCTGCCCTGCATGCTTCGCCCGGGCGAAAATTTCTGCAGAACAAAGCTATCAGCACCATTGCCAGCCCCTTAGTGCCCCATGGACCGATTAAGGTATAATCAGCCCACGCGCAAATTAATACCTGACTAAAATACTCTGGTATTGTATAATCGCTCGCCAGAAGCAGACGGACCGGCTGTATTTATTATCGAAAGCCAGCGGCTTCCGTCATCCAAAAAGCGATTGCAGGGCGTACTCACCGGACGAGCGACCACTGCAACACCCGAACAGCTGATATCCGACCGGCGCCCGTCCCAAACGTGGCGAGGCAGCCGGCGAAACCAAGGGCCCAGGGCCCGCGATGAGAGAATACGGAGCGACGATCATGGCGACCACCGATAAAGAGGTGAACGAGCTGATCAAACGGGAATACGAGCACGGATTCGTGACCAACATCGAATCCGATACGTTCGAGCCCGGCCTGAATGAAGACGTTATCGCCCGCCTGTCCGGCATCAAGAAAGAACCGGAATGGATGCTGGAGTGGCGCCTGAAAGCCTACCGTCGCTGGCTCGAGATGGAAGAGCCGGACTGGGCCCACGTGGGCTACCCAAAAATCGACTACAACTCGATTTCCTACTATTCCGCGCCCAAGCGCAAGGAAGACATGCCCCAGAGCCTGGATGAAGTGGATCCGGAGCTGCTGAAAACCTATGAGAAGCTGGGCATCCCCCTGCACGAGCGTGAAAAGCTTGCCGGCGTGGCCGTTGATGCCGTGTTCGACTCCGTGTCTGTGGCTACCACCTTCAAGGAGCCGCTGGCCAAGGCCGGCGTGATTTTCTGCTCCATTTCCGAGGCCATCCGCGATTACCCGGAACTGGTACAGAAGTACCTGGGCTCCGTGGTTCCCCACGGCGACAATTTCTTCGCCGGCCTGAACTCCGCGGTGTTCTCCGACGGCACCTTTGTTTACGTGCCGAAGGGCGTGCGCTGCCCCATGGAGCTGTCCACCTACTTCCGCATCAACGCGGCCAACACTGGCCAGTTCGAGCGCACCCTGATCATCGCCGACGAAGGCAGCTACGTTAGCTACCTCGAGGGCTGCACCGCCCCGATGCGCGACGAAAACCAGCTGCACGCAGCGGTGGTTGAGCTGGTGGCCCTGGACGACGCCCAGATCAAGTACTCCACGGTACAGAACTGGTACCCGGGCGATGAGGAAGGCAAAGGCGGCATCTTCAACTTCGTCACCAAGCGTGGCGCTGCCATTGGCAAGAACTCCAAGATCTCCTGGACCCAGGTCGAGACCGGCTCTGCGGTTACCTGGAAGTACCCCAGCTGTGTGCTGCGGGGCGAGAACAGCGTGGGTGAGTTTTACTCAGTGGCGCTGACCAACAACTTCCAGCAGGCCGACACCGGCACCAAGATGATCCACCTGGGCAAGAACACCTCCAGCACGATCATCTCCAAGGGTATTTCCGCCGGAAAGAGCTCCAACGCCTACCGGGGCCTGGTGAAGTTCGGTCCCGGCGCGGAAGGCGCGCGTAATTTTACCCAGTGCGATTCGCTGCTGATCGGCGACCGCTGTGGCGCGCACACCTTCCCGTACATCGAGAGCAAGAACAAGTCGGCCATCGTCGAGCACGAAGCAACTACCTCCAAGGTCAGCGACGAGCAGATGTTCCTCTGCCGTCAGCGCGGTATCGACCCGGAACAGGCGGTTTCCATGATCGTGAACGGCTTCTGTAAGGAAGTGTTCAAGGAGCTGCCCATGGAGTTCGCGGTCGAGGCCGGCAAACTGCTCGAGGTCAGCCTCGAAGGGTCCGTTGGTTAACAGAACGGCAAGCGCAAAAGCATAGCGGAAGCCGCCGGGCAGGCCCTTCCGGGATCGTCGAAATCAGGGATGATTTCGTCGAGCGTACAGGGATGTATTCACAGCGTATCCCGAAAGGGCCTGCCCGGCGGCTGACTCACCCGATCAAGCGGTCAGCAAGGCCAGGGTGAACATCAGAATTCAACGGTTAAACGAGAGAGAAGCGACAAATGCTGAGCATCAAGAACCTGCACGCCTCCGTTGAGGGCAAAGAAATCCTCAAGGGCATCAACCTGGAAATCAAGGCCGGGGAAGTTCACGCCATCATGGGCCCCAACGGCTCTGGCAAGAGCACCCTGTCCCAGGTGCTGGCAGGCAACGAGGCATTTGAAGTGACCGAAGGCGAAATCAGCCTGAACGGCGAGAACCTGCTGGAACTGGAAACCGAAGAGCGTGCCCGTGAAGGCATTTTCCTGGCGTTCCAGTACCCGGTAGAGATTCCCGGCGTCAGCAACCTGCAGTTCCTGCGCACCGCCGTTAACGCCATGCGTCACCACCGCGGCGAGGAAGAAATGAACGCGGCCGAATTCATGAAGCTGGCACGGGAAGTGTCCAAGCAGGTCGACCTGGACCCGTCCTTCCTCAAGCGTGGCGTGAACGAAGGCTTCTCCGGTGGTGAGAAGAAGCGCAACGAGATCCTGCAGGCCCTGTTGCTCCAGCCGAAGCTGGCCATTCTCGACGAAACCGACTCCGGCCTCGACATAGACGCCCTGAAAGTCGTGTCCGATGGCGTGAACGCCCTGCGTTCCGAAGACCGTGCCATCCTCATGGTGACCCACTACCAGCGCCTGCTGAACCACATTGTGCCGGATCACGTGCACGTGCTCGCAGGCGGCAAAATCATCAAGTCCGGCGGCCGCGAACTGGCCCTGGAACTGGAAGAGCGCGGTTACGGCTGGCTTGGCATCAAGGATGAGGAACCGGCCGAGAGCGCGGGCAACTAAGGGAGGTCGCGGAATGAAACCAGCACCAACGCTTTCGACGGCTTTCCTGCATCCCACTGGTCAATCCCTGCCGGAGCCCTTCCAGGCCCTGCGCAAGCAGCGCGGCACGGCCCTGGTGGACATGCCCCTGCCGACCCGGAAAACCGAGAACTGGAAGTACTCCAGCAAGTATCTCAAGCTGACCGACGAAATGGCCCTGTCGCTGCCGGCGGAAGGCAAGACTGGCAGCAGCCTGGCCGTTCCGGGCTACAAGGTGGTGTTCCTGAACGGGGTATTGATCCCCGAGGCCAGCGAATATCCGGATCTGGACGGCATCCGCATCCAGAGCTTCGATGACATGGACAACGACGAGGCTGCGGCCCTGGCTGACCGGCTCGACAGCACCCTCGATAACAAGGCTGTGCAGATGGCGCGGCTGAACTCGGCCCGCTTTGAAGACGGCCTGCTGGTGCGTCTGAAGCCCGGCGCGGTGCTAGACCAGCCGCTGTTCATCGTGCACGAAGTGAGCGCTGATGCGAGCGGCTCGGCCTACCCCAGAATCTACGTAGACGCCGGTGCCAACAGCCAGATCACGCTTGTTGAGGAATACATCTCCAGCGGTTCTGAACCGGTGATGGTCAACACCGTCACTGAATTCGCCCTGGCCGAGGGCGCCAACGTCACCAGCGTGCGCCTCAATATGGAAGGCGATAACGTGCAGCACATCGGCGCCACCGGTGTGCGCCAGCAGCGCAGTTCCCGCTTCGAAAGCCACTGCGTCGGCTTCGGCGGCCCGCTGCGCCGGCACGACCTTCAGGTGCGGCTGGAAGGCGAAGGCGCCGAATGCAAACTCAACGGTGTGGTGGTTACCCAGGGCAAACAGCACTACGACAACCACACCACCATCGAGCATGTAGCGGCCCACTGCAACAGCGAGGAGACCTACCGCAACATCGCGGCAGACCAGTCCCACGCCATCTTCAACGGCCGCATTCATATCCACCAGGACGCCCAGAAGTCCAACGCGGATATGAACAACAAGAACCTGTTGCTGTCCAACGGGGCAGAGATAGACACCAAGCCGGAGCTGGAAATTTACGCCGATGACGTCAAGTGCGCCCACGGCGCTACTATTGGTCAGCTCGACGAGATTTCCCTGTTCTACCTGGTTTCCCGGGGCATCGGCCGGCGCGAAGCGAACGTGCTGCTGACCATGGCCTTTATCAACGAGCTGGTGGAACAGATTCCGGTAGAAGCGGTGCGGGAAACGGCCCAGGGCCGCCTGAACCACTTCTTTGAAGAGACATTCCAGGAGGCATAACCGGTCATGACCGATCTCTCCGTGGCACAGACCGCCAATCGCCCCACCTTCAACGTGGAGGCCATACGCCGGGACTTCCCGATCCTGTCCCAACAGGTGAACGGCAAACCCCTGGTGTATCTGGACAACGGCGCCTCCGCGCAGAAGCCGGAAGCGGTGCTGGGCGCCATGGATCGTTATTACCGGGAAATGCACTCCAACGTACACCGGGGCGCCCACACCCTCGGTGACCGGGCAACCGCCGCCTTTGAAGGCGCGCGGGAGACCGTGCGTGCCTTCCTCAACGCCGCAAGCACCCGGGAGATCATCTGGACCCGGGGCACCACCGAGGCCATCAACCTGGTGGCCAACGGTCTGGCAGCCCGCCTCAAGCCCGGCGACGAGATTCTGGTCAGCCATATGGAGCACCACGCCAACATCGTGCCCTGGCAGATGGTGGCCGAACGCACCGGTGCGAAAGTGGTGCCGGTACAGGTCACACCAGACGGCGAGCTGGATCTGGATTCGTTCACCAGCCTGCTCAATGAGAAGACCCGAGTGCTGGCGCTTACCCACGTATCCAACGTGCTTGGCACCGTGAACCCGGTAGCGGCACTGGTTGAGCAGGCCAAGGCCCACGGTATCATCACCCTGCTGGATGGCGCCCAGGCGGTGCCCCACTTCCAGCCGGACGTGCAGGCGCTGGGCTGCGATTTCTACGTGTTCTCCTCCCACAAGCTGTTCGGCCCCACCGGCATCGGTGTGCTCTATGGCAAGACCCAGCTGCTGGAGGAAATACCGCCCTACCAGGGTGGCGGCGAGATGATCGAGCGGGTGTCGTTCGAGCGCACCACCTGGAATACCCTGCCCTACAAGTTTGAGGCAGGTACCCCTCCGATTGCCGAGGCCGTGGGCCTGGCCGCCGCCATTGATTACCTGAACGGCCTGGACCGCACGGCGATGGAAGCGGCAGAAGCTGCGCTGCTGGCCCGCGCCAACCAGCTGGTGGAAACCGTGCCCGGCATGGAAATCATCGGTACGGCGAAACAGAAAGTGCCGGTGATGTCCTTTAAAATTGCCGGTTTACACCCCAGTGATATAGGCACGCTGCTGGACCAGCAGGGTATTGCGATCCGCACCGGCCACCACTGTGCCATGCCGCTGATGGATTTCTATGGAGTTCCCGGTACTGCCCGGGCCTCCTTTGCGTTCTACAATACACTGGACGAGGTGGAAACATTCTTTACCGCCCTGCAGAAAGTCCAGCGCCTGTTTGCCTGATGGAGGTGGAATCATGACAGCTGAAGTCTTCACCCCGAGCGTCGCCGTCACCATGACCCCGAGCGCGGTCAAGCACGTGCGCAAGCAGCTTGACAAGAAGCCCGACGCACGCGGTATCCGGCTGGCCATCAAGAAAAGTGGCTGCTCCGGCTTCAAGTACGAAACCCAGTGGGTGGAGGAAGCTGCCACCGACGACAAGGTGTTTCACATCGACGGCGTGGATGTGTTCGTGAAGGAAGAGCATCTGCCACTGGTGAACGGCATCGAGATTGATTTCGTGACGGAAGGCGTGAACTCCATGTTCCAGTTCCGCAACCCGAACGCCACCGCCGAGTGCGGTTGCGGCGAGAGCTTCACCGTCGCGTAACCCCTCACTGAACGTGTAGGTCGGATTAGCAAAGCGTAATCCGACACCAAAGATTGGAAAAAAGCGAGGCCCGAACCGGCATGCAAGAACGCGAAGTGGTCCTGACAAAACGCGAGGTGGAAGCCCGCCTTGTCCCCTCCGGAACCGAAATCATGATTCCGTCGGACACCTTTGTGACCATCACGCAGTCGCTCGGTGGCACCTTCACCGTCACGGTGAATGGAAACCTCGCCCGGGTTGAAGGCCACAACGCCGATGCACTCGGCAAAAAGCCCCTGGAAAGCAGTTTTGAAACGCCGGCAGACGGCACCGTCAATGAAAATCAGGTCTGGGAAGCCATGCGCAACTGCTACGACCCGGAAATCCCGGTAAACGTGGTGGATCTGGGCCTGATTTACGACTGCAAGATCGAGAATGGCACCGAGGACGGCAACCACGTTTACGTTCTGATGACGCTGACCGCCGCCGGCTGCGGTATGGGCCCGGTGATTACCGAGGATGTGAAGACAAAACTCGAGCACGTACCCAACGTGGACAAGGTAACCGTTGAGCTGACCTTCGATCCGCCCTGGAGCAACGACATGCTCACCGACGAAGCCAAGCTTGAACTGGGGATGCTGTAAATGACCGCCAGCGAACAGGACTTTCTGAACAACCCTCTGGGTAAAGACACCACCCTGGACGATGTGCTGGATGGCTTCGAACTGCTGGACGACTGGGAAGAGCGCTACGCGTTCATCATCGACCTGGGCAAGCAGCTTCCGGCGTTTCCGGAAGATGCCCGGGTGGAAGAAAACTACGTGCACGGCTGCCAGAGCCAGGTCTGGCTGATCCATCATTACGATGACACCACCGGTCGGCTCTACCTGCTGATTGATTCCGACGCCATGATCGTGCGCGGCCTGGCCGCCATCATTCTGGTGGCACTGAACGGAAAGACCCCGAGAGACCTGCTGGCCACCGATATCGACGAGCTGTTCGAACAGCTGGATCTGTTCCGCCACATCTCCCCGACTCGCGGCAACGGCCTGCGCGCCATGGTCGGCAAGATCCGCGACATCGCCGCCGCCGAAGCCGCCAGCGCCTGAGGCGCACTGCCCTCAAGATTCTCACGGGGCTGCCACCGTCGTGGCCAGCCCCGCCTTCATCACCAGAGAATGGCGATGTCGTCCCTCTGGATGTTCACCATCACCCCCGGCTGGGGCATGGTACCCCGGCTTTCCCTTGGCTGGACCCGATCAATGGTGACCGAAACCCCGGCATCGTGGAGTTCAGGGGTAGCCTCTGGCGCCTCCAGGTACCTTTTGCTCCGGTAGAGTTTCAGCTCATCCCCGGGCCGAAGTCCCGCTGTTGAGCCGGACTCCAGGGTCACCCCGTGGCCGTCGACTCTCGCCACCCGTGTCATGAAAGGCTGGCAGGCCAGAGCCTCGGACACCGCGCCCGCCATCTCGCCGATCAGCGCCTGCACAGACTGGCCGTAAGCCGTTTTCTGGAAGCCGGCGGAGCCGAAGCCTGTCGAGCTTCCGGGGCCGGCATTCCATTCTGCGGCAGTTTCAAACCGCTGCTGGTACACCGGCGCGCCACTGAAACCGTCAAACACCACCAGATCGACCGCAAACCTCCGGCTCTGGTCAACGGTGCCCAATCCACGCTGCAGCCCATCGAGTACGGATGTGCCCCAGGCTGAGGGATCAGCAACCCCCAGGTCGCGGATGACACCGGTTACCACAAACTGGGCGTCCAGTTCCCGCGCCAGCTGGGACATGTTGCTCAACCTATTGTCGCCCGCCTGCACGGTGGGCGCATTCAGCAGGTCACCGAACAGCCGTGAGGTGGTGGCGGCAAAAACCTGAAGGCCGCCCCGCTCCACCAGTCGCCGCTGGAGCTGTTGCGGCAAGATTTCGCCGGCGTCGTCCAGGCGGCCCACCCGGGCCTGGTCCGGGTACAGCAGGGGAAAACCGGTGATGGCCACCCGCTTTCTCAATCTCCCGGCGTCGCCGGCGGCACACTGGCCGGCGCCAGCGCTGACATCCCCCTGAACCGTCACTCGCAACAGGTTGCCATTGCGGTATTCGTCAATGATGCGCACATTACGCGCGTTCACCGCCGAGGCCAGCTGGGTACGGGATTCCGTGAGCACCCCGTTTTCCATGGTATCGCGGGTGCTTACCCTGGCCTCATACTGCAGCGAGAGATCGCGCATCGCAGCTTTGCGGGCTTCTGCCCGGGCGGCTTCCAGATCCCCGTTATGGATGTTGGCATGGCCCACACCTTCCAGCACCACGGCCCGTGCACCGGCGGCAAAGGTCAACGCCAGCAGCATCAGCCAGGTTGCAACGGAACGGGTCGAACATCTCATCATGGCCAGCTACTCGAGGTAGTACAGGGAATCAACGCCCCTGCTCTGAACGTCGCCAATACTGTCGTTGTCCTGGGGCATGGGAATCGGGCAAAGATCCTGCACCTGGTCGTCGGCGACCTTGGCGACACAGGCCCGGAACCTGGGCTCGAGCTTCAGCTCCATGACCGTCTCGAAAACCCCATCGCTGTGTTCGTTTACCGCCACCAGCTTGGCACCCCGGATGTAACTGTCCACGTACGTCCGGAACATGTCATTGCGCAGCACGAAGTCGTTCACCGTGGAGCTTCCATAAACCACCGTGCCGTATACCCGCTCCACCAGATTGCGGTAGGCGTCCAGCTGTGAGGCGCGGCGCGCCAGCAAGCGTTTGCGGCTGTCCGTTCGGTCGGAGGCGGCGTCGGCGTAGGTACCCAGACCGCTGACACGCACGGTGATAGGCTCCAGATCGGTATCCCGCAGGGACTGGTCACCGTCGCCGCGGAAGCCGCCGGTAGGGGCGCAGGCGGCAAGGCCGAAGGCCAGCACAGGGATGAGTATCCAGCGAAGGATCATTGCAGTTCTCCAAAGTACGTCCTGACAGGTTTGCCATGCCCCATGAAAAAAGTGCGCCAGTTTTTCCAGGCTACTGATATTTCGAGCAAAGGCACGGGCAGCGCCGGGTAATCGGCGGTGAAGCGGCAAAATTCTGCCTCCGTTTACAGTTCTGGAACAAACGGTTACCCCAAGCGTCGTGTCCACCGCCGGCTTCTGCATTACCCTCTGAGGATCGCATATCTGCTTTGCCTTTTAACAACCAGTTTACTGCCAACGAGATCCACTATGACCGAATACCGTATGACCCGACTTGCCCTGGCCGTCGGGCTGTCACTGGCCACCACCGCCACCCTCGCCAGCCCCCAATCATTCAAGTCTGCCCGCTCCTTCGCCATGGCTGGAACCGGCGTGGCCGTCGCGACCCCCGCCGATGCCCTGGTGGCCAACCCGGCCATGCTGGCCGCTGACCATCACAGCTGGAATGACGACTTCGGTCTGCAGCTGATTTCAGTGAACGCACGGCTGGCCGACGAAGAAGACACCATCGACCAGATCGACCGCATCCAGGACACCATCGATAATCTGGAACAGGCAGTGGACAACCTGAACCAGACCGAAGCCCAGAACCAGGCCGGTATCCTGCGGGACCAGCTCCAGACCTTTGATCGCGACACGATGCGCGCCAACATCGGCCTGGGCCTGGGATTGGCGGTACCTTCGCAGGGATTGTCCGTGGGTGTCTTTACCAATGGCAACCTGACCGCCACGGTGCGCGGCGAGTATGCCGCCAGCGATGACGCGCTGCTGGCCGGCCTGGAAAACGGCTCTGTGCCGGCAACCTCTGGCGTCACCGACGGCCTGGAATCCCGGGGCAAGATTCTCGCCTCCGCCGTTGCCGAGCTGGGGGTGACCTTCGCCCGCGCCATCGAGCTGAGCAACGGCCAACGGCTGCAGTTGGGGCTGTCTCCCAAGTACGTGAATCTGCAAACCTTCCAGTACACCGAGACCGTTTCCGGCTTTGAAGACGACGACTTCGACGGCGAGCAATACCAGACTGACAAGAGCGGCTTCAACCTAGACCTCGGTGCTGCCTATGCCTTTGGCTCAGAGCAGCAGTGGAACGCCGGCGCGTCCGTGCGGAACCTGATTCCCATGGAACTCGATTCCGCCGCCAGCCGTCCGCTGCTGGGCGAGGAAGTTCGCACCCTGGAACTCGACCCCATGGTAACCGTGGGCCTGGCGCACCGGGGCGATTATCACGTGATTACCGCCGAGCTGGACCTGACCAAGAAGAAAGCCTTTGGCTACGAGGACGATACCCAGTGGCTGGCGGTAGGCGCCGAGTTTGATGCCTTCCGTTACGCCCAGCTTCGCATCGGTGCCCGGCAGAACCTGGCGAGCAACGACGACAACGACGGCATTGAAGAGAAGACCCAGTTCACCGCTGGCCTGGGGCTGAACATTCTGGGTGCCCGCGTCGATCTGGCGGGTCTGGTCAGCGATGCCGATGTGGGCGCGGCCATCGAAGTGGGTGCGGCCTTCTGACCGGCCTCCGCCTCTGATTTGCGAACAGCACCCGCTCACCGGATAATCCGGCACACATTCCCTGAAAAGAATCAGACATGTGATGCAAGCCTATCTGGTGGGTGGTGCTGTTCGCGACGAACTGCTCGGTCTTGAGGTTAAAGACCGGGACTGGGTGGTGGTGGGCGCCACCCCGGAAGACATGCTGGCCAAGGGGTTCAAGCAGGTGGGCGCGGACTTTCCGGTGTTCCTGCACCCGGCAACCCGGGAGGAATATGCCCTTGCCAGGACCGAGCGCAAGCAGGGTCGCGGTTACCACGGCTTTACCGTATACAGCGCGCCGGATGTTACCCTCGAGCAGGACCTCCAGCGCCGCGACCTCACCATCAACGCCATGGCGAAAACCGAGGATGGCGAGCTGGTGGATCCCTTCCAGGGCCGGGCCGATATCCGCAATCGCACCCTTCGCCACGTATCGGAAGCCTTTGCCGAAGATCCCCTTCGAATCCTGCGCACCGCCCGATTCGCTGCGCGTTTCCAGCCCCTGGGGTTTACCGTCTGCGACCAGACCCAGGCACTCATGCAACACATGGTGCGCGACGGCGAAGTAGAACACCTGGTGCCAGAACGAGTCTGGCAGGAACTGCAGCGAGCCCTCCACGAACGGTCACCGGAGACGTTTTTCTCCGTGTTGCGGAGCTGTGGGGCGCTGGCGGTACTGATTCCGGAACTCGATCCTCAGGCATCGTTCGAGGCAGCGATGGCGGCTCTTCGCTGCATTCATGGCATACCCGACACCGCCACCGAAGAGCGTTTCGCTGCAATCCTGTCGCCCCTTTCCGAAGCGCAGGCACTCGACAGGGCCCGCGCCCTCAAGGCCCCCAGGGACAGCCAGAATCTGGCGCGTCTGGGCACCGCACTGAAAACGGAACTTACCGCACTTGACCCATCGGCCCCGGACAGCGCTGTTCTGCTGGATCTTCTGGACAGAGCCGACCTGTGGCGCCGATCCGAACGCTTCGAACAGCTGCTGCGGGTGCTCGACTGCGCGCTGCCCGACGCAGCCCGGGCTGTTGATCTGCTGCGCCGGGCGTCCCGGGCCGCCAGCGGGGTTGATCCGGCCGAGCTGCTGGACCAAGGTTACAAGGGCAAGGCCCTGGGCGAGGCCATCCGCAAGGAGCGACAACGGCGAATCGACCTGGCGATTGCCACCCACCAACCATAGGGAGTTCCGATGTCTGACAACACCCCCGTAGCCCTGGTAACCGGCTCGGCCCATCGTCTTGGAGCCCACACCGCCCGAACCCTCCACCGCCGGGGCTGGAACCTTGTGATTCATTACCGGGGCCGGGAAGACGAGGCCCAGGCTCTGGTGTACGACCTGAACCGGCAGCGTACGGATTCCGCCTGCGCGCTGCAGGCCGACCTCGCCCGGGATGAAGACATCAACCGGCTGGCCGGCGACACCATTGCCCGCTGGGGACGGCTGGACGCACTGGTCAACAACGCCTCCGTGTTCTATCCCACGCCCACCGCCCGGGCCACCGGAGACGACTGGGACACCATCATGAGCGCCAATCTGCGGGCGCCTTTCTTTCTGTTGCAGGCCTGCCTTCCCGCCCTGAAGGCATCCCGGGGCTCAGTGGTGAACATGATCGACATCTACAGCGAAAAGCCCATCGCCGACCACCCACTTTACTGCGCCAGTAAGGCCGGCCTTGCCGCCCTGACCCGCTCCTGGGCGAATGACCTCGCGCCCGAGGTGCGGGTGAACGGCGTGTCGCCAGGCGCCATTCTCTGGCCGGAAGGCGAGGCTGCCATGGGCGAATCGGCGCAGCAGGCCATTCTGGACAAGACCCCGCTGGCACGTACCGGTGACCCGGACGACATCGCCGGCACCATTGCTTTCCTGATCTGCGACGCCCCCTTCATTACCGGGCAGATACTGGCCGTGGACGGCGGTCGAAGCCTGAACATGTAGCCTGCCGGCTTTGGCCAAGGGCGGCTTTCCGGATACAATGCCGGCAGCTTTCAATCCTGCGTGTCCCGGGCTGCGCCCCGGGCGTCCCTACGATCCGGAGAATCCCCATGAGAGATGTCGTTATTGTTGCCGCCCGTCGTACCGCCATCGGAACCTTTGGCGGAGGTCTCTCCAGCCTGCGTGCCGACCAGCTCGGCACCGCCGTCATCAAGGCGATCCTGGAGCAAACCGGCGTGCCAGGAGACCAGGTGAACGAAGTGGTACTGGGCCAGGTACTGACCGCCGGCTGCGGCCAGAACCCGGCTCGCCAGTCGGCCATCAACGCCGGCATCCCGGCTTCCGTGCCCGCCATGACCATCAACAAGGTCTGTGGCTCGGGCCTGAAGGCGGTGCACATGGCGGTGCAGGCCATTCGCTGTGGCGACGCCGAGCTGATGATTGCCGGTGGCCAGGAGAGCATGAGCCAGGCCCCTCACGTTCTGCCCAACAGCCGTAATGGCCAGCGCATGGGCGACTGGAACCTGGTCGATACCATGATCAAGGACGGCCTCTGGGACGCCTTCAACGACTACCACATGGGCATCACTGCCGAGAACATCGTCGAGAAATACGGCATCAGCCGGCAGGAGCAGGACGAATTCGCTGCCGCTTCCCAGCAGAAAGCCGCCGCGGCACGTGCCGCCGGTTATTTCGATGACCAGATCGTGCCGGTCACCATTCCCCAGCGCAAAGGCGACCCCATCGTGGTCGACCGCGACGAAGGCCCCCGTGACGGCGTTACCGCCGAAGGCCTGGCCAACCTGCGTGCCGCCTTCAAGAAGGACGGCACGGTAACCGCAGGCAACGCCTCCTCGCTGAACGACGGCGCCGCTGCCGTTATGGTGTGCAGCGCCGAGAAAGCCAGGGAGCTGGGGCTGACGCCGCTGGCCACCATCAAGGCCCACGCCAACGCCGGCGTAGACCCCACCATCATGGGCACCGGCCCGATTCCCGCCAGCCAGCGCTGCCTGCAGCGGGCCGGCTGGAGCGTCGACGAGCTCGACCTGGTAGAGGCCAACGAGGCCTTCGCCGCTCAGGCCATTTCGGTGAACCGGGACATGGGCTGGGACACCAGCAAGGTAAACGTGAACGGCGGCGCCATTGCCCTGGGCCACCCCATCGGCGCCTCTGGCTGCCGGATTCTCGTCTCCCTGCTGCATGAGATGGTTCGCCGCGATGCCCACAAGGGCCTGGCGACCCTGTGCATCGGCGGTGGCATGGGCGTGGCCCTGGCGGTTGAGCGCTGAGCTGTATGCTCCACGTGGTGCTGTACGAGCCGGAGATACCGCCGAATACCGGTAACATCATCCGGCTGTGCGCCAACACCGGCTGTCAGCTGCATCTGATCGAACCGCTGGGTTTTAACCTGGAGGACAAGCAGATGCGGCGGGCCGGCCTCGATTACAGCGAATACGCCTCGGTCAAAGTCCACAAGAACTATCACGAGTTCCTGGCCAGCGAGCAGCCTGAACGCCTGTTCGGGCTGACCACCAAAGGCCACACCCATTACCATCAGGTGAGTTTTCAGGACGGCGACTACCTGATGTTCGGTCCGGAAACCCGGGGCCTGCCCGTGGAGATCCGGGAATCCCTGCCGCCAGAGCGGCGACTGCGGGTACCCATGCGCCCAGAGAGCCGGAGCCTGAATCTCTCCAATACCGCCGCGCTGGTGGTTTACGAGGCCTGGCGGCAACTGGGCTTCCAGGGTGCGGTCTAGACCAGAAACCGTGCAGGCACAAAAAAACCGGCCAGGGCCGGTTTTTTCTTTTCCAGAGAGCGGCGATCAGTGCGCCTGCTGCTCTTCCTTCGCCTCGCCAGCGGCCTCTTCCTGCTTGCGCTTGAGGGCCTGGGCGTAGATGGCATCGAAGTTCACCGGCGCCAGCATCAGGGCCGGGAAGCTGCCCTTGTTGACCACGCCATCAATGGCTTCGCGGGCATAGGGGAACAGAATGGTCGGGCAGTAGGCGCCAAGCATCTGGCCCAGCTGCTGACCTTCAATACCCTGCACCAGGAACACGCCGCCCTGCTGAATCTCAACGATGTAGGCGACTTTCTCTCCCACCTTCGCGGTGACGGTCAGGGAAAGTACAACCTCGTACTGGTTGTCACTGACCTTGTTGTGGGAGGTGTTCAGGTCCAGGTTCACCTGCGGCTTCCACTGCTCCTGAAAAACCAGCGGAGAGTTGGGTGATTCGAAAGACAGGTCCTTCACATAGATGCGCTGAAGGGCAAACTGCGGTTGGTTCTGGTTGTCACCGCCTGCGGCGGCTTGCTGGTTCTCAGCCATGTTCAATCCTTTCGTTCTCAATCGTGGGGCACGGAGCCCCTTTATTGTGGGGTGTTATCTGGTCTGCTGCCGAAGCATTCTACGTCGGCGCCCGGCCGGCTAATGTGAAACAGTGCGGCAGATTGGGTTTCAGATCAAGGCCGGCTCTATTTCTTCACCAGCGGCAGATTGCTGGCTTTCCAGTCAGCGATACCCCCATTGAGCCGCGACACGTTGCTGAAGCCCTCGGCATTCAGCTGTTTTACCGCCATGGCTGAATGCTGGCCCATCTTGTCGGCCACAATGATCTGCTTGTCCTTGAATTTACTCAGCTCGTTGACCCGGCTTTTCAAGCTGTTCAGCGGAATGTTGATGGAACCGGTAATACGGCCCTCACCAAACTCCTTGCGGTCCCGGATGTCCACCACCACGGCTTCGTCTTTATTGATGAGGTTGACCGCGCCCTGGGCCGAGATCTTGGCACCACCGCGACGGGACTCCAGAATAAGGATCGCCACCAGAAATGCCACAAACAGCGACACCAGAATGTAGTGGTTAACGACAAATTCAAACAACCGGTCCATGCACTTACCCTGATAGTGAGTTTGGCCGGATTATACACAGCCTGGTTGCCGGACAGAAGGTGACGAAACTGGTCAGTAAATGCGAAAATAGATAAACTGCATTTTCGTTTTAGTAAATTTACTAACATTTTTACTTTCGGACTGAATGATGACTGCAATGCGCAAGCCGACCGCACTGATTATTCTGGACGGCTGGGGCCACCGCGACCCGGCCGAGGACAACGCCATCAGCAACGCCAATACCCCTTTCTGGGACAAGCTCTGGCAAAATCAGCCCAAGACCCTGATCAACACCTCGGGCATGTTTGTGGGCCTGCCACAGGGGCAGATGGGCAACTCCGAAGTCGGCCACATGAACCTCGGCGCTGGCCGCGTGGTGTACCAGAGCCTGACCCGCATCGACAAAGACCTTGAAGACGGCACCTTCCAGGAAAACCCGGTGCTGTGTGCCGCCATCGACAAGGCCGTACAGAGCGGCCGCGCGGTACACCTGATGGGCCTTATGTCCCCCGGTGGCGTACACAGCCACGAAGATCACATTCTGGCCGCCGCCGAACTGGCTGCCGCCCGCGGAGCGAAGGAAGTTTACGTACATGCGTTTCTCGACGGCCGCGACATGCCGCCCCGCAGCGCCAAGGCCTCGCTGGAAAAAGCCGCTGCCAAACTGAAAAGCCTCGGGGTTGGCCGGGTAGCCTCCCTGGTTGGCCGCTACTACGCCATGGACCGCGACAACCGCTGGGATCGCATCGAGGCCGCCTACAACCTGATGACCCAGGGCACCGCCGAATTTGTTGCCAAGGACCCGGTCTCCGGCCTGGAGCAAGCCTACGAGCGCGGTGAGAACGACGAGTTCGTATCCCCCACCCGGATCCAGGCGCCCGGCGAGTCCGAAGGCACCATCAATGACGGCGACAGCGTTCTGTTCATGAACTTCCGGGCCGACCGCGCCCGGGAAATGACCCGCACCTTCGTGGAGAAGGATTTCGATGGCTTCCAGCGCCAGAAATATCCGGAACTGGCGGATTTTGTGATGCTGACCGAGTACGCGGCCGACATCAAAACCTCCTGCGCCTACCCGCCGGAACAGCTGACCAACGGGCTCGGCGAGTACATGGCCAAGCAGGGCAAGACCCAGCTGCGCATTGCCGAAACCGAGAAGTACGCGCACGTGACCTTCTTCTTTAACGGCGGCCTGGAAACGCCGTTCGACGGCGAGGATCGCATCCTGGTGCCCTCCCCCAAGGTCGCCACCTACGACCTTCAGCCGGAGATGAGCGCCCCCGAGGTCACCGACAAGCTGGTTGAAGCCATCAAGAGCGGCAAGTACGACCTGGTGGTCTGCAACTACGCCAACGGCGACATGGTCGGCCACACCGGCAAACTGGACGCCGCCATCAAGGCTGCGGAATGCCTCGACGAGTGTGTGAAGCGCGTTGTGGAAGCCCTCGACGAGGTGGGCGGCGAAGCCCTGATCACCGCCGATCACGGCAACTGCGAGCAGATGACCGATCCCAACTCCGGGCAGGTCCACACCGCGCACACCATCGGCCCGGTACCGCTGGTCTACACCGGCCATCGCCAGGTGAACCTCCGGGACGACGGCAGCTTGAGCGATGTCGCGCCCACTCTCCTCGCCCTGATGGGACTGGAACAACCGAAGGAAATGACCGGGCACAGCCTGGTTGAGCTCGGTTGATCAGACAGCGGATATTCGCCGTGCGATCAGCCGCACTGCTGGCGCTCGCCCTTGGCCTGGGCGCAGCGCCGGTTCTCGCCCAGCAGGACGTGACACCAGCCCAGATCGAGGAACTCAAGGAACAGATTGAGGATATCGATGAGTGGCTGGCCGACGCCGAAGAAGACCGCTCTGCCCTGGAGCGGCAACTGGCCGAAACTGAAAAAACCATCAGCCGCCTGACCCGTGAACGTCGGTCCCTGCGCGAGCAGGCCGAGCAACAGAAGCAGCGGCTGGCCCAACTTGAAAACGAGGAAAGGGAGTTGTCCCGCACCCTCGACCGCCAGCGGGAAAGCCTCAAGAGCCAGATTCGCGCCGCCTGGATGGAAGGGGATGCGCCGGCGGTCAAGGTGCTGCTCAATGAGATTGATCCGGACCGGATTGCCCGCACCCTCACCTACTACGAGTACCTGAGCAAACACACAGTCACCCGGCTTGAAGCCTTCCGCGCAAGCCTGGAGGAGCTCCGGACCACTCAGGCCGCGGTTGAGGCCACCCGGGTTGAGCTGGCCAACACCGAAAAAGGTCTGGCCCAGCGTCAGCAGGCGTTGGCGCAGTCGCGACAGGAACGGCAACAGACCCTCGCCTCCCTAAATGCCGACATTCAGAACCGCCGCAGCGAACGCCAGGAGCTGGAATCAGACCGCAAGCGCCTTGAAAAATTGCTGGAAGAAGTCCAGCAGGCCATCAATAACATTCCGTCCCCGAACGAATCCAAGCCCTTTGCCTCACTTCGCAACCGGCTGCCCTGGCCGGTACAGGGCCAGGTCCTGAGTGGCTTTGGCGATCGCTACGCCGACGGCAAGCTGCGCCGCACCGGCCTGCTGATCCGAACCGGGGAAGAAGCGGAAATCCGCGCCATACACCACGGCCGTGTGGTTTTCGCCAACTGGCTGCGGGGCTTTGGCCTGATCACCATCATTGATCACGGCGATGGCTACATGACACTCTATGGCCACAGCAGCAGCCTCTTCACCAGCCCCGGCGACTGGGTTACAGCCGGGGAGTCCATCGCCATCGCAGGACAGACCGGCGGCACCGATACGCCAGCCCTGTATTTTGAAGTTCGACACAACGGCAAGCCTGACAATCCCCGCCGCTGGCTGGCAAACTGACGTCTCCGCCAAGGGCTGACAAACGGCCCGGGTGGCGCCATACTGTCCGGAGCCGGGGAACGGGTCCAACTATCGGAATCAAAACAGGATATGGGAATGAAACGGGTCAGAAGTACACTCCATGCCACGCCTTTACGCACACTTGTGATCGCTACCTGTTTTGCCACCGCCTCCGGGCTTGCCCTGGCGCAGGAACCGGCATCGGAAACCGAACAGCTGCTGGAAGGCATCCAGAACGGTGAACGGGTCCAGATCAGCCTGCCCGACCCGGAGAAACAGCTTCCCCTGGAGGATCTGCGCAAGTTCACCGAGGTGTTCAGCCGCATCAAGGACGCCTACGTTGAGGAAGTGAGCGACCGGAAGCTGCTGGAAAGCGCTATCAAGGGCATGCTCTCGGACCTGGACCCGCATTCCACCTACCTGGCGCCCAAGGACTACGAAGAGCTGGAGGAGAGCACCTCGGGCGAATTCGGGGGCCTGGGCATCGAAGTGGGTATGGAAAATGGCTTTGTGAAAGTCATTGCCCCGATCGACGACACCCCCGCCCAGAAAGCCGGGGTACAGGCCGGCGACCTGATCATCAAGCTGGACGAAAATCCGGTGAAAGGGATGAGCCTGGAGGAAGCCGTCAAACTGATGCGCGGCAAACCGGGCACCATCGTCACCCTGACCATCATGCGTGAGGGAGAGAGCGCGCCGATCGAGATTGACGTTGAGCGCGATGTGATCAAGGTCACCAGCGTGAAATCCCGCATGCTGGAAAACGGCTATGGCTATGTCCGGATCACCCAGTTCCAGGCCGACACCGGCAGCCAGTTCAAGGACGCTCTGGTAGCCCTTGAGGAAGAATTGGGCCGGGACCTGGATGGCCTGATCATCGACCTGCGAAACAATCCGGGCGGCGTGCTCCAGGCTGCGGTGGAATCGGCCGACGCGCTGCTGGATGAAGGCCTGATTGTTTACACCGAGGGCCGTATCCAGAGCTCGCGCCTGCGTTTCAGCGCCCGGGAAGGGGACGTGATGGAAGGCACCCCGATTGTGGTTCTGATCAACGGCGGCTCGGCGTCCGCTTCCGAAATTCTGGCAGGCGCGCTGCAGGACCACGAAAGAGCCGTGGTGATGGGCACCCAGTCGTTCGGCAAGGGCAGCGTTCAAACCGTGATTCCGCTGGATGAAACCCATGCCATCAAGATGACCACCGCCCGGTACTACACCCCGGACGGCCGCTCCATCCAGGCGACCGGCATCAAGCCCGACATCGTTGTGCGCCCGGCTGAGCTGAAGGAGCTGGACAGCAAACCCTTCTTTACCGAGGCCGACCTGAGCGGGCACCTGGAAGGACAGAACGAGAAGGAACAGGAACAGGAGAAAGCCGACCGGCCTGAAGAGGCTGATTCGGTATCGCTGGCAGAGCGCGACTACCAGCTTCGCTCGGCCCTGAACCTGCTCAAAGGGATCCATATCCTCAACCCGAAGACCAGGGGCATGACGAAAGGAAACAGTCAGTGAAAGCAGCCGTCACACTGCTGGTGCTGGTTCTCATGACCAGCGCCGGCGTGGCTTCCGCGGAACCCGGCAACCGGACGCTGCCACCCACCATCGCGATCATCATCGACGACATGGGCCATGACCTGGCCGAGGGTGAGCGTCTGGCCATGATGGACCAGCCCCTGACCCTGGCGTTCCTGCCCTACCGCCGCCATACCGACACCCTGGCCCGACTCGCCCATCGCCAGAACAAGGAAATCATGCTCCACGCGCCCATGGCCAACACCCGCAATTTCGGGCTCGGCCCCGGCGGCCTGACGCCGGACATGGACGAACAAAGCATGGCAACAACCCTTCGCCGCGCCCTGCAGTCCATTCCCCATGTTCGCGGGGTCAACAACCACATGGGCAGCCTGCTGACCCAGCAGCTGCAGCCCATGGACTGGATCATGAAAGAGCTGTTCCGTTACCCGGTGTACTTCGTCGACAGCCGCACCATCGCTTCCACGGTTGCTGGCGATGTGGCCGAAGCCTACCGGATTCCGACCCTGGCACGGGATGTCTTCCTTGATCACGAGCAGACCGAAGAGTTCATTGATCGCCAGTTCAAGCTGCTGATCAAGCGCGCCCGCGAGAACGGCAGTGCCATTGGCATTGGCCATCCTCACAAGGTCACCGTGGATTATCTGGAAAAGCACCTGCCAGAACTGGACCGCCAGGGCATCGCCATTGCTACGGTCAGCGGGCTGTGGGCCATGCGCAATGGCAATCGCGAGATGTTTGCAGAGGGCGAAAAGCAGGCCATCCGACCTGCCCTTGCGCAGAAGAAGTAGGATCAGTCCCGGACTTCGATGCCCTGGGCCTTCATGAAGGCCTTGGCTTCCGGAATGGTGTGCTGGCCGAAATGGAAAATGGAGGCCGCCAGCACCGCGTCGGCCCCTCCCTGGGTAACACCGTCGGCCAGGTGTTGCAGTTCGCCCACGCCCCCCGAAGCAATCACCGGTACGATCACCGCGTCGCTCACGGCCCTGGTCAGGCCAAGATCAAAGCCGATCTTGGTGCCGTCCCGGTCCATGCTGGTAAGCAGCAACTCGCCGGCGCCCATGTCCACCATCTTGCGGGCCCACTCGACGGCATCCAGGCCGGTTGGCTTGCGGCCACCGTGAGTGAAAATCTCCCAGCGGGGCGATTCATTCTCGGCACTGACCCGCTTGGCATCAATGGCCACCACAATGCACTGGCTCCCGAAACGCTCTGCCGCTTCCCGCACGAACTCCGGGTTGAACACGGCAGCGGTGTTGATGGAGACCTTGTCGGCACCGGCATTCAGCAGTTTGCGAATGTCGTCCACGGTGCGCACGCCGCCACCCACGGTCAACGGGATAAACACTTCCGCCGCCATCCGTTCGACGGTCTCATAGGTGGTATCGCGACTTTCGTGGCTGGCGGTGATATCCAGGAAGGTGATTTCATCGGCGCCCTGCTCGTTGTAGCGACGGGCCACTTCCACCGGATCGCCGGCATCGCGGATATCCACGAAATTCACGCCTTTGACCACTCGTCCCTTGTCGACATCAAGGCAGGGAATGATGCGTTTCGCCAGTGCCATGGTTTGCTTACCCCTTCAGGCTGTCACAGAAGGCCTGGGCTTCGGCCACATCGAGGGTGCCCTCGTAGATGGCCCGACCGGTGATGGCGCCGAGAATGCCTTTGTCGGCGACGGTGGCCAGGCGCTTGAGGTCGTCCATGTTGGTCACCCCACCGGAGGCAATCACCGGGATACCGCCTTCTTCGGCCAGTGCCGCTGTGGCTTCCACGTTCACGCCCTGCATCATGCCGTCACGGCTGATGTCGGTGTAGACGATGGACTCAACGCCGTCATTGGCAAAGCGTTTGGCCAGATCGGTGGCCATCACTTCGGAGACTTCGGCCCAGCCGTCGGTGGCAACGCGTCCGTCTTTGGCGTCGAGACCAACAATGATGTGGCCCGGGAATTTCCTGCACATTTCCGTCACGAACTCGGGCTCCTTCACGGCTTTGGTGCCGATGATGACCCACTGTACGCCAGCCTTGAGGTAGGCTTCGATGGTTTCTGCCGAGCGGATACCGCCGCCAATCTGGATGGGCAGGTCCGGGTATTTGCGGGCGATGGCCTGGACAATCTCGCCGTTTACCGGCTCACCGGCGAAGGCGCCGTTCAGATCAACCAGGTGCAAACGACGGGCGCCGGCTTCCACCCACCGGGTGGCCATGTCGACCGGGTCGTCGCCAAATACCGTGGAGTCGTCCATACGGCCCTGACGCAAGCGAACGCATTTGCCGTCTTTGAGGTCGATCGCGGGAATTATCAGCATTTTCCAGTCCAGTCTGTGAAATTTTTCAGAAGCTGCAAACCCGCCCGGGCACTTTTCTCCGGGTGGAATTGCACGGCAAAGATATTGTCCCTGGCAACCGCGGCAGCCAGGTCCACGCCGTAATGGGTTCGGCCTGCCATGTCGGCATTGCCCTCGGCCTCGGCGTAATAGCTGTGCACGAAGTAGAAGCGGTCGCCATCCGGGATGTTGTGCCAAAGGGGGTGATCAACCGACTGGTAAACCTGGTTCCAGCCCATGTGCGGCACTTTCAGTCGTTCGCCGTTCTCGGTCAGGTGGTCGCCGAAGTAGCGTACTTGCGAGGGAAACAGGCCGATGCAGTCAACGCCCCGGTTTTCCTCGCTGCGGGACATCAGGGCCTGCATGCCAACGCAGATGCCCAGGAACGGACGATCCTGCGAGACTTCGCGAACCAGCTCGACAACACCCAGGCGCTGCATTTCGGCCATGCAATCGCGGATGGCGCCCACGCCCGGGAGGATAACGCGGTCAGCTTCGCGGATTTTCCGGGCGTTGTCGGTGACCAGTACGGTGGTATCCGGAGCAACGTGCTCCACCGCCTTTTTGGCAGAGTGAAGGTTGCCCATGCCGTAGTCGATGATGGCAACGGTTTTCATGGTTGTTGCGGTGTCCTTGATTGACCGGCCAGGAATGGCCGGCAACAGCGAGTCTTTCCGGAACGAGCGGGTTACAGTGAACCCTTGGTGGACGGGGTGATGCCCGCCATGCGCTCGTCCATTTCAATGGCCATGCGCAATGCACGGCCGAAGGCCTTGAACACGGTCTCGATCTGGTGATGGGTGTTCTTGCCCTTCAGGTTATCGATGTGCAGGGTCACCATGGAGTGGTTCACAAAGCCGTGGAAGAACTCCTCGAACAGATCCACATCGAAGCCGCCAACGGCTCCACGGGTGTAGGGTACATCCATCATCAGGCCAGGACGGCCGGAGAGGTCGATCACCACGCGGGAAAGGGCTTCGTCCAGCGGCACGTAGGCGTGACCGTAGCGGCGGATGCCCTTCTTGTCGCCAACGGCCTGCTTGAAGGCCTGACCGAGGGTAATGCCGATGTCTTCCACGGTGTGGTGGTCGTCAATATGCAGGTCGCCCTTGGCCACAATGTTCAGGTCGACCAGCCCGTGGCGGGCGATCTGGTCCATCATGTGCTCCAGGAACGGCACGCCGGTGTCGAAACTGGACTTGCCGGTACCGTCGAGATCAATCTCTACGGTGATCTGGGTTTCAAGGGTATTTCGTTCTACCCGAGCCTTGCGTTCGGCCATGGGGACTCCGTAACGATCCATAAAAAAGGGCGTCAGTGCGCCGGAAGTATTTTACCGGACGATTATACCTTTTCTGTTGGCCGGAGTCCCGCAAACGGTTCAATTGCGCCGATAGTCGCGCTCGCTCAGAACGCCTTCTTGAGGTTGTTCATGTAGGTATCCACGAGGCTGTTGAACTCGTGCTTGATCACCGGACTGATCGCCAGCTTGAGCAGGCTCGGCAGGGGGACGGTCAGCTCGGCGCTGGTCTGGAATTTTACTGCTGTGGCCTTGTCGCCCTTGGCCTTCAGGGTCCAGGAGCCGCGCACCACGCCGTTGCCCTCGCCTTTTACCGGCTCCCAGGTGATCTTGCCGGCGTCTTTGTCTGCGTGGTACTTGCAGGCGTACACAGACTGGATTGCGTGCTTGTCCACGCCCACCTTCTCCATTTCCCAGCGGTAAGCGTTGTCGCCCAGATCAGTGAGCTTGTGAACTTTCGGAAAATGGCTGGCAGAGCGTGGCACATCCGCCAGCAGCTCGAAAACCTCATCGTAGCTTCCCGGTATTTCGAGTTCCCGGTTCAGCTCAATCGAAACGGTAATTGCCACGGTCTACTCCTTTTTATGTTTGTTGGTGCTCTTACTGCTACAACTGTAGCCGGAAATTAAGGACGTGTATTTTGGCCCAACACTACCGCATTGTCATACTCCTGCGCTGTTAATTTGTTAACCCTGCGTTATCCTTTGGGTTATTACCAACAGAGTTCTCCCGGAACCTCTACACGCTCCCAACATGAGGAAGGAAGCCCGAATCATGAAAGCCGTCCGTTATGTGCTGATCGCCATCGTTGCGCTGATCGTTCTTGCCGTGGCTGCGGTTGCCATTGCCATGGCCGTTATCAACCCGAACGACTACAAGCCACAGATTGAGAAGGCCGTTGAAGACGCCACCAACCTGGATCTGGTTCTGGAAGGCGATATTGGCTGGTCTTTCATCCCCCTTGGCCTGGAGCTTAACGCGGTTGAGGCCAATCTGGATGGCGAGCGTTTCGTGGCCCTGGAGCAACTGGTTGCCCAGGTGGACTTCTGGTCACTCATTGCCATGTCGCCGAGGGTGAACACCTTCGTGCTCAACGGCCTCGACGCGCGACTGGTTGTTAATGAGCAGGGCGAGGGCAACTGGACCCGCATCATGCCGGAGAAGGCTGAGGGCACTGCCTCGGAACAGACCGCAGGCACACAGGATGAGCAGGCCCAGGACGATCAACAGGCCGGTGGTGAGCCCCTTAATTTCAACGTCGAGAATGTCCAGATCGGCAATGCACAGGTGCGCTACACGGACCAGAGCACCGGCCAGTCCGTCACTCTCGAAAACTTCACCTTAAACGCCAGCAGCATTACCCTCGGCTCCGAATTTCCGCTGGAGATCGGCTTTCGGGTAGCCACCGCGAAACCAGCCCTTGAGGTGGACGGCAGCATCAGTGCCCGCCTGGCCGCCAACGAGGCGCTGAACCAGTTTGCGGTCTCAGGCCTGAAGGCGGTGTTCGACATGACCGGTGAGCCGTTTGGCGGCAAAAGCGTTACCGCAGAGCTCGGCGGCTCCGCCAGCGCGAACCTGGAAAACGAGACCGCCAGCCTGAGCGGCTTCTCCGCCTCCCTGGCCAACCTTACCCTGAACACCGATCTGGACGTTAAAGGGTTTGGCGACTCCCCCGCCCTGAACGGCAAGGTTTCAATCGCCGAGTTCTCCCTGAAGAAGCTGCTGGACAATCTCGGCCAGCCACCGGTGGAGACCCGCGACCCCGACGTACTCAAGGCCATTGCCTTTTCAACAGGCATCGGCGGCCCCGACGGCAAGGTGGAGCTGAGCGACCTGAACATCCGCCTGGATGAAACTACCTTCAAGGGTTCCGGGAGCTACAGCCTCGCCAACAGCGGCATCGTGTTCAACCTGCAGGGCGACAAACTCAACGCCGACCGTTACCTGCCCCCGGAGGCTGAAGCAGAAGCCGCCAGCGGTGGCAACGAAACCGCATCCTCCGGTACCGCGCAGGCTACCGGCAGCAGCCCCGAGAGCGACCTGCTGCCCCTTGAGACCCTGCGCAGCCTGCTGCTGGATGTTGATTTCGGTCTTGGCCAGCTGATTGTCAGTAACCTGACCATCAACGAGATCAAGGCCAGCACAACGGCCAAGGACGGACTGCTGAAGGTGGATGAATTCAGCGGCAAGCTTTACGAAGGCAGCTTCGGCGCGAATGTTACCCTGGACGCCCGCAGCGACAACCCGAAGTGGGCAGTGAAATCGGACGTGAGCAACGTGCAGACCCTGCCGCTGCTCACCGATCTGGCCGAGCTTGAGATGCTCAGCGGTGGCGCCAACCTGAAAGTGAATGCCACCACCACGGGCAACCGGATCTCGGCCCTGCGCAGCAACGCCGACGGTCAGATCGCCTTCAACCTGGCCAAGGGTGAATTCCGTCAGATGAACCTGACCCGTATGGCCTGCCAGGGCATCGCCCTGGCCAATCAGGACCAGTTGACCACGTCCGACTGGGGTACCACCACGCCGTTCAACGACATGAGCGGCACCCTGGAGATCAATGGCAACACCCTCAACAACACCAACCTGGTTGCCGCCCTCGCCGGCATGCGCCTTGAGGGTAACGGCACCGTGGACATGGCCCAGTCCATGCTCGATTACGAGCTGGGGCTGCGCGTGGTTGGTGAAATCCACCGGGACAACGCCTGCCGGGTAACCGAGTATGTGAAGAACGCGGTGATCCCCGTGGAATGCCGAGGTAACTTCTCCGAAAACCCGGGCGGACTCTGCTCGTTTGATGGCTCCCGCTTCCGGGATACCCTGAAAACCATTGCCGAAAACGCCGCCAAAGCCAAGGTCAAGGAAGAGGTCGACAAGGCCAAGGCCAAGGCAGAAGAGAAGGTGCAGGAAAAGATTCAGGAGAAGGTGGGCGACAAGCTCAAGGGGCTGTTCAACTGATGGCGGACAGCTTTGCCGACCGGCTGTTGCACTGGTACGACCGTCACGGCAGGCACGACCTGCCGTGGCACCATAACAGGAACGCCTATCGGGTCTGGGTGTCGGAGATCATGCTCCAGCAGACCCAGGTAACCACGGTCATTCCCTATTTCGAAGCCTTCATGGCGCGCTTTCCAGATGTTGAGGCGCTCGCCAAGGCGCCGGTGGATGACGTGCTCAGCCACTGGTCCGGCCTTGGCTATTACGCCCGGGCCCGCAACCTGCAAAAAGCCGCGCAAACGGTGGTTGAAGAGTTTGGTGGCGAGTTTCCACAAAGCCAGGAACTGCTGGAGTCCCTCACCGGCATCGGCCGCTCCACCGCTGCGGCCATTCTGGCCCAGGCCTACGGCATTCGCGCGGCCATTCTGGACGGTAACGTGAAGCGGGTGCTGGCACGATACCACGCCATCCCCGGGTGGCCAGGCCAGACCCGGGTGCTGCACCAGCTCTGGGAGCGCGCGGAGGAACACACCCCCGAACAGAGGGTGCGCGACTACACCCAGGCCATTATGGATCTGGGCGCCATGGTCTGCACCCGCAGCCGCCCTGCCTGCGACAGCTGCCCTCTGCGGCAAGACTGCACCGCTTACGCAGCAGGTGAAACCGCGCTTTATCCGGGCTCCAAACCGAAAAAGGCGAAACCGGAAAAAAGCACCTGGATGGTTATCCTCGAAGACCACGACGGCAGAATCCTGCTCGAGCGGCGCCCGCCCAGCGGCATCTGGGGCGGGCTGTGGAGCCTTCCGGAGCTGGACCCGGCCTTCGGAGCGGATGAACTGCAGGAAGCCTGCGAACGGCATCTAGGGCTGGATTGCAGCGAGCCGGAGCTGATCAGCGGTTTCCGGCACACCTTCTCCCACTACCATCTGCACATCCAACCGGCCCGGCTGACGGTTGCTGGAGGCAGGAACACGGTGGCCGACCGGGATAACCTGAAATGGCTGCACCGGCACGAAGCCCTGGGCCTGGGACTGCCAGCGCCGATCCGCACACTACTGACCGAGCCCGAGCAGGCGGCCCTGCTCTGAGCCAGGGCCACCACCTATCAGCTCTCCGATCTGTTATCATCTGCGCCAAAACATTTGCCTACAGGAGCCACCATGAGCCGCACCGTGTTCTGCCGCAAATACCAGAAAGAAATGGAAGGCCTGGACTTCCCGCCCATGCCCGGCGCCAAAGGCCAGGACATTTTCGAGAATGTGTCCAAACTGGCCTGGGAGGAATGGCAGGCCCAGCAGACCATGCTGATCAACGAGAAACACCTGAGCCTGATGGACCCGAACACCCGTAAATACCTGCAGGCGCAGATGGAACATTTCTTCAACAACGAGCCCTTCGACAAGGCCGAAGGCTATGTTCCCCCGGAGCAGTGAAACCGCGCTGATCAAAGCCTGAGCAACCCTGAAAAGATTGCGAAATTTTTCCGGCGTAGCCTTGACTCAATACATCGAAACCGGTTTAATAGCGCCCCGTTGCCGACACACCTTGCAAGGTGTAAAGCAAAGCCCGGATAGCTCAGTTGGTAGAGCAGGGGATTGAAAATCCCCGTGTCGGTGGTTCGATTCCGCCTCCGGGCACCATCAAGATTCCAGACAAAGCCCGCCCTGTGCGGGCTTTGTTATTTCTGGAGCACGCTCACTGGCGTCAAGCTGGCAAGCTCTGCGCCAGTCTGTTCCTTGGGTCCAGGCGCTCCTCCATCAGCCGGCGCGCACGTAGCGCCTGTCTGAGTGCCGAGTAATTCGTGGGACTCGGATTATCCTCGTACCGCTGTTGGGCGAGCCTTGCCTCATCGCATTTGTCGAGCCACTTATCAATCATCTCTTCCGTCTTCATAAGCCATCTCCCCTGCTTGATTTGACCCCCTCAGAATAAGCCTCGCCGAAGCAGACATCCTGATGACTTGATGCATGAAAAATGGCAGAAAGTGGCTGCATTGGTGAACGAGAAAAAACGGGCTCTTCAAGCAATTGAGCCTGAAACGGGCTGATGCACTTGTACCTATTGTGGCATCCTGTGGCACCGTGGATTCTTTCCCGCCGGAACGGCAACTGACTTGAGGAGTGTCTGACATGCTGATGGCCATCGGGGCGATCATTGCGGGTCTGGTTCTACTGGTGTGGAGCGCGGACAAGTTTGTGGAAGGGTCGGCGACAACGGCCAATCATTTTGGCATGCCACCCCTGCTGATTGGCATGGTGGTAGTCGGTTTTGGCACCTCAGCGCCGGAAATGGCGGTGTCGGCGCTGGCCGCGACCCAGGGTAACCCCGGACTGGCCCTGGGTAACGCCTATGGCTCGAACATTACCAACATCGCCCTGATCCTCGGTATTACTGCTCTGATGGCCCCGGTGGCGGTGCACTCGCAGGTCATGCGCAAGGAGCTCCCCATCCTCATGCTGGTGACGGCCTTTGCCGGCTGGCAGCTGTGGGATGGTGCCCTGAGCCGTATGGACGCCATTGGCCTGATGGTGGTTTTCGCCGGCCTGCTTGGCTGGAGTATCTATCAGGGTATGCGCCAGCCCCGGGATGCCCTGGCTGAAGACATGGCCGGTGAAATCCACGCCATGCCCCTGAAAAAAGCCCTGCTGTGGCTCGGGCTCGGCCTGTTACTGCTGATCGTCAGTTCCCGGATACTGGTCTGGGGTGCCGTCGATCTGGCAACGGCCTTCGGCATCAGCGATCTGGTGATCGGGCTGACGATTGTGGCCGTGGGCACGTCGCTGCCGGAGCTGGCGTCATCAATCATTGCCGCCCGTAAAGGCGAACACGATCTGGCGCTGGGCAATATTCTCGGCTCCAACCTGTTCAATACCCTGGCGGTGGTGGGTATTGCCGGAATGATTGCGCCCATGACAGTAGCACCGGAAGTCCTCACCCGGGACCTGCCGGTCATGGCCGCTTTAACCCTGGCGCTGTTTGTACTGGGCTACGGTTTCCGTGGTCCGGGCCGGATCAGTCGGTTTGAGGGCGGCGCCCTGCTGCTTGCCTTCGTGGCCTACACGGTGTATCTCTTGGCATTTTCAGGAGCGTAAATCATGTCCCTTGCCGCCTGGCTCACGTTTTTGGTTGCTGCCGTGCTGATCAGCGTTTCCCCCGGCGCCGGGGCCATCAATACCATGAGTAACGGCATGCGTTATGGCGTGCGCCGCTCCCTGCCCGCCATCATGGGCCTGCAGCTAGGCTTTGGCCTCCAGATCCTGCTGGTGGGCGCCGGGCTGGGCGCGATCATCGCCTCCTCCAACCTCGCCCTGTCGATCATCAAGTGGCTGGGCGTCGCCTATCTGGTCTGGCTTGGCATCTCCAAGTGGCGGGAACCGGTGATGGAATCCATGGACGACGACCGCCAGCCGGTGAGTGGCCACAAGCGGTTCTGGAACGCGGTATTCGTGAATCTGACCAACCCCAAGGCCACCGTGTTCCTGGTCGCCCTGTTCCCCCAGTTCCTGGTGGCGGGCGCCCCGCACGGGCCACAGCTGCTGACCATGGGCGTTACCCTGATCCTGGTGGACTGCCTGGTAATGCTGGGTTATGCCATGCTCGCCAGCCAGCTGTTCCGGTTCATGACCACGGCACGACGCCAGCGCCAGATGAACCGGGTTTTTGGTGGTCTGTTCGTGACTGCCGCCGTGGCCCTGGCCAGCTTCAAGCGGGCCTGATCCGGGTTCCTCCCGGCCCTCTCAGCGCAGGATGCATTCCCGACTGAGTTTCTGGCTCAAGGTGCGGCGCTGCTGTCTGAGGGTATTGCCCCGGTCGTTGCTATAGCCGGCCCGGAGCTTTGACTGAATCCTTTCCAGCTTGCGCCGGTAGCCGGCGCAGGTTTTCTCGAGTTCCGACTCCGCCCGTTCCCGGGCGCCGGTGGCTGGACCGTCTGGCCGACCTGAAGCCAGCAGACCATCCACTTCCCTGCGAATATCGGAAATCCGTTCGCCCTGCTCCAGGTTCTCTGCCATGGGTACCGTCGTGGGCGGCTTCACGCGGATCTGTCGGTGGGGAATCTCACCCGGCGGGTAATCGGAAAAATGCGCCACGCCCTGGCTGTCAATCCAGGTGTAAACGTCGGCCGAGGCCACTGGCACCAGTAAAAAAGACAAAACAACACCCGCCATCATCCTTGGCATACGGTTCCACTCCCTGTGGTTGCGTTATCGGGTCGGGCAGTATAACGAAAAAAAGGGTCAGATGATGGACTCATCTGACCCTTTATCAAACCGCTATCAAACCGCGGGTTCGAGCCTTACTGATCCAGCAGCTCGATCCAGTGCTGCACCGGCACCGGAGATTTGGTCTCCAGGTGCATCTGGCAGCCGATATTGGCGGTCACGATGCGGTCCGGATTGTCGACGGTCAGAGCTTTGAGCTTGTTGCTCAGCAGTTTCTGGCTCATCTCCGGCTGGGTAACCGAGTAGGTACCCGCTGAGCCACAGCAGAGGTGCTTGTCCTTTGTGGCCGCGAGGTTCACGCCTGCGCGGGTCAGCACCTGCTCCACCACGCCATTCTGCTTCATGGCGTGTTGCAGCGTGCAGGGACAGTGGAACGCCACCTTGCCCGGATCCTGGCGCACCTTGAGCGATTCCAGGTCCTGCTGGAGCAGGAAGGCGCCCAGGTCGATGCACAGCTCGCTGACCTTTTGCGCCTTGGCGGCGTACACCGGGTCATCCTTGAGCAGGTGCCCGTAATCCTGAACCATGGCACCACAGCCGGAGGCCGTCATGATGATGGCCTCGGCGCCGGATTCGATCGCCGGCCACCAGGCATCGATGTTCTGGCGCATCCGCTCCAGGCCCTTCTCATGCTCGGACAGGTGATAATTCACTGCGCCGCAGCAGCCAGCCTCGGGGGCCTCTACCATGGTAATTCCGAGCCGGTCCAGAACCCGTGCGGCCGCCGCGTTGGTGTTGGGCGTGGCCGAGGGCTGCACACAGCCAGCCAGAGCCAGAACCACGCGGCTGTGACTGGCGGCAGGCCAGGGGCTGGCCTGCTTTCTGGGCGGCACCTTTGTGCGCAGTTTCTCCGGCAGCACCGGGCGGAAGATCTGGCCGAGGCGCAGCAGGAAGCCAAACAACTGACGGTTGGGCACAACCCGGGCCAGCCCCCAGCGCAGCCACTTGTCCTTCGGCTTGCGCGGCAGTTCTTTCTCGATCAGGCCACGGCTGATGTCCACCAGCCGGCCGTACTGCACGCCGGACGGGCAGGTGGTCTCACAGCTGCGGCAGGTAAGACACCGATCGAGATGTTCCCGGGTTTTCTCGGTCACTTCGGCGCCTTCCAGGAACATCTTCATCAGGTAGATCCGGCCCCGGGGGCCGTCCCGCTCGTCGTTCAGTTCCTGATAGGTGGGGCAGGTGGCGGTGCAGAAACCGCAGTGCACACAGGCGCGCAGTATCGACTCGGCCTCCTGCCCTTCCTTGGTATTGGCAAATTGTTGAACCAGATTCGTTTGCATAATTACAACCAGCTGTATAAACGTCCGGGATTGAAAATATTGTCCGGATCAAACGCGTTCTTGATGCGACGCTGAATACCTTTCAGGGCCTCCGGCTGGTGGTGCATCACCTCGCCCGAGCGGTCTCCGCCCCGGAACAGGCTCACCTGGCCGCCCGCCGCCCGCGCCGCGGGCTCCAGGTCCTTCAGCTCGCCGGCACCCCGGAACCAGCGTTGTGAGCCGGCCCAGTCGATAAACCAGTGGCCCTCGAGGTCCGGGGTCCGGGCGGTTGAGCCCACCGAGAAACGCCAGAGGGGCACGTCGTTACCGGCAAAAAAGTCGTGTTGCAGGTCCTGAACCTGACGCCAGAACTGGTCGCCATTCTCCATTACTTCGCCGGACCATTTGTCCGCAGTGGCCTCCACCGCTGACTTTGCACCGGAAAGCCGCAGGTATACCTTGCCGTCCACCCAGCAGGCCGCAGTGATCGGCTTGGGCTCGGCGGCCCGGCTGTTCATGTAGTGAACCACCTCATCCATGGCCATCTCCTGGACCAGGGTGACGGAGGCCGCCGGCCTGGGCATCACCTTCATACTGATTTCGGTGATGACACCAAGGGTGCCCAGGGCTCCCGCCTGAAGCCGGGAAACGTCGTAACCGGCCACGTTCTTCATCACCTGACCACCGAACCGCAGGTGTTCGCCCTTGCCGTTCAGCAGGCGAATGCCCAGCACCTGGTCGCGAACCGAGCCTGCCCAGGGGCGTCCCGGGCCGGAAAGGTTACAGGCCAGGGTGCCACCGATGGTGGAAGCCGCACCAAAATGCGGGGGTTCAAAATGCAGGCACTGGCCTTCTTCCGCCAGGGTGGCCTCTATTTCGCTCAGTGGCGTTCCGGCGCGCACGGTCAGCACCAGCTCCACCGGGTGATAATCAACGATGCCGGTGTGCTCGCCCACGCTGAGGGTTCCGGCATCAGGATCGGCTTCCCGGCCCATGAAGGCCTTGGTACCGCCGCCAACGATGTTCAGTTTGTGCCCGCTGTCCCGGGCCTGGAGCACCTGCTCCTTGAGTTGTTGGGAAATATCAGCCATGGGCGGCTTCCGTATGCTCGTGCGTGTGTTGTTTGTGCTCAAGGGAACGGTATTCCTGACAGAACCGCAGGGCAGGTACGCCCTTGCCGGGGTTCAGGATACCGGCGGGATCAAACGCCGCTTTCACGTCGTGGAACTGCTGCAGCTCCTCGTCGTTGAACTGCACGGCCATCTGGCGGATCTTCTCCACGCCCACACCGTGTTCGCCGGTGATGCAGCCGCCCACCTCCACACACAATTCAAGAATCCGGGACCCGAACGCTTCGGTGCGCTCGAATTCGCCGGGTAAGTTGGCGTCAAACAGGATCAGCGGGTGCAGGTTACCGTCGCCGGCATGGAACACGTTGGCCACGCGCAGACCAAACTCGTCCGACATCTTTTCCATTTCGGTGAGCACATGGGCAATCTCACGGCGGGGAATGGTGCCGTCCATGCAGTAATAATCGGGAGAGATCCGGCCCACCGCGGGGAAGGCGGACTTGCGGCCTTTCCAGAGCAGGGCGCGCTCTTCCTCGCTGCGGGACGTGCGTACCGAGGTGGCTCCAAGCTTGCGGAACACTTCCTCCGCCTGGGCGATGTGCTCATCCACCTCTTCTTCGGTGCCATCCACCTCGCACAACAGCAGGGCCTTGGCATCGCGGGGGTAACCGGCCTGGGCGAAATCATCCGCCGCCACAATTGCGTGGCCGTCCATCATCTCCAGACCACCCGGAATGATGCCATGGGCGATAATCCCGCCAACGGCGTCACCGCCTTTCTGGACATCATCAAAACCGGCCATGACCACCCTGGCCACTTCCGGTTTGGGCAGCAGTTTTACCTTCACTTCTGTGACCACGCCCAGTAAGCCTTCCGAGCCGGTCATCAAAGCCAGAAGATCCATGCCGCAGCTATCCAGGCCATCGCTGCCCACAGTCACCACATCACCCTCGGCAGTCACCATTTCCACGCTGAGGATGTTGTGAACCGTCAGGCCGTACTTGAGGCAGTGCACGCCGCCGGAGTTTTCCGCCACGTTGCCGCCGATGGTGCAGGCGATCTGGGACGATGGATCTGGCCCGTAGTACAGCCCGTACTGGGCCGCCTCCTCGCTGATGGCAAGGTTGCGAACGCCCGGCTGCAGCCGCGCCGTGCGGGCCAGCGGGTCGATTTCAACAATGCGATTGAACTTGGCCAGCGACAGTACCACGCCCTCCTTGTTGGGCATGGCGCCGGCGCTGAGACCGGTTCCCGCGCCCCGGGCCACCACCGGAATCCCGTGCTCATTACAGATGCGCATGACCCGCTGCACCTGCTCGACGGTCTCTGGCAGCACCACCAGCAAGGGCATCTCGCAGTACATCGACATGCCATCGCATTCGTAGGGCTTCATGGTTTCGTCATCGGTGATGACAAAGGCCGGGTCGATAAACGCCCGGAACTGCTCAGCCAGCTCGCCTTTGCTGACTTTCGGCTTGGTATTCATGACACTCACTAACCTTTGAGCTCGGGGCCCAGGCTGAAGTTCAGGCCCGGAGACCGGGCTTCGGGCCTGAATGACGCTGGATTTGGATGACTTCTATGTGACAGCCATTAACCGCGTTTGGTTTCAAAGTGGTCCAGTCCGGCCTGCGCGCAGTCCATATCCTGCTGCGGCGTGCCGGAACTGATACCGATACCACCTACAACCTCGCCGTTGACAATCACCGGCAGACCACCGCCCACAGAGCTGATGCGCCCGCCCACTTCGGTATGGATACCGAACGCCAGGCTGCCAGGCACGTTCACCTTGTTGTAGTCGTGGGTGGCCTTCTTCGCGGCCGCCGCCGTGAACGCCTTGTCCTGCGCGATGGTCACGCTGGTGATCTTGCCACCATCCATGCGTTCGAAGGCGATCAGGTTGCCGGATTCGTCCACCACGGCGATGCACATGGGCACACCGATGTCGCGGGCTTTTTCGGCGGCGCCTTCAATAAGGATGCGGGCATCCGCCAGGTCCAACCGATTGATTGTCAACATTGCGTTTCCTCCTGAAAATTAACCGTAAGCGAGATTTGGCAGCCACGTGGTGATGGCCGGGAACAGGATGCAGAGGAATACCCCGAGAGCCTGGATCGCAAGGAATACCAGGGACGACTTGAAGATCGTGCCCATGGTGATCTCCGGCGGGCACACGCCGCGGATGTAGAACAGCGCGTAACCGAAGGGCGGGCTCAGGAACGACATCTGCATGTTCACCAGATACAGCACCCCGAACCAGAGCACCACATCGTCGCCCTCCACGCCGGGCAGGCCGAACAGACCCGGGAATTCCAGCGCCTCGACAATAGGAATGAAGATGGGTACTGCCAATAGCAGGATACCGACCCAGTCGAGGAACATACCGAGCACCACCAGCAGGATCATCAGCAGGAGCAGAATGCCGTAGGCACTCAGGCCAGTGCCGAGGATGGATTCGGTAATGAAGTCCTGACCACCCTGAAGGATGTAGAAGCCCACGAATACCGACGCCCCGAACATGATCCAGAGCACCATGGCCGACGCCTTGGCGGTGGTGATGGATGCATCCCGGAGGGTGGCGATGGAAAACACCTTGTGTTTCATGGCCACCAGGATGGCGCCGAAGGAGCCAATGCCTGCAGCCTCAACCGGCGTCGCGATACCACCAAACAGCAGACCGAGCACCAGGAACACCAGTACCAGCGGTGCAATCAGGTCCTTGAGCAACAGGAGCTTGTCCTTGAGTCCGATACGCTCTTCCTGGGGAATGGGTGGTCCCAGATCCGGATTGATCTTCGCGCGCATCCACACATAGAACACGTACAGGCTCGACAGCAGGATGCCCGGGATAACCGACCCGAGATAGAGCTCACCCACCGACTGCTGGGCCACAACCGCGTACAGGATCGCCAGGATCGAGGGCGGTATCAGAATACCCAGGGTACCGCCGGCCATGATTGAGCCGAGGGCAATCTTGTGGTCGTAATTGCGCTTGAGCATCGCCGGCAGTGCGATGATACCCATGGTAACCACGGCGGCACCGATAACGCCGACCATGGCGGCCAGCAGTGTGGAGGCGACGATGGTTGCAATGGCCAGGCCACCGCCAACACCACCCATCCACTTGTAGACTACGTTGAACATTTCCTCGATCAGCCCTGCCCGTTCGAGCATGGCGGCCATGAAAATGAACAACGGAATCGCTGCCAGATCCGAGTTGGTCATCATCGGGAAGATCCGGCTCGGGATGATGTTCAGCATCAGCGAATCACCCACGAGATAGATGAACATGACCCCGAGGCCACCGGTCACGAATGCCAGCGGCAAGCCCATCATCAGAGCGATGAGCAGCGATCCGAACATCAGGTAGGTCAGCGGTCCGATTTTCACATCAGACAGACTACCCGCCAGCTTGAACAGGAATTTTTCGTCGCTGAACGGGTCGTAGAACAGGATGTTGATGAACTCAACACACATTACAAAGGCCAGCGCCACCGTGGCGATGATCATCAGCCAGGTGCCAAGCTTGCCCTTGAGGTTAGAGGAGTTTTGACTGGTCACGGTAGTACTCATGCGTGTTGCTCCCGGCCGAGCCTGACGAACAGGGCAATGTCCTTGATCAGTTTGGACAGACCCGCCAGGGTGATCAGAACGGCGCCCAGCAGCATCATGGCCTTAACCGGCCAGTACTGGATGCCCCAGGTTTCCACGGTGCGCTCATCCATGGAGTAGGAGTTCTGGAAGAACGTCCAGGAGGTGATCATCAGCGCCACCGAGAAGATGAAAAAGAACATGGATGTGAAAATATCCATACCCACGCGGCCACGGACCGGCAGCAGGTTATAGACCACATCCACCCGCACGTGGGCACCGTGCAGGAAGGCGAATGCGCCCGCCAGGAGGTACTGCATGCCAAACAGCAGGAAGCTGGCCTCATGTACCCAGATGGTGGGCATGTTGAAGAGGTAACGCATGACCACTTCGAAGAAATAGAACACCACGGCATTCACCGTCCAGAAGGAAATGAACACCCCGGATTTTTCGCTGATCCAGTCGACGACGCGGGTAAACCAGTTCTCGTAGTCGGACTCGATCTTCTTGGACATCTCAGCTTCAATCTGCTGAAGCTTTTCGTTGGCCTCGGCGTTCTTGTCGACAGCCTGCACGCCACGCCCGCTGGACCACCGGTCCCAGGCCATCATCAGAAGCGGCATGATGGCCAGCCAGCCCCAGTAGAACCAGTGCGGCAGCACGAAGCCGAAATTGCTCAGATCAGACATAGTGTCTTCACCTCAGTCACAGCGCGGGGAAGGGAGAAAGCGCCTTGCCCAAGGCGCTCCCTGCCCTTCCCCGCTGTTGAGTTGTTGTTGGATGAATTCTGTTATTTGACGCCAGCGGCCTTGAGGTCTTCCTCGTCCACGTAGCCTACGGTTTCGTTCATCATGTACTCGAGCTGCATGTCGAAGATGGCTTTCGCGTCTTCGTTCTTGTTAGCCCAGTTGTACCAGATGGGAATCGCAGCCCGACGGAACTCCTCCAGATCAGCCTGGCTCAGGCGGGTAACCTGGTCGCCATCGGCCTTGAACTTCTCCATGGCTTCGATGTTGCGCTTCTGGATGGTCAGGTAGTGCTTCTGGGAATAGTTGCGCACTTCGTCCTCAACCAGCTGCTGCAGTTTCGGATCCAGAGCTTTCCAGGCCCGCAGGTTCACGGTCAGGTCCATCAGGTCAACCGGCTGGTAGATGGACATTACGCCGGGAGGTCCGAAGATGATGTAGTCGGTCACCTGGGAGAAGCCGAGCTCGTAGTTCACAGCCGGGCCAACGTAGTCGGCTGCGTCAATGGTGCCCTTTTCCAGCGCCGGGAAAATATCCGAGCCAGGCAGGCTCACGGTGGATACGCCGAACTGCTGGAACACTTCCGCAACCATGCCACCCGGAACACGGATCTTCATGCCCTTGAGATCTTCAAGGCTGTTTACCGGCTTCTTGGAGTGGATGATGTTGGCGTCGTGCTGGATTGGGCCAACGTAGAACAGGCCGTACTTTTCGTAGATTTCGCGGGTCTTTTCCAGCATACCCATGGAGTAGAACATGGTGTCCCACTGGTGGGGCTGGTCAGGACCGGCAGGGTAGGAAGACAGGAACACGGAGGCCGGGATCTTGCCGGACCAGTACAGGGTGAACGGGTTCATACCCTGCAGTACGCCGTTACGCACGGCATCGAACAGGGCGTTGTTGTCCGCTGCTACCGCCTTGGCCGGGTACGGCTTGAAGATCAGCTCGCCGTTGGACTTCTCTTCAATGCTGTTGCACCACTCCTCGAACAGGTCGTAGCCGACGGTGCCGGCATCCCACACGGACTGGATCTTCCAGGTGGTGGCGGCCTGGGCCTGGCCCGCGCCCATCAGCATCGCACCGGCAAACGCCGCGCCTACCGCTGCTGTCTTGAGGAAATTCCTGCGAGGTGGGGTCTCGCCGGTGTCACAGTTATTCCGGATATTATTCTTCGAATTCATCGAAACGTCTCCGTTGGCTTTGTTGTTATGAGCTACATAGCAACGCCGACCAAAGCCGGCATTAGACAGATATTCGTAGCCAATCCGGTTTTAGTCCAGTTCGGGAGCCACTGGTCTGACCAGTTTTTCAAGTATTAAAAATGGACGAAATCCGCCGAATCGGCCATATTTAACGGGCTCGGACGCAAATCTGTAGGCAATCGGATCAACAAGAAAGCACACCACCCACTGGTCAGACCACAAAGCACAGACAGGCATCCAAATGGCGATTTCCCAGGAAATTTCATATCGGCTTGAGCGTCTTATCCTCGACGGCGGGCTGGCTCCCGAGCAAAAAATCCCTTCGGAACGCCAGTTGGCGACCCGATTGGGCGTGTCCCGGGCGGTAATTCGAGAAGCCCTGCATGAACTCCAGGGGCGCGGGGTCATCGAGACCCGCCATGGCAAGGGTTCCTTCGTGGCGAGTATCGTTCCGGGCTCCAGCGAGCTTGGCGAACAAAGTCCCTTGATGCATCTTTTCGAAGGCCACCCGCGCACCCTGTTCGATCTGCTGGAAGTTCGCGAACAGCTGGAGGGTCAGGCCGCCTACCTGGCTGCCCAACGGGCAACGCGCATGGACCGGCACCGCATCACCAAGGCCTTCCAGGCCCTCGAGGAGACCGACCCGCTGAGCAACGCCAAACCGGACCATGGCTTCCACCTGGCCATTGTCGAGGCCTCCCACAACCCGGTACTGGTGCATGTTCTGAACAGCCTGAAGAATATGATGCTGCTGACGGTCCAGGCATCCGTGGCCAACCTGAACCCGCGGGAGGAGATGCGCAAGAAGATCGTGCGCCAGCACCGGCAGCTTTATGAGGCAGTGATCTCTGCCAAGCCTGCCGCTGCCCAGAAAGTGGCCATGGCCCACGTGCGGTTTGTCAGCGAGGCCATGAGGGACATGGAAAAGCAGGGCAGTACGCTGATCCGGCTGCCACTGTCCGACGAATCCTCCGCCCGGCTGGCCCGTGCCGGCAGTTGAGAACGGCAAATTGCTTGCATTGATCACCTGTTGCAACACAATGACAGCCAGCGAACGGGTGTGGTGGAAGGCGAGCCCCGTGCACGGGGTATTGATTTCCGCCGCCACAGTCCGTAAAACATGCGCCTTTGAATGACAGCCTCAGGAGCCACCCATGGCGGACCAAGCGCCGTTGATCTGCAGGGATATTCACAAAACCTTTGATCAGCTTGAAGTACTCAAAGGTATTTCGCTGGAAACCCGCAAAGGCGACGTCGTGTCCCTGATCGGCAGCTCGGGTTCGGGCAAGAGCACCTTCCTGCGCTGCATCAACCTCCTGGAAACGCCCACCTCCGGCGACATTATCGTGCACGGCGACCCAATACGGTTCACCACCAACCGCAGGGGCCAGCGCATTCCCGCCGACAACAGGCAGGTGGAACTGATCAGGGCGAAGCTGTCCATGGTGTTCCAGAGTTTTAACCTCTGGTCACACATGACAGTCCTGGAAAACATCATCGAAGCCCCGGTTCACGTCCTCAAGGTGCCAAAGAAAGAAGCCATTGAGCGCGCAGAGGCCTACCTGAACAAGGTCGGTATTTACGAGCGCAAGGACTACTACCCGGCGCAGATGTCCGGGGGCCAGCAGCAACGGGCCGCCATTGCCCGCGCCCTGGCTATGGAGCCGGAGGTGATGCTGTTTGATGAACCCACCTCGGCGCTCGACCCCGAGCTGGTGGGCGAGGTGCTGAAAGTCATGCAGAGTCTGGCCGAGGAAGGCCGAACCATGATCGTGGTCACCCACGAGATGGCATTTGCCAGGGATGTGTCAACTCAGGTCCTGTTTTTGCATCAGGGCGTGATCGAGGAACAGGGTACACCCCAGAAAGTGTTCGAAAATCCGGATTCGGAACGGATGAAACAGTTCCTGGCTCCAAAGTTCTGACACTCGGTGCTATCTTGAACCGGTGAAGAAATAAAAAGGATGGAACCAAAAGTGTCCATCGAAAATAAAGCCCAAAAGGCAAACCACTGGAGAAGTGACACATGAAGAAACTGATTATTGCAGCAAGCTGTGCCCTCGCCCTGGTGACAGGCGCGACCCAGGCCCAGGAGCGCGATCTGCGCATCGCCTTCGACGTGCCTTACGAGCCGTTTGAATACAAGAATGAAAATGGCGAGCTGATCGGCTTCGAAGTGGAGCTGGCCGAAGCCATGTGTGAGGAAATGAACGCCAACTGCGAATTTGTCATCCAGGCGTGGGACGGCATGATCCCGGGCCTGCTGGCGCGCAAGTTTGATCTGATCATGTCCTCCATGTCGATCACCCCGGAGCGCGCCGAGCGGGTGCTGTTCTCCGAGCCGTACTACAACACCCCCGGCGGCTGGTTCGCCCGCGAGGGTTTCAGCACCGACGTCACCGACATGGACGCCATGAAGGGTAAGACTGTCGGCGTTCAGCGCGGCACCACCATGGATACCTACGTTACCGAGAACATGGGCGGCATCGTCACCATCAAGCGCTACACCACCGCCGATGACATGGTGCTGGATCTCGAAGGCGAACGTCTGGACGTGGTCTTTGTCGACTACCCAGTGGGTGAGCAGACCATCCTCACCAAGGAAGGCTTCAAGGAAGTGGGCGAGCCAGTCAAGCTGGGTGAAGGCGTTGGCGTTGCCATGCGCAAGCGCGACACCGAGCTGGCAGAAGAAGTGAATGCTGCCCTTGCCACGTTGAAGCAAGACGGCACCTACGACGCCATCATGAAGAAGTACTTCAATTACGACATCAAGATGTAAATCTGAGTCAGGGCGGCCCGGCGCGGGTCGCCCTCTCTGACCGGACGTTTCCATGCTCGATCTCAAAGGCTATGGCCCGGCCCTGCTGGACGGCGCGGTAGTCACCATTGAACTGGCTTTTCTCTCGCTTGCCCTGTCGGTCACCCTCGGGCTCGTCGGCGCTTCTGCCAAACTGTCCCAGAGCCGGGTCGCGAAGGGGATTGCAACCACTTACACCACCCTGATCCGGGGCGTTCCGGATCTGGTCATGATGCTGCTGTTCTATTACGGCGGCCAGGTGGCTGTGAACATGCTCTCGGATTACCTGTGGGCCACCTACGACATCGATTTCTTTTTCCAGTTCGATCCGTTCATCTCCGGTGTGGTTACCATCGGCCTGATTTTCGGCGCCTACATGACGGAAACCTTCCGGGGCGCCTTCCTGGCGGTGGAATCCGGACAGATCGAGGCGGCGCGGGCCTATGGCTTCACCCGCCTGCATACGTTCCGCCGCATCATGCTGCCCCAGATGCTGCGCCACGCCCTGCCGGGCCTGGGTAACAACTGGCAGGTTCTGCTGAAAACCACCGCTCTGGTTTCCATTATCGGCCTGACAGACATGGTGCGGGTGGCCGAGGAAGCGGCCAAGGCCGAGCGCATGCCGTTCCATTTCTTCATCCCGGTGGCGTTTGTTTACCTGGCCCTCACAGCCGGGTCTGAACTGTTTATCAAGTGGCTCGATAAGCGGGCCAACGTCGGCGTGGTTCAGGGAGGATAAGTTATGCCGGAATTCATCCCTGATTTTATCGTGCAGTGGCTGAACCAGAACGAAATTTTCACGGCCATGACCATCATGGAATACTGGAAGGGCCTGGTGAATACGGTTCAACTGGTTTTCCTGTCGCTGGTGATCGGGCTGTTGTTTGCCGTTCCGCTGGCGATCCTGCGGACGGTGAAGAATCCGCTGGTTTCGGGGCCGGTGTGGCTTTACACCTATCTGTTCCGCGGCACACCGCTGCTGATCCAGCTGTACATCATCTATTACGGCATTGCGCAGATTCCCGGTATCCAGGAGACCTTCTGGTGGGAGATTTTCCGGGAGCCGTTCTACCCTGCCCTGCTGGCCTTTGCCCTGAATACCTGCGCCTACACTACCGAGATTATCCGGGGCGCCATCGTGTCGACGCCCCACGGTGAAATTGAAGCGGCCAAGGCCTATGGCATGAACTGGGCGATGCGCATGCGGCGCATCATTCTGCCCAGCGCCGCACGGCGGGCGGTGCAGGCCTATTCCAATGAGGTGATCTTCATGCTGCACGCCAGCGCCATTGCCAGCGTGGTGACCATTGTGGATCTCACCGGGGCGGCCCGGAACATTTATTCGCGGTTCTATGCGCCGTTTGATGCGTTTATCTTCGTGGCGCTTTGCTACATGGCGCTCACCTTTATTCTGGTGTTCGCGTTCCGCAAGCTGGAAAACCACCTGTTGCGGCATCAGCGGCCGGTTACCAGCTGAGTCTGTAACGAGCCTTTTCCTTGTGCCCGGGCAGGCAGGGTATTGCCTCCCGGGAAACGCTACGAGCACCCGCACGCGGGTCCAGTCAGCAATCACAGATTGCTGCCGTTCGGCTGTCGCATGAAGCTTTGCTTCATAAACGCTCGGCCTCACCCATGTGCGCTTGACTGAAGCCATCCATGGCTTCAGACATTCCCGGGAGGCAATACCCTGCCCGCCCCCAGACCTGGTTCGGGGATTCTATGTCGGTAAAACAGGACCTTTTCGGAACGCACTCTGACTGGCTCTCACACACTCTCAACAACGCCGTAGCCGGACTTCCGGAAACCAAAACCTATCTCCCCGATGGCACCCTCATCATCCGCAAGGCCGTTGGTGTTCTGGACATCACGCCCCCCACTGGCCGAGCGAACCCGAACTCCGAGGCACTCATCGTCTCCGCCGGTGTTCATGGCAATGAAACTGCACCCATTGAGGTGTTGAACGGACTGGTTTCCGAGCTGATTGACGGAGCCTGGGCGCTGGCCTGCCCGGTTCTGCTGATCCTGGGCAATCCGCAGTCGATGGTGGCCGGGGAGCGCTTTCTGGAGGTGAATCTGAACCGGCTGTTCGATGGCGCCCACCGGCGCACCGAGTATGCAGGTCTTATGGAAGCGGCCCGTGCGGAGTGTCTTGAGGAAATTTGCCAACAGTTTGCCGGGGCCAATCGGCAGGCGTTGTACCACTACGATCTGCACACGGCGATTCGTCCGTCCCATCGGGAGCGGTTTGCGCTGTATCCGTTTGTTGAGGGGCGTACTGTGCCAGCCGACCAGTGCGATTTTCTGCTGGAGGCGGAGGTGGAAACTCTGCTGCTGCAGCACAAGGCGGGTACGACGTTTTCGTCGTTCTCGTCGTCGCAGCTGAATGCCGAGAGTTTTACCGTGGAGCTGGGTAAGGTGCGGCCATTCGGCCAGAACGATCTGCAGCGATTTTCAGGCATTCGGGATGCACTTCGCCGACGGTTGCGGGGGCAGGCGGCGCCCTCGCCTCAGCCCCCGTTCGATCAGTTGACGGTGTTCAAGGTGGTGCATGAGATTCTGAACACCGGCAGGAACTTCCGTTTCCACGTGCCCGACGATGTCGCCAATTTTACCGAATACGCACCCGGCACGGTGATCTGGGAGGATGACGCTACCGAGTACCGGATCGGTGATTCACCGGAGGCCATTGTGTTTCCCAATCCGCAGGTGCCCGTCGGCCACAGGGTTGGCTTGATGATCCGGGCAAGCACAGGGTCAGATGACACCGTCATCTGACCCCGGGATTCGAGCGCTCAGGCCGGAGCGTTCTCCGGCTCAGGGACGCTCACTTTAATGAGGCGGGTGCAGACCGCCGGAATCACCAGCAGGGTCAGTACGGTGGACGCCAGCAGGCCGGAGATGATGGCCCAGGCCATGGGCGGCCAGAGGGTGGAGCTGGAGAAGGCCAGCGGCAGCAGCCCGGCCACGGTGGTGGCGGTCGTCAGCAGAATCGGCCGGGTGCGCTGTTCCACGGCCGCGCGCACTGCCTCCCGGATGTCCTTGCCGCCCTCCAGTTCCCGATCCATGACATCCAGCAGTACGATGGCGTTGTTCACCACAATACCCACCAGGGCAATCACGCCCAGCAGCGACTGGAACCCGAACGGCGACCCCGACAGCACCAGGCCCGGGAAGATACCCACCGTCGCCAGCGGCACGGTCAGCAGGATAATGCCCACCCGCCGGAACGAGTTGAACTGAAGCAGCAGGAAGAACAGCAGCAACAGCATGCCGATGGGTGCAGCAGTTAGCAGCGCCGAGTTGGCGTCGCCGGAGCCTTCGGCGTCACCGCCCATGGCCAGGCGGGTGCCCGGCGGCAGGGGGTTTTCCTCAAGACCCGCGTACAGGCCGTCCAGGGCCTGGCTGAAGCTGTAGCCGGTTTCCAGGTTGGCGGTCACCGTATTCATCCGAACGCCATCGCGCAGGTAACGGGCCGCCGGCTCCCAGCTGGTGTCCACGGTGGCCACCGCCGAGAGCGGTACGGCATCGCCGCGGTCGTTGTAGATGTTGACCGACAACAGGCGGGACAGTGACAGGGACGTACCTTCCCGGGATCGGAGCACCAGCGGGATGGGGTCGTCCTCCTGCCGGTAGCGCTCGGCGACCACCCCAAAGCTCTGGCCGTAGAGGCTCTGGGCAACGTCTGCCCGGGTCAGGCCGTAGCGGGCGGCGGTGGCATCGTCCACGTTGATGGCGATACTGGGCACTCCGATGTCCAGGTCGTGGCGCACGTCCACGGTACCCTCGACATCCCGCAGTATGCGGTAAATCTGTTCCACCGCCGCAACGCGGGTGTCATCGCTTGCGTGGTAAACGCGAACTTCCACCGGTGCTGCCCTGGGTGGTCCCTGGCCGAGTATGCCAACGGTCACGTCCAGCTCGGGCATTTCGTCCTTCACATGGGCCCGGATCCAGCGAATCATGCCGGTGGTGTCTTCCAGTGTCGGGGTGGTGACCACCAGCCGCGCCCTGTTCGGAGCCTGGGGCGCGCGCTGGAGGTTGTAATAGAACGACGGCCCGGTGAAGCCAACGAACCGGTGCACCTCAAGTGCATCCGGCTGTGAGCGGATCATTCTCTCCAGCTGTTCCGCCGCCTCGGCGGTACGCGCCTGGTCCGTGCCCTCCGGCAGGTACACTTCCACGATGACCCGGGGTCGGTCGGCGTTGGGGAAAAACTGCTGGGCCATGAAGGGCGTCATGGCCAGGCTGACGATTACCAGTAAGGCACCGGCAGCTATCAGGCGGCCAGGGTATTGGGACACCAGTCGCCCTAGAAACCTGGCCAGCCCGAGCAGCCAGTCGCTGCCGGCCTTTCGGCGCGGTTTCAGGAATCGGGCAGCGAGCAGAGGTACGGCGGAGATCGCCAGAAGGTAACTGACGGAGAGGGTCAGCATGATCATCACCGGCACGCCCCGGGTGAAGTCAGCCGCCCCGCCCTTGGCCAGCAGCAGGGGAGCGAAGGCTGCCAGCGTGGTACCGGTGGAGGCGCCAAGCGGTCCGGCCAGCTCTCCCACTGCCTTTTTCAGGGCATCCAGGCGCCGCACGCCTTCGTCAAGATGGCCCTGTATGTTCTCGACTATCACGATGGCGTTATCGATCAGGATGCCCAGGGAGATGACCATGCCGATCACGGCAATCTGGTGCAGTACGCCGCCACCCAGGTCGTACAGTCCCACGCTGATCAGCGCCACCATGGGCAGGATCGAGGCCACCAGCAGGCCCATGCGAATGCCCATGCCCGTGAACACCACGGCCACGATAATCAGCACCGACAACACCAGGCTCCAGGCCAGGTTGTCCAGGCGCTCCTCGACCTTGTCCGGCTGGAAGAACATTTCCCGGATCTCGTAGGGGGCAAAGTCCGGGCGGATCTGCGCCATGCGCTCCCGTACCCGTTGCCCGAACCGGATGGCATCGGTATTGCCCTCTTCCATGATGATCGACACCAGCACCACCCGCTCACCGTTGTACCAGGTTTCCGGTTGGCGCGGTTCCGCCGGGCCACGCCAGACCTCGGCCGCTGCAGCCAGCGGCACCTGGGAGCCATCGGGCAGCTCGATGGGCGTGGCGCGAATGGCGTCAATGTCGGCGAACTCACTGTTCGGCAGCACAGACAGGCGGCGGCCATCCACCACCACAAAGCCCCCGGGAATGGTCTGGTTGCGGCGGGCCAGGGTGTCGAGCACCCGGGCCGGAGAAATGCCCAGCCGGTACAGGGCGGCATCGTCCAGGGCCAGGGTGATCTGCTCGTCGGCGTCGCCCTCCAACTCAATGCGGGAGACCCCTGGCAAATCCGAGAGATTCTGCTTCAGCCGTTCAGCCACATTGGACAGCTCGGTCACCGAGGGTGAGCCACCCACGGCCAGAACAATGGCTGGAATATCGATCAGGCGGTCATCAAGCGCCATCTGCCCGACGTCGTCAGGGAAGTCCTGCCGGGCCCTCTCCATGGCCTGGCGCACGCGGTCCCAGGCTGGATCGGTATCGTAGATGTCGTCGTTCAGGCGCAGCCGCACCAGCGCCACGCCGGTCCGGGCCGTGGACTGGGTGAAGTCCACCTCTTCCACCTGCCGGAGCTCGTCCACCAGGGGGCGCAACACCAGTCTTTCCACTGCATCGGCGCTGGCACCGGGGTAATTGACGCTGATCAGGCCGGCCCGGTAGGGAAAGGACGGGTCCTCCTGGCGTGGCATGGTGCTGTACGCGGCCACCCCGAGGATGCAGAGCATGGTCACCACCATGCCCAGAAGGCGCTGGCAGTTCAGCAGCCGGCGGGTCATCAGCGCACCTCCACGGCATCACCGTCCGCGAGACGCGTCATACCGGCATAGACCACCTGATCCCCCGGGCTCAGCTCGCCGGAGCGAATCACCACCCGCTCGCCAACCACCCGGTCCACCTCAACAGCCACCCGCCGGGCCTGATTATCACGCACCCGGTAGACACTGACGCCATCGGCATGGCGCACCACCGACAACAGCGGTACCGTGAGGCCCGACGGCCGCACCGGGGTTATGCCCACCTCAACGGGCTCGCCGGGCTCCAGGGTATTAACCGGCAGGCTCACCAGAACCGGATGCAGCTCCCCTCGAACTGCGCCGGCCTGGGCAATCTCAACCACGGAGCCGGTCTGGGGCGGCTGGCTGCGGTCCTGCACCGACCAGACCGGCAGGGTTTGCTCCAGGCTGACATGGTCCAGCAGATAGGCCGGCACCCTTACCTCCACTTCACGACCCTCGGGTGAGGACAGCCGCATCACCGGCTGGCCAGCTGCCACGAATTCGTCTCGCTCCACCAGCAGGGCTTCCACCCGGCCGGAAAATGGCGCCCGCAGGCTGCTCTCCTCGAGCAATCGGGTCGCCTCGGCCAGCGCCGCCTTGGCGGTGGCCACGCTGGCCTCCAGTGCATCCCGACGGGCCGCCAGTTGCTCAAGGCCCTGCTCAGAAACCACCCCACGCTCGTGCAAACGACTGGAACGCTCCCACTCACGCTCCGCCTGGCGGTACTGGGTGCGGAGTTCTTCAAGACGGGCCAGTGCCGAGTCCCGGGCAGGTTCAAGGGCCGGATTGTAAACCCGCGCCAGCACCTCGCCAGCCTGGACCTTCTGCCCCAGCTCAACCGCGCGTTCCCGGAGGGTACCGCTGACCTGGAACGTCAGGGTTGCCCTCTGGGTGGCACGCACAATTCCCGAGAAACGCAGGGGCAGGTCACGGTTCTCTCCAACGGTAGCCCCACCGGTAACCTCGGCTACACGTACCGCAACCGCAGGCTCCTGGGCCTCGGACGACACGTCGCTGGCCTTGCAGCCGGCCAACAGGAGCGGGATGACCGCAAGGGCAAGAACAAGAGCTTTGAGTCCGGGCCGGAGGCCGGGATCCTGGCGAGAGGAGAGCGGAGGGACTTGCGTTGAGAGATCGGTAGAGAGAGGCGTCATGATTGGTCCTTCCATCCGTGTTCGGGAGATTGGCCGGGGACCTGTCCATAGCAAACCCGGCGACCTTTCTCGACATAATGTCACTCTTTGACATTTTGTCAATAATCGGGTTTGATTCAACTTCAGGTATCATGACCAGGCCGATGCCACCTAACCGGATGATGGAATGAGTGAACCGCTGAAAACCCGCCGGGAGCGGGAGAAACAGGCACGCTACGACACAATTCTCGACGCTGCCGAACTGGTCTTTGCGGAAAAAGGCTACGAACGCACGTCCATGGATGACATCGCCCGCACGGCCAGCCTCAGCCGCGCGCTGCTCTATGTGTACTTCAAAGACAAAGCCGCCATCCAGAGAGGCATCATGCTTCGCGCCGGGCACAGCCTTTTCCGGCGGTTTGAGGAAGCCCGACAGACCGCCGATACCGGCCTGGCGCAGATTCGGGCCATGGGTGAGTCGTACTATCGCTTCTATCTGGAAGAGCCGGACTATTTCTCAGCGCTTACCAAGGCTTCCACAGCCATGGCCGAGGCCGATGAGAGCCAGGCCGAAGAAATGCTCTGCTCCAAATCCGATCTGATGGCGCTGATGGTGGGGGCGATTGAACTGGGGCTGGATGACGGCACCATGAACCGGCAGCGCATCTCTGATCCGGTACAGACGGCACTCTATCTGCGAGGTGCCCTGCACGGCGTGATCCTGCTGTGCCAGGCGGAGATGGGCGAAGGCAACCCGCAGTTTCCCGGCGATCAGCTGATCCGCCACACCATGGATATGCTGACCTCGTCCATCACCGCCTGAGACCTACAACTGGAAGTCGTAGATCGAACCCAGTCCCATGATGCCGGTCAGCTCGTCCAGTGCCTTGCGCACCTCGTCCAGGAGCATGGGGTCGGCCAGGTCCTCCTGGCTGAGCTGGTCCCGGTAGTGGGCCTCGACCCAGAGGGTCAGGCGATCGTAAAGCTCGTCGGTGAGAATCACGCCCCGGTTGATGGCACCGAGTTCATCGTCATTGAGCACCACCCGTAGCCGGAGACAGGCCGGTCCGCCGCCGTTGCGCATGGATTGCTTGACGTCGAACACCTCTACCGAGGTAATGGGCCCACCCGACTTCACCAATTCATCCAGGTAACGGCTGACAGACGCCACCTCCCGGCATTCCCCGGGCACGGCCAGCAGCATGCCGTCCGGCGTGTTCAGCAACTGACTGTTGAACAGGTACGACGCCACCGCATCCTCAATTGGAACGTCGGCGCTGGTGACCCGGATGGCTTCCAGCTCGGCGCCGGTCAGCCGCTCACGGATATCCGCCAGCACCCGCTCCTCATCCAGAAACGCCATCTCGTGGAAGAACAGGGTGTTGCCGTTACCCACGGCTATTACGTCGTTGTGGAAAACACCCGCATCAATGGCGGCGGGGTTCTGCTGGGCAAACACCGCGTGCTGGTCCCTCAGGCCATGGAGCCGCGCCACCGCCTGTGAGGCCTCGAGGGTTTGCCTGGCGGGGTACTTTTCCGGCGCGGGCGCCTGCTCGTTGAAGGCGATCTGCCCGTACACGAACAGCTCGACGCCGGGCTCACCGTAACCGGCGCACAAGCGGGTGTGGTTGGCAGCGCCCTCGTCGCCAAAATGGCTGACCGACGGCAGTGCCGGATGATGGGCAAACCGGGTCTCATCAGCAAAAATCGACTTGAGCGCCCGACCGGTCACCGCGTGCTCAATGGAGCGGTGGAACTTGGCACTCAGATTTGCCGGGGTGAAATGCACCCGATGGTCCGAGGTGTCGGCACTGGGCGATACCGTGGCCGCGTTGGCGGTCCACATGGGCGACGCCGACGACACCGCTGCCAGTATGGACGGACAGGATTTGGCCGCCTGTTCCAGCACCCGGGCGTCCGGCCCCTGGAAACCCAGGGCCCTCAGGGTAGTAATGTGAGGCCGCTCATGGGGCGGCAGAACACCCTGCACATAACCCCGGTCCGCCAGTCGCTTCATCTTCGCGAGCCCCTGCAGGGCGGCTTCCCGGGGATTGGAAACAGCATGAACGTTGGACTTCGAGGCCACGTTCCCCCAGGACAGCCCGGCGTAGTTGTGGGTTGGCCCCACCAGGCCGTCGAAATTGGCTTCTACCGCGTGTTTTGCCATGGCAGTCGGTTCCGTCAGTCAAAGTTCAGGCCGGGCGCGAGACTCTCCGGCAACTCGCTCTTGCCGGCCTCCAGGGAAGCCATGGGCCAGGCACAGTAGTCGGCGGCGTAGTAGGCGCTGGGGCGGTGATTGCCGCTCGCACCCACGCCACCGAAGGGCGCCGCACTGCTGGCCCCTGTCAATGGCCGGTTCCAGTTCACAATACCGGCGCGTACCTCTTCCACCAGCCGGTCGTAAAGCTTGCGATCGTCGGTCAGGATACCGGCTGAAAGCCCATAGCGTGTGTTGTTGGCCAGTTCCAGGGCGTCGTCGAAGCTCTTGTAGCGATAGACCGTGAGCAGCGGCCCGAAGAACTCTTCGTCCACTGTCTCGACCCCCGTGGCATCAATAATGCCCGGGGACAGCAGGCCGGTATCCGGCTTCAACTGCTTCATCTCGAGCAGCGACTGACCACCCTTTTCAAGCAGGCTCGATTGGGCCGCCAGAAGCTTTTGCGCCGCTTCCGGCGAAATCACCGACCCCATGAACGGCTGGGGATCGGCATCAAACTCGCCCACCTGGATCCGGGAAGACACTTCCACCAGTCGATCCAGGAAGGCATCGCCCTTCTTGCCCTTGGGCACCAGCAGGCGTCTGGCACAGGTGCAGCGCTGGCCGGCCGACAGGAACGCCGACTGCAGGGCGTGATGGACGGCACCATCAATGTCAGCAACATCCTGCACGATCAGCGGGTTGTTACCGCCCATTTCCAGCGCCAGAATTTTCTCGGGCTGACCGCCAAACTGCTGGTGAAGCAGATGGCCCACGGTGGAACTGCCGGTAAAGAAAAGACCGTCAATCGAGGGATGACTGGCCAGGGATTTACCGGTTGCCGAGGCGCCCTGCACCAGGTTGATAACACCGTCCGGAATGCCGGCTTTTTCCCACAGGCGCACCGTCATCTCGGCAACGCCGGGCGTCAGCTCGCTGGGTTTGAAGACCACGGTGTTGCCGGCCAGCAGGGCCGGCACAATGTGGCCGTTGGGCAGGTGGCCGGGAAAGTTGTACGGGCCGAACACGGCCACTACACCATGGGGCCGGTGCCGCAACACCGCGTGACCGCCCGCCACATCAGATTCGGATGTACCGGTACGGTCGTTGTAGGCCTTCACGGAAATACCGATCTTGCCAATCATGGCGGCCACTTCGGTGCGGGATTCCCAGAGCGGTTTGCCGGTTTCCAGCCCAATCTGGTGGGCCAGTTCCTCCTTGTGGGTTTCCAGCAGTTGACCGAAGGCCTCCACCACTGCCTGGCGTTCTGCGAAACTCTTGCGCTGCCACTTCAGAAAGGCGTTGCGGGCCTCACGAACCGCCGCGTCGACATCCTCCAGGTTGGCGCTTTCGCCGTCCCAGAGGATGTCACCAGTGACAGGCTGGACCGATTCGAATACCGGGCCGTGGCCCTGAAGCCAGAGCCCATCAATAAACAGTTCGCCGGTCAGTTTTGCCATTTCGATCCACCTCCCTGAAAAGAGCCTTTATGGATGTGTTTGGGCAGCGGCCCTGAATCTTTCAAGGGTGCAAGCCGCACCGGATCGCCCGACTCTATCTGCAGCGCTTCGGCCACCTCCGGCGGCAGACTCACGGTATCCGGGCCGATGCACTCCAGCGGGATGGTGGTCACCCGGAAATCCCGGAAGGAGCGGTTCGAAACCATGGCCCGCTCACCGGCCGGCACGTCCAGATTCACCGGTTTGCGGGTGATCATCGCATGACGATTCACGGCCTCCCGCACGGTGCGAATGTTGTCAATAAACGCCTCCACGACAGGGCCACCGTCGAAAATGTCCACCATCCCGTTAAAGTTGAAACCCTCTGCCTGAAGCATCTTCAGCGCCGGCGCGGTGTTCTCGTGTACGCGCCCGATGACTGCACGGGCCGATTCCGGCAGCATCGGCAGGTAGATGGGGTATTTCGGCATCAGCTCGGCGATGAAGGATTTGTTGCCGAGGCCGGAGAGCATGTCGGCCTCGGTAAACTCCATATCGAAAAACTTGCTGCCCAGTGCATCCCACAGCGGGCTTCGCCCCCCGGCATCGGAAACACCGCGCATCTCGGCGAATATCTTCTCCGAGAAGTGCTTGCGGAACTCATCCAGATACATGAATCGGCACCGGGACAGCAGCAAACCGCTGCCGCCGCCCTTGTAACCGTCGGACAGCAGGAGGGAGCAGATCTCGGTGTTGTCCGTCATGTCGTTCGACAGGTGCAGGGTGGGCGTTCGCACGTGCACGCCCAGCTCCCGGGAGGCGTTCACGGTGACGCTCAGGCGGTAGTTGTAGAAGACTTCCTCAAGACCCACCCGAGCCTGTATGCCGCTGATGCCCACGGTCTTTTTCCGCTCTGTGTCTTCCAGCGCAAAAAGATAGAGGCCCGCTTCCGGAGCACAGCGCTGGCTGAACGTGTCCCGGGCGTGATTGATTTTTTTCTGCAGCAGGTCCCGGTCTGCCGGTAGCGTGGTCAGGCCCTTGCCGGCGTTCTGTGCCATGGCGTACAGATCGTCCAGGTCGTTCTCCTGCAGCGGGCGAATAAGCAGCGTCATAACGGTGCGATCCTTACCCGGTCTCCCGAGGTTCGCTCCAGCCGCTTCCAGGTGCTTACGGGCACCTTCACGGCATCATCCAGGGTTTCCGACAGGTTGCTCAACGTGCATCGGAACGCCTCCCCTTCACCACCGGCGATAAGGCAGATTTCTCCCGAGTCGTCGTTGGCACCGTGCAGCTCGGCCTGATGGCTGGTTACCAGGGTTCTCAGGCTGTCGGTGCGCGCCTCCAGCACCGGACCGGCATCGAAGATGTCCAGGTAGCAACCGGCCTGGAAGCCCTCGCGTTGAAGCAGCTCGAAATTGCCCACCGTCACCGGGTGCGGCTGGCCCATGGCGGCCTGGGCGTCCTCACTGAGCAGGGTGACGTAGATCGGATTGGGCGGCATCAGTTCGGCAATGAAGGTCTTGCTCAGCTGCCCCGAATACTGATCGGCGGTTTCGAAATCCATGTCGAAAAAGTGCCGGCCCAGACTATCCCAGAATGGCACGCTGCCATCGTCGCTCTGTACGCCCTGAATCTCCACCGCCACCCGATGGGTAAACCAGTCCCGATGTTCGGCAATAAACAGGATCCGGGCCCGGGACAGCAACTCAAAAGCATCGCTGCCGCGCAGCTCCGGTCGAATGGAGAAGGAACACAGCAGGGTGGTGTCGGTCAGCGAATGGGACGGGTACAGCACCTCAACCCGACGTGAAACCCCGAGCTCATGGGAGGCATGAATCAGGGCATCACGGCGGTAGTTGTAGAAAGGCTGACCGTTACCGGCGCGGGCGTCGATACCGGCAGTGCCGGCAATCTCGCCGCTCTCGGTGTTTTCCAGCACAAACAGGAACCGGGGCGGGTCGTCGTCGATACCGATGCGCCCGGCAAACGACGCCTGGGAGTGCTCGATCTTGTAGGCCAGGGCGTCGCCCTGCCGGGGCAGAGTGGAGGAGAGGCGGGCGCCCTGGGCACCCGCAATGTCGAGAATCCGGTCCAGATCATCCGGCTTTGCCGGACGCACCAGCCACATAGGAACTCCTTAGGCTGTGAGTTTCTTTACCGCTGCTTCAAACCGCTGCAGAGCTTCTTCCAGATCCGACTCGGGAATGATCAGCGATGGCGCCAGACGGATCACATTGGCACCGGCCACCAGCACCATCACGCCCTCCTCGAGGCCGGCGTTCAGGAAGTCCTTGGCCTTGCCCTGCCACTGCTCGGTAAGCACGCAACCGAGCAGCAGGCCACCGCCGCGAACTTCGCTGAACACACCGTAGCGTTCGCCGATGTCCATCATGCCTTTGCGCAGCTTGTCAGACCTGGCCTTGACGCCCTTGAGAATCTCCGGCTGGCTCACGATTTCCACTACCCGTTGGGCAACGGCGCAGGCCAGGGCGTTACCGCCATAGGTACTGCCGTGGGTGCCCACCCCCAGGCTGGCCGCCACCTTGGCCGTGGTCAGCATGGCCGCCACCGGGAAGCCGCCACCCAGTCCCTTGGCGCTGGAGAGAATGTCCGGCTCCACGCCGTACATCTGGTAGGCATAGAGGTGGCCGGTCCGACCCACGCCGGACTGCACCTCATCGAACACCAGCAGCGCGTTGTTGTCGTCGCAGAGCTGGCGCAGCCGCTCGAGGAACGCAGGGTCAGCGGGCATGACACCGCCCTCACCCTGGATCGGCTCGACCACCACCGCGCAGGTCTTTTCTTTGGAGATCAGCTTTTTCACCGATTCCAGATCGTTGAACGTGGCGTGGTGAATACCGCCCGGTGCCGGCTCGAAGCCTTCCAGGTACTTGGGCTGGCCACCCACGCTCACGGTAAACAGGGTGCGGCCGTGAAACGAGTTGGTAAAGGAGATGATTTCATTTTTCTCCGGGCCGTAGTGCTCCCAGGCGTAGCGACGGGCCAGCTTGAAGGCGGCCTCGTTGGCCTCGGCACCGGAGTTGGCAAAGAACACGCGCTCGGCAAAAGTCAGATCACACAGGGTTTTGGCGAGGCGCAGGGCCGGCTCGTTGGTCATCACGTTGGACAGGTGCCAGATCTTTTCGGCCTGATCCTGCAAGGCGCCCACCAGTCCCGGATGGGAATGGCCAAGACAGGTCACCGCGATGCCACCCTGCAGATCGATAAACTCGCGCCCTTCCTGATCCCAGATACGGGAGCCCTCGCCTCTGACCGGAATGATCGCCCCGGGGGCATAGTTGGGCACCATGACTTCATCAAACAGGGAGCGGCTGACGGGTTCTCTATTCATAGATCTCTCTCGGCGAAGCGGCTAAACGTATAAACATAGACGAGTGACCGCACCGGACAAGTAAGTAGGTGTGCGGACCACACCTTCATGATACGCCACTCAGGGCATTAGCACATCCGGTTGCCCGATGGCGGGCAGCTCGATGATCTGGTGCCGCCTGTCGCCCGCCTTTTTCCGGTCCATCAGGGCCGCCATCAGCAGCTTGTAGGAGTCCAGGTCGAAGGTCACTGCCTGGCCGCTCAGGGAGAAGTCCTGCAGCTCCTGCTCATCGTGCAGGGTGGACACGTGCACCCAGTTGTACACCACCAGGATGTCGGTGCGCCCGGACTCACGGTTGTGCTCAACAATGCCCACGGGCCCGCTCCAGGGCCAGGTTTTCAGTCGCAGGCTGTGGAAGGCAATCTGCACCCGAAGGTTGTATCGCTCCACATCCTCAAGCCCTTCGCAGGCGCCCTTGCAGCGCCCGAGGGTGCGCTGGAAACAGGGCCCTTCGCGCTCCGGCTCCAGCCCCAGCAGTTTGTTGCACAGGTCGTTCTTCGCGGTGATGCCACTCAGGGCCCGCTCGGCGTCACGTTTGCTACGGAACAGCCCGAAGTAATCGCCCAGCCGCTGCGGTTCGATTTCCCGCACCAGCCGGGCCTGGAGATAGCCGGTGCCGTTCCTGGACAGCTCGATACTCACCAGATTCTTGGCGGCCCGCGAGCGGCGGTTGAACAAAGGCTTGAGCTGCTTGATCTGCTTGAGCTCCAGCAGCAACGCCCCGAGCTCGCCAGCGGTTTCTGTCCACTCTACCCGTCTCAGGCTCTCGGACATTCGAACACCCCGGGCGCTGTTGTGGTCGCCGGAAAAATGCGACGCGACCCGTTGGGCAATGTTGGTACTCTTGCCCACATAGATAAGCACGTCATTTTCGCCATAGAACCGATACACCCCCGGCCTCCTGGGCAGATCGTCGAGGATATCCGGCGGCAGGTTGGAGGGAACGCTGGGGCGTTGTAGCAACATTTTCAGCGCGGCCTCGAACGGCTCATCACCCTTCTCCGCCCTCGCCTTTTCGAAAAACGCCAGCATTGCCGACACGTCCCCCATGGCCCGGTGCCGCTGGACCTGGGCCAGGCCGTGGCGGGCAATCAGCGCGTCCATGTTGTGGCGGCGAAACTCCGGATAAAGCCGACGGGAAAGCTTTACCGTGCACAGAACACGGGCCGAAAACGGCCGCGCCAGCCGCCGGAATTCCGCCTTGATAAAGCCATAATCAAATCGCGCATTGTGAGCGACGAAGATCTTGTCCTTCAGTTGCGCCGCGAGCTCATCGGCCACTTCTTCAAACAAGGGTGCATCCGCCACCATCTCATTGGAAATACCGGTAAAGCTCTCTATGAAAGGCGAGATACGTGTTTGCGGATTGAGCAGCGTCTGCCATTCCCCCACTACCTTACCGTCGCGCCAGAATCGTATACCGATCTCGGTAATCCGGTCTCGGGCAGAATTGCCCCCGGTGGTTTCGATATCAAGGAAGGCAAAGGTCGCCGATCGCAATACAGTACTTTCGGATGTCATGGAATAGAACTACGCCGAATTGGATATCGCAGATGTCTGACTATGAACGAAAAGCAGTTATAGACATTCGTCTAATCCGTCAATGAATTTATTTGAATTGTCACGAATTCGTAACTACCTTGTTTTTGGGTCCAACAACAAAAATGTGTGGAGACAACAACGATGCAAAGCAACAAACTGAGATTGGCAATTCGTGCGACGGCAGCTGCGGCAGTATTCGGGGTGGCTGGCCAGGCTGGCGCGGTAAGCTTCGAAACCGGCGGCTGGAACACCGATATTTATGGCTATGCCCGTTTGAATGCAAGCTACGACATTGATGAGAATGCTGCCCTCTCAACGCGCTCCGGCTCCTATGATGCAATCAACACTGGCGCCGCCGAAAACAACGAAGTCACTGGTCACTTTGGCGCGGACGCGTTCCAAAGCAGGATCGGTATCCGTACCCAGAGCGAAGAAGGCGTCAAGTTCAACATTGAAGGCGACTTCCGTGGAGGCGGTGGCGGTACTCTTCGTCTTCGCCACGCTTATGGCAGTTACAACGGCATTCTCGCCGGCCAAACATGGTCAAACTTTACGAGTTTCGTAGGTAACACTTCCACGCTTGACTTCGACTCTCTGCCGGGTAATGCCGGACTTCAGAGCAGAAGCCCACAACTCCGTTACACTTCAGGTCCACTGTCTGTTTCACTCGAGGACTCAAACAGCTCTATCATCGGAGCTAGCGTAGTGACTGAGCCAGGCGTAGTGGTCGGGACCGATTCAGACGGGGATCCGATTTACGCAGGACGTTCCACTGCAAGCACTCAGAAAGATGGCTTACCTGCAGTGACAGCGCGCCTCGAGGATTCAGCTGGAGGATTGTCCTACTCAGCAGCCGTTCTTGCTCATCAAATTGGTTATGACAACGGCACAAACGACGAAAGCTCTTTCGGTTTCGCCACATTTGTAGCCGCAAAAATGGCTGTAAGCGACATGATTACTGTGCAAGGCACCGTGTCCTACAGCGATGGTGCAAATAGCTACCTCTATCGCTCCGGCGAGAACTTTGGTGCTGAGAGTGCATACGTAGACCCAGCCACTGGTGATGTAGAGACTATCTCCGGCTACGGCGGTAGCGTTGGCGCTGGAATCAACTTGGGTGGCGGTCGTAGCATCAACATCGGCTACGGTGTTGTGATGGTAGACTGGGATGACGCAGAGAGAGATCTCGCGGCATCTGCGGGCATTGCCAGCAAGAGTGAAACGAACTCTGCCATCATGGCTAACTACCAGTGGACGCCGGTCAAAAACGTGATGATGGGGGTTGAATACCAGCTTCTGCAGCGTGAGGATCAAGACGGCGACGACGGCGATGCTAACCGCCTGCTGTTCGCAGCACAGTACAACTTCTAAACCTCCCGTTAGAAGTAAGCTGAATCAGCAGAAACCCCGGCTCCGGCCGGGGTTTTTGTTTGGGCTATTCACCGGCCCGAAGTCGCGTTCGCACACCTCGCGTGGTCATCACCCCCAATACCTCCACCAGAGACCATAAACCGCGGTCATGCTGTCTGGGCATCTTGCCCTTGCCCATGCGCCCGAGCTGGCGCGTGTACCAGCTCACCTCCATCAGCGCCATGTTATCAATGGCCCGGATCCCGGTTCTGATCGGCCGTACCCGACTGGTCACCTGCTCCCCCGCCAGCACCCGATCGGGCAGGTCCGGCTCCACAGCCAACGGCCGTGCCAGCCCCACCAGATCGGTGGCCCCCGACTCGACCGCCTCTGCCATACCCTGGCTGGTCCGGAAACCGCCGGTCACCATCAACGGCACCGACACCCGCTGGCGCACTTTTTCGGCAAACTCCAGAAAATAGGCTTCCCGCGCCAGAGTGCTCTGCTTGACCGCCACATTCACCCGCCCCTTCTCGGCGCCTTTGGCCATGGCCGGGTTCTCGTAATTGCCCCCGGAGATCTCTACCAGATCAATCCCCTCAGCATTCAGCGCCTCAATGACCGCGAGCGACTCCTCCTCGGTAAAGCCGCCCCGCTGAAAGTCCGCCGAATTTAACTTGATGCCCACACCGAACCCCGGTCGGGTCACCTCGCGAATCGCCCGGTACACCGCCAGCACAAACCGCATCCGCTTTTCGGGCGAACCGCCCCAGTCGTCCGTTCTCTGATTGTGGTGCGGCGACAGAAACTGGCTGACCAGATAACCATGGGCACCGTGAATCTGCACCCCATCAAACCCCGCGTTCTCCGCAATGGCCGCGGCCCGGGCAAAGCGCTGAACAATGTCCTCAATCTCCGGCCCGGTCAGCGCCCGCGGCGTGGCAAACATACTCCGCAACTCCTTCCTGAACGGAATCGCACTGGGTGACACCGGGTCCCTGTTCAACATCTTCGGGCTCTGCTTGCCCGGATGGTTCAGCTGCATCCAGATCTGCTTGCCACCCGTTTTACCGGCCTCGGCCCAGGCCTTCAGCAGCGCCAGATCCCGCTCATCCTCCAGCACCACATTCTGCGGCTCGCCAATGTGCCGGCGATCCACCATCACATTCCCGGTAATCGAGAGCCCGGTGCCACCCTCGGCCCAGGTCCGGTACAGCGTGACCAGCTCCGGGGTAACCCGGTTATCAATGGTGCCCAGGGTTTCGCTCATGGCGGACTTGGCAAAGCGATTGGGAATGACCGCTCCGTTTTGCAGCTTCAGCGGCTGGGAAAGCACGTCGGCGGGCTTCATGTCAGGCCTCTCTGGTTGTTTTACGTCAGAGAGATAGTGGACAGGACTGCGATCGAGACCATTGGCCGGTTTGACGGAGTGGGCCAGGCTTTTAAGGGGAGAGTAATTCACGAAGGTTGAACGAGAGAGGCGGGGCACACGATTCAGGACTGTAGAGGGCCATGGATGGCCCGAAACAAGCGCACAGGGATGTGCTTGTAGCGTGTCCTGAATCGTGTGCCCCGCCTCTCGCCGCCCCCAACACTCAAAGGCTGGGAGCGGATTTCACGGCCATCAGAGCAAAAGGGTACGGATATCCCCCAGAAGCTGGCTGAGCAACGCGGTGAATCGTGCCGCATCGGCACCGTTCACTGCCCGGTGATCGTAGGACAGCGACAGCGGCAACATCAGCCGAGGCTGAAACGCCTTGCCATCCCACACCGGCTTCATGGCCGCCTTGGACACCCCGAGAATCGCCACCTCCGGCGTATTCACGATGGGCGTAAACGCCGTACCGCCAATGCCGCCAAGGCTGGTGATGGTAAAGCAGGCGCCCTGCATCTCCGCAGGCTTGAGCTGCTTGTCCCGGGCCTTCTGGGCCAGCTCGGCGCTTTCTGCCGCCAGCTCCCACAGACCTTTCTTGTCCACATTGCGGATCACCGGCACCATCAGCCCGTGGGGCGTATCCACCGCGATACCGATGTGAATGTACTTCTTGCGGACCACCTCCTTGCGCTCCATGTCCAAGGACACATTGAACTGGGGCAGTTCCGCCAGCGCCGTGGCGCAGGCCTTCAGGAGGAACGGCAACGGCGTCATCTTCACGCCCTTCTTCTCGCCAGCGGCCTTCTGGGCTTTGCGGAAGTCCTCCATATCGGTGATGTCGGCATCGTCAAACTGGGTCACGTGGGGCACGTTCAGCCAGCTACGCTGCATGTTGGTGGCCGTGGCCGCCATCATGCGCGACATGGACTCCCGCTCAACATCGCCAAACTGGCTGAAGTCCGGCAGCTTGACCCCCGGGATACCGGAGCCGGTACCAACGCTGCCACCCTGCTGGGCCTGCTGCAGTTGGCTCTTCACATAGGCCTGGACATCGTCTTTGACAATCCGGTTCTTGGGTCCAGAGCCCTTGATGCGTGTCAGGTCCGCACCCAGTTCCCGGGCCAGCTTGCGCACGGCCGGGCCAGCGTGCACCTTGGCACCCGGCGAGGGCGGTTCATAGGTGGAACCCTGGGGCTGGGGCGCAGACTCCTGTGCCTTGGGCTTTTCTTCGGGCTCAGCCTTGGCTTTCGAAGCCGATTCCGCCTTGCCGGAAGACTCCTCCGCCGGCTCTTCCTCTCCCTCACCGCCTTCTTCAACGGTCATTTCCAGCAGATCGTCGCCCTCGGAAAGCTTGTCACCCTCCTTGACCAGGATCTTGCCGACCTTGCCAGAGTAGGGAGAAGGGATCTCCATGGTGGCCTTGTCGGATTCCACGGTAACCAGCGGGTCGTCCTCGGAAATGGAATCGCCTTCGGACACGTTGATCTCAATGACCGGAACGTTCTCGAAGCCGTCCAGGGCAGGCACTTTCACCGTTTCCTTGCGAGAGCCCCCAGACGACTTCTTCGGCGCCGGCTTGCTCTTCTCGGCGCTGTCTGCGGATGTTTCCTTCGGCTTTTCCTCGGTCTTCTCCTCGGCTTTTGCCTCGGATTCCGACTCTGCCTCATCGCTTCCGGAATCGCCCGAGCCTCCTTCGGAGGGCTCCATCATGCCGACGACATCGCCTTCCTTGACCTTGTCACCCACTTTCACAGTGATCTTGGTGATCTTGCCGGCGCCCGGAGCGGGCAGTTCCACGGAGGCCTTGTCGGACTCCACCGTCAGAATCGGATCCTCTTCCTCGACCGTGTCACCAGCGCTGACGCTGATCTCGATAATCTCGACCTCGTCCGCACCGCCGAGATCCGGAACCTTGATTTCCTGTTCACTCATGGCGGTCTCCTTAGCTCAGCACCGGGTTCGTTTTGTTGCGATCGATTCCGTACTTGCGCATGGCTTCGAGAACCACTTCCTTCTTCACTTCACCATCCTGGGCCAGGGCTGAAAGCGCCGTCACCGTTACGTAGTAGCGGTCCACCTCGAAGAAGCTGCGCAGCTTCTCGCGGGTGTCACTGCGGCCGAAGCCGTCAGTGCCCAGGGTGAGATAGGTCTTGGGAATGAACGCCCGCAGCTGTTCGGAGTGCAGCTTGATGTAGTCGGTGGACGACACCACCGGACCGGACTGCTTCTCCAGGCACTGGGTGACGTAAGCCTTCTTGGGCTTGTCATCCGGGTGCAGGCGGTTCCAGCGGTCGATGTGCTGGCCTTCGCGGGCCAGTTCATTGAAGCTGGTGACGCTCCATACATCTGAGGCTACGTCCCAGTCGTCCTTCAGCATCTGGGCGGCGGCACGCACCTCGTTGAGGATGGCGCCAGCGCCGAGCAGCTGAACCCGGGGCGTTTTCTTGCGGCCCTTGGTTTCCACCGACTCGAACAGGTACATGCCCTTGATGATGCCCTCTTCGCAGCCTTTCGGCATGGCCGGTTGCTCGTAGTTCTCGTTCTCAATGGTCAGGTAATAGAAAACGTTCCGGTTGTCCTCGAACATTTCCTTCATACCCTGGCGCAGTACCACCGCCATCTCGTAGCCGTAGGCCGGGTCGTAGGCCTTGCAGTTGGGAATGGTGTTCGCCAGCACATGGCTGTGACCGTCCTGGTGCTGCAGACCTTCACCGTTCAGAGTGGTCCGGCCGGCGGTACCGCCGATCAGGAACCCGCGGGCCTGGATGTCACCGGAAGCCCAGGCCAGGTCGCCCACACGCTGGAAACCGAACATGGAATAGAAGATGTAGAACGGAATCAGCGGGAAGTTGTTGGTGCTGTAGGAGGTCGCTGCCGCCATCCAGGCCGCCATCGAGCCATCCTCGTTGATGCCTTCCTCGAGAATCTGACCCTTCTTGTCCTCGCGGTAGTACATGATCTGGTCACGGTCTTCGGGCACGTACTTCTGGCCTTCCGCCGTGTAAATACCCAGCTGACGGAACATGCCTTCCATACCGAAGGTCCGGGCCTCGTCCGGCACAATCGGCACCACACGCTTGCCGATGCGCTTGTCCTTGGTCAGTGCCGTGAGAATCCGCACGAACGCCATGGTGGTGGAGATTTTCCGGTCACCCGAGCCATCCAGCACTGCCTTGAAGATATCCAGTTCCGGAATCTGCAACGGCTGGCAGTCCTTGCGGCGCTTCGGATAGAAGCCGCCCAGCTCCTGCCGGCGCTTCTTCATATAGACGATTTCCGGGCTGTCCGGGGCCGGCCGGTAATACGGCACGTCCTTCAGCTCGTCGTCCTTCAGCGGCACGGCAAAACGGTCGCGGAACGACTTCAGCTGCTCGATGTCCAGCTTCTTCAGGGAGTGCGCGGTGTTCTGCGCCTCGCCGGCCTCACCGAAACCATAGCCCTTGATGGTATGGGCCAGGATCACGGTCGGGCGTCCGCCGTTGTTGTGCACGGCGTGGTGGTAGGCCGCGTAGATCTTGTAGGGATCGTGGCCGCCACGGTTGAGCTTGTTGATCTCCTCATCAGAGAGACTTTCAACCAGCTTGGCCAGCTCCGGGTTGCGGCCGAAGAAATGCTTCCGGGTGTAGGCGGGCCCGTTACTCTTGAAGTTCTGGAGCTCGCCGTCGCAGACCTCGTCCATGGCCCGCTGCATCACGCCTTCCTTGTCCTTTTCGAACAGCGGGTCCCAATGACGACCCCAGACCACTTTCAGCACGTTCCAGCCAGCGCCACGGAACACGCCTTCCAGCTCCTGCATGATCTTGCCGTTGCCGCGAACCGGGCCATCCAGCCGCTGCAGGTTGCAGTTGACCACAAAGATGAGGTTGCTGAGGTTTTCACGGCCGGCCATGGAGATGGAGCCCAGGGTTTCCGGCTCGTCACATTCACCGTCGCCCACAAAGCACCATACCTTGCGGTCGCCCATATCGATGAGCTCACGGTTGTGCAGGTACTTCATCACATGGGCCTGATAGATGGCCTGAATCGGCCCCAGGCCCATGGAAACTGTCGGGAACTGCCAGTAGTCCGGCATCAGCCAGGGGTGCGGGTAGGAAGACAGGCCTGTGCCATCGACTTCCTCGCGGTACTTGTCCAGGTCCTTTTCATCGAACCGTCCCTCAAGGAAAGAACGGGCATAGATACCCGGGGAGGAGTGCCCCTGGAAATACACCAGATCGGATTCGCGCTCGTTGTCGCCACCGTGGAAGAAATAGTTGAACCCAACGTCGTAGAGGGTTGCTGCCGAGGAGAAGGAGGATACATGGCCGCCCAGGTCGCCCGGACGCTGGTTGGCGCGCATGACCATGGCCATCGCATTCCAGCGGATCAGTGAGCGGATCCGCCGCTCCATGAACAGGTCGCCGGGCATGGGCGCCTGCTGGGATACGGGAATGCTGTTCCGGAATGGCGTGGTAATGGAATAAGGTAGCTCGGTACCATCGCGGCTGGCCCGCTCGGAAAGCCTCTCGAGAATGTATTTGGCCCGGTCTACGCCTTCGTTCTCGATCAGAGATTCCAGCGCGTCCAGCCATTCACTGGTTTCAATGGGATCATCGTCCTGGTACATCAAACCCTCCCCTTGGCATCAAAAGGTGCAGCGCGGCCACGATCAGCAGCCGGCGCGATGCGGTGTCAATGAGCTGCGATTACATGCAGTGTGTTGTTATGGGTATATCCGCCTGACAGGTGTACCGGTGCTCAGTACACAGAACCTGTAGTAAGCATAGAACAGCTTTCACACTTTTCATGCCGGATCGCCCCGGTTTTCGGGCTTTTGACCCTGGTCGACCAGCATCGAGACAGACGTGAACAGATCTGTTATCCCAATCCGTAGTATTTTTACTACATTTCGCCTATCAAATTCAATTGAAGCCCGCCCGTGAGTCCATTTAGGGGCCGCTTCTTGCGGTTAGTTACGGAAGAATGACCGTTTTTGGACCACTAAACAACCAGAATGCGACCAATGTCGTAGCATTCCTATCACAGATAATTTTGTTACCGTGCTAAACGATCTCATTCGCCACAATTAGCGTAATTTCGAGATATTTACCCATTTTTTCAGAGATTTAATGGCAGCATCCGGCCGCAGTCCTGCGGTTTTCCTTCGACGATTAATTAGACCTGAAAATAAATTTCTATTTATGTATACTTGCCTGCCTGATTTTTAACCACCAAAAAGTGGTCGGACCACTTTTTGCCTCAGTCAACCAACAGAGGGCGATCTATGAACTCCATCGTCACCTTTCCGAACCGGATTCCCACCACGGAGTTCGAGGAACGGCGCTTCAAGGTCTACACAGACCGCCAGCTCGACAAGATCGAGATCATTCAGAACCTTCCTGAAGAGACCCTTTTTGAAATGAAGGTGGTGGCCAGTGTGCTGCCTTTCCGGGTCAATGAGTACGTGATCAACGAACTGATCAACTGGGACAAGGTGCCCAACGATCCGATCTACCAGCTTGTCTTCCCGCAGAAAGGCATGCTCAAGGATGAACATTTCGAGCGTATGGCAGCGCTGCACCGGGAAGGTGCCGACAAGAAGGAAATCCAGGCAGTCGCCAAGGAGATCCGGGACGAGCTGAACCCGCATCCGGCCGGACAGATGGAAATGAACATGCCCGAACTGGACGGCGAGGTGCTCGACGGCGTTCAGCACAAATACCGGGAGACCGTGCTGTTCTTCCCGGCCCAGGGGCAGACCTGCCACTCCTATTGCACCTTCTGCTTCCGCTGGGCGCAGTTCGTGGGCGACAAGGACCTGAAGATGGCGAGCACTGAAGCAGAAAAGCTTCACGGTTATCTGAAGGAGCACACTGAAGTCACCGACCTGCTGGTGACCGGTGGCGACCCCATGGTCATGAAGACCAAGAACCTGGTGCAGTACCTGGAGCCACTGCTGGAGCCTGAGTTTGATCACATCCAGACTGTCCGGATCGGCACCAAGGCACTGACCTTCTGGCCGTACCGCTTCGTGACCGACAAGGATGCCGACGAGCTGATTGACCTGTTCGCGCGCCTCGTGGACGCTGGCAAGCACGTGGCCATCATGGCCCACTACAACCACTGGCAGGAGATCACCACCGAGATCGCCGAGGAAGCGATTCGTCGCATCCGGGCAACCGGTGCCGAAATCCGCGCGCAGGGGCCGCTGATCAAACACGTGAACGACGACGCCGACGCCTGGGCGAAGCTGTGGAAGAAAGAAGTGAAGCTGGGCATCATCCCCTACTACATGTTCGTAGAGCGGGACACCGGGGCCAAGAACTACTTCGAGGTGCCCCTGGCGGAGGCCTACCACATCTATCGGGAAGCCATGAAACAGGTTTCCGGCCTGGCGCGCACCGCGCGCGGTCCGTCCATGAGTGCCGGCCCCGGCAAGGTGGAAATTCAGGGCATCACGGAAATCAAGGGCGAAAAGGTCTTTGTGCTGCGCTTCCTGCAGGGCCGCAACCCGGACTGGGTACAACGCCCCTTCTTTGCCAAGTACAGCGACACCGCTACCTGGCTGCATGAGCTGGAGCCAGCGTTTGGCGAGGAGAAGTTTTTCTTCGAAGATGAGTACGAGCAGATGAAGAAAGGCAACGGCTGAGTCTGCTTCTGTTCCGGGCGCCGCTATCCTGGCGCCCGGGCATACTCCCGCGGCGAGCGCCCCGTCCAGCGCCGGAACGCCCGACTGAAATTGGTCACATCAGAATAGCCCAGCAGGTCCGACACCTGTCCGATGCTTTTCTGACCCACGGCCAGCAACCGCCGGGCGTGCTGCTGACGCATGGACTCCACAAGCTCGCGGAACACCACGCCTTCGGCACGCAATCGACGCTGCAGGGTTCGGGGTGTGACATTAAGCTTTGCCGCCACCTCCTCGATGGAGGCAAAGCCCATTTCCTCATCGAACACCAGATCCCGCACCTGCTGCAGCAGGGACCGGCCGCCCCCGAGACGCCCCAACTCTTCCTTGCATTGCTCCCTGGCCACCCGCGCCGCCACCGGGTCAGACATCACCAGCGGGGATTCCAGGATCGATCGCTCGAAAACAAAGCCGTTAAAGTCGCCCTCGAAGGTTAGCGGGCCGGCCATCAGGTGATCGAAGCGGCTCATGTATGAGGGCTTGGCAAAACGGACCACCCCCCTGCCCCGAAGCCGGGTGCCGGTGAGCGCCTCGGCCATCGCGGCAAAGCCGGTAAGCAGGAACATGGCACCCACTTCCCCCAACTGGTAGCGCTCGTCGCGCTCGGCAAAGGCCAGGCGAATCTGATCGCCCTGCTGATCCAGGCGCAGCTCCAGATCCGATGACGGCATGCTGAAGTAGGCAATGGCAATGTCCAGCGCCTCACCCAGGGTCCTTGCCACCATGGCGGCCTGGCCAATCACACCGTGACAGGACACTTTCATCTGCAGCCCCATCAGAAAACCAATGCCTGGCTCGCCGGTCAGGGCGATGGCTTGCTGGATCAAACGGGCAAAGCAGTCCCTCGGCAGGCGGAACCCGCTGCGCAGCAGATCCTCGAGAACCAGCCCTTCGCGCTCCAGCAGTTCCGCCACCGGTACATTCCAGCGCTCTGTCACATCGATCAGCAGCAGGACATAGGTGCCGGGGACCGTGGGCTGGCTCGACACAATGGAAACGGCCGCCTTCCTGGTTGTCGTCAAATGATCGTTTTTTGTCATCGGTTCATAGCCGGTACTGACCTGGACGGAATCACAATAACAGCTGATAAAACCGGGTGTAGGTGCCCGGTTGACATGTCCAACCGTAAAAAAGGTCAAAACCATGTCTGTTGATCCGAACACCCTGAGCGACGCGGAGAAAACCGAACATATCCGCAAGACCATCCTGGAGGAGGGGCGGGCCCTGCGTCGCCGGCACCCCTGGCTGGAAAGACACCAGAACCTGATTGGTGCCTCCATCATGGCCATTTCGCTTCTGGGCATGATTGCCAGCGGCACGCTCTACATAATGGAGCTCATTCCCTGGTGGCTCTGCGTTCCGGTAACAGCGATCTTTGCGTCGCTGATCCATGAGCTGGAGCACGATCTGATTCACCTCATGTACTTCAAGAACCGGCCGTGGGCCAACGATCTGATGCTGGCGCTGGGTTGGCTGGCCCGGGCCAGCACCATCAGCCCGTTCGTACGGCGCAAGCTGCACCTGCACCACCACAAGTTCAGCGGTACCGAAAGCGATCTTGAGGAACGCGGCATCACGAACGGTGAGCGCTGGGGCGTCCGTCGCCTACTGATGACAGGCGACAACATGCTGGCCGTGCTGCTGCGGCCGTTTACCATGCAGCGCGCCGTGCGTGACTACATCCGCAGCCAGAAGCCGGCGTCGAGGGGCGACGCCAGAAAAATGAGCCTGCAGCAGCTGCTCGCCTATGCGCCGCTTGGCAACCTCTATTACCTGCTGTTCCACGGCTGGGTGCTGGCACATCTGGTCCTGTTCGCGGCACAGCTCGCTGGCGCCCCCATCACCCTGCCGGAGGGGATGGCAACCGCGCTGGCAGCGCTCGACACCTTTGCCGTGGTGTACATGCTGCCCTGTTTCCTGCGCACCTTCTGTCTGCACTTCATCAGCTCGAACATGCACTACTACGGTGATGTCGAGCCCAGGAACGTGATGCAGCAGTGCCAGGTTCTGAACCCCTGGTGGCTGATGCCGATGCAGCTGTTCTGCTTCAACTTCGGCAGTACCCACGCCATCCATCACTTTGCCGTGCGCGAGCCCTTTTACATTCGACAATGGACGGCACCGGCGGCACACAGGGTCATGAGGGAGATGGGCGTGCGATTCAACGACTATGGCACCTTCCTGCGCGGTAACCGGTTTTCAAGGGACGTGTCTGCCCAACGGAACGATCGCCGGGAGCTGGCCGCGTAGGCCCTCGGCCACGACGAACGGCCGGACGCGACCGCTGCCCTAGCGTCTCTGCTTGGGGACAAACCCCTCCGGTTTGTCCCTGAGCCACTCAACGAAGGTTTTCAACTCTTCCAGCTCCAGCAGTTTCTCTCGGGTGTTGAAGTACAGCCCCAGCTCATGCTCAGAGCGAGCCTTGTGAATGGCGTTGTGGCAGGGCCGACAGACCCACAGGGTTCGGGTAATCAGGTCGTCTTTGCTAAACAGCTTCTGGAAGCGCTTCTTTCGATGCAGGTGCTTGGGGATCAGATGGTGCCGGGTGAGCTTGGCCACCCGGCGCTCGCAGAGTTCACAGTTGTCAGGCTGGGGCGGGAGTTTGAGCATTCCACCTCAATGCATCAGGGTATACAGTTTCCGCCGATAGGTCCGTACATCCGGGTTGTTATTACCAAGCTTGTCGAACAGCTCGATCAGGGTGGTCTTGGCCACTTCATCCTTGTACTTGCTGTCCACCTGCATCAGGCGGATCAACAGATCCATGGCCTCGGCGTTGTTCTCCCTTAATACGTGATGAAGCGCCAACAGGTGCAACGCGTTCGGATCTTTCGGGTCCTGCTCCAGGGCCATCTCCAGATCCTTGATCGGAGGCAGCTCGGCAGACTGCTTGAGAAACTTCACCCGCGCCGCCAGTTGCTTGGCCTGGTGCTGCAGTTTCTCCTCGGGCGGCAGGCTCTCGAGCACTTGTTCGGCGGTTTCCAGGTCCCCGGTCTCGGCTTTCAGCTGGGCCAGGTCGATCAACACGTTGAGGTTCTCAGGGTCCTTACGGTTGAGCTCGGACAGAATGGCAAGGGCTCCGTCCACGTCGCCTTCTTCCCAGATGCGGCGGGCCTTGTCGTGCGGATCCTCCTGCGGAGCCTGCACGTGTTTGTCCAGCACTTTGCGGATCTCATTCTCCGGCAGTGCGCCATTGAAACCGTCCACCGCCTGGCCGTCTTTCACCAGGATCACTGTCGGCAGGCTGCGCACGCCGAGGCTGGCGGTCAGCTGTTCCTGCTCATCGGCGTTCACCTTGGCCAGCATGAACCCGCCCTGATATTCGTTGGCGAGTTTTTCCAGCAATGGCATCAACTGTTTGCAGGGGGCACACCACTCGGCCCAGACATCCACCAGGATGGGCGTGCTGGCAGAGGCTTCCATGACCTTCTGCTGGAAGTTTTCCATGGTCGCTTCAAAGATGTAGGGGGAGTTACTCATGCCTGGCACCTGAATTTGTCGAAAGTTTTCTAGAGATCTGGAGATCAGCAGGGCACTGCCCCTGAATCTCTACGAATTGTCTGAGGACATGGGGCCGGCCAGGCGGAAATCAAGGCTGCAGAGACAAAAGCCAACTCCTTGAAATTACCGTATCTGGCGTTACATAGGCTAAATAGACAGCCAACCCACAACCTTTCCGGATGGACAGTTCACGGCATGAATGACGACACCCGCAACGATTCGTTTGAAGAGTTCGAAGAGGATGTGACCGAATACATTGGCAAGGACGAGCACAGCAAGGGCCTGGCGCTGCCCCAGCAATTGATGCCCCGGCGCATGTACGTGCTGCCGGTGTCCAACCGGCCCTTCTTCCCGGCCCAGGTCCAGCCGGTGATGGTGAACCAGAACCCCTGGCACGAGACCCTGAAGCGGGTCGGCGAAACCGATCACAAGGTGCTGGGCATCTGCTTTGTGGAAGAGCCGGAAGCCGAGGAAGGGGTGCCCGCCAGCGACCAGCTGGAAACCATGGGCTGTGCCGTGCGGGTGCATCACGCTCAGAGCCAGGACGGCAAGGTTCAGTTCATTGCCCAGGGTCTGCAGCGCTTCCGTATTACCCAGTGGCTCCGTCGCAAGCCCCCCTACCTGGTTGAGGTGGAGTACCCGACCGAGCCCGAAGAAGAAGCAGACGAACTGAAGGCCTACACCCTGGCCATCATCAGCGCCATCAAGGAGCTGCTGCGATCCAATCCCCTGTATGGCGAGGAAGTGAAGCAATACCTGTCCCGGTTCGGGCCGGACGACAGCTCGCCCCTGGCCGATTTTGGCGCCTCCATGACCAGCGCGCCGGGTCACGAACTGCAGGACGTGCTCGACACCGTTCCCCTGCTGCGCCGCATGGAAAAAGTGCTGCTGCTGATGCGCAAGGAACAGGAAGTTGCCCGCCTGCAGTCGGAAATCAGCGAAGAGGTCAACGCCAAGGTGCAGAAGCACCAGCGTGAGTTTTTCCTCAAGGAACAGCTCAAGGTAATCCAGCGCGAGCTGGGAATGGCCAAGGACGATAAGACCGCCGACGTGGAGCGCTTCGAGCAGCGCATGGCAGAACGCCATCCGCCGGAGGCGGTGCAGGAACGCTTCAGGGACGAGCTTGAGAAACTTCAGGTTCTGGAGCAGGGCTCGCCCGAATACGGTGTTACCCGCAACTACCTGGACTGGCTGACCCAGGTGCCCTGGGGCCTTCACTCCGAGGACCACTTCGACCTCGCCGAAGCGCGCCGGATTCTCGACCGCGACCACGACGGCCTGGACGACGTGAAAAACCGCATCGTGGAGTTCCTGGCCGAGGGCACCTTCAAGAAAGAGGTGAGCGGCTCCATCCTGTTGCTGGTGGGCCCGCCGGGCGTGGGCAAAACGTCCATTGGCCATTCCGTGGCAGACGCCCTCGGGCGGGAGTTTTACCGCTTCAGCGTCGGCGGCATGCGCGACGAGGCCGAGATCAAGGGCCATCGCCGCACTTACATAGGCGCCATGCCGGGCAAGTTTGTGCAGGCACTGAAAGATTCCAAGGTAGCAAACCCGGTGATCATGCTCGATGAAATCGACAAGATCGGCGCGTCCTTCCAGGGCGATCCGGCCTCAGCACTGCTGGAAACCCTGGACCCGGAGCAGAACCGGGATTTCCTCGACCACTATCTGGACGTTCGCATGGACCTGTCCAAGGTGCTGTTCATCTGCACCGCGAACCAGCTCGATACCATTCCCCGGCCGCTGCTGGATCGAATGGATGTTATCCGCCTGTCCGGCTACATTTCCGAGGAAAAGCTGGCCATTGCCAAGCACCACCTGCTGCCCCGGCTATTGAAACGGGCTGGGCTGCTCAAAAAGCAGTTCAACATCACCGATGCCGCCATCCGGCAAGTGATCGAGGGGTATGCCCGCGAGGCTGGTGTGCGCAACCTGGAAAAGTTGCTGCACAAGATCATGCGCAAAGGCATCGTCAAGCTCCTGGAGCATCCGGACCAGCCGGTGAAGGTGGGCGTCAACGATCTGCCCGAATACCTCGGGCAGCCGGCGTTCCGGAAAGAGAAGTCGTTGAAAGGCGTTGGCGTGGTTACCGGCCTGGCCTGGACCGCCATGGGCGGGGCCACCCTGAGCATCGAAGCGTCCCGGATACACAGCAGCCAGCGCGGCTTCAAGCTCACCGGCCAGCTCGGCGACGTGATGAAGGAATCCGCGGAGATTGCCTACAGCTTCGTGTCCTCAAACCTGAAACGCTTCAAGGGTGACCCCACGTTCTTCGACAAGTCCTTCGTGCACCTGCACGTTCCCGAGGGAGCGACCCCCAAGGACGGCCCCAGCGCCGGCGTGACCATGGCCACCGCGCTCTTGTCCATTGCCCGCCGGGAAGCCCCACAGCAGAACATTGCCATGACCGGCGAGCTGACCCTCACCGGCCAGGTGCTGCCGGTGGGCGGGATTCGCGAGAAAGTGATTGCCGCACGGCGGCAGAAAATCAGCAACCTGATCCTGCCAGAGGCCAATCGGGGCGATTACGAGGAGCTGCCGGACTATCTGAAGGAAGGTCTGATCGTGAACTTTGCGAAGCACTACAGCGATGTCTTCCAGGTGTGCTTCGGCAACAAGCCGAGAAAGGGGTCTTCGGTGCATTAACCGTGGGAGGGGGGTGTCGAATTACGCTTCGCTGATCCGACACCCCTGCTCAGCCCTTTTCCTTCCAGCCGTCATCGTTCAACACCGACCCTACCGTCAGCACCGGCGAGGCATCGATGTCATCGGCGTCCATCATGTTCGCCACCCGCTGCAGCGAGGCCAGGATCATGGTCTGCTCCCACTCCGCCAGGCTCTGGAACTTCTGGATGAAATCTTCCTGCAGCGGGTTCGGGGCGCGGGCCAAAAGTTCGGCGCCCTCATCCGTCAGGTGCGCGTGCACCTTGCGCTTGTCCCGGGTACTGCGCACCCGGTACACCAGTTTGCGATGTTCCAGGCGATCGAGAATCGTGGTAACCGTCGCCTGACTCAGACTGACTTTTTCAGCAATCGTGCCGATCGTAACCTCGCCCAGATCCCGGATGGTTCGCATGATCAGCAGCTGCGGTCCGGTCAGACCGGCGTATTTGCTCAGCCGCTTGGAATGCAGGTCCGTGGCCCGGATCACGCGCCGCAGCGCCACCAGCACATCTTCGTAACTGTTCAAGGCATTACTCCGAGTCGGTTTTTGCCAATTCTTTATACCCCTAACTATTAGAGGTCTTTACACCCTGAAAAGCAAGTCGGGGACTGTGCCTGCATTTTTTCCATCAGCCACTATGCTAAGGTCACGCCTCTGCTCAATTTCCCAAAACCAGACGGACCCAGCCCGATGATCAAGTTGTTGCTTACCTTTCTTTTCGCGTTGGCTTTTACCGGCACCCTGCAGGCCCAGCAAAACCTCGGCCCGGACGAGCCCCTGACCGAGGAGGACCTGGAGGAAAGCATCGAGACCCTCGACGAGCCCATGTACACCCCGTTTGTTGAACTCTATTTGCTGGAGGAAACCAAGGCCCTGCGCAAGGAGATGCAGAGCACCCGTGCCGAGCTGATTGAAAAGGTGGTGGACAAGGAACTCTCCGTGGCCGACAAGACCATGTCCTATGCCACCGACACGGTCACCTACTTCTTCTACCTGATTGCCGGCGCCACCTCCATTCTGGTGGTGATCGGCTGGAACTCGATCCGGGACATGCGCAACCAGCTCACCAGTCTCGCCGAGAAGCGGGTGAACGAGCTCGTGGTGGAGTATGAAAGGCGCCTGGAGTTCATCGAAGAACAGCTGAAACAGAAATCCGACATCATTCATCAGAACCAGGCGGAGATCGAGCGCACCAACGAGGTGCATTCACTGTGGCTGAAGGCCAGCCAGGAAACCTCGCAGCAGAACAAGATTGCCGCCTACGACCAGATCCTGGACCTGCGCCCTGATGACGTCGAGGCACTGAGCTACAAGGCCGACGCCGTGCTCGAGATGCAGGAGCCCCTGTGGGCCATCAGCCTTTGCCAGCGGGCACTGAAACTGGCACCGGACAACGGCCATGCGCACTATCAGCTGGCATGCGCCTATGCGGAGATCGGCCGCTGGGACGACGCGGTCAGCACCCTGAAGAAAGCTATTGAAATTTCCGAAGCATACCGCGACGATGCTTCGGTAGACGTGAGTTTTGACCAGCTGCGCGACCATGAGAGCTTCCGGGCACTGGTCACCCAGGATGAAGAAGACGGCACGGACGCCTAGCGCCGCTCAGAGCGGCACGGGTATTGCCTTGAAAAAGCTGCCCGTGTACCGGAGCAACCGCCAGAGGGCCCTGCTTGACAACAGCAGAGCTGTGGTGTTTGTTTAACTCTCTGAGAACACAAGAATAACCCTGAACCATAACAGGACAGAATCAATGAGAACTTCAGTGAAAAAACTCGTTACCGCCGTCAGCACTTCCGTAGCCCTGATGGGCGCAGGTCACGCCGCCGCCGAGATCCAGATCGGTATCGCCGGCCCCATGACCGGCCCCGTTGCCCAGTATGGCGACATGCAGTTTTCCGGCGCCCGCATGGCGATTGAACAGATCAACGCCAATGGCGGTGTTATGGGCGAAGAGCTCGTTGCCGTTGAATACGACGACGTCTGCGACCCGAAGCAGGCGGTAACCGTAGCCAACAGCCTGGTGAACGACGGTGTGCGCTTCGTGGTTGGTCACCTGTGCTCCAGCTCCACCCAGCCGGCCTCTGACATCTACGAAGACGAAGGCATCCTCATGGTGACTCCGGCCTCCACCAGCCCGGAAATCACCGAGCGTGGCTACGAGCTGGTGTTCCGCACCATCGGCCTGGACAGCATGCAGGGGCCGGTTGCGGCACGCTACATTGCCTCCCAGAGCCCTGAGCGCGTCGCCATCGTGCACGACAAGCAGCAGTACGGCGAAGGCATTGCCACCGCCGTGCGCGACACCCTGCAGAACGAAGGCATCGAGATTGCCATGTTCGAGGGCATCACTGCCGGCGACAAGGACTTCTCCTCCCTGGTCACCAAGCTCAAGCAGGCCGACGTGGACTACGTCTACTACGGTGGCTATCACCCGGAGCTGGGTCTGATCCTGCGCCAGGCGCGCCAGGCCGATCTTGACGCCAAGTTCATGGGCCCAGAGGGCGTAGGCAACAAGGACATCAACACCATCGCCGGCGAAGCCGCCGAAGGTCTGTTGGTAACCCTGCCGCCAGCGTTCGACCAGAAAGCCGAGAACCAGGCGCTGGTTAAAGCCTTCCAGGATAAGGGCGAAGATCCATCCGGCCCGTTCGTTCTGACCTCCTACACTGCCGTTCAGCTGATTGCTGATGGTATCGAGGCCGCCGAATCCACCGATCCGTTCGAAGTTGCCGCTGCCCTGCGCGAAGGCACCTTCCAGACCCCGATCGGCACCGTGGAGTACGACAAGGCCGGCGATATGAAGTCATTCGAGTTTGTTGTGTACGAATGGCATTCAGATGGCAGCAAAACTCCGGTAAACTAAGCCATTATCGTTAACAAACGGTAATTATGAGAGCACCTTCTCACCGCGATCCGGGAGAAGGTGTTTTTCTAGGCTCCTGTTGATCCTCCCCCATTTCCGCCCCGGATATCCCGGTAGCGGGGTGTGGTAGCGGAGGGAGCAGGCTTTCGGAGTTCCATAACAATGCAAGACCTCCTGTATTTCTTCCAGCAGCTCATCAACGGGCTGACGATCGGGAGCGCCTACGCCCTGATCGCCATCGGTTACACGATGGTTTACGGCATCATCGGCATGATCAACTTTGCCCATGGTGAAATCTACATGATCGGCGCCTACACCGCGCTGATCGCCATAACCGGGCTGGCAACGCTGGGTATTGCCTGGCTACCCCTGGTTCTGATCGTTGCACTGATCTGCGCCATCCTCGTGTCCAGTTCCATGGGCTGGGCGGTTGAACGGGTAGCCTACCGGCCGGTACGCGGGCGTCACCGCCTGATTCCATTGATCTCCGCCATCGGCATGTCGATCTTCCTGCAGAACTACGTGCACCTGGCCCAGGGTTCCCGCAACATCGGTTTCCCGGCTCTGATCGACGGCGGCTTCAACTTCGGTTCCGCCGATGGTTTCCAGATGTCGCTGTCATACATGCAGATCACCATCTTTATCACCACCCTGGTCTGTATGACTGCCCTCTCCATGTTCATTTCCCGCTCCCGTACAGGTCGGGCCTGCCGTGCTGTTTCCCAGGATCTGGGCATGGCCAACCTGCTGGGCATCGACACCAATCGGATCATCTCGGCAACCTTCGTCATCGGCGCAGCCCTGGCCGCGGTGGCCGGACTGCTCCTGGGCATGTACTACGGCTCGGTGGATCCTCTCTTCGGCTTTATTGCCGGCCTGAAAGCCTTTACGGCAGCGGTTCTTGGCGGCATCGGCAGTATCCCCGGCGCCATGCTGGGCGGGTTAATTCTGGGCGTAGCGGAGAGCATGACCTCCGGCTATCTCAGCGGTGAATACAAGGACGTGATCTCATTCAGCCTGCTGATCCTGATTCTGCTGTTCAAACCCACCGGCCTGCTCGGCAAACCGGAGGTTGAAAAGATCTGATGGCTGCCAACAATCTGAGACACGCGCTCTTCTGCGCGGTTATCACACTCGTTATTTCCTACCCCATCATCGGCTTCAACCTGGAAGCCCGGGGCATCAATGTCACGCTGACCGGCGCCGATACCAGCACCATTGTGATGGTGCTGCTGGCTGCCGTCCTTGTGTTCCTGTTCCAGCTGTTCCGCGACACCATCATGGGCACCCTTGGCAACCTGCCAAACCCGCTTCCGAAGACCAAGAGCGAACCCATGTCGGAGAACCGGCGGGCAAAGATCGAATCCTGGGTACTCAGTGGTCTCCTCGTGCTGGCCCTGTTCTGGCCGTTCTTCGTGTCCCGGGGCGCGGTTGACCTGGCCACCCTGGTACTGATCTACATCATGCTGGCACTGGGCCTGAACGTGGTGGTGGGCCTGGCGGGTCTGCTGGACCTTGGCTACGTGGCCTTCTACGCCGTGGGCGCCTACACCTTCGCCCTGCTGTCCCAGTACTTGGGCATTTCATTCTGGTTGGCCCTGCCTATTGGCGCATTGCTGGCGGCCCTTTTTGGTCTGGTGCTGGGCTTCCCGGTATTGCGATTGCGAGGCGACTACCTGGCCATTGTCACCCTGGGCTTCGGCGAGATCATCCGGATCCTGCTGAACAACTGGACCACGCTCACCGGTGGCCCCAACGGCATCGGCGGCATTCCGGAACCCACCCTTTTCGGCATGGAGTTCGGTCGCCGCGTAAAAGAAGAAGGCAACACCTCCTTCCACGAGACCTTCGGCATTGCCTACGCCGGCGAGCACAAGGTGATTTTCCTGTACCTGATCGCCCTGGTTCTGGCGGTGTTCACTGCCCTGGTCATCCGCCGGTTCATGCGCATGCCGGTCGGCCGGGCCTGGGAAGCCCTGCGGGAAGATGAAATCGCAGCCCGCTCCCTGGGCCTGAGCCGCACCGCGGTGAAGCTCTCGGCGTTTACCATTGGCGCCTTCTTTGCCGGCTTTGCCGGAACCGTGTTCGCCTCCAAGCAGGGCTTTATCAGCCCGGAGTCGTTTGTCTTCCTGGAATCGGCCATCATCCTCGCGATCGTGGTACTCGGGGGCATGGGCTCCCAGATCGGGGTTGTCCTGGCGGCCATTGCCGTGACCATCCTGCCGGAGCTGGCCCGTGAGTTCTCCGAATACCGGATGCTGATCTTCGGCGCCGCCATGGTGCTGATGATGGTCTGGCGCCCGCAGGGTCTCATGCCCATGCGCCGCATCCATATCGAACTGAAAAAGCAGGAGTGACAGGCGATGCTTGAAGTACAGAATCTGTCCATGCGCTTTGGCGGCCTGCTTGCCGTAGACCAGGTGTCTCTGGACGTACAGGAACGGGAAATCGTTTCCATTATCGGCCCCAACGGGGCCGGCAAGACCACCGTGTTCAACTGCATGAGTGGTTTCTACAAACCCACGGGCGGAAAAATCCTGTTCGAGGGCAACGAAGTCCAGGGCAAGCCCGATTACAAGATCTCCCGCCTGGGCATGGTGCGCACCTTCCAGCACGTCCGTCTGTTCAGCCAGATGACGGTGGTGGAGAACCTGCTGGTGGCCCAGCATCGACACCTGAACACCAACCTGATTGCGGGGTTGCTCAAAACGCCCGATTACCGGACCCGGGAGAACAAGTCCCTGGACCGTGCCGCCTACTGGCTGGAGCGGGTCGGTCTGCTGGACCTGGCCAACAGGGAGGCTGGCAACCTGGCCTACGGCCAGCAACGGCGCCTGGAAATCGCGCGCTGCATGGTCACCGAACCGAAACTCCTGATGCTGGACGAGCCGGCAGCGGGCCTTAACCCGGCGGAAACCAAAGACCTCAACCAGCTGATTGTCAGCCTGAAGGAGGACTACAACGTTTCCGTGGTGCTGATTGAGCACGACATGAGCCTGGTGATGGACATCTCCGACCGTATCAACGTGATCAACCAGGGTCGCCCCCTAGCCAGTGGTACGCCGGAGGAAATCCGCCAGAACGACGACGTGATCAAAGCCTATCTGGGCGAGGCCTGAGGTAAAACCATGCTAGTACTTGAAGATGTCCATACCCACTACGGCAAGATCGAGGCCTTGCACGGCGTCTCCGTTGAGGTCAAAAAGGGTGAGATCGTCTCACTCATCGGTGCCAACGGCGCCGGCAAGACCACCCTGCTGATGACCGTGTGCGGCAATCCGCAGGCCAGTTCCGGGCGCATTTTCCTAGAAGGCCGGGAGATTACCAGTGAACCCACCGCGCAGATCATGCGCTCCGGCATTTCCATCGTACCGGAGGGCCGCCGGATCTTTTCCGGCCTGACGGTTGAAGAAAACCTCCACATGGGGGGCTTCTTCAACACCAAGGCGGAGATTCGCAAGAGCATTGAGCACGTCTACGACCTGTTCCCCCGCCTCAAGGAGCGTGAACACCAGCGTGCGGGCACCATGTCGGGTGGCGAACAGCAGATGCTGGCCATTGGCCGGGCCCTGATGAGCAAGCCCCGCATGATCATCCTGGACGAGCCTTCCCTGGGGTTGGCGCCGCTGGTGATCAAGCAGATTTTCGAAATCATCGGCCAGCTCCGGGACGAGGGCATCACCGTGTTCCTGGTTGAGCAGAACGCACACCAGGCGCTGAACCTCGCCGACCGGGGCTATGTTCTGGAAACCGGGAAGATCCGGCTGCACGACACCGGCAAGAACCTGCTTGCCAACCCGGACGTGCAGAACGCCTACCTGGGCGGCTAGGCTCGATAGCACATTAGTGCGAAGGGAAATAGCCGGTACATGGCGACATGTTCCGGCTTTTTTCTTGGAAAAATCAAATACTCACCCAGTTTTCGCCTTGCACTGGCAGGATATCAACTATACTCAGGACAACGGTCATCCTGTCTCCACAAAGACCAGTCAGGGCCGTTCTCACCATGACGGCTTCATCGTGGCTGCATGGTGTTTTGCGACGACAGCTACAAACCACAGAAAGGAGTGGATAATGAAAAAACTGATCGCAGGTGCAATTCTTCTGGGTGCTTCCTCCATGGCCTTTGCTCAGCCTGGCTGTGGCGTAGGCGCCATGATCTGGAAAGGACAGTCCGGTATTGCCCCCCACGTTCTGGCTGCAACCACCAACGGTACCTTTGGTAACCAGACCTTTGGCATGACCACAGGCACCCTCGGCTGCCAGACTAACCAGGCCGTCCAGTCCATGGCCATGTACATGGACAGCAACATCGACAAGGTCGCCCGCGACATGTCCCGCGGTTCCGGTGAAAACCTGGACACCCTGGCCGTGCTGCTGGGTGTTGACGAAGCGGACCGCGACACCTTCCGTAAGGTGCTGCAGGACAACTTCGCTGCCATTTTCCCGAGTTCTGAAACCACCTCAGGCGAAGCGGTTGACGCCATTGTCGCCCTGCTGGAGAAGAACGAATCACTCAGCAAATACGTAGCGGCCTGATACAGGCAAACTGAAAGGATGCGCTCATGCGCCAGGGACGGCGCATCGCTCCACCCCCGACACCGTTCAACCCCCGGATGCAGCACATTTCATGGGCAACATGCTTCGCATTGGGCCGGTCCTGATCTGGCTCGCAGTCAGCCTGCCAACCCAGGCGACACCCGCCAATCAACACAACGAACTCCACCTTGATCCGGCCTGGCTGACGCTGGTTCACTATCAGCCCGAGGCCTTCGGCGACGGCTACACCAGCCAGGCGGACGATCCGGACTTTTTCCTGAGCGACCAGGGCAAGCACTCGCCGAAAGCCGAACTGCAGGCAACCCTGACCGCCGTCCGCCAGCCCGGCGGCGGCGACAACCATGCCCGCTGCCGGTTTCCTGCCAGGACCCAGTGGCTCCAGCAGAAGCTGAACCTGTCGCTGCCCGACATCCGTTGCCCTGGCTACCAGGAGTGGTCGGACACGCTGAACACCGAAACCGTCACCCTTGTGTTTGCGGCGTCCTACCTGAACAGCCCATCGTCGATGTTTGGCCACACATTCCTGCGCCTGGATCCACCCCAGGAGGATGAGGAGACCAACCTGCTGTTGGCCAACACCATCTCTTATGCCGCCGACGCCGCCGCCCACGACAGCGAGATCCTGTTTGCCTACAAGGGCATCTTTGGCGGCTATCCGGGCATCACTACCATCCAGCCCTATTACGAGAAAATCCGGCTTTATTCAGACATCGAACATCGGGATCTCTGGGAGTACAAGCTGAACCTGACCCAGAGCGAAGTGGACATGATGATTGCCCACGCCTGGGAAATCCGTGACCGTAACTTCGATTACTATTTCTTCGACGAAAACTGCGCCTATCGCCTGCTGGCCCTGATCGACATTGCCCGGCCGGGCACAGACCTTCTGAGCGAAGTGAACACTCACGCCATACCCTCTGACACGGTACGCTGGGTGGTGGATCGCAACCTGGTAAGCGAGGTTTATTATCGCCCCTCGGCAGCCACCTCTGTGGCCTACAGCCTCGACACCCTGCCCGACGATCACCAGACCCTCGCCGCCGCCATTGCCAACGGGTATGTGGCCGCCGACGCCCCGGAGGTCCGTTCGTTGCCCCCAGGGGAACGCGCCCACGTTCTGGATGCCACCTACGACTACGTGCGCTACAAGAGCGAAGCTGACGGCTGGCCCCGGGAGATCGCCGCCCCACTCTCCCATGACCTGCTTCGGGAGCGCAGCCGGATCAACGGCGTCGCCCCACCGGAAGCCCCCCCCGAACCGGCCGTTCGGGATGATCAGGGCCACGACACCTTTCGTCTGAGCCTGGGCGCCGGGCAGCTGGCGCATCGGGAATTTACCCAGCTCACCGTGCGCCCCGCTTACCACGACGTGCTGGACCCACCGGCCGGGTACCGCAGTGGTGCCCAGCTGCAGTTCCTCAGAGTGGATGCCCGTCTTTACACGGACAACAACGAGCTGCAACTGGAACAGCTGACCGGCGTGGAAATCCGCTCCCTGAGCCCCCGCAACGCATTTTTCTCACCGCTGTCTTGGCAGGTGGGTTTCGGCGGTCGGCGAACCGATACCGGCACCGATCGGGTGCTCACCCCGTACCTTGAGGGAGGCGCCGGCGGCAGCTGGGGCCTGGGCGACCGGACCCAGGCCTTTGCCCTGGCCACCGCTGACCTGGAAATCGACGACGACCTGCGCCGCGGGTACGACGCCGCACCAGGCGCCGACATCGGCCTGCTCCACCAGAACAACCGCTTCAGCCTGCTGGCCGGCGTGAAAACCAAAGCCTGGATTGTCAGCAGCCAGCACCGCCAGGACCAGCTGTACGCCGACGCCAACTGGCATCTGGGCCGCGACTTCAGCCTGTTTGCCAGATTCACCCGGGAAGAGCACTACGACAGGTACCAGAGCCTATGGCAAGCCGGACTCCACGCCTACTTCTAAACCCCGCAGCCCGGCTCACCGGGCTCCTTTGCGCTATCCTGCTGCTGCCCGGCTGCAGCAGCCTGTTCTTCTACCCGGACCGGGCCACCTACATCACCCCGGACCGCCTGAACCTGGCTTACGAGGACGTCTACCTCGACACCCCCGACGGCGAGACCCTCCACGGCTGGTGGCTGCCCGCCGAAGCTCCGGGTAGCGAGGCCCTGGGCACCGTCTACTTCCTCCACGGCAACGCCCAGAACATCAGCAGCCATATCCTCAACGTGTCCTGGCTCCCGGAAGAGGGCTACAACGTCTTCACCATCGACTACCGTGGCTACGGCCAGTCCACCGGCGACCCGAACCTCGAAGGCGCCCTGCACGATGTCGAAACCGGCCTGCGCTGGCTGGCTGAAAAATCCGAAGTGAAGAACCGGCCACTCTACATCCTCGGCCAGAGCCTCGGGGGCGGCCTGGGCATCGCCCTGGCCAGCGAATGGACCCAACGCCAGGAACAACCCCGCCTGGACGGCGTCATCCTGGACGGCACCTTCTCCGGCTTCCGCAGAATCGCCCGGGAGAAACTGGGTGAATTCTGGCTAACCTGGCCATTACAGATTCCCCTGAGCTGGACCATCCCCGACGATTACGAGGGCGTGGATCATATTCCCCGGATCAGCCCGGTTCCTGTGATGGTGATTCACAGCGTACGGGACGGGATTATTCCGTTTCATCATGGGAAGGCATTGTACGAAGCCGCGGAAGAGCCCAAGGAGTTTTTGCAGACGGATACGCCCCATGGAGCGACGTTTGTGATTCCAGGGTATCAGAAAGAGATGATTCGGTTTATGAAAGGTGGAGATTAAAATCATGGTTTTGTCGGATTACGCCTTTGGCTAATCCGACCTACAGCGGTTATCTGTGAGGCACGGGCGGCTGCCGGGACAGGCTTTTCAAAACTGTAGAGGGCCATGGATGGCCCGATTCAAGCGCACAGGGATGTGCTTGTAGCGTGTTTTGAAAAGCCTGTCCCGGCAGCCGCTTCCACCCAAGCCAAAACAAAAAACCCGCCAATCCAGAGGAAAGGCGGGTTTTTATTAAGCCCAAATACGATCAGGCAGAGAAATCGGTCGGCTGATCGCCTTCCTTGATTTCCTTCATGGACAGCTTTACGCGACCACGGTTGTCCACATCCAGCACCTTCACCAGAACCTCCTGACCTTCGCTCAGCTCGTCAGTCACGTTCTCGATGCGGCGATCAGAGATCTGGGAAATGTGCACCAGACCGTCCTTGCCAGGCAGGATGTTGACGAAGGCACCGAAGTCCACGATGCGCTCGACGCGGCCCTTGTAGATGGCGCCAACTTCGATCTCCGCAGTGATCTCCTTCACCCGGTTCACCGCCGCCTGGGCAGATTCCTGGTTGTCGGCGTAGATCTTCACATTGCCGTCGTCGTCCAGATCGATGGAGGCACCGGTCTCGTCGCAAATGGCACGGATGGTGGAACCGCCCTTGCCGATCACGTCGCGGATCTTCTCCGGGTTGATCTTGATGGTGGTGATGCTCGGAGCACGGGCCGACAGCTCGGCGCGCGGCTCGGAGATAACCTTGTTCATCTCGCCCAGGATGTGCAGACGGGCTTCATGGGCCTGCTCCAGGGCGATTTCCATGATCTCGTCGGTGATACCGTTGATCTTGATGTCCATCTGCAGGGCAGTAACGCCCTCTTTGGTACCGGCAACCTTGAAGTCCATGTCGCCCAGGTGATCTTCGTCACCCAGGATGTCGGTCAGAACCGCGAACTTGTCGCCTTCCTTAACCAGACCCATGGCAATACCGGCCACCGGCGCCTTGATGGGCACGCCGGCGTCCATCAGTGCCAGGCTGGAGCCACACACGGAAGCCATGGAGCTGGAACCGTTGGATTCAGTGATCTCGGACACCGCACGGATGGCGTACGGGAACTCTTCCAGGGTCGGCATAACCGCCAGCACACCACGCTTGGCCAGACGACCGTGGCCCACTTCGCGACGACCCGGGGAACCAACGCGTCCAGCTTCACCAACCGAGTACGGAGGGAAGTTGTAGTGGAACAGGAACGGGTCCTTGCGCTCACCTTCCAGGGCATCAATGATCTGCACGTCCCGGGAGGTACCCAGGGTGGTGGTCACGATGGCCTGGGTTTCGCCACGGGTAAACAGGGCGGAACCGTGAACGCTGGGCAGGACACCCACTTCGATCTCGATCGGACGCACGGTCTTGTTGTCGCGACCGTCGATCCGGGGCTTGCCATCAATCACCTGCTGGCGAACCACACTCTTCTCGATCTTGCCGAAGTACTTCTTAACTTCGTCTTCGGAAGGCTGGCCTTCCTCGTCGCCGGCCAGCTTCTCAACAGCCGCGGCTTTCACTTCGCCCAGACGCTCGTAACGGGCCATCTTGTCACGGATGCCATAGGCCTCCTCAATGGCACCGGCGAACTCCGCCTTGATGGCATTCAGCAGCTCGGTGTTCTCCGGCTCTGGCTGCCAGTCCCAACGCGGCTTGCCGATTTCAGCGGCAAATTCCTTGATCGCGGTAACCGCGGTCTGCATTTCCTGGTGACCGTACAGTACGGCGCCCAGCATCTGGTCTTCGGTCAGGCCTTTGGCCTCGGACTCAACCATCAGTACCGCGTCTTCGGTACCGGCAACCACCATGTCCAGCAGGGAGGTTTCGAGCTCTTCGAAGGTCGGGTTCAGGAAGTAGCCACGCTCGTTGGTGTAACCGACACGGGACGCGCCGATGGGACCATCGAACGGAATGCCGGAAATGGCCAGCGCCGCAGAGGCGGCCAGCATGGCGGCAATGTCCGGATCCTGGTTCTTGCTGGAGGACATGACCGTGGTGATCACCTGGACTTCGTTCATGAAGCCGTTCGGGAACAGCGGACGAATCGGACGGTCAATCAGGCGGGAGGTCAGGGTTTCCTTTTCGGAAGGACGACCTTCGCGCTTGAAGAAGCCACCCGGGATCTTGCCCACGGCGTAAGTCTTCTCGAAGTAGTTAACGGTCAGCGGGAAGAACGGCTGGCCCGGCTTGGCTTCCTTGGCGCCAACCACAGTACCGAGCACGGAAATATCATCAACGGTCACCAGTACCGAACCGGTAGCCTGGCGCGCAATACGGCCGGTTTCCAGCGTAACGGTCTTGCCGCCGAGCTCGAACGATTTCTTGAAAGGTTTCAGATCCACAACAAACTCCTGGTTTCTCTTTTCCAGATTGATTGATTCTTCCGGCCCATGCCGGCAGAACCGATAGGCTGCAGAGAACGTGCTGTGATCCGAAAGCCAACCCGTCTGAAAGCTAACAGGCTGTTGCAAAACCCCGGTCTGAAGGGCGGCAGTCCAGAGGCCGCCGGGCCCGGGTTTTTCAACAACCTGCTATCAAGTTCGGCTTTCCGTTACGACAGGGAACCCTTCGGTATCACGGATCATTCAACTGCAGTGTGAGACAAGCACAACGGGCAGATCCGGCGTCCGGATCTGCCCGTTGACGGCTTCCACTGGCTACGCCGGTGAAGCCCTCAGGTCGCGAAGCCCCGGATCAGCGACGCAGACCCAGACGCTGGATCAGTTCCAGGTAACGGTCGGCGTTCTTGCGCTTGAGGTAGTCCAGCAGCTTACGACGCTGGTTAACCATCCGGATCAGGCCGCGGCGGGAATGGTGATCCTGCTTGTTGGCCTTGAAGTGATCCTGCAGCTTGTTGATGTTGGCGCTGAGCAGTGCCACCTGAACTTCAGGGGAACCGGTATCGCCGTCACCTTGCTGAAAATCCTTTACGATCTGTGCTTTCTCATTGGCAGACAGTGCCATAACTCACCTCATAGTTTGCGATGCTTTCGAATACGGCCGAACCGCGCATCTCTACAGCCCGGCTAAACAACGGAGCGGCTAGCGCCTTCCGCTGCTCTTCACCAGTCGGCGAGGGACCAGTTTGGTCTGCTCACCGTCCGGGAATGCTTCTGCCAGCCCCACGAAGCTGCCGTTCGCGCTCTCCTGTGCGTAGAGCCGAACGAAGCCGTCATAGGCCTGACCCGGTATTCTAACCGGTTGTCCGTTCAATATCGATACCAGCGCCGGCCCCGCCAGAGCGTGCTCGGGGAACATGGACAGCGCGGCATCGGGCGCCACCAGCAGGCCATCGAGACTCTCGCCCCGCTCCCGCATGGCCTCCAGCTGCTCTACAGGGTGAGCGTTAGCGAGGGTAAACCCGGAGGCCATGGTCCGGCGCAGTGCCGTCACATGGGCACCGCAGCCCAGGGCTTCGCCGATATCCTCAACCAGTGAGCGAATGTACGTACCCTTGGTACAGCTCACGGCGATATCCACCTCGCTCTCGCGAACATCCAGCAGCGTGAGCTCATAGATAGTCACGGGCCGCGCCGGACGCTCGACTTCGATACCCTCGCGGGCGTACTCGTAGAGTGGTCGCCCCTGGTGCTTGAGGGCAGAATACATGGAGGGTACCTGCTGAATATCACCCCGGAAGCGGTCCAGCACCGGCTCCAGCGTTTCAGCGGTGAGGCCTGCGGGCACCGGCTTTTCAGCCACCACTGCCCCTTCACTATCACCAGTTTCGGTGCGAACACCCAGTTTCGCGGTGGCAATATACGCCTTGTCGCTGTCGAGCATCATCTGGGAAAACTTGGTGGCCTCCCCGAAACACAGCGGCAGCACCCCGGTGGCCAGCGGATCAAGGGCACCGGTGTGGCCAGCCTTGGCGGCGCCGAACAGGCGCTTGACCTGCTGCAGGATGCCATTGGAGGTGACACCCTGGGGCTTGTCGATCACCAGAATCCCGTTGACGTCACGGCCCTTGCGTCTGCGACTCAAGCGTTACGCTCCGGATCGTCCTGGTGGTCGGTGTCATCGTCATCGCGATCCACCGCCGGCTTCTCACCAACGGCCTCGCGAATCAGGCTGTCCATCTTCCGGCTGTAGCCCTGCAGCGTGTCGAAGTGAAACCGCAGGTGCGGCACCACCCGGAGCTTCATGGCACGGCCGACCTGGCCGCGCAGGAAACCGGACGCCTTGTTGAGAACGCTGATCGATTCCTTCACCTCCGGTGAGTCCTCGGTCAGCTCCTCGGTAGACAACAGGGAGACGTAGATGTCCGCGTAGCCAAGGTCACGACTGACCTTGACCGCGTTCACCGTGACCATGCCCACCCGCGGGTCTTTCACTTCCCGCTGGATGAGCTGGGCCAGTTCCCGTTGCATCTGATCGCCGATGCGATCAATACGACTGAACTCTCTTGGCATCAGGCTACCTTTAACCTTGGCTGCATCAAGCGCCGGTGGACTCGAGCTTGCGCTCGACCCGCACGCGATCGAACACCTCGATCTGGTCGCCGACCTTCACGTCGTAGCCTTTCACACCGATACCGCATTCCATACCGTTGCGGACTTCGGCAACGTCATCCTTGAAGCGACGCAGGGATTCCAGCTCGCCCTCAAAGATCACCACGTTGTCTCGCAGAACGCGAATCGGCTTGTTCCGGTACACGGTACCTTCCACCACCATACAGCCGGCCACCTGGCCAAACTTGGGTGAGCGGAAGACATCGCGAACGTCGGCAATACCAACGATGTCCTCGCGGAACTCCGGTGCCAGCATACCGGTCAGGGCGGCCTTCACATCATCAATCAGGTTATAGATGATGCTGTAGTAGCGCAGATCCAGACCTTCCTGTTCCACCAGCTTCTTGGCTGCGGTATCGGCACGCACGTTAAAGCCGAAAATAACGGCATTGGTAGCCATGGCCAGACTGACGTCGGTCTCGGCAATACCGCCAACACCGGAAGACACGATCTTGACCTGGACTTCGTCGTTGCCGAGGTCCTGCAGAGCCTTGGTGATGGCTTCAAGGGAACCACGAACGTCGGTCTTCAGAACCACATTGAGGGTCTTGACCTCGTCCTTGCCCATGTTTTCGAACAGGTTCTCAAGCTTGGCCGCCTGCTGACGCTGCAGGCGCTGCTCGCGCTCGCGGCTCTGGCGGAATTCGGCCAGCTCTTTGGCCTTCTTCTCGTCGGCCACGGCGAAGAATTCGTCACCGGCGTCCGGCGTACCGTTCAGGCCGAGAATCTCAACCGGAATCGACGGGCCGGCTTCCTTCACCTGCTTTCCGGCTTCATCGGTCATGGCCCGGACCTTACCGAAGTAGGAACCGGCTACCACCATGTCGCCCTGGCGCAGGGTACCGTTCTGAACCAGCACGGTAGCCACGGAACCACGACCGCGCTCCAGGCTGGACTCGACCACCACGCCTTTGGCAGGTGCATCAGCCGCCGCCTCGAGCTCCAGGACCTCTGCCTGCAGCAGAACCGCCTCGAGCAGATCATCAATGCCCTGGCCAGTGTGTGCGGAAACCGGTACGAACTGCACGTCGCCGCCCCAGTCTTCCGGGATGACTTCCATGCCGGCCAACTCGGTTTTCACGCGATCAGGATCAGCCTCTTCCTTGTCCATCTTGTTAATGGCAACAACGATGGGCACACCTGCGGACCGGGCGTGGTCAACGGCTTCCTTGGTCTGGGGCATCACACCGTCATCGGCGGCCACTACCAGGATTACAATGTCGGTACACTGGGCACCGCGGGCACGCATGGCGGTAAAGGCCGCGTGGCCAGGGGTATCCAGGAAGGACACCATGCCGTGATCGGTTTCCACGTGATAGGCACCGATGTGCTGGGTAATACCGCCGGATTCGCCAGAGGCAACCTTGGTGCGACGAATGTAGTCCAGCAGCGAGGTTTTACCGTGGTCAACGTGACCCATCACGCTCACCACCGGCGCCCGCTTGGTCTTCTCGCCGCCCTCGAAGGAGAGCTCGCTCAGAACCTCTTCCTCGAACGCATCTTCACTGACCGTCTTGGCCTTGTGGCCCAGTTCCTCGGTGACCAGCACCGCGGTTTCCTGGTCCAGGGGCTGGTTGATGGTGGTCATGACGCCCATGCCCATCAGGGTCTTGATAACGTCCGCCGCCTTGACGGCCATACGCTGGGCCAGATCACCGACGGTAATCGTTTCCGGAATCTCTACTTCTCTGACCATTGGTTTGGTCGGCCTCTCGAAGCCATGACGCTTCTCTTTGGGTTTCTTTTTCGCACGCAGCGGTTTTCTGAGCGTGGTCTCTTCTTCGTCTTCCGAGATCACCATCGGCTCTTCAACCGGGCGACTGCGAGGACCACGATGGCCAGCCTGCTTCTTCTTCGGCTTGCCCTCCTCGATTTCGTCGCCGCGCTCGCGAACTTTTTCTTTCTTTTTCTTCGGCTTACGGTCCTTACCTTCGCCTTCAGGCGGCGGTATCGGCATGTCCTCCGGCGCAGGCACGGGCTCTGGCTCCGGCTCTGCCGCTTTCTTCGGCTCGGCCTTGTCCGCCGGCTTCTCGGCAGCCGCTTCCTGGGCCTTGGTCTCGTCGGCCTCCGGCGCTTGCGCTTCCGGCTGCTGTGATGTCTCGGCTGCGACCTTTGGCGCTTCCTCGGCAGGCGCCTGCTCGGGCTGCGGCGCTGCGGCCGCTTCTTCCGGCTTGGGCGCTTCCGCTTCCGGCTGCAGTTCCGCCCGCTTGATATAGGTGCGGCGCTTGCGAACCTCTACGTTAACGGTCTTGGCCTTGCCAGCCTTGAGCGTCGTGGTGGTCTTGCGCTTCAGGGTAATCTTGCGCGGCTCGGCATCAGCCTCACCGTGGGTTTTTCTCAAATAGGCCAGCAACTGCTGCTTCTCATCGCTGGACACAGAGTCATTCTCGGAGCGGGCCTTCAGGCCGGCTTCCACGATCTGCTTCAGCAAACGATCCACGGGAGCGCCTACATCTTCGGCCAGTTGTTTTACCGTTACTTCAGCCATACTGGTCCTCCTCCCGAATTAAGCCTGGTCTTCAAACCAGGGGGCACGTGCGGTCATGATCAACTGACCGGCACGCTCTTCATCCATACCTTCAATCTCGAGCAGGTCGTCAACCGACTGCTCTGCCAGATCTTCCATGGTGCGCACACCCATGCCGGCCAGCTTGAAGGCCAGGCCACGGTCCATGCCATCCATACCCAGAAGATCGTCTGCCGGCTCGGCGCCTTCCAGCGCTTCCTCACTGGCCAGAGCCTGGTTCAGCAGAACGTCCTTGGCGCGGCGACGCAGTTCGGTGACGGTTTCCTCATCAAAGCCGTCAATCGCCAGCATTTCTTCCATGGGTACGTAGGCCACCTCTTCAATGGAGGTGAAGCCTTCTTCAATCAATACACCGGCGAACTCCTCGTCCACGTCGAGGTTGCTGGTGAAGTGTTCAACCAACTGGTTGTACTCCTGCTCCTGACGCTCGCCGGCTTCTTCCTCGGTCATCACGTTCAGGGTCCAGCCGGTCAGGTCGGTGGCCAGGCGCACGTTCTGCCCGTTACGGCCGATGGCCTGGGCCAGGTTGTCTTCCGCCACGGCCACTTCCATGGTGTGCCGGTCTTCGTCCATCACGATCGACGCCACTTCCGCCGGTGCCATGGCGTTGATCACCAGCTGGGCCGGGTTGTCATCCCACAGCACAATATCAACGCGCTCACCACCGAGCTCATTGGAGACGGCCTGGACGCGCGAACCACGCATACCAACACAGGCACCAACCGGATCGATCCGGCGATCATTGGTCTTGACCGCAATCTTGGCCCGTGAGCCCGGATCCCGCGCGGCACCGCGGATTTCGATCAGTTCTTCTGCAATTTCGGGCACTTCGATACGGAACAGCTCGATCAGCATCTGCGGCGCGGTCCGGCTGAGGATCAGCTGCGGGCCACGGTGATCGGTACGGATCTCCAGCAGCAGCGAGCGCACCCGGTCACCCATGCGGAAGGTTTCCCGCGGGATCAGGTGCTCCCGGGGCAGCAGCGCCTCGGCGTTGGCACCCAGGTCGACAATCACGTTGTCGCGGGTGACTTTCTTGACGGTACCTGACACCAGCTCGCCCACGCGATCGCGGTAGCTGTCTACGATCTTGCTGCGCTCGGCTTCACGGACTTTCTGGAAGATGATCTGCTTGGCGGCCTGGGCGCCAATCCGGCCAAAGGCCTCGGACTCAATCTTCTCTTCGTGGATGTCGCCGGGCTTCAGGGAAGGATCAATCTCTTCCGCCTCCTGCAGCGTGAGCTCCGTGCCCAGGGCCGGAACCGCGTCATTATCGACGACCAGCCAACGACGGAAGGTTTCATACTCGCCAGTCTTCCGATCAATGGCAACCCGGATATCGGCTTCTTCGTCTTCGAAACGTTTCTTGGCAGCGGTGGCCAGTGCCAGCTCGATCGCCTCGAAAATCACATCCTTCTCGACGCCTTTCTCGTTCGAGACGGATTCAACCACCAGCAAGATCTCTTTACTCATTGGATTGCCCTGCCCTTAAATTCAACTGTGCGTCCACGGACTTGTTCAAATCGTTCATTCAAATACCGGCACAATGTGCGCTTTTTCGATGCTGTCGAACGGCAGCAGATACTCGTGGTCATCCACAACCACTACTACCTCGTCACCTTCAACGCCTTTGATCAGGCCCTGAAACTTCCGCCGCCCCTCAAAGGCCATGCGCAGACGGATTTGCACCTGGTGACCGACAAAGGCCTGGTATTGCTCAAGACGAAACAGCGGGCGATCCATCCCCGGGGATGAGACCTCGAGCGTGTATTCGGTCTGGATGGGATCTTCCACATCCATCACACCGCTGATCTGGCGACTGACTTTCTCGCAGTCGTCGATACCGATGCCGTTTTCGGCATCGTCGATAAACACCCGCAACAGGGAATGATGGCCCTGCGACCGGAATTCAATGCCCCAGAACTCATACCCCAGACCCTCTACAACGGGCTGAAGGATGTCTTCCAGTTGCTTAAGCTTGGCTGACAAGTTTCGCCATCTCCGTTATCTGTTTTACCGACCCCAAAAACAAAAAAAGGGCTGTTTTATCAGCCCTTTTTATGCACCAGGGCCCTTTGCGCCAGGCCCCTTAATCAAAAAGCCCCGATCAGTGGGGCCTTTTGTTGCAAGAACTCGCAGGAAGCCTTCCGATACATCGCTTCCCGCTGACAGACACCTGGCCTGCCAGAAACCTGCCACTGAACAACCAATCCGGCAGGTCCCAATATCCGCCGGAGTATAGAGACGCCAGGCAGACTGGTCAAGGACTGACCAAAAAAAACGGCCTGGGAAATCCAAGCCGTTTTTCTGAATATGGTGCCCGGGGCCGGACTCGAACCGGCACGGCTTTCGCCACTACCCCCTCAAGATAGCGTGTCTACCAGTTTCACCACCCGGGCAACATTCTTACTCGAGTTCGGGAAGATCAGACTCCCCGCCCTCGGACTCGCTGGCGGCGTCGCCACCACTGGCAGCGCCTTCGGACGGAGCCGCCGGAGCGGACTCCTGAACCACCGGGATACCGGCCTCACCGGCCACCTCGGCGCGCTGCTTGGCAAAAATCGCCAGCGTAAAACTTGTTACGAAAAACACCACAGCAAGCAACGTGGTGACACGGGTCAGGAAGCTGCCGCTACCCTGACTACCAAAAACTGTCTGGGACGCGCCGCCACCAAACGCCGCACCGGCATCGGCACCCTTGCCCTGCTGGATCAGCACCAGACCCACCAGCGCCACCGCGATGACCACGTGCAAAACGACTACCAGCGTTTCTACCCAATCCATAACGACTCTCGCGAACCTTTAAATTCAGTGACCCGCCGGAACACTACGGCAGATACTTACAAAATCTTCCGCTACCAGTGACGCTCCGCCGATCAAACCGCCGTCGATATCCGGCTCGGCAAAAAGAGCGGCAGCATTATCCGCTTTTACACTGCCCCCGTAAAGGAGGGAAATGTCTTCAGCCGGCGCACCCATGTCGGCGAGCACTTTGCGGATGGCAGCGTGCATTGCCTGGGCATCGCCCGCGGTGGCGGTCTTGCCGGTGCCGATGGCCCAGACCGGCTCATAGGCCACGACGACGCGCTCCCACTGGGTTGACTCTACATCAGCCAGGGCCTTGCGAACCTGAGCCGCAACGACGGCTTCGGCATCACCTGCATCCCGCTCTTCCAGGGTTTCGCCAACACACACCATGGCGAACAAACCACAGGCGAGAATACGCTCCACCTTGCGGGCAACCACGTCGTCTGTTTCGCCGAAGAGCTGGCGACGCTCCGAGTGACCGGCCAGAACATACTGGCATCCCAGATCGGCCGCCATTTCAGCGGAAACTTCCCCGGTGTAGGCCCCGGAAGACCACTGGGACACATTCTGCACGCCAACTTTCAGATCGGCAGCTGCCAGGGACGCCACATCTGCGACGTAAAGCGCGGGAGGAATAATAACAACCTCAACGCCATTAGCAAGAGAACCGGCCTCAGATCGAACATCGCCGACCAGAGACTTTGCCAGGTCCTTCGACCCGTTCATTTTCCAGTTTCCGGCTACGATCCTGCGACGCATAACAATTCCCATACCCGAGGGAGGGCGAACTATACAGCACTCCCTCCCGGCAGACAACCGCCTGAAAACACAAAGTCAGGGACTGGAATTCTCCACCACCCGGGCCAGTTCCTCGACCACCCTGCGGATCTGGTCAGCGTCCTGACCCTCGGCCATAACCCGGATCAGGGGCTCGGTTCCCGAGGCCCTCAGCAGAATACGGCCGGCGCCACCCAGCTCGTCTTCGGCGCGGCGAACCGCGGCCACGATTTCTTCGCGACTGAACGGATCGAACCGCTGCCCTACCCGGACGTTGATCATGGTCTGGGGCAGCTTGCTCATGCCCTGGCGAATCTCCGCAAGGCTTTTGCCGGAGCGGCGAACGGCCAGCAGTACCTGGAGTGCCGAAACAATGCCGTCACCGGTCGTGGTGCAATCCCGGATCACCATATGCCCGGAACCTTCACCGCCCAACACCCAGTTATTGGCCAGCAGGCGCTCCATGACATAGCGATCACCCACTTTCGCCCGCTCGAATTCGATGCCGATTTCCTTCAGGGCCAGCTCAACACCCAGGTTGGTCATCAGGGTACCGACCACCCCGCCTTTGAGGCGATCCTCTGCGAAGCGTTGGGAGGCAATCACATACAGCAGTTCGTCACCGTCCACTTCGGTGCCGTCGCGATCCACCATGAGCACGCGGTCGCCATCGCCATCAAAGGCGATGCCCAGGTCGGCGCCTTTTTCCAGAACCGCGGCCTTGAGGGAACCCAGGTGAGTCGAGCCGACATTCAGATTGATATTCAGGCCGTCAGGCTCTGCCCCGATCACTGACACCTTCGCACCCAGCTCACGAAAGACCTTGGGGGCAACGTGATAGGTGGCGCCATGGGCGCAGTCCAGCACAATCCTCATGCCATCCAGCGTGAACTCGTTGGGCACGGTGCTCTTGCAGAACTCCACATAGCGACCCGGCGCATCATCCACCCGGGAGGCCTTGCCAAGTTCTGCCGGCTCACAGACCTCGATGGGCTGATCCAGCCAGCGCTCGATTTCCGCTTCCAGGGCATCGTCCAGCTTGGTGCCGGCGGGCGAGAAGAACTTGATGCCATTGTCTTCATGGGGGTTGTGGGAGGCACTGATGACAATACCGGCAGACGCCCGAAAGGTCCGGGTGAGATACGCGATAGCGGGGGTCGGCATGGGCCCGAGGAGCTTGACATCCACCCCGGCTGCGGACAGCCCTGCCTCGAGCGCGGACTCGAACATATAACCGGAAAGGCGGGTGTCCTTGCCGATCAGCACGCTGTTGCGCTGGCCATCGCGCTTGAACGCCTGACCTGCAGCCCAGCCAAGCTTCAACATGAACTCCGGAGTAATCGGAAACTCGCCGACGCGCCCGCGAATACCATCCGTGCCAAAGTATTTTCTCTCGGACATCAATCTGCCTCCTTCATGGCCGCCACAACCCGGACGGCATCTACCGTTTCCCTGACATCGTGCACGCGAATAATGCTGGCACCCTTCATGGCGGCTATTGTCGCGGCCGCGAGGCTGGCGGGCAACCTTTCGTGCACTTCCCGTCCGGTAATATGGCCCAACATGGACTTCCTGGACATGCCAACCAACAGCGGATGGCCGAGGATCTGCAGCTGCTCCAGGGATGCCAGCAGCTTGAGGTTATGAGCCAGACTCTTGCCAAACCCGAACCCCGGATCAAGCACGATGTTTTCCGGGCGCACACCTGCCTGCTCGGCCACCCGCATACGCTCGGTCAGGAACGCGCTCACCTCCCGGCGGACATTCCGGTAGGCGGGGCGATCCTGCATGGTATCGGGCTCGCCCTGAATGTGCATGATACAGACGGGGATATCCGCGCGGGCGGCGGCCTCTGGAGCGCCTTCACGCTGCAGGGCGCGAACGTCGTTGATCAGCCCGGCACCCAGTTTTGCCGTTTCGGTCATAACCTCCGGAGCACTGGTGTCCACCGAGACGACCGCATCCAGCTCCCGGACCACGGCCTCTACCACCGGGCACACCCGGTCCAGTTCCTCCTGAACCGATACCGGCGTGGCGCCCGGCCGTGTCGATTCGCCACCAATATCGATGAAGCCTGCCCCGTCGGACACCATTTGCCGGGCCCGCTCAAGCGCCAGATCCGGCCGGTTGAAGCGGCCGCCGTCGGAGAACGAATCCGGGGTGACGTTCAATACGCCCATAACATGGCACAGCGACATATCCAGTTCACGACCGGCAAAATTCATCTTCATGGCAATACTTTTCCCTCTGACAAAAACAAACGCCGCCCGGAATCCGGGCGGCGCCATGCACATCTGTTACCTTCTCGCCGAGGCGGCCTCGCTGCCCCGGCGTTGCCTTCAGTGTTCTCCGGCAGGCCGGCCAACACCGGGATGACGCCCGTCGTCAGACGCCTTGGGCTCAGGTGCCGATTCTGGCTCGTCTGTCTTGACGCCACCGGTTGGGCCACTGTCACCCCAGCCTTTCGGAGGACGGGGTACCCGGCCTTCCATGATGTCATCGATCTGGAAGCGGTCGATGGTCTCGTACTTCATCAGGGCATCGGCCATCAGGTCGAGCTTGTCGCGGTTGTCGATCAGCAGCTGCTTGGCCTTCTCGTAACAGCTGTCGATGATGTTCCGCACTTCCTCGTCGATCCGCTGGGCGGTTTCCGGAGAATAGACGGTCTGGGACTGACCGGCTGACCGACCAAGGAATGGTTCTTCGCTGTCAGTATCGTACTGCAGCGGACCCAGCTTCTCGGACAGCCCCCAGCGCGTGACCATGTTGCGGGCCAGACTGGTGGCACGCTCGATGTCATTGGAGGCGCCGGTGGTGACACCGTCAAATCCGAGCGTCAGCTCCTCGGCAATGCGGCCACCGAACAGGCTGCAGATGGAGCTGATCAGGTAGCGCTTGCTGTGGCTGTACTTGTCCTCTTCGGGGAGAAACATGGTAACACCCAGGGCACGGCCACGGGGAATGATACTTACCTTGTAGACCGGGTCGTGCTCGGGCATCAGGCGCCCGACGATGGCATGACCGGACTCATGGTAGGCAGTATTGCGCTTCTCTTTCTCGCTCATCACCATGGACTTGCGCTCGGCGCCCATCATGATCTTGTCTTTGGCGAGCTCGAACTCCTCCATGGACACCAGGCGCTGGTTGCGACGCGCGGCAAACAGGGCCGCCTCGTTCACCAGATTGGCCAGGTCGGCACCGGAGAAGCCGGGCGTACCACGGGCAATCAGGGCCGGCTCAACGCCGTCGGCCAGGGGCACTTTCTTCATGTGCACCTTGAGAATCTGCTCACGACCGATGATGTCGGGCAGGCCAACCACCACTTGGCGGTCGAAACGGCCGGGCCGCAACAGGGCCGGGTCGAGCACGTCCGGACGGTTGGTGGCGGCGATGACGATCACGCCCTCGTTGCCTTCAAAGCCGTCCATCTCAACCAGGAGCTGGTTGAGGGTTTGTTCACGCTCGTCGTGACCGCCACCCATGCCGGCGCCACGATGGCGACCAACGGCGTCGATCTCGTCGATGAAGATGATGCAGGGGCTCTGCTTCTTCGCCTGCTCGAACATGTCGCGAACCCGGGACGCGCCCACACCCACGAACATTTCCACAAAATCGGAACCGGAAATCGAGAAGAACGGCACCTTGGCCTCGCCCGCGATCGCCTTGGCGAGCAGCGTCTTACCGGTACCCGGCTGACCCACCATCAGAACGCCTTTGGGGATGCTGCCACCGAGGCGCTGGAACTTGCTGGGATCTCGCAGGAAGTCCACCAGCTCCTTCACGTCTTCCTTGGCCTCATCCACGCCGGCCACGTCGCCGAACGTGGTCTTGATCTGGTCCTCGCTCATCAGGCGCGCCTTGCTCTTGCCGAACGACATGGGGCCCTTGCCGCCACCGCCGCCCTGCATCTGGCGCATGAAGAACACGAACAACGCAATGATGATCAGGATCGGGAACGCAGCCACCAGCAGCTGGGTCCAGAGGCTCTGGCGCTCGGGCTCCTTGCCGATAACCTCGACATTGTTGGCCAGCAGATCATCCATCAGCTTGTTGTCCGAGACCTGCGGACGGATGGTCTGGAACTGGGAGCCGTCACCGCGGGTACCCTGTATCTGCAGACCGTCGATGGTGACCTGACGGACCTGCCCCTGCTGGACCATCTCCACAAACTGGGAATAGTTGACTTGTTGCCCGGTGGTGGTCGGAGAGAAATTCTGAAACACCATCAGGAGCACGGCGGCTATCACTAGCCAGAGAACCAGATTTTTTGCCATATCGTTCAAGGATCATCACCTGTGAATTGAAGAACGAGCCAACTCGGGCAATCGTCCTTTACGGACACCTTACACCAATTGTACGCCGGTCCACCAGAAACGGCCCATCCGTATCGGCCACAGACACTGCAATCGGTGCAACGCATTCATAACCTCTATCTTGGGTGCCGCCATCGAAATTACAACACCCCGGCTGATCGACAACCCAGACCGCGAGAGCTTGGACCAGGCACGACGTATTTCGTTCCGGGCCAGCCAGCCGTGGTTACAGTAGGTGTTAACGACCATTCGTGCCGCTACCTGATCTGGTACAATCCGCAAAAGTATACGCACAGGCCAGCGCTTACGCCGCTGACCTTTTGTTAATGGCACTGATAAAGAGATTACATCATGAGTCTTTCACCGGAACAGCGCCGGGAATTCCGGGCTATTGCCCACAACCTCAAGCCAGTCATTATCGTTGGTGAAAAAGGCCTGTCCGAGGGACTCCAGGAAGAGCTGGAGCGCGCCCTGAACGATCATGAACTGATCAAGATCAAGGTCGCCAGCCAGGATCGCGAAGCCCGGCAGGAAGCCATCCAGGCCCTGTGCGAAAGCTCAGGGGCGCAGCTGATCCAGACCATCGGCAAGATCGCCGTTATCCTGCGTCGCGCCAAGCAGCCAAATCCGAAGCTGTCCAACCTGACACGCCATCAGCGCTGAGTTTCACCAACAAAAAAGCCGGCCAGGGTAACCTGGCCGGCTTTTTTGTGTCCGGGCTTTGGCTCAGACGTATTCCACTTCCTCGATCTCGTATTCCACGGTACCCGAAGGCACCCGGATAGCGACCACGTCGCCTTCGCTCTTGCCAACCAGGGCACGGGCGATTGGGGAAGAAATGGACAGCTTGCCGGCCTTGATGTCGGCCTCGTCCTCGCCGACGATCTGGTAAATCACCTGCTCGTCGGTATCCATGTTCAGCAAATGAACCGTGGTGCCGAAGATTACCTTGCCGGTGTTCTCCATGGTGGTCACGTCGATGACCTGGGCCGCCGACAGCTTGCCCTCGATCTCCTGGATCCGGCCCTCGATAAAGCTCTGCTGCTCGCGGGCAGCATGGTATTCGGCGTTCTCTTTCAGATCACCGTGCTCACGGGCTTCGGCAATGGCCGCGATCACCCGAGGGCGATCTTCGGATTTCAGCTTCTGAAGCTCCTCGCGCAGGCGACTCTCGCCTGCCTTGGTCATGGGTACTCTGTCAGCCATAGTCTTACTTTCCTGCGTGAAGATCCTGGAGGCGACGTACAGTGCGCTCGGGCCCGAACTTGATGGCCCGACAGAAGGCTTCGCCGCCCGCCAGAGTCGTTGTATAAGTGACCTTGGTCTGCAGGGCCGACTGGCGGATCTGCGCCGAATCGGAAATCGCCTTGCGACCTTCGGTGGTATTGATGATCAGCTGAACCTGGCCGTTCTTGATGGCGTCGACGATGTGCGGACGACCTTCACGAACCTTGTTGACCCGATCCACCTCGATGCCGGCTTCCTTCAGGGCCTTGGCAGTACCGGTGGTGGCAATCAGCTTGAACCCGGCTTCCACCAGGTCCCGAGCTACCTTGGCGGCACCCGGCTTGTCCACATCCCGTACCGACATGAAGGCCGTGCCCTTGGCCGGCAGGCGCTCACCTACGGCCAGCGCAGCCTTGGCAAAGGCCTCATCAAAGCTGTCGCCCAGGCCCATCACCTCACCGGTGGACTTCATTTCCGGGCCCAGGATGGGATCCACCGCCGGGAACTTGTTGAACGGGAACACCGACTCTTTCACCGCGTAGTAGCGCGGGATGATCTCCTGGGTGAACTCCAGCTCTTTCAGGCTCTTGCCGGCCATGACACGGGCAGCCACCTTGGCGAGGGACACGCCAATGGCCTTGGAGACGAACGGCACGGTGCGCGAGGCCCGCGGGTTTACCTCGATCACGTAGATCTCGCCGTCCTGCCAGGCCAGCTGCACGTTCATCAGTCCGATCACGTCCAGCTCGATGGCCATCTTCTTGACCGCCTCGCGCATCTCGTCCTGCACCTGCTGGCTCAGGGTGTACGGCGGCAGCGAACAGGCGGAATCGCCGGAGTGCACGCCGGCCTGCTCGATATGCTGCATGATGCCGCCAATGACCACGTCGGTGCCGTCGGAGATGGCGTCGATGTCCACCTCGATGGCGGCGTTCAGGAAGTGGTCCAGCAGCACCGGGCTGTCGTTGGAGACCAGCACCGCGTTGCGCATGTAGCGCACCAGCTCTTCTTCGTCGTAGACGATTTCCATGGCCCGGCCGCCCAGCACGTAAGACGGACGCACCACCAGCGGGTAGCCGATCTCACGGGCCGCCAGGATACCTTCCTCGTGGCTGCGCACGGTGGCGTTGTCCGGCTGTTTCAGCCCCAGGCGCTGGATCATCTGCTGGAAACGCTCCCGATCTTCGGCCCGATCGATGGCGTCCGGGCTGGTGCCGATGATGGGCACGCCAGCCGCTTCCAGGCCACGAGCCAGTTTGAGCGGGGTCTGGCCGCCGTACTGGACAATCACGCCCTTGGGCTTCTCGACGTGGATGATTTCCAGCACGTCTTCCAGGGTGATCGGCTCGAAGTACAACCGGTCGGAGGTGTCGTAGTCGGTGGACACGGTCTCCGGGTTGCAGTTGATCATGATGGTTTCATAGCCGTCTTCACGCATGGCCAGAGCCGCGTGCACACAGCAGTAGTCAAACTCAATGCCCTGCCCGATCCGGTTCGGGCCGCCACCGATGACCACGATCTTCTCTCGATCGCTGGCGTCGGCCTCGCACTCTTCCTCATAGGTGGAGTACATGTAGGCGGTGTCGGAGGCGAACTCGGCGGCACAGGTATCCACGCGCTTGTACACCGGGCGGATGTTCAGGTCGTGGCGCAGCTTGCGCAGGCTTACCTCGGAGATGCCCAGCAGCTTGGCCAGGCGGGCATCGGAGAAGCCCTTGCGCTTGAGGCGGAACAGGGTGGCCTGGTCGATGTCGGCCTTGCCGGCGCTCTTGAGCGCCTGCTCTTCCCGGATCAGATCCTCGATCTGTACCAAATACCAGGGGTCCACCTTGGTGTGAGCGAACACGTCTTCAACGCTCATGCCGGCGCGGAAGGCATCACCGATGTACCAGATGCGGTCGGCGCCGGGCACGTTGAGTTCGCGGGTCAGGGTCTCCCGGGAGTTCTCGGAATCCAGGTCTTCGAGTTTCTCATCGAAGCCCTCGGAGCCCACTTCCAGGCCACGCAGGGCTTTCTGCAGGGATTCCTGGAAGGTGCGGCCAATGGCCATGACCTCGCCCACAGATTTCATCTGGGTGGTCAGGCGGGCGTCCGCCTGGGGGAATTTCTCGAAGGTGAACCGCGGAATCTTGGTGACCACGTAGTCGATGGACGGCTCGAACGAGGCCGGGGTCACGCCACCGGTGATTTCGTTGCGCAGTTCGTCCAGGGTGTAGCCCACAGCGAGTTTTGCGGCGACCTTGGCGATCGGGAAGCCGGTGGCCTTGGAGGCCAGCGCCGAGGAGCGGGACACCCGCGGGTTCATCTCGATCACCACCATACGACCGGTGTCCGGATTGATGCCGAACTGGACGTTGGAGCCGCCGGTTTCCACACCGATTTCACGCAGTACCGCCAGGGAGGCGTTCCGCATGATCTGGTATTCCTTGTCGGTGAGGGTCTGGGCCGGGGCCACGGTGATGGAGTCACCGGTGTGCACGCCCATGGCGTCGAAGTTCTCGATGGAGCAGACGATGATGCAGTTGTCGTTCTTGTCGCGAACAACTTCCATCTCGTACTCTTTCCAGCCGATCAGGGATTCGTCGATCAGCAGCTCGTTGGTGGGCGACAGGTCCAGGCCCCGCTGGCAGATTTCCTCGAACTCGTCCCGGTTGTAGGCAATGCCACCGCCGGAGCCACCCATGGTGAAGGACGGGCGGATGATGCACGGGAAGCCGATGTCATCGGCCACTTTCCAGGCTTCTTCCATGGAGTGGGCGATGGTGGCGCGGGGGCACTCCAGGCCGATCTTCTTCATGGCCTTGTCGAAGCGATCCCGGTCTTCGGCTTTATCGATGGTGTCAGCGTTGGCGCCGATCATTTCCACGCCGTGTTTTTCCAGGATGCCGTGGCGCTCCAGGTCCAGGGCGCAGTTGAGTGCGGTCTGGCCACCCATCGTGGGCAGCAGGGCATCCGGCTTTTCCTTCTCGATGATCTTCTCGACCGTCTTCCAGGTGATCGGCTCGATGTAGGTGGCATCCGCCATCACCGGGTCGGTCATGATGGTGGCCGGATTGGAGTTCACCAGGATGACCCGGTAGCCCTCTTCGCGCAGGGCCTTGCAGGCCTGGGCCCCGGAGTAGTCAAACTCGCACGCCTGCCCGATCACGATGGGGCCGGCGCCCAGGATCAGGATGCTTTGGATGTCGGTACGTTTTGGCATGTCTTGGTAAACCTGTCAGCAACTTTTGAATTCTGTCAGCGCAGCACGCGGCGCCGGTGAGTTTTCCGTGGCGGTCGCCCTCAGGCGGATCGCGCCTCCATCAGTCGGATAAACTCGTCAAACAGCGGAGCCACATCATGGGGACCGGGGCTGGCTTCCGGGTGGCCCTGGAAGCTGTAAGCCGGCTTGTCAGTCCGGCGAATGCCCTGCAGGGTACCGTCGAACAGGGACTTGTGGGTTGCCTCTACATTAGCCGGCAGTGTTGCCTCGTCCACGGCAAAACCGTGGTTCTGGCTGGTAATCATGACCGTGCCTTTGGCGATGTCCTGCACCGGGTGGTTGGCGCCGTGGTGGCCGTGGCCCATCTTCATGGTTTTGGCGCCACTGGCCAGGGCCAGCAACTGGTGGCCGAGGCAGATACCGAACACGGGGAGGTCGGTTTCCAGCACTTCCCTGATGGCGGTGATGGCGTAATCACACGGCTCGGGATCGCCCGGACCATTGGAGAGGAACACACCGTCCGGATTCATCGCCAGCACTTCGGAAGCCGGCGTCTGGGCAGGTACTACGGTGATGTCGCAGCCACGGGAGGCCAACATGCGCAGGATATTGAGCTTCACACCGTAATCCCAGGCCACCACCTTGAACTTGCTCTCGCCCTGCTCGCCATAGCCATTATCCAGGCTCCACTCGGTCTGGCTCCAGGACCAGACTTTCTCGCAGGTCACTTCCTTGGCCAGATCCATGCCTTTGAGGCCCGGGAAGGCCTTGGCCAACTCCAGTGCCCGCTCGGCGGTCGCGTTCTCGCCGGCGACGATAGCGCCATTCTGGGAGCCTTTATCCCGGAGAATGCGGGTCAGGCGGCGGGTGTCGATGTCAGCAATACCAACAATGTTGTTGCTTCGCAGGTACTCGTCCAGGCTACCCTTGCTGCGCCAGCTACTGGCCAGCAGAGGCAGATCGCGGATGATCAGGCCGGCGGCCTGGATGCGGTCTGACTCAATGTCTTCTTCGTTCACACCGGTGTTGCCGATGTGCGGGTAGGTCAGGGTGACGATCTGGCGGGAGTAGGACGGATCGGTCAGGATTTCCTGGTAGCCGGTCATGGCGGTGTTGAACACCACTTCACCGCTGGTTTCTCCGTCAGCGCCGATGGCGCTGCCGTAGAACAGGCTTCCGTCTGCGAGTGCAAGGATTGCTGGTGTGCTCAAGGCTTGTATCCTCATCGAGTGGCGTATCGGTTCGTCACGAACAGGAACGCAAGCGCAAATTCAGGTTGCAAAAAAGCGAGACGGAGTCTTAACTCGGTCCCGCTTTTTCAGAAACTTGGTGCAAAGGTACGCTTGGTGCAGTCAAACCGCTTTATTGTAAAAAATATGGGGGTTTGTGTCCACGACCAATATGCCTTGACGAGAGGTTCGGCGAGACTCCGGCAGAGGGGCGGGCACCCCTTCCGGGAAACGCTACGAGCACATCCCTGTGCGCTTGACTGCGGCCATCCATGGCCGCAGACATTCCCGTAAGGGGTGCCCGCCCCTCTGCCTCCGAGTTTGCTGTTACTTCAGTGCCAGAACATCCTGCATGTCGTAAAGCCCTGCAGGCTTATCTTTCAGCCACAACGCTGCCCGCATGGCGCCCTTGGCAAAGGTCATCCGGCTGCTGGCCTTGTGGGTGATTTCGATGCGCTCACCTTCGGTGGCGAACAGCACCGTGTGGTCACCCACCACGTCGCCGGCGCGGATGGTTTCAAAACCGATTTCCTTGCGGGTGCGCTCGCCGGTGAAGCCTTCGCGGCCGTACACGGCGCATTCCTTCAGGTCGCGGCCGAGGGCGTCAGCCACCACTTCGCCCATGCGCAGTGCGGTGCCGGAAGGCGCGTCTTTCTTGTGGCGGTGGTGGGCTTCGATGATTTCCACGTCGTAGTCATCGCCCAGGGTCGCCGCCGCGGTGCGCAGCAGATTGAGGACCACATTGACGCCCACGCTCATGTTGGGGGCAAACACCACCGGTGTGGATTCGGCAGCCAGGGCCAGCTGCTGTTTTTCGGCGTCGGACAAGCCCGTGGTGCCAATCACGAGCCTTTTGCCGTTGGCCTTGCAGAACTCGGCATTTTCCAGCGTCAGGTCCGGGAAGGTGAAGTCGATGAGCACGTCGAAATCGTCCTTCACCTCCGCCAGGCTGCCGGCCATTTTGATGCCGGTTTTGCCGATACCGGTCATCTCACCGGCGTCGGCGCCGATCAGGCTGCTCCCGGGCTCGACAATGGCGCCACCCAGCTCGAGGCCTTCGGTGCCGTCCACGGCTTCAATCAGCACTTTGCCCATGCGCCCGGCGGCGCCGATGATTGCTACCCTCATGCTCACGTTCCTTTAATCGGCCGGTCAGAATTTCATTTCGTCGAAGAAGCTTTTCACGCCTTCAAACCAGGAGGTTTTCTTCGGAGCGTGATGGGTTCCGTTGCTGCCGTCCAGGGTTTTCTGGAATTCTTCCAGCAGTTCTTTCTGGCGCTTGGTCAGGTTCACCGGTGTTTCCACGATTACGCGACACAGCAGATCGCCGGAGGGGCCGCCGCGCACCGGGCTCACGCCCTTGTTACGCAGCCGGAACAGTTTGCCGGTCTGCGTTTCTGCCGGAATCTTCAGCTTCACGCGGCCATCAAGGGTCGGCACTTCCAGCTCACCGCCAAGGGTTGCGTCCACGATACTGATCGGCACTTCGCAATAGAGGTTGCGACCGTCGCGGGTGAAGATAGAGTGCTCGCGCACGGCGATTTGCACGTACAGGTCGCCGGGAGGTCCACCGTCGATGCCCATCTCGCCCTCGCCGGAGAGCCGGATGCGGTCACCGGTATCCACGCCGGGCGGCACCTTGACCGACAGCGTTTTCTCTTCCTGAACCCGGCCCTGACCGTGACAGGCCTTGCAGGGGTCTTTGATGATCTGGCCGGAGCCACGACAGGTGGGACAGGCCTGCTGAACGGTAAAGAAGCCCTGCTGCATGCGCACCTGCCCCATGCCCTTACAGGTACCGCAGGTTTCCGGGCGGGAGCCTTTCTCGGCGCCACTGCCCTCGCACACCTCACACTCGCGATGCCCCGGGATCTTGATCTGGACAGTCTTGCCCTTGACGGCTTCTTCCAGATCCAGCTCCAGGGTGTAGCGCAGATCGGCGCCCCGGGTGTTGCGGCCCCGGCCGCCACCACCGAAGATATCGCCGAACACATCGCCAAAGATGTCGGAGAAGCTGGCACCGCCGCCACCGAAGCCACCACCGGCCTGGCCGTCGACGCCGGCATGGCCGAACTGGTCGTAAGCGGCCCGCTTGGACTGGTCCGCGAGTACTTCGTAGGCTTCGCTGGCCTCCTTGAACTTGTTCTCGGCTTCTTTGTCCTCCGGGTTACGGTCGGGGTGGTACTTCATCGCGAGCTTTCGGTAAGCCCGCTTGATTTCCTTTTCGTCCGCATCCCGGGAAATTCCGAGAATCTCGTAATAATCTCGCTTGGCCATGCTTTAAAACCCTGTTTTTAAACGCGGAAAACGCGGGGGATTCCCCCGCGTTTTTCCAACTGCCTGATGTACTTCAGATTTACCGCTTGTCGTCGTCTTTGACTTCTTCAAACTCGGCGTCGACGGCGTCGTCAGACTGCTGGCTCTGGGCGCCTTCCTGGCCACCAGCCTGCTGTGCCTGCTCGGCCTGATCTGCGTACATCTTCTGGGCCAGCTCCGAGGACACCTCGGTCAGCTTCTGGGTCTTGGCTTCGATGTCGTCCTTGTCGGAGCCTTCCAGCGCCTCTTCCAGCTCTTTGATAGAGGCTTCGATAGACTCCTTCTCGCTGTCGCTGACCTTATCGCCGGCATCTTTCAGGGTCTTGCGCACGGCGTGAACCATGGCATCGCCCTGGTTCCGGGCCTGCACCAGCTCCTCGAACTTGCGATCTTCCTCGGCATTCGCCTCGGCGTCGCGCACCATCTTCTCGATCTCGTCGTCGTTCAGGCCAGAGGAGGCCTTGATCACGATGGACTGTTCCTTGCCGGTCGCCTTGTCCTTGGCGGACACGTTCAGGATACCGTTGGCGTCGATGTCGAAGGTGACTTCGATCTGTGGCACACCGCGCGGCGCCGGCGGAATGTCGGCCAGGTCGAAACGACCCAGGGACTTGTTCTGGTTCGCCTGCTTGCGCTCACCCTGAACCACGTGGATGGTCACGGCAGTCTGGTTGTCGTCCGCTGTGGAGAAGGTCTGCGACTTCTTGGTCGGAATCGTGGTGTTCTTCTCGATCAGCGGTGTTGCCACGCCGCCCATGGTTTCGATACCCAGAGTCAGCGGGGTGACGTCCAGAAGCAGAACGTCCTTCACGTCGCCAGACAGAACTGCTGCCTGAATCGCAGCACCCATGGCCACGGCTTCATCCGGGTTCACGTCCTTGCGGGCTTCTTTGCCGAAGAACTCTTTCACTTTTTCCTGAACCAGCGGCATGCGGGTCTGACCACCAACCAGGATCACCTCGTCGATCTCGGAGGCCTTCATGCCGGCATCCTGCAGAGCCACTTTACAGGGCTCGAGGCTGCGCTGGACCAGGTCTTCCACCAGGGACTCCAGCTTGGCACGGGTCAGCTTCACGTTCATGTGCTTCGGACCAGACGCGTCTGCAGTGATGTACGGCAGGTTCACGTCGGTCTGCTGGCTGCTGGACAGCTCGATCTTGGCCTTCTCGCCGGCTTCCTTGAGACGCTGCATGGCCAGGGAGTCACCGCGCAGGTCGATGCCGCTGTCCTTCTTGAACTGGTCTGCCAGGTACTCGATGATCTTCAGGTCGAAGTCTTCACCGCCCAGGAAGGTGTCACCGTTGGTGGCCAGAACCTCGAACTGGTGCTCGCCGTCCACATCGGCAATTTCGATGATGGACAGGTCGAAGGTACCGCCACCGAGGTCATACACGGCCACGGTACGGTCACCGCTCTTCTTGTCCAGGCCATAGGCCAGGGCAGCCGCGGTCGGCTCGTTGATGATCCGCTTCACTTCCAGACCGGCGATCTTGCCCGCGTCCTTGGTAGCCTGGCGCTGGCTGTCGTTGAAGTAGGCCGGCACGGTGATAACCGCTTCGGTCACTTTCTCGCCCAGGTAATCCTCGGCGGTTTTCTTCATCTTCTTCAGCACTTCGGCAGACACCTGGGGCGGCGCCATCTTCTGGCCTTTCACCTCAACCCATGCGTCACCGTTGTCGGCCTTGGTGATCTTGTAGGGCACCATCTTGATGTCCTTCTGGACCACGTCGTCTTCAAACCGACGGCCAATCAGACGCTTGATGGCGTACAGGGTATTGTTCGGATTGGTTACCGCCTGGCGCTTGGCAGACTGGCCAACCAGGGTTTCGCCATCGTCGGTGTACGCGATGATGGACGGGGTGGTGCGATCACCCTCGGCGTTCTCGATTACCTTTACCTTGTCGCCATCCATGATGGCCACACAGGAGTTGGTCGTTCCCAGGTCGATACCGATGATCTTGCTCATTGAATCACTCCAATTCTTCTGAATGCTTTCATGGAGGCGCCGCCTCCGCTGTCGCTATTTACTGGCTATATTGGCGCTTTAATCGGCTTTTCAAGCCTGCTCATCAATTTTTGGCGCATCTTCCGCCTTGGCGACCACCACCATGGCAGGCCGCACCACACGACCATTAAGCAGATACCCTTTCTGCACCACGGCCACCACACTGTTGGGCTCGGCATCGGGCGCCGGCACCATCGACATGGCCTCGTGCTGCTGCGGGTCGAACGGCTCGCCCACCGGGTTGATCTGCTCAACATTGAATTTCTTCAGGCTGGACATGAACAGGTTCAGGGTCATCTCCACGCCCTCACGGATGGAAGCCACCACCTCGCCGGCGTTTTCGTGGCCTTCGGTGCTTTCCACCGCTTTTTCCAGACTATCCGCCACCGGCAGCAGTTCCTTCACAAACTTCTCCAGGGCAAACTTGTGGGCCTTTTCAACATCAATTTCCGCCCGTCGACGCACGTTCTGCATCTCGGCCTGGGCCCGCAGCATCTGCTCCTGGTATTCCTGAACCTGAGCCGCCAGGGCATCCGCCTCGGAGGCTTCACCCTCGGGAGCCTCTTTTTCAGAGGCCTGGGCCTCATCTTTTGCGGCTTCAAGGGCTTCGCTCAGCTCTTCATGTTCTTTGCGATTCTCGTCAGTGCTCATGACTACTCCTGCTTGGTCTCAAGCGGTTCGCACCAGGGCGACCGGCCAATCGTGTGTTCGGCCATGACAGGCCTGAAAAACGTCGTTGCGAACGGATATGGGGCCCTGCTCTCAGGTTTCAACCATCTGCTGCCTGCATTCCTGAAGAAAATATCCGGAAGGGATTTGCATACAGGCAAAACCCTGTATATATTCACAGCAACTGTATACATCCACAGTGTTTTGCCGGACTCAGAAAAACGCGGAGGTTATCTGCATGCTGACCCAACTAACGGTTTCCAATTACGCCATCGCCGAGCGGGTAGAACTGCAGTTTGGCAAGGGCATGACCGCACTTACCGGTGAAACCGGCGCCGGCAAGTCGATTGTGCTGGACGCCCTGGGCCTGGCCATGGGCGGGCGTGCCGACGCCGGGGCGGTGCGCCACGGTGCCAAGCGTGCGGACATCACCGCCACCTTCGATGTTTCCGCCATACCGGAAGCCGGAGACTGGCTGGCAGAGCACGAACTGGACGACGAAGACGACTGTATCCTGCGCCGTGTGATCAGCAAGGATGGTCGCTCCAGGGCCTACATCAATGGCCAGCCCTGCCCCCTGAACCACCTGAAGGAACTCGGCGGCCTGCTGATGGATATCCACAGCCAGCACCAGCACCAGTCTCTTTTGCGCAAGGATACCCATCGCAAACTGCTGGACGAATTTGCCGGAGTTGAAGGCCTGGCGGCGGACACCCGGGAGGCCTGGAAACGCTGGCACCAGATCCGCCAACGACTGAACGAACGGCAACAGAATGCGGACGAAGCCGAGGCCCGCCTGCAACTGCTGCGCTATCAGGTGGAGGAGCTGGACCGGCTGGCCCTGGAAGACGGCGAGCAGGAACAACTGGAGCAGGAGCAGGCCCAGCTCAGCCAGGCCGACACGGTTCTGCACAGCAGCCACCAGGCGGCCCTGCTGTGCACCGAAGATGAGAACAGCGCAGCCGACCTGGTACGTCAGGCACTGCACCAGCTGGAGCAATTGCCGGTGGAAGTGCCGGCCCTGACCGATACCATCCAGATGTTGAACGAAGCGCAGATTCAGATCACCGAAGCCGGTGACAACCTGCGCCACTTTGTAGAGGATTACGAAGCCGATCCTGCCCGCCTGGCGGAAGTTGAAGAACGCCTGAGCGCCATCTACCAGATGGCACGCAAGCACCGCATAACACCCGAAGAACTGCCGGAACTGCATCAGCGCCTGAGCGCTGAACTGGCGGAACTGGATGGCGGAGAAGGCAGCCTGGAGCAGCTGGAAGCGGAGCTGGACGAGCACCGCACGCGATTTGACGAGCTGGCCGGGGAGCTGTCCGAGGCCCGCGCCAGAGCCGCAGCCGAGCTGGACCAGCGCGTAGCCGCCGAACTGGCGCAACTGAGCATGCCCAACATGCAGTTCATCACCCACTTGAACCGCAGCAACGGCACCGAGCCCGCACCTCATGGTCTCGAAGACATCGAATTCCTGGTCAGCGCAAACCCGGGGCAACCGGCCCGCCCGCTGGCCAAGGTTGCCTCCGGCGGCGAACTGTCACGGATCAGCCTGGCCATCCAGGTGGTGGTTGCCCAGACATCCACCACCCCCACGCTGGTGTTCGATGAGGTGGATGTGGGCATTGGCGGCGGCACGGCGGAAGTGGTTGGTCGTTTGCTGCGCACCCTCGGGGGCAACGGCCAGGTACTGTGCGTGACCCACCTTCCGCAAGTGGCGGCCCAGTGCCATCAGCACCTGTTTGTCAGCAAGTTCACTGAGCGGGATGCCACCTTCTCGAAAATCGAAATCCTGGACGACCAGGGTCGGATCAGCGAAGTAGCAAGAATGCTGGGCGGCGTGGACATGACCGAACACACCATCGCCCATGCCCGGGAAATGTTTTCCAAGGGCCAGGCGACACACCACTGAGCATGAGATAACCGGACTATTCCCCTCTCGATCCTGAGAGCTGTTGAGGCGGGCCTTGCACCCGCCTCTTTTTTTACCATCCGGCCTGGAGAGAGGATCAGGACTTGAGAGGTTTGACGTACAGAATCAGGCTGTGATCAACAATTTCATAGCCGTGTTCTTTGGCAATCTTTTGCTGGCGCTCTTCGATCACCTCGTCAACAAACTCGATCACCTCACCGGTCTGGGTACACACCATATGGTCGTGATGATCATCCCCGGCCATCTCGAACACGGCGTGGCCACCTTCGAAGTTGTGGCGAAGCACCAGGCCAGCGGCCTCGAACTGCGTCAGCACCCGGTAAACCGTTGCCAGGCCCACGTCATCTCCCTGCTCCAAAAGCTTCTTGTACACATCCTCGGCACTGAGGTGGTGGTCTTCTTCGGCATTCTCCAGAATGTTGAAGATCTTGACCCGCGGCAGGGTCACTTTCAGACCGACTTTTCGTAATTCGGCGTTCTCGGATGACATGTTACTATTCACTCTTTGGTGTGCCTCACGGCTTCCGGTATGATGAAGCCGCCTTTGAACGGTTAACCCGTGTCATACCTGCCTCTGGCAGGCGTTTTCAAGATAGAGGATTTCCCCCGGCGATGCAAAAGCTCACAGCTCTCATTCTTACCTTGTTTCTTACCGGTTGCGTATTCCCGGGCGTGTACAAGATCAACGTCCAGCAGGGCAATATCGTCACCGATGAGGAGCTGGCTCAACTGGCCGCAGGCATGCCCCGAAGCCAGGTGCACGCACTGCTGGGAACCCCGCTGATGCTCAACCCGGTCGATCTGTCCCGAGAGTACTATGTGTATACGTTCCAGCGGGCCGGTGGCGAGATCAAGGAGCAGCGCATCATCGTGTATTACGAAGGTGATGAGTACGCCTCTTACGAAGCACAGCTGCTCGAGGAAACACCCGCCTACTGAGCCCAGGTCTCTGGTGCTCCGCTCAGCCCTTTTTCTTGGCCCGGTTCAGACGGGCCTGTTTGGGATCGATTTTCAGCGGCCGATACAGCTCAACGCGGTCGCCGTCCCTTAGCTCATGGGCAGACGGATCCTTGATCACCTTCCCGAACACGCCCATGTCAGTCTTCTCCAGCTCTATTTCCGGAAACAGATCGGTGATGCCTGACAGCCTCGCGGCCTCGAGCGCAGTGGTCCCGGCCGGCACCTTTACCGGTACAATTTCCTGACGATCGGGCCGGGCGTAGGCCACTTCCACCTGCATCACGCGCCCTCCGTTCGATACAGCTCGTCTGCCCGTCGGCAGAAGGCATCCACCATGGTATTGGCAGCCTGACTGAACACCGGGCCAAAGGTCATCCGCGAGAGCGAGCCGGAAAACTCGAATTGCAGCGATAGCACCACCTTGCAGGCATTGAGATCCAGCGGCTTGAAGTGCCAGCGACCGGTAAGGTTGCGGAAGGGACCGTCGACCAGGTGCATTTCGATGGCGTCCGGCATCTGCAGCTGGTTACGCGTGGTCAGGGTATGGCGCATGCCACCCTTGGCAATCTCCAGAGAAGCGGTGATCTCCGAAGCATTCTGCTCATGGATGCGCGCACCGGCGCACCAGGGAAGAAACTCCGGATAGCGGGCAATGTCGTTGACCAGGTGAAACATTCGCTCAGCGGAATGCATCACCAACGCTGTTTTGTCGATCTGATGGGGCATTGAAACCGATTGTCCTGCTTGCAAACACTCTGTTCGGGTTGTGCAGACTTCGAGCAGACTTCTGGCGGGGAAGGCAGCTTGAATCACACGCTATGATAAAGGATATCGCCTTCCTTTGGGGCATTTTCAACCGGGCTGTCCGGTGCCCGGGCCTTTTCGGGGTTTCCGTCTTTTCCGCTCCGAGCGCGTGGCGCGTTCGTGCCCGCGTCATTACCGTCTGCCCCGTGTGACGGTGCTTTCCCGGCGTCCTTGGCGGCCTCCGGCTCGCCGCCGGACACCATGATCTCTCGCTGCTCACACCACAGGGCGTCACTGCCGTTGCTGCAGAGATTGGCCAGTGAAAACGCCGTGTACTGGATGCCAATCCAGGCGACCACCACCGGCAACACAAGCCGCATCACCCAGAACCAGATGCCTGCGAACAGACGAGGAGCCGATCCCAGCATGGTGGCAGACAGATGCCGGGTGAGACACCAGCCGGTAAACAGAGCGAGCAGGATGGCCACCAGAGGAATCAGCAAACCGCCGGTCACCAGCTCCAGCCACCGGAATATGGTGGCACCACCGAACCGGTACTCCGACCAGAGGTTGAACGACAACAGGGACGCGAGCCCGGCCAGCCAAACCGCCAGCCCTGTCAGGATGACCGACAGTGCCCTGGGAGCGCCGGTCCACTCCCGGAACCAGCCCACCACCGGTTCAAGCAGATTCAGCGACGTTGTCCAGACAATCAGCACCACCATCAAAAACACAGAGGCAATCACGAACTGGCTGGCGGGAAGCTCCGCCAGCGTCACGGGCATGGATACGAACAGCAGGCTGAACCCGCGCTCGCCATCGAAACTGTTGCCATCGGTGGCCATGGCAAAAATCATCAGGCCGGCCATGATCGCCACCAGCGTGTCCATCAGCACCACCGCCAGAATGGAGCGCTTCAGCCGGGTATGGGGCGTGGTATATGCACCCAGAATCGCCCACACTCCCATGCCAAGGCCGAGGGTAAAAAAGGCGTGGAACAGCGCCGCTCGAAGACTTTCCCAGCTCAGATCCTCCGGGTGCATGGCGAGGATATGATCAGCCGCACCTTCGATGCGGCCATGCAGCACCGACAGGCTGAACAACGCCACCATCAACAACAGGGTGCCGGGCACCACCACCCGCAACGCCCGTTCCAGACCGCGCTCCACGCCCTGGGCGGACACCCAGACCACCAGCACCAGGAAGAAGGCATGCCAGGCCATGAAGATCCGATATTGCCCGGGATCCGACACCAGCCCCGCAAGAACCGCGGTGGCCTCGGCCTGCCCTGCTCCGGAGAAACGACCCAGGGCGCCGAAGAACACATACGCCAGTGCGATGGCCCCGAACACGGCAGTAAAAGACAGCACCAGGAACGCGGCCAGCACACTGAGCCGCCCAACCGCCATCCAGGCGCGCGAACACCGGGCACTGCGAATCAAACCATCGATGGCCAGCACCAGGCCATGGCGGGCATACCGCCCCACCACCGCTTCGGTTACCATCAAAGGCAGGGTCACCAGCAGCAGGCAGGCAAGATACAGCAGGATAAACAGCCCGCCACCGTGAAGACTGGCCAGATAGGGAAACTGCCATAGATTGGCCAGGCCCACCGTGGCACCCACGGCGGCCCAGAAGAAGGTTGATTTGCGGGTAAATGACCCGATGTGTGTCTGATACGGCGTAGGCATTCGCGCCCCTGAAAATGTATGACCGCTTATTGTAGCCGAAGGATCTGGCCGCGCACGAACCGGCACCAGCCTCAGCGCCCGTTTCGTGACCAGTCCGGCACTGTTGGGCTACAATGCGCGCTTTTCCGGCCCAAAAGCGGCCGGCCCGTTGACACGTCCGACCCCGGATTCACTGATTCATGAGCAAGAAAAAACCCGGAACGCCCAGCAATACCATCGCCCTGAACAAAAAGGCGAAGCACGAGTATCACATCGAGGAACGCTTCGAGGCGGGCCTGGCGCTGCTCGGCTGGGAAGTAAAGTCCCTCCGCGCTGGCAAGGCCCAGTTGGTGGACGCCTACGTACTGCTCAAGGACGGCGAGGCCTGGCTGCTCGGCTCCCACATCACCCCCCTGAGCACCGCGTCCACCCACGTGATAGCCGACCCGACCCGCACCCGCAAGCTGCTCCTGCACGCCAAGGAGATTGCCAAGATCGTGGGCAAGGTCAATCAGGCCGGCTACACCTGTATTCCACTCGCCCTGTACTGGAAAAAGAACAAGGTTAAGTGCGAAATTGCCCTGGTGAAAGGCAAGAAACTGTTCGACAAACGCGCTACTGAGAAAGAACGCGACTGGAACCGCCAGAAGCAGCGTATCCTGCGCGACGCCAACGCCTGAGAGCGGGCTCACCAGACCCTCAAATAATCTGACGCCGGTCAGGATGTGGCCGGCAAATATGTCGCATACTCACTCTCTTTGTTGATCCAGACAACCGGCCTATACTCGGCAGTTCCGGTGCATGGCAAAGGGAGCGCTTATGTCACCCAAACAGACCCCCATGTCTTCCGTGGATCGCGCCTGGCTGCGCATGGACACCCCGGAAAATCCCATGATGATCTGCGGCGTTCTGGCCCTTGAACGGCCGGTCTCCATTCAGCGCCTCAAACGCACGCTCGAAGAACGGTTTCTTCGCTTCCAGCGCTTCCGCCAACGGGTCGTCGACCATGGCGACCGGGCTTACTGGCAAGAGGACCCGCTGTTTCATATCGACAACCACCTGCACCGGATTGCGCTGCCCGGCAAGGCCGACAAAGCCGAACTCCAGAAACTGGTGAGCGACCTGAACAGCACCTCCCTGGATTTTCGCCGCCCACTCTGGCAGATGCACTACATCGACAATTACGAAGGTGGCGCCGCCCTGCTGGTGCGTATTCACCACTGCATTGCAGACGGCATTTCCCTCGTACGGGTGATGCTCTCACTTACCGACAAGACCCCCGAGCCGACACTTAAACGGGTGGCCGGCAAGCCTGAAACCTTTACAGGCACTGCTTCCCGGGGAAGAAGCACGCTGCACCGGCTGGTGGACAGCGCCCAGGTGGCCGCGCAACAGGCCCGCCTGTTTATTGCCTCGGTACGCCAGGAACCCAACTACCCCCTGAAGCTCGCCACCACCGCCAGCGGTGTTGCCATGGACCTGCTGAAGCTCGGCCTGGCACCCTTCGAGCCCAGAACCGGCCTCAAGAGCCCCTTGTGCGGGCGCAAACAGGTGGCCTGGGCCGAGCCTCTGGACTTTGCCGAGGTCAAGGCCTGTGCTCGGGCCCTCGGAGGCACCGTCAACGATGTGCTGATGTGCGCCACCACCGGCGCCCTGCAACGGCACTTTGCCGCCAATCGAGAGCCTGTTCCCGAGTGCGGCATCCGGGTAGCGGTGCCGTTCAACCTGCGCCCGCTTAACCAACCCATCGATACTCTCGGCAACGAATTCGGGCTGGTACTGGTGAACCTGCCGGTTGAGGTACAGGATCCGATCATGTGCTTTCGACAGGTTCAGGAGAACATGAACCGGCTCAAGCGCTCTTACCAGGCCCAGGTAACCTACAGCCTGCTGGATCTGTTCGGCCGCGGCCCTGATAGCCTGGAGAGGAGGGCCCTGGACCTGCTCAGCAACAAGGCCTCGGCGGTGCTCACCAACGTGCCCGGCCCCAGAGACGCCCTGTACCTTGCCGGCAGCAAAGTCACCCAGCCCATGTTCTGGGTGCCGCAAAGCGGCAGCATCGGCATTGGCCTGAGCATTTTCAGCTACGCGGGCACGGTCCAGTTCGGCATTACCGTCGACCGGGCTATCCACGCCGATCCCAACGCCGTGATGGACTATTTTCACGACAGCTTCGCAGCACTCAGCCACGCGGCGCTGGCCGGGCGCACCGGTGCCGTGAAGCAGCTGGCGGGCTAGGCGCGTAAGTACATCTACACAACGCCGGTCAACAAACAATCGCAAAGAAACCTTGAAGTCCGGCAAACCGGACACATATACTCAGCTGTAAGGGGACGACATGGCTTCGACGCCGGTGGCGAACCCTTGGGTGCATGTCGAGATGGCAGCGAATCTCGTAAATCCAAAGCTGCTTTAAAATAGTCGCAAACGACGAAAACTACGCACTGGCGGCGTAAGCCGTTCCAGTCGTCCTGGCTGAGGCGCCTATAACTCAGTAGCAACATCCCAGGACGTCATCGCTTATAGGCTGCTCCGTGTGTCAGAGCTCACTGACACATGGCTAAGATTCAAAGAGCTCGGTTCTTGCACCCTGACTCTCGGGTCGCTTGAACTTAAAACAATAGAGAGACGCTAAGCATGTAGACCTCAAGGCTGAGTACTGGCGGACGCGGGTTCAATTCCCGCCGTCTCCACCAAACTCCCAGAGAAAAGCCCCGGATTTCCGGGGCTTTTTTCGTTCTGCATCACAGCTAACCCCCTCGTCATCCTGTGTTCATGCAGACTACGCCCTGATTGTGTAAGGTTTTGCCACGTCCTCACTCAAACCCAGAAGCTTGTGCGATGAACCAACCGGACGATCCGAACAGCCTGAAGGAGTTACTGGACCGGCTTCGCGACGGCACCGACGGCCAGCGCCGGGTGTCGGTGGGCGATATCCTGGCGGTGGTGGGTGAGCGCTCATTCGGCCCACTGGCACTGGTGGCGGGGCTGGTTACTCTGGCGCCGCTGATTGGCGACATTCCGGGCGTTCCCACTCTGCTCGCCCTGATGGTCCTGCTGACCGTCGGCCAGCTGCTGTTCCAGCGGGAGACGATCTGGATTCCGGCCCGGCTCGCCAACCGGTCCATGGAGCAGGAGAAGTTGGACAGGGGCCTGGACTGGCTGGAGAAGCCTGCCCGGTTTCTGGACCGCTGGACCAGGCCCCGCCTGGTGTTCCTGGTGCGGGGGCCGGGGCAGTACGTCATGGCGGTGCTGTGCCTGCTGGTTGCGGCGGCCATGCCGCTGATGGAGATCATTCCCTTCAGTGCCAACGGCGGCGGGCTTGCGCTGGTGGCCTTCGGCCTGGCCATCATCGCCCGGGACGGTCTACTGGCCGTGTTTGCAGCCCTGACGACCGGCGGTACCGCCTGGTTCGTACTCACCAACCTGCCCGGCTGACACCGATTTCATCCAATCACCAATTGATACAAATGATTTACCGCTCCTGCCGGTTTCTTGCTGCTATCATGATTCACTGTCTATTGATTTTCTGATCGGTGTTTTTGGAAGGATCTGTCCATGTCCAGCAAAGCGAAGCAGTCCCAGAAGCTTCTTCTTTTCCGTCTCTCCGGGGAGCGCCTCTTCGGCATCGGTACCCTGAAGATTCGGGAGATCCTGCCATTCATGAAGCTCACCAAGCTGCCCCACAGTCACCACGCGGTGATCGGCACGGCCACCTTTCGCGGTTCTGCGGTGCCGGTCATCGATATGGCCGCGGCGGTGGGCTATCCGGCGCTGACCCGGGAAGAACGGGAAAAAGCCTCGATTATCATCACCGACATCCAGCGTCAGGAAATCGGCTTTCTGGTGCGGGGTGTACAGCAGATCATCGAAACCAACTGGAAGTCGGTCATGCCGCCGCCCAAGGCGTTGGGCAACCGGGCATTCATTACCGGTCTGCTCGATGTGGACGGCGACATTATTCAGTTGCTGGATGTGGAGCTGCTGCTGGCGAAGGTTTACCCGGAATCCCTGGAGACCGGCGAGGTCACGCTCACTGATGTACAGAGCGAAACCCTGAAATCACTGAACATTCTGCTGGTGGACGATTCCCAGGTGGCCCGCAAGCAGCTCTCCGATGTCCTCGACAGCAAGGACATCTCCTATCACGTTACCTCGAATGGCGACGATGCCCTGCAGATTCTGCTACGAGATCATGAGCTGGGCCGGCCCACGGATATCCTGGTCAGTGACATCGAGATGCCAGGGCTGGACGGCTATGAGCTCACCTTCAATGTGCGGGACAACACCGCGCTCAAGCAGCCGTACATCATTCTGCATACCTCCCTGAACAGCGAGATGAGCCTGAGCTATGCCAATCAGGTGGGTGCCGATGAGGCCCTCACCAAATTTGATGCCGAGGAGCTTCTGCAGGCCATGCTGCGTGGCGCCGAGCAGGCCCGTTAAGGCCTGAGCTGCGCCATAAAAGACTCTGCCTCGTTACGCATCTCGGCGATGTCGCGCTGCCACTGCTCGCGGTAACGATTCAGGGTGTCTTCACTGAGGCGGCCAAACCGTTCTCCGGTTTCGGCCACCGTGCGACTGGCATTGGCCAGAGATTCCAGAGTGGGGTCGTTGAGGTCATTGGCGCCCCGGTCCAGATCACGCGCTGCCTGCTCCAGGATGACACGATCCTGTTCAGGGGTTTGCCGGTCATCTTCGAGAGCTTCCTCCAGCGACTGCTCAAGATCCCGCATGGCCTCCTGCAGCTGTTCACTGAACTCGGCCATGGCCTCTCCCGCTTGCTGCGACATCTCCTGCGAATAGATCTGCAGGTCCCGGGCGAGCTGCTCCATATCCCGTTCAAGCTGGCCAGAGGATGACGAGAAGCTGGCACTGAGCTTTTCACCGATCCGGTTGAGCTCCCCCAGAATGCCGCTGAACGGAGAGGGGTTCACAATGGCGTCGCCGGTGCGCCCATAATCCACCAGCCATTGGCCATCAACGCGAACCAGATAGGTGGCGATCTCAAGTTGCTCACCCGCAGCGCCGGATTCGGCGGGTACCCGGGTGACAATGGAGGCTTCGTCGTCGTCAATAACCACGCGGCCATAGGAAGGAACGGCGTCAGTCCAGCTGCGCTGGTATCCGTCGAATGCCGAGGCGTCTGCCAGAGTGGAGTATTCCACGACGTCGCCCGCATCATTTTCGGCCATTGCCTGCCAGAAAGCAGCCGTCACCTCCTGGGGTGTCTCCGGGTTGCTGCAACCTGCGAACAGGGCCAGGGAAAACGCAACAGCCAGAACTCTGGCAAACAAACGACTCATGGTAATGACATCTCCGGTTTTCGTCCGGTGGACATCATACACGGCTTACAATCGACAGGTCAGCTCCGCCAGCTCCTCGTCAAATACCCGCCGGTTCTCGCTGTAATCCACCGGCACGTCCACCAGGTGCACTCCGCCAGCGGCCAGGGCCTGCTCCAGAGTGGGCCGCAAGTCTTCGGTGCGGGTAATACGGTGGCCGGTGGCGCCGTAGGATTGGGCGTAGGTGACAAAATCCGGGTTGCGGTAGTCCAGGCCAAAGTCCGCGTAGCCCTCCTGTCCCTGCTTCCACTTGATCATGCCGTAGGCGCTGTCGTTGATGATCAGCACCACCAGGTTAAGCCCGAGGCGCACCGCGGTTTCCAGCTCCTGGCTGTTCATCATGAAGCCGCCGTCGCCGCACACGGCCATGACCTTCAGATCGGGGTACAGCATGGAAGCCATCATGCCACTGGGTAAGCCGGCGCCCATGGAGGCCAGGGCATTGTCCAGCAGCACAGTGTTGTTGTCGTAGGCCGGATAGTTGCGGGCAAACCACAACTTGTACATGCCGTTGTCGAGGGTAATGATGCCGTCATCCGGCATGACCTGCCGCACATCGGCCACGATGCGCTGGGGAATCACCGGGAAGCGGCCATCGCCAGCCATGGAGGTCAGGTGGGCGTCCACGGCCTGCTTCACTTCCATGAGCTGGCTGAAGTCATGGTTGGCGCACTGGCCACAGTTCTCGGCCATGTACTCCACGCTGTTGGCAATGTCACCCACCACCTCGTGCTGAGGAAAATACACGGGGTCTACGTCAGCAGCGCTGAAGTTTACGTGGATCACCTTCTTGCCGCCCGGGGTCATGAAAAATGGCGGCTTTTCCACCACGTCGTGGCCCACGTTGATCACCAGATCGGCGCGATCAATGGCGCAGTGGACGAAGTCGCCCGCCGACAGGGCGGCATTACCCAGATAGCGCGGATGGCGCTCGTCCACAACGCCCTTGCCCATCTGGGTGGTGAAGAACGGAATACCGGTGACGTTCACCAGGTGAATCAACGCCTGGGACACCCGCTTCCGGTTGGCGCCGGCGCCAATCATGATCAGCGGGTGCCGTGCCTCGCGAAGCATGTCGCACGCCATCTCCAGGCTCTTCTGACTGGCCGTGGGCCGGCGGGCATCGCTGGGTTTGAAGATGTGGGTATCCGGTTCCGGCGCTTCGTCTGCGATGTCTTCGGGCAGCTCCAGATGCACCGCGCCCGGGCGTTCTTCGGACGCCAGCCGGAACGCTTCACGCACTTTCGCCGGTATGGTGTTGGCGTTGGTGATCTGGCGGGTGTACTTGGTGAGCGGACGCATCAGGTCCACCACGTCCAGGATCTGGAACAGGCCCTGCTTGGAGGATTTGATAGGCTTCTGGCCGGAGATCATCATCATGGGCATGGCGCCCAGCTGGGCATAGGCGGCGGCGGTGACCAGGTTGGTGGCGCCAGGCCCCAGGGTCGACAGGCAGACGCCAACTTTACCGGTGAGACGCCCGTAGGTCGCCGCCATGAAGCCTGCAGCCTGCTCGTGGCGGTTCAGTACCAGTTCGATACGGGACTCCCTCAGAGCCTCCAGGAATGCCAGGTTCTCCTCACCGGGCACCGCAAACACGTATTGAACACCTTCGTTTTCCAGCGCGCGCACAAACAGCTCGGCGCCGTTACGGGCCGGACGGTTCTCGTTGGCCATGACCTTCCTCTCGCTCGGTGAATGGGTGGGCTCAGTGAATGGGTCGGGCAAATCGGCGACGGGCCTAGTCAGTCCGCGGCGGCTCCGCCTGGAGCGCATCGGCGGGCACCCGGCCCTTGCCCCAGCTCCGGTACACTCCTTCTGTTACGCGCTGCAGCTCGTCATCGTTCACTTCCGCAAGCTCGCCGCGCTCCAGAGGATCGTAGTGGAAAATGTACAGACGCGAGGTGAATTGCTCAAAGGGCAACGAGGATTCGCCAAACCGCTCACCGTAGCCGGAGGTGCTCACTTCCACGCCATCGCCCCAGTTCTGGCCACTGTCGTTGTTCGGGTTGAAGAAGTACACCCGCATCTCGCCCTCGGGGTCGAGCCCTGCCCGGAGGATGGTAATGGCATGCCAGCCAATGAATCGGGCCGCGCTGTCGGTGACCGCAATCCCCGCCGGTTGTGGATGGATCAGCGGCTGATTGCCGTTGTAGTAGGGATGGTAGCTGGCATAGAAATGCCGGATGAACTCCTCGAGGCCGGTGAGATTGCCGGTCGCCACGTCCACATTGATGGCGAAGCCCCGCCCCGCGGACCAGCCGTGGAATTCCGGGTTCACCCACTTGTGGGGGTCGCCCTCACGCTCGGCACACAGGCGACCCATCTCCGCATAGATGCGATCAAGATGCGGCACCACAACAAGTGACACCGGATCCAGGTCGAGCGTCACCTCCGAGGCAACGCCACCGGCACTTCGGGCCGATGAGACCGGCTGCCCTTCGAAGTGCATGACAATCTCGTTGTCCCGAGCTGCCCAGGCCACCATCTGCAGCAGGTAATCGGGATCGTTGTAGGCCCACATGGACAGCGCCCGCGCCGATTGGCAGGTGGGATTGTTACCTTGCCCGACGCCCAGCGGCTGGCCCAGCATGTTGAGAACGCCCTGCATAAGCCAGGCCGAGGGCTGCGGCTCATAGCCATAGGCGATCTGAAGCCTGTCCCGGGCGGCGGGGCACAGGCTCAGGCGAATCTGGCGCCAGAGCGAAGGCGCCACCGGTGGCTGGTAGAGAATGCCCCGTTCAAGCAACAGTGCCAGCCCGTACAAGCCCTGGGCGGTCTCCGGGAACACCGAGGCTTCAATCAGCGTGTACACCAGCTCGCGGTAGCACAGCAGGCAGTCACGGCCGGTACTGGACAAACCCAGGGAGCTGCTGAGCAGATTGTCCTGGGTCTCCAGGATGTAACGCACAAAGCACGCGTGGTAAGGGGATACCAGTCCGGTATCGTGCATGGAGCGGGCAAAGCCGGTGGCCTCGTTCTGCAGCGCCACCGAATCCATGGATTCCAGCCGCTGCTGGTAAACCGGAATGCCCGGGTCCTCGCTGCACGCCCGGGTCGGCCCGTACAGGGCGGAGATCAGGCGGTCGGCACCACGCCCTGCGCTGCCCAGGTCAGCCTCCGGATCGGCCCGGCAGATGGCAATCTGGGTAATCATCCGCCCCACATCAGAAACGCGAATCGGTCGCTGCTCCAGGATGCGCCAGATCTCTTCTATCAGACTGTCGATGATGTGTTCGTAGCCGATGTGGTCCGCCACGTACTGCAACAGGCTTTGGCTGATCTGCGCGAGCCTGCCCTGTTCACGTTCGGCCTCGCCGCCCATGCCGAACAGCAGACCGAGATTGATCGCCAGGACCTGCGTCAGGTAGTGGTGCGCCTGCTCTGCCGACACGCTCGGATGCAGGTAATGCTCCTGCACCACCGACAGGAGCCGGAGCTGGCTGAGCGCCTCAATCACCACCGTGTCGGCGTCTTTGCTTTGCAAAGAGTGGGGGGTCAGGGAGGGCAGCAGAATGGATGGATCAGCCCAGTCGGTACCCTGGAACACGCCCGCCTCCTCAAGGCGGCGGGCGCGCGCCTCAACGGCCTCGCAGCCGCCCGGCTGCATCAGGACGCGCCGGGCGATATCGAACAGCTTGGGGAGCTTGCCGGCCTTGGCGAACGACCGGCTCTCCTCCAGAGCCGCGATGGCTTCATCCAGTTTGTGCACCAGCTTGTCGAGGTTGACTGCCGGTGCCTGGCTGGCCGATTGGTATTCGCTCAAACGAGGTTCCTCAGGGCCTGCACCAAACCCTTTTTGTTAATCAGTGCCCCGATTATACATAGAAATCGAGCTCTTCCTGATGTTTGAGCAGATCCCGCATCACGTAGGGGTCCTCACCAAAGAAATACACCAGCCCCCAATGGGTGCCGAAGGCGGTGCGTTTGGTCACCGTTTCCTCCATGGGCGGTGTCAGCTCGTGGGACTCGAAATACTCGTGGTTTTCGGTTTCCTCGGGCATCTCCAGACGGCTGACCACCCGACGGCGGGGATACACCCCGAAGCAACCGGCATAGCCCTTGGCATCCTCGACCTCTTTCGGGAAGAAGGCGTTGATCTCCTCCTCTGTGGTTTTCGGGTCGAAGGCCAGGATCATGCCCTGGTAGGCGTTGAAGCCATAGGCCCGCTCCAGAAGTTCGAACACCTTGAAGCCCGGCGGCCGGTAGGCCACCTCGCCGAAGTACATGGTGCCGTCGCTGGTGACGAAGTACTCCGGGTGGATCAGACCGAATTCGATGTCGAAGGTCTTGATCAGCTTTTCGATCTCCGCGGTAATCTGCGGGCGGTATTTTTCCAGGTCCGGCGTCGCCGGCACGAACACCGAATAGCCCAGGGTGACGTACTCGGAGATGTTCAGGAACTTGATCTTGCCTTTATGAATCCAGGCCTCGACGGCAAACTCCCAGCCGTCCAGGTGGGATTCCATGAGCACCGGGAATTCCTCGTCGGGTATGGTATCCACTTCGTCCGGCGTGCGAATCACCCGGTGGCCCAGGCAGCCGGCCTTATCGAAGGCTTTCAGGTGGATCGGATCGTTCGGGTCGCCGTCCAGCTTCAACAGGGTCTGGTTCACGCGCTTTAGGAAGCGGATGACATCATCCCGGTCGTGGGCCTCCTCGAAAATACCCACCCGGATACCGCCAAGCTGAGCACGGCGCTTCATCAACGCCTTGTCCCGCAGCAGCATGGACTGGCCGAACAGCTTTGGCTGGTCCAGCAATACCGAGTTGATGGCGCCGGCCCACTCCACGGTTTCCTCAAACAGGGGAATGGCCACGTTCACGCCCATGTCCTTGAGGGTCTGGGCGATCTCGAACGAGCGGTCGTTCAGGCGCTCAAAGTTCCAGGGCACGTAGGGTATATCGTGCTCCTTGCAGTAGGCCTCTGCCCAGTCCGGGGCCACTACCACGTAGCGGCGATCAAACTTGTCGGCCGCTTCAACCGCGTTCAGGCTCCAGCCCAGAAGTGCCACATACCCCTTTTCAGGATTGTATTTTTGCTCAGTCACAGGCTCTCTCCTTTCCTAGGGTTACCTTATAACCCTAAGTAGCCCTCGCGAAATCGCAAATTCCAGGCGCCCCATAAAACGACAAAAGCACTGAGATTGCAGGGACTGAGCCCAGCAATCACAGTGCTTTAGCCTGCTTTAGATCGATTCGGAATATCAGCCCAACTGAAGGGTCGACAGGGTCCGTTCCCGCACTTTGGTCAGCAGAGCCTCGTCATCCACCAGGGACTGACCATAAGACGGAACCAGTTCCTTCATGCGCGCCTGCCACTCCGGTGTCCTGATTTTCTCCGGGAAGCAGCGCTCGATCACGTTGATCATGGCGTTGGCGGCGGTAGAGGCTCCGGGCGACGCGCCCAGCAGGGCGGCGAGTGTGCCGTCACTGGCGGCCACAATCTCGGTACCGAATTCAAGCTTACCGCCACCGCCGGGCACCTGCTTGATGATTTGCACCCGCTGGCCGGCCATCCGCAGCTGCCAGTCTTCCTCCCGGGCATCCGGGAAGAAGTTGCGGAGGGCGGCTACCCGGTCGCTGTGGGACTGGAACACCTCGCCGATCAGATAGCGGGTCAGGTCCATGTTGCTCTTGCTCACCGACAGCATGGGCTTGAGGTTGTTGGACTTTACCGAACCGAACAGATCAAAGATGGAGCCCTGCTTGAGGAAGCGGGTGGTAAAGCCGGCAAACGGTCCGAACAGAAGCGCCGGCTCGCCGTTGATGATCCGGGTGTCCAGGTGCGGCACCGACATGGGCGGCGCCCCGATGGGCGCCTTGCCGTAGACCTTGGAGTTGTGCTGCTCAACGATGTCGGGCTTGCCGCACACCAGCCACTGGCCACTGACCGGGAAACCGCCATAGCCGCGGGCTTCTGCAATACCGGACTTCTGCAGCAGCGGCAACGCGCCACCACCGGCGCCCAGGAACACAAACCCGGCTTCCAGCTTGGTCAGTTCGCCGGTTTTCTGGTTTCGTACACGCACCTTCCAGCGGCCATTGTCACGCTGGTCAATGTAGTGCACGGGAGAGCTCAGCATGAGTTCGAAGTTGGGCTGGGTTTCCAGCCAGCTGACCATACTGCGGGTCAGGGAGCCGAAATCCACATCCGAGCCGTGCTTGATCCGGGTGGCCGCTACCGGTTGCATGGGATCCCGGTTATTGACGACCAGCGGCATCCACTCTTCCAGATCGGTCGGCGACTCGGTGTACTCCATATCCCTGAACAGGTGATGGGCGCTGAGCCGCTCGTGGCGACGCTTCAGGAATGCCACGTCCTTTTCACCCCAGACAAAGCTCTGGTGCGGGGTGCGGTTGATAAACGCGGAAGGCTCCGGAAGAATGCCCTGCTCCACAAGGTACGACCAGAGCTGTAGCGATACCTCGAACTGGGCGTTGATCTGCAGGGCCCGCTCGATGGCCACATCGCCATCGTCGGTCTCGGGTGTGTAGTTGAGTTCACAGTAGCCGGCGTGGCCGGTACCTGCGTTGTTCCATCCGTCGGTGCTCTCATGGGCCACGTGGTCGAGACGCTCCACCATGACGATGTCCAGGGACGGGTCCAGTTGCCTGAGCATCATGCCGAGAGTGGCGCTCATGACGCCACCGCCGACCAGCACTACATCTGCCTGTCTAACGGCCATTGCTTTTCACCCTAGCTAGTGTTGAAGCTTTTTATCCCCCCACGATCAGCAAGGAGACCTGTCGGAAGCCGGTCGGGCGCGAGGTAAACGACGCCGCCGTCTGCTTCCGGTCTGAATGTGGGCGCAATTATCCCGATTTTTGCGGGGATAATAAAATGCGAATGTCAATCGATGCGCCGGTATCTGGCTGCCAACGGTGCTCGATGGTGAATAGATGCACCTGCAAACAGTGGTTTGCGACGGGCCAACGCTCTAGAATCCGCCTCCGTGGGTGCGCGGTCGGCGGCGACTGCCCCTCCTGAAACCGATTTGTCATCAACCTCGACAGGACCTTCGTTCATGTCTGCCCTTGAAGTAAGCCTGATTGTTCTGGCGGTGCTGGCGCTGCTCGGCGTCATTTTTGAAGAAGCCATCCACATCAACAAGGCCAAGGTAACGTTATTCTTCGGCACCCTGAGCTGGATGCTGCTGTTTCTGTTCAGCGATAACGCGGCGGAAACCTCGGCCATTTCCGCCGGGCTGTCCGAGAGCATTGCCGAAATTGCTGGGCTGTGGCTGTTCCTGGTGGCTGCCATGACCTTTGTCGCCTACCTGAACAAGAAGGGAATGATCGAAAACGTGATCTACCTGATCATGCCGAAACAGGTGAGCGAACGGCGACTGCTGTTCCTGACCGGACTGTTCTGCTTCATTTTCTCCTCTCTTGCAGACAATATCACCGCCACTTTAGTCTCATGTTCGCTGATCCTTTCGCTGGATCTGGAGCTAAAAAAGCGCATCCAGTTCGTCACCCTGGTCGTTTTTGCGGTGAACTCCGGCGGCGTGTCACTGATCACCGGCGACGTCACCACATTGATGATTTTCCTCGCGGACAAGGTGGAAATACTGACGTTGCTCACCCTCGCCATTCCCGCGTCGATCACCGTTTTCGTGCTCGCCCTGTTCCTGTCCCGGGGCCTGACAGGCACCATCACCCTGCGTTCAACCACCAACCCGGTGCGACCGGTCGACGCCATCATCGGCGGCCTGTTTTTGTTAACAATCCTGTGCACCATTGCCGGAAATGCCCTGTTTGCGGTTCCACCGGTGCTGACCTTCCTCTTTGGCCTGTCGGTGATGTTCCTGGTATCCCGTTTCCTGAGCGACGATTCCGATCTGGACCCGATTCTCGAGTACATCCGTATTATCGAGTTCGAAACCCTGCTGTTCTTCCTAGGCATCCTGCTGCTGGTGGGCATGCTCAAGGAAATTCACGCGCTGGATTCGCTGGTGGCTATCTACGACGTATTGCCACCGCTGTACGCGAATTATCTGATGGGGATTTTCTCAGCGGTGATCGACAACGTGCCTTTGACCGCTGCCCTGCTCAAGGCGGGCATTGATATGAGTCCGGGTGAGTGGATGGGACTGACCTATGCGGTGGGTGTCGGCGGATCGCTGCTGGTAATCGGTTCTGCGGCCGGTATCGTGGCCATGAGCAAGATCCCGGGGCTGACCTTTGCAGCCTACATGCGGTATCTTGCACACCTTCTGGCGGCCTACACCCTCGGCTACGCCGGTGTGTTCATGCTCGGACGTTTCATCAACTGAGGTTTTTCTATGCTGATGGCATTTGGCGCAATCATCGCCGGCCTGGTACTCCTGGTCTGGAGTGCCGACAAGTTTGTGGAAGGGGCGGCGGCCACCGCCAAACACCTGGGCATGCCGACCCTGCTGATTGGCATGGTGATCATCGGTTTTGGCACCTCGGCGCCGGAACTGGCGGTATCGGCCATGGCGGCGGCTGACGGCAACCCTGGCCTGGCGCTCGGCAACGGCTACGGTTCCAACATCACCAACATTGCGTTGATTGTCGGCCTGACCGCCGTGATTGCGCCGATTGCGGTGCATTCCCAGGTGATCCGCAAGGAACTGCCCCTGTTGGTGGTGCTTACACTCATTGCCGGTGCCCAGCTGCTTGACGGCGAACTGTCACGGCTGGACGGCTGGATACTGCTGGCAGTGTTCGCCGCCGTGATGGGATGGTCCATCTACCAGGGCATGAAAGGCAAGGCTGACCCGCTGGCCAGCGAGACCGACGCCGAAATCATCGCCCACCCGATGCCACTGAAAACCGCCCTGATCTGGCTGGCGGTGGGGCTGGTCCTGCTGATTGTCAGTTCCCGGATGCTGGTATGGGGCGCCGTCACCATTGCCCAGAGCCTCGGGGTCAGTGACCTGGTGATTGGCCTGACCATCGTAGCCATAGGCACATCACTTCCAGAGCTGGCCTCGGCACTGGCGGCGGTCAAGAAGAACGAACACGACCTGATCCTCGGTAACATCCTCGGCTCTGGTATTTTCAACACCCTGGCGGTGGTAGGCCTGGCCGCAGCCATCGAGCCCCTGGCGGTCGATCCGGCCGTGCTCTACCGGGACTGGAATCTCATGCTGGCGCTCACCGTTGGCCTGCTGCTGATGGGATTTGGCCTGACCGGCGCCCGCAAGCTGATCAGCCGGCTTGATGGCGGCATTCTGGTGCTGGTGTACGTGGCCTACACGGGTTACCTGCTGTCAACGGTGGTGGCGGCGGGCACGGCCTGAGCCCGCATAGCGAGCCTTATTCGGCCTCGCCGTCACCGAGAAGACCGGTTAAACGCTCCCGGACCTCGGCCATCACCTCGTCGAGGTCTTCCTTGGTCTTGCCGGTGGTATCCAGCGGGGCGCCCACCCGCACATCCACCGGCTGGCCCAGGTTGATTTTCCAGGTGCGTGCGGGCAACACCCGGTGAATCCCGCGCACCGCCACTGGAACGATGACCGCCTGGGTGTCCAGGGCCAGGTGAAAACAGCCTTTCTTGAACGGCAGCAACTTGCCATCCGGTGAGCGGGTCCCCTCGGGTGCCGCCCAGAGCACAATACCGCTTTCCATCATTTCCCGGGCCCTGGCCAGGTCCCGCACCGCCCGGGTTCGGTTGGAACGATCCACCGACGGAAATTCAGCCGCCCGCATAGCCTGGCCCAGCAGGGGAATGCTGAACAGTTCCTTTTTTGCCAGCATGCGAATGGATCCTGGCAGGGATACGAAACTGACCGGGATATCGTAATGGCTCGCGTGGGTACACATGATGATGTAACGCCGCCCATCGCCGAAATCCGGCACCTCGCCCCTTACCGTGAGGCTGGCCCGCACCAGTCGTAACAGCGCCGCCGACCACTCCCGACAGTACTTGTCCACGATAGGCCGGTTGAGCTGGCCAAACAGCGCCCGCAGCAGGATCAGCAGCGAGTAGATAGCCGTCAGCCCGACACTGCCCAGCACCACGCCCGCGCGCCGAAGCAAGGTCGCTGATTCGGTCAGCGGGCTCAGATTCAGTCGGATCATTCCGGCTCCTTGTATCCTTCTCGTGGATCGGAAGGCGAGTATTTGTCGGGGTTTCAGGGTGAGCCGGATTATAGCGACTGGGGCGCCGGTTTGATAACGACCAAAAAGTATTGATCAATTTTTAAACACCACCTATAAGAATATAGTTATAACCTGCTTTCGCTTCGAAGGCAGGTCCCCGTCTGATCACAACCCCTATAAGGAGACGGATCATGAAACTGGAAACAGCCCTGCTGCGGGGCCCGAACGACCCCGGCCTTCAGAATCCCTCGCGACGAAGCATACTGCTCGGCAGCGCCGGCGCCATGGCCGCTGTGAGCCTGATTGGTCTCACGCCCCTTGCCAGAGCCGACGAACCCAAGTCTCTGCCCGATTATGCGGCGTGGAAAGAACGCAACGCGCTGATTATTCACAGCGCCAACACCATGGAAACCCAGCGGGGTGCTATCGGCAACGGCGTCATTACCGCCAGCGACCGCCTGTTTGTTCGCAACAACCTGCCCGCCCCACCGGCCTCGGTAACTGAAAACCCGGATGTCTGGGAGGTACGGATTGAGGGTGTCAGGAATCCTCGCACTCTCACCGTGGGGGATCTGAAGGCGATGGGCGTGACCACCGTTGCCTCGGTGCTCCAGTGCTCCGGTAATGGCCGCGCCTTCTTTCCACACGGTGCCGGTGGCACCCAATGGTCGGTGGGTGCGGCCGGGTGCGTGATGTGGACAGGCGTACCGCTGAAAGAGGTTGTGGAGGCGTTGGGTGGAACGGTTGAAGGCGCCCGCTACATCACCGCCACCGGTGGTGAAAGCCTGCCCGACGGAGTGGATCCCAAAACCATCGTGGTTGAGCGTTCGATACCCACCAGAGCCATGGAGGCCGCCCTGCTGGCCTGGGAGATGAACGACGAACCGCTGACCCACACCCATGGCGGTCCCCTGCGCCTGGTGGTACCCGGTTACTATGGCGTGAATAACGTCAAGTACGTCAAAAACCTCGCCCTCACTGAAAACCAGACCGATGCCAAGATCCAGGCGTCCGGTTACCGTATTCGCGATGTCGGGGTCAAAGGCGCTCCGGACCAGCCCTCAATGTGGGAAATGAACGTCAAGTCCTGGGTAACCTCGCCGCTGGAAACCGGTCGCGCCGGTCGCAATATGATCTACGGCGTGGCGTTTGGCGGCACCGTGCCCCTCGACAAGGTGGAGGTGTCAGTGGACGGCGGCAAAACCTGGAAGCAGGCACGATTCCTGGGGCCAGATCTCGGAGCCTACGCCTGGCGACCGTTTGTTCTCGCAACGGACCTCTCCGCCGGTGAGTACCGAATCGTTAGCCGCGCGACCGATGCCCAGGGCAACGTGCAGCCCGAGGGGCGGGTCGATAACGAGCGTGGCTATGGCCACAATGGTTGGAGCGACCACGGAGTCACGGTCGCTGTCAGTTGACTGGCACGGGGCCGCCGCCGGAAACGGCGACCCCGCTTTTCGGAACATCACAACATGAGAATAACGGCGGTACTGTTTGCATCGTCCCTGATCGGGCTGTCGTCCATGGCAATGGCCAGCGACACCGAGCAGGGAAAACAAGTCTTCACCCGGGAAGCGCAACCCTCATGCACGGTTTGCCACGCCCTGGCCGACGCAGGCTCCTCCGGCGCCATCGGCCCGGACCTGGACCAACTCAAGCCTTCCAGGGAACAGGTGATCAATGCGGTGACCGGTGGCGTTGGCATCATGCCCGCCTTCGGTGAGTCGCTCTCCGACGAACAGATTCAGGCGGTGGCCGATTACGTGGTGGCGGCAACCCGCGGTAACTGACCAGCGCGCTGGACCAGAGAAAAAGGGCCCAGAGGCCCTTTTTTGTTAACTGTTTTCCTCGAACACCATGGCAACCGAGTTCAGGCAGTAGCGTTGCCCGGTCGGCGGCGGCCCATCCGGGAACACGTGCCCTAGGTGACTGTCGCAGCGCGGGCAACGTATTTCGGTCCGGGTCATACCGAGGCTGGTATCCTCGAGATACCGAATGTGTTCCGGGTCGAAGGGCTGGAAGAAGCTGGGCCAGCCAGTACCCGAATCGAACTTTGAGTCCGAGCTGAACAGCGGCAGATCGCACAGCCGGCAGTGGTACACGCCGGCTTTCTTGTTGTCCAGCAGAGTGCCGCAGAACGGATGCTCGGTGCCGTGGTCCAGCAGGACACGCCGCTCCTCGGCGGTCAGGTCGGCGGCCTTCTCCTCAACCTGCGCCGGGGTCAGGGGCGTCAGGTCATAACCAGATGCAGAAACGGCCATCATCTATCTCCTCAGGCGGTGCTGTCTGTGTCGGTGTATTCCGGCTTCAGTTTGTCACCAAACCGGTCCACCAGCTTTTCCATTTTCGGGGCCGCCACCGCCATGATGTAGGGCTGATAGGGATTGCGGGCGGCGAAGTTCTGGTGGTACTCCTCGGCCGGGTAGAACGCCTCCAGCGGCTCCAGCGTGGTAACGATCGGATCCGGATACACGCCGGCCTCCTCCAGTTGGCGGATGTAAGCTTCGACCACCTCGCGCTGCTCGGCGGTTTCAAAAAACACGGCGGATCGATACTGGGTGCCGCGATCATTGCCCTGGCGGTTCAGCTGCGTGGGGTCGTGGGCAACGGAGAAGAACACTTTCAGCAGTTCACCGAAACTTACCCTGGCCGGGTCGTAGTGCACTTCGACCACCTCGGCGTGGCCGGTGGTGCCGCTGCACACCGCCTCGTAGTTGGCGGAACTGGCATGGCCTCCGGCATAGCCGGACTGAACACGGGTGACGCCGTCAATGGCCAGGAACACGGCCTCGACGCACCAGAAACAACCGCCGGCCAATACCACCCGCTGCTCGCCAGCGACGGCGGGCAAATCCTTCTCCGGGTCCGGGAATCGGCTGCGGGGAACCTTCAGGCCGGGAATGTTGCAGGATGTCGACATGGTGACCTCTGATTTCAAACCGTTATGTGCTTGCAGGGGATTGTGGCCGGAAACCGGCAACTTTGCCAACCCGCGCCCTGGCGGCTACAAGCCCCGCCAGTTGTACGATCATCAGAGGGGCAGGATCACACCCACGCCCGCACTCAGCGGCGCCAGCAGCCACACCGGCACTCGCCAGACCGCCAGGGCCACCCACAGCAACAGCACCAGGCCAAAATCCATCGGGCCGTGCACCGCAGAAGTCCAGACCGGGTCGTACAGGGCCGCCAGCAGCAATCCGACAACACCGGCATTCACCCCCGCCAGGGCCGACCGCGCCGAGCGATGTTCCCGCAGCCATCGCCACAAAGGCAGGCCCGCAAACACCAGCAGGGTGCCCGGCAGGAAAACCGCCACGACCGCCAACAGACCGCCGGCCACACCGGCCTCGGCCCCGCCGAGGAAGCCCGAAAAGCTGAACAGCGGCCCCGGCATTGCCTGGGCTACCCCGTAACCGGCCAGAAAGGTGTCCGCCGGCATGGCACCCGATGCCACGAAACCTTCCTGCAGCCAGGGCAGCACCACATGGCCACCACCAAACACCAGGGCGCCTGCCCGGTACATTTCGGCGGCAACCCACGCCAGGCTGCCCGACACCTGTGGCAGGAACGACGCCAGCAACAGCCCCAGAAATACCAGCCCCATCAGGGCCGGCTTGCCAGACTGCAACGGCAGGTGCAACGGATCGGCAGCCCGATCACTGCCAAGCCCCATGAGCGCACCGGCGCCTCCGGCGATGGCCAGGGCCAGGAGCTGCATCCAGGTCTCCCCGATCATCAGGAGGCCGATCGCCACCAGCAGTGCCATGGCCACCCGGCTGCGGTCCGGACACAGGCTCTTGCCCATTTGCCAAACCGCCTGCGCCACCACCGCCACCACAAACAGTTTGAGGCCCTTTACCCAGCCTCCGGCGCTGGCTTCGGGCCAGAGGGCCAAGCCCATTGCAAAGCCGATCATGATCACCGCCGACGGCAGCGTGAAGCCAAGCCACGCTGCCAGCGCCCCCCGGTAGCCTCCCTTCAGAAAGCCAATGGTGAGTCCCACCTGGCTGGATGCCGGGCCCGGCAACAACTGGCAGAGCGCCACGATTTCGCCATACACGCTGTCCGACAGCCACCGACGGCGCTTGACGAACTCATCGTGAAAAAAGCCGAGATGGGCCGCCGGCCCGCCGAAGGACGTCAGCCCAAGGCGAAGGAAGAGCCCGAAAGTCTGCCAGAAGGAAGCTCTGTTCAGTTGCGTTTCTGTGGTCATGGCTGTCCTGTTCCCGGGGCCTGGTCATCGATGTGCCGGTATCCGGCATCAAACATGAACATTATGTCGTTTTGGTTGCATAGCATCGAGGGCCAACCATAATGAAGGAGGGTTTGCCACTTTGCATACAGGCCATGCCCGGCTCGGCATACGAAGGAAGCACAATGACGGCAAGGGCTCACACACCGGAGAACCAGGACGATCTCCTGGAATACCGCCTGAGCCTGAGACTCGGCCCTGTTCACGCCCGCCAACGACTGGGCATTGAACGGGAAGCCGAGGCGAAGGTGTTCGGGCAGGATCACAGTTCTTTCCACCTGGAAAACTGGACCACTGCGCCCCGGTTTATCCGGACCTGCCTTCAACTGGCCGGCCTCTGGCGGCGGGGCCAGCACAACAGCCGACGTCTGAACACGGTTCACAACCGCTTTTGCCTGCCCAACCTCCCCGCCGCCTTCGAGGGCTTTCGAATTCTGCACCTTACCGACCTCCACGTGGACATGGATGAGGCCAACCTGCAGGCGGTTCTGCGCCAGATCGAGCCGCTGGATTACGACCTGTGCGTGCTCACCGGTGATTACCGGAAACTGACCTGGGGCCCCATTGAAAATGCCCTGCAGGGCATGGCCCGGTTGCGCCGGGGCATTCGGGGCACCGCCTACGCGGTTCTCGGCAACCACGACAGTGTGCGCATGGTGCCCGCCCTGGAAGACATGGGCTACAAACTGCTGATGAATGAGATGGCGCCCCTGGAGCTGGACGGCCAGACCCTGTTCCTGGCCGGCGTCGACGACGCCCACTTCTACAAGGTCCACAACCTGCACCGGGCCGGCGACGAGATACCCGCAGGTGGCACCAGTATCCTGCTCAGCCACACCCCCGAAATCTGGCGGGAGGCAGCCCACGCCGGGTACGACGTGTTCCTGTGCGGTCACACCCACGGTGGCCAGATCTGCCTGCCCGGAGGCATTCCGGTAACCCTGGATTCGGATTGCCCCCGCAGCCTCGGACGGGGCTACTGGCAGGTCAACGGCATGCAGGGTTACACCTCACCGGGTAGCGGAACCTCCGTGGTGAATGTGCGCCTGAACTGTCCTCCGGAGGTCACCCTGCACACCCTCACCCGGGGCCCTGATTAGTGCGGTTGTCGGCGAATACCGAGGCGGTACAGTAAGGGTGAAGCCAGAATGTTGGAGACGGTGAACAACACCACCACGGCAATCACCACCCAGAGACTGACCGGTAACCAGACCAGGGCCAGCAACATGGGCAGCAATGCTTCCGGGATCTGATCGAGCCCCAGGGCCCGGGCGCTGGAAACGAGCCCGAGGCGACGCTTGATGAAGCTGCTGAGCAGGTCGCCCGCCAGCCCGAGTAACCCGAAAAGCACGCCGAACACGAAACCCAGCCCGGTCGCCACGGAAAACAGCGCGCACGCCAGAGTGCCGGACGCCACGCCTCGCCAGGTTTTGCTGTGGCCAAACACAGGGCGACCGTCCCCCCAGAGCCGGTCACCGTCCACCGGCGCCGACCAACGGTGTTTAAGCAGGCGGGCGGCGACCACCGGCGTACCGTTAGCCAGCACCAGCATCACATAAAGCTCCAGGGTGATCAGCAAAGGCCCTTGCCTCCCTGTCCGGCGCCTCAGGCGATGCCGCCCCGGGTCAGCTTGAGTGGGTCCATCAAGCCCTCGAGCCGTTCACGGCTGAGACCGCTGCGTTCCTCCGCCACATCAATCACCGGGCGACCCGTGCGGTAGGCTTCCTTGGCAATATCAGCCGCCAGACTGTAGCCAATTTCCGGGTTCAGCGCGGTCACCAGCACCGGATTACGGCCGACGCCGGCATCCAGGTTGTCGGCGTGCACCGTGAAATCACGGATGGCCTTGTCGCCCAGCATCAGGGCGGCGTTGGACAGCAGCTCGGTCATGTCCAGCAGGTTGGCGCCCACCAGCGGAAGCATCACGTTGAGCTGAAAATTACCGGACTGTCCCGCGATGGCCACCGTGCTGTCCAGCCCCATGACCTGGGCACTCACCATGGCCACCGATTCCGGAATCACCGGGTTCACCTTGCCCGGCATGATACTGCTGCCCGGCTGCAGGGCCGGCAGGCTGATCTCCGCCAGGCCATGGATGGGGCCGCTGTTCATCCAGCGCAGATCGTTGGCGATCTTGGTCAGCACAATGGCCACGCCCCGTAACTGGGCAGACAGCGCCACCGGGCCGTCCACGGCGCTCTGGCCGATGAACTTGTGCTCCAGGGTGGTGAAATGAAACCCGGTGTTCGAACGCAGGGACTTGGCAAACTGCTCTGCAAACTCCGGCAAGGCGTTGATGCCGGTACCCACGGCTGTCCCGCCCTGGGGCACCGCCAGCAGTTCGTCCGCTGCAGCTTCCACCCGTTTTTCCACGGCGAACAGCTGCTCCCGCCAGGTTCGCAGCTCCTGCCCCAGGGTAACGGGCATGGCATCCATCAGGTGGGTTCGGCCGGTTTTCACCTGCTCGGAAAATTCCGCCTCACGCTCGTAGATCATCCCGCGCAGGTGGGACAGCGCCGGCAGCAGCTTTTCCTTCACCGCCAGTACCGAGCTCACATGAATGGCCGTGGGAATCACGTCGTTGGAGCTCTGGCTCATGTTGACGTGGTCGTTGGGATGCACCTCGTGACCGGCGTTCCCGGCAAGGTTCGAAATCACCTCGTTCACGTTCATATTGGTACTGGTGCCGGAACCGGTCTGGTACCGGTCAACCGGAAACTGATCGGCGTGCTCGCCGGCCACCAGTTCGTCACAGGCCTGCACAATGGCATCCCGAAGGTCGCTGTCGAGCAGGCCCAGGCTGGTATTGGCCTCGGCGGCGGCCCGCTTTACCCGCGCCACCGCCGCAATGAACGCACCTGGCATGGGTTGCCCGCTGACCGGAAAATTTTCAACCGCACGCTGGGTCTGTGCCCCCCAGAGCGCGCTGGATGGAACCTGGACGTCTCCAAGACTGTCGGTTTCGATTCGGTAGTCGCTCATGATCCCTCCTGTCTGTCCGTTTACATCCTGTCCGTTTACATCGTGAGTTACCGGCGTTGTACGGCAGGCTCCGGCGTCTGTATCAACCCGTACCGCCGTGGGACCTCAACCGCACATGGTCACAAATGCCGGTGACCTGCTCAAAGTTCAGGATCAGTGTGTGCACGGTGTTGGTGTAGGTATCATGCAGGTGAAACTTGTATCGACGCTGTTTCTCACCCTGCAGGAAGCTGTCGTACTCGCGCACCAGTTCCCGCACGTCGCCGCCGGAGTCCTGACTCCAGGTGGCATTGAACGGCCCCAGCACGGCGCCGCCGGCGAGGCAGACCGTCACTTCGTGATTGGTCAGGCTGTTGTCCGAAACACTCATGATGGGTCTCCTTACTGTGAACCTCCCCTAAGTGTAGTCCGGCGGTGCAATTCCTGTGATTTTCGCGCGCTGGCAGGAGACCGGCGAGGCCGGGAGCGACAGTGATCAGAGCGTCGAGGAAGGCGTGATCAGGCTGGTAATCAGGGCCCGCAGCCGGTTCGGTTTTACCGGCTTGTTGAGTATCGGGAGGTACTGCGCCCGCAACAGTCGGCGGGTGTCGTCACTGCGATCAGCCGTGATGACAGCGGCCGGGATGTCCTGGCCGAGATGCCGCCGGACCGCGTGAATGGCATCGTAACCGGTCAACTCGTGGTCGAGGTGATAATCGGCCAGGATCACCGCTGGCACCCCGGCGCCAGACGCCATCTTCGCCAGCGCCTCGCCCTTGCTGGCAGCGGTGACCACATCGCACCCCCAGCGTTCCAGCAACAACTGCATGCTTTCCAGCACCGCCGGTTCGTTGTCGATCACCAGCACCGGCAGGCCGTCGAAACCCTGGGCATGGCTGGGTAACGTGGGGCCCGGCATTGGCCTGGGGGACGAAGCTGCGTGATCGAGAGGCAGGGTAAGCACGAACCGGGACCCGCGCCCCGGCCTTGAAGCCACATCGATGCTGTAGCCCAACACCCGCACCATGCGCTCGACAATGGCGAGCCCGAGGCCAACACCCTGCCGGCCGCCCGTACCCTGGGGCAGCAATTGGTGGAACTCGGTAAAGATATCCCGGAGTTTGGCCGCCTCGATGCCGACACCGGTGTCCCACACTTCAATGCGCAGCTGCTCGCCCCGCTGCCGGAGTGCCAGCACCACGCCACCTTTGCGGGTATAGCGAAAGGCGTTGCTGAGCAGATTACGCACAATGCGGGTGAGCATGCGCTGATCCGTTCGGACCACCGCAGGCACCGTACGTACCCGGAAGCCCAGGCCGGCATTGGCGGCCACTGCCTCGAATTCCTCGCCCAGAGCCCGGGCCAGAGAGGCCACATCGGTGTAAACCAGATCGGGTTTCATGGCCTGCTGGTCGAGTTTCGAGATGTCCAGCAAATCCGCCAGCAGGTCTTCGGCCCCTTCGAGAGCCCGGTGTACCTGCTGCACCATGCGGGCTTCCTGTTCCGGCAGCGAGCTGTCCTGGAGCGCAGAGATCATCAGGCGCGCGGCGTTGAGCGGCTGCAGCAGGTCGTGGCTGGCCGCCGCCAGGTACTTGTCCTTGCTGCGGATCGCCTCTTTGGCGGCCTCCATGGCGACCACCAGTTCCCGCTCGACTTTTTCCCGCTCCTCAATCTGATAACGCAGGCCCACGTTGGCATTCTGCAGTGCCTCGGTGCGCTCCTCCACCCGGCGCTCAAGGGTCGCGTTCAGTTGTTCCAGCTTCTGCCGTGCCAGCACCCGCTCGGTAATGTCCGCGACGAAGGCTTCCACCACCTCCGGCCCCAGGTCTGGCCTGCGCAGCAATGTTACCGCCACCTGAACCGGCGTGCGATCGGCCCGCTGAAAGCGGGTTTCCCGGGCACTCAGGCTGCCGTAATCAAGCAACTCCTGGCGGATAGCATCAAACTCGCTGGCGCTGCAGAACAGCTGTTCCCGGAGCCGGATCACCCCGTTCTTGAGCGCCTCGGGGCTGTCGTACCCGCAGATCCGTGCCATTGCCGGATTGCAGGCCAGGAAGCCGCCGCGCAGGTTAGCCTGGAAAATACCGTGCAGGGCATTCTCGAACAGCCACTTGTAGCGGTTACGTTCCTGCTCGAGCTCCTCGATCCGTTCCTGCAACGCCGGGTAATAGTTCTTGCGAACAGACTGGCTGCCCAGTCCCAGAAGATCGCCAATTCCGTAGCTGCTGTCCCGCTCGCCGTCCTGTTCGTCAGAGCGCTTCTTCATAGACGACCTGAACGTCCCGGAGCGAGGATTTGCGTGGATTGGTCAGAATGCAGGGGTCCTGGAGGGCGAAGCCGGAAAGGTAAGGAATGTCAGACACGCTCACTCCGAGCTGGGCCAGCCGCGCTTCCAGGCCGACCCGGCGCTTGAGTTCCACAATCCGGCCCATCAGACGCTTCTTGATCTCGGCCCGGCTCATGCCGCGGGTGTCGATGTCCATGGCTTCAGCCACCCGCCGGAACCGGTCCTCGGCGGCCTGGTAGTTGTAGGCCACCACGTGTTCCAGCAGCAGCGCGTTACACAGCCCATGGGGCAGATCCAGGAAGCCGCCCAGACTGTGAGACATGGCGTGTACAGCACCGAGGATGGCGTTGGAAAACGCCAGGCCTGCCTGCATGGACGCCAGCATGATCTGCTCCCGCAGCACCGGATCGGCGGTGTTGGCAACCAGGGGCTCGAGGTTGCGGTTGATCAGCCGGATCGCCTCCAAAGCGTGGGTGTCGGTGAGCGGGCCGCTGCCAGTGGATACGAACGCCTCAATGGCATGCACCAGGGCATCCACACCGGTACAGGCGGTGAGGTAGGCGTCCATGGTTTCGGTCACTTCCGGATCAATGAGCGACACATCCGGCACCACGGCCTTGCTGATGATGGAGAATTTGAACCGGCGATTGGGGTCGGAAATGATCGCAAACTGGGAGACATCGGCGGAGGTACCAGCCGTGGTCGGTATCAGGATCAACGGGGGTGGCGGGTTGGTGATGGTATCCACACCCTCGAATTCGAGAATGTTGCGACCGTGGGTGGCAACAATGCCGATGCCCTTGGCGCAGTCCATGGGACTGCCGCCGCCAATGGCGACAATGACATCGCAATCGCTCGACTTGTACAGCTCGGCGCCTGTCATCACCTCCTCGACCTTGGGATTGGGCGAAACACCGGTGAACAGGGTACTGCGGATGCCAGCGTCGGTCAGGACTGTCTCAATCTCGCGAACCCAGCCGGCGGCGGCCACACCTGGATCAGACACAAGGAGCACGTGTCGGGCGCCGAAGTTGCTGGCAAAGTTTGCCACTGACTTGCGCGACCCGGCGCCGAATACAATTTCCGGGGACACAAACTTTCGAAGCGCAGAAATGTCGTGGCTCATCGTTCTCTATCCGACGGTTTGTTGTTATAGGAATGGTCGAAAGTTTAACTCAAGTAAGCGGCCTGTTCATCGGACTTTTCGCTATGCCGTCGGTAAAAGCTGAAGGTCCACTCCAGCATGCCCACCTGGCTGTCCCGTTTGCGGAAACCGTGGCCTTCCTCGTCGAACCAGTGCAGTTCCGGCGCACCTCCGGCGGCTTTCATGGCGGCCACCATGGCCCGGGTCTGCTCCGGCACCACCACCGGATCCTGGCCGCCCTGGAAGAAAATCATCGGCGCCGCGATGCGGTCCGCGTGGTGCAGCGGCGTGCGCTCGTGCCAGCGCCGGGGATGGTCATCGGGATGGCCCAGCAACCAGTCCAGATAGCCGGATTCAAAACGATGGGTCATCGCCCGCAAACGCAGTGGATCGGTAACCCCGAACAGGCTGGCCCCCGCCCTGAACCGGCGGCTCCGGATCATGGCCATCAGGGCGGTATAACCGCCGGAGCTGCGGCCCTGGATGAACACCCGACTGCCATCCACCAGGCCGAAGGACGCCAGATGATCAGCCGCCCGCTCCATATCCTCCACGTCAATCTCCCCCCAGCGGCCCTCGAGGGCCAGCCGGAACGCCCGACCAAAGCCGGTGCTGCCGCGGTAGTTGATCTCGGCCACCGCAAAGCCGCGCTGACACCAGTACTGCACGTGGGGATTGAATACCGGGTAGGCGGCGGACGTGGGCCCGCCATGTGCGATCAGAATCAGCGGCGGTGCGTCCACGGAGGCCTGTTTTGGCGTGTAGAAAAAACCCTGTATCGGGCGGCTATCGCCCCCCGAAGCTGGCACCTCGATGTCCAGCGGCAGCGCGGCCCGTACCTGCGGCATGGGGTCGCCCCCACCGGCGATGATGCGCTCGAGGCCCGTGACAGGATCAATAGCCAGTATCGCATCCAATCGGGTAGCAGAACGAGCCACACAGTAGAGGGTACCTTCGGCCACTCGCAGGTGACGGAAATCGCCGTATTCAGTAGCCACCCGGCGCTCTTCCTGACCGTCGGAAATCAACCAGAGCTGCCCCGTGCCATTGCAGTATCGCACCCGCGCCCAGCGGCCATCGCCGATGGGACAATGGTGGGACTCACCCAACTGCCAGGGCGCGTTGGCATGATCACAAGCCGGAGCTCCGCCCGAGCGCCAGTCTCCCTCGCCCCGCTCATCAACCTGCCAGGGTTGCCACCAGCCCTCATGGTCAGAAAGCACCCAGAGCCGGTCGCCATCAAACACCGGTTGCTGGACCGAAGCCTGCAGGGACCGGTTGAGGGGCGAGCTCAGGGAATGGCAGTCGGCAAGGGCGCCACCGTCCCTCACCTCACCCAACCACAGCTGGCTGCGTATCCAGGGCATATCCGGCTGCTGCCAACTCACCCATGCCAACCGGTTACCGTCATCGGAGAGTGCCGGGGCACTGTAGAAATCCTGGCCCGAGTGAAGCACTCTTTGCTCACCCTCGAGGGTGATCGCAACCAGCTGCTGCTGGTGATTGCATTCGCGTACCGCCAGTACCCGCTGGCGGGTGTCATCGGCAACCAGGCCGCCATACATCGCATCGGGGTCGTCGGTAAGCTGGGTACACTGCCCGTCTTTCAGGCTGACATGCCGGATCTGCTGATCCTCGGCCACCACAAACACCCCGGTGGAACACGCCGCCAGGGCGCCGCCCCCGTAGCCGTTGACCCGGCTGCGGACGCCCAGGGTGTCGGGCCCGAACCTCACCGGCCCCTGCTCCGACAGCTGCCACAGCACCATGCAACCCCGCTCAGGGTCGGTCTGCAACCAGTAAACACCGGCAGCCGACACCGTAAGCTCACCGCACTGAACATGGGCGGCACACGCCTCGCTGGCACTCAGGCATCGGGTTGTAGAGCCATCAGCTGGGAGGGAAGAGCCATCAGCTGGGAGGGAAGAGCCTTCAGCTGGGAAGGAAGAGCCGTCAGCCCCGGAAGAAAAGTCGTGAATTGTCCGCATTTCGGTACACCAGTTCCGTCAGGCCGGCCGTGGCGTGGTCGGCAGCTCTCCTCGCTGCCAGGATACGGTCATGATACGCGGATTTGTTGCAAACCGGATCTGTATTATCGGCATTGCCGGTCAATAAATACGCCTGGCATCGGCAGCCGCCGAAGTCCTTTTCCTTCTCATCGCAGGAACGGCAGGGCTCCGGCATCCAGCTGTCGCCCCGGTAGTGGTTGAATCCGGGGCTGTCATACCAGATGTTTTGAAGATCCATGTCTCGAACGTTGGGAAATTCGATGGGCAGCAGCCTGGCGCTATGACACGGCAGGGCGGTGCCGTCGGGGGCCACTGTCAGGAACAGATTGCCCCAGCCGTTCATGCAGGCTTTCGGGCGCTCTTCGTAGTAATCCGGAGTCACGAAAATGAGCTTCATGGCCGAGCCGGACTGCTGCAGCCGTTCGCGATAACGGTTCACTTCCTGCTCGGCTTTCACCAGCTGCGCTTTCGAGGGCATCAGGCCTTCCCGGTTCTCGAAGGCCCAGCCGTAATACTGGCAGGTGGCCAGCTCCACGTAATCCGCGCCCAGGCGCTCGCACAGGTCCATGATGTCGTTCATCTGGTGGATATTGTGTCGGTGGATCACAAAATTGAGCACCATCGGGTAGCCCGCCTCCTTCACCGCCCGGGCCATGGCCAGCTTCTGGTCAAAGGCCTTGCGGGAGCCGGCCACGGCGTTGTTCAGTTCCGGATCCGAGGCCTGGAAGCTCACCTGGATATGGTCCAGCCCGGCCTCGGCAAAGGCATCCACCTTGGCCTCGGTCAGCCCCAGGCCAGAGGTGATCAGGTTGGTGTAGTAACCCAGGTGCCGGGCTTCGGCGATCAGTTCCGCCAGATCCGGGCGCACCAGCGGCTCGCCCCCGGAGAAGCCCAGCTGGGCCGCGCCCATTGCCCGACCCTGCCGAAGCACGCTCACCCACTCGTCGGTGGTCAGTTCCCGTTCAGTCTGGGCAAAATCCAGCGGATTGGAGCAGTAGGGACATTGCAGCGGGCAGCGGTAAGTGAGTTCCGCCAGCAGCCACAGGGGCGGCCCGGCGTCATGGGGGTTGGCGGGCGCCGGGTGTCCGTGGGAGCAGCTCATGACCATTCAATCCAGTGCTGTTGCCGGGCGTCCTGCAGGAACTCGCTGACGTCCTGGCCCAGAGGGCCGGCGTCGGGGAACTGCTGCTCCAGGCTGGCCACAATATCAGCCACGCTGCGCTGGCCGTCCACTTCGTTGAGGATGGCACCGGCACTGCCGTTGAGCTTTACCATGCCCTCGGGGTACAGCAACACGTAACTCTCCTGGGCCGGCTCCCACTGGAACCGGAAGCCTCGGCGAAATCGTGGAATCTGGTGCATACCCACCTCCATTACAGCCCCCGGTGCCAGACCTGTTCGTCGGTCACGGTGTGGTACGGCGGGGTCCGGTGGCCATAGGCCATGGTCATGGCATCCAGCATGGTCCAGAGGATGTCCAGCTTGAACTGCAGGATCTCCAGGGCCCGGGCCTGCTGGGCCTCGGTGATGAAGTGGTCCAGCGTAATGGTCAGGCCGTGCTCCACATCCCGCCGGGCTTCCGACAGGCGCTTGCGGAAGTAGCTGTAGCCGCTCTCTTCAATCCACGGATAGTGGGCAGGCCAGCTGTCCAGGCGTGACTGATGGATTTCCGGGGCAAACAGCTCAGTCAGGGACGAGCAGGCCGCCTCCTGCCAGGTCGCCCGGCGGGCGAAGTTCAGGTAGGCGTCTACTGCAAAGCGGACCCCCGGCAACACATGGCGTTGGTCGATGACTTCTTCCCGGCTCAGGCCCACCGCCTCGGCCAGACACAGCCAGGCTTCGATGCCACCCACATCCCCGTCGTGGCCATCGTGGTCCAGAATCCGCTGCAGCCAGAGCCGGCGCACGCTGGCGTCCGGGCAGTTGGCCATGATGGCGGAGTCTTTCTGGGGAATCTTGATCTGGTAGTAGTACCGGTTGGCCACCCAGCCGCGGATCTGCTCGGGCGTGCATTGCCCGCCGTACATGGCTTTATGGTACGGGTGGTGGATGTGGTAGTACTGGCCCTTGGCCCGCAGGGCCTGCTCGAAATCCGTCCGGTTCATAGCGGTGTTGGCTTTGGCGTTCATGGCTGCCCCGACAGGTCGATGTGCATGCCGTCCCAGGACACCTCGATGCCGTGGCGGGTCAGCTCCGCCCGCTCCGGGGAGTCCTCGTTCAGGATCGGGTTGGTGTTGTTGATGTGTATCAGGATCTTGCGCTGGGCCGGCATGGCGTCGAGCACCTCGATCATGCCGCCCGGGCCGCTCTGGGCCAGATGGCCCATGGCCTGGCCGGTTTTGGTGCCCACTTCCTGGCGGATCATCTCATCGTCGTGCCAGACGGTGCCGTCCACCATCAGCACATCCGCTTGTCGCATCCAGCCAAGGATTCGCTCGTCGGGCTGGCCCAGGCCCGGGGCATAGAGGACGGTCTGGCCGGTACGGGTGTCTTTCAGGAACAGGCCGATGTTGTCGCCCGGGTGCGGGTTGTCCCGGCGCGGTGAATACGGGGGCGCGTTGCTCAACAGCGGAATGGCGGTAAGCTCGATGGACGGCGCACAGGGAATGGTGAAAGGCACCTGCTCGGAGGCCTCGATGCGCTGCCAGTTCAGGCCACCGTTCCAGTGTTTGAGCATGGTAAACAGGGGAAATCCGCCGCTGAGGTCCTCATGCACCTGCTCGGTACACCAGACGTCCATCGGCAGGCCCTCGCGCAGGGACAGCAAACCGGTGGTGTGGTCCACCTGGCTGTCCATCAGCACGATGGCGTCGATGCCGGTATCGCGAAGCTCGCGGGCCGGCTGCATCGCTTCAAACGCGGCTAGCTGGGCGCGGATATCCGGGGAGGCGTTAAACAGGATCCAGTGCTCGCCGTCTTCACTGACGGCAATGGAGGACTGGGTACGGGCCTTCGCGTTCAGGGTGCCCTTGCGGAAACCGTCGCAGTTGGCGCAGTTGCAGTTCCACTGGGGAAAGCCACCGCCGGCGGCGGAGCCCAGAACGTGGATGAGCATGGCGGGTTACTCCGGAGACAAAACGGCCAGCTCGAGGCTGGCCGCGTCTGTACTCAGCGATTGGCGAAGTACATGGTGACTTCGAAACCGATGCGCAGATCTTCGTAGGCTGGTTTGGTCCACATAATGCTCACCTCTGTTGTCATGATTGTCAGGGCATTGCGGGTGAATCAACGAAGTTGCCGATAACCCAGTTCCCATCCTATCGGCCGGGGCAAGGCGCCCATATGGTACTTTGGAACTGTTTTCGTCCCTTCCTAGGTCGCAAAGAAAGGGGCACCGGCTCCTGGCCTGCCAGAAACGAAAAAAGGCCCTGGGAGGGGCCAAAGAGAGTGACAAAACCCGAACTCTCACAAGAGAGTCGTCCCGGCCAGATGCCGGGACTGAAGAGGCACATCCACTGTGCTGACTCACAGGCGGGCCCGTGTGGAGGGGCCCGCTTACCGCTCACAGACTCAGAAGAAACCCAGCGGGTTGGTGTCGTAGCTCACCAGCATGTTCTTGGTCTGCTGGTAGTGCTCGAGTGCCATCTTGTGGGTTTCGCGGCCAACGCCGGACTTCTTGTAGCCGCCGAAGGCCGCGTGGGCCGGGTAGGCGTGGTAGCAGTTCATCCACACACGGCCGGCCTGGATGGCACGACCCATGCGATAGGCGCGATTGGTGTCGCGGGTCCACACGCCGGCACCCAGACCAAACTCGGTGTCGTTGGCAATCGCCAGGGCTTCTTCTTCGTCCTTGAAGGTGGTCACACCCACCACCGGTCCGAAGATTTCTTCCTGGAACACGCGCATCTTGTTGTCACCCTTGAACAGGGTGGGCTGGATGTAGAAGCCGTTGTTGAACTCCTCGTCCAGATGCTCGCGGTCGCCACCGGTCAGTACCTGGGCGCCCTCTTCCTTGCCGATGGCCAGGTAGGACATGATCTTGTCGAACTGTTCCTTCGACGCCTGGGCGCCCACCTGCACGTCGGTATCCAGCGGGTTGCCGCGCTTGATCTTCTTGGTGCGCTCGATGACCTTGGCCATGAACTCGTCGTACATGTCTTCCTGCACCAGGGCCCGGGACGGGCAGGTGCACACTTCGCCCTGGTTAAAGAACGCCAGCACCAGGCCTTCCACGCACTTGTCGATGAACTCGGGCTCGGCCTTCATCACGTCGGAGAAGTAGATGTTGGGCGACTTGCCGCCCAGCTCCACGGTAGACGGAATGATGTTCTCAGCCGCGCACTTGAGAATGTGCGAGCCCACCGGGGTGGAGCCGGTGAAGGCAATCTTGGCGATGCGCTTGCTGGTGGCCAGCGCCTGGCCGGCCTCGATGCCGTAGCCGTTGACAATGTTCAGCACGCCCGGCGGCAGCAGGTCACCGATGATTTCCATCAGCACCAGGATGCTGGCAGGAGTCTGCTCGGCCGGCTTCAGCACGGTGCAGTTACCGGCGGCCAGGCAGGGGCCCAGTTTCCAGGCCGCCATCAGCAGCGGGAAGTTCCAGGGAATGATCTGGCCAACCACACCCAGGGGCTCGTGGAAGTGGTACGCCACGGTGTTGTGGTCGATCTCGCCCATATGGCCTTCCTGGGCCCGGATACAACCGGCAAAGTACCGGAAGTGATCGGCGGCCAGGGGAATGTCGGCGTTCAGGGTTTCACGAACGGCCTTGCCGTTGTCCCAGGTCTCGGCCACAGCCAGCTTTTCGAGGTTGGCCTCGATGCGGTCGGCGATTTTCAGCAGAATGTTGGAGCGCTCGGTGGGTGAGGTCTTGCCCCAGGCCGGCGCGGCCTTGTGTGCTGCGTCCAGGGCCAGTTCGATGTCCTCGGCGCTGGAACGTGGAATTTCACAGATCACCTCACCGGTGACCGGAGTGATGTTCTCGAAGTACTGACCTTTCACCGGCGCGACCCACTCGCCACCGATGTAGTTCTCGTAACGGGATTTGAAAGAAACGACGGAGCCATCCTTTCCTGGTTGTGCGTAGATCATGGTCTCGACCTCTTGTTGTGTTTGTCGCAGGGCAACGCGGCCTTTCGCGTTTACCTGTTCAATGTAGACCGCAATCCAGGATCGTTGAATGATGCGATGGGGGCGAAAAACTCATCCCTTGGTAGTAGATGGCTGGATGAACGGGCGATGCCAGGTTCACGACCCGGCGCATTCCTGATCAAGCAGCCGCCGTTTTCGGTCCAGCCCCCAGCGGTAGCCCCCGAGTGAACCGTCGCTGCGCAGGACCCGGTGACACGGAATCAGCACCGCGATTCGATTGCGTCCACAGGCCGAGGCCACCGCCCGAACGGCTTTCGGCTCACCCAGTCGCCTCGCCAGTTCCGTATAGCTCACAACCTCGCCCTCGCGCACGCTCAACAGGAGTTTCCAGACCCGGGTCTGAAACACCGTACCCCGCATATCGAGCGGCACCTCCGGCCGGGGCCGGTTCCTGCTGAGGTGTTCATCCAGCGCGGCCATCCAGGCATCGAGATCGGAGGAGCCACCGGCACCCGACGGGAGCAGCCGGGCCTTGGGGAATTCCCTCTGCAGCCGCTCGGTCAAGGCCTGCTCCGAGTCTCCGAATTCAGCGAAACACACGCCTTTGTCTGTCGTTGCCATCATCAAAAGCCCGAACGACGTTTGCCGACAGGCGAACGCGATTACCTCGCCCTCTCCGCCTTTTCGGTACCGGGACGGAGGCATCCCGAACTGTCGTTCTGCTTCGCCATAGATCCGGCTGACGGAACCATACCCGGCTTCGAAGATGGCGTCGGTCACACTTCGGCCGCTCCGGAGGGCTTGCCGGAAGTGCCTCTGGCGCAGCGCATCCTGGTAGGCCCTGGGAGACACCCCGAAGGTTTCCTTGAACGCCTTCTGTACCCGGGTGGCCGACAAGCCCACCAGGGCGCCAAGATCCACAAGCCTCAGTGTCGAATCTGGATGCTCCTCGATATACCGGGCCACGGTGACCATGGGGTCGTCCGGCGAGGCCGGGGAGGCAGCGCTTTCTGGTGTCGGGGAACGGGAGTCGGTCATGCCTGGATTCCTTCGCGAATCATTTAGCCTTGATCCCTATGATGCGAGTTTACGGTGGGCGCTGCCATCCGAATCTTGCGCCACCGGACCCTAGCCCTTCTCCCAGTCCAACCAACAGGCACAAAAAAGGGACGGCCACAGCCGTCCCTCTTCATCAACCGGCCGGTGGCCGGTACTCACGCGGATCAGTTGCTGGCAACCCGATCCTTCGGCAGTTTGAAGGTCCAGACCATACCGCCCTGGTTGAAGTCCTTCACTACCTTGGCCACTTCGCCACCCCACAGCGGAACCGCACCGCCCCAGCCGGAAGCTACAGAGACGTACTGTTCGCCGTCCATGGTCCAGGTGACAGGCGTGCCTACCACACCGGAACCGGTGTTGAAGCGGTAAAGTTCTTCGCCCGTCTTGGCGTCGAATGCCTTCAGATGGCCCTCAGGAGTACCGGTGAATACCAGACCACCGGCCGTGGTCATCACGCCACCCCACAGCGGAGCGGTGTTCTCGTAACGCCACACTTCCTCACCGGTTTTCGGATCCATGGCCCGAAGTACACCAATGTATTCATCGTTGGCCGGCTTGATGGTAAAGCCTGCACCGAGGAACGCAGCGCCTTTCTTGTAGGATACCGGCTCATTCCAGATATCCATGGACCACTCATTGGAGGGCACGTAGAACAGGCCGGTCTGCTGACTGAAGGCCATGGGCATCCAGTTCTTTCCGCCCAGGAACGCGGGCTGCGCTACAACGGTTTCACCTTTTTTGCCGTCCATATCAGCCGGGTTACCCGGACGACCGCCTTCGGTGTATATGGGACGACCGGTCTCGGGATCCAGGCCTTTCGCCCAGGTGATCTTGTCCACGAACGGGAAGCCGCGAATAAAGTCGCCGTTCTCACGGTTCAGAACATAGAAGAAGCCGTTACGGTCCGCCGTGGCCGCCGCTTTGACGGTTTTGCCGTTTTCTTCGTAGTCGAAGGAGATCAGCTCGTTGACACCGTCATAATCCCAGCCATCGTTCGGCGTGGTCTGGAAGTGCCACTTGATGCTGCCATCGTCCGGATCAATCGCCAGGCGGCTTGAGGAGAACAGGTTGTCACCCGGGCGCAGGTGTGAGTTCCAGGGAGCCGGGTTACCGGTACCGAAGAACAGGGAATCCGTGTCCGGATCGTAGGTGCCACCCAGCCAGGTTGCCGCGCCACCGTTCTTCCACATTTCGCCGGGCCAAGTGACGCCGGCTTTGCCACCGGAAATACCGTTTTCGATCTTCTTGCCGTCCTTGTAGACGTAGCCCATGTGACCTTCAACGGTAGGACGGGTCCAGACCAGATCGCCGGTATTGGCGTCGTAGGCTTCAACCTTGCCGACAATCCCGAATTCACCACCGGAAACGCCGGTAATCACCTTGCCCTTGACGACCAGGGGCGCCGCGGTGATCGCGTAGCCGGCCTGGTAGTCAGCCACCTTCTTGATCCACATCGGCTTGCCGGTGTCCTTGTTCAGGGCCACCAGTTTCGCGTCCAGGGTTCCGAAAATGATTTTGTCGCCGTAGATGGCGGCACCACGGTTAACAACGTCGCAGCAAGGCATGATGCCGTCCGGCAGACGGGCATCGTACTGCCAGATCTCTTCGCCGGTTTTGGCATCGATGGCGTAGATGCGGGAGTAGGAAGCGGTCACGTACATGACGCCGTCCTTAACCAGCGGCTGGGATTCCTGGCCGCGCATTTTTTCGCTGCCGAAGGAGAAAGCCCAGGCCGGTTGCAGATACTGGACGTTGTTGGTGTTCAGATCTTCCAGGATGCTGTAGCGCTGTCCCTGGGTACCCATGCCGTAGCTGACAATGTCCTCAGGGGTCTTGTGATCGTTGATGATGTCTTCGTCGGTTACCGCATGGGCCCCGTAAGATACTGCCATGGCCAGGGCGCTGGCCGCGATGCGAATCCCGAACTTGTTGGTTCTCATGGTTGCGCTCTCCAAGTCTCTTGTTTTCAGTTCTCTTGAGTTCGTTTCAGGCCGAACCGGGAACTTTTCCCGCCTCTGATGCGATTCTTCGCCTCGGGGGCAAAACCAACAATTGCTCGCCGGAACAGGTTTCCTCATCACTTGGTAGTACTACTCCGAAACTCCACGCCCCCTTCCGCCCGGGCGATGGCCTGTTCATCAAGGAACGCCCGGTAATAGCCCGGCACGCTGTAGCGAAGATTCTGGGCGGCCATCAGCTCGTTCATCTCGCCGGTTTTCACCAGCCTGTCGACAATGGCTTCGAGGGCATAACCCAGTTGCCGATGGGTATGCTTGATGGCCATACCGACATCCCACACCTGTTTGCCGATGCCCGGAAAACCGTTACTGGCCGCTTTGAACCCCTCGTTCTCGGGCTTTGCCAGTTCGTGATCAATCTCCGAACGCATGGCCATGACGGCACTCACCTCGCCCTTGCGCAGTGCCTCGAAGGCTTCAGCAACTTTGTGGTAGTGACGCACCTTGTCCCGCATGCGGCCGCCAAACGCGGAAGTCAGGTAAAAGTCGGGAAGGGTGTCGATCTCAACGCCGATCGGGTTGTACTGGAACACCGCCACGGTTTCGACGCTATCGAGCTTTTCGGGGTTATAGGCAATCTGCCAGGTTTCCTGCTGATATGGGCCGAACAGAACGACCTGTTCGTTGATGTACTCGCCGGTGGAATCCTGCATGTAGGCGTAGGTCTTGTCGTACGGCACCCGGAGCATCACATCGGCGAGCCGCTGCTTGGCCAGGTAGTGCCCTTTCCAGACGTTGTTGCGCAGATCGTCTCCGAGGTTTTCATCCGGGGTGATCCAGTGGACTTTGAATTCCACGCCCATTTCCTCGGCAATCCGGCGACCGAGTTCGACGTCGATGCCCCTGGGCTCACCATCCACCTCGTAGGAGTACGGTGGGAAATTCTCGTAGACACCGACTTTCAGATAGCCGGAATCCAGGATGATGTCGTAGGTGCGCTCCGCCGGTCGATTGAGCAATTCGTTTCCGTCGTTAACCTCCTGAGCCAGGACGACCTGGGCAAACAGCAAAAGGGCAAGCATTCGAGTCAGTGTTTTCATTGTTATCTCCCAACGACGAAGGGCCGGCACAAGGCCGACCCGAATTCAGGCATACGTTTTGGTAGACGCCGCAACGGTTATTCCGGCTTAGGCAGCGATTCCACATACGTGCGGATTGCCCACATGGCATTCTGATCCATGCTTTTCTTCCAGGATGGCATGCCACGATCGGTGCCATTCATCACCCGGCCGATGTAGTACTCGTCGTCCCATTCGGTGAGTTCCCGAAGGTCCGGCGTCAGCCCACCGGACATGGCGCGGATACCATGACAAGCGGCGCAGTTGCCAGCGTAAGCACTCTCACCGATTTTGATGGCCTGAGCGTTGAACTCGCCAAACTCGTTACCTTCGCGGAAAGGATTCTCGGCGCGGACGTCATCCCCCAGTTCCGGCAGATTGCCCGTATCCACTTCCTGTGGTGTGACATTGCCGTGCGCGATAGCAAAGCCGGCCAGGCCAAGCATGGCCGAAGCCACGATTGCTTTGAGTGAAAAGGACATTGCCATTGGTCTTACCTCTGTTATTGGATTCCCCGTGGTTGGCTATTGGATTTGTCAGTTGCCAACTTGCTGATATCCAGTCTAGGAATGCTCTTCTCCAATCCGAATGCCACTTTGGGGTTTTTGACTTAGTTCCTTGGTAGTAGATGGTTGGAGCGAAGGCCAAAGCACGAGATCCCTCAGCAAGAACGGGAAACCGACCAACTTTCATGAAGAAGGAGGCGGTTCGGGATTTTTTCCCGGTTTTTACGGATTTTTTCCCGCACTGGAAGTGGGTTTTTCCGTCGCCATCAAAGTCCGCCTGCGCCAATACTCGGGGCGTCGATGCCATGGGCAAGACAATGGTTACAACAAAAACCAAGGGGAAAGACTATGAACATCAAGACACGCAAACACCCGCTGCTTCGCGGGATCGGATTGGCCCTGGCTCTGAGCTCAGCGGCCGGACTGGCCAGCCAGGTTCACGCCAAAGACGTGACCTGGGACGACATTGCCAATGACGCGCAAACACCTGAGAACGTTCTCGGATACGGCATTGGCCCCAAGGCACAACGCTACAGCCCCATGACCACCATTAACCGGGATAACGTCGAGCGCCTGGTTCCAGCGTGGTCGTTCTCGTTCGGCGATGAAAAACAGCGGGGCCAGGAATCCCAGGCACTGGTTCATGATGGTGTGGTCTATGTTACTGGCTCCTACTCTCGCCTTTTCGCCCTGGACGCCAAGACCGGTGAGCGTCTCTGGGAATACTCCCATCGCCTTCCCGAGGGTATCCGTCCCTGCTGCGACGTGGTCAACCGAGGCGCAGCCATTTTCGGTGACAAGGTGTTCTTTGGCACCCTGGATGCCGGCATCGTTGCCCTGAACAAAGACACCGGCAAAGTTGTGTGGCGAGAAAAGTTCGCTGACCATGAAGCCGGATACACCATGACCGGCGCCCCCACTCTGGTAAAAGATCAAAAAACCGGCAAGGTACTGCTGATTCACGGCTCCTCCGGTGATGAGTTCGGCGTTGTCGGAAAGCTGTTTGCGCGGGATCCCGATACCGGCAAGGAAATCTGGATGCGCCCGTTCGTTGAAGGCCACTATGGCCGCCTGAACGGCGAAAAGAGCACCCCCACCGGCGACCCCCGCGCACCCAGCTGGCCGGATGACCCCAACACCGAAACCGGCAAGGTGGAGGCCTGGAGTCATGGCGGCGGCGCCCCCTGGCAAAGCGCCAGCTTCGATGCTGAGACCAACACCATCATCATTGGTGCCGGCAACCCCGCACCCTGGAATACCTGGAAGCGCACATCACCCGGCGGTGACCCTGCCGACTACGATAACCTTTACACCTCAGGTCAGGTGGGCGTAGATCCCACTACCGGCGAAGTGAAGTGGTTCTACCAACACACGCCGAACGATGCCTGGGACTTTTCCGGCAACAACGAGCTGGTGCTGTTTGAATACGATGACAACGGCGAAACCGTAAAAGCTACGGCCCACGCCGACCGCAACGGCTTCTTCTATGTCGTCGACCGCGAAAACGGCGAGTTCAAGAAAGGCTTCCCGTTCGTGGACAACATTACCTGGGCCGAACGAATCGGGGAGGATGGTCGACCCGTGGAAGTGGAAGGTCAACGCCCACCCAAAGTTGCTGAAGGCGAAACCCGTGGTGAGGCCATTGAAGTATCTCCGCCTTTCCTCGGCGGCAAGAACTGGAACCCGATGGCATACAGCCAGGATACCGGGCTGTTCTACGTCCCGGCCAACCACTGGAAAGAGGATTACTGGACTGAGGAAGTCACCTATAAGAAAGGGGCCGCCTATCTGGGTCAGGGGTTCCGGATCAAGCGCATGTATGACGACCATGTAGGCATCCTTCGCGCCATGAATCCACTTACCGGTGAGATCGAGTGGGAGCACAAGGAACGGTTGCCACTTTGGGCCGGCGTACTGACTACCAAGGGTGGTCTGGTGTTCACCGGTACCGGCGACGGCTTCCTGAAGGCGTTCGATGCTGAAACCGGAGAAGAGCTGTGGAAGTTCCAGACGGGCTCGGGAATCATCTCCTCTCCGATCACTTGGGAGATGGACGGCGAACAGTACATCGGGGTTGCCTCCGGCTACGGCGGTGCAGTTCCGCTCTGGGGTGGCGACATGGCCGAACTGACCAAGCCCATTTCCCAGGGCGGGTCATTCTGGGTATTCAAGATGCCCTCCTGGGCACAGGCTTCCCGCTAACGTTTCTCCGGCTCGGGCCTGGCGTCTCGCCAGGCCCTTTTTTACCATCGATTCGGGAGTGAACCCATGAGACCTATCGCAACAGCCTCACTTCTTCTCGCTTTTACACCGGTTTTCGCCGGCGACTATATGGCCGACCTTGAGCAAGCTCCGGTCATCAACGGCTGCAAACTGGAGCGGGAAACCAGTTGCCCGGGCGCTGATCTTCAGGGCGTGGATCTGTCGAATATGGATCTTCGCTCCGCCAACTTCCGCGGTGCCAACCTGTCCGGCGCTAACCTCAGCCACACCAGTTTGAGAGGCGCCAATCTAGACGGGGCTAACCTCGACAACGTCACCGGATACCGCCTTCAGGTGTACCGGGCCAGCATGCGAGGCGCGTCACTGAAAAATGCCCGGTTACAGGGAATGCAGGGCGAATACCTGTTCGCCCAGGGTGCGGACTTCAGCGGCGCGGATCTGACCGGTGCGAACTTCGACTTCTCCCGTTTTTCCGGCGCCACGCTGGTCAACGCCACCATGCCATTCAGCAGTTTCGAGATTTCCTGGATGCCGAAGGCCAATCTGGAGGGAGCCAACCTGAGGGGGGCAAACCTTCAGGAAGCCAAGCTGGGGCTGGCCAATCTGGCACACGCGGACCTGACCGGAAGCCGCATCCACTATGCCACCTTCGAGGGCACTTACATGGAAGGCTGCACAGCCTGCCCCTTTGACTGGTGATCCGGGGCGGGCTCAGACCCGCCTTGCTTCCTCCAACTGACCATAGCGTATCAGGCCGGCATCCACCGCCAGATGAATTAACTCCACTGACGAGGACACCTGCAACTTGCTTTTCAGTCCGGCCAGATGGTTGGATACCGTCTTACTGCTCACACACAGGCGTTCTGCAATTCCGCCCAAACTCTCCCCTCTGGCGTACATCAGCAATACTTCCATCTCCCGCTGGGTCATATCCCGGAGGCGGTGATCGACCGGCCGCTCCTGATTCATCGCCAAGCGCGTGGCAATCGGATGCTCGATGTACGGTTGACCCGATGCCACCCGCTTTACAGCTTCCGCAAGTTCCTCGGGCGCGCAGCTCTTGGATACAAAACCGAGCCCACCTACGTCCAGCGCCTGACGCACCATGGGCAACTCATCGTGCATGGTGAAGAACAGGATCGCGGCTCCCCGCCAGCGCTGGCGCAGTCGACGCCCGACCTCCAGCCCGGAGATATCGGGCAGCCCCATATCTAACAGCACCACGTCGGGCCGCAGCTCGCCATAGCGGGCAACGGCATCCTGACCGTTGTCGACCTCGGTGATGGCCACTGCCGGCAGCATGGAGCGCAAAAGATTGGCAATGCCCTGTCGCACGACCTGGTGGTCATCCACAATCATCAGTTTCATGAAACACCTCCGGTACCTGGAGTCAGCGGCACGGCCAGCCGGATTCGGGTTCCCTCGCCCAATCGGCTCAGAAACTTCACTTCGCCCCCCAGGCAGCGGGCTCGCTCGCACATGGAACGCACGCCCAGGCCGGCATTGCCGGGCAGTTGATCATTGCCCACGCCATCATCGCGCAACTCGATGCTCAGCTCGTTATCATTGCGGGCAACGGCCAGCGTGGCGCAGGAAGCTTTTGCATGACGGGAAATGTTGTTCAGGGCTTCCTGCAGGAAGCGGTACAGATGGGTCTGCTGCTCACCGGTGAAATCGGGCAGGCGCTCGTCCATGGCCAGGCGACATTCAAGCCCGCTGAGCTGTTGCCATTGCTCGGTCAGATGGCGAATGGCACTGCCGAGGCCCAGCTGCTCCATCACCAGGGGGTGCAGCTCCTGCAGCAGGTGCCGGAAGTGTTTCTGGACAGTCTCACAGTGTTCGGCCAGATCCCGGGCCTGCTGCTTCTGTCGGTCGCTGAGGTCCGGATCGTAGAGCAGACTGCGAGCCTGGGCCCGAATGCCCGTCAGGTACTGGCCGAGATCGTCGTGCAGCACCCGGGCAATGTGTTCGCGCTCCCGATCCTGCAACTGCAGGAGTTCATTGAGCAGACGGCTCACCGTTTGCTGTTCCGATTCCAGCGCCCCGGCCATGAAATTGAACCGGCAAACCAGCGCATCCAGTTCCTGTTCGCCCTGCCGAGGCAGTCTGGACGTCAGTTGGCCCTCAGACACCGCTCCCATGGCCTCGGACAGGCTGGCAAGCGTGCGCATGCCCCGCCGAACCATCACGAACAGCGCCAGAAAACAAAGCCCCATACCGATCGCATAAGCACCCGAGATCAACAGAAAACCTTCCCAGATCTCCTCGACCTCGTCGGCGGGATCAACCCGCCAGCCATTGATCACAGGCCGGAGCGTTTCTCCGGCTATCAGCACCGAGAACCAGGCCGGTACTTCTCCTCCGGACCCGCGTTCCATCCTCGCCGCCGGGGTCAGGTGGCGCATGCTGCTGACCATGGAGTCCGGAAGACCCTTGGGGCTTGCCAGGCTCTGGGCAAGCCCGGCAACACCGTCGAGCTCCCGCTGCACATCATGGCGGGCTTGCTGGGTGTAGAGCAGCGCCCCAAGCAGGTAGATGAGGAGGAAAACCACCAGCATCAACAAGGAAATCTTCCGGTATACGGTCATTGTTGTTATCCGTTGCGGGTACTTAGCGTCTCTACATCCATGCTAAAGCCGCCAGATTTCACCGGAATAGTTCTTTAGTACCGCCACTTTCCTACTTTCTGAATATTTCCGGGACTTTTTCCCTTCTCTAAGCTGGAAGCACAACAACAAACCGGAGAATCCCATGTCTTTTCTCACCCGGACAGCGGCGACATCACTGATTGCCCTGGTAGCAGCAACCCCGTTGAAAGCGGAATCGCTGGACGTGCGGATTGGCTACCTGCAGTGGGTGCCCGACCAGGGCCCGGTGCTTTCCAATGTGATCCCGGAACCTGAGGACGCCGGTCTGCGGGGCGCCGAACTGGCCATCAACGACAACAGCACCACCGGCAAGTTTCTGGGCCAGACCTACTCACTCCAAAGCAATGTTGCGGATACCGAAGAAGCGGCCATCGCGGCCTTTGATTCAATGCGCGAGAACGGCTTGGAGCTATTCGTGGTGAACGCGCCTGCCTCAACACTGAAAATCCTCACCGAAAAGGCCGGCGACAACACTCTGATCTTCAACGCCGGGGCCAAAGACGATGCCCTGCGCACCGGCCAGTGCCACGTGAACCTGCTGCACACCATGCCCAGCTATTCGATGCTTACCGATGCCCTCGGCCAGTGGCTGAACCAGCGACGCTGGGATGAGGTGTTCTTGATTACCGGCCCCACCGAGGCCGACAAGGGCTGGGCGGACGCCTTCCGCCGTTCGGCCAAGCGCTTCGGGCTGGAGATCGTCGAAGACAAGCCCTGGACCTTTGATGCCGACCTGCGTCGCACCGCCTCGAAAGAGTTGCCCCTTTTCACCCAGGCCAGCGATTACGACGCGGTGGTGGTGGCCGATGTGCGGGGCGATTTTGGCGAGTACGTGCCATTCAACACCTGGCTGCCACGCCCGGTGGTGGGCACCCAGGGCATGTCGCCGGTCACCTGGCACCGGGTAGTGGAGAGCTGGGGCGCAGCGCAACTGCAGAACCGGTTCCGCGAACTGGCCGATCGGAACATGAACAGCGAAGACTACGCCGCCTGGGCAGCCATTCGCGCCATCGGTACTGCCGTGACCGACCTGAATTCCGCAAATCCAACTGAGATCCGGAACTTCCTGTTCAGCGACGAATTCCAACTGGCCGCCTTCAAGGGCCGCAAGGTTACTTTCCGGGACTGGAACGGCCAGATGCGCCAACCCATTCCGCTGGTGCATCCGAGAGGGCTGGTGGCGACCGCCCCGTTCGAAGGCTTCCTGCACCCGAATACCGAACTGGACACCCTCGGCTTTGACCGGCCCGAGAGCGAGTGCCGGATCAACGGCTGACCCAGCGGCTACGAACGTTTAAAACAAGAAGGAGCTAAAAGATGAAAACCCTGATCAAGCGCACGGCCCTGGCTGCCATGATTGGTCTGTCGACACCGGCTCTGGCCAGCGTGGCCTATGTCTCCAACGAGAAGGACAACACCCTGTCGGTGATCGATACCGAAACCCAGGAAGTGATTGAAACCATCGATGTCGGCCAGCGCCCCCGGGGCATTCTGCTCTCCAAGGACTACACCAAGCTCTATATCTGCGCCAGTGACGACGACACGGTGCAGGTACTGGACCTGGCCACCCGCAAGATCGTGGACACCCTGCCCTCCGGGGAGGACCCCGAGCAGTTTGCACTGCACCCGAACAACAAGCACCTGTATATCGCCAACGAGGACGATGCCATCGTCACGGTGGTGGATGTGGAGACCAAGGAGGTGCTGGCGCAGATCGACGTCGGCATCGAACCCGAAGGCATGGCGGTGAGCCCGGACGGCAAGTGGGCGGTGAACACCTCGGAAACCACCAGCATGCTGCACTGGATCAACACCGAAACCTTCGAGATCGAGAAAAACATCGTGGTCGGCCAGCGCCCGCGCCACGTGGAGTTCACCAAAGACAGCAAGATTGCCTGGGCCTCCGCAGAAATCGGCGGCACCGTGCACATCATTGACGTCGACAACCTGGAACAGATCCACGAGATGTCCTTCAAGGTGCCGGGCGTGAATCAGGACCGGGTGCAGCCGGTGGGCATTGAACTGACGTCCGATGGCAAGTACGCCTTCGTGGCGCTGGGCCCCTCCAATCATGTGGCGGTGGTGGATGCCCAGACCTACGAGGTGCTGGATTACCTGCTGGTGGGCAGCCGGGTCTGGCAGCTGGATCTGGACAAGGACGAGAAGCACCTGTACACCACCAACGGCGTCTCTGGCGATGTGTCGGTGATCGATGTGGAGGACCTGAAGGTCATCAAATCCATCAAGGTAGGCCGCTACCCCTGGGGTGTGGTCATCGACCCGACGTCATGACCATCGAAGCGAGCAACCTCGGCTTTCGCTACGGCGACAAGCCAGTGCTCCGGGAGGTCAGCTTCGCGCTGACCTCTGGCCGTTTTCACGCCCTGCTCGGGCCCAACGGCGCCGGCAAGTCTACCCTGTTCGGGCTGCTCACACGGCTTCTGGCCCTGCAGCAGGGCGATATTCGGCTGGGCGGCCAATCCCTGAAAAAGCAGCCGGCCGAGGCCATGCGCCAGATCGGCGTGGTGTTCCAGCAGAATGCCTTGGACCTGGACCTGACCGTTCGCCAGAACCTGCAGTATCACGCCGCCCTGCACGGGTTGTCCCGCAAGCAAGCCAGGGCCCGGGGTGACCGGGAGCTGGAACGCTTCGAACTACTGGACCGGGCCAACGACGCCGTCCGCCAGCTCAACGGCGGCCACCGCCGGCGGGTGGAAATCGCCCGCGCCCTGCTGCATGAGCCCTCGCTACTATTGCTCGACGAACCCACGGTGGGCCTGGACGTGGCAAGCCGCAAGGCCCTCAACGAGCACGTTCGGACCCTGTGCGATGAAGACGGACTGACCGTGCTCTGGGCCACCCACCTGATTGAGGAAGTCCGTGCCGACGACCGGGTGCTGATCCTGCATCAGGGCCAGCTGCTGGCCGACGGCAACGGCCAGGCCATCTGCGAGGCAGAAGGTACCCGCGATCTGGCCGAAACTTTCCATGCCCTGACCGGAGCCGGCTGATATGAAACCCGCGCATTACTGGCACTGTTTTATCGGCATCCAGACGCGGGAATGGCTGCGCTTCTGGCAACAGCGCACCCGTTTTGCCAGCGCTCTGGTTCGGCCACTGCTGTGGCTGGTGGTGTTTGCCGCCGGTTTCCGGGCGGTGCTGGGTATTTCCATCATCCCGCCCTATGACACCTACATCACGTACGAGACCTACATCGCTCCCGGCCTGTGCGGCATGATCATCCTGTTCAACAGCATGCAGGGCGCGCTGTCGATGGTGTACGACCGGGAGCTGGGCAGCATGCGGGTACTGCTGATGAGCCCCCTTCCACGACCCTTCCTGCTGGTGACCAAACTCCTGGCCATGGGGGTTGTGTCCATTGGCCAGGTGTATGTGTTCCTGCTGCTGGCGCTGCTGGTGGATGTGGAGCCGCCGCTGTGGGGTTACCTGGCGGTGCTGCCGGCGCTGATCCTTACCAGCCTGATGCTGGGTGCTCTGGGGCTGCTGATCGCCACCTGGATCAAGCAACTGGAGAATTTTGCCGGGGTGATGAACTTTGTCATCTTCCCGATGTTCTTCATGTCCTCGGCGCTCTATCCGCTTTGGCGCATGAACGAAGCCAGTCCCTGGCTGTACTGGATCTGCCAGTTCAATCCGTTTACCCACGCCGTTGAAGCGATACGATTCTCACTGTATCTGGAATGGAATCCGGTGGCCTATGGCATTACAGCAACGGTGACTGTCGTCTTATCCCTGCTCGCGACGGCCGGGTTTAAACCTCAGCGCACCAGGATACTGGCAAACTCATAACCCGGGAGATCAGCGTTACTCATCAGATTCCAATGCTGCCTTTGCTCGCCAAAAATCGGCCAAGATCGGGTCTGCTTCGGTGCCTATGCCCTGAGCATAAGCTTGTGCCACTGCATGCATACATAGTCTGTCGCCGGCTTTTGCACCTTTCAAATACCACTCGAATGCCTTGGCATCACTTTGCTCCACACCCAAACCATTCGCGTACATATTCGCCAGATTGTAGATTCCCTGGTGGCTTCCCGATTCTGCAAGCGTCTGGTAGCGCTCGAAAGCCAGATCATACTGGCCCATCTTATAAACAGCATAGGCCTCAAGCACTTGAACCATCTCGCGAGCCACGCCCATTTGCTGTTCCGATTCGTCTGCATACAGGGCAAACGAAGGCAACAGCCAAAAACTCACGGCCATGACTGTCAATTTTCTAGCGTATTGGAGTTTCATAAATGCCTCCGGGGGTTTAAAAGGTTTCACTACGACGCACCCTCTGATTCGCCACGAAGCCGCCGGAGCACCCCCCCAATCAACCCCGACACACCAACATGATTATCCCATCGCAACCGAGCCGGCTTGCCGTCTAGATACCAAAGCCGGTTCGCCAAAATTTCCACATCCTGGCCATCGTGCGTCACACAGATCATGGCCATATCTGGATGGTCGTCCAGAATGCTGGCGATCAATAGTTTCAGGTCGCTGGCCATCACCGGATCCAGAGAGGCAAAGGGCTCATCAAGCAGCAGCAGATCCGGTTTTACTGCCAGGCAGCGTGCGAGGGCTGCTCGTCGGGCCATGCCAAGTGACAGCTGGTCGGGCAAATAACTGGCATAGTCCTGCAGTCCAACGTCAGTCAGAAGTTTCTGAGCTTCTGCCTCGCTGGCACCCACAAGTTTTAGGTTGGCCATCAAGGTCCGCCAAGGTAGCAACCGATGTTCCTGAAACAGATAGCCGATCCGCAGCTTTTCTCTTCCAACAACAGCAGGACCTTGCAACGACTGATCGAGTCCGGCGATGGCGTTTAGCAAGGTCGTTTTGCCAATGCCTGAAGGACCAAGGAGGCAAATGCGGTCACCGCGGTTGATGGTAGAGAACACCTCCCCAAGCACCGGCAAGCCAAAACTGCGACCCTCTATTCTCAGCTCAAGCATGTGCCACCTCCGGCTGACGCCAGCGACTGGACCTGCGTTCGAGAGGCTGGAGGATGGCCAGCTCAATGAGTTGAACCACAACGATAAAGGCCAGGCTGTAGGCGAGGATGGCAGCCACGTCGAACACCTGAAAGGCCATGTGCAGCTGGAAACCGACGCCGCTGGAGCGACCCAGAAGTTCCACCACCAGCACGATTTTCCAGATCAGGGCCAACCCGCCCCGGGTTGCGGCCATCAGGTAGGGGAACAGCTGCGGCATCCACACTTCCCGCAGCCGTTGCCAGCGGGTGAACCGATAAACGGTGGCCATTTCCTCCAGCCGGTGGTCGAGGCTGCGGGCGCCCTCCCGCACGGTGACCGCAACATTCGGAACCTTGTTGATCACCACCGCCATCACCGCGGCTACTTCCACCAGGCCAAACCACACGTACATCAGGATGATGGTGACCAGGGCCGGCAGATTCAGCAGCAGCACCAGCAAGGGGTCGAACAGGGCATTGGTGGTTTGCGACCGCCCCATGACGATGCCGATGGCGGTGCCAATGACCATGGCCAGGATAAAGGCGATCACCACGCGCGCGAGGGTCGCGCCCAGATGATGCCAGAGCTCGCCCGTCGCCGATTCACGAATCAGGGTGTCCAGAACGTTCAGGGGCGTTGGCAACAAGGGCGACTGAAACTGCCAGGCCACCAATGCCCAGATCACGACAAACGATGGCAGAACGATCCAGTAGCTCCAGAGCGGCGGGCGGCCGGCGCGGCCTTTCACGGCTGCCTCCGGTAAAACAGGTTGGCCGGCATAAGGTTGTCCGGATCGGCGCCGGTGAGGGTCATCAAACGCTGCAGATCGGCAATTCGCGGGGCCGTTTGCGGGGCCGGAGTGCCGGCGACAAAGCCCTCCCGCAATGCCGTGAATACGCCCTCCCCGGGATGCCCCATCAATGGCCGCAGCCTCTGCCATGGTCCTTCGCCGGCCGCCAGCTCGGCTTTGGCCTCGGCCAGGGAGGCTGCGAACCCATCGATCAGTGACCGATGCTTGCTCGCCCACGCCGCCGGGAAAACGTACCCGAGCACCGGCAAATTGCGATCCAGTTTCAGCTCTGTCAGCAGGTCCGCCATGCCGAACGCCGACCGCCAGCCGCCCTCGCCCGTGAGCCGGGCGGCGAAATGCCAGTAGGTAACAATCACATCCACCTGCCCCCGCATGAGCGCCTGGCTCAACAGCGGCGGCGCGGCATACTGGATCTGCGCAGAGGCTTCCAGGTCAATGCCCTGCTGCTGCGCGACTTTTTTGAGCAGAATCCAGCCCTTGCTGTCCGGCCCACCGGCGACACCAATGCGCTTGCCCGCCAGATCGGCGACCGAGAGGATTGGCGAGGACTCCGCGACCACGATCTCGCCGATCTGGGACGAAAACGGCAGATAAAGATAGGGAGTGCCCGCCTCGAACCGCGACTGCGCCCACAGCAGGTCGGCCACGGCGCCATTCACCGAGCCACTGGTCACCGCCAGCCTGGAGGCCGGCAGGTTGGCGACCGGCTGCAGCACCAGCCGGTAGCCGTGCGCACGGTCCAACCCACGGTGAAGGATGTGATCCAGTTCCCAATGCGCCGTGCCAAACTGCAGCACGCTGACAGACAGTAGGGGAAGACCAGACGCGGCTTCCCGGGCCTGGACACTGCCGGCAAGACTCAGGAGAAGACACAGCAGAGCGGCCATTCCCTTCGCGAACCAGAGATCGGCGAGAGAGATTCGGGACACAGGCGTTGTTGTTGGATGCAGGCTCATAAAACCACGATACGAAGCCCACAGGCCGGCAAGAATAGTACTTTGGTGCCTGTTTTTTGGTGCGATGGTCGCATTCAACCGGAGACCAAGATGGCGTGTAATGAAACCATCGCAATAATAACCAGGGAATCAGGTCCGTTACCGGGGATTCTCTGCACAGGAGGCCGCCATGCTTAACGAGCTCGATGCCGTACCCTCTGCCGAACTCTCCGCGCCCAAAAACCGCCAACACACCTCTGAAAACCGCTATCATGGTTCAGAAGCCATCCCCGATACTGACAACAAACAGGTAAACGCATCCATGGAGCCGGCTTACAAGATCCTGATTGCCGACGACCACCCGCTGTTCCGGGAGGCCATCAGCAGTGTCATAGCGTCCGGTTTCGAGGGCAGTGAGATCATCGAGACCGCTGATCTGGACAGCGCCCTGGACATAACCCGCGACAATGACGATCTGGATCTGATTCTGCTGGACCTGAACATGCCGGGCATGCACGGTCTTAATGGCCTGATCAGCCTGCGCAATGAGGCACCGACCATTCCCGTGGTCATTGTCTCCGCCGAGGAAGACAAGCAGGTTGTGCTGCAGGCCATTACCTACGGCGCCTGCGGCTTTATCACCAAATCCTCGCCCCGGGCCCAGATGACCGAGGCCATACAGCAGATCCTGAACGGCAACGTGTACCTGCCGTCCGACATCATCCGTACCGGCAAGGAAAGCAACAGCCGCCGGAGCCGGCACGAAGACAATCCGATTTCACCGGAGCTGCTCAATTCCCTGACACGCCGCCAGCTGCTGGTGCTGGAGCGCATGTCCAAAGGCGAATCCAACAAGCAGATTGCCTACAACCTGAACATTGCCGAGACCACCGTGAAGGCCCATGTCTCGGCCATACTGCGCAAGCTCGGCGTGCATAACCGGGTGCAGGCGATACTGTCTGCCAGCGATGTGGATTTCAGTCAGTATCTGAAGCGGTAAGGTTGCGGGTTTGTCGGATTACGCCGTTGGCTAATCCGACCTACCTTTTTGAGCAATCATCCCCGCGCAGTGGTTGTCGGATTACGCCGTTGGCTAATCCGACCTACCTTTTGAGTACTCATCCCCGCGTAGGTCGGATTAGGCGCAGCCGTAATCCGACACCTATCGTCAGTCTCAGCTTCTAAGTAGATGACTCAACGCACTGCGTAACTTAAGGGGCTTCACCGGCTTGTTCATCAACAGATACCCCAACTCGCGGATATGCTGCTTGAGCTCATTGGTGTAGTTGGCGGTGATCATGACCACCGGGGCCGGGCAGCGGCGGCGGCCATTGATCCGCGCCACCACATCCACGCCGTTCTCATCGTTATCAAGATGGTAATCGGCCAGTATCAGGTCCACCGCCCCGGTGGCCGGGTTCAACTGGCGCTCAAGATCGTCCAGCGACACCGCCGTCACCACCTGGCAGTCCCAACCTTCCAGCAGGGTTTTCATGCCCTCGCAGATAGACCGGTCATTATCGATTACCCAGATGCGGGCGCCACCCAGCCCGGCATTGAATGTCAGCGCCCTGTCCTGGTCGGCGGACGGTTGCCTGGGCTTGAGTCGGCCAATCGGCACCCGGACGCTGAACACCGAACCTTTGCCCTCTAGTGAGGACACCGTTACCTCATGGCCTAGCATCCGCGAGATCTTGTCGACGATCGCCAGTCCGAGGCCAAGCCCCTTGTCGGGCTGCGAGCCGGCCGGGCGAATGCGCTTGAACTCCTGGAAGATCTCGGTGAGCTTGTCCTCCGGAATCCCCGGGCCCGTGTCCCAGACCTGCAACAGAACGTGGTCTTTCCGCCGCCGGCAACCCAGCAGGATACGGCCATCGCCGGTGTAGCGGATGGCGTTGGTGAGGAAGTTCCGGAGTATTCTCGCCAGCAGCTGTGAGTCGGATTCCACGATTGCCGAACTGGCCACAAAATCCAGCTGTAACCCCTCAGCCATGGCCATCTGCCGGAATTCCCGGGCAATGTTGTTGAGCAGGTCCCGCAGGTCAAAGGCCGTGACGTCGGGTTTGATCACCCCGGCGTCGAGTTTGGAAATATCCACCAGGGTCCCCAGCAGATTTTCCACATCGTCCAGAGACGTGCTCACCGAGCGCACCAGCCCTTCCGCCTTGGGACCGAAGGACTGCTCAAGCAGGGCACTGGTAAACAGCCGGGCGGCGTTCAGCGGTTGCAGCAGGTCGTGACTGACTGCGGCCAGGAATTTGGTTTTCGAAAGATTGGCCCGCTCGGCTTCCAGCTTGGCATCCCGCAACCGGGCTTCCACAGCCGCACGCTCGGTAATTTCCTGGCGCAGCTGGTTGTTGAGCCCGGTCAGTGCGGCCGTGCGTTCCTTCACCCGCCGCTCCAGGTTGTCATAGGCCTGTTCCAGGGCCAGCGCGGTCTTGCGACGATCAGTGATATCACGGATCAACACGAAAAAGCCTATGATATCGCCCTGCTCATCAAAATTGGGCACGTAGGAACGCAGCATGTAGCGGGTGTCCCCGAGTTCGCCGGTTTCCTCAAACTCGAAGGTTACGTTGTTGCCGTCCATCACCTCGAGAATCTGCGGCAGCAGACGCTGATAGAACTCCGGCGAGTGGATCTGGTTCAGACGCTTGCCCAGGGGCGATTCACCCCGGCGGCCGTACCAGCTCTCATAGACCTTGTTGCAGAACTGGATGGTCATGTCGGCACCGACATAGGCAATCAGTGCGGGCACGTGGTCGGTCACCACCCGGATCCAGCGCTCACTCTCTTCCAGGGCCTTGATGCGCCGCGCCATTTCGCTGTTCTTGACATCGGTGATGTCCGAGTAGAGCACCACGAGGCCGCCTTCCCGGGTGGGCCGCTCGGTCATCTGGACCCAGCGGTCGTTGGAGAGCAGGAACACCACGCCCTCGGAGTCCGGGTGGCTGTGTTCCTCAACAATGAGTCCCGAGCTGACCGCCTGGGCCTTTACATCGGTTACGGAGGTACCGGCCTGGGGTGCCTCCAGGCCGGAATGACGCCAGTAACTGCGGAACCGGCTGTTGCTCTGGATCAGGCGGTGCTGGCGATCGAACAGCACAAAGCCATCGGCGATGCTTTCAATGGCGTCGCTGAGGCGCTGGCGGGTGGTTTCAGCCTCTTCCCGGGCCCGGTTCAGGGCCTTGTTGCTGCCCTTGAGTTCGTCCATGGCCTGGTTCAGGGCCTCGGTGCGCTCCCGCACCTGCTCCGCCAGCACAACGGAGTGTTCAAACGCAGCGTAGGGCTCTGGTTTGTGGGCAGAGCCGGATTCCACGCGCACAATCAGCGCGTCGCGAATCCGCCGGAGTCGTTCGTTCTCGGCCTCGAGTTCGGCAATGCGCCGGTCCCGATCATCGCCGGCGGAGCGTTCAGTCTTGTCCGTAATGGACATCAGGCTGGCCAATGACCACCCCCGTGAACGTCTGGTTGATGTGCATGCCGTCGAACTGTTCGCCGTAGGTGTTGAAGCCGATTACCTTGTGATGCCGCAGGAACTCCGAGACCGCATCCACTTCTCCGGTCAGTTCGGCTTCCAGGCGCCGCAGGAAACAGTCGCAACCGATGGTGACCAAAGGCGGACCCACCACCCGCTCGGACGCCTCGATCTGGGCCCGGACGCTGTCGAGCAGCGACTCTGGCGCCATGGCCGTCATCACGATGCCGGTTTCCACCGCGCAATAGAACGTCAGGCTCTTGTCCGGATTCACCCGCTGTACCGAGCGGACAAAATAGTGGCCGCCGATCTTCACACCCATGGGCCTGAGCGCAAATACCTTGCGATCCAGGTCCTTCACATCCACGCCCACGGCGCGGGCATAGGCTTCGGCCGCCGGTTCTGCATTCAGTTCATAAACGGTGCGGCTCTCGGCGCAGGCTTCCGTCACGACCAGCTTCTCGTTACGTTCAACCATGTGATGGGTGGAGAACACCCGGAAATCCAGCGGCGTGTTTACCAGCAGCACGGTGGCGGCGCCGGTGTGAAACTGGCCCTCGTAGAACACATGGGTATTGGCAAGACGCTCGTCATCGCCAGCGGAGCCGCCGAACTGGGGAATGGTGCCCAAGGCCGAATTCAGGGTCGCCAGCACCAGTTCCTCTCGACTGGACAACCCATCCAGCAGCGTGATGGCAAAGGTATTGCCCTTGATCGGCGCCAGCCGGGCATCGCGGCAGGTTGCAAGCAGGCCATCGATCACGCCCTGGGCATCCTGCAGGGTAAACCGGTCCAGCTCGCGGATCAGCGCACAGTCGATGGCGAAATAGCGGCGGTCAAAACCAATGGCGGTAATGCAGCCCCGGCCATAGCCCTCCGGAGTGATTTCACCAGCGGAGGTGCACCCGCACACCCGAACTCCCTGAAAAACGTGCTCCAGCGCAATACCAAGGCGCCCGAGGTCGTATTCGGCGGAACAGAAAAACAGCACACAGCCGAGGTGTTCGTGGCTAAGCTGGCTGGCAAGATTGGTAGCGGCCAACATCGGATCTCGAACGTTAGAGCTCGCTACCCGGACCGCAGGCAGGGTCGTTGCTGGCTTCATGAACGCCGATCCCTTGAACCGATGATTTCTCTTCGATTCTACGGCATCCGCAACGCCAGCCAATGCGACTTCAGTGCTTTTAATAGGCGCGCCAAAACGATCATAAGCCATTGATTAAACAACCTCCTGAATCAATGCCTGGTGGCGCTGCCGGTTTCACGGGTGGCAAACCGGCACTTTAGTCTTAGACCGACGGTCGCTACCGGCGGCGTCCTGCCACCGGCAGCGCCTGTTGGCTCAGAACATCACGATGGCGCCGAGGGCGATGGTGTCCGCCTCGGTGGTGGTGGCACCGGTGGTGCGGTTGTTGTCTTCGTACATGTTGTATTCGGCAACCAGCTTGAAGTTGCTGTTCACATCATGGAAGAAGCCCACGGTGGTGTTTTCGGTTTCAAGATTCAGAATCTCGGCATCGGTCTCACCGTAGGACAGCACAATGCGGTTGGCGCCAAAAGCGTAGGAGCCCTGAACGAGGAAGCCATCGGCATCGTCTTCAGGCACCGCACCGTTTACGATCAGAATCGGATTGTCACCTTTTGAGGTAAATCCTGATGCAGCCAGAGTGAGACCTGCCATTGAGGCCTTCACACCGTAGCCAAGGCCAGTGCTGTCGACCGTGGTGTTGCCGTTCTCGGCGGACTGGTAGCGACCGTTCACCCAGCCGGTGAGGGCCACGTTGTTCAGGTTGGCGTTGTAGGTTATTTCGGACTCGAAACGAGGCGCTGAGTTTTCATCGTTGGCGCCCGTTACCGTGTTTGCAGGATCCAGCACGCCGGCCGCAACCTTCAGGCCACTCATGTCCGGCGAGCGGTAGGTAATCTGGGCAGACGGCGTCGGGTAAGGGTAGCCCGCACGGATGTTGCCAAAGGACACTCCACCCGGAGCCAAACCCGGTGAACCGAAGCCCATCAGGATCTCATCCAGGAAGATGTTGGAGCGGGCGTAGAGGCCGAAATCCTTACCGATCAGCACCTGGCCGAAATCGCCGTCGACCGTGGCGTAGAACTGCCGCACGTCGATGGCGGTGTCAGTCGGGGCATCCAGGCTGTCGTTAATCGTGGTCCAGAAGGAAGAGCGCCCCCCCAGGGTCAGATCGCCCATCTCCTTGCTGAAGTTGAAGCCGATGGTGTTGGGCAGAAAGCCCATCTTGATGCGCGAATCGCGCACGTCGTTCAGTTTGTCGTCACGGTTGACATAGAACGCGTTGAAATAGCCGTCCACGGAAAAGCTGGTGCCGTCCTGGTTATACAGTTCAACGGCCGCGCTGGCGCCGGTACTGGCACCCATGGCGGCGGCCATGGCGATGGCCAACCCTGACTTTCTGAAGTTGTTGTTTTTCATAGTTCCCCCGGTTGTTTTTGGAAATCTGGGATCGGAGACCCGGGACATCCGGGCGCTCCAGGCGTGGTCTGTCGCCTGAATTCCATGGTCGGTGATGCACCAGAAGGGGAAAATGCTTCGAGGGAGCAGGTTTTCTGCTCATTTGGGAGGCATGGGGAATGAAACTTTGGGAGTACGACCTGGCCGGTTTTTAGCCTGGAAACCGGGCCAGCTCCTGCAGGCAGTCATCAAGGAAGGCTTCCGGGTCGGCCATCACGGCTTCATCGGCCACCACACCAAACTGCACCTGCCCGGCGTAACTGACGATGCTGATGCCCAGGCCAATATCCCCGGCCTGGGGCACCCAGAACATCTGTTCGGTAATCCGGCAGCCGGCCATGTAGCGAGGCTCGGGCGTACCCGGCACATTGGACACCACGGCGCTGGCCTTGCGGTAGAAGACATCCGCCACCGGCTCCCGCCAGGGTTCCGGGATCGCCGAGGCGCTCGCCGCCAGGCCCCAGGCAATGCCGGGTTGCCAGCTTTTCTTCAGGCGACGGGTCTCGTGTTTGATGCGATACAGCCGTTCCAGGGGGCTCTCGCCATCCACCGGCAGCGGCACGAACACTGTTCCGAAGTAGTTGCCCAACTCGCCCGCGCCCGGCCGGAGCTCGCCGGGCAGCCGGCTGCGAATGTCTACTGGCACCGCCGCGTGCAGGATGGCTTCTTCGAGATCGTCGCCGTCAATGCCCAGGCGGGTCCTTACCGCCGCAGCCACGCAGCTGAGCAACACATCGTTGATGGTGACGTTGGTGGCCCTGGCGATGTCCCGGAAACGGGCCAGGGGAACCGGCTGCGACCATCGGCAGTGGCGGCGACCCAGCAGCGGTCGCCTCAGGTCACTCTCGGTATCATCCGGTTGCACCAGAAACTCCGAGCATTCGTGAACCAGTTTCAGGCCCTGCTCTCCCATGCGCTCGAGCAATCGAGTGGCCTGCTGCCACTGGTTGCCCCCGGTCGGTTGCGGCTCTGAATCGACCTCTTCCGAAGCCCCTCCGGCGCCGCCGGAAGCCACCAGTCGCTCAAGCCAGACCTTCGCAGCGGCGGTCCACCGGGCCAGATCGGCCTCCTGAGGTGCCCCATAGATGGCCGGATGCTGGCGGGGTGATGGCGGGCACAGACGGTCAAAGATGCCAAGCAGTGAAAGACCGTCGGCGTAACAGTGGTGAATGCGCAGCAACAACGCGGCACCGCCCTCGGCGTTGGGTGCCAGCCAGAATTTCCACAGGGGGCGATACAGGGGCAGCGGCTGGTTCAGGCGGGCCGAGACCCACTCCCGAAGGGCATCGGGCGAGAAGCGATCCAGTACGACATCGAGATGGTGCCGGACATCAAAGGTGGGATCCGCCTGCCACCACCATCCCGGTGCCCGTTTAACTGGCAGGTACCGGAATCGCTCCCACGCCATCCAGTAGATTTGTAGGAACTCCCGAAAGCGCTCCGCAGTGAGATCTTCCACCCGGAGCATGACGGTGATGGTCATGGGGTTGTCCGGACGTTCCAGCGCCAGCCAGGCCGAATCCGACGGCAACAGGAGATGCGATTGCTCGTGACTCAAACCCGAACGTCCCCGGAGAAGTGGTGGAGGTAAGTAAAAACCGAACTCCGCATTGTGCCAGACATGCCCCATCGGCTCCATATCTCGCATCGGCGCGCACGGTTACAAAAAATTACACGAAGGTAACCCTTCAGCCCTATACTGGTTATAAGCCTTGATGCAATGGTTATTAAACGCCCCGCACCAGTGCCGCCGACAGTCATCGATTGGCCCTGGAACGTCGTAAAACCGGTTAGCAGCGCCAATACGCGAAACCGGCGGTTGGGGTACAACAAGGTCACCGGCACCTTCGAATTCCAAAAACAGGCCATTGCCGTGCCGGGTGGGAGAACCGTTATGAAAGCCAGTCACGTTCGAAAGCTGATAAAACCGATTGAGAGCGCCTACTCGGAAATGTTCTCCGGGCGGGTCTATCGCGTTGGCAAGGGCGCGGTCTCCGTTCGCAACCACAGCGGTGCGGCTGAACAGACCGTTATCGGCGTGCACGGTTTTCTGGAAAACCACTGTTACTTCACGCAGGCCTACGAAGCGCCCACCACCGAACTGATTTTGCTGACCTGCAGCAACTACCACATCCCGGTGAATGGCGTGACTCCGGAGACACCGGAGTGGGAAGTGCCCATCAAGCAGCTCGAGGGCACCATCGAGTACGACGCCTGCATTCTCAACCAGGCTCTCTCCAATCTGCCCACCACCGAGAACATCCGGCTACACGGCCATTCCCGGGGTGGCGCGGTGATTCTGGAGGCCATCAAGCAGTGGCCCGAGCTCTATGAGGATGTTGAGGTGGTGCTGGAAGCCCCGGTACTGCCCAATGGCCGGCTGTCTGCACTGGTGACCACCATCCTGGAACCGGTGAGCCATGGCATGTGGCCCTGGGTAATCCGTCTGATCAACAGCGCGCCCTCATCTGCCTATGGCCAGACCTTCTTCGGCAAGATGAACCCGCGCAAGAAGCAACTCCTGAGCAAGCTGTTCTCGGCCACCAAGGACCACCTGACCATCGTTCGCAACATCGAGAACATCATGGACTGGATGGACCGCACCGACACCAGCATCTACAAGCACGTTCGCCACGGGACCTTCCTGATTCCGGCGGTGGACCGGATCCTGGACCGCTCGGCCATGCTCGCCAGCGCCCGCCAGAGCCCCACCACCATGAGAATCGTGGAAACCGAGGCGCCGAGCCACTTCATCACCCTCGACAGCAAGGAATGGGTGCCCGGCTTCGAGACCCTGCCCGCTGCGGCCCAGGCCTGATAGCGCGCGACCGCCACGGCTGCAAGGTTGCGCCGGCTTCGCTAAACTGCGCGTTTCTCAGTTTTGTGGAGCCACCCCATGTACCGTGAGCGCCTGGTCGCCACCGACACCCGATCCGAGAGCGCCCGCCGGCTGCAACGGTTGCTGATCGACTACCACGATTTCCGGCAACACAAGGCCGCGCACCCCCTGCTCGACCAGACCTTCGAGGTAGCCGACTGGCAGGCCCAACGGCTCAAGGCCACACACCACGACCTATACCAGCACCCGGGCTACCATCAGGGTCTGGAGTTCCTGCTCACCGACCTGTACGCGCCGGCGGGTATGACCCGACGGGACGACAACGTCGACCGGATATTCCCCAAAATGGTGAAGTGGCTGCCGGACAACCTGCTGGACACCTTCGCCGGACTGGTAGAACTGAATCTGCTGACCCAGCAGCTCGACCTGGAACTCGCCGAGATCCTGGAGCGGCAGAATGTACCCGCTGCAGCACTGACCCCCGCCCGCTACGGCGCCGCCTACCGGGAAACCCGTCAGCCCGACCAGCGGGAGAGGCAGATTCGACTGGTAGCCGAGGTCGGTCAGCAACTGGATCGTTACGTCCGTAACCGTACCCTGGGCTGGCTGCTATCCATCAGCCGCGGCCCCGCAGAGATGGCCGACCTCACCGACCTGCACAGCTTCCTGCACCGGGGTTACTCGGCATTCCGCAAGATGGAAGACGTGCACCTGCTGATCGACCGCCTGGTGAGCCGGGAACAGCAGGTGATGCGCAATCTGATGGCCGATCACCCGGAGCCCTTCCGGCTTCCAGACAACCTGTGACGCTGGCGGGGGCTCAGGCCTTGATGATCTGATCCAGCTGGGAATGAATTTCCTGCTCGATGCGGGATTTGAAAGGCCGGAGCATCATGCCCAGCTCGAGATGAATGTGCAGCTCTGAAGGGCTGATGTGAAGGTGGCCTTTGACGCCACTGCGCTTGAACTTCAACTGGTCGCCTTCCCACTGGTAATGCACGTCGAACTGACGGGACAGATCCTGCGCCAGGGACTCGGCCGCCTGACGGGCGTGCTCCTTGTCCAGACTGTGGGGACGGTGTACATCAATAACTGACATGAATCGGTTTTCTCTCGAATTTGTTCGGCTTTACAGTGTAGGGCGCGATTTAACTCGCCGCCACCCTTGTAGCAACCCCGTCAGCGGTTAGAATACGGGGTTCAGATTCTGACAGGACAGCCTCATGAGCGAGCAGCAAACGCCAGCCAACCCGGCCACCAACGGTAACGGCCAGGACGACGTGACCCACTTCGGTTTTCGCAACGTGCCCAAGAGCCAGAAAGCGAACCAGGTGGCGGAAGTGTTCCACAGCGTGGCCGGCAAGTACGACCTCATGAACGACCTGATGTCCATGGGCATCCACCGGCTGTGGAAGCGCTTCACCATCGAGCTTTCCGGCGTCCGGCCCGGCCATCAGGTGCTGGACATCGCCGGCGGCACCGGCGACCTTACCATGAAGTTCTCGGACCTTGTGGGGCCGTCCGGCAGGGTGGTGCTGGCGGACATCAACGCCTCCATGCTGCAGGTCGGCCGAAGCCGGCTGACCGACCGCGGTTATGCCGGCAACATTGAGTATGTGCAGGCGGATGCCGAAAACCTGCCGTTTCCGGACAACAACTTCAACGCGGTGTCCATTGCCTTCGGTCTGCGCAACGTGACGGACAAGGACCAGGCTCTGCGGGACATGACCCGGGTCCTCAAGCCCGGCGGCAAGCTGATGGTGCTCGAGTTTTCCAAACCCACCAATCCGCTGCTGAGCAAGGCCTACGACACCTACTCGTTCTCGGCCCTGCCGCTGATGGGCCAGCTGATTGCCGGCGACAGCGAAAGCTACAAGTACCTGGCCGAGTCCATCCGCATGCACCCGGACCAGGACACCCTGAAAGGCATGATGGAAAACGCCGGTCTGGTGAACTGCAAGTACTACAACATGACCGGTGGCATCGTGGCACTGCACGTGGGAATCAAGCCCTGATGTTTCCCGGCCCGACCCTGCTGTCTGCCGTATCCGCCGTACTGGAAAGTGCCCTGAACCGGGCGCTTGAGCTGGACCCGGTCGGGCAAAAAGCGCTGATGGCGGCACTGGCGGGCCCGGTGCAGTTTACCGTGACCGCTCCGATTGCTCTCACCTATACCCTGGACCGGGCCGGTGACCGGGTTCGGGTGGGCAGCCAGCCGGTAGACTCGCCGGCCCTCGAAATCACCGGCAGGCCCATTGCCTTTGCCGCCCTGGCCACCGGCGATGATCGGGTGTTCGCCGATGGCCGGCTCGACGTCAGCGGCGATATGGCTCTGGCCCACCAGCTGCAACGCGCCCTGAACCAGCTGAATCCGGACTGGGAAGCCGCCCTGGCCCGTCACATCGGCGATGTGCCCGCCCACTTCCTTGGCCAGCGGGTTCGCGGCGCCCTGCGCTGGAGCCGGCAGGCGTTCCAGTCCCTCAACGCCAACATCGAGGAGTACGTGCACGAGGAGAGCCGTGCCCTGCCCGGTCGGCGGGAACTGGAAGCCACCTTCGAGGACATCGATGAGCTCAGCCTGCGCACGGACCGCCTGCAGGCCCGCCTGGACCTGATCGCCCGGGGCGACCAGAACGACCAACCGGAGACGCCGTGACCCGACTGCGCCGCCTGTTCCGAATTGCCTGGGTATTCTGCCGTTACCGGCTGGACACATTCCTGCCGATCGCTGAACTGCCTGCCCCTCTGAAACTGTTCTTCCTGCTGGCGCCCTGGCACCTGTTCCCGCAACCAAAACTCGACCGCGGTGATCGCCTGCGCCTGGCCCTGGAGGAACTGGGGCCGGTGTTCGTAAAGTTCGGGCAGATCCTGTCCACACGGCGGGATCTGTTACCCGACGACATGGCACAGTCCCTGAAGAACCTGCAGGATCGTGTTCCCCCGTTCCCCAGCGCTCAGGCCAGAGGCATCATCGAGGAATCCCTGGGCGCCCCTGTTTCGGAACTCTTCGCCGAGTTCAGCCCGGATCCGCTGGCGTCCGCCTCCGTGGCCCAGGTGCACGCCGCGACTCTGCCCAACGGCCAGAAAGTGGTGGTGAAGGTGCTTCGCCCTGGCATTGAGCCGGTCATCCGCCAGGATCTGGCGCTGATGTATCTGATGGCCGGCCTGCTGGAGAAATACTGGTCCGAAGGCAAACGCCTGCACCCGGTGGAGGTGGTCGCCGACTACGACGCCACCATCCACGACGAGCTCGACCTGCAGCGCGAAGCCGCGAACGCCAGCCAGCTGCGCCGGAATTTCGAGAACTCCTCGCTGATCTACATTCCGTTCATCGACTGGGACTACACCCGCAAGTCGGTACTGGTCATGGAGCGCATCCACGGCATTCCCATCGCCGACACCGACGCTCTGAAAAGCGCCGGTGTGGATATGAAAGTGCTGGCGGAAAAGGGCGTGGAGATCTTCTTCACCCAGGTGTTCCGTGACAGCTTCTTCCACGCCGACATGCACCCGGGCAACATCTTCGTGGACACGTCCAACCCGGCGGATCCCCGGTACATTGCCATCGACTTCGGCATCGTGGGTACACTGGCGCCAGACGACCAGAGCTACCTTGCCCGAAACCTGCTCGCGTTTTTCCGACGCGACTACCGCCAGGTGGCCCAGTTGCACATCCAGTCCGGCTGGGTGCCGCCAGACACCCCGGTGAACCAGTTCGAGGCGGCCATTCGCACCGTATGCGAGCCGATCTTCGAGAAGCCGCTGAAGGACATTTCGTTCGGCCACTTCCTGCTGCGCCTGTTCCAGACCGCGCGGCGCTTCAATATGGAAGTTCAGCCTCAGCTGGTGCTGCTGCAGAAAACGCTGCTCAACGTGGAGGGCCTGGGGCGCCAGCTGTACCCGGACCTGGACCTCTGGAGCACCGCGCAGCCCTATCTGGAAACCTGGATGCGCAAGCGCATTGGCCCATCCGGCCTGCTCAAGTCCCTGCAGTCGCACCTGCCCTCCTGGCTCGAGCAGTCGCCCGAAATGCCACAGTTGGTGCACGACGCCCTGTTGCAGCTGCGCCAGGCCGGTCCCACGGAGCCCCAGAATCGCGCTACACTGGAGCTTCTTCGGGAACAACAGGTGCGCACCGAGCGCCGCTGGCGCCGGGGCACCGTGGCCGTTCTGCTCATTGCGGCAGGGCTCGCCGGTACGCACCCGGACAGCCAGCAGTGGCTGCAGACGGTGCCCACCTGGAGCTGGGCGCTGTTTGCCGTGGCCTGTGGGCTGGTCCTTCGGGGCAGCCGATAACCGGTTACCGGCACCATGGAAATTTCAGGATTCACGAAAATGCAAGATAGCTCGGATAATGTCGGCAACCCCGACTGGTTGAACAGTATCCGCTGGACCGAAGACGGTCTGGTGCCAGCCATCGCCCAGGACGCCGAGACCGGCGATATCCTGATGATGGCCTGGATGAATGCCGAATCCCTGCGGCTGAGCGCAGAGGAAGGCCATGCGGTCTACTGGTCCCGTTCCCGGGGCAAGCTGTGGCGCAAGGGTGAAACTTCCGGGCACCAGCAGGTCATCCGCGACATCCGGCTCGACTGCGACAATGACGTGGTGCTGCTTAAGGTGGATCAGAAAGGCGGCATCGCTTGTCATACCGGCAGACGCAGCTGTTTTTACCGGTCTCTCGAGAACGGCCAGTGGGTGGAAAAAGATCCCGTACTCAAGGATCCGAACCGCATTTACGGCAGTAAGTAAGGAGCTCTGACAGTGAACGATGTACTGGAAAATCTGGCCCGGGTTCTGGAGGCCCGCAAGGAGGCGGATCCGGAAACCTCCTACGTGGCCAGTCTCCACGCCAAAGGCCTGAACAAGATTCTGGAAAAGGTGGGCGAAGAGTGCACCGAAACCCTGCTCGCGGCCAAGGATGCCGAGCGTTCCGGAGAGACCCGGGAACTGGTGTGCGAAACCGCGGATCTCTGGTTCCACAGCCTGGTCATGCTCTCGAGACTGGGGCTGGGCCCCAGGGACGTGCTGGACGAACTCGCCAGCCGGTTCGATCTCTCGGGACTCGAGGAAAAGGCGTCGCGGAACCGGTAACGGGCATACCACTAACGGGGGGTTTCCGCCGGTCGCTTCTGTTAACGTACAATGACATAAAACAGCAACATCATACGAGGACCCCTGCATGGGTATCAGCATCTGGCAACTACTAATCGTACTCGGCATTGTCATTCTGTTGTTCGGAACCAAGAAACTGCGCAACATCGGCAGCGACCTGGGCGGCGCCATCCGTGGCTTCAAGAAGTCCATGAATGACGACGACACCAAGGCCGACGGCGAAAACGCCAAGGCCGGGAGCCAGGAGTCGCTGGAAGGCAAGGAAGGCGAGCAGCAGCAGGCCGCCGCCGATGACAAGGCCCGGGACAAGTCCCACAGCTGAGACCAGGCTGAATGTTCGATATCGGCTTTCTTGAGCTGTTGATCTGCGGCGTTATCGCGCTGTTGGTGCTTGGCCCCGAGCGCCTGCCGACGGCTGCCCGTGCTGCCGGCCGCTGGGTCGGTGGCGCCCGCAGGATGGTCAGCCAGTTCACCTCGGAACTGGACCGCCAGCTCAAGGCCGATGAACTGCGGGAAGAGCTTCGCAAGGCGGGCGACGTGGGCATCGACGACGTCCAGAAAACCGTGCGTGGCGCCCTGGACGAGGCGAAGAAATACGAGCACATGATTCTGCCGGAGAGCGAAACCCGCAAACCCCGACCGGCCCCGGCCACACGCCGCGTGGCCGCCGAAAGGGATGCTGGTAGCTCAGCCGATCAGAACCGGGCCGCCGCCAGCGAAGCCTCACCCCAGTCCGGCACGGACGGCCACGAACAACCCGGCACGGACAGCCATGAACAAACCGACAACAAAACACCGCAAAGTCCGCCGGATAACCGTCCATGAATGCAAAACCCGACGGCAACCAGATGCCTCCGGACCAGCAGGAAATGCCCCTGATCGAGCATCTGCTCGAGCTGCGCAACCGTCTGCTGAAAATGGTGCTGGCAGTGCTGATCTGCTTTGCCGCCATCTATCCGTTCGCCAACGAGCTGTACCTGTGGCTGTCCGAGCCTATCCGCTCGCTGCTGCCAGTTGGCCAGACCATGATCGCCACGGACGTGACCTCGCCGTTCTTCGCGCCCCTGAAGCTGGCTCTGGTGCTGGCGGTGTTTGCCGCCATTCCGATCATCCTCTACCAGCTCTGGAGCTTCATCGCCCCCGGGCTCTATGCCCATGAAAAGCGCCTGGCCTTCCCGCTGCTGTTCACCTCGGTGATCCTGTTTTACGCGGGCGCAGCCTTCGCCTACTTTGTGGTGTTTCCGCTAGTCTTCGGCTTCTTTACTGCGATAGGCCCCGAGGGCATTGTTGAGCTGCCGGACATCACCAGCTACCTCAACTTCGTGCTGAAGATGTTCTTCGCCTTTGGTGTCGCCTTCGAGATCCCCATCGCCACCGTGTTGCTGATCCTGACCGGCGCCACCACGCCCGATGACCTGGCCGCCAAGCGCCCCTATGTGGTGGTGGCCTGTTTTATCATCGGCATGCTGCTGACGCCGCCCGACATCATCTCCCAGACCCTGCTGGCAGTGCCCATGTGGATCCTGTTTGAATTCGGCATCCTCTTCGGGCGGCTGGCAAGGCGGGAAGCCGCTGACCCGGAAACCGACGAGCCCACCGGCGAATGAATCTGGCCCTGCTGTTCGACAGCGACTTTGTGGACGCTGATCGCGCGGTATTGAAGGGGCGTCGCCTGACGCACCTGACCTCGGTCATCAAGGTGGCCACCGGCGACCGGGTACCGGTCGGCCGAGTCGATGGCCCGATGGGCACTGGCGAGGTCGTCAGGCTCACGGACTCCGAGGCGGAGCTCAGGGTTACCCTGGACCAGCCACCGCCGCCCCCGTTACCGCTTACGCTGGTCCTGGCCATGCCCAGGCCCAAGATGTTTCGCCGCGTCCTGCAAACCTGCGCTGCCCTGGGCGTCAAGGATCTCTGGCTGATCAACAGCTACAAGGTGGAGAAAAGCTTCTGGCAGACGCCCTGGCTGTCCGAGGACCACCTGCGGGAGAACCTGGTGCTGGGCCTTGAGCAGGCAAAGGACACCCGGATGCCCACCGTGCACATCCGCAAGCTGTTCAAGCCGTTTGTCGAGGACGAATTGCCGGCGTTGCTGGCTGCAAAACAGGCATTCGTGGCCCACCCGGGCACGTCGGCGCCCTGCCCGGCACACCTTGAGGAGCCTGCGCTTCTGTGTGTCGGCCCGGAGGGCGGATTTACCGATTACGAAGTGGGCAAACTGGAGGAGGCCGGCTGTCAGGGAGTGCACCTCGGCCCGCGCATCCTCAGAGTGGAAACCGCCGTTCCGGTGCTGATCAGTCGGCTGTTCGACAGCTGCCGCTAGGATCGCTTACTGGCCAGTCTCAGGCGGAGCGTTGCTGCCACCATTTCACCAGAGGCGTAATCACCGCTACCAGGACAGCACCGGCCAGCACCCCGAACAGACCATCCGCCACGGTCGGCAGCAGCAACGCAACCACACCGCTGAACCCCTCGGCGAAGTGGTGAATGGCGTCGTACACGGGCGTGAAACCGTGGGTCAAGATACCGCCACCCACCAGGAACATGGCGAGCGTGCCGAGCACCGACAGGGTTTTCATCAGGTAGGGCGCCAGCCAGAGTATGCCCGCTCCAAGCTTCTGCCATATCGGGCTATCGGTCTGGCTCAGGTACAGGCCGCCATCGTCCAGCTTCACGATACCCGCCACCAGGCCATAGACGCCAACCGTAATAAGCACGGCAACCACCGCCAGCACCAGGAACTGCATACCAATGGTCTGGCTGGTCACAGTGCCCAGGGTAATGGCGATGATCTCGGCGGAGAGGATGAAATCGGTGCGGATGGCACCCTTGATCTTGTCTTTCTCGAGGGCACGCAGGTCCACTTCCGGGTTCTTCAGGGCCTCGTGGAGCTCGCCCTTGTGCTTCTCGTCTTCTTCCCGGTGCAGGAACTTGTGCACCAGCTTCTCGAAGCCCTCGTAACACAGAAAGGCGCCGCCGAGCATCAACAGCGGCGTCACCAGCCACGGCATGAAAAAGCTGATTGCCAGGGCAGCGGGCACCAGAATCGCCTTGTTGATCATCGAGCCCTTGGCCACCGCCCACACCACCGGCAACTCCCGGGCGGGTTTTACGCCGGTCACCTGCTGGGCGTTGAGCGCCAGATCGTCGCCCAGAACGCCGGCGGTCTTCTTGGTCGCGGTTTTGGTCATCAGGGCGACGTCGTCCAGCACCGTGGCGATGTCGTCGATCAGAATCAGCAGACTGCTTCCTGCCATGGAAAAGACTCCTGTCGCTATGTCTTTCTGTGGTTGAAAGGTTCCGAGCCCATGCGGCTCAGAGGTTCAGCCGTGCAGCCCCATGGCCTCGGCGGCAATACGATTTTTCACCGGCCCGAGACCGTCGAGCCATCTCAGGCCGGTGTTGCGCAACCAGCGTACTGGCAACTCGTCGCGGGCGAAAAGCTGCTTGAAGCCCTCCATGGCCGCCATCATGGTCAGGTTCTCCCCTTTGCGCCGGCGCTGGTAGCGGGACAGAACCAGCTCGTGGGCGGGATCCAGGCCCGCCTGCCGGGCTTTTGCCAGCTCGCTCATCAGGGCGCGAACATCACCGTAACCCAGGTTGGCCCCCTGACCTGCCAGCGGGTGGATGGTGTGGGCAGCGTCCCCCAACAGGGCAAATCCCGGCAGGACGTAATCCTTGGCGTGGCGCTGGCGCAGTGGGAAGGCAAACCGGCGGGACACCGTCTCTACCGCACCCAGCTCGCGTTCAATGGCCCGCTCAAGCTCGAGGGCAAAGGCGTGATCGTCCAGGGCCATCAGTCGTTGAGCTTCGGTGGTATCCTGGGACCAGACAATGGAACAGAAATGCGCCTCACCGGATTCCGGCAGCAGCGGCAGGAACGCCAGGGGGCCGGTCCGGGAAAACCGCTGCCATGCGGTGTAGCGGTGGCTCTGGCTGGTACGGACCGTACAGACTATGGCCTGCTGGTCGTAGTCCCACTCCCGCGTCGGTAACCCCACCCACTGTCGCAATGGCGAATGGGCGCCGTCACAGCCCACCAGCAGCCTGGCCGACAGTGATCGGCCATCCGCCAGATCCAGCCGGAAACCCTCCGGATGCCTCTGGCAGCCAACCATCCTGGCGCCATCAAAAAGCGTTACCGGGCTCTGGTCCAGGGCGGTGAACAGGGCCTGTACGATGCGCCGATTCTCGACGATGGTGCCCAGGGCGCGGGTCTGGAGTTCCGCCGCCTCAAACCGGATACGGCCGGTGCCGTCCGCGTCCCACACAGTCATGGTCTGGTAGGGACAATGCCGACCGGCAACAATGTCGGGCCAGACGCCAAGCTGCTCCAACAGACGCTGACTGGCGAGCGACAGGGCACTGACCCTGGGCTCGAAATCGTCTACCGAGGCGGCGGGATCCGGCGCGCGCATCAGGCTGTCATGGTCGGCGCCCTCTACCAGGCCCACCTGCCAGCCCTGCCGGGACAGGCCGAGGGCCAGGGCCGAACCGATCATGCCGCCACCGGCCACCAGGATGTCCAAGCGGTTGGATTCACTCATGACCCATGCTCCCCCGCGGGTGATTACCGGGCCGGTTGATCACCGCGCGGCGCCCGCCCTGGCCCATGGCCTTGCGGGCAAACCAGCGCTTGGCACCGGGCAGCAGATCCAGGCCCACCAGACCGGCATCGCGGGCGGCGGCGACTGGCGCCATGGACTGGCCAAACAGACGTATCAGGGAATCGGAAAACCGCACCGTCTGTTGCCAGTCCTGACGATGCAGGCTCTGGTAGCGGCCCAGCACTTCCAGATCACCAATGCCAAGGCCGTTCTCCTCCGCCAACCGGAACTGTTCAACCAGCGTCATCAGCCCCCGAAGCGCGAGATTGAAACCCTGACCGGCCACCGGGTGCAGCGCATGGGCAGCGTTGCCCACGAGTGCCACGCCCGGGCGCACCGGCTCGGCCACCGTGGTCAGGGTGAGCGGGTAATGGTGGCAGGTGCCGATGCGGGTGAACCGCCCAAGCCGCCAGCCAAACCGCTCCTGCAGCCATCGGCATTTTTCTTCGTCAGACAATTCAAGTACCTGGCCCAGGGCGTCATCAGACAGGGTCCAGACCAGCGCCGACTGGTGCCCTGCGCGGGCCGGCGAACCGTGGGGCAGCAGCGCCATGGGACCGGCGTCGGTGAAGCGCTCGAACGCGGTAAAGTCATGGCTGTCGCTGGTGGAGACATTGGCGATCAGGGCATTCTGGCCATAGCTGTGGCGATCGGGCTGGAACCCGAGCTTCTCCCGTAATCCCGATCGGCCGCCATCGGCCACCACCAGGCATCGGGCGGACATTTCACGGGTGTCATCGCCCTCTGACAGACGCACCCGAACACCTTCGGGGATGGGCGCCATGTCGGTGACTTCCGCCGGTGCGCGCCACTGCACCCCTGTATCCAGCAGCTCCCGCATCAGGCAAAGGCCCATCCAGCGGTTGTCGGCCACATAGCCCAGGGCCTCCTGGCCGTGGTCGACGGCGTGCAATCGGGTGGCGCCAAAGTGGCCCCGGTCGGAAACGTGAATGTGCTTGATGGGTGTGGCGTGCTCGGCCAGCCGTTGCCAGAGCCCAAGCTCCTCGAAAATCAGCCGTGAGCCCCAGGCGAGCGCCGTGGAGCGGGCATCGTAACTGGGCTGGTAACTCTCGGGCAGGGCATCCGGCGACAGCGGAAAGGCCTCCACCACGGTCACTCGCAGCGACGGAACCGCCCGGGCCACCGCCAGCGCCAGGGTCGCGCCGGCAAGACCGCCGCCGGCAATGATGAGATCGGTATCGAACGTGGCCACCGGGTGTCAGTCCGCCATCAGGGCTTCGATTTCAGCGATGGTCTTCGGCACCGCTTCAGTCAGTACCCGGCAACCCTCTCGGGTGACCACCACGTCGTCCTCAATGCGGATACCAATCCCCCGCCATTTCTCATCCACACTGGTGTTGTCGGGAGCGATGTAGAGCCCCGGTTCCACCGTCAGCACCATACCCGGCTCTAACTGGCGCCAGGCTTCGCCCACCTTGTAATCGCCCACGTCGTGCACGTCCAGGCCCAGCCAGTGGCCGGTGCGGTGCATGAAGAACGGCTTGTAGGCCTCGTTGGCGATGGCGTCTTCCAGGGTGCCGGACAGCAAGCCCAGATCAATCAGGCCCTGGGTCAGCACCTCGAGGGCGGCCTCGTGGGGACGATTCCAGTGGTTCTCCGGCGACACCGCCTCGATGGCACGGTACTGGGCCGCCAGAACGACCTCATAAAGGGCGCGCTGCTCCGGGCTGAATTTGCCGCTGATCGGGAAGGTACGGGTAATGTCCGACGCATAACACTGGTATTCGCAGCCGGCATCGATCAGTACCAGATCGCCCTCTTTCAGGGGGGCGCTGTTCTCTATGTAGTGCAGGATACAACCGTTGGCGCCACCGCCCACGATAGAGGGATAGGCAGTGGAACGGGCGCCATGTTCCATGAAGGTATGGATGAGTTCGGCCTCAAGGTTGTACTCGAAACCGCCCCGCCGTGCCCGCTTCATGGCGCGGCAGTGGGCCTCGGCGCTGATCTGGGCGGCCTTGGCCATCACTTTGATTTCGCTGGCGCTCTTGTACAGCCGCAAATCGTGCAGCAGGTGTTCCAGGGCCACGAATTCCCCGGGCGGATGCGCGCCGCTGCGCACCTTGCTACGAATCATCTTCACCCAGTCCATGACCCGTGCATCGAAATGATCGTCCTTGCCCAGCGGGTAGTACACCCGGCTGCGGCCCTCGATCATGCCGGGCAGGATGTCGTCGATGTCGGAAATCGGGAAGGCGTCGTCCAGCCCGTAGCGCTCTATCGCGCCCTCAGGGCCGACGAGAAAGCCGTCCCAGAGCTCTTTTTCGGGGTTACGCTCCTTGCAGAAAAGCACCGACTCGCCATGCTCCCGCCCCGGGATCAGGGCCAGCACTGCCTCCGGCTCACCAAAACCGGACAGGTAGTGGAAATCGCTGTCCTGACGAAACGGGTGCAGAACATCCCGGTTGCGTACCCGCTCGGGCGCCGCCGGGATAATGGCGATACTGTCTGGCGCCATGCGCTCCATCAGTTTGCGGCGGCGCTCTGCAAATTCCTTAACGGGGATCATGGAATTCATCGTCTCTCCTGCAATCGGGACCCGGCTTAATGCAGGGTCGGCGAATCTGTCTTCGGCGGTTCTGGCGCATTGAACTCAGTGAATACGGCCAATGCACCGAGCCGGATATATTCGGTGATTTCCAGAAGCTGCTGCTCGCTTTCCTCGTCGGCTTCCTCATCCTCGGATAACTGGCTGATGGCCACCATGTCCTCGATCAGCTCGCGGATCTCATCCGGCGCCTGGCCCAGGGACTCACCGGCAGACAGCGCCATCCCTTCCAGAAAACCCCGCACCCAGGACACCAGCGCTTCCAGCCGTTGCTCGATGGCATAGTCGTCATCCGGTAGCAAAGGGTGGAAACTCATGTCGGTGGATTTCAAGAGTTCCAGGGTTTGCTCGTAGGCCCTGTTCATGAACGGCGCCAGATCAGTCGATTCTTCTGCCGCCTGCTCGGGTAATCCCATGTGCTCGCATACCATGGCCAACCATTCCGGCTCATTGATCCGGGATCCGGCGGCCAGGCGACCACACAGTGCACCGTGTAACTCCGAGGGATGGCTGAACGCCTTGTGGGCGGTGAAGACGTTGGCCCAGCGCTCAAACTCAGCGGCGCGGGCAGCGCCGGTGGCGTCGGTTTCTGACATGAAACAGGCAGGTCCTGTGTTGATGGATTAGGGCCCTATCCTAGCATTCGGGACGGGGCAAGGCACTGCCTGTTGATTTTTATCCGGCACCGCATCAATATGTTATAACGTATCATTTTGAGTCAAAGGACATCCCCATGAATCCAGCCCGACTGACCGGCTGTCTACTGGCGCTGACGGGCGCAGTGGCCGCCAACACCTGCGTCGCCAGCGGCGACAACCCCGGCGCCCATGACCACGGTAACGCCGAACTCCAACTGGCGGTAGAAGGCAATCGCATTGACCTGCTGTTCACCTCACCGGCCTACAACCTGCTCGGCTTTGAGCACAAGGCCCATACCGGCGAACAGAAGACGACGGTCCAGGAAACCACCCGTTGGCTGGGTTCGACGCCCCTGGTCGACACCACAGACCCCAGCTGTAAGGTCATGGAAGCCGATGTGCAACACCAGTCCGGTGCTGACGGACACGATCACCACGACCACGGATCCGGGCACTCCGGATCAGAGCATCCAGAATCAACGCACACCGATTTCGAAGTCGCCCAGACACTCAGCTGCGCCGGCCTCGGCGACGGCACCACCCTGTCGACGCCGCTGACCGGGCGGTTTCCCGAGATCGAGCACCTGAGCGTCGAGTGGGTCTGGTCCGGCGGTCAGGGTTCCGAGCGCCTGGAACAGGGTGTGGACCGGTTCAGCCTGAACGCTCGCTAACAGCCGCGCTGGACCGCTGCGAATTCACTCGGTGTAGGGCTCAACCCCGGTTGCTACCATCGAGTAGGACGAGGTGCCGATATCGTTCTCTGTGCGCTCGATCACCAGCTTGCCCTCAATCCACACAGGGTCGTACAGCGCCTCAAGGGTAAAGCCCTCGCGGTACTTCACGTGGATGATCTGGTTGGGAGGGGGTGGCGGTACGTGAATGCAGGCACCGTAGTAAGGCACCAGGAAGAATTCCAGGATGCGCATGTCCTCGGTGGTTTTCAGGGGTACGACAAAGCCCGGGATCCGGCCCTCGACATTGCCCATCTCCGGCACCACGCGCCCGGTCATGATTTCATCGGGCAACAGGGGCGCGCCGTCGCCCTCGTGGTCAATCTCTGGCATATTCTCCAGCAGTGCGAGATCCTCGGCCGGCATCAGTTCAAGCCAGTCGATCTCCCGGGTTTCAGTGCGGCCGGTTGCGGGCAGCGACAACAACAGTGCAAGCATCATGAGACAGGGCAGCGCGAAACGCGAACGTGCCGGGAAAAACATCATCGGACCATGGACTCCTGACAGTCAAAAGGGCAAGCCGCCATCATACATGGGCGAAACGGCAATCAACATGAACACCAAGACAGACACAATCGGCCCTGGTTCCCAAAACGGGCAAATGGCCATCGAAGTCCGCGGTCTCGGCTTCTCGTGGTCGATGGACCAGGCACCGCTGACGTTCCCCGACATCCATCTGAGACAGGGTGAACATCTGTTTATCCACGGCCCCAGCGGTTGTGGCAAAAGCACCCTGCTAAGCCTCCTTGCCGGCATGCTGCGCCCGGCCAGCGGCACCATTGACATCCATGGTACCGACATCCACCGCCTGGGCGCGGGCGCCCGGGACCAGTTCCGGGCCGACCACATGGGTGTCATCTTCCAACAGTTCAATCTTGTGCCCTACCTGACCACCCTCGGCAACGTAACCCTGCCCTGCGGCCTCTCGGCGATTCGCAGACAACGCTGCGAACCGGATCCGCAGAACGAGGCAGAGCGCCTGCTCACCGCACTATCGATCCCGGTGGATCACTGGCATCGCAAGATTACCCGCCTGAGCATCGGCCAACAGCAGCGCATTGCCGCCGCACGGGCATTGATCGGCACCCCCCGGGTGATTCTCGCGGACGAGCCCACCTCCGCCCTGGACGCCGACAACCGTGACCGGTTCCTGGAACTGCTACTGACCCTCGCCCGGCAGCACAGCACATCGGTGCTGTTTGTCAGCCACGACCAGTCCCTCGCCGCCCACTTCGACAACCGCCTGGCGCTCGGGAGCGAACAGCCATGAAAGCACGCCTCGCTCTGTCCCTGGCCCTGGCCAGCCTCTGGCACCGCAAAAAGGTCCTTGCCCTGGTTTGCGTTACACTGACCCTGAGCGTGTCGCTACTGCTGGGCATCCAGTATCTGCGAACCGAGGTCCGGCAGTCCTTCACCAACACCATCAGCGGCACCGACCTGATTGTCGGAGCCCGAAGCGGCCAGTTGAACCTGCTGCTGTACACGGTGTTTCACATCGGCGATGCCACCAACAACGTCCGCTGGTCAACCTACCAGAAACTCAGGGAAGACAACCGCCTGGACTGGCTGATCCCGATCTCCCTGGGCGACAGCTACCGGGGCTACCGGGTGGTGGCAACGGACGAGAACTTCCCGGCGCACTTCCGGTACGGACGGGACCTGCCCCTGGAACTGGCCCAGGGCCAATGGTTCGAAGGTGTGTTCGATGTGGTGCTCGGTGCAGGCGTCGCGCGAACCCTGGGGCACCAGGTGGGAGAGGACATTGTCCTGTCCCACGGCGGCGGCCGAACCAGTTTTTCCAACCACCAGGACACCCCGTTCACCGTAACCGGCATTCTGGCCCCCACCGGCACACCCGTGGACCAGGCCGTGTACATTGGCCTGGACGGCATGGAAGCCATGCACGTGGGCTGGGAATCCGGGGTTGCCATACCGGGACGAACCCTCAGCCGTGAACAGGCCGAGGGGCGCGACTTCACCCCCGATGCCATCACCGCCGTCTTTGTGGGTATTGAACGGCCGATTCTGACCTTCCGCATCCAACGGGAAATCAACCAGTATGCCGGCGAGCCACTCTCCGCCATTCTGCCCGGCGTTGCCCTCAGCGAGCTCTGGCGGCTGATGGGCCAGTTCGAGACGGCACTGCTGGGCATCACCGGGTTTGTGGTGGCAACCAGCCTGATCGGGCTGGCGGCGGTGCTCCTGACACTGCAGGCACAACGGGCCCAAGAAATTGCCGTGCTGCGCGCCACCGGCGCCTCGCCCGGGCTGATTGCCTCGCTGTATCTGCTGGAGTGCCTTGGTCTCGCCCTGGCAGCCTGCGTCCTGGCGCTGCTGATCGGCACTCTGGCCATACCCCTGGCCAGTCCCTGGCTGCTGACCGAATACGGGCTGCAGCTCGGCCTGCGCCCATTGACCCTGAGCGAGTGGGCGCTTCTGGCCACCGTGCCGGTGGCGGCACTGGTGGTTGCCGTGATCCCGGCCGTGAACACCTGGCGCCAGAGCCGTCACCAGGGCTTTGGCGGGGCTTCGGATCAGTGATGGCCGTCACGTTGGAACCCGATGACAAGCCTGTAAATTGACCGACTTACCGTCCACACTTATAGTTGGTTACAACTCTTTCAAACCACTGCTGGGCACGTCATGGAACAGTCCGAAGTACAGGCATTAGCGGACAAGCTGGACAGGCTGATTGAACGCTGTCAGAAACTCGAGCGGGACAACGCAACTTTGCGGGAACTGCAGGACGACTGGAACCGGGAACGGGCCCAGCTGATGCAGAAGAACGATCACGCGAAGCACAAGATCGAAGCCATGATCAGCCGCCTTCGGGCCCTGGAGCATCATTGATGGCACAGCAATCCACCACGGTTGAGGTGAAAATCCTCGACAAGGAATACCTGGTCGCCTGCCCCGAGGAAGAACAGGAAGCGCTGCTTCGTGCAGCCCGTCACCTCGACAGCAAGATGCGGGAAATCCGTTCCAGCGGCAAGGTATTCGGCACCGAGCGCATTGCGGTCATGGCCGCCCTGAACATCACCCACGAACTGCTGGAGCGGGACACCATGTCCGACGCCACCAGCAGCCTGCTGCGGGCGATGGACAGCAAACTGAGCGGCGCCCTCGGCGACGGATCCGGCCGGTAACCTCCGGAGAATCCCGGACAGGTGTTGCAATCGGCCCCGGACCTGCCCGTATAATGAGTCTAACTTCCTGGGCTGTTCGGGATAGTCGGATACGTCCTCGAGCCGATGCGCACTACCCAGGTGGCTACTTCAGGGCATTGTGAGCACGTCCCCGAAAGGGGAAAGCCTAATATGTCACAGCGGCCACCGACCTTGAACTTTGGGTTCAAGGGCCACATCCGATAACGGCAGCCCGGGAAGCTTTATTTTGAGCCAGTTTATCGAGCCCCATCCGTTTCAATCCCATCCAGATACTATTTCGCGGGGCGCGCTGCGCAAGCGTCTGCGACACCAGCGACGTTCCCTCAGTTTTGAACAACAGCAGCAGGCCGCCGAGAACCTCGCCCTGAACCTGCTGAAGAATCCGGACCTGCATCGCGCGCGGCACGTGGCCATCTACCTCCCCAACGACGGCGAGATTGATCCCCACGTGTATCTGGACATCGCACGGCGCAAGGGTGTCCGTTTCTATCTGCCAGTATTGCACCCGATCCATGAGGGTCGACTGGTGTTCAGCCCCTATTACGATGGCGTGGAGCTGACCGCCAACCGCTTCGGCATTCCCGAGCCTGCCTTCAGCAAAGGTCTTCGGCGCCCGGTCTGGGCACTGGATGCGGTTCTGTTTCCATTGGTGGGTTTTGACGAACACGGAGGCAGACTGGGCATGGGCGGCGGCTTCTACGACCGTACCTTTGCTTTCAGCCGGTTACGGCCAAGTCTGGCGCCCAAGCTGATCGGCCTGGCCCATGACTTTCAGAAAGTGGACAAGCTGCCCATCGAGCCCTGGGATGTGCCGTTACACAGCGTGGTTACCGATAAACAGCGTTACCGGTTCAGAGGTGGGCTCGCTACCTGAGCGGCACCCACAAGGGTACTGGCCCGGGGGCCGTTGTCTTCAGAGGCGTGGATGGAAGTGAAACCGGTAATCACAAGGCCGATGGCGAAAATCAGCACAATGGCTTTGATGATGTCAGGCTTGCCGCCCATGGCTTCAGTTCCTCAAAATGCGATGTTGAAAACGTCGGAAAATCAGTGAGCTATTCTTGACTTCAAGAATCAGAAGAAAGACTAACACCTAATTGAACTTTTACAATTTTTGACAGATTAAAATTCAGTAAGCTTTGAAGTGGGGGGACCGGCCAGGGTCTGGCAGGGCTTTCCAAAACACGCTGTGGATACATCCCTGTACGCTTGGCTCCGCCATCCATGGCTCCGCACAGTTTTGGAAAGCCCTGCCAGACCCTGACCTACCCAGAGTTAACTTGAACGCGCGTTACCCTGCCCAAGAAACAGCTGATAGGCCTCGTTATCCGTCATGTTTTCATAGCGGAAACCGACCTTGTCGAGCATCTTCTCGAAGTCCTGCACTTCATCGTCTTCCACCTGTGCACCCAGCAGCACCCGGCTGTAGGCTGCACCGTGGTTCCGGTAGTGGAACATGGAAATGTTCCAGCGGGTGCCCAGTGACATCAAGAATTTCAGCAGTGCCCCCGGGCGCTCCGGAAACTCGAACTGGAACACCTTCTCGTTAGTAATGGTCGGCGCGTGGCCGCCCACCATGTGGCGAATGTGCTGCTTGGCCAGATCGCTGTCGGTGAGATCCACCACTGAGTACCCGTTTTCCCGAAGCTCCTGCACGAGATCCTCCCGGCCATGGCCGCCGGCGGCGATCTGGATCCCCACGAAAATGGTGGCGTTGGTGGCATCGGCGTAGCGGTAGTTGAACTCGGTAATGCTGCGCTTGTGCAGGGCATTGATGAAGGTCTTGAAAGCGCCCGGCTTCTCCGGAATGGTTACCGCCAGGATCGCTTCACGTTTCTCACCCACCTCGGTGCGCTCGGAGATATAACGCAGGCGGTCGAAGTTCATGTTGGCACCGCTCAGGGTAGCCACCAGGTTTTCGCCCTCGATCTTCTCACGCTCGATGTACTTCTTGATGCCCGCCACGCCCAGGGCCCCGGCGGGCTCGGCAATGGAGCGGGTATCCTCGAACACATCCTTGATGGCGGCGCAGATTTCATCCGTGGACACGGTGATCACTTCGTCCACATAGTCCTTGCAGATCTCCCACGGGTGCTTGCCGATCTGTTTGACCGCCACGCCGTCGGCGAAGATGCCCACTTCATCCAGCACCACCCGCTTGCCCGCCTTCATGGCCGCCTGCAGGCAGTTGGAATCCTCCGGCTCCACGCCAATCACCTTGATTTCCGGGCGCAGGTACTTGATGTAGGCGGCCATGCCGGCGATCAGGCCGCCGCCGCCCACGCAGATGAAAATGGCATGAATCGGCTTGCTGAACTGCCACAGGATCTCCATGGCCACCGTGCCCTGGCCGGCAATCACGTCTGGATCATCGTACGGGGGGATATAGGTGTAGCCGTGTTTCTTGATCAGATCCTGGGCGTGGGCGGCCGCTTCATCAAAGGCATCACCCTTGAGAACCACCCGGGCACCGTGATCACGCACCGAGCGCACCTTGATCTCGGGCGTGGTCTGGGGCATCACAATCACCGCCTTGATGCCCAGGTTCTTGGCCGCCAGGGCCACGCCCTGGGCATGGTTGCCGGCCGACGCGCAGATAACGCCCTTGGCCTTCTGTTCCTCGGAAAGCTGCGCAATCCGGTTGTAGGCGCCACGAATCTTGAAGGAAAACACCGGCTGAAGGTCTTCCCGCTTGAGCATAATATTGTTGCCAAAGCGCTTGGACAGACTGCGGGCTTCAGTGAGGGGTGTTTCGATGGCCACGTCATAGACGCGCGCATCGAGAATCTTCTTGATGTAGCGTTGCGGCATAGCAGTTCCGGCTTCTGTTGGTTGGTGGCGGGTTGATTCAGCGGCCCGGCTGGGAAAAACCCACAGTGTAGAAACTTTGCACGGGGGCCGTCTATAAGCAGACCCGCACAAGACGCTATAATGCCGGCAAATCCATTCTGTTTTACCGCCGGAGCCCCAGATGACCCAGGACGAACTGAAAAAAGCCGTCGCCAAGGCCGCCATTGATTACATCACCCCCCGCCTCAACAGCGAGAGCGTGATCGGTGTCGGTACCGGGAGCACCGCCAACTTCTTCATCGACATGCTGGCCGACCTGAAAACCGAATTCGATGGCGCCGTTGCCAGCTCCGAAGCCACCGCAGAACGCCTGAAAAGTCACGGCATCCCGGTCTACGATCTCAACAGCGCCGGTGAACTGGAGTTCTATGTGGACGGTGCCGACGAAACCAACGAACGCCTGGAGTTGATCAAGGGCGGCGGTGCCGCACTGACCCGCGAGAAAATCGTGGCCGCCGTCGCCAAGACCTTTATCTGCATTGCCGACGAGTCCAAGATGGTGGGTATCCTGGGAGCATTCCCCCTGCCGGTGGAAGTCATTCCCATGGCCCGCAGCCACGTAGGCCGGGAAATCGTGAGACTCGGCGGCGATCCGGTGTATCGCGAAGGCGTGGTGACCGACAACGGCAACATCATCATTGATGTGCACAACATGGATATTTCCCAGCCGATCCGGGTGGAGGAGCAGCTGAACAACGTGGTGGGCGTGGTCACCAACGGTCTGTTCGCCCGGCGGCGCGCCGATGTGCTACTGCTGGGCACCAAGGATGGTGTCAAAACCATCGAGAGTAAGGGCGCCTGATCGTCACAACAACACCGGACACAGCAAAGCTGGCCAGATGGGCCAGCTTTTTTATTGCCTGAAAAACGGAAAACCAAGCGCTTGCTTGGTTTCAGAATATGGGCGACACTGCTTCCCATTGATTCCGATCAGGGAGCTTTACCGTGTCCGATTATTTCAACGAAACCCACCAGCAGGTCCGGGCCACCGCGCGCAAATTCATCGATACCCATGTGCGTCCGCACATCGAAGACTGGGAAGAGGCAGGCGAATTCCCCAGGGATCTCTACGCGAAAGCCGGAGAGACAGGCCTTCTGGGCATTGGCTTCCCGGAATCGCTGGGCGGGGTTGGCGAGGGGGACATCTTCATGAAAGTGGCAGTGTCCGAGGAGCTTATGCGCTCCACGTCCGGCGGCCTGGTTGCCGGCCTCGGCTCCCTGGATATCGGACTGCCTCCTGTGGCCAAATGGGCAAAACCGGAAGTCCGCGAAAGAATCGTTCCGCCGGTACTGCGGGGCGAGAAAATTGCCGCGCTGGCGGTAACCGAACCGGGAGGCGGCTCGGACGTCGCCAACCTCAAGACCCGCGCGGTGCGCGACGGCGACCACTACATCGTGAACGGCAGCAAAACCTTCATCACCAGCGGCCTTCGCGCCGACCACTACACGGTGGCGGTACGCACCGGTGGCGAGGGCCACGGCGGCATCAGCCTGCTGCTGATTGACCGGGACATGCCTGGATTCTCCACCGGCAGGAAACTGCGCAAAATGGGCTGGTGGGCCAGCGACACCGCCGAGCTGTTCTTTGAGGACTGCCGGGTACCCGCAGATCGCCTGATCGGCGCCGAGAACGCCGGCTTCATCGCCATCATGAGCAACTTCCTGTTTGAACGACTCAGCCTGTCGATCATGGCATACATGACCGCGCAACTGGCCTACGAGGCGGCCCTGGAGCACACCCGTCAGCGGCAAGCCTTCGGCCGCTCCATCGCCGGCTTTCAGGTCACCCGCCACAAGCTGGTGGACATGGCCACCCAGATCGACGTTGCCCGGGAATACACCTACCGCTGCGCGGCCCTGATGCAGGCCGGCAAGAACCCGATCAAGGAGGTGGCGATGGCCAAGAACTTTTCGGTGGATGTCTGCGAGAAGGTCACCCGGGAGGCGGTGCAGCTGTTCGGTGGCATGGGCTACATGCGGGAAACCGTGGTCGAGCGCCTGTATCGGGACGCCAAGATTCTCTCGATTGGCGGCGGTACCACCGAGATCATGAAGGAACTCATTGCCAAGCAGATCAAGCTCTGAGTTGCGGTTTACGTGATCGCCCTCTTGTCCTGACCCAGCCTGCCGAGTTTTGGTGGCGGGGCATGTCAGAGGCTGTTCCAAAACACGCTACGAGCACGTCCATGTGCGCTTGTTTCGGGCCATCCATGGCCCTCTACAGTTTTGGAACAGCCACTGACACGCCCCGTTCGAACACTGTGCAGTCCTCATGTTGAATACCGCGTTCTTTGTTTCGGACTTACTTCGACGGCTTTTCTCAAAGGTTCGGGCGGGAATCTGGCGTGACCTTCCGAAAACGTGGAGCGCCAGGGATGGCGCGACCGAGCCCTACAGGGATGTATTCACGGGCGTTTTTCGGAAGGTCACGCCAGATTCCCGCGTACACCAAAGCCCGACACAACCGGCAAAAAAACCAGCGACCAAGGTTTAGTTTCGAACCGCAGGAGACTTCCGTATAATTGCGCCCACTTTTTAATCGCAGTTAAACGTACCTTGAACGTACCAGGAAGGATCGCACATGCAATTCGACAACATCCCCGCAGGCAAGAACCCGCCTGAAGACATCTACGTTGCCATCGAAATCCCGGCCAACAGCTCGCCGGTGAAGTACGAGCTCGATAAAGACATGGGCGCCCTGCTGGTTGACCGGTTCATGGCCACGCCCATGTTCTACCCGGCAAACTACGGCTTCATCCCGCACACCCTGGCCGACGACGGCGACCCCCTGGACGTGCTGGTGGTTACCCCCTACCCGGTACAGGCCGGCTCCGTGATTCGCTGCCGCCCTGTGGGTGTGCTGAAAATGGAAGACGAAGCAGGCGGCGACGCCAAGCTGGTGGCAGTGCCTCACGACAAGCTGACCACCACCTACCACGACGTGAAGGACATTGACGATCTGCCGGAACTGCTGCGCGACCAGATCAAGCACTTTTTCGAGAACTACAAGACCCTGGAGCCCGGCAAGTGGGTGAAGGTGCAGGGTTGGGATAACGCGGACGCGGCGCGCAAGGCCATTGTTGATTCCATCAACAACTACAAGGGCTAATCGCCGCCTCCGAATACAAAAAAACCGGGCAGCAGCCCGGTTTTTTTTATGTCTCCCGCAGGCCAATCAGCCCCGCGACAGCAAATCCCGCATATCGCTGATGGCCGCGTTGGCCCGGGACAAGTAAGCCGCCATCGTCAGGGAGTGGTTGGCCAATACGCCAAAGCCACTGCCGTTCAGGATGACCGGGCTCCACATCTCGCCCTGGGTTCCCTCGAGCTCGATGATGATCTGCTTAAGGCTGGCCATGGCGTTCTTGTCCTGCAGCACCTTGCGGAAATCCACTTCGATCGCCCGGAAGATATGCAGCAGCGCCCAGGCGCTGCCACGGGCCTCATAAAAAACGTCGTCCACTTTGGTCCAGGGAGTCTGCACTTCATTGGCGCCGGTTTCCTCGGCAAGCGGATTACCTTCTTCCACGTTGGCCACCGCGTCTGAAACCGAGGCCTTGCCCACGCTTTCGCCCAGGTTTCTGGAAAGGCTACCGAGACGGGTCTCGAGATCTGCCAGCCAGCTGTTCAGGTTATCGGCGCGAGCAAAGAACTGGGCGTTGGCCTGCTCGGGCGCGCTGAGCCGGTTCAGATAACGCCTGAGCGCCTCAATGCCACGGCGGTACTCGGCCTCGGTGGACGGAATGGCCCAGCTTTCGCTGTCGAAGTGGAACTGGGGTTCTGCGATCACCAGGTCCGGATCTTCGGCAGACTGGCTCTGGGACCGCGCGATATCCCGCCGCATGGCACGTGAGAGGTCCCGCAACTGAACCAGGACGCCGTACTCCCAGTTGGGAATGTTGTCGAGCCAGACGCCCGGCGGGAAGATGTCATTGGAGAGGTAGCCGCCGGGTTTCTCCAGCAGGGTTTCGGCGATGCGAATCATAGTCGTGGTGGTGGCAAAACCGGTAATCGGCTCCCGCTCCATGGCGTTTGCCACCGACCGGGTGTGTTCACGCACCGAGAAGGTATCGGGCTCACTGCTCCAGTACATCCCGAGAACCACCGCTACCAGCAGGTACACGCCAACCACGGCCAGGATCAGTTTGCCGATGACGCTACTGCCGCCGGCGTAATCCTGCACATCCTCTTTCCTGTCCCTGAAATACTGTCTGATTCTGCCTGGCATAGAGCACTCAATCCCCTGTCTGTTGGTTATCAGCGGCAAACGGTCGACCCAGATGGTACCCCATGGCCCCGTCAATACCCAGCTGACAGAGTACAGAGTATTCGGCCGCCGTTTCCACTCCCGTGGCAAACACCTTCACACCGCGACTGTGGGCAATCGCCAGCACCGACTCCACGTAAAAGCGGTTGTCCTCGTGGGTGTCGATGTCGTGAATGAAGCTGTTATCGATACGCAACCCCTGAAACCTCAGATTTCTAAGGTAGCTGAAGGGCACGCCGCCCACGCCGAAGCGGTCCACAAGCACCGGAACACCCCGGCGCCCCAGCGCACGCACCAGCAGGCCCGCCGCCGTGCGGTGGTGATGAATGGTCTGTTCAGAGATGCCAATCCAGAGGTTGCCTGCAAGCTGGCCCGCCTGGTCCAGTTGCGCCAGCAGATCCGAGCGGAAGCTCTCGCTGGCCACCGAGGCATTGCCGAGAGTGATGGCCAATGGCTGGTCCGGAAAGGTACGCAGCCGTTCCAGTACCCGTTCAATGAGCAGGCGATCGAGATCGGCAATCAGACCAAAACGCTCGGCCAGCGGCACAAAGGTACCCGCCTTCAATGCCCCCTCCGCCGAATCGATCCGGGAGAACACCTGATGGTAAACCGGCATCAGCCGACCCTCATTCACCATGGGCTGTAGCCAGAGTGCCAGCGTCCTCTGGCGTATAGCCTGGCTGATGATGACTCGCCAGGTTTCGAGGTTGTGGTGGCCGTCCCGCTCGGGGTCCGCCAGATGACAGCCACTGCCGTTCCGGTTCTGGGCGGTTCGCAGGGCCTCGTCGGCGGCCGCCATCAATTCCCTGGCGCCCCGCCCTTCCAGCGTTTTTGCCAGGCCGGCATGAACTGCGGTATCGATGGGTGACGCCAGGTCGGCGTATACACCGTCGAGGTCCGCAACCAGCTGCCGGCACCAGACGCCGGCATCGGCCGCCATCACACCGGGAAGAAAAATCGCAAACTCGGCGCCGGTGCGGCGCCCGGCAAAGGCGCCTGCATGCTGGTTCACGAAGTCCGACACGACGCTCGCCACCCGCAGCAACAGGCGGTCGGCGTCGTTACGACCGTACGCCTGATTGTAACCGGCAAAGTCCGCCAGCTGGATCAGGATCAACACCCCCGGCGCCGCCTTCTCCTCGGATTCCACTTCCACCTTGAGGCGCTGATCGAATGCACTGCGGCTGGCCAGACCGGTCACCGCATCCTCGTTGTTGACCCGGCGCAGGTGCTGGATCAGTTTGGCCTGCCCTTCAAAGAGCTGGCCGAGATCGTCGGCCATCCGGTTCATGGCCTCGGTAACCTGATTGATCTCCCGGGTGGAGGTCACCGACACCCGCTTCCGGAAGTCTCGCTGACCAAGGGCCCTGGCCTGGTCTTCCAGTGCCAGCAGAGGTTGCAGGGTTCTTCGCAACAGCAGGAACACCGCGAACAGTCCCAGGCCGCCGATGATAGCAGTGCTGGTGGTCAGCCCCACGGTAATGCGCCACAGGTCCTGATAGGCCCTGCCCGGGTGGCTGATGACCTGCACCGTGCCCAGCCGGCTCCAGCCCCGGACCACCTCTGCCTCAGCCACCGGCAACGGTAGATCTGCCAGTGACCTGAACCAGGACGGCACCGCTATGTTCTGAAGGGTCATGGCACGACCTGCGATCTGCTCGTCCTGGTGATTCCGGTAGCTGATGGAGAGGTAACGACCACTGTCGAACACCGAATCGATCAGCGACGCCGCCGCAACCGGGTCGCGACCGTCAATGGCGTTGGAGAGCGACAGACCGATGGCGGTGGCGCCATCACGGGCATGGCCGGCCAGCTGATCCGACACGTAATCGCGGAAATAGCCGTAGCTGGTCACGAACACCGCCGCCAGCAATGTGATCAAAAGAGCGCCGGTGAGGACCAGGAGAATGGTGCGCAGGGTCGCCACTCCCCGCTGACTGCGTTGCTTGATGAACTGCTTCCGTGCCATGGAGGTGTCTCCGGACAGGCCGTGCGGCAACTGGCGGGCCGATTGTGACCTGCACCTCAGAGTTGACAAACATTTACACAGCGCAACCTACGCCGACAACATTAAACACTATAGACTCTGCAAAAGGACTAAGGTTGAAAAAGTGGTCCGGGGCGAGACCACCAAAAACGAAAAAAAGAGACAGGCCGGAGCAGCATGAACGACGAAAGCCAGAAGGAAAAACTCAGGCAGCATTTCGCACGCCGTGTCACAACCCAGGCCCGGGTTGTTCTGGACACCTGGCAGAAGATCCATGAAAACCGGGACGCCGCCCCCGGCCATCGCAACGAATTCGTTGCAGCCATCGACAAATTGGTACGCTACGCCCAGCGGTTCGAAATGGCCAGCCACGCCCAGGCCGGCGAATCGCTCCGGGAACTGACCAACCGGTGGGAGCCGGGAACGCCACTGGACGATGCCCTTGCCCGACAGCTGCAGGATGCCATTGAGAGCCTGTCCCACAGTACCCTGCGCCGCACCGACCTGAACAGTACCGAAGCCCCACATCAGTTCCGTCGCACCCCGGTGTACATTGCCCTGGCCAACCAGGAGATGGCCGGCCGCCTCATCCGTCAATTGGAGTTCTTTGGCTTTCGCGCCTCAGCGTTTGCCAGCGCATCGGAACTGAACGAGGCCTGCGCCCTGCATAAACCCGAAACCATCCTGGTGGATGTCAATTTCACCGGCGAAACCAACGCCGGCATCGCCACCATCGAGACGCTTCAGGAACGCCACGACACGCCCATTCCCATCATTTTCATGAGTGACGAGGATGGTTCCATCGAGACCCGCCTGCGCGCCTCGCGATGCGGCGGCGAGGAGTTTTTCTACCCGGCTGTAGACCCCGGGCAATTGATCGAGAAAATCGAGACCTACACCCACGGCAACACCGTCGAACCTTACCGGGTACTGGTGCTGGACGACTCCCGGGCTCAGGCCAAGTACATGGAGACAGTGCTGAAGAAGGCGGGCATGACCGCCCACATCATCACCGACCCCATGCAGATCATCCATGCCCTGGAAGAATTCTCGCCGGAGATCATCATTCTCGACATGTACATGCCCGGGTGCACCGGCATGGAGATTGCCCGGGTCATCCGTCAGCAGGACCGCTTCCACAGCGTGCCCATCATCTACCTCTCGGCGGAAGAGGACGTCACCAAGCAGTTGCATGCCATGAGCCTCGGCGGTGATGACTTCCTGACCAAGCCCATCGACCCGAAACACCTGATTGCCACCATCCACAACCGTGGCCGTCGGGCGCGCTCGCTTCTGGCCCTGATGATCCGTGACAGCCTGACCGGCCTGTTCAATCACACTCACACCCTGCACCTGCTGGACCAAGAGATTGTCCGGGCCCGTCAGAAAGACCAGCCGCTGTGCTTCGCCATGATCGACATTGACTACTTCAAGAAGGTAAACGACACCTTCGGTCACCCGATTGGCGACCGCGTCCTCAGAAGCCTGTCGATGTTTCTCAAGCAGCGGCTGCGCAAGACCGATCACATCGGCCGGTACGGCGGCGAGGAATTTGCCATCATCCTGCCCAATACCCGCCCGAGCGATGCCCGCAACGTGCTCAACGAGATCCGGGAGCGGTTTTCGGAGCTGCAGCAGCCGGCCGGCGATCGGGAGTTCAACGTGACCTTCAGCTGTGGCATTGCGGCCTGGAACAACGAAACGTCCCAGGCCCTGTGCGAGCGGGCCGACCGCGCCCTCTACGCCTCCAAGGAACACGGTCGCAACTGCGTTACCCTGGCCGAGACCTGAGTTCGGCAGCCAGCCCCCCCCTTGTCCCGACACCAGCCAGCCGGGGTGCGGTGCCTGACCGCCCCGGCCCCGGCTTTATGAAACCAACGTCGTATGGAAGTTCCGGCCATCGTTGACGACAATTCCTGTCATCAGCAAAAAGGTCCGGTTTCGATTCATTTGCCGTCTTTTTACGACCAATGGACAACACGGACGAATGTCAAAAAGTGTTGATCTGAGGGATATAAGCACGCACCATTGGGTGAACATGCCGTTAAATTCGGCGATCCTGTAAAAAGACACCAAGGCAGCCAGCACCATGTCGACAATTCTCGTACTCCATGGCCCCAACCTCAACATGCTCGGCAGCCGCGAGCCAGAGGTCTATGGCTACGAGACCCTGGCTGACATCGACGACCGCCTGCGCTCAGTGGCGGCCGAGCACGGTCACCACCTGCTGCACCTGCAGTCGAATGCGGAGTACGAGCTGATCGAGCGGGTGCACGAAGCCCGTGCGGAAGGCGTGGATTTCATCATCATCAATCCGGCCGCCTTCACCCACACCAGCGTTGCACTCAGGGATGCCATGCTGGCCGCCGGCATCCCCTTCATCGAGGTGCACCTTTCCAACGTGCATGCGCGGGAACCCTTCCGCCATCACTCCTATTTCTCGGATATCGCCGAAGGCGTTATCTGTGGGTTGGGCAGCCAGGGGTACGATCTCGCCCTCAAGGCCGCCCTGACACGCATTCACCGATAGAACTGACACACGGGACTGGACTGACTATGGATATTCGCAAAATCAAGAAACTGATCGAGCTGCTCGAGGAATCCGACGTCGAGGAGCTGGAGATTCACGAAGCCGACGATTCGGTACGTATCTCTCGTCGCCGCGAACCCGCCGCAGGCACCCAATACGTGAGCCATTACCCGGCGCCCGCGCCGGCACCCCAGCCCGCGCCGGCCCAGGGTGGCTCCGCACAGGCATCCGAGGAATCCTCGGCACCGGCCGCACCTTCCGGCCACACCGTCAAATCGCCGATGGTCGGCACTTTCTACCGCTCGCCCTCACCCACGGCCAAGGCGTTCGTGGAAGTCGGCCAGAGCGTGAACGTGGGTGACGTCATCTGCATCGTTGAAGCCATGAAGATGATGAACCAGATCGAGGCCGACAAGAGCGGCACCATTACCGAGATCCTGGTCGAGAATGGCCAACCGGTAGAGTTTGACCAGCCCCTGGTCGTCATTTCCTGAACGCGGTGATAGCAACCCATGGCCATGTTAGAGAAAGTTCTGATCGCAAACCGGGGTGAAATTGCCCTCCGGATTCTGCGCGCCTGCAAGGAGCTGGGCATCAAGACCGTGGCGGTGCATTCCCAGGTCGACCGCGATCTGATGCACGTGCGGCTCGCCGACGAGTCTGTCTGCATTGGCCCCAACAGTGCGACCGACAGCTACCTGAATATTCCAACCATTATCAGCGCGGCCGAAGTGACCGACGCCGTGGGCATCCACCCCGGCTACGGGTTCCTGGCCGAGAACGCCGACTTTGCCGAGCAGGTTGAGAAGAGCGGATTCCGCTTCATCGGCCCCAAGGCCGAAACCATCCGCCTGATGGGCAACAAGGTGTCGGCCATCAACGCCATGATCAAGGCGGGCGTGCCCACGGTGCCCGGGTCCGACGGCCCCCTGAATGATGACGAGGAACGCACCCTGCGCATCGCCCGGGAAATCGGTTATCCGGTGATGATCAAGGCGGCCTCTGGTGGGGGCGGCCGGGGCATGCAGGTGGTGCATTCGGAAGCGGCCCTGCTCAAGGGCGTGCAGATTACCCAGAGCGAGGCCCGCAACGCCTTTGGCGACCCCACCGTGTACCTCGAGAAATTCCTGGAAGCGCCCCGGCATGTGGAAGTGCAGGTGCTGGCCGACATGCACGGCAACTGCATCCACCTGGGCGACCGTGACTGTTCGATGCAGCGTCGCAACCAAAAGGTTATTGAGGAGGCGCCCGCGCCCAACGTCAACCCGGAATCCCGGGAACGCACCCTCAAGGCCTGCGTGGATGCCTGCAAGGAAATCGGCTACGTGGGCGCCGGTACGTTCGAGTTCCTGTACCAGGATGGAGAATTCTACTTTATTGAAATGAACACCCGGGTCCAGGTGGAGCATCCGGTGTCGGAAATGGTGACCGGCGTGGACATCGTGCGCGAGCAGTTGCGCATTGCCAGTGGTCTGCCCCTGCAGTACACCCAGGATGATATCCGCATTTCCGGGCACGCCATGGAATGCCGGATCAACGCCGAGGACCCGAAGACCTTCGTTCCCAGCCCCGGCAAGGTCAAGCATTTCCATGCGCCGGGTGGCAATGGCGTGCGGGTGGATTCCCATCTGTACAGCGGCTACACGGTACCGCCCTACTACGACTCCCTGGTGGCCAAGCTGATCACCTGGGGCGACGACCGGGATATTGCCCGGCGCCGGATGAAGAACGCGCTGGACGAGCTCGTCGTCGAGGGCATCAAGACCAACCAGTCCCTGCATCGGAAACTGGTACGCGATGGTGGCTTTAAAACGGTAGACTTCACCATCCACTACCTCGAGAAACTGATGCGGGAATAACCATGCCCTGGATACAACTCCAGATCCCGGCTGATCCGGACAACGCGGATCAGCTGGAGGATCTGCTCATGGAGATGGGCTCGGACGCCGTCTCCATGGAGGACGCCGCCGACCAGCCCCTGTACGAACCCGACCCCGGCACCACACCCCTGTGGAGCCAGACCACCGTGACCGGCCTCTTTGACTCCGACCGGGACGTTGAGCAGCTGTGCGCCGACATCCGCGATGCCTGGCACCAGAGAACCCAGCAGGACCTGCCTGAAATCGAGGTAAGCCTGGTGGAGGACAAAGACTGGGAACGGGCTTGGATGGACGACTTCCAGCCCTTGAGATTTGGCGACCGGCTCTGGATCGTACCCAGCTGGCATCAGGCGCCCGATCCCAAGGCGGCCAACCTTATGCTCGACCCCGGGCTGGCCTTCGGTACTGGCACCCATCCCACCACCGCCCTGTGCCTGGAATGGCTTGACGGGCAGGACGTCCTGGGCAAACAGGTCATCGACTACGGCTGCGGATCCGGCATCCTGGGACTGGCCGCACTGCTGCTCGGCGCCGAACACGTGGTGGGCGTGGACACCGATCCCCAGGCCCTGGAGGCCAGCCGTGAGAATGCCCGTCGCAACGACATCGACGAGCAGCGGCTGGACCTCTACCTGCCCGATAACGAACCGGACACCTGCGCCGACATCATGCTCGCCAACATCCTGGCGCAACCGCTGATCGGCCTGGCGCCGCACCTGGCGGCCCGCACGCGGCCCGGTGGCGCCCTGGTTCTGTCCGGCATACTGTCCACCCAGGCCCGCGAAGTGATGGCGGCCTACGAGCCCTGGTTTGTGATGGACGAGCCCGAGCAGAGGGAAGAGTGGATACGCCTCACAGGACGGCGCATCGACAGATGACGAACCCGGTCGTAACGACTAAACTCCGACAGTCGTAGCCCCGTCGCTTTCAGGAAGAAGCATGACCCAGAGCAGCCTGCAGACACAGTGCCCCAAATGCCAGACCCGCTTCCGGGTCACCGAGGAGCAGCTTGGCGTTGCCAAGGGCAAAGTGCGCTGCGGCAACTGCATGAACGTGTTCAACGCCATCGAGCACCAGATCATGCCGGGAAGTTCCGCCGTCAATCGTCCTTCGTCAACCCCGTCCCGCCCCTCTGATACGGCATCGGCCTCATCCGGCGCCAGCGAGGAAGACTTCGTCTTTGCGGACAACCCGGAGGAAGACGCCGCAGAGGGCCGATACGCCGGCAGCAAACTGACCTTTTCCGACGACGAGCTCAGCGACAGCTTCCGCAGCTTCGACGAGCGCGACCAGAGCGACTACAAGGACGTTGAGGACGACCACTCCGAGCAACCGGTGGATGAAAGCTGGGCGGAAGCGATTCTCGACGACGAACCGGAGCCCCGCAAGCCGTCAACCACGACAGCGAAGAAAGCCAGACCCGATCCAGAGCCGGAACCGGAACCGGAACCGGAGGCTCCCGCGAAGCCCGAACCGAGTCCGGACATCGGTGCCGAATTGAGCCTGGAAGAAGAACCCACCTACCAGAGCTCGCCGGCCACAAAGCCCTCGCTGACAACCGCTGCGACTTCTTCGCCAGAGGGTTCGGGTAGCGATGCCGCCATCGAATTCGAGACACCGGAACGGCAAGAAGACAGCTTCCGGGCCGATCCGCCCTTCCGGGATCTCCGCCGGGAACCCGTGGCCGTCGACAGCGGCAGGGGAGGCAGCCTGCGCACCGTTATCTGGAGCCTGATTGTACTCGCCCTGGTCGGGGTCCTGGTGGCACAGGTGACCTGGTTCCAGTTTGATCGGCTGTCGGCCATCCCCGAACTTCGCCCCTTCTACGAGAAGGGCTGCGAACTGGCGGGCTGCGAACTCAAGCCCCTGATCGATGTTGATGCCATCCAGAGCCGCAAGCTGGTGGTGCGTACCAATCCGGACAACCGCTCGCAGCTGGTGGTAGACGCGGTCATCATTAACCGGGCCGACTTCGAGCAGCCATTCCCGGCCATTGCCCTCACCTTCTCCAACCTCAATGGCGACGTTGTGGCCCAGAGCCTGTTCACCCCGGAGGAGTACCTCGCCGGCGAGGGCAAGGAGCTCGAGACTATGCCCCCGGAAACACCGGTGCGCATCGCCATCAACATCCGTGACCCTGGTCGCGATGCGGTCAATTACAACATTCTGTTCCGCCCTTACGCGCCCTGACACCGGCGTACGCCGGCACCGGCATCAGGAAACACGGGTTCCGCTACAGCGCACCGGGGCCAGCTCGACGCACAAAAGTCAACCAGACAGCGCGAAAAATAATCAGTTTTTTCGCCCCCAGGCCCCTTCAATCAACGTGCCCCCGGCGGTATCATTACCGCCCTTCGGAGGCATGATCGGTTATTTTCTGAGCAACCGTTCAACTCCGACTCTGGCTTAATCCGCTGTGACACGGACTCAGATCATGCTGCCAACGGCAAAAATCGGGCCGTACACCCTGCCCAACCCGCTGATTGTCGCACCCATGGCGGGTGTGACCGATCGCCCCTTCCGGCTGCTTTGCCGGCGGCTGGGGGCAGGTCTGGCGGTATCGGAGATGGTCATAGCGGACAGCAAGCTCTGGCATACGCGCAAGTCCCGTAGTCGCCTCAACCACGAGGGCGAACCCGAGCCCCGCTCGGTTCAGATCGCCGGCGGCGACCCCGAGATGCTGGCCGATGCGGCCCGTCAGAACGCCGAGTTTGGCGCCCAGATCATCGACATCAACATGGGCTGTCCGGCGAAGAAGGTGTGCAACAAGGCGGCTGGCTCGGCGCTGATGAAGGACGAAGCCCTGGTACGCGACATCCTGCATGCAGTGGCAGGGGCCGTCGAGGTGCCGGTTACCCTGAAGATGCGCACTGGTTGGGACAGCGACAATCGCAATGCCCTGACCATTGCCCGCATGGCAGAGGACGCCGGCATCCAGGCAATTGCGATACACGGTCGCACCCGGGCCGACAAGTACAACGGCCAGGCCGAGTACGACACCATCGCCGAGGTCAAATCCAGGGTGTCCATTCCGGTGTTCGCCAACGGGGATATCACCTCCCCGGAAAAGGCCCGGGACGTGCTCCGTCATACCGGGGCTGACGGCTTGCTGATTGGCCGTGCCGCCCAGGGCAGCCCCTGGATCTTCCGGGAAATCCTGCATTTTCTGGAAACCGGCCGGCATCTTCCGGCACCGCCGCTGGACGAAGTGGAGCAGATCCTGACCGAGCATCTGCAGGCCCTGCATGCCTTCTACGGGAACACCATGGGGCCGCGCATTGCCAGAAAACACGTGGGCTGGTACCTGCAGTCTCACGACCCGGGCAAACAATTCAGAAAACGCTTCAACGCCATCGACGATGCGCTGGAGCAGAAAGACGCGATTCAACAGTACTTTGCAGGCTTACGAAATGGAGAGGTATTCGCAGCATGAGCGCTGAGACTTTGGCAAACGACAACCTGAGCACACCCGCCAACGATGATATCCATCAGTTGCAGACGGTGAACAGCAGCGGCAACACTGTCACCCTGCGTGACAGCGTGGAAGTGGCCCTGAAAAACTACTTCGCCCAACTGGATGGCGCTCCGGTCACCGAGGTATACCAGCTGGTGCTTTCCGAAGTGGAAGCGCCCCTGCTTGAGCAGGTCATGAAGTACACCCGCAACAACCAGACCAAGGCATCCACCATGCTGGGCCTGAACAGCGGCACCCTGCGCAAGAAGCTCAAGCAGTACGGTCTGCTATAATCCAGACACCCTGATTTGATGAGGGCCTCCCGGACACCATTCGCGAGGCCCTTATTCGTTCATCTCCAGCGAAGATAGTGACCCATGGCAAACCAGGCTAATACCTCCGTCCGTCGCGCGCTGATCAGCGTGAGTGACAAGACAGGCATCGTCGATTTCGGACGAGCCCTGACCGAACGCGGCGTCGAGCTGCTCTCCACCGGCGGCACCTACAGGCTGCTGAAGGACAACAAGGTCCCCGTCACCGAAGTGTCCGACTACACGGGCTTCCCCGAGATGATGGATGGCCGGGTCAAGACCCTGCATCCGAAAATCCACGGCGGTATCCTCGGGCGTCGGGGCACCGACGACACCGTCATGTCCGAGCACGGCATCAATCCGATCGACATGGTGGTGGTGAACCTCTATCCGTTCGAGGAGACCGTGGCCAACCCCGACTGCGACCTGGCCACTGCCATCGAGAACATCGACATCGGCGGGCCGACCATGGTGCGCGCCGCTGCCAAGAACCACAACGACGTGGCCATTGTTGTTAACGCCTCCGACTACAACCGTGTACTGAAAGAGCTGGACGCCAACGACGGCCAGCTGAGCTACAGCACCCGGTTCGACCTGGCGGTCAAGGCGTTCGAACACACCGCCGGCTACGATGGCGCCATCGCCAACTACCTCGGTGGCCGCACCCCGGACAATGACAACGCAGATTTCCCGCGCACCTTCAACGCCCAGTTCGTCAAGGTGCAGGACATGCGCTATGGCGAGAATCCGCACCAGCGGGCCGCCTTCTACGCCGAGCGTCACCCCCGGGAAGCGTGCGTGGCCACGGCCAAACAGCTGCAGGGCAAGGAACTGAGCTACAACAATGTGGCCGACACCGACGCCGCCCTGGAGTGCGTGAAGCCCTTCGCCGACCCGGCCTGTGTGATCGTCAAGCACGCCAACCCCTGCGGCGTGGCCATCGGCGCCGATATCCGCCAGGCCTACGACCTGGCCTTCGCCACCGACCCCACTTCGGCTTTCGGCGGCATCATCGCCTTCAACCGCGAACTGGATGCTGAGACCGCCAAAGCGATTATCGACCGGCAGTTCGTGGAAGTGATCATCGCCCCCACCATCGCGCCGGAAGCGGTGGAACTGGTGGCCGCGAAGAAGAACGTTCGCCTGCTGGCCTGTGGCGAGTTTGACGGCGAGCGCGCCCGCTCCATGGACTACAAGCGCGTTACCGGCGGCCTGCTGGTGCAGGACCGGGACCTGGGCATGGTGGCCATGGAGGACGTGAAGGTGGTGACCGAGCGCCAGCCGTCCGAGCAGGAACTGAACGACCTGTTGTTCGCCTGGGAAGTGGCCAAGTACGTCAAATCCAATGCCATTGTCTACGCCAAGGCGGGCCGCACCATTGGTGTGGGCGCCGGCCAGATGAGCCGGGTATACAGTGCCAAGATCGCCGGCATCAAGGCCGCGGATGAAGGCCTGGAAGTGAAGGGCTCTGTGATGGCCTCCGATGCCTTCTTCCCGTTCCGGGACGGCATTGATGCCGCGGCCGCAGCCGGTATCACCGCCGTGATCCAGCCGGGCGGCTCCATGCGCGACCAGGAAGTGATCGATGCGGCGAACGAACACGGCATTGCCATGGTCTTTACCGGCATGCGTCACTTCCGGCACTGAGGGACTGAAACGATGAACATTCTTGTTATTGGCTCCGGTGGCCGTGAACACGCCCTGGCGTGGAAAGCCGCCCAGTCCCCGAAAGCAGACCGGGTTTTCGTGGCGCCCGGCAACGCGGGCACCGCCCGGGAACCGGGTCTGGAGAACGTTGATATCGACGTTATGGACCTCGAGGGCCTGGCCAACTTTGCCGCCACCAACAACGTGGAGCTGACCATCGTTGGCCCCGAAGCACCGCTGGTGGCGGGCATTGTCGACAAGTTCGAGGCCCGGGGCCTCAGGGTGTTTGGCCCCAGCGCCGGCGCCGCCCAGTTGGAGGGCTCCAAGGCCTTTACCAAGGATTTCCTGGCGCGCCACAAAATCCCGACCGCCGGTTACGGCAACTTCACCGATGTCGACGAGGCGCTGGCCTACGTTCGCAAACAGGGCGCGCCGATCGTGGTCAAGGCCGATGGCCTGGCCGCCGGCAAGGGCGTGATCGTGGCCATGACCCTGGAAGAGGCCGAGGACGCCATCCGAGACATGCTGGCGGGCAATGCTTTTGGCGATGCCGGCAGCCGTGTCGTCGTCGAGGAGTTCCTTGAAGGCGAGGAAGCCAGCTTTATCGTGATGGTGGACGGCGAGCACGTGCTGGCCATGGCCACCTCCCAGGATCACAAGCGCGTGGGCGACGGCGATACCGGCCCCAACACCGGCGGCATGGGCGCCTATTCACCGGCACCGGTGGTGACTGCCAATGTCCACCAGCGGATCATGGATGAGGTTATCTTCCCGACCGTGCGGGGCATGGCCGCCGAGGGTCATCCGTACAAGGGCTTTCTGTACGCCGGCCTGATGATCGACCCCAGCGGTGCCCCAAAAGTCATTGAGTTCAACTGCCGCTTCGGCGACCCGGAAACCCAGCCGATCATGCTGCGCATGAAGTCCGACCTGGTGGAACTGTGCAGCGCCGCCATCGACGGCAAGCTGGACCAGTGTCGCTCTGAATGGGATGACCGCGCTTCGGTGGGCATCGTGCTGGCCGCCGGCGGCTACCCCGGCAGCTACAACAAGGGTGACGTGATTTCCGGCCTGCCTGAGGAGGAAACCGACGGCGAGAAAGTGTTCCACGCCGGTACCCGCCTTTCGGGCGATCAGGTGGTGACCAACGGCGGTCGGGTTCTGTGCGCCACGGCCCTTGGCAACACGGTTACCGAGGCCCAGCAACGGGCTTACGATGTGGCCGCTCGGATCCAGTGGGAGGGCGTGTTCTACCGCAAGGATATTGCCTTCCGCGCGATCGCCCGCGAGCAGTCGTAACCCCCTCGCCTATATACCCCGACGCCTGCACGAAAACACAGCCCGGTCATTGACCGGGCTTTTTTATCGGGTAATGTAAACGCCTCGCAGAGGACGCCGACCCATCGATTGCCAAGGAGCCCGCCATGCCGCGTTTCGCAACCCAGAACCTGCTGCTTATCGTAACCGTTTCGCTGCTGTTGGGCGCCTGCTCCCGACAGAGCATCTACGAAACCGCCATTGGTTTTGAACGGTCGTCGGCGGGCCTGGAGGAGGACACCGTGGTGGTGGGTGATCTGACCATCGCCTACCTGCGAAACCAGCAACCGGTTGATGGTGACACCGTCGTGATGATCCACGGTTTTGGTGCCAATAAAGACAACTGGACGCGGTTGGCCAAACACCTGACCGATGACTTCAACGTCTACGCCATAGATCTGCCCGGCCACGGTGACAGCAGTAAACCCCTGGACATTGGCTACCATTTTGACGAGCAGACGAACCGACTTGAACGGATCCTGGCTGAGTTGGGCCTGAATCAGTTCCACATGATGGGCAACTCCATGGGCGGTGCCATTACCGCGCTCTACGCCGCCAACTTTCCCGGTCAGATCCGTTCGGCTGTGCTGTTCGACCCGGCAGGCATCTGGGCTTACGAGTCCGACCTTTCCGAACAGGTCATGGCCGGCGATAATCCACTGATCCCCACCAAAGAAGGGGATTTCGAGCGACTGGTCGATTTTGCTCTGGAGAAGAAACCTTTTGTTCCCTGGCCGGTGTACAGCGTTATGGAAGAAAAGGCCATTGCGAACATGGAAGTCAACACGGTGATTTTCAACGACATCCGTGACAGCACAATGGCGTCCGCTTTCCGCCAGCGCATTACCGGAATCGAGGCTCCTGTACTGATCATCTGGGGCAAGGAAGATCGAATTACCGACCCCCGCAACGCCGACATATTCATTGAGCAAATACCCGATGCTCGCAAGGTACTCCTGGACGGAGTTGGCCACGCGCCGATGATTGAGGTTCCGGAGAAATCCGCCCGATTGTTTCGCGAGTTTCTGGCTCAGTCGGTGAAAACGCGCTAGCCTTGCCTGGTTCCAAGCCACAACCTTGCATCACCCATGCCTGAAGCCATCTGGATCACCTTTGCCTTCTGTCTGGGCCTGCTGGTCAAGCTGGTAGGCCTGCCGCCACTGGTGGGTTACCTGGCCGCGGGCTTTGTGCTGAGCGGCATTGCCGAAACCACGGGACGTGTCATCGAAGCGACCGATGTCCTGCAGCACATCGCCCATCTCGGTGTGCTCCTGCTGCTGTTCACCGTTGGCCTGAAGCTGAAGCTGCGATCCATCGTCAGCCCCGAGGTGATCGGCGGCAGCCTCCTGCATTTCGCCATCACTTGCGCGGTATTCGCCCCGGGGGTCTACCTGCTCCTGGACGTCTCCTGGTCGACTGCGCTGATGCTGGCCATCGCCCTGTCCTTCTCAAGCACCGTGCTGGCGGCCAAGGTGCTCGAATCAAAACGGGAGCTGCGTGCGTTCCATGGCCGCGTCGCCATCGGCATCCTGATCATGCAGGACCTGATTGCCCTGGTGGTGATGAGTCTTGCTGCGGGCAAGACGCCGTCACAGTGGGCGCTGATTGTGTTTGGCCTGCCCCTGCTGCGACCGTTCCTGTTCCGGCTGCTGGACGCCAGTGGTCACGATGAACTGCTGGTGCTTCTCGGGCTCTTGCTGGCCCTCGTCGTCGGTGGCCTTGGTTTTGAGGCGGTCGGCCTTAGCTCCGAGCTCGGTGCCCTGATCTTCGGTGCCATGCTCGCCAACCACCCCCGCGCCCAGGAACTGTCCAAGTCGCTCTGGAGTGTGAAGGAAGTCTTCCTCGTCGGCTTTTTCCTGCAGATCGGCATCGGTGGCCTTCCGGACACCGATGCCCTTGTATTCGCCGTTGTGGCGGGGCTTGTCCTGCCGCTCAAGGGTCTTTTGTTCTTCTTCCTTCTCCTGGCGTTCCGGTTGCGGGCCCGCAGCGGCTTCCTGAGTGCCCTGGCGTTGACCAACTACAGCGAATTCGGCCTGATTGTCGCCAGCGTCGCGCTGCCCGAGTGGCTGGTTCCCCTGGCCATTTCGGTCTCGGTATCGTTCCTGGTGTCGGCGCCTCTGAATCGCTTCTCCCACGGCATTTACGAGCGCTATGCCAGAAACCTCAGCCGGTTTGAAGGCAGCAGGCATCACCCCGACGAGCAGCCTATTTCCCTGGGCGACACCCGGGTGCTGATCATGGGGATGGGCCGTACCGGCACCGCCGCCTACGACTGGCTCGCCGACGACGAAGCCCGGCTGATGGGGCTGGATTCGGATCCGGCGAAAGCCCGCCAGCACCAGAAAGCCGGCCGCAATGTGGTGTTCGCCGACGCCGAGGATGCCTCCTTCTGGAACGGGCTGCATATGCCGGCGGTCGAGTCGGTGATCCTGGCAATGGGCGACATTGAAGGCAAGCTCATCGCCGCGCGTATGCTCAGGAAGCTGGGTTTCAAGGGCTATATCGTCGCCCACACCCTGTACGAGGACGAAGCGAAGCAGATCCGTGAGGCGGGCGCCGACGAGGCCTACCTGACCATGAGTGAAACCGGCGTGGCGCTGGCCAGTCACATCACCAACAGGAGCGCTGCGAGATCGGCACCGCTCTCAGGCACGGCTGACTAGCGTCGGAGGCTTCCCGCCTACGGGTCTCCAAGTGCACAGGTACGGAAGCCGGTATACGCATCATTGCGCAGCGGCAGATAGGCCTGGCGATAGGTACCGCGTATCAGGCAGGACGACGTGGCGCAGCTGCCGCCACGGGTTACCTTGTGGTCGCCGAACTGAAGGGTGGACATGAACGGATACACATCCACCTTGAAGCCGTCGTACGGGAAGAACTGACTGCTGGTCCACTCCCAGACGGTACCCGTCATCTGTCTGCAGCCGAAGGGGCTGTCGCCCTCGGGGTAATCGGTGACGGGATTCTGGGCCATGGCCCGACCGTCGAGATCGGCCCTGCGGTCGTCCGGCGTGTCATTACCCCAGGGGAAACGACGTGCAGGCCCGCCCGGTCGGTTGCCAAGCGCCGCCACCTCCCATTCAAACTCGGTGGGCAGCCGTCGACCGGCCCAGTGACAGTAGGCCTCGGCCTCCCAGAAAGTCACGTGGGTGACCGGAGCCTCCGGATTCAGCAACTGCCACTGATCGAACAGCCGTTCCTGCCACTGACCCTCGTGCCAGCGCCAGTAAAGGGGGTGCTTCGGAGTCCGCATCAACGGTTCAGCACTGCCATGGACCAGGGCCACATCGGTCTCAGTCTGCAACCATTTGCGCCCCCCGAACGACCACAGCTCGGGCCGACGATAGCCACCGTCCTCGACGAATTCCCGGAACTCGCGGTTGCTGACCAGATGTTTCGAGATGGCAAACGCGTCCAGGCGAACCTTGAAGGCCGGCTTTTCATTGTCGAAAGCAAAGTCTTCACCGGCATAGGCCTCCGACTCGCCCGGCATGCCGATGAGCCACTCGCCGGCCGGAATCGTGACATCACCACCCTGCCCCTCGCCAGGTGCCGGCCGATAGCAGTCGGTGCCCGGCGGCGCCGGATAACCCACCGTCTGACGACACCAGATCAGCGACTCGATGTGCATGTTCTGGTGGTAAACAGCGTACCGGTACAGATAACGGGCCTGGTCGGTCAGCGGCTGGGTCCGGATGCGTTCGGCCACCCGGTCGTAGATCAGGTTGAAGTAGGCCAGGGTCTGCTCCCGCCCGGGGAACAGCTCGCGGTTCCACCGGTCCCGATGCTCCACGTGGAAGGAATCCCACAGATCGTCCATGGAAGGATCGACGCTGGGGGTGCCGTCCAGCAGATTGAACACGAAGACCTCGTAGAAGAAAGCGGCGTGGCCCATCTCCCAAAGAGGCGGATTGACGCCGGGATGGTAGGGTACGTCCAATGCCGATTCAGGCAGGGAGGTCACCAGGGCCTCGGTACGCTTCCGGGTCCACTCCAGCTGGCTCAGCAGCTCGGCTCTGGCTTCGTCGATTCGCTCTATCGTGGTCATATCACCCATCATCCACCTCAACCTGGCTGCCCATCAGCATAACAGACAGCGAAAAACGGACGCCAAACCAATTCAACCGGTCTTCTGCAAAAGCTGGGGTTTACGGACAGACAGCGCCATCGGATCGGATCCGCCATCAGCTGCGTCCGCTCAGACCCAGACCATCAGGATCAGGGGAGTGGCCACCAGGGTGACGATCACCGAAAGCGGCAAGCCCAGGCGCCAGTAGTCGCCGAAACGATACCCGCCAGGCTCCATGACCAGGGCATTGGACTGGTGCCCGACCGGCGTCAGGAAGGCGCATGAGGCACCGATGGCCACGGCCATCAGCAGCGCATCGGACGACACATTCAACTGGCTGGCAATGCTGAGGGCTATGGGAGCCACCAGGATGGCCGCTGCCGCATTGTTAACGACATTCGACAGCAGCATGGTGCCTGCCAGCACAATGGAAATCACCAGCCAGGGCTCACTACCGGAGCCGAGCTCAAGCATCCAGGACGCAATCAGGCTGGCCGCCCCGGTGCTCTCCAGGGCCTGTCCGACCGGAATCATGGCCGCCAGCAGGACAATCACCGGCCAGTCAATCGCGCGGTAGGCTTCCTGGTGGCTGAGCACACCGGTGAGCACCATCACGACGGCGCAGGCCACCAGCGCCACCGGAGGCGACAGCCAACCGGCGACAATCAGGGTGATGGCGGCCAGGAACAGCCCGCCGGAGAGCAGGCCACTGCGCTCCTGGCCGAATCGCAGACCGCGCTCCGCCAGGGGCAGGCACCCCAGGTTCTGCAGCGTCGCCCGCAGAGTCTGCTCATGTCCCTGGACCAGGAGGATGTCCCCGGACTGGAATCGGATATCACCCAGCCGTTTCTCCAGTCGCTGCCCCTGTCTGGCCACGGCAACAATGTTCAGCCCCCGCTGCTCCCGAAGGTTCAGGCGGTTTGCCGTCTGACCGATCAGCACGGACTCGGGCGCAATCACCGCCTCCAGCAGACGGACGTCCCCCTCTGCCAGAGCCGGCTCTTCGGGCTCGTCTGCCGAGTCCCCGTCGCCTTCCGGGTCATCGGCCTCGTCCTCCTCTGCTCCGGCAACGTTGGCAAGCTCCAGCTGGGTCTTGTCCAGAAACTCCTGCAACGCGTCGGTGCCGGCTTCCACCAGCAGCAGGTCGCCGCCGCGCAGCACGGAAAAGGTCGTCGGCGCCAGGTTACGCTTGCCATCCCGGATCAGCGCCAGCACCACCACGTCCTCCTCGGCATCGGCGCCGGTCAGGAGATTGTGCAGGGTAGCGCCGGCGTGGGAGGAATCCTCGGGTACCCGCAGCTCGGTCACGTAATCGCCGACGCTGAACAGCTTGCCACCGTCGTCGGCCTTGCCACGCCTTGGCGTCAGTCGCCAGCCAATCAGCGTAATAAAGCCAATCCCGGCCAGGGTGATGGCCACGCCAACCGGCGCAAAGTCGAACATGCCGAAAGACCCGGCCTCACGATAACTGGCAATGATGATGTTGGGCGGGGTGCCGATCAGGGTCATGGTGCCGCCCAGCAGCGATCCGAACGCCAGGGGCATCAACAGTACCGAGGGCGAGCGCCCGGCCTCGCGGGACATCCACACGGCCACCGGCATCAGCAACGCCAGGGCACCCACGTTGTTGATAAAACCCGAGCACAGGGCCACGACGGAAGTCAGCATCAGGACCTGCAGCGTCGGCCGGTGGCCAACCTTGCCCAGCAAACGTGCAAGACGGTCAACCACCCCACCATTCACCAGGCCCTGACTGATCACCAGCACCGCTGCCACGGTGACCACGGCCGGGTGCCCAAAGCCATCGAACAGCCGGTCGGACGGAACAATGCCGGTGACGGCCACCGCAAGCAGAGCCAGCAGGGCCACCAGATCAAAGCGGATCCGGTTCCAGACAAACAACGCCAGAGCGCTGGCCAGTACCGAGAAGATGATTATCTGATTGGCGGTCACACGGACTCCCTGGTGATCATCCCGTTTGAAGGCCGCGACACCCGGTGCCGGGCCTGTGTCGGCAAACTTTACAGGAAACGCCGAAGTTCGACAGCGCCGGCTTATAACCGACTGAATCGGCAACACCTGTTTGAACTGGCATATAACCTGTATAGCAGTTAACAGGAGTATTTTGCCTGTTTCCCCCAGCCGTTTGCGGTCACAGGGCAGTGATCGGATCGAGCCGTTCCGGTAGCACCAACCTTTACTGAACGCTGTGCAGTCCGTTTTCCCGACCCCTTCGCAGGAGAGTCGCCATGGAGGAAAAACGACCGCTCGTTTGGCTGTCGGCGGCATACCCGGATTTTCTCGCCAGCGAGCCCGTGTTCCGTGGCTGGCGACTGCTGTATTACTCATTAAAGCCGATGCCGGACAGCTCCGGGAGCGCCATGCCGGACCTCAACCCGGACGCCAGAGTCGGAGTATTTGATACCAGCGCACTGGCGTCAGACGCCCTGACAGCGCTCGCAAAAACCCTCGAGTGCCTTGCTCTGGAACGGTGGGTTGCCATTGTCGACGCCGACCAGCTTCGCAACCCCGAGCTGCGCCGCCTGATTCAACGATTCTGTACCGATTACCACACCCGGCCGCTGCAGCCGCAGCGCCTTGGCGCGCTTATCGGACACCTGTGGGGCATGTCCGTGCTTCAGGCAAGCCTCCCGGATACCCGGTCGGGCACCTACCACGACTGTGCACTTGTCGGTAACTCGCCGGGTATGGTGAGGGTCCGGGACTTACTGCAACGGTTTGCCCAAACCGACGAGCCAGTACACATCGATGGTGAAAACGGCACCGGCAAGGAGGCGGCAGCCAAGTACATCCACGGGCTCTCGGCGAGACGGGGCAAGCCCCTGGTGGTGGTAAATTGCGCCGCCCTGCCGCCGTCACTGACCCAGAACGAGCTCTTCGGTCATGAAAAAGGGGCCTTCACCCACGCCATGAGCGCCCAGAAGGGCCGGATTGAGGCGGCCCACGGCGGCACCCTGCTCCTGATGGGCATTGATGAACTTTCGACCGAGCAGCAATCCGCCATTCTCCGGTTCCTGCAGGAGGGTGTCATCGAGCGGTTGGGCGCCACTCACCCGATACGGATCGATACCCGGCTGATCGCCACCAGCACCCGCCCTCTGGACCAACTGGTTGAGGTGGGAGCCTTCCGGAGTGACGTGTTTTACCGGCTGGGGAGCCTGCATGTGCGCATGCCCCCGCTCCGGGAACGCCGGATGGACCTTCCGGCACTGGTTACCGGCCTGTTGTCGGCGACTGCCTCCGGCGGGCGCGGCCTTCGTCTCACTGATTCGGCCATGGTCTGCCTGACCGAGCACGCCTGGCCCGGCAATCTTCGCGAGCTCCAGAACCGCCTTGGTCAGGCGCTGCTGCTCAGCGAAGGGCCCTGCATTGAGCCACAGGATCTTGGCTTTCCCGTCGCCACCGACAACGCTCGAACAGAACTTTCCCTCGATGCTTTCCGTTCCCGGGCCGACCGTGAAGCGATCTCGGTCAGTCTTGCCCTGGCCCGGAACAACGTCTCGGCAGCCGCAAGACTGCTCAGGATCTCACGGGTCTCGATGTACCGGCTGATGGAAAAACACCAGTTGCACCACGGAAAAGCGGGGTGGAACACAGGACGCGAGTAAAGGAGAGTGATCAATGAACAGCACAGCGCTCTATCTGCTACCGGTGTTAACCGTCGCTTTCGCGTTGCCGGCGGCGTCGGAGGAGGCGGCCGACGGCGCCAGCGCCGCGGCACAGTCGGCTGCGAACACTACCCGCCAGGGCGGACAGGATCAGGCCACCGACATTGCCTCGATAACCGTGGACCGGGGTATTGTCACCCGTCCCGGGCGCCTGACCATCGAGCCCTCCTTCTCCTACGCACACAGTAACTCGACACAGGTCGCCGTTGAGGGGTACACAGTGATACCCGCTCTCCTGGTGGGCCTGATCAACATCTCCGAGATACAGCGGGACGTTCTGGTGGGCGCGCTGTCCCTGAAGTACGGTTTTACCAGCCGATTCGAGGCGTCGCTGCGAGTGCCCTACCTCAAGATTGACGAAGACCTGCGGGAGCGGGAGGCCTTTCAGGGCACTCCGGTTGATACGCTGCGCGAGTCCTCCGGCGACGGACTGGGCGATGTCGAACTGGCATTCCGGTACCAGATCAATGACGGGCTGGACGGCTGGCCCTACATTATTGGCGTGATTCGCACGAAAGCGCCCACGGGCGAGGGACCCTACGACGTGGATCGGGAGACCATTGTCGACAGCCAGGGCAATCCTATCGGGGTGGAGCTGGCCGAGCGGCCAACGGGCTCCGGATACTGGGCCTTCGAACCCGGGCTGTCCTTTATCTACCCGTCAGACCCTGCGGTCCTGTTTGGCAACCTCAGCTATGTCTGGACCCGGGAAGAGGACGAGGGGCCGGACAATGGTGGCAAGGTTGATGCTGGCGACGTGATCCGGTTCGGGTTCGGAATGGGCTTCGCATTCAACGAGCGGACCTCCTTCAGCCTGAGTTACGACCACTCGATCATTCGCAAGACAGCCATCGAACTGGACAACAACCTGTTCGATGCCAACTTTGACCGGATCCACGTTGGCACCCTGTCGTTCGGACTGTCCCAGCGACTGTCACCGGATGCCAGCCTGAACCTCTCGGTCGGCGTCGGCGTTACCGACAGCGCCCCGAACACCGAGATCACGCTGCGGCTGCCGTTCAGCCTCTGAGGGCTACTCAGGGCATGACCGGAATGGAATCACGGATACCATGGGGCAATCTGTACATGGCGCCCAGGTTATTCAGCTCAATGTTCAGCTGCTGCAGGCTCTGGATAACGGTACCGTTGACGCGGTTCTGGATCACCGTCATCCACTGACCGGCATTCACCTGGCTGGAGACACGCGAACCTGCTCCCACCGCGGGGGAAGGCGTGCCTGGCTGCGAAGAGGTCACGATGGCGGCGTTACCCGTCGGCAGCGCGTTTGCCAGGGCCTGCTCCACTCTTGCGGCGATCCGGCCGGCGTCCACCGCCTTATTCAGGTCTGGAATGGTCAGCCGGTTGAGGATCAGAGTCTTCCCATCAATGGCGACCCGTTGCTCAAGCCCGATGCTGATCTGCAGATTGTCGAGGCCCACGAACCCGCCGCGAAGCATGGCGAGCTCCGTGTCGGACAGGGGCGAACCCGCGTCTTCCGGCCAGGTTGCATTGGCGCCTCCGGCGATGGCACATGAAAGAACCCACGCTGACAGTATTCTTGAAGAAAAGCCGATATTCATCGTCACCACTCCCTGGATGAGGGCCAATACGGCAAGCTATGGCCAATCGTTGACGGTTCCTGGGCGCTGGAGAGCGGCGCTCGGGCGATGCCTGACCAGTCACCAGCCAGCAGGAAACTGGCTCGTCCCTGCTCAAGGTGACTGCGTATGACAAACGCAGCACCATCCCAGTGTTCCAGAAATTCCGTTTTGCTGTACTCCTTGAGACCGCGGGCCGGGTCACCCACAAGCACCGCGTTGTCACTGATGCCCTTGATAATCACGAAGTGGCGGTAGCCGTCAAAACTGACCAGCACGATGACCGGCAACCGGACTTTCGTGCGCAGCCCCTCGAGCGGCATCCGGAAACCATCCGCCCTGTACCCACGCTGTTCCAGATACCGTTTCATATCGAGCATGGAGAAACCTTCCTGCCGGACCTTCTCGAGGTTGGCAACCTCAAACATGCCCGTGAACACGTCCTGCTCCGACACCGGGTCGTTATAGTGGTAGGTCAACAGGGAGGCGAGAGCGGCAGATCCACAGCTGAAATCGAACTGCTGACGCATGACGGAGCGGAATCGCTGAGCCTGAAAGCTGGTAACCGGCACCTCCAGGCTGCCGGCAATACCCGGCACCGCGACGGTTCCCCCGTGGGCCGGGGGCCAGAGCGCCAGCAAAGCCCCCAGGCCTGCCGCCATCAAGACCTTGGACGCCATGGCCCACCTCCCTGCTACTGGTTTATGTGCACGTTGATCTGGGTGCTGTCCTGAATCACAACCTGATTGCCCGTGTTCTGTATCACCGTGGCAATGCCACTCATGTTCTGGAACGCCTGGTCCATGATCCGGTTGTCACCGGTGGCGACGTTGCCGCTCAACACGTTGTCACTGACGATGGCATTCTGCTCGGTATCGTTCAGCTGCCACTGCACCGGCAAGCCCTGTCGGCCGCTGGACTGCTCGAGCTGTTCCGCACTCATGGGGGTCAGGCCAAGCAGCTCCTCCGCCTGGGAAGGCCGTGGATCGCCGACCAGAATCAACGCAATTGCGAATGCCATTCCGGGAATCCTCGTCATGGCATGCCTCCTTGCTGAGAGCTGGCCGCACCCCGGAAAGGATGCGGCCGGCTTCCCTCGGCTATTGAGTAGACAGATTGGACATGACACTCACATTAGCCTGGGTCACGCTGCCCACGCCGGCATTCTGGGCAAAGGCCCCGACACCGGTGAAGTTCGCAGAACCTCCGGAGATTTCATTGGAGGCCCGGGCTTCGGTGTAGGAGCGGCGCCCGTTGGCATCGCCGTAGTTCGCAGACACGCCGGAGACGGAACCGTCCAGATCGGCGTTGTTCAGGAACACATCCAGCTCCAGCACCACGGAATTGTCGGAGCTGTCGTTGCCACTGCCAGACACTGTGGTGTTGCCACTGTCCGCAATGTTGGTGGAGTTGTCGGAGCTGTCGTTTCCGCTGTCAGCGACGTTGGTCGAGTTATCCGAGTTGTCATTACCACTGTCGGCAACGTTGATCGAATTATCCGAGTTGTCGTTGCCGCTGTCCGCCACGTTGGTGGAGTTGTCCGAACTGTCATTACCGCTGTCCGCCACATTGGTGGAGTTGTCGGAACTGTCGTTGCCACTGTCAGTGATCGCGGTGTTGATGGAATTGTCGGAACTGTCGTTCGCACTGTCGGCAACGCTGGTGGAATTGTCCGAGTTGTCGTTGCCACTATCAGCGATCTTGAACGAGTCGTTCACGCTGGTGCTGTTGTCCGAATTATCAGAGTTGTCTGAATTATCGGAGTTATCCGACATGTCATTGCCGCTTTCGGCAATCTTGAACGAATCCGCCACGTTGGTGCTGTTGTCGGAGCTGTCGGAATTATCGGAGTTATCCGAGTTGTTCGAGTTGTCCGTGTTGGTGGAGTTATCGTTTGCCGAATCGGTATTACCGGAGTAACCGTTATTGGCAGTGGAGGTGTTGTCCGCATTGGTGTTGGGATCTCCATCACCCCCCTGATCCGCGTAGGCCAGGCCGGAAATACCCATGGTCATTGCGATGGCAGCAGCTAGCAGTGCTTTCTTGGTGTTCATGACGTCATTTCCTTTGAGTTATTGGCTTTGAAGGGATCCGACCCACCCCGTCCGTTATCGGGTAAGCCAAGGTTCAGACCCGCCTGATGAACGGAGCGATTCCCGTGCCAGAATCGTCCTGGCGATGCTGGGTGCTTGTTTTTGCGGGCTTTTCTCGAGCAGAGCACCAGCAGGACGCCGGTTTTGGCGGGGCAATCTGTTTCAGTGATGAAACACGCGGGAAGGGATATTCTGACTGCGCTGTGCTTTATCCTTCAAAAACAGTCAGGTAAGGCAAACCGATGGTGTCAGAAAAGCAGAAACCCCGCGTCTGCGGGGTTTCTGGTTCAGGGCGGGTCTGGCGCGCCCTGGCAACATCCGAACCGTCGATTAGCCGAACTGGTTCATGGTGTTGTCTTTACCACCGGCCTTCAGGGCCGCGTCACCAGCGAAGAATTCCTTGTGGTCGTCGCCGATGTTGGAACCCGCCATATCCTGGTGCTTGACGGTGGCGATACCCTGACGGATTTCCTTGCGCTGTACACCCGCAACGTAGGCCAGCATGCCTTCGTCGCCGAAGTAGCCCTTGGCCAGGTTGTCGGTGGACAGGGCCGCTGTGTGGTACGTCGGCAGCGTGATCAGGTGGTGGAAGATACCCGCTTCGCGAGACGCGTCACGCTGGAAGTTCTGGCACCACTGGTCAGCCAGCTGACCCAGCTCGGTGTTGTCGTACTCTTCACTCATCAGCTTGTCACGGTCGTAGGCAGATACGTCCTTGCCTTCTTCCTTCCAGGCGTCGAATACCTGCTGACGGAAGTTCAGGGTCCAGTTGAACGACGGGCTGTTGTTGTAAACCAGCTTGGCATCGGGCACCACTTCACGGATGCGGTTTACCATGCCGGCGATCTGGCCAACGTGGGGCTTCTCGGTTTCGATCCACAGCAGGTCAGCGCCGTTCTGCAGGCTGGTGATGCAGTCCAGAACAACACGGTCTTCGCCAGTGCCCGGACGGAACTGGAACAGGCCAGACGCCAGACGCTTCGGCTTCATCAGCTTGCCGTTGGACTTGATGACCACGTCGCCGTTGTTGATTTCAGAAGCGTCCTCGATGTAATCACCGTCGAGGAAGCTGTTGTACTGGTCGCCCAGGTCGCCCGGCTCGTCGGTAACGGCCAGCTTCTGGGTCAGGCCGGCGCCCAGGGAGTCGGTACGGGCAACGATCACACCGTCGTCCACGCCCAGCTCCAGGAACGCCAGACGAACGGCGTTGATCTTGGACAGGAAGTCGGCGTGGGGAACGGTAACCTTGCCGTCCTGGTGACCACACTGCTTCTCGTCGGATACCTGGTTTTCAATCTGGATGCAGCAGGCACCGGCTTCGATCATCTGCTTGGCCAGCAGGTAGGTCGCTTCCGCGTTACCGAAACCAGCGTCGATGTCGGCAATGATCGGAACAACGTGAGTTTCGTGGTTGTCGATCTGCTTGATCAGCTCTTCAGCCTTGGCGTTGTCGCCGGCTTTCTCGGCTTCTTCCAGGGCGCGGAACAGGTGGTTCAGTTCCCAGGCATCCGCCTGACGCAGGAAGGTGTACAGCTCTTCGATCAGACCGGATACGGCAGTCTTCTCGTGCATGGACTGGTCAGGCAGCGGGCCGAACTCGGAACGCAGCGCGGCAACCATCCAGCCAGACAGGTACAGGTAACGACGCTTGGTGGTACCGAAGTGCTTCTTGATGGACAGCAGCTTCTGCTGACCGATGAAGCCGTGCCAGCAGCCCAGGGACTGGGTGTACTGGGAGCTGTCCTTGTCGTAGTTCGCCATGTCTTCGCGCATGATCTTGGCGGTGTACTTGGCGATGTCCAGACCGGTCTTGAACTTGTTCTGGGCGCGCATGCGAGCGGCGTGCTTCGGGTTGATGGCGTTCCAGGTCGGGTGCTGCTTCAACAGGGAAGCAATCTGGTCAACGTCTTTTGCGTAGGGCATGGTCTCAATCCTTTCTACGTTGGTTTTCTAAGTAGGTACGGAAAAGCTAACTGCGACTTCCGAAGCCAACAACCTGCTCACTTTTTGAGCTAAGCGCTGACGTTGACGGTTACTTTAGTGGTTTCGTTTTTATAATTGAAATTTATATCATCTATTTTCGGCATTTTTTCGGTGAATGCTGATCAGGCCGGCCAAACGGCCGACCTGACGCACTCTGGGGCAGGCATTCAGGTCAGGCAGAGCACCACCAGCTGGTCTTCAGGCTGGAGTTCCAGGTAGTCCTGGCGGGCAGGATTCAGTTGCAGATGTCGGCCCCGTGAATCGGGGCTGGCGCGAAATACGCCCAGGGCAAGCTCACCCTCGGCGGCGACAATTTTTTCCAGGGTCTGGAAGGTGGCGCTTGCCGGCAGGGGATAGTTCTCCGGGTTGCGGAACTGGATTTCCGCACCGCCCACGGTGAACAGCTCATCCAGCACCACGCGCAATTCCCGGCGCAGGGCAACCTGGGCCAGAATGTGGCTGAGAATCATCGGACTGATGAGCATTTCGCTCTGATGGCCCTCCAGCAAATGCCGGTTGTCCGGATCACTCAGCTCCATGATCAGTTGCGGCCGGTGCGACGACTCGGTAAGGATATCCTCCAGTTGCAGGTAGCCCACCATGGCCCTGGCGTCTGCCTCCTCGCCCGAGGCCAGGCGGTCGCTGCTGAGCAGGATCACCGTGTCGTAATTGGCCGGCCCGATCCGCCTCAGCTCGCCCTCGACCATGTAATCCGCCTCGATATGGCGACAGACCACGCGACCATCGTCGTCGACATACCGGGCAATGGCCTGTTCCCGCTCTGCCTTGGGTACCACGGACACCAGATCCACCTCGAACCGGCGGTGACTGTAGCTCAAAAACTCGGCCACCAGACTGGGCACGCGCCGGTTCCAGCCCATCACCAGGACCCGGTGGTGAATCCGGTCGGCCGGCGGGCTGACCCGAACCGCGGGGCCCCGCTCGATGACAGGCAAAGGCGTGCGCTTGGCGTCGGGCTCGGTTTCGGAATAATCCCGGGCCATGATCACTACCCGGTCTTTCGGGCCGATGGGGGTGTCCGAAGGCGCCAGCAGGCACACTTCCCAACCGGTTTCCCGGGGCTTGAGCAGGCCCAGGACAATGACCTCCGGGCGCGCCGCCGCCAGCTCGGCCAGGGTCATACCGGCCAGGGACTCACCGCCACGGATGTAGATTTCATTACCCTCCCCGGCCGTGAGCAGCTCGTTGAAAGCCTCCGAAAGCCCCGGGTGGAGGATGTTCTGCACCATCAGACGGCTGATGGTGGCGTCGCCACCGACCACTTCCACCGCGCCGGGATAGGCGCGCTCGATTACCGGCAGCTTGCGGACATCCTGGATTTCCGCCACCACGAACGGCAGCGACGTTTTCAGGTAGCGGGCCTGGGCGGCGATGGACAGCAGCGCCTTGACCGTTTCCACATCCGAGGTGACCAGGCTGCCCGCCTCATGGGCGGCACTGGGCACAATCACCGCCGCGGCATCCAGGCAGGCAACCCGATGCAATGCATCCGGCTGGATCGCCGAGCCCGAACGCAGGATCACCTGCCGCGCCCGACGCCCGATCCCGGGCTCGCTTCGTATTTCGTGTACCTGGGCTGCCGAGGCATCTTCGGACAGCACCACCAGGTTCAGTTTCTGGGCGTCGTGTTTTTCCAGGAAGCGCCGCATTCGTCCACTGGAGCCGAGCAGTTCCGACAGCAGCGGCAGGGTCTGGCTGGTCCAGCCCAGCACCACTATGTGGTTTTTCAGTGTCACCGGCGTCAGGCCGCGCTCCAGGTCGGCCATCTTGGCAATCAACCAACGGGTGAGGATGGCCACCAGGGTACCCATGAACACCACGTAGCCGCTGATGGTCAGCAGGGTCGAGACGAACCGCTGCCAGGTGCCCACATCGTCCCCCAGGTAACCGGGGTCGGTCAGCCTCAGAAACGCCCACCAGATGGCGGACCCCGGATCCTCGAAGTCGCCGCCCTGGGGCACCACCAGCAGCCCGCCCACCAGCGAGATCAGGCCGATGAACACGGCTACCACCAGGAGCTGGAATCCGGCGCCCTTGACCAGTTGCCTCTCCACGATGAATTTCAGTCTGTCGATAAGCCGGAATGGCAGCATGGCGTTCCTCGTTATGTGGGTGTTTCTGCACTGACAAGCCGCAGGGCCTCGTCCAGAGACGAAGTATAGCGGCTCACGCCCTCGATGGGTGCCACACCGGCACGGGCCAGGGTCCGGAGGGGCTGAAACTGCAGATCGGCAATGACTACCTCGGTTCCTTCCCGCTGACACGTGGTAATCAGCTTGTTCAGGGCCGCCAGGCCGCCGCCGTCGAGAACGGTGACTCCGTCCATATAGAGGATAAACCCGCGAGCATCGCGGGACATGACGGCCAGTTCACCGAAGATGCGGTCTGCCGCCGCGAAGAACAGCGGACCATTGATTTTGAACACCCGCCACCCCTCGGGCAGCCCCCTGCCGGCGACCCGACTGCCAGCAGTGATGTCCGTGACCCGCGTCATCCGCGCCATCTCACGCATGAACAGTACCGCCGCCAGCAACACACCGGTGGTGATTGCAATCACCATGTCCAGCAGCACCGTCAGGGAGAAGCAGGTAAGAAACACGAGGATGTCACTGCGAGGGGCCGTTTTCAGCAGGTGCACGGCCTTGGGGGCCTCACTCATGTTCCAGGCCACCATCACCAGCAGGGCCGCCATGGCGGGCATGGGAAGGTACGCCAGGACGCCCGACAGGGTTACCAGCGCCAGCAGCACCACGACCGAGTGCACCATGGCCGAGACCGGTGATTCGGCTCCAGCCCGGTAGTTGGCGGCCGAGCGGGCAATCGCGGCGGTTGCCGTGATCCCCCCGAAAAACGGGGTGACAATGTTGCCCAGACCCTGCCCCATCAGTTCACTGTTGGCACTGTGACGCTTGCCGGTCATGCCATCCAGCACCACCGCGCACAGCAGCGATTCGATAGCACCGAGCATGGCTATGGCAAAGGCGGCGGGTAGCAGATCCCGGAACAGCGACCATGAAAAGCCGATGGCCTCGCCAGATGCACCCGCCTGCTGCCAGGGCCAGACAAACTCGGGCAGGAACGGCGGAATGCCTGCCCCCTCGGAGCCATCCGGAAGCAGATAGGTGAAGCTTGAGCCAATGGTTGCGACATTGGCGCCCCGGGCATTGCACCAGAGCGCCAGCAGGCTGCCAATCACCAGGGCGGGAAGGTGGGGCGGCACCGGCGTTTTCAGGCGGGGCCAGAGCAACATCACCGCCAGGGTCACGCCGGCAACGAGCGCACTGACCCGGTCCATCTGCGGCAGCGCGCCAGCCAGTGTCACCAGTTTCTGCCAGAAGTGCCCGGGCAGGTCGCCGATGGGCAGCCCGAGAAAATCCGGTACCTGGAGGATGGCAATCACCACGGCGATGCCGGCGGTAAAGCCCAGGGTAACGGACTCGGGGATATACTCGATCAGTCGCCCCAGGCGCATCAGGGCCATGGCCACCAGCAGCACACCGGACATCAGGGTGGCGATCAGCAACCCGCCCAGGCCGTAGGTCTGGGCGATGGGGTAGAGAATCACCACGAAGGCGGCGGTTGGGCCGGAGATGCTGAACCGGCTGCCGCCGGTCAGGGCAATGACAAAGCCGGCGATAATCGCGGTATAAAGCCCGTACTGAGGCGCCACGCCACTGGCGATGGCCAGCGCCATGGCCAGTGGGATGGCAATGATGCCCACGGTAACGCCGGCCATCAGGTCACGCAGCAAACGCCGGCCCCGGTAACGCTCATCCAGGCAGGCTTCGCGAACGGCGTGAGCCAGCCGAAGAGAAAACAGATGGGCGCGGTGCGGCATAGTGGACTCTTTTGCTGACGGCAAGACAGTTGCTTCGCAACCGGTGGAATTATAGGCTCGGCCAATCGGGCCGCGGAAGCGTATGGCTTATTATGAATCAAGTTACTCTGGTTAATCTGACACTGCTGGTTTCCACTTTCCTGTTGATGAATGGATGCGCCGCCATGCCCGATGCTCCGGCCCCGGAACCGCTCTCAGCGCCCACGACCCAATACGATGCCCGAGTCGTGGCGCCGCCTGACACAAGGCCCCTTGGTATCGAAGAACTGGCCGAACGACTGGCCGGTACCGACGTGGTGGTTGTCGGAGAATATCACGGCCATCATGCCTCGCATCTCCTGCAATCACGCCTCCAGCAAGCCCTGTACCGGCAGCACCCGCGGCAGGTCCTGTCCATGGAGCAGTTCGACCTTGACCACCAGGATGCCCTGAACCGATACCTGACCGGCGACATCGGCGAAGCCGAAATGATGGAAGACGCAGAGGCCTGGGACAACTACCGCGGCGCCTACCGGCCCCTGGTGGAGTTTGCGCGCCTGCATGACCTGCCGGTGATCGCTGCCAACGCCCCGGCCCATGTGGTTCGCTGCGTGGGCCGACAGGGGACAGAGTATCTCGACAATCTGCCTGAGCCAGTCAGACACTCCCTGCCAGCCAAGCCCTTCCTCGACATTCCCGCCTACCGGGAGAAGTTCATGGCCGCCATCGGCGCCAGCCACCGGGCAGACAGCACGATGGAGGAGCGCATGAGCAATACCTACAAGGCCCAGCTGCTGCGGGACAACACCATGGCCGAGCGCATTCTCCAGGCACGCTCACAGTATCCGGAACACCAGATCCTGCACATCACCGGCACCTTCCACAGCGAGCAGGATCTGGGAACGGTCGCCTTGCTGAAGCAACGGGCGCCGGCGATCTCCGTTGCGGTGATCAGCCCGGTTGTCTGGCCCGGGGAAGCCGATACCCCACCCCTGGCAGAGAACCCTACCCGTGGCGACTATCTCTACCTGATCCAGCCCCTGCCGGAGGAATTCCGCGACCCGGAGCGCGCACGCAAGGCCATGACCGAGCGCTTCAGTCGTTCCGCCCGCACGGAATGTGACTGAACACACTCAGTCAATCACCGGACAGCCTGGACTGGTCCTTTCGCGCGCTCTCGAACACCGCGAGATCATCATCACTGAAGAGCACAAAGCGGATGGTCCGGACGGTTCGCAGCTCGTCGAGCGTGTCAGCCACCGCCTCCATGACTACCTCCGCGGCCTGTTCCCGCGGGTACCCGAACACGCCCGTGGATATCGCCGGGAACGCAATCGAGGCCAGGCCATGATGGTCGGCCAACCGGAGCGCATTGTGGATACACTCTGCCAGCAGCCGGTCCGAAGGCTCATCCACCCCATAGACAGGCCCCAGGCAGTGGATGACGTGCCGGTTTGGCAGCTTGTGAGCCCCGGTGATCACCGCCTGACCGGGCTGGATCGGAGCCAGGGGCCGACACTCCTCGGCGAGCTCCGACCCGGCGGCGCCGTGAATGGCGCCCGCCACACCGCTACCCGGCATCAGCTCGCCGTTGGCGGCATTGACGATGGCATCCATATCCGGCTGTGCGGCGATATTGCCCTGCACGCACTCCACCCTCACCGAAGCTGTCCTGTCTGTCATGATTCCTCCCTTTTCGCCGCAGCGGCGAAACGCTAATCTTGATGGCTGTTTTCAGCATAGCAGTCGACCACCGGCACTTGCCCGGGCCGATTGCGACAGCACACAGGGACACGTCATGAAAGCGATCTCCGCACTGATCCTGGGCATCAGCGCCATCATTGCCGCCGCGCTGATTGGTGATGGCCTCACCGACCTGCGCACCGGCGACCGGTATGTCACCGTCAAGGGCGTGGCGGAACGGGAGGTGACCGCCGATCTCGCGCTCTGGCCTATCCGGTTTGTGGCTACCGGCAATTCCCTGAACGCGGCCCAGGAAAAGGCCCGAAGCAGCCGGGATGCCATCATGGCGTTCCTCAAGCTGCAGGCAATCAGCCAGGACGCGGTGGAGCTGCAACGCCTGGACGTCACCGATACCCGCGCCAACCCTTACCAGAACTCAAACGGCGGGCAGCAGTTCATCATCAACCAGACGCTGATGGTGCGCAGCACCGATATCGACAGAATCCGCCAGGCCGCCCAGGGCGTCAGTGAACTGGTGGACTCGGGCGTGGTGCTGTCGTCTGACTACGGGCCTTCCGGCCCCACCTACCTGTTCAACGGCCTGAACGACATCAAGCCAGACATGATCGCCGAAGCCACAGCCTCGGCCCGGAAAGCCGCCGCGCAGTTTGCCAGGGATGCCAATACCGAACTCGGCGGGCTGCGGCGCGCGAACCAGGGGGTGTTCCAGATATTGGCCCGGGACCAGGCGCCAGGCGTGATGGAAGAGCAGCAGCCAGTGAAAACCGTCCGGGTGGTGTCAACGGTGGAATACTACCTGCGTTAGAATACTGCCCGCGCTGAAGAGTGGCCTTACTGCGTTGCCACCATTTCATCGGTCACCCGGTACTCGCCGGCAAGCCAGCGCAGAATCTCATTGGCAGCGGGGTGGTCGAACGCGTCGTAGGTGTGCTGCAGACTCTGTCTTTTTTCGTCGCTGATACGCCCCAGGCCGGCGTCCTGCAGCACCAGAAGATCCGCCTGCAGCTGCGCCGCCAGATCCCGCCCGAGCACTTCCCGCGAGACGTTGCGGAAGGCCTGGCCGTACTGGTAGGCCGGCCCCAGTCGGTAGGATTCCGCCAGCGTGATCGCGGGGATGGCGGTCAGCGTCGGTTGCAAGGCGGGATTGATGCCGTGTCCGGCCAGATGCGCCGCATTCGCCGCCGCCCGGCCGGTAAAGGCCCGCAGGTGCAAATGCTGCGACATCCGGTCGCCGTCGTTCACCGGGTAGTTGTCCCACAGCACTGGTTTGCGCCCCAGCAGGTCGCCCACCCGTTTCAGGTGTCCCGGCGAGATCTCCCGGGAACACACTTCCTCTCCGGTCCAGAAAATATTCACCGAGTGATCCAGCTTGCGCCCCAGGGTCTCCAGGTAATCAGCGGGCCGCTCGCCGAACACCCGGTCGAGCACCGGGTCGTCGGAATAGTAGCTGGGACAGACACTCAAGCGGGCGATGCCGGTGCTTTCGCGCACCCAGTCGACAATGTCGACCTGGCTGCGGGCTAGGTCCGGCGTGTCGGCGGTCATGTCATCGAACAGAATGGCCAGTTCATCAATGTCCATTCGTTCCAGCAGCGCGAGCTTGTGTGCGAGTGCGGTACGGGCTTCGTCGTCAAACCGGTTAAAAACCTCGAACGGGCTCAACCCGACGCCAAACCGCATGCCCTGTTGGCGGCAGAAACGGGCGAAATCCGCAAGCTCGGCGGCTACCGCCGGCGGGTGCGGCTGTTGCCACTTTCGTCGCAGGTAAAGATCCGCCTTGGGCGCATACAGGTAAAAGCCATAACCGTGCGGGGCCAGGGTTCGCACCAGATGCCGGCGCTCTTCCCAGGTCCACATGGGGCCATAGAATCCTTCGATGATGCCCAGTGTCGTTGTCATGATGCCACGCCCCTCCGGTTTCCTGGGCTGGAGGTTCACCAACCCATAACCATCAATTTTGACTAGACTGGTGAGTATTGCCAACCAGAAAACCGATCCATGTCCCGCATGGCCAGATCCCTTCAAGGAGGCGCGCGATGGAGATAAAAACCTTTGAAGACCTGATTGACTGGACGCGGCAGCTGCATGCCCACCTCGCCAGATGCCTGCACGAGTCCGCCAAGCTCAACAACGACGAGAGGGCCAGCGCATTGCTCGACTACCTCGCCGGCCACGAGGCATTGCTGGAGAAGGCCGTCGGCGAATTCGAGAAACAGGCAGACCGCAAGGCCATGGACACCCGCCTGTACGACTACCTGAACCACAAGCCGATTGGCCCCAGCGCCGACTCCTACACCCATTACGCCTCCATGTCCTTCCGGGACATCGCCGCCGAGGTGTTCCAGTTCCATGATCAGGTCATGGACCTCTACGACTCCCTGATCGGCAAGGCCGAGATTTCCGAGGCCAAGGCCCTGCTGGAAGACCTCCTGTCCATGGAAGAACACGAGGCCATGCGACTTTCGAGTCAGATCGGCCGGATGGAAGATCTCTGATCCCGCGTAAGACCAAGGTCGTACAACCAGCGGTTTTTGATTTAGTTTGTTAACGATAATTGCTAACATGAACTAGCATTCAGAGTAGTTCAGTCCCTTGACAAGGGGGGGACGCTCGACCCACAAAAACGATAAGAGGATAGAAGAGCAATGAAGATCCGTTCTGTTCTTTCCGCGGCTGTGCTGGCTGTGGCAACTACCTTTGCCTCCACACAGGCGCTCGCCCAAGAGACTTTCACCCTCCGCCTGGCGGAAACCTGGGGACCAAACTTCCCGATTTTCGGTGACACCACCAAGCGCTTCGCCGAAAACGTTGAAAAAATGTCCGACGGACGCCTGAAAGTCCGTATCGATTCCGCCAACAAACACAAGGCCCCCCTGGGCGTGTTTGACATGGTCAAGGCCGGCCAGTACGACATGGGCCACTCCGCGTCCTACTACTGGAAAGGCAAGGTTCCCGAAACCCTGTTCTTCACCAGCATGCCCTTTGGCATGAATGCCATGGAACAGTACGCCTGGTTCTACCACGGCGGCGGCATGGAGCTGATGCAGGAGGTCTACGAGCCCCACAACATGCTGTCCTTCCCCGGCGGTAACACCGGTGTCCAGATGGGCGGCTGGTTCCGCAAGGAAATCAAGTCCCTGGAGGACCTGCAGGGCCTCAAGATGCGCATCCCCGGCTTTGCGGGTGAGGTATTCGCCGAAGTGGGCGTAAGCCCGACCAACATCGCCCCGGGCGAGCTCTACACGGCCCTCGAGCGCAACACCATCGATGCGGTCGAGTGGGTTGGTCCGGCGCTGGACCTGCGTCTTGGCTTCCAGCAGATTGCTGACTACTACTACACCGGTTGGCACGAGCCGGCCACCGAGCTGCAGTTCCTGGTGAACAAGCGGGTATGGGAAAAGCTGCCGGCAGATCTGCAGGAAATCATGCGTGTGGCCATGCGGACCGCGTCCTACGACATGCTGGTTCACTCCCAGCACGCCAACGCCGACGCCTGGGCCAACATCAAGGAAGAGTATCCGAACGTGCAGATCAAGCAGTTCCCGGATGACGTGTTCGACGCCATGTACGCTGCCAACAACAAGCTGCTGGACGAAGCTGCCAAAGGCAGTGAGATGGCTGCAAAAATCATCAAGTCCCAGCAGGAGTACCTGGAGAAGAGCCGCGCCTACACCAACATTTCCGAGCGCGCCTACCTCAACACCATGGCCGAAGTCGAGTAAGATATTGGCTTTAACGGAGCCGGGATCGCTCTTGCAGTGATCCCGGTTTTGTCGTTTAGAGCAATCGAAAATCGCCAGTTCGCTGGCGGAGGATCATCAATGCGGTGGATTATCAAACTGGATGAGGGGCTTGCGCGCCTGTCCACATTCTGTGGCTGGGTGGCCTGTGTTGCCATGATTCTGATGGCAGCCAACGTCTTTTACGACGTGGTGGCCCGCTACGCGTTCAACAATGTTTCAATCGGCATGCAGGAAATGGAGTGGCACCTCTATTCGGTGGTGTTCCTGCTGGGCATTCCCTATGCGCTGCGCACGGATGGTCACGTGCGGGTCGACGTCTTCTACACAAAATGGAGCAACAAGGCCAAGGCATGGGTCAACCTGGTCGGTGCCCTGATCTTTGTCATACCGTTCGCCTACCTGATCGGTATCTATGGTTACGATTTTGCCCTCGACTCCTACAACATGGGCGAGGGTAGCGGCGATCCGGGCGGCCTCCCGCACCGCTGGATCATTAAATCGGTGATTCCGGTCACCGCGGTTTTCATCGCGATCGCCGGGCTTAACATGATCACCTACGCCCTGCGGGTCATGGCAGGCGACAAGGAATACGAAGGCGAACACAGCGCAGGAGGCCTGTCATGATCGGTATGATTATGTTCGGGGTGGCCCTGCTGATGCTCATGCTGGGGTTCCCGGTTGCCTTTACCTTCGGGGGCGTTGCGCTGTTCTTCGGAATCTTCGCCGAAGGCATGGATCTGTTTGCCTTCATGCCCTACCGCATCATGAGCGTGATGCAGAACACCGTGCTGATGGCCGTGCCCCTGTTTATCTTCATGGGCGTGGTTCTTCAACGGACCCGGCTGGCAGAACAGCTGTTGACCTCCATGGGTCGCCTGTTCGGTGGTTTGCCTGGCGGTCTTGCCATCTCTACCATCCTGGTAGGCGCTCTGCTTGCAGCTTCCACCGGTGTGGTCGGTGCCAGTGTGGTTGCCATGGGCCTGATCTCCCTGCCGGTGATGCTGGCACACAAATACGACAAGCGGCTGGCCACAGGCACCATCTGTGCGTCCGGCACCCTCGGACAGATTGTCCCGCCCTCCATCATCCTGATCATCCTGGGTGACGTACTGGGCCTCCCCGTGGGCGACCTGTTCAAGGCAGCGGTCTGGCCGGGCGTCGTCCTGATCGGCCTGTACATCATCTACATTCTGGTACTGACCCGGTTCCGGCCTGAAACGGCGCCGGTCATGCCGGAAGACCACAGCGTGTCCCGCAAGAAGGAAATCCTCGACGCGCTGCTGGCCATTATTCCGCCGTTGGCACTCATCGTGGTGGTACTGGGTTCCATCTTCACCGGTATTGCGACACCCACCGAGTCGTCGGCCCTGGGCGGCGTTGGCGCCGTGGTTCTGGCCATCATCTATCGCCAGTTCTCCTTCAAAATGGTGTGGGATGCCTCCAAAGACACGGTGAAAGTCACCGCCATGGTTTTTGCCATCCTGATCGGTGCTACGGCCTTCTCCATGGTGTTCAGCTACACCGGCGGCGACTACCTGCTGGAGGAATGGCTGCTGCAGCTTCCGGGCGAGAAGTGGGGCTTCATCATTCTGGCCATGTTGGTCATTCTGGTGCTGGGCTTCTTCATCGATTTCGTGGAAATCTCGTTCATCATCGTGCCGATTCTGGCGCCGGTGGCCGAGGCCCTGGGCATCAACATGCTCTGGTTTGCCATCCTGATCGCGATGAACCTGCAAACCAGCTTCCTGACGCCGCCGTTCGGGTTCTCGCTCTTCTACCTGAAGGGAGTGGCACCACCGGAGGTGCGAACAACCGACATCTATCGAGGGGTGTTACCGTTCATCCTGTTGCAGATGCTGGTGCTGGCCCTCATCGTGATCTTCCCCGAGTGGTTCGGGATGAGTTCATCCTACTGACAAGCAACAGCAACCCAGAAAATACCGGGCCCCTGGCCCGGTATTTTTTTATCCGGCCAAACTCTCCCTCAGTTCGTTCTCTGAACCCGCGTTTTCCACCTGACCTGACAAAACGCCACTGTTTTCTATACTGAACACACAACTGGCGATTCTCAGAATGGTAGTCGGGAAGCCCTGGTACGCGAACATCGTGCAAAAACAGTGATGTTGACAAGCCTGCAAGCAAGGTTATCAAGGGAGAGCGGAGTCCATGAACCAGAGTACTGCCCAGAAACCCCGGGACAGCGAGCAGACGGGCAAGTCCCATGTGCTGACCCTGCCACTGGAAGACACCCACGTTGACCGGTCACCGCACACCTACGAACGCTGGCTGATTGCCAAGCTGATGCGCATGGCGGGCTCGCCGCCGCTACGGTTCCGGCTCTGGAACGGCGACGTGATCGAGCCGGAAGGACAGCAGTCGCAGTTCACATTGAAGCTGACCGATCCCAAGGCCCTGTACGCGCTGGTTACCAACCCCAACCTGGCTTTCGGCGATCTGTACAGTGCCGGCCGTCTGGAGGTGGAAGGTGACCTGCCGGAGCTGATGGAATGTCTGTACCGGTCTGTGCATCAGGCCCGTCAGAAGTGGCCGAAGTGGCTTGAGGCGCTGTGGCGCAACCACAACCCGCGCTCAACCGGCATCTCGGAGGCCAAGGAAAACATTCACCACCATTACGACCTCGGCAACGAGTTCTATCGCCTCTGGCTCGACACGTCGGAAATGCAATACACCTGCGCCTATTACGAATCCGCCGATCTGACCCTGGAACAGGCGCAGCTGGCGAAACTCGAGCATGTCTGCCGAAAACTCCGGCTCAAGCCCGGGATGACCGTTGTGGAAGCCGGTTGTGGCTGGGGCGGACTGGCCCGCTACATGGCCCGCAACTACGGGGTGAAGGTGCACGCCTACAACATTTCCCGGGAACAGCTGGCCTACGCCCGGGAAGAAGCCCGGAAGCAGGAGCTGGACCATCTGGTGGAGTACGTTGAGGACGATTACCGCAACATCGATGGCCAGTACGACGCCTTTGTTTCCATCGGCATGCTGGAGCATGTGGGCAAGGAGAACTACCCGGCCCTTTCCGAGCTGATCAAGCGCAGCCTGAAACCGGACGGCATTGCCCTGCTGCACAGCATCGGCCGTAACCGACCGATGCTGATGAACGCTTGGATCGAGAAACGGATTTTCCCGGGCGCCTACCCTCCGAGCATCGGCGAGTTCATGGAAATCTGCGAGCACAGCGACTTCTCGGTGCTCGATGTGGAGAACCTGCGCCTGCACTACGCCCAGACCCTGAGCGATTGGATGGAACGGTTCACAGCACGGGAGGACGAGGTCAGCGCCATGTACGACGAGCACTTTACCCGTGCCTGGCGCATGTATCTCGCCGGCTCCATCGCCGCCTTCCGGGCCGGATCGCTCCAGCTGTTCCAGGTGGTATTTACCCACGGCGACAACAACCGGCTGCCCCAGAGCCGCCAGGATCTCTATGCCTTTCCAGCCGCACCCGAGGAGGCCTGATGGATTATTACGACCTGATCATCGTTGGCGCCGGCCCCGCCGGTTCCACCCTGGCCAGAGCCCTGGAAGACACGGGTAAGAAAGCACTGATCATCGACAAACAGGACTTCCCCCGGGACAAGACCTGTGCGGGCTGGGTGACGCCCGCGGTTATGGAAACGCTCGGTATTGATCAGAAAGACTACGGAACCGGCCGGACGCTTCAGCCCATTCGCCGGTTCCGAATCGGCATGATGGGTCAGTCCGCCGTGGAAAACGACCATGGCGAGGTGGTGAGTTACGGCATTCGTCGCTGCGAGTTCGATGACTACCTGTTGGCGCGGGTCGCGGGCCCGAAACAGCTGGCCACCCCCGTCAAGTCCATCGTCCGCAGGGGCGGTAACTGGGTGATCAACGACACCTGGGAAGCGCCACTGGTGGTCGGGGCGGGAGGCCACTTCTGCCCGGTAGCGCGGCTGCTGGGAGACGGCCCCGGCGGCCATGAAACCGTGGTGGCCGCCAAAGAGGTTGAGTTCGAAATGACCCCGGATCAGGCAGCCAGCTGCCAGGCCCGGGGCGACACGCCGGAGCTCTGGTTCTGCCGAGACCTGAAGGGCTACGCCTGGGTTTTCCGCAAGGGCAACTATCTGAACATCGGTCTGGGCCGGGAGGACAATCACAAACTCACTGGTCACCTGGAGGCGTTTGTCGAGGAAATGAAATCAGCGGGGCGCATTCCCGCAGACCTGCCCGGGCGATTCAAAGGTCACGCATACCTGCTCTATGCCCATGCCGAGAGGCCCCTGGTTGACGACGGCGTGATGCTGATCGGTGACGCGGCCGGCCTGGCCTATACCCAGAGCGGCGAGGGTATCCGACCTGCCGTCGAATCCGCCCTGATGGCGGCAGACGTCATCAGAAACGCGGCCGATTACTCGGCCTCGTCACTGCAGGTTTACGGCGATGCCATTGCCGAGCGATTCGGCACCCGGGCCGCTGACGCGGACCAGGGCTGGCAGGTGCCGGACTGGGTCAAGATGCCCCTGGCCAGCACCCTTATGCGGTCGCACTGGTTCACCCGCAAGGTAGTCACCGAAAAATGGTTCCTGCACCGGGAGGTGCCGCCACTGTCAGCTGCTGTCTGAAATGACGGGGAGGAATATATAGCCCTTCCCTATCATTTTTCTGAAATCAATTTATTTAACAATGAGCACCCAAGCCTGTTCAATAACCTCTCGGAGTTAGTTAATGGAGCAGGTCATGAGCGCGTTGAAGTTATTTGTTCATCATCACGGTGTCAGGGGCGACCAGTCGCTGATTAAGACCGTCACCTTTGCCCTGACCCACTTCACTGTGGCGTTCACCGTCGCGTATCTGCTGACCGGCGACCTGATCATCGGCAGTCTGATTGCCATGGTGGAACCGGCCATCAACACCGTGGCCTACTTCTTCCATGAGAAGATCTGGGCCAGGCGCCAGCGCGGATTACTGGACAGAAAGACGCCCGCCCCACACCCGTCTTCACAGGCGTGCTGAGCTGGCAACTGGCCAGTGTCAGACTCCCGGCCCGCAGTCGGTACAGCCCTCCTCCGGGGCCGGGCCAATGCTGAGATTACGGTTCAGGTCCTTGAGCGCAGAACGCAGCCCCTCCTCGATGACCGGATGGTAGAACGGCATCTCCAGCATCTCGCTCACCGTCAGCCGGCGCTGCGCCGACCAGGCCAGCAGGTGGCCAATGTGTTCGGCCGCCGGCCCGAACATTTCGGCGCCCATGAACAGGCCGCTGCCGTGCTCTCCGTAGACCCTCAGCAAGCCCCGGTTTTTGCCGATCACCCGGCTCCGCCCCTGGTCTTCAAAGGACACCTCGCCGACCGCAAAGCAGCCCTGGCAGCGTTCGTTCACCTGATTGATCGTTAGCCCCACCGTCGCGATCTGCGGGTCGGTAAAGACCACCGCCAGGGGTGTCCGACGCAGGCCTGCGCGCACCTCCGGGTAGGCTGCGGCGTTGTCGCCGGCAATCCGTCCCTCGTCGGCAGCCTCGTGCAACAGTGGCAAGCGGTTATTGGCGTCGCCGGCGATGAAGACCGGGCTCTGACCACAACGCAGGGTGTGGGGATCGTAGACCGGCGTGCCGCGGTCATCCAGCTCGAGCTCGGCGTTCTGGATATCCAGGCCGTCGACATTGGGACGACGCCCGGTGGCCGCCAGCACATAATCGAACACCTCCCGGGTCTCGCCTGCGTCTTTATCGATATACGTGACGGCCACGCCGTCTTCTACCCGCTCCACCGACCGGACGTCGGCATCCGGGTCCAGGGGGAATTCTTCATTGAACGTTTCAAGCGCGTATTCCCGGAGACTGTCGTCCTGGATCGGGCCGACACTCCCGCCAACGCCAAACATGCGCACGCGCACACCCAGCCGACTGAGGGCCTGGCCGAGCTCAAGGCCAATAACGCCAGGACCGAACACTGCCACAGAGCCGGGAAGATCCTGCCATTCGAAAATGTCATCATTCACCACCAGTCGATCCTTGGCGTCTTTCAGGAAGCCGGGAACATTGGGACGGGAGCCGGTGGCAATGATGATCCTGTCGGCCTGCACTTCGGTGTCTTCTCCCACCTTCAGCAGATCAGGACCGACAAACCGGGCATGCCCCATCAACCGGTGCTGCCGGGGAAATTTCTCAACCGACCGGATGACGCCGTCAACGAAACGGTCGCGCTCGGAACGAACCCGCTCCATCACCCGCTTGCCATCAATCGCAACCTCCCGGGCGAACACGCCAAACAGCTCACCCATCCGGGCCTGGTGGGCGTTCTCCGCCGCTGCAATCAGCAGCTTGCTGGGCATGCAGCCCACGCGGGCACAGGTGGTGCCGTACTGGTCGGACTCGATCAGGACCACCTTGTCGGTGACTTTCCGTACCCTCTGGTAAGCCACCATGCCCGCGGTACCGGCGCCGATGATGGCAACATCAACCTGTCGTTTATCCATGAACTGCCTCCTGCCAGACGCTCCCGACAGCCGGGAACGGAGGAAAGGTTTGATCGGGTGTGTCCTCAGTATAGAAGCACAGGCAAGGTGCACGCGTCGCGTGAAAAACCCGCGGCTTCACACTATGCTGTCAGGCTTCGATCATTGGTACCCAGTCAGATACGCGCGGGAGGGGAGACACAGACCATGCAGACTTACTGGCCGGAATTTCTGACGGTTGCCCTGGTGCACCTGCTGGCCGTGGCAAGCCCCGGGCCCGATTTTGCGGTTATGCTGCGCCAGGCCCTGTTCCAGAGCCGTCGAAATGCCCTTCTCTGTGCCGTGGGTATCGGCGCCGGTATTCTGGTGCACGTAACCTACTCGCTGCTGGGCATTGGTCTGCTGATACAGCAGTCGATCCTGTTGTTCAGCATTCTGAAAGTGCTGGGCGCCCTGTACCTGGCCTGGATAGCGGTCCAGTGCCTGAGAGCCCGGGCCGGGGGCATCCACGTTGGCCAGCAATCGGATACCCGGCAATCCGGTGCAGCGGCGCTGCGCCTGGGGTTTCTGACCAACACTCTGAACCCCAAGGCGACCCTGTTCTTCGTGTCGCTGTTCTCGGTGGTCATCAGCCCGGGCACGCCGGTTGCGCTGCAGGCGGGCTATGGCCTGTACATGGCGCTGGCGACCGGACTGTGGTTTGCCATGGTGGCGGTATTCTTCACCCTGCCCCGGGTCCGACGGGGCTTTAACCGGTTCGGGCACTGGCTCGACCGGTTGATGGGCGGCGTGCTGTTGTTGCTTGCCGGCCAGCTCCTGTTCTCTACAGTGAGCGGATCAGAGCCTCCGTCTGGGCCCACCCCAGGCATGGGTCGGTGATCGAGCAGCCGTAACGCAGCTCTTCGCCGTCGTCCTGGCGCCCCGGCTCCAGGAAACTTTCCAGCATCAGCCCCCGGATGTGATGGTTGCCGGCAAGGCGCTGGGCCATCACGTCCCGGGCGATGTCGAGCTGGCGTTCCGCCTGCTTGCGGGCGTTATCGTGGCTGCAATCGACCATCACCGCGGTAGACAGGCAGGCCTTGCGAAGCGAAGCCACCGCCTGCTCAATGCTCCCGGCGTCGTAGTTGGTAATGCCACGCCCACCCCTGAGCACCAGATGGGTGTCGGGGTTGCCGCGGGTGGTGATCATCACCGGTGCTCCGGTGGCTGAAACGCCCATGTGGTGATGTGGATGCGCTGCCGACTTCATGGCGTTGGTGGCCACGGCAATGCCGCCGTCGGTACCGTTCTTGAAGCCGGTCGGCATGGGCAGGCCGCTGACCATCTCCCGGTGCACCTGGGATTCGGTGGTCCTGGCGCCAATGGCGGTCCAGCTGATCAGATCACCGAGATAATCCATGGCGAACGGACTGAGCGCCTCGGTGGCCAGTGGCAATCCCATGCCCGCGAGATTGAGCAGCAGGCGTCGTGATCGCAGCAAACCCTCCCCCAGATTGCCCTCGCCGGTACGCTCCGGATCGTAAAGCAGACCTTTCCAACCCACGGTGGTGCGCGGCTTCTCCAGGTAGGCCCGCATGACAATCAGGAACCGGTCGCTCACCGTATCCGCCAGGACTTTGAGTTTCTCGGCGTATTCCAGCGCCGCCACTTCGTCGTGAATGGAGCAGGGGCCCATCACAATCAGGAGTCTCGGATCGTCCCCCCGCAGGATAGCCCGGATAGCCTGCCGGTGTTCGGCCACCTGGGCGGCCAGCGCATCGGTCGTCGGCATCTGCCGCCGGAGTTCGGCCGGGGTAGGCAGTCTGGTCTCAACCCGGTGGGCTGGCGTGCCCTGGCTGTCCTGCTGGGTCAGTTCGGTTTTCAACGGCATGTTCATGTCAGTGTTTCCGTTTCCCTGGGTCAGAATCAAAAAAGCCCCGGCTGGGCTACCAGTCGGGGCTTTCTGAGTCCGGTGGCAGCCTGGGTTTTCTGCCGGGCTGCCTTCCTCGTTGTTCGTTCGATGAAGATCCTATGGGCGGCCCTGGCTCTGGCTAAAATAAAAGCCATAACCAAACCACCAGAAAAACACAGCAGCGACCGCAGCCACCGGCTTGGCGCCGAAAGCTTGCGAAACATTCAATTGACAGGTCGCGTGTGTGATCTTCATGCTTTTCAATATATACCCCCGGTTTTCCCCTTGGCAACCCGTGCGCCGGAGATTTTTTTCCTCTTCCCTCAAGATCGGGAGCAGACACTGATGGTTTCACCGCAACGTTTCATCTCACTGCTGGTTCTGGTTTGGGCTCTCTTCCTGGCCACCGGGCCGGCCACGGCCCGGGCGGAAACGCGGACCTACGAGTTGAATAACCGGGCTGGCGAGGAGGTCGCCAGGCAGGTTGAGGACCTCTACCAGGGATCGCCCGTCACCGTTATTGCCCGGGGGCAGCAGTTGATCGTGCGCGGTCAGCCGGACCTGCTGGACGAGATTGGCACTCTGGTGGAGACCCTGGACGTGGCGCCGGTGCAGCTGCGGATCACTGTTCGCTCCCGCACCGACAGCGGCGGCAAGCGCTCGGGCGCGGGCGTATCGGTGACCAACGACCAGGTTGGCATCGGCGCTGAACGCCGGGTGACTACTACCGGACAGAACCAGGAGCGGAGCCTGGTGATGCAGGACGGCCAGTCTGCCCACATCACCTCTGGCCAGATCCGCACCCTGCCTGTGGCCATTCAGGGCGGAAGAAATCCAGCGGCATTTCTGCAACAGGTGGAAACACGCAGCGGCTTCCTGGTAAGCCCCCAGGTCATTTCCGACCAGGCGGTGGAGCTGAGCATCGTGTCATTCGAGGAGGACCCGGCATCGATCGAGGGCTATGAAACCGAGGCACTGGTGACCGTTCGCAGGGTGGAACCGGGCCAATGGGTCAGCCTCGGCAGCACCAGTACCCGCAGATCTCAGCAACGAAGCGGCATCACCTACCAGGTGAACAGCAGCCGCTCAGACAACCGCAGCTTTGAAGTGAGAGTGGAGCTCCTACCCTGAGATCAGGTTTTGCGCCGGGCCAGCAGCACCTGCTTGGCCTCGTTGAGCTTGGCCGCCAGGTAATCGTTGCCGCCGCGATCGGGATGGAGTTTCTGCATTAACCGCCGGTGCGCCATGACAATATCCTGCTCCGGACAATCCTCGTCTACGCCCAGGATGTCGCAGGCTTCTCGCACCGACATACGGTCGGTTGCCGGAACCCCGGAGTCTTGCCTTCGGCCAAAGGGATCTTCTGCCCGGGCGCCCTCGCTGTCCCCGACGCCAAAAAGGCGGCTGATGGCAGGCGCGTACTTCAAGAGAGCCGGCAACTTTCGCAACAGTGGAATGACCGCTGCCACGGCCGCTGTCAGCACGTGAACCCGGCCGGTGAGCACCATGAAGACCAGCAGTGCACCGCCCACCACCAGGACAATTTTCCAGATGGCCGCCTTCTTCTTTTCTGCCGTCAAGGCGCCCCACTGCTTAAGAATCACAAACACCGCCGCGGCCAATGCGATTCCCAGAATCCACTGCATGGTTGATCCCTACTCTGAATGCCGTCGTAATTCTGTCACCGACAACCATTAGATTACCAGCACCCCGGTGGAAAAACGGTACTGGCCAAAGCCCCTTGCAATACGGCAAGATCGGCAGGCCAGACTAGATAGAAATACCTACAACCCGGTGACAATAGCAATCGTATTTTTGTAGGATGCTATGTTTCGTCACACGTGAATGATTCCCGTATTCAATCAGTCTGTCGTGTAATGGATCGGCAAGGGAACGCAGATCACCCGCCTCCCCTGAAGCCCGACACTGTTGCAGCGCCCAGACTGGACAGAGATTTCCAGGATCCGACCTATGCGTACTGCTTCCCGCTTTGTGATTGTCATTATCTTTCTTGGCGTGGTGCTTGGGGGCATCTTCGGCTACAAGTTCTACCAGTTCGGCCAGATGCAGGAGCAGATGTCCCAGCCCCAGCCGCCCGCCCAGATCTCCGCCACCGAAGCCCGCACCGAGAGCTGGACACCTGCCATCAAGGCCGTTGGCAGTGTGGAAGCGATCAACGGCATCGAGGTGGCCAACGAAGTGCCCGGCGTGATTGAAACCATCAATTTCGAGTCCGGTGACGTGGTCAAGCAGGGTGACGTACTCATCCGGATCGATTCGGCCATCGACGAAGCCGCGCTGCGCACGCGACGGGCCGAAGCGCAACTGGCGGAACAGGAATTCAAGCGTGTATCTGACCTGCTGCCCAAACGCGCCGTTTCCCAGTCCCAGTACGACGAAGCCAAAGCCAACTTCGACGCTGCCCGCGCGCGGGTCAACGAAGCCGAAGCCCAGCTCAGCAAGAAGATCATCCGGGCTCCCTTCGACGGCACCCTCGGTATCCGTATGGTGGATCAGGGCGAATACATTGCCACCGGCACCCCGATTGTCGAGATCAACATGCTTGATCCGATTTACGTGGATTACACCCTGTCGGAAAAGAATCTGCCGGACATCGACACCGGGTATCCGGTGATCGCAACGGTCGCAGCCGTGCCTGAGCAGCAGTTCAAGGGCACCGTCAGCGCCATCAATACCTCGGTCAATCCGGAAACCCGTACCGTTCGCATCCGGGCAACCCTCAAGAACCCGGCCAATCTGCTGCGCCCGGGTATGTTTGCCACGGTGCTGACCCAGCAGCCAAAAGATAATGAGGTGGTAACTGTGCCGCGCACCGCCATCTCCTACAACACCTACGGCGATTTCGTGTTTGTGGTCGCGGAAAACGACAACGGCGAACTGGTGGTTCAGCGGCGCACGGTTACTACCGGCGAGACCCGCAACACCCGCGTGGCCATCCTGTCCGGGCTGGAAGCCGGCGAAACCGTGGTTTCCAAGGGCCTCCTGCGTCTGCGTGCCGGCCAGAAGGTCACCATCCAGGAGAGCAGCGAGTCGCAGGACAGCAAGCAGGAGGCGTCTGAGTAATGCGCTTCACCGATATCTTCATCCACCGGCCGGTACTGGCCACGGTGGTCAGCCTGCTGATCCTGCTCCTTGGCGCCAGGGCCGCCATGGAAATGGAGATACGGCAGTACCCGGAGCTTGAAAGCACCACGGTGACGGTCACCACTGCCTACCCCGGTGCCAGCTCGGACCTGATCAAGGGGTTCATCACCACGCCGCTGCAGCAGGCCATTGCCGAGGCCAGCGGCATTGATTACCTCACGTCCACCAGTTCCCAGGGCACTTCGACCATCGAAGCGAAGATGATCCTGAACTACGACGCCAATGCGGCGCTGGCAGAGATTCAGGCCAAGGTGGCCAGCCAGCGCAACGTGCTGCCGGCGGAGGCCCAGGATCCGGTCATCACCTCCACCACCGGCGACTCCACGGCGCTGATGTACATCGCGTTCTACAGTGAAGAGCTGGCCGTTCCCCAGATTACCGATTACCTGACCCGAGTGGTGCAGCCCCGTCTGCAGGCGCTGTCCGGCGTCGGCAAGGCGGAACTGCTGGGCCGGAAGTTTGCCCTGCGGGTATGGCTGGACCCGGAACGCCTGGCGGCGGTGGACATGACCCCGCAGGAAGTGGTGGCACGGCTTCGTGCCAACAACTATCAAGCGGCCGTGGGTAACACCAAAGGCACCTACACCGAAATCAGCATGACCAGCGACACTGACGTGGCCGACCCGGACGCGTTCCGGAACCTGGTGGTGAAACAGGCCAACGGTACCCAGATTCGCCTGCAGGACATTGCCCGCGTGGAGCTCGGCTCCGAAACCTACAACCAGCTGGCGCTGTACAAGGGCCAGCCTGCCACCTACGTGGCCATCGAGCTTGCCCCGGGAGCCAACCCGCTGACCGTGGCTGGCCTGGTGAAGGACCAGCTTCCCGACATTGAGAGCCAGCTGCCGGACGGCCTGAAAGTTCGCCTGGCCTACGATGCGTCCGACTTCATCGAGGACTCCATCAACGAGGTCATCAAGACCCTGCTAGAGGCCCTGGTGATCGTTCTGGTGGTTGTGTTCCTGTGCCTCGGGTCCATTCGAGCCTCGGTGGTACCTTCTGTGGCGGTGCCGCTGTCACTGGTTGGCGGCGCCTTTATCATGCTGATGTTCGGGTTTTCCCTGAACCTGCTGACCCTGCTGTCCATGGTGCTTGCCATCGGCCTGGTGGTGGACGACGCCATCATCATGGTGGAAAACGTTCATCGCCACATCGAGCAGGGCGAATCCCGCTTCGAGGCAGCCATTCACGGCGCCCGGGAAATGGCGGTGCCGATCATCGCCATGACCACTACCCTCGTGGCAGTGTACGCACCCATCGGCTTCATGGGTGGGCTGGTTGGCTCCCTGTTCACCGAATTTGCCTTCACCCTTGCCGGCACCGTGGTGATTTCCGGGATCGCGGCACTGACCCTCTCACCGATGCTCTCGGGCAAGGTGCTCAAGCCCCACGGCAACCCGGGGCGCTTCGAGAGCCTGGTGGAGAAAACCTTCAACGGCCTGGCAGCGAGCTACAAGCGGGCGCTCAGCTCACTGATGCAGACCAAGTCAGTGGTTATCTTCTTTGCCGTGGTGGTTCTGGGCTCCATCTACTTCATGGTGACCATGAGCCAGAACGAACTGGCGCCGACCGAAGACCAGGGCATCCTGTTCTACCAGGGCCTCGGGCCACAGACCTCTACCCTGGATTACCTGCTTGAGCACGGCAACGAGATCCAGGAGCGCATGGAAACCGTCCCGGGCTACAACGAGGATTTCCAGATCATCGGCATTACCGGCCCCAATGCGGTATTTGGCGGTTTCAAGATGGCGCCCTGGAGCCAGCGTGAGATCAGCCAGTTTGAGGCCCAGCCGCTACTCGATGCCGAACTCAAGAAGGTGACCGGCCTGCAGACCGCCGTATTCCCCCGTCCGTCTCTGCCGGGCTCGGGCGGCGGCCTGCCGTTCCAGTTCGTGATCACCACGGGCAGCAGCTACGAGCAGCTGAACCAGGTGGCCGATGAAATGCTCGGCAAGGCCATGGCCAGCGGTAACTTTATGTTCCTGCAGAAGTCCATCAACTTCGACCGGCCCATTACCCGCATCAATGTCGACCGGGACCGGGTTGCGGACCTGGGTCTTTCAATGCAGGACGTCGGCCAGAGTCTGTCGAGCATGCTCGGCGGCGGCTACATCAACCGCTTCAGCATGGAGGGCCGCTCGTACCAGGTGATCCCACAGGTGGACCAGCAGTTCCGGCTGGACGCTCAGGCGCTGAACGATTACTACATCCGGGCCGATAACGGCGAACTGGTGCCCCTGGGCAGCGTGGTCAGTTTCACCCGGGACGTGGAACCATCGAACCGAACCCAGTTCAATCAGCAGAACTCGCTGACGCTCCAGGGCGTTGTCATGCCCGGGGTGGCGGCGGGGACCGCCATGGACTTCATGGAGCAGACCGCGGCCGAGGTGCTGCCCCAGGGCTTCGGCTACGACTACACCGGACAGACCCGGCAGCTGGCCACGCAGGGCAGCGCCCTGATGGTGACCTTCTTCCTGTCGCTGCTGGTGATCTACCTGGTGCTGGCGGCGCAGTTCGAAAGCTGGCGTGATCCGTTCATCATCCTGGTGTCCGTCCCCATGTCGGTGGCCGGTGCCATGGCGTTCATTGTGCTCGGGTTCGCCTCCATGAACATCTACACACAGGTGGGGCTCATTACCCTGATCGGGGTGGTGTCGAAGAACGGCATCCTTATCGTGGAATTCGCCAACCAGCTGCAGAAAGAGCGGGGGCTCAACAAGTTTGACGCGGTGGTGGAAGCGGCCGCCATCCGGCTGCGGCCCATCATCATGACCTCGCTGGCGCTTATCTTTGCGATGGTGCCGCTGCTGATTGCCATCGGCCCGGGCGCCGAGAGCCGTTTCGCCATCGGCCTGACCATCAGTGCCGGCCTGGGCATTGGCACGCTGTTCACCATCTTCGTGCTGCCGGCGTTCTACATTCTGCTCGGCCGTGATCATCACGGCACTGCCGCTGAAGAGTATGGCAACGGCGGAGAGAGTCAGGACAAAGCCGCTCCGGCACACTAGACTGGTGGATCAGGGCCCGGCCACAACTCTGTGTGCCGGGCTTTTTGTACCCCGATTGCAAAAAGGCAAAACAACGCTGTGACTCTCGGAACCCTGTTCTGGCTGTTCGTGGCCGGCTTCGCTGTCTGGTACTGGTGGCGCGCCAAGGCCATCAAGGATTTCGTGCTCCAGGCCGCACACCGCTACTGCAAGAGCATGGATGTCATGCTGCTCGACGACGCCGTCTTTCTGCGCGGGCTCTGGTTCAAGCGCGACGAACAGGGCCGGCTTCGGGTGTGGCGGCGGTTCCTGTTCGATTTCACCTCCACCGGTGAGGAACGCTATACCGGCCGCATCATCATGCTGGGACAGCGCATCCAGCACATGGAACTGGAGCCACACCGGTTTTCCTGACTCCCCCGATACCCGGCCTCCCCCATTTGGGCGATTTCTCAACACCGCAACTGCACGAATAATCGACAACGCATCGACGACCGTCGGCCACCTCACGTGGCCGTCAACAAAAACAACAGGAGTCAAACATGCGTTCCCGACTTACCGCAGCAATCATGCTGGGGCTGGCCTTGCTGTCAGTCTCATTTTTCAGTCACGCCAGCTACACCCAGACCCGACATCCGATCGTGCTGGTTCATGGCGTCACCGGTTTCAACACCATCGGCGGCCTGATCAACTATTTCCACACCATTCCCTGGAACCTCGAACGAAGCGGCGCGAGGGTGTATTCCGCCAGCGTTTCCTTCGTGAACAGCAGTGAACAGCGCGGCCAGCAACTGGCCAACTACATCAATACCCTGGGGCATTCCAAGGTCAACCTCATGGCCCACAGCCAGGGGGCACCCACCTCCCGGGTTGCCGCCGCCCTGATCCCCCACCGGATCGCCTCGATTACGTCGATCGACGGCGTCAACAAGGGCTCGAAAGTGGCGGATGTTATCCGTGGCATCATTCCGCCGGGCAGTTACGTTGAAGGCGGGGCCGATGCCATTGCCAACGCCCTGGGTGAGCTGATCAACGCCCTGTCTGGCGCCAGCAACCCTCAGGATGGCCTGGCCGCCCTTGAAACGCTCACCACACCCGGCACCACCAGCCTGAACAATGCCTTGGGCTGGAAAGGCGTAAACCGCTACAACTGTGCCGGTACCAGTGAAGACGTGTGGATCAACGGTAACCGCGTCAAGTTCTTCTCGTGGACAGGCCGGGGCGTCTGGACCAACGTCTTCGACATCACCGATCCGTTCCTGGGCATCACCTCGCTGGCCTTCGGCAGCGAGCCCAACGATGGCCTGGTCGGCGTCTGCTCCACCATGATGGGCAATGTGATCGGCACCCACTACGACATGAACCACGTGGATGCCATCAATCACCTCCTGGGCGCCCGTTCGCTCTGGACCAACCCCGTCACACTCTACCGCACCCAGGCTAACCGGCTGAAAAACCGCGGCTTGTGAGGTTCCGATGAAAGCAAGAACCATCGAATTTCCTCGATGGCTGATTGCCGGGGCACTGTCGACCGTTCTGGTCGGCGGTGCCTTCTGGTACATGCAGCCGACCCTCCCCCCTGACAATCACCAGCCAACCACTGGCACTCAGGCATCGGATCAATCATCTGCCCCGGTGAATGCCAGTGCCGGCACCGACGATCAACTGCAGCCCGCGCCAGCCCCTGAACCCACACAGGAAGAGCAATACCAGACACCGCAGTCCCTCGGGCCCGAGCCTTTCGCTCCGTCCCTGGCGGGCACCCAGATCGACGGTGTGCTCAGGGCCGATGTCAACGGCCAACTGGTGGTCGATCTGAGGGTTCGCGATTTCTTTGATTACTTCCTCAGCACGGTCGGGGAAGTGTCTCCGGAGACCGCCATTGGCCAGATTGAGTCAATGGCTCGCACCCATCTGCCTGAGGCCGCCGCCAGCCGGGCCCTGGAACTGCTCGACCAGTACCTGGCCTACAAGCAGTCGGCGCTCTCTGTGATGCAGACCGAACTGGATCCCGCCCTGCGGGAGGACCCCTCCTATCAGCTGCGTGCGCTGGGCGATGCACTGGCCAGACTCAAGCAGCTACGACAAACCACCTTCGATACCGAAGCCCACCAGGCCTTCTTCGGCCTGGAGGAAGCCTACAGTGAATACACCCTGGCCGGCCTGGCCATCCAGCAGCGGAACGACCTCAGCAGCCAGGGCAAACAGGCACTGATCGAATGGCATCGCAACCAGTTACCGGAACAAATCCGCAACACCGAACAACGCCTGCATGCCAGCACCCGTCAACAGCAGGCCCGGGTCGCGGCCATCGACGCCGCTGGCTCACCCTCCGATGCCGGCGAGCGCCTTGCCGAGCTGGGGCTGCCGGCCGAGGAAGTCACCAGCGTGGTGAACTATCTCGAGAATCGGGAACGCTTCGAAGGCCGGTTCGAGGACTTCCGGCAGGCCATGAACGAAGAAGACCCTTCCGGTCTCTCGGCGGCCGACCGTGATCGCTATCGGGAAAACCTTCTGGAGCAGTATTTTCCGGATGAACAGGACCGGACCTGGGCGCGTCTGAAGATGCTCGGCAACAGCTGAGGAATGTGCGGGGACTCCCGAAACTCTCGGGGCCGGCCGGATACAATCCCGGTAACGATGGCACGGAAATGGTCATGGATACCGAGCAGATCAGAAAGCAGCAGGCGTCCGGGTTCGGCTACCTGCGTTTTGAGCCGGCGCTCGAAGCCCCCTACCGGCTGGCCCGGGCCGCCCTGATTCGGCAGCGGGCCCGGCCGGTGTCTATCGCCGGATTTTTGCTGTTCCTGGTTTACGCCGGCATGGATCTGGTCACCCTGCCCCCGGACCTGGCCAGAGTGACGGTATCCATTCGCCTGGCCATTACCTGCCCTGTGATCGCAATAGTCGTGTGGCTGGCCTATCGACCCACGCCGTCCGACCGGGTGTTTGAGCACATCTATCTGGCAGCGTATCTGGTCGGCGGGCTGTGCGTGGTTGCCATCATCGGCGTGGCCCGATCCATGGCTTTCCCGCTGCCGTACGAAGGCATGATTCTGATGCTGATGTTCGGGTATTTCGCCATGGGCCTGCCGTTTCTCAGCGCCTCTCTGGTGTCCTGGGTGCTGGTGGCCAGTTACCTGCTGGTAGAACTCTGGACCGCCGAGCCCGCCGGCGACCTGCTCATCAACCTGTTTTTCCTGGCGACTGCCAACGTGATCGGCATGATCGGGGCCTGGACCAGTGAGTACCGGCACCGGGCACACTTTCTGGATCGCCAGCTGCTCAAACACCTGCACCACGCGGCCCGCGAGGAAAGCCAGCGCAAGACCGAGCTGATCACCGCCGCCAGCCATGATCTCCGGCAACCTCTCAATGTCATTGACATCACACTGCAGACGCTGGCCCCGGGACCGGACTCCGTCGCCGGGCAGTTGCGGGACCGGGTCCGGCACCTCCGGCGACTGCTGAGCACCGTCTTCGACAGTGCACGGCTGAACGAGGGCATGATCACGGCGGAACTGCAGCCGGTTCGCCTGGCAGGTCTCTACCAGGACCTCGAAGATCTGGTCGCCGACTCTCAAAGCCAAGAGAGCATGGTTCTGGAGGTCGACCATGAGTCAGGCCATCATCAGGTGGTGGCCGACCCCAGCCTGCTGTTCCGGGTGCTGCAGAATCTGGTCTTCAATGCGCTGGAGCACAGCGGTGGTCGCCGGGTCCGCCTGCAGGCCAGCGTCGAAGCCGGCCAGGTGACTGTGGAGGTTTCGGACGATGGCCGGGGGCTGCCAGCCGAACTCAAGGACAGCCTGTTCCTGCCCTACGTGCGTGGGCACGGGTCCAGCGAATGCCCGGGACTGGGCCTGGGGCTGACCATTGTGCGGGAGTTTATCGCCTTGATGCACGGCAGTTGTGGCGCCAGGTCACGGCCGGAGGGTGGCGCCATCTTCTGGGTCCGTCTGCCTGCCGTTACAGCCAGCCCCGCTCGCGAGCCAAATTCACGCATTCCGTCCGGTTATGCACGCCCAGTTGGGTGAAGATTGCTTTCAGATGGGTTTTCACGGTGTGCTCGGTCAGGTTCAGGCTCTGGCAGATGCGTTTGTTGGGAAAGCCCTGAGCCAGTAGCAAAAGCACGTCCAGCTGTCGGGGCGTGAGCGGCATATCCGACCCTAACGGGGCAACGCCCCCGGGGAAATAGCCGTCGCCCCGTATAACGGCCCGTACCATGCGAACCAGCGCTGCGCGACCAGCGGATTTGGCCAGAAAACCACGGGCACCGGCTGCCCGGGCAGCCTGAACCGCGCCGGCGTCATCACTGCTTGAAATGATGACCACCGGAGGCGCCTGGGGGCTGGGCGCCAGTCTTGGCAACAACGCCAATCCCGTTTCTCCCTCCAGGGCAACATCAAGGAGGATCAACTGAAAGTCCGGATGGCGCGCCAATAGAAGGGTGGCCGCCTCAACGGTGGGGGCGGTGAAAATCTCCGCAGCCAGGCTCTCCTGTTTCAGTAAACCGGCCAGTCCCTGGGCAAACAGGGCGTGGTCATCAACCAGCAGCACCTTGCCCAGCGGCAACGGCGGCTCCGGGCGCGCGGATGGCATTGGCCGTGATGGTGTGGCTTGCATACTGTGCCTCTTCCCGCTGTGTTTGTTTTTGTTACCGCGGCGCCTCCACTATAAGGCAGCCCGTGGGCCCGCGCCGCGGCCTGCTTAACAGTTTTTTACACAAAGCTGCCTCCTCTGGCACGCCTACCCGGACTCCTGAAACATGCCTGTCATATAACTGCAGCATTCTTGTCAGCCAGCAAGCTCTTCCCTAACCAACTGTCCTGCATAAGGTTTCGATACGATGCGAGTAGCCAAACCGACAACTGTCGGCCTGTACGCCCTTCTGGCTGGTTTCCTGTTGGCCCCAGTCGCCCAGGCCTACGAACTGGAAATCCACGGCTCCAACACCGTTGGCGCAACCCTCGCGCCGATGCTGGTGAGTGGCTACCTTGAGCGCATCGGTGACGGGCCGGTCGTGGCCAGGGGCAACGGCCTGGAAAACGAAAAGGAACTCCTGGTACAAACCGGTAACGGCAAGGTGAGCGTTCTGGTAGCAGCCCACGGCTCCAGCACCGGCTTCAAGGCGCTGGCGTCCGGGCAGGCGGATGTCTGGGCCTCATCGCGCCCGGTCAAACCCTCGGAAGCCGAGGCGTTGCGGTCTCATGCCGACCTGACAAGCCCGGACAGCGAGCACGTCATCGCGATCGATGGCCTGGCCATTCTGGTGCACCCTTCCAACCCGCTCAACGCGGTAAGCATCGACACCCTGGGGCAGATCTTCTCCGGCCAGATCCGCAACTGGTCGGAGCTGGGCGGCCCGGATCGGCCCATCCGCCTGTACGCCCGGGACGACCGGTCCGGTACCTGGGACACCTTCAAAAGCCTGGTTCTGGGCGAAACCTACTCGCTCCAACCGGACGCGTTACGGTACGAGTCGAACGACCAGCTGTCGGACGATGTCAGCCGCGATCCCTCCGGCATCGGCTTCTCGGGGCTGGCCTCCGTTCGTGACAGCAAACTGCTGGCGGTCTCCGACGGTAATGCACCGGCACTGAAACCGAACCAGCTGACGGTGGCCAGCGAGGACTACCCACTCTCCAGGCGCCTGTTCATGTACACCGGCGGCTCCGGTACGCCCGCCATGGCGAGGGAACTGGTCGAATTTGCCCTGGGACCGGATGGCCAGGCTCTGGTGGCGGATTCCGGCTTCGTATCCCAGAATCCGGTGGCGGTGAAACCTCGGTTTGATGCCGGCACGCCCGAAAGCTTCCAGCACCTGACCGCCAACTATCGACGCCTGACGGTGAACTTCCGGTTCTCCGAGGGGCGCACCAAACTCGACAACAAGGCCCGGCGGGATCTGACCCGGCTTCAGCAGTTTCTTGCAGATCAGGGCCGTTCGGCCGACGACCTGCTTCTGATCGGTTTTGCCGACACCCAGAGCCATGAGCTCCGGGCGCAGATGATTTCCGAGCTGCGGGCACTGTCCGTGCGCAAGGCGCTGCAGGAGACCGGAGTGCCAGACGTTGCCTACACCGGCTACGGTCAGTACATGCCCGTGGGCGGTCAGGGCAGCCCCCGTAATGGCCGGGTGGAAGTCTGGATCAAGGAACGCTGACCAACACTGCGGCAATCACCTACCAATGCCGCGCTCACAGAGTCCGTGGGGTTTTCTATACTGGGAAGGTCACTTCCAACCAACAGACAGGGACCATGAACATCCACACCGACCACCGTTACGCGATCAACCTGAATGTACGGGGCATCCAGCCCTCGGCCACCCTTCGCATCAACGAGCTGAGCAACCAGCTTCGATCCGAAGGCAAAGACATCATCAAACTGGGGCTCGGCCAGTCGCCGTTCCCGGTTCCCGATCGCGTGGTGGCGGCGCTCCAGGAGCATGCCCACGAGAAAGACTACCTCCCGGTGAAGGGCCTGAAAGGCCTGCGGGAGGCCATCGCCGGCTACATCAATCGCAGCGAACGCATGCGCTGCACCTGGGAGGATGTGCTGATTGGCCCGGGTTCGAAGGAGCTGCTGTTCATGCTGCAGCTGGCCTATTACGGCGACCTGCTGATTCCCCGCCCGAGCTGGGTGTCCTACGCGCCCCAGGCTCGGATCATCGGTCGTTCGGTGCACTGGCTGCCGACCCACGCGGAGAACAACTGGCAGTTGACCGCCGAAGAGCTCGACATCATCTGCCGCGACGACCCGTCCCGGCCCCGGATCCTGATCCTCAACTACCCGTCCAACCCGACCGGGTGTACCTACACTGACGACCAGTTGCTGGCCATCGCCAACGTGGCCCGCAAGTACAAACTGATCTTGCTGTCGGACGAGATCTACGGCGAGGTGCATTTCGAAGGCAAGCACAAATCCATTGCCCGGTACTATCCGGAAGGCACCATCATCAGTACCGGCCTCAGCAAATGGGCCGGCGCCGGCGGCTGGCGCCTCGGCACGTTCATCTTCCCGCCCGAGCTGCGGCCGCTGCAGGATGCCATGGCCATCATTGCCAGCGAAACCTACACCGCCACCAGTGCGCCCATCCAGCATGCGGCCATCGCCGCGTTCAATGGCGGCGACGACATCGAGGAATACCTGAACCAGTCCCGCCGGGTGCTCAAGGTGGTGGGCGAGTACATGCACCGCCGCCTGAGCGACATGGGCGCCGTGGTCCAGAAACCCGAAGGCGCCTTCTACCTGTTCCCGGATTTCTCCGGGTTCCGGGAGAAGCTGGCGAAAAAGGACATCAAGACCAGCCAGGCCTTCTGCCAGGCCCTGCTGGAGAACACCGGCGTCGCCATATTGCCGGCCAGCGATTTCGGCTTCGTACCGGACCACCTTGGCGCCCGCCTGGCGTTCGTGGACTTTGACGGCGCGGAGTCCCTGCGCCTCGCCGGTGGCGACTACGCAGACCGGGAACTGGGCGACGATTTTGTCAAACAGGCCTGTCCGCGACTGGTAGCCGCCATGGACAAGATGGAGCAGTGGCTCAACAGCCTCTGATCCCGGCGTGTTAGACTGGCGCTCTTATTCTCTGACGAGACACCAATGGGGGCGCCATGTCTGACAAAGTCTCTCTGCTCGAGATCACCGATTTTGCCGAGAACCTGGCCCGTGAAGCCGGCGAGCTGATTCGCCGCGAACGGGACAGCCAGACCCTGCGCACCGACTACAAACACCAGACCGAACTGGTGACCCATGCCGATGTGATGGCCGATGAGTTCATCACCAACGCCATCCGCAAGCGCTTTGCCGGCCACCGCATCCTCTCCGAAGAAACCATGCCGGACCTGAGCCAGGCCGAAGAACTGGACACGCCACTGTGGATTGTTGACCCTATCGACGGCACCGTAAACTACGCCTACGGCCACCCTCAGGTGGCGGTCTCCATTGCCTACGCCGAACGGGGACAGGTACAGGTGGGTGTGGTACACGCGCCCTTTGCGGGCGAAACCTTCCGGGCCACCCGCTCCGAAGGCGCAACCCTGAACAACCGCCCCATCCGCCACAGCGGCGCCACGGTACCCAGGGAGGCCCTGTTTGCCACCGGTTTCCCCTATACCAAGGACGCCCTGGAACCGCTGATCAGCCGTCTGGACGCCATGATCCACCAATGCCGCGACCTCCGCCGCATCGGCTCGGCGGCCCTGGACATCTGCTGGGTGGCCTGCGGCCGTCTGGACATCTACTACGAGAACGTCAGCCCCTGGGATTTCGCCGCCGCCCGCCTGATCGCCCTGGAAGCCGGCGCCACCGCCGGCCACTTCAGCGAGGTACCGGACGGCTACCCGGCCGACCTCTGGGGACGCGACATCCTCATTTCGGCGCCGGCCCTGTGGGAGCCAGTTCGGGCTATCCTCCGGTCGGCCTCAGGGTATGAGTAACCTGCGGGCCGCGGAGTTTGTTTTCGTAGCCTGATAGCTTCGGGGCTAGCAGGGGATGGGAACCTTCTTCCCGGAAACGCTACGAGCACATCCATGTGCGCTTGACGCCGGCCATCCTTGGCCGTCGACATTCCGGGAAGAAGGTTCCCATCCCCTGCCGACTGAGCTGCGGTGATATTGCAAATCTATAACAGAAAACTTGGTAGGTCGGATTAGACAACGTCGTAATCCGGCTTGGTAAAGAATGCTCAGAGCATCCAGTTGGAAGCACCGGCCCGAGAGAAACGGTTGGTTTCTAGGGCGAGATATCGAAAGGCCAGATAGGCGGGGGCAGGAAGGGCCTTCCTGCCCCCGCCTCGCCACCGGAACCATCAGGCTACAAGATCTTAAGAAGCCAACTCCGCGTTCAGCCCCAGACTCCTTCCGAAACCAACCCCCAACTCTCGTCAAAATCCGTAGAAGGCACCCGGGAAAACGACGACCGGACAAACCGCTGAATCCGCCCCTCCACGAACACCAGCACAAAATCCGCCCCCCGCGCCGAGGTGGTCCGGGGCCGTAGCCCCTGGCGAATTTCGCCTTCCTTGAGGATCTGCCGCACCTGGGTTTCCAGGCGCTCGAAAAACTGTGACGCCCGCCGGCGCAGGGTTTCGTCCTCGCCCATCAGGGCATCGCCGGTCAGTACACAGCACAGGCCCGGGTTGCGTTCGGCGAAAACCAGCACCAGGTGCACCAGTTGCTGCAGACGCACGCGCACATCGTCCTGCTCCTGCAGGATCACCTGGCAGCGGGAGAACACGGCCTCTTCCGCAAACTCGATCAGGGCCTCGAACATTTTCCGCTTGCTGGGAAAATGGCGGTATAGGGCCGCTTCCGTCACCCCGACGGATTTGGCAAGGCCGGCGGTGGTAATTCGGGCTCCCGGGTCCGTCTCCAGGAGTTCCACAAGGGCATGCAGAATCGCCTCGCGGCGACTGGGTTTCTGGTCAGTCATGGCAGGACAGCAGCGCTCTGTTTTATCGTTGTCGGGGCCGGTCGTTTACGCCGGCCCTCGGTTATTGATAGTCCGGATTGTGCCCGAGATCAGAAGAAGGTGCCATCAATGGGTGATGAGGCGCTGGCGTAGAGTTTCTTGGGCATGCGGCCCGCCAGATAGGACTCGCGACCGGCCTCGATGGCCAGGCGCATGGCGTTGGCCATACGGATCGGATCCTTGGCCTGGGCGATGGCGGTGTTCATCAGAACGCCGTCGCAGCCAAGTTCCATGGCAATGGTGGCGTCAGACGCGGTGCCAACACCTGCGTCAACGAGCACTGGAACGCTGGCGTTCTCGACAATCAGCCGTATGTTATAGCGGTTCTGGATGCCCAGGCCCGAACCAATGGGCGCACCCAGGGGCATGATGGCCACGCAGCCCATCTCCTCCAGGCGCTTGGCCAGCAGGGGGTCATCCGAGCAATAGACCATCACCTTGAAGCCATCTTTGATCAGCTCCTCGGCGGCCACCAGGGTTTCGGTCATGTTCGGGTAGAGGGTTTTCTCCTCCCCCAGCACCTCGAGTTTTACCAGATCGTGGCCATCGAGGAGTTCCCGGGCCAGTTTGCAGGTGCGCACGGCGTCCTTGGCGGTGTAACAGCCTGCCGTATTGGGCAGGATGGTGTAGCTGTCCGGGGAAATCACGTCCAGCAGGTTGGGCTCATCCGGGTTCTGCCCGAGGTTGGTACGGCGCACTGCCACGGTCACGATTTCGGCGCCACTGGCTTCGATGGCGTGGCCGGTTTCCATCATGTCACGGTACTTGCCGGTGCCCACCAGCAGCCGGGATTTGTAGATACGCCCAGCAATTTCGAGGGGTTTGTCTTCGGGGAGCTGTGTTTCAGGTGCGTCTGTCATAGTGTTCCTGGATCGTCGGGATTCGGGAGAATGAAAACCGCTGCAACGGGTGAAGAGGTGGCCGACTTGGGTATTCAGCCGCCACCGATGGCGTGAACGACTTCTACCCGGTCGCCATCGCTCAGTGTAAATTCCGGGTGCTGGCTGCGGGGCACGATGTCTTCGTTAACCTCCACTGCCAGCCTTTTGCCCGCAAGGGCCATTTTTTCAATCAGCGTGGCAACGGTTGCCCCTGCCGGGAGCTCCATCGCATCGCCATTTACCTGAACCTGCATCATGTGTTCTCACCTCAATCTTGCTCACCGCACACGGCGCAAACCGGCGGCAATTATCAATGCCCAGCCCACCATGAAGCAGGTGCCGCCCAGGGGCGTGATCGGGCCAATCCAGCGAATATCGGTCAATACCAGCAGGTACAGGCTGCCGCTGAACAGCAGGATGCCGGCCAGGAAAAAGCCCGATGCCCAACAAAGCAGTCTGGCCGAAAGGCCCTGCCCGACCAGGACGGCCACCAGCACCAGCGCCAGGGAGTGATACATCTGATATGTGACGGCGGTCTGGAAAACTTCAAGACCCCGCTCACTGACCAGGCTGCGCAGGCCATGGGCCCCGAAGGCGCCGGCCATCACAGCAAGCAGCGCCAGGCCGCCGCCCAGCACCAGAGGCAGCGCGTGCAACCGGGCTGGACTGTGTTGTACGGGCTCAGCAGTCACAGTGGATCTTCTCTCCCGAGTCCAGGTTCATCATGGTGAGGGCACCGCCCCACACGCACCCGGTGTCCAGGCCGACGAACCGGTCGCTACCGGTGCGCCCTTCCAGGGAGGCCCAGTGACCGAACACCACCTGCACATCGTCGTTGCGGGGAAAGCTGAACCAGGGCTCGAAGCCCTCGGGCGCGTTGCCAGCCGACTCCTTGGTGGCCAACTCCAGCGTGCCATCGGCGGCGATAAAACGCATCCGGGTAAAGTAGTTGGTGATCACCCGCCAGCGCCCGATGCCCGAGAGGCTGTTATCCCAGCGCTCCGGCTCGTTGCCGTACATATGAGTGAAATACTCCCTTGCGTCATCACCCCGGATAACCGCTTCCACTTCCCGCGCGCATTCCAGGGCCTGGCTGACCGACCAGATATGGGGCAGGCCGGCATGGGCCATCACCAGATTGCGGTCCGCGTCGTGGACACACAGGTGCTGGTGCCGCAGCCAGTGCACCAGGCGGTCATGGTCCGGCGCCTCCAGGATCTCTTTCAGGGTATCCTTGCGACGGGGCTCGTGGCCGCCGAGCGCTACGGCCAGCAGGTGCAGATCGTGATTGCCCAGCACCACCACCGCCGAATCACCAAGGCTCTCGACGTAGCGCAGGGTTTCCAGGGACGACGGCCCCCGGTTGATCAGGTCACCGGCTACCCATAGCCTGTCCCGGGAAGGCGAGAAATCCACCTTGGCCAGCACTTCTCGCAGGCGTTCGTAACAGCCCTGAATATCGCCAATGGCGTAGTCAGTCATCACTTACCTCGTTTGCCGGTTTGGCTGTGCTTTTGTCGTCCGCCAGCAGATCGGCGATGGCCACGTAGTCGGCCAGGGCCAGGTTCTCCGGGCGCAGGCCATCGTCGATGCCCAGGCTCTGGAGCTGAGCCACGGACACCAGACCACCCAACGCCTTGCGCAGTGTTTTCCGGCGGGCGTTGAACGCCGTCCTTACCACCGACTGCAGGATCGACAGATCTTTGGCCGGGTGCGGCAGGGTGGCGTGAGGCACCAGTCTCACGATGACCGAATCCACTTTCGGGGCCGGACGGAAGGCGCCCGGCCCAACCTCGAACAGCGGCTGAACCTTGCAGAAGTACTGGGCCATGATACCCAGACGACCATAATTGTTGTCGCCGGGTACCGCGGCCAGGCGCTGCACCACTTCCTTCTGCAGCATGAAATGCATGTCCTGCACCACACCCGCCTGTCCCAACAGGTGGAAGATCAACGGCGTGGAGATATTGTAGGGCAGGTTGCCGATGATCCGCAGTGGCCGGTCGGCGGCCAGCTGGCTGAAGTCAAACTTCAGGGCGTCGGCCTCGTGAATCCTGAATTCCGGGTAGTTGAAGAACTTGGTGCGCAATACCGGAATCAGGTCCCGGTCCAGTTCAACCACCTGCAAGCGCGGATTCACCGCCAGGATTTCCTCGGTCAGTGCGCCCAGGCCAGGACCGATCTCCACGATGGCGTCGTCCGGCCGGGGATTGATGGAGCGAACGATACGCTCGATCACGCCCGGATCGTGCAGGAAGTTCTGGCCAAACCGTTTGCGTGCCTGGTGCCCGGCTTTGTTACTCACGTCGACGCCTCCTGGTTGGCGGATTGGCGGCAGCGGGCCATGTGCGATCCAACCCGGATGGCCGTTTGCAGGCTGCCGGCATCGGCGCGCCCGGTTCCGGCCAGATCGAGAGCGGTACCGTGGTCCACGGAGGTCCGAACGATCGGCAGTCCCAGGGTGATGTTCACGGCCCGACCAAAGCCCTGGAACTTGAGTACCGGCAGGCCCTGGTCGTGATACATCGCCAGGGCCGCATCGGCCTGATCAAGCCAGTGCGGCGTAAAAAGGGTATCGGCCGGCAACGGACCGGTCAGCGTCAGGCCTTCGGCCCTCAGTTGCTTGAGGGTAGGTTCAATAACCTCGATCTCTTCCCGGCCCAGGTGGCCACCCTCCCCGGCATGGGGATTCAGGCCTGCCACCAGAATGCGTGGCTGGGCAATGCCGAAGAAACGCTTCAGGTCGGCATTGAGGATTCGGGCAACCTGGGTAAGGCGCTCCGGTGTCACTGCTGCGGATACGTCTTTCAGGGGCAGGTGGGTGGTCACCAGCGCCACCCGCAGTTCCTCGGTGGCCAGCATCATGACCACCCGCTCCACGCCACAGAGCTCCTGCAGGAACTCGGTGTGGCCGCTGAAGGCAATGCCTGCATCGTTGATCACGCCCTTGTGCACCGGCGCCGTGACCATGCCGTCGAAGTCCCCATTCAGGCAGCCTCTGGCAGCTACTTCCAAAGTCCGCAGAACATAGGCGCTGTTGCGGGGCTCGAGCTGTCCGGGCACATGACTGAAACAGCCATCCACCGACAGTACCGACAACTCTCCGGCGGCAAGACGCGGCGGCTGCCCCGGTTGCCAGGGGTGCAGCGTTACCGTCAGCCCGACCTGACGGGCCCGCTCGGCGAGCATCGCCTGGCTGGCGACGACCACGACACCGGTCGAGCGCTCTTCCCCGGCCAGTTGCAGACAGAGCTCGGGGCCGATACCGGCGGGCTCGCCGGCAGTCAGGGCCAGCACTACAGGGTTATTCATGGGCAGACTCCTGGCGCCACCGCATCAGGACACCGGCTCCTCGGCAGAGGCGCTGTCGTTGGCGTATTCGCCCTTGAATTCGATAAATGCCTCGTCCCGGATCTCACGGAGCCAGTTCTGCAATTCGGTTTCAAACTTGCGACGGTAAATCGCCTGGCGCGCCTCTGATTGGCGCACCTCGGCGCTGATATCACGAGTCCGGCGCTCCTGCACCTGGAGGATGTGCCAACCGAACTGGGAGCGGAACGGCCCGCGGAATTCGCCCACGTCAGCGGCCAGCATTGCCTCCTCAAAGGCCGGCACCATCTGGCCCGGACTGACCCAGCCCAGGTTACCGCCATCGGAACCGGAAACAGGATCGTCGGAATACTCGCGGGCCAGGGCGCTGAAGCTGGCCCCGTCCTGCAGTTGCTGGTAAAGCTCACGGATGCGGGTTTCCGCCTGGGCGTCGGTCACCGCCTCGGAGGGCCGTATCAGAATGTGGCGAACGCGATGCTGCTGGATCATTTGCTGGCGCTCACCACCGCGCTTGTCCATCACCATTACCAGGTGAAAACCGCTGTTGTTCTCCAGCACAGGGGAAGGCTCGCCCACCGCCAGCTCCGGTACGATCGGTGCCACCAGGGAAGGCAACTGGCCTTCGTCCCGCCAGCCCATGTCACCGCCCTCCAGGGCATTGCTGGCATCCGATTCGGCCACCGCGACTTCCCGGAAGTCCCGGCCTTGCACAATCTGGTTGCGAAGACGTTCCGCCTTCTCCCGGGCCGCATCCACCTGCGCCTCATCGCTGGGGTCGTCCACGCTGACCAGGATGTACGCCAGTCGATACTGGGCACTGTTACCACCACGGGCCTCCAGGCTGTCGAGGTAATTCTGCACTTCCCGATCAGTCACCCGTACCCGGTTACCCACCTGTCGTTGCTGCACGCGGTTAGTGAGCATTTCCTTGCGAATCTGCTCCCGGGCCTGGTTGTAGGTCACGCCCTCGGCGGCCAGCTGGTTCTCGAATTCCGCCAGGCTCATGCCGTTACTCTCGGCAATGTTGGCCATGGTTTCGTTCAGTTCGTTGTCGCTGATGCGCATGCCGGCCCTCTCGGCCATCTGCATCTGGATCGATTCGGTGATCAGCTGGTCCAGCACCCGTTGCTCCAGGATCTGCCTGGGCGGCAACCCGGTGCCCTGGGCCTGCAGGCGGCTGGTGATGGTGCCAATGCGGGCTTCCAGCTCACTTTGCAGAATGACGCTCTCGTCCACGATGGCCACCACCTGGTCGAGCAGTTTTCGCTCGGCCTGAACCGACAGCGGTGCCAGAGCAGCAAGGAGAACCAGTAACACGTATACACCCTGGCGAAGAGTCGCCTTCATAATCACCTCTGCAAATTGAATGTGAGCTTTCCTGGCGTAGTGGGGGCCTTAGTCCCGGATTCAATCAGGGAGTTCCAAAACGGCGCCGTTCACGCTCATCGAAACCGTAAATAGCCTGGGAGATACTGGAAGATGCACCGTCGCTGCCGCCCAGGCCCTTCAACTGAACCTGGAACAGGATCCGCCCTTCCAGTTGCCGATCATCGGTCAGATAGTTCTGATGCACCACCTGAACGCTCCAGCAACAGTTATTGTATTCAAGTCCCGCCAGAGACCCCACCGTACGATCCAGGTTCGAGTCGTAGACCCAGCGGCCGATCAGGCTGACACTGTCCGTTACCGGAAACACCGTGGCAATGTCGGACTGCTCGAGCTCATTGCGGCTGTAGGTGTGTCCGAGTGATGCCAGGTAGCGGTAATCGTCGGTATGGAACACCAGTTGGCTGCGGCCCTCTTCGGTGTTTCCGGTGTCTGGATCCCACAGCCCCGAGGAGCGGATCTCCAGACTCTCCAGCGGATTGAGCACCACCTCACCGGCCAGCGGTGAGCGGCTACGGGTACTGGCACCCTGGCCAAACAGGGTAACCTCCCGGTCGTCGAAATACTGTACCTGACCAATGCTGAACCGGGCCCGCTCCGCCCCTGTCAGCAGATCATTGAAACGGCTGGTCACGGCGACGGTCAACTGGTTGGCGTCGCCCACCCGGTCGCCCCCGGTAAACCGGTCCGGGCGGAACAGCTGGTCAAACCGGAACGTCTGCAGGCCGGTGTCAAAATCCGGGATATCGTTCTGGTCAGCCTCGGCATCGGCCCAGGCATAGTACAGCCGTGGCTCCAGGGTCTGGTTGTAAGGCACATCGAACAGGCTGCCCTGGCGATCAAAATAGAGGCCGTTATCCCACTCCGCCACCGGCACCGTCCGATCCAGGCTGCCATCCCCGAGCGTGTAATCCTCCAGCTCATAGCGGGTGTAATCCAGGGTCACGGAGGGGCGACTGAAGCCCCACAGCGCCCGCATCGGCAACGCCAGCTCCGGCCGCGCCCTCAGGCGCTGGCCGTTGGCGCGGTCCAGGCCGGTGAGCCCTTCGTTGTCCCGGTAGAAATTGGTGTACTGGGTTTCCAGATTGGCCTCCACCACACCGGCCTGGGCCTCGCCGGCGTAGATCACCTCCGGCAGCTGTGCATAGGGCCGGTTGGCGTTGGATATCCGGTCGCTGATGGTCTGGTAATCATTGAGGTAGGCGTCCAGGTACTGCTGGTCGCTACGGTAGGTCACCCCGCCGCGGCGCTGCAGGTGAGTGGCCTGATTGATCTCGAGGCTACGGTTCAGGTCGCTCAGGTAATCTTCGTCGCTGACCACGGAGAAGTCTCCGTAGCCGCGCCAGCCGCTGCCAAACTCGGCGCGGGTAGTGGCGTCCAGCGCCCAGCGCTCGCCCGATTCGCCGGGGTTCTCTTCCTCGAACTCGCTGTCGTTTCCGATGTAACCCAGCTGCAGCGTGGTTTCCCCCAGACTGCTCAGGTAACGGCCTTCCACCTCATTGAACAGGCCCCGGCCATGGATGTACTGGGGCGTGAGGGTCGCGTCGTAGTGAGGCGCCAGATTCAGGTAATAAGGCACCGCAATGAATGCACCGCTGCCGGCACTGGAGGAGCCAAACTGGGGATAGAGAAAACCGGTCTTGCGCCGGTCGTCGATGGGAAAGCTGGCCCAGGGCCAGTAGAACACCGGCACGTCAAGCACCTCCAGACGCAGGTGTTTGGCCGTGCCGAAACCCTCCGCCCGATCCAGCCGGATCTCCGAGGCGACAACGGCCCAATCGTTCTGCCCCGGGGCACAGGTGGTAATCAGCCCCTCCTCGATAACCACCTGCTGCTCGCTGATTCGGGATAACCGGTCAGCGCGACCGCGCATTTCCGGACCGTGCAGGAGGAAAGTTGCCGTGTTGATGTCCAGGTGGCCGCTGTCCACGTCGTAGTCGGCGGTCTCGCCGGTGAGCAGAAAGCCTTCGCCCCGGCTGACCAGGGGGCCCTGCACCGACACCGCACCCTCGGCCTGGTTGTAGCGGGCCTGACTTCCGGAAACCTGGAAGCCACCCTGTCGCAGCCGTACGTCGCCCTGGAGGAACAATTCCCGATCGATTTCGTAGCGGGCATTCAGGCCGCTGGCATGCAGGGGCTGCTCGCTGTCCGCAACGCCCGGCAACAAATCGATCTGCGTCTCGCCCGCACCAGAGGGCAGGTAGCCGCCTTCACAGAACACCGGCAGACCGGCGCGTACCGCCTCCGGCAACTCGGCCCTCGGCCGCCAGTCTATCTCGGCTGCGGACGGTGGCGTCTGGGCGTGACCACTGCCAGCAACACCCAGGGTACCCATCAGCAACCATCGGCCGCACCGGCTCTGCCACCGACGATTCGGCGATTGCAGTGGGTATTGGGGGCGTGGCACGGTGGCAGGATCCTGTTCCGGGTGACTGTAACGACGGGCCTATCAACAGCGGCCTAGTTTACACGTGCCCCGCAGGGTTGTTAACGGAAACTCCGCTGCAAAACTGTTTTACCCTCTTTATACTCCTCTGCTAACTTTCGCTGTGCGTGACAGTACATTCACCCACAGGATCGCTCTCTTCACAGGATCGAACCCCAATCTATGGACACCCGCCTGCAGATGCTGACCGAGTGGGTCAGACAGTTTCCCGGATTCGAACACTGCCAGGCCGAGCCGGTTTCCGGCGACGCCAGCTTCCGGCGTTACTTCCGGGTCTGGCAGGAGGCCGGGCAACGTATCCCCCATATCGTGATGGATGCGCCCCCGGAGCATGAGGACTGCGTGCCGTTTGTGGCTATTGCACGGCACTGGCATCGCAAGGGTGTGTCCGTGCCCGGGATCCTCCAGGCCGATCTCGCCCAGGGATTCCTGCTGCTTGAGGATTTCGGTGACCGGCTGATGCTGGGACAGCTCAACGACCACTCGGCGGATGCCCTGTACCGGGCGGCCATGGACGAGTTGCTGTTGATTGCCGGCCAGTCATCCCCAACGGATTACCCGCTGCCACCCTACGATGCCACGCTGCTGGAGCGCGAAATGGCGCTGTTCCCGGACTGGCTGCTGGAACGGCAACTGGGCATGAGCCTGGATAACAGCGATCGAGCGCTGCTGGACACCACGTTCGCGATACTCCGGGAAAGTGCGCTGGCCCAGCCGGAAGTGACGGTGCACCGGGATTACCATTCCCGCAACCTGCTGGTTCGCACGGACCAGGAGCGGCCCGGCGTCATTGATTTCCAGGACGCCGTGACCGGGCCCGTGACCTACGATCTCGTCTCGCTGCTGAAAGACTGCTACATCCAGTGGCCGGAGCAGCGGATTTGCGAATGGCTCGAACACTACCGGCAAAGGAGCCGCGAGGCCGGCCTGCATCGGGCCGATCCCGACACCTTCCGGCAGTGGTTCGAGTTGATGGGCATGCAACGCCACCTCAAGGCGGCGGGCATTTTCGCCCGGCTTTCCATCCGTGACGGCAAGCACGGTTACCTGAATGACATCCCGCGTACGGTGCACTACCTGATGGTCGCCAGCAGTCGGCAACCGGCCCTGCGGCATTTCCACGAATGGCTGAGCGACACGGTGATGCCCCGCATTGAGGCCAGCATCGGCAAGGCGCCCGGCCGGGAGCGGCCTGGTTCGTGAAAGCGATGATTCTCGCCGCGGGCAAGGGCGAACGCATGCGGCCGCTGACCCTGAGCACCCCGAAACCGCTGCTGAAAGCCGGCGGTAAACCATTGATTGCCTATCATCTGGAGCGACTGCACGATGCGGGGATTCAGAACGTGGTCATCAACCATGCCTGGCTCGGAGACCAGATTGAGGAAACCCTGGGCGGCGGCCAATCATTCGGTGTTTCAATACAGTATTCCCGGGAAGGCGAGCCCCTGGAGACCGCCGGAGGCATCGTACGGGCCCTGCCCATGCTTACAGGCCCCGACTGTGACTGGTTCCTGGTGATCAACGGAGACATCTGGTGCGACTTCGACCTCTCGACGCTGCTGCCGTTGGCCGTGACCCCGCCCGCCAATACCGACGCCGTGCTCGTGGTCACCCACAACCCCTCGCACCATCCGTCCGGCGATTTCCATCTCAATGCGGAAGGCCTGCTGACCGACGACGACCGGGGCCGGCACACCTTCACCGGCATCAGCCTGCTGCATCGCCGTCTGTTCGATGGTCTGAACGACCAGGCCGGCAAACTCGGCCCGGTGTTGCGCAGGGCCATGGCGCGGAAGCGGGTGCGAGGCCTGTTCCACCCGGGGCAATGGGTGGATGTGGGTACGCCGGAGCGGCTGCGGACCCTGGATCGACAACTGCACGGCAGGACATACGACCACCATGGCCAGCACTGACACTCGCTCCGTTCTGCCGGCTCGCATGGAAGCCGAGTTCTCGAGCCTGATGCAGGAGCTCTCCGCCTGCGGCCACCAGGCGCCGGCTCTGATCGAACGGGCTCGCCTGCCCCGCTGGTGCCGCCGGCCGCTGTTCTTTTTCCTGGGCTATATCGCCAAGGCCGACGGGCGTGTGACCGAAGCCGATATTGGCCACGCCGAGTCGCTGATCAAGGCCATGAAGCTGTCCCGGCGCCAGCGTCGGCGAGCCATTGGCTGGTTCCAGCAGGGCAAATCCGCCGACCGGCTCCCCTTCCTCCGGGGCCTGGCTCTTCGACTCTCCCGTCGACTCTGGCCGGCCCCGGCCCTGAAAACCGCCATCTGTCTCTGCCACGCCAGCCAGCTTCATGGCCGCCCGGCCAAACCGCGACGGTATCGCTGCGAAGACGCCATCGATCAGATTGGCCTGCCCGTTGGTGTCACCGAGGAAATCTTCGACAGTTACGCGAGCAAGGTCTGGGCCCGCCAAAGCAAGAACCTGGCCCGCCCCACCAGCTACCAGCAGGCCTGTGAAATTCTCGGCGTGACCCGGCGGGATTCCCTCGAGATCATCAAACGGGCATACCGGAAAAAAGTGTCCGAATGCCACCCGGACAAACTGGCGCAGCAGCAAATCAGCGCCAGTGAGCAGTCGCTGGCCAAGGAACGCCTGCTGCACTATCAGCAGGCCTGGGAGTTGATAAAGCGCCACCATAGCCCGCGCTGAGCCCGACCGCCCGGGGCCGGGTTCACCTCGATTGCAGCCAGGCCGACACCCGGCTGGCCACCGAGTCGCCGAGGGGCTCGAGCGGCGGACTCAGCCAGGGCACCGGTTGCCGGTCCACGGTGGCCACGCCGGCCCTTCGCAAGGTCAGGCCGATGGTCTGCTCCGGGTCCGAGGCCTCGCTTACACCCCCCGACGGGTAGAGCTCCAACATCCTGGGCGCCAACCCTTCCAGCCGTTCGGGCAGGGCCTGCCGGTCAACGGGATAGAATCGGGGGGCCACCCAGATCAGCGCCGACACCTCATTGGCCTCGAGGGCATGATTGGCCACGTGCACCGCTGCCTGGCCAATACCCAGCAAGGCCGCCGCATCGTATCCCCTGCCACCCAGTTCAGCCACCGCAGCGGACAGTGCCTGGCTGATGCGGCCCCGATATCGCTCCTCCAGACCTTCGGCCTTCTCTGCGGCCATGACGTCGATCATCACGGACTGGGTCGACGGCGGCTCTGAAGAGGCAGCCTCTTTCTCCCCGGACGGTGTCGGTGAGCGTGTCAGTATTTGCTGCAGCACCGGGGACGGCGCCTCCAGCCCAAGGCTCATCACCGCCCAACCTCTGGCGCTCAGGCCTTGCGCCAGTGCCCTGGTAATACCGGAGGCGGCGGTCTCGCCGGTATCAGCGAGTACAACCACAGCGCCCAGGGCCGGCGCTCGGTCCTCCGGGTGAAACAGGGCAAGCGCACGCCCCTCGTTCTCCAGTTCAAGCCAGACCGACGACTCCGGAAAGGTCTGGCTCAGGGCCTGTTCGCCCGAGCCGGTCCAGAGCATAGACCGTTCCGCGGTGCTACTGGCGTCCGGTGCGGTATCGCTCTCGACCTTCGGTTCCTGGGCCGGCAGCGGCGACGCCAGAATCCACAGCAGGATCACCGCCCCGGCTGCCGTCACGCCCCCCGCCCGATTCCTGATCGTGTGCACAGATGCTTACCCTTCCCCTGCGAAAAAAGCCGATTGAGCTGTTAGACTAGCAGCCATTGTGAAATTGCGGCAGGGACCGCTGACCGGGCCACGCGCCATTACCCCAATCGTCCATTGTTGCGAGAGAGTTGTCATGAACCCTTACCTGATTGCCCCATCCATCCTGTCCGCCGATTTTGCCCGCCTGGGCGAGGAAGTCGATAACGTACTGGCTGCCGGCGCCGACGTGGTGCACTTCGATGTGATGGACAATCATTACGTGCCCAACCTGACCATCGGGCCCATGGTGTGCGAAGCCCTGCGCAAGCACGGCGTCACCGCCCCCATCGACGTCCACCTGATGGTGTCTCCGGTGGACGACCTGATCCGCATGTTTATCGACGCCGGTGCCAGCTACATTACCTTCCATCCGGAAGCGACCAACCACATTGATCGTTCCCTGCAACTGATCCGGGACGGCGGCTGCAAGGCAGGCCTGGTGTTCAATCCGGCCACGCCGCTGCACTACATGGACCATGTAATGGATAAGCTCGACATGGTGCTGCTGATGTCGGTGAACCCGGGCTTTGGTGGCCAGAAGTTCATTCCGGGCACCCTGGACAAGCTCCGGGAGGCCCGCAAGCGCATTGACGCCAGCAACTACAACATCCGGCTGGAAATCGACGGCGGCGTGAAAACCGACAACATCCGCGAGATCGCCGAAGCCGGCGCCGACACCTTTGTGGCCGGCTCCGCCATCTTCAACACGGACGATTACAGGGCCACCATCGACGCCATGCGCGAAGAGCTGGAGCAGGCCCGCACGGTGATCAGCCAATGAGCCTGGCGGGGCTGTTCAGCCCGCGCTGGCCCGGCGTGGCCCTGTTCGACCTGGACGGCACCCTGGTGGACAGCGCGCCAGACCTGGCTGCAGCGGTTGATCAGATGCTGGCGCACCTGGGCCGCTCGCCCGCAGGGCTTGAGCGGGTGCGGCAGTGGGTTGGCAATGGCGCCAGCGTGCTGGTGCGCCGGGCCCTGGCCGGCCAGGTAGACTGGGAGCCGGCCCGGCCGAAAGACGATGCCCTGTTCAAGGATGCCCTGGCGATCTTCTATCACGCCTACGGCACCATCAATGGCCGGCACTCGGTGGTCTACGCCGGCGTTGAGGCCTGCCTGACCCATCTCAAGAACCAGGGTTGTCGGCTGGGTATCGTGACCAACAAGCCGGAACAGTTTGTTGCCCCGCTACTCGATCAGATGAACCTGGCCCACTGGTTTGACCTGAGCGTGGGTGGCGATACCCTGCCGGTGAAGAAGCCGGACCCGGCGCCGCTGGTCCACGCCATGGAGAAACTCGGGGGGACCCGGGGTACCACGGTGATGGTGGGCGACTCGGCGGCGGATATTAACGCCGCCCGGGCTGCCGGCATCCCGTGCGTGGCCGTTCGTTATGGCTACAACTACGGGCCTTCCGTGGATACCCTGGGGGCCGATGCGGTTGTTGATTCGCTGGCCGAGCTTTTGTAATCTCACAAGGAAATTACATTGAGTACTTCATTACGGGAGATTCCTGCCGTGCAGGGACTGAATCTGACTGCAGCGCGAGGCATCCTGACCACCCGCGCAACCCGATGGTGGCGATGGCGCACCGGCTGAACAAGCCCGGAGGCACGGCGGCGTTTGTCCGCTGAGCCTCGCACCCGATGCAGGCGCAGGCTTGCGTCCACAACGCAGATCAGAGTTCAGGAATCCGTACCATGACACCCGAGCAATTCGCCGAGCTCGCCGAGGCCGGCTTTAATCGCATCCCCGTGCACCGCGAGGTGCTGGCCGACCTCGACACGCCTCTGAGCACCTATCTGAAACTCGCCAGCGGGCCCTACTCCTACCTGTTCGAATCCGTGCAGGGCGGCGAGAAATGGGGCCGTTATTCCATTATCGGCCTGCCCAGCCAGGAAGTTCTGAAGGTCTTTGACCACCGGGTTGAAATCAGCCGCGGCGGCGAGATCGTCGAAGCCGAAGACGTGGACGACCCGCTGGCCTTTGTCGAGGCCTATCAGAAACGCTTTAACGCCCCGGACCTGGACGAACTGCCCAGGTTCAATGGCGGCCTGGTGGGTTACTTCGGCTACGACACCGTACGCTACATCGAGAAGCGCCTGCGCCAGAGCTGCCCGCCAGACAAAATCGGCACGCCGGATATCCTGCTGATGGTGTCCAACGAGATCGTGGTGTTCGACAACCTGCGTGGCAAGCTGCACCTGATCGTCCACGCCGATCCCGCCGTGGAAGGCGCGTTCGACAAGGCCCAGATCCGTATCGATGAACTGGAGGGCCGACTGCACCGCCAGACCGCTGATGCCCCGCGCACGCCGGAACACCTGCGTGGAAACGTCGTCGACGAGAGCGATTTTGTCTCCGGTTTCAGCCAGGACAAATTCGAGGCTGCCGTCGACAAGATCAAGGGCTACGTGCTGGACGGCGACGTGATGCAAACCGTGATTTCCCAGCGCATGTCGATTCCCTTCGAGGCGCCACCGCTGAACCTGTACCGGTCACTGCGGGTACTGAACCCGTCGCCCTACATGTATTTCCTGGATCTGGAGGACTTCCACATCGTGGGCTCCTCCCCGGAAATCCTGGCCCGGGTGGAAGACGAAGAGGTTACCGTGCGGCCCATCGCCGGCACCCGCAAACGCGGCGCCACCGATGCCGAGGACAAGGCCCTGGAAGCGGAGCTGCTGGCCGACCCGAAGGAAATTGCCGAGCACCTGATGCTGATCGACCTGGGCCGCAACGACGCCGGCCGGGTGTCGGAAACCGGTACCGTGCGGCTCACCGACAAGATGATCGTCGAGCGCTATTCCCACGTGATGCACATTGTCTCCAACGTCACCGGCAGACTGAAGGAAAACACCAGCTGCCTGGACGTACTGCGGGCCACCCTGCCCGCCGGCACCCTGAGCGGCGCGCCCAAGATCCGGGCCATGGAAATCATCGACGAGCTGGAGCCGGTGAAGCGCGGCGTCTACGGCGGCGCCGTAGGTTACCTGTCGTTCAACGGCAACATGGACACTGCCATCGCCATCCGTACCGCCGTGATCAAGGACAACACCCTGCACATCCAGGCCGGCGCGGGCGTGGTGGCCGATTCGGTGCCCCGCCTCGAGTGGAAGGAAACCATGAACAAGGGCCGCGCCATTTTCCGGGCGGTGGCCATGACCTACAACGATTTCGACCACTGAGGCGGAGGAACGGATTATGTTGCTGATGATCGATAACTACGATTCCTTCACCTACAACGTGGTGCAGTACCTGGCGGAGCTAGGCGCGGATGTGCAGGTTTACCGGAACGATGAGATCACCATCGAACAGATCGAGGAACTGAACCCTGAGCGACTGGTGATTTCCCCCGGCCCCTGCACCCCAAACGAAGCCGGCATTTCCATGGACGCCATCCGGCATTTCGCCGGCAAGTTGCCCATTCTTGGAATCTGCCTGGGGCACCAGGCCATCGGGCAGGTCTACGGTGGTGACATCATCCGCGCCGGTCGGGTGATGCACGGCAAGGTGTCCCCGGTGTTCCACAAGGACACCGGCGTGTTCCGGGGGCTGAGCAACCCGCTGCAGGCCACCCGGTACCACAGCCTGGTGATCGACAAGACCAGCCTGCCCGACTGTCTGGAGGTGACCGCCTGGACTCGCAACGACGACGGGTCCATTGAGGAAATCATGGGCGTTCGCCACAAGACCCTGCCCATCGAGGGCGTGCAGTTCCATCCAGAGTCTATTATGACGGAACAGGGCCACGAGCTGCTGCGCAACTTTCTGAGAACACACGAAGAGGCCGACACATGGACATGAAAGAAGCTCTCAACCGCATTGCCTCCAACCTGGACCTGTCCCGGGAGGAAATGAAGGATGTGATGCGCATCGTCATGAACGGCGAGGCCACCGACGCCCAGATTGGCGCGTTTCTCATGGGGTTGCGCCTGAAGAGCGAAACCATTGATGAAATTACCGGCGCCACCGAAGTCATGCGCGAGCTGGCCACCGGGGTAACGGTGAAGGCTGAGCCGCTGATCGACATCGTGGGCACCGGCGGTGACGGCGCCAACCTGTTCAACGTGTCCTCGGCCGCGTCGTTCGTGGTGGCGGCCGCCGGCGGTTTCGTGGCCAAGCACGGCAACCGGGGTGTTTCCTCCAAAAGCGGGAGCGCCGACCTGCTGGAAAAGCTCGGTATCAATCTGGGCATGAAACCCGAAGAGGTGGCCCGCTGCATCGAGGAAATCGGCGTCGGCTTCATGTTTGCGCCAGCCCATCATGGTGCCATGAAGCACGCCATCGGCCCCCGCAAGGAGCTGGGCTGCCGTACTATTTTCAACATCCTGGGGCCCATGACCAACCCGGCGGGCGTTAAACGCCAGTTGATCGGCGTGTTCACCCGGGAACTGTGTCGTCCCATGGCTGAAGTACTGCAGCGGCTGGGCGCAGAACACATCATGGTGGTGCATTCCAAGGACGGACTGGATGAAATCAGCCTGGCCAGCGCTACCCACGTGGCTGAACTGAAAGACGGAAACATCAGCGAATACGACATCACGCCGGAGGATCTGGGCATCAAGAGTCAGAGCCTGGTGGGTCTGACCGTGGACTCCTCGGAAGAATCCCTGAAGCTGATTCGGGCCGCGTTCGGCCGTGGCCACGACGAAATGGCCGAGAAAGCCCGGGACCTGATCGCCCTGAATGCCGGCGCCGCGATTTACGTGGCGGGTCTGGCCAAGACGCCGAAAGAGGGGGTGGAGCTGGCCCTGGACGCCATGGGGTCAGGCCTCGCCGCCGGCAAGATGTCGGAGCTGGCTGATTTTTCTCAGTGTTTTTAATTTCGGCCTGTTGATTACGGTGCCGGACGAGCCGGTGGGGCGTCCCTTCCGAAACACGCCCGTGAATACGTCCCTGTAGGGCTTGGCTGCAGCCATCCATGGCTGCAGACAGTTTCGGAAGGGACGCCCCACCGGCTCTCGCAAACTTTATACGGGCCTGATATGACTGACAGACATTTAGACAAGACGCCGACCATCCTTCGTAAAATCGTCGATCGGAAATGGGAAGAAATTGACGAGCGGAAACCGAAGGTTTCCATTGCGGACCTGAAAGCCATGGCCGGAGATCAACCTCAGGCACGTGGTTTTGCCAACGCACTTCGTCAGCGAATTGAGCAGCAGACGCCTGCCGTTATCGCCGAGATCAAGAAAGCCTCACCTAGCAAAGGCATCTTGCGGGATCCCTTTGAACCGGCAGTCATCGCAGAGAGCTATGAGAACGGCGGCGCCGCCTGTCTTTCGGTACTCACCGACCGCGACTTCTTCCAGGGCCACGAGGACTATCTGGTGGCCGCCCGCAACGCCTGCGGCCTCCCGGTCATCCGTAAGGACTTCATGGTCGCCCCCTATCAGGTCTACGAAAGCCGGGCCATTGGCGCCGACTGCATCTTGCTGATTGCCGCCTGTCTGACCAAAGACCAGATGCAGGAGCTGGAAGGCATTGCCCACGAGATTGGGCTGGATGTGCTGGTGGAGGTGCACGATGGTGAGGAGCTGGATGATGCGTTGACGCTGACGACGCCTCTGGTGGGCATCAACAACCGCAATCTGCACACCTTCGAAGTGTCCCTGGACACCACCTTTGACTTGCACGAGCGGATTTCACAGGACCGGCTGACCATCACCGAGAGCGGCATCATGACGCGCAGCGACGTAGAAGCGATGACTGTTCGCGGGATTTACGGTTTCCTTGTGGGGGAATCGTTTATGCGAGCAGAAGAGCCTGGTTCAAAATTACGGGAACTGTTTTTCCCCGCAGCCTGACCCCATCAGATGGGGCGAGTCGGCGGGTAGAGCTTTCCAAAATCGTGCGGAGCCAAGGGTAAAGCCCGCAGGGCTTTACGGGCAAGCCATGGACGGCTTGCCCAGGACCTTTAGCGCGACGCAGGAGCAATAAGCGCTAAAGGGCGGAGCCGAGCGTACAGGGAGGTATTCACAGCGTATTTTGGAAAGCTCTACCCGCCGACTTGCATACTCCAATCAGGCCCCAGGTTCAGCTAAAGCCTCCTGCAAAAGTTCCAGAAGATGCGCCGGCATGCCCTCGGCCAACTTTAGCGCGGCCTCATGTCCACGGGGCGACATCTTGCCCCAGGTGCGGCGCACGATGCGCAGCCATTTGTCGCGGTCGTAGTCCGCCTTTTCCTCGTAGAAATCCGCGAAGTACTTCTCCAGGAACACCATGCAGGCCACATCTTCGAGCAGCTGGGTATCGGCGTCCTTGCGCAGCTCCCGTTTGGTCAGGATGGTCTCTACCCGCTGACACTCCTCCTGCGGGTAGCCACAGCCGGCCATGATCTCCGCAGCGCGCTTGCCGTGCATCCGGCCGCAGGCCTGGCGCCATTGGTAATAGGCTTTCCGACCTTCCGGGTAGTCGCTGCGGGGCATGGTCCAGCGCTCGATGTGCTGGGCCCGGCAGGCAATCTGCATGCGCTCGGAGGGCGCGGATTCAAGCGCGAACAGCCAGCGTGTCATGTGCAGGCTGTAGGCGTATTCCTTGGGCAGCTGCTCTCCGCCGAATGACTCCAGGTTGGGATCGGCCCTGTTTGCCGTGTCGATCGCGGCGAGCGCACACTCAAGTCTTGAATCCGTGGTAGTCATTGTGATCTCTCTTCTGGTTCCGGAACCGGCCGGGGTCAGGCCTGTGCCGAGGGACGTTCCTTGATTCGGTCATACCAGGCCTGCAGATTGGTCTGCTCGGGCTGGATGCGGATACCCACCACCCGGGCAAAGGCCACAGTGGTGAAAGCGTTGATATCGGCGGCCGTGAATCGGTCGCAGCAGATGTATTCCTTACCTTCCAGTTGCTTGTTGAGGAAATGCATGAACTTCTCGACGTTCTTGCCGCACTCCTCGCCCCATTCCTTGATAGGGTTCATGCGGTCCTTGAAGTAGCCGGTGGTGTGCTGGAAGCACATGCCGGTTGGCATGAAGAAGTAGTACTCGATCCAGCGCAGCCACTGCTCCAGCTGCGCCTTTTCCAGCGGGGTGTCCCCCAACAGGCTGGGTGTATCCGGGTAGCTTTCTTCGAAGTAGCGGCAGATCGCCATGGTTTCGGCGATGCAGGTGCCGTCGTCCAGCTCCATCACCGGGACTTTCTTCATCGGGTTGCGGGCAGCGTATTCAGGGGTCAGGTTCTCGCCCTTCTGCAGGTCGATCTCAATGAACTCGACCTTGTCCAGCAGGCCTTTCTCGGCCATGAACATACGGACTCGACGGGGGTTGGGGGCGGTTCTGGTTTCGAAGATTTTCATTGTTATCGGCTCCGTTCCTTTAGTAAGCAGCGTTGGCGGTTCAAGGACAGAAGACTGACCGGAAAGAACGGTTGCGTCAAGCAACCGGGATTACCGGGAGAGCCACTGATGCATGCGGCTGATAACCCATTCAGGGTCGTCCAGCGGCAGGTCATGGCCAGCATCGGGGTGCAATTTGAGGGTCCACTGCCAGCGCTGTTCCAGGGCAGCACTGCAGCGCCAGTGCGCAATCCGGTCACCCCGACTGGCCAGCAGCAGGGCCTCCGGAAGCGGGCGTTTTTCAGCAGGGCAGAAACGGGCGGCCGCAGCGAGCTGGTTCAATGCGTTCCGGGCACTGACCGGTCGCTGGCGCTGGGTACTGTACCAACGTTTCGCCAGTTCCAGCGGCACGTCGCGGTTGGAGGTGAGCCGGAGGATATCCCGCTCACGGTCAAACAGTTCCCGACGGGCCAGCAGCCGGAGAATCCGGGGCCAGGCACCGGGGCGCATGCGCTGCCAGGGGGGGCTGAAGCCGGAACTGGTATTGATCAGTACCAGATGCTGGATCTCACCCTCGGTCGCCTGCTGGGCCCAGTCCAGGGCGACCATTCCCCCCATGGAGAGTGCCAGCAGGCTGAAGGGCCGGGGAATATGGTCGACCTGCCGGATCACGCGCTGGCGGATCCCGGCAATGGTATCCGGACTGTCCTCACGGAAGTGGACACCGGTACCGGGCAGGTCCACCGCATGAAACTGGTGCCCCGGAAACACATCCTGAAGGCGAGCGGGGAAGTCCCCCCAATGGGCCTGCTCCCGCGTCAATCCGCGCAACAGAATCCAGTGCATAGGTTCGTCCTGTCGGGTTGCCACGCCACCATGGGCTTATTGGGTGTCCCGGTACCAGTGCATGATGGCCGCTGCCCTCAGCATGGACTCCTCCTCGTGAGCCGGCAACCAGTTCTCGTGGCTGGCCGCCGCATTCACCAGGAAATCCATCCAGGTAAGGTGGCTGCGCAGCACCCGCTGGTGCCGGTGCGGCACCAGCGGATTGAACAGACCATCCAGACGCAGCAGTTGCCGGGGTCGTTTCCGGATCCAGCGCCAGGATCCCATCTCAAGGGTCAGCGGCAGGAACACACCGGCGCTCTCCCGGTTTACCTGCTTGTAGAAATAATCCCAGAGGTCCCCGTGGGTCAGGTAGTGGCGCGACTGGGGTTCGAACCGGTAATTGTGATTCGGGTAGGCCTGTTCCCAGATCAGTTTCAGCGCCATCACCGAGGCGATCCGGCGCATGGGTCGACGGCGATAGGCGTAAGGAAACCAGATCTGGTCCTGCCAGCCGAAGCCCGAGTGGCAATCGAGGGCGACACTGAACGGACGACCGGGCAGCAGTTCGCGGATCACCGTTTCCAGGGCCCGGTTTTCGGTTTCCATACCCTGCTCCGGGTCGCCCGTGTACCAGGGCAGCCGGGGCGACAGGCGCTGTCCACCAAGCAGGAAAGCGCTGCGGTCCTGGGCGGTAATGGGCGCATTACGCATCAGGTCCACCCCGTTGGGGTTGCTGCGCTGGTTCAGGTACATGCCGCCGGGGTTGAGAATCGGCAGCAGGGTAATCCGAACGGTTTGCAGCAGCTGTGCCAGGTGCTGATCCCAGGTCACCCGCGCCAGCAGCGACCGCAGCCAGGCCATCACCACCTGGCTACCGATACGCTCAAGCCCGTGCACTCCGCCAACCACCAGCACCACCGGTGCATCCGGCCGGGTTGACCCGATATCGGCCCGGTAGATCGGCAGCGACAGCTCCTTGAGCGCCACTCGCTCAACCAGATCGGTGGTCACCAGAGCCGGTGCTTCCGCCAGCAGCCTTTCCAGGCTCACCAGCTCCGGCAGGAAGGTGCGCAAGAGCCGCCTCTGGCGACCATCCCGGCCAGCCTGTTCACGGGCAATCGCGGTGTGGGGTGTGAGGTCACGCAATTCGGTCATCGGCATCTCCGGTACAGGAACACCTCAGGGTAGCGGTCAATTGCTACAGATTGTTGACGATGCCCGCAGCCAATCTGTCCACAAACCGGACGGATTTTCGTTACACCCTTGTAACTGAGCTGAGGATCGTTATCCTAAAGAGTAAGCAATAACCGAGACCTCTGTTTTGCCTGACCTCGACAGCACGCTGAAAACTGCTGTTATCCCGGTCCTTATGGACTGCGGCTCCCCCGTACTGGAAGTCACACCGGCAACGGTGTGTAACCTGGCACCGGCCCCCGGCACGGTGCAACCACCAGAACCATTCTCGAAGAAGCACAAACCCTGAAAAAGGAGAAGTGACCATGCGAAAGCTCACGTCTGCTGCAATGCTTTGCGCTCTATCCATTCCCGCCGTCGCCCAGGCTGACTGCGGCGAGGTGTCTATCACCGAAATGGGCTGGGCGTCCAATACGGTGGTCACCAACGTTGCCACCTTCATCATGGAGCAGGGCTATGGCTGCGATGTCACCATCGTGCCCTCCGATACCGTGCCGGCGGTGACCTCGGTCGCCGAGAACGGCGAACCGGACATCGTCACCGAGCTTTGGCTGAACTCCGCCGGCGAGGCCTACCTGCGACTCGAAGAACAGGGCAAGGTCGAGCGTCTGGGCAAGGTCCTCGATCCGGGCGGTGTTGAAGGCTGGTGGATTCCGACCTACCTGGCCGAGAAACACCCCGAGCTCAAGACCATCGAGGGCGTCATGGCCAACCCCGAGCTCGTTGGCGGGCGCTTCAACAACTGCCCGGACGGCTGGGGCTGCCGGGTGGTCAGCGATAACCTGGTTCGTGCCCTGGACCTGGAAGAGTCCGGCATTGAAGTGTTCAACCATGGCTCCGGCGAGACCCTGGCATCCTCCATGGCGTCTGCAGTACAGAACGAGGAGCCCTGGTTCGGCTACTACTGGGGCCCGACCGTGCCACTGGGCAAGTACGACATGACCCGCGTCGATCTTGGCGAAATCAAGCCCAAGGTGCACCAGAAGAACCAGACGCCCGACGTGGACAATCCCGGTGTGTCTGACTTCCCGGCTGCCACCGTGCTGACTTCTGTCACCACTGACTTCAAGGAGCGCGAGCCGGAAGTGGCCGAGATGCTCAGCAAGCTGACCTTCCAGACCTCCACCATGAGCTCGATCCTGGCCTGGATGGATGAAAACAACGCCTCTGGCGAGGAAGCCGCGGTCTACTTCCTCACCAATAACCGCGATGAGTGGTCAAGCTGGCTGAACGACTCCGCACGGGAGCGTCTGGCAAGCGTTCTGAATAACTGATCACCTGCCCCGCCCGGGCCACTGCCACTTGGCCCGGGCAACCCTCCGCACAATCACACTGAATTCAGACGCGCGCAGGAGAGACTGAACGCCCATGGCAACCTACGACCCTCTGTTTTCCGCCCTCGGCCTTGAGGACTGGTGCTCCGAAGGCAAGAGTGACGGCCCCATGTCGATGGCCGATCTGCTGGCTAAAACCAAGGGCAAGGAAGCCGAAGACCCGTCCATCTGGGAACTGCCGTTCCCGTCGATGGATGCATTGAACGAATCCTGCGCCGCGTTTCCGCAGTCCAGGGAACTGACCAAGGGGCTGGAGCAGGGTTTCCTGGCCATCAAGGACAGCCTCAGCCTGGTGCTGGACCCGCTGACCCAGCCTCTCAGCTGGTTCCTGGACGGTGCCCTGTACGCCATGCTGAACACGCCCTGGTGGATTGTTATTCCGGTTCTGCTGGGCATCGTATTTCTGGTCACCAAATCCTGGAAGCTGGTGGCGTTTGTCGGCGGCAGTGTCATGCTGCTGGCGTTCATCGACCACTACGACTACGCCATGCAGACGCTGGCGATCATTTTTGTATGCGCCTTCCTGTGCGTGTTGATGGGGGTGCCCATTGGCATTGCCATGGCACGAAGCAATGCCCTGCAGCGTATGATCGTACCCATACTCGACATGCTGCAGACCCTGCCGCCTTTCGTGTACCTGATACCGCTGATTTTCCTGTTCAGCGTCACCGAATCGAAGCTCTACGGCATCGCCATCATCCTGTACGCCATCGTGCCGGTGATCCGGCTGACCAACCTGGGCATCCGCCTGGTGGACAAGGATGTGATCGAGGCCGCCGACGCCTTTGGCATGACCCCGCGCCAGAAGCTGTACAAGGTGCAGATACCCCTGGCGCTGCCCAACATCATGGCCGGGGTCAACCAGACCATCATGATGAGCCTGGCCATGGTGGTGATTGCCTCGCTCGTGTCTGCGCCCGGTCTCGGGGTGCTGGTACTCCGGGGCATCCGAAATCTGGAGCTGGGCGTGGGCCTGGTATCCGGTCTCGGCATTGTCATCCTGGCCGTTATCCTTGACCGGGTGACCAAGGCATCGCTTGCCCGAATCAACGTTTCCCAGAAGCAGTGAGGAGCCAGGTCATGGCAAAAGACATCAAGATTTCGATCCGGAACCTCTACAAGATCTTCGGCCCCACGCCCGATGTCGCCCTGGAATACGTGCGCAAAGGCATGGGCAAGGCAGAACTGCTGGAGCAGCAGAAACACGTGCTTGGCCTGCGGGACATCAACGTGGATATGCACGATGGCGAGATCACCGTGATCATGGGTCTCTCCGGCTCAGGCAAGTCCACACTGATCCGCCACCTAAACCGCCTGATTGACCCCACGGCGGGCGAGATCCGGGTGGATGGCGAGGATGTCATGAGCTATTCGGAGGAACAGCTGCGCCGCCTTCGCCGTGAACGCATGTCGATGGTGTTCCAGAAGTTCGCCCTGTTGCCTCACAAAACCGTGCTGGAAAACGCCGGCATGGCCAAGGACATTCGCGGCTACACCACCTCGGATTTCGAGGCGGATGCCCGCAAGTGGCTGGCCCGGGTGGGCCTGGAGGGCAACGAACACCAGTACCCACACCAGCTCTCCGGCGGCATGCAGCAGCGGGTGGGCATTGCCCGGGCGCTGGTCTCCGACGCCCCGATCATGCTGATGGACGAGGCCTTCTCGGCACTGGACCCGCTGATCCGCTCCGACATGCAGGATCTGCTCCTGGAACTGCAGGGTGAGCTGCATAAGACCATCGTGTTCATCACCCACGATCTCGACGAAGCGCTTAAGCTTGCCGATCATCTGGTGATCCTGAAGGACGGCGAGGTGGTGCAGCAGGGCGACCCGCAGCACATACTGCTGGAGCCGAACGATCCCTACATTGTCGACTTCATCAGCGATATCAACCGGGCCCGGGTACTCCGGGTGCGCTCGATCATGAGCAAATCCGGTCAGGCCGGCGACAACAACTACGCCGGCGATGTCACCGAGCAGGACAACCTCGAAACCGTGCTCAAGGTGTCTGAGGGTGACATGACCCTGTGTTTCCGGGTAATGCGGGAGGGCGAACAGGTAGGCACACTGCACATGAAGGATCTGGCGCGGGCCCTGGTGCCCACCGCAGCGTCTGCCGATCGGGACAAAAACGCCGCCTGAAGCCAGGCGACCGTTACAAAAGACGCGCCACGAACTATGCTTACAGGAGAAGTATCCCTTCCCTGCTGGAACGAAGATCGTGGCAAGAATCCTGTTCTGCTGCTTGGCCCTGTTCCTGGCTGCCTGCTCGGAGCCTGAGGATCCCCCCGTTCCGGTCATGGAAGTGGCGGCCGAGACCGCCACGGGGTTAGAACCGGAGTCAGGACCGGAATCAGAACCTGAGCCAGAACCTGAGCCAGAACCGGCGCCACGGTCACCCCGGACCATCACCATTGCCGCCGACCCCTGGTGCCCGCACAACTGCGAGGCCGGTACCGATCATGAGGGCTACATGATCGACATTACCCGGGAAGCGTTTGCCCGGGCGGGCATCGAAGTGGAATACGTCAACATGAGCTGGGCGCGGGCCCTGCAGCTGGCCCGGGAAGGCCATATGGACGCCGTGGTGGGCGCACTGCCGGCGGATGCCCCGGATTTCGTGTTTCCGGAGGAAGCCATCGGCCATACCACCATCGCCCTCTACACCCATCCGGACAGCGACTGGCAATACGCCGGCGTCGAATCCCTGGCCGGCGTCATCCTGCTTGCCATCAACGGCTATGCCTACTCGCCGGAACTGGATGCCTACATTACCCGCAACCAGGACGATCCCGAGCGGGTCTGGATCCTGTCCGGGCCGGCCCCCCTGGGGCGGGCCATCGAATTGCTGTACAAGCGACGCTCCGATGTATTCCCCGAGGACCGCTTTGTCATGGCCTGGGAACTGGCACAGGGCGGCGATACCCGGACGCTCAGATTGGCCGCCGTGCTCCACCAATCGCCTCTGTATGTCGCCTTCTCACCAGCCCGCGATGAGTCCCTGCGGCTGGCCACCCTGCTGTCCGAGGGCACTCGGGCCCTGCAGGCCTCTGGCCGGGCCGAACAGATCCTCGGCCGCTACGGGCTGTCCTGGTCGGATTGAAATGCGCGGATAACCTTTCCCCCGGCGGAAGTCAGCAGCAACTCCCCCTGTTGCCCGATGCGGATGTCCGTAGCCGCCTGAAGAATATCGAGGAACCTCTGTTCCTGGGTCATCAGGGCTGGCGCACAGGCCATGCGTGTGGCCGCTACCGGTCCCACTTCAATGCCCTCGCCCCTGAGCGCATAACTGCCGGTGTAGCGGTTGCAGGACGCCCGGCCGGCGATGCGGTTGTTGTCGAGAAACTCGATGGTGACTCGCGAGCGGTCAATGATACCGGTGTCGCCGATGTCCTCAACAATCCAGACGGCTCCCCGGAACAGGCGCTGACGGTCGCCACCGCAGCCGCTGTAGGGCTCGCCATCCACGGTCAGGCGAACCTGGGCCGGATACTGGGCGCCGGACATGCTGTCCTGGCAGAGCTGCCGTGCGATGGTCAGGCTAACGTCCAGTTCATCAACGGTCGCTGTGTAGGTTTGACCGTGCCGGTTAGCGGTATCCAGGGTCACGGGCAGCCGGCGGGTGCCCCGCTCTTCGAAGGGGCGGGTCAGCAGCAGTTCCCCGTCTTCAATGGTGGCGTGCCAGAATGGCTCGTTGCCCCGGGCTTCAAAGGGCATCTCGATATCGCCGGGCTTCAGGCATTCCGGGTAGGACCGCCCGCCGATGGTCAGGGTCGCCCGCTGGCCTTTGCTCCAGAACCGGGTGTTGTCATCTCCAGGCGCCACATACAGTGCCCCGGAGGCGCTTACCGCGGGTTTAAGTAGCAGGCGGCGGTCGAGGTAATTGATTCCGAGCAGATCGCTGCCCTCGGTGCCAGCCACCTGGATCTCCAGCTGGCCGCAATGGTAGGTTCCGAAGAAGGTTTCGGGTGTGCTTTCGGTATTGCCTCCCGGCAGCGTCGAGCAGGCGGAGGCCAGCCACCCGGCACAGGTAACGACGGACAGCGTCAGAACTCGTCGTGAATGCATGGTCAGTTCCCTTGTTCGCATGATGTTCGGACCACAGTTTAAAGGGCACGGCCAGCACAGGCCAATGCCATGACATCCCGAGCTTCTTATCCGGCGGCGTCGGCAGTATGCTAGCCCAAACCATCAGGAGGCTGCCATGGCGCTGAAACTCTACCAATTTGCCATTTCCCACTACTGCGAAAAGGTTCGCTGGGCCCTGGATTACAAGGGCATCAACCATGAGACAGTCAATCTGTTGCCGGGCCAGCACATCAAGACAATTCGCCGGCTGACCGGACGTGAGTCGTCAGTGCCGGTGATTGATCACGACGGCCAGGTTGTCCAGGGTTCCGCCCGCATACTGGACTACCTGGATGAAACCTTTCCCGAGCATCCATTGACCCCGGACGATCCTGTCGAGCGCGAGCAGGCCCTGGCCTGGGAACGCCGGCTGGATGAGGAAGCCGGGCCGGCGATTCGCTGCTACTCCTACCACCATTTCCTGAAACGCCCCAAGGTGGTGGTGCCGATGCTGGCGGCGGGCACGCCTTTTTACAATCGCATTCTGCTCAGCCTGGCCTTCAGCCGGGTAGACGAGGTGATGCGCAATTGGATGAAAATCAATGAAAAAACTGCGGAGCAATCCCGGCTGACCATGGAGGGACTGCTGACCGAGCTTGAGCAGATCTATGGCTCCAGGTCGTTCCTGGTGGGTGATCGCTTCTCCCGCGCAGACCTGACCGCCGCCGCGCTGTTTGCGCCCATGTTCCAGCCAGCCCAATACCCGGTGCCCTGGCCCAAAGCCAAGCGTATTCCCAAGGACATCCAGGCCTGGCTGGACCAGTGGAAACCGCAGCTGGCCGCCCTGGAGGCTGTCTACCGGGACCACCGCGGAGGCGATGCCAGCCCCTGAGCCGGGCCTGTCGGAAATGGTCAACGGAACTGGCGGGAACCGACATTCCCCGGCGACGGTTCCGTGCCAGAATACCAATACCATTCCCTGATCCCGGCGGTATTCCATGGCCCTGACCGACATGATGCTGGCAGTGCTAGAAGACAGTGGCCTGCTGTCCCTATGGCAGTGGGCCGCGCCCTGGCTGGCGCTGGACGAGCGGCAACTGATCTTCGTGATTGCCACCCCCCTGTTCATTGCCGTGACCCTCTGGGAATACCTGCGGATACGCCACAACCCCCGCCTGATGGATGCCCGCGAAGCGGTGCGGAATTTTGCCCTGGGCGCCGGCTATCAGATCACCGAACTGCTGTTCGCGGGGATCATTGCGTTTCCCGTATACGCCCTGTGTTACCACTACCGTCTGCTGGACCTGGAACTGAACGCACTCACCGCCTTCCTCACCTTTCTGGGTGTGGATTTCTGCTTCTACTGGATGCATCGGGCGAGCCACCGGGTGCGCTGGTTCTGGGCGGCACACGTGGTTCACCACTCCTCCGGGCGCATGAACTTCTCCACCGCCATGCGCCAGAACGCCACCAACATTTTCAACGGCATGTGGGTGTTCTACCTGCCCATGGCCCTGATTGGCTTTAATCCCGTGTGGATCGGTGTCGCCTATGCCTGCTCACTGGTGTACCAGTTCTTCATCCACACCACGCTGGTGGGCAAGCTGCCGGCCTGGGTCGAGGCGATCTTCAACACTCCCAGCCACCACCGCGTGCACCATGGCCGGAACCCTGGCTACATCGACCGCAACTACGGCGGTACGCTCATCATCTGGGACCGGCTGTTCGGCACCTTCGTGGACGAAAAAGCGCAGGAACCGCCGGTGTACGGCATCACCCGCCCCGTCGACTCCACCAACCTGATTGTGCTCTGGACCCACGAATACGTGGACCTGTTCCGCGACATGGCCCGGCCGGGCGGATTATGGTCTCGCCTTACCCATCTTTGGAAACCGCCGGAGTGGCAGCGCCCGGCAAAGGACGACAACAACAAGGAACCGGGCGGATATGACCGACACACACCCACTGAGTCTGGACACCCCTGACCAGCACACCATCACTGGCAGCCTGACGACACCCGCCAACCCTGCCGGCGTTCTGGTGATCAGCCATGGCATGGCCGAACACGGTGACCGCTACGCGCCCCTGGCCCGCTGGCTCGCGGACCGGGGCCTTGCGGTCATCACCTACCATCATCGCGGCCACGGCACCGGTTGTCCGGCGACAGCCCTTGGCCATTACGCCGACACCCGGGGCTGGCTCCGGGTGATCTCTGACCTGCATCAGGTCATCCAGTACGCTCAGGCCCGTTTCCCCGGGTTGCCGCTGCACCTGTTGGGGCACAGCATGGGCTCGTTCATCGCACAGAGCTACGCGCAGCAGCACGGTGATACCCTGGACAGCCTGATCCTGAGCGCCACCAACCGGATTGATCGCCGCCAGCTGCTGGCGTCCGGGGCGCTGGTTCGCCTGATCCGGCTGGTGCGGGGCAAAGGCCACCGCAGCCGACTGGTGGCACGGCTGACCTTCGACCAGTTCAACCACCAGTTCCGCCCGAACCGGACTCCGGCGGACTGGCTGAGCCGCGATCCGGAACAGGTTGACCGCTACATTGCCGATCCGCTCTGCGGCTTCACCTGTACGGTGGGGCTCTGGCAGGATTTCATCGGAGGCATGCTCGGCATTCGCCCCTCGCTCTGGCGGAAGAACCTGCCCGTGCACCTCTTCTCCGGCACGGCAGACCCGGTCGGGGAAATGGGGCGGGGCGTCCGCCGTCATTTCCAGGCCATTCGCGAGGCAGGCATCGAGAACGTGACCCTGCGGTTGTTTGAGGGCGGGCGCCATGAGATGCTCAACGAAATCAACCGCGACGAAGTCTGGCAGTACTTGCATTCCCTGTGTCTGTACAGGGAAAATCAAGCCGGTCAGTCAGCCGCCTAACAGTAAGTCCTGCGCCATGCCAGAGCCCCGAGACGCCCAACGCCTGTTCCGCCCCGGGCCATGGACGACGTTCACGATGACGGTGCTGCTCTGGGCGGCGGGTACGCTGGCCATTGCGGATGAAGTCAGTCTTGGCGTGGCCGCCAACTTTACCGACACCACCCGGGATCTGATCAAGCGCTTCGAGGCCTACACCGGCCACAGGGTCTCGGCCAGTTTCGGTTCCACCGGCAAGCTTTACGCACAGATTCGCAACGGGGCACCGTTCGACGTTTTCATGGCGGCCGACGCCCGGCGACCAGAGCTGATCGAACAGGCCGGCGCCGGAGTACCGGGCAGCCGGTTTACCTACGCCCGCGGCAGGCTCGCACTCTGGAGCCCCACAGCAGATGCGTTCAGCCGTGGCGAGGCCTATCTTGAAGAACAGTCTTTTGCGCGGCTGGCCATGGCCAACCCCAAGACCGCTCCCTACGGGCTGGCTGCCCGCCAGGTTCTGGAACATCTTGGCCTCTGGCAGCCGCTGCAGACCAGGCTCGTGCGCGGAGACTCCATCGCCCAGGCGTTCCAGTTTGTGGTCAGCCGCAACGCCCAGGCGGGCTTCGTTGCAATGTCCCAGGTCATCGCCTGGGAGGCGGCACTGGCGCCATCAGAGCGGGGCACGCTGTGGCAGATCCCGCAACGTCTTTATCAGCCCATCGACCAGCAGGCGATCCTGCTGGCCCGCGGCGCCGATAATGACGCAGCCCGGTCATGGATGGCGTTCCTGCAGTCAGAAACGGCCATGGCCATTATTCGCGACTATGGCTACGACACCGGACAGACAACGGCTGAGTGATGCTTGAAACCTATTGGGACCCGGTCTGGCTGACCCTCAAGCTGGCCACCACTACTACCCTGCTCCTGTTGCTTGTGGGCACGCCCATCGCCTGGTGGCTGGCCCGCACCGAGCACTGGCTGCGCCAGCCCATCGCGGCCATCGTCGCCCTGCCCCTGGTGTTGCCACCCACCGTGCTTGGTTTTTATCTGCTGCTGGTGATGGGCCCCGAAGGCTGGGTGGGCCAGTTGACCCAGGCGCTCGGCATCGGCCTGTTACCGTTTACGTTCGAGGGTCTGGTGGTGGCCTCCGTGATCTACTCCCTGCCATTTACCGTGCAGCCACTTCAGAACGCCTTCGAATCGGTAGGCGACCGGTTTCTGGAAGTGGCCGCCACCCTGCGTGCAGCCCCCTGGGACCGGTTTCTGTTCGTTGCCGTGCCCCTGGCCCGAAACGGTTTCCTGACCGCCGCCGTGCTGACGTTCGCGCACACCATCGGTGAGTTTGGCGTGATCCTGATGATCGGCGGCAACATACCCGGCGAAACCAAGGTGCTGTCAGTTGCCATCTACGATCACGTGGAGTCCCTGGAATACCTTGAGGCCCACTGGCTGTCCGCAGGCATGGTAGTCTTCTCCTTTGTGGTGCTGGTCACCCTCTATGCGCTGAACGGCAAGGCCCGCTCGGGAGCCCTGCGATGAGCGGAAGCGACACCATCTGCGCCCGCTTCCGCTGCGCTTTTCCGGGCTTTACCCTGAACGTTGACCTGACCCTTCCCGGCACCGGTATTACCGCCCTGTTCGGCCACTCGGGCTGTGGCAAGACCACGCTTTTGCGCTGCATGGCCGGCCTGCACAGTGCCGACGGCACCATGACCGTGCTGGGCGAACCTTGGCAAACGCCGCGAACGTTCCTTCCGGTCCATAAACGTCCACTGGCCTATGTCTTTCAGGAAACCCACCTGTTTCCCCACCTGAACGTGCGCAAGAACCTGGAATTCGGATATCGGCGCATCCCGGCAGCGGAACGCCAAATCAGCTTTGACGACGCCGTGAGCTGGCTGGGCCTTGAAACCCATCTGACCCGCATGCCGGCCGGCCTGTCCGGCGGCGAGCGCCAGCGGGTGGCCATTGCCCGCGCCCTGCTCACCAGTCCCAGGCTGCTGCTGATGGACGAACCCCTGTCGGCCCTCGACAAGACGAGCAAACAGGAAATCCTGCCTTATCTGGAGCGGCTCAGGGACGCCCTCGCCATTCCCATCGTGTATGTGTCTCACTCAACGGCCGAGGTGGCCCGCCTCGCAGACCACCTGGTGGTGCTTGAGGACGGAAAGGTGGTGGCCAAAGGCCCCATGCGGGAAACCCTGTCCCGGCTGGACAACCCGTTTCGCCTCGACGATGACGCCGGCGTATTGCTGGAGGGGACCATCGCCGAACTGGATGATCACTGGCACCTGGCCCGCGTCGATTTCAAGGGTGGGTCTCTCTGGCTGGGCCGGGACAACGGGATGCAGCCGGGTGACCAGGTGCGGGTCCGGCTGTTGGCCAGGGACATCAGCCTGGCGCTCGAGCGGCACGCCGACCAGAGTATCCAGAACCTGATTCCGGCAACGATCGACCGGATCGAGCCGGACGTTACCCCCGGCATCAGCATCGTGCGGCTGCTCGCGGGGCCAACTCCCGTGCTGGCCCGCCTGACCACCCGCGCCGTGGACCAGCTGGCACTGGCGCCGGGTCGACCGGTGTGGATGCAGATCAAATCAGTGGCCCTGGCCGACTGACACCGGCGGCATGGCAGTTGGCCCGCTCTGCCATAGGGTCGGTCCAGCCTCGTGGTTACTCTGGGTCTGTCATCGGCAGCCACGCAGGCCCACATCGTGAAGGAACAGAGAACACACTGGATTACCAGCGGAGACCTTGTCATCCACGCCGTCGCGGAGGGCCATCCGGAGGCCACGCCACTGGTGCTGGTGCACGGTTACCCGGACAATCATCAGGTCTGGGATCAGGTAGCCTCCGCCCTGAGCCGGGACTACCTGGTGATCCGCTACGATGTCCGCGGTGCCGGCCGATCCGACAAGCCCCGGCGCACCCGGGACTATCGATTGGCCGCACTGGCTGGCGATCTGCAGGCGGTGGTGGACACACTGATCCCCGGCCGGGAGTTGCACCTGGTGGCCCACGACTGGGGCTCGATCCAGAGCTGGGAGTCGGTCACCGGAGGCCCGCTGCAGGACCGCATCCGATCCTACACGTCCATCTCCGGTCCCTGCCTGGACCACGTCGGTTTCTGGATCCGGAGCCAGCTGGCGACACCCGGGTCGGAGGGGCTCGGCAAGGTCCTGCGGCAGTTCGCCAGTTCCTGGTATGTATTCCTGTTCCAGATTCCACTGCTGCCAGAGGCCATCTGGAACGCCGGCCTCGACCGCTACTGGCCAGACTACCTCCGGACCCGGGAAGAGGTTCCCGATGCCCGTTTCAGCGACGCGCAGAAGGCAGACGGGGCCTATGGCGTGAAACTGTACCGGGCCAATTTCCTGCCCAGGTTGCTGCGGCCGCGCCCAAGGGTGGCAAGATGCCCCGTGCAGGTGCTGGTGCCAACCCGTGATGCCTATGTTGGTCCCCATCTGAACGAGCACCTGGAGCGTTGGGCCGGCAAACTGACGGTCCGGGAACTTGATGCGCCCCACTGGGCCCTGTTGACTCAGCCTGAGGCGATATCCGGCGCGGTCCGGTCATTTATCACGAGCCAGGCCTGAACGCCCGGCCCACAAAAAAGGCCGCTGTCTGTAGCGGCCTTTCTCCGGTGATTCAAATACAGCTCCTGCTAGCGGGTGCCGTACACCACCATGGTCTTGCCCTTGACGCGCACCAGCCCCTGATCTTCCAGAGTCTTCAGGACCCGGCCCACCATCTCCCGGGAACAACCCACTATGCGGCCAATTTCCTGGCGGGTGATTTTGATCTGCATGCCGTCCGGGTGCGTCATGGCATCCGGCTCCTTGCACAGGTCCAGCAGGGTACGGGCAACGCGGCCAGTCACGTCCAGAAACGCCAGGTCGCCAACCTTGCGGGTGGTCTGGCGCAGACGGGACGCCATCTGCTCGCCGATGAAATAGAGCACCCGGGGGTCCTGCTGGGCGATTTCCCGGAACTTGGTGTAGCTGATTTCCGCCACTTCGCACTCGGTTTTGGCCTTTACCCAGGCGCTCCGGGAGTCCATGTTGTCGAACAGCCCCATTTCACCGAAGAAATCGCCGGCGTTGAGGTAGGCCATGATCATTTCGCGGCCGTCGTCGTCTTCGATGATGACGGTCACCGAACCCTTGACGATGTAGAACAGGGAATCGCTCTTGTCACCGGCGTAGATAATGGTGCTCTTGGCTGGATAACGGCGGCGATGGCACTGCGAAAGGAAATAGTCGAGATGCTTGGTTTTCTGCTCAACCGGCTTGACGATAGTGGCCATAATGCGAGTCGTGCCTCCTCAGATGCTGGCGGGTCCCAGTGTTTTTTTATTCACCCGGCTTTCCCTGCGGGTTTGGTCATTTTTCTTGCAAAACTGCGCAACTTATAACAAGAAGGCCTGTTCCGGGCAACCGGAAAGAGTATACAACATGTATCCGGGGGCAACCTGCCCGGCTGCCCACCGGCGCCGGTTGTGCTAGCATCCCGGCTCATATCGTCGTTATCCGGGCCGGCGCCACAACCGACCCGCGCAACCACCAGGGAGAGAACCCCATGAAAGCAACCGTCGACTGGACCGGCAACGCCAGTTTCAGAACCACCAGCGGCAGTGGCCACAGCGTGCAACTGGACGGCCCGCCGGATCACGGCGGTGAAAACCTGGGCCCGCGCCCCATGGAAATGCTTCTGATGGGGCTGGGTGGCTGCTCCTCATTCGACGTGATGAGCATTCTCAAGAAAAGCCGCCAGGAAGTGACCGCATGTCACGCGGAGCTGGAGGCCGAGCGGGCCGATGCGGTGCCGGCGGTTTTCACCAGGATTCACCTGCACTTCGTGGTTACCGGCCACAATCTCAAGGAGAGCCTGGTGAAGCGCGCGGTGAGCCTGTCGGCCGAAAAATACTGCTCCGCGTCGATCATGCTGGAAAAAGCGGGCGTGGAGATCAGCCACAGCTACGAGGTTCATGAGGCCGGCGCAGCATCCGAAGCTGGTGCCTGAGGCGAGGCCCAAAGCCGTGCTCCGGGGCGGCCGCCACGCCCGGAGTGCAACGGAAATCACGGATGCTAAAATGTCCCTGCGAATACTATTCAACATCACCTGCGGTGTGCATAATACGCACCCTCTCCGCCGGTCTGCGCAAAAGGTGAACAACCCGGTCAGTAGTCGGTGGCGGCCTCGGCAGGACACAACAGACAGCGTCCTGAAGACATTCATCTCCACGATCGGGAGGGGCTGAGCATGGAATCAAAACTCCAGCTGCATGGTTTCAACAATCTGACCAAATCCCTGAGCTTTAACATCTACGACATCTGTTATGCGCAGACCGAAGAGCAGCGCCTGGCCTACATTGATTACATCGACGAGATGTACAACGCCGAGCGTCTGACCCAGATCCTGACCGACGTGGTCAAGATCATTGGCGCCAACGTCCTGAACATTGCCCGCCAGGACTACGAGCCCCACGGCGCCTCGGTTACCATGCTGATTGCCGAGCACGAACTGACCAGCGGAGAGGAGCCAGACAACGAGGAATCCCCCGGCCCGCTACCCGATACCATTGTCGCGCATCTCGACAAGAGCCACGTGACCGTGCACACCTACCCGGAAAGTCACCCCCACGACGGCGTGAGCACCTTCCGGGCCGACATCGATGTCTCCACCTGTGGCCTTATCTCGCCGCTGAAGGTGCTGAACTACCTGATCCACAGCTTCGACTCGGACGTGGTGACCGTGGATTACCGGGTGCGCGGTTTCACTCGCGATGTCGACGGTACCAAGCATTACATCGATCATGACATCAACTCGATCCAGAACTATCTGACCGAGGATACCCAGAACGCCTATCAGATGATCGACGTGAACGTGTACCAGGAAAACCTGTTCCACACCAAAATGATGCTGAAGAACTTCAACCTGGATAACTACGTCTTTGGCGTCAATGCCAGCGATCTCGACCCGAAGGAAGCCCAGTCCATCGAGGACCGCCTGCGTCGGGAAATGCTTGAAATCTTCTATTCCCGCAACGTGGAATAACCGGTGATCGGGTGGTGGCCCGGATCGGCCACCACAGATCCTTCAGTTTTTTTGATCCCACCCGCCAGATTTCTGCGTTTTATTCTCGCCTCCTGTCCCGTTCTAATAGTGTTATTGGCTAACGAGAGGAGGACATCATGACCCAGCGTTCCCTGAAACAGACAATCCCGGCCCTGGAAACCTCCGATGGCGCTGGCGTACGCATCAAGCGTTCCATCGGCCAGCACCAGAGCATCCGCCTGGACCCGTTCCTGATGCTCGACGAATTCGGCTCGGCGGAGGCGGCCGATTACATCGCCGGCTTTCCTTCGCACCCCCATCGCGGCTTCGAGACTGTCACCTACATGATCGAGGGCCACATGCTGCATGAGGACCATCTCGGCAACCGCGGTGACCTGCGCAATGGCGGCGTGCAGTGGATGACCGCCGGTCGCGGCATCATCCATTCCGAGATGCCCCAACAGGAGGAGGGCGTGATGCGCGGGTTCCAGCTCTGGCTGAATCTGCCAGCGGCCGAAAAGATGGTGGAAGCGGGTTACCGGGACATCCAGCCCGAGGAAATCCCGGCCATCGCATTCTCTGGCGGGACCGTGAAGCTGATCGCCGGTACGCTGCACGTTGGCGGGGAAACGCACCTTGGCGCCATGCCCGGGCGCAGCACCCAGCCACTGTATGCGGACATTCATCTGGAGCCTGAGGGCACCGTGACGCTGCCGATCCCCGGTACCCACAACGGCATGCTGTATCTTTACGAGGGGACCGCCCAGCTGGGCGAATCGGCCCTGAAACGCAGCGCGGCGTCTGTCCTCGGCGAGGGCGACGAGATCACGTTGTCGGCTGGAGCGGAGGGCGCACGGCTGCTGCTGATCGCTGGCAAGCCCATTGGCGAACCGGTGGTGCAGTACGGGCCATTCGTGATGAACACCCGCGAGGAAATCGAGCAGACACTCAGGGATTACCGGGACGGTCGCCTGACTGCCTGAGCCGCCTCCGGCGCTCAGGCGAAGGGCTTTCTGGCCATCAGCCGCTGCACCATGGGCCTGACAATCAGGTCCATGGCCAGCGGCATTTTTGTGCCCGGGATCACCAGGGTGTCATGGCGAGAGAGGGTGCTGCCGGGAATCACCTGCAGAAGGTACGAGAAGGAGACTTCCGAGGTATCCCGGAACCGGATCACGATCATGCTTTCGTCTTCGGTGGGCACGTCGCGGACGACAAACGGGTTGGACGTGTCCACGAGCGGAATACGCTGGAAGTTGATGTGGGTATGGGAGAACTGGGGCACGATGTCGTGCACGTAGTCGTCCATACGGTTGATGATGGTCTCCACCACGGCTTCCTGGCTGTAGCCCCGTTTGTGGGTGTCCCGGTGAATCTTCTGGATCCACTCAAGGTTGACGATGGGCACCACCCCGATCAGCAGGTCCACATACTGGGCGATGTTGTAGGTGTCGCTCACCACACCCCCGTGCAGGCCCTCGTAGAACAGCATATCGGTTTCCGGTGGCAGCGGGCCCCAGGGGGTGAAGGTTCCGGGTTTGTGGCCAGCGGCAACCAGGTCCCGATCCTCGTCGTGCACATACTGGCGATAGCGGCCGTTACCGGTGTGGCCGTAGTCGTAAAACAGGGCTTCAAGCTTGTCGATGTGGTTGGCCGCCAGGGCGAAGTGGTTGCGCTCCCCGAACTGGCCCTTGGCCGCCAGCCGGGCCATCTGCTCGCGGTTGTAGCGGTGAAAGCTGTCGCCACTGACCACCGCTGCCCGGATCCCCTCGCTGGCAAAAAGCCGGCTGAAGATCTGGCCCGTGGTCGTGGTACCGGCACCGGAGGAGCCGGTGACCGCAATGATGGGGTGACGTTTTGACATAGGGGCAGAGTGCCGGATTCAGGTGAGACTGTCGAGCAGTCGGGGTTTCTCGACCACGAAGCCCTGGGCGTAGTCCACGCCGAGCTGGCGAAGCATATCCAGCACATCCCGGGATTCCACCTGGGAGGCGATCACTTCCCGGTTCATGTAGTGGGCCATGTCCACCATGGACCTGACCATGGCGCGGTCGGTCTCGCTGCTGGCCACCTGGCCGGTGAAGGCGCTGTCAATCTTGATCAGGTCCACCGGCAGCGAGCGCATGAACTCGAAGGAGCTGGGGCCGCTGCCGAAGTTGCCCAGGCAGAACCGGCAGCCGAGCTCTTTCATTTCCAGGATGAAGTCCGCCACCGACTGCACATCGGTGATGGCGGAGGCCTCTGTCAGCTCGAACCACAGCCGCTCGATGGGAGCGTCTTTCTCGCTGAGCTTTTCATAGATGAATTCCAGCAGCGACTGATCATTCATGGAGTAGCCCGACAGGTTGATGCACACGCCGCCGAAGTGGCGTGGATCCGGCGCCTGTTCCCGAAGCCAGTCCAGCATATGGCCGACCACCCAGCGGTCCACCGCCTGCATCCGGTCGTAGCGTTCGGCCATCCGAACGAAGTCCCGACCGGTGATCAGCGTACCTTCGTCATCGTACATGCTGATCAGCACCTCGTACTGGGCAGCCATACCGGCACCCGGGTGCAAAGGGATGATTTTCTGGCATCTCAGCAGCATGCGCTCTTCGTTGAGGTTGCTCAGGCTCGCCACCTTGGCGGCAATCTGCTCCTGGCGCGCCTGGTCGCCGGCATCCAGGGTGTATTCCGACACCTTACCATGGCCCTTTTGCCGGGCTGCGCCTAGCGCCTGCTCAGAGGCCCTAAGCCACCGTTCCGCACTCACCAGGGCCGGCAGGGTTGGTACCACCCCGACACTGGCCGACAGCCGGTAAGTGCGGCCCTCGAAACTGAATTCGGCCTGTTCGATCGCCTTCACCAGCCTCTCTGCCGCGGTGACTGCATTTTCAGAGGGCACCAGCATGGCAAACTCGTTGCCAGCCAGCCTGGCCACGGGCATGCCATCCCCCACGTGTTCCCGCAGAATGTCCGCCACCCGCTTGAGGGTCTCATCGCCAGCCTGGTAACCGGCCGTGTCGTTGAGCAACCGGAACCGACGCAGGTCCAGGCGCACCAGCGAGCGTTCATCCTCCTGACGGGCCAGCTGCTGGTCCAGCATGCGCTCGAACTCACGACGCCCGAGCAGGCCGGTCAGCTCGTCGTGGGTGGACGCCCAGGACAGCTGGTCGTATACCTTGCGCACCATCCGGTCGATGCTCTCGTCCACCAGCGGTCGCTCGTACTGGTTGTCCGGCACGATGATGCCCTTGCGCATTTGCCGGGCCAGGGCCTCCAGTTCCAGCTCTACCACCCGCATACCCTGGTGGTTGACGAACACAAAGCGGCTGAAGCCCCGGGCAATCCACACCAGACGAATGTATTGCGGCTCGTCCGGCTTTTCCTGATCCCGCAGCCAGTCGCCGGTGCGCAGCTGCTGGGCCCGGTTGATCCAGCGCTGCAAGCTGCGCTGTTCCCGCTCCGAAAGCTGAACGGTGCCGGGCTTTTCCGGGCGCGCCGAAGGTACTTCCACCAGTTCCGGCGACTGGTCCGGTCCACGCACCAGGAACTGCTTGAGTTCATCCCGGATCTGCGACGACGGCATATGGTTACTGGAAATGGACGCCAGGCCGTCCTGGATCACCCGCAGCAGTTCCGGGAGGTTGATCGAGCTGTTGGGGTCGTCCGCGAACGCCAGCAGGGAATCAATCACCGACAGGTAGTCCTGCCAGAGCTGGCTGTCCGGCCCCTGACGAATCCAGGTCAGCGACAGCAGGTCGCGCCAGCCGCCATCGAGCAGACTCACGATGGCCCGGGGCACCTTGCGACCACCCAGGCGCTGGTCCAGCACCTCGGCAACCGCTTTCTTGGATTCCGCCACTTTCTGGGCACCCTCGGCGGCGGCGGTTACCCGTTCCACATTGCGACGGTACACCAGGTTCTGGCGGTCGATCAGGGTATCCAGCTCCTGAACCGTCTGCTCGAAGACCCCGGTGTCCTGTTCGAAATCCGTAGTGATCCGCTGGATCAGTTCGTCAACCCGGCGTTGCACCACCGGGTTGATCCGACCACCCTTGACCCCCAGCTGCGCCAGCCGGTTCATCACGCCCCTTACCGGGCTGTCCTGATCGTCAAAAAAGCCCGGATCGCGCATGACCACCTTGAGCACGGGCACTTCCAGTTGGCGCATCCGCTGCTGGGCGTATTCACTGAGCTTGGGGCTCTCCACCACGGAGCGGAAAAACCGGTCCACCACATCCAGGGTGCCCTGCTGCTCCTCGTCAAGACGGGTGTCGCCACTCTCACGAACCTTCTCCACCACTCGCTCCCTGAGGGGTGCCACCGCTTCACCGGCCTCCGGCACTTCGACCTGCAGCTGTTGGAGTTCCCGTTGCAGCTCGCCCGATGACAGGGGCCGGGCATTGGGTGCAAACGGCAATGGCTCCGGATCGCCCCGGGCCACCCGACTGGCACTCAGCGTGGTGAGCAGGTTACGAACGGTGGCAAACGCGGTCTGGGCCGCCTGCGCGTAACCCTGGAACTCGCTGCCCAGGCGGCTGGGCTTGCGGCGGGGAGCGGCTGCCTTGGCAGTCGCTTCGCTGCCTGCCGAAGTCTCGGCGACCGGAGTTTTCAGCGAGGCGTCCGGTTTCTTCTTCGGCGGCTCAACTGGCTCGGATTTGGTGCCAGACTGTTCGCTGAGGTATTTGCTCAGATCCAGGTCCGGCAGCACGCCGTGACGGATCAGAATGTCATTCAGTTCCTTGTAAAGCGGCCCCAGCTGCTGAAGCACGGTCTGCTCGAACACCTTCAGGCAGACTTTCTCGACCTCCCTGGGCGCCTTGAGCTGGTTCAGGCCATGATGGAAGGCTTCACAGACCAGCGATGGCCCCAGCGGATTGTGATGGCCGGTGGCATTGGCAATGCCGAGTTTATCGAGCCGGAGCTTGAGCTGGAGCAGGTCGCCGCGATAGAGGGTATCGGCCTTGGTGACCATCACCCGAATGGTCAGCCAGTCCTCGAACTCGCCTTTGTCCACCACCGACAGTTCCGAGCCGGGAAAGCCCTTGGGTGTCGGTTTCAGGGGTGACTCGAGGCTCTTCGACATCTGGTGCCAGATGACCCGCTGGCGGGCCTGGATCTGGCCAGACGCATCCATGTATTCGTTGGCCTGCTGATCATTGGCTGCCTTCTGGGCCGCCAGTTTGAGCGCCTCGACCATTTTCACGAAGCAGGCGTCCATCAACGGTTCGATATACTGGGTGACCGCCTTGGCCGACTGGTGCAGGACAAACTGGATTCGATCGCTCGGCGCTCGCAGGGAGGAGCGATCCTGTGTTCGGGAACCGCCGCACAGCTGTAGCATGGCATCGACGGCCTGCGGGTTGGGCCGGCTGAAATGAACTCCCATGGCACCGTCAATGCGCCGTACCACGCCCACGTGCAGCTCATGGCGACGGGCGCCGTCCAGGCCGCGGAAGCGGATGATCAGCTCCGACGGCGTTTCGGTGGCGAAAACCCGGTCGAGTTTGCGTGATGTCTCCGTGGAATAACGGACAAACAGGCCCTCGGCGCAGAAATCGGCAATCTGGCACGGCCATGACTCGCCGGTTCCCAGATCAATCTGCGCGGCGAGCTTGATGGGTTGACGGGGGCTGCTACGACGTTCTCTAGGGTCCATGTATACCTGATATCTCGCAAAGCCGGACGGGTCTTTGGGTCTGCTGCCCGCTACCGACTTACGTCCCTGACACTGTGGTGGATGCCACCTGCTACTATCCAAGCCATGGCGTTACGCTCTGATCCATGGCATTACTATAGCGGTCCGGCCCCCTCGGGCAAAACAACCCTCGATAACATCCTGACCCATGAAACAGCTTAGTCAGATCTATCTACTTTTGCTACTGGTAACAATGCTTAGCGGGTGTACGACCTTCGGCTACTACAGCCAGGCCGTCACCGGTCATCTGTCTCTCATGATGGGGGGCGAACCGGTGCAGGCGCTCATCCGGAATCGGGATACACCCGACGACCTGCGCCAGCAGCTGGCCACTGCCCAGTCCGCCCGCGCGTTTGCCGCCAGGCACCTGGCACTGCCGGTCGGCGACGCCTTCACCGACTACGTGGAACTGGACCGGCCCTGGGTCGTGGTCAATGTGGTGGCCACGCCGGAATTCTCGCTGGAGCCGCACCAGTGGTGTTACCCGGTGCTCGGTTGCCAGGCTTACAGGGGCTACTTTGACCTGAACGACGCCAGAGCAGAGCAGGCGCGGTTCCAGGCCCGGGGCTTCGATACCTTTATCGGCGGCGTGACCGCCTACTCGACCCTGGGCTGGTTTGACGATCCCCTGCACTCCGGCTTTACCCGGCTACCGGAGGCGCGCATGGTAGCCCTGATGTTCCACGAACTGGCCCATCGGGTGGTATACATTGGCGACGATACTGCCTTCAACGAAAGTTTCGCGACCGCTGTCGAGCTGGAAGGTCTCCGGCTCTGGCTGCAGGAACAGGGAGAGCCCGAGCAGTTCGAGCGGGCCCTGGACCGGATCCGCCGGCGCAACCAGACCCTGGCCCTGGTGGACCACACCACCGAGCAACTGGAAAGCCTGTACGCGCGCCGGGGCTCCCTGCCCGAAGAAGCCCTCAGAACCCGCAAGGCGGAGGTCTTCGAAGACCTTGAACAACGCTACCAGGAGATGGTGGCTGGATGGCGGGAGCCTGGCCCCTTCGGCACGCCGCCGCTGGCCCTGAACAACGCCCACCTGGCACTGTTCCGCCAGTACAACCAGCACCTGCCGGCGTTCCGCCAGCTGCTCAGGGAGAGCGACTACCGTTTTCCGGAGTTCTACAAAGAGGTAAAACGCCTCTCCGAGCAACCCGCCGAACTGCGGGCACAGCAACTCTCCGCCCTGTCAGAGCGGTTTGACGAACACCTTTGAATTGCGCTGGGTGTTGTAGGAGGCCAGTTTCGGGCCCGGCAGGGACTGCACGGTGGAGCCCTGGAAACCGCGCTCGCGGAACCAGTGTTCGGTCTGGGTGGTAAGCACAAACAGCTTTTGCAGCCCGTGCCCCCGGGCCAGCTTCTCGACCATGGCCAGGATCTCGTCGCCGCGCCCGGCCCGGCGATACGAAGGATCCACCGCGAAGCACGACAGCTCGCCAGCACCTTCCTCCGGGTAACTGTACAGCGCGGCACAACCCACGATGGTGCCGTCCCGCTCGGCCACCACAAACCGGTCGATTTCGGTTTCCAGCATTTCCCTGGACCGCCGCACCAGAATGCCCTGTTCCTCCAGGGGCTGGATCAGCTCCAGGATACCGCCAATATCCTCTACCCGCGCCTGACGGATCTGCTCGTAATTGTCGCCGCTGACCAGGGTGCCGGAACCATCCCGGGTGAACAGTTCCTCCAGCAGGGCGCCGTCGTCCACGTAACTGATGATGTGGGCCCGACGTACCCCTTTCACGCAGGCGTCGCAGGCAGCGCGCAGCAGCGCGGCGTCGTGTCCGGTCACCGCCCCGGAAGCCAGACGCTCGGATGCCTGACGTGCCGACAGCTCCCGGATCAGCGAGCCGTCTTCCTCCAGCAGGCCCGGATCATCAATGAACACAATAAGCTTTTCCGCCTGCAGCGACGCAGCAACCTGGCTACCCACATCCTCGTAAGAGAGATTGAAGGCATCCCCCGTGGGGGAATAGCCCATGGGTGGCAACAGCACAATATGGCCCTGCTCCAGCAGCTTCTCGATGCCGGCCACGTCCACCCGACGCACCTTGCCGGTGTAACCGAAGTCCTTGCCGTCGAGTACACCTACGGGCTTGGCCGCCACGTAGTTTCCGCTGCTCACGCGGATGCGCGCGTTGTGCATGGGCGAGTTCACCAGCCCCATGGACAGCTGGCTCTCCAGGTAGGCGCGCAGGCCGCCGATGGCTTCCATTACCATGCCCAGCTGATCTTCCGGGGTGATGCGCAGGCCCCGGGCAAACGACGATTCGGCGCCGGCGCTGTCCAGCCGCGCCTGGATCTGCGGGCGCGCCCCGAAGGCCACCACCAGTCGCACACCGAGGCTGCTGAGCAGGGCAATGTCATGAATGATGTTGATGAAATTGCCATGCTCAATGGCATCCCCCGGAATGGTCAGCACCACCGTACGGCCGCGGTGGGCGTTGATGTAGGGGGATGAGTGGCGAAATCCATGCAGCCAGTCGTTTGATTTCAAACCTTTCTCCTGGTTATTCGTTATCCGCTAACAGCCGGGCATCTATCATCGGGAGTTCGCCGAGTCCTGGCGGGGAGGTTTGCCAAAACACGCCCGTAAATACGTCCCTGTAGGGCTCGGTCGCGCCATCCCTGGCGCTCCACGGTTTTGGCAAACCTCCCCGCCAGGACTCTCCGCAGACTTTCGCGTTGCCGGCGCCAGTATTAAAGACAGAATTTCTCGATGAGTCCCCTCAATACCTTCACCGTCGGATCCAGCTGCGACAGCTCTATAAATTCGTCGGGCTGGTGGGCCTGGTCGATGGAGCCGGGGCCCATAACCAGCGTCTCCAGACCCAGTTGCTGCAGCCAGGGGGCTTCCGTGGCAAAGGCCACCGCGTGGGCCGTGTGGCCCGTCAGCTGTTCACAGGCCTTGACCAGGGCGGCGTCGGCCGGGGTCTCGAACGGCGGCACACCATCGAACAGCGGTTCGAATTCCAGCGACAGCTCCCGGCGCTCGGCCACTGGCTGCACCTTGCTCAGGATCGCCTGACGCAGGGTTTCCATGTTCATGCCCGGCAGTGGCCGCAGATCAAAGTGCAGCTCGCACTGGGCGCAGATGCGGTTCGGGTTGTCGCCACCGTGAATGCAGCCGAGGTTCAGGGTTGGTACCTGCACCTCGAAGTTGGCATTCTGGTACTTTTCCTGCCAGCTTGCGCGAAGGGCCAGCAGTTCAGTCATGGCTTCGTGCATGCCTTCCATCGCGTTGCGGCCCAGCGCCGGGTTCGAGGAGTGCCCGGACTGGCCCTCGAACTTCAGCCGCTCCATCATTATGCCCTTGTGCATGCGCACTGGCTTCAGACTGGTGGGCTCGCCAATGACCGCATAGCGCGCCCTGGGTTTGCCGGCCTCGGCCAGCGCCCGGGCGCCGTTCATGGAGCTCTCTTCGTCGGCAGTGGCAAGGATGATCAAAGGCTGCTTCAGGGGCTGATCCACGAACGCCCTCGCCGCTTCGATGGCCAGGGGGAAGAAGCCTTTCATGTCGCAGGTGCCCAGACCATACCAGCGGTTGTCCCGCTCGGTCAGGGTGAAGGGGTCGCTCTGCCAGCGTTTGTCGTCAAACGGCACCGTATCGGTGTGGCCAGACAGCACCAGCCCACCCGGGCCGCTGCCCAGGGTCGCAATCAGGTTGAACTTGCCGGGCATGCCGGGCACTTCCAGGATCTCCACGGCAAAACCCAGGGCCTCAAGCCACTCGGCCAGGGTTCGGACAACCGGCTCGTTGCTGTGGTCCCATTCGGCGGAGGCGCTGCTGATGGACGGCAGCGAAATCAGCCGGGCAAGCATGTCACGGATGCCCGGCACCGTGGCAGATGAGTTATCGGACTGCGACATAGTTTCCTCTCAGATTCCCATTGGAATCATTGTGCACGGCCACGCCGCCATACTTCAAAGTTGGTGATGGCACGGATCAGCATGGGATAGGCCACCTCGCCGCCGGCAATCACCCGGGCGACTTCCAGCTCCCGCTCTCCGACACTGACCAGTCGACCTTCCACACTGTTGTCATTGGAGAGCGTGACCCGGACCTTGCGCCCAACCCACTGGCCGGCGGTGTCGAGGGGTTCCGGATACCAGGCTTCCACATCCGGGTTTTCGGGCTGTACCACTGGCTCCACGGCGGTCTCCGGGAGCACTTCCGCGGCCGGCGCCACCTCATTGAGATAGACATCCGGCACCTCAGAACCATTGTAGCGGACTGGCCAGCTGTTACCGGCCTGGCCTACCTCGTCGGTACGCACCGGGATGCCCAGCAGCGCCGCCTCCGGCCGGATCGAGAGGATAAGCTCACCCCCTTCCAGCAACCATTGCCGGTAAAGCGCCTTCAACTGGTCGCTCGGCGCCAGGCCACGGGCCGCCAGACCGCCCTCCAGGGCCTGCACCGCTCGCGCGGCCCACTCGGTGGCAGACACACCCACCTCCCGGGCACAGTAGGCAGCGATGCGGCGCATCAATCCGGCATCCCGCACGGTCAGGCGCATCGGCTCGCCGGCATCGTCGATGGCAGGCAGGGTATCGGTAACCTGCACCCGGGAGCCGGGCCAGTTCAGCTCAAGACTGCCGGTGCTGAGGGTATTGAGTTCGGCCTGAAGTCCTTCCGGGCTCTGGCGAATAAAGGCTTCACCGGTAAGACGGGTGACGCCCATCCGGATAAGGTCGCCACTGCCCAGTTGCTGGCGAGGATCAGGCGCGCAGGACAGCATGAACAGCGGCGGCTCGCCGTCGCTGTTGGGGCCTTCAGCGGTGACCCAGTTGCGGAGCATGGTCGGCTCCAGGTCCAGTTCCAGCCCCTCCAGGCTCAGCGTCCAGCTCCCGGGCAGGCGGGTAGGGTCGATCAGGGCTGAAAGCAGGCTGACCGGGGAGCTCGCATCGAACTCCACCTTTTGGATGTCGAGGGGCTGGGTCAGCTCGAAATCCTGCCAACTCGCGTCGTTCAGGACCAGGCGTCCATCAACCCCGGAGCTGATACTGCCCCGATGCAACACACCGGATGCCTCCAGGCCTTTTCTGAGCTCCGCCAGGCGCTGATCCGCCAGCCACCAGACGCCGGCCTTGAAAGCGACCAGGCCGACCACCACCACAATCACCAGCGTCGCGAACAGGCGCTTCATCCGGGTGCTCCTTATCGGGCCTTCAGTTGCGGGAAATCAGCGTGCCCACGCCTTCATCGGTAAAGATTTCCAGCAGGCAGGCATGGGCAACCCGGCCGTCAATGATGTGCGACGTGCGAACGCCGTTCTCCACCGCGCTCAGGGCACAACGGATCTTGGGCAACATGCCGCCGTGGATGGTGCCATCCTCGATCAGGTCGTTGACCTGCTTGGCGGTGAGCCCCGTCAGCACCTTGTCTTCCTTGCTCTTCAGGCCCGAGACGTTGGTCAGCAGAATCAGTTTCTCCGCCTTCATGGCTTCGGCCACCTTTCCGGCAACCAGATCGGCGTTGATGTTGTATGAGGCCCCGTCCGGGCCCACGCCAATCGGCGCAATCACCGGGATCACATTGCTGCGGGTGAGCATGTCGATCACATCGACATTCACGCTCGCCACTTCGCCCACATGACCGATATCGATTATCTCCGGACGCTCCAGCTCCGGTGAGCGGTTCACTACCTCAAGCTTGCGGGCCCGGATCAGGTTGGCGTCCTTACCGGTCAGGCCAACCGCGGTGCCACCGTGGGCGTTGATCAGAGAGACGATCTCCTTGTTCACCTGGCCGCCAAGAACCATCTCCACCACATCCATGGTTTCGGCATCGGTCACCCGCATGCCATTGACGAAACGGGACTGGATATTGAGCCGTTCCAGCAGCTCGCCAATTTGCGGCCCGCCGCCGTGCACAACGATCGGGTTGATGCCCACCAGTTTCATCAGCACGACGTCGCGAGCGAAGCTGCTCTTGAGATCCTCGTTTTCCATGGCGTTACCGCCGTACTTGATGACCACGGTCTTGCCGGTGAATCTCTGTATGTAGGGCAGACCCCGGCTTAATACCGAGGCCACCTGCATTGCGGTTTCACGATCCAGTGCCATGTTCCTGCCTTCGCAATCCTGATTGAATGGGTTACCCGGGGTTTTCACCCCGGAGTCAGAAATCCGTGACCACGTCCGGTGCCACCTTCTGCAGCTGTTCCCGGAAAACTGTCTTGATGCGCTCCAGAGCCGCCTCGGTCTCCGCTTCAAACCGGAGGACCAGCACCGGGGTGGTGTTCGAGGCCCGACACAGGCCCCAGCCATCGGCATAGTCGACCCGGATGCCGTCGATGGTGCTGATGTTGCCATCGCCGAATTCGCCGGTCTCCGCCAGGCGCGCAACAATGTCGAACTTCGAGCTTTCCGTCACGTCAACGTTGAGTTCGGGCGTGCTGATGTCCTCCGGGAAATCCTCGAAGACATCATCACTGTGACGGTCCTCGATACCGAGAATTTCCAGCAGGCGAGCAGCAGAATACAGGCCGTCGTCAAAGCCGTACCAGCGCTCCCCGAAGAAGATATGGCCACTCATCTCACCGGCCAGTAGCGCCCCGGTTTCCTTCATCTTGGCCTTCATCAGGGAGTGGCCGGTTTTCCACATGATCGGACGGCCACCGGCCTCGGAGATCACACCCGCCAGGCGCCGGCTGCACTTCACGTCGTACAGGACGTCGGCGCCGGGATTGCGGGACACCACGTCCCGGGCGAACAGCATCATCAGACGATCAGCCCAGATGATCTTGCCGGAATTGGTCACCACACCCAGGCGGTCTCCGTCGCCATCAAACGCGAGGCCGATATCCGCCTTTTCCGAGCGCACCCGCTCAATCAGGTCCGCCAGGTTCGCTGGCTTGCCCGGGTCCGGATGATGGTTGGGAAAATCGCCATCAACGTCGCAGTACAGGGGGATCACCTCGCAACCCAGTTCCTCGATCAGCATGGGGCCCAGCTCGCCCGCGATACCGTTGCCGGCATCAACCACCACTTTCAGGGGCGCGGCAACCGCGATATCGCCCACAATCCGGTCGAGGTAAGCCCTGCGCACGTCTTCATTGCTCTGGCTGCCCTGGCCGCTGGCGAAATCACCGGTCTGTGTGCGCTGGTAGAGTTTCTCGATGGCTTCGCCGGAGAGCGTTTCGCCGCCGAGCATGATTTTCAGGCCGTTGTAGTTGGCCGGGTTGTGACTGCCGGTGACCATAACTCCGGAACCCGTACCAAGCTCGTGGGTGGCAAAGTACAGAACCGGGGTGGGCACCGCCCCAACATGGATCACATCGCAGCCCGTCGACATGACACCCCGGGCCAGTGCGTTGGCAAGCTCAGGACTGGAATGCCGGCCGTCATAGCCGATACAGAGCCGGTCAACCCCTCGCTCCCTGGCCTCGGAACCGATGGCCCGGCCAATGACCTGTACTCCCTCGGCGGTCAGGCTATCGCCGACAATTCCGCGGATGTCGTAGGCCCGGAAGATATCGCGAGACAGCGCCACTTCTGGTAATGCTACATCCTCAACCTCGGGCGTGTCCTCGGAGCCGAAGACGGTATCCTCGCCGCTACCAAAACCGAGTACGTCCTCGTCTCCGTCAAGCATATCAATGTCCAGCATATCCTTGTCCTGGAACAGCGGCTCGTCTGCGCCCTCGGTGCCACCGGGCCTGGGCTTCGCTGCACCGCCCTTGGGCCTGGCCGATTCTCCGGCCTTGGCCACGCGCTTATCGACCACCTGGGACAAGCGGAACAGCACCTCACCGGTTGACGCCGCCATATCCCAGCGGAACGCCGGCAACTTGACCCGCTCGCCACTGAACACCTTGTGGGCCCACTGAATGAGAACGCTCATGTCCTGGCGGAGGCCCTTCTGGGCGCCACCGAGCAGGACCCAGACCACAATCGCAGCCAACAGGGCGGGAACGCCAACCAGCAGGGCCAGCAGAACAATATCAACCGGTGGCTGCGGGCTTTTGGCCGGGGTGTAGGTTACGGTCCAGTCGGGGTTGGTCAGGGGGCGGGATGCTGCCGGGCCCGAGCCACTGCCACTGCTGATCACGGTGCGCGAAGTGCCGGAGACGGTCTGCACCAGCGCGAGCTGGCCACCGAGGGGCTGGTTGACCACTTGCAGCAGCGGCTGGATGCGGGCGGTATCGAAAATCACCAGCAGGCTGCCAATAACCGCGTTGCTGTTGGGATTGCGCACCGGCGCGGCCATCTGTACAAACCACCGGTTATCCCGCGGGAAGGCGTCTGGATAAAGCGGTTGCCCGGTCTCGGCCCGGCGCGCCAACTCCAGCCCGGAAAAGCCCAGAAGGCCCTCTCCGCCGGCGGTCCTCGGGACCTCCCGATAGGGGAACAGGTGAACCGCCTCAATACCCGGCAAGGCACTGAGCAGCTGGCGCTCGGTGGCATCAAGGTTGCCGGTGGTCGTTAGCGCCGCCCTTACATGGGGCTGGCTGGCGAGCCCGCCGACGCTCTGCTGCAACTGTTCAAAGTACTGGTTCAGACGAAGGGCGGCGGCGTCCACCTCCAGCGTCCGGAGAGATTCGAGTCGATCCCGGGCCGAAGGCTGCACCACCATAAATTGCAGCAGCGCAATCGCAAGCACGCCGGCCAGAAGAACCACCAGCGACTGGTTTACCGCCACCGAATTGAGCCGCTTGAGCTTTGGGCCGGCTGGCTTGGCTTTGCCTATCTTGCCCGTCGTCTTGTCCGGTTTCCCGCTCACCGACGCCTCGGCCGTCTTCTTCTTACCCAGCTTCATAGTCCATCCTGCAGTTGTAATTTTTTCGTCCTGGACAAACAGTTATCCGCAAAGTATAGACGCCGGCCCCCTGTTCTGCGTGGCCGGCCAGTCAATCACGCCGTGCCGGTGGAGCCGAAGCCACCGTCACCGCGGGCACTGGCATCGAATTCCGAGACCACCTCGAAGTCGGCCTGCACCACGGGCACCAGCACCAGCTGTGCCAGACGCTCGCCCACGTTCAGGGTGAACGCGGTCTGGCCGCGGTTCCAGCAGGACACCATCAGTTCGCCCTGGTAGTCGGAATCAATCAACCCCACCAGGTTACCCAGCACAATCCCGTGCTTGTGGCCCAGGCCACTTCGCGGCAGGATCATGGCCGCCAGCGACGGATCGGCGATGTGAATGGACAAGCCGGTGGGGATCAGCTGGGTGTCACCCGGGGCCAGGGTCACCGGTTCTTTCAGGCAGGCGCGCAGATCAAGACCGGCGGAGCCTTCCGTTGCATACTCCGGAAACGGAATCTGGTTGCCGATGCGGTCATCGAGAATTCGTACCTGCAGATTTTTCCTGATCATGGGACATCCTGTTGCAATGGCTGCTGAGAGACCTGTTAAAGACGCTCGGCGATCATTGCGATCAACCGCCGGGCAATGCGTGTTTTGGTATCCGGCCCGATCGATTCCTGGCCGCCGGGCCAGAACACGGTCACCGCGTTGTTCTCGCTGTTGAAGCCCAGGCCGGGCGCGGAGACATCGTTGGCGACAATCATGTTCAGTTTTTTACGTTGCAGCTTGTCGGTGGCATAACGGGCCACGTCGCTGGTTTCGGCGGCAAACCCGACGGTAAAAGGCGCATCTTCACGACCGGCAATGGTGGCCAGGGTATCCGGATTGCGCACCAGGGGCAGCGACATGGCTTCACTGGATTTCTTGATCTTGTCGCCGGCACAGGTTTCCGGGCGGTAGTCGGCCACGGCCGCCGTCGCGATGAACAGGTCGCAGCCCTCATCCACCGCGCCCGAGGCCTCACGAAGCATGTCTTCGGCTGTCATTACCTGACGCACCTCTACACCCGCCGGGGGCGCCAGAGTGACCGGACCGCTGATCAGGACAACTCTCGCTCCAGCCTGCCGGGCAGCGGCGGCCAGTGCATAGCCCATCTTCCCCGAGCTGTGATTGCTGATGTAGCGCACCGGATCAATCGGCTCCCGGGTGGGGCCGGCGGTAATCACCACGGTTTTGCCAAACAGGGCCGCACCGTCGACCGAAGCGCCCTGCTCCTGTACCCGTTGGGCAAGTGCCACGGGCTCAAGCATACGACCAGGCCCAGTATCGCCGCAGGCCTGATCACCCTGGTCCGGCCCCCAGAGTTCGATCTGGGGATCCTGCTCCAGCAGCCGGAGGTTTCTCTGGGTGCGGCCATTGCGCCACATGGCCTGGTTCATGGCGGGGGCGACGGCAATCGGGGCTTCGGTGGCACAGCAGACGGTGGTCAGCAGGTCATCGGCCATGCCCTGGGCCAGCCGGGCGATAAAATCGGCAGACGCCGGGGCGATGACCACCAGATCGGCCCACTTGGCCAACTCGATGTGCCCCATGCCGGCCTCGGCTTCCGGATCCAGCAGTGAGGTTCGCACCGGTTCGCCACTGAGCGCCTGGAACGTCAACGGGGTCACAAACGCTTCCGCGCCCCGGGTCAACACCACGCGAACCTCATGGCCCGCCTTTTTCAACTGACGAACCAGGTCGGCACTCTTGTAGGCGGCAATGCCACCCGTCACTCCCAGGAGGATCTTTCTGGCGGCCATGAAGGCTCCGATTCCATATGAAAATAAAGGCTTATAAGATAGCATGCTCTGGCCGGCACAACAGCCCGGTTAGCCCGGCACAGACCAACAGATTGTCCGTTTTTCGGTAAACGACGCCATACCCGGAGCAGGATGCCCCGGTTCACACCTGACAACGCAAGGAAGCCGATATGCCTCTATCCGACTGGCCCACGGACGAACGTCCGAGGGAACGCCTGCTCACCCACGGTGCCCAGACCCTCTCCGATGCGGAGCTTCTGGCCATTTTCCTGCGCACCGGAACCACGGGCACGCCGGTAATGGCCCTGGCGCGTCATCTGATCGACGAATTTTCCGGGCTGCGAGGGCTGCTCACCGCCTCCCGCCGGCAATTCTGCGAGGTGCGAGGCCTGGGCACCGCCAAGTACGCCCAGGTTCAGGCCGCCATGGAAATGGCCCGCAGGGTCATGGACGAGCCCCTGCGCCAGGGCGATCCGCTGCGGTCTCCAGAGGATACCCGGCGTTTTCTCACCAGCCGGCTGGGCACCTACCCCCACGAAGTGTTTGCCGGCCTTTTCCTGGATAACCGGCACCGGGTCATCCAGTACCGGGAACTGTTCCGGGGCACCATTGACGGAGCTGCGGTGTATCCTCGTGAAGTGGTTCGACAGGCGCTGGAGGATAACGCCGCCGCCGTGATCTTCGCCCACAACCACCCGTCGGGCGTCGCCGAACCCAGTCAGGCGGACATCTCACTGACCCGCCGTCTGAAGGAAGCCCTGGGGCTGGTGGATATCAGGGTTCTTGACCATATGGTTGTGGGGCACGGTGAGGTAATATCCCTGGCTGAACGGGGTTTGATGTAACGCCCGGGCGGCATGAGGTGCGGACCGTGTACACGGGTACCGGAAAACTGGCCAAATTCCCAACAATTTTTTGCGTTGGGGGTCGAGTTCTGGTATAAAAGCGTCCCTTTCTGGCGGCGTCTGGCGAGCAGCGTTCAGTTTAGAGGCGCGAACGGGGGCTGAATGGCACCCGAGCAACCAGAGACGCATTAAAAACGAATTCGTATTATTAAGACCATTGCTCAGGTCGGAGGCAAGTATGTCCAGAGTTTGTCAGGTTACCGGTAAGCGCCCGCTGTCCGGTAACAACGTTTCCCACGCGATGAACCACACTCGTCGTCGTTTTCTGCCGAATCTGCAGAACCATCGTTTCTGGGTTGAGTCCGAGAAGCGCTTCGTGAAGCTGCGCGTTTCCACCAAGGGCATGCGCATCATCGACAAAAAAGGCATTGACGCTGTGCTGGCCGATCTTCGTGCCCGCGGCGAGAAATTCTAAGGAGCCGCATCATGCGCGAGAAAATCAAGCTGGTTTCATCAGCAGGTACTGGTCACTTCTACACGACCAAGAAGAACAAGCGTAACACTCCGGAAAAAATCGAGATCAAAAAGTACGATCCGGTTGTCCGCAAGCACGTTGCGTACAAGGAAGCCAAGATCAAATAATTGATCCGGCGACCTGACAAAAACCCGGCCTTGTGTCGGGTTTTTTATTACCCGGAGAAAAGTTACCCGAAGAAAAGTTACCTGAAAAAAACTGCCAGAAAAAAACCCGGCATAAAGCCGGGTTTTTTCGGGTCAAACGTGTGGAACAACAACTCAGAACTTCAGCAGGGCACCCAAAAACAGGGTGTCCACGTTCTCGTAATCGCCGGCATCACGGTCCAGTGAGTTGGCGTTGTAGCCAGCGTAGGCGCTGAAGTACTTCACCGGCGTGTAGACATAGCCCACACCGACGGTTTGCGCCGAGTCACCCTCGGCTACCCGGTCAGAGGCTTCCATCAGGTGGATGTCCATGGCATGGTTGCCGGTCTTGTAGCCCAGCTTCACGAGGTAGAAATCCGAATCCGGATTGGCGGGGTTATCGTCGCTGGCGGTCGAGTATGCGCCGGTGACGTTAACACCGCTGTCGTGCAACCAGGATACCGATCCACCGATGATATCGAGCTTGTCAGCAACGCCGCCCACGTCTTTGCTGGAATACCCCAGAGCCGCGATCACCTTTCCACCGAGCTCGCCACTGAAACGTGCACCCAGTTCGGTCACGTCGTCGTCTCCGCTCTTGGTGCCCTGACTGACGGCCAGCTTGATCGGACCAACGCTCGGCAGATCATAGCGAACGCGGGTGTAGCGGCTTTCAAAATCCTGGTTGCTCATGGCGCTGCTGAACTGTACGGCGTCAGCCGTCGACTCATCGACGAAGCTCAGGCCGCCACCGATCAGGGCCGGGTTGGCGTAAGAAATCACAGCTGTGCCGGAGAGATCCTGCTCGATGTTACCGTTGGCAGCGCCATCGCCCTGGCCCACCGACACCTTGCCGAAAGCACCGGCCAGGTAAATGTTCAGGTGACGCTCATTGAACTCGCCGGATACAGTGCGAACGTCCTCGGAAACCGCATTCGAGGCGTTAACCTGGTACTCCAGCTCAACATGGGCGCCCACGGATAGGCCGGTATCGGCCACGTCACCGCTGATCCGGACACCGGCGCGGCTGGCGCTGTTGTCGTTATCGGCGGTATAGGTCTTGGTACCGGCGGCTGAGTCCGTCACCATCACACCAAGGTTGATCTGACCATAGGGGTCCACGGTCACGTTGTTCACCGATGCCTGGGCCAGGACGCCTGTGGAGGTAACACCGCAGGCAATTGCGACAATTGCAGAACGAAGTTTGTTTTGTTTATTCACAGAATTGCTTCCCGATTTATTTTTTGTTGGACGACAGGCCGGAAGTGCCTGCACCGCTTATCGTTGTTCAGGGCCGGACAGGGCTAAAACAGGCCGGCGCCGAAAGAAACATGGCAAGGTTTGCGCCAAGTCCAGCAGGCGGGGAAAGCATTGGCCGATCTTTCGATTTTTCAGTTGGTTAGATTGTCAGCACCGCCATTCGCAGCCCACCAGGGGTCACTTCAATGGGTGTTATTCCACCCAAAGTCGCGAAATTCAGGGGTGAATTTCCACCCATTCTGTCGGGGTTTGCGAGCCAGGTTTTCCGGAGATGCTCAGAACTTTTCCAGGTAGCCTTCCGGCAGGGCCACGTCCATGGCAATGGGCAGGTGATCAGAGACTGGATAGCTGACCACCTCCGAGCGCCGGATCTCCAGCGACGGGCTCACCAAAATGTGGTCCAGGGCCTTCTCCGGGCGCCAGCTCGGAAAGCTGTGGGCAGTGTCTGGAAGAGGAACCAGGTCGGTTTCCTTCAGAGGGGTCTGGGTGAGAAGCTGCTCGGCGTGGGCGTTCATATCACCCATCAGCACCACGTGCTGGTAATCGGCAATCAGCTCTCGGATATAACCCAGCTGACGCTGCTGAGCCGCCTTGCTCAGGGACAGGTGCATCAGAACCAGCACCAGCGGGTCATGCTCGGTGCCGTAGCGGGCGATGATGGCACCACGGCCGGGTATCAGGCCGGGCAGCTTGTGTTCGGTGACATCAAGTGGCCGATACCGGCTCAGCAGGCCGTTGCTGTGCTGGGCGATCTGCCCGAGATTGCGGTTCAGCTGCTGGTACCAGTACGGAATGCCGGCGGCCTCGGCGAGGTACTGAACCTGATTGATGTAGCCGCTGCGCAGGCTGCCCCCGTCGCACTCCTGCAGGGCCACCACGTCGTACCCCCGAAGCAGCGAGGCGATGCGGTCGAGATTCTCGATGCGATTGCGGTGAGGCAGGATGTGCTGCCAGCTTCGGGTCAGGTAGTGCCGGTAGGACGAAGTATTGATGCCCACCTGGATATTGAAGGTCAGCAGGCGGATGTGCCGATGCGGCTCGAATTCCGGCACATGCTCCGTGCCGGAGCAGGCGCCCCTCGGGGCGCCATCCGTTTTCAGAATGCCGTTCAGCTGTTGTCGGATACGCTTGTACATAGGGGCAGTCTCAACCGGCCGGCCACCCAGATTTCCCGGCGTCCAGAGAGACGACGGTTATTGGACCTCTCCACGCTCCTTGGCAACAAGATAGTCCACCACGTCCAGAACCGCCTCATGGCTGCCGGCCATGGATGCAGTCACGGTGTACTTGCCATTAACCAGCATAGTCGGAGTTCCGGTCACGCGCGCGCCCCGAATCTTTGACTGCGCCTTCTGGACCCTGGCGTTCACGCCAAAGCTCTTGTAATTCTTCAGAAACTCTTCCCGGTCCACGCCGTGCTGGGCCACAAAGTCCGCCAGCGCCTCCGGGGTGTTCAGCGGACGGCGCTCTCCGGCCAGGGCCTCAAACAGCGCATCGTGGACCTTCTCCCGCTGACCCATGGCTTCCAGGGCATAAAATGCGTAGGCGTGGGGTTCCCAGCTGCGCCCCAGAGCGGCTGGAATTTTCACGAAGTTGACGTACTCTGGCGCGTTGGCTTCCCAGTTCTCCACCAGTGGCTTGAAGTTATAACAGTGCGGACAGCCGTACCAGAAGATCTCGGCCACCTCGACTCCGGAGTCGCTACTGGTGCGCACCGGATTGTCCAGCCGGTTGTAGTGGGTGCCTTCCTGCCACTCGGCGGCATTGGCCAGCGCGGAAACACCCACGGTCAGCAACGCCAGCAGGGCCAGTCTGAAGAATCGAATCATGAAAAATCTCCGCTCATCTGAATATCTCGTCGGGGGATTATGACCTACCGGGGCTGAAAAGTTCCACACGCCGGCGGTTACAGAGTTGAAAGGGCATAAAAAAACCCCGCGTGACGCGGGGTTTTCAGGCTGGAGCCGCCGGCTCAGTTGAGACCGGAAATGTAGCTTGAAACAGCCTCAATCTCAGCATCGGTCAGCTTGGCCGCCACATCCATCATGATGGAAGCGTTGAGCCCTGAGTCGCGGGTACCATCGCGATAGGCCTTCAGCTGTTTGGAAACATACTCGGCATTCTGGCCGCCCAGATGCGGGTAACCGGCGGGCTCGTTGCCCTTACCCTGAGGGTTATGGCAGCCGGCACAGGCTGGCACGCCGGTGGCCAGGTTGCCGCCACGGTACAGTTGAGCGCCTGCATCCACCAGATCAGGATCGGCCTGGCTGACAATCATCTCCTGGCTGTCAAAGTAGGCCGCCAGGTCCTGCAGATCCTGGTCCGACATGTTATCCAGAAGGCCGGTCATTTCAGGAATCATGCGTTCCTGGCTCTTGATCAGGGTCAGCTGGTTGTACAGGTAACGCTCACCCAGCTCAGAGAGCTTGGGGTACACACCCATCACCGGCTTCTGGCCACCCTGACCATGACACCCGGCACACACCGCCGCGTTCTGCTCGCCTGCCTGAGGATCTCCTGCCCCGTGGGCCATCGCCGTCAGGCCCAAACCGAGAACAACTCCTGCGATCAGTTTTTTCATGCTCGCTCCGCTTCTCTCATCTTTTTAAAAGGTATTCTTCGTCGTACAACCGGCAGGCGCTGACCAGGCAGGCTCAAGACCGGGGCTGACAGCGGTCGCGCTCAGCGCTCCGCCCGGAATTGGTGTAGCATTATACATTAATCCCTGATAACTGAAATCCAAAGGAAAGCCAACCGCTGTGGACCCCGAACTGACCTCCAAAAGCCTCTCCTTCAACAGCGCCCGGTTCCTGATCAGCGCCTCCCGCCTGGACGAATGTCCGCCGGACATCGGTGCCGAAGTAGCGTTCGCCGGCCGCTCCAATGCCGGCAAATCCAGCGCGCTGAACGCCATCACCGCCAACGGCAAGCTGGCCCGTACCAGCAAAACGCCGGGCCGGACCCGGCTGATCAACTTTTTCTCTCTCAACCGGGAACAATGCCGGCTGGTGGACCTGCCCGGCTATGGCTACGCCAAGGTCTCCCGGGACATGAAAGACGACTGGCAGGAACATCTGGGTCACTATCTGAACGATCGGCGCTGCCTGCGCGGCCTGGTTCTGGTGATGGACATTCGCCACCCGCTCACGGATTTCGACCAAATGATGGTGGAATGGTGCGAACATAACAACCTGCCGCTGATGATTCTCGCCACCAAGGCCGACAAGCTGAAATTCGGACAGGCGAAAACCAGCATGCTGACCATTGGCAAGAAGCTGCAGTCGTTCCAGTGCGTCGAGCATCTGATCATGTTTTCGGCCACCTCAAAACGGGGTGTGGACGAATGTCGGGACGCCCTCACCGCCTGGCTGGAGAGCGACTGACCGCTCAGAGCGTCCCGCCGGGCTCGATCCGGTAACCCAGGTCGATCACCCGGGGCTCAGGGCCCGCGCCGGAAATTCGGGCCAGCAGGGTTTCTGCGGCCCTGCGACCCACGTCCTCCCGGGGGGTTACCACGCTGGCCAGCCTGGGCACCATCACCTGGCCCACATCATGGCCATGAAAGCCGGCAATGGCCATCCGCTCGGGCACCGCGATCCCCTGACGCTGGCATTCGAAAAAGGCACCGATGGCCACGTCGTCGTTGGTACAAAAGATGGCGTCGGTGTCTGGCGCCTCACTCAGTATTTGTTCAAGAAGGGTTGCACCGACACTGAATGAGGAGCGTTGCTCGCTGCGCAGGGTCACCGGCGTCAGCCCCCGTTCTTCCATGGCCCGGTTGTAGCCTTCCTGGCGCTGCAGCGTCCGGGCATCAAGCCGCACGGCCAGATAGACCACACGACGGCGCCCCCGATCGAGCATGGCCCGGACCATGTCATAGGCGGCCTGCACATTGTCGAAACCGACGGCCTGCTCGAAGGGCTGAGTATGGGTATCCATGATCTCCACGGTGGGCACCCCCGCCGTACCCAGCATTCTGAGGGTGCGGTCAGTATGGTGGCTCTCGGACAGGATCACGCCGTCCACGTTGTACGAGAGCAGTGAGGCCAGACTCCGCTCCTCAATCTCCGAGCTGTACCCGTAGTGCGCCAGCATCAGGTGATACCCGGCGGGCTCGGTAATCGACTCAATGCCCTTGATCACATCCGCGAAGACCTGGTTGGTCAGTGAAGGCAGGAGCACGCCGATAGCGTGGCTGGTGGACTTTGACAGCAGGTCCGGCGCGCGGTTCGGAATGTAGCCCAGGGCTTCGGCCTCTGCAAAAATGCGCTCCCGCATTCGTTCGGAAACGTTGTCGCCGCCGCGGAGACACCGGCTCACGGTCATCTTGGTAGCGCCAACCCGATCGGCAATGTCCTGCAAAGTGGGGCGTCTTTTCTTCACCATTCGATTTTCCTGAAACGACTGGGCCCCCATGATACGCGAGCCATCACCGTTCGGCTCCACCAACGCCGGCGCCGGATCCCAGCGAGCGCAGGCACAAGTCAACGATGCGCTCAGGCGGTTCTCGAACGTCTACCACAAGCACATCGGGCTCAGATTCAGGCTCTGGTTCCTCGAGGGTCTCAAACTGACTCTCGAGCATCGCGCGACCATTGAAGTAATGGTCTGTGCGGCTGGCGTGTCGGGACCAGATGGTGTCTATATCTCCACGAAGGTAGACGAAGCGCACTTCGGCGTTACCAGATCGCAGTCGGTCCCGATAATCCCGCTTTAGCGCCGAACAGGCGAGCACGAGCCCAGAGTCCTGCCTTCGGATCAGCCCGGCAAGATCGCTCAGCCAACCGCTGCGATCAGCGTCGGTTAGTGGCCTGCCACTGGCCATCTTTGCGACATTGGCCGGGCTGTGGAAATCATCGGCATCAAAGAAGGGGACCTCAAGTTCATCTGCCAGACGCCCGCCGATGAGACTTTTTCCGCACCCGGACACACCCATCACAACAATCCTCAGCGCAGTCATGTCATTGCCACCATAACGCCAGCTGAGGAAACGCGATCAGCAGACCGAGCGCGACAATCTGAAGCGCAATGAACGGCAACAGCGACCGGAAAATCTCACCCAGGGAAATGTCTTTGGGCGTCACGGTTTTCAGATAGAAAGCCGCCGGCCCGAACGGAGGTGACAGGAAGGACACCTGCATGTTCATGCAGAACACCACGCCGAACCAGATCGGGCTGTAACCAAGCTCCACCACAATGGGTACGAAGATCGGCATGGTCAGCAACGCCACGCCGACCCAATCCAGGAACATACCCAGTATCAACAGGATCAGCATCATGAACAGGATCGTCGCCAGTCCGTCACCGCCGCTGACGGTGAAGACCAGCTCGCGGACAAACTCGATGCCGCCCATCAGGTTGTACACGCCCACCAGGGCGGTGGCACCAATACCGATCCAGATGATCATCCCACATACCCGCAGGGTACTGATGGTGGCCTTCTGCACCATCGGCAGCGACAGCTCCCCGCGAATCCAGGTACTGATCGCGATGCCCAGAACCCCCAGCGCCGAGGCTTCGGTCACAGACGCGATGCCTCCGTAGATACTGCCAAGAACCACAACCACCGACAGAATCGGAAACAACAGGGCTTTGAAGAAGTTGGGCGCGGGACGCTCTGGTTCATCACTGTCAGCGGGAATGGGTGCCAGTTCCGGTTTCAACCAGACCCGGACCAGAACATACCCCATGTAGAGAAGCGCCAGAATCAGTGCCGGTAGAAATGCGCCCTTGAACAGGTCGCCGATGGAGACGTTGGCAGTCAGGCCATAGATAATCAGAACAATACTCGGTGGCAGCATCGTGCCCAGGGCACCACCGGCACAGGTGGTCCCGATAGCCAGCCGGCGATCGTACCCCAGGCGCAGCATCTGGGGCAGTGCCAGAATACCCAGCAACACCGTCTCGCCACCAATGACCCCTGACATGGACGCCAGAATCACCGCCACCACCAGAGTCTGCAGGGCAACACCGCCATGGAGCTTGCGGCCAACGCGGGCCATGGCGTCGAACAGATCCCTGGCAATCCCCGAGTGATCCAGCAGCGACGCCATGAGCACGAACATCGGGACGGCCAGGAACACATAGTTGCCGATGAAGCTGTACAGCCTACTGCTGACAATTGGCAAGGCATCCGGGCCAAACCAGCCCAACGCGAAGATCAGCGCCACCAGGCCGGTGGCGAACGCGAGTTGCATTCCGGTCAGCAGCAACACGATCAGCAACAGCAGCATGATCAGGCTGCCGTAACCGATGCCCAGGGCGGCCAGTTCAAACATGGTCGGTCTCCCCCCCTTGAACCGGGCGTCGCAGGTCCCTGATCAGGTGCAACACGAACTGGACCATCATGATAATGATGGCCACCAGAATGATTACCTTGAGAAACGCCGGGAATGGCGGATTCCAGGCGGAACCCGAGGTCTCCAGCCGCCAGCCACCCCAGGGCGCCCGCACGGCACCTTTGGCCATGAACCAGCTGGCGTAGAGCATCATCGCGCAGAAGGCCAGGCCACACAGGTGGTGAAACACCCGCAACCAGCGCTGGGTCTTGGGTGACACAGCGTCATAGACCAGCACGATTCGCACGTGGCGATCCGTGGCCAGGGCGTAAAGCCCGCCCAGGACGAACAAGGTGGCTCCGGCGAAGGTAACGGTTTCATGAACCCAGAGTGTTGGCGAATCGAAAACGTATCTCCGTACGATCTCGTAAAAGGAAACCACCACGATCAATGCAAACACCAGGCTCAGTTTCTTGCCGAGCCAGACAATGGCCCGGTCCAGGCCGGTGAATCCGACATCCTCGTCGGATTCGGGCAGCAGATCCTGACGGTCCGGACCCGGCTCCGGTTGGGCCGTACTTTGTGCAGAAGACATAGGCTACTCCGAGCGCCGGTCAGACAGTAACTGGCCGGCGCCTGATGGCGTGACTCGGTTGTCAGAGCAGGCCCTGGGATTCCAGGTAGCTGGTTACCGACTTGTAGACTTTCTCGGCGTTGGGGGACTGTTCGGCGTACTTCTTCCACTGGTCCCGGGCAATAGTGCGGAATTTCCGACGCTCCTCAGCCGACCAGTCATGTACCGTGATGTCGGGATTGGCCCGGGCCTTCTTGACCGCTTTCTTGTCGGCCATGGCCAGCCGGGTGCTGATATCCTGGGCAAAGTCACGGGCTGACACCGTCATGATGGCCTGGATATCCTCCGGAAGCTTCTCCCACTCCTCCAGGTTCATGGCAATCTCGATCAGCGGCAGCGAATGGAAACCGGGGTAGACCGGGTGTGGCGCAATTTCATGCAGGCCAGCCTCGTGGTTGGTGGAGAACACCGTGTAGTCCGCGGCATCAATCACCCCTTTGCTGAGGGCCGTGTACACTTCCGAGCCCGGCAGGTTCACCGGTGCGGCGCCAGCGGCGGCAAACACCGACTGCACAAGGCCTTCCGGGGCGCGCATCTTCAGGCCCTGCAAGTCATCGACGCCATTCAGCGGCTTCTTCGACACGAAGGACTCCAGCCCGGTGCCGCCACCACCCACAAACTTCACGCCATAAGGGGCGTAAAGCTCGTTCATCAGCTCATAGCCACCGCCATAGTTGATGTAATCGATCAGTTGATCCGGGCTTGACCACGCCCCAACGGTATTGCCAATCAGACCGAAGGCGGGATCCTTACCGGAAAAGTAACCTGTCACGGAAACATGGCCGTCCAGAACACCCATGTTCATGGCGCCGAGAGTTTCGGTATGGCTGACAACGCTACCCACGGGCAACAGGTCGATAGCTACGCGACCACCGGTCATTTCTTCGACGCGGTCAGCCCATTCCTGCTGGATCTGAAAATTCTTGACGCCGGAGGGGTCGGATGACTGGAACTTGAAGGTGTAATCGGCCGCAACGGCACTCACTGCGAAGGTCGCAGACAGCAGGCCTGCGGCAACTCGGGTCAGAAACATGGTCGGATCTCCTGATTGTTGTTTTGCCGGCGTATGTTACCGGTAACATCTGCAGACTATCGAATTCGCAAACCACTTACAAGCCCGGGGAGATTACGGAGAGAGGCGCGGGATAACCCGGCTCAAAAAAAACCGGCCTGCCATAGGACAGACCGGTGAAACGTCAGGGTTTGCGACGTGCTAAAACCTGAGAACTCACTCAGGAGACGCAAGGAATGTCCGAATTCCCAACGTCACTTCTTTGAGTCGCCCAGTCCTCAAAAGTTCCGGAAATGTTCATTTTTTGACCGTTATTTCGGTTTTCACGTACATGTTATCAATCCGGCCTCGGGCAACGACGGCCGGTATTTCTCCCTCAGTGCCAGGACCTGAGAACGGTAGGCCGGCGTCAGGTAGGGCAGCTCGAGGGTCAATACCTGGTAGATGCCCTGCTTGAGCTCGGTCAATGACAGGCTGGCCGGCTCTTCCGCAGCATGGGCGGTTTTCAGGAACGCCATCCAGTTGGTGATCACCAGCCAAACGTTCAGGGACATGGCCGAGCGCAGATCTTCCTCCTGGGGCTCGATGATGCCGGCTTCGGCCAGCTTCTCGAAAATCCGGCTGATGGCCGCCAGGCAGCGATTGGTAAATTCACGGTAGTCTTCGCGCAGCCGCTGGTCGCTGTCGAGCAGGTACTCAAGATCCCGGTGGAAGAAACGGTAGCTCCACAGGCCGTCAAACACCGATTCCAGGTAGAAGGTCATGTCATCCAGGGTCATGGCCCGGTCTTCCGGAATATCCAGATAAAAATCCACCAGCTTTTCATACTCGAGAAAGATCTCGTAGATGATGTCGGACTTGTTGCGGAAGTGGTAATAGAGGTTCCCCGGCGAAATCGCCAGGTGCGCCGCAATATGGTTCGTGGTGACATTGCGTTCGCCCCGGTCGTTGAAGAGATCGAGGCTGGCCAGGAGTATCTTGTCTCTGGTTTTCATAGAGGTTTCGGCACGTGTTGTTGTGTCGTTCACAGATGGCCTGATTCGCCACCCGGCGTTGCTTGACTCACTAGAGTATATACTCTAATAATACCGTCATACGCAAATTGCGCACTTTTTCGCCAGCCGGGCCACCCCCGGTTCGGTCGGCTCACCCGGAGCCGATGCCGACAGGAGCAACAGGAGCAGGAGAGAGCATCATGGGAGCCACCGTTGTCCAGCTCACCGAGAGCAAGAAACAGATTCAGCACACCCACCGGGTGTTCGACGACCAGAAGAAAGCGTTTCGCAACAACCCCATGCCCTCTTTGACCGAGCGGCTGGAAAACCTGAAGCGGCTCAAGCGGGTGCTGCTGAACAACCAGGACCGCCTGCTCGACGCCATCGACCGGGATTTCAGCTGTCGGTCCCGGGACGAGTCCCTGATTGCCGAGGTAATGCCTTCCATCCAGGGCATCAATTACACCCTGAAGAACCTGTCCGGCTGGATGAAGCCGTCAAAGCGGCACGTCTCCGTTCTGTTCCAGCCGGCCAGCAACAAGGTGCACTACCAGCCCAAGGGTGTGGTGGGCGTGATTGTGCCCTGGAACTATCCGCTGTATCTGGCCGTGGGCCCGCTGGTAGCGTCTCTGGCCGCCGGCAACCGCACCATGATCAAAATGTCGGAATTCACACCGCACACCTCGGCCCTGTTCAAGGAGTTGATCGAGAGCAGCTTCGCCGAGGATCTGGTGTCGGTGATCACCGGTGAGGCCGATGTGGCCGCGGATTTCTCCTCTCGCCCGTTCGACCATCTCCTGTTCACCGGCTCTACCTCGGTGGGCAAGCTGGTCATGCGTGCCGCGTCGGAAAATCTGACGCCGGTCACTCTGGAGCTGGGTGGCAAGTCGCCGGCCATCGTGTCGCCGGACGTGCCGATGGAGGACGCCGCCCAGCGCCTCGCTTTCGGCAAGGCCTTCAATGCCGGCCAGACCTGCGTGGCACCGGATTACGTGCTGTGTCCGGCAGATCGCGTGCAAGCCTTCGTTGATGAGTTCCGCAAGCAATTCTCCGAGATGTATCCAAGCCTCCGGGATAACGACGACTACACCGCCATCATCAACGAGCGCCAGTACGACCGCCTGAAGGGCTACCTGGACGACGCCAAGGCGAAGGGTGCCGAGCTGCTGGAAATCAATCCCGCACGGGAGAACCTGAACGACGGAACCCGGAAGATTCCGCTGACGCTGGTACTGAAAACCACGCCGGACATGAAGCTGATGCAGGATGAGATCTTCGGGCCGATCCTGCCGGTGGTGAGTTACGGTAATCTGGATGAGGCCATCCACTACATCAATGACCGTCCGCGGCCCCTGGCCCTGTATTTCTTCGGCTACGACAAGGACCAGCAGCAGCAGGTTGTGGATCAGACCCACTCCGGCGGCATGTGCATCAACGACTCCCTGATGCACGTAGCCCAGGATGACCTGCCGTTCGGCGGCATCGGCGATTCGGGTATGGGCCATTACCATGGCAAGGAAGGGTTCCTCACCTTCTCCCATCACCGGGCTATTTTCACCAAGCAGAAGTTCAACAGCGGCAAGTTTGTCTATGCGCCCCACGGCACGGCGGCGCACAAGATGGTTTATAAGCTGTTTATTCGCTGATACTCAGGCCTTCCATAAAACAATAAAGAGCCTAAGCCCCCCATGAAGAGTTCGACCTTCACGTCAGCGGATCGGTCTAATGCGACCGATCTCGACCGCCGCAGCTTCCTGAAAACAGGCATTGGCGGTGCCCTGTTCCTCGGCACCGTCAGTGTGACCGCCGGCCTTGGCGGATGTGCCACGCAGCCAGCCGGGCGGCTCGATGCCGTGGGTACCCGGATGGACGCCAGTTACGAATTCCAGTTCCTGACCCGGGACGACATTGTACTGTTCGAGGCCCTGCTGCCGGCCATGGTCGGGCCCGGCCTGCCGGAGCAGCCGCAGGCTCGGAAACGGGCCATTGCCGGAACCATCGAACGGATTGATGCCGGTATTCACAAGTTCGGCCCCGCCAACCAGAAAGAACTGCGCCGGCTGTTCGATCTGCTCAACTTTGCGCCCACCCGGGTGACAGTTGCCCGGGTGTGGTCGAGCTGGCCCAATGTGACCACGGCGGAAGCGGATGCCTTCCTCGAACGCTGGCGCACCAGCGGCATCGGGCTGTTCAACAACGGCTACATTGCGCTGACCAAGATCACCAATGTCGCCTTCTATGGCTATCCCGATTTCTGGCACCTGTCGGGCTACCCCGGCCCTCCCCGGTATGCCGTGAACGCCCTGCCCCAATTTAAAAACGCCTGATCGCCAGCTGATCTGACGGAGCCAAGCATGTCTTTAACCGATCGTATTGCCCAGGGCCTGGCATCAGGCTGGAATGTCACCGACGGCGCCCAACTCACGGAAAACCTGACCGCAGAAGCGGACTTGGTGGTTATTGGCACCGGTGCCGGCGGCGGCACCACCGCCGAGATCCTTGCCCGCAGCGGGTTGTCGGTAATCCTGGTGGAGGAAGGCCGGCTGTATTACCAGAAAGACTTCAAGATGGACGAGCAATCGGCTTATGCCAGCCTGTACCAGGAAGGCATGAGCCGGGTCACTGCCGACGGCGCCATTGCCATCCTGCAGGGCCGGTGCGTGGGCGGATCCACCACGGTGAACTGGACCAGCAGCTTCCGCACGCCAGACCCTACCCTGAACTACTGGGCCGACCATTTTGGCCTGGACGACCTGCGCCCGGCGGCCCTGGCGCCCTGGTTCGCAGGGCGTGAAGAGCGCCACAACATGGCGCCATGGCAAGTGGACCCGAACGTCAACAACGACATCCTGCGCCAGGGCTGCGAGAAGCTCGGCTACAGCTGGAAAATCATCCCGCGCAACGTCAAGGGCTGCTGGAACCTGGGCTACTGCGGCGTCGGCTGCCCGACCAATGCCAAACAGGGCGCATTGCTGACCACCATCCCGGGCGCCCTGGACAACAACGCGCGACTGTTCCACAGCCTGCGGGCTGACCGGCTGGTGATGAAGCAGGACCGGATTGATCACCTGGAAGCCTCGGCCTTCGCCACCGACGGCGTTACGCCGACCGGAATCCGGGTGAACCTGAAAGCCCGGCATTTTGTGGTAGCCGCCAGCGCCATTGGCAGCCCGGGCCTGTTGTTGCGTTCGGATCTTCCGGACCCGCACGGTCGTGTTGGCAAGCGCTCGTTCATCCATCCGGTCAACGCCACCGTTGCCCAGATGCCACAAAAGGTTGAGCCCTATTACGGCGCGCCACAGTCGATCTATTCGGACGAATTCAACTTCCGCAACGGCGTTGACGGACCGGTCGGCTACAAGCTCGAGGTACCGCCACTGCATCCGGGCATGTCCAGCGGTGTCATTCCCGGCCACGGCGAGGCCCAGCTCAGCAACATGGCCGGCCTGCCCCACATGCAGTCGGTCATCGCCCTGCTCCGGGACGGCTTCCACCCCGACAGCCCCGGCGGTACCGTCTCCCTGCGGGACGACGGCAGCCCGGTGCTGGACTACCCGATCACCGACTACCTCTGGACCGGCCTGCGCCAGGCTTTCCATACCATGGCCGAAATCCAGTTCGCCGCGGGCGCCGAAAAAGTCCGCCTGATGCATCTGGATTCCGACTGGTATAGCAGCTGGGCGGAAGCCAAAACCGCCATCGACCAACTCCCCATGGAACCCCACCGGGTGCGCCTGTTCACTGCCCACCAGATGGGCGGCTGTGGCATGGGCAGCGACCCGGCAAGCTCGGTGGTCAACAGCTTCGGCGAACACCACCACGTCGGCAATCTCAGCATCCACGACGCCTCGATCTTCCCCACCAGCATCGGCGCCAACCCGCAATTGTCTGTGTATGCACTGGCAGCGAGAAACAGCACCAGGTTGGCGCAAAGATTGAGCAGGGCTTAAGGGACGCGAGGTAGCCTCGGGGCGGCCACTCCAAAAGTTCGCTCGCGTCGGGGCCGGCTGCTCTGCCGGGAATGTCGAAGGCCATGGATGGACTGAGACAAGCGCACAGGGATGTGCTTGTAGCGGTTCCCGGCAGAGCAGCCGGCCCCGATGCAGGGCACCGAACTCTGACAGCATTCGCCGGGACCCCGGACTACAGCACACCCCCTGATCCTGCTATCCTGTGTTCCTGATTTATAAGGAGCTGTGCATGCCGAAAGTCATCTACCCGGGCACCTTCGACCCCATCACCAACGGCCACACCGACCTCATAGAACGGGCCGGTCGCATGTTCGAGCACATCGTCGTCGCCGTCGCCTACAACCCCAAGAAACAGCCACTGCTGAACCTGGAAGAGCGCTGCGAACTGGTCCGCCAGGCCACCGCGCACATCCCCAACGTCAGCGTGACCGGCTTCAGTAACCTGCTGGCGGATTTTGTCCGGGAACAGGGTGCTACCGTGATCCTCCGGGGCCTGCGCGCCGTCTCCGACTTCGAGTACGAATTCCAGCTGGCCGACATGAACCGCCGCCTGGCCCCGGAAGTCGAGAGCCTGTTCCTGACCCCGGCCAACCACTTGTCCTACATCTCCTCCACCCTCATCCGCGAGATCGCCTCCCTCGGTGGAGACGTCTCGGAATTCGTGGATCCGGCGGTCGCCGCAGCCCTCAAGCAGAAATTCGAAAAGGCCTGAAAAGAAAAAGCCCCGGATCCGGGGCTTTCTGTTCGATGAAGGATGCGTGCTGCTAAAGCAGCGGCGGCAGGGGAATCTCCTCGCCATTCACATCCAGCACAAGATCCTGAAGGGCGGCGTTCATGACCAGACGATCGCCCTGCTGCACCAGCAGCCCCTGCTTGATGAGAGGGGCCAGCTGTAGCTGGATCTCCGGATACTTCTCCACCAGGGCCAGAGGCAGGCTCAGGTTCAGATCGCCGGTCAGACGCTGCATCACCATCAGCATCTCGGCTTTTTCGTCGGCGGTAAGCTCCGGGTGCCGAATCTCTGCGCTGCCGGTTACCTGCCCCTCCGGCGTGGTCACCAGCAACTCGGGAAACCCGAGGCTGAAGCCGGCGGCCGCCAGGTCACGGACCGCCTCATTCACCTGCTGCATGGCACCCATCTGCTGCTCGAACGCCTCTGGTCCGGCCCCGGAGGAGGCCAATGCCGCGCTCTGCAGCTCAGTAAACCCCGTCATCAGGGCATTCCAGGCCTCGACTTCGAGGTCTTCCAGGGCAAACACCAGGCGTTGCGGACCGTAGGTGTCATCGGCCAGGGAGACACCCTCCACCTCGAACGCCACCTGCGAATCCAGACGCTGACCCGAATCACCTGCCTCGGTGCGGCTGCGAACCGAAATGCGATCAAGCGTCACGGGCGGCTCCTGGGCCGCATTGAGGCTCAGGGAGTTGACGGCCATTTCACCCGAACCGGTCCATACCTCGCCGGTGAGGTGGTTCATTGTCTGCTCTACCCGGAGATCGGCCAGCCGCAGATTGATGTCCGGCCCCGTGAGTGCAAGCGCGGGCCAGACCAGCAGGGCATCAGCACTTGAACCGGCGTCGCGGATCTCCACCCGAACCAGGCCGCCGCTGGTTGACAGCGACTCGCCGGTGTCGGCGTCCACCATCTCCATGCTCGGCGCCTCGAACTCCAACACTGCGGTACCCCAGAGCCGGGTTTCCAGCGTCAGCTGCGGTTCCTGATCAGGAAACCACTCCTCGCCGCTCGGAGACCAGCCACCCAGTGGCTCGAAATCCATCAGGCTGCCCGTCACGCCATGGGTAACGTCGGCCTGGAAGTCGAAACGTCGCGACTCACCGGTATCCGGATTGATCACACTGACAGTGCCAGTAACGTCGGAACTCAGGATTCCCCGCTGGTAATCCCCCGTTTCCAGCCGGACAAAAGGCTGGTTGCTGTTTACTTCTTTCGTTGCCTGCTGCCACTGCTGCTGGGTGAGATATCCCACCCCCCAGGGCAAAGCTCCGGCCAGCACCAGCGCACCCGCGCCGGCAATCATCCATTTGGCATTCAAACTGAGTTCTCCGTTGGGGATTGAGGTCAGGGCTTGCTGGTCAATCGTTCAAGCAGGACCAGCTGCGAGGCCATACGCTCCTCGCCCTCGGCTGGCTGGTTCTGGAGGTAGCTGCCGTCGGGCTGCAGCATCCAGGACTGGCAGTTATCGGCCAGATAGGTGTCCAGGTCCTCACGTACCCTGGCCGCCAGGTCGGCGTCGTCAATCGGGAACGCGGTCTCGACACGGCTCAGAAGGTTTCGCTCCATGCCATCGGCGCTGGTGCAGTAGATATCCGGCCGCCCGTTATTGCCGAAGTAATAGACCCGGGTATGCTCCAGGAACCGGCCAATGATGGACCGAACCCGAATGTTCTCGGACAGTCCCGGCACTTCCGGGCGAAGGCAACAGATGCCCCGGACAATCAGATCGATTTTCACCCCCGCCTGGGACGCCTTGTACAGGGCCTTGATCAGTTGCAATTCCGTCAGCGCATTGAACTTGAGGATGATACGGCCTTTTTCGCCAAGACCTGCTTCACGCTCAATCAGGCTGAGCAGGCGCGAATGCAGGGTAAACGGCGAGTGGAACAGCTTCTTGATCTTCAGGGCCTTGCCCATGCCGGTCAGCTGCTGGAACAGCTTGTTGACGTCATCACCGATGGACTCGTCACAGGTCATGAAACTGTAGTCGGTGTACAGACGGGCATTGCCGGCGTGGTAGTTGCCGGTCCCCAGATGCACGTAGCGGCGAAGCCGGCCTTCCTCCCGGCGGACGATCAGGATCATCTTGGCGTGGGTTTTGTAGCCAACCACGCCGTACACGACAATCACCCCCGCCTCCTGCAGGCGGCTGGCCAGCTCCAGGTTCTCGGCCTCACTGAAGCGGGCCCGCAGCTCAATGACCGCCGTTACTTCCTTGCCCCGGCGCGCGGCGTCAGCCAGGGCTTCGACGATCTCGGAATCGGCGCCGGTACGGTACAGGGTCTGACGAATGGCCAGCACCTGGGGATCCTTCGCCGCCTGGCGCAACAGATCCACCACCGGACTAAAGTTCTCGAAGGGATGCAGCAGCAGGATGGGCTGTTTGCGAATGGCGTCGAACATCGACTCCTTGCTGCGAATCTGCTTTGGTATGGAGGGGGAGAAACCCGAATAGGTCAGATCCGGCCGGTCCACCAGGCTGCCTACGGCCATCAGGCGCGTCAGGTTCACCGGGCCGTGGACCTGATACAGATCGCGCTCGGTCAGACCGAATTCCTTTAACAGGAAATGCACCAGTTCCTCGGGGCAGTTGTCGGCGACCTCCAGACGCACACCGTCACCGAAACGCCGGCTGAGCAGCTCGCCACGCAGGGCCGAGGCCAGATCTTCCAGGTCATCCTCAAGCTCGAGGTCGGCGTTGCGGGTCAGGCGGAACTGGTAACAGCCCTTCACTTCCATGCCCGGGAAAAGCTCGTCCGCATGGGCGTGGATCATGGAGGACAGGAACACCAGGTTATCGCCGCCGCTGCACACGTCATCCGGCAGTCTTACCAGGCGGGGCAGCGAGCGCGGTGCCGGCACGATGGCCATGCCGGTTTCCCGGCCGAAGGCATCCTTGCCATCCAGCTCGACGATAAAGTTCAGGCTCTTGTTGACCAGGCGCGGGAACGGGTGCGACGGGTCCAGTCCGATAGGACTGACCACCGGCAGGATTTCCTCCTCGAAATAGGTCCGTACCCACTCGGCCTGTGCCGGCGTCCATTCGCGGCGCCTCACGAAGTGGATATTCTGCTGTTCCATTTCCGGAATCAGCACATTGTTGAGGATGTCGTACTGTTCGCGGATGTATTCGTGGGCCACCCGGCTGATTTCCGACAGCGCCTGCTCCGGCATCATGCCGTCGGCACCGACCGTTTCCCGACCATACTTCATCTGCTGGCGCAGGCCGGCGACCCGGATCTCAAAGAACTCGTCCATATTGCTGCTGAAAATGCAGCAGTAGATCAGGCGATTGATCAGCGGATGGGTGGTATCCAGGGCCTGCTTGAGCACCCGGTAATTGAACTGGAGCTGGCTCAGCTCCCGGTTGAAGTAGTTTTCCGGGGCGTCGAGATTGATCTCTTCGCCCACCGGGGGCACGTCTACCGGTGCCGGAACACTGCGCTCCTCAGTTGCCACCTGTTGCTTCGCCGTTTCCGTCGTCATGATTGCTCGATTCCAGTCAGATCGCCTTCAGTGGCGATACATACATTTCGCTACTTGCCCCGACGATCCCGCAGCAGACGGGCCGCACGCACGGCAAAGTAGGTCAGGATACCGTCGGCACCGGCCCGGCGCATGGCCATCAGGCTTTCCATCATCACCGCATCACCGTCCAGCCATCCGTTCTGGGCAGCCGCCATGTGCATGGCGTATTCGCCGCTGACCTGATACACAAAGGTCGGCACCTGCAGTTCGGTCTTCACCCGGCGCACGATGTCCAGGTACGGCATGCCCGGCTTGATCATCACCATGTCGGCGCCCTCCGCCAGATCCATGGCCACCTCGTGCAAAGCCTCATCGCCGTTGGCCGGATCCATCTGGTAAGTGGCCTTGTTGCCCTTGCCCAGGTTGGCGGCGGAGCCCACGGCATCGCGGAAGGGCCCATAGTAGGCGGAGGCATACTTGGCAGAATAGGCCAGAATGCGGGTGTTCACATGGCCGGCACTTTCCAGCGCCTCCCGGATGGCGGCTACCCGACCGTCCATCATGTCCGACGGCGCCACCACGTCGGCCCCGGCATCCGCGTGCGACAGGGCCTGATTGACCAGGGCCTCGACGGTAACGTCATTGAGCACGTAGCCGTCGTTGTCAATGATGCCGTCCTGGCCGTGGGTGGTGAACGGATCGAGGGCCACGTCGGTAATCACCCCCAACTCCGGGAACTGCTGCTTCAAGGCGCGCACCGCCCGCTGGGCCAGCCCGTCGGAATCCCAGGCACCGGAACCGGAGAGATTCTTCTGCTCCGCCGGTACCACCGGGAACAGGGCAACCGCCGGAATGCCAAGGGCCACCAGCTCGGCAGCCTGCTCCACCAGGAGATCAATACTCAACCGCTCTACCCCCGGCATGGACGGCACCGGCTCTCGCTGGTTTTCCCCTTCCAGCACGAAAACCGGGTAGATGAGATTATCCGCCGTAAGCTGGTTCTCGCGCACCAGCCGCCGGGAAAACTCACTGGCCCGGTTACGGCGCAGACGGGTCGCCGGGAACGCTCGGGGTATCGGATTCGGCACGAACAACCTCCTGAATGGCTGAACAGAAACTCTGATAGAAAGTGGCGGCGCCGCAGTGACGCCCGAGCCCCCATCATACACGGCCACGGGGGCCGGTTGCAGACTCCCGGATCAGGTTAACCGGTGATCATGACCGGATTATTACCGGATGGAATCCAGAGCCTCGGCCCGGACCTGTTCCGTTTCGTTGAAATGGCGCCCACGCAGACGATCAAGCGCTTCCGCCAGTTCCGGTTCGGCCAGCCCCGACGCGAGTATACGATCTCGCTCTGTAGCGTATGCCTGCCAGCGACTGTCCCAGGCTCTCTGCTCCTGCTCTACCCGGGCAAGCCGGTCGGCAGCCTCCGCACCAAAGGCCTGTTCGCGCCAGGCCTGCAGCGCCTTTGGATCATCAGCCAGTGCCTGTCGAGCCTGCTCGTAGTCGGAGAAACGCCGGGTCTGCTCACGGGCCTCGCGCAGCGGCTCAGGCAACAGACGTTCAGCCTCGCGCTGCGCCTCACGCCGCTCAGCGGCCGAGAGGGTGTCGTTGGTCGCGATCCGTCGGAGCTCCAGCTGGAACCGATCGTTGGCTTCCTCATCGGCGAAAAAGGCGTCGACAGTATCCGCATCCAGCCAGGTCCGGCGTAACCCGTGAACCTCGGCCATCCGGCGCTGCATTTCCCCGATGTCATTGGCAGCGGCGCTGCCATAGGCCTGCTCAAGCTCCGAGACCGCCAGCTTGTAATCGAGATAGGCGCCCAGAACCGAGCGGGCCTGTGAACGCGCCGGCTCTGCCAGGGTGCCGAGTGCCGACTCAATGCGCGCCACCAGCTGTGGCAGCGTCTCCTCGCCCAGCGCCGACAGGAAGTACTCGAACAACGCCCTCAGCTCGGCGGTCGGGATGAGATTGCCCAGGCGATCTGTTCGCGCCCAGCCATCAGGCACAGCGGTGCCCCGGAGGGACGCAGGCAGGGTCTCGGGCACCTCGGGAGCCACACTGTCACTGATCAGGGCGGACGGTTTCTTGGGACTGCCCGGCGACACCGCCGGTGGCGCCGGCGCCTCGACCAGTGGCCCAGAGTTTCCGGTAAACTGTTCTGGCGCCGTGTCTTCGGGCGTCAGAAGCAGGCCGAACAGTACAACACCCGCACTGATCACCAGCAGGCCGACGGTCAGCCGGGGCAGGGTTTTCATGGCCACTTTTCGATTCCCGAGCCAGGAATGGGTTGCACCTTGCGGTTTTGGTGGCAAGGCAGAGGAAATAATGCAGGAGGATAAGACAAGGGGGCAAACGATACCGAGACCGGCATCAAAAACAGACCGGGGCACCGGGCCCCGGTCGGTCCTGCGAGCACTCAGAGGGAGCGGTTGTTAAATCCCACTTCCACTTTGCGCGGCGTATCAGAACGAAAAGAGGTATCCACTTCCTGGATTTTGCCGCCCTGGCTCAGGAATGCCTCAATATCGGCCTGCAGCTGGGCGCGCACCCGGGCGCGACCGGCTATGGAATGGTTGTCGTCGTTGTCGCTGGTCCAGCTTCCGGACTGCTCCAGGTTGCTTTCGTCGAATTCACTCATGGTCTTTTCTCCATCAACGAAAACAGAGGGCCGAGTGCTGCACCCCCGCGGGGAAGCCCACTCCGTATCGACGGGACGCCATCGGCGACCACATCTTGGCGTCTTTATAATCCGCTTTTTCTGCCGACGCTATTTAATGGCAATGTCTTTTTTGTAAATTTTTGTAACAAACAATAAACATTTGAATTTGCTCAGCGAATTCTATAATCGTCAGAGCCTGATCGAATTGACACAAAGAATGAATAATGATTCACTACTTATAGGAGCCGGCATGGCCTATCGCGAAACCGAGAAAATGCGCCAGCGCAAGGCACAGGCGCGCAAGCGGATTGTGGACTGTACCTACCAATGCGTTGCGGAGGGCGGTTTCCGGAGCGCACGGATTACCCGGATTGCAGGCCTCGCCGGCGTCGCCACCGGAACCATTTACCGGCATTTCGAGTCCAGAGAAGACCTGTTTGCCGAGATTTTCCGGCTCGCCACCCAGCGGGAGGTGGACAAGGTAGCCGAGGCGCTCGCCACCACTGGCAACGCGAGCGAGCGACTGGAGCGCGCCCTGCGGCAATTTGCCGAGCGCGCACTCAAGGGCCCGATGATGGCCTGGTCGCTGATTGCCGAACCGGTGGATCCAAAAGTGGAAGAGGAGCGACTGGCCTACCGCAAGGCCTACGCCAACCTGTTCGAGACAGCGATCCGGGAGGGCATCGACGAAGGCTGCTTCCCGGATCAGGACGCACGCCAGAGCAGTACCTGCCTGGTGGGCGCCATTGCAGAAAGCCTGGTTGGCCCGCTGTCACCGACACAGGCCCATCAGTCGGCGAGCCCGAAAGACGACAACAATGACCTGCTGGTCAATTCCATCATCCGCTTTTGCATGCAGGGGTTGACTGGCACCAGGAGGTAGCCATGAACGCGCATCAACCCCGAACAGCAACAACAGCTGGCGAGAACGAAGATCGCTACCTGGCCACTACACACGAAGTGCTCAACCAGCCGCCGGCGCTGGAGAATTACAATCTGTTCGAGCAGGACATTGCGCTGCAGGAGGGCACCCTGCGGGAAGGCGCCGGTAGCGCCACCGCAGACCTGAAAGCGTTCGGTGACCTTGCCGGTGCCGCACAGACCATCGAACTGGGCTTCCGCGCCAACGCCAACAAGCCGGTCTTCAACACTCACGACCGGTTCGGGCACCGGATCGACGAGGTGGACTTTCACCCTGCGTATCACGAGCTGATGCGAATCGCCATGGAAAACGGACTGCACAGCAGTCCCTGGACCCATCCAGGCCAGGGCGCCCACGTTGCCCGCGCAGCCAAGTACTACATGCACTCCCAGGTAGAGGCGGCCCATTGCTGCCCGGTGACCATGACCTTTGCCGCCATCCCGTCCATCCGCAAGCAGCCCGAACTGGCAGCCGACTGGGAAGCCCGGATCCTGGCCAACAGCTACGACCCTCGCAACCTTCCGGACAGCCAGAAAAGCTCGGTGACCATCGGCATGGCGATGACCGAGAAACAGGGCGGCAGCGACGTACGTGCCAACAGCACCCGAGCCTACCCGGTGGGCGCCCAGGGCCCGGGCCAGGCCTATGAGCTGGTGGGCCACAAGTGGTTTGTCTCCGCGCCCATGTGCGACGCCTTCCTGGTACTGGCCCAGGCGCCGGGCGGCCTGTCCTGTTTCCTGATGCCCCGCTGGCGTCCGGACGGCAGCAAGAACCCCTGGCAGATCCAGCGCCTGAAGAACAAGATGGGCAATGTCGCCAACGCCTCCAGCGAGGCGGAGCTGCGCGGTGCTCTGGCATGGATGGTGGGCGAGGAAGGCCGCGGCGTGCCCACCATCATCGAAATGGTGGCCATGACCCGATTCGACTGCATGATCGGCAGCTCCGCCGGCATGCGCCAGGCCGTGGCCCAGGCCAGCCACCACTGCCGCCACCGCAGCGCCTTCGGCGCACGCCTGAGCGAGCAGCCCCTGATGCAGAACGTGCTGGCCGACCTGGCCCTGGAAAGCGAAGCGGCGCTGGCCTACACCCTGCGCATTGCCCGCGCCCTGGACAACCAGGACAAAGAACACGAACGCCTGCTGGCGCGCCTGGCCACACCGGTGGGCAAATACTGGATCTGCAAGCGCACCCCGAACCACGCCTATGAGGCCATGGAGTGCATTGGCGGCAGCGGCGTGATGGAAGACTGCATCATGCCCCGACTGTTCCGGGAATCGCCGGTGAACGCCATCTGGGAGGGCAGCGGCAACGTCCAGTGCCTGGATACCCTGCGCGCCCTGCAAAAAGAACCGGACACCCTCGATGCCTTCTTCGCCGAAGCCGCTGAAGCGAAGGGCGCCGACCGTCGCTTCGACCAGTTCCTGGCCCAGCTGCAGCACGACTTCGCCGACATCAGCGATTTCCAGTACCGGGCCCGCAACCTGGTCGACCGCATGGCCCTGGCCCTGCAGGCCTCGCTACTGCTGCGCCATTCCGATGCCGCCGTGGCCGACGCCTTCTGCGCTTCCCGCCTGCAGTCCAATGGCGGCATGAACTTCGGCAATCTGCCCTCAGGCACCAACCCGGCGGCCATTATCAAACGGGCAACGCCTGTAGTAGGCTAGAGTCAACTGAATTCCACAGAGAGATCAGGGAACCGGCGGGGGCGCCCGCTCCAAAACCTTGCGGAGCCATGGATGGCGGAGCAGAGCGTACATGGACGTATTCACAGCGTGTTTTGGAGCGGGCGCCCTCGTCGGTTCCTTCGCCCAAACCTATGTCTGAAGCACTCAGAAAACTTCTCAAAGAAGGCCAAGCGCCCCAGCAGCCCGTGATCACCCCCCACGTGGGCGTACTCACCCTGCACTTCCAGCTCTACGGCTGCGACGACCTGAAAGCCAAACGCAAGGTCTTCACCGCCCTCAAGGCCGTCTGGGGCAAAGAACCCGACCTGGCAGTGGCGGAAACCGCCGATCAGGAGGCCCTGGACTGCGCAACCTGGACCATCGCCGCCCTCGGCACCTCCTCACAGCAGATCACCCAGCGCCTCGACCAAGTTGAAAAAGCCATCGCAGAACGGGTGGATGCTGCCATACTGGACATACATCGGGAAATTCTCTGAGCGATACCGCGCCTCGCCAGCCGGGGTGGGCCGTGTGGCGTAACCTGTCGCCACGCCGTATACTACGCCCCCTCAGGGATGCCAGTGCGCCTGCCCATGGCAGGCGACCAGAAACCAATGCCGGACACCCGTACCGGCCGTATCCGCAGGGCATCCGGAACCGGCCCTTCGGATGACCACTGAACGTGTGTGGCGCCTATGACCGGAAAGAAAAAGTCGGCCCAGGCCTCGGTAGAGGCGATGTATCGCGTGTTTACGGTGCCCGAGGCGCCGGAATCCACGTTGAGCCGGATCGACCAGAACATCTCCCGCAACCTTGCAGGCTTCCTGCAGGAACACATTGTTGCGGTGGAACGGGATCTGTCGGACGTTGAAAAAGACTTTTCCGACTACAACATTCCCGAAAAGCCCGTGTTTGTCTCCGAGCAGGCCCAATTCCTGCTCGACAAGCTGGTGGCCAACTCCGTTCATACCGCCTCACCCGCCTTCATCGGACACATGACCTCGGCGCTGCCCTACTTCATGCTGCCGCTGTCGAAGATCATGATTGCCCTCAACCAGAACCTGGTGAAGACCGAAACCTCCAAGGCGTTTACGCCCATGGAGCGCCAGGTGCTGGGTATGATCCATCGCCTTGTGTACCAGGAAGACGGGGCGTTTTACCGCAAGTGGATGCACGACCCCCGCTATTCCCTGGGCGCCATGTGCTCCGGCGGCACCGTGGCCAACCTCACTGCCCTGTGGGTCGCCCGCAACCGGGCCTTCCCAGCCGAGGGCAGCTTCCGCGGCCTGCACCAGGAAGGCCTGTTCCGGGCGCTGAAATACTACGGTTACGAAGGCGCCGCCATTGTTGTCTCACGCCGTGGCCATTACTCACTGCGCAAGGCAGCGGACGTGCTCGGCCTCGGCCGCGAAGCCCTGGTGCCAGTGGATACCGACGAGGACAACCGCATCCAGACCGATGCCCTGCGCGACAAGTGCCTCGAGCTTCAGCGCCAGAAAATCAAGGTCATGGCCATCTGCGGCGTGGCCGGCACCACCGAAACCGGCAACGTCGACCCGCTGGACGCCATGGCCGATATTGCCCGGGAATTCGGCGCCCACTTCCATGTGGACGCCGCCTGGGGCGGGCCCACCCTGTTCTCCCGCACCTATAAACACCTGCTGCGCGGCATCGAAAAAGCGGATTCGGTCACCTTCGACGCCCACAAACAGCTGTACGTGCCCATGGGCGTTGGCCTGGTGGTGTTCCGCGACCCGAGCCTGGCCAGCGCCGTGGAACACCACGCCCAGTACATCATCCGTAAGGGCTCACGGGACCTGGGCAGCACCACCCTCGAAGGCTCCCGCCCCGGCATGTCCATGTTGATCCACTCGGGTCTGAAAATCCTCGCCCGGGAGGGCTACGAGATCCTGATCGACCAGGGTATCGAGAAAGCGAAAACTTTCGCCGAGATGATCGACGCCGAGGCGGATTTCGAACTGGTGACCAAGCCGGAACTGAATATCCTCACCTACCGTTACTGCCCGGAAGACGTTCAGCAGGCGCTGGCGGTGGCGGACCCGTTGCAGGCAGAAAAGCTCAACACCTGCCTGAACCGCATCACCAAGTTCATCCAGAAAACTCAGCGGGAACGGGGCAAGGCGTTCGTGTCCCGGACCCGCCTGGAGCCGGCCCGTTACTTCAACTTCCCGTGCATCGTGTTCCGGGTGGTCCTGGCCAACCCGCTGACCACCAAAGACATCCTGGCGGACATCTTGGCGGAGCAGAGAGAGCTGTCACGGGATGAGGGTATCGAAGATGAGATGAGCATCCTGCATCAGATGGCGGATGCCGTTCTGAAGCAGCGGGAGCCGAACGTCAGGCAAGCCTGATCAGGCAAGATCCTATAAGCCTGGTCGGCTCGTTCTCGCGGATAACTCGTCGCCAGGGTGAGCCGGGTGGGGGACGTTTCAAAAACTGTGCGGAGCCATGGGTGGCGTTTCTTTCCCAGACCGCAATTGGGCTAGAGCCCTTCCCAAAACACGCTGTGAATACCTCCCTGTACGCTCGGCTCCGCCATCCCTGGCTCCGCACGGTTTTGGGAAGGGCTCTGGCCCAATCGCTCCGAGTTCGGGACCCAATCAGTAAAGCGCCTCTTCATCATCCAGCACGTCGTGGATGATCTCCAGGAACATCTTGTCTGCCTCGCTCCAGTTCTCGGGAATCCGGATATTGGTGCTGGCACTGATCTCCCGGGCAATCAACTCCTCGGCGTTCGGCTGTCCGCGATGCTTGCGGGCGATCTCCATGGATTTTACGGCAATGGTCGGATCGCTCAGCACCTTCTTGATGAAGGTCCTCAGCTCGTCAATCATCTTGGCCTGACGACTCTCTACAGAAGAACTCATACTTCGCTCCACGGACAAATAGGCTCAAGGGGTGAATCACCCCCTGAAGAATAGTATGACCAAACTCGGTTTATACAACCAGCCCGGTCAGATCATCATGCCGCGCAGCGTGTAGAACAGGATCGCGGCCATGATGGCAGAGGCCGGCACGGTAATGATCCAGGCAGCTGCGATGCGTACCAGGTGCGACCGCTTGACCATCTCCTCCCGGTAAATCTTTTTCAGACGCTTGCGCTCGGATTTTGCCAGGGGCACCTGCTTTTTCTTTTTGGCCTGTTTGAGCAGCTTCTCCATCTGCTCGACAGAGGCATTGCGGAAATCATCGAGGAACGGCTTCAGACGTTCCTGCTCGGCAGGATCGTGGTGTTCCATGATCTTGTGCAGCTGGGTCGCGTAATTGGACTTCAGGTACTCCCGCAGGAAACCGACGCCGAACACGCCACCGATGGCAATGTGAGTGGAACTCACCGGCAGGCCCAGCTGAGATGCGAGAATTACGGTCAGGGCCGCCGACAGGGCAATACAGAACGCCCGGGTTTTGTCGAGCTCGGTGATCTCACTGCCCACGGTCTTGATCAGGCGCGGGCCGAACAACATTAGCCCCACCGCCAGACCCAGGGCACCCACCATCATGACCCAGAGCGGGATGCTTGCGGACGTAACCACCGAATCCGCCGCCAGTGCGTCATTGATTGCCGCCAGCGGACCAATGGCGTTGGCCACGTCGTTGGCACCGTGAGCGAAGCTGAGCAGCGCCGCGGCAAAAATGAGGGGCCAGGTGAACAGGCTGTTCACACCCGCAGAGCTGTTTTCCATGGTGGCGGCCTTGCGGCCCACCAGGGTGCGCATGGCGAAGAAAACCAGGGCAGCAGCGGCAAGACCAATCAGGGTGGCTTCCATGAAATCGACCTTCACTACCTTTTTTACACCCTTCACCATCAGGTAGGTACCAAAGGCCCAGGCCATGATAGCCACCAGCCAGGGCACAAAGGTACGGGCCGCCGGTATCACGTCCTTACGGTACAGCACCGATTTTTTGATCAGATACAGGAACAGGGCCGCCAGGGCACCGCCGAGCACCGGGGAGATCACCCAGCTGGCAGCAATCTTGCCCATCACCGCCCAGTCGGCGATTCCCCAGCCTCCGGCCGCAATGCCAGCGCCCAGCACACCACCCACGATGGAGTGCGTAGTGGAAACTGGCGCGCCCATCCAGGTGGCCAGGTTCAGCCAGAGGGCACCGGCAAGGAGGGCAGCCGTCATCAGCCAGACGAACGCCCGACTGTCACCGAGGCTGGAGGGATCAATGATGCCGCCCTTGATGGTGGAAACCACGTCGCCACCGGCGATCAGGGCGCCGCCGGCTTCGAAGATTGCCGCCAGGATCACCGCAGCACCCAGCGACAATGCGCCCGAGCCTACGGCCGGTCCGACGTTGTTGGCTACGTCATTGGCCCCGATGTTGATGGCCATGTAACCGCCAATGACCGCTGCCGCCATCAGCAGCATGGCGTTGGGCATTCCCTGGCTGAATGCTCCGACAGTCAGCCAGATTCCCAGCAGGAAAAGCAGGCTGATGCCGACCCTGTATCGTTCCGTGGCAGGGCTGGTAAGAAGGGTATCCAGGAGTCCGCTCGAACGGGCCATAGCAGATGAGGTCTCGTGTGTCGGTGGATTGTCGATGATCTGTGACTTGTGGATCGCAGCCTCTGCCGCGCGCAAACTATAAAATTTTTGACACGAAATTGAAATAAAATGGCCATGTTTGAAACAGGGTAAACAAATCACAGACGGCACCGCAAAAATTCTCTAACGTGTCTCCAGCCACTCCCAGCTGCGCCAACAACGACAACAACACCGAAGGCCACCATGCCCAAATTCACGACCCCAGGCCCGCTCTCGGCGAGCGAACGGGAAGACGCGCAGGTATCGCGTCTACTGACCTGGCTCTCGGCCAGTGCCATAGCCATGCTCGCAGGCATTGGCGCCAAGGCCTGGTTCGCCAGTCACACCACCCATGCGTGGGTGCTCTGGTCGTTCATTGGGCTCATTGCGCTGAACATGGCGCATTTCGCCCGTACCGGCAATCAGGCTCGACAGAAGGCCGGACTCATCGTGGTGGTGGGGCTGCTGTTCGCCTATCTGATCGCATCCGGGGGCGAAAGCAATACCGGTCCGCTGTGGTTCTATGTGTTTCCACCGCTGCTGTTCTACCTGACCGACCTGAAGACCGGCACGGCTGTCCTGCTGTTCTGTTATCTGGTCGCGGTGGTGGCCTTCCAGTTTCCCGGCCTGCCCCTGGTGACGGCCGAGTACAGCACCGACTTCAAGATCCGGTTCTTCTCTACCCTGACCTTCGAGTCGATTTTCTGCTTCGTTCTGGAGGCCAGCCGCCTGAAGGCCCGCCATGAACTTCTGACCCTCGCTGAAACCCACGAACGGGCAGCCCGTACCGACGAACTGACCGGCCTGGCCAACCGTCGGGATATGCACAACCGCCTGGCTGGAGAGTTCTCCCGCTATCAGCGGTCCGGCCATCACTTTTCCATTGCCCTGATCGATCTTGACCTGTTCAAGAAAATCAACGATCGGTACGGACATGACGCAGGCGACCAGGTGCTTCGCGAGTTTTCAGCGCTGATGCAGACCGTGATCCGCCAGACCGATGTGGCCGGTCGCTGGGGTGGTGAGGAGTTCCTGATACTGCTGCCCGACACGTCCTTGCTGCAGGCCTTGACCCTGGCCGAAAGGTTACGCTCGGAAGTGGCCCGACACCCCTTCCGGTTCGGGGAACAGGCGCTGCCGGTGACCATCAGCGCCGGTGTCTGCTCCATCGCCAAAGCCGGCTCACTCGATGATCTTCTCAAACAGGCCGATCTGAACCTCTATGCTGCCAAGGAAGCCGGCCGGAACCGGATAGCGCCCCGGGTGCGCACGCAGGAAGAAGAGGGGGCTTCCCCCTCGCCTTGAGGGCGCCCGCCCTGATCGCTATGATCACCTCCGGGCCCGGCATCCGGGCATCAACGACATTTTCTCAGATTGCGGGAGACCCATGGCACAGATCCGGATACTGGTGGGAAGCGTCTACGGTGGCGCACTCCTGACCGCCAGGGCAATCAAGAAATCGCTGGAACCCGAGGGACACAAGGTAACGGTTCTGGAAAACCCGGAACTGGAGGACATCACCAGCAACGGGGATGCGCTTCTGGTGTGCACGTCCACCACCGGCCAGGGCGAGCTCCCCGCCAACCTGCTGCCCTTCTACCTCGCCCTGCGTGAACAGCTGCCGCAACAGCCCGGGCGGCCCTTCGGTGTAATCGTGCTCGGCGACAGCTCCTATGGGGACACCTTCTGCGGCGCCGGCGACCTGATGGAAGAGGCCCTCTACGAAACCGCCGCCCGAAAGGTCGGGGAGACCCTGCGCATCGACGCCCTGGAGACGCTGGAGCCGGAAACCGAGGCTCTGCCCTGGGTCAGGGCCTGGCTCGAACAGGTGTGAACCGCTTTACACGGATCTGCCGGGAAAAGTTACCAGTGTTGGCCCCTGGATGACTTGAGCCGTTAACGGCGACACGCCATACTCGGGTCAACAACGACAACAAAACGGTTTAACGTGGCACCCAACAACTGGCTCCGGTTTTTCACAGCGCTCTCGCTGCTGGTGGTTCTGGCTGTCCCCGTCCAAGGGGCGGAAACCTCTTACGTACCGCCCATCGAGTACCTGCGCATTGCCCCGGATACCAACCTTACCGTCGACGAAGCGCTGTCGTCCGACCACTGGCAGTCACTCGCAGATTCAAGCCCGAACTTCGGCTACATCAACGACACCATCTGGCTGCGTTTTCCAGTCAGCCAGCCGGCAACCATCAACCTGCTGGAAGTCCGTTACTCCCAGCTCGACCACATTTCATTCTTCCTGATAGAAAACGGCCGGGTTGCCAAACGTGTCGAAACCGGTGATTTCCAGCCCTTTGCCGAGCGGCCCATCCGCCATCGGCACTTCCTGTTTCCCTTCGAGCAGAGCATCGCCAGCGACTACCAGATCCTGCTCAGGGTCGATACCCGGGGCGCCATGCAGATTCCAGTGCGGCTCTGGAACGACCAGGCGTTCTTCGAGCACACCAATGCCGAAGACCAGATGCATGCGGTGTACTACGGCATCCTGATCACAGTGATCTTCTTCAATCTGTTCATCTTTTCCGCCCTGAGGGAGCCGGTGTACCTGCTCTACGTGCTGTCCACCCTGGGCTACCTGGTGCTGGTGAGCAGCCTCAACGGCACCGCCTTTCAGTTCCTGTGGCCCACCAGTCCCGCCCTGCAGAACCAGATCATGCTGCTGTCGGTGCCCCTGGCGGTACTCTTCACCCTGCTGTTCTCCCGGTCGTTCCTCAAACTGCCCCGGACCGGGCCACTGCTCAACCGGTTGGTGATGCTTGCCATCACACTGAACGCGTCCGTGGCACTGATGACGTTTTTCCTGGACTACAGTACCGGCAGCCGCCTGACCGTCGCCCTGGCGATTCCCAGCACCCTGCTTTTAACGGTGCTGGGACCGCTGCAGTGGTGGAAGGGCAATCCCCAGGCCGGCTACTACACGATTGCCTGGGCCGCTCTGACCCTTGGCAGTGCCATTACCGCAGCCAACAAATACGGGCTGTTACCCAACAACTTCATTACCAGCTACGGCATGCAGATCGGTTCGGCGCTGGAGGCCATACTGCTCACTCTCGCCCTGGCCGCGCGCCTCTACCAGGAGCGCCAGGACAAGGTCGAAGCCAGGGAGGCCGAGCTCAATGCCATGGCGGCCAGGCGCTCGGCGGAGCTGAAACTGATGGATCATGCCCTGCACAATCCGCTGACCGGGCTGCCCAATCGCAGCAGCTACGAAATGATGCTGAACGACCTGATGATGCGCAGCCCGGAACGGCGCTACGCCATTGCCATCATCCACCTCAATAACCTGCAGTCGGTCACCAAGACCCTGGGCCACCGCAACAGCGACCGCATCCTGGAACTGGCCAGCAAGCACTACAACGCCGTGGCCCGGGAACTGCCCGGCGCGCTGCCGGTGGAGCAGAGCGATGCCCGTAATTTCTTCATGGCCTCCCTGGACCCGCAGACCTTTGCGTTCATCGTGGATGCGGACATCACCAGCGCTGCCCCGAGGGCCATCCTCAAGTGCCTCGAAGGCATTCGCTACCCGATTGATTACCTGGGTATGCAGATCCCCCTGGACCCCAGGCTGGGGGTTGCCATCTTCCCGGAGCACGGCACGGACGCCAACACCCTGATCCGGCGTGCAGTGATCGCCGAGGGATCCGAGGCCGCCAGAGAGCGGGGCATCGCCTATTACAAGCCCACCCGGGATTCCTACAGCGCCGACCGACTGACCCTGGTGTCAGAGCTCCGGCACGCCCTCAGCAACGACGAACTGGCCCTGTTCATGCAGCCCAAACAGAGCCTGAAAACCAATCGGATTGTGGGCGTGGAAGTTCTGATCCGCTGGCCGGGGCGGGCCACGCCGATCCGGCCCGATGAGATTATCCAGCTGGCCGAGCAGACGGGGCTGATCAAGCCGTTGACGCGCTGGGTGCTGGAGCAGTCCCTGGCACTGCGTTCCCGGTTGCTGGAGCATGGCTGGCCGCTGAACATATCGATCAACATTTCCCCGAATAACCTGCGGGAGCCGGACTTCCCCATTTTTGTCCAGCGGCTCATGAACAGCCACTACAGCCACCGGGGAAGCATCATCTTCGAAGTGACCGAAACCTCCATGATGCAGGACCCGGAAAACTCGCTGAAAGCGCTCAATTCGCTGAACACGACCGGCATTCCGGTGTCCATCGATGATTTCGGCTCGGGCTACTCGTCACTGTCCTACATCAAGCAGCTGCCGGCCAGCGAGGTAAAGATCGACCGGTCACTGGTGACCGACCTCGCCACCGAGGCCGAGGACCGCGTGATTGTGCAGACCACCATCGACATGTGCCAGAGCCTCGGCTACCACGTGGTGGCGGAGGGTGTGGAAGACCAGGAAACCGCCGATCTGCTGAGGGACATGGGCTGCGACATGATCCAGGGTTACCTGCTGACCCCGCCGCTGCCCTTTGATGAGCTGCTGGAGTGGCTGGCCAACAGCGACCTGCAGGTCCAGCGCAAGCTCGGGTAGTCAGACCCGACGGCAATCAGCGCTGGCGAATCAGCGCTTCCTGCGTGGTCGAGGCCACCAGCACGCCATCCTGATTGAAGAAGTTACCCCGGTTGAAGCCCCGGCCTCCGGAAGCGCTCGGGCTGTCCTTGTCGTACAGCAGCCACTCGTCCATCCGGAAATCCCGGTGAAACCAGATCGCATGGTCCAGGCTGGCGACCTGGAGATTCTTGCTCATGAAGGTGACGCCGTGGGGGTTCAGTGACGTGCCCAGAAACTGGAAGTCGGAGGCGTAGGTCAACAGGCACCGGTGCAGCACCGGGTCGTCCGGCAGAGGGCCCTGGGCCCGGAACCAGCTCTGCTTGTGGGGCGGACGTTTTTCCGGCTTCAGCGGGTTAACCGGATCCACCGGGCGAATCTCGATCGGCCGCTCCCGCTTCAGGTTGGCGCGCATGCGCTCGGGCACCTTGTCACCCAGGGTGTCCGACAGGATACGCCCCCACTCCTCCTCGGAACGCAGGGTGTCCGGGGCCGGTGCCGAGGGCATGCTTAGCTGATGTTCGAAGCCGGCCTCTTCAACCTGAAACGACATGGACCCGGTCAGAATCTCCTTGCCATCCTGTCGGGCAATCACCCGACGCACGGAAAAACTGCCGCCGTCACGAACCCGCTGGACCTCGTAGTCGATGGGCATGCTGTGGTTGCCCGGGCGCAGGAAATAAGCATGCAGGGAATGGCACAGGCGACCCTGCACGGTGCGGCTGGCAGCCATCAACGCCTGGCCGAGCACCTGCCCGCCAAAGACATTGGGAAAGCCCAGATCCTCGCTGTCACCCTGGAAGTGGTCGTCGCCGATGGGCACCAGGTCCAGCAATTCCACCAGCTTCTTGGTTACTTCAAGCATGCCTGCTCCTGTGATTTAGTTAGCACACGACAGAGTTTCTACCGCAAGCGCGGCAAATTGGCAATCGCAAACATCAAATCGGGCGCCCGCCAGCGGCCCCTGCCACCGGCGGGCATCAGGGGTCAGGTCAGCTGTGGATGGGCGGGACTTCCCGGGACAGGGTCTGCTTCTCGACCGCAAAGCGGCCAGTGACGGCAAACCCCAGGGTGGCGCCGTCCGGCGCCTTGAACAAGGCCTTTACGTGGGTGCCGTCCTGCTCCACCTCCCAGTCGCCCTCGGCCCCGGAAGGCGGCGGACATACCGCGGTCGGACAACAGGGCGTCTTGATCATCACCGGCATGGTGCCGTAGCTGACTTCGGTGCGCTCGCCGGTGAGGGTTTTCGCCAGCGCCCGGGCGCACGCCATCAACGGCAGCACATACAGCAGCACATGGCCATCCACCTCGGCGCAGTCCCCGAGGGCATAGACATCCGGCGCCGATGTCTCCAGCGCCCGATTCACCACAATGCCCCGCTCCGTGGCCAGGCCAGCGGCGTTCGCCAGTTCGGTGCGGGGGCGCAGGCCCACGGCGGACAACACCAGGTCGGCCTCGATCACCTCGCCGTTGGCAAGCGTGAGACTGACGCCGTCGCCCTTGCGGTCGATCCGGTCCACCACCGTACCCAGATGGAACCGGACACCCAGCGCTTCCAGCTCCTGCTGGACGGCGTTCGCTGCCACCTCCGGCAACAGGCCCGGCATCACCACCTCAGAGGGGGCAATCACCTCCACCTCGTAGTCGCCATTGCGCAGATCATTGGCAAACTCACAGCCAATCAGGCCGGCGCCCATGATGGCGATGCGCCGTCCCTGGCCCAGGGCCTTGCGGAAGGCACGATAGTCCATCAGATCGTTGATCGAGAACACATGCTCCTGGCCATCCCCGGCCAGATCGAGGCGAATCACATCCGCACCCCACGCCAGTATCAGCTTGCTGTAGCGCACGCACTCATCACCCAAATGAAGCTCGTGGGCGCCGGTATCGATACCGGTAACCGTGGCAAAGGTGCGGATTTCCAGGTTGAGCTGTTCGGCCATGGCCTCGGTGCTTCCCTGGGCCAGGCCTTCGGCGTCCTTGCCCTTGGTAAAGCCGGTGGACAGCATCGGCTTGGAATAGCTGACGCCATCATCGGCGGTCAGCATCAGCACCGGCACCTCCTTGTCGAGCTTGCGAATCTCACGCGCCAATGAATAGCCGGAAAGACCGGTACCAACGATCACGATCGGGGCCTGATCAGTCATTCACATACTCCTGTTGAGGTTCCAGGCCGGTCTCAGCCGATTTCAATCATCTCGAAGTCTTCCTTGCCAACGCCGCAGTCCGGGCACACCCAGTCCTCGGGCACATCTTCCCATTTGGTGCCTGGCTCAATGCCATCCTCGGGCCAACCTTCGGCTTCGTCATAAATCAGGCCGCATACAACGCACTGCCACTTTTTCATACCATCTCTCCCATTGTGAATCGGGGCAATATTAATTGTCCGACAATATTGCACGCAAGTCGTTTGTCCCGCGAACAGATACGAACAGCATTCAATTCGGGCCATCATACCCATCGGTCCGACATTGACCAATGCCAGTGCCGACGGCCGGCCCCGGGTTTTTCTGCCAATAGCCACAAATACAGACGCCCGGGACAACCTCGCCCCTCCCTTCCGACGCCCCTCTTCGGTATAATCGCCGGTTTTACGACAGGACCGACCGATATGACCGATACCGTCGCCGAAATGAACCAGGTAATGGCCGAAGCGGACTGCCTGGTCACTGAAGAACAGGTGCACGCCGCCATTGCCACCCTGGCCGACGATATTACCCAACGCCTGAGCGACAGCAATCCTCTGTTGTTTTGCGTGATGAACGGCGGGCTGATCCTGACCGGGCAACTGCTGACCCGGCTGCGGTTTCCGGTTCAGGCAGAGTACCTGCATGCCACCCGCTACCGGCAGGAAACCACCGGCGGCATCCTGGAGTGGAAGCTACAGCCGGAAGCCGACATGAACGGCCGCACCGTGCTCATTGTCGACGACATTCTGGACGAAGGCACCACGCTCTGCGCCATAGCCGATTACTGCCGTGCCCATGGCGCCCGCGAGGTCCTCACAGCCGTGCTGGTCGACAAACAGCACGACCGCAAGGCCCGGCCCAACCTGAAGGCGGACTTCACGGGCCTGGAGGTGGAAGACCGGTTCCTGTTCGGCTTCGGCATGGACTACAAGGGATACTGGCGCAACGCTCCCGGCATCTATGCGGTCAAGGGACTCTGACATCAATCACCGCCCCAACATCCCGCCTACGGACTGGTATCGTTCGCTGACGGCCGCGGGCCTCCGGGAGCCGGCCGTACACGGCCCGGCCCGGCACTGGCTGCAGGTTGAAGGCTCGTTTACGAAGGCCCTCCAGAAACGGTGCGCGCAATCGTTCCACGTTGAAGTGCGCCAGGAGGGGTTCGCCACCCCCACCCGTGAAGAGGCCCTACGGCTCACCATCCCGCACCGCCAGTACGCCTGGATCCGGGAGGTGACCCTGTGCGGCGACGGCGAGCCCTGGGTGCTCGCGCGCACCGTGATTCCCCTGGACTGCCTGGAAGGCGAAGGCCGCCGTCTCCTGCATCTCGGCAACCGGCCCCTCGGAGCCTATCTGTTCAGCAGCCCCCACTGGCAGCGGGGCCCCCTGGAAACCGGGCTCTGCCAGCCGGAAAGCCCCAGCCAGCCCCGACTCGCCCGCCGTTCCCTGTTCACCGGACACAACAGCGCACTGCTGGTCGGCGAATACCTGTTGCCGGCCCTGCTTGGCCCCGCCGCGCTTTAACCGGCCACTGGCCACTGGCTATAATCCCCGCACCGACTCCATTTGCCGACTACCAGACAGGACCCGTGCCATGTTGCCCGATGCTGTGCCAGAACCTCTCCAACGCCGGCTGGCCGACTATGCCAGCCTGCTGCGGATTGACCGACCGATCGGAACTCTGCTGCTGCTCTGGCCCACTTACTGGGCGCTCTGGCTGGCCAGTGACGGCAGCCCTGGCCTGGGAAACCTGCTGGTATTCACCCTCGGGGTGTTCTTCATGCGGGCCGCCGGCTGCGCCATCAACGATTTTGCCGACCGGGACTGGGACCGGCACGTCAAACGCACCAAGGACCGCCCACTGACGGCCGGCCGGGTCAAGCCCTGGGAAGCGGTGGCGCTGTTCGCCGGCCTCTGCCTGGTGTCGTTTCTGATGGTGGTGCTGTTCACCAACCGGCTCACGCTGTACCTCTCCTTCGGTGGCGCCCTGCTGGCGTTCATCTACCCGTTCATGAAGCGCTACACCCACCTGCCCCAGCTGTTCCTCGGGGCTGCCTTCTCCTGGGCCATTCCCATGGCCTGGGCTGCCGAAGCCGGGGAACTGAGCCAACTGACCTGGCTGCTGTTCACTGCCAACGTGCTGTGGACGGTGGCCTACGACACCCTGTACGCCATGGTTGATCGCGACGACGACCTGAAGGTGGGCATCAAGTCCACCGCAATCCTGTTCGGCGACGCCGACCGGGTCATCATCGGCGTTCTACAGGCCATGGTCGTTGTGATCCTGGTGATGGTGGGCCAGCAGGCCGAGCTCGGCAGTTTCTATTACCTGGGCGTGGTTGGCATGGCCAGCCTGTTTGTCTACCACCAGTATCTGGCCCGGGAACGCGAGCGTGAGGGCTGCTTCAAGGCGTTTCTCAATAACAACTGGGCCGGTTTCGCGGTTTTCGTGGGGCTGGTTATTGATCTGATGCCGGGCTGAACCTGTCATATACTTGTAACACTTGAGCGCTGTAATGGGGCAGCAACAAACCAAGGTCTGACACAGGTTAACGCCCATGAACGGAAAAACCGTCCTGATCGTCGATGACGAGGCGCCGATCCGCGAGATGATCGCTGTGGCCCTCGAAATGGCGGATTATGACTATCTGGAGGCAGCGGATGCCCGGGAAGCCCATGCCCTGATTGTCGACAAGAACCCCGATCTGGTGCTTCTGGACTGGATGCTCCCCGGCACCAGCGGCGTGGAACTGGCCCGACGCCTGAAAAAAGAGGAAGCCACTGCCGATATCCCCATCATCATGCTCACCGCCAAGGTGGAGGAAGACAACAAGATCCAGGGCCTGGAGGTGGGCGCCGATGACTACATCACCAAGCCGTTCAGCCCCCGGGAACTGGTGGCCCGACTGAAAGCGGTCCTGCGCCGGGCCACTCCGCCGGGGGTCGACACCCCGATCGAGGTGGAGGGCCTGACCCTGGATCCGGTTGGCCATCGGGTTACGACGCGTGACGGCGCGCTTACCATGGGGCCAACGGAATACCGGCTGCTGCAATTCTTCATGACACACCAGGAACGGGTATATACTCGGTCCCAATTGCTGGACCAGGTCTGGGGCGGCAACGTCTATGTAGAGGAACGCACCGTGGACGTCCATATCCGACGGCTGCGCAAGGCCCTGGGCGACGAATACGACCACCTGATCCAGACCGTTCGGGGAACCGGCTACCGGTTCTCGACCAAAGCCGCGTAAGCAACTCCGGCCAGCTAGGCAGCGATCAGCCCCGGAATCGACACAAGGCAGTAGTGGATGCAGCACAACTGGTCACGGTACCTGCGCCTTATCATCGGTGGCCTGCTCGGCTCTTTGCTGGTAGGGCTTTTCTTCGGTGAGCCTCTCTATGGTCTCACCTTCGGGCTGATCGTCTACCTGTGGTGGACCCTGCGTCAGGCCCGGCGCCTTTATCAGTGGCTGGGCAACCCCAGCGCCACCGATGAAGCTCCCCAGAGTGTCGGCCTGTGGGGCGATATCTTCGACAACCTCCACAAGCTGCACCAGAACCACCTGCGCACCCAGGATCGCCTGCGGGCCCAGATCAACAGGGTCCAGGAGTCCACCAACGCCATGCGCGATGGCGTGATCATGACCGACTCCCGGGGCGCCATGGAGTGGTGGAACGGCTCCGCGGAATACCTGCTGGGCTTCCGACGCAGGACTGACCGCGGTCAGTACATACACAACCTGATCCGCACGCCGGCATTCAAGACCTACTTCGACTCCCGGGACTACCGGGAGCCACTGGAGATCCACTCCCCGGCCAAGCTCCATATCCATCTGCAGATCCAGATCAGCCTGTTCGGCGATGACGACCGCCTGATCGTGGCCAAGGACGTAACCCGCCTCTACCAGCTGGAACAGATGCGACGGGATTTCGTGGGCAATGTCTCCCACGAGATGCGAACGCCGCTGACAGTAATCAGCGGCTATCTGGAAACCCTGGTGGACAGTGCCGACGAGCTTCCGCCCAAGTGGCGGCGGGCCATTCATACCATGGCTGCGCAATCGTCACGGATGGAGGCCCTGATCACTGACCTCATCCTGCTCTCGAGAATTGAAACCGGTGAACAGACGGTGAACGACACGCTCACCGATGTCGAGCAGCTACTGGCCCAGATTGGCCACGATGCCCGGGCCCTGAGTGGCGACAGGAAACATGATATTTCCGTGGATATTGGCGACAGGCGTCTGCTCAAGGGAGACGAGAGCCAGCTGCGCAGCGCTTTCTCCAACCTGATCTTCAACGCGGTGAAATACACGCCGGCGGGAGGCCGGATCACCGTGCGCTGGAGTACCGACCGCGACGGTGCCCATCTGTCGGTGAAGGACACCGGCATCGGCATAGATCCGGTGCACATTCCCCGGCTGACCGAGCGTTTCTACCGGGCCGACCCCAGCCGGCACAAGGACACCGGCGGCACCGGCCTGGGCCTGGCGATCGTCAAGCACGTGCTGCTCAACCACGATGGCAATCTGGAAATCCGCAGCCGAATCGGCGAGGGCAGCGAGTTTATCTGTCACTTCCCACGGGAACGGCTGGTGGAACGGTTACCAGAGCACGCTGACCATTAACGTCCGGACCGGAAACGGGCGATGAACCGGGACAGATCCTCCAGTTTCTTCGGATCCTCGTCCACAAAGCGGATGGTGACACTGACAAAATCCGTATCCTGGCGCTTGTCCACTGCCTGGAGCTGATGCACGTAGCCGTTAAGCCGTGCCATCTGGTTTTCCCCGATCTCGATGTCCACCACTGCCTGATCCAGGATTCCGGGAAACATCTGGTCCCGTTTGGCGATCACCCGTACCTCGGTCAGATTGATGTCCTTGACCACGGACTTGAGGGTGCTCTCGGCAAACCGCACCGAGGCAAGACTCATGCTGCCCCGGGGGGCGGCCGCGCGGTTGCCACCGGCCGATGGCGATGAGGGCGCTTTTGGCGAATCGGCCCGCTCCGGCGCTTCCGCTGCCGCCTCCGGCTTGCGTGTCAGCAGCGAGGCTGACTCCATGAAGGCGTCCGCCGGGCTGGCCATGGACTTGCCACTACGGTCCATGGCGTCTTTCAGGCTGCGCCCCATAACCTTGATGATCTTCTTGCTCAGGCCGTCCGGGCTGAATGGCTTGCCGAGGTATTCCGAAACGCCTTCCTTGACGGCCTCAATCACATGATCCTTGTCGCCCCGACTGGTGATCATGATGAACGGCACCTTTTGATACTGGGGCTGCTGGCGCATCCACTGGAGCAGTTCGAGACCGGACATTTCCGGCATTTCCCAGTCACACAGCACCAGATCAAAGGCGGTGCGCGACATCAGCGACTGGGCCCGGCGCCCGTTCTGGGCATCGGTGGTTTCAATCACCGGGAAGCGCTGACGCACCGTTCGCTTGACCAGATCCCGCACGAAGCTGGCATCGTCAACCACCAGCGCTTTCAGCATTGCCATAAATCCGACCTTCCACTCAGCCTTCCGAGATTCAAGGACAACTATAGAACAAAGCCGGTTCCCGGAAACCTCCCGGCTACAAAAAGACCACAAAGCCGCTTCCGGGAACCGCAGCGTTAAAGAATTGTCACTCCCACTGGCCCGAAGCGGTGTTTCCCCCGGGGAAAAACGCGCTACCATGGAGCCTGGAGTTTTGACTACACCACTGCCCTGATCGAGGTACTGTGTGCTGACCACACCTGCAAGGATTCTGCGCATCCGTGGCGCTTATCGCGGCCTTCTGATTTCCGGTTTTCTGTCCCTGCTGTCCATGCCAGCCCTGGCCCGGGAAAACCCGTCACCGGCGCCCGACGGCTTTGCCGAATGCAAAGCGCGGCTTGAAGAACAGGCGGTTGCCGCCGGTGTCAGCCGTGAAACCGCCAGCACCGTCATGGCAAGCGCCGAACACCTCGAGCGGGTGATCGAGCTGGACCGTCGACAGCCGGAGTTCACCACCACCTTTGCCGACTACCTGAACCGGCGGGTGAACGAGGCCCGCGTTACCAGGGGGCGGGAGCTACTGCAGGAACACCAGGAGCTGCTGGACCGGGTGACCCGGGAAACGGGGGTGCCAGCGCCCTACCTGGTGTCGTTCTGGGGGCTGGAAACCAACTTCGGCAGCTATTTTGGCAAAATGCCGGTGCCCAGCTCGCTGACCACCCTCGCCTGCGACCCACGACGCAGCAATTTCTTCACCCAGCAACTGATTGCGGCGCTGCGCATTATCGACGAGGGCGCCATACCTGCGGACAAGATGGAAGGTTCCTGGGCCGGCGCCATGGGCCACGTGCAGTTCATGCCCACGGTGTTCCTGCAGCACGCAGTAGACGCCGATGGCGATGGTCGACGGGACCTGTGGAACAGCCTGCCCGACGCCATGATGTCTGCGGGTCGTTTTCTCGAATCCATGAACTGGGACGGCGATTACCGCTGGGGCCGAGAGGTGCTGCTGCCGAAGAACTTCAACTACGCCCTGGCGGACGGTCGTCGCCTGCCGCTGGCGCAGTGGCGGGAAATGGGCATCACCGACGCCTTTGGCCGCGCGCTGCCGCAGGAGCCCATTGAGGCTTCCCTGGTGGTGCCGGCGGGCCACGAAGGTCCGGCGTTCCTGGCCTACCATAACTTCCGGGTGATCATGGGCTGGAACCGCTCGGAGTTCTATGCCATCGCCGTCGGGCACCTGGCCGACCGCATCGCCGGCGCCGGCAAGCTCCAGAACCCGCCCCCGGAGGATGCGCCGGCACTATCCCGTAACAACATTCTCCAGCTCCAGGAGGCATTGCAGAAACGAGGCTTCGACGCTGGCGAACCGGACGGCATTATGGGGCCGGCTACCCGGGCTGCCATCCGCCAGTTCCAGTCCGCCAACGGGCTGGTTGCGGACGGCTATCCAGGCGAAACCGTGCTCGCTGAACTGGGCGTGAATGCCGGCCAGTGATCCGATCCCGCAAGGGCAACCTATGACTCCAGGCGACTTGGTGTAAGGCGGGAACCAACTACTATGGATTCAGTTACCCAGGCAGCCCTCGGCGCCTCCCTGGCCGGTGCGGTTGCCGGCAAGACCCTGGGCCGGTCAGTGCTGCTGACCGGTGCGGTACTGGGCACCCTGCCCGATCTGGACGTGGTCATCGACTACGGCAACGCCGTGGCCAACTTTACCCAGCATCGGGGCTTCAGCCACTCGCTGTTCATACTGGCACCCCTGGCCGTACTGCTGGCCTGGCTGCTCTGGCGCTGGAAACCGCAGCTGAGCTTCAATCGCTGGCTGGCGCTGACCGGCCTGATCCTGATCACCCATCCTCTGCTGGATTCGCTGACCACCTATGGCACCCAGCTGTTCTGGCCGTTCGGCCGGCCCATCGCGGTCAGCAGCATCTTCATTATTGATCCGCTGTACACGCTGCCGCTGCTGGCAGGGTGTATCGCCTTCCTGGCACGGCCACCGGCAAAAACCGCACTGTTCACAGGCCTGGCCCTGTCGACCCTGTACCTGGGCTGGAGCCTGGCGGCACAACAGATCATCAGCCAGCGGGTACAGCCGGCCCTGGCCGAAGCCGGCATGAAGGCGCCTGCCCTGCTGGTTCAACCGATGCCGTTTACCACGCTGCTGTGGCGCGCCACCGCGATTGAAGGCGACCAGCGCATAGAAATCGTTACCGGATTCCTGGACGGCAATGGCCCTCTGAACCTCGAGCGGTTCCCGCGCCGGCTGGAGCTGGCGGAATCGGTGGCGCACCTGCCCCAGGCCCAGCGCCTGGAATGGTTCACCCGGGGGTTTCTTGCTTATCATCAGTCGGACAAACAGATCCTGGCCACCGATATCCGGCTGGGCCTGCCCGGGGCGCATCCATTTACCTTTGTCCTGGCCAGGGAGAAGCAGGGCCAGATAGAACCGGTGGCAAGCACCCGCATGCCCAGACCACCGATGAACACCGATGCGCTGGCCCTGCTGTGGGCACGAACCACGGGCGAGACGCCCGTGCTCTGCCTGGCAAGCCTGAGCGCGCCGGCGCCCGGGACACACTGTTAATGGCCATGCGACTGGATCAGTTCGTCGCCCAAAGCGCCGGACTCTCACGCAAGGACGCCAAGCGGGCAATCGGTCAGGGACGGGTGACAGTGGACGGCAAAAGCGGTGTCTCGGCCAACCAGAAACTGTCCCCGCAGGCCCGGATCGCCCTCGAGGGCCGGGCGTTGCAACTACCCGGTGAGCGCTACCTGATGATGTACAAGCCCGCCGGCGTGGTCAGCGCCACCACCGACAGTGACCACCCTACGGCCCTGGATCTGCTGCCATCGGATCTGGCGCGCGATCTGCACATAGCCGGACGCCTGGATGCCGATACGACCGGGTTGCTGTTGCTGACCACTGATGGTCAGTGGTCCCACAGGGTGACGTCTCCTCGTACGGAGTGTCCAAAAATCTATCAGGTCACGCTGGATGCACCGCTTACCGACGAGGCGGTTCGGCAACTGGAGGCAGGTGTCCACCTGAGGGACGATCCGAAACCAACCCGGCCGGCCCGGGTTCGGGTGACTGGGGATACGATGATCGAGCTGACCATTTCCGAGGGTCGATACCATCAGGTCAAACGCATGATCGCTGCCGTGGGCCATCATGTGGAGGCCTTGCACCGGATGCAGATTGGTCCGGTACGGCTGGATCCGGCGCTCAAGCCCGGCGATTACCGGCCACTGACCGACAGGGAGAAGGCGAGCCTGGGCTGAGCTCAGGTACGTTCGAAACGCTGGGCCTGGAGGTTCTTGCGCACCGAACCGGCTTCGAATACCTCGCCGTTCATCGCAATGTAGACGCCCGCGGGCAGCAGCTGTACCGCAGCCCAGGCAAAACCGATGTTGAACACCGCATCGGTTCGCCGCATCCGGGCCGGCTGCATGGCGCCCGTCAATACGATGGTTTTATCCTTGAGGGACGACAGGACCGCCGCAGTATCGGCCATGGTATCGGTGCCGTGGGTAATCACGACCCGATCACAATCACACGACTGCACCGCCTCAAGCACCTGCCCACGGTCAGCATCGTCCATCTCCAGGCTGTCCTTGCGCAGCAGTTCGTTCAGCCGGTAGCCCTCGTGAATGTTGGACTCGGAGAGCAATTCAGGCAGCAGGCTGTGGCCCACCTCGAACTGGCTGTTGGCGTCAAAATACACCTTGTCGATGGTGCCGCCGGTGGTAAAGATCTGGATCATGGCTGGGTTCCTCTGCGCTCAGTTCACGCTGGCTGACTGCTGGCCGGAATCGGCGTAGGCCGCGTTCTTTTTCTGTTCATAGCGGCGGGCAGCAGCGGCTACCGAGCCCGGCGCACCGGTATCCAGCCAGCGTTTGATGCGGCCGGCATCGCCCATGGGCGAACGGGTGCCCAGGGAATCCAGCAACACGGTAACCACGTCCTTGCCGTCCATGCGGGAAACCATCACCAGGCATCGCCCCGCCTCGGACAGGTAGCCGGTCTTGCTCAGGGCGACACCCCAGCTGTCCCGGTGCACCAGGGCGTTGGTGTTACCAAAGGACAGGCTGTAACGGGGATTGCGGAACTGGCCCCGGAAATAGCCGGTGGTGGAGTATTCCCGGATCTCGGGATGGCTGGCCGCAGCATTCACCAGCCGCACCAGATCGGCGGCAGTGGATACGTTGTCGGCCGAAAGGCCGGTGGGATCCACAAACCGGGTACCGGTCATACCCAGATCTGCCGCCTTGCTATTCATTGCCTCGATGAAGGCATCGAAACCACCGGGATGGCTGCGGGCCAGGGTGTAGGCGGCGAAGTTCTCCGACGACATCAGGGCAATACGCAGCACATCCGCCCTGCGCATCTGCGAATCAATGCGGATCCGGCTGTAGGCGTTGGCAGCGGCGGGGGTGTGGCGCTCGTGAAAGGTCAGCCAGGCATCCAGGGGCTCCCCGGATTCGAGCACCACCAGGGCGGTCATCAACTTGGTGATGGAAGCAATGGGCACCGAGCGATGGGCGTTCTTGCCGTACATCAGCTCTTCCTGCCCGACCACGGCAACCGCGGCGTTCACCGATGCCAGATTGGGACCTGTGGCCTCGCTGGTGGTTGCAGCAGCTGAGGACGAGCTCTGTTGGTGGGCCTGAGTCCCCCAGGGCAGCAGCCCCAGCAGGCACACCCACAACACCACCCAACTCCGGTTCTGCATCATCAAACGCCCCAGCATCTTCTTGTTGACTTGTTGGTGCAGGCAGCAAGCGCTGCCCATTCATGCGGCATTGTAACAGCGTTTTCCAGGCCGGCGACCTTCATGGCAGATCGGTAATGGCGCCCTTCGAGGCTGAACTGACGGTACGGGCATACTTCGCCAGCACACCCCGGGTAAACCTCGGAGCGGGGGCCTGCCAGGCCTTCCGGCGGCGTTCCATTTCTTGCTCGGAAATGTCCAGTTCGATACGGTTATTGACCGCGTCGATGGTGATGGTGTCACCATTCTCGACCAGGGCGATCGGCCCGCCTTCGGCGGCTTCGGGCGTCACATGGCCCACGACGAAGCCGTGGCTGCCCCCGGAGAAACGGCCATCGGTGATCAGCGCCACGTCACTGCCGAGCCCCTTGCCCATGATAGCCGAGGTGGGGCTGAGCATTTCACGCATGCCCGGACCGCCTTTCGGGCCCTCGTAGCGGATCACCAGCACATCTCCGGCCACCACGGTGCCATCGAGGATCCGTTCCTGGGCTTCCTCCTCGGAATGAAACACCCGGGCGCGGCCCGTGAAATGGGTGCCTTCCTTGCCGGTGATCTTGGCCACGGCGCCCGTGGGCGCAAGATTGCCGAACAGAATGCGCAGGTGACTGTCGGCCTTGATGGGGTTATCGAAGGCATGAATGATGTCCTGCCCTTCCGGGTAGGGCGCCACGTCCGCCAGATTCTCCGCCAGGGTCTGGCCGGTAACGGTCAGGCAGTCACCGTGCAGCAGACCACGGTCCAGCAGCATTTTCATCAGCGGCTGGATGCCGCCAATGGCGACCAGCTCGGACATCATGTAATGGCCACTGGGTCGCAGGTCGGCCAGCACCGGTACCCGCTTGCCAATCTCGACAAAGTCTTCCAGCTCAAGCTCCACGCCCACGGTACTGGCCATGGCCAGGAGGTGCAGCACGGCGTTGGTGGAGCCACCCAGGGCAATCACCACGGTAATGGCATTCTCGAACGCCTTGCGGGTCATGATGTCGCTGGGCTTGATGTCCTTCTCCAGCAGATTAAGCACCGCTGCCCCGGCACCCCGACAGTCCGCAGCCTTGGTGTCGGAAACGGCATTCTGGGCCGAGCTGCCCGGCAGGCTCATGCCCATGGCTTCAATGGCGGAGGCCATGGTGTTGGCCGTGTACATACCGCCACAGGAGCCGGGCCCCGGAATGGCGGTCTCCTCGATCTGTTTCACCTCGATCAGATCCAGATCGCCCCGGGCGTGGGCGCCCACCGCTTCAAACACCGAAATAATGTCGGTGTGGTTTTCGCCGGGCTGGATGGTGCCGCCATAGACAAACACCGACGGTCGGTTCAGGCGTGCCAGTCCCATCATGCACCCGGGCATGTTCTTGTCGCAGCCGCCAATGGCCACCAACCCGTCAAAACCCTCGCAACCGGCAACCGTCTCGATGGAATCAGCGATCACCTCCCTGGACACCAGCGAGTACTTCATCCCCTCGGTGCCATTGGCGATGCCATCGGATATGGTAATGGTGTTGAAGATCAGCGATTTGCCCCCGGCCTCGTCGGCACCGGCAGCGGATTCCTCCGCCAGCTGGTTGATGTGCATGTTGCAGGGGGTAAGGTTGCTCCACGTTGACGCAATACCGACCTGCGGCTTCCTGAAATCCTCGTCAGTGAACCCGACCGCCCGGAGCATGGCCCGACTGGCCGATTTGCCGATGCCGTCCACCACCGGTGCGGAGTATTTGCGGCGCTTGTCCTGGTTCTGGTCCTGCGTCACGGGGCTCTCTCCTCTGTCAGCGTGTTATCGCTTTAGCCTCTCAGAAACCGGCACCCTCAGCAACGGGCATTGACGCCTCTCGCCACGGGCCTGCACAGTTTTATGTCCATATGACCTGCATCAATGGCGCTGCGTCGGGGCCGTCCTAGAATTCATTCATACACTGACGCCACGGAGGCACTCATGTCCTCACCCACCGAATCGGCACCGGAAGATCCCCGGGCGCCGGAATGCTCGGAGTACCGGCACTGGAGTGACGGCTATGGCGTCATCCAGCACAGCGATGCCACCCGGCATCAGGTGCGTCTCCTCGCCGAGCGACTGGTGGCGGCCGGCCACCAGCCAGACACCGCCACCGTTTTTGCCCGGCTCGCCGACCTGGACCGCCTGACCAGTGCCGGCCTGTGGCTGGTAGTGCACATGACTTACGCCCGACGCGTGGACATGTCCGGACAACCGCTAACACCCCAGGACTTCAAGACCAACCCGGAAGGCCATACCGGCGGCGCCCTGAACATGGTGCCGGCCTACGCCGCTTACCTGTCGCTGAACAATCTGACCGGCCGCACCCGCAGCTGGCTGATGGGGCAGGGCCACTGCGTCGCCGCTGTCGAGGCACTGAACGTACTGACCGGCAACCTGCACCCGGAACAGGCGGACCGGTATCGGGGGCCGGAGGGGCTGTCAGCGCTTGTGGCCGATTTCTACAGTTACCGGCAGAGGCCCGACGGCACCATGGATGCGCCCCTGGGCAGCCACGTGAATGCCCACACCGCCGGCGGCATCCTGGAGGGCGGCTATCTCGGCTTTGCCGAACTGCAGTATGCACACATGCCCCTGCCCGGTGAGTCTCTGGTGGCGTTCCTCTCGGACGGCGCCGCCGAAGAGCAGCGGGGCAGCGACTGGGTGCCACGCTGGTGGCGGGCCGAGGACTGCGGCGCGGTGCTGCCGGTCATGATTGCCAATGGCCGCCGGATCGAGCAGCGTACCGAACTTGGCACCCGCGAGGGCCTGGAAGGATTCGAAACCCACCTGTCCCATCGGGGGTTTTTGCCGTGCCGGTTCGACGGTAGGGATCCGGCGGCCTTTGTCTGCGCCCTGTTCGAAATGGAGCAGGCCCTGGCCGCCAACGGCGACTCGGCACTCAAGGGCGAGAGCAGGTATCCGGTGCGGGTTCCCTTCGGTATTGCCGAAACGGTCAAGGGCTTCGGCTTCTACGGGGCCGGCAGCAACCCGGCCCATAACCTGCCCCTGCCGGGCAACCCGCGGATGGATGCAAGGGCCCGGGAGCTGTTCAACCAGCACGCAGGCCAGCTGTGGGTACCGCCAGACCAACTGCACCGGTGCGTGGCCGCGCTGAATCAGCACCAGGCCCAGGACCGTCCACTCGAGCGGGATCATGCCCTGGCCATCCGCAACCCGCCGGAGCCGGTTCTGCCCCGGCTTCGAGCCACCGCCGACCTCAGATCGCCCATGCAGGCGGTTGATGACTTTTTCCGGGCCCTGGTGGCGGCCAACCCGGCCTTGCGGGCGCGGGTTGGCAATCCGGACGAGCTGGCGAGCAACCGGCTCGGAGGTGTGCTGACCGCCCTGAAGCATCGGGTCAACGATCCCGAGAGCGATCAGGAATCGGTGCATGGCAAGATCATCACCGCCCTGAACGAGGAAGCGGTGGTCTCCGCATGCCTGGCCAACAAGGCCGGCCTCAACCTGGTGGCCAGCTATGAGGCTTTCTGTGTGAAGATGCTCGGCGCCATCCGCCAGGAACTGATTTTTGCCCGTCACCAGAAGGAAGCCGGTCGACCGGCGCGCTGGCTGGGCTTTCCAGTGGTGGCCACCTCCCACGCCTGGGAGAACGGCAAGAACGAACAATCCCATCAGGACACAACCTTCTGCGAGAGCCTGCTGGGGGAAATGAGCGACGTCTCCCGCGTACTCTTCCCGGCCGACTACAACAGCACCCTCGCGGTACTGCCCTCGGTGTTTACAGAGCGGGGCCGGATAAGCTGCATGGTGATCCCGAAACGGGACCGGCCCTGCGTGTTCAACCGCGAGGAGGCCGATCTGCTGGCCCGGCATGGCGCTCTGGTGGTAGACGAGGACACCGGCGACGGCGAGCCGCTGCTACTGATCGCCAACGGTGCCTATCAGCTATCCGAAGCAATACAGGCCTGCAACCGCCTGCGCGAAAAAGGCACACCCTTCAGGCTGGTATACATTCAGGAGCCGGCTCGCTTCCGGCAACCCCGGGATGCCATGGAGGCCGGCGTGTGTCTGGCGGAATTCGAACGGGAGCGGCTGCTGCCAGGCCGGATACACCGGCGGGTGGCCCTCACCCACATGCGCCCGGAGGTGTTCCGGGGCCATCTGCACGGGCTGTTTCCGAAACCGTCGAGATCGCGGGTGCTCGGCTACGTCAATCGCGGTGGCACACTGAACGAGGCTGGCATGCTGTTCGCCAACCGATGCTCCTGGGCCCACGCCCTGGCAGCCTGTGCCGAGGTCATGGACCGTCCGCCCGGCGAGTGGCTGTCCACCGCTGAACTGGCGGCGGTGGAAGGCCGGGGCGACCCTTCGGTGATCACCCGCGGAGGGGGCTGAACAGGCGCCTGCGCAAGGCCGTCTCAGCCTCCAGAACAAGCAACAGCAGCACGCCGGTAGCGCCAGCAAACCCGAGCATGCCGAGACTCAGCGGAACCGTGTCGAAGGTCTGGTTGAACCATGGCAGGTAAGTGAACATCAGCTGCAGAACGAGGACGGCGCCGACCGCCAACAGCACCACAGGCGTGCCCAGCACACCGCGCAGGGTCAGGGAGGCGCTGTCCAGATAGCGCACCGCAAACAGGTAGAACACTTCCATCGCAACCAGTGTGTTGACCGCCAGCGTCCTGGCGGTCTGGTCATTTCCATAATGATGGATGGCCCAGTACCAGGCCGCGAATATGCCCGCCAGGAAGAGCAGGGATACCAGGGCCACCCGCCAGAGCACAAAGCCCCGCATGAGTGATTCGTTCCTGGCCCGCGGCGGACGTTGCATAACATCAGGCTCGGTGGGCTCAAAAGCCAGGGTCATCGCCAACACCACCGAGCTGACCATATTCACCCAGAGAATCTGCAGGGCCGAAATCGGTAATGTCAGCCCCAACAACAAGGCGGTAATCAGGCTGATCGATTCCCCGCCGTTGATCGGCAGCATGAAGGCAATGCCTTTCTTGAGGTTGGCGTAGACGGTTCTGCCCTCCCGCACCGCGGCGGCAATGCTGGCGAAGTTGTCATCCAGAAGCACCACCGAGGCCGCCTCCCGGGCGGCTTCTGAACCTTTCACGCCCATGGCAATGCCCACTTCGGCCCGTTTCAGGGCGGGCGCATCGTTTACGCCGTCTCCGGTCATGGCAACCACAGCGCCCCTGGTCTGGAGCGCCTCAACCAGCCGGAGCTTGTGCTCGGGACTGGTACGGGCAAACACATCCACCTCAGCCACCCGTTCCCGGAGTTGACTGGCATCCAGACGATCCAGGTCGCTGCCGGTCAGCACTTCACGGGTATTCGCCAGGCCCAGCTTTCGGGCAATGGCACCGGCTGTGAGCGCATGATCACCGGTGATCATTTTCACCTCGATGCCCGCCGCCCGGCATTCGGCAATGGCCTGGATGGCCTCCTGCCGGGGCGGATCGAGCAGGCCCACCAGGCCCAGCAGTTCCGCCCCCTGCGCCAGATCCTCAACCGCCAGATCGGCCACACCACGGGCGACCGGTTTGCGGGCGAGAGCCAATACCCGGAAGCCTTCCGACGCCATGTCGGTGATCGCAGCGTGCCAGAACGGTTGGTCCAGCTCAGCCACGACACCCGAATCAATCACCTGCCCGGAGCACATCTCCAACACCCGCTCCGGCGCGCCCTTCAGATAGATCACGCTGTGCCCGTGATGGTCGTGGTTGAGGGTGGCCATGAAGCGGTTTTCGGTGTCGAAGGGAATCTCGTCGCGGCGGGGCCAGTCCCGGGCACTGTCGTCAACATCAAAACCCACCTTGCGGGCGAACACCAGCAGGGCGGCTTCCATGGGATCGCCGCTGACCCGGACACCAAACGAATCCTGGACAACCTGGGCATCGTTGCAGAGCGCTGCCGCCCGGGCCAGCTCGTCGAGGCCCGGCGACCGGGCCGGGGCGCCCCTGGCATCGGTAACGGCACCATCAAAGCCATAGCCTTCGCCGGTCACCTCCAGTGCCCCCCCCGACAACCACGGTACGAGTCACCATCATTTCGTTGCGGGTCAGAGTGCCGGTTTTGTCTGAGCAGATCACGGACACCGCGCCCAGGGTCTCGATGACCGGCATGCGTCGAACGACCGCGTTACGCCGGGCCATCTCGCGCACGCCAATGGCCAGGGTAATGGTGAGAATGGCCGGCAGGCCCTCGGGAATGGCCGCGACGGTCAGCCCCACCACCGCCATGAACAATTCCCGGAAAGGCAGACCGCTGAACAGAAGACCACCAAAGAATATGGCAATCCCGGCCAGGATCACGATCGCCGACAGCCGCCGTGCGAAACCATCCATCTGTTCAAGCAGCGGAGTTCTCAGGCTCAGGGTATGGGCAAGCAGCGCCGAGATGCGTCCGATCTCCGTGTCCTGCCCGGTGCGGACCACCACGCCCCTGCCAGTCCCGGTGGCCACCATGGTGCCGGAGAAAGCCATGTTGCTCTGGTCACCCAGCACGGCGTCGGAATTCACGACTACGGTTGTCTTGTCAGCGGCCTGGGACTCACCCGTCAGAATGGCTTCATTGATTTTCAGTTGGTGGGCTTTTTCGAGCCGAAGGTCCGCAGGCACCCGGTCGCCGGGCTCCAGCAAAACGGTATCCCCGGGCACAAGCGTTGCGGCATCCACCATGTGCTGGCCATCGGCCCTGAGCACACGGGCCTTGGGTGCCAGCATATGCCGTATGGCAGACAGTGCCTGCTCGGCCCGGCCTTCCTGGATGAAGCCCACGAACGTCTGGATGACCACCACCGCCAGAATCACGCTGGCATCCACCCAGTGGCCAAGGCTCGCGGTAATGACCGCCGCCGTTGCCAGCACGTAGATCAGAAAGTTTCTCAGTTGTTGCACCAGCCTCAACCAGGGCCCACGGACACGGGCCTCGGGCAAGGCATTGGCGCCATGACGGCGCAGCCGCTCGCCGGCTTCGGTGGCGGACAGTGGCGCCGGAGCCTGCAGCTGATTTCGCGCCTCATCCGCCGCCAGTGCATGCCAGGCCTGCTCCGACACTCGGGCCGTTGCGGAATCTGTGTCCGGTCTCGGCATGATTATTCACTCCCTGAGGCTCTTCGTCCGTCCATTAGACCCGGACATCTGCGATTCCGGATTGCCCTGGGTCAAGCCAATCACAACGGTTTGCCGGGCCCACCATTCGGCCACAAAAAAGGGGAGCAAGACGCTCCCCTTCTGCTTCGTACTTTTCTGGACTGCGGTGCTAGCCGCTGACAAACACCGGACCCACACCGAAGTTCCACAGGATGACCGACCCCACCCGTGTGGACACCAGGATCAGCAGGGCAACGGTCAGAAGTGCGCCCGCGTACATGACCGCCCGCTCTTTCTCGATGCCCATGACAATCGGCAGACCGTCGTACATCAGCCAGGCGCCGTAGCAGGCAGCCACCAGGAACACAATGGCATTGAACCAGGGCACCGGATACAGCAAAGCAAAGCCTGCCAGGAACAGCGGGGTGCAGGAATAGGCCGCCAGGGCGATGCCGTTGGAGGGTACATGCTCCTCCTTGGCGCCATAGGTTCTGGCCATCCAGTTGATTGCGTAACCAAGCGCAAAGACCCCTACCAGCATCGCCAGATAGGTGAGCACACTGAGTTGCATTGCACTGATTTCCGTCAGCTTGATCAGCCGTTCATTGCCCACCGTCCAGCCAAAATAAGCTGTGGAGATATAGGCGCAGACAGGCGCGATGGCCGCCAGGATCAATACGTAGGCCACGTAAACCCGGCGCGGTGTTTCATGTTCTTTTCGTATGGAAGCCCACTCTTCATCAGGATGGGTGAAGAGACCGAACGCATGTGACAGGAGCATGGACAACCCCCTTCTTCTCTGTTGTTGGTATTTTGAACTACGGGATCCGGAAACTGGCGGATCAGCAACCGTTCCTTGACTTAACTATAGTCAAGAAACCGGAATGGGAAAGAGCTTGCACGGAAAAAAGCGAGAGAAAGAAGGCAAGTGGCCGGCGAGCGCCGGCCACCGGGTTTCAGGCCTTGCGAGGGTCGGTCTCGGCCACCCACGGGTACTCACGATGGCTGTCGCGGAACGCCAGCAGGCTGGCCACCTCGCTGAAGTCCACCAGATCCCGGAAGTCGAGCCAGTCCACAAGGGCATACAGGCAGATCGCCGGGTAGTTCCACTCCTCAAACTGACCATCCTCCACCATCGCCGCCAGCGTGCGCAGGGTGGTCATGATCCGTTCCCGTTGCAGGTTGTAGAACATCAGATCCTGACTGGTATCGATACCGGACTTTTCTGACAGGAGCAGCGTGACCGCGGAATCGTTGGCGCCATCGATCATGGTCAACTGGTTTTCCTGGTCCCAGGTCAGCGGATCCCGGCCCTGCTTGGCACTGATGTAACGGGCAATGATCCGGGAGTCGAAGAGCTCCTGACCGCCGTCCTCGAGGACGGGAATCTTGAGGGTCGGATTGTTCCGCCTCAGCTCATCCCGGCCCTCGCCGTAGATGTTGAGGTTCACGAACTCGTAGGGCTCCTCGTCCAGCAGGATGCGAATGCGCCGAACGTAGGGGGAAGTGGTGGATCCAATCAGTTTCATGGTGTCTCCGAGTGCTTGTCGCTCAGGATCCCAGCAGGGATTCAGGGTTTGTATAAGGATGCCCGGTGGCTTCTGCCACTTCCCTGTACGTGACCTTGCCTGCGGTGACGTTCAACCCCGTCCGCAGATGGGGGTCCTCCTTCATTGCCCGATCCGGCCCTTTGTTAGCCAATGCTATTACGAACGGCAAGGTGGCATTGTTCAAAGCCAGTGTTGAGGTTCGCGCCACCGCGCCGGGCATGTTGGCCACGCAGTAATGTACCACACCGTCGACAAGATACACCGGATCGTCGTGCGTGGTTGCCCGGGAGGTTTCCGCACATCCCCCCTGGTCGATGGCCACGTCCACAATCACACTGCCCTCCGGCATCCGGCGCACCATGTCCCGGGTAATCAGCTTGGGGGCAGAGGCACCTGGAATCAGCACGCTGCCAATCACGAGATCGGCTGCGGTGACGGTTTCGTCGAGGGTCTGGGCGGTGGAGAACAGCGTGGTTATACGGTTGCCGTAGTGTTGGTCGAGGGCGCGTAATACGTCGAGATTGCGATCCAGTACCGTTACCTGAGCGCCGAGGCCAACGGCCATGGCGATGGCGTTCTGCCCCACCACACCGCCGCCAACCACCGCCACCCGGGCGGGACTGACCCCGGGTACACCGCCGAGCAGTACGCCGCGACCACCGAGGGCCTTTTCCAGGCAGTGGGCGCCTGCCTGGATTGACATGCGCCCGGCCACTTCCGACATGGGCGCCAGCAGGGGCAGTCGACCGGCCCGGTCGGTGACCGTTTCGTAGGCAATGCAGGTGGCGCCGGAGTTGACCAGGTCGTCCGTCTGGGCCTTGTCCGGGGCCAGGTGCAGGTAGGTAAACAGGGTATGCTCGGGCGTCAGCAGTGCCCGCTCTTCGGCCTGGGGCTCCTTCACCTTGACGATGAGCTCTGACGCCCGGAACACCTCGGTCGCATCGTCCACGACACTGGCGCCGGCCTGCCGGTAGTCCTCGTCGGAGAAACCGATGGCGTTGCCGGCACCACTTTGCACCAGGACGTCATGGCCATGGCCGGTCAGTTCCTGGACCGCTGCCGGCGTCATTCCGACCCGGTATTCACGGTTCTTGATTTCCCTGGGTACGCCAATTTTCATGCGCAACCTCCACTGTCCAAGAGTGAGTTTGACGGATGAAACTGAATGCTTCTGCTTCAGTGTAGACAAACCGGCCTATACTGAGCGGGCAACTGATTGCATCGGTTTACCGGTTCCGGGCGTAGATAACCGGACTGAAAACCTCTACCAAAAGGAGCAGGATTCACCATGACAAAACTGACACTGGCGGTCGCCGCCACTACCCTTTCACTCTCTCTGGCAGGTACACAGGCACTGGCGGATATGCAGACCAAAACGATTGAGTACAGCATTGGCGACACCACCTTCACCGGCTACATGGCCTGGGATGACGATAGCGAGAACAAGCGCCCCGGCGTGCTGGTCGTTCACGAGTGGTGGGGGCACAACGAGTTTGCGCGGGAGCAGGCAGAGCGACTGGCTGCCGCCGGCTACACGGCGTTTGCCCTCGACATGTATGGCTCGGGCAAGCTGGCAGACCACCCTGACACGGCCCAGAAGTTCATGCAGGAAGCCACCAAAGACATTGAGCAGGTCAAGGCCCGATTCCTCAAGGCCAAAGAGATTCTTCAGAATCACGAAACCGTCGATGGGTCACGGATTGCCGCCCAGGGTTACTGTTTTGGCGGCGCCGTGGTGCTGAACATGGCAAGGCTGGGCGTAGACCTGGACGGCGTGGTGAGTTTCCATGGCGCCCTGGGCAGTCCGTTGACCGCCGAGCCGGGAACCGTCAAGGCGCGGGTTCAGGTCTACACCGGCGGCGCCGACAAAATGGTACCGTCCGACCAGGTGGCCGGTCTGGTCAAGGAAATGCAGGATGCCCGGGTAGACCTTACCCTGGTGACCTTCCCCGGCGTACTCCATTCGTTCACGAACCCCGGGGCGGACAAGTTTGCCGAGGAGTTCGGCATGCCCGTGGGATACAACGAAGAGGCCGCTACCCGCTCATGGGAGGGCACCATGCGTTTCTATGAGGATATCTTCGCGCAATAAGTCCAGGGGGCTCAGAGCGACGAGGCAATACTGTTGCGTACGTCAGTCATGAGATCGTCGATGGCCAGGGTGCCGGTGGCCATCGGCGGATGAATAACCACCTCAATCTCGCCCGGGGAGAACGCCGCATGCCCTTTGGGCAGGCGCTGGTGCGAGCCGCGGATGGTTACCGGCAGAATGGGCAACTGGCCATCGGCGGCAATCACGAAACCACCCTTCTTAAACGGCAGCAGCTTTCCGTCCCACGATCGGGTGCCCTCGGGGAAGATCAGTATGCTGGTGCCGTCGGGTAACTGCGCCACGCCGCGCTTGATGCTCTCCAGGGCATCCCCGCCTTTGGACCGGTCGATGAACAGATTGCGGGAAGTTTCCAGTGCCAGGCCAAACAGCGGCACCTTGCGCAGCTCCTTCTTGATTACCCATCGATACTGCAGCCCCAGGGCCAGCACCAGGGCAGGAGGGTCGAAGTAGGAGGCGTGGTTGCTCAGGATGACGTAACGTTGGCCGGGCTCGATGTTTTCCCTGCCCCGCACCCGCAGGCGGATTCCGCAGACCTTGAGGATCACCCAGGCGAAGATCTGGGTACCCCGGAACGCGGCATCTCCCCGCCGGCCTACCAGAGCGGCAACCACGATTGGCAGGAACAGAATCAGGGTAAGCAGACTTGCCCAGGACAGAATCCAGGCGGCTTTGAACACTCGGAGCATGAACGTTTCCTGAAGATCTCGACTTCTGATTAAACGAGCGACAGGGTGAAAAGCTTACACGGCAGCGGCAGAATCACAAAGTCTGCCAACGGGGCCGACAATAGCCGGTGACCCGTCCTAATATACGTTGACGGTTTTTGTTGAAGCCAGCTCCCCTCGGGTGCTGGCTTTTTCATGTACCTCTTGTGGCGTTTTCATGCCGAGGCTGAGGTGTGGCCTGTAGGTATTATAGGCATCAACAGACTCCTTGATCAGTACGCCCAACTCGGCAAAGGTTCGACATCGATTGATCAGGAACTCCTGCTTGAGGATGCCGTTGATCCGCTCAGCAAGAGCATTCTGGTAGCAATCATACCCATCGGTCATGGATGGCCGAATCTGATGTTTCCGCAGCACTCCTTGGTACAGAGAAGAGCAGTATTGGATGCCTCGATCCGAATGATGTATCAGGGGTTGGTCGGTCATACGATGACGGACGGCCTGGTTCAGCGCGGCCACGGTATCGGAAGCTTTCATCTCGTGACTGAGGTTATGGCCCATGATCTTGCGTGAGAAGGCATCCGTAACCAGGGATAGATAATGCACCCCCTCATCTGTTTCGACGTAGGTGATATCGCTCACGAAGACCTGCTCGGGACGATGCAGCTCACATCCTGCAAACAGGTTGGGATGCTTCCTCATCCAATGGCGGCTGTCGGTTGTTTTCGTATAGTTTTTCTTCGGATGAACCAGTAACTGGTGCTGACGCAGGTAATCAAACAAACCATCTCGACCCAGCTTGATGCCAAGGGCCTGAAATTCTTCGCGCAACAGATAATACAGCTTGCGTGTTCCCAGTCGCGGCAATCGTTTTCGAATCTGCTGCACAAGCGCTTTAACCGGCTCCAGCTCACTTTGGCGCCTTCTCCGCCGCTGAAGACGCTGATAAACCGCCTGGCGTGTTACTCCAAAGAGCGAGCAGCTTTTGCTCAGGCTTACTTTGCCTTTTGCTTGCAGCGTACGCGCTCCTTGGATAAATACTTTTTTCGCAGACCGGCTCCGTATTCCCGATCCATAATATCGACCATCTCATTGAGCAGGAGATTGCGAAGACGCTCATCTTCTAGCTCTTTTTCAAGTCGCTTGATCTTCTGCTCGGGCGTTTCCTGGGATCGGTTCATGGGCGAGTTCCTCGGCAGGGACCAGTCCAATCTACCATGCTTGCGCAGCCAAGTGAGAACCGTGCTGCGCCCTTGAATGCCGTAGGTCCTTTGGGCCTGTTTATAGGTGAGCTCGCCTTTTTCGACCTGATCAACAACCGCTAATTTAAAGCCCAGGTTGTAATCACGCTGCGTGCGCTTCTTGCGGGTGGGAGTGACGTTGTCCATCTCTGCATCTCCAGATGACAACGTATTTCAGGACGGGTCACGGCCACAAAAAAAGGCAGCCGAAGCTGCCTTTTTGCGGATGTTGCCGAATCCCTCAGGGATTAAAGGGCAACAACGTTCTCCGCCTGAGGACCTTTCTGGCCCTGGGTAACGGTGAACTCGACCTGCTGGCCTTCAGCCAGAGTCTTGAAACCGCTGCCCTGAATAGCGCTGTAGTGAACGAAAACGTCCGGGCCGCCTTCACGAGTGATAAAGCCAAAGCCTTTCGCTTCGTTGAAGAACTTAACAGTACCGGTAGTAGTAGACATACGTAAACTTCCTGAAATCAATCATATTATCTGCCGCCATGCACCTCCATGGTGCCGGGTCGGCGTTTTGCGGAAAAACAGAAATCGCGGAATCAAAAACAGGACGGTCACTACTAACTACGGAGGTACGTCTTATTCATGAAATGCTTTACTGATTCTTTCCTACGCCTTGCACTCTACTCCTGAATCCGAGGCTTGCCAAGGGTATTTTTCAATAATTCATGTAGGTAGAGGTACCCATCATCCCTTCAGCAACGTAAAGGTGTACAGACCCAGTGCCGTCATCAGGATGGAACCGATCACGTGGGCGAGAATGCCGGTCAGGGCCATGGCCCATTTGCCTTCCTGGATGGCCGCGAACATTTCCAGGGAGAAGGTCGAGAAGGTGGTCAGGGCACCACACAGCCCGGTGATGGCAAACAGCCGCCATTCCGGGGCCAGCGTGGTGCCATGACTGAAATAACCGATCAGCAGACCGATCAGCCAGCCACCACTGAGGTTGGCCACCAGGGTGCCATAAGGCACCGCGTGGTAGGTGGTGTTCAGCCACAACCCCAGGGCCCAGCGGAGGTTGGCGCCAATGACAGCGCCAACACTGACCGCGAATACCGACCACCACATCCCGATCAGCCTCCGATCAGGCCGGATTGTGGTTGATCACTGACTTCTTGTTCTGCGCGAAGGCATTGAACTCGAAGTCGTCGACCGTAAGCATCTCCAGCACCTGAACCTCATACCGGCGCATGAAATCCGCCTCCTCCTTGGTAAAGATGCCGGCCTCAAGCGCCGCTTCAAAGCGCTCTTCCGGATGCAGTGCGGTCATCGGCAGCTCGCCCTTGGCGTAGGCCTTGGTTGCCTTGCGGTACAGCTGCTCGGCCTTGTCGTAATCCTTGAGCAGGCTGTTGTAGGTGGCCACCGGGTTATCCTCAGGGCCTTCGCCGTTGGTGGTCCAGACGCTGGCGAGCAGCTTGCTACGAATCGGCGTATCCGTGGAGATGGCCCGGGCCAGTTTGCGCGCCAGATCGTCGTGCGGGCTGTCCCAGCGACGTCCCAGCGGCATGGTTACCGCCCGCAGCACCAGAGCGACGGCGCGGTTGGGCAGGTTCTGCAGGAATTCATCCAGAGCATTCTCGGTGCGGTAGAGCAGCAGCTCCAGACTGTACTCCATCGCCTCCTTTTCACCTTCCACCGGCTGGGTCTCGTGCCAGTTCTTGAGCACCATGGAGGCCAAGTACAGGTTGGACAGCATGTCGCCAAGACGTGCCGAGATCAGCTCGCGCATTTTCAGTTCGCTGCCCAGAGTGGTCATGGCCGCGTCTGAACACAGCCCGAAGGCCGCGCTGAAGCGCGACACCGCCTGGGCATACTTCCGGCTGGCACTGTCGAAGGGCACGTCAGCACGGCCAAGACCCAGGGCCTGGGTAAAGGCACGGGCTGCATTCCCAAAGATCAGGCCGGCGTGACCGAAGAAAGCGTCGTCGAAGGCATCGATATCGTCGTTGTCCTTCGCCGCCAGTTCCTTCAGCACATAGGGATGGCAGCGGATAGCGCCCTGGCCGAAGATCATCAGGCTGCGGGTCATGATGTTCGCGCCTTCCACGGTGATCGAGACCGCAGCACCACTGTAACCAATGCCCAGGTAGTTGCGCGGCCCCAGGGTCACGGTCTTGCCACCGTGCACATCCATGGCGTCAGTGAGGACACCGCGCTGGAACTCGGTCAGGTGATACTTGAGGATTGCCGAGGGCACTGACGGCTTCTCGCCCTTGTCGATCATGTTGGCGGTGTGATTCACCGCCGACTGGGCAATGTAGGTCTTGGCCGCAATCCGGGCCAGGGGTTCCTGCACCCCTTCCATATCCGCCACCGGGGTATTGAACTGGCGGCGAATGCGGGTGAAGCCACCGGCGGTGCCAACGGAATAGGCCGCGGCGCCCGCGGCGCCGGATGGCAGGGTGATGCAACGCCCCACCGACAGGCATTCAACCAGCATGCGCCAGCCCTGGCCGGCCATATCCACGCCACCGATAATGTAATCCAGTGGAATGAACACGTCCTTGCCCTTGATCGGCCCGTTCAGGAACGGACTGCCAATGGGACAGTGGCGGCGACCGATTTCCATGCCCTTGGTGTCACGAGGAATCAGGGCGCAGGTAATGCCGTAATCCTTGGTATCGCCGAGCAGGCCGTCCGGATCGAACATCCGGAAAGCCAGCCCCACCACCGTGGCGATGGGCGCCAGGGTAATCCAGCGCTTCTCGAAGTTCAGGCGGATACCGACGACTTCCTTGCCACCGACTTTCTGTTTGCACACGATCCCGGTATCCGGCAGCGATGTGGCGTCTGACCCCGCCCTCGGGCCCGTCAGCCCGAAACACGGAATTTCACGGCCATCGGCCAGGCGTGGCAGGTAATGGTTCTTCTGTTCCTCGGTACCGTACTTGACCAGCAGCTCGCCCGGGCCGAGGGAGTTGGGCACGCCTACCGACACCATCAGCGATTCGTTGGCTGCCAGCTTCTGCAACACCGCCGTCTGGGCCTTGGCGGAGAATTCCAGGCCCCCGTATTCCTTCGGGATGATCATGCCGAAGAACTTTTCCTTCTTCAGGAAATCCCAGAGCTCCTTGGGCAGGTCGGCACGCTCCACCGCCACGTCCCAGGCGTTGCACATGGCAATGGCCTGGGCGCACTGGTTGTCAACAAATGCCTGCTCTTCCTCGGTCAACCCGGTATGCCGGTTGATCAGCAGGTTGTGCCAGTCCGGACGGCCGGTGAACAGTTCACCGTCCCAGCCCACGGTGCCGGCTTCCAGCGCCACCTTCTCGGTATCGGATACCCGGGGCGCCACCTTCTTGAAGGTGGCAAAAATACGCGGAGTAAGCCAGCTCTGGCGAAAGCCAGGCAGGCCAGCGGCGGCGGTTACCGCTGCGCCGGCAAGCAGTATCAGCGCCAGCCATCCTGAGGCGAAGAACAGGGACAGGAGGCCGGTAACCAGCAGAACGCCAATGGCCGATTTGGCACCAGCCTCGCGCCGCATCACGATCAACAGGCCGGCCAGCGCCGCGACAAACAGAATGAAAGTCATCATAGGTTCTCTCTGTCATCCATGGTTAGTGAAGCTCTTAGACTAAAGTAGGTACGCCCACAGTACCGCATCAGATTATGACTGGCCAGCAACTGCCCGGGAGTCAGCAGGTTACGACTGTTGAGCCATGACTACTGGGTCACAATTACCCGAATACCCTCCAGTGCCAGGGTGGCGTGACCAATCGCCTCGCGGGCCGAATCGAACTGATCCCGGAAATACTGGATTTCTTCCTCACGCACCGTCGGGTTGATCTTCCTGAGCGCCTCGAGGCGACGGATCTCGGGCTCGAAACGAGCCGACAGCTGTTCCAGCGCTTGCGCTTTCAGAGGCTCCAGATGGGGCCCGGACAGGCGCTCCACATGATCCACCATGGTCTCTACCTGGGGCCGGATCTGCGGCACGATGGCCTGGGCCGTGCGCCGACGTATATTGGCACAGAGTTCGTTGAGTCGCTCGTGAGGCAGCGCCGCCGAGAGCTCCTTGCCGTTGACATCCACCAGTAGCCGGAGGGGCGATACCGGCAGGTAACGGGTCAGCTGGAGCGCCTCGGGTGCCGGGCAGTGTACGGTGAACAGCGCTTCCATCAGCAGGGTGCCCGGTGGCAGCGCCTTGACCGACAGGCTGGCGAGCGCCGCCTTGCCCAGACCCGAGCTGGTGACCGAGTCCATCACCCCGGTCACCATCGGATGCTCCCAGCTCATGAAGGCCAGATCCTCGCGCTCAAGCGCATTCTGTCGGCTCCAGGTAACGGTGATGCCATCCTCGGGCAGCTCGGCCACATGGCCGGCCTGGTACTGCTCACCCGGGCGCAGAATGTCGGAGTGTTCGGCATGGTCTTCCACATCCACTCCGAGAATGTCAAAAGCCTGCATCATATAATCCCTCACCGGGGCCTCGGCCTCTTCGGCTTCAATAGCCTCAATCAGCGTTCCGGCCACCTCTGGTCGACAGGAATTGAGCTCGATCAGGGCGTCGCGGCCGTTCTGCAACAGGGTTTTGAGCCGGGCGGTTTCCGAGGCCGATGCCTCCACCAGCCCGGCAACGGCTTCCTGGTCGCCGTCAATTGCCTGCTGCCACAGATCCTGCACCGTTTCCTGAACAGTCACGCCCACCGCGCAGCTTTCGGCGAAGGCACTGAGCCCCTCGTGGAACCAGCGGAACTGGACTTCCTGGCTGGTTCCCGCCAGATAAGGTATATGAATGCGGATGCGTTCGGTCTGGCCTATGCGGTCCAGTCGACCGATGCGCTGCTCCAGCAGGTCCGGGTTGGCGGGAAGGTCGAACAGCACCAGATGATGGGCAAACTGGAAGTTGCGGCCCTCGCTGCCAATCTCGGAGCAGATCAGCGCCTGGGCGCCCTGTTCACTGTCGGCAAAATACGCGGCAGCCCGGTCCCGCTCCAGTAGGCTCAGGTGTTCATGGAACGCGGCACTGCGAATACCGGCGCGCAGCTGCAGGTAGTGTTCGAGGGCCATGGCCGTCTCTGCCCGGGCGCAGATCACAACCACTTTCGCAGGCCGCAGGCTTACCAGGGTTTTCTCCAGCCAGGCCACCCGGGGATCCTCCGCCAGCCACTGTTCCTCCGGCACCTGTTGCTCCGGCGCCAGCCCGGCCACACCCCAGGCCCGAGACTCGTACATGGACGGGCATGGCAGGGAAACAGGCTCAGGGACACGCTCTGGGAAGCCCTGGACCGCCGCCCGGGTATTGCGGAACAGCACACGGCCTGTACCGTGACGATCCAGCAACGCATCGATCACCGACTGGCGCGGATTGTTGCCCGCCAGCAGCTGATCCAGCTCATCACCCAGCCACTGGCGCAAGCGTTCACGGTCGTCCTCGCCAATGTCACTGCCTGGATCCTGGAGACGGCGGACCACCTGATTGATCAGTTCGTAGTGCTGCTCCTGCTCCCGGAAAGCCTCCAGATCGTGGAACCGTGCGGGATCCAGAAGACGCAGCCGGGCAAAGTGGCTGGCCACGCCCACCTGTTCAGGCGTCGCGGTCAGCAACAGCAGACCGCGACTCCTCGCAGACAACTGCTCGACCACCTGATATTCCAGACTCGGCTGTTCCGGGCTCCAGACCAGATGGTGGGCCTCGTCAACAATGCTCAGATCCCAGTCCGCCTGCAGAACATCGTCACGGGCCTGCTCACTGTTCACCAGGAAATCCAGGCTGCACAACACCAGTTGCTCACTTTCGAACGGGTTGACCGAGAGCGAATCGCCGAACACATGGTTCACCAGGGCATCGACATCGTCTTCGTCCTCCTTGAGGGCGTCGTAACGACTCTGATCGACAATGGAAAAGCGCAGGTTGAAACGCCGAAGCATTTCCACCAGCCACTGGTGCGTCAGCGAGTCCGGCACCACGATCAGGGCCCGCTTGGCCAGTCCGGTCTGCAACTGATAGTGCAGGATCAGGCCGGCCTCGATGGTCTTGCCCAGGCCCACTTCGTCGGCAAGCAGCACCCGAGGGGCATGCCGGCGGGCCACTTCGTGGGCGATGTAGATCTGGTGGGCCAGATGCTGGGTTCGCGCGCCAATGAGTCCCTGGGCAGGCGACGCCCGCAGGCGGTCCATGTGCTGAAGGGTGGCGTATCGTAGGCGAAAAGCGCCATTGCGATCGAACTGGCCGGCAAACAGGCGCTGGTGCGGCGCCGAGAAGTTGACCGATCCGGCCAGCTTCACCTCGGAGATCTCCTGCAGGTCGCCTCCGTTGTCGCCGTGATAGATCAGCACCCCGCCGCGATCTTCCACCGCTCGCACGATATACCGGGTGCCGTCAAAGGTTTCGATCTGCTCACCTATCTGGTAGATGATGCGGGACAGAGGCGCATTATCAATGGCGTAGGTGCGCTCTTCATCGGCGGCAGGAAAGCCGAGGGTGACGCGACGACCGGAGATGTCGGTCACAATGCCCAGGCCAAGTGCGGTATCGCTGTGACTGACCCAGCGCTGGCCGATCACAAATTCCGATGTATCCAAGAAACCTCCAGAAAGACAGCAATCAAGTTCGTGTAGCGCCGTTCTCACGCACCCAGTAAGCCGTAGCGCCGCACACAGCGGCCGGCACCACAAACAGGTTCAGTACCGGGACCATGGCGGCCAGCGCCACTGGCAGGCCGAAGCCGAAGGCTGACAACCGGGTATCACCCAGCAGACGGCGCAGGGCCGGGAAGCTGACCTTGTGGTTGTCCGCCGGGTAATCCACGTACTGCAACGCCATCATCCAGCTGTTAAACAGGAACCACAGCACGGCGGCCACCAGGTTGACCACAGGAATCAGGCCGATGATCAGCAATCCGATGGCGCGGGGCAGGTAATAAAGAATCTTCTGTACTTCCCGCCAGAGGGCCCGGGGGATGTCCTTGATAATAGCCGCCCAGCTTTCATCGGTACTGACTTCCTGGCCGGTCAGATGTTTCTCGGTCAGCTCGGCGAGATACCCGTAAAAGGGTGAGCCAATCAGATTGGCAACAATCACGAAGCCGTAGGCCAGCATCAGCACGATCACCGCCCCGTACAGAATCCAGAACAGCCAGTCCAGCGACTGCAACCAGGCCCAGTCCGGCAGCCAGGCCATGGCAGCGGCAATCAGGCCAGCGAAAAGCTCACCAAGGAACACGAACAGAAGACCGAAGAGCAGAATGTTGATGACCAGCGGTATGATCACGAACAACCGAAGACCCGGCTGCCGGATCAGTCGGAAACCTTCACCCAGGTAGCCCAATCCACGAAAAAAGTTACCCTTGAGCATCGCCGGCAGGACCTCCGCTTCCATGACATTGACGGGCCGCAAAGCATATCATGTTGATACCGTTCCCACAGCCCGCGCGCACCCAGGACTTCCCAGACATGGCAGTAAACCGTCCGCAAGCAGACCGACACCGACTTCGATCCACGCTGAACCGGGTACTGAACTGCCGGCCACTCTGGCGTGGCGCCCTGGTACTCTCGCTGGTCGCCATTGCGTTCCTCGCCACCACCGCCAACCCGTACCCGGTGCCGTCGGCACCCAGCGACAAAATCAACCACCTGATCGCGTTTGCCGAGCTCACCATTCTGACGCGCCTGGCCTGGCCCGAACTGGGTGCCCGCTGGTTCGTGCCGGGTCTTCTGTTCTTTGGCCTGGCCATCGAACTGGTCCAGGCGACCCTGCCGTACCGGGATTTCTCCCTGGCCGATCTGGCAGCAGACGGCGCGGGTATCGTCATCGGCCTGCTGCCCTGGCCCGGCGTTCGCAGCACCAAAGCCTCGGACTTGAGACGATCGCCCGAATCTTTGTGAGACATTTCCTACAAGCGTGTGCGATCCCACAGTGTTATCGCGTACGCGCGCAGAACCGATGCCCCTAAAAGAAAACCTAACCTGTTGATAACCATATTTTATTGGATTTCAGGGCTGAGCAAGGTGCGAGCAAGGGTGCACAGTTCACACGATTGTCAAAAGCCGATTGTTATAGTGTTTACGTCAGGGATGACAGGGAAAAGGACGCCGCATTGGATGCTCCCCGGCACGGAGTGCAGGGAGAGGCAAGGACACAGGGACGCCTCGCTTAAGGGATAACTATTCGGATTGCCGGCTCGGAGGCTGGCACCAGGGAGTGGCATAGGGATCTGGCAACACGGCTGTTGCCCAATGCGCAAGGAGGCGCCGACCTGTTCCGAAAGGGCAACTACACGTTGCCCTTTATTTTTTTCAATACCCCCGGGTTCACTCGCCGGCCAGGTAGATCCGCACCCGATTAAACTCCTCGAATTCATGCAAGTCCGGCCAGGTCCGGGCCTCGATGGTTGCCTGCTTGTGGTAGCCGTCGTCACCAAGCACCTTCATTCGGGAATCCGCCAGAAGAACCCGTCCCGCCGATTCACGAAACACACCCAGCAGGGGCCGGTTCTCCGGATCGTACAACACATCGGCAGCGGTCACGACATCCAGCCCGGCGGGTCGGTTATCCCAATCGTCACACAGGCCGATCTCAACACCATTGAGTTCCGCGTTCGCCCGGGCGGCGTCCAGGGCAGCCGGGTCGGTGTCGCAGGCAATCGCCTGACGGGCCCCGGCCAGGGCCGAGGCAACAGCCCCAACACCGGACCCCGAGCCGAAATCCAGTACCCGCTTGCCCGCCACCCAGTGCGGGTTATCCAGGATCCACTGCGCCAATACCTGGCCACTGGCCCAGCAAAAGGACCAGTACGCGGGCTCCGCCACCACCGCCTGGGCTTCCTCGTGGGATAGCGGTCCCTCGAGCACTCCGGGGTCAAACAGGTACAGGGCAATCTGCGGGCAGCCGGCCGGGTGGGAGACCGCCACACGACCACGCGTGAGGGTCTGACGCAGATGGTGATTCAGGCGCTGTGTCCACATGTTTTCCACTCCCGGTTCCGGAAAGCCGGGTATTGTAGCCCACCCCGCCGGGTGTGAGCAGAATTGGCCGGTTTTCGCTATACTGCCCGCCTTCAATTGATAACCATCCAGACCCTGACATGGCAAGCAGACCCGACACCGACGACTACCTCGCCCTGTTCCTGAACGACACCCCCCTGCTGGACGTTCGGGCACCGGTGGAGTATTCCCGCGGCAGCTTTCCCAGCGCCACCAACGCGCCGCTGATGAACGACGAAGAACGCCATCGGGTCGGCATCTGCTACAAGGAAAAGGGCCAGGACAAAGCCATCGAGCTGGGGCACCAGCTGGTTTCCGGTGACATCAAGGCCCAGCGCATCGAAGCCTGGAAACGGTTTGTCGCTCAGCACCCCGACGGTTACCTGTTCTGTTTCCGCGGCGGCTTGAGGTCGCGGCTGACCCAGCAATGGATCCGGGACGCCGGCATCAATTACCCGCTGGTCAAGGGCGGCTACAAGGCCCTGCGCCGCTTCCTGATTGACAGCCTTGAGGCCCGGATCGAATCCGGCAATTTCCGGATCGTCAGCGGCCGCACCGGCACCGGCAAGACCCGGGTTCTCAGACAACTCCCCAACCCGGTGGACCTGGAAGGCCTGGCCAATCACCGCGGATCCAGTTTCGGACGGCAGGTGACGCCACAGCCCTCGCAGATCGACTTCGAGAACCGGTTGGCAGTCGCGATGCTCAAGGCCCACCACCTCGTGGGCGGCCCCATCTACCTGGAAGACGAAAGCCGCCTGGTAGGCCGCTGTGCCCTGCCCGAATCGCTGAGGGCGCGTATGGCCGCCTCCCCCCTGATGATCCTGGAACAACCCATGGACGAGCGCGTGGCTATCATCCGTGAAGACTATGTGGAAGGCATGCTCGCGGATTACACCGAACGCGACGGCCCGGAGGCCGGCTGGCTCAATTTCCGGGATTACCTGCTCAGTGCCCTGGACCGGATTCGCAAACGTCTGGGTGGGGAACGTCACCGGGAGCTCCGGGCGCTGATGGAACAGGCCCTCGAGCAACAGCAGCTGGATGGCCAGGTGCAGGGTCACAACGCCTGGATTGAGGCCCTTCTGCGGGATTATTACGACCCCATGTACGACTACCAGCTGAGCCAGAAGGAAGGCCGGATTCTTGTCCGCGGAGGCCCCCGGGCCCTTACCGACTGGGCCAACGCTCACTCGGGCACGTAGACTCCCGGGCATAAAAAGGGCCTGCGCCAGACAAAGTACATACTCGTCTGCTATAACAAGTGGATGGCAAATCAGCTGGCTGCAGGATTTTGTCGGTTTCTCGAACACTTATGAAAAACACCAATGAACAAGGAGTCCTCCATGGAAAACCTTTTCGGCGCTGATGGCAGTGCCTCGGAACTCATGAACCAGGCCATGGCCCTGGTGATGACCTACGCCCCGAAGGTGGTGTTGGCGGTTGTCACGCTGGTCGTTGGTCTGTGGCTGATCAACCGCTTCGTGGGCGTGCTGGACAACAAGCTCGGCAAGAAGGATCCGACGCTTAACAAGTTCCTGTGCGGCCTGATCGGCGCCATTCTCAAGATCCTGCTGTTGATTTCCGTGGCCTCCATGGTTGGCATTGCCACCACCTCGTTCGTGGCCATCATCGGTGCCGCCGGCCTGGCCGTTGGCCTGGCGCTGCAGGGCAGCCTGGGTAATTTCGCAGGCGGGGTGCTCATCCTGATCTTCAAGCCGTTCAAGGTGGGCGACACCATTGAAGCCCAGGGCTACCTGGGCGCTGTTCGCGAAATCAGCATTCTGTATACCATCGTCGACACCTTCGACAACCGCCGTATCGTCATCCCCAACGGCAGCCTGTCCAATGCCACGCTGGTGAATGTCAGCTTCTACGACACCCGTCGTTGCGACATGACCTTCGGCATTTCCTACAGCGACGACATCGACAAGGCACGGGCCGTGATCAAACAGCTGCTGGATGAAGACGAGCGGGTTCTGCCGGAGCCGGCGCCGAGAATTTCGGTGGGCTCACTGGGTGACAACTCGGTGAACATCATCGTGCGCCCGTGGACCAAGACCGACGATCTCTGGCCGGTCTACTGGGACATGCACGAGCGCGTGAAGAAAGCCTTCGACAAGGAAGACATCACCATTCCGTTCCCGCAGCGGGACGTGCATCTCTACAAGCACGAGTGATCGGTTTCTCATTGATACATCCGGTTACTCGCAAACTGCGTAACCTCAACTAAGCTGAGCAGTAATGGTGGGGCCATCGCGCCCCACCAGCCCATCGGGGCCAGGCACCTGAACCATCACAGGCTCCGGAACGCTGTCATTGCTGGTAGGAGGTTGTCACTATGCCGGTACAGCAGTTGAAGGAATTCCTCGACGAAGCAGGCGTGGAGTATATGTGCCTGTCCCATCCCCCCGCGTTCACTGCCCAGGAACTGGCTCACCATGTGAAGATCGCCGGCGACCGCGTGGTGAAAACCGTGATCATAGAGCTGGATGGCAAGATGGCCATGCTGGTGATGCCCGCCACCTGGCGCATCCGCTGGGACAGACTATCGCGGATACTCGACACCGATTTCGTTGATCTGGCCGATGAACAGGAATTCCAGGATCGTTTCCCGGACTGCGAAGTCGGGGCCATGCCCCCGTTCGGCAATCTCTTCGGCATGACGGTCTACTGCGCCGAAGTCCTGACGGAACAACCGGAGCTGGCCTTTGCCGCCGGCAGTCACACCGAATCCGTGCATATGAAAACCAGCGACTTCCTGTCGCTTGTGCAGCCCATGGTACTTAACCAGGGTTTCACCAAACCCGGAGCCCAGAAGCCCGCCTGGCTGGCCAAGGGGCGCCGGCAGCCGGAACAGGTGGCCAAGGAGCGGGTGTCCGGCGCAGCCGGTTACTGAGCCTGGCTGTACCGGCTTGAAACCGGTCTCTTGTCTGGCCGCCGTCATCGCGTAAACTGGGCGCATCAGACAGGAAACCGATATGACTCAAGCCTTTGATATCGTGGTGGTCGGCGCCGGTATGGTAGGCGCTGCCCTGGCCACCGGTCTTGGCCAGGCCGGATTCAGTGTGGCCGTGGTGGACCGCGCACCGCCCCCCTTGTTCAATCCAGACGAACGCCCGGACATTCGGGTCTCGGCCCTGAGTGCTGGCAGTGAGCGTTACCTGGATAGCCTCGGCGCCTGGCAAGCCATTCGACAGATGCGCGCCACCCCCTATCGACGGCTGGCGGTCTGGGACGAAACCCGTCATCCCCTGCAGACCCTGATTCCCGGTCGCCTGGCTGAAGTGGCGTTCGATGCCAGCGAGCTTGGCGCGCCGCATCTGGGCCACATTGTCGAAAACGCCATTACCCAGCAGGCGCTGTGGCAGAGTGCCGAGGCGCAGCCCTCGGTTACGCTCATCCATGGCCAGGGCGTGGCGTCGCTGCAGCAGGACGAGCACTCGGCGACGGTCACCCTGGACGACGGCCAGACGCTGACTGCCGCCCTGATTATCGGTGCCGACGGCGCCCGTTCCAGGGTCCGGGAACTGGCGGGCATCGGCACCACCCGCAACCAGTACAGCCAGCAGGCCATGGTGATTTCGGTGCGCTATCAGGGGCCGGTGGAAGACATCACCTGGCAGGGCTTCCTCCCCAGCGGGCCCAGAGCCTTCCTGCCCCTGCACACCGCCGGCGACAACCACCCGGGCGAAAGCTGGGCCTCGCTGGTCTGGTACGACGCACCGGATGAACTGGCCCGCCTGAAATCACTGGACGACGCCGAGCTGATGGCGGAGATCCAGTCCGGTTTCCCGGCTGACTTGCCACCGCTCACGCATATCGACCGGAAAGCCTCCTTCCCCATTGCCCGCCAGCATGCCAAACACTATTTCGCGGGCCGCGTGGTTCTGGCCGGCGATGCCGCGCACACCATCAACCCCCTGGCCGGCCAGGGGGTCAACCTGGGCTTCCAGGACGCCCAGTGCCTGCAGATGCTACTGCGTGAAGCCAAACGGGCCGGCGACGACCTTTCCTCCGAACGCTGGCTGGCCCGCTACGAACAGCAGCGCCGACCTGCCAACCGCCGGATGATGATGACCATGGACCTGTTTTACCATCTGTTCAGTAACCGGATACCGCCCGTGCACCTGCTGAGAAACCTGGGCCTGGGCGCTGCCCGCGCCCTGCCCTTCGCCCGCAACCGGGTAGCACGGTACGCCATGGGCATCGACGACGAACTGCCAGCCGTTGTGCGACAGCTCGCCGCCCGGTTACCCGGCCTGGGCCAGTTGTAACCCGACAACCCGAACAAACACCAAGGAGCCCGTATGTCAGAGACGATTTTCACCAAGATCATCAACCGGGAAATCCCCGCCGACATCCTCTACGAGGACGACCTCAGCCTGGCGTTCAGCGACATCAACCCTCAGGCGCCGGTGCATTTCCTGGTCATCCCCAAGAAGCCCATCGCCACCATCAACGACATCACCGAAGATGACCGCGAACTGGTCGGGCACCTGTATGTGGTGGCGGCAAAAATTGCCAAAGAGCAGGGATTTGCCGACGACGGCTATCGAGTGGTGATGAACTGCGGCGAAAATTCGGGCCAGACGGTCTTCCACATCCACCTGCATGTACTGGCCGGCAAGCCGCTGGGATGGCCGCCTTATACCGATAAGATGAAGCAGGCCTGACTGTTTTTGGCCTGGGAGGAGGACCGCCATGTGGTGGGGCTTTCCGGGACCCGCTCGAGCCGTCCCTGGTCGCTTGACTTTCGCCATCCATGGCGAAAGACAGTCCCGGAAAGCCCCACCACACGCCGGCCAGGCGAACGTAGGAGTTAGGCGAGCTCATTAACTGCTATGAACAACCAAGACTGACTGAGAAGCAGCACCCAGCTCTGGGCGAGTGGGCCGGTAGTGCTGTTTGGGACTATCTTTCGCCATGGATGGCGAAAGCTAAGCGCGCATGGATGCCTTGAGCGTGTCCCAAACAGCACTACCGGCCCGCTTGCTTCCGCCGAAGCAAAAAATCAGCGGCCGACGACTTTCTCGGCTTCCTCCACCGGCGTGTGCCGAACGTCCTCGCCTTTGACCATGAAGATCACGTTCTCAGCGATGTTGCAGGCGTGATCGCCCACGCGCTCCAGGGCGCGCAGTACCCACATCACCGACATGCACCGTGAAATGTTGCGGGTGTCTTCCATCATGAACGTCAGCAGCGTACGAGCCGCTGCCTGATACTCCTCGTCAACGCGCTTGTCTTCCTTCATGATCCGCAACGCCTGCTCGGAATCCAGGCGGGCGAAGGAATCGAGGGCATCGTGGAGCATGCTGAGCACGTGGGTGCCAATGTGGCGAACCTCCACGTAGCCTCGGGGGGCCTGGCCTTCTTCCTGCAGTTTAATGGCCAGCTTGGCGATTTTCTTGGCCTCGTCACCGACCCGCTCCAGGTCGGCCACCATCTTGATCACCGAAATGACCAACCGCAGATCCCGCGCAGTCGGCTGGCGGCGGGCGATGATCAGCGTGGCCTCCTCATCGATCTCGATCTCCATCCGGTCGACTTTCTTGTCGTTGGCGCGGATTTCATCGGCCATGTGGCCATCACCGTCAACCAGGGCCTGAATCGCGTTCTCAACCTGAGCTTCCACCATGCCGCCCATTTTCAGGAACTCGGTCTTGAGCGCCATGAGTTCATCATTGAACTTGTGGGAGATGTGATCTCCGTAAACGTCGTCCTTCTTCGTTGGCATACTGTTCTTCTCCAAAATTCCTCGGGTCCGGAATCAGCCGAAACGGCCGGTAATGTAGGACTCTGTCAGTTGATGTTCCGGCGAGGTGAACACCTTGTTGGTCTCGTTCACTTCCACCAGATGGCCCAGATGGAAATAGGCTGTGCGGTGGGAAACCCGGGCCGCCTGCTGCATGGAGTGGGTCACGATCACAATGGTGTAGCTCTCGGACAGCTCCGCAATCAGCTCTTCAATCTTCGCCGTGGCAATCGGGTCGAGGGCAGAGCATGGCTCGTCCATCAGCACCACTTCCGGGCTCACCGCAATGGCGCGGGCAATGCACAGGCGCTGCTGCTGGCCGCCAGACATGCCGGTAGCCGTGGCATCCAGGCGGTCCTTGACCTCGTCCCACAAGCCGGCTTTGCGCAGGCTGTTCTCGACGATGTCGTCCAGATCCGACTTGCGGTTCGCCAGGCCGTGAATACGGGGGCCGTAGGCGACGTTGTCGTAGATCGATTTCGGGAACGGGTTCGGCTTCTGGAACACCATACCCACCCGGGCACGGAGCTCCACCACATCACGCTTGGGGTCGTAGATGTCGTGGTCGTCCAGTTGCAGGGAACCTTTGACCCGGCAGATATCGATACTGTCGTTCATGCGGTTCAGACAACGCAGGAAGGTGGACTTGCCGCAGCCGGAGGGTCCGATGAAGGCAATCACTTCGTTCCGACCGATGTCCAGGCTGATGTTCTTGATGGCGCGATCCTGGCCATAGAACACCTCGACATTGCGGAGCTTGAACTTGGGATCGTCGGAGAACGGGTGGCCTACGGTTTTGCCTTCCGCGATCGTGGTCTCCGCGGGCCGCTCTTCCTGAACCGGAATGTTAGCCTCTTCTGGCTGTTCCGCCTCGCTGGTCACGGTTGTATTCAGCGTATTCATCAAATTCCTCCTTACCACCGGCGCTCGAGTCGCTTGCGCAGCCAGATGGCCAATGCATTCATACCAATCAGGAAGGTCAGCAGCACCATGATGGCCGCTGACGCACGTTCAATAAAGGCCAGTTCCGGGCTGCCCGCCCACAGGAACACCTGCACCGGCAGCACGGTAGCCGAATCGAAGAAGCCCTCGGGCACATCCACAATGAAGGCCACCATGCCGATCAGCAGCAGCGGCGCGGTCTCGCCCAGGGCCTGGGCCATGCCGATGATGGAGCCGGTCAGCATGCCCGGCATGGCCAGAGGCAGTACGTGGTGCAGCACCACCTGCATCTTTGAGGCACCAATGCCCTCGGCCGCTTCCCGGATGGAGGGCGGCACGCTCTTGATGGCGGCGCGGCTCGAGATGATGATGGTGGGCAGTGTCATCAGGGTGAGCACCAGGCCGCCAACAACGGGAACCGAGCGCGGCATGCCGAACAGGTTGATGAACACCGCCAGACCCAGAAGGCCGAAAATGATCGACGGTACCGCTGCCAGGTTGTTGATGTTGACCTCGATAAAGTCAGTCAGCTTGTTCTGGGGGGCAAACTCCTCCAGGTAGATCGCCGCAGCCACGCCGATGGGGAACGACAGCGCCAACGTCACAACCATGGTCAGCAGAGAGCCGACAATGGCCCCGAGAATGCCCGCCCTTGAAGGGTCACGGGAGTCGCCACCTTTAAAAAACACGTCGTTGAACGAGGTATCAATGACGCCCCGCTCGTACAACCTGTCCACCCAGGCCTCCTGCTGTTCATTGAGTTTGATGGAGTAGGCCTCGTCGCCGGCGTGTTTGACGTAGACATCCACGTCGGTATGGGCGAGAAACGTCATGGTCTGCGTGGTGTTGAGCAGATCCGGGTTGTTCTTGAGTGCCTCCCGCAACTGATTGCCCGCATAGGGGTTGATCAGATCGCGCACTTCGTCCCGATCAGACGGGCCGGCGTCGGGGATCTCCTGCATCAAGGCCCGCACCAGGGGCTCCACGAAATCCGCCATTTTCATCTGACGCGCATCCGAGGCATCGTCCAGGTACATGGCCTCGCCGTCGATGTTCACGTCCAGGGTAATGGTGGTTTTCACGAAGGCACTGTGACCCTTGCCGATGATGTCAGCAAACAGGATCACGAGGGCGCCCAGGGCAATGGCGATGGCTGCCATGCCGTAGGCGCGAAAACGGCGCTCCTTGCGGTAGCGACGCTTGAGCGACTGGCGGACGATCTCCGCCTGGGTACGTTGATCAGTCATACTGTTCCCGATATTTGCGGACAATTTTCAGAGCAATGACGTTGAGCAGCAGCGTCGCCACAAACAGCATGGCGCCCAGGGCGAAGGCCGCCAGGGTTTTGGCGCTGTCGAATTCCTGGTCACCGGTGAGCAGGGTGACGATCTGCACGGTCACCGTGGTGACTGACTCCAGCGGGTTGGCCGTCAGGTTGGCGGCAAGGCCCGCGGCCATGACCACGATCATGGTTTCGCCAATGGCGCGGGAAACCGCCAGCAGAACTCCCCCCATAATGCCGGGCAATGCCGCCGGGAAGATCACCTTTTTCATAGTTTCGGACTGGGTGGCGCCCAGCGCGAGTGAGCCGTCCCGGAGGTTCTGTGGCACGGCGTTGATCACGTCATCCGACAGTGACGAAACAAAGGGAATGATCATGATGCCCATCACACCGCCGGCCGCCAGGGCGCTCTGGGACGAGGCGTCAATCCCCAGGGATGCGGCAAAATCACTGATGAAGGGCGCCACGGTGAGCGCGGCGAAAAAGCCGTAGACCACGGTCGGAATGCCCGCGAGCATTTCCAGCAGCGGCTTGAAAATTCCCCGGACCCGCTTGTTCGCGTATTCCGAAAGGTAAATGGCCGAGAGCAGACCCACAGGAACCGCCACCACCATGGCAATGGCGGAGATCAACAGGGTGCCGGTGAACAGGGGCACCATGCCAAAGGCGCCCTCGGCCGCCACCTGGTCGGCCCGTAGCGCGGTCTGGGGGCTCCATTGGGTGCCGAAGAAAAACTCGAAGAACGAGATCTTCTGGAAGAACCGGATAGTTTCAAAGGCTACCGAGAAGACAATGCCGACGGTGGTGAGAATGGCCAACGCCGCACAGGCGAAGAAGATCCACTTCAACGTCGTTTCCACCTGGCTGCGGGCGTTCAGCGTCGGACGAATACGCAACCAGCCCAGGAAACCCGCCAGTACCGCCACCGCAACCACCAGCACCGTCATGTAAAGCCGGCTCTGGGCGCGCAGTGATTTCAGTCGTTCTGCCGCCTCCGCCACCGGCGCCTCGACAAACCCCGGCGGCAGCGCGCCGCTGGCCACGTTGCTGATCTGGCTGAGTAGAAGACTGGCCTGCCCTTCGCCCTCCGGCACCACCTCCGGCGGCAATGAACCAATCACCAGCAGCTGGATAACTTTGCCCTGAAACGCGGCCCAGAGGGCCAGCACAATCAGCGCGGGAATACCGCACCAGAGCGCGGCGCGGGCACCGTAGTAGAACGGCAGCGATTTGAGATGCCGGATACCGCCCATGGGCATGGCCAGGGAGCGGGAGCGGGCATATCCAAGACCATAGGCCACCGCGATACAGACGATGACCAATAGCATGAGGTTAGCCGGTTGCATGAAAGTTCCTGTTTGGCACGTTTAGCAGGTCTCAAGTGTAAAGGGTCGGGTACCGGTTCGCACCCGGAACCCTGACGTGCGAAAGGGTGCGGCCCCGAAGAGCCGCACCCTTTTGCTCGTCTGGCGTGAAAGCCGGGCTTACATCAGCTCGTCTTTCGCCAGGTTCGGCATGTTTTCAGCCTTGTCCTGAAGCTGCATCAGGGCATCGCGCGGGGGCACAATCAGGCCCACGCTCTTCAGGTAGCCGTTGGGGCCCATGGCGCCGGGGCTGGTAAATTCAGCCACATACTCGGCAATGCCCGGAACAACACCAACGTGCGCCTTCTTTACATAGAAGAACAGGGAACGGGCCACCGGGTACTCGTCGGCAGCAATGGCCTCGGCGGTCGGAACCACTCCGTTCAGGGTGGCGGCCTGAAGACGGTCGGCGTTCTCTTCCAGGAAGCTGTAGCCGAACACACCGTACATGTCGGTGTCGCCGATCAGCTTCTGCACGATCAGGTTGTCGTTCTCGCCGGCTTCGATAAAGGCGCCGTCTTCACGGATGCTCTGGCAGACCGCTTCCATGTCGTCTTCGCTCATGTTGGCAACCGCCGGCAGATCCTCGCAGCCACCCTGCAGGGCCAGCTCGTTGAAGGAGTCACGGGTACCGGATGTCGGGGGCGGACCCATCACACGAATCGGCTTGTTCGGCAGACTGGAGTCAATGTCACTCCACTTCTTGTACGGGTTGGCAACCAACTCATTCTCGTTCTTGGGGTTGGGCACTTCCTTGCCCAGGGCCAGGAACAGCTGTTCCAGGGTGATTTCGAGGTTTTTGGCCTCCTTGGAACTGGCGATCACGATACCGTCGGAACCGATGCGGAACTCGGTGATGTTCTTCACGCCGTTGCCCTGGCACAGATCAAACTCGGAGGGCTTCATGCGACGGGAGGCGTTGGTGATGTCCGGGTGCTGAAGCCCCACGCCCTGGCAGAACAGTTTCAGACCGCCGCCGGAACCGGTGGATTCGAGCTTGGGAGTCGGGAAATCCGAGTTGGCGCCAAAACGCTCGGCAACCACTGTGGCGAACGGATAAACCGTGGAAGAACCCACGATGCTGATGGTGTCACGGGCTATGGCCGGTGCGGACAGGACGGCCACCGAGCCGGCCAGCGCAACGGTCGCGAGTGCTTTGTTCAGTTTCATCACGTCGAGTCTCCATTATTGGTTTGGACGTTGTGTCGGATGTCTTTTACCGATAGGTGCAGACTAATGGCACTCTGTGACAACTCTGTTACAGCTTCTGAAATATAGTTGGGAATACTGAAATTTGCTTGCAGCGGCGCGCAAGGCAGTTACCATGCGGGGAACAACAATTCCAGGCATGCGCTGAGGCAGTACGATGACAGCATTCGACGATGACAAACCCACTCCCAGGGGCGAATTGACGCTCCAGGTCATTCCCCTTCCCGCAGATACCAACGCCAATGGCGATGTGTTCGCAGGCTGGCTGGTCAAGCAGATGGATCTGGCCGCCAATACCGTGGCCGGTCGTATCTCCCAGGGCCGCAACGCCACCGTGGCTATGGACAGGATGGAGTTCCTGTCGCCGCTGCGGGTCGGCTCCCAGGTGGGCTGCTATTGCGAGCTGGTAGACATCGGCCGCAGCTCCATGAAAATCAACGTGGAGGTCTGGACCCTGGACCGCACCGCCAGGACTCCCCGGAAGGTCACCGAGGGCCTGTTTGTCTACGTCGCCATTGATGAGCACGGTCGTATCCGGGAAGTGCCAGACCAGGGACTCTGATCCGTCAGCCGGGCGTCTGCCCGGCGATCATCTGATCGAATAACGACCGGTAATCCGCGGCCAGCCGGCTTGCCCTCCACGCCTGCGGCACACATTCGGGCGGACGGCCGGCCATCAGGCACGCCAGTTGATCGGCGGCGGCCTCGGCTTCCCGCCCGGGCTCCTGGTCATGGCTGGCGTATCGGCAAGACCCGGGCACGTACTCACGGTAGGCAAGCCGGTCTGGCGCCAGCGGCACGCAACCTGAAGCCATCGCCTCGAGCATCGCCAGACCCTGGAAGTCATGCAGGGCCGTGGAAACCACGACATCTGCCTGGCTCAGAAGCTGGTCGTAGCTTGCCCGGTTTTCCAGATAGCCCCAGTGATCGATCCGCCCGTCGAACGCCTCGCGTATCTGGTCGAATACCTTCGGATACTGGCGGAACCGCTCCCCCACCACGCTGAGCCGGAACGGAATCGATCGCTGCCTTAACACCTGCAATAGCCCCAGTAGCCGTTCCGGGCCCTTGTCATACTCCCACCGATGGTTCCAGAGCAGGTGCGGGATGGCGGGTAACGGCCGCGCCGGACGGTCGAGGAACAGCCGGTCCTCTATGGGCACCGGCAGCACCCGGGCCTTGTGCCTCAGCTGGTCCACCAGTTCCCGGGGCACCTGATCCGGCAGCCGGTCCAGGAAAGTGGACACACCGGACAAAAAGCTGTCCCGGTTCCAGGCACTGTTAAACACCACCTGTTCGGCCGAAAGGGCACTGTAAAGATTCACCATCTGGGGATCGACGCTGGCGTTCTGGCCGCTGGACACCGGGAACGCGAACTGGTTTTCGTGCATGTACAGCAGGCAGGGCGTGGCCGCCAGGTACGGGTTGAGGCCGCGTAGGGTGGCCAGATCCACCATGGAGGTGGCGATAACCAGATCCCAGCGCTGCTTTACCAGTGGCTCGTTGAACCAGCTCAGGGGATTGCCACGAATGCGCCAGCGGAAATACCGCGGCGCCAGCGCCAGATGGTGCCAGTCGTAGTCCGGGCAGAGGGTCTTGATCTGCTCACGCCAGCGCCGGTGGCTGGCGGCATCGTAGGCAGAAAGCACAAGAATTCGTGGAAGGGCGCCCTTTGGCGGCAGCGTCTCAGACATAAACCTAGGAAACCGCGGCCTGCTTCCGATAGCGGGCAAGGGACCAGAGACCGAACACAGGCCCGGGAATCAGCAACCACACCACCCCGCTGCCCAATTCTGCCCAGAGACCACTGGTCAGCCAGATCGCCGGCAGGGTCAGCCCGAACCCCACGGCGTTCATCACCGCCAGGGACGACCCGACCGATTCCCTCGGTGCCGTGGCCGAGGCCAGAGCCGAGAACTGTGGTGAATCGGCCACCACGGCAATACCCCAGACGATCAGCAGGAGAATGAGCAGCACCGGAGGCAGACCGCCCAACCAGGGAAAGGCGAGGCAGAAGGCGCCGGAGACCATCAGAGCCCGTCGGGCCACCCACTCGCTGCCCAGGGTCCGGCTGAGCCGGCCACCCCCCACGCAGCCGGCCGCCCCAATGCCGATCACCGCAAACGACAGCCACGGGATCCAGGCATCACTCTGCCCCAGACGCTGCAGTTCCCGGCCAATCAGCAGGGGCACCAGGGTCCAGAACGCATAGAGCTCCCACATGTGGCCGAAGTAGCCACCGGCCACTGCCCGGAACTGCGGCATTCGCAGGGCCGCCAATCCCTGGCTCAGCGGCAGTCGGCCATTGCTCCTGGGCAGGTGGGGGCCATCGCCCAGTATCAACACCAGGGCTCCACCAACCAGCGCCAGGCAGGAGGCCGCCATCAGGGGCCACTCCCAGGGCATGCCCAGGGTAGCCCCGCGCATCAGGTGAGGCAGGGCTGTCCCGAGGGTCAGCATGCCCACCAGCCAGGCCAGGGCGGCGCCGGCGTACCTGGGCGTCCAGGCGATCACCATTTTCATACCGAGTGGGTAGATGCCCGCCAGGCACAGCCCGGTGGCAAACCGAAGTGCGAAATCGAACGGAGGCACACCGGCGGCAAAGATGAACCCGCCATTGACCAGGGCACCCAGCAGGCTCGACAGGGCAAAGATCCGGCTGGCGCCGAAGCGGTCTGCCAGGCCCGTCACGGCGATGGTCAGGGTACCGGCGATAAAGCCCGCCTGAACCGCAAGGGTCAATCGACCCAGGTCGCTTTCGGTCAGACCCAGCTGCGCCGAAAGCGAGAGCCAGACGCCATTGATGCTGAACCACAGCGACGTGCCAAAGAGCTGGGCCAGGACGATGACAGGCAGCGGGTAACGTTTCAGCAGGTTGATCATGGTTGGTGTCTTGTTGTTTTCGTTTTAGACGCGTGATGGTCACAGACTAGCCTGCGCCAGGCAGGACGCCCATGCTACTTTGGTTTCTTCATGATCACGCCGTTACGGGCCTGCGCTCAGGCAGCATCATCGACAGCAGGGCTGCCGTAGCCACCAGGGCCGATGAAATCCACAGGCAGGCCTCCAGTCCCCAGGCCTGGTATACCCAGCCGGACAGCACCGTGCCCAGCAGACGGCCGGCGGCATTGGACATGTAATAGAAGCCGACATCCAGCGACACGCCATCGCCCCGGGCGTAGCTCACGATGAGATAGCTGTGCAGGGAGGAGTTGACGGCGAACAGCACACCAAACAGCAGCAGACCTCCAACAATCACGAGCCGGGGTGACCAGCCCGCCACCAGGCCAATGGCAATCGCCGCAGGAATCAGCGCCAGGGCGGCTGCCCAGAGCACTACGGGCTGTTTACCCTCCCGATTGCCGGTGATGCGCGGGGCAATGGTCTGGATAAAACCGTAGCCAATGATCCAACTGGCCATGAAACCACCGACCTGCCAGTGATCCCAGCCGAACACTGTGGCCATGTAAACCGGCAAGGCCACCACAAACCAGACATCCCTCGCCCCGAACAGAAACATGCGGGCGGCGGAGAGCACATTGATGGCCCGGCTCTTGGAGAGGATCTCGCGGAATTTAGGCTTGGCCTTGCTCTTGCCCAGGTCCTGCCCCAGCAGGAACAGACTGGCCAGCCAGACCAGCCCCAGCGCCACGGCCATGATGATCACGGCACCTGTGAAGCCGGCCGCCATCAGAAGAACGCCACCGAGGAAAAATCCGACGCCCTTGAGGGTGTTCTTGGAGCCGGTCAGAATCGCCACCCACTTGTAAAGCGTGCCCTGTTGCTCGTCCGGCACCAGAAGCTTGATGCCGCTCTTGGCCGACATCTTGTTCAGGTCCTTGGCAATGCCAGACAGAGCCTGAGCCGCCATCACCCAGGGCACCGTCAGCATGGCCGCGGGAACCGCCAGCATGGCCAGTGCCACGATCTGCAGGAACAACCCTATGTTCATGGTGCGGTTAAGGCCCATGCGGGCACCCAGGTAGCCGCCCACCAGGTTGGTCACCACGCCGAAGAACTCGTAGAATAGGAACAGCAGCGCGATGGCCAGGGGCGAGTAACCCAGCTGGTGGAAATGCAACACCACCAGCATGCGCAGCGCGCCGTCGGTGAGGGTGAAGGCCCAGTAGTTGCCGGTGATGACCAGATACTGGCGAATGGCGGCGGTCATGTCAGGCCAGGCCCACCCTGCGCGCCAGCTCGGCGGTGCGGTTGGCGTACCCCCACTCGTTGTCGTACCAGGCGTAGAGTTTTACCTGGGTGCCGTTGACCACCATGGTCGACAAGGCGTCGATAATGGACGAACGCGGGTCGGTCCCGTAATCGATCGACACCAGGGGGCGTTCTTCATACCCCAGAATGCCTTCGAGTTCGCCCTCAGCGGCTTCCTTCAACAACCGGTTCACCGCGGCCCGATCGGTAGGCGTTTCCACCTCAAACACGCAATCGGTCAGCGACGCATTGGTCAGTGGCACTCGAACGGCGTGGCCGTCCAGGCGCCCCTTCAGTTCCGGGAAGATCTCGATAATTGCCGTTGCCGAACCGGTGCTGGTGGGGATCAATGAGCTGCCACAGGCGCGGGCTCGACGCAGATCCTTGTGGGGCGCATCAACGATGGTCTGGGTGTTGGTCAGACTATGAATGGTGGTGATGGAGCCGTGCTTGATCCCCAACTTCTCGTGAATCACCTTGACCACGGGCGCCAGGCAGTTGGTGGTGCAGGAGGCGGCAGTAACAATACGGTCGTTGGCCGGGTCGAAAATATCGTCGTTCACGCCCACCACAATGTTTTTGGCACCTGGCTCTTTTACCGGCGCGGTCACCAACACCCGCTTCACGCCCTGATCCAGGTAGGCCTGCAGGGCACTGACCTTCTTGTTCACACCACTAGCCTCAATCACCAGATCGCAGCCGGACCAGTCGGTTTCCCCGATGGTTTTGTTATGCGTCACGCGGATGCGCTTCCCTTCGATCTCGATCTCCGTTCCTTCGGCAGTGGCTTCCTTGCTCCAGCGACCATGAATACTGTCAAAGTTAAGCAGGTGGGCCAGTGTGGCAGCATCGGCACCCGGGTCGTTGATGGCCACAAACTCCATCTCTGGCCAGCCCCAGGCGGCCCGCAAGGCCAGTCGGCCGATTCGGCCGAATCCGTTAATGCCTACTTTGATCTTGCTCATGGTGTGCTCCTGATGAAACTGTTCAAACATTAAACCGCGCGAGGATTACAGGCATTGGACAGACGGTCGGTCTGCCATGGCCTGCAATCGCTCCAGTGGGCTCTCTATCAATCGACCGTTATGGCTGGCGGTTTCATCCAGCACACGTGCCAGCCACTGCGGAATACCAGGATTCAGGGAATAGTAGATCCACTGGCCCCGACGCTCCGCGGCCAGCAGACCGGCATCCCGCAACGTGGCCAGATGCCGGCTGACTTTTGGCTGGGGCGCCTCAAAGGCTTCGGTAAGCTCGCAGACACAGAGTTGTTCCTGGCTGCGGATCAGTAACAGCGCCGCAAGGCGAAAATCGTCGGCCAGAGCCTTGAACACCGTGACCGGATCATAGCTGGCGGGTTTCAGTCCGGTTTCTTTCTGGTGAACCAGCGCGAACAGCGAAATGCGCTCCCGGATTTCCTTGAGAGTGAGGGCAAAGCTGGAGTGGCGGTTCGCCGGTACCGGATCGGCAAAATCCCAGGCAATCTGCTGGGCCGGCTGACAGACCGTGCCGCACTCACTGGCCGCTTTCTCGCAAAGAGTGATCACGTAATCCCAATATTGCTCCTGCACATCAGTCAGCTGCTTGCTGTGCAGCCCCTCAGTGGAGATACCGGCTTCCTCAATGACCTGAAGTGCCATAGGGTGGGGCCTCGTTGGCTCTGTGCCAGCGCTGGCCACTTCAAACCGGTCGCCGGCCATGTCCCGGAGCAAGGCTTCTGCCATCAGGGAACGGGCACTGTTGGCGGTACAGACAAACAAAACGCGGCGCTTCATATCCCAGATTCCGTATATTCGGTTTTATGCATATCTGTTTTTGTGCATAATAGATCCAGCATCCTCATGAGTAAAGGAATCCGGCAAAAATGACCACCACCCCAGACATAGCCCAAACGGAAGGCTCCGGCGAAGGCATGGATCTGTTCGGCAGGTACCTGTCGGTGTGGGTGGCTCTGGCCATCATCGCCGGCGTCGCGCTGGGTCAGCTCGCGCCTGTGGTGCCGGAAACCCTGTCCCGTTTCGAAGTCGCGCAGGTCTCCATCCCCATCGCCATTCTGATCTGGGCGATGATTTTCCCGATGATGGCGCAGATTGATTTCAGTGCCGTGGTGGGCGTGCGAAAAGAACCGAAAGGGCTGGCGATCACTACCATCGTCAATTGGCTGATCAAGCCCTTCACCATGTTCGCCATTGCCTGGTTCTTTCTGATGGTGGTGTTCGAGCCATGGATTGCGCCTGGGCTGGCCAGCGAGTACCTGGCCGGCGCGATCCTGTTGGGTGCGGCGCCCTGCACCGCCATGGTGTTCGTGTGGAGTTTCCTGACCAGAGGCGATGCCGCCTACACCCTGGTGCAGGTCTCCCTGAACGACATCATCATGCTGTTTGCCTTCGCGCCGATTGTGGTTTTCCTGCTGGGCATTTCCGACATACAGGTGCCCTGGGACACCGTGCTTCTGTCCGTCGTCCTGTACATCGTGATTCCCCTGACGGCCGGCTACCTGACTCGCCGCGCACTGATCTCACGCCATGGTCAACAGTGGTACGACGACGTTTTTATGAAGCGGCTCAGCCCGGTCACCCCGGCGGCACTGATCGTCACCCTGGTGCTGCTGTTCGCCTTCCAGGGCGAGGTGATCCTTAACAACCCACTGCACATCGTGCTGATAGCCGTGCCGCTGATTGTCCAGACCTTTCTGATTTTCTTTCTGGCCTACGGCTGGGCGAGGCTCTGGAAAGTCCGCCATTGCATTGCGGCGCCAGGCGCCATGATTGGTGCCAGCAACTTCTTCGAACTGGCTGTGGCCGCGGCCATCGCCCTGTTCGGCCTGCAATCGGGGGCAGCGCTGGCCACGGTAGTAGGTGTGCTAGTGGAAGTACCGCTCATGCTGATGCTGGTCAAAATAGCCAATCGCACCCGGGACCGGTTTCCCGCATAAATCCTTGCGGCCAGTGCCAGGCTCTCGGGCACGGCGCTGGCATCACTCGCCTTAGCTGTTCAGCTCACCCCCACCCTGCTAATATCGCGCCCACATTTCTGAAGCACTGCATCTGACGGAATCAATGCAATGGACGTTTTCCAGGCCCTTTTCCTTGGCCTTCTCCAGGGACTGACCGAATTCCTGCCCATCTCCAGCTCCGCCCACCTGATCCTCACCCCGGCATTATTCGGCTGGACCGATCAGGGCGTGGGTTTTGATCTGTCCGTGCACGTGGGCACGCTGCTGGCCGTGGTGCTGTATTTTCGCCAGGACGTCTTCGGCATTGCCCGGGACGGCCTGATCTCCGCCTCCCGCCGCAAAATCGTGGGCCAGGGTGCCCTGGCCTGGTACCTGGTGCTGGGCACCATCCCGGCGGGCCTTGCCGGCCTGGCACTGCTGGACATGATCGACAACGAACTACGGGCCGTGGAGGTCATCTTCTTCACCACCCTGTTCTTCGGCCTATTGCTGGGCGTTGCAGACTGGCTGCCCAAACGACAGCGCACCCTGGACACACTCAACTGGAAAGACGCCGTCCTGGTCGGCGTCGCCCAGGCCATGGCCCTGGTCCCCGGCACCTCCCGTTCCGGCGTTACCATCACCGCCGGCCTGTTCCTCGGCATGACCCGCGAAACCGCCTCCAGGTTCTCATTCCTGTTGGCAATCCCCATCATCGTGCTGGCATCGGCGGTGAAATTGCTGGAAGTAGCGACTTCGGATGTTGTCGTGGACTGGAGTGGCTTTCTGATTGGTGGGGTAACTTCGTTCCTAATGGCCATCACCGCGATCCACTTCTTCCTGAAATGGCTTAACAAGGTGGGGATGTGGCCGTATGTCATCTACCGGATTGTTCTGGCAGGTGTAATCTACGCGGTTCTTATGTAAGAGCGGGTAGCAAATGGTCTGAAGCGCAGGTCGGGCAAGGGTTTCCAAAACTGTGCGGAGCCATCGATGGCGGAGCCCAAGCGCCACATGGGTGAGGCCGAGCGCTTATGAAGCGAAGCTTCATGCGACAGCCGAACGACTGCAATCTGTGATTGCAGGCTGGACCCCGGAGGGGTGCCGCAAGGAGCGTGTTTTGGAAACCCTTACCCGACCTGTGCCACCTCCAAAGAAGAAATCAGCAGGCCTCCAAAGGCGCATAAGCCAAAACAAGCCACTTCGCGCCCTCATCAAAGTTCACCTGCACCCGAGTATGGTGCCCGGTGCCCTCGGAGTTCATCACAATGCCTTCGCCAAACTTGGGATGACGAACTCTCTGCCCCAGGCTGAAGCCTGACTGCTGGGCCGAATCCTGGGCGAACAAGCTCTCGTTGGGACGCTCAACCATCGCCGGCCGGGTCACGGTATTGCGCAGCCGCACTTCCTGCAGACAGTCGCCCGGGATCTCCCGAACAAACCGGGACAGCGCGTTGAACTTCTCCTGCCCGTACAAGCGGCGGGATTCGGCGTAAGTAAGCACCAGCTTTTTCATGGCCCGCGTAATGCCCACGTAGGCCAGCCGGCGCTCTTCCTCCATGCGGCCGGGCTCCTCCAGGGACATGCCATGGGGGAACAGCCCCTCTTCCACACCGGCCAGGAACACCATGGGAAACTCAAGGCCCTTGGCGGAATGTAAGGTCATCAGCTGCACGCTGTCCTCGTGGGCCTCCGCCTGGGCTTCACCGGCATCCAGGGCCGCCTGGGCAATAAACTCCGCCAGCGGATCGACACCGTCCTCCACTTCATAGTCAGACAGGGCGTTGACCAGTTCCTCAAGGTTCTCCACCCGGGCCTGCCCCTTCTCACCCTTTTCGCTGGCGTGGTAATCCTTGAGGCCACTGTCCTCGATGGTCTGCTTCATCAACCCATGCAGGGTTGCATCCCCCACCATGCCGGACAGCTTTTCGATGATGGCGATAAACGCCTGCAAGCCGGTCTTGGCACGACCTTTCACCTGCCCCGCGTCCAGCAGCCGTTCGGCGGATTCCCACAGGGAAATGCTCTGCTCGGTGGCATATTCACGGAGCTCCGCCAGGCTCTTGGCACCGATGCCCCGGGGCGGCACATTCACCACGCGTTCGAAGGCCGCGTCATCGCGCCGGTACTGCACCAGGCGCAGATACGCCAGGGCGTTTCGGATTTCCTGCCGGTCGTAGAAGCGCAGGCCCCCGTACACCCGGTACGGAATGCCCTGGCGCATCAGCGACTCCTCCAGCACCCGGGACTGGGCGTTGGATCGGTACAGTATGGCGCACTCGCTACGCAGGTTGCCGTCCTGGACCCAGGCGGAAATGCTGTCGGCGATGTAGTTGGCCTCGTCCTGCTCGTTGAAGGCCGCATACAGGCTGATCGGTTCGCCCTCCGGGCCATCGGTCCAGAGCTCCTTGCCCAGCCGGCCCTGGTTGTTGGCAATCACCGCGTTGGCGGCCTTCAGGATGGTCTGGGTGGAGCGGTAATTCTGCTCCAGGCGCACCAGCCGCGAGTTGGGGAAATCCCGCTGGTACTGCTGGATGTTCTCGATCTTCGCACCTCGCCAGCCGTAAATGGACTGGTCGTCGTCCCCCACCACCGTCAGCGGCACCCGGTTCCCGGCCAGAACCTGCAGCCAGGCGTACTGAATCGTGTTGGTATCCTGGAACTCGTCCACCAGAATGTGCTGGAACCGCCCCTGGTAATGGGCCAGCAGCTCCGGGCGGTGCAGCCACAGCTCGTGGGAGCGCAACAGCAGCTCGCCAAAATCCACCAGCCCACCCTGCTGGCACAGCTTCTCGTACTGCCGATAGATCTTCAGCATGATCGACAGGAACTGATCGCCCGGATTTTCCTGAATGTGGTCCGCCCGCAGCCCCTCGTCCTTCTGGCTGTTGATAAACCACTGGGCCTGCTTCGGCGGCCACTTGCTCTCGTCGATCTGGTTCTCCCGCATCACCCGCTTGATCAGCCGCAGCTGGTCGTCGCTGTCCAGCACCTGGAAGTTCTCGGGCAGGCCCGCGTCTTTCCAGTGCGAACGCAGCAGGCGGTGAGCGATACCGTGGAAGGTACCAAACCACAGCCCCCGCGCCGGGATCTGCATCATCTGCTCGATGCGGTAACGCATCTCCTTGGCGGCCTTGTTGGTAAAAGTCACCGCCAGTATGCCGGTGGGCGGCACCCGATCCACAGTCATCAACCAGGCGATCCGGTGCACCAGCACACGGGTTTTGCCACTGCCGGCGCCGGCCAGCACCAGCAGGTGATCGTTCTGGGCGGTGACAGCTTCGCGCTGGGCATCGTTCAACGGATCGATGATGTGGGAGACGTCCATAGGGAATCGGTTCGCTACTGGTTAAATAAACAGGTTCACGAGTATAACAGGAGAAAAGCAGGATTTCCGGATGGGAGATTTTTCTGGTTGCGCGTCGGATTACGCGTTGCTAATCCGACCTGCGTAATGCCAAATCTAATGATTCGATAAGCCCTCTCCCCATGTCAGAAAGAGCGCGGGGGAGGTTCCCCTTCAGGACTGTCTGTGGCCATGGATGGCCACAGCCAAGCGCACATGGATGTGCTCGTAGCGTGTCCTGAAGGGGAACCTCCCCCGTGCGACACCCCCAAGGTTGAGGGCTTTTTTTCGGAACTTAGAAGCCTCTCGGCACGGTCTGCGCTTCCACAAACTCGAACAGACCTTCGAGGCCACCTTCGCGACCAATACCGGACGCCTTCATACCACCAAACGGCGCTTCCGGCGTCGGGCCGGTGCCGGTGTTCCAGCCGCAGTGGCCGAAACGCAGGCCGGCGGCCACGCGTTGGGCACGCTCCGGGTCGTTGGTGAACACGTAGGAGGCCAGGCCGAACTCGGTGTCGTTACCGGCGTCGATGACTTCCTCTTCGGTGCGGAACAGCGCCATGGGCACCAGCGGACCGAACGTTTCCTCCTGGTAGCAGCACATATCGCGGTTTACACCGTGTACCACCGTCGGTGGGAAGAACAGGCCGTCACCCAGCTCACCGGGCTGCTTGCCTGCAACCAGCCGGGCGCCTTTCTCCAGGGCATCTTTAAGGTGACGCTTCACCTTGTCGAAGCCGGCCTTGTTGATCAACGGGCCGATGTCCACGTCACCGTTGATGCCGTCGCCCACGGTCATCTTGTTAACCCGCTCGGCCAGCTTCTCGCCGAAGGCATCCGCCACTTTCTCGTGCACAAAAATCCGGTTGGCACACACGCAGGTCTGACCGCCCCCACGGAATTTGTTGGCGATCAGGTTGTCGGCCGCCGCGTCCAGGTCGGCGTCTTCGAACACGATGAACGGGGCGTTGCCGCCCAGTTCCAGAGCCAGTTTCTTGACCTGCTCGGCGGTGTCGAGAATCAGCTTGCGACCTACCTCGGTGGAGCCGGTGAAGCTGAGCATGGGTACGTCCGGACTCTCGCACAGCACCTTGCCGATCACACTGGCCTTGCCCATCACCAGGTTGACCATGCCGTCGGGCATGTCGGTGTGTTTGTCCATCAGGGTGAACAGCGCAATCATGGTCAGCGGGGTCTCACTGGCCGGCTTGATCACCGACGGACAGCCGGCCGCCAGCGCCGCAGACAGCTTCTTCGCGATCATACCAATCGGGAAGTTCCAGGGCGTGATCAGTCCGGCCACACCGATGGGCCGGTAGTGAACCGTCCATGTGCAGTCCTTGGGCTTCTCAGGAATGGTGTGCGCATCCAGGGCCTGGATGTGCTTGGAGCAGTAATCAAAGAAGCCCGCGGCATAATCCACCTCACCCTGGGCTTCGTGCAGGGGCTTGCCGTGCTCAAGGCACAGAATGCGGCCGACCTCTTCCTTGTTGGCCTTGAGGGCATCACGGATGTCTTCCAGCCACTTGCGGCGGGTCTCGATGCTGTAGGGACTGGTCAGTCGCAGGGCCGATTTGCCGGCGGCAACGGCGTCCTTTACTTCCTCCTCTGACATGGAGGCCACCTGGGCAATCACCTTGCCCGTTGCCGGGTTGTATACGTCAAACGTGTTGCCGTGCGCGTTGTCCGTCCAGCGACCGCCGATATAGCCGGTCAGCTTGTGCAGCAGGGGTGACTCGATCATCTCGGCTCCTCTTATGCTCGTCTTGACCCACGCCCGCCACACGGGCGCCGATCAGGGTGTCAGGTTGCGTCGTCAAATTATGTCTTTCATAGTGGATGTTGTATCTCAGGCTGTAAAGTCAAGGGCAGGCTTTTGATCATCCCCGGACTGTGCCTATACTCGGAAGATCAAACATTGAGGAGGCCGGACAATGAAGGCATTTTTCCATCCCGCTCAGGACCAGCATATTCCCAAGACTTACTTTACCCGTGGGCAGATGCGACAACCCCAGGAGGTGCCTGACCGGACGGGTGAGATGCTGAGCGGCCTGAAACAGATGGGCATTTCCGTGCTCCAGCCTGCCGACCAGGGCGCCGGACCGATCTCGAAAGTTCACGACCTCGGTTACCTGCGTTTCCTGGAATCCGCCCATCGGCGTTGGGTAGCCATGGGCGACTGGGGCGACGAGGTCATCTCCAATATCTTCGTTCGATCCCCCAACCATCTCACCGGCATCCTCGCCGAGGCCGCCCGCTACCAGGCCGACGGCAGCTGTCCCATTGGTGAGAGCACCTGGCACGCCGCCTACTGGTCGGCCCAGAGTGCGCTCGGCGCCGCGGATGCCCTGATCGCCGGCGACAGGACCTCTTACGCCGTATGTCGCCCACCGGGTCACCATGCCCGCCGGGATGCCGCTGGTGGCTTCTGCTATCTCAACAACGCCGCCATCGCCGCCGAACACATGAAGCATCGGTTCCCACGGATAGTGATTCTGGACACCGACATGCACCATGGTCAGGGCATTCAGGAGATTTTCTACGACCGCAGCGATGTGCTGTATATCTCGATCCACGGCGACCCCACCAACTTCTACCCAGTGGTGACCGGGTTCGAAAACGAGCGGGGTGAAGGCGAGGGCTTTGGCTACAACATCAACCTGCCCATGCCCCACGGCTCATCGGAAGAGGATTTCTTTGCCAGACTGGACGAGGCCCTGGCCGCCATCAAGCTGTATCAGCCGGATGCCCTGATCCTGACCCTCGGTTTCGACATCTACAAGAACGACCCCCAGGCCAAGGTATCGGTCTCGTCCGAGGGCTTCTGCCGGCTCAGCAGCCATATCCGCCAGCTCGGGCTGCCGACTCTGGTGGTGCAGGAAGGCGGGTATGACCTGGATGCCCTGAGCGAAAACGTCCAGCAGTTCTTCAAGGGCATGGCCGGCTGAGCAGTCAATGGCGCGGCCGGCCCACGGTTCAGGCTGCGGGCACGTAGACCTTGATGTTCTCGTGCCCCTCGGCTTTCAGATGGCCCGCATGCATGCGGCTCATGGTGCCGCGATCACAGTACAGCAGGTACTGCCGGTTCGCCGGCAACTCCGGCAACTGCTGGTTCAGCTCATAAAACGGGATGTGCAGAATCTCGTTGTTGGTGAGAGTCAGCGGTGACTGCTCCCCCTCCGAGGGGTGGCGTACATCAATGATCACATCGTCCACCGCCGGAGTCTGGACCAGCTCCACCTCCTCCGGGGTCACCGTGGTATCCAGCAGTCGGTTCACCGGCGTCTCGTCCCTGGCCTCAATGGCGGCCGCCAGCACCGATGCATCCATTTGAGCCTCGTCCTCCTCCACACGATGCAGTTTCGCGCGGGTGGCCGGCTTCTGGGAAATCACCCCACAGTATTCGGGCATGGTTCGGGCGAAGGACTCGGTGCCAATCTCCCGGGCGATGCGAATAATCGATTCCTTGTCCATGGACACCAGGGGCCGCAGAACCACTTCGTCGCTGGCTCGGTCCACTACGTTGAGGTTGCTCAGGGTCTGGCTGGACACCTGGGCCACGGCGTCACCGGTCACCAGGCCAACCGCATTATTGTTGCGGGCGATTTCCGCCGCTGCCTTGAGCATCTGGCGCTTCAGCACCACGCCCCAGTGCCGGTGACTGACCGAGCGCATGATTTCGGCCACCACGCCCTCGAAAGGCACCGAAATAAACTTGGCGCTGTGGGACGCCCCGTATCGGTCCCACAGGTAGTGCACCACCTGGCGCACGCCGACCTCATGGGCGGTGCCGCCTAGGTTGAAGAACAGGAAATGATTACGCAGGCCGCGACGCATCATCAGATAGGCCGCTACCGAGGAGTCATAACCACCGGAGACCAGGGTCAGTACATTCTCTACGCTGCCCAGCGGGTAGCCGCCCAGCCCGCGATGCTTGCGGTGGGCGATGTGGAACTGGTCACCGTGAACCTCCACCCGCACTTCCACCTGAGGCGCCTTGAGGTCGACCCCCGCGGCATTCGATGCCTGCATTAAAGCAGCACCGACCGCCCGCTCCAGATCGATCGAACGAAAATCATGCTCGCCGTGGCGACGGGCCCTGACGGCAAACGTCTTGCCGTTCAGCCGGTCGGCGAAGGCGGCGACCGCCTTGTCGGCCACATCATCCAGACTCTCCAGCGGAAAGGCCGCGATTTCCTGGATGGTGGAAATGCCGGGGATGCGCAACAGGGCCTCAATCACTGGCCCGGACAGGCCGCGGCCATCCGGCACCTCCACATCCACCCGGTCCCAGCTGCCCTCTACATGGATCTCGGCATCCAGCCGGGCCAGCAGCTTGCGGATATTCTGCCGCAGGTGACGCATCTGCTGGCGGCGGACGGGCTTGCTCTTGATCGCAACTTCCGGGGCGGGACGGATAAGCAGTTTCATAGATCGGAATTTCGTCGGGTGGCGTATGAAATGGAAAGCGCTTAGTGTACCGTTTTGATTCTATGCCTCAAAATCGGGCATTGCCGAAACATTCAGGAGCTCCGCCGTTAATGCAGGAAATCACCATCAATGCCCTGGTTTCTCCCGAGGGCAGCCTTGAAATTCTCTCCAACCATGAAGTGAACCGGCTCAAGGACCGCAGCGAGGGCGGCCTGTATAGACTGTTCCGGCAGTGCGCCCTGGCCGTTCTCAACACCGGCATCGAGACCGACGACTGCAAGGCCCTGATGGAGGCCCACTCCGATTTCGATGTACGCCTGGTACCCCAGCCCCGCGGCCTGAAGCTGGAACTGATCAACGCACCGGCCCACGCGTTTGTGGACGGGGAAATGCTGCGAGCGCTGCGGGAACATCTGTTCTCGGTACTGCGGGACATCATCTATTCCCACTCGATTCCGCAATCGGCGGCGGGCTTCCGGCGGGACGACCCAGAGGAAATCACCAACTTTGTATTTCACATCCTGCGCAACGCCCGGGTGATGCAGGCCGGGCGCCAGCCAGACCTGGTGGTGTGCTGGGGCGGCCATTCCATCGGCAACGACGAATACCAGTACAGCAAGGAAGTGGGGCACCAGCTCGGGCTCCGGGCCCTGAGCATCTGCACCGGCTGTGGTCCGGGCGCCATGAAAGGCCCCATGAAAGGCGCCACCATCGGCCACGCCAAGCAGCGGGTAAAGAACGGCCGCTACATTGGCATCACCGAGCCAGGGATCATCGGGGCCGAAGCGCCCAATCCCATCGTCAACGAGCTGGTGATCATGCCGGATATCGAGAAGCGCCTGGAAGCATTCGTGCGCTGTGGTCATGGCGTGATCGTGTTCCCAGGGGGCGTGGGAACCGCCGAGGAAATCCTCTATCTGCTGGGCATTCTCCTGCACCCGGATAACGCCGACCTGCCCTTCCCGGTGGTGTTCACCGGCCGGAAGGAAAACGCGGAATACTTCGAGATGATCGACAAGTTCATCCGCAACGCCCTGGGCGACGAGGCCGCCAGCAAGTACGAAATCATCATTGATGATCCGGTGCAGGTAGCGCAAACCATGAAAAAGGGTATGAAGGAAGTGGAGACCTTCCGGCGGGCGATGCAGGACGCCTATTACTTCAACTGGATGCTGAAAATCGACCCGGTTTTCCAGCTGCCCTTCGAACCCAATCACGACAACATGCGCGCCCTTGAGCTGCATCGGGACCAACCCGTGCACCTGATTGCCGCCAACCTGCGCAAGGCGTTCAGCGGTATCGTGGCGGGTAACGTCAAGGAAGGGGGTATTCGACAGGTTCAGGAGAAAGGGCCGTTCGAGATTGCCGGCGACCCGAGCCTGATCAAGCCACTGGAAGCAATGCTGGAGCAGTTTGTGGCCCAGAACCGGATGAAGCTGCCCGGCTCCTCGGCTTATCGGCCGAGCTACCGGATTGTCAGCGGAGCGGCCTGAGCCGCTCGCTGACCCACTAAGGCCTTACTTGCCGCCTGCGGGCAGGCTCGCGTAATACGCGGCAAGATCAGCAATGTCCTGGTCGCTCAGGTTCGCGGCCTGGCCCTGCATGATGGCGGCCTGACCACCGGTCCGCTGCTTGTTCTTGTAGGCCTTGAGCGCCATCACGAGGTATTGCTCGTTCTGGCCGGCCAGGTTGGGATAGGTCGGGATCTGGGCAATGCCGTTCTGACCATGGCAGGCAGCGCAAACCGCAGCCTTGGACTTGCCGGCGGCCGCATCGCCCGCTGCGGAAACGACGGCCGGGCTGACCGCACCAAGTGCGAAAATTCCGGCAACAACGTAGTGTTTCAAGCTCATTCTCTTTACCCTCTCATCATTATCATCAGGATGTGCAACCGGCCTCGCAGGCCGAACAATCGATTGGCTTGCACTTACCAACACTGGCCTGCACTTATAGCACACAGCCTGAGATCCTCAAATGTGATAGGTCAAGGACCCTCGTGCGACGTTCGTCCTCTTTTGCGGGCACGATTGCCGATGCAGAGTAACGGCGCACCAGAGAATACGACCAGTTTGACAACAAGGTTTATTTTCATTTTTCGGAGATGCCCTCAATGACCGCAGAGGCCCAGGAACTCGCCTGTCGTGAAGGCCATATTGGCGTTCTGACACTCAATGCACCCGCCCGGCTCAATGCGCTTTCAGAGCCGATGGTTGACCAGATGCTGGACGTTCTCGATCGGTGGGCCGAGGACGACCGTATCTGCCTTGTGGTGATCCAGGGCGCCAGCGACAGAGCCTTCTGTGCCGGGGGCGACATCCGGGCGCTTTACCAGGCCATGGTCACGCCGGAGGACGAGGACCAGGCACAGCGCTTTTTCCGCAAGGAATACCGCCTCGACTACCTGCTGCACCGGTTCCCCAAACCGGTTCTTGGTCTGGCTCACGGTGTGGTTATGGGCGGGGGAATGGGACTGCTTGCCGGCTGTCGCTACCGGCTGGTAACACCGGACGTAACCCTGGCCATGCCGGAAATCACCATCGGCCTGTTCCCCGATGTGGGGGCGAGCTGGTTCCTGAACCGGCTGCCCGGGCGGCTCGGTCTGTTCATGGGCCTGACCGGCGCACGGCTGAACGTGACCGACGCCTTGCGGGTCGGCCTTGCCGACATGGCGATCGAACCGGAGGATCGCCACCGCCTGCTGGATAGACTGGCGTCAGAGCGCTGGACCGGACAGCGAGCCGCTGACGACAACCGCTTGTTCCGTCTGCTTGGCCAGATGCAGACCCCGGACTACCGGGCCTTGCCCGCCAGCCATCTCGAACGGCACGAACAGCGGATTGCCCGACTGAGTGCCGGTGACGAACTGCCGGAGATTGTTGATCAGTTACTGGCGGCCGAGGTGGATTGCACCTGGTGGCATAGCTGCATGAACACCCTCAGAAACGGATGCCCGGTGTCGGCCTGGCTGGTGTGGACCCAGTTGAAAAAGGCCCAGCAGATGTCGTTCAAGGACGTGCTTCGGATGGAACTGGCCATGGTCACCGAGTGCCTTCGCCGGCCCGATTTCAGGGAAGGCGTCCGGGCACTGGCGATCGAAAAGGATTTTCACCCCCACTGGAGCTATGCGGGTGTGGCCGAGGTGCCGGACGAGGTGGTGGCCGCCCACTTCCGCCCGGAGTGGAATGACGCCACGGATCCGATGGGGCTGGACTGACCAGCCTCCCATCAGCCGCTCAACTAGAGCCTCGCGCCCGCCTGCACCAGCAGCATTTCCAGGTCACGATGGTTGATGGCCCGGGCCACATCCAGCGCCGTGCGGCCGCTCCCGGTCTGGTAATTGACATCGGCGCCGGCAGACAACAGCATTTCCGCAGTCAGCAGATTGCCACTGGCCACCACTTTCATCAGCACGGATTCTCCCGCCTGGCTGACATTGACGTTGGCGCCGGCGGCCAGCAGGGTTCGCACCACCGACAGGTGTCCGTTCTCCGCGGCCCGCATTACCGGTGTATAGCCCTCGGCGTCGGTGGCGTTCACGTTGGCGCCGGCAGACAGCAGCAACTCAACACGCCGTTTCTCGCCCTTGGCCGCCGCTGAAACCAGCAGGGCATCAGCCTCGGCCAGTGCCTCCGGGCTGAGGGTGACCGTGGGATCCTTCGACGCGCAGCCGGACAGCAATGGGAAAACCAGAATCAGAAGCAGCAACAAACGAGGGGCGCCGATTTCCTTGGCCATAACAGGTGTTCTCTGTGGGAGTGCAAAGACCCCTATTCTGGTCAGGCGCCGGCAGGAATTAAATCGAGTCGTTCACAACTCCGGCCCATTTTCGAGCAGATCGCGAACCAGTTGCCGCAGGCGATCCTCTCCGTCTCTCTGGCCCAGACACAGAGCCTCGGCCTTCAGCCAGGACCAGGGTCGACCCTGCATCACGCCGAGGCACCAGAGGCCGAGCGACGGATGTTGCGCCAGCCGGACCATCACGCCGGGAGCCTGGCCCAGTTTTCTCAGCACCGGAACCGTAAGTGCAAAACCCCGATGCCCGTGGGCAAACTGGCGGAGATCCCGCAGATCCTCGGCATCGGGAGCCGGGCCGCCCGGCAGGTCTGCGGTCACTTGCGCCAGCAGTTCAGGTGCCAGCTCCGGCCAGTTGTCCGGCAGCAACGCCAGCCAGTGACTGGCCAGGCGCTTGCGGATGCGCTCCGCCAGTTCCAGCCCCGCCGACGAGAGCCCGCGCATCATCTGGATCGGGTACTCCCCGCTGGAGGCCTCCTGTTGCAAGCCCATGCGCGCCACGCCGAGGCCGCAGCCCTGCCAGAAGGCCACCAGATCGACACTGCCGCCGAAACTGGTACCCAGGTAATCGATACCGCTCTCGGTCGCAGCAACCCTGGCGGCATCCACCAGGCGGCGCCCGATGCCCAGGCGCCGGAATTCATCCGCCACGGCCACCCGCACCACCCGCAGGCCCTTCAGGGCAGCCGCCTCCGGATAGCCGCTGTGACTGGCCAATGACTGCGCCAGGAGATGGCCCCTTACCCGCCGGGTACCCAGGCTGACCTCCCCGGCCAGTTCCGGCGACAACCCGCCTTCCTCGGTACTCCAGAGCACGCCGACGGTGCGACCGTTCAGCGTTGCGCGCCAGCTGCGCGCACGGGGATCATCCAGCCATTGCCGTAAATCGGCGGGACTGGTGCGGTAGTGGGCGTCCACCAGCAACCCGAACGCCTCCGCAAGCACCCGGTCGGAAGCGTGGGCAGGCTGGAAGGGCTCGATAACAGGCGCCTCAGCTCCCTCTGGTTGGGGGAGCCCGACGTCACCGGCGGCGGCCAACAGGAACAGTTCCGAAACCAGCGCTTCCAGGGGATCGTTCGGCGCCCAGCGCACCGGCGCCGTCAGCGTCACGGCCTGCCACTGGGGTGTTTTTTCATCCAACACCTGCCGGAAACGGATAGCAAAGCCCCGCCCGGCGCCCTCGTAACCATGGACGGTGGTGGCGAACGCCACCCTGGGCCAGCCCAGCAGCACGGCTTTGAGAAGCGGCGCGGGCAACGCGGCGGCCTCGTCAACCAGAATGACCTCTGCCCCCGGCTTGGAAGCCAGCAGCGAACGGATCGGCATAAACCTCAGGCGCGCGCCTGAGCGGGTGACCAGGCACTTTTCATCCCCGGGGGTACCGAGCTGCTCGTCACCTCTGGCGTTGCTCCACTCCTCGTCACTGCTCTCGGTCAGGACGTCGGCGAGGACGACACTGGCATGACGGAACAGGGTGTCAGTGCTTTGCGCCGAAGGCGCGGTGACAACGATGTCCTGCCGTCCGTTCAGCAACAGCTCTGCCGCCGCCATACCCATTGCCGCGGACTTGCCCCGGCCCCGGTCGGCGGTAATCACCAGCGGTCGACGCCGCCGGCCAAGCCCGAACCGAACCAGACGCTGTATCAGTTGCTGCTGGTCGCTGGTGGTGCCGACAACAAACGGGACGTCGGGCAATGGCGGAATCGGTGGCAAGGAAGCCCTGCCCGGGCTCACCCGAATCACCGCCTCATGATCGGCAAGGAGGGCCGACATGCGGCCAGCAAAAGGATGCTCACCGCCATGGTCCAGGCCGGTTCTCGCGTAATCCGGGTCGGCAAACCGCCGCCAGTCTGAGAGCGGCGGCATCAGCCAGAACAGCAGGCCGCCGGCCGTCAGCGCGCCGGTCAGTGCGGCCAGATCATCAGGAGGATTGCCTTGCCAGCCGTCCCACACGACGAGGGGAAGCTCCCGCCCCAGCCACGACCGGGCCCGGGTCGGGGCCATTGGCACCAGGCGGCCGTCAGGGCTGTCACCTTTCGGACCGGTCCACAGGCCCTGGTCGAAGTCGAGGCCGGGCAGCCGCTGGCGGAGCCACTGCAGCGCGTCTTCCCGATCGCCCTCGATCAAAACCAGTCGGCGCTGGCCATTGGCGGTGAGGCTGGCCTGAAGGTTACGCCAGTGGGTAGCCTCGGTCTCGGCGTCCGGTCCCGGGTGGTTCATCAGCTCAGGTCAGCGCCGTGGGCCTTGAGGTCTTCGAGTGCGCATTTTTCCAGGGCCGCGCGGTGGGTCGCGCGCAACCGCACCCTGGGTGCACAGCCGGCTTCGAAAGCTTCCTGCCAGCGGGCCGCACACAGGCACCAGCTGTCGCCGGCTTTCAGGCCCTGGAAGCCGAACTCGGGCCTGGGGGTGCTGAGGTCGTTGCCGCGGGCTTTGGAGAATTCCAGGAAGTCGTCGGTGACAACGGCACAAACGGCATGCAGGCCGAAGTCATCGGGGCCGACGTTGCAGCAGCCATCGCGGTAGAAGCCGGTGATCGGATCCTTGCCGCAGGTTTCCAGTTTTTCGCCTAGTACGTTGATTGATTCAGACATTTTCATTTTATCGAGACCTTTCAGTTTCGGGGGCAGCAAGTTTGGAGAAGGGTTCAATTATGCGGTAGCGGTATCCGCTCTACCAGCGGGCCGTTACAATACCGGCCATGCCGACCGAACCCCAAATTCCCGACACCACCAACCTGCCGGATTACCTCACCGACGAGCAGCGGGCGATCATTACCGCGGGCTACGAGCACGCGGTGATTACCGCGGTGGCGGGCAGTGGCAAGACCTCGACGCTGGCCTGGCGGATTCGCTATCTGCTGGAACAGGGCCACGATCCGGACCGGGTCCTGGTGCTGATGTTCAATCGCAGCGCCCGGGTGGATTTCGAGCGCAAGCTGCAGGAGGTGTGTGCCGGCAGCGGGATGGCTCTCCCGGAAATCAGGACCTATCACGCCATGGGTCTGCGACTGTACAACCGGTTTGTCCGGGAGGGCTATCTGCCCGGCTTCTCGGAGAAGATCCTGACCGAGCAGGAGATCAGTTTCCAGGCCTGGCAACTGACCCGCAGGCTGGCGCCCGAGGACCTGGCCGATGAGATCCGACGCAACAAGAAGGATTTCGTGGAGACCGCGACGGGGTTCATTGATCGGGTGAAAACCACGCTGTCACCGGTGGAGGTTGTGTTCGAGGAGCTCGGCTACTCGGACAAACACAAATACCTGATTGATCTGTTCCACAGCTTCGAGCAGTGGCGCAAGAGCCAGGGCCGGATCAGTTACGCGGACATGCTCTATGAGCCGGTCATGGCCATTCACCAGAACCCGCCCCTGCAACGGCTGGTGGCCAACAAGATGGATCTGATCCTGGTGGATGAGTACCAGGACACCAATGAGATACAGCACCTGCTGCTGCGCTACGTGGCCGGCGACCGGGCCCGGGTGACGGTGGTGGGCGACCCGGACCAGACCATTTACGAGTTTCGCGGCGCCCGGCCGGAGTTTATTCTCCGGCGCTTCAGCGATGAGTTCGAGAGCCCGCTCGAACAGACCCTCAGCTACACCTTCCGCTATGGCCATCGCGTGGCCCTGCTGGCCAATCATCTGATCTGCCACAACACCGGCCGCAAGGATGTGCTGTGTCACTCGCACCCGTCCACGCCCGATACCGGCATCACGCTGCACCGGGCAGAGAGCGATGCCGACACGGTACTGCAGATCCTCCAGGGCCTGTCGGAGTCGGCGCTTGCGGACGCCGCCATCCTGTTCCGGGTCTGGAGCCAGAGTGTGCCTATCGAATTGAAACTGCTGGCCCGGCAGATTCCCTATCGAATCGACGCCGGCAAGGGCGCTCTGTTCAGCCGGGAGGTGCAGGCAATCACGGCCCTGTTGATGGTGGTGACGGGGAGATTGGCCAACCTGCCGGACGAAGACCGGCTGGAGCTGGCCCGGCAGCTGCTGCGGTTTCCCCACGTCGGGCTGAAGGAACCGGAACTGGAACAGCTGGCCCGCTTCCTGGCCGGATTCGCCGACGGCTGGCACGAGCGCCTCCTGGCCCTGGATTTCGATGCCCTGGCCCCGATGGCGGCCCGCAAGCTCAGGAAACTGGGTGAGGTGCTGTCCCAGCTCCGGGGTTATTCAGGGCCGGTGGCGGGGTTGATCAGCGTCTACGCCGAGCACACCGATCTGTACGAAGGCATTCGCAGCCTGGCCCTGACCCACGACAGCGCCGAGGAACGTATCGATACGGTTCAGGGATTCCGGCAGTATCTGAAGAGCCTGGATGTCACGGCCGATGGCGCCCTCGACCACCTGAAGGCGCTGAAACAGCAAGCGGGCGAGAAGCAGGAAGGCGGTGTGCTGCTATCCACCATCCACCGCACCAAGGGTCTGGAGTGGCCCACGGTGATTATCCCCGGCCTGCAGGAAAAGTACCTGCCCTACAGCCCCCGGCCACAGGACGATGCCCGGAGCTTTCTGGAAAGCGAGCGGCGCCTGCTCTATGTGGCCATGACGCGAACCCGCAGACAGCTCCACCTGATTAGCCGGCCCGAAAGCCGGCACCCCCACCTGGACGGCGACATGGGCCCCAGCCGATTTATCGAGGAATGTTGCTTCGGGCTGGCCGACGAGTTCGGCAGCTGGCTCGACGACCGCGACCCGACACAGGCCAACAGCATCCGCCTGGAAGCTCCGCTTACATCGGTGAGCCTGCGCTACGCCCACCGAGAAGGCGTAGAGATTGAGGGCCAGACGGCAGTTTCTCAGCGCGCCAGGGAACCTCTCTGGCACTCGTCCCGTGTCAGCCATACTATTTTCGGTGCAGGCTCGGTGACGAGAGAAGACGAGGCCTCGTTCGAAGTGCACTTCGACAACGGCGAGACACTCAACTTCAGCAAGAAAAGCGCTCACCTGTACTTCACCCATCTGGCCTGATACGCCTGATACAAAAGCGTTTTGGCACCGTAGCACTCGGTACAAGTGCGGATGTAACAGTCTGTTTCCTTTTTTTGCGTTTTTTGGCCTACTACCGTCCATTGCGTCGCAAGGCCCCGCCGACTGGCGGCCGCGGCGTAATAACCACAATGAACAGGAGGTTCCGAATGAACGTCATTCGTCCAATGTCTGCGGCCGTGCTGGCTGCTTCTCTCGCAACACCCGCCCTGGCCGACCGCCAGGAAACCGTTTATGTCAATCCGTTCGCTGCGTTCCAGCTGTTCGACGACAAACGCGACCTCAGCGAAACCGGCACCTTTGGTGTGGGCGTCGAGTACCGCTTTTTGCCCAACTGGTCCGTCGAAGCCCTGTACTCGCGTGCAGATGCGGACCGCAAATACGTTGCGGGCGAATCCGAGTTCGACGAGATTCGGGTAGACGGGACTTATTACTTCGCCGGACCTGACGAAGCATGGAATCCGTATGTTTCCATTGGCGCCGGACACGCCGATTTCGGCGAAGACCCCGCCGGTCCGCTGACCGCTGGCAGCAACCACGACGAGACCCGGGTAAACGTGGGCACCGGTATTCGCTACAACATCAACGACACCGTGTCTCTGCGCGGCGACCTCCGCGAGTTCCACGGCATTGACGAAAGCACCTTCGACACCCAGGTGTCCCTGGGCATCAGCTTCGCGTTCGCCCGCACCGTGGCTGACACCAAGCCGGTACCGACACGTCCGGCCGACGCCGACGGCGATGGCGTTTCCGATGACCGTGACCAGTGCCCTGGCACGCCTGCAGGTGCGCCCGTTGACAGCAAAGGCTGCGAACCCGATGCCGACGGCGACGGCGTGGCAGACACCCGCGACCAGTGCCCTGCCACTCCCCGTGGCGCGGAAGTAAACAGCCGTGGTTGCGAGCTGGACAGCGACAACGATGGCGTTGTGAACAGCAAGGACCAGTGCCCGGGTACCGCCGCTGGCGCCCAGGTTGATGATACCGGCTGCGAGGGGGTCACCGAGACCATCCAGACCTTCACCATTGAGGTCAAGTTCCCCTCCAACAGCTCGATCATTGGCAATGCCTACGACAGTGAGATCCGTCGTGTTGCGGAGTTCCTGAAAGCGAACCCGGAAACCATTGTCGAGATTGCCGGTCACACTGACAGCCGTGGCGAAGCCGGTTACAACCAATTCCTGTCACAGCGTCGCGCCGAATCCGTGGCCGCTCGCCTGACCGGACCGCTGGGTGTTGATCCGTCACGCGTGGAAGCCGTCGGTTACGGCGAGGCCCAGCCGGTGGCCTCCAACGACACCGAGCAGGGCCGCGCTGCCAACCGTCGGGTGGAAGCCCGCATCCAGGTTGTCCGCTGATTCTCGGGTTTACCCTGAGCATTGGAGAAGGCGCCTGCAGGCGCCTTTTCTGTCTCTGTAACACACGGGGAAACGATGCTGCGATCCGTTTTATTGATCACCACCCTGATGGGCTTTGCCACTGGATTGCAGGCCCAGGTTTACCGGTGCGAAGCTAACGGCAACCCGGTGTTTTCAGACCGTCCCTGCGGCACCGACGCCGAATCGGTTCCGATCCGGGACAACCGCATTGGCGGCAGCCTTGACCAGAATATACCCCAACCGGCACCCGATGCTGACTCGGCCGAAAACACCGACCGCGAAGCCCGGGAAACAGAGCCCGGCACCTGCCGGTTCATCAACTCCACCGACCTGCGGCGTTACCTGGTTCGCGAACAGGTTGTCCAGGGCATGACCCGGGATAACGTGCGCCGGGCCTTCGGCAACCCACCGGAGACCTACACCAGCCCACAGGAAGTCTGGATCTACCAGACCCGCTACTACGGCGCGCTTTACGAACTCACCTACGTGTATTTCAGGGATGGCTGTGTGGAGCGGGTGGAGTATCGCAAGCCCTGACCGCATCCAGCATCAGGTTTCGAGGCGTCAGCGATCGCTCACAGAAAGTGCCGAGCGTTACCCGGTAGCCCTGCTCTTCCAGATACACCGCGTAATCCAGCACCATCCAGAGTTCCAGCGGGCGCCGGAACAGGTGGCGCACCAGTTCATACCGTCGCACCTGTTCGAACCGACGCTCCCCAAATGCCTGCCAATGACTGAAATCCGTACCCGCAGGCAGGGCGAGGCCTTTCTTCGCCGCCGCCCAGCGGCAGAACGCCTGGAAATCCTCGTTGACCAGTCGCGGCGGGTGAGACGGTACCGGAAGATAGTTATCCTGCCCTCGCAACGCCCGCTGAAGCCCGTCAAAGCCCAGCCGCCACTGGCTGATCCGGCGGGTCTGCTCACGCACCCGGGCGGGGGCAGTCACGGTTTCCTGCACCGCGAGGCGCAGGTCGTTCGGGGTGAGTTCCAGTGCCGGTTCATGGCCTGAAGCCTGACTTGAGAGCGCCCGATAGTGGTCGGAAGCGGTGAGGTGGTAACAGCACGGCGAAACACTGAGCCGGGGCAAGCCCGCCAGAGCGCCGCGTTTGAGCAACTGCCGGTGCAGGTCGCCGCAGGCATGCAGGGCCACACCGTGGTGGTCCGCCGGCAGCGTCAGATCCGTTGCCATGACATCCTGGCAACGGATCGACACCCGGTCGCCAAACTGCCCGGCCAGGCGATTGCCATCACGGACCAGTTCCCCGTTCCATTCAAACCCGGTAACCGGGCCGGGGCAGTGCGGTGCCAGTGTTCGTGACAGGTGCCCCTTGCCACAACACCAGTCCAAAGCCGGTTTTGAGAGTGGCAACAGGGCCGAGGTGAAGGCCCCTGCCTGAAGGCGCTTGCGGCCGGGCATATCGGTGGCGTGGATTTCCGGGAGTGTCGCCGCCGCCATGCCGTCCGTCGATGCCGAGAGCACCGGCAGTTGCACCAGAGCCCCGTAATGGACGAGATCGGGGACCCACCGGGCGGCCTGCTGTGCCAGCCGTTCCGGGGCATCATCCAGGCGCTGGCAGGCGTCATCGGTTTGTGCCATCAGCCAGTCGGCGAGCGCCGGATACTGCCGTACCCACTCGGGCTCCGGCGTCATGAACGGTGCCGGTTGCCAGAACCCCCGATAGGCCACCAGCCAGTCGTTGAGCCGCTGCCAATGCTGGTAAAAAGATTCGGCGCCCTGGTGTAAACTCGCCGCCGGAGGTAACGTCATGCAACTGGCCTTTGTACTTGTTGAACCCAAGGTTCCGGAGAATGTCGGAGCGGCGGCCCGCGCCCTGTGCACCATGGGCTTTGGCGAGCTCTGGCTGGTGAACTCCGACCTGCATACCCGCCCGGAAGCCCACTGGCTCGCCCACGGCAGCGACCACATCCTGGACAATGCGCGCATTTTCCCCGATCTGGCGTCGGTAAGAAACTCCGTAGACCTTCTGATAGGCACCTCCGCCAAGCCCCGGCACCAGCGCCAGGACTGGCACAATCCTGCGCGTCTGCGGGAGGTTCTGGCCAGCAAAGGTTCGTCCGTAGCCACCGCCGCACTGGTGTTCGGCCGCGAGGATCGGGGCCTCTCCAATGACGAGCTGGGCCAGTGCGACCTGCTGACCGGCATTGCCATGAAGGTCGCCTACCCCTCGCTGAATCTCGCTCAGTCCGTGATGCTGTATGCCTGGGAAATGTCCGGCTTGTCGGTCGCTACAGAGCAGGGGGAAGCGTCAGCCGATCCGAATCGCCTGGGTGCCCTGCGCGGCCGCCTGGAAGGCCTGCTGCCGAAGCTGGACACGCCACCGGAGGGGAAGCTGTCCCAATGGGTGTTTGAACGGCTGCCACTGTTATCAGACCGGGATATCGGGTTTGTGCATACGCTTTGCTCGAACATTGAGCGCGTTGTGGAATCCAGTTCTCCAGCGCACTCGAATTCTGAGGATGAGCCAGCCGGATAAATCCTCCCGGGATACGCTGTGAATACGTCCCTGTAAGCTCGACGAAAACATCCCTGTTTTCGACGATCCCGGGAGGATTTATCCGGCCGGCTACCGGGCCTTTTGCGCGCGCCGGTTTGTTGAACTTACTCTTGGAATCTTCCAGGGCGGAAAGCATCAAGGCAAACGGAAGGTTCCTCGCCATCGATGAGCTGGGCGATGACGTCGGCACTGCCAGCGGACAGGGTCCAGCCGAAGGTGCCGTGGCCGGTGTTCAGATAGAGGTTCTCTCTGGGGCCCCGGCCGATGATGGCGGGCCCATCCGGGGTCATGGGCCGAAATCCGGTCCAGGTTTCGGCGGCGTCGAGGTTGGCGCAGCCGGGGAACCGGGACTCGACCGATTTGCGGATGGTCGCCAGTCTGGCCTCGGGAATATCACGGTTGAAGTCTGCCAGTTCGACAAATCCCGTGGCCCGTAGTCGGTTACCCAGGCGGGTTGAGACAACCTTGTAGTTGTCGTCATGGATGGTCGACGTTGGGCCGCGATCGGGGTCCGTCATGGGCACCGTCAGGCTGTAGCCTTTCACCGGATAGATCGGCAGGTGCAGGCCCAGGGGCTCAACCAGATGGTTGGACCAGCAACCGGCGCTGACCACCACCGCATCGGCGTCCAGAGTCTCCAGGGTGCCGTCGCGGTTTCGGACCAACACGGCACTGACCCGCCGAGCGTCCGCGATCAGGCGCTCGGCTTCCACGTCGTAGCGCACCTTCACGCCGTTTGCCTCGCAGACCGTTGCCAGCCCCTTCGAGAACAGATGGCAGTCGCCGGTGCCGTCGGTGTCGTAGCTCAGGGCACCATGAAGCGGCCCGCTGCCGACCATGCCGGGTTCGGCTTCCCGGACCTGTTCGGGCGTGAGCAGGCGGGAAGGAATGTTCAGCTCACTCAGCAGCTCCTGGGTGGCCCGGTACCCTTCCATCGCGTCCGGCGAGCTGGCCAGATGCAGCAAGCCGCGATGGTCGCCGTCGAAGGACAGGTCAAGCTCCTGTTCAAGCGCCAGGAAACGCTCCCGGCTGTGGATGCCCAGGCGTAGCATGGCCCGGCGGTTCAGGCCGAACAGGCCCGGCGACCAGGCATAGCGGAGGGTGCTCACCATGAATTTGAGGGTTTCCACCGAGGGCGGGAACCGGAGCTTCAGGGGGCCATCCTGCTTGAGAATCCAGGGGATGGCCTTGAACACCATGGCCGGATCAGCCCAGGGGTACACCACGCCATAGGAGCGCTGTGCGGCATTGGCCCTGCTGGTTTCGTTACCGGCGACAGCGTGGCGCTCGAGCAGGGTCACCGAATGCCCCCGGCGATTCAATTCATAGGCGGTGGTCATACCCACAACACCACCACCGACGACCACAATGTGCATTCGTTTCTCCCGTTGCCTCGTTCGCGGCCGTTCCAACGGCCCCACACGACTGCCTATGAATGTAATACACGCCAACAATCGAACAAGCTGGTAGACTTGCGTGACCAAATTCACAGAATAGCAGCCATGTCCCTGGTTGCATTGGAGTCTGGTTCCGGACAATGAGCAAAAAACGTCGCGAAATTCCCGTTTTCGATCAGCCGATCATCGAAACTCACTGCCATCTCGATTACCTCAAGGATCGTCCTCTCGAGGACACCCTGGAGCAGACCCGGGGCGTGAACATCGAGAAGGTGATTACAATCGCGGTGTCACCGGACAACCTGTCCCGGGTGCGGGAGCTCAGCCAGATTGCACCCTGGGTCTACGGTACCCAGGGTATTCATCCGCACGATGCGGAAAGCTACTCCGACGACGTCGAGACCGAGATTCGCACCCACGCCCGTGATGCAAAAATTGTCGCCGTGGGCGAAATCGGTCTCGATTATTTCTATGACAACGCCGACCGGAACGTCCAGCGCGAGGTGTTCCGTCGCCAGCTGCAGATTGCCTGCGACACCGACCGGCCCGTGGTGATCCACAGCCGCGAGGCGGATGAGGACACCATCGAGATTCTCGGCGAGTTCGAGGACACGCTCAAACGCCGCGGTGTAATCCACAGCTTTACCTCGGGTCCGGGCCTGGCCCGTTACGCCCTGGACCAGGGCTGGTGCCTCGGCTTCAACGGCATTACCACCTTCAACAAGGCGGAGAACGTGCGTGACATCGTGCGCATGGCACCCATTGACCAGATCCTGCTAGAAACCGATTCGCCATTCCTCACGCCAGTGCCCTACCGGGGCCGGGAGAATGCGCCCTTCTATCTGCCATTCGTGGCCGAGAAGATCGCCGAGGTGAAAGAACTCCCCCTCGATCAAGTCATTAGCCAGACCTATACCAACAGCCTGCGGACGTTCTTCCCTGACGAATGATCAAGCGCGTCCCGGTTTCGGCCCTCCGGGTCGGCATGTACATCACCGACCTCAACAACGACTGGATTCCCCACAACAGCCAGCGCAAGCGTGGCGTGATCAAAAAAGAGGAAACCATCGAGAAGATCCGGCGGATGGGGGTCCAGTTCGTGTACATCGACGCCTCACGGGGCCTCGACACCCAGGATTCCGAAACCGCCGCCGAAGTGGATCGAAGGAATGAGTCCGCCCTGCAAAGGGCTGGCGAGCAGTCACCGGGCCTGCGAGCCCAGGTTCCGCTCGAAGAGGAAATTGTCATTGCCCAGCGGATTCACAGCCAGGCCCAGGGCCTGGTGGGCGATTTCATGAACAACGTGAAGCTCGGAGGCGCCATTGATATTGCGCCGATCCACAAACTGGCAGACGAGCTCCGACACTCGGTGTTTCGCAATGCCAACGCCCTGAGCTGCCTGGGCCGTATCCGGGAAAAAGACAACTACCTGCTTGAGCACTCGGTCAACCTGAGCGTACTGATGTCGCTGTTTGGCAACTACCGGGGCCTGTCAGCCGATGTACTCCACCAGACCATTGTCGGCGCCCTGCTGCACGACCTCGGCAAGATTCTCACGCCCGACGATATTCTGCACAAACCCGGCCGCCTCACTCCCGAAGAATTCGAGGTGATGAAGCTCCACGCCCGCCACTCGCGGGACATCCTGGCGGCGACCGAGGGCATCGGCGAGCTGACCGTGATCACCGCCGCGCAGCACCACGAGCGCCTGGACGGTTCCGGCTACCCGGAAGGCCTGAAGGGCAACGAAATTTCCGAATACGGCCGCATGGTGGCCATCACCGACGTGTACGACGCCATTACCGCAGACCGCGTGTATCACAAGGGCCTGACGCCCACCCAGGGCCTGAAGAAGCTGCTGGAGTGGAGTGGCGATCACCTGGACCCGGTACTGGTGAAGGAGTTCATTCGCTGTATCGGTCTGTATCCGGTGGGCTCACTGGTACTGCTGGAAAGCGGCCGGCTTGGGGTGGTGGTTGAAGCCAACGACAGCGACCAGCGACTGCCCACAGTCAAGGTGATTTACCACACCCGGTTCCGCATGGCGATTCCGGTCGAAACCCTGGATCTGGCCCGGCCCGCGGCCCACGACCGGATTGTTCGGGCAGTGGATCCCGACGAGTACCGCATCGACATTCGCAGGTTCCTGGCCTGAGTTCACTCCGTGGTCGGGCTGTTCCCCGAGTGTCCGGATGCCGACGCCTGCGACGCTTCTCCGACAAACCGAATATAACGATTGCGACCCTGCTGTTTGGCCTGGTACATGGCCTGGTCCGCCTGGCGTAGCAGCTGGTCGCCGTCCAGTTCTTCCGCTGCCGGCTCGTTCTGGTCTGGCGAAAACAACGTATAGCCGATGCTGGCCGATATCTCGACACTGTGATCCATTACCCAGGCCGGTGCCGAGATTTTCGCCAGCAGTCGAGCGAGCAGAGTTTCCAGCGTTTTCTGGTCCTGCACGTCCATGATAATGGCGGCAAACTCGTCGCCACCCAGGCGGGCCAGGGTGTCCTCTTCGCGAAGCTCGGCCCGCATGCGGCTGGCCACTTCAACCAGCAGCTGGTCACCGGCCCTGTGACCATAGGCATCGTTAACAGGCTTGAACTCGTCCAGGTCAATGTAGGCTACCGCCAGCCGGCTGCCTTGCCGACGCGTCAATGCCATAGCCTGCTGCAGGCGGTCAGCAAACAGAACGCGGTTCGGCAGTGCGGTCAGGGCATCGTAGTGCGCCATAACGCGAAGCTTGCGCTCCTGCGCCTTGAGACGACTGATGTCGCTAAAAATGCCGACAAAGTGGGTCACCTCGCCCTGCTCGTCCCGCACACTGCTGATGGTGGCCGATAAAATGAGTTCGTCACCATTTGGATGCCGGCTCGGAAACTCCCCCATCCAGAAACCCTGGCTGCGGGCACTGGAGAATACCGAGATACCCTCGTCCATGGGCAGTGGTGGCAGGCGCCCCAGGGCACGGGACCGGGACCGTCCGGTAATGGCCCGGTAGGCATCGTTCACATCGATCACCATGCCGTGATTATCGGTGATAAAGATGGCCTCACGGGCACATTCAAACACGCTGGCCGCCAGTCGCTGGCGCTGCTCCGCCTGCTTGCGGGCGGTAATGTCGTACCAGGAGCAGAGCACCAGGGGATCGGTCTCGCCTTTCTCGTGGATCGGCGCCAGAGTCATATCGACATAGACATCAGAGCCATCGGAGCGACTGAGCAGCCACTCGCTCTGCATGACCCGGTCAGCCGCGACGCCCTCCAGAAGCTGCTCGAGTTTTTCGTAGGAAATCTGGCCGTCGTCCTGGCGGACCGGCGAGAACGCCGCCAGATTTCTGCCCAGCATGGTCGTCCCCGAGCGGTGTTTGAGCAAATCCATGGCCGCCCGATTGATGTCCATCAAAACACCATTCCTGAGCATCAGCATGGGCTGTGGCCAGCTCAGGATCAGTCGGTTCAGGCGTTTCTGCTCAATCGCCAGCTGACGCTTGCGTTTGCTCAGCCAGAGAGAGCTGGCCACCAGCATGATCAGCAGAATCAGAATCGTTACAACCCAGAGACGGTACTGATCCAGGACATCCACCCAGGTCACCCGGGGCATCTGATCGTAGGGTGGCACCCGTAAGGTACGTGCCAGGTGCTCCACCGACTGGTAGTCCGCGGGTGGCGAGAATCCGGCAATGCCCATGATTCGGGCCAGCGGATCTTCCGGTTCGATGGCGAACAGGGCCGAGGCCACCCGCCGGACGATGCGCTGGTCAACATGGGGCAGGGCAACCAGTGGCCATTCGGGGTACAGTCGCGTTGACACAGCAAACGGGAATTCCGACAGCTGCTGCGAATTCAGCACCTTGATCTGATCAAACAAACCGGGAATCTCATCCACCATCTGCTCCAGGATGGCGGTTCGGATAAAACCCACGTCGGAGTCGCCCGAGAGCACCGACCGAACGACGCGATCATGGGTGTCGAGGTACCGCACCAGGTTCTGCCGCCGAATATCGACACCTGCGTCCCTCAACTCCAGAACCTGAGCCTGATAGCCGCCCAGGAAGTGGATCCCGGGGGAGGCGATAATCTTTCCCCGCAGGTCTTCAAGAGACTCGATGTCCGGGCGATCCGCCCGAGTGATGATGACCCCTCCGAGACTCGTCGTGGAGACATCGCCCGAGCTACGAATAAGAGTTGCGAGAACGCCGGTAAGACTTCGCTCACTTCGAATCTGCAGAAAGTGGCTGGGGTTGGTCAGGAACAGATCTACACGATTGGCGGCGACCGCGCGGTTCATGGCGTCCTGGTTCAGGACTTCGAGCCGGATGTCGACGCCGACTTGCTCGGAGAGATAGTCGGCAAGCGGTGCGTAGCGCTCCTGCAGGATGGTATCCGGTCGATAGGCGAAGACACCGAGCGTAAGACCCTCCCCGGGGCTGTTAGCAAAGACCTCCGCAGAAAGAAGAAGGACGAGCAGACCGAACCTGAGTCGCTTCCTCAAGACAGCCTCCTCGGCAGAAATGAAGGATCGCTCAGGTTCTGCAGGGAGGGCTGGGTGGCGATCAGGCCCGCTCCGAACATCAGCCGGGCAAGAGAAACTGCCGTAACCTCTATTCGTCCGGACTCCGCCAGATAGCGCTGATTGGCGGCCAGGTCCGGCAGTGTAATGGTGGCCAGAGCCTGCCGAACATCCGTTGGCGAGACGCCCTGGCGGTTGGCCACCCGGTACAGGGCATCGTGGATGCCGCGTACCAGATGCTTGAGCCCGGCAAAATGAGCCGCCACCAGATCCTCGATCGCACCGGGGTTCTCGGCGGCGGTTTTGCGGGTGACAACCAGCAGGTCAAAAATGGTTTCGGGTAGCTGACGGCTGTCGAACAGGCGAACCCCTCCGGCCCGAACCAGCAAAGAGGCCACCGGCTCGTAACTCACGGACGCATCAACCTCGCCCCGCTCCCACGCCTCGGCATGCTGGCTGACCGGCAGATCAATAAGGCTCAAATGATTGCGATTCAGCCCGGCCACTTCCAGAATCTTCAGCAAGAGAATGCCCGAGACACCGTTCATCTCCACCGCCACGCGGCGGCCCCGCAAATCGGCCAGACTATCGATACCCGGCCTGACCACCAGAACATCCGCGCCCGCGGAAACATCGGACACGGCGACCACCACCAGATCCATTCCCCTCGATATCAGACGAATGGTCTCATCAAGTGTCAACGCAGCCCCGTCCAACGATCCCGACAGCAGGCCATCCATGGAACTGGTCGCGGAGGAACCGGAGCGCAGCGTCACCGACTCCGGCAGCCAGCCAAAATCGCGGGCGAGGTAAAGCGGCTCGTAACCAATCCAGTGGTGAATACCAAAAGTCAGGGGCGGTCGGGACCAACAGCCAGAGAGCCCCCCAGAGGCAAACCCGGCGGCGAGAGCTAAACCTAGGAATCTGCGGCGCTGCATCGGGTTCTGGCCTGGTCAGATCATTAACAATTGTCAATAAAGGCAAGTGTACCGCCTGTCATCTTACCGGTAAAACCGCATCTTGCCTTGCACGGGATCAATTTATCCCAGAGAAAGGAACACGGCCATCAGCACCGGCGAGAGGAACGACAGCAGAAACCCTGAGGCAATGGCCACGGGCACGCAGGCAAGCCCGCCGCTGCTGCGAATGACCGGCAGTGTGAAGTCCATGGCGGTGGCGCCGCCATAGCCGATGGCCATGGCCGGCCGACGGGCAATGAGCATCGGGATGATCGCCAGCGCGACAATTTCCCTGAGTACGTCGTTCAGGAACGCCACCCCGCCCCAGGCGGGCCCGAGAGCCTCACCAATCACCACACCTGAGAGCGAATACCATCCGAATCCTGATGCCACCGCCAGGGCATCGTGCCAGGGCAGACCCAGCCAGGGCACAAGCGCAGCCCCGGCAACCAGTGAACTGGCGGCCAGGGCCAGGGCGATACCCAGCCCCTGGCGATTCATCAGCAGCTTGCGCAGCGACAGCCCGGCATTACGAAGTTGCACCCCGATCAGGAACAGCAGCACCATCAGCGACCAGGTGGCCAGCTGTTCGGCCATTGGAAATACCGGCAGCAGGTAGTATCCGGCCAGCCAACCGACAACCACCGCCAGCAGCGGCTTCAGACCCGCCAGGAAAAGCCGGCGATAGCCGTGGTTCAGTGCGTTCTCAGCGGGTTCAAGTGACATGGGTTGCCAGCGATGAAACAGCCACAACCCCACCATGTTGGCCACAAAAAGGCTGGCCAGCAGCATCAGTACCTGGGCCATCATACCGCCCAGTTGAGCGGCCAGGCCCTCCATCTGGCCCAATCCCAGCCCCAGCAGCACCAGGATGAAATACACCAGCCCTTCAACGCTGTAGTGAATCAGGGTCATAACCTTTCGGTTTTCCAGGGCCAGGGCAAAGCCCAGAAACAGCGGGGCGAGAATCAGCAATGCGCCGGTGAGCATGGTATTCCTCAAAGCAGGGATAGAGGCCTGTCAGGCCAGGGGATCAAACTGGATGGTTTCGGAGGATGAAGCCGCCGCCGTCGCGCCGGTCTCGATCAGACGAACCAGGCGCTGGGCGGCCACAGACCAGACCACATAATCTTCGGGACAGGGTTCGAAGCCGCGCCCCATCAGCGTGCCGGCGATACTTCTCAGCGCCGATTCGGCCCGGGCCTGGGTCTTCCAGGGGCCTCGACGGCATTGCCCTTCCGGCTGCCCCTGATCCGGCCCTATCAGGGCCACTAGCCCCCAGAGGCCGCCAGCAACAGGCCGTATGTGCAGCTCCACTCGCTGTCCATCCTGGATCATCACCAGATGCCGGAGCGGGCCCCGCCCGTGAAAGTAATGGAGTTTCATGATCGGCGCCGATCAGTGGAGAACATGGCCGGACCGATCCTGAACCAGCACCCAAGGAGCGACCACCACCGCCCACAATTCGGCGTTGCGATCGTACCAGGCCTGCGCGGTATCCGGCGCTACCTCACCCACCTGCCCTTCCTGCATCCACTGCTCGAACCGTGGCTTATTATCTGCCGCAAGTTCCGCTGCCACGGCCAGCAGATCCAGCTCGGGTGCCACCCGCACCACCTGCCCCCTGGCAAAGTAGGTCTGCAACTCATGCCAGTGGATCCTGGAGGTTTCAAGGTTCAGTTTGGCTTTCAGCTCATCCGACGATGGCTTCGATGTCATACAGCTACCTCACAAATTCGTGCCGGCGCAAGAGGGTAACCAATCGGCACGTGTCAAACCAGCTGTGCCAAGCTTTCAGCGTCGGAATCAGGAGAGATCCGCCCAGATATCACGGATCCTGGCCGACAGAGTCATGGGATCAAAGGGCTTTGGAATGACGCCCGCGGCACCCTGGGCCAGATACTCGTTGACCTCGTCTGGCTGGACCTTGGCTGTCATGAACACGACCGGAGTATCACGGAAATCCGGACGCTCCCGAATGGCTCTGAGCGTCGACGGGCCATCCATCTCGGGCATCATGACGTCAAGCAGTATCAGCTGTGGCTGGTAGGCATCCAGATTGCTGAGCGCACAGGCGCCGGAAGGGCAGGCTTTCAGGGTAAATCCCCCCACGGCCTCCAGTGCCAGTTCGGCCACCGCCCGGATATCCTCTTCGTCCTCGACCAGCATGATCCGCTCAAGCGTATTTGCGGCATCCATCATCTAACCCTCTCCCTTTTCCTCCGCCGCTGTCGCGGCCCTTTGCCAGTCTTCCAGCCCCAGCATCCTCAGGAGCCGCAAAACCTCGGTTTCTCCTTTAACCTCGTCAGACAGCAGGCCTGCCAGACGCATGATGAGCAGATCCTGGCGTACGCCGTCGCGCGGCAGAAAATGCACTGCACCGATCATTTGCCGCGTGGCCATGGGCAGACGCCACTGGATTTTCAGCCGATTGCCGTATTGCTGGGCCCACTCCGACAATGCCCGTTCAATCTCGTTCGGTGCAAGCGTTCCGCCTTCGCGACCGTATTGCTCCAGAATACTGAGAACGGCGAGCTCACCCATGCGGCTCAGCAATCCGGCGGTCTGGAATTCGAGGGAGCGCTTGCCAAGTGCGATGGCAATCTTCTGGGCCTCTCGCCCGACTGCCGATGCCCGATCACGGTAATTTTCGGCCAGCTCCCGCAGCGTCGAGTTCTGAAACGACGCTCCGACATCGAGGGATAATGCGAGGGCCTGGCTCAGGGCCATCGGCACGCCCATGACAGAAATGGCGTCCCGAACCGTCACAACCGGCTCCCCGGTTCGTCGAAACGACGACCGGTTTGCCACCTCCAGCAGGCGCGCGCACAAGGCCGCCTCGTTCTGCCATCGCTCCGAAAGCTGTCCGGCAGAGAGCTCTTCGGATCGCGCCATCAGGGACAGAATCGTGGCGGTGTCGACCGTGCCGGGTATCTGAACACCGGATTCCAGGCCCTCGGTCAGGCGCTCGATCAATGAACGAACCTCGGTCTGGCCCGGCAACACGGTCTCCAGCATGGTGGACAAACGTTCGTGGAGCAACTCGACGCTGAACGGCTTGCTGATATACCCGCTAATGCCCAGATGCTTGGCCTTCAGAATGGAGTCCCGGTCGGCCCGCCCGGTCACCATGACCACGGGTAAGTCCCGATCCATGGTTCGTATCCGGCGCAACAACTCCAGACCCGAGCCGTCGGGCAAAATCCAGTCAACGACCAGGAAGCCCGGTTGCTTCTCGCGCCACAAGGCAGTGGCCTCCTGTACAGACGCCGCCTTGAAGACTTTCAGACCGGGATGAAGACCCGAGACAACCGTCGTCATCAGGTCTGCCATCAGATCATCGTCTTCCACGATCACCACATTCATAACACAGGGCTATCCTGGTCAGGTTCCATGTGCCCCGCATCCCAGGTAACACCATTCCGGCCGGTGGCCTTCCTCTGGTAGAGCGCCCGGTCGGCCGCCTCTATGGCCTTTTCCGCACTGTCGTGCCGGTCCAGGGCAGCCAGTCCCACGCTGAGGGTGACCGAAAACTCCCCGGTCGCGCCGCCAAAACGGATCTGGGACATCTGATGACAGATTTCCTGCAGCGACCGAACGGCATCGCCCACCGAACAATCCGGCAGCACAACAATGAATTCCTCGCCCCCGTAACGCCCGATGGTGTCGGTCTTTCTCAGACGGTGACGGAGCAGGTTGGCAAGCCCCTTGATCACAAGGTCCCCGACCCTATGGCCATTTCGGTCATTCACTTGCTTGAAGTGATCGAGATCAAGCATCGCCAGAACCGACGTTTCCCCCAGCCTCTGACAGCGCGCATGCTCCTTGACCGCCTCTGCAAGGGCGACCGAGTGTTTGAGCAGGCCTGTCAGGCTGTCCCGTGAAGCGAGTTTGTCCAACTGACGGGCGCGGTAACAGCGAACCTTGGCCGCCTGCACCAGAATCCGGTCAGACACCGGCTTGGTCAGGAAATCGTCACCCCCTTCCGACAGCGCCCCGAACTGAAATTCCCGGTCCTCCTCCGAAGACAGGAAAATAATCTGCAACCCCACCCACTCGGGGTCGAATCTGAGCATCCTGGCCAGCGTCGGTCCGTTGTACTCACCCATCTGGACATCCATCAGAACAATGTCGGGCCGGAATTCAGACAAAGCACCCAGAAGTGTTGATGGATCCCCTACGCAACGTACCTCAAGACCACTATCCTCGAGAACGAGTGCGTAATGCTCCAGCAACTCCGGATCATCGTCGACCACCAGCACGCGCCCCGCTCCGGCTTCGTGTCTCTCGTTGATGAGCCGTTCGATCGAATCCGCCAGTGCCGGGACATCCACAGGCTCTGGCGCAAATCCATCGGCGCCCAGGGCCGCAAGGGCGTACCGGCGATCAAAACTGTCGTCAGGACCAATAAACACCAGAGGCGCCAGGTCGGACAGACTTCTGGCCAGTTGGCTTGTGACCGACAGGGTTCCGTCGCGGACGATGATCGCAGAAACGGGCAGGTCCGTCGGCTCCGGCGCCTGTCGGCAATGAACGGTGAATCCATGGGGCGCGAGCGCGGTCGCCAGGGATTCGGCCCGGGCAACGTCAGGGTCGACGACCAGGATTTCCGGCTGCTCCGATAAAGCCGTCTCCCGCTGCATCGCCGGCTCAGGCGCCTCGCGGGCTGACTCACCGGGTACCAGAAGCTGTGCCAGTCCGCGTACCCGCCCGAGAAACTCCGGATCAAGGTAGGTCAAACGGCGGGCCTGCTCGCGCTGGCTGGCGTCCTGCTCCTCGGCAAACGGCTTCAGATGCACTTCCAGTGACCGGGCTTCGTTGCCCAGTGCCTGAAAGCCAAAAGTACCGGCGGAGCCGGCCAGTCTGTGGAGGGTCCGGTAGGCATTAACGAGCTGTTCACGGCTCGGTTCAACCCCCGCATCCGCGCCCAGATCGGCAACAACGGAAGCCACTTCCGTCACTGCTCTTTCCCGGAACCGTTCCTTTAAAAGATCGAGCTTCCCTGCAACATCAACCAATCTGTCATTGGACATACACGACTCGATCTGCCTGATCCACAATTTATGCCATACTGCTGTTCAAAATAGTTGCAACCTCGCATTAAAGGTACCATCGGGGAAACCAATTTGCCTTCACTTTCGCTCGGCTTCCGCCTGGCCGTCATTATTCTTCTTGGCTCTCTTCTCACCGTAGCAGGCATTACGACCATAGCCTATCAGGCGCTTGTGGACGATTTCGAAACCCTGCTCACCCAGCAGCAGCTGAATGAGACCCGCCGGATTGCGAGCGAGGTGGACGAGCGACTGCAGCTGAAGCTCGACGTGCTGGCCGAATCGGCCGCCGCCATGACAGACGGTCAATCCCTGCTGTCCCGCAACGGCATTCAGGAACAGCTGGATCGCCAGCGCCTGTTAAGAGAGCTGTTTCCCGATGGCATCATCGTGTTCGACGATAAAGCCACGGCCATTGCCGAAAACTTTTACGTCGAAGGCAGGATCGGCACCAACTACGGAGACCGCGACCATTTCAGGCGGGCCATTCGCACCCGCCAGCCGGTTATCAGCCGGCCCATCATGGGTCGCACCACCGGCGTTCCCCTCATTTCTTTCGTTGCACCCATTGAGACGGATGATGGCGATCTTGTTGGCCTGCTGGGCGGCACCATCAACCTTGGCAAGACCAGCCTGATCCCCGAAGCAATGCGGAACCGCCTGCAGGACGAAAACGACATTTTCAAGGTGATTGATGTGGAGAACTTTCTCTACATCGAGGGCGGCCCGGTAACGGACAAACGCATTCAGTCGCTGCCATCGCCCGGCCAGGACCCGCTGGTCGACGCCGCACTCAGCGGGATTACCTTTGGCAATGTAAAGGACAGCCGGGGGCGTGAACTTATCTATGCCGCCAGTCACCTGGAGCGAATCGGCTGGATGTTCATCCGGGCGGTGCCATACGAGCGAGCCACCGCGCCGGCGCGGAGCTCCTTCCTGGAATTCGTTGGTATCAGTGCCGGTATCGGCCTGCTGATCGCGCTGTTCAGCTTCCTGGCCAGTCGGAGCGCGACCCTGCCCCTGGCACGAATCACAAGGGCCATTGAGTCCATGGCAAAGAATCCGGCCCGAGGGCAGCAACTGCCGGTGACCGGCAGCAGCGAGACCCGGAAGCTGGCAGCCGCCTTCAACGACCTGATGCGGGAACGCGATGCCATCAGCACCATGAAGGAAAACTTCGTCTCGAACGTCAGTCATGAACTGCGAACGCCACTGACCTCCCTGAACGGAGCCCTGCGTCTGCTGACGTCCGGAACCGCCGGCGCCCTGCCCGACCAGGCCCGGGAAATGACAGAGCTTGCGGCCAGGAACGGCGAGCGCCTGCAACTGCTGATTTCCGATCTCCTCGATTTCAACAAGCTCTCCGCAGGCCAGATGAAAGTCAGCCTGTCGCCCCAGCCACTGGCACCGATTCTGGAAGCCACAATCGCCAGCCAGGCCGCCCTCGCCGAAGAGCATGAGTTAAAGCTGGAAATTAGTGGAGATACCCATCAGACCGTTCTGACCGACCCGAACCGGTTAAGACAGGTTCTGGACAACTTCGTGAACAATGCGATCAAGTTCTCGCCACCTAATCGGACGATCACTGTCAGCACCCAAAGAACCGGGCCGGACCACACCCGGATAACGGTGAGCGATTCCGGCGAGGGCGTGCCCGCCCATTTTGAGAAGTCGCTTTTCCAGCGGTTCTCGCAGGCCGAGGTGGGCGCCGCAAAATCGATCAAGGGCACCGGGCTCGGATTGGCGATCTGCCGCGAACTGGCCACGCTGATGCAGGGAACGGTTGGCTATTACTATGAAAGAGGCGCGAACTTCTGGGTGGAAATACCCAACGTTGCGCCAGCCGAGGATCGGGGCGCATGAAAACTCCCGCTTACCCCCAGGACGAGCATGCCCGCAAGCGGGCTCTGGATCGCACAGGGCTGCTGGATAGCTCGCCAGAAGAGCGCTTTGACAGGCTCACACGCCTTGCCAGTCGCGCTCTCGGCGTGCCGATAGCCCTCGTGAGCCTGGTGGACACAGATCGACAATGGTTCAAATCCCGGGTCGGCCTGTCCGCCAGTGAAACCGGCCGGGACGTGTCTTTCTGCGGCCACGCGATACTCAAGCGGGAACCACTGATCATTGAGGACACGCTTGCCGACCCGCGCTTTGCCGACAATCCGCTTGTGGTGGAATCTCCGTTCATCCGCTCTTATGCGGGGATGCCCGTCTGCGACAGCGAGGGGCATTGTCTGGGCACGCTCTGTGTTATCGATGATCAACCGCGTTCGTTCTCCGAGCGCGACAAGGAGACGCTCGCGGATCTGGCCAGCTGCGTGGAACATGAGATCAATCTTCTTGATGAATCCGACTATGTACAGGCCCTCAGGGACAGCGAACGCAGAGCCAACGCGATCATCAAGGGCACCCGGATCGGTACCTGGGAATGGAACGTCCAGACCGGCGAAACGGTGTTTAACGAACGTTGGGCCAACATCTGCGGCTATACCCTTTCCGAACTGGAACCGGTAAGCATCTCAACCTGGCTCGACCTGGCCCACCCCGAGGATCTGCAGGAATCGGAAAAGCGGCTGAACGCCCATTTCCGCGGCGAGCTGCCCGAATACGATTTTCGGTGCCGGATGAAACACCGCAATGGTCACTGGGTGTGGGTGCACGACCGCGGGCAGGTCATTGAGTGGACCGGCGACGGCAAGCCACTCATGATGTATGGCACCCACGCAGACATCACGACCGAAATGGAAAATCTCACGCGCATACAGCAGCAGAACCAGGCCCTCAGCAATCTCAACGAGCTGGCTCTCGATTACGACAGCGACGACGACAACCGAATCGAGAACGCCCTGCGCATGGGCTGTGAATTCCTGAACCTGCCCATCGGTATTGTCAGTGAGATCAACAGCAGCATCTATTCGATACGCTGGTTCGTTGCCCCCGAAGACGCGGGACTGCAGCGGGATATGAGATTCCCACTCGAGGAAACCTACTGTTCGATGCTGCTGGGTTCCAGAGAGAGTCTGGCGATACCTCACATGGCCCGGTCCAGGTACCGGGATCAGCGGTGTTACGAGGTTTTCGGGCTTGAAAGCTACATAGCGGCGCCAGTTACCGTTCGTGGCCAGCTGTTCGGAACCCTCAATTTTTCCTCTCCGGAGCATCGCGAGGAGGACTTTTCCAGCACAGAGATCACGTTTGTCACACTCCTTGCGCGCTGGGTTGCCAGTGTGCTCGAACAAAAGCTCAGCAACGAAATGCTGACCAAACTGGTGGAGCAGACGCCAGGGGTGCTTTACCAGTATCGCTGGTGGCCGGACGGGCGTTCGGCCTTCCCCTTCGCAAGTCCTCATATCCGGGACATCTATGGTGTTAGCAGTGAGGAGGTCAGGGAGGATGCCTCGGGGGTCTTCAGCCGGATTCATCCGGATGACCTGCCCACCGTCACTGAAACCATTGAGCAGTCTGCGAAAACGCTCGAAACCTGGACCTGTCAATACCGGGTGGGTAGCAGCTCGGACGGTTGGCGCTGGCTTGAGGGGCGATCAACGCCAGAACGCATGCCGGACGACAGCATCGTGTGGCACGGTTACATCGCAGATATTGATCAGTCCAAACGCACAGAACTCGCTCTGCAGGAAAGCGAGACCCAGCTTCGACGCCTGTACGAACTGTCGCCCATTGGAATTGCGCTGAACAACTACCTGACGGGCGAATTCCTCGAGGTCAACGACGCCTTGCTCAGCCCCTCGGGCTATACCCGCCAGCAGCTCAAGTCCATGAATTTTCACGACCTGATCAAGCCGGAATCCGCTCCCCGGCTGAACCAGATTCTCGAGGAACTGAGGGATCATCAACGCTTTGGCCCCCATGAGCTTGAAATCTACCGGGCAGACGGGGGCAGCTATCCGGCGACCGTTCGCGGCATGAAAATACGCAACACCTCAGGCATCCCCCTGATCTGGACCCTTGTTGAGGACATCTCGGAACGCAAGCAGGTGGACCGGATGAAGAACGAGTTCATCTCGACCGTGAGCCACGAATTGCGCACCCCGCTGACCTCCATCTGCGGGTCCCTGGGCCTCCTCGAATCCGGCACGGCGGGCGTGCTCCCGGAAAAGGCACAGAACCTGGTCACCATTGCCCACAGAAACAGCGAACAACTGCAACAGCTGGTGGATGATCTCCTGGACATGGAAAAACTGGTTTCGGGCAAGATGGGCATTGATCGGAAACCCGGCCGCGTTACCCCGATCATCCATGATGTAATCGATCGGCTGCAGACATACGCTACACGGAGGTCGGTCAGGATCGCTCTCGATACGCCCTTCCCGGATGAGATGGTAATGGCCGACGCACGCCGCCTGGCCCAGGCACTCACAAACCTGCTGTCGAACGCGGTCAAGTTTTCGCCCGAAAACGGACAGGTGGTGGTCAGGGGCAAATGCGAGGGCACACGCTTGCGACTCATGGTTATCGACCATGGCTCGGGAGTACCGGAGGAGTTCCGTCAGCGAATCTTCGAAAAGTTCGCGCAGGCCGACAGTTCAGCGACCCGGGGCAAACGGGGCACAGGCCTGGGCCTTGCTATCACTCGGGAAATCATGACCCAGATGGGGGGTGACGTGGGTTTCGAGTCTGTCGCCGGCGAAGGCTCGACTTTCTGGCTGGATCTGGAGAGGGCACCCGAATAGATGGCCATCAGAACCCGGACCAGAGGTCTGCTGTCATTGGTGTGGGCTGCCCGGATGGGCGTACTCGTGCTAATGGCCACCGTCGCCGTACTGATCGACGATGTGCTGACTGAACGACACCGTTACGACGTGCGCCAGCAATGGCAAACCGGGCTCAACGACCTCGGACTCAAACTGCAAAGCACCATCCTCCAGAACGTCCAAACCGTGTGGGGCCTCGCCGCGACGGTTTCCGTCAAACCGGACATCCGGGAAACGGAATTCCGCCAGCTGGCATCGGTCATTTTCGACCTGGCACCACAGCTCCGAAACATCGGGCTGGCGCCCGATCTGACCATTCGCAACATCTATCCTCTGGAAGGCAACGAGGCGGCCCTGGGCCTGGATCTCACCAGAAACAGTCTGTCGCCGACCCAGATACAGACCCTGGTGGAATCCAAAACGGCTCTGTTCAGCGGCCCCATCGACCTGGTGCAGGGCGGGAAGGGCATGGCCGCCCGAATTCCCATTTTCGAGCAGGACACCGACCGGTTCTGGGGCGTCATTTCCGTGATTCTCGATCTTGAACGGCTGTATCGGGAAGCGGGGCTGGATCGCTTCGAAGAATCAGGGCACCTGGCACTCTTCAACAACCCCGAGTCTGCACCTGCCACCGCCTTTTACGGCGATACGAACGCCGAGTGGCATAACCCGGTCGACCACGAACTGACCATGCCCGGCATCAACTGGCAACTGCTGGCCGAACCCAGTGACGGCTGGCCCCGCCATCCCCAGTCGCCGTGGATGGTGCGCGGTCTGCTGGCGATTTCGGTACTCGTGGTGTTTGCAGGCACCTGCTGGCTGACCAGCCTCCTGCTGCGGGATTTCCAGATGCAGCGGCGCTTCTGGGGCCTGTTCGAACTTGCGCCTTTCGGCATCGGGCTCTATTCGACGGAGACCGGCGGGCTTCTGCGCAGCAACAACAGTTTTGACGATATGTTCGGCAAAAGCGCCAACGATCTGGCCTTCTTTCGCTCCGGCTGCGACCGGGCGGGCAGGGAGCGACCGGAGGGATTCGACATCCTGTACATGCTGCGGAAAAACCTCCGTTTCACTGGCCTGGAAGGTTATTTCCCGCTACCCGAGGCGGGGCCGACACCCTTGCTGCTTCATGGCCTGACACTGGACTCACCCAACGGCGAACCGGTCATCTGGCTGATCGCGGAAGACCTTTCCGAGAAGAAAAAGGCGGAGCGGGTCAAGAACGAGTTCATCTCAACCGTCAGTCATGAATTGCGAACACCTCTGACCTCCATCGCCGGTTCTCTGGGCCTCCTGGCTAATGAAGCGGTTGGAGAGCTTCCGCCGCAGGCGGCACGGCTGGCCGAAATCGCTCACAGGAATACCCTGCAGCTGACGTTTCTGATCAATGATCTGCTGGACATCGAAAAGCTGATGGCCGGCAAACTGGAATTTGCCGTCACTGACTGTCCGGTCGAGCCCCTGGTTCGGGAATGTGCCGAGCAGATCGAGAACTTCTCGGAAGAAAAGCGGATCAGGCTGACTATTGGTCACCTCGACGCGGTGGTCGTGAAGGCAGACGCGGCAAGGCTGTCCCAGGCGCTGAACAATCTGCTGTCCAACGCCATCAAGTTTTCCAGGCCGAACGATCCTGTCGAGATATACACAGAGGTGTCTCCAGACACGGTGCGCATCTGTGTCAGGGATCAGGGGCCCGGGGTGCCGCTGGAATTCCACGACCGGATCTTCGAGCGATTCTCACAGGCCGACTCGTCGGACCGGCGTCTGAAGGGCGGAACCGGGCTGGGCCTGGCGATCACGCGGGAGCTGATGCGCGCGATGAGCGGCGACGTTGGATTTCACTCGGAGCCCGGCGCCGGCGCCTGCTTCTGGCTCAGCCTGCCACTGAACAGACCGGCGGTTTCCTGAGGTTTCCAGGCGCGGGGCCAAACCGCCGGCCAAGCTGGTTCAGGGGCCCATCAACCGTCCAGGCCCTCCAGGAGCCCCGCCATGTCGTCGGCATGCTCCTCTTCCTGGGCCAGGATGTCTTCCATGATACGACGCGACGTTGGATCCTGATCCCCGAGGTAGCGAGCTATTTCCCGGTAGCTGTCGATGGCAATCCGCTCGGCCACCAGGTCCTCCACAACCATATCCCGCAGGGTATCGCCCTCGACAAATTCAGCGTGAGCACGAGTCAGCAGACCCTCCGGTGAAAAGTTTGGCTTGCCGCCCAACTGCACGATGCGTTCCGCCAGCCAGTCGGCGTGCTGCTGCTCCTGCTCGGCATGCTCCAGGAACTCCTGGGCAGCCACCGAGGCGTTGATGCCGTCGGCCCGGAAGTAATGGCTCTTGTACCTGAGGGTACAGACAATTTCCGTGGCCAGCGCTTCGTTGAGAATATCCACCACATTGTCGCGATTGGCACCGTAGCCCTCGGTCAGGGCGCCATTCTCGATGTGCTTGCGAGCTCTTTCACGAAGGGTTTTTACATCGGTCAGAAACGGTTGATCGGTCATAGTCTCTCTCTCGTTTCCCAGAAATGAATGTTACAGAAGCCAGACCCCATGGCGGCAGTCCGCCATGGGTTTCTCGCCGGGCATTGTCCCGGGGTCATCAGGCTGAGCGCAGCATCTCCCGCACCACGTAATGCAGAATACCGCCATGCTTGAAGTAGACGGCCTCGTTCGCCGTATCGATCCGCGACTTCAACTCGCAGGTTTCGGTGGCGCCATCTTTGTATGTCACCGTCATGGTGAGCGTCTGTCCGGGCTTGATCTCACCCGACAGTCCCTCGATGGAGATAGTTTCCTCACCGGTCAGTTTCAGGCTCTTGCGGTCCGTACCTTCCGGGAACTGCAGGGGCATCACGCCCATACCAATCAGGTTGGAACGGTGGATACGCTCGTAGGACTCGGCCACCACGGCCTTCACGCCCAGCAGTCGGGTGCCCTTGGCGGCCCAGTCGCGACTGGAGCCAGTGCCGTATTCCTTGCCGGCAATGACCACGAGCGGCGTGCCCTGCTCCTGGTACTTCATGGCCGCATCGTAGATGGCCATCTGTTCACCGGTGGGCACGAATTTGGTGAAGCCGCCTTCCACGCCATCGAGCATCTCGTTCCGGATGCGGACGTTGGCGAAGGTGCCGCGCATCATCACCTCGTGGTTGCCCCGACGAGAGCCGTAGGAGTTGAAATCCTTCGGTTCAACGCCGTGCTCCTGCAGGTACTTGCCTGCGGGCGTGTCCGGCTTGAAAGAGCCGGCCGGGGAGATGTGGTCGGTGGTTACCGAGTCTCCCAGCAGGGCCAGGATGTTGGCATCCTTGATATCGTCAATGGGGTCCGGCTCTTCCTTCAGACCCTCAAAGAAGGGCGGGTGCTGGATGTAGGTGGACTTGTCGGACCACTCGTAGACCTTGCTTTCCGGCACCTTGATGGACTTCCAGGTGTCGTCGCCGTCGAAGACCTCGGCGTATTCCTTGCGGAACATGTCGGTCTTCACCTTCTCAACCGCCTCGGCGATCTCCTGCTGGCTGGGCCAGAGGTCCTTCAGGTACACCGGGTTGCCGTCCTGGTCGGCACCGAGCGGATCCTTCTCCAGGTCCAGGCGCACGTTGCCCGCCAGAGCATAGGCCACCACCAGGGGCGGCGACGCCAGCCAGTTGGTTTTCACCAGCGGATGCACACGACCCTCGAAGTTGCGGTTACCCGAGAGCACCGAGGCAACCGTGAGGTCACCATCGGAAATGGCTTTCTCCACTTCCTCGGGCAGCGGCCCGGAGTTACCGATGCAGGTGGTGCAGCCGTAGCCCACCAGGTTGAAGCCCAGCTCGTTCAGGTCGTCCTGGAAGCCGCCAACCCTGAGATAGTCGGTGACCACCTTGGAGCCCGGCGCCAAAGAGGTCTTGACCCAGGGTTTGGTTTTCAGCCCTTTGGCGACCGCCTTCTGGGCAATCAGGCCTGCGGCCATCATCACGCTGGGGTTGGAGGTATTGGTGCACGAGGTAATGGCGGCAATCACAACCGCGCCAGGGTCAAGCCGAGCCTGCTCGCCATTCATATGCAGCGGCTGACTGGATGGGTGCTCGAAATAGGCGTCCTGTGCGCCCACGGCGGTGCCACCGCCCTCGGACTCGAGATTGGCCTTGCGGCCCTCGCCCGGGCCTTCCGAGGTTTCCATCAACAACTCGAAGGAGGCCTTCATGTTTTTCAGGGCCACCCGATCCTGAGGCCGCTTGGGGCCGGCGAGGCTGGCCTCGACATCGCCCATGTCCAGTTCCAGGTTGTCGGTGTAGACCGGCTCATGGCCCGGCTCCCGCCAGAGCCCCTGGGCCTTGGCGTAGGCTTCCACCAGTTCCAGTTGGGCATCGTCGCGGCCGGTCAGGCGCATGTAGTTGATGGTCTGTTCGTCCACCGGGAAGAAACCACAGGTAGCGCCGTATTCCGGCGCCATATTGGCAATGGTGGCACGGTCGGCCACCGGCATGTCCTTCAGGCCGTCGCCATAGAACTCCACGAATTTGCCGACCACGCCTTTTTTGCGCAGCATTTCGGTAACGGTGAGTACCAGATCGGTGGCGGTGATACCTTCACGCAGCTTGCCGGTGATCTTGAAACCGATCACCTCGGGAATCAGCATGGACACCGGCTGCCCCAGCATCGCCGCTTCGGCCTCAATACCGCCAACGCCCCAGCCCAGTATGCCCAGGCCGTTGATCATGGTGGTGTGGGAATCGGTGCCCACCAGGGTGTCCGGGTAGGCAATCGTCTTGCCCTCGATGTCTTTCTGCCAGACGGTCTTGCCAAGGTACTCCAGATTCACCTGGTGGCAGATGCCAGTACCCGGCGGCACCACACGGAAGTTGTCGAACGCCTGCTGGCCCCAGCGCAGGAACTCGTAGCGCTCCTGGTTACGTTCCATCTCGATGGCCACGTTGTCCTTGAAGGCCGACGGATCACCGAACTTGTCGACCATGACCGAATGGTCAATCACCAGGTCCACCGGTGACAGCGGATTGATCATGGCCGGGTCCTTGCCCGCCGCCTTGACCGCCTCGCGCATGGCGGCCAGGTCGACCACGCCGGGCACACCGGTAAAGTCCTGCATTAGCACCCGGGCCGGCCGGAACTGGATTTCGGTCTCGGAATGGCGGTCTTTCAGCCACTGCACCATGGCATCGATGTGCTTGCGCTCAACGGTGGAGTCATCCTCGTTGCGCAGCAGGTTTTCCATCAGAACTTTCAGGGAGAAAGGCAGCCTGTTCAGATCACCCAGGGTGTCAGATGCCTTGAGCAGGCTGTAGTAGTGAAAGGTCTTGCCACCCGCTTCCAGGCTGGAGAGGGTGTTCAGACTGTCTTTGCTGAGACTTTCGGTCGACATGTGGTGCCTCCTTTTTCGTCGTTGTCCGAGCATTCCGGAAGGCGTTGACGAAGTCCTCTGTCATCATAGCGCCGGGGCATCGCCGAGTATGGGCACGAGACAGCCAGAGGAACTTCCGAGTGTGTAACCTCCTTTAACTATTGCAGCAATTAATGAGAGTTCAACCGCGCCGCGGTGAATGTTCGCCATCACCCCGGTGAATGTCAGACCAAGGTCGGAAGCCGGGATGACGACCACGGTCGTTCATCAATCGGGTCCGGTGCGGTAGCGATTGACCAGTTCATCGAGCGTTTCTGTTACCTGCTCCAGCCCCAGGGCCATCTCGCGCACCCGATCCGCTTCCTCGACCAGATCGCCATTGCGATTGGCAATGAACTGAATGTTCTCGTTGATCTGTGCCGAGGTGGCCGCCTGCTCCTCGGAGGCCGAGGCAATCTGGGTGTTCATCTGCGAGACCTCCCTGATGGCTGCCACCACGTCTGCCATGGCCGCCTCCATATCCTTCATGGCCCGGGTGGACTCGGCCGAACGGCTTCGTCCCATCTCCATGGAGGCGGTGGTCGCCTCCGCAAGGTCTTTCAGCTCGCCCACAGTCACCCGGATGTTGTCGGTCAACTCATGGGTTCTCCGCGAGAGAGTCCGGACCTCGTCGGCCACGACCGCAAAGCCCCGCCCCTGCTCACCGGCCCGCGCGGCCTCGATGGCCGCGTTCAGAGCCAGAAGATTGGTCTGCTCGGAAATGTCGTTGATCGACCCGACCACAGAAGCGATGGACACGACCTTCTGCCCAAGCTGCTCAACCATGGCAGTACTGCTGGCGAGGGCCTCGTTGGTTGCCTCGGTCAATCTGGACGCGTGGCCCACGGCCTCGCCTCCCCTGGAGGCCGCGTCGGACGCGTGATCGGCGGCATCTGAAGCCATCTGGGCATTGCCCGCAACATCCTGGATGCTGGACGACATTTCGTTCATCGCATCGGCCGCCTGTTCGGTCTGCACCTTCTGATCACTGGCGATGCGCGTGGCGGTATCGCTGACGCTGGTCAGGCCGTCGGCGTTCTCCCGCATACGGGACGACAGCTCCCGGAGGCGACTCACCAGCCCGACAAACTGGTCGAGCATGGCATTGAAAGACCGGGCAGTGACGCTCTCCCCGTCTTCGGCCAGCCGGCCGGTCAGGTCATGGTTACGGTCAAACTGCCGGACAACGTCGACGATACCCATGGCCTGGGACTGCTCTGAATGCATCCTGAGTGCGAAAAATACCAGGATAGCCGCCTCGAAGACCACGAAGGCCGCATGCAGGAAGGCCGTCGGCCAACTGGCACCATAATTGAAGACCACCAAGGGCATGCTGCCGATGGACGTTTCGGCCATTTGCAGCGCTGTAATCAACAAATGGTGGACCGCAATGGTGGCGGCAGCCACCACCACCGGCAGCCAGTCCCGGTAGATGATGACCAGCGCCAGGGCTGCAAAAATATGGAAATGCATTTCAATGCGGCCCAACTGCGCCTGGATCATGACGGCCGAAAACAGCATCAGGCACACGGCATTCAGGCAAGACAGTGCCCGGGACCCGCGAAGCGTGTAAAAGCCCACCAGACCAATCGCGCCCGCCACAATCGCGGCCAACACGGCAAAGAGAGCGGTGTCATACCCCAGCGGCACCAGCAGGCCGACCACAGGAATGTGGGCCAGCAGGAGCAACAGCATCTGTCGGTCGGTTCTTTCGCGAACCTCTACTGCGTAGGAATGGGAAACACGATCACTGCTCATGGCGCTCTCTCAGAATCAGTGGCGGCCGAAACGACCGCCGGACAGGAACCCGTGGCAGCTATTACGGTCGCCATAAGCGACAGATCAGTTTTTGTTGTAATGAAAAGTAAACTTTAACGGGTGGGTCAGAGCTGGCGCTCTCCGTATAGCTGGGCGTACAGACCTTCCCTGGCAATCAGTTCATCGTGGCGGCCTTCCTCAATAATGCGCCCGTCCTCGAAAACACAGGCCCGGTCTGCCTGTTTTACGGCGCTTAGCCGATGCGCAATGATGAGTGTGGTGCGCTGTTTGAGAAAGGCCTCAAGGTCCCGGTGCAGCTGGTATTCGGTTTCGGCGTCCAGAGCGGAGGTGGCTTCGTCGAGAATCACCACCGAGGGATCCGACAGGATCATGCGGGCAATGGCCAGGCGCTGTCGTTGCCCGCCCGAGAGGCGCACACCCTGCCGACCAATGATCGTATCCAGCTGCGCCGGCATGGCCGCCACCGTGGCATCAAGCTGGGCAATGCGCAGGGCCTCCCAGAGCTCGGCATCCGGCTTGTCCCGGCCCAGGGTCAGGTTCTGGCGCACGCTGTCGTTGAACAGCGCCGGATGCTGGAGCACCGTGGCAATATGCTCACGCAGGCATGGCAAGCCGATGCGCTGGACCGGTACGCCATCGATCAGGACCTCACCCTGCTGCGGCGTGTACATGCCCAGGATCACCTGTATCAACGTCGACTTGCCGCCGCCGCTGGCGCCAACCAGTGCCACCTTCTCGCCCGGCGCCAGCTCCAGGTTGATACCCCGCAACACCTCCTCTTCGCCATAACCGAAGTGGATGTTGCGCAGCGACAGACCCACGGTGTGCCGACCGCGAAACGGGTTTTCCAGGGCCGGGTAGCGGGGTTCCTCTTTCAGGTCCAGCAACCGGTTGATGCGCGCCAGCGCGGCATTGGCGGCAAACCAGGCGTACTGCATGTTCAGCATTTCCTGCACCGGCGTAAGCATGAACCAGAGGTAGCCGAAGATGGCGAACATCATGCCGATGCTCAGGTCGCTGAACAGTACGGTGACCATGGCCGCCGCCCGGAACGCATCCACGCCGAACTGGAACAGCGCAAAACTGGCCCGGCTGGCGGCGTCGCTGCGCCATTCGAACTGGATGGCGTGGTCGCGCACGTTGCGGGCCCGGTCGATCAACTGGCGCAGGTAGTGTTTTTCACGGTTAGCTGCCCGCAGCTGGTGGATGGCATCCAGCGTTTCGGTGAGATCGCCCTGGAATGCCTCGTAGGCACTGTTCTCACGGCGCTTCAGTTCCTTGACGCGTTTACCGATCAGAATGGTGGCGAAAATCACCAGCGGGTTGAACAGCAGGATCAGAAGGCCCAGTTGCCAGTGCACCCAGAGCAGTACGGCAGCGGTGCCCATGACCGTCAGGCTGGCCACCAGGAAGCGGCTGATGGTGGTGCCGAGAAACTGGTCCACCGTATCCAGATCGGTGATGAAATGGCTGCTGATGCCGCCGGAACCCCGGGTCTCATACTCGGACATGGCCACCCGTTGCAGGCGACCCAGCAGCCGGGAACGGATGCGGAACACCACATCCTTGGAAACCTTGGAAAACTCCCGGGACTGCAGCACATTGAAGGACAGCGCACCAAGACGCAGCAGGAACGCCGCCAGCACCATCAGGCCGATGTACACCACCGGCATCTGCCAGTTTTCGGGCAGCAGGGAGTCCATCACCGGCAAGACCGGCCCGGGCTCGTCCAGCAGAACCTCATCAACCAGCACCGGCAGCAACAACGGCACCGGCACACTCATGATCGTCGCCATGATTGCCAGCAAATTGGCGCGCACCAGCCGTGGCTTGTGCTTGAGCGCAAGCCCGAAGATGTCCCGCCAGGTATACCGCTGCCGGATTTCGCGGGTGTCGGTGCCGGCGTCGCTGTTCCGGGGATCTGCCAAACAACCTCCCAATAAACGGATGTGCCCGGTTGGATACGCGCGGGCGCTGACAATAGTCTACCTGTTAACTGGTTTGCTGCGATCAAAAGCCAGTTCTGTCATCATGTCCCCACGACTTTCTGAAGGACCAGGACCCACGCCTCTGTGAAACACGACTGCCATTATCATCCCGGCGACCCCGCCAAATGGCACTGCGGCGAATGCCAGATTCATTACTGCAGCCGCTGCATGCCCGACGCCGACACCCGCCAGCGGCGGGCCCTGTGCCCTCACTGCAGCAAGGCGATGCGATACCTGGGCGCCGCCACCGAGGTGGTTCCCTTCTGGCACCGACTGGGGGCGTTCTTCCGCTACCCGTTCCATACCGATCCGCTGATCGTGATTGCCATCTGCACCCTGGTGCCGGTGGTGGCTCCGGCCAACCTGGTCGGCATCCTGATCTGGCTGGTGCTGGCGCTGGCCCTATTCAAATACACCTACGCGGTGATCAACCACACCGCCGAAGGTCACCTGAAACCGCCGGCAGTCTCGGTGGCCTTCACCGGAAGCGGCTTCGACATCGTCATCCTGCAGTTACTGGTATTCGTGCTGATGGGCGGACTGGTCGCCTCTGCCGCCATGATCGGTGGCCCGATTCTGATGCTGCTGGCGCTGGCCTTCGTGGTGCTGGCACTGCCGGCCAGCATCATGGTGTTGGCGATGGAACGCTCGGTGGGTGCGGCGGTGAACCCGATGAACCTGGCGGTACTGATCTCCCGTATCGGCACCCCCTACTTCCTGCTCTACGGCTATCTGATCCTGCTGACCCTGGCCTCGGGCGCGGCCCAGGATTTTGCCGTCAACCACTTCCCGTTCTGGGTGGCGCAGCCCCTGGCGGGCTTCCTGAACAGTACCTTCACCCTGATCCTGTTCCACATGCTCGGATACCTGCTGTTCCAGTACCAGGAGGAGCTGGGCTTCGCCTCCGACATCCAGGACGAAACCGCTGGCCAGGATACCCACCAGCGGGATCGCAGCGCCCGGTTCGACGCCGACCTCGACATGAACCTGAAGGACGGCAACTACGACCGGGTGCAGAGCATGCTCAAAGAGGCCCTGAAGCGGGACCGGGACAACGCCCTGCGCATCGGCCAGTTGTACCAGCTGCTAACGGCCCGCAACGACACCGAAGAGCTGTACCGCTACCACCCGCGCATCCTGGGCTGGCTGGCCGACCGCAATGACGGCGAGGGTATCGCAAGGCTCCTGGCCACTCTGGTGGAGGCCGAACCCGGCTTCAAGCTCGAGGACCCGGACCTGGCGGTGCGCTGCGCCCGGGCGCTCTATCACCGCGGCCAGTTCAAACCGGCCCTGCGTTTGCTGCAGGATTTTCACAAGCGCTTCCCGGACAGCGACCAGCTGGCACCGGCCTACCTGCTGGTGGCCCAGACCCTGGCCAACGGATTATCCCAATGGGAGAAAGCGATGGCCTTCCTGACCTTTATCCAGAAGCGATGCGTGAACCACCCGCTGCATGAGCAGATTGCCACTTACTTGCAGCAAGCCGAGAACAGGGAGCCGTTGAAAGGGCCCAAGGCGTCGTTTTCAGTTCAGGATTAATCGAGGTCTATGGCAGGGTATGGCAGCGGGCTTCCCAAAACCGTGCGGAGCCATGGATGGCGGAGCCGAGCGTACAGGGACGTATTTACAGCGTGTTTTGGGAAGCCCACTCCCATACCCTGCTTCCCCGAGGTCAGCTCGCCTGCAACAACTGCCTGTAGTGGCGAGCCTTTGGCGCCATCTGGCGCTTTTCGAACTCTTCCACCAGCAACCGGCAGGCCTCGGTTGTGAGCAACTGATCGCCGGTGCTTTTCAACCGCTCGAAGGCTTTCTCGGCGGCTTTCAGGTCGTGCTGCTTCAGGCTGGTGAACAACACCCGGTTGTGGTCCTGGGCCGACAGTGGCTTATGGCTCTCGCCTTTGCCGAGGTATTCCTGCCAGATGGCAATCATCTGTTCCGGCTGGTGACGACTCAGGGCATCGTTCATCAGTTCCCGGGCGCGCTCCCGGTACTCCGGCAGGTCCGGCCGGAGTTTGGCGAGCTGGTACAGATGCTCCAGCAGAAAGTGGCGCTCCGGGTAGTGTTCGCGCAGGGCCTCGAACTGGCGGCGGGCCAGGTCAAAATCCATGCGGCCGAGGCTGGCCATGGCCTGGGCGTAGCCGGTGGTAAAACGGGCGTCCTGCTCCTCTTCTTCGGGCTCGAAAAACTCCTCGCGCACCTGCAGCCAGCTTTTACCCAGCAGCCAGACCAGGCCGGCACCGGCGATCAGCCCGCCGGCGTGGGCCATGTAGGCGATACCGGTGGCCCCGGCAAACCAGTAATCGTAGATTTCCTTGCCCAGCCACACCGGGAGCAGGGCGATGGCCGGGGCCCGGAAGTAGTTGAAGTAGACGCCCAGGAAATAGAAGAAGCGGATCTTTTGTAAACCGTAAATGGCCACGTACATGCCCATCAGACCGGAGATGGAGCCAGAGGCGCCAACCAGGGGCACATAGCTGCCTGCGGAAAACGCGGTAAACACCAACCCGGACATGGCCCCGCACAACAGGTAGGCGAGCAGGAACCGGCCAGGCCCGAGGGCTTTCTCAACGGTAAAGCCGAGCAGGAACAGGAACACCAGGTTGCCAATGATGTGGCCCCAGCCGCCATGCAGGAACTGGTAGGTAATCAGGGTGTACAGCGACAGGTCGGCGGGCACCAGCCCCAGTTGCTGGGCACTGAGGGTCTGAATGTAGGCCTGTTCGATGGCCAGGCGCTGTTCCTGCCAGTAGGCCCGCTCGCTGGCCGCCCAGATTATGTCCTGGTTTTGCAGCAGGTATTGGTAGAACTCCCGGTCCATCAGCAGGTTGATGGCCAACCAGAGGTTCTCGTCGTTTTCCCGCAACTCCTGGAACTGCTGCAGTTCGTAGATGCGGCTTTCCTGACCTTCAAACCGGATCTGTCGCTGAAGGTAGTCTTCGTAGGCCGGCGCCTCCAGGAGGTGCAGGTCGGCTTCGAGGTAGCTTTCAACGGCCTGTTCGAGCTTGCGGCTGTCGGCACCCTGGTAGAACAGGAACACCAGCAGGCAGGCCAGCATCAGGCCCAGGGTGACCCAGGGTGGGCGTTTCCAGTTGACGGCGTTTTCGGCGGGGATGATCAGCATGGGCGGTCACATTTCATCATTATCGGTCCTTGATTGTCTGCTTTTTTACCATAGCCACGCCTTCTTTTCGCGTTCAAATGGAATCCGGCGCAGAGGTCACACCGGGTCAATCGGGGAAATGTGCACCGCTCCACAGAGTGGATAGCTGCCACCTGCCGGGCTTCACTGTCATGCCATCGTCATGGCAATGCCATTTAATCGGGGCCGGCAAGCGTGTGTTTCGCGGGGGCCTTATCGACCAATCGCCAATTGCCGTTATTCCCGCATCCACCAATAGTGACCGGGAATAACAAGAAAAACCGGATACCTGAAACAAGGATTCTGAGATGACCGTACTCGTATTGGACAACCCTGAACTGATCGCCAAGGCCGCGATGGCATCCGGCTTCCTACCTGCGGCTTTCGAGTCCGGCAGTGCGCGGCCTCACCGCATGAGGTTCCACTACGGCTTCAACCGCCACGCCCTGGAAGGCAAAGACCTCGAGATCATCAAGCAACACGCGGCGTACCTTGTGCACAACCCCACCACCATGGTGCGCATCCACGGCCACTCTGACAATTTTGGTGGCGAGGACTACAACCGGTTCCTCTCCCGCCTGCGTGCCAATGCCGTCGCCCGTGTGCTGATGCAGGAGGGCGTGCCGGAGTCCCGCATTATCATGAGCCACTGGGGCTCCTCCCGGCCGTTGGCCACACCGGAGGATCGCGCTGCCAATCGCCGCGTGGAACTGGAGTACCTCACGGTGGATGTGGCGCAGGCGCTCTAGGCCGCCCGGCAAATCAGACCGACAAAAAAGGGGCCGAAGGGCCCCTTTTCACTTTCGCTTATCGCACGGCCACCAGGCCGCCGCGATCGTCAGCCGTACAGGCTCCAGACATTCCATAGCAGGAAGATGGCCGTGGCCAGGATAGCCAGCCATGTGAGCACAATGCCGATCATTCGCGCCTTGTGGGGCCCACCACGACCATTAATCATGCCCCAGGCGTGGAGAATACGGCCGACCACCAGGGCCATGCCCGTCCAGTAGATCAGGCCACTGGCCACGCCATTGAGCTCGGCGATAGCCAGCATGATCAGACCCAGGGGGGCGTATTCCACCAGATTGGCATGGGCCCGGACCGCCGCCTCGAAATCCCGGTCGTCGGTCACGCCCATGCCCTTGCGATACTTCAGCCGGAACTTGACGACCTGGATCGACAACACCAGCAGCAGAATGCCGGTGACGGCAGCGAACACTCCGGTAACAGGTACGATCATGCTCAGCCCTTCTTGATCTTGCTGACAATGGCGAGCAGCAGAATCGCACCGACGGTGGCGGTGACCAGTTCACCCACGGCTCCCTGGGCCGCCAGGCCCAGCAGGCGAAATACAAAGCCGCCAATCACCGAGCCCACAATGCCAATGCCGATGTTGGCCAGTACACCAAAGCCACGGCCTTTCATGATCAGACCGGCCAGCCAGCCGGCGACACCACCGATGATAAGAAACAGTATCAGATTCATTGCTTGCCCCTCCCTGAGGGTCGTTGGACGAAAGAATCAGTCCCGCAAAGACTGCACTGTTTCCAGTGGTGCATCAAGCACTTCGCCACAGGTACTCAGAGCGAGGCGATGGCCTGCGCCATCTGCTCGTGGCATCGAGCCATGAGCTGCGGGATGTCTTCCACGGAGAGGCCCTCAGTTTCCACGGGCGGCAGGATACGAATGGCGACCGATTCACGGCGTCCGCTCCAGCCAACCGCCTGATCCCGGTATTCCTGGGCGCAGACCATGGTGATGGGCGCGCCGGCGGCTACGGCGGCATGGAAAGCGCCTTTCTTGAATTTCTGCAGACCCCGGCCCCGGCTCCGCGTGCCTTCCGGAAATACCCAGAGGCTCTTGCGCTCCCGGGCAATGGCCTGGCTGGTGGCCTGCATCACCGCAACCGCTTTTTGGGAGCGACCCCGGTTGAGGATAACGTTGCCCCCCAGCCAGAACACCTGACCGAAAAAGGGCACCCAGACCAGGGAGGATTTCCCGACGGTGACCGTCCTCGGCGGCAGCAGGTCGCCCATGACGAACAGGTCGTCGTTATGCTGGTGATTGGCGATCACCACAGTGGGGCGGTCCTGGGGCATGTTTTCCCGCCCTTCCAGAGGACGCTCCATACCCAGCAGTGCCCGGCCGATGCGGGCAACGGCGGCACCGAGCAAACGGTTGTTATCGGGGTTGAAAGGCCGTGCCAGATACAGTACCAGCGCAATCAGGCAAATGACCGGCACGCTCACCCAGGCCAGCAATTTTCTCAGAACACCCATGCAAAACACTCAGCAATCGAACAAAGGCGCACAAGTGTACGCCAAACCTAGATACCAGCAACAGTTTCAATTTGTTCGCGCGTGTGGTCGAGCGCCGAGGCCCGGACCACGTATCGCAAGGGGCCGCCTGCGTCGATGCCATCGAAGGGGTAGCAGGTAATCAGCAGCAACGCTCCCTCCGGCAACTGCTCGGTGTCAATCAGCGTCGAGCGGCTGTCCACCACCCGGGATCCGTCCACCCGATAGCGACGCCAGCGGCCCTGCTCACCCTGGAGCCTCAGTTCCTGGCCCGGCTCGAGGTTCGCCAGCCCGCGGAAATGCGTATCGCGGTGACCAGCGATAACCACCGGCCCCCGATCACCCTTGCCGGCAAGCAGTCCCGGACCAAACGCCAGGCTTTCACCGCTGGTGTCTGCGAGCACAATGACCGACTCATCAAGCGCCGGCATGGCCAGCCTCGCCACCGGCCAGGTATCTGCCCACGGCCAGGGTCGGGTCTGCGACTGGCGCGCCTGGCTCTCGGCCCAGGCCAGCTCCAGCAGCTCCTGCGCCACTACAGCTTTCAGGGGAATCCAGAGCCCGAATACCAACAGCGTAGCAGAGCTGGTGAACAGCAGAAGCAACAGGCGACTCATGGGGATGCCCTCCGGTTCAGCATCAGCAGGGCCAGGGAGAACATCAGCCCCACCAGCCCCAGGGCCAACAGCAGGGGCGCCATGGTGGCGGTTTGTGGGTAACGGAGCATGCCCTGGGAACTGCCGGCGGGGAGCAGCGTCGGGATCTGGTCCGAGACCAGTTCCGATTCGGCATTCCGGCTTTGAGATGTATCCACTGCAACAAAGCTCGTGTAAGGCGATATCAGCCCGTGCTTTACCGCCAATCGGGTCACCGCGTCTTCATCAACGTCGACACCGGACACGGTTCCTGCATCCAACAGACTGTCGAGCTTTTCCCTGGCCCAATGCCGGTGTAATCCCCAGCCCGGGGCCGCCTGCTGCAGATCCAGGGACTGCTCCCAGACTGTGCCGTCCGGCGACCGGCCCGACACCCTGAGCAGACCCTGCGGGGGCACGCCCCGGACCACACTGATCAGGGGTTCTCCCTGGAACAGGTCACCCACCCGCGCCGGATAGCTTTCAGCCGCTGCGACGGCATCGGGCCACTGCAAACGGATATCGGTCAGCACCGGCGCTTCCATGGCGGTGAACAGGGCCTGGAGCGGGCCGCCAAGGTCGGATGGCCCACGGATGGCGGTGTAGGTGCCCCGGCCCCACCGGGCGGCCTCACGCATGAAATGACGATTGGGTGCCGAGCCGATACCCACGGTAAAGAGCCGGCGATTGCCCAACTGCTCCCGAATCTGGCGGAACAGAGCCGCCTCATTTCCAACGGCGCCGTCGGTGATGAACACCACCTGGCGCACACGGGGGCCCGACTCCGCCCCGTCCCCGGAATTCTGCAGCGCCAGTGCCAGCGCCGGTGCCATTTCCGTCCCACCGTCGGCAGCAAGCTGGCCCACGTAGCCGCGGGCCCGGGCCAGGTTATTGCCCGAGGCCGGCATCGGAGCCATGAACAGGGAATGTGTCTGGCTATTGAACTGGATGATATTGAACCGATCCTGGCGTGTGAGGGTGTCCAGCCCCGCCTGCAGAGCCGCCCGCGCCTGCCGGATGGATTCGCCGGCCATGGAGCCGGAGGTGTCGATCACAAACACCAGGTCCCTGGGCAGTGACGATTGACCAGCCTGCCCCGGCAACACCATGGCCATGAGGTATTCCTCGCCCTGCCAGGATTGGTGGAACACCGCCGCCGAGGGCGCATTACCGGCCGAAGGCCGCCAGCGCAGCACGAAATCCCGGTCCATCAGCGTGTCTCCACCTGCGGGTGACACCATAAACCGAGTACCCTCCTGGCCGGTGACCAGGGCATGGGTCGGACTGGTGACCCCGGCCAGTGGCAGTCCGGGCTCCAGGATTACCTCAATGGACGCCCGGTGACTGTCATTGGCCACGTCCTCTGGAGCAACCGTAAACGGACTGATGGCCCCCGCATCCGGGACTTCGGTGGTTGGCAGGGCCCAGCCGCCCTGCCATGTGGACGGTGACTGACTCACGGGCTGGCCGGGCATGTACCGGGGCGTCAGGGTGGTGGGCAGCGTCAGCTCGAACACACCGGCCTGATAACGCACCGGTTGCTGGTAACGAAGCTCTACCGTTACCGTCTCGCCGGGTGGAATGTTCGCAACCCGCGCGGTGAACAGATTGGGCCGCTGTTGCTCCACGGCCGCCGCATGCTGCCCGGCCTGCCTGGCCTGTTCATAGGTCTTGCGGGCCTCGGCCCTGGGCAACACCCTGCCCTCCACCGTCCGCTCACCGACGGTCATGGTCAGTCCGTACACCGACGCCTTTGCCGGCAGGGGGAACACAAAGATCCCCTCACGCCACCGGTCGCTGGTATTCCTGAACTGTCGCTGTAGCCGGGTGTCGGAAATCAGGCCACCGACCCGCACCCGGAAGTCACTGTCCAGCACCAGCGCCGGCTCCTGCCATTGCCCCTGGCCATCGACAAAATGCAACTGGCCGGCGCTCTCTGCCTCGCTTGCCTCGGCGTAAAGAGGATGAACAAACAGCATCAGCAAAACCGCCAGCCACAGGCTGACACCCTCTGCCGTGCGCCTGACCCGGCGGGATTGACGCGCCTCGTTCCGGGCAGAACGCAGGCAGGGTTGGCTCAGCACCGGTGTCGGGGTGGGGATGAAACGTGAAAGCATCATGACAGAGTCCTTGTGAGTGCATGACTGGGCAATGACACCCATTCCAGCAACCCCGGAAGGAACCCCCGTGTCAGAAAGCGGCAAACCGGCGACCCAAAAATGATGAATTGTGGCAACCAGCCCCTTCGGCCTTGTGCTCCAGTAGTGGCGTGGTTAAATAGGAACCCATCGGCCAAGGAAACCGCCGCATCATGAAAAAACACCTGGTACTGATTGAGGACGAGCCGGCCATACGCGACAACTACCGGGCGGCCTTTGAGCGCCGGGGCTATCGCGTGACGGCCCATGGTGATCGCGCTGCAGCCTGGCAGTCCTTGCGCCAGGGTCTGCCAGACCTGGCGATTATTGACGTTGGCCTGGGCGACGAGCCCGAAGGCGGCTTTACCCTGTGCCAGGATCTCAGACACTTGTCTCCCACCCTGCCCATCATTTTTCTGACCGCCAGAGACAGCGATATTGATTCGGTCCACGGTCTGCGCCTCGGCGCCGACGACTATGTCACCAAGGACATGAGCCTGGACCACCTGCTGGCCCGGGTAACCGCCCTGCTGCGCCGAGCCGATGCCTGGGCCGAAGCCCTGCAAAAGCCCGATGAAGTCCTGCAGCGGGGTCGCCTCAGCCTGAATGTCGACCGGATGACAGTGGCCTGGGACGATAACCCCATTGACCTCACGGTTACCGAGTTCTGGATGCTGCACTCCCTGGTTCAGCACCCCGGTCATGTCCGCAGCCGGGAGCAGTTGATGGACGCCGCCAGCACGGTGCTCGATGACAACACTGTGACCTCCCACATCAAGCGCATCCGTCGCAAGTTCCAGCAACTGGACGACAGCTTTGACGGCATCCAGACCGCCTATGGCATGGGCTACCGCTGGAATGCCCGTGAGGTCTGATCCTTGAACCTGAAACGCCAGCTGTTCGTTGCCAGCCTGTTGATGCTGCTGATTCCCTGGGCCGGGCTGCAGTTTGTTCTGGAACTGGACGATGCCCTGCGCCAGCAGGCCCGTCAGCAGCTTCAGGAACAGGCGGTGCGCCTGGCCGATGTGGCAGGCGACGCCCTCGTGGGCCTGGACCCGGTCGCGCCGGGCCAGCCGGCCATTTATGTGAAATCGCTGACCGGAACCCTGAATCTTGACGGCTACGGTGACGACTGGCCCGGATACGAGGAGGACGGCGGCCGCGCCGAGTGGCAGAGCCAGGCTACGCCCGGTGCTGACAAACCAACCCTGCAGTGGCAGGCCGCAACGGATGAACGGCACCTGTACCTGCTGATACGGGTGAACCAGCGCCAACCGGTTTTCTTCAACCCGGGCTTGCCCGACCAACCCTACGATCGCCTGACGCTCTGGCTCCAACCGGCCTCCGGAAGCCTGGGTCCGGATGCAGGCCAGGCCTGGCGGCTGCAGACACCGGCGCCGGGCCAGTTCTACGGCCTGTCTGCCACCTCCGGTGCGCCGGACTATCGGGTATCCGGCGTCTGGCAGGGTGCCGGCTCGGGCTGGCAGGTAGAGCTCAAGTTGCCTGTACCACCAGACCGCAGTCGTCTTGGCTTCCGCGCTCAATGGGGTGAAAACCCCGACGAAGCGGTGGCCACCGCCACCGATCCGCTGCCGGTGCTGGTGCGGCGGCAGCCAATGATCGAACGGCGGCTTGCGCCCCGACTGGGCAGTGGGCAGCAGGTGCGACTGATCGAGCCGGCGGGCTGGGTAATCGCGACACAGCAAGGGGACACCAGGGAAATCAGGCCAGAATTCGACACGCTTACACCACTTGAGGTGATTGAGCAGATCAGTCTGAATGCGCTACGGGCGCTGATACGCTTCTACCAGCCGGAACCGGCGGCCATGCCCACCGGCATCGACCGGCTGGCGCCGGAGAGTCTGCCCGATCAGGGCCTGGTGAGGCACGACGACGGCAGCGTCTGGCTGCTGACCACCCGTACCGTGTTCGGCAATCGGACGCTGATTCTCGAACAGTCCATTGATGAGTTACTGACGCTGTCGGGCTCCACACTGGGCTCGGTGATTGCCCGCAGCACGCTGATTATCGTCGCTCTCACACTGGTTCTGCTGGGTTACGCAAGCTGGCTGTCCTGGCGCATCACCCGGCTGGAACGAGCGGTTGGCGCCAGCATCGATGAGGACGGACGCATTACCGGCACCGTGCCGCCGTCACGGGCCAACGACGAACTGGGGCAACTGCAACGCCAGTTCAGCCTGATGGTGGACCGCCTGCAGGGCTACAACCGCTACCTCGAGAGCTTTTCCCGGCGACTCTCCCATGAGCTCAAGACCCCGGTAGCGGTGGTGCGCTCTTCGCTGGAGAACCTGCAACATTGCCAGTCAGACCAGGAGCGACGCCAGTACCTCGACCGGGCAGCCTCGGCCACCGATCGACTGAGCCAGATCCTCAACGGCATGAGCGAGGCGGCCCGCCTTGAACAGAGCCTCGACCACGCCGACAAGGAACCGTTTGACCTTGCCGGGGTGGTTGCCGAAGCCACCGACGCCTACCAGGCGCTGGACAGTTACCATCGCATACAGTTTGTCGGTCCGGATCAGCCCTGCCCGATGCTGGGCTCACCGGAACTGATGGTTCAGCTGCTGGACAAGCTGGTGGATAACGCCCGCGACTTCACGCCCGAGGACGGTCTGATTGAAGTGGCCGTCGGACGGGAGGCCGGCTCGTTGCAACTGTCGGTATTCAATGAGGGGTCCCGACTCCCCGAGGCCCGGGAGACCGATATCTTCAGCCCGTTTGTGTCCCTCCGGGACGGTCAGCAACAGGGTCATCTGGGCCAGGGCCTTCTGATTGTCAGTCTGATTGCGGACTACCACGGAGGCCGTGTGGAGGCGCGAAACCGCGCCCAAAGTGGCATTGACGGGGTTTGCTTCCGGGTTACCATCCCAACTATCCATTCTTGATGACAGGACCGCCCCGTGAGCTCATGCCTGGCTTCTCTCGATATCCATCCGCTGCGAAACGAGTTGTATAACGAGCTGCATTCCCGGCCGTTCCAGGTTCTGCCCACCCCGGCTCGGGTCTCCCAGATCGCGGTGCTGACCACGCCCGAGCAGCGACAGGCGCAATTCCATCACCTCCAGGAGCTTCACCGCCGGCTGGGGCACCCGGTGCCAGAACAGGATGTGAGCTGTTTCGAGCACACTTTCGGCACTCTCTCCTCAGGCACTCTCCGGGTCCGGCGCGAAATGCACATGGAGTTTGCGTCCTACACCTTCATCAATCTGGCAGCGAGCGATCAGGCCCCGTTCCTGGAGACCGGCATCTCACCCCTGCCGGAAGGCTGGCTCGAAGCGCTGACCGGCACCGTGATTGCCGCCTTCCATCTGGATGTCAGGCCTGCCGCCGATGGCACACGGGACGACCTGGACTATGTGCGCAAGCACTTCGAGGGCATGCGGCTGGTCGGCAGCAGCCCCCAGGAAGGCGCCGCACGGGTCTGGGGCACGTTTCGCCTGCACAGCGACGGCTTCGGGCGGTTCATGGTGATGAACCACCACATGTCTGACAGCCAGCTGGGGCGCCTGACCCAGCGGCTGATGGAAATCGAGACCTACCGCCTGATGTCGCTGCTGGCCCTACCGGTTGCCAGGGAGATAACGCCCGCCCTGAACGACATGGACGAGCAGCTGGCGGTGATTACCCGGTCGCTGGCCGAGAACGAGGCGGTGGACGAGGAAACCCTGCTGGCCCGGCTGACCCATATTGCCGCCCGGATTGAAGCCTTCCGGGCCCAGTCCACCTTCCGGTTTTCGGCCACCCGCGCCTACCACCGACTGGTACTGACGCGGCTGGAGGAGCTGAGGGAAGACGAGCTTTCCGGCCACCTGACGCTCACCGAGTTCATGACCCGGCGCCTGACGCCGGCAGTAAAAACCTGCGAGGCCGTCAGTGAGCGCCTGGAGGATCTGTCCCGGAGGGTGGATCGGGCTTCCGACATGATGCGTACCCGGGTTGAGCTCGCCATCCAGAGCCAGAATCAGCAGGTACTGAGCTCCATGGACCGCCGCTCCAAGATCCAGCTGATGATGCAGCACACCGTGGAAGGCTTCTCAGTGGTCGCCATCACCTACTATCTGGTCGGGTTACTGAAACTGGGGCTGGAGTCTGCCCACGACGCCGGCGTCGATTTCAACAAGACCCTCATCCTGGGCATCGCCATCCCGGTGGTAATGGCCCTGGTCTATCTCGGCGTGCGTGTGGTTCACCACCGTTTTATCCGAATGGCCAAACACCAGTAACGGTTAGTGCCCCGGTTTTTCGGCCACCTGGCGGTAGAACTGCTGCGCGGTACGGCCGTTGCGAACGCCCTTGGCAGTGGCAAAGCGAATGGCCTCGCGGTGCAGGGCCTCGCGGTCTGTCACGTTCGGGAACAGGGCATCCACCGCCTGCAGGTAGACGTCCTGGGAAAACGCGTAGAATGACAGCTGCAGACCAAACCGGTCCGCCAGGGACACCTGCTCCTCGATGGCCTCCGCCGGATGTAGCTCGCCATCGCGCATCTCGCTCTTGAGGTTGTCGGACATGAACTCCGGCATCAGGTGCCTGCGGTTGGAGGTGGCGTACACCCGGACATTCTCCGGCGGCAACTCCAGAGAGCCCTCCAGTACGCTTTTAAGGGCTTTGTAGCCGGTCTCGCCCACGTCAAAGGACAGATCATCGCAGAAGATCACGAACCGGAACGGCAGGTCGCAGATCTCGTCCACGATTTCCGGCAGGTTGACCAGGTCATCCTTGTCTACCTCAATCATGCGCAACCCACGTTCCTGATAGCGATTGAGCAGGGCCTTGATCAACGACGACTTGCCAGTGCCACGTGCGCCCCAGAGCAGCGCATTGTTGGAAGGGGTTCCGCTCAGGAACCGTTCGGTGTTCCGGCCCAGGGCCTGCTGCTGCCGATCGATACCGGTCAGATCGCTCCACTGCACGGGATCGAGCCGCCTGATTGGCCGAAGGCCCGACCGATGACGTCGCCAGACCGCCGCCGGCGTGGTTTTCCAGTCAATGGAGTCAGTCGCGGACATAAACCTCTTTCCTATTCCGTCCAGGGCCAGCCTGTGAAACACTGGCCGTTAGCAATCAACCGGTTTGCACAGGAGACTTTACCTCAAATGGCCGTAAAATCCGTCGCTCTGGTGGCGCACGATAACAAAAAGAAGGAACTGGTGGACTGGGTCGCCGAAAACCGCACCCGATTCTCCCCCTTGAAGCTTTATGCCACGGGTACCACCGGTCGCCTGCTTCGTGAGAGCCTGGAACGGGACGATGTGCATTGCCTGCTCAGCGGCCCCCTCGGTGGCGACCAGCAGATTGGCGCCAAGATTGCCGAGGGCGAAATCGACCTTCTGGTGTTTTTCTGGGACCCCCTGGAACCCCAGCCCCACGACCCGGATATCAAGGCGCTGCTGCGCATCGCGGCCCTCTGGAACATTCCGGTGGCCTGTAACCGCGCCACCGCGGAATTCATCCTGACGTCCGCCTACATGACCGATGACCAGCACCAGCCCAAAAAACCTGATTTCTCCGATTATACGGGCCGAACCGTCAGCGCCTGACAATCCGGCAGTGGGCAAGGTCGACGGTTGAGACTACACTGAATGTGTAGCTGTAAAGGACCGTCGGCACCCCCATGAACCGCCCTGCCCATCCCTGTTCGAACCCGTTCGTGAGCGTCGCCGTCTCCATTCTGCTGGCCATCACGGGGCTGCTCGTTTCCGCCTCTGCCCACGGCCAGGAAAGCACCACTCCCATCACCGTCGGCATCGTGGCAGATAACAAACCCTATTCCTTCGTTGAGGGTCGCACGGCCGCCGGTTTTTCCGTTGATATTCTGAGGGACGTGGCGAAGCACTCGGGCCTTGAGTTCACCTTTCGCGCCGGTAGCTGGCCAGAGGTCTACGGGGCCTTCATGCGGGGCGAACTGCAGGTCATCGATGGCATCTCCTTTCGTCAGGACCGCGCACAGCAGATCCTGTTCACCGAGCCCTACCACATTCGCCAGACCTACCTGATGCACGACACCCAACACCCCATAGGCAAGGTGCAATCCATCGAGGATTTGCAGGGTTTGCGCGTGGGCGTGGTCCGGGATGTCTATTACGCCGAGCGGCTGCGTGAAAATGGCATCGAGCACACCAGCTACGACTCCCTGTACAGCCTGATCCGCGCCCTGGCATTCGGCTGGGTGGATGTGATTATCGGGCCAAGGCTGACCCTGCAGTATTACGCCAACGAGGCCGGGTTCCGTTTTCTCGCCATTGCGGGTGAAGCGCCACTGGGCGAGCTGTCCAGGGAGGATTTCCGACTCGGTGTCCTGAAATCCAATGAAGGGCTGTTCGAGCAGATCAAGACGAGTCTCGAGAAGATTCCCGAGAAACGCATTCTGGAACTGCTGGAACGCTGGCAGGAATTCGGTGGCACCCGGCTGTCCGCTTCCGAGGACCTGGTGCTCAGCCCGGAACAGCGCCGATTCATTGCCGAAACCGGGCCGGTGCGGGTCGGGCTCATGCGCGATTATGCCCCCTACAGTTTCGAAAGCGGCACCCGCATCGAGGGCCTGACGGTCGACGTGCTGCACCGGTTGTCCGACCTGACCGGCCTGCAGGTGATCCCGGTGAGCGGTCAATGGGTTGAGCTGCTGCCGCTGTTTCGTGACGGTGAGATCGACCTGCTCGCCAACATGTCGTTCCGCCCTCAGCGCACCGCCTTTACCCGTTATACCGAGCCCTACCACACCATACCGAACGTTGCCTTTACCCTTGATCCCGACCTGGAGTTCAACTCACTGGCCGATTTACAGGGTCGGCGGGTGGCGCTCGGCTCGGGTATCTATTACGAGCAACCGGTTCGCGAGAGGCTGGGCGACAATGCCCGGGTTTTCACCACGCAGGATGCCATGTTCGAAGCCCTCGCCCGGGGCGAGGTGGACGTGGTTCTGGCGGCACTGCCCAACGGCAATTTCTGGATCCGGGAGCTGGGCCTCACGGGTGTGCGCATCGCCGGTGAGCTGCTGCTGGAAGGCCTTCCCGGTGAGGATCTGCGCTTTGGGGTGCGCCCGGGGCTGTCGCCACTGGCCGACATTCTGGACCAGGCCCTGGCCAGTATCAGCGCCGACGAAATGCGCACCATCGAAAACCGATGGCTTGGCGCCAGTAACAGCCGGCAAAGGTCGGCCACGGGCGAAGTGTCCCTCAGTGCAGGCGAGAAACAGTGGCTCGAAGCCCGCGGCCACCGCTTGTCCATGTGCATCGATCCCGATTGGCTGCCGCTGGAAGGTTTCGACAGTGAGGGCCAGCATGTCGGCCTTTCCGCAGAGGTATTCCGCCTGTTTGCGGAACGGACCCCGATCCGGTTCGACGTGCTGCCCACCGACACCTGGCAGCAGTCCATGGTCGCCGCCCGGGAGCGGCGCTGCGACCTCCTGGCCATGGCCATGAAGACACCGGAGCGGTCCGAGTTCATGAATTTTACAGAACCCTACCTGGTGGTGCCCAATGTGGTGCTGGGTCGGATCGAAGCCCCGTTTATTGAACGGGTCGGCGACCTGCGTGGCCAGAAAGTGGGCGTGGTGGAGGACTATGCCTTTGCCGAGTTACTGAAAGAACGATACCCGTCGCTCAACCTGATTGAAGTACCGAACGAACAGGATGGGCTTCGCCGACTGCAACGCCACGAGCTGGACGGGTACATCACGACTTTGCCAACGGCCAGTCATTACATTCAGGACCTGGGCTTTCCCGAACTGAAAGTGATTGGCCGCATCCCGGCGGACTGGTCACTCTCGGTGGCTACCCGCGCGGATGAACCACTGTTGCTGGGCATCATGCAGAAACTGGTAGCAAGCCTCACCGTCGATGAGCGACGAAGCCTGGAGAGTCACTGGCGAAACATCCAGCTGAAACAGTCCGTGGATTATTCCCTGCTCTGGCAACTGGCCCTCGTAGGTGCCCTGATCGCCGTGCTGCTGATTTACTGGAACCGCAAGCTCGGCCGGCTCAACCGGGAGCTGGCCGTTGCCAACGAAACCCTCGCCCGCCTGAGCGTCACCGACGACCTCACCCAGCTGGGTAACCGAAGCTATTTTGATCAGGAATTCCGCAAGAGCTTCCAGTGGTGCCAGCGCCACCACTCCGGGTTTGCGGTGGCCATGGTGGACGCCGATCATTTCAAGCGAATCAACGATACCCATGGCCACGAGGCCGGCGACCTCTGCCTCAAGACCCTGGCTGAAATCATGCGCTCGCACTTCCGGCGCGAGACCGACCGTCTGGCCCGTTTTGGTGGAGAAGAGTTCGTGGTATTTGCCAGCTTTGAAGACCGCGACGAATTCCGTAACCGACTGGAGAGCCTGCGGGAGGCCGTGGCCGCCGCCAGCGTTCGATTCCAGGGTGAGGACATCCGCATAACCATCAGCATTGGCCTGGCTACCGGCAAGCCGGGGCCGGAGGCAACCGCCGCGGAATACCTCCGCCAGGCCGACAACGCCCTGTATCAGGCCAAGCAGAACGGCCGCAACCGGACCGAGGTGCGGGCAATCTGACGCCTGATCGTTACCTGAACGCCACCGGTGCTACTATGCTTGTGGAACAAGGACAACCATCAGGAGACCGCCATGGCACGTATCTACGAGGACAACTCCCTCTCCATCGGTAACACCCCGCTCGTCAAACTCAACCGCGTGAACGACGGCGCCACCATCTGGGCCAAGATCGAAGGCCGCAATCCGGCCTATTCGGTAAAATGCCGGATCGGTGCCGCGATGATCTGGGATGCCGAAAAACGCGGCACCCTGAAACCGGGAATGACCATCGTTGAACCCACCAGCGGCAACACCGGCATTGCCCTGGCCTTCGTGGCGGCGGCCCGGGGTTACAAACTGATTCTGACCATGCCGGCGTCCATGAGCCTGGAGCGTCGCAAGGTATTGAAGGCACTGGGGGCCGAACTGGTACTCACCGAGCCCGCCAAGGGCATGCCGGGCGCCATCGCCAAGGCCGAGGAGATCTTCGCCTCGGATCCTGACAACCATTTCCTGCCCCAGCAGTTCCAGAACCCGGCCAACCCCCGGATTCACGAGGACACCACCGGACCGGAGATCTGGAACGACACCGACGGTGACATCGACATATTCGTGTCCGGCGTTGGCACCGGAGGCACGCTGACCGGCGTCTCCCGCTACATCAAGCACACCAAGGGCAAACAGATCCACACGGTGGCCGTGGAGCCGAGCGATTCGCCGGTGATTCGCCAGGTGATGAACGGCGAGGACCCCAAACCCTCACCCCACAAGATTCAGGGCATTGGTGCGGGCTTCGTGCCCAAGAACCTGGATCTGGATCTCGTGGACCAGGTGGAGGCAGTATCCAATGAGGAGGCCATGGACATGGCCCACCGGCTGATGCAGGAGGAAGGGATTCTCTGTGGCATTTCCTGTGGCGCCGCTGTCGTGGCTGCAGTGAGGGTAAGCAAACAGCCGGAGCACCAGGGCAAGAATATCGTGGTGGTTCTGCCGGACAGCGCGGAGCGTTATCTCTCGTCCGCCCTTTTCGCCGACCGGTTCGGCGAGCTCGAGAACGTGCAATAGAACCTGAGATAGCGATGCAGCGAGGCGCGGTTGCACACCGCGCCTCGCTGCTAACACAGGCAATAGAGACATCAGAACTGATACTTCAGGCCAACGCGACCGGTATCGAACTCCGGCCCACTGTTGGTGACCTGTCCGTTGAAGTCCTCTTCATCCACGTCCACGTTGTAGCGGTTGTACTCGGCAAAGGCCGACAACCGCGGTGTCACCCGGAAATCCACGCCGGCCCCGACAAACGGAGTGACCTCATCGTAGGTTTCACTCTCGTTAAAGGCATCAACATCCAGCGCCGAGGCGAAGGCGCCAGCCTTACCATAGACACCGAAGCTCTCGGTGAGCGGCAGACGACCAACCGCGCCGACACTGACACCCTTGAGCTTGCCTTCTACGTCATCCTGACCGAAGTTGCCAAAATCGATGTACTCCGCCTCAAGGGCAAACAGCGGATTGAACTGATATCCGAGTGCCGCGCCCAGCATATCGTTTTCGTCTTCAAAGTCTCCTCCGTGAGCTTTGTAACCACCGTAGCTACCACTGACATAGGGGCCTGTTTGGTCCCGGTCCGGGCCATTCTGAGCCATGGCGACCGGCATTGTGAGAGCAGAGGCGGTCAGGAAAGCGGCAAGGGAATAGCGGGTTGCGGAATGCATGACGTTCCTCCTGAGGTTGAGATGTCCTGTCCTTACCCGGTATCTGAAAGCTTACTTCCAGATACCTGATCTCACCGTACAGGGGAATCCGACCGGATTGGGTTACGTCCGGACTAAGAATTCGTCATTCGTCGTTCATGAAGAAATGACGATGGGGCGCCCCAACGGAGCGCCCCCAGGGCTCAGCGCTTGACGGTGCTGGCCATACAGTTGGCATAGAAAGTGGTGGTCGCCGGCCAATCCGAGAAGATGCCAATCACACCAACCTCCCGGGCCAGCACGTCAATCACCGTGAGCATATCGTCGTCGTTGTTGATGGCGTCGGTGATGGACTGATAGTACCAGCCACCGCCATTCGACAGGGGGCCGCTGCGCTCCACCGTCCAGGCGATGAGATCAAGACCGGCCATGCGGGCATTATCCGCGTATTCGGAGGGCACGATCTCGCCATAGCTGTCGAGCGTCAGCATTTTCCAGAGAGCCGGGGCCAGAACGTTCACGCCCTGGGCTTTCAGGCTTTCCATGTACGCCAGCGAGGTGTTCTCCGGCGTGGGCGCTGACTGGTCCAGGAACACGGCCTGTTTACCAAACCTGGGGGCCTCGTTTACCCAGAACAGGACATCCGCCAGATTGAAGGACTGGGGCCAGACATCTTTCGGCTTCACCCCGGCATCGATGTAGTCCTGGATCATCTGGCGAGCGTAATCCTGCTGGCTGTAGTCGCCTTCGAACGGCATATCCACCACCGGCGATTTGAGTTCCGGCGTAAACTTCACACCGAGGGCCTTGAACAGCTCGATGCTCTCTTTGTGGGTCATCAGGGTGCCACGACTGGCGTAAAGGTCTGTGCGCCAATCGGCGGTGCCTTTCAGGTACTCTTCGGGCGTTGTCGCCATCGGATTGAACGCATCCATCTTTCCTTTCAGGCTCTTGAACTCGGCAAGCGTGATGTCGCTGGTACGACACTCGGCTTGTGCGGGCGTGCCGCTGGCCGTGTCTGCCGGGACGAACGGCTGCGTGCATTTGGCGTTCAGCTCGGGTACGGCGACGATGTTGGTGGTGGTGTGCAGATCGTTCTGGGCATGTCGGCAGACCAGCTCACGATCCTTGGTGAAGGCCACATCGCACTCGACAATACCGGCGCCCATTCGCGCCGCGGCCACATAGGATTCGAGCGTGTGCTCCGGGAACTGAAGCGGCGCGCCCCGGTGGCCAATGGAGAAATCCGTACGTTTGAGATGCTGGGTGTTGCAGGCCTGCAGGCGCTCTTTCAGAGGACCTTCGTCCATGGCCTGGACCAGCCAGAAGGGTCGCGGGCCCAGTTGAATCGGGGCTTTGGCATCCAGCTGGTGCCATTCGTCCAGCCCCGGGGGAACCCAGGATTCATGGTGAGACTTGCCTGGCGCGGCCTGCGCCACTGACAGGGCAATCGTGCACAACGACAACCCCAGAAACATGCGTAACTTCATAACCAGCTCCTTGTCCAATGAATGATACTGCACAGGCAGTGTTCACACAGAGGATTACGACCTGACGACGTTTCCGTGACCGTCACACTATGGCTGCACGTAAATCCCCGACCGGCGTCAGTAACCACCCAACCCCGCCGCGCCAGTTGGCTCGTCGTCGCGCACACGCAGAAAGCTTGCAAAGCGCGGCAGCCCGGTGGCGGTATGGCCGAAATACTTGAACGTGATCAGTGCGCCAACTGGCGGCGGGGACGCCCTGTCCGCCTCGCTGAACCCGGTCCCTATCCGGAAACGCCGGCCGTTTTCCAGCTCCACCAGCAAAGACCCCATCAGCCCCTGGAATTTGCCTGAACCCGGAAGGTGACGGACCACCACAGCCTCGGCATCCAGGAACTGCTTTACCTTCAACAGGTCGTCGGATCTTCCCGCTTCGTAATGGCTGCTGCCAAGACGCAACATCAAACCCTCCCCGCCGCCCCGGGTGACAGCCTCAAGCCGCGCCATCAGGTTGTCGTGACTGGTTGCCCGGTTCTGCCCGACAATCGACAGAAACGGGGAATCCACACTGGCAACCACTGCCTTCAAGCGCTCCAGGCGTTCATCAAAAGGAACGCTCCGGACAGGAAGGTCAAACACCATGAACCGAACTCGCCGCCACTCCTCATCCACCGGCACCGCCTTGCGTACCACGCCGGACAGCTCGGCGAAGGTTCCCCGGCCCATCCACAACTCGCCGTCCAGCGGCTGCTCCGGAAAACCCCGGGTAAACCAGGCCGGCGCCCGGTACTCATGTCCACCCCGGGAAAGGAATCGATCCCCGGTCCAGAAGGCCCGTACTCCGTCGAGCTTTTCACTGACCCAGTAGCGCTCCAGCGGTACGCCTTTTTCATACACCTTGGCCAATACCAACTCGGGAGGCGCTGCCCGCAATAGGGAAGAAAAAAGGAGGAGAAATAGCACCGCAGGCGCGGCGCCCGAGATGGGGTTATACATGGCAATTCCCTTGCTCAGGTTGTCAGGCCCGGGCCGGACATTCCTTTCCAGCCAGCGGGATGATCAGAGTTTCACTCGTTCCCGCACTGGTCCTTCACCTTGCTGCGAAAGTCTTCCCGAATGCGCCGGTTCTCGGCTTCGCTGACAAACACTCGCTCGCCCTGATCGTTCAAGTGGTAGAAGGTCGATACACTGGCCAGGAACTTCAGCCGAGCGCGCAATTCCCTACACTGCTCCGCCTGTTCCCGGGCCACTTTTTCTGCCTTGGCATCGGCCGCCTGCCGGGCCTGCCGTTCCGCCTGTTGCTGCTCCACGAATTCGGTCATTTTCTGGTGGCGTTGGCGGGCCGTTGCATCCACCTCAGCCGGTCTGGTATCAACCGTTACTTCACTGGACGACGCCTGCGCGGGCGGTCGATCGCCAAAATGGGTCTGGCCATTGGCATCCACCCATTTGTAGACGCCGGCGGATGCCGGGAGAGGAAGCAGGCAGATCGACACCAGCAGCAGAATTGATTTCACGCAGAACTCCTTGTCAATGTCATTTACGCCGTGACGTCTCCGGAAAACGGTAGCCAGGTTCAGCGTCGTCCAATAGTCTGCGGGGCTCTGGCGTTTACCCACTGCATCGTACTCAGAACGAATGATTGTTTAGATCGGTCCAGTTCCGGCGCTTGTAAGCCTCGTAATCTTCCTCGCTCATGTTGCGCCAGTAATGTGGGTCTCGACCGTTTTTCTCATCATAGGCTCGGGTCGTAGGATCCAGGTGGCGCCATGCCTCAAACAGAGGAATGTCTGGCAACGGCTTGGACACATCCATGTACTGCCGGACCAGATCCCAGTAGGCGAGCACATCTGCACGGTTAGTCGTTGCGGCCAACAACTGGTTCATGGGCAACGCCCACTCTCGGGTTTTATGGACAAGTACCAATCGGTACCAGATGTTCCCCTGGTGATCCGGCAGGCTGAGCAGGTAGCCGTCCCACTCGTGGAACGGAGCCTGACCCCGGATTTCACCAGACTGTCCGTCTTTCTCCGGATCCTTGAACAAGGTCACCATGCCAGTGCGACGGTTGAGCTCCCATAGCGGTCCCTTGGGTTCCTGGTAGACCAGTTTGGGGTATTTTTTTTCCAGGAAGCGTCCGATGCCCCAGCAGAGGAGCATCGGGAGGAAGAAGAAAGCAAGCGTGGGGAGAACACCATCCGCAAAGAATTGGGGAAAAGAATCTCTATCAGGCCGAATAAACCACAAAACAGTCCAAGCGAACACGAAAAGCGGCAATAACCAGGTGAACAGAATGCGTCCGCCGTGCTGCATCCAAAGTAACGCCCAACTTACCTTGGGCAGGGTGGCGTAACGCAAGCACTCCTCATCGAGGCGACCATGATAGGTGTGTCTTTCTTCAAGCTCAGTTACACCTTTTCTGTCTTCTATTTCCTCATATTCCCTGAGCCTTTGAGGGTGCCATGTTTCAAGAAACCCTGGCGGAACGAGCCCGGACAATTTACCGCTTGGCAAGGGTGCACCCATCGTCCAGCTTCTGCGAAACAGCTCACTCTGCTGACTAACCTCTGTCGGCGCTGGGACTTTCCGATTGCTGCGGTATGCAGTGGAAGCGTAGGCTACGTTTTTTTCCAAAGTGGCACTCATGAACGCTCCTCTAGCTTGTGGCTACGCTCATCGGCCCAGAACAGTTCGCCCGTTTTACTGAAGTCCGGTTCGCCATGCACGTCAGGATCAAACGTCGTACTATCCTCCAGTTCTGGCGCAGGAAACACGAGAGTCCCACCGATGCCGTCAATCGCAACAGAGGCCCGCCATTGAGCCCTGATCAGTAATTCATGGGTTGTCACGGTTTCTTGCCCGAATAAGGTCTCAAAGGTTTGGCTTGGCGGCATGGCTATGTATAAGGCCTTACCGTTGGTCAGAGGCTGTTCGATCAGCACCTCGGGTGACTCTGCCAGAATCTCCCGCGACGTTCTGAGCCCCCTGCGTGTTGGCGATCGAGTGATACACAGTGGACGCATTGCGATAATCAACGAGGCGTTGTCCAGCATTGCTACAAGATTGTTCTCGACTCGGACCACCGTGTTGATGCGTGCAAAATCTCTCTCATCCACGGCGCCAACTTTGTAACCATCACGAACCAATTTGGCATGCAAGTCGTTGACCGGCTCAACAGAAATGCGCGGTTTGGTAAGTAGGTTCACCAGCCGATAATAGGTTCGCGCTGGACTATCGACTAGGTGAGGATAGGCGTCGTCTTGCTCCGGGCCGAACGGACCTCTCTTTAGCCAGTCGACCAGTGGTGGGTCATCCTGAATCGTTGCGAGTATTCCCGCTCCGATAGCCAATGTGGCACCGGCCAGTACCCAGCCCCACGGCCCCAAACCCAGAAGTATTGGCGCAATACCGACTTCAGTCATTTTGACCATCATCAACGCACCCATCGCCATCATGCCTCCGCCCACCGCAGAGATTCCATAAGCCACTGAGGCGTCGATGTCGCCGGTATCCCATTCATTGGCCATATCCAATGATGAGACAGTAATGGTCAGTCCCGCAGTTATCAAACCGCCAAACAATCGCCGGCTAATGATTCGGGGCAAAGCATCTGCAAGCCTTGTTGAGGCTCTTCCAATAAGTTCCAGGTTAATTGTGACGGCGGTTCTATTTAGGTGAGCAGCTGCTCCTTTCCAGATGCCCAAGTCCATGCTTAATCTTTCTGCGGCAATCGTGCCTGCAAAAAGCAAATCGGCCCCTGCGCTTGCGATTCCGAACCCAACTCGTGTAAGACCTTTCCGCGATTCAACCTTTTTTAGTAGGCTGAACTCCCGCCAAATGTTATGCCCCTCAATCATCAAAACCAGATATGGCATCCGTACCCTGTTGAAAAACTCGTCCCACGACTTCAGCCGGCGCATATCCCTTTGGGCTCGGACGACCGCGGAGTTCTCCGGCGCTGCATAAACATGCATCTGCCTTGCTTCGGCCGTCTCGGCCAGGTCAGGGATGGCCGATTTGCGGGTGCTCGCCAAAGGATTGCCGTGTCTGTCCAGATACTCTCCATAGAAACGACGGTGGCCATTGTTTGTATGCACGTATTCCCGGTCAGCTTCGGTGAGGCCCAGCTCCAGTCCGGAGGCTGGATCACTGAGCCCCAAAATGAGCCAGCCCTGTGGGACTGCATTACGGGCAACCAGTTGAACGCTACTCAGTAGTGCCGGATCGCGGGCTTTGGCCATACGCAGCAACGGACCATAAAGCCGACTGTCTAGCCTGTAGGTCTGGGACTTCATGCGGTTAGCGAGGGCACGCACGTGTTTGTCGATACCATCCAGGATTGCGCCGATGCTGCCCATCCAGCGCTTGAGCTCAGACGAGAGGTCAATGCTGTCGGTTTTTACCAGCGCAGCCAAGGCTGCTGCGGTCAGTGTTTGCACCTCATCTGGCTCTGGTGGCTGCTCCGGAAGTTTCTTCAGATCCTCGGGACGACACCGCCCATCCCCACAATCTCCCCGAACGTCTTCCGAACGTGCGCTGACCGCTTTCTCAGGTGGAAACAACATGTTGTGCAGAGGTTGGTCGCTGCCTTCCTTCACAATATTCAACACCAGATCGTTGGCATCCCGAATCTGGGCATCGCTGGCCGCCTCTGTCCGCGCTAGGTGGTCAACGCTGTTGGTATCCATCGCCAGGATCTGAAATATCTCCCGTGCCAGAGCAAAACCCTCGATATAGTCGGCCTGCGCAAGACTGAAAAGATCGGCCAAGGCGATTTGATTTTCAGTTTGCCGCACAAGGCCTGCCAACATCTTCTGCGCCTCAACCAGTTCTTCCCGAGCCAGTTGCCGCTGTGCTGTCAACAGATGGGTATGCAAGGGGCCAAAGAGGCTGGTCTCAATGGAGTCCAGGTACTGATGTAACGGATTTTCCTTCCCAGCCAGACGTTCAGGCCCCATAAGCCTATGAACCAATTGGGCACTGTTGCTGTGAGGCTGCTTCTCAACCTCCTCGAGTAAGCGTGTCAACAGACGATGTGCATCCAGTGCCCGGGTAAGATAGCGCCTCAGCGAAAACAGTCTGTCTTCGAGAATTACGCCGGCGTACTGGTTTTCTTTTGCTTGAGAAAGAACGTCTTCCGAGGCATCCAGCGGCTGCCAGAATTGAGGCTCCGTGGCCTCTTTGTCACCGCTTTCATCCAGCGCATCGGCCCGGGCAGCGGGGACGCCAATTAACGGCGCATCGCGATATCGTGCCGATTTCCACGCCGCTTCCGCGGAAGTCCCCCCAATACAGAAGGCCTGCAACTCCTCTTTCGCTTGACTGTAAAGATTACTGGCATACGTTCCCGCAAGGTCGTATACCTGCTTCCAGGGCCTGGGCAGTCGCTGTTCCAGATACGGTTCCCTGGAACGCATTTCAGGCAAAGACGCCAATGGCATCAACTGACCGGGGGCAACAACCGACTGTCCAGAAACCGAAGTAGACGTGACTGCGGGCTCGGGACCCTGGAGAGTCTGGCAACGTCGCATTCGGGCCTCGGCGTCCCTTTCAAGATAAGCTATCCGCTCAACCGAAAACTGCACTTCTGAAAAGGCCAACTGGAATTCATTCATGATGGTGGCATTCATTTGGCACACCGGTAACCAGATAGCGGGCAGAGCCTTCCCTACGACTGCCCGGCGATCCTCCGTGACGCCTGCCAAACCAGGCTCTCGATAGTCCGACAGACGAACGTCACGAAACCCAGGCTTACCAGTATCCACTTGGCCAACTTCAAGTTCGCGCCACAGCTTGCCACTCCGGAAAATGTAGATAAAACCCGAGCGCACCGGCACTACATTTTCGGAGGGCTGTCCGGGCTCAGGATTGGCATCGTGCAAGGCTGTTAGCGGCACAATGGGCCAGATCCGGTTCCACTGACCATTCAATTGACGAGGTGTGGAGTCGACATCACTGAAAAATGAAACGCGGATGGGCGCTCCTTCTTCTGCCTCAATATCAAGCCAGATGTTATGAGCAGGCTGTCCGCTGCGAGGCCAAAGGTGAAGAGCCGAGTCCTCAAGGGACTCAAGGCGTACTTTATTCTCCAGCCATTCCTGCTGCTCATAGTTGGTCTCATCAAAGATTCTGAAACTGTGCCCCTCCGGATGATCCTTCCCCATCACTTCAATGATGAGCGATTCGCCCTCGCAGGCAGGGCCGCAGTTACCGGCACCCTGGTTTGAATTGCTCTCAGACATCCCTGTCATTCCTTGCTTTGTATAGCTGTGAATTCAATCTCAGACTGTAACCGTGTTCAATGCCCGCCACTGTGTTTGGCTCAATATGGGCATTGGAAGCATGGTAAAGGGGTTTGGTTTTTCCGTGGTTTGCCAGCGGGCCTCATCCGAATCACCGTGCCAGTAGATAACACGCTCAACTACATCCGATTCCTCTCGCATGGTCGGAGACAATCGATGCCATATGTCAGGATCGTAGAAGCGCAACAAACCCTGTCGTTGTCCGTTAAAACGCACTTTCAAACGCGCTCTTAACCATTTCGTGACAGAGTCCAGGCCCTCTGAAGATTCCAGGATCAGCCCTGTTAATCGCCCTTCCTTCAATCCTTTCAACGCCCATTGATATTCAGCACTACTCTGGGTTGCTTCCAGGACAACCGGGCTTTCAGCCAGGTATTGCTGCCAGTCTGTTTCCGCAAACAAGTGAATCCACTTCGGGTTGTCTGCCAGTTCGTACAAAGACCGAACAACAGGTGGGTTCTGGCGGGCTTCCAATACCAGGTAACGCACCTTTTCAGACGAAGGTTTTGCTACAGCCACGAACCTTTCCCCTCCGACTATGCTGACTGGTTTTTGCCACAGGGGCAGTTCCCCAGTGGACACGAACCATCCGGTTGCTGCTGGCACTGCTCAACAATGGCCGTTCCTTGCATGCGAGCCTGCCTAAGGCGATGAGCAACCACCGCTTTGGGCTGGGCATGCATCCGTTGATCGACTTCTGCCAACGCAACCGGCGCCACAAACCCACCCGCAGTCGTCACCAACCCCGGCATCTCCGGCACCTGCACCCGCTGCCCACTCCCCTTGCCCGGCGCACCACCCGCATTCATCTTGATGCTCGCGCCACCCATGGCGACGCCGCTGGGGTCGATTTTCACAAAACTGCCGCCGGCCTTTAGGGTGATTTCCGCACCCGCTTCAATCACAGCCTTTTGGCCGGCTTTGATATGCAGTTCGGTGCCAGACTCGCTCAGCCAGGCGGTGCCGGCTTTCAGGTGCAGGGTGCCGGTTACGTCAAAGCTGTGGTCCTTGCCGGTTTGTTCGCGCTTTTCACCATCCACGGTGTGGTGGCGGTTGCCCCTGGTGTGGCTGAAGCGGTTGTTCTCCACCGTCAGGTGGCTGTCATTCCGGATGACTTCAGTGCGGTTGTGTTCGGTGAGCAGCGCCAGGTCTTTCTGGGCATGAACGTAGATCTGTTCCTGGTCGGCCTCGTCTTCAAAGCGCAGTTCGTTACTGCCCTCGCCCTTGTGGGTTCTGGTCTTCAGGGTGGTTCTGGTTTTGTGCTCCGGCAGCGCGTAGGGCGGGGTGTTGGTGGCGTGATGGGTGCGACCGGTGACAATCGGCTGGTCGGGGTCGCCATCCAGAAAGGAAACGATGACCTCGTGGCCAATACGAGGCAGAGCCATGAAGCCATATTGACCACCGGCCCAGTCCTGGCTCACCCGGAGCCAGGCGCTGCTGTGCTCGTCGTTGGCACTGTAGCGGTCCCATGGGAACCGGACTTTGACCCGGCCGTAACGGTCACAGTGGATTTCCTCGCCTTCCGGGCCGGTCACCACCGCCATCTGGGGGCCGTCCATCAGCGGCTTGTGTTCGCACAGGGGGCGCCAGGTCCGGTCGGCGGGTATGGCACTGAAATAGTTGTGGTAGGTGGTGGAACCGCTGCCGCCCTCTTCCTCGAGGGCCTGGGGCTGCCGACCGGTGTGGGTGACAGCCACCAGCAGCCAGTCGCGGTTGAGGGCCTCGTTATCGTGGTGGGTCAGCGCCACTCGGGCGCCGGCCACAAAATCCGCGCGGTTGCTCTCGCCGTTGCCCGTGTTAGCGTCGTTGCGCAGGGCATCCAGCCGCGCAGCCGTGAATCGCTCACCGGCCTGATCCTGCTTGAAACGACCCGGATACTCGTAGTGCTGATAGTCGGCCCGGTGGGAGGGACTGGCGGCGACCTGCTCCTGCAACAGACCGTAGGCCGGGTTCCTGAAGGTGTAATCCTTCATGGCCACCGAGGCTGCCCGAATCCGCTCCCGATGTTCGAACCGATACACGCAGGGCCCCTGCTCCGCGCCTCCGGACCGGCTGTTGTACTCAGCCGCCTCAAGCATTGGCGCACTGCCGTGGTGATCGGCCAGGATCAGTGCCGGCGACTCCTGGCCATCAACTCTCCCGTGGCGGTACCGGTAAAACCAGCCCTCTTCGGCCGCCAGACGTTCGACAAAGGCCAGGTCGCTTTCGCGATGCTGCACGCAGTATTCCCGTTCCAGGGGCGGGCGTTTCAGGTCGAACTCGGTATCAATCACGCCCCGTTCTTCGAGCAGGGCCCGGATGATGTCGCCGGTGGTCTGACCCTGAAAAATCCGGCTGTTGTGCATGAGCCCGAGTCGCCACACCGGCGGTTGAATCACCAGCTCGTAGCGGGTTCTGCGATGGCCGGAATCGCGTCGGACGAATTCGCTCACTACCCCGTTAAATCGCCGCACGGCGGCGCCATCACGCCAGATGACGAGGTCTGCCGGCTGCTCCAGAACCTGGGCCGCAGGCACCGATGGATCGGAACTGGCCAGCTCGATTCGACCATGGAAGAGCTCGGAGAGCCGCTCGGTCAGCGCAAAGCCAACGAGGGCAAAGTGATCGGAGGGAAAGCCACCAATGGTGACCGTAAATTGCAGTCCGCTTGCCTGGGGCATGTCTTCGATCCCTGAAGAGTATTGAATCCGTTGCCTCGCTGTGTCCCTGGAGGAGGCCCTGGCCCCTATCAAAACCTCCTGTTCTGATCGGGGCCCCTAGTCTAATACAAGCTGCGTGGTATGCGGTACCCCGCCAGTAACTGCTGTGTGAACGGGTTGGTGTTGCTGGCCGCGTGCAGGCGATAGCGCATCTCGCCGTCGTCCACCTGGAAGCGGACATCCACGGCGCTGTCGCTCACGCCGGTGATGTCGGCCTCGTCGAGGAGCCGGAACAGCGCCCAGGGCCCCGATTCGGACAGACTCCGGGGCGATCGGTTAACCTGAACCGGCACCAGGGTGATGCGGCTTTCCACCGAATCCCGCAGGGTGTTGGGCCAGACCAGCGGAATACTCTGGCGCGGGCCATGGCTGAACTCCACCAGCTGGCCATCGAGATTGACCACACTGCGTCGCTTGTTCGCGGACAGGTTCAGTGGCTCCAGGGCAAATTCCACGTCCAGGGAGCCACTGCGAGTAAAGTAGGCCCGCCGAATACGGTCGGCGCTCTCCAGGGAGGCCATGACGTCCCTGCGTACCAGGCTGGCCCGACGAGCGTCACCCACCTGCTCCGGGTGATCCTCCAGGAACAGCTTGAGGTTGTCCTGGTAGAAGGTGTCCAGGATACCGCCCGGGGCGAAGAAGCGTTCGAAGTCCTGCAACGCCACGTCACGACCGGCATCCGGACTGAACGGATAGTGCCGGGCCAGGTTTTGCTGGAATGGCTGATAGACTTCCCGGTACCAGTCACGTTCCAGCTGCGCCACCGCGTGATCCAGCAATACCCGCCAGCTTTCGGTGGCAAGACTGGTGAGGAGTCGATTCAGGGGCTCAGGCTGATGGTCGGCCATGCGTTGCAGGGTGAAGATGGGATCGGCGCCCTGCAGGCTCAGCCGGGCCCGAGCCGCAGCCAGGGCGGCCTTGCCCTGGTCCGGTGCCTCCTGGACGTTGCGCAGGTACTGATGCAACTCGTTCACCACCACCATGACCTGCTCAAGGCCGGTGGGCTGATCGCCATTCGGGGCGGTCAGCTGGTTGAGGTCGGCAAAGCGGCGCTCGATGTCCTGCAGCATCCGGAAATGGGCGGACTGCTCCAGCAACTCTCTGGCACCGGCCGTTTCACCTTCGGCCGAAGGCACCAGCTGCGTGTTGTCCCGCACCCGGGCGAGCAACCGGGCCAGGGGCTCGTGGCCGCCGGTCAGGCTCTCCAGTACCCGGACGCCGTGATTGAGGTCCTCAAACCGATGGATTCGGATGCGGCTGATGGCGGTGCGCCAGGCGTTCGTGTAGTGCTCGGCATAAAGCGACTGCAGACTGGCGCGTAGCTCCGCTTCGTCGGCCTCACTGAACTGGACGTCATCCCGGCGCCCAAGCACCCAGGCATCAATCAGGGCCAGCTCTGTGACCGAGCCGGATTTGCGGAGGAACCATTTCTCGAGGCCTGCGCGGGTCAGCAGCGCGGGAATGGTCAGCGGGTCCTGCACAAGGGTGCCTGTGTCTGCCGGCTCGCCGTGCTCATCCACCCGGGAGAACACCGTGGCAAAGGCCGGCCCCGCCGCCCGCGCAAGCTCCAGTGGCGCCTGGAACTCACGCTCGGCCTCCATTTCGAGGTCCCGGTACACCCGATTGGGTGTCGGTACGCGACCGAGTTCATGCTGGGCCCACTCCACACTGCTGATAAAGGGCGCCAGCGCCATGTCTGCCACCGGGTCACCGGCGCGTCGCTGTCGGGCCAGATCGGTGTGAGCCATGGCATAGTCAAGATGCCCGAGCAGACGTTCCTGCAAAGCCTTTTGCCCCGGAAATTCTTGCTGCCAATAGGCTTTCATGTAGCCGTTAACAATATCCTTCCGGCGGCCGCTGGCGTCGTAAAGCATCCGCAAGACCCGCAGGTGGTCCAGACGCTCGTTGGTGTCCCGGGCCTCGTTCATCTCGGCCATAATACCCACCATCAGGGATGGCAGGTACTGGTAGGCCAGCATGTCCAGGTAAGAAGACTCAACCTCCGGACCAATACGATGTCCCTGGTAAAGACCCATGTCGCGCAAATACGGCCAGTTGCGGCGATGGTCACCAAAGGCAAGCGTGGCCTGGCGCAGTTCGTCCAGGGGCCCAAGCAGGTTACGGCCTGTGGTGTCGGGCTCAAAGCCGACCGGCTGCCAGTTATCGATAAATCCTGTGACCCGCTCCTCGACGGCCGCCGCCGCTTCGGCGTTCTTGATGAAGAAATGCTGCCAACCGGCGGTCATGCCGGCACCGGCACACAGGGCAATCACTGCCGCCGTAGCCAGGCGACGTTGGCGCCCGCGCACCACCCGTTGATTGTCACTGGCAAGCCCGGCCTCGGGATAGATAACGCCGGGAAACAGGGTCTCGGTAAACAGATGCGCCGATTGACCGGCGCGCTGGGCCGGCTGTATGGGCGTGGCCAACTGGTAACTGGCCGCTGCCGCGGATACGAAGGCATCCTCCGGTACGCCTTCCTGCAACACCGAGGTAAAGTAGGTGCCTCGCACCAACGCCGGCGTGGAGAACACATCGGCCGAGAGCAGGTCGGTCAGGAACTGCTCAAGGGCCGGTTTCAGGCCTGCCAGCTGCCGGGTGAACGAGTACGCGGCGGAGCGCTCCTCGGCATCCCGGGTTTGCACCAGAACGTCCGGCAGGCGGTCGGTCAGCCGCCCGACCATCGCCTCGAACCGCTCGGCAAATTCCTGAAGCCAGTCATCATTGTCGATCTGGCCCTCGAGCCGGAAGGTGAATCCCAGAACGGATTCTTTTTCGGATCGGGTGAGCGTACGCGCGAGCGTCCCGAAGCCGTACAGCAGATCCAGCTTGGTAAAGGTGACATACACCGGCAGACGGGAGCCGAGCTGCTCCATCAGTTCCCGAAGGCGGGTTCGCAGTACAATGGCCTGCGCTTTGCGTTGCTGCGGATCGGCAACGCTCAGGCTGGCCAGATCAACGGCGACCACGACGCCATTGAGCGGTCTCTGCGGACGATTCTGCTCGAGCCAGGCTACAAAGTGGTGCCAGAGCCGTTTCTGGACCTCGGCGCCAGCTCCTTCGCCGTTGCTCTGGCTCAAGAGCTCGCCGTCGGGGTCAATGAGCACGCCCTGGTCACCAATCCACCAGTCAAAGCCAAAGGCATTGCGATCGGCCCTGTGGTTGCGGGTCACGTTGGTGAGGGTGTAGGTCTGGCCGGAGCGCTGGATCAGGCTGGTTTTGCCTGCGTCCTCGAGCCCCATCACCAGATACCAGGGCAGTCGGTAAATCCCGCGGCGGCCCGGCAGGTTGCTTTTCAGCGCCGACAACTGCCGGTCCAGCAACCGCTGCTGTTTGCGCTCAAGAGGCAGAATAGGATCCTCCTGCTCGCGCTGCTCCTGCGCCTGCTTCACGTTCACCTTGCGCAGGCGCCGGGCCAGGACAAGGCCCCACACCATCGCCACCATCAGCACCACCCCCAGGGTAACCAGGGCCCGCATCTGCCAGGCGGCGAGCGGGTATTCCCCTCCCATCTGCCAGCGGGGGCCGAGCCACCAGGTGGCCACCAGCAGGGCAATAACGCCCAGCGTCAGGGTGACCGGGGCTGCGTTTTTCAGGTACGGCAAAAGCCAGCGACCGATGAGTAAAGCTTTTCTCCACATGGTATCCATTCCCGGTGTTCTTCCTTGGTGAATGTCTCTGGTCAGCCCAGCTTCTCAAGCTGCTTGACCAGGGTTGGCTCCCAGGCCTCCAGGGCCAACCCGCGAACCTGGGCCTGCAGGTCCTGAACCAGTTGCGCCGCCAGCGTTTTCAGGCCTGCCTCTTTCATCAGGCGAGCGCTGGCCAAGCGCCAGTACAGGCGGTCCCGCGGCTCCCGGGCCTCTGCCAGTCCGTCCTCGAGCAACTGCATGCCCTCGGCGAGTTCCCCGGCGACCACCCGTTCCCGAGCCTGCCCGTATACCTTTTCCCAGGCGTCAGCGCCACTGCCGGAGGCGCTCTCCGTCGGCGACGCCCAGAGCCAGTCGCTCGCTTCCCCTGACAGGAACGGCGTTCCGTCATTGAAGGTAAGCTCCGGCAGCTGCGGCAATCGATCCACAAACTCACGGCATGCCCGGCGAATCGCTTCAGCACACTCGCCATGGCCCAGACGATTTGCCACCTGGGCACTTAACCAGTGTCCGTCGAGCCAGAACGGGCTGACCGACAGGCTCTGTTCCACCCGCTGCCACAGGGCCTGATCCGGCGTCTTTTCAAGCGCCTCGCGATAATCGGCAACGCGGTCGGCGCTGACCGCTGCCAGGTCGGTTCGCTGGCCATCCCGCGTCGGCGGCACGGTCGTAATGGTGTGCCAGATGGCGTAGCGCCGCAGCTGGTAGCCGAGCGGCTCACCAGGGCCGGTGTCGGTCAGCAGATCGGCCACCTTTAACAGGCTCTGACGGGTAGCCCGCTCATTGCCGGGGTCCAGGCTTAGGGTGCCCAGGCTGGCTGTCGATGTAGCCGGCGATGACGTTGCCGGGGTGCTCCTGGGCTCGGATTCCGGGGCCGAAGGCGCAGGGGTGGTTTCGCTCGTCACCGGAAGCTTTTCGATGGCCCGCTTCAGGTCGCTCAGAGACTCCTCCGGCAAAGCCCTGGCAGAGGCCTGCTCAAGCAGCGATGCCAGTATCTCAAGGCAGTACTGGCGACCATCGCCAACACTGCCATCGAACGACAGGCCCTCCACACCCTTGGTGGCCCGCTGCAGCATCTGGGTGAACATCATCTTGCGGGCCCGCTGGCCCTTTTCACCAGGATAGGGCCAGGCCTTCTCCCACCACTCATCCAGCACTCGATGCAACAGATACAGAGACAGTGCAAACCGCTCACCATCGCCACCGCGCTGCAGGGCAAGGAGCAGGAATCCCAGAACCTTGAGGTGCTTGCTGCGGTCGGACAGAATGGTCAGCGCTTCCTGCTCAACCTTGCTCCAGTCGATGTCATTGTGCGCCAGGGAGCCGATTTTCATGATTTCGTTCTCAAGGAACTCGAGGGCCGGATCCTCACCCAGCGCCTCGCCCACCCCGCTCTCGCCTGGCAGCGCCGAAATCACCTGGCTGACGTAGGGATGCTGCTCAATCACCTGCATAACGGGGCTCCTTTGGGGACTTTGGCTCCGGCAAAACGGCGGTTACCATCCGCACCTCTCCCGCAGGGGCTTAATGGCCTGGCCGAAACCCGACAGGTCGAACAGCAAGCCGTCGATGGCACTGTCGGTTGAATCAATGCGCACGTCCGGGCCCCGCAGCAGTCTCTGTACCGTGTGGATCGAGGGCAGGCCACGACCACCACTGAGGACAAAGCCGTTGTCCCGCACCCGCCATTCCATGATGTCCGTCCCCATGGCCAGCTGAATGCGCTCGTTCTCTAACGGTTCGGGCATCATCAACGCCAGTTCCGTGATGTTGTTGTGGCACTGCAGCACCAGGCGGGGCCGCGGTGGCTCAACGCCAAGGGCGGCGACGGTGACCAACTGCCCGGCTGCGCGGCCGGTGTCCCGGTATACGGCCGTGCCGGTATCCTCCGGGTTGCCGGCGGACGCATAGGCCTGGCGCCATTGTTCGCTGCGCAGGCTCGCAGGCACCGAAGCCGGCGCCTCGGCCCGGAGATCAACCGGCGTGTCAAACACCGCATCGAAACAGGCCAGTCGTTCGAGCCGCTGAACTTCAACGGTGCAGCGCCTGGCCTCGTCAACCAGCCCCGCCCAGGCCGATGGCTGCAAGGCCGTGAATACGGTTACCAGGGCAACCGAGCGCGGGATGAACCTGAGAAACGCCCTCATGATTCACTTACCTGATACTTGAGACACTTGTGGGCCAGGGTGCGCTTTGGCAAGCCCAGGCTCTCGGCCGCCTGGGCCCGGTTGCCGCCATACTGGCGCAACCGTTCCCGGATAATGGCCGCCTCGAACGCCTGGGCAGCCGCTTTCAGATCCCGGATTTCGTCGGTGTCAGGCAGCCACGACAACGCCTCGCGGCCGGCAGCGGCGGGCTCGGCGACCCAGGTCTGGGGTGCCTCGAACAGGTCGTTCAACCGCAGGACTTCTGGCTGGATGTCATCCCCGACCGGTGTCTGCAGACAGGCCAGTTCAATGATGTTGCGCAGCTCCCGGACGTTGCCGGGAAAGTCATAACCGGAAAGCAGGTGCAGGGCATGGCTGGATATGCCCATGGGGCCCGCCCCCTCCCGTTCGGTGTAATGGCGGATAAAATGGCGACTGAGTGCCTCGAGGTCCTCCGGCCGCTCCCGAAGCGGAGTAACCCGGAGCGGGAACTGGCTCAGCCGATAAAACAGGTCCCGGCGGAAGCTGCCATCATCAATCCCGGCCTGCAACGGCTGGTGGGTGGCCGCCACCAGGCGAAAATCCGAGCGTTGCTCCTCTCTGGCTCCCAGCGGACGGAACTTCCGGCTTTCCAGCACCCGTAACAGTTTGGACTGAAGCGCCATCGGCATGTCGCCAATTTCGTCCAGGAACAGGGTGCCACCGTCGGCCTGGGCCAGCAGCCCTTCCTTGGCCTGGTCGGCACCGGAGAAGGCGCCTTTGGTGTGACCAAAGAGTTCACTCTCCAGCAGGGTATCGGGGATGGCGGCACAGTTGACCACCACCATGGGGCCGTCAGCCCGACCGGAGAGCTGGTGGATGCCCTGGGCAACGACGTCTTTGCCGCAACCGGTTTCGCCCTGGATCAGGACCGAGAGCTGGCTGGCGGCCGCGCGGACGATCTGGGCCCTGAGCCGGGTCATGGCCTGGGAGTTCCCCACCAGGGTCCGGGCCAGCTGGTCGCACCGGTTGCGCACGGTTTCCGCATCGTGCAGGTGGTCGAGCGAGCGTTTCAGAAGCCGGCGCTGCCAGACCTGGTCACGGCTTTGCAGCTGACTGATCCACTGGTGCACCAGCAGTTGCCGAAGCCCCCGGTATAGCGGTTGTGCGGTAATTCCTGCCCACTCCGGCTCGTCACGGCACAGCACCAAGATTCCGAGGGTGCGACCATCGTCGCCGCTCAGGGGCTCAAGCCACAGGGAGCGGGGGCGGTTGCTGGCGTCGAACAGCGCCTGGAAGCCCGGGTGGTCGAGGCGGTAGCTGGCGGCTCGTGTCAGTTCACGGGCCTGGCCGGTCTGGAGCACATGGGCAAAGGGGTGGCTGAAGTCACCGCAGTCGAATTCGCCGTCTTCGGCCAGGTCGCTGCAGTGCAGGGTGCGGCCACTGAGGTCGAGTTCCAGGGCCCAGCAGCGGCTCAGGCCGAAGGTGGTTTCCAGCTGGCTTGTGGCCGTTTTCAGCAGGTCCGGCAGGGTGTCCTGCTGGATCAGGGCCACCGCCAGGTCAATGCCGGTGTGCAGTTCCATCTGCATCCGTCCCATTGTCTTATTCCCAGTCTTATAAAAATTGAGATCGCCGTCCGCACAGCCTGCGGGGTGGCTTTCCAAAACACGCCGTGAATACATCCCTGTAGGCTCCGCTCCGCCCCTCACTGCTTACTGCTCCTGCGTCGCAGTGAGGGTCCTGGCTTGGCCATCCCTGGCCAACCCGTGAAGAGCTTTCGCTCTTCACCCATGGCTCCGCAGGGTTTTGGAAAGCCACCCCGCAGGCTGCGCTACGTTTCAGTTGCCCTAGGCAACAGTCCCTGCGAATCGATGCCCATCGATACCAAGAGTAACTTTGTTCACCGGCTCCCTGGCTGCCAGTTTCTCCAGCAACGCCAACGACACCGGCGGCAGCAACTCACCCTCTATGATCGACTCGAGCATCCTCGCGCCATTCTCGCTTCGGGTTGCCCGGCTTCGGATGGCTTCGATCAGCCCGTCTTCCAGTTCCACATCCGTTTGGTATCGGGTCCGGATCTGGTCGGCCAGCCGGTTCAGCTTGTCGCCGACAATCCGGTTGAGCGTGTCTTCGCCCAGGGGCAGGTAGGGCACCACTTCCATTCGGGCCAGCAGGGCCGGCTTGAAGAAGCCTGCCAGTTCCGGGTAAAGCGCTTCTTCGAGGCTGCCCGGGGATTCGGCGTGGCTGACGATGGTCTGGTAGCCCAGGTTGGAGGTGAGGAAAAAGACTACGTTCTTGCAGTCGATCAACCGACCCTCACCGTCCGCCAGTTCGCCCTTGTCGAAGGCCTGGTAGAACAGGTTGAGCACTTCCGGGTGGGCTTTTTCGACTTCGTCGAGGAGCACCACGGAATAAGGTTTCTGACGGATAGCCTCGGTGAGGATGCCGCCTTCGCCGAAGCCGACGTAGCCCGGGGGCGAGCCGATCAGGCGGGAGACGGTGTGCTTCTCCTGGTATTCGGACATGTTGATGGTAGTCAGGAACTGGCGGCCGCCGTAGAGCAGTTCGGCCAGTTGCACCACGGTTTCGGTCTTGCCGACGCCACTGGGGCCAACCAGCAGGAAAGCGCCCATGGGGCGGCCCGGCCGGCGCAGGTCGGCGCGGGCGGTAAGCAGGTGCTGGTGCAGGCACTCGATGGCGGTGTCCTGGCCCTTGATGTGTTCCTGCAGATACGCCGGCAGGTGGGTGATCTTTTCCAGTTCGTCGGTGGTCATACGGTTCACCGGGATGCCGGTCCAGTCGGCGATCACTTCGGCGACCTGACGGGCGTCTACTCGGGCGTGGACCAGAGGTTCGTCAGCCTGGAGTTTGCCCAGTTCCTGTTCGATCGCGGCCGCTTCGCTTTTCAGGTCCGGGCGTTCTTCGTAATCGGCCTCCGCCAGTTCAACAGCGGCTTCCTCGGCGGTGTCGGTTTCAGCATCCTCCTGAAGCAGGCGTTCGCGGATATCAACCAGTCGGGCCACCAGCTCGCGCTGGTCGTTCCAGCGCTGTTCCAGGGCTTCGGATTCAGCGGTCAGGTCGGCCATTTGCTGTGCCAGAGCCTGTTCCCTTTCGGTGTCGACGGTCTGGCCCAGGGCGTGTTCCCGGGTCATCAGGTGTTGCTCCATGGCCACCTGGTGCAGCTGGCTGCGAACATGGCTCAGACGCCTGGGCGGTGTACTCAGGTTCAGGCTCATCCGGGCGCAAGCCGTGTCCAGAACGTCGATGGCTTTGTCCGGCAGCTGGCGACCGGCCAGGTAGCGGGCCGACATTTCGGCAGCAGCTTTCAGGGCGCTGTCGGCGATCAGTACCTGATGGGCTTTTTCGTAGACGGTGCGCAGGCCTCGGAGAATATGGACCGCCTCGCCCGGTGTCGGTTCGTCCAGCGCCACCGGCTGGAAGCGGCGGCTGAGGGCCGGGTCTTTTTCGAAGTATTTCTTGTACTCGCGCCAGGTGGTGGCGGCGATGGTGCGCAGCTCGCCCCGGGCCAGAGCCGGTTTCAGCAGGTTGGCGGCGTCGGAGCCACCCTCACTGTTGCCGGCGCCGATCAGGGTATGGGCTTCGTCGATGAACAGGATGATCGGGGTGGCGGCGCCTTTGACCGCTTCGATCACGCCTTTCAGGCGTTTCTCAAACTCGCCTTTCACCGAGGCGCCGGCCTGCAGGGCGCCCATGTCCAGGGTCCAGAGTTCGACGTTTTTCAGGCGGTCTGGCACGTCGCCGTTGACGATGCGCAGGGCCAGGCCTTCCACCACGGCACTTTTGCCCACGCCGGCGTCGCCCACCACGATGGGGTTGTTCTTTCGACGGCGGCAGAGGATGTCGATCATCTGGTCGATTTCGGCGTCCCGGCACACCACCGGGTCGAGTTTTGCATCACGGGCCAGCCTGGTGAAGTCGGTGGCGTAGCGAGTGAGCGGGTCCATGTCGGCTTGCACAGTCGGCTTGTCCGCGCCGTTTTCCGCCAGCCGCGGGCGTTCGATGGAGCCATCCGTCAGCCGATCAAACTGCTTGCGCAACTGCTCCCGGTTGATGTCCGCTAGGGCTCGGGTCACCGCCGGCATCAGGTAGCGGTCGGCGTTCATCAGCAGGGCAAGGAACATGGCACCGGAGCGCAGCTCGGTGTGGTCGAGTTCGGTGGAGGCCAGCAGCCAGGCGTCCTGCATCAGTTCCACCAGCAGCGGTGAGAACGACGGATACGACTCCGCACTTTGCGGCTCACCATTGAGGCTATCGCCCACCAGCGGCTGCAGGTGCTGGTGATTCACACCGGTGTGCTCCAGGATCTGACGCACGTCGGAGAACGGCGTTTCCAGCAGCTTGAATAACAAATGCGCCGGGGTAATCTCGGCGCCCTGGCGGCTGATGCAAAGGGCGGCTGAGTCTTCCAGGGCCTGGCGTGAAATGTCGTTGAGGCGCCCGATCAGCGCCGGCAGTTCTACCCGAATCACAGTGATTTCCTTATTTCGGTAGTTGGTCGAGTACGCGCAATACGTCCGTGATGCGCTCGTTCAATGCCATGTTGTAGAGAGAATAGATGCCAGCCATCGCCGCCACGAACAGCCCGCCAATACCCCACAACGGCAAGCCGCTGCGAAGGCGGTTGCCAGAGCGGGTGACATTGAGCCGGGCGTCCGCCAGGGGCGCCGAGTCCTGATCGTCCCGAAGGGTTTTGAGCTGCTCATGCAGCCCACGGACAATCTGCTCGTATTCGTCCCTGCCGTTTTCCATAACCTTGTAGCGGCCTTCAAATCCCAGGCACAGGCACAGGAAGATGAATGCCAGCATATCCCGGTAACGGGCCGGCTCCTGTTCCATCCGCGCCAGAATGGCAAAGACCTTTTCGCCACCCCAGGTTTCGTTATGGAATCGCGACAGCAGCGAATGCTGGGACCAGACGCTGTGAGCGCCCCAGTCGGTGCCCAGCACCGCCTCGTCGATGAAGGCGCAGAGCACATAACGGTAGGCAACAACCACCGGCCTGTCGTAGCCCTGCTCCACCAGTTCCCGATCGACGGCGGCAATGTCGTCCACCACCTGCTGGTACAGGCTGTCAACGGCCCGGAAGTCGGCCAGGCGCCGAATCCGGATCACCAGCCCCAGCAGCGGTGTCGCCGCATCAATCAGGCGATTGGCTTCCAGTCCGCGAAGCTGGAACTGCTCGTCGAGCCCACCCTCCGGGCTCTCAGAGTGGCCGGAACGGTCGGCAAACAGCAGGTCGCTGAACGCACTGCTGCCTGAATCCTTGCTGCCATTCGGTAAATCCATTACCTGTGCGTTTGCCATGGCTTAACTCCTGATTGCCCAGAACTGCATTTCCATGCCCGGGAAACTGCCAGCCACGTGGAAGGCGAAGCCGCTGGCGTTGTCGAGCATCTGCCACGCCTGGCTCTGGTCGTCCAGGCGGAAATAGACGAAGCCGGCGTGATACGGAAGCTGACGCGGCGCCACCGGCAATGCCGTCAGCGGTATACCCGGCAACTGAAGGCTGATGAGGTCCCGGATTTTCTCCACCGAGGCGACTTTGCACTGCTGGGTGAACTGCTTCTTCAGATCGTCCAGGGGCATATCCGCCTTCACTGCCAGAATGAATTCGGCCTCCCTAACCAGCTGGGCGTCCTGCACCGGTGCCACCGTAAGGCCGTACTGGCGCTCCTGCAACTGGATAGCCAGGGCTCTCGGTTCCAGAACGGTACTCAGGGACTGTCGCAACACCTGCATCAGGGGCGCGAAACAATCCTCCGGCAGATCGTGGTCGTAGGCCGGATATTCCCTGGGCAGGCGTCCTTCGTCGGTGAAAGTGACCAGTTCGCCACACAGCTCCAGCAAGGCCTCATAGAGCCGTTCGGGATGCAGCTGGCGCAGACGGGCCAGGTGTAGGAACCTGGGGTGAGCCCGATTGAGCATCTGCAGCAACATGAAATCGGCCACATCGGCCACGCCACCCTGCCCGGGTGCCCCCACGCGTTCGGCAATGGTGCGGGCCCGCTCGCGCATCAGGCCCGCCATCTCGCCGACAAAGCGCTGCAGCCTGGGTGCCGCCCGCACACTCAGCATGGTGGGCACGAAGGCCGGGTCCATCACCAGGCTGCCATCGGGACGCTTTTCCAGAATCCGGCCGATGGCCAGGGCCGAATAGGCGCTCCGGTCCTCCCGTTCCAGCATCAACCGGGGCGCCACCCGACCGACATCAATGGCGTGGGCGTCGCCGTCAATGGAATGCAGGTCCCGGATTTCCCGGGTTTCCGCCCGGAAACGGCCAGCCACCGGCGCCTCGGGCCAGGCCACCTCGGCCAGGCTATCGCTGCCCAGGGGCAGTGCCAGGTACACAATCTGGTTGGCCACCGAGGCGTCGCTTATTTCCAGCGGCTCCGGCATCACGTCGTCCTGAGGCAGACTGAACCGGGTACCGTCGGAAAACAGGCCGGAGGCCCGCACAAGGCCCACCCGGCCGAAGGTCAGATACTCGGCGTTCAGCTCCAGATCACTGAAGCCATAGAGGTAGTCCGATATCGCCAGGGCGCGCTCGTTGATCTGGTGTTCCAGATACCGCTGCTGTTGCTGGAAGTGCTGGGGTTTGATGAACAGGCCATCACTCCAGACCACTCGATTGGTAACGGCCATCAGGTATCATCCGAATGCTTGAGTTTCACTTCCCGCTCCCGCAGGTTCACCAGCAGGTTATAGCGGCCTCCAATGGGATCCACCTTCACCACCTTTTTCCATTGCGACAGGTTCGGGTAGGCGTAAAAGGCAATCACGCCGATAAAGCGGGTGTCCTCGCCAATCTCGAAGGGTTCGATGTACTTGAACTGACCCGGGACCAGGGAATAGTCGCTGTGGTCCACGTAGTTCTGTCCCAGTGAAGCTTCGAGGTCGGTGAGCAGCTGGTCGAAATCCCCCGCCATCAGGAGGGAACTGTCACGCATTTCGATTACCTGGAAGGCGATGGGGGTTGGCGCCAGGGATTCGTTCGGGTTCATGTCCGGCTCCGCCACCATGGTCAGCCCAACGCGGCTGGGCAGGTCTTCCGGGTAGCCCACGGGAATGTCCGGGTCCCAGAGCACCTTGGCGGTCTTGGTGACCGCGTTGTACGGCGTGCTGCATCCGGCAAGCACCAATACAATAGCTAGCAAGCTCCATTTGCACGTCTTCACAACTGACTCTCCCTCTGTAGTTGACGCAGATGTTGGTCGTAGGCCTGCTCGAACACCTCCTGGAACAGGCGCTCGAACCCTTGCTGACGACTGGATTTCAATTCCCGGTAGTAATGCTGGTACATATCCCAGGCCCAGCGGCCTTCGTCTTCGCTCTGGCGCAATCCCCGGCGATAGCCGTGGAAGCGCTGCAGCAGCGCCTCCGGTGAAAACGCGTGCAGGATGGCCTGGAGTGCTTCGCTGATGGCCCACCGGGTAGCCTGCTGATGATGGTTCAGGCTCTGCAGGCTTTCCCGAACCGCCGCCGGCGCGGAAAGGTGCACGGGGCTGCGCTGACTGGCGAACAGGGTCTGTACCGTGGCCTGATAGTCGTCACCTAGCCGCAGCGGATTGTCCTCGATGGGCTGCAAACGGGTTCTCAAGGCCTGGTGCCGACTGTCCTCGCACTGGTGCAGGGCCAGCAGCCCCTCCATGGTGGCCCTGAGCGTCTGGCCAGCTTCTTCCAGGAAAAGCCGCATCTCGTCGCTGTCGGCGAAATCAAGCTCCGCCTCCAGACCCCTGAGCAGGGGCGCACCGCTGATGTGCGTGCTGCTGCGATCCTGACTGGCAGACGGCCTCCCAAGACTCTCTCGGCCGGTCATTACGGGGGTGGTTCCGTTCTCATGCATCCCGGTCATATCTCCGTTATCTCCTTTGCGAATCGGTAAACCGACGGCCACGTCCCGGTGTTCCCGATACTCGTCCGATACGGCCCTTTCTCCGGACAGCCAATGGTCTTCCGAGGCCATCAGGGCGTCGCACTCGGGGTCCCGGGCGCCATCCGTTGCCGGGTCGCGCCAGGCGGCCATCGGATCGTCGCTGACGGCTTCACCCGGCGCCGGCTGCAATGGCGCCAGCGGCTCGGCCCCCTGCCACTGGCAGTCCTGGCCGCGGGCTTTCAAAAGGGGCTCTGCCGAGGTCTCGACCAGCTCAGCGCACGGCTCTGCGTCCGTCGCCAGCGGCTCTTCGCCGGGCTCGATCAAATCTGCCCGAATGCGGTAACGGCCGATAACCAGGGTGTCACCGTGCTTCAGACGCGCCCGACGGCCGCGCCCCACCGGCTGGCTGCCGCTGTTGATATAGGTTCGACCGCTGCGATCAATCAGACAGAACACACCGTCGAGGAACCGGATCTCGGCGTGGCCGGGCACCGCTCCGGTGCGCTGGGACGACAGCCGCCAGGTGTCGTTCGCGGCAGTGCCGATGGACCCACCGCGCACACCGAACTGATGATCAGTGCTGGCCCCGGCGGTTGCTGCGGCGGGGTTGACGATAGTCAGTCGGAGGCTCGGAGCCTGTGTTTCATCCATGATGCGCGTCCCTGCCTTTCTATCGGCGAATCTGAAGTCGAACGGCCGGCCGTTGCCGGGCCTGTTCCGGTGTCACAAAGCTGTTCCAGCCCAAGCGGACATCCTCGCCCAGTTGCATGGCCCGTATGTCCTTCGGTCGCATCTGCAGCTCCAGGTCGTACGCCAGCTGTTCGCGGGTGGCGAACTCCACCAGCTTCACCAGACGCTGGTGATCACGCCCGTTGGGCAGGAAGTCAGCGAAGCGCTCCCGGCTGAGATTGCGCAGTCGCAGCACAAACTTGCCACTGCGGTCGCGAATGCTGTTCCCCGCCAGGGTGTCGTTGCCCAGGGAGGCATTGGCGCGCCCCAGCCGGGTCTGCTGATCGGGAGCTATGGCAACCTTGCGAAGCACCCACTGCTCGATGCTGACGTCATCCAGGTCAAAACAGTGAGCCACAATGCCACTGACCACCTCCGGCGAGCGGCTGCGGCCAGCCATAAGCCCGGCGTAAGCCAGCATCTTGGACCAGTTTACTGGCGTGGCCTCCCGCAAACGGCTGTCGCCGAGACCCACCAGGGCGAAGATCAGCTCAGAAAAGCCGTCAGAGGCGCCGGGCTGGAAGCGCACGTAGTACCGATACTTGCGCCAGGCCCGATGGAACAGGGTAACCAGGCGATGGTTGAAGAAATCCAGGAAATGCCGTCGAATGCCCAGGTTCTGGCCCGCCTCCCAGGCCAGGTCCTCCAGGTAATAGCCCGGCAACGGCGACTGGCAGCCGTGCAGGCCCAGAAAGCTGACTTCCAGCTGATAGGGCGCATGCTCATGTTCCGGTGACAGCGCCGAAACCACGTCGCTGCCGGGGAAGCCCAGCCCCGCCGACGCCGAAAACCGGATCCGTTCCTGCCGCGGCTGATCGTCGCCGTTGCGCTCCAGATCGTCGCCGTGGTGCCGGTGAATCAGGTCCACCAGCTGGAAAAAACTGTATCGCCGCGCATTGCCCAGGACGGGTTGCAGCTCGGCTACATCAGCGGCTGCTGACCTTGCTGTAACGTCCATGTGTACCGTTCCTGATTGTCGGTGTTCACCACTTCCAGTTGGTGAAATGCGTTGATGCTGGCGTAAAGGGCAAAGAACTGGCTGAGAACCGTGCCGAACAGGTACAGATCCCCTTCCGAGGCAAAGGCCTGCTGGTCCAGCTTGAGGACCGACCGGATGCCCCGGACCGGAAGCCCCTTCACCATCCGGTCCACCGGGCGGGTCTCGATGCCGGTAATGCCGGCCAGGCGCTTCTGGGACACCCGCTCCGCCTGGCGGTCCACCAGGGCCCGGAAATCATAAACCCGAAGTACGGTACGCAGGGCATCCACGTCGAGCATCGACAGGTAGTTCAGTGACAGATTGGAGATCAGTGTCCACAACAGGCTGCCGTCCAGGGTCGGCCGCAGGGTCGCCGTAGGACGCGTAACGTTGCTGAACGTGGCAAATGCCGGTGTATTCTCGGTGGCCATGCAGATCTCACCCACCGCCAGCTGACCCGGCAACTGCCGGTTGGTACAGGTGAGGGTCAGGGAAATGGCCTCCTGTCGGCTCAGGCACTCGGACTCGTCACCCCGGACAAACGACATGTAATGATCAAAACCGTCGCCGCGCACGCTGTCCCTGGCGCGCACCCGGTAGTAAAGAGCAGTGCGTCCACGATCCCGCTCCACCTCGTGCTGAAAGCTCTCGAACGCGGTGTAGATGCGCGGCTCACCACGGCCGGAGCGCCCTTCCAGCCAGCCCTCTACCTGCTCGATGCTGAACACCTCGTAGTGGTCCGGTGAGCGGCTCGAGGGCGAGATCCGATATTCGGTCTGGCGGCCGTTCAGGTCCACCGGTTCGCCCTCGTGGGTGAACAGGTTCACCGCCGGGGTGCAGTAGAGCTGGAAGTTGTTTTCCCGCACTTTTGCATCGGGCGGCAGTATCCGGCTGAAATGAAAACGCAGGCTGATTTCGTCCGCCTGCACCGCTGGCAGGCGGCGCCCGAGGCCGTGAATGTCCACAAACCGGAAGGCCTCGGGAAAACTGAGGTATTCCTGCAGGATGCGGTAGCCCGGGTAGGCGTTCTTGGGATACGGCAGCAGGGCCTCATCGCTGGCAAACCCTACCGGTTGCAACAGAGAGGCAGGCAGTTGGCAGACGGTGTCGCCCACCACCAGTTCAATCCGCTCCAGGTAATGGTTAAGCCACAGGAAAAGGGTCTCGCCGATGTGGCTCTCACCACCCAGGTAAAACCGAAGGCTGTCCATACCCAGCGAAGACAGCGGCTGGTCAGTATGCAAGGCCAGATCTACGGTCACAGAGGATACTTCCCGGGAATGCTCGGCATGGGCCGCCGCCACGCTCATGGGGTACACATCCACCGTCCGGCAGGTCCGGAACCGGCACTGGGTCTGACGAATGGCATCGCCCACGGGCCGGCTTTTGATCTCGGTGTGGCGTTCCACTCGCTGACGTTCACTGATGGCATGCAATTGGGGGTCGAAGCGCATGATGGTGCAACTGGGCACCGGTCGCAGGTAGTTCGGCCACAGCATGTTCAGCAGCGAGTGGGTGATTTCGGGAAATTCGTCCTCCACCTTCTCTCGCAGCTTGCCGGTCAGGAAGGCAAAGCCTTCCAGCAGTCGTTCCACATCCGGGTCGGTGCTCTGCTCGGACAGAAAGCGGGTGAGCTGCGGATGGGCATCCGCGAATTCCCGGCCCTGGAGCCTGAGAAAGCTCAGTTCGTCCCTGTAAAAGCGATTCAACTTCATACAACTACCGAATCCTTGGGAGTATGAGCCGGTCGGTATACTTTTCTTCCGGGAAAAAACAACTCGCTGCGCTCAGACATCTTTTTTCCCTGCAGAAAAGCATCCCCACCGACTCTCGCCATCCTTGGTGTTTGCTGTTCGTTTCCGTTACACCACCTGGTAGTAACGTTTATCATCCAGAACCAAATCTATGGTTGTTTTGTCGTCTTTCGAACCGACGTTGAGATAGACCGTCACCTGAAACCGCAGCTGCAGCGGGTCGGGCCCCTGGGGCAGATTGACCACATCCACCCGTCTCACCCTGGGTTCGAACTTTTCAATGCACTGCCGGATCGCGCCGCGGATCTGAACGCTCAGATCGTGGGTCCCCAGGGTGGCGTCGTTGAAGTCCAGCAGGCCGAGGTCCGGTACGCTGGCACTGTTGCCCGGATGGGCATTCAGCAGGCGCACCAGGTGGCGCTTGATGGACTCAACCACATGGGTCACCTCCCCCATGCTCTGACCGGCCGGTTCGGCCGCCTGCTCCAGTCGTTCGAACAGGCTGCCGGTGCCGGCCTGCGATCCGTCGCTGGCCGGGTGCCGGAACACGGATCAGTCCTTGTCCAGCCGGCCAACCAGTGACAGTTCAAAGTTGGCACCCATGTACTTGAAATGGGGCCGAACCGCCAGGGACACCTGGTACCAGCCCGGATCGCCGTCCACGTCAGAGACGGTCACCTGGGCCGCGCGCAGGGGGCGACGGCTGCGAACTTCCGCAGGCGGGTTTTCCTGGTCGGCCACGTACTGGCGAATCCAGGTGTTCAGCTCCCGCTCCAGGTCCTGGCGCTCTTTCCAGGAGCCGATCTGTTCCCGCTGCAGCACTTTGATGTAGTGGGCCAGGCGGTTCACGATCATCATGTACGGAAGCTGGGTGCCCAGCTTGTAGTTGGTCTCCGCTTCCTTGCCTTCCTTGGTGTTCGGGAACTGCTTGGGTTTCTGCACCGAGTTGGCGGAGAAGAAGGCGGCGTTGTCGCTGCCCTTGCGCATGGTCAGGGCGATGAAGCCCTCGTCGGCCATTTCGTACTCGCGACGATCGGTGATCAGCACTTCGGTCGGGATCTTGGCCTCGAGCTGGCCGAACGACTCGAACAGGTGCACCGGCAGGTCCTCGACGGCGCCGCCGCTCTGCGGGCCGATGATGTTCGGGCACCAGCGGTACTTGGCAAAGCTCTCGGTCAGACGGGTCGCCAGCAGGTAGGCGGTGTTGCCCCACAGGTAGTGTTCGTGATCGCCGGAAACGTCTTCCTTGTAGTTGAAGCTGCGCACCGGATTTTCGGTGGGGTCGTACGGCACCCGCAACAGGAAGCGCGGCGAGGTCAGGCCCAGATAGCGGGCGTCCTCGGACTCACGCAGGGAGCGCCACTTGGCGTATTTCGGGCCCTCGAACACGGCCTTCAGTTCCTTGATGGCCGGCAGTTCCTGGTAGCTGTCGACGCCGAAGAACGACGGGGCCACCGAGGACAGGAACGGCGCATGGGCCATGGCACCAACCGAGGACACGTACTGCAGCAGCTTCATGTCCGGCGTGGACGGGGTAAAGGCATAATTACCAACCACGGCGCCCACCGGCTCGCCGCCGAACTGGCCATACTCGGTGGAGTAGATGTGCTTGTAGAAGCCGGTCTGGGTAACGTCTGGCGCGAACTCGAAATCTTCCAGCAGCTCGGTCTTGGTGGCGTGAAGGATGTCCACCTTGATGTTTTCGCGGAAATCGGTGCGGTCCACCATCAGTTTGAGGCCGCGCCAGGAGGATTCCAGCTCCTGTAGCTTCGGTGCATGCAGGATCTCATCCATCTGGGCACTGATCTTGCGATCCAGCTCCACCACCATCTGGTCCACCAGGGCCTTGTTGACCGGCTGGCCTTTTTCGTCGCTTTTCAGCAGGTTGGCAATAAACGTTGCCACGCCCTTGCGGGCCACATCGTAACCCTCATCCGCCGGTGCCATGCGGCTGTTGGCCATGACCTGGTCGAGGAGAGACCCTTCGGCAACGGATTCGGAGGCAGCAGATTGCTGCACAGCAGTATCAGACATACCACATCCCTTCAGTACGTTTTGATGAAAATAGGAGAGTGAGCGTGCGTTCGCTTACTCGTTGCTGTCGGTGGCCAGTTCCAGTTCGGCCAACAGCTTGTCCCGGGCGTCGTCGTTGTCCAGCAGCTCCTGCAGCTTGGAACGGAACGAGGGTACGTTACCCAGCGGGCCTTTCAGAGCCACGAGCGCTTCCCGCAGCTCAATGAGCTTGTTCAGCTCGGGCACCTGGCGGGCAACACTGTCCGGGGAGAAATCGTCAAGGGTCTGGAATTCCAGGTTCACCGGCAACTCGTCGGCTTCCTCGTCCAGCTTGTTGGTCACGGTGGTGGAAAGAGTCAGGCCGGCTTCCTTCATGACCGAACGGAAGTTGTTCTTGTCAACGGAAATGGCCTTACGATCTTCGATGGGGGTTTCTTCGGCGTGTCCCTTGAAATCACCAACCACAAACATTTTCAGTGGCAGCTCGGTTTCGGCCTGCTGATCTCCGGTGGCGGGGACATACTTGATATTGATGCGCTCTTTAGGCGCGACGGAACCGTCTTTTGAAGACATGCGCTTGCTCCCTGTGCAAATCATTTGCAGTTGTTCAATCCCTTGTACGCGCCCTCCTGGCGCGCAACCACCCGAACTCTACACAGATCGTTTTCCGTTCTCAAGCAAAAACTGGCCAGCGTTATCGGGAACTGTGCGCTCGGGCAAGCTTTTGCCAGAAGTCGACCCGCTTTCCGATTTGCCGCACCTGGCCGGGCATTCGGTCAATGACGGCGACCGGGGTGCTGGCTATACTCGCCAGATCACCAGCCTGATCATAAACAGGAACCAACCCGAACCATAAGGAGAGACACTATGAGTGACCTGAAAACCCGCTTCGACGAGGCCGTGAATTACATCCAGACCGCCGAAGGCGACTTCAAGCCATCGAACGAGATGAAACTGGAGTTCTACGCGCTTTACAAGCAGGCCACCGAGGGAGACGTGTCCGGCAAGCGCCCGGGTATGATGGATTTCGTGGGCCGGGCCAAATTCGATGCCTGGGAAAAACTCAAGGGCATGTCCAAAGACGATGCCATGCAGCAGTACATCGACAAGCTGGAGTCCCTGAAATAAGCCCCCATAGCCTGCCGATCCCGACTAGCCACAGTCGGGATCCCCTGAATCCCGCGAATGCTTTGCGCCGGTAAAACGATTGTCATAAGATGCGCACACCATAACAAGAACAAACTTCCAGGAAGCAATCACTCATGGATATTACCGAGGCGCTGGAACAGTCCCAGCCGGGCCTTCTTGGCCGCGTCAGGGACGCCATCCGCAAACACCATCTGAACCAACGCTCCGAACAGACCTATCTGCACTGGATCACGCGTTTCGTGCTGTTTCACGATCTCAAGGATCCGGATACCCTGGCATCCGACCATCGCCAGCAGTTTCTGGAGTACCTGGGCAATCGTATGCGCGTGTCCCGGGCGAGACTGAACCAGGCCAGCCAGGCCCTGGCATTCTTCTACGAGGACGTGTTGGGCGAGACTGCCGTAGACAACGCCGCCAGCGCCGCCTGAAACGGGCCTCAACGCTCGGTCATATTGATATTGAGCGCATCGTAGTTGCGGTTTTCGGGGGGGCGGATCATGTAATTGTTGCTGTGGGTCTGGCCGGGAATGGATTTGGGGTTGCTGAACCGGAATTCCACCGGAATCTGGGAGCGGCCAAGATCCGTGCGGTTATCACCGGGCCTCAGCCCGAGTGGATCCAGGTAGAAATCATCTTCCACCCTCGGTTTCAGGGGCACGCCGGCGGCAGGTGCCGTGAGCCCACCCTCGATGACGGTATTCGCCAGAGTTTCTTCTTCAATCGAACGCAGAGAAATGGTGTCGATGGTGGAGCGCTCCTCGTAGTCGAAGGCGCTGGCGGTGTCGTTGCTGTCGTCAGCCTGCTCCGCCAGCGAACCGACGGAAGCCAGGGTGGTTGCCAGGCCAAGCGCAGCCCAGAAGCCGATCCGAAACGGAAAATACCTGCGGTGTTGTCCTGAAATACCCATGATGATGACCCTGGCAGACACTGGCTGCCGCACATACCCTGTGACATTTTTTGATCAGTCTATCGACAAAAACTACGCGCTGCCCGGCATTTCGACGATTTTGTGACAGTTTTCACTAGTCGGTGCCAGGCGCCTGGTAACGAATGTCCACCACAAAAACGGATTTCCAGCCCTCCGGCGTGCGGACACTGACTTCGTCGTCCAGACGCTTGCCAATCAGGGCCCGGGCGAGAGGCGAGTTAATGCTCAGGTAACCCTTGCTGAGATCGAACTCATCGGCGCCAACCAGGCGGTAGGTCTGCTCATTTCCCTCCTCATCCTCAACGGTTACCCAGGCGCCAAAGAACACCTTGCTACGGTCATCGGGCAACCGGTCCACCACGGTAAGCTCGTCCAGACGCTTGCTGAGGAATCGCACCCGCCGGTCAATTTCCCGAAGCTGCTTCTTGCCGTAGATGTATTCGGCATTCTCCGAACGGTCTCCCAGGGCTGCAGCCTCACGCACGGCCTGGGTGACCTCGGGCCGCTTTGTCTTCCACAGGTACTGCAATTCATCCCGCAGCGCCCGCTCGCCTTCCGGCGTAATATAGCGCGGTCGGGGCCCCCTGTTTTCTGATGCCTGGCTCATGGATGCGGCTATTCCCTGTTGACGATCAGTTGAACAAACACTTCCGGCATGGCCGGTGACATTGGCAGGGTGACATAAAAAAACCCCGCAAATGCGGGGTTAAGGCTAGCGCTGTGCTGGAGGGAGAAGCAAGCAACAAACAATGCTGGCTTCCTTCACTACCCTTTCCATTGTGCATACCGTGGATTACCCGGGCGTGGCCGCCAAATTACCTTTTGGTCAGGGACCATCGGCCCGAGGAATTAGGTTGTGCACTCTAGGAAGAGCCCCTAATGTCGAGCCATCAGTTTCATACAGACTCAGGTTACGGAGACACCCGATATGAACACCGACAAACTGCTCACTATGGCCCTTAATGGCGTAGATGCCCTGGGCTACCGACTGGACCAGCTGGGCATCACCGGCAAAGTCAATCGCCACAACCTGGCGGCGTTCCTCATGGTCGAACAGAAGCATCTGGAAGGCGAGTGGGACAGCATTCAGGTACGGGTCAACCGTCGCCGGTCACAGGTGGAAACCCTGGCACACCAGATTGAAACCCGCGCCGACGCCCTGCTCACCCCGGTACTGGACCGCATCAACCGGTTCCGCGCCAGTCAGTGAGTCTCGGCGCCGGACGATTCAGTATTGCTGCGCAGCTCTCCGGGGGCGCCATCCGCAGGCTGCTCAGCCTGGGCTGCACGGATGCGTTTGCGCGCCTCGGAGTAGGCAGGCATCCGAACCGCCACCGTCAGCCCGGGCGAGGATTCCCCGGGCTGAGTATCGCTGAGCAGAATCCGCCCCTGATGAATCTCTGCCACGGCGCTCACCAGGCTCAGGCCAAGACCGTTACCGGGCAGTGAACGGCTCTTGCCCACCCGGTAAAAGCGCTGGAACACCTGATCTTTCTCGGCATCCGGAATCCCGATGCCGCTGTCGCGCACCTCGAAAACAGCATCACTGCCTTCTTTGCGCACGCCAACTCCGATCACCCCGTGTTCGGGTGTGTACTTGATGGCGTTGTCGATCAGGTTGCTGACCATCTGGAAAAGCAGATCCCGGTCGCCCTCGATCATCACGCCTTTTTCCAGTGCCTGTTCAAACGACTGGTCCTTGTCTTCCGCCAGCGCCTCGTAAAGCTCGCAGGCGTCGGTAACCAGCTCGTCCAGGGACACCGGCTTCATGTCCGCGGCGTTGCCCCGGGTCTCCAGGCGGGCGATGCGCAAAAGCGCGTTGAAGGTCGCCAGCAACTGGTCCGCTTCCGCCACGGCGCGCCCCGCCTGCTCCCGGGCCTCGTCGTTGTCTACTGACATCAGGGTGTTTTCCAGCTGGTTTCGCAGCCTGGTGAGCGGCGTGCGCAAGTCGTGGGCGATGCTGTCAGAGACATGCCGGATACCCTCCATCAGGTACACAATCCGGTCCAGCATCTGGTTCAGATTTTCCGCGAGCTGGTCGAAGTCGTCGTCGGTCCCTCGGGTAGGAATACGCAGTGACAGATGACCGTTCATGATCCGGCGAGAGGTGTTGTTGATTACCTCGATGCGCCGCGTGGTACTCCGGCTCATCAGGAACCCGCCCAGGAGCGCCAGGGCCAGGGTGATGCCCATGCCCCAGTTGATGGCCGTTTCGATGACCCGCTTGAGGTTGGTCAGTTCATCCACGTCCCGACCCACCAGGAGCCGGAGGCCGCCCTGAACCTCGAAAATCCGGGCACGAGCCAGGCGCTCAGGCCCGCTCCAGCCCACCGATTCGTTCAGGGTGAAATTGATCCAGCCACTCTCGGAGCGACTCCCCTCAGGCCAGGTATCAATGTTGCCTGCCAGTTTCAGGAAGTCATCGGTGGTCAGCAGGTAGATGGACTTGGCGTTGGGATCGCGGGCAACGCGCTCGCGAATGATGGTGATCAGTCCGTTGACCCCGCGGCCACGATACTGTTCTGCCAGACCGGCGATTTCCGCTTCGATGGTTTCGTCGGTCTGGGCGGTCATGAAGCCCGCGGTACGCCAGTAAATGAACGCCAGCAGCAGAAAAACCGAGGTGGCAAACACCACCATGTAGAGCAGGGCGAGCTGAAAAGAGGACGTCCTGAGCTGGCTAAGCAGTTTCACGTAGCATGTACCCTGCACCCCGGATGGTCTGCAGTAAGGGGGTATCGAATTCCTTGTCGATCTTGGCCCGAAGCCGGCTGATGTGCACGTCGATCACGTTGGTCTGCGGATCAAAGTGATAATCCCACACCTTCTCCAGCAGCATGGTACGGGTGACCACCTGACCTGCGTTGCGCATGAGGTACTCCAGCAGGCGAAATTCCCGGGGCTGGACGTCGATGTTCTGGCCAGCGCGCTTGACGGTGCGGGCCAGCAGGTCCATTTCCAGATCGGCAACCTTCAATACCGTCTCGGTCTCGGCCGCCTGCCGATTACGACGGATAAGGGATTCGATGCGCGCCAAAAGCTCGGTGAACGAGAAAGGCTTGGTGAGGTAGTCGTCGCCACCGCCCCGAAGACCCTCGACCCGGTCGTCGACATCGCCCAGGGCGCTCAGGATCAGCACCGGCACCTGATTGCCCGTCGCCCGCACCGTTTTTATGATCGACAGACCATCCATACCCGGAAGCATACGATCCACGATCATGATGTCGTAATCCTCGCTGGCCGCCATCATCATGCCCTCTTTGCCATCGGCGGCATGATCGACCACAAAGTCCGATTCCTTCAGCCCTTTGACAAGGTAGTTTGCAACGTCCTGATCGTCTTCGATTACCAGCGCTTTCACCGGTTCTCCTCCCGATAGCGGATTACAGTAGCGACACGTACATCTGCGACAAGGGTACGAAGGATTCCGCAAGCCGGCCAGTTACGATCTTGTAAGAGGGTGTCGCCTATGGCGACGGTCGATGGCCACCGGCAAACCAATCCAGACTGTCGGCAGTCCGGCCCGAGGGCCGATATTCGGCGCTGACCCAGCCTTCGTACCCAAGGCGGTCGATCGCCTCGAAAACATTCAAAAAGTTAATCTCCCCGGTGCCCGGCTCATGGCGCCCCGGATTGTCCGCAAACTGGATATGGCCTATCCACGGTAACAGGCATTCCACGGTGCGGACCAGATCGCCCTCCATGATCTGCATGTGGTAGAGGTCATACTGCAGGCGAGCATTGTCGGCGTCCACCTGCTCAATCAGTGCCAGTACCTTGCCAGAGGTATCCAGCACGAAGCCCGGCATATCCACTCGCGAGTTGATCGCCTCCAGGCACAGGGTGATGCCCTGCTCTGCCAGCTTCGATGACGCCCAGCTGACATTCTCCACCAGGGTCTGCCAGGCCAGCTCCTCCGACACATCGGCAGGCTTGAGCCCTGCCAGGCAATTCAGCTGACGACAGTCGAGAGCCCGGGCGTACTCGATGGCCTGGTCAACGCCGGCCCGGAATTCCTCAACCCGGTCTGGCAGGCAGGCAATGCCGCGCTCACCGGCGTCCCAGTCTCCCGGCGGCAGATTGAACAGCACCTGGGTCAACCCGTGCTCGCGCAGCAGCCCACGCAGCTGCTCCGGGGGATAGGCATAGGGGAACAGGTATTCCACACCCTCAAAACCGGCGTCGCGGGCAAGGGCAAACCGCTCCAGAAAGTCCGCTTCCGTGAACAGCATGGACAGATTGGCAGCAAAACGGGGCATGGCGGTTACTCCTTCGTGCCTTGGCCGTGGGCACCGAGCAGGGCACCGTTCAGATGCTCCAGTTCCAGCAACAGGCCGCTGTGGTCAACATCGCTGTGGCCGTTGGCCACCAGCGACAGGTATTCGTTATGGGTCTGCTGCGCCAGCGGCAGAGTCAGCCCTTCCGCCCGCGCCTCATCCAGGATCATCCGCATGTCCTTGAGCTGAATCCGCGCCGGCGCGCCGGGGGCAAAGTCCCGTTCGATCATACGCTGCCCATGCAGCTCCAGAATCCGGCTGCCGGCAAAGCCTCCGAGCAGCGCTTCCCGAACCGCTGCCGGATCCGCACCGCCTTTGGCGGCAAGCAGCAACGCCTCGGACACCGCGCCGATGGTGATACCCACGATGGCCTGATTGGCCAGCTTTGCCAGTTGCCCCGAGCCCACGGGCCCGATCCGGGTGCACTTACCGAGCGCCGCAAACACCGGCCGTGCCCGGTCCACATCCGCCTCCGTTCCCCCGGCCATGATACTGAGGCGAGCTTCCGCCGCGCCCAGCGTTCCACCGGACACCGGGGCGTCCACATAGCCGGCACCCCGTTCCGCCGCCAACTCAGCATGCCGCCGGGCCACAGAAGGCTGGATGGAGCTCATATCAATCACCAGCGCCCCCGGCTTCAGGGCCTCAAGAGCCCCCTGCTTCACCAGCACCTGCTCAACCACATCGCTATTCTCCAACATGGTGATCACCACGTCGGCATTGGCCACGGCGTCTACCGGAGAGTCGGCAATGGATGCTTCCTGTGAAAAGGGCTCGCATTTGCTGGACGTGCGGTTCCACAAGGTCATCGGGAAACCCGCGTTCAGAAGGTTACGGGTCATCGGCGCGCCCATGAGGCCGATGCCGAGAAATGCGATATGGGGTTCATTCGAGGTCATGGTTTGCTGGCCTTACTCAAAGGTTCGGGACGCGGTTGGGTAGCCCCTCCCAAAACTGTGCGGAGCCAGGGATGGCGGAGCCCAAGCGTCACATGGATGTGCCGCAAGGAGCGTGTTTTGGGAGGGGCTACCCAAGCGCGTCTTCCACGGAAGTCAGATAAAAGATTATACAAACAAAAACGCCACCAACCGGAACCGGTGGTGGCGTTCTATTCAGATTACCTGATTCGATAGGCCCGAACCTCAGGCCGCCTCAGACATCTGCATGCGGATCTTCTTCATGGCATTCTTCTCAAGCTGGCGAATCCGCTCCGCAGACACCCCATACTTGTCGGCCAGCTCATGCAGCGTCGACTTGCTCTCGGACAACCACCGCTCGCGCAGGATGTCCTGACTGCGCTCGTCGAGGCTTTCCAGCGCCTGCATCAGACGGCCGTTGGCATCATCTGACCAGTCAGCGTTTTCAAGCTGCGTGGCCGGATTGCTGCGCGCATCCTCCAGATAATAGGCCGGCGCCTGATAGGCGTTGTCGTCATCGTCGTCCATCGGACCATCAAACGCCGTGTCCTGCGAGGCCAGACGTCCTTCCATTTCGCGGACAACACGGGGCTCCACACCGAGATCCTCGGCCACCGCGTTCAGTTCATCGTGGCTGAGCCATGCCAGCTTCTTCTTCTGGCTGCGCAGGTTAAAGAACAGCTTGCGCTGGGCCTTGGTGGTCGCGACCTTCACGATCCGCCAGTTGCGCAGGATGAACTCGTGAATCTCGGCCTTGATCCAGTGCACCGCAAACGAGACCAGGCGCACCCCGTATTCCGGGTTGAAGCGCTTCACGGCCTTCATCAGGCCAACGTTGCCTTCCTGGATCAGATCCGCCTGGGCCAGGCCATAACCGGAATAGCTCCGGGCAATGTGAATCACGAAGCGCAGGTGAGACATAACCAGCTGACGGGCGGCTTCCACATCGCCCTCGTAATGGAGCCGTTCTGCCAGCTCCCGCTCCTCGTCCGCTGTGAGCACCGGAATACGACTCGCAGCCTGAATGTAAGACTCGAGATTCGCACCCGGAACCAGTCGATCAACCAGTTGTAAACTCGTACCCATGCTCTAACCTCCGAACCCGACGGCCCTAAAATATACCAACTCTCATTTAGACCGCCAAGAACCCTGAAAGTTCCCGAATTTTCCAGTAAAACATTTAAAATCAACAGTCTGGAAAATTCGCCTTGGCTTTTCTGACTCCCAACCTACGCCAGAGAAAGCTGTCTCTTCAATACGGTTTTCCCGCAATCCGGATCATCAACCACCGGCAATATCGCCAGGCTCCAGATCGTCCAGGTGACGCTTCACGGCAACCCAGGCGCCAAGCCAGCCTAGCAGCATCCCCACAATAATCAACGCCAGAGCGCCATCAAATTGCAGTCCCTGCAGGGAGAAGTCACTGCGGTACAACCCCGCCAGTCGCTCAACGGGCCCGCTGAGCCACCAGAGGGAAAGTTGCAGCAGGATCAGTGCGACCACACCGCCCCCAAGACCAAACCAGGCCCCTGTATAAAGGAAGGGACGGCGAACAAAGCCGTCGGTACCGCCCACCAGCTTGGCCACCAGAATCTCGTCTCGGCGGTTTTCAATGGCCAGCCGCACGGTGTTGCCAATCACCAGCACAACCGCTGCCGCCAACAGCAGAGCCAACGCCCACACCGCGCGGGCCAACAGGTCAGTCATGGCATTAAGTCGCTGCAGCCAGCCCAGGTCCACCTGAACACGTTCTACTCCCTCCATTGCTCCGACGAAGCGCACCAGTGCCTCGACGCCTTCGGCCGACCGGGCCGATTCCTGGGGGGTTACCAGCAGGGTGTGAGGTAGCGGATTTTCCTCCAGGTAATCGAGCGCGTCCGCCAGCCCGGAGGACGTCCGGAACTCCGCCAGGGCCTGCTCTCGCCCGATCAGCTCAACAGCGGCTACCCGTCCGTCGGATGCCACCTCCTGCTGTAGCCCCTGCGCTTGTTCCAGGTTGGTATCGAGGCTCAGGTAAGCCGTCACCCGGGCACTGCTTTCCCAGCCGGCGCTGACACCCTGAAGACTGGTGAGCAGCAAGAGCAAAGCCACCGGCAAGGCCAGGGCAACGCCCATCACTGTCCAGGTCATCAGGCTTGCCACCGGTGTGCGCCAGAGCCGACGGGCACTGTCCCGCGCCACCTTGCGATGGTGGCTGAGATAGCTCTCTGCCTGTTCCCGCCATGGGGAACGTGCGGCGTTCGCCCCCCGGGACGAGTCCTGCTTTCGCCTCGGGTCAGTGGCCACTCGCACCTCCCACAACCGGCGTGCCACCGGCAACGAGGCGCCCATGATCCAGAGTCAGGGTGCGTCGGCCCATGGTGTTGATGAGGGCGATATCGTGGGTGGCAATCAGTACCGTCACCCCGACCTGACTGAACTGCCCGAACAGGTTCATGATGTCTGCGGACAGCTCCGGGTCCAGATTACCGGTGGGCTCATCCGCCAGCAGAACCGGCGGCTTGTTGACCACGGCCCGGGCGATACCCACCCGCTGTTGCTCTCCGCCGGACAGCTGCATCGGATTCATTTTTTCCTTGTTCAGCAGACCGACTTTATCCAGCGCTGCCCGCACCCGCCGACCGGTGTCGCGGGGTGAGGCGCCCATGACCTCCAGGGGCATGGCCACGTTGTCGAACACGGTGCGGTCAAAGAGCAGCTGGTGATTCTGGAACACCACGCCGATGTGACGGCGAATGTAGGGAATCTGCCGGCGGGGTAGCCGGTTCAGCAACTGGCCGCCGACAACCACTTCGCCGGCGCTGGGCCGCTCCATCACCATGATCAGCTTCAGCAGCGTACTTTTACCGGCCCCGGAATGCCCGGTAAGGAAGGCCAGTTCGCCCCGAGCCAGGCCGAAATTGACCTGACGCAGGGCGGTGTGATCGCTGTCGTAGCGTTTGGTGACCTGGCGAAACTCGATCATGGGCGGCTACCGCTGGGCGCTGGGCTATTCGTCGAAAAGCGCGTGAACAAAGGTTTCGGCGTCGAAACTGCGCAGATCCTCCACCTGCTCACCCACACCGATAAAGCGGATGGGCAGCTGCAGCTGGCGGGCGATGGCAAACACGATACCGCCTTTGGCGGTGCCGTCGAGTTTCGTCAAGGTGATCCCGGACACTCCCACCGCCTGCTGGAACACCTGGGCCTGGCTCAGGGCGTTCTGTCCGGTGCCGGCATCCAGCACCAGCATGACCTCGTGGGGCGCCGTCTCATCAAGTTTCTTCATTACCCGGACCACCTTCTCCAGCTCCTGCATCAGGTTGTCCTTGTTCTGGAGGCGGCCGGCGGTGTCGGCAATCACCACGTCAACGCCACGGGACTTGGCCGACTGGATGGCGTCAAAAATGACCGACGCACTGTCGGCCCCGGTGTGCTGTGCCACCACTGGCACGTTATTGCGCTCCCCCCAGACCTGCAGCTGTTCCACGGCAGCCGCGCGGAAGGTGTCGCCCGCCGCCAGCATCACCGATTTACCCTCGTCCTGGAATTTGCGGGCCAGCTTGCCAATCGTCGTGGTCTTGCCCACGCCGTTCACGCCGACCATCAGAATGACGTACGGGGTTTTGTCGGCGTCGATCTTCAGGGGCTGGGTAACGTCTTTGAGCAGGTCGTGCAGCTCGCCACGCAACGCCTTGCGCAGCGCCTCGCCGTCCTTGAGCTGATTGCGCTCGAGCTTCTCCGTGAGAGAATCAATGATCTCGGAAGTGGCGGTAACGCCTACGTCGGCCATCAGAAGCGTGGTTTCAATCTCTTCCAGCAGCTCTTCGTCAATCTTCTTGCCCAGTGAGAACAGATCTGACAGGCCACCCGTCAGGCCCGCGCGGGTTTTACCCAGGCCCTTGCGGATTCGCTCAAAAACACTGAGCTGGGGCTCCGGCTCCACCGGCTCCGGGGGTTGCTCGGCGGGCCGGGGTTCGGCTTCAGGCTCCGGCTCTGGTTCGGCCTCAGCAGCAGGCTCAGGCTCGCCTTCTTTGGGCTCTGGCGCAGCCCCTCTTGCAACCTCGGGCTTGCGCTGGGGTACCGGCCGCGGCCTTGGCGCCCGGCTCCGGTTGCCGGCAACATCCAGAATGAAAACGAGCACAAGAAGGGCCAACAGGCCGATTGAAATCCACTCTGCCGTCATAAAATCAATCCATCAGTATGAATGGGCGGAACACAGAAAGCGCACATTCTAGCAGACTGTCCCATTGAAGTGAGGCTTGCCAGATTATCACGCTGGCACGGGATTCCGGTAACATGCCGGGGTTCATCACCCTGTTGATCCGCTTCGGAGTTACCGCCATGGCGCGTCGAAAACCCGCTCATCGAAACCCCGCCACAAAAAGCCCGGCTCCCGCCCGCTCAGACAGCGGAACCCGGGGTGCTGGCGAGCTTCGGATCATCGGCGGCGATTGGCGCAGCCGCAAACTCAAGTTCCCCGACGCCGGGGGCGTTCGGCCCACGCCGGCCCGCACCCGTGAAACTCTGTTCAACTGGCTGGCCTTTCACCTCGCCGGCAGCGATTGCCTGGACCTGTTCGCCGGCTCCGGCGCTCTGGGACTTGAAGCGTTGTCCCGAGGTGCCGGCCATGCCACGCTGGTGGACCACACGCCGGCTCTGGCCAACGCACTGAGGACCAACCTGCGGCTGCTGAAGTCTGAATCGGGAGAGGTGGTGTGCAGCGCAGTGGAGCACTACCTGGCGCAGCGGCAGCGACCGCCGTTCGATATCGTGTTCATGGATCCGCCGTTCCGTCAGGGCTGGCTGGAACGGCTGTTTCCGCTAATGGAAGCGCAGGGCTGGGTGAAACCCGGCGGCTGGGTCTACGTGGAGCATGAGAGTGAACTGGTCACGCCGGCGGTGCCGGCGACCTGGCACCTGCACCGTCAGAAGCGTGCAGGCCAGGTTACCTATTGCCTGTTTCGGGTTCAGGCCGAGGGTCTGAGCGAGTAGGCCCGCAGATGGTCGGCAAACTCCTCGAGGTAGCGGATACCGCTGGCTTCTGCCTCACGACACCAGGCCATCAGGGCATTGAGCTTGTCCTGGGGCTTGAGACCCCGCTGACGCCAGAGCGCCTGCAGCTCATGGCTCTTCTCGTAGATCTGGCGGAGCACGGCGTTACGCTCGAGCACCGACTCCAGGGTTTCTTTCTCCCTGGGGTGGATCAGACTGATCTCCCGTGACAGCAGCTGCTTGAGCTTACGGTACCGGGGACGGATTTCGTCGTCCATCAAGGACTTCTGCTGACGCAGCACCGGCTCCATGACCCGCTTGCGGTATTGACGCATGATATCGAAGCGATTGTTGGCAATGGCCTGCACCGTTTCCACATCCATATCCAGCTTGCCCGGCACGTGATGGGCAATGGGCCGGTAACCTTTGGGCGTGGCCAATCCAAACAGCTGGAACAGCCGGATATAGCCCCAGCCGATGTCCACCTCGAACCAGCGACGGGACAGCTTGGACGAATTCGGGTAGGTGTGGTGGTTGTTGTGCAGCTCTTCGCCACCAATCAGCAAGCCCAGCGGCGAAATATTGCGGGCGTTGTCGGCACACTCATAGTTACGGTAGCCCATCCAGTGACCTATGCCATTGACCACGCCGGCAGCCCAGACCGGGATCCACATCATCTGCACTGCCCAGATCCAGATACCATGAACACCGAACAGCGCCAGGTTGATCACGGCCATCAACGCGATACCCAGCACCTTGTAGCGGCTGTAAACGTTGCGCTCGATCCAGTCCTCGGGTGTTCTCTGTCCGTACCGTTCCAGGGTTTCCGGAGTAGCGGAAGCGGCATAGAGCTCGGCGCCCTCGAACAGCACTTTACGAATGCCGAGCACGACCGGGCTGTGGGGATCTTCCTCGGTTTCGCATTTGGCGTGATGCTTGCGGTGGATCGCCGTCCACTCCTTCGTGTTCTGGGCCGTGGTCAGCCAGAGCCAGAACCGGAAAAAATGCTTCAGGACCGGATGCAGGTCCAGCGAATTGTGCGCCGAATGGCGATGCAGATAGAGCGTTACACTGACAATCGTGACGTGGGTCATTCCGAGTGTCACCAGAACGAGCTGCATCACAGACAGGTCAAGAAGACCATTAAACCACATAGCAAATCCTCAAAATCAAAATCACTGGCACAGAGCCAGGGTCGCCGCTTTGGCAACGACGACACTTTAGCTTACAGCTGTAAGCCCCAACAACCGCATTTGGATGCAAATTTGTTACTGATTACACTTAGATGTTTCCAGGAGAAGCCCCGTGCCCGAACTGCCCGAAGTTGAAACCACCCGAAGGGGCATTGCCCCGCACTGCGAGGGTCAGACCATCGCGCGGGTTACCGTCCGCAATGGCAGCCTGCGCTGGCCGGTTCCCTCCGACCTGGGTGACCGCCTCGAAGGCCAGGTGATCCGGAGCGTTGACCGGCGGGCCAAGTATTTGTTCCTCAATCTCGACCAGGGTACGGTCATCGTGCATCTGGGCATGTCCGGCAGTCTTCGGGTGATCACCGACGGCACTGCCCCCCTCACCCACGACCACATTGATGTGGTCCTGCAGTCGGGCGTGATTCTCCGGTTCAACGATCCCCGGCGATTCGGCTGCTGGCTCTGGGCCGACTCCACCGAGGAGCACCCGCTGATCCGCCACCTCGGGCCAGAGCCCCTGGTTCCGGAATTCAACGGCGCCCACCTGTTTCGACTCTCCCGGGGCCGGAGCACGCCGGTGAAGTCCTTTATCATGGACAATCATGTGGTGGTTGGCGTGGGCAACATCTACGCCAATGAAGCGCTGTTCAAGGCCAGGATCCACCCCCGCCGCAAGGCCGGTCGAATCAGCCTGGACCGCTACCACCGGCTGGCGGAAGCCATCCGGGAAACCCTCAGCGCCGCCATCCTGATGGGCGGCACCACACTTCGGGACTTTGTGAACAGTGACGGCAAGCCGGGTTACTTCGCACAGTCCCTGCTGGTTTACGGACGCGACGGCGAACCCTGCCGCCAGTGTGGCCGGGTACTGAAAGAAATCCGCATGAACAACCGGTCGACGGTCTACTGCCCGCAGTGTCAGCGCTAAAGGCCGACCCGGTGCACATTTTGCAACGAAAAATCGTTTGAAAATGCGCAAATATGATTCATAGTTAACGGAGGACTTATGCCCGGCGTATACAATAGGCTGGCATCCGATGGATGCCGTTCCGGTACTGCTCCCTGCGGGGAACAGATCGCGAGGGCCAAGAAGCTCAGGAGACAGTAACCATGATCCGCAAGATTTCCCGCACTCTGGTAGCCACCCTGGCTGCCTGCCTGATGGCCTTTTCTTCACTCGGCCATGCCCAGGCCGTTGATGAAACCCCGTCCGCCCTGGCCATGACCGGCGACGCCATCTTTGTCCGTCCGGCACTGCTGGCCACCACCATTGTTGGCAGCGCCGTCTACCTGGTGTCCCTGCCCTTCTCCCTGCTGGGCGGCAACGCCGGTGAGGCGGGAGAAGTCCTGGTAATGGGCCCCGCCAAGGCGACCTTCGTTCGCTGCCTGGGCTGCACCCGCACCGGCCGCAAGCCGGAAACGGTGGAACAGGCCGACAACTGATCCCGACCAAAACATCCGGCCTCCGTACTATCACGGCTTGCCGGAAAGGCGAAACTGCGGCAGCCTGAAGGAAATTCCTCAGGCTGCTTTGGCGTATGGTTAACTGGTCGTCCCTCGACACTGTGTTCCTGGATATGGACGGAACACTGCTGGATCTTCACTTCGACAACCACTTCTGGCTCGAGCATCTGCCGGCGCGCTATGCCGAGCACTATGACCTGCACCCACAGCAGGCCAAAGACCACCTGATCCCGATGATCATGGCCGAGCGCGGCTCCCTGAACTGGTACTGCACGGATTACTGGAGTGAGCGGCTGTCACTGGATATCACCAGCCTGAAAGCCGAAGTGGGGGATCGTATCGGCTACCGCCCCCACGTGATCGATTTCCTGAACGCGCTGAAAACCAGCGGCCTGCGGTCGGTCATCGTCACCAATTGTCACCCTGACCCACTGGCCCTGAAGCTCGAACGGACCGGGCTGGCGTCGCGAGTGGACGCCATTGTCTCCAGCCACGAGCTGGGCAAACCCAAGGAAGAGCCGGCGTTCTGGGAAGATCTGCAGACGCTGGCCCCCTACCGCCGGGAATCCACATTGATGGTGGACGACAGTTTCCCGGTGCTCGAGAGCGCACTCCGGGCCGGGATCAGCCAGTGCCTGGCCGTGCTGGCACCGGACAGCAAGCAAGGGCCCCGTGAAGCTCACCCGGACATCCCCTGCATCCACCACTTCGACGAAGTGCTTCCGGCACTGCGGGAACGCTCCTCCCTGTCAACCGGCCAATGACGGGTTATAATCCGGGTAGAGACCCATCCGGTGAGGAGATATGACGGCACCAACCTCTGACGAACAACGCGTAAGACTCGACAAGTGGCTGTGGGCCGCGCGCTTCTATAAAACGCGCACCCTTGCCAAGGAAGCCATCGAAGGCGGCAAGGTGCACTACAACAGCCAGCGCTGCAAACCCGGCAAACTGGTGGAGACTGGCGCGACTGTGACCCTGCGGCTTGGCTGGCAGGAAAAAGTGGTGATCGTCGACGATATCAGCGACAAACGACGTGGCGCGCCCGAGGCGCAAAAGCTCTACCACGAAACCGAAGACAGTGTTAAAAAGCGCGAAGAACTGGCCTGGCAGCGGAAAACCATGCAGGCAGCCCAGCTTCCACCGGCAAGAAGACCTTCCAAGAAGGATCGTCGCGACATCCAGCGATTCCGCGAACAGAACGGCCTCTGACCCAAGCCGGAAGGCGGTCGAGCCGGAGCCACCCCTTCCCCATCGATATTCAGCTTTTCAGGAGACATCACATGGCATCCCGCGACCAGTTCCAGCGTTTTATCTTCGAGCACAGTCAGGTGCGGGGAGCCTGGGTCCGGCTGGGTGAAAGCTATCAGGTGATCGGCAGCCAGGCACCCTACCCCGATACCGTTCGCACGATGCTGGGCGAGGCACTGGTGGCCAGCATCCTGATGAGCAGCACCCTCAAGTACCAGGGCACCATCTCGATCCAGGCCCAGGGCGAAGGCCCTCTGCGCACGCTCATGGCCGAGTGCAGCCACGACCGGTACATCCGCGGCCTGGCCCGGTTTGACGAGCACGCGGTGAGTGAGGACAGCTTCACCGACCTGCTCGGCCAGGGCCAGATGGCCATCACCATCACCCCGGAGCAGGGCCAACGCTACCAGGGTGTGGTGCCAAGAGAATCGGATACGCTGGGCGGCTGCCTGGAAGACTACTTCGAACGCTCGGAGCAGATAGGTACCACTCTGATCCTGTTTGCCGACGACAAGGGCGCGGCCGGCCTGATGCTCCAGCGCCTGCCCGGGGCCACCGATGAGGATGAGGACCTGTGGGAGCGGGTTAACCACCTGGCCCGCACGGTAGAGGCTGCCGAACTGCTGGAACTGGACAGCGAAACGGTGCTGCACCGACTGTTCCACGAGGAGACCGTGCGCCTGTTCGATGCCGAACCCGTGGCCTTCCGCTGCACCTGCTCAAGAGAGCGGACCCTCGGCGCCCTGGAGGCCATTGGACGAGACGAGTGCTACAGCATCATCGAGGAACAGGGTTCCATCGAAATGGACTGCCAGTTCTGCCACGCTCACTATCGCTTCGATAGAAATGATATTGATCATCTTTTCACCGGTCATACGTTACACTGAACGTCGTCTCGATTCGCCCGGAAGCCGCTCATAGCAAGGCTTTCCGGGCAGTCGTTTTTTACCGGCGTCTCTGGCATAATAGCGCGCCTGAATTGACCCGATTGTTCAGATTTCCGTCAATTTTGGGGGGCGGCCTGAACAATCGCTAAGACATCCCGAGGGCGAGGTCGAAGTGAGCACTACTTATAATGATCTGAGTACAGCACGACTGGTTGAGGTGGCGCTGGCACGTGACGAAGGCCAGCTGGCATCCAACGGATCGCTGGTGGTAAGAACCGGTGATCGCACGGGCCGGTCTCCCATGGACCGCTATATCGTCGAGGAGCCAAGCACCTCCGACGATATCCACTGGGGTCCGATCAACCGCCCGTTCGATGCGGAAAAGTTCGACGCCCTGTGGGAGCGTGTTGAGGCGTACATCGCCGAGAAAGACCAGTTTGTCTCCCATGTGCACGTTGGCTCGGATCCGGAGCACTACCTGCCGGTGAAGATGACCACCGAGACCGCCTGGCAGAACCTGTTCGGCCGCAACCTCTTTATCCGCCCGGAGAGTTACAACCCCGCCGACAAACAGGAATGGCAGATCCTGAACGCCGCCAATTTCGAGTGCGTACCCGAACGCGATGGCACTAACAGTAACGGCTGCGTGATGATCAACTTTGCCAAGCGCAAGGTGCTGCTGGCCGGCATGCACTACGCGGGCGAAATGAAGAAAGCCATGTTCTCGGTGCAGAACTTCCTGCTGCCCGAGAAAGACGTGCTGCCCATGCACTGCTCCGCCAACGTGGGCGAGAACGGCGAGACCTGTCTGTTCTTCGGCCTGTCCGGTACCGGCAAGACCACCCTGTCGGCCGACCCCCACCGTTACCTGATCGGCGACGATGAGCACGGTTGGGGCCCGGGCACGGTGTTCAACATCGAGGGCGGCTGCTACGCCAAGTGCATCGACCTTAGCCAGAAAAACGAACCCATCATCTGGGACGCCATCCGTTTCGGTGCCATCGTCGAGAACGTGGTGATGGATCCGGAAACACGCGAGCCGGACTACACCGATGTCTCGCTGACCGAGAACTCCCGTTGCGCCTACCCGCTTGAGCACGTCGAAAAGCGAGTGATCGAGAACCGGGCCGGCGAGCCGTCCCACATTGTGTTCCTGACCTGCGACATGACGGGCGTGCTGCCCCCGGTGTCCATCCTGAGCCGTGAAGGTGCGGCCTACCACTTCCTCAGTGGCTACACTGCACTCGTGGGCTCTACCGAGATGGGCTCTTCCTCCAAGCTCAAGTCCACCTTCTCCACCTGCTTTGGTGCGCCGTTCTTCCCGCGCCCGGCCGGCGTCTACGCCGAGCTGCTGATGAAGCGGATGGACGAGTTCGGCAGCAAGGTGTTCCTGGTGAACACCGGCTGGACTGGCGGTCCGTACGGTGAAGGTCAGCGCTTCAGCATCCCGACCACGCGTGCCATCATTGCCGCCATCCAGAACGGCGATCTGGACGACGTGGAAACCGAGCACCTGCCCACGCTGAACCTGGACGTGCCCAAGCATGTGCCTGGCGTCGATACCGAGCTGCTGAACCCGCGCAACACCTGGGTCAGCCCGGACTACTACGACGGCAAGGCCCAGGAACTGATCGCCCAGTTCGTGGAGAACTTCAAGAAGTTCGACGTGGCCGATTCGATTGTCGAGGCTGGTCCGAAACTGAACTGAAGCCGCCAGCGGTCAATAAAAAAGCGCCCTGCGAACGCACGGCGCTTTTTTTGTAAGATAGGGGCTCAACTCAGCAGGACACCACCGATGAAAAACCGTCTGCGCAAGCTCTTCTCTCCGATCCTGACGCCCATGGAAAGCGGTGAAGTCGGACCCAGCTACAAGGCCTCCCATCGAACCATCCTGAAAGCGGTAGGCGTGCTCTTCCTCATTCTCGCCACAGGCTCTGGTGCCGCCCTTGCCTATACCGGGGAGCTCGGCGCATTGATCCCTCTGCTGGTTTTTCTGGGCATTGGCGGTCTTTCAATTATTGTCGCAACGCTCGGTTCCGATGCGGCTGTCTCGAAGATGTGGGGTAACCGATAGCCCCCGGCACGCACATTCGCGGCACGGGACATCTCAGGTTTTATCCGGCGTAGAAGAGCAATGGCACAAACGCCACCAGGATCAGCGAAATGCCCATGGCAATCAGCGGCATGATGATCCGCTCGTGGCGCTGGTAGAAGCTGCCGCTCTCCTGCTGAGCCGCCAGCACTTCCGCCTCGCCCACCACCTGTCGGGTAAGCAGGTGATTCAGCGCCACCGGCGGACTCAGGTAGCCCAGCTCGAACGCCACCAGGGTCACCATCCAGAAGTGCACCGGGTGGATACCGCTGGCATAGGCAATGGTGGCAACCGTTGCCGTCACCAGGATCACCGCCCCGAAGGCATCCATGATCATGCCCAGGACCACCAGGATCACCACCATCAGCAGCATGGCCGACCAGGTGCTGTCGAACGACTGGGGGAAGGTTTCCATAATGTGGGACCGTTCGATCACACCGCCGATACTGACCGAGAGGCCCAGCAGCAGAAGCAGTGCGCCAATTTCCGCCGTGGTGTCGTTGGTGGCCCCGCGCAGACTGCGCTCAAGGCCCTGATGGTTGACCTCGCCCGAGGCACGACCTTTCCGGTTCTTCAGGCGCACATGTTCGTACACCAGAATGGCCAGCATGATGACCGGTAGCAGCCTCGGCGCCGAGAATTCATCCACGCCAACATCCAAAGCGAGACGATAGAACAGGACCACCGCGGCAATCACCAGAACATAGGGGATCAGTGGCTTCAGCGCCTGAAGCATCGCCGGAAAGGCCTCCGAGGAGGGCGCCAGGTTGAATTGACTCTGCCGGTTAACGCTCAGGGCCACCAGCGCGAACATGGTGGCGGTCAGCAGGAACACCCAGATACCCCAGCCGAATAGCTCGTCGGTGGTCACTTCCCGGTTCAGGTAGGCAATGACCACCACCAGCAAACAGGGCCGCAGCACCACACCCAGGGAACCGGACATTGCCGTCGCCGCCAGGGCAAGGTGGCGCCGGGCACCAGCGGCACGAAGTTCACTGTAGATCACAGCACCGGCGGCAATAACGAAAATGCCGGAGGCGCCGGTGTAGGCAGTCGGCACCGCCGCCACCAGAACCGCCACCACGGCGAGCAATTCCGGGGGCATACGCCACGGCCGGAACACATTGAACACCAGGGTTGCCAGGCGGGTCTGCTTGAGCATCATGCCCACCCAGACATACAGGCCGACGTTCAGGAACATGTCCGACAGTTCCATCATCTTGCCCAAATAAATGCCAATGCCCGAGGCATGTCCGATCAGCGCAAAATAGGTCCCGGAAATCAGGCACATCACCGTGTACAGGGGCACCGCGAGGAAGGCCTTGTTCAGGTTGCCTCCCGGCTCCAGATCCCGGGGTACCCGCAACAGCCGGTAGAGGCTGGCCAGGGTCAGGCAGGCAAAGCCGACAATCCAGAAATTGTGCAGCAGGAGCTCTTCCGAAGAGACGGCGGTGTCCGAGCCCAGGGTGGATTGCCGGAAAATCACGCTGGAGCCCAGCAGCATGGCGTTGGCAATCGTCTGCAGCGTGTGGGACACGGTGTAATCCAGCCGGGTCTCCATCGCGCGCATGGCAATGTGATGTCGGGTCAGGGTGGCCGTTACCGCGCACAGCATAACCAGCACCACCAGAATGAAACGCTGGGACTCCAGTCCGAAGGCGATCAGATCGGCGATGAACAGCTCCACCGCGCGATAGGCTTTGACTCCGGGGGAAAGCTGTTGCTTGAGGTTCTCGTAGCTCCGGTGCGCTTCCCGACAATCGGCCACGGACCGCTCGATGGCCAGCCGGACGTCGGCGGGGTCCTTCTCTTCAGCACCCAGCAGGGCCGCCATCGGATCGTCGGCTTCGGCACTGGCGGCCAGTTCGGCTTCAACTGCAGCGTCTATGTCCGGATCGGGATCACAGGTGGGCTGGACCGGATCCATCCGCAGCTTGTAATAGCCGCTCCAGAGCTGTTCTCCGCCACGCAGCATCTGGTTGTGGATGTCGCTGCTGGTGGAAAAAATAACCACCGCCAGCAACAGCAGGCACGCCGGCAGCGAAGAAAACCACTCCAGACCGCTGCGCTGAAAACCGCCCTTGGACATGACTCTTTACCCTGGAAGTGGAATGGTTACAGCAGATCGTCCAGATCCATGGTTTCGACGTTCTCCGGCTGGTCATCCCAGAAGGTGCCGAGTTGGCCAAGCGGTGTCCGATGCCCGGTATTCTCGACCCAGAGACGATCAGAAACGGCAACGATCATGTCGGTGGCCAGAGCATCGACGAAGCGCCACTCCTCGTTGGCCGGTGTGGTCTCGATGGATGCGGCGTGATCACGGATCACCTGCCGAACCATCGCTTCATCGCCCTTGTTCATCGCCGCCAGGGCGTGGAATACATGGGCCAGGCGCACGCCCGCTGCTTCACCCTGCTCACCGGCGATCGCCAGTCGCTCGAACGCGTTCTCACCCGCCGGCTGAGCACCGGGAATCATCGCCCAGACAGTGGCCCTGAGGGCCATCGGGGCGCCCCACCATTTCTCATTATCCAGACAGCTGGTCGCCCGGGCCGCGATGGAGCCGATGTTGGCGGGCACGCCGGTAGATGAGGTGGACTGGATCTGCGCATTCAGCGCCTGCAGGCCCGAGAGCAGGCCGGCCATGTAGATGAATTCATCCATATCGTCATCGAAGCCGGGGCATTCGCCGGCGGCGGGATCACCGTAGTGGGCCTTGAAATGCTGCCAGGCCCGGAAATAACGCTGGGACGCCAGGGTGTGGGCGCGCTTCTGACGAATCATCGCGTCCTGCGCGGCGTTGCCATTCATCGCGTGCAGGGCCGCCAGGGCTGCCAATTCATGCTCCCGGGCCTGCTCATCAGCACAACCGCCGGCGGAGAGGTAAAGCATGACTGCCAACTGGTCCGGCTCATCGGTTACCCGGCCGAACGACATCAGCAGAGGTGCTGTCGCCTCGCTCATGGCGCATCCCATGGCCAGGTCGTCGCTTTGCATCAGGAACGGCACGGTGTGGTTACGGGAAAAGCCCTGCATGACATCGCCGGTGGTCTTGTAGATCATGTTATTGACCACGCCACAGCCACTGAGTAACACACTTGCAGCCACCGCCGCGAGCAGGCCGCGGACAGGTCGCATCCAGGGCGTTGCCGGGCGCGAGGAGTTCCTGAGTTGAGTCATAACTTCTTTACCTTTTGGTTCTTGTTGTCCCGCCCGGTGGTGCGGGCAGCAGTGCCAGGGGTCGCGGCGCCGCTTTGTTACAGACTGTAACCAGGCCCGCATTATGGCGTAGGTAACCCGCTTTTTATGCGACAGATGCCGCAAATGACACCGAATTTCACAGACTTCCGCTGCACCGGTGTTTGCACATTGGGGCGCAAGCCACTATAGATGGGAGCAGCCACGAGTCGATTGATTCCGGCCGCACCAGACTGAAAAAGCAGAATTACAAAAAGGAGTATCCGATGCGCAAACCTGAACTCGCCGCCGCCATCGCCGATCGCACCGGCCTGACCCGGGAAAAAGCCAGCGAAGTCATCACCGCCTTTACCGACCAGGTCTCCGCAGCCGCATCGCGGGGCGAAGATGTCACCCTGATTGGCTTTGGCACCTTCAACATCCGTACAAGAGAAGCCCGGGACGGCCGCAATCCTCAAACCGGCGAAGCGATCAGGATACCCGCCAGCAAGACCGTGGGATTCAAGGCCGGCAAGGCACTCAAGGACGAAATCCGCTAACCGGACGCCGGCCCGCCCTGCGGGCCGGCATCCAGCCAGTGTCAGGTTCCGGCCACCGAGGCACACTCGGACCGGGTGGCGTCCACCCGACAGCGAATGGCCTTCATCAGCTTGATCGCGCGCTCGTCATAGACACCGTCTTCGAGCAACGATAGCCGGACCTTGCGCAGCATCTTGTCGTACTCCGCCGTGTCCTCCTGAGGCAGGTACATCCAGACATCATCCGGTATTTCCGCTTCCGCCTGGGCGATGATCTCGTAGGCCTCGTCGATCCGCTTGATGGATTCGTCGCGCACCATCTGTCCCGCAGAATCCGGGAACCGGTCACGGTGGATAATCACCTGGAAGTTCATGTAGCCGAGGGCGTACTTGACCACGGCGCCGTTGGGCTCAACGCCTTTGTAAAGCTCCAGCGGTGTATAGGCTACGGCCGGGGCATAGGCCAGATCGACGCTGCCATTGTTGAACTTGCCAGCGAAGTTGGCCGAGTTGGAGCCAACCACGGAAGCACCCACATGCCGCACCATGCGCACCGATGCCTGGTCGTAGTCGAGGGTGGCAATGCGTTTACCCTGCAGTTTTTCCACGGAGTCGATGCTCCGGTCGCGGGTATGCAAATAGATGGCACCACCGGGGAACACGCCCGCCACCTCATAAGGACCGTCGATCAGGAAGGGCCGGGCCTTGGGCTGACTGAGGGTGTTGTACAACAGCCGCATTTCTTCCTCGCCCGGCACTGCGCCCATGGCTTCGAGGCTGCCAGTGAACTTGTTGAACTCACGGGCCCGGGTACCGGTCAGCAACACGGCATCGCACTGGCCTGCCTTGAAGTCCTCCGCCGCCACCTTCTCATCAGTGTAGGCGCGCAGGTCCAGCTTGATACCGTGGTTCAGGGCAACGGGCTGAAAGGTCTTGGTGATGGCGAACAGCGGGCCGTTGGCGCCCACCGGATCGAATACGCAGAAACTGCGCTCAAGAGGTGCATTCTGCGCCTGGGCGTAGCCCGCCAGAGGCATCAGCATGCCGGCACACAGGGCTACCGCCAGCGCGAAGCACCGGGGATGTTTGATTGATTTCACGGGATGACTCCTGGTTGTTATTGTCGGACACCGGTACATCCGGGTACCGGTCAGGCCTTACGTTCCTTGGTCGACCATAGGCCGACGGTCACAAGAATACGTTGGCACCGGTGCCTGCCATCAAGGGCTTTTGGGCAAAAGGGAGAGAATCTGTGATGGTGTCGACAGAGGTGGCGCTACCTCTGCCGCACTTTGTCGGCGCGGGCCGTTCAGGTCTCGGGGTGTTGCCAGGCCTTGCGGCCGCCTGCCAGGGTCAGTTGCACCACGCCCGGCAACTCCCGATCCGTCACCGGCGCGTGGCGACCGGCGGAGACCAGGGTCCGGGGCCCGGGCGCCCAGAAGGCCTCCGGATCAAACAGGCACAGATCGGCCGGTTCGCCCGGAGCAACCCTGGCAGAACGACCAATCACCGATGCCGGGCCGGTAGTGAGTGCACGCATCAGATCGGCCAGCGACAGCTCGTTCATTTCTACCAGTTCCAGACCCAGTGAAAGCACGCTTTCAATACTGGACAGGCCCGGTTCCGTCGCCGCCATGGGCGCCTGCTTGGCAGCGGTGTCGTGGGGCTGGTGCTGGCTGACAATGGCATCAATGATGCCGTCACGAACCCCAGCGATCAGCGCTTTGCGATCGGCTTCGCTACGAAGCGGCGGACGCACGTGGAAGCGGCTGTCAAAACCCGCCAGGGCCTCTTCGGTAAACACCAGCTGGTGCATGGCCACATCAGCGGTCACGGCAATGCCACGGCGGCGGGCCTCGGCGAGCATCTCCACGCTACGGCCACAGGACAGCTGGCTGAGGTGCAGGCGAACACCGGTTTCCTCCGCCAGCAGCAGCATTTCCATCACGGCGGCGGTTTCCGCCACTTCCGGGATGCCGAGCAGGCCCAGGCGAGAGGTAACCAGCCCGTCATGGGCATAGCCGTCGGCGGCAAGCGCCTGGTTCTCGGGGCTGAACATCACGGTCAGGCCAAAGGTCTGGGCATACGCCATGCACCGGCGCAGAATGCGGGCATTCCGCACCCCGCGGGAGCCATTGCCAACGGCCACGCAACCCGCGGCCGCCAGGCCGGCCATGTCACTGAGCAGATCCCCTTCCAGGCCTCGGGTAATGGCACCCACCGGCAGCACCCGGATCGGAGAGCGGCTGGCGGCGCCGTCGCGGATCAGATGGGTCACCGCACTGGAATCGTTCACCGGCGAGGTTTCCGGCGAGGCACACACCGTGGTAAACCCGCCGTGGGCCGCCGCCCGTGTTTCCGAGGCAATGTTGCCCTTCTGGCCATTACCCGGTTCACGCAGGTTACAACACAGATCGACAAAGCCCGGCGCGATCACCCAGTCATCGGCCCGAACGGTCTCGTCTGCCGGCGCCCGGATGGCCTCATCGCCCAGGGCAACAATATGGCCATCGCGAATCAGGATCGCGGCGTTGTCCTGCTCGCCACCCAGGCCATCAAACAGTCGGCCGCCGGTAATCTTCAGGCTGAGTCCCGGTGCGTTGGCACTGGTCATGACGGGCTCCTCTCACTCAGTTTCTGCTGGCGCTCGGCCACCTGGCCGCCCATGGCCATGGACATCACCGCCATCCGGATGGCGATGCCGTTGGTAACCTGGTTCAGGATGACCGACTGGGGGCCGTCGGCCACGGCGGATTCGATCTCCACCCCCCGGTTGATTGGCCCGGGATGCATAACGATGCACTCGGGATGGGCCAGCGCCAGTTTTTCCTGGTTCAGACCGTACAGCCGGTAGAACTCACGCTCGCTGGGCAACAGGGCCCCCTCCATGCGCTCCTTCTGCAGACGCAGCATGATCACCACGTCCAGATCCCGCATGCCGCGCTTCATGTCGTAGTCGACCCGGCAGCCAAGGCTCTCCACGTCTTTTGGCAACAGCGTGCCGGGCGCAATCACCCGGACTTCTTCGGCGCCCAGCTCGTTGAGCGCGCGAATCTGGGAGCGAGCCACCCGCGAGTGCAGGACATCGCCCACAATCGCCACTTTCAGCCCCTCGAAACGCCCCTTTCGCTGGCGGATGGTGAGCATGTCGAGCATGGCCTGGGTTGGATGGGCATGGCGTCCGTCGCCGGCATTGATGATGGCCACGCCGGGGGTGACGCTCTCGGCAATGAAGTGGGGCGCACCGCTCTGGGAGTGACGCACCACGAACATGTCGCTGGCCATGGCCTCCAGGTTAAGCAGGGTGTCGGAGAGGGATTCGCCCTTGGAAGTGGCCGAAGTACTGATGTCCAGGTTGAGCACGTCGGCCGAGAGGCGCTTGGCGGCCAGCTCGAAGGTGCTTCGGGTGCGGGTGCTGGATTCGAAGAACAGGTTCACTACCGTCCGACCCCGCAGCAGCGGTACCTTCTTGATGGAACGCTCGCCGACCTCGATGAACGAATCCGCGGTGTCCAGGATGTCGGTGAGCAGGCTGCGATCAAGCCCGTCGAGGGTCAGAAAATGCCGCAACTGGCCGTCCCGGGTCAGCTGCAAGTGGTGCGGGGAGGAGTCTTGTGCGGTCATGGGTCGCCTGTTGTCTGATTCGGAGATTTTACCGCCCGGCTTCCTGAAGCTCGATCCGGAGCGGGTCGGGGCCCCGGAGCTTGACGCGCTGGTGGGATTCCAGGGCCAGGACACGGCCGGCCACGTCGGGCTGAATGGGCAGTTCCCGGGCGCCAAGATCAATCAATGTGGCCAGTATGATACTGGCTGGGCGGCCATAATCGAAGATCTCATTCATCGCCGCGCGGATGGTGCGGCCACTCATGATGACATCGTCGATCAGGATGATGTCCCGATCTTCGGTATCGAACGGCAGGCTGGAAGGCTTGACCCGGGGATTGAGCCCGATCCGGCTGAAATCGTCCCGGTAAAAGGAAATGTCGAGTTCTCCGAAGGGCTCCTCAATACCCAGGCGCTTGCTGAGCACATCGGCCAGCCAGACCCCACCGGTGCGAATGCCGATCAGCACCGGCGCTTCAATGCCCCGGTGTTCGAGCACCTGGCGCAGCCCGGCCTCCATTTCATCCAGCAACTGGTTGATATCGAGCAATGCGGTCATTTATTCCTCACAGTTTCAAAAGCCGGAGCCATTTCAGTGGCCGGGCGGGTTTGACTGCTCGCCAAACCAGGTTTCCAGGATCAGTACCGCGGCCCGATCGTCCACGCCGTGGCGGCCAAAGTCCCGACTGCCGCCTGCGGCCATCACATCGCCCTTGGCCTCGAAGCTGGTCAGTCGCTCATCCACCATCTCCACCGGCACGTGATAGCGCCCGTGCAGACGCTTGCCAAACTTGCGGGCCCGGGCGCACATGTCGTTCTCGGAGTCGTCCATGTTCAGGGGCAGCCCCACCACCACCAGATCCGGCTGCCACTCAGTCAGCAGGGCCTCGATCTGGTGCCAGTCCGGTATGCCGTCACGGGCGGGAATCAGGGCCACCGGCTGGCCGGTTGCCAGCAACTCCTGGCCGACAGCGACACCAATACGGCGGGTACCGAAATCAAACGCCATCACCCGACGGCTGGTACTCTCAGGCATGGCCGACGGATTCACTGAGCTGGTTGAGGTCAATGCCAATCAATTTCAGCACCGCCTCGTAGCGATCTTCCCAGCGGGTGCGGAACAGGATATCGGTGTTTGCAGGGCAAGTCAGCCAGGCGTTGCTACCAAGCTCTTCCTCGAGTTGCCCCTCGCTCCAGCCGGAATAGCCCAGGGCCACCAGGTATTCCGAGGGTCCTTCCCCACGACCGATGCCGGCCAGCACGTCCCGGGAGGTGGTCAGCAATACCTCGTCGGTCACCCGGGCGGTGTTTTGCCAGTTGGTGCCCGGCGTGTGCAGCACAAACCCCCGTTCCGGCTGGACCGGTCCGCCACTGAACACGGGGATATCGAGCTCATCCCCGGGCAGATCCAGCTGCTCGAGGATTTCGCCGAGATGAATGTCCAGTGGATGGTTGATCATCAGCCCCAGGGCACCCTCTTCGGAATGCTCACACAGGTAGATCACGCCACCGTGGAATCTTGGGTCGGCAAGATAGGGAGACGCCACCAGAAAGTGATGGCGCAGGCTGTGGGGAGAATGTTTCGATGCTGTCATCCGGATGTCAGCCCCCGACGCTGGAAAGACCAGGTTCGTATGATCTCGAGTTCGTCCACCTCCTGCCGCATCTCCTCGGGGAACGGGGCAAAAGGCGCTGCCATTCTGACAATCCGGATGGCGGCATCATCCAGCACCGTGCTGCCAGAGGACTGCAGAATGGCCACTTCCTTGATGGTGCCGTCCTTCTTCAACGACACCAGCATACGCAGTGTGCCATAGATACCTGCCCGACGCGCCTCGGTCGGGTAGTTGATGTTACCCACCCGGGTCACCTTGCTCACCCAGTTCTGAACATACCAGGCGTTGGTGGATTTCAGAGTGGACGCCGCGGTCACACGCATCACTCGCGGCTTACGGGCGTAGGCCCTCTGCTGGGCATCAAACCGGGCCTCCAGACTGGCGATCTCCAGGCTGCGCTCCATCAGGCTCTTTTTCTCCCGCACCGGCAGCGGCTCTTCCTCGGGTGCTGTCTGCTCCTGCGGTTGCTGTACCTTCTGGCTGGAGGGGCTCTCGGTCTGGACCACGGGCCGCTCTTGCTTCGGCTGCGGCCGGGTTGTCGACGGCGGCTCCGGCTGCACCTGCGCCACCTCTGGCTGACTGATCTCCGCCGGCTGAGGCGTGGTCATCTCCTGGACCTCTTCCTCAGTACCACTGCCCTGCTGGCTGGTCTGGGCCAGGAAGTCCGCTTTCTCCGGCGCCTCTTTGTCATCAAACTGCGACAGGGTGATCTCCATGGTCTGGGCCGAGGAGCGCGGCTGCTCCGGGGCAAAGGTGATGCCCAGCACCACCATGGCGTGCACGGCCAGCGCCATGAAAAGGGTAAAGGAGAGCCGGTCGAAGTCGCTTACCTGAACTGCCATTCCTGAATTGAATCCTGTCGTTGAACCCGTCCGGCCGGTGTGGCCGGATCAAGCCTGGCCGAGACGCCGGGCGATGGCATCCATCAGCATACCGCCAATATCGATCCCGAAGGCCGCATCAAGTTCCCGGATGCAGGTCGGGCTGGTCACGTTGATTTCAGTCAGGTAATCACCGATCACGTCCAGACCCACGAAGATCAGTCCCTTTTCCTTGATCACCGGCGCCACACGGGCACAGATTTCCCGGTCCCGGGCAGTCAACTCACGGCCCTCGCCGCGACCACCGGCGGCCAGATTGCCCCGGTTTTCTCCGTGGGACGGAATCCGGGCCAGGGCATAGGGCACCGGCTCGCCGTCAATCAGCAGAATGCGCTTGTCGCCGTCGGTGATTTCGGGAATGTATTTCTGGGCCATGGCCTGATGGCTGCCATAGTTGGTCAGGGTTTCAATAATGACCCCCAGGTTGAAGTCATTTTCCCGGATGCGGAAGATCGAATGCCCACCCATGCCGTCCACCGGCTTCATGATGACATCGCCGTGCTTCGCGTAAAACTCCCGGAACCGGGTGGCGGAACGGCTGACCAGCAGCGGCGGGGTCAGATCCTCGAACTGGGTGGCAAACAGTTTCTCGTTACAGTCCCGCAGCGTGGCTGCCGGATTCACCACCAGCGCCCCCTGCTGCTCGGCGGCTTCCAATATATAGGTGGCCATCAGGAACTCGCGGTCCACCGGCGGATCCTTGCGCATGAGGATCACGTCCAGGTCCCCCAGCGCCCGATCCCGGGCAGGCCCGTAGCTGAACCAGTTGTCCGGATCCATGTGCACGGTCAGGTCCCGGGTGTGGGCCATGGCCTTGCCGCCGTCGAGGTACAGGTCCGGCAGCTCCATGTACTCAATCTCCCAGCCCCGGTTCTGGGCGGCCAGCAGCATGGCCAGTGAACTGTCTTTCTTGAAGTGAATGTCTTCAATCGGATCCATCACGATCCCGAGTCTGACGGTCATGGGCTTTGGTGGACTCCCTGAGGGTTAAAAACACGAACCGGTCTGCAGAGCGGACCAGTCAATCGATGCTATGCTTTGCATTGACAACAGATGGTATTGTACCCGAGCTGCAAATGCATCCGGAGAAATCCTCAGTCAGTAACGTGACAGTGCGGGCAGAAGTACATTTGGTCACAAACTAATACTTTTTATCCGTTCATTGATAATCTATAAATGATCGGGGTTTATAGAAGAACCTTAAGGTTTGTGTTAAAACCCTCGGTTCAAAATAACGACAGTCGCTGAGCGCAAGGCAGTTGGACAATGGATGACAACTTCGAGAACTTGAAGATCATGGTGATCGACGACAGTAAAACCATCCGTCGCACCGCAGAAACCCTGTTGAAAAAGGTCGGCTGCGAGGTGATCACCGCAACCGACGGCTTTGACGCTCTCGCCAAGATCGCCGATTCCCAGCCGGACATCATTTTTGTTGATATCATGATGCCTCGCCTGGACGGCTACCAGACCTGCGCACTGATCAAGAACAACTCCTCCTTCAAGAAGACGCCGGTTATCATGCTCTCCAGCAAGGACGGGCTGTTCGACAAGGCCAAAGGCCGGATCGTAGGCTCGGACCAGTACCTGACCAAACCGTTCAGCAAGGATGAACTGCTCAACACGATCCGCCAGTACGTTCCGCAGGCGGAACAGTAAACCTGCTGATACAAAGAACCATTGAGGAAACCATGGCCCGCATTCTGATTGTTGATGACTCCCCCACCGAGGTTAAGAAGATCTCCACGATCCTGGAGAAACACCAGCACGAGGTGCTCACCGCCGACAACGGCGCAGACGGTGTTGCCAAGGCCCGCGCAGAAACACCCGACCTGGTTCTGATGGACGTGGTCATGCCCGGCCTGAACGGCTTTCAGGCAACCCGTCAGCTGACCCGTGCACCGGAAACCGCCTCCATTCCCGTGGTTATCGTGACCACCAAGGATCAGGAGACAGACCGGGTATGGGGCACCCGCCAGGGCGCTAAGGGTTACCTGGTCAAGCCGGTTAACGAAGACGACCTGATCAAAACAATCAACAGCCTGATTGCCTGATCCCCAACCGTGGAGTACGCATGTCCGCCCAGGCCGCCCCTTTTGCCGTTCTGACGGATATCGCCGAGCGCAGCCGGTCCATGGCCGCCGGCCTGCCGGAGCAACAGGAAGCCGTTGAGCTCTGGAACGGCATCGGTTTCATTCTCGCCGGCCAGCGTTACGTCGCTCCCATGGGCGAAGTTACTGAAATTCTCCACGTGCCCCGCTTTACCCACATTCCCGGGGTGCGCCCGTTTCTGCTCGGAGCGGCCAATGTTCGCGGCCGCCTCCTGCCCCTGGTCGACCTTGCCAGCTTTTTCGACATCCCCCGTTCTTCCCGCAGCCAGAGGGAGCGGCGTGTGCTCGTTGTTGAACAGGGCGACATTTTCAGCGGGCTGGTCGTGGACAGCGTTCTGGGCATGCAGTACTTCGCAACTGACAGTTTCAAGGATTCGCCGGAAGGCGTTCCTGAAAACGTTCGACCGTTTGTCTCAGGCGGTTACGAACGCAATGAGGAAGTCTGGAAAGTGTTCTCCGCCGTCGACCTGCTCGACGACGAACGCTTCCTGGACGTTGCCCAGTGGTAAGGGTGGTGACAATGGCAGGAACATCACCCTGACCGCCTGAAGCCCGACAAAACAAACTTGCCATTTTATTGAAAAGGCCGGGAGCCAGAAGATGAAGAACAGAGCCGGAAGACTCAGTATGGGACAGGGAGGCAACAAACTGGTTGCCGGCCTGATCGCCGCACTGATCGCACTCACCATCCTGCTCGTTGTGGTGCTGTTTATTATCAACCGGGACAGCCAGAACGATCAGGAATACATCGCCCAGACAGCAGAACTGCGGGTACTCTCGCAGGCCATTGCGAAGAACGCCACGGAAGCGGCCGGCGGCACCGCCGAGGCCTTCAACCAGCTGCGGCGATCCCGGGACGAATTCCAGCAGCTCTGGACCAACATCACCGAAGGTAACCCGGAAACCGGCCTGCCCCCCAGTGAAATGGCTCAGCAGAGCGGCGTACAGGCCACCTGGAACACGGTGCGGGAAAACGCCGACAGCATCCTCTCCACGCAGGATGCCGTACTTGGCCTGCACGAGGTGGCCCGGACCCTCAACGAGACCATTCCCCAGCTGCAGGTTGAGTACGACGACATCGTACAGATCCTTCTGGACAACAACGCGCCGGCCGAGCAGATTGCCCTGGCCCAGCGCCAGTCGCTGCTGGCAGAACGGATTGTGCGCTCGGTCAACAACGTACTCTCCGGTGACGAAGACGCCGTTATCGCCGCCGACCGTTTCGGCCGCGACGCCAACCTCTTCGGCCGGGTACTCGACGGCCAGCTCAATGGCAACCCGGCCATGGGTATCTCACGGGTAGACGACGAAGACGCCATCTACGGTCTCGAGGCCGTTGATGAGCTGTTCCAGTTCGTTTCCCAGAACGTAGACGCGATTCTTGAAGCCTCTCCCGACCTCTTCAAGGTGCGTACCGCGGCCAGCGATATCTTCCAGAATTCCGAGATCCTGCTCTCCGAACTGTCTGACCTGGCCGAAAACTTCCGGACCCAGTCCGGCTCCCGCGTAGTCAGCCCGACGCTCGCCTTCATCATCCTGGCTGCCATGGTTGCCATCGTTGTGTTCATCGGTCTGGCCCTGTATCGCGAAGCCCAGGCCCGCCTGGCCACTACTCAGGAGCAGAACGAGCAGAACCAGAACGCGATCCTGCGACTGCTGGACGAACTGGCCGACCTCGCTGATGGTGACCTGACCACCGAGGCCACGGTTACCGAGGACTTCACCGGTGCCATCGCCGACTCCATCAACTACGCGATCGACCAGATGCGTGGCCTGGTACAGGCGATTCGTGGTACCGCTGTACGGGTAGCTTCAGCGGCCCAGGAAACCCAGGCTACGGCCATGCACCTGGCCGACGCTTCCGAGCACCAGGCCCAGGAAATTGCAGGCGCCTCCGCCGCGGTGAACGAGATGGCGGTGTCCATCGACCAGGTATCCTCCAACGCCGCCGAATCCTCCGCGGTTGCGGAGCGGTCGGTAGCGATCGCGAAGAAAGGCGCGGAAGTGGTACAGAACACCATCCGCGGCATGGACAACATCCGTGAGCAGATCCAGGAAACCTCCAAGCGGATCAAGCGACTGGGTGAATCCTCCCAGGAAATCGGTGACATCGTATCCCTGATCAACGACATCGCCGACCAGACCAACATCCTGTCCCTGAACGCCGCTATCCAGGCCTCCATGGCCGGTGACGCGGGCCGGGGCTTCGCGGTGGTTGCGGACGAGGTTCAGCGCCTCGCGGAACGTTCTTCCGCAGCTACCAAGCAGATTGAAGCGCTGGTTAAAACGATCCAGTCTGATACCAACGAAGCGGTTATCTCCATGGAACACACCACAGCCGAGGTGGTCCGTGGTGCCCGTCTGGCCCAGGACGCGGGTATCGCACTCGAGGAAATCGAGAACGTATCCATGTCTCTGGCGGAACTGATCCAGAACATCTCCAACGCCGCGCGCCAGCAGTCGTCGTCTGCCGCGCACATTTCCAACACCATGAACGTTATCCAGGAAATCACCTCCCAGACCTCCTCCGGTACCAACGCGACAGCGAAGTCTATCGGTAACCTGGCAGAAATGGCGTCCGAGCTGCGGTCTTCCGTTGCCGGCTTCACCCTGCCAGAAGAGGACGCGGCGGATCAGGAAGAAGAGGAAGACAGCGACGTTCCGGTGGTGGGCTGATCTTCGCTCCAGGGCTGTTGACGGTTTATGGCGCACATGCATAACAACCTGTCACCTGCCGAGGGCATCTGGTCACTGCGCCGACTCCCCGACATGGATGAGGCGCAGTTTAGCCAGTGGCAAACCCTGCTGGAGCACCGGACGGGCATCACCCTGTCGGCCGAACGTCGCTCCTTCCTGGAGACCAATCTTGGTATCCGGATGCGGGAAATTGGCTGCAGCAGCTACCAGGCCTATTACGAGCAGATCGTCTCCGGACCGGATGCCATCCGGGAGTGGGCCACCCTGGTGGACAGGCTCACGGTCCAGGAAACGCGGTTCTTCCGGGATCCGGACGCCTTTCGGCTGGTGGCAGACTATGTGCTTACCCGGCCCAGGGAGCTGTTAAAGAAACGCCCCCTGGAGGCCTGGAGTGTCGGCTGCTCAACCGGCGAGGAGCCCTACACGCTGGCCATGGTGCTGAACGAATGCATGAGCCAGCTGGCGCTTCAGCCCTTGTTCGGTGTCACCGGTTCGGACATCAGCAAGCCTGCGATCGAGAAGGCCCGGAACGGCCAGTTCAATCCCCGCAAACTGCTGGGCATGGACGAAGACATGAAAACGCGGTACTTCCGCCCGGCCGAGCGGAATACCGTTGAAATTGTGAACAGCATCCGTGACCGGGTGTGCTTTACCAGACTCAATGTACTGGATCTCGACAAGGCACCGATGCACGGCATGAACATTATCTTCTGCCAGAACCTGCTGATCTATTTCCGTCGTTGGCGCCGGCGGGAAATTGTCAAGCGACTTGCAGAGCGGCTGGCGCCCGGGGGTTTGCTGGTGCTGGGCCAGGGAGAGCTGACCGATTGGCAGCCTCCCGGGTTACAGAGAGTCCCCTCGGAACATGTGCTGGCGTGGATCAAACGCCAGACTGACGAAGAATAACCGGAGTGGTTATGGGCAATCACCATGACAGCATCGCCCTCGACTGGGTTCGGGGAGAGATACAGGACACGCTGACCCAGGGTCAGCATGCACTGGAGGCGTATGTCGAGAATCGCGACGACACCGCGCGCCTGCGCTTCTGCCTGAATTATCTCCATCAGGTGCACGGCACCCTGCAGATGGTTGAGCTCTACGGGGCGGCGCTGCTCACCGAGGAAATGGAGAAGCTGACCCAGGCGGTGCTGAACGAGACGGTGGCCAACACCGACGAAGCGGTGAATGTGCTCATGCAGGCCATTCTGCAGCTTCCCCAGTACCTTGAGCACCTGGGAACCAGCCGGGACGATTTCCCGATGGTGCTGTTGCCCCTGCTGAACGATCTCCGGGCCGCCCGTGGTGAATCCCTGCTCTCTGACACCTCTCTGTTCAAGCCGGATCTGGCGCCTGCCCGCATCAAGGTAAGCGGCAAGGTTTCCCAGCGCCTGCAGGATCCGACCGTGCTCGGCCACATCCGCAAGCTGCGCCAGATGTACCAGTTCGCCCTCGCCGGCGTGATCCGGGAAGCCGATCTGGATGCGCACTTTGACTACATGCAGAAAGTCATCCAGCGGCTGATCCGCCTGTGCCAGAAGACTCCGCGGGGTGAAGTCTGGAAGGCAGCCAGCGGCTTTGTGGAATCCCTTCAGGGACGCGTCAATCCGGTCAACCCGGCCGTCAAATCCCTGCTGCGGGAACTGGACAGTGAGATTCGACGGCTCATAGACGAGCACGCCGACATCCTGCAGCAACCGGCGCCGGAAGCGCTGCTGAAACACCTGCTGTATTACGTTGCCCGGGCGAGGGACCTGGACACGCCTCACATCAGCGCGCTCCGTGACGCTTACCAGCTGAATCGTGCCCTGCCCTCGGATGATGACGTGGATGCGGCCCGAAGCCGCGTATCCGGCCCGGGTCGGGACGCTATCCACTCCGTGGTCGGCGCCCTCAACGAAGAACTGGCGAAACTGAAGGACCAGCTTGACCTTTATGTACGCTCGGAGCTGCGCCAGAACAGCGAACTGGAAGACCTGCTGCCCGGCCTGCGCCAGGTGGCCAACACCCTGGCCGTGCTGGGGCTGGGCATCCCCCGCAAGGTAGTGACCGAACAGGTCGAACTGGTACAGAAGCTCAGCGACCAGGCGGAGCCGGTGGACGACGGTACCCTGATGGACATCGCCGGCGCCCTGCTCTATGTCGAGGCCAGCCTGGCCGGGCTGGAGAGCGATGGCCAGCCGGACGCCGCCCAGCCGGAAACGGATGCTCCGGTGAACCTCGGCTCGCGAGAGCTGGGCGAAGCCAGCAGTGCCCTGCTGCGGGAATCCCGAAACACCCTGGAACAGGTCAAATCCGCCATTGTGAACTTCATTGCCTCACAGTGGGACACCCGGGAAATCGAGCACGTGCCCGGCCTGCTGCACAGCATCCGCGGCGGCCTGAGCCTGATTCCCCTGGAACGGGTGGCCAGCATGCTCGCTTCCGCCGAGCGCTACATTACCGATGTCCTGCTGAGCAGTGGTCAGGTACCCGACTGGAAGCAACTGGATACCCTGGCCGATGCGGTAACCAGCATCGAATATTATCTGGAGCGCCTGGCTGAGGGCATCGGAGAGAACGACTCCGTGCTCAGAGTGGCTGAAGAGAGTCTCGCCAGCCTTGGCTTCCCGGTAGGTGCCGAGCCCACCTGGACCGAAACCGGCAGCGAAGACGTTCCGCTGGTGGAAGCAACAGAGGAACCGCAGGAAAGTCCTGCAGCCGTGCAGGAGGACGCCGGCAAGGGCTCCGATGCCGAACTTCTGGACGATGAAATCCTCGGCATTTTTGTCGAGGAAGCGGAAGAGGTGCTGGAGACCATCCACGAGTTTTACCCGCGCCTGCGCCAGAACCACGACGACCGCGAGGCCCTGACCGAAGTCCGGCGCGCCTTTCACACGCTCAAAGGCAGCGGCCGCCTGGTGGGTGCCACCAGTATTGGTGAACTGGCCTGGTCGGTGGAGAACCTGCTCAATCGCGTCATTGACCAGACGGTGCGTCCAACCGACGACATGTTCTCCCTCGTGGACGAAGTCAACGCCCGCATTCCCTCGCTGATTCGCGAGTTCAAGGACGGCCAGACAGCTGGCGACGTGAGTGCCCTGATCAGCCGCGCCGAAGCCATGGCCACCACCCGCCGTGCCGAGGGCGAACCGACGGCGGCGGCGGAGGCGGCGAGCGCTCCTGCGACAGAGGAGCAGGTTGAGGACGCTTCGCCCGAGCCCGCGGCGGAAACCCACACGTCCGAAAACACCGACGAAGACGACCTGATCGACGACGAGATCCTGGAAATCTTCGTGGAAGAGGCCGGCGAGGTCCTGGAGACCATTCGCGAATACCTGCCCATGCTGCTGCGTCAGCATGACGACCGCAGTGCTCTGTCTGAGGTACGACGGGCATTCCACACCCTCAAGGGCAGCGGGCGCATGGTCGGCGCCCTGGTGGTCGGCGAGTTGGCCTGGTCCGTCGAGAACATGCTGAACCGGGTGATCGACGGCAGCATCTTCATGAACGACGACATCGCGACGTTGCTGGAAGATGTCACCGCCAACCTGCCCGCCCTGGTTGAGGATTTCGAAAAGCGCCGTGCGCCTTCGGTGGATACCTCCAACCTGGAGGCCCGTGCCAACGCGCTGGCCAATGGCGAGATCCCCGATGCCAGTACCATGCCCGCCGCCGAGGCAGACAGCGCCGAAAGCCAGGTCGAGGAACCGGCCGTTTCCGTCGCTACCGGAACGGAAGCCTCCGACGAGGATGTGGTTGATCCCCTGCTGCTCGACATTTTCGAGAGTGAGACGGAAACCCATCTGCAGACGCTGAAGGACTTTCTGACCGCCGCCGGCGACAAGACCTCGGTTGCCTATACCGACGATCTCTCCCGGGCACTTCACACGCTCAAGGGCAGTGCCCACACGGCAGGCATCGCCCCGATTGCCGCAGTGATCACACCGCTTGAACGGTTCGTCAAGGAATCCCGGGCCCAGAACAAACGGGCAAACCGCGACGTACTGGCCCTGATCGAATCCGCCTGCGACTTTCTCACCCAGGGCCTGGCCCAGATTCGTAGAAGCCCGCAGTCGCCGCTCCCCGGTACGGATGCCTTCCTGGACAGCCTCGAACAGCTGCGCCAGGAAACCTTCCGTGGCCACAGTGTCGAGACCGAGCAGACCCACGCACCGGAGTCGTCCTCCCGCCTGGTTCAGCTGTTCCTGAACGAAGGCCTCGATATTGTTCTCGACGCTGACCGCATCCTCGATCAGTGGGCCGCCAACCCGGAGGAAATTACCGCGCTGGACCGGCTGCGCTCGGAACTTGAGCAGTTGACCGCCGGCGCCTCCGATGCCGGCCTGAGCGACGTTGCCGCGCTTTCAGCAGCGCTCAAGGACACCTATAACGGCGTGGCTGCCGAGACCGTCACCGCTGACGAAGACTTTTTCGACACCGTCAGGGCGGCCCAGGAACAGCTGATCAACATGATGGACCAGGTGGCCGCAGGACTGGCCACCGAATCCAGCGAGGACATGGTGGCGGCGCTGGAAGCCCTGCGCCAGACGCCCTCGGCCGAAGCCGACACGGTGCCGGACGCGTTCGAGCAGGAATTCACCGGCGACCTTGAGGAAATCGACCTCAGTTTCGACCAGGACGAACAGTCACTCTCGCCGCCCGATCCGGATACCGAATCGGTGGAACAGCCGCCGCTTCCGGAAACGTCCGAGTCCGACGACATGGACGAGGAGCTCGCGGAGATCTTCCTGGAAGAGGCCCGCGACCTGATCGACAGCACTGCCGAGGCGCTTCAGAACTGGAGCGAGAATACCGGCAACCTCGATATTCTTCGACTGCTCCAGCGGGACCTGCACACCCTCAAGGGGGGTGCCCGCCTGGCCGACATTCCCGCGGTAGGCGACCTGTCCCATGAGCTGGAAAACCTGTTCGAGGGGCTGACCGAACAGCGGTTGTCCGTCAACGATGAGCTGTCCGACCTGCTGTTCCGGTGCCACGACCGGCTGGCAGGCATGGTGGAAAACCTGGAAGCCCGGGACGCGCCCCGCCCGGCCCCGGACCTGATCAGTGAAATCCGCGCCTATATGGACAGCGCCACCGGCAGCCGACCAGTCACGTCGGTACCGGAAGACGAGCAGCCGGAGGCCGAAGGCGTCGACGACGACCAGGTGCCGCTACCCGACGTCGAAGAAGACGATACTGACGCACCAGCACCGACCGGTAGCGATGACGTCGCCAGCGCCGAGGACGGCGTGGCCGATCTTTCCCACCTGGATCCGGAGCTGGTGGGCATCTTCCTGGAAGAAGCCTACGACCTGATCAATTCCACTGGCAGCGCGCTGCATACCTGGACCGAAGACCCGTCCGACCGGGCCGTGGCCGCCGAACTCCAGCGCGACGTGCATACCCTCAAGGGCGGCGCCCGGATGGCCGGAGTCGAGGCCATCGGCGACCTCACCCATGTACTCGAGGATCTGTTCGAGAAGGTCGCCGAGGGTCAGCTGGAAGCCAGTGACTCCATGAATGACCTGCTGTTTGCCTGCCACGACCGGCTGGCACAGATGGTGGAGCAGGTGGCAACGCAGAAACCCTGCCCGCCGGCAGACGAGCTGGTTGCCCGGGTTAAGGCCATCCTCCGGGGCGAATCCGCCCCCACCGAAGGGGCATCGCTCGTAGCCGAACCGGAGCAGGAACCGGAAACGGAGACCTCCGAAAGCGAACAGGCGGAGGACACCACCAGCCTCAGCGACACCCTGACCCAGGCCAGCGACGAGGACCTCATCGGCATCTTCCTGGACGAGGGCCTGGAGATCCATGACGCCATCACCGAATGCCTGGACCAGTGGCGGGAAGAGCCGGAAGAACTCACCGGGGTTACCCAGCTGCAACAGGAACTGCACACGCTCAAGGGCGGTGCGCGGCTGTCCGATATTGACCCGGTGGCCGATCTGGCTGAGGCCTGGTCCGATGCCCTGGATCCCCTGATTTCCGGTTCCAACAACCAGCAAGCCCTGTTCAGCCTGAGTGAGCGGGCGCTGGCCAGCCTCAAGGCCATGCTCGACAGCATCGAAGAGGGCAACAAGCCGGCACCCGACGGCAAGCTGGTTGCAGAACTGCAGGCGGCCCACGAAGCCAGCGCCAACGAAACCGCCGGTTCCGAGCCTGAGTCGGCAGAGGCCGGCCAGGACATCATTGATCCGGAAGTGCTGGAGATCTTCCTGGAGGAAGCCGGCGAAATCATGGATCAGCTCGAGCAACTGCTCGATGACTGGCGCAAGGAGCCCGCGAACCACAGTTTCAACCAGGAAGCCCAGCGGGCACTGCACACCCTCAAGGGTGGCGCCCGTCTGTCCCAGCTGACCCAGCTCGGGGATAAGGCCCACGCTTTCGAGACACGCCTGATTGACCTTGGCGGTAATGCCCCGGACGAGTCCCAGTGGCAGGCCATTACCGAAGATCACGACGCCATCATTGCCCTCGTGGCCGAGATCCGGAAAAGCTATGAGACCGGCTCCGCCATGCCCTCTGCGGCGCCGGCGGAACCGAGCACACCCGCTCCTTCCGAACCCGAGCCGAAAAAACCGGAACCACCGGCAGCCCCGGCCCGTGCTGAAAAACCCGCCGAACCGACGCCGAAGCCCGGCAAGTCTCCGGCACGGGCCCGCAAACAGGCTGCCGAAGCCCAGCGTGCGGCTCAGGAAACCATCCGGGTCTCTGCCCCGTTGCTGGATGAGCTGGTCAACCTGGCCGGCGAAACCAGTATCACCCGGGGCCGGCTGGAGCAGCAGACCAGCGACTTCGGCCATACTCTGGATGAAATGGCCGCCACCATCGAGCGTCTGCGCGAGCAGCTGCGCCGGATGGAGATCGAAACCGAGGCCCAGATCCTGTTCAGTGCCGAGAAAGAACACGGCCCGGATTACGGCGACGACTTCGACCCGCTCGAAATGGACCGCTACTCGTCTATCCAGCAACTCTCCCGGGCACTGACGGAATCGTCCTCCGACCTTGCGGACCTGCGGGAAACCCTGTCCGATCGGGTGCGGGACACCGAAACCCTGCTGGTACAGCAGTCACGGATCAACACGGAACTCCAGGAAGGTCTGATGAAGACCCGGATGATTCCGTTCGCCTCCATGGTGCCGCGCCTGCGCCGGATCGTTCGCCAGATCAGCGGGGAACTGGGCAAGAAAGTCGACTTCGATGTTCGCAACGCCGAAGGCGAGATGGACCGCAACATCCTGGAGCGCATGATTGCGCCGCTGGAGCATATGCTCCGGAACGCCCTCGACCATGGCATCGAGAGCCCCGAAAACCGCAAGAAAGCGGGCAAACCGGAAACCGGTGAAGTGACCCTGTCGCTGACCCGCGAAGGCGGCGACGTGGTACTTCGCATGATCGACGACGGCGCCGGCATCCCGTCTTCGGTGATTCGAGATAAGGCGATCCGTCAGGGCCTGCTTCGGGAAGACGAGGACCTCACCGAACGGGAGATTCTCCAGTTCATCCTCCAGCCCGGTTTCTCCACCGCCCAGCAGGTAACGCAGATTTCCGGCCGCGGCGTGGGCATGGACGTGGTTGCCAGCGAGATCAAGCAGCTAGGCGGCAGCCTCGATATTGATTCGGCCGTTGGCCGCGGTACCACCTTCACCGTTCGGCTGCCGTTCACGGTGTCGGTAAACCGGGCGCTGATGGTGTCCACCGGTGAAGACTTCTACGCCATCCCGCTGAACACCATCGAGGGTATTGTCCGGGTCAGCACCTACGAGCTCGAGGAATACTACAAGCCCGATGCGCCGCTGTATGAGTACGCCGGCCAGGAATATCGCCTGCAGTACCTGGGCAGCCTTCTGAACAGCGACCACCACCCGAAGCTTCAAGGCCAGGCGCTGCCACTGCCGGTGATTCTGGTGCGTGGTGCGGAACAGCCGATGGCCCTGCAGGTGGACAACCTGATGGGCAGCCGGGAAATCGTGGTTAAATCCCTTGGCCCGCAGTTCAGCTCGGTGCGTGGGGTGTCCGGCGCCACCATCCTCGGTGACGGCAACGTGGTGGTGATTCTCGACCTGCCGGCGATGATCCGTTCCGACATCCTGTCCGAGCGCCAGCGTCTGGCCAACCTCGAGAAGGCCCGCGAGTCGGCCCGCTTCGAGGAGCAGGCCACGGTGGTGATGGTGGTGGACGATTCGGTTACGGTCCGGAAGGTCACCTCAAGGCTGCTTGAGCGTAACGGCATGGAAGTCATCACTGCCAAAGACGGCCTGGACGCCGTGGCCCAGCTGCAGGACCACAAGCCGGACATCATTCTGCTGGACATCGAGATGCCCAGAATGGACGGTTTCGAGGTGGCCAGCTTTGTTCGCCACGACGACAACCTGAAGGAAACCCCGATCTGTATGATCACTTCCCGGACTGGCGAGAAGCACCGGGAGCGGGCGCTGGCCATTGGGGTCAACGAGTACCTCGGCAAGCCATTCCAGGAAACCGAGCTGCTTGAGACCATCGAGCGGCTGACCGGACGACAGTGATGACCGGCGATACGGGCCGGCCACAGGTTGGAATCGTCTCCGACATGGTCCTGCAGAGGCATCGGCTGCAGGCCGCCGCAGCCCGGTTTGGCCTGGAGGTCTGTTTTTCAGGCAACCCCGACCGGCTGCTGGGCTATCCGACCTTTCCGGAGGCCGGGCTCTGGCTGGTGACACTGGAGGATGAAGCCGACCATCCCCAGCTGTTTGACCACCTGCTGGAAAATACCGAGGCACCGGTGCTGTTCGGGCTGGACGAAGCGCCAAAGCCCGGAAGCACCGAGTATTTCCGCTGGGAACGCCGGCTGCTCGGCAAACTGGAACAGCAGCTGGGGCACCTTGAGCAACTGGATTCCGAGGCAAGCCTCGAGCAACTTGAGGACAATGCTCCGGCGGTCCCACGCTCGCCGGAACTGCCCCGCTGGATCACGCCGGCGGTACCCGGCTCCATTGCCGAAGAGGTCTGGATTCTGGGTGCCTCTCTCGGGGGACCCGCGGCGGTCAAGACGTTTCTCGACCACCTGCCGGCCGGACTGCCGGTGGGCTTTATCTACGCCCAGCACATTGATGGCAACTTCACAGAGGTGTTGACCCGGGTGCTAGGTCGCCACGCCCATTACCGGCTGCAAAAGGCCGAAGAAGGCTATCGGGTCAAGAATGGCGATGTGGTGCTGATGCCGGTCGAACACGAGTGGCAGCTCAACGAACAGGGCGCCCTTACCGAATGCAGCAAGCCCTGGCCGGGGCCCTATGGGCCGTCCATCGATCAGGTGCTGTTGAACGTTGCCGACCATTACGGCCCTCGCTGTCATGCCATCGTGTTCTCCGGCATGGGCAACGACGGTGCCATTGCGGCGCCGCTCCTGAAAGCCTACGGCAGCCGTATCTGGGTGCAGGAAAGCACCAGCTGCGGCAACAGTTCCATGCCGGACTCAGTGGCGGCAACTGGCTGCAGCGGCTTCTGCGGCACCCCCGAGCAACTGGCCCGGGAACTGGTAAAAACCATTGAAGAATCCTGCCTGCTGAAAAGCCGGCAGAAACGGGACTCTGCCTGAGGACACACGCCATGAACGACAACAGTCAAACCCTCTCCTGCGTCATGATCCCCATGAGCGGGCGCCAACTGTTGCTGCCCAACGTCTCGATCGCTGAGGTGGTCGACTACGCCAGCTCCGACGCCGGCACCAACAGCCCGGAATGGCTGGTGGGCTATCTGGACTGGCGCGGCCTGCAGTTGCCCGTGATTTCCTACGACGCTGCCAATGGCGCGGCCCTCACAGTACCCGGAGACAACCGCGGGCGTATTGTGGTTCTCAACACCATTGGCGAGCATCACCAGGAGATTCCGTTCATGGCCCTGGTTACCCAGGGCATTCCCAGCCAGGCGCGGCTGACCGAGGACCAGGTTCGTAAACTGGACGGAGAGCCCGGCCCGGCCGACCTGATGCAGGTTGAGATCGAGGGCGAGCAGGCCTGGATACCCAACCTGGAGTTTCTGGAATCCCTGGTTCTCCAGACCCGTCACTGACCCCTTCGCGCCCGCCCGGAGATCGGGGCACCCTGGCAGGCCAGCCTGAAAATGTTATAATGTTTCAAATTTTTTCAGGGTGCCTGCCATGCCTGCGCGAGCCATTCCCTATCGGCCACATAATCACGATGCCTGTGTCAGCCAGGCTCTGGGCGATGCCCGTCGAATCTGCCAGCGGCAGAACGCCCGCCTGACGCCCATCCGGGAGCGGGTACTGGAACTCATCTGGCAGTCCCACAAGCCCCTCGGCGCCTACGACGTACTCGCCGAACTGGCCTCCGATGGCCACAACGCGGCGCCACCGACGGTCTACCGGGCCCTGGATTTCCTGCAACAGCACGGCCTGGTGCACCGTATCGCCTCACTGAATGCGTTCATTGGCTGTACTCACGCTGGCCAGTCCCATACCGGCATGTTCCTGATCTGCCGTGCCTGCGGCAACGTGCTGGAACTCACGGCACCCTCGGTGTCCACCGAGGTGCAACGGGCCGCGACCAGTGAAGGATTTCAGGCCGAGGACACAACACTTGAGATTGCCGGCCTGTGCCCCCGCTGCCAGGCGGAGCCAGGCCATGAGTGACCCGCTGGTCCACCTGCAGAATGTCAGCGTGCAGTTCGACACCCGACCGGTCGTGGAGCGGGTCAACCTCACGGTGCATCGGGGTGACATCATCACCATCATCGGCCCTAACGGTGCCGGCAAGACCACGCTGATCAAGGCCGTGCTGGGACTCCAGAACGTGACCGCAGGACAGGTCTCACTGGCCCGCAACCTGGTGGTTGGCTACGTGCCCCAGCATCTGACCCTCGAGGCCACGCTGCCATTGAGCGTGCGGCGTTTCATGTTGCTCAGCGGTCAATCCCGGTCGCGCTGCGAAGCGGCCCTTGAGAAAACCGGCGTCGGTCACCTGCTGCATGCCTCGGTGCACCACCTGTCCGGAGGCGAGAAACAACGGCTGCTGCTGGCCCGGGCCCTGGCCCGCCAGCCGGACCTTCTGGTGCTGGATGAGCCAGCCCAGGGTGTTGATATCAATGGCCAGGCCTCCCTGTACAACCTGATCCGGCAACTGCGGGATGAGCTGAATTGCGGCGTGATCATGATTTCCCACGACCTCCACCTGGTGATGGCCGCCACCGACAAGGTGATCTGCCTGAACCAGCACGTGTGCTGCAGCGGCTACCCCGAGGACATTTCCCACGATCCGGCCTTTATCGAGACCTTTGGACGGCCGGTGGCGGAATCCCTCGCGGTGTACCATCACCGCCACAACCATCGCCACGATCTGCACGGCAATGTGGTGCATGGCGAAACCCGTAGCCAGGAAGGCGAGCATCAGGGGTGTGACCATGCCCATCATTGATGCCCTGCTCGACGATTTCTTCTGGCGCGCGCTGATCGGGGGTCTCGGGGTTGCCCTGGTGGCCGGCCCCCTTGGCTGTTTCGTGGTCTGGCGCCGTATGGCCTATTTTGGCGACACCCTGGCGCATTCGGCGCTGCTGGGCATCGCCCTGAGCTTCCTGATCAGCGTGCCACTGAACCTGGGCGTGATCATTGTCTGCGTGGTGCTGGCCATGGCCCTGGTGCTGTTCTCCCGTATCCGTACCCTGGCGACCGATACCCTGCTGGGCATCATGGCCCACAGTTCCCTCGCCATAGGTCTGGTCACCCTCAGTTTCATGCCGGACATCCGGGTGGACCTCACGGGTCTGCTGTTTGGCGACCTGCTGGCCATGAGCCGGGAAGACCTGCTCTGGATCTATGGGGGCGCGGCGCTGATCCTGGCACTGCTGGCCGTGCTCTGGCGGGGGCTGTTGATGGCCACCATCCACGAGGAGCTGGCCCGGGTCGAGGGGCTGGCGGTGGAGCGCCTGCGACTGGTGTTGATGCTGATGTTCTCACTGGTGATCGCCGTGGCCATGAAGATAGTCGGGGTACTGCTGATCACAGCCCTGCTGATCATCCCTGCTGCCACGGCACGGCGACTGGCCGGCAACCCGGAGATCATGGTGGCCCTGGCGGTGGCCTTCGGCTTTGTCGCGGTGTCTGGCGGGCTTACACTGTCCTGGCATCTCGACACCCCCGCCGGTCCGTCAGTGGTGGTGACCGCGTTCTCGGTGTTTCTACTGGTGTATGGCAGTGCCGGCCGGAGCCAGAGCTGAGCCTTTCCCTGTTCGCCCCGGCTGGGCTAGAGTAGTAGCGAGAGAATGCTGGTGATCCCGGGTTAATGACCCCGCCGCAAAGGATAGCTGCCATGGAACGCTCAGAGGCCACGGAACGTCGCAAACCGGTCGTCTGGCCGGGGCTGTGGGTACCCCTGCTCCTGCTTACTGCCGGACTGGTGACAACCGTACTGGCCGCCCACCTTGAGGCCAGACGCGCCACCGCCGCGGCCGACATCCGTTTTTACGCCCAGCACCAGGCGCTGGTCAACCATCTGCTCATCCACACGCCGGAGGCCGCCCGCGCCGTCGAGGCGGGCGGACAGCCCGCGTCACGCTGGCTGGTGGGGCTGTTCGATGGCGCATTGCCCGAGACCCTGGGACTGCGCATTGATACCCTGGAGCGGCACACCAAAGAACCGCTCCTGGAAATCGGAATCGACGGCTCCCTGGATCCGACCCGGGCCCTGCGCACCGAAGTCAACGCCCTCGGCGAGCAATGGATGGTCACCACTCTGCCTGCCCCCACTGCCCTGGAAAACCCCGCCGATAATGCCCGAAAGACCATCTGGCTGGTCGGCGGAACCCTGAGCCTGGCGGCCGCCGGTCTGGCGCTGGTGCTGAATCGCCGGCTGTATCACCAGGCACTGGAGCTCCATGATCTGGAGCACCGGGAATCCGGTGCCGATCAACAGATCACCAATCTGCAGGTGGAAAAGTCGATTCTTCGGCAGGCACTCAATGACAGTGAACAGCGCAGCCGGGATCTGGTGGCGCTGTCCGGAGCGGTAATCTGGGAGCTCGACGAGAACGCACGAATCGGATTTGTATCGCCGCAGATCGCAGATCTTCTGGACCGGGCACCGACCGACCTCGCGGGACAGGCCATGGAAGCGTTGGTGGCGCCGGAGTGCCAGGCCCACTTCCGGCAGGCACTGGCGGCGGCAAGACGGGACAACGCCATCGAGCGGGTTGATCTACCCCTCTTGCACCATGACCAGGAAAACCGGGTGCCGGTGGTGCTTCGGGTCAGGGCCCTGAAAGACACGGTTCACGGCCTGTCCGGTTATCGGGTCAGCACGCTCCATCATGTGGCTCACTCGCCGCCGGCGTGACCCTGGTTACTCACCCCGGCTGCTCTCCCCGGCTGCCCTCGGCTACTCAGGTCAGGTGCTTGTGGCTACCGTCACACAGAGGCGCATGGCCAGTCTGCTTGCAGCCACAAAACCAGACCCACTCCTTTTTTTCAGCCTCAAAGCGCACCGGTGTCAGGCCGGTACCCTGATGGGAGCCGTCACAGAAGGGCTGGTTTGCGCTCCTGCCACAGGCACACCACAGGTAGTGTTTGCCCGCCTCTACCATGACACAGCATGGGGTGGTGCGGGCGACAACGGGTTCTTCTGCCATGGATTCCTCCGGGCTCGTCAACGGGCGCCCTCCAGTATAGCCGCTCCTCTCAGAGTGGCCGGGCAACGTCCGCGAGCCGCCCCTGTTCCACCAGCTCCATGAACTCATCCCCAAGCCGGTCGCTCTCGGCAATCGCGTGTCGCCAGGCCCGTTCGCGACCGGCGTCGTCACCGGCATAGCGTTCAAAATCCTTACGATCCGGCAGTTTGCGGTCGGGTAGCGACTCAAGGTACGCCTTTGACGGGGCAATCAGCAGAACATCCTGTAGCCGGGTAGCGTCCCCCCGCCGCCAGGGCAGCGACTTGTCGAACCAGCCGGGCACCACGCGATCGGTGAAATGGGGATACAGGATCACGCCGGGCTGCTGGTAGGGCAGGTCCAGATGGTAGTCCAGAAGCCCGCCGTCACGGTAGACGCCCTCCGGTGCGCCAGGAATGTTGCGCACACCCGACATCACCAGAGGAATGGACGCCGAGGCCAGCAGCGCGGACAGCAGGTTGTCCGGCGTCAGGGCCACTTCGTGGCTGGGAAAATCCACCAATTTGGCAACCGGCGCCTTGAGGCGGGCATCGTGGATGATGCCCCGCTCCATAAACCGGCCAAGGTGCCGACGGCTGACCATGTTGGCGCTGATGGCGCGCATCAGGCCAAGGCCAAGCCGTCCACGGGTGTCCTCCGCCAGCATTCCCAGGCTGCGCACCACCACAATGTTCAGCCGGTACCAGGGGTGGTTGAGGATCGCCTGTTCCCGGCCACCCAGCAGCTCCTCCAGGAACAGCACGCTTTTGCGGCTGACCTCGGCGGGGCTGACGCCCTTGGCGAAGCGCTGCTTGGTGTACAGTTCTGCAAGCCGGGCAAGCTGCGCCCGGGGATCGTCCGAAGAAGCGATGGCGGCAAACCGCCAGCTGCCGATGGAGGAGCCAATCAGGGAACGCTCCTGGGGCACACGGGGCAGCCAGTCGCCGAAAATGGCCTTGTCGAGGCCGCTGATACCGAGTGCTTTGGGACCCCCTGCGGCGCCGGGTATAACATGAACATCTTCCGCCGACAGCGGCTTGTCCCTGAGTCGCTGCAGCGCGCGCCTGCCTGCGCGGATGGTCAGTGCCGGTTCACGGGTCTGGATTGCGGTCATTGGATGGGTCCCTGGAGCTGCTCCCTGAAAATCTCACGCGAAGTTTAACCAAGTGGACATCCGCCGGCCAACTGAACAAAACTAATGGTGGCCATTAATGACGTCATCTGCTTCAGTAAGAGCATGGCTCTGCCAGAATCAAGGACCGGCCCGACAACGGATGCGGGCGCTCAAGAACCAGACAGCAGGAGTAGGCTGTGAATTTCTCTGTACCCCCCGATTCCCTGGCCGCCAACCCGACCCTGGCGGTGCTCGGTTTCAAGCGGCAGTTGGTGTACCACCTGCACTTCTGGGCCTTTATTGCCGTCGCGCCGCTGGTGATGGTGCAGTGGCAGCAGTCCCATTACCTGCTCTCTGCCATCCTCGTGCTGTTCTGTGTCAACGCCCTGCTGGTGATCGCCTTCCTGAAGCTCCGGGGCACCTATTTCCTCAAGGGCCGCCTGTTTCCTCTGCTCGCGGTGGTGAGCGCTGCCTACTCCACGCACATCAATGGTCATGCCGGCCTGTACTGGGCCTACCCGGCCGCCACGGCGCTGTTTTTCCTGCTGCCCCTGCGGGAGGCGATTGGCAGCAACATTGTGTTTGTGGTGATCATGGCGGTGGTGTCCTTTCTTCGCTTCCCCGAGGCGGACTTCTGGCGCATCACCTTTTCCCTGGGCCTGACCTGCCTGTTTGCCATGATCTTCGCCTGGCTGGTGGGCAAGCTCCAGCAGGAGTTAACCCGTCTGGCCACCACCGACCCGCTGACCGGCTGCCTGAACCGGTCGCAACTGGCCGATATCCTCAATGGCCAGATCCAGATGCGGGAGCGGTACGAGCGGGTCTCGAGCCTGATCCTTCTGGACCTGGACTATTTCAAGACCATCAACGACCAATGGGGCCACCTGGCCGGCGATCGGGTGCTCCGGGAGCTGGCCCTGAGACTGCGCAAGCGTCTCAGGGAAAGCGACCAATTGTTCCGGATTGGCGGCGAGGAGTTCATGCTGGTGCTGCCGGAAACCCGCCAGAAAGATGCCGACGCCCTCGCCCACCAGCTACTGACCAGCATCAGCGCCCGGCCATTCCTGGAGGACATCAAGGTCACCGCCAGTGCCAGTGTGGCAGAAGTCAGCAAGGGTGAGACCTGGTCGGTGTGGCTTAACCGGGCCGATCAGGCCCTGTACCAGGCCAAATCCCAGGGCCGCAACCAGGTGGTCAACGCGGCCCGACCGCTGCCGGTGATCGGGCGGGGAGCCATCGATGAAGCCGATTCCGCCCAGGGCTGATAACCTGATCCGGCTCAGTTGCCTGCAGCACGCTGGCGAAAATCCCGGTAAGCGCTGAACACATCCCAGGGGGTTTCAAGGTGGGGATAGTGGCCGATATTACGCAGGCACACCACGTCGGGGTCTGCCACCAGCTCCCGATACCGGCGGGCCATGGCCGCGCCCGAGACCGGGTCGGCAGTGCCTGAAATCAGTCGCAGTGGCTGGTCCGCCTTCTGCACTGCCGAGACCCAGCGGTTGCGGTGGCAACGGCGCTCCTCCATGAACTGAATCAGGCGATGCAGAATGCCACGCCCGTTGTTGTAGGTGAGCAGGTACCAGAAATCTTCCATGTCCTGGCGATCCGGCGGATTATGGGTCCCGAACAGGCGCCGGAAGTTGCGCTCGAAGCTGCGCCGGGTCAGGCCCCGGCTGATCAGCCCTCCAAAGGGACTGCGCAACAGCTTCTGGATCAGCAAAGGATTGTGTACCTCCGGAAAAAGCGCACCATTGAGAAAACACACGGTGCGGATCCGGAATGGCAGGCTCGCTTCCTGCTCCCGGGCCATCAGCTCCTGGGCCACGCTGCAACCGTAATCGTGGGCCAGCAGGTGCACCGACGACAGGCCCAGCTGTTCGATCCAGCCCTGAAACAGGTCGGCCTGGTCCTGGATGCTGTAGGGATAGCCAGCCGGTTTGTCGGAAAACCCGAAGCCCAGCATGTCCAGGGTCAGGACGTTGTGGTGGGGTACCAGCATCGGCCACAGTCGGTTCCAGTCCCAACTGGCCGTGGGGTAACCGTGCATCAGAACCAGCGGTTCACCCTGACCGGCCATGCGGCTGAAAATGGCATGACCCTCGTAGCTGAACCATTTGCCTCCATGCTGCCACCCTTCCAGGGTGCCGGCCTGACGTCCTGTGGCGGCCGCACCACTGACATTGGGTATCACCTGTTCCATGCGTTGTTCCCAGCGAATCGACACAGGCTGAAACTGTAGAACAAACCGGTGCCGGCTGCCATAGCCCGGGCGCTCGGCAACCCCGGCACGACAGCCACAGTGGTCTTTTTCTGCAACCTGCCCGTACATGCTGGAGATGCGATGCCGGGCAAATTGCCTTAAGCTTTGGCCCTCGACAGATTCAGCTAACCGGACAAGATTATGACCAAACTCCTAGACGACCTTTCGGGGCACTACCGGGCCATTATCAGCGGGCTGGGTGAAGACCCTGATCGCGAAGGTCTGCAGGACACGCCCATGCGGGCAGCCAAAGCCATGCAGTTCCTGACCCGGGGCTACCAACAGGATCTCGGCGACCTGGTCAACAACGCCGTGTTCGAGTCCGCCATGGACGAGATGGTGGTGGTCCAGGACATCGAGCTGTACAGCATGTGCGAGCACCACATGTTGCCGTTCATTGGCAAATGCCACATTGCCTACCTGCCCCAGGGTCGGGTTCTGGGGCTGTCCAAGTTTGCCCGTATCGTTGACATGTACGCCCGTCGCCTGCAGATCCAGGAAAACCTGACCCGTCAGATAGCCGAGGCTATCGAGAGCGTTACCAACGCCAAGGGCGTGGCGGTGGTCATCGAGGCCCAGCACATGTGCATGATGATGCGGGGTGTGGAAAAGCAGAACTCGCGGATGAAGACCTCGATGATGCTGGGTCAGTTCCGTAAATCCCAGGCAACGCGTACCGAGTTTCTGAACCTGATCGGCGGCCACCGCTGATCAATCAGCTCCCGGAGGAAAGCGGCATGACAGAGGTTAGCGGGAATCGCCAGGCAACAGTGCGGATCAAGGATCTGCTGCTCCGAGCCTACATTGGCATCAAGGAAGAGGAGATCAATAACAAACAGGACGTTCTGATCAACATACGCCTGACCTATGACGCAACAGCGGCCATCAATGAAAACGAGATCTCGGCCGCCCTCAACTACCGCACCATCACCAAGCAGATCATCCAGCATGTGGACGGCAACCGCTTTGCCCTCCTCGAGCGCCTCACACATGAGGTGCTGACCATTGTCATGGAACACGAGGCCGTGCAATGGGCGCAGGTGGAAATCGACAAGCCCCACGCGTTAAGGTTCGCGCAGTCCGTTTCCGTTTGCCTTGAAGCGCATCGTCCCTGAACTGGAGCCACTCTCCGCCATGCCGACTGACGCGCCTGAACAGCTCCGCCAGGTCCTGAGCTCCGTCAAGACCATCGCCCTGGTGGGTGCCAGTGAGAAAACCCACCGGCCCTCCCATGACGTCATGGCCTACCTCCAGAACCAGGGTTACCGGGTCATTCCGGTGAACCCTCGCCTGGCTGGCCAACAGCTGCTGGGCGAAACCGTGTACGGGAATCTGCCGGAACTGCCGGAACCGGTCGATATGGTTGACCTGTTCCTGGCTCCCGAACGCACCGACCCCGTGATTGACCAGGCCATAGAGCTCAAGATCCCGGTGGTATGGATGCAGATTGGCGTAATCAACCAGGAGGGGGCCGCCAGGGCCGAGGCCTCTGGCCTGACGGTGGTCATGGACCACTGCCCAAAACAGGAAATTCCCCGCCTGGGTATCGCTAAACGGGCCTGATTGCTGATCTGGATCAGGAACTGCGTCACACTTTCGCAACTCTGCTGTAACCGCCCCTCAGGGTCTGACATAATCGACCCACGTAAGTAATTCCCGCATTTTCGTCCTACCAGCAACTGATGGCGGTAACCGATCAAAATGGTTCATTTTTCTGCTGGCGCCGGCAACGTGCCTGCACCACCGTACATGGCCACGGAGTAAACTGTGGATAAACCCGCATCGCCCCCCAAAGCTGTTGTGTCGGGCCTGCTGAGCCCGGTGTTTCCGGTGGTGATCTTTCTGGTTTTCCTGGGTCTGGCGACAGGCCTGCGCTACGGACTGGTACAACAGGACAAGGCCCAGATTGAAGCCAACCTGGCCAACGAAACCCGGGCCATGGCCAATCATCTGCAACGGGAGTTTCTGGTGCACGCCGAGGCCATTCGCCGCATGGCCAAGCGCTTCCAGAACGATCCGTCCATTACCCTCGAGACCTGGCGCCAGGATGCCCGGAACTACCTGGAGGATTTTGGCGTTTACCAGGCCATCGAGTGGATTGACCGGGATTACGTTATCCGGTGGCTGGAACCGGTGGCCGACAACCAGGACGTGATCGGCTATAACGTCGCCTTCAACGATGAGCGCCGCCGGGCGCTGGCCCTTGCCCAGAGCACCGGCAACTGGGATCTGTCCGGTATTATTGATCTTCGCCAGGGCGGCAAGGGCATGGTCATCTACGCTCCAATAGGCTCGGGTGCGGACAATAACGGCTTTATCGCCGGCGTGTTCCGGATGGAGATACTGGCCCGGCAACTGCTCACCGAGCGGGTGCTGGAATCGTTCCGGGTGGAGATTCGCGAAGCCGGCGAGCTGAGTTACCAGCTGAACAACGACCTGCCGGTCAGCGACACCTTCTCGCACTCGTTGCCGGTAGACCTGCCCACGTTGAACTGGACTCTGACCCTGAAGCCGGCCAAGACCTGGGTTGAGAACCAGTACAGCAACTGGCCAACGCTGACCTTCACGACCTTCCTGCTGATGGGCCTGCTGACCAGCCTGACTACCCTGCTGGTACAGCTGATCCTCAAGCGCAACCAGTCGCTGCTGAAAACCCGGCGGGAACTGGACCTGGAAATTGCCCAGCGCACCGCCATCCAGATCGATCTGGCCCGCCTGGAATCCACCGACACCCTCACCGGCCTGGCCAATCGTCGGTTCTTCATGGAAGACCTGGCGCACACCCTGAACATTGCTGATCGGCAAATGCGGCAGGTTGGCCTGATCATGCTCGACCTGGACCGCTTCCAGACGCTGAACGATTCCCTTGGCCACCAGTTCGGCGATGAGCTTCTGATCAAGGTCTCCGAACGACTCAACCGCCTGAGCAACGAACGGATCCTCGTCGCCTACTCGGGCGGCGACGAATTCATGGTGTGCCAGCAGCAGGTCGACGACCTCGACGATATCATTCACCTTCTTGGCCAGATCAAGCAGTGCTTCGACCAGCCCTTCGAGGTACAGGGCCAGGCCCACAGCATCACCGCGACCATGGGGGTGGCGGTGTATCCCCAGAGCGGCCTGGATTCGGACACCCTGCTGCGCAACGCCGACATTGCCCTGTATCGGGCCAAGGAACAGGGTCGGAACACCTACCAGTTCTACACCGAGGGCATGCAGGAACGCGAGGTCATGCGACTGGAGCTGGACAAGGACCTCAGCCAGGCTCTCACCAACGACGAGTTCGTCCTGTTCTACCAGCCGCAACTGAACCTGGACACCGGCGAGATCCAGAGCGTGGAGGCGCTGATTCGTTGGCAGCACCCTCGACGGGGCCTGCTGCCCCCGGGTGAATTTATCCCGCTGGCCGAGGAGAGCGGCCGGATTACCGATATCGGTCGCTGGGTGGTGATGGCCGCCTGTCGGCAACTGGCAGACTGGAAAGGCACCGAGCAGGAAGGCCTGCGCATTGCCGTGAATCTCTCTGGCCGGGAACTGGACGATGAGGCCCTGGTGGATCACATCCGGGAAGCCCTTGAGGCGGAGAATGTCCCCGCCGAGCGCCTGGAATTCGAGCTCACCGAGGAAATTTTCATCCAGAACATCGAGCGCAACCGCAACCAGCTGTCGCGTCTGCAAAAACTGGGCGTGCACCTGGCCATTGACGATTTCGGGGTGGGTTATTCCTCGCTGGGTTACCTGCGGGATTTCCCCGTGGATGTGCTGAAGATCGACCGTTCGTTCATTACCGAGGTCACCGAGCGCCACGACGACGCCGTGATCACCCGGGCGGTTATCAATCTTGCTCACAATCTCGGCATCCAGGTGGTGGCTGAAGGTGTGGAAACCGAGGAACAGCTGGCGTTCCTGAAGCGGCACCGGTGCAACTTTGCCCAGGGTTACCTGATCAGCCGACCCATTCCGGCGCGGGATCTGGAGCAGGCGCTGGCGTCGGGCATACTGGTTGCGGGCCTGGCCGAGGGATCGAGTTTGTAATGGCGGCGATCCGACCCCAAGATACGGATAAACGGTTCGAGTGAGTGACTATGTCTGCCCAATATCTGACGCCGGAACAGAACGAGAAGCTTCGCCAGTGGGAGCGTTGGAACCGCAATTATTTCCTCTTTGCCTTCGTGGCGCTGACCGTCATCCTGGTGTTCAGCAGCCAGCTCGGGTTGTCCAGTGACGACAGCTGGGGCCCCCTGGGTGTGCTGATCGCAGCCCTGATTACACCGATCATCTTGCTGCAATTGAAGCTGGCCTGTCCCGCCTGTGGCCACAAGATTGGCTGGCAGGCCAAGCTGATGGCGCCGGACCAGTGCAAGACCTGCGGGACCTTCCTGCGCGCCAGGGGTCAGTAAACCTCCCTGCTTTTTCCTTTCAAAAACCTTTGACCTGTGAGTAGCTCACAGGTTTTAGTCTTACTCTATGGTTCTGGAGTTTGCCGTGCCGGGGCCGACTTCCATTCTTTGATTCCTGAAGCCATCGAGGATGGCTGGGTGAAAAGACGATGAAAGTAAAAGAGATTGCAGAAGCCGCAGGCGTGAATCCGGATACCGTTCGGTTCTACACCCGGGAGAAGCTGCTCAGCCCGACCCGGAATCCGGACAACAACTACCAGCAGTACGACACCGAGGATCTGCGCCGGCTACGTTTTGCTCGCAAGGCCCGGCAGCTGGGCTTTTCGCTGCCCGAGATCCGGGAGATTCTGGATCAGGCTGATGATCACAATTCGCCCTGCCCGATGGTGCGGGACGTCTTTCAGCAGCGTCTGGCGGAGGTTGAGCGGGAAATCCGGGAATTGCAGCAACTGCGTAAACGGATGACTTCAGCGCTGGCTGCCTGGCAGGACATGCCGGATGGCACGCCGGACGGCCACACCATTTGTCGCTTGATTGAACACTGGGACGATGCAGAGTCTTGCTGCCCGTCAGAAGACTACGAGGAGGTGACCTCGAATGAATGATGCACCTGTTATACAAACCGCTCTCAGTATTTCCGGGGCCTCTTGCCAGGGGTGCGCGAAGAAGATTCGCAACGCCCTGGAATCACTGACCGGCGATGCCGACCTGGTTGAGGTGGATCTGGCCAACCAGACGGTAGCGCTGCCGGAGGGCATTGATGCCACCGAGGCGGCCCGGATCGTGACCGAGACCGGTTACCCCGCACAGCCACTGGAAACAAATCCTGAACCTGCCAGTTGCTGTGCCGGCGGGGGGCAAAAAGACAAGGCGCATTCGCCTGCGAACGACACCCCCGAAGCCGATAGCGCCACCGGGGAAACGCCGGCTGCGGAACACGATCAGGTCCATCTGTCAGTCAGCGGGGCCACCTGCGCTTCCTGCGTGAATACCATCGAGAAGGCATTGCTGTCGGTCAAGGGCGTGCACCATGCCCATATGAACCTGGCGGACAATACCGCGACGGCCTCGGGCGACGCCGATCCGGCGGCTCTCGTTCAGGCGGTTGAAAGCGCCGGCTACGGGGCCCGCGTGATTGAGGACGAAGACGAGGCCGACGACCGGAAACAGGCCGAGGATCGCAAGCAATACCGGGTCCTGCTGGCCAAGATGGCCGTCAGCCTGACCCTCGGCGTGGGTCTGATGGTCTGGGGTATGGGCTTTGGCTCCATGATGGTTACCGGGGCCAACCAGGGCGCCTGGCTCGGCCTGGGCCTGCTGACTCTGGTGGTGATGGCGGCCACCGGTGGGCACTACTTCACCGGGGCCTGGAAGGCCTTCCGGCATCACAACGCGAATATGGACACCCTGATTGCCCTGGGTACCGGGACCGCCTGGCTTTATTCCATGGTGGTTGCCAGTGTGCCCGGCGCGCTACCGGAAATGGCCCGGCATGTCTATTTCGAGGCGTCCGCGATGATCATCGGCCTGATCAACCTGGGTCAGGCCCTGGAACTGCGGGCCAAGGGCAAGACCTCTGAGGCGGTGCGCCGGTTGCTGGACCTCCGGGCGAAAACGGCCCGGGTTATCCGCGACGGCGAAGAGCGGGATATTCCGGTGGAAGAGGTTCGCAAGGGCGATCACATCCGGGTACGTCCCGGAGAGAAACTGCCGGTGGATGGTGTGATCGCCGAAGGCTCGACCCGCATCGACGAGAGCATGCTGACCGGCGAGCCGATGCCCGTTAGCAAGGCAAGTGGCGACGAGGTGTCTGCCGGCACCATGAACACTCATGGTTCCATCGTGTACGAGGCTACGCGTGTAGGCAGCGAAACCGCACTGGCGCAGATCATCCGGCTGGTGAAGAAAGCCCAGGGCTCCAAGCCCGCCATCGGCCGGCTGGCCGACAAGATTTCCGCGGTGTTTGTGCCCACGGTCATGCTGATTGCTATTGTCTCGGCACTGGTCTGGTACAACGTGGGGCCGGAGCCTGCAATTGTGCACATGATGGTCGCCGCCACCACGGTACTGATCATTGCCTGCCCCTGCGCCCTGGGCCTGGCCACACCCATGTCTGTGATGGTCGGGGTTGGCAAGGCCGCCGAGTACGGTGCGCTGATCCGTCAGGGAGACGCCCTGCAAACGGCGGGCAAGCTGGATCTGGTGATTCTGGACAAGACCGGCACCATCACCGAAGGCCATCCCACCGTCACCCGCCTCTACAGCATAGACGGCGACGACCATCGACTGCTGGCCCTGGCCGCTGGACTGGAACAGCATTCCGAGCACCCGCTGGCCGAAGCCATCCTCGCGAAGGCTCGGGAACAGGGCGTTCGCCCGGACAGGGTCAGCGGCTTTGAGGCCCACAACGGCAAGGGTGTGGAAGGCCAGTTTGACGGCCAGCCCCTGCGACTGGGCAACCGCCGGTGGCTGGAGAGCCGGGGCATTGATCTTGGGGCGCTGGCCGATTCCGCGGACACCGTGGCCTCCGAAGCCGGTACGCCGCTGTTCCTGGCGCTGGGCACCCGCGCCCTCGGGGTGATCGGTGTCGCCGATGCCATCAAGCCCGATTCCAAGGACGCCATTCGCCGTCTGCACGATGCCGGGATCCGGGTGATGATGGTCACGGGGGACGTGGACGCCACCGCCCGCGCCATTGCCGCGAAGGCGGGTATCGACGATTACCGGGCCGAAGTGCTGCCCGAAGACAAGGCGGAAGTGGTGAGCGAAATGCGCGGCAAAGGCTACACCGTGGCCATGGTGGGCGATGGCATCAACGACGCCCCGGCCCTGGCCGCCGCCGATGTGGGTTTTGCCATCGGCACCGGCACGGATGTGGCCATCGAGAGCGCCGGCATCACGCTGATGCGTGGGTCACTGCACGGGGTGCCGGACGCCATCGAGATTTCCCGCGCTACCGTAAAGAACATTCACCAGAACCTGTTTGGTGCGTTCATATACAACACTATGGGTATTCCGGTGGCTGCCGGGCTGCTCTACCCTATCTGGGGAATACTGATGAGCCCGATTCTGGCCGGCGCCGCCATGTCCCTGTCCTCGGTGACGGTGGTGTCGAATGCCAACCGGCTGCGTCTGTTCCGGACCAGCCAACGGCCAACCCTGGATGCCCCCGGGCAGACAGCCACCCTGAAAGAGGAGCGGAACTGATGGAATCTCTACTGGTCAACGTCGGAGGACTGGCTCTGATGGCCGCCATCGTCTGGTGGTTCTGGCTGTCCGGCTCCGGCTCAACTGGCACCAACAACGATCAACACCACCACTGAGGTAACAGCGATGAAAAAACACACTCTGGCCCTGGGCCTGATGGCAGCTCTCGGATTCAGTACCTCTGCCCTGGCCGCCGGTACCGCCCAGAGCATTCACGTGTACAAGTCTCCCACCTGCGGCTGCTGCACCGACTGGGTCAAGCATCTGGAAGACAATGGCTTTGACGTGAAGGCCACCAACACCAACGACATGGGCAAAATCAAGGTGGATGCCGGCCTGCTGCCCGGTCTGGGCAGCTGCCACACGGCTTTCGTGGGTGATTACGTGATTGAAGGCCATGTGCCGGCACAGGACATCCGGCGACTGCTCAGTGAAGCACCGCAGGCCACCGGCCTCAGCGTGCCCGGCATGCCTGCCGGCTCCCCGGGCATGGAGATGGGTGACCGCAAGGACCACTACAAGGTGATCCTGTTCAACGACGCCGGGCAAACCCGGATTTTCTCCGAGCACAACTGAGCGGAGCAACCGGTCTCCCTGTCCGTTTTTTCTACACTCTGGCCAATCGGTGTTCTATCATGAACCCGACCCAGCAGATACGGAACGAACGGAGAGGGACCCTCGTTGAGCCTGAAAACCCGAATTCTCGGTCTGGCCGCCAGCCTGATCATCGTGGCATCGGTGGCTTCCTGGCTGGCCTACCGCGAATTGTCGGAAGACATCATTGAGCGCTGGGGCCAGCAGGTAGCGGAAATCCAGGTGCGCTACGACAGCGCCCGCCTGCTGCAATCGCTGGAGCGGGAAATCGGTCTTGCCAAACAGATGGCACGCTCATCGGCGCTGGTCGAGTGGGCGCAAAATCCCGACGACGCCTCCCTGAAGAACACCGCCATCCAGCAGATGGAAAGCTTTCGCGCCAGTTTCCGGGACAACAGCTACTTCGTCGCCCTGGTGGCCAACGGCCATTATTACTACAACAATGCCGCCAATGAATACGCGGGTGAGCAGTTCCGCTATGTCCTGGATCCGGAAAAACCCGACGACGCCTGGTTCTTCCAGCTGATTGAGGAAGGCCGGGATTTCCACCTGAACGTGAACCCCGACACCGAGCTAGGCGTAACCAAGCTCTGGATCGACGTCCTCATGCGGAACCAGGAAGGCACCATTGTCGGCATGGTGGGCACCGGCCTGAACCTCGACAGCTTCCTGCAGGACATCGTCGACATTGGTCAGGAAGGCATCACCACCCTGTTTGTCGATTACAACGGCGCCATCCAGCTCTACCGCGACCGCAATTACATCGATTTTGCCAGCATCATCAAGCCTGAAGGCCAGAAAAACACCGTCGACCTGCTGTTTGATGACCCTCAGGACAAGCAACAGATCCTGGGCATGCTCCAGCTGCTCAAGAAACGCAGTACCGAAGCGGGGCACGTAGAAAGCGGGTTTGTCACCGTGGACGGGCGCAAGCACCTGGCCGGGGTGGCCTTCCTGCCGGCCATCGGCTGGTTCGAGATTACCCTGCTGGATCTCAACACCCTGCTGCCCCAGAGCTATCTATGGCCATTGGTGGCGGTTTTTCTGGCCGCCCTGCTGGTCACCCTGGTGGTGTTTCACCTGATTATCCAATCCCGCATTCTCAAGCCGATCATGGGCCTTGAGCGAGCCGTGGAAAAGGTTCGCGAAGGCAGCTTTGACCTGCCACGGCTGGACAAACCTGACAATGAAATCGGCTGGCTGGCGGATCATTTTGAAAAAATGACACAAACACTGGGCCAGTCCACCCGGGAGCTGGAAGCCAAGGTGGCCCAACGCACCGAGGAGCTGAATCGCCTCGCCCGCATCGACCCGCTGACCGGCCTGAAGAACCGCCGGGGCCTCGACGAGATCCTGGATGAGGAAATCCAGAGGGCCCAGCGCCAGGGCACGGGCTTCGGTATCATCTGGCTGGATATTGACCACTTCAAGAGCGTGAACGATGAGCTGGGACACCAGGCGGGTGACCAGATCCTCTGCCGGGTGGCACTCTGGCTGAAGGCGGGCGTGCGGCCCTACGATCATCCGGGACGCTGGGGCGGCGATGAGTTCGTGGTGGTGCTGTCGCCCTGTGATCAAGACACGCTGACTCGTATTGCCCGTCGCATTCACGCGTCTGTGGAACAGGAAAGCCGGAAAACCGGAACCGCGGTGACCGTGAGCATCGGCGGTTATTTCTGCTCACCCGATGACACCATGGACGACATTCTGAGAAACGCCGACCGCGCACTTTACCGGGCCAAGGCCAACGGTCGCAATCAGGTCTGTATTGATGCTTCCGGGGATGCCAGGGCTGGCGCCGAAAGCTGAGGGTAGGGGCAGGAATGCCGGGGCCATAGGCCCCGGCCGTTCACCACCTCAGTAGAGGTACGGTGCCAGTGCCAGCTCCAGGCGAGCCTGGGCCGAATACAGGTTGGCAACCGACATGGCAGGCTGCTTCGGCGGCAGCGCTGTCGGCCAGGCCTTCTGCAACTCACTCAGGGCCTTTTCAGCATCGCGCCAGGCTTCCTTGTTCTGCTTTTTCAGCATCCCCTGGTTGTTCTTCAGGTAATCCTGGGCAGTCAGCACAAAGCCACGGCCATCCTGGTACTCATGCTCCGCTACAAAGCGCCCGTCTTCCAGCGCTTCGTCGTATTCCAGAACCGCTTGCTTGGTCAGCGACAGCACAACCTTGGAGACGCTGCCAGCACTCTGGCCATCCACCGACTTGATGGCTTTTTCGATGTCTACCCAGGCTGCCTGGAAGGTTTTGCTGGTGTCACCCCATTTCTCCACCTTGCCGGCGTTCTCTGCCAGCGCTTTCAGGTGCTTGCCAAGGGTGTTCTGGCCCCGGCTTTCCAGGCCGGCATCGGCCATCGGATACACTTCTGCCCAGGGGTGGGTCAGATGCGGACGGCCCTCGGCCACATTGCCGGCCTTGATCAGTTCCCGGGCCGCCATGAGATGGCCCTGCATCATGTGCAGCATGGCCACGTAGGCGCCGTCGGACTTGACGGAAGATATGGCGCTTCCGGCCTCACCGCCTTCGCCACCTTCTCCGCCTTCTCCGCCTTCTCCGCCTTCTCCGCCTTCGCCACCTTCACCGCCTTCGCCACCAGCCGCGAAGTAGCTGAACGCGGCACCGGCTTCACCACCATGGGCTTCACCGCCTTCGCCGCCGTGGTGTTCGCCACCTTCACCGCCGTGGGCAGACTTTTCGCCACCTTCGCCGCCATGGTTTTCGCCACCTTCACCACCGTGGGCAGACTTTTCACCGCCTTCACCGCCATGGTGTTCGCCACCCTCACCACCGTGGGCCGACTTTTCACCACCTTCGCCGCCGTGGTTCTCGCCACCCTCACCGCCGTGAGTGGACTTTTCACCACCTTCTCCACCGTGGTGCTCACCACCTTCACCGCCCTCGCCGCCGTGGGCACCGGAGGTCATCATTTCGTCGTGGTGCTCTCCACCGTGCTGGTCTGCCATCGCGCCGGAGCTGGCCAGCAGGGTCGCCATGCCGATGCCGGTCCAGAGTTTCAGCTTCTGGTTGTTCATCCTTCTCTCCTGAAAAAGCCCGCCACGCTCTTTCCATGACGGTATTATTGATGGTTCTGACATGGTCGTGCATGATGCTCTAAACTATATAGTGATTGCAAATTATTCCCATTAAGAACTGGAGACCCGATGATTCTCTGCATCAGCGACATCCTGAACCACGAACAACTGACCCGCGTCCGGGCAGCGCTGGACGACGGCCACTTTGAGGACGGTCGCAAAACCGCGGGCTGGCACGCCCGGCTGGTGAAGAACAACGAGCAAATGGCCATGGCCAGTGACACCGCCAGGGCGCTCCGGACGGAGGTGGAAAAAGCACTCACGAGCCACCCGCTGTTCCAGATGGCGGTGCGACCGGCGAAAATGACACCTCTGCTGTTCAGCCGCTATCGAGATGGCATGACCTACGGCAACCATGTGGATGATCCGGTCATGGGACGTGGCGACGGCCGGCTGCGCACCGACATCTCCTTTACCCTGTTCCTGGACGACCCCGACAGCTACGACGGCGGCGAACTGGTGACTGATACCACGGCCGGTGAGCAGTCCTACAAGTTGCCTGCCGGGGCGGCGGTAATTTATCCCTCCTCTACGCTGCACCGGGTGCAACCGGTCACTCGAGGCCAGCGCCGCGTGGCCATCGGCTGGATCCAGAGCACCATCCGCGATCCGGCCCAGCGGGAGGTGCTGTTCGACATCGATACCGCCCGCAGGCAGCTGTTCGAGCGGGAAGGCAAGACCGCGGAATTCGACCTGCTGACCAAATCCCTGGCCAACCTGCAGCGTTTCTGGGCTGAAATCTGAAGGCTGACACCGGGTATCTGACGCATGGCGCCATAACCGTTATACTCCGCCCCATCATTCATTTTTCCCAGCCAGGTTTACTCCATGCTCAATGCCGACGCCCTTAGCCAGTTGCGCCAGCTGAAATCCGATATCAAGGAAAACAAGGTGGTTTTTCCCGGCACCGTCAAAGCCACCAACGGGCGCTTCGGATTTGTGGCTCTGGACGAGGGGCGCGACGTGTTCCTGCCGCCAGAGGAAATGCAGAAGGTGTTGCCCGGGGACCGGGTCAATGTCACCGAGCATGAGGTGGAGAAAGGCAAAACCCAGGGCGTGGTGGATGAGCTGCTGGAGACCCGGCTGAACACCTTCGTTGGCCGCTACCTGGTCAAGGGCAAGGGCCACTTCGTGGTGCCCGAAACCCCGGGCATCAACCGCTGGATCTTCATTCCGCCCAAGGAACGGATGAATGCCCAGCAGGACGACTACATCTATTGCCAGATTCACCGGCATCCGATCAAGGACGGCAAAGGCCAGGCCCGGGTGCTGCGGGTGATCGGCAAGGCCGGCGAACCGGGCATCGAGCGCGCCTTTACCCTGGCCACCTTCGATCTGGCCGACACCTGGCCCGAGCCGGTCCGGAAACAGGCGGACGCCCTGACCGAAAGCGATCTGACCAGCCGCGAAGCCGGCCGCGAAGACCGTACCGACCGCCCCTATGTCACCATCGACAGCCCCGGCACCCAGGACATGGACGACGCCCTGCTGGCCGAACCCAACGCCACCGGCTGGACCCTGTCCATTGCTATCGCCGATCCGACCGCGGTGATCGAACCGGACAGCCCCGCCGAACAGGAGGCGTTTAACCGCGCCACCGCCATTTACTTTCCCGGCGAGCCCCTCCCAATGCTTCCGGACAGCCTCAGCACCCGGCTGTGTTCGCTGATGCCGGAGGTACGGCGCCTGGCACTGGTATGTGACCTCCAGGTCAACAACGACGGCAGCCTGGGCGACTACCGCTTTCATCAGGCGGTGATCCAGTCCAAGGGCAAGCTGAGCTACGAGCTGGTTTCCAATTTGATCGAAGGCCGTGAAGATGACGAGATCAAGGCCCTGCCGGAGCCGGTGGCCAATAGCCTGGACCAGTTGCACCAGGCCGCCACGGCGCTGCGCAAATGGCGGGCCGAACACGCCCTGCTCAGCGCCGACCGGCCGGAATTCCGGCTGCGCCTGGATGAGAACAAGCGCATTCGCCTGATCGAGCCGTCGGTTCAGAACGAGGCTCATCGCCTGGTGGAGGAGTGCATGGTGGCGGCCAACCGCTGTGCCGCCGATTTCCTGACGGGCCAGGCCTCGGGCCTGTTTATCCAGCACCCGGGTCTGCGGGACGACCGCGCCGACAACATCCGGGCGCTGCTGGAAGCACACGCGCCACACCTGGCCGGCGTGGATGCCCATCAGGCCGAGGGTTTCCGGACCCTGATGAAGGAGACCGAATCCCTGGAAGCCGAAGTGCCGGTGAAAGCCATCCTGTCCCGGCAGCTGGCCCGGGCGGAGCTGGGCTTTGAGCCCGCACCCCATCAGGGCATGGGACTGAGTGCCTACACCACCTTTACCTCACCGCTGCGCAAGTTCACGGACTTTTACGTGCACCGCCTGATCAAGGCCGCCCTGTGGGATACCCCCATGAAGCCACTGAATGCCGGCCAGTTGGAGCTGCTTCAGAACGCCCAGCTGCGGGCCCGGCAGGCGGCCAACAGTCTGGAGGCCTGGCTCAAGAGCGACTACGCGAAAACCCTGGGCGAGACGCCCATGGCCGGAGTAATCAGCCGTACCGTGCCGGCCGGCTTCTTTGTGCGCCTGGACGCCAACGGCCTGGAAGGCTTCGTCAGTTGCAAGGATCTGGAAGGCAAGTACAGCTTCGATCCGGTCACCCTGCGCCTTATCCACAACAAGAACGGCCGGATTTTCCAGCTGGAGCAACCGGTAACCGTGACCTTTACCGGCGTGGACGAGGAGCGTCGACAGATCAATTTCAAACTGGTGGAAGCCCCGGAAACCGGCGTATCGGAAGGCTCGGACAACGGTTGAAAAACCACCCGGGCAGGCGCATCGTAAACCTTGAGACGTGATTGAGCACATTGTCCGCTGAGGGAGGTGCGCCATGCCCATCAGTCCTGATGAATTTCTGAGGAAGTACGGCTTCGACAAGGACGAGGAAGAGCGGGACCACAGCCTGCGCCATAACGCCATGGAGCACGCCAGGCACCTGCGCCGGCCCCACGCCGGAACTCCCCACGACTGGGAAGAGTGGGAGCGCTACAAGCGTGAGCACCCGGATGAGGTGGAGGACGATGCCGACCGCTGAATCCGTTTCAGCGGGCCAGCATCCGCTCCAGACGCTCGTCCTTGGCCTGCCACTGCTCCGCCAGCCAGTTCTTCACGTTCCGCCGGTGTTCCGCGTCGGTTGAATAGTCCCGGCCTTTGAGTTCGTCGGGAATGTCGTGGGTGTGAATTTCCATCTTCACTTCCCCCACCCGTCCACAGAGAAATTCCCAGAACGTCGGTGCGCCATCCGGGTAGGCAATCGTCACGTCCACCAGGGTCTGGATGGAATCACCCATGGCATCCAGCACAAAGGCGGCGCCGCCGGCCTTGGGTGTCAGCAGGTGCCGGTAGGGCGATTTCTGTTTGTCGTGTTTGGCCTGGCTGAAGCGGGTGCCTTCCACAAAGTTCATCACGCTGACCGGCGTGTAGCGGAATTTCTCACAGGCCCGGCGGGTCGAGCGCAGGTCTTCTCCGCGCTTTTCCGGGTGCTTGATCAGGTATTCCCGGGTGTAACGCTTCATAAACGGGAAATCCAGGCCCCACCAGGCCAGGCCAATCACCGGCACCCAGATCAGCTGCTGCTTCAGGAAGAATTTCAGGAACGGCGCCCGTCGGTTGAACACCCGCTGCATGGCAAAGATATCGACCCAACTCTGGTGGTTGGCCAGCACCAGGTACCAGCTCTCACGTTTGAGCTTGTCGGCCCCCTGCACCTCCCACTTGGTGCCGTGGGTCAGTTTCATCCAGCCGGTGTTGCAGGCCACCCAGGCTTCGGCAATGGCGATAATCACCTTGGTGCAGAGCACGCGGAAGCCGTGGATCGGGATGATCAGCTTCAGGATGGCCGGGATGTACAGCAGGACGCACCAGACCAGGGTATTGATTCCCAGCAGGATTGAGTTGATGACACCGATCACGGGGGCAGGCAGAAAGCTGAGCATGGCAATCCTGTTCTTCTGGTTGTTGTTTCCAAATCGGGTGCAATCATACCAACCCAAGTCCAGATTGGGCAGTGGCCGGAAGTGACCGGTTTGCCCATCAATCTGGACAGTTTTGCCATGGTACCCGGTGCCCGACTATGGATAATCCCTACCCTGAGTTTTCGATTCTTCATGGACACCCCAATGCCCAATCTCGTCAAATCTGCTGCTGAACGCGCCGCAGGACTGTCCCGGCAGGCAACACTCTACGCCGGTAACGCCTTCGACCGGGTGTTCCGGGCGGCCAGCCTGGTTCAGGCCGGGCAAACGCCGTTTGAAACCCTGTTCACCGATGGTCTGGTAAGTCTGCGCTACTACCCGCCCCTGGCCGAGGATTTTATCGAGCTGGACGGCGAGACCATCCCCGTGGAGCGCAAGGCCCACAAGACGCCGATTGTGATTGTGCCGCCGCTGGCGGTGAACATGCTGATCTACGACCTGTTTCCCCAGCGCAGTCTGGTGCGCTTTTTACGGGCCAAGGGCTTTGAGGTGTATCTGATCGACTGGGGCATTCCCACCCGGGAGCACAGTCACTACAACCTGCACACTTATGTGGCGGAGTTGCTGCCGGCCTACCTGAACCGGGTGCGCGAGCACAGTGGTGAGCAGGAGCTGTCGCTGCATGGCTGGAGCATGGGCGGCATGTTCACCCTGTTCTATTCGGCCCTGAGCAACGATCAGCACGTGCGCAATGCCATTGTGCTGGGCTCGCCCATCGACAGTCATGCTTCCGGCATCCTCGGGCTGCTGAACCAGCGACTGGCGGATGTAGCGGGGTTCATCCGTAAGCGCAGCGGGTTCCGCCTGCACAATGTGAAGCCGCACTGGTTCCACACACCAGGCTGGGCCAACACCATTGGCTTCAAGCTCACCAATCCGATCGCCAGTGTGATGAGCTACTGGGAGTTGATTATCCGGCTCGGTGATCGCGAGTTTGTTACCAACCATGCCACCACCTCGGCGTTCCTCGACCGTATGGTGGCGTACCCCGGCGGGGTGATTCAGGACACGATGGTGCGGGTATGGATCGATAATCAGCTCTCGAAGGGCGAGATCCAGATTGGCGAGGACATTGCCAGGCTCGACAATGTGAGTGCCAACTTACTGGCTATTGCCGGCCGCGAGGATACGCTGGTGACCGAAGGCGCGGCCAAGCGGGTGATGGATCATGTGAGTTCCACCGACAAGACGTTTCGGGTGGTGCCGGGTGGGCACATGGGGATTCTGGCGGGGAGCAAGGCGCCTCGGGAGAGCTGGCTGGCAATGGCTGAGTGGTTGGCCGAGCGGTCGGACTGACCTGTTTTACCTTTGAGCATGCCGGCAGGTGTTGGGGTGGGGTTTCCAAAACACGCTACAAGCACATCCCTGTGCGCTTGTTTCGGGCCATCCATGGCCCTCTACAGTTTTGGAAACCCCACCCCAACACCTGCCTCCGCTGGCTTCAGAGGTTTTTCAGGGTCGATTTCAGTTCTGACAGACTGTTGATCACCGCCGAGGGCTGGATTCCCCAGTCCTCGAACACCTTGTCCGGATCCCGTTTCACCCAGACCGCCAGCAACCCCGCTGCCCTTGCGCCAATCACATCCCAGGCATTACTCGAAACCAGGCACAGTGGCTTGTCCCAGGCCCCGGTGGCCCTGCGGGCGTGGGTGTAGACGGCCGGATCGGGTTTGAAGCTTTTGATGTCATCTACCGAGACCAGACCATCGAATTGGTCCAGCAACTGGTTGTGGCCGAGCACATTCTCCAGGGCCGGATAGCTGCCGTTGGAGAACGCGAACAGCGGGTAGTCTCCTTTCAGGCCTTTCAGCGCCGGCGAGGCATCGTCGAACGCGGGCAGCGACAGGTAGGCGCCCATCAGGGCATTCTCTCGGTCGTCAGACAGCGCTAGCTTGTGGGTCGCCATTGCGTAGCGCAGGGCCTGGCGGGTGCAGGCGCCGAAGTCTTCGTAGACTTTCATCAGGCCCTTCCGGAACGAGAATTCCAGCTGTTTTTCCCGCCAGAGTGCAGCCACCGCTTCGGCCCGGTCGCCGGCGTCCTGCGCCAGCAGGCGGGACATGCCCATGGGATCCACCAGGGTGCCATATACGTCGAATGCCAGGGTCATGGTCATTGTGCGGGCTCCTCATCCGGTCGCGGTTATGCTGTCGTATCTGAGAGACACTAGCCGATATTGAACGATCGCTCAATCGGAGCAACCAAAACCGCATGATCATTCAGAGGAGCCCCGTGGACCGGCCAATCATGACGATTTTCCGAACCCTCACTGTCACTCTTGCCCTGGCTGCCACCACAGCGTGCGCAACCGGTGGAAACCTTTACCGTCCCGGGCCATCGATGCTCTCTGCCGGGCCGGTGGAGGACTTTGATCGGTACGTGGCATCGGTGCGGGCTCTCGTTGCCACCAATCTTGTGGCGGTGAACGGCTTTGAGCGCGACCGGCAGGTGGAATGGAACCTGCCGTTCCGGAGGGCGCCGGCGGCTGGTTGCCCATCCGGCGAGCGCACCGGGCTGCTGCTGGTGCATGGCCTGAGCGATTCACCGTTTGTGTTCCGGGATCTGGCCGAGTATCTGGCCGCGCATTGCGTGGAGGTCCGCACGCTCTTGCTGCAGGGTCACGGCACGCGGCCCGGCGATATGGTGACTGCCAGCGCCGAGGTCTGGCGGGCGCAGGTGCGGGATCACTTCACTGCCCTGTCACAGGCGGTGGATCGAGCCTTCATTGGCGGGTTTTCCCTGGGCGGTGCACTGGCAACTGATTACGCCCTGGCCGACAACGGGCCCCGGCCGGCGGGGCTGATCGCCGTGGCCCCGGCCTGGCAGCTCAATGGCCTGCGGGATTACCTCTGGCTGGCGCCCATTGCCGATGCGTTCGGCGACTTTGTGGAGAAGGAGCCGGAGCTGAATCCGGTCAAGTACGAGTCGTTTTCCTTCAATGCAGGCAGTCAGCTCGACATCATCATGTCGGCGGTCCAGAAGCGCATTTCGGAGCCTGATTCGCTGGAGATGCCGCTGTTCCTGGCGGCCACGGAGGCAGATTCGGTGATCAACCTGGAATATCTGGTCAGCCGGTTCCGGGAGCGTTTCACCCACCCGGCCAACACCATGATGATTTTCCGGGATACGCGGAATCCCTGGCCGGAAGCGATGGCGGACGATCGCATCCAGTTCCTGAACAGCTATCTGCCCGAGGCCAACATTCTTGAGTTTTCCCACCAGTCGCTGCTGATTTCGCCAAACAACGAGCTTTACGGTCTGGGCGCACCGCTGCAGCGCTGCCTGGAACCCAACAACCTGTCCCTGGAGGACTGCCGGCAGCTGCCAGAGGAAGAGCTCTGGTTCAGCGCATGGCACGACACCGAGCGGCCGGTGTTCACCAGCCGGCTGACCTACAATCCCTGGTTCTCGGAACTGGCCGGTAGCATGCTGGCCTTTCTGAAGGCGAACGGGTGGGCTACGTCGCCGTAGCGGTTTACGGGATGGCGGGTTAGACTGCCATTCATGAACCCGATTGATACATTGAACCTGGATTTTCGCGCCCTCACCACCTTCCTGGCGGTGCTGGATGAGGGCAGCGTGTCGCGCGCCGCGGTCAGGCTGGGCGTGACCCAGTCGGCGGTCAGCCATACCCTGGAGCGCCTGCGCCAGGCCCTGGGCGACCCGCTGTTCGTGAAATCCGGGCGCGGCATCGTGCCCACCCGTTACGCGCTCCAGGCCGGCCCGCACGTGCGCCAGATCCTGGACGATCTGCAGTCCCTGTCCGCAGGCCCGCCGTTCAGCCCGGCCACGGCGGAATTCACGTTTACCATTGCGGCCAATGACTACCAGCGGGATCTGTTGCTGCCGGGGCTGGTGCGCACCCTGCGCCGGGAAGCCCCGGGTATCCGCGTGCAGGTGATTCCGTCGGGAATTCCGCGGGCGGATCTGTTGCGCAAGGATGTCTGCGATCTGGTGATTTCCCCCCACGCGCCAGAAGCCACGGACATTATGCAGCGCGGCCTGATGGCCGACCGCATGGTGGTGTTCTACGATCCGGCGCAGCGGCAGCCGCCGGCAGACCTGCCGGAATACCTGAAGGCGGACCACATTGCCCTGATGTTTGCCACCGGTGAGAAGCCGACGGTGGAAACCGCCATGGAGGCCCGGGGCATGGTGCGTCGCAATGTGGTGACGGTGTCGAACTTCTCGGGGCTGCCGGAGTTTCTGCGCGGTTCCGATATGCTGGCTACGGCGCCGGAGGGTATGAGTCAGCACCTGCTACGGGATTTTGCCTGGGTGCCCCTGCCCTTTGATTTCAAGCCTTTTACCCTGCTGATGCTGTGGCATCGCCGCAATCAGAACGATCCGGCCCACAAGTGGCTGCGCAATCAGGTGAATGCGGTGGCGGCGGGGCTTAATGCCCTGAAGCATTAATCAATTAGTTTTGCTCATAGGTTGTATGAGCTTTCTCGCCGTTATCTTCTTCGCACCCCTGCCCTAGACTGCCTGTACTCCCCTATCGGCCGGGTCGGGTAGCGCTCTCCAAAACACGCTACAAGCACATCCATGTGCGCTTGTTTCGGGCCATCCATGGCCCTCTACAGTTTTGGAGAGCGCTACCCGACCCGACCTGTTGAACTCTTGAGATAACAACGCACCAGGAAACCCATGCTGACTTTGACCAGTGTCTGGACAACCGTATTACTTGCCGCCGCCGTAGCCCTGGGGCCATTGGCGACGGACATGTATTTACCGGCACTGCCACAGATCGGTTCCGACTTTGGAACCGGCGTTGATCAGGTGCAGTTGACGCTCAGCCTGTACATGGTCGGGTTTGCCATCGCCCAGTTGATCTGCGGGCCCCTGGCCGACCGTTTCGGTCGCAAGCCGATCATGATTGGCGGGTTCGTGCTGTTTGCCCTGGCCAGCATTGGTTGTGCCCTGGCCACCAATATTGAAACCCTGATCCTGTGCCGGTTCCTGCAGGCCCTGGGCGGCTCGGCCGGGCCGGTTCTGGGTCGGGCGGCGATCCGGGACATTTATACACCTCGCGAGGCCGCGAAGATTCTGGCGATCCTGGCCAGCATCATGGCCCTGGCGCCGGCGGTGGCGCCGACTATCGGCGGCCTGCTGACCGCCAACCTGGGCTGGGCCTCGGTGTTTCTGGCGCTGGGTGGTTATGCGCTGGTGATGGCGGTGGTGGTAGCTTTCGGGATTCCCGAGCCCATGCGCCCGGAGCATCGCCAGTCCCTGAAACTCTGCAGCCTGCTGCGTAACTACCGGACGATCGCCAGGGATGTCAGCTTTCTGGGCTATACCCTGACCAATGCACTGATTTTCTCCGGTCTGTTCGCGTTCCTGTCCGGCTCGTCGTTCGTGCTAATCGATTTCCTGGGCGTGCCCACGGAGCAGTTCGGTCTGTACTTCGCCTGCATGGTAGCCGGCTACATTACCGGCAACCTGACAGCGGTGCGCCTGGGCAGCCGTCTGTCGCCAGACCAGATCCTCGTTCGCGGGCTGATCATTGCCGTCGCTGGCGGCAGCCTGATGGCGGTGCTGGCCGTCAGCGAGGTGTACAACGTCTGGGCGGTGATCCTGCCCCAGGCCCTGTTCATGATCGGCACCGGCATGGTGCTGCCCCAGACCATGGCCGGCGCCCTTGCCAACTTCCCTTCCATGGCCGGCTCCGCCTCGGCCTTGTTCGGCTTCACCCAGATGGCCATCGCTGCCCTCGCCGGCGTACTCGTCGGCCATCTGCACGATGGCACCTCCCTGGTCATGGCCACCATCATCGCCGCCTGCGCAGCCTTTGCGATGGCCTGTTACCTGCTGCTGGTTCAGCGGTTTCCGGCCAAGGGCTTTGAAACTCAGGAAAGTCTCCGTTCGCTCGCAAAAAACTGAGGGCTTCGAGTTTCCCAGATACTCTGGGGGCAGGTGGTGGATGGCTCTCGAAAACTGTCTGTCGCCAGGGGTGAAGAGCGAGAGCTCTTCACGGGCTGGTCAGGGATGGCCTGCCCAGGACCCTCAGTGCGACGCAGGAGCAGTTAGCGCTGAGGGGCGACAGCCAAGCGTCACAGGGATGTGCCGCAAGGAGCGTGTTTTCGAGAGCCATCCACCGCCTGCCCCTTGACCGAAGCCCGAATGCAAAATCATCCAAAGTGGTCTACACAGAGTACGTAAGACTCTCACCCAGACACCAAGGAGCACACCATGAGCAGCGTCACCCTGGACGGCAACCCCCTGGAACTGAGCGGCAAATTCCCGCAGCAAGGCGACAACGCCCCGCCCTTTACCCTGACCAACAGCGGCCTGGAAGAAGTGAAGCTGGACAACTGGGCCGGCAAGCGCAAGATCCTGAACATCATCCCCAGCATCGATACCGGCGTTTGCGCCGCCTCCACCCGCAAGTTCAACGAAAAAGCCGGCAACCTGGACAACACCGTGGTACTGGTCGTCTCCGCCGACCTGCCGTTCGCCGCCGCCCGATTCTGCGGAGCCGAGGGCCTGAAGAACGTGGAAACCCTCTCCACCTTCCGCAACTACAGCTTCCAGCAGGACTACGGCGTGGCCATCCAGAACGGCCCCCTGGCCGGCCTCTGCGCCCGAGCGGTGGTGGTACTGGACGAGAACAACAAGGTCCTGCACAGCCAGCTGGTCGACGAGATCAAGAACGAGCCGGATTACGACGCCGCCTTGAAGGCATTATAAAGTCGGCAATCAATGATCCGGCCGCTGGCCGTATCGCCGGGGTTCGGGCGAAGCAGCCGGCGCGGCTTTCCAAGACTGTGCATTGCCAGGGATGGCGATGCCAAGCCCCCATGGACGGGTTCACGGCGTGTCTTGGAAAGCCGTGCCGGCTGCTTTGCTAACACCGAGGCGCGGACCTGTTAGAATTCCCTCCCCAAAAACCGAAGGCCCCCAACACCTCGTGCAAACCACCACCCAGAACCCATCACTGGCCCGCCAGCTCTACAGCATGACCTGGCCCATGCTCTTCGGGGTGCTGTCGCTGATGACGTTCCAGTTGGCGGACAGCGCCTTTGTGGGTCAGCTCGGCCGGGACCCACTGGCTGCCCTGGGCTTCACACTACCGATGCAGCAGTTGATCATCGGCCTGCAGGTGGGCCTGGGCATTGCCACCACGGCCATCGTCTCCCGCACGCTCGGCGCCGGCGACGAACTGCGGGCCTTCCGGCTCGGCGGGCTGATCATCACCGTGGGCGGCAGTCTGGTACTCGTTATCTGCGTCACCCTCTGGTTACTGCAGAAAGTGATCATGACCGCCCTGGGCGCGGAAGAGTCGCTGTTGCCGCTCATTCACCAGTACTGGATTCCCTGGCTGATCGCCGCCTGGACCGGGGCCTTTCTCTATTTCGGTTACAGCGTGTGCCGCTCCCACGGCGATACCAGACTGCCGGGGTACATGATGGTCGCCACCAGCCTCACCAACATTGCCCTGGACCCGCTCTACATCTTCGTATTCGACTGGGGCCTCCCCGGTGCCGCCTGGGCCACGGTAACCTCGTTTGGTATGGGCTGCCTGGTGATCTACCCCAAGTTGCTGAAGCGGCACTGGGTGCGGTTTGACCTGCAGGAACTGGCACTCTGGAAGGCCCTCAAACAGCTCAACGGCATCATGGCCCCGGCCATGGTCAGCCAGCTGATGCCGGCAGTCTCGGCCATGCTTGCCACCGCCCTGGTGGCCGGCTTTGGCTCGGCTGCGGTAGCCGCCTGGGGCCTGGGCACCCGTCTGGAGTTTTTCTCGATTGTGGTGGTGCTTGCGCTGACCATGTCCATGCCGCCAATGATTGGTCGCATGCTGGGGGCCGGCGACATTGAGCAGATCCGGCGGCTGGTACGGCTGGCGGTGCGCTTTGTGGTGGTCTGGCAGCTGGCCATTGGATTGATCTGGGTGGTCGCGTCCGGGCTGGTGTCCGAGCTGTTCTCCAGCGACCAGGCGGTTCAGGAGGTGCTGGCCGGGTACCTGGTGCGTGTGCCCCTGAGCTACAGTGGCCTGGGCGTGTGCATGCTGATGGTGTCGGTGTGCAATGCTCTGGGGCTGGCGATGCGGGCGCTGCTGGTGTCCACCCTTCGGCTGTTTCTGTGTTTCCTGCCTCTGCTGTGGGTTGGCAGCCAGCTTAACGGCATCTATGGCCTGATGAGCGGTGCCCTGGTGGGCAACCTGTGCGCCGGCGCCATGGCCTACAGTTTCTATCGGGCGGGTATGACGCGGCTGAAGGCCGAGATGGCCTCAGGCAAAGCGTGAGCGGAAGCTCTCGGGCATGGGCACCACTTCCTTGCGCTGGTAGTTGAAGAACACGAATCCATACTTGGCCAGGGCCACCGGCTGTCCGCTTTCAGCCTTGGTAACCCGGAACACGAAATCCCCGCCGTACTTGTTGAAGTCCATCACGCCCACTTCAAAGCGCAGCATTTCCGGGAAGAAGGATTCCGACTGGTACATGGTGGCCAGGTCGGTGACGATGATGCCGGTGCCGTCCTTGCCGGCTTCCTGAAGACCGTAGCTCACCAGGAACTGGGCGCGGGCTTCGGAGAGCATGGAGATCAGGGCGTCGTTGCCCAGGTGGTTGGCGCCGTTGATGTCGGTGATGCGCACGGGCATGCGGGTTTCGAAGCAGAAGGCGTCGTCGGGGAAGGCGAGTTTGATTCGGGCCACTGGGGTGTCCTGTTCTTGCTGGGCATTGGGGCGTGAATGATACGCCCTTCGACTTTGGTGTTCATCCTGAGATCTTGCCGTATAAATCGGTTATCTTGAGATGAAACCTTTGCGCGCCAGACTGCGGCGGCGTGATGGTTGGGAAAGGCCTTCCAAAACGCGCTCCTGGCGGCACGTCCCTGTGACGCTTGACTGTCACCATCCGTGGCGACAGACAGTTTTGGAAGGCCTTTCCCAACCATCATTCTTACTCTTTTCGCGCGCTGAAAAACAACGAACGCATCTGGAGTTTTATGGAAATTCGCCCTGCTGCCACTCTTGTTCTGGCCCGAGATACATCGGTAGGCATAGAAGTCCTGCTGCTTCAACGCACCTGGGACGCCGTGTTTATGCCCGGGTATTTTGTGTTTCCCGGTGGCCGGGTTGAGGAACATGAACCCCATGGACGGGAGCACGCGATCGGGGCCGGCGACGCCGAGATCAGTCAGACGTTAAGCGTCGACGAAGGCGGCGCGGATTACATGTTGGCGGCGGTTCGGGAGTGTTTCGAGGAGTCCGGGATTCTGGTGGCGATGGATCAACAGGGCAAGCCGGTTGCCGGGGATCATCCGGCCCATGGTGACAGGCAGGCGTTGTTTGATGGCGAATTGACGCTGGCCCAGCTGTGCCGGAAGCACGGTTTGTCGATTCCTCTGGACCGGCTGGCCTATCTCGGGCACTGGATTACGCCTCCGGGGCCGCCGCGGCGGTTTGATACGCGGTTTTTCGTGACGCCGCTGCCGGAGGGCCAGTTGGCCAGTCACGATGGCATTGAGACCATCGATCATGTCTGGCTGCGGCCGGAGCAGGCGCTGGAAGAGCATCGCAACGGCCGGCGTTTGCTGGGGCTGCCAACCATACGCACGCTGCGGATTCTCAGTGACTTTGACACCACCGACGCACTGATGCGTTACGCCCATGCCAATCCGCCGGAGCCCTATCCGAGCGAGACATGGCCGGCCATGAAAAAGGGCAAACCGGTAACCCTGGAACCCGGTGCGCCGGCCTACGATGAGGCGGTGAAGCTGGATCCGGAGGGCGAGGGCTCGACGAAGGCGGAGATCGTCCCGGGGGAGCCGGTTGAGGTGGCCGCGCGGGTGGTGCGGCTGACAGCGCCCAACCCGGGCATGATGACCGGGCCTGGCACCAATACCTACATCCTGGGCCACGAGCAGTTTACGGTGATAGATCCAGGCCCGGCCAAGGACACCCACATCGAGCGGATTCTGGAACTGACCGGCGGGGTGATTGATCAGGTGCTGGTGACTCACACCCATCAGGATCATTCACCGGCGGTGGCCGAGCTGAAAGCGCGGACCGGTTGCCGGGTGTTCGGCTGGCCGGCGCCGGAGGGTGCGGGCCAGGACCAGACCTTTGTGGCCGACGATGAGCCGGAGCATGGCGATCTGATCGTGACCGAGGCCGGTATCCTGAAGGTGCTGCATACCCCCGGGCACGCCTCCAACCATTTGTGTTACCTGCTCGCAGACCAGCAGCTGCTGTTCTCCGGCGACCACATCATGCAGGGCTCCACGGTGGTGATCAATCCGCCGGACGGCGATATGAAAGCCTACATCGAGTCGCTGTACGATCTGCTGGCAGAGTCCATCCGGTTCATTGCGCCGGCCCATGGCTTTCTGATCGGGCACCCGCCGGCGGTCATCGATTTCCTGATTACCCACCGGCTGTCCCGGGAGCACAAGGTGATGCGGGCCCTGGAGACCCTGGCGCCGACGGATCTCAAGTCGCTAACGGCCAGGGCCTATGACGACGTACCGGCCGCCATTCACGGCCTGGCGGCACGGTCGGCCCTGGCGCACCTGCTGAAGCTGGAGGCCGAACACCGGGCCTACCAGGACGGCGACCAATGGCACCTGGTACACGCGAACTAACCGGACGTAACAGACGCACACCGGATTTCGCAAAACCCTTCTGTTGTCGGCCTCCGCTCGGGCGTATAAATGTAACAGCAATGCAAAACGCCCCAGCGGTAAGGATTCCGGGCGGCCCTGCGCCGCTCTCAGGCTTTCATGTAGACGGCATTAAACCTTTGTTACAGCCGTATTCAAGACTGCCACCGCCACTCTATCCTTGCACGCACACGGTTGAACCGAGAGGACGGGACAGAAACCACTATGCTGTTTACGCGGCTTTCATCACCCATTCGCCATGCCTTGATTGCGGGCCTGGTCACACCCTGGCTGGCCCTGTCGGCCAATGCTGCGCCCGCCCAGGGGGAAACCGGGTCAGCCAGTACCGGCAAGAAGTCGGACGTGCTGGTTGCCGAGCTGGCAGAAGATGAAAGCGTGGCGGATGTCGAAGAATCGGTACCACTGAAAACCGCCGACCGGGAGAAACGCAGTGCCGCAACCGCCAGCGCGCGCACCGGTGCCGGAGTCGATACCCCCTCGTCGCCGGCCCGCAAGGTGGCACCGAACATCGATCTCAAACAGGTGGCGCCGCCGCCTGAAGCCCAGCCTGCCACCCAGACGGGCCAGACGGGGGAACCGCCCGGGCCGGAGGTAGCGACGGAGGACACCGGTACCGCTGCGGAGCCGGAGATTCTGCCCGGAGAAGTGTTCACACTTCTCGGCAGCGATGTCATGCCCGGCACCTCCACCCGGCTGGCGTGGACCCCCGGCATCCAGATTGCCGGTCTGTCCCAGCCAACCCCGGTGCTGGTGGTAAACGGCGTTAACGCCGGCCCCACCCTGTGTCTGACCGGCGCCATCCACGGTGATGAGCTCAACGGCATCGAGATCATTCGCCAGACCATGTACGACCTCAACCCGGAAAAGCTGTCGGGGCGCGTGGTCGGCATTCCCATCGTCAACCTGCCCGGGTTCCAGCAGGGCAGTCGCTACCTGCCGGACCGGCGCGACCTGAACCGGCACTTCCCCGGCCACCCGGAGGGCAGCCTGGCTGATCGCATCGCCCATTCGCTGTTCGAGAACGTGATTCGCAAGTGCGACATGCTGGTGGACATCCACACCGGCTCGCTCAAGCGCACCAACCTGCCCCAGCTGCGGGCCGACATGAACAACCCGGAGGTGGCCGAGTTCACCCGCGGCTTTGACCGCATGGCGGTGGTGCACAGCACCGGCTCACCGGGCATGCTGCGCTCTGCTGCGGTGGCCGCCGGCATCCGCACGGTGACCCTCGAGGCCGGTGAATCCCACCGCATCCAGCAACACCAGATCAGTGCCGGCGTGAACAGCCTGACCAGCCTGATGGAGCGCCAGGGCATGATCTCCCGGATGTTCGTGTGGGGTGATCCGGAGCCGGTCTATTACGATTCTGACTGGATCCGCGCCGATCACGGGGGCATCCTGTTCAGCGAAATCGAACTGGGTGCCCGGGTGTCCAAGGGCGAGATCCTGGGTTACGTCTCCGACCCCATTACCAACGCCCAGCACCCTATCCGCTCAACCAGCGACGGCCGGGTGATAGGTATGGCGGTGGATCAGGTGGTGATGGCAGGGTTCGCCGCCTACCACATTGGTACAGAGGCGGAAGTGCCCGGAGAGTAGTATGCTAGGCTTTTTTTGGGCGAGACCACGACCCCATAGGAGCCTCAGTGTCTTCAGATAGCTCTGGTGAGAAACAGGGAGAGAACCAGGGAATCCTGGCCCGTATTCCTGGCCTGGCCTACATTGGCCTGGTGCTGACGCCCCTGTTCTGGGCCGGCAACGCGGTTGTCGCCCGCGGCACCGTAGACAGCATTCCCCCACTTTCCATGTCGTTCTGGCGCTGGATCATTGCCCTGGCAATCCTGCTGCCGTTCGGCCTGCCCGGTATGTGGCGTCATCGGCACACCATCCGTCAGCGGTTCGGCTCCATGCTGGCCCTCGCCACCTTCAGCGTGGCCGCGTTCAACTCGCTGCTCTATTTCGCGGCCACCACCACAACCGCCACCAACATTGCGCTGATCAATGCCACCATTCCCATTTTCGTGGCACTGCTGGCCTGGGTGCTCCTGGGCGACCGTACCCGGCCCCTGCAGGCCCTGGGTATCGCCCTGGCCATTGTCGGCATCGCCACCGTGGTTGCCCGGGGCAACCTCTCGGTACTGACCAGCCTCCAGGCCCAGGCCGGCGATCTGATCATGGTGGCGGCCGTGTTCAGCTGGGGACTGTTCTCGGTACTGCTGCGGCGCCAGGCGGTACCACTGCCGGCCCTGACGTTCCTCACCACCCAGATCCTGCTTGGCACGGTGGTCATCCTGCCATTCTATCTGGCGGATCTGATGTTGTTCTCCGGCGGCTTTGAGCTCTCCCAGGGCACGGCGCTGCCGTTGCTCTATTTCGCCATCTTTCCCGGTATCCTGGCCTATGGTTTCTGGAACCACGGTGTCCACACGATCGGGCCGGCACGGGCGGCCATCTTCATGTACCTGACTCCGGTGTTCGCCTCCATTCTGGCCTCCGTGTTTCTTGGCGAATCCCTTGGCCTGTTCCACGTGATCGGTGGCCTGTTGATCCTCGCAGGCCTGCTGCTGGCCACACAGACCGGTCGTCGTGCACACTATCGCCCGCAACGCTAACCCGCAAAAGGAAACGCCCATGACTGATTCCCTGCCCCCCATCCTTCGACGCGTCTTTTGCCTGGTCCTGTTTCTCGCGGGTGCCACCACCTCGCTCTCGGCGGCCGCCCAGCCCTGCGACCCAGAGGCCTCCGAGTGGATTCCCAGCCGCTATTACCCGGCGGGCACCGTGGTTTTTCACGAGGGCGACTGGTACGAATCCCGGGAACTGCACCAGGGGCTGGAGCCGGGCATTACCTTTGAATGGATTGAGCTGGATTCCGTACCCGACTGCGGCAAGCCCGGGCGAGCGCCCGAAGGTGCCGGAAAGGACGCCGCCGGCAGCGCTGCCAATGGCGGTGGCGGGAAGGCGGTGCCGGAAACACCCAAAGCCGGGCCCTCCGAGCGCGGTATGAACGACCTCGGCCAGTGCGAAAAACCGGATCCCTGGCAGTTTTCCCGGAGCTACACGGTTGGCAGCCTCGCCACCCACGGCGGGCAGATCTGGGAGGCCATCCGGCCCACCAATGGCGATATGCCGGGCATGACCGAGCCGCCACGCTGGCAGCTGGTCAAGGAGCACTGCGCCCTGGAAGCGCTGTAAGGTTCAGCCGGAGGTCTTCAGTGCCGCTTCTATGCGGTCGACAACCTGTTCGAGCACCGATCTCGGGCAGCCGATGTTCAGCCGCATGAAGCCGCTGCCCTGTTCACCAAAGGACAGGCCGGGATTCATGCCCACGCCGGCCTGCCTGACGAAAAAGCGCTTCAGGCCGGCATCGTCCAGGTCCCGGTCTCGACACAACTCACGGCAGTCCAGCCACATCAGGTAGGTGCCTTCCGGCGCCGTCACCCGGATGCCGGGCAGCCGCTCTGCCACCGCCTGCGCAATGAAATCCCGGTTACCCTGCAGATAATCCATCAGCCGGTCGAGCCAGGGCCCACCATGGCGATAGCCCGCCTCAAATCCGGCGGTGCTGAAGGGGTTGCACTGGGGCAGATGCATGGATTCAAAGACCGACTTCATGGCCTTCCTGAGTTCGGGATCGGCAATCACCAGGGCCGACAATCCAAGCCCCGGCATGTTGAAGCTCTTGCTCGGGGCCACCGCCGTTACCAGGGCATCCTCGGGACCAGCAAGATTGGCAAGCACCGTGTGGCCGGGTTTGTCCGGGAAGGTCAGATCGCAGTGGATCTCGTCGGAAATCACCACCAGCTCGTGTCGCCGGGCAATGGCTAGAACCGCCCGCAGCTCGTTCTCGGACCAGACCCGGCCCACCGGGTTGTGGGGGGAGCACAGCAGAAGAATCCGGGCATCCAGCCGCGCCGCGCACGCCTCCAGATGGTCCAGATCCATCCGGTAGTGGCCTGGCCGCTCCTCGTCTGGTACCAGTGGATTTTCAATCACTTCGCGCCCGCTGTGCCGGACCGAACTGAAGAACGGCGGGTACACCGGCGGCTGGATGATCACGCCCTCTCCCGGCGCCGCATAGGCCATGCACGCGGCGTTCAGGGACGGCACCACGCCCGGCGCCATCAGGATCCACTCGCGCTCAATCCGCCAGCCGTGGCGGTCGGCAAACCAGTCGATCATCGACTGATACAGGGAGTCCGGGAACAGGGTGTAACCATAAACGGGGTGCGACGCTCTCTCCTGCAGCGCCCGGGTGACCGCCTCCGGGGCCGCGAAGTCCATATCGGCAACCCACACCGGAATGACGTCATCACGGCCAAACACCGCCTTGCGGGCATCAAATTTCACCGAGCAGGTATGCTCTCTGGACACCGGCACATCGAAGGGATTGGACACGGGCGCTCTCCACGGCAACGTTAAAACGGGTTAGCGGTATTGTGGTGGGCCGGACCGGCAACCGCAACCGCGCTCACCGGCCCCTCAATCGGGTCCGTTCATCCGGCTTTGGTCTAAGACCGGCGAATTTTCCTTGCCCGGATGGGCTGATACTTGCGAACCTAACGGTTTAACCTGAAACAAGAGCCACAACCTCCCGGAGCCCATGTCCATGATTGGTCAGATTCTGTCCACCATGTTGCCGGTCTTCCTGATTGCCGGGTGCGGCGCCCTGTATGGACGTTACCGCACGCCCGATATCAAGGGCCTGAATGTTCTGAATATGGAACTGTTCGTGCCCATGCTGGTCTTCGCGGTACTGGCCGACCAGAAGGCCCCCCTGCAGGATTACGCCCAGCTGGCACTGGCAGCCACGGTGGTGGTGCTGGGATCGGGCATTGTGCTCTACCCGCTGGCGAAGGTTCTCAAGCTGAATCTGAAAACCTTCCTGCCGCCGATGATGTTCAACAACTCCGGCAATATGGGCATCCCCATTCTGGTGCTGGCGTTCGGCGATGCCGCGCTGCCGGCGGCGGTGGTGCTGTTCATCGTTGAGATGCTGCTGCATTTCTCGGTGGGCCTGTACATGCTGGACCCACACACCTCCATCATCAAGCGACTGCGATTACCCATTGTCTTTGCCAGCATTGCCGGCCTTGCCGTCAACCTGGGGGGCGTGGAATTGCCTGAATGGCTGCTGGAAACCCTCAACATGCTCGGCGGGGTGTGTATCCCGCTGATGCTGTTCGCCCTGGGCGTGCGCATGCTCGATGTGGACTTCAGTGACTGGAAGCTCGGTTTGCTCGGCGCGATTGCCTGCCCGGCCAGTGGCCTGATCCTGGCCTGGCCGATGATTGCTCTGCTCGACCTGCCCGGCCTGCAGATCGCCGCGCTCTGGGTGTTTGCGGCCCTGCCGCCGGCGGTACTCAACTACATGGTGGCGGAACAATACCAGCAGGAACCGCACACGGTGGCCTCCCTGGTGCTGCTCAGTAACCTGGCGAGCCTGGTGGTGATGCCAGTGGTGCTCGGCCTGGTGTTTGCCGCCGGCTACGTGTGAGCCGGCGGCGCTGTAACGCTTATCAGGTTCAGCCTTTCAGCTGGAACACGCTCACCCGGGAGCGCAGCTGGCCCGCCAGCACCGCCAGGTCGCGGCTGGCTCCAGCTACCTGATCGGAGCCGGCGGAGGTTTCCACAGTGGCATCGTGAATGCGGCTGATGTTCCGGTTCACTTCCTCGGCCACCGAGCTCTGCTCCTCCGAAGCGCTGGCGATCTGCGCGTTCATGTCGTTGATGGCACCCACCTCGCTGCGGATGCGGGCCAGGGCCTCCTCGGCCTCACGGGTTTTGTCGACGGTGGTACGGGCCAGCTCCCGGCTGCTTTCCATCTCGCTGGATGCCTGGCCGGCGCCGGCCTGCAGGGTGCCGATCATTTCCTGGATCTCCCGGGTGGAATCCTGGGTCCGGGACGCCAGGGACCGAACTTCGTCCGCCACCACCGCGAAGCCACGGCCGTGGGTACCAGCCCGGGCGGCCTCGATGGCGGCGTTGAGCGCCAGCAGATTGGTCTGCTCGGCAATGGCGTTGATCACTTCAATGATCTTTTCAATGTTGGCACTGTCTTCAGACACCCGCTGAACCGTTTGCGACGCCTGCTCCAGGGTCTGGGCCAGCCGCCCGATAGAGCTGGCAGTTTCCTCTACTACCCGGTTACCGCTCTCAACCTCGGCGTCGGCCTTCTGGGTGGCAGTCGCGGCGCTTGCGGCAAAGCCGGCCACTTCGTTCACCGTTGCCGCCATCTGGTTCACGGCGGTGGCCATCTGTTCGGCTTCACTGGCCTGCAAGCGAATCTGCCGGCTGTTGTTCTCGGAGGTGCCCTCAAGTTCGTTGGAGGCATTGGACAGTTCCTCTGCCGCCGCCCGAACCTCGTGAATAATGCCGGCAAGCCGCTCAACCGTGTCCTGCAGGGCGCCCATCACGCTGTCCGGGTACCGGGTCTGCAGATCCTGGTCCAGCACACCGTCGGCCAGATGGCGAATGGCGCTGGCCACATCTTCCGGTTCGCCACCCAGAATCTTCTTGAGTCGGCGGATAATAACGACAGCCACCAGGGCACCCAGAATCACGGCAAGGCCGGTTACCGTGAGATTCAGCGTATTGAAGGTACCGGCCGCCTCCCGGACCTCGTCGACACCACTGGTGACCACTTCTTCCTGGTAATCGATAAACGCGTTGACCCGCTTGAGCCACTCGGAATAGGCACCGGAGACGTCACTGAGCAGGAACGCCCGGGCCTGATCGATCTTCCCCGCCAGCCGCAGCTCAAGGAGTTCCTCGGTCAGGGCCAGTGCACGTCGCTCGATCTCCTTGATGGCGTTCAGCAGCTCCCGCTCCCGGTCGGTGGCCCCCTTGCTGGCGAACATGGCATCCATGGGACCGGCCGAATCGCGATAGAAGGTTTTCAGGCGCTCGATGTCCGCGAGGTGCGTCTGCAGCTCGCGGTCGTTCTCAACCAACACCGCATCGCGAATGGCAATGGCCCGGTCATGCACACTGCCGCGGAAGTTGATGGCGTAGCGCTGTTTGACGGCGGCGCCCTCGCCCACCTCGGTCAGGGTCCGGTCGATAAAGCCGACACGCTGGTTACCAATCAGGCTGACCGCGATCATCAGCGAAAGAATGAGGCCGAAGCCAAGGGCAAGACGTTTTGCGACGGTGAGCGGGCCAATCATGAATACACTCCGGGTCCGTTTTATTGGATGAGGCTATGTATTCAGAAAAAGTTGCAGACTGGATCAATCAATCGCCCGAAAATACTGCCCATGTGACAACACTTTTCATTCCTGCAATCAATCTTTACATCTCACCCGCCGGGGCCTTGCAACCGCCGATACTTTGGCCGATGGTAAATAACAGCTTCTGGTTATTGCATTCACGATATGGAGGTCTGCCCATGAGTGTTCTTCTCCTGCTGATCAGTGCCCTGGTGCTAATCTATTTCGGTATTGGCGGTACCACCGCCGCAGCGGTGATGGCCATCGCCACCGTTGTTGGTCTGTTCCAGGACGACTGGCACCTGCTCAGCATCCTGTTCGGTGGCGGCCTGCTGGCTCTGGCCCTGATACTGGTCATTCCGGGCGACCTGCGCCTCGACAAGCTGAGTCGACCACTGCTGGGCTGGGTGCGCAGCCGCCTGCCCAAACTCTCCGACACCGAGGCCGAAGCACTGAAATCGGGTTCCGTGGACTGGGACGGCGAACTCTTCTCCGGCCAGCCCAGGTGGAACAAGCTGCTGGATGCCAAGCCGGCACACCTCACCAGCGAGGAGCAGGCCTTCCTGGACGGCCCGGTGGAAAAACTCTGCGCCATGCTCGACGACTGGAAAATCACTCACGAGCAGTACGATCTGCCGGACAAGGTCTGGAAGTTCATCCGGGAGAACGGGTTTTTTGGGCTGGTGATTCCCAAAGAGGATGGTGGTCTGGGTTTTTCCAACACCGCCCATTCGGAAATCGTGATGAAGATTTCCACCCGCAGCGTCTCGGCCGCCGTCACCGTGATGGTGCCCAACTCCCTGGGCCCGGGCGAGCTGCTGATGCACTACGGCACGGATGAGCAGAAACAGCACTACCTGCCCCGCCTGGCCGGTGGCGAGGAGATTCCCTGCTTTGCCCTGACCTCTCCGGTGGCCGGCTCCGACGCCGGCGCCATCCCTGACAAGGGCATCGTCTGCAAGGGCAAGTGGAACGGCAAGGAAGTGCTGGGCCTGAAAGTTACCTGGAACAAGCGCTACATCACCCTGGCGCCGGTGGCGACGCTGATTGGCCTGGCGATCAAGGTCTATGACCCGGACAAACTGCTGGGCGAGAGCGATGACATAGGCGTGACCTGTGTGCTGGTGCCCCGTGACACCGAAGGCGTAAACGCCGGCGCGCGGCACCTGCCCATGAACACCGTGTTCATGAACGGGCCTACGTGGGGCAACGAGGTATTCATTCCCATGGAGCAGGTCATTGGCGGCCAGGACATGCTCGGCAAGGGCTGGACCATGCTGCTGGAATGCCTGTCCATTGGCCGCTCCATCTCCCTGCCGGCCCTGGGCACCGGTGCCGGCAAGGTGGCCAGCCTGGCGACCGGCTCCTACGCCTACACCCGGGAGCAGTTCGGGCGCTCCATCAGCCAGTTTGAGGGCGTTCAGGAAGCGCTGGAGCCCATTGCCGGCTACACCTACATGATGGACGCCGCCCGGCTGCTCACCTCGGGCATGCTGGATCGTGGCGTACGGCCTTCGGTGCCCTCGGCGCTGCTCAAGTACCGCAACACCGACCTGATGCGTGAAGTGATCAACCACGCCATGGACGTGGTCGCCGGCCGGGGTGTGATTACCGGGCCCCGTAACTTCCTGGCCCGGGCCTACCAGGCCGTGCCCATCGGCATCACCGTGGAAGGCGCCAACATCCTGACCCGCAGCCTGATGGTGTTCGGCCAGGGCGCGATTCGCTGCCACCCGTTCATCGTGGAAGAGATCGAGGCCGCCGGCATGGCAGACGAAGACCGCGCGGCGAAGAAATTCGACGGTATCTTCTACCGCCACCTGGCCCACACCACCCGCAACGCGCTCCGGTCCCTTGTGCTGGGGCTCAGCCACGGCTGGCTGGAGTCGGTGCCGCGCCAGGGCAACATCAAACCCTGCTACCGGCAACTGGCGCGGTTTTCGGCGGCGTTTGCCCTGATGACCGATGTGACCCTGCTCACCGTCGGCGGCGGCCTCAAGGCCCGCCAGCGGCTGTCCGGCCGAATGGCCGACTGCCTGGTGCAGCTGTACTACGCCACCGCGGTGATCAAACAGTGGCATGAGGAAGGCTACCCGGACGATCAGCGGCCCCTGGTGGAATGGTGCCTGAAAACCTGCCTGCGGGACCTGCAGGGCTCCATGCGCGAGGCGATCATCAACTTCCCGGTGCCAGCCCTGCGCTGGCCTCTGCGACTGCTGGTATTCCCGCTCGGCGCCACCGGCCTGAACGGGCCGGACGACAAGCTGGGCGCCCGGGTGGCCGAAACCATCGTCAAGGACACCCCGGTACGCAAGCGCATCAGCCGCGGCGCCTACACCACCATGGATCCTGAGGATTCCCTGGGCCGGGTGCTGAACGCCTACAAGCTTGCTCACGAAACCGCCGAGATGCGCAGCCGGCTGCACGAAGCCATCCGCAACCGCGACGAGGACCAGATCGACGGTATCGCTCTGCTGATGGGCCATCAACGCAAGGAACTGGTGGACTGGGCCTGCGATCAGGGCATCGTGAAAAAAGAGGAATGCGACAAGCTTCTGGAAGCGCTGGAAGCCCTCTACGACGTGATCCGGGTGGATGCCTTCGACGCCGATGGCCTGAAAGCGCTCAGTCGCTGCGCCAAGGGCAAGCGCAAGGTGGTGGAACGCCCGCCCCGGGAAGAGGAGTGACCGTTGCGCTGGCGCGTCCGCACGATGGGCGCGCCAGCGGTCTTACAGGGGTAAGAGCGGGTACCGGTTACTGGTCGAGGATATCGATGATCTCGCGGGTGTCCTTGATCACCGTGTAGATCCGGTCTTCCACCCTAACTTCCTGGCGCCCGTCGCCAATGTCGCGCACCTCGCCATAATCGTACAGATCCCTGTACAGACGATCTCCCGGGCCCAGGTTCACTTTCTTCTGCCAGCCGGGAGGCAGCGGCTTGCCCTGCTCAATTTTCTTCTGCAAACCGGGCGGCAATTCTGCGCTGTGGTTACCTGCGCTTGCGGGCAAAGCCGCGCCCATCAGACATGTGATTGCGACAGCAAATACTGCTTTGTGCATGGTTGCCTTGCTCCTGTTGAAAATCGCTTCGGGCGGGATGGATAAACCAGTCTCCTACTCTCCCGACCCTGTTGTCTACACGCGCACAGGCGGTGCTTCGTTCCCTGCTTCGCCCGCTTTCGCCTGAATACCCGTCACTCGGGCAGAATTTCCGGACGCAGCCCCCCGGCAATCGCCTCCGAAACCAGCCACCGGCGCAGCAGTTGAATGCCCCGCTCCCGCCGACGGCTGGTTTTCCAGGCAAAGAAAAAGCTGTCGCCGGTCATCACCGAATGACAGGGCAGGCGTACGAAGTCGCTGGAATCCCGGCGGGTGCTGAGCATGTAGTCGTTGGTGAGCGCAATGCCCTGGTGAAACCGGGCCGCCTCCAGTGACAGCAGCATATGACTGGAGTGTAGCAAGCGGCTTGAGGCCGGCAGCGCCATACCGGCCTCGCGATACCAGGCCTCCCAGTCACCACCCTGCCGATCATAGATGCTGTGAGTCGACAGCAACGGAAATTCCGCGACCTGGGCCGGCGTGAGTGACACCGACGCCGGATCCCCGGTGACGTCCTCCAGACCCAGCTCCCGACGAATCTTCTGCCAGTAATCCTGGCTGCAAACGGGGAACAGGCGTTCCTCGTACAGCAATTCATAACTGAACGCGGTTGAGTTGGGCTTGACCGTGATGAAACAGTCCGCCACCCGATCCGACAGCACCGGGTTGGCACTGCTCATCTCCAGCGACAGATCCAGCTGCGGGTGCTGCCGCTTCAGATCCGGCAGTCTTGGTACCAGCCACCGTACGGCAAAAGAACTGAACACCGACAGCCGCAACAGCGACTCCTCATGCCCCAGCAACGCCTCGCTCGCCCGTTCAATCTGCAACAGCGCCGAGCTGATCCCGTCCAGATACTGACGTCCCTCATCGGTCAAGGTCACCGACCGCCCCGAACGCCAGAACAGCCGTTCCCCGAGGTAGGTTTCCAGCTGCTTGATCTGGTGACTCACCGCACTCTGGGTAATGGCCAGCTCCTCAGCCGCCTGGGAAAAACTCTTCAGGCGGGCGACGGCTTCAAACACGGGCAGGGATTTCAGGGGTGGCAGACGCATCTATCGAATTTTCTAATAGTGGAAGAATATTGATCATTTTATCGGATAGTTAAGCACACATAGAATTCCCTTGCATTGGGAACCCACGAACGGGTCCCGGGAGGTGGTCGGTCAGGTTGCTTTCGAAAATGCTTGGAGCCATGGATGGCGGAAAGCAAGCGTACATGGACGTACTCGCAGCGGTTTTCGGAAGCAACCTGACCGAGCGCCTCTTGCTCGAAAGTTTATGAACCGCGAGGGAGAGGTTAAATGTCAGGCAAGACCATCAACAGCGCCATCCTGCTACTGGTCATCGGCAACGCCCTGGCCATCGGCTCCGATGTGTTCATCAAACTGCTGGAACCGGGTGCCCCGATCTTCCAGTTTGCCTTCCTGCGCTGCCTGTTCACCCTGGCGTTCCTCATGCCCCTGCTCGGCCAACTCAACCGCCAGCACCTGTTCAGCGGCCTGGGCATCCACACCCTGCGGGCGCACATCCATCTGGCGGGCATCCTGTGCATGGTGGTTGCCCTCAGCCACCTGCCGCTGGCCACAGCCAACGCCCTGTTCTACGGCGCGCCCATACTGGTCATGGTGCTCTCCGCCCTGGTGTTCCGTGAGCGGCTGACACCGCTGAGCGTGGTGGCCGTGTTCAGCGGATTCGCCGGCATTATCGTCATCCTGCGCCCGGTTGAGTTCAACTGGGCCGCCATTGCCGCCCTGGGCTCGGCACTGGCACTGGCGCTTAACGCCGTCATGGTGCGCACCTTGCCCCGACAGCAAAGCACCGTGCACAAGCTGTTCCTGAACTACCTGCTGATCCTGCCGGCCGCCGCTGCCCTCGCCTACTGGGAAGGTGCCGACTGGAACGCCGGCATGCTGGTGAGCGCCGCCGGCTCTGCCCTGCTGATTCTCGGTTACAACATTACCGTGCTGCTGGCCTATCGCCAGGTGGACGCCAACCAGGTAACCAGCGCCGAATACACAGGGCTGATCTGGGCCGTGGGGATTGGCTGGATCTGGTTCGGCGAAGTGCCCGACGTCTGGTTCGCCGTGGGCAGCGCCATGATTGTGGTGCCACTGATTATGCTGGGCCTGCGCTCGCGGCAGCGCAGTCACCGGGTGTTGCAGGTTCAGACGGTGAATGGTTGATGCTCGCGGCCATCAGAGAGGCCCAGGAATGGCCCGATCCCATCTGCAGGGTCTGTTGTGGGGTTAGGGTCATTGATTCGGCGGAACAGGTGACTCGATAGTGAGTGGGGCGCTAAAGGCGGATTAGCGGAGGTTCAGAGTGGTCGCAAAGCGAACATTCGAAGTGGTGCCCAGAGCGCCATCTTCCAGCCGTAAAAGGCCAGGGATTTCGTTGAGACCGAAACCCAGCTACTGCGCCGTTTTCACAAACTTCAGCCTATCAAACTCGCCAGTTACTACGCGTCTGTTAAGTAAAAGTATTTGAAGGCTTCTCGATCACTCTACCTTTAGATTTTGCTGGTATTGCAGCATTTGCTCCATCATCAGCTGCATTTGATCCATGCGCTCCTGCATCATCTGAATTTGTTGCTCGTTAGACAGACTACCACCATTCTTTGATTTACCGCCGCCGTTCATCATGTGCTGACCTCCCATCATGCCGTTTTGTCCACGCATCATGCCGGGGCCCATCATACCGTGATGCATAAAACCCATTTGCTCTTGCATCGCCTCCCTGTGTTCTCGCATCAATCGTTGCCGTTCTTGCGGTGAAGCTTCATCAGGAATGCGTTGCATCAGCTGGTTCATGTGAGACCAGTTCTGGTGCATCTGTTGCATTTGCTCCTGATCCATCATCATGCCAGGACCATGCCCTTGCCATGAGCCTTGATCACCATGCGCTAGCACGAATGCAGGAAAAACCAACAACGCAGCGGTTGCTGTAAGTCCTTTAAATGAAATCATAAAGTTTACCCTCGAAATAAAATTAGACGTCCACATCATCGCACTTATCATTGTAGATCTTTATCCAGACAAACGCCGATTTTGACGACTACTAGTGTAGATTAGTTATTGACCCTGTAGTGGCTACAGGGTTTTAAATTGCATCATTTGTACGAAAACCGGAGCCGAGAAAATGAGCAAACCCTGCAATGGGCAGTGTGGTAGTGAAGACTCTGTCGTAGATGACAAGTTTCAGGGACGCGCCACCGCCGAAACAGGTAGCCAGCTAAGCACCTACAAAATACCAAAAATGGATTGTCCCTCGGAAGAGCGAATGATTCGAATGGCACTGACTGGCGTTGAAAACATTCAGTCGCTGTCATTCGATTTATCGGGTCGTACATTGGAAATTATCCACCATGGAGAAACCGGTCCTATTACCAGCAAACTGGAAAACCTGGGCCTGGGTGCTTCCTTGCAGCGGACAGAAGACGCCAGCGCTGAATCCGTCAGAGCGGCTGAATCTTCTAAGGCCAACGAAAGCGAAGAATCCGGCACTTTATGGATACTGCTGGCAATCAACGGCCTGATGTTTCTGGTCGAGATGACGATGGGCCTGATCGCCCAGTCCGCTGGCCTGATTGCAGACTCGCTAGACATGCTTGCCGATGCCGCCGTCTACGGTCTCGCACTTTACGCCGTTGGGCACGGCATCAAAATGCAGGTCAGAGCGGCCCATGTGGCAGGCATCCTCCAGCTTATCCTTGCCGCTGGGGTATTGGTTGAAGTTAGCAGACGTTTTCTGTTCGGCAGTGATCCTCAGTCGTTAATGATGATGGCCGTCGCCTCTGTTGCTCTCATTGCGAATATCAGTTGCCTGCTCCTGATCGCAAAACACCGTGAAGGCGGTGCTCACATGAAAGCCAGCTGGATATTTTCAGCCAACGACGTGGTCATCAACCTGGGGGTAATACTTGCGGGGCTGCTCGTTGCCTGGACCGGGTCCAACTACCCAGATCTGATTATTGGCGGAATTGTCGGTGGCATCGTCTTGATGGGTGCCAAACGCATACTGGCACTGAAAGGCTGAACCTTTCGGGGGCAGGCGGTCGATTATCGGCTTGCCGTTGCCAATCTACGGGGAGTAAACATCAATGCACAGTGAACTGAAGCCATCCTATATTGCGGAGCTTGAGGCGACAGGCAGGGCGGAAGGCGCAGGCGATTTCCAGACAGCCTTCACCCATCTGGAACGTGCCCATATCCTCAGCCAGAAATATGCTCTGGCGCACGCTGCAACCCACTTACGGATGCTCAGACTGGGTTGGCGAACAAGAGACGTTCGTGAGGTGCTGGGGCAGTTGACCCGAACCATTGCCGCCCTGGTCTTTTCCCGAATTTGGGTTCCGGTCGGAAACACCGGTCGTGCAAACGTCAGCGCGTTTGCACCCATGCCGGTGCCCGAGGATTTGGCAGTGGTGCTTTCGGAGGCGGAGGGAAGGCGTGACTAGAATGTTCGCTTTTGTTTAGCTCGGAACACTCGCATATCAGACGTTGAGATGATGGGATAACGCCTGCAAACACGCTCTTGTCGCGTGGATTGCATTGCTACACCAGTTGAACCAGAATATACCAATTATTGGTACTAGTGGGGTGGCACCATGCAAAAGAACACCAGCATCACTCTCGGTCAACATTTTGATGCGTTCATTGCAGAACAGCTCAAAAGTGGCCGATACAGCTCAACCAGCGAGGTAGTTCGTGCCGCATTACGCCTGCTTGAAGAATCTGAAACACGTCTGACCACACTTCGTAAGCTGCTCAAGGAAGGCGAAGACAGTGGTTTTGAAGACTACTCCTATGATTCGTTTATTCGTGAACTGGATAACGAAGGGCGGTGATGACGAATTTCCAGCTTTCCAGGAAGGCCAAAGCTGACCTGAAATCTATTGCCCTTTACACGGAGCGTGAGTGGGGACGAGATCAACGAAACCACTATGTTCTTCAGTTCGATCAATGCTTCCATCTTCTGGCTGACAACCCGAACCTGGGGCAAGCTTGCGATGAAATAAGTCCGGGCTACCGACAGTATCCTCAAGGGAGCCACATCATATTCTATCGGCTGGCTCCTGGAGGTATTGACGATATTATCCGCATCCTGCACAAACGCATGTTGCCCGGGGGGCATCTGCTTTAGGGCATAAAAGCCGGTAAGTTTTCAGGCTTATTAATCCCCTACACCGGCTCCAGAGCCCAGACCTCAACGCCGATTCGATTCAATCAGCACGTGAGTGTCGTGAATAATGCGGCCAATGCGAGCCTCGGGCGGCAGGTGGTCGCCATAGCCCAGCCGGATTCGATAATGGCCGCCCGGGTGCTTGTAGCCGTAACGGTGCCGGTCGTAACGATCGTGCCGGTCCCGGTGCCCGTGCCACTCGCGCCTGTCATCCCGTTTGTGGTAGCCGCCATGATGCTTGCGGTGCCCGTGCTTCCATTTGTGGTGGCGGTCATGGCCTCGCCGGTGGTCGTAACGGTCGCGGGAATCGCCGCGGTAATGGGCCGGCAGCAGATGTTTCTGGTGGCCCGGTGGCACCGCCAACCCCTGCCCGCCGGGGTTCTGCCAGCCAACACTGCGCCGCTCATCGGCCATGGTGGGGGCAGACAGCGTCAGCAACGCGGTGACCAGGCTTCCAATCAGTAATCGCTTCATGATTATCCTCCGGTTTTTCCAGGGACAGAGTCCGCATCCGGTCCCATGCCGAATGCCTCTTGAGCCAGATTATCGAACCGGCGGCGGTTGTCAGCGCCCGGAGGGCGGCTTTGCAGGATTTTTACGTGAGATGGGGCCAGCTTGACGTTCAGCTGTCGCTGGAGTGGGCAGATCGCAGATGCGCTTCCAGGGCAAAGGTGTGGGGGCAGTCGGCACCGAGGGCTCGGAGGGAGTCGGCAAGGCGCAGCAAATACTCGGCGTTGGGGCCGCTCGGCCCCGAGGCCGCGGCAATCTGGCGGGCAATGTCGGCGTCCGGGGCGTGGCCCAGAAACGCTTCGTTATCCTCGGTGGCAATGTACACCAGGCCCTCGGCGTGGCTGCCATCGTCGAAGGTGAGCGTGGTGCTCAGGCGCAGGTAGCCGTTTTTCTCGCGCACGTCGAGGTGTTCGAAGACGCTGGGCGACACCCGGAAGGCCATGCCCTTGCAAACCGCGCCCGGTTTTTCGATCAGGGTGACCACCCGCCCTGGCTGCTCCGGCGTGCCCCGATGATCGTGGGAACCCTGCCAGAAGCGCCGCTCCCAGCCACGAATGGAGGCCGGGCGCTGCTCCAGGAACGGAAAATCCACCTTGTAGATCAGCGAGCCGTAGCCGAACAGCCACACCGACTCCACGCCGGCGAAATTGTAGCGGTTGCGGTTGTGTTCAATAGTGTTTGCGGACATCACACTCTCTGCGCGGAACCCGGACAGGCCTACTTTAGGTGGAGGCAATAAAGCCGGCAATGCCGGTCAGCACGATTTCCGCCGCCATGGCGGACAGGATCAGGCCGCTGATCTTGGAGAGAATGTTCAGCCCGGTCTTGCCCAGCGCCCGCTCCAGATAACCGGACAGATGCAGCAGAACCGCCAGGATCAACAGGCCGGAGACCAGGCCCAGCAGGCCACCGGTTACCTCGGCAAAGGACTTGAGCTCGGCGCCGTAGACCAGAATCGCACCGATGGTGGCCGGGCCAATCATCACCGGAATGGCCAGGGGCACCACGGCGATGTCGTCGCGGTCCTCCTCGGGCAGGCCGGTGGCGTGGTTGCGGGTACCACTGGTAACCAGGCTGATGGCGGTGAGGAACAGCAGGCTGCCGGCACCGATCCGGAAGGAGTTGAGAGTAATGCCGATGGCACTGAACAGCAGCGGCCCGGCAAAGAACAGCACCAGGCCAAGCACGAAGGCGGACACGCAGGCCCGCCGGATGATCGACGCCTTCTCCGGCGCCGGCAGACCCCGGGTCAGCGCCAGGAACATGGTGACCACAAAGAACGGGGCCAACAGAAACAGGAAGCGGATGGTGCTGCTGAGGTAGGTGGAGAAAAACGTGTCAATCATTCCGGGTGGTCCAGGGTTTCACAAAAGCCCGCAAGCATAGCCTGCTGCCGACCGGTTTGCCGTAAGGAAGACAACCTATGACTGGCTCGCGCAGGCCCTGCCCCCGCGATGCCGTTGCCGTTACGCCGCCGGCGTGACGTAACTGAAACGCCGGCGATACTGCTCCATGGTACAGCCTACGGTGCGCTTGAACAGCCGCCGGAAGGAACTGGCGTCCTCATACCCCACGCCCCAGATAATCCGGGCGGTCTGCTCCCGGCTCGATTCCAGCCGGTGCTTGGCCGCCTCGATCCGCAGGTGCTGGAGGTAGCCGATGGGTGTCTCACCGGTGGCCTCCTTGAACCGCCGCTTGAAGGTTCGGGTGCCCAGGCCGGCCACGGCGGCGACATCGTCGATGCTGACCGGTTCTGCGAAGTGCTGCTCAAGCCAGGCCTGGGCCCGGCGAATGGCGTCATCACTGTGGGCCTTCTGGCTGTAGAAGGCCATATAGGGCGTCTGTTCCACACGACGACCATCCAGCACCAGCATCTTGCTGCAGGCCAGTGCCACCGACGGCGAGGCAAACCGCTCGACCAGATAGAGGCAAAGATCGACAAACGCCGTTGCACCGCCCGCGCAGATGATCTGGCCGCTGTCTACCAGCAACTGGTCCTCCTCCAGGCGGATATGCGGGTAACGGGCCCGGAACAGATGCGCCGCCCGCCAGTGCGTGGTGGCCACCCGATCATCGAGCAGGCCCGCCTCGGCGAGCACAAAACTGCCGGTGCACACACTGGCCAGTACCACGCCCCGGTCAAAGGCCTGGTGCAGCCAGCCATGAAGCGGAATCGCCGGTGCCAGCGTGCGGTCCAGGGCAGCGAGGCTGACGGCCGCCTCAACCGAGGAACCCACCACAATCAGGTCCGGCTGGAACTCAGCGCGCGGGACAGTGGGCGTCACTACGGCGCCGCTGTAGCCCCGCACCGGTTGATCATCCACGGTCACCACCTGGGCGTTGAACGGCGCCGAATCCCGGGAACCGGGCACCTGCGCGCAGAAGTTGGCCACGGTGAAGAAATCCATCACACCGTGCACCCCCGAAGCGTGACAGTTGGGCAAGGCAACAACGGCAACGTTCATCATGGTAATGGCCCTTTTCGCACTTTATATGTCAAATATGACACTCGTTGCGATCGGAGACAAGGCTTAACCTGAAGCTGTCACTCACCACACCAGATCAAGGAGGTGTGCCATGACTTCGAAACTGAACGTGCAATCCCCGGTTATCGCTCCCGGCGCACAGGTGAAGGTGCGCCGCAATCGGGTGTTATCCACCACACAGCTGGCCCTGCGCCTTTATGGCCGCCTGTCGCCGGTGAAAGCGGGCCGACTGGTGCACCGGATGGCCTTCCGGCCCTCCCGGCTACCCGCACCGGGCCGCTATGAACACCTGTTCGACACCGCCGACAGCTATACCCAGTTGCAGCACGGTACCCGCACCATCCCGGTGTACACCTGGGGCCAGGGGCCGACTATTCTCGGCGTGCACGGCTGGTCCGGCGCGGGCATACAGTTCGGCGCCTGGGTGGCACCACTGGTAGCGGCGGGTTATCGCGTGGTGCTCTACGATGCGCCGGCCCATGGCCGCGCCCAGGGCGAGAATACCGATCTGTTCGAGATGGCGGATGTCCTGCGCAGCGTGGCCGCCAGCGTTGGTGGCGTGCACGGCGTGATGGCCCATTCCATGGGTGCACTGGCGGCTGCCAGGGCCATTCAGGACGGGCTGGATGCGGAGTATCTGGCGCTGCTGGCGCCACCGTCCGGACTGCGCGGGGTCATGCGCAGCCTGGGACGGCAGCTGGCCCTGAGCCCGGAGGTGCTGGCTGTTCATCTGCAACTGATGGAGGAGCGGTTCGGGGCGAGCGTTTGGCAACAGTTCGACCTGCAGGCCCTTGCCCGATCCATGACCCAGAGAGGTCTGATTGTCATCGACCATGACGACGCGTCGATCGCAACGGAGGACAGCGAGCGGGTGGCGGCGCAATGGCAGAACGCGGAACTGCTTCGCACCAGCGGCCTGGGCCATAACCGCATTCTGTGGAGCCCGCTGGTAATCGACCGGGTGCTGACCGATCTGGGCGCGCCCTCAGAGCGCCAGCGCGGTCAGGACGAAAGCTCCTCCAGGAAGGTATCGCCCTCGGTGTAGAGCGATCCGAACTCTGCCTCCGGTACCACGGTGACGGCGATCTCCGGCTCGTGTTCGCCGCCGCCCAGAAGCACCCCTCGCAAGGGGGTAACGTCGGAGAAATCCCGGCCCCAGCCAAGGGTGATGTGCTCCAGATCCGGCCGCACCGCGTTGGTGGGGTCCAGCTCCAGCCAACCAAATCCCGGCACGAACAGGGCCACCCAGGCGTGGGTGGCATCGGCCCCCACCAGCCGTTCCTTGCCCGCCGGTGGATGGGTGAGGATATAACCGCTGATGTAGCGGGCCGCCAGCCCCACCGACCGCAGGCAGGCGATCATGATCTGGGAGAAGTCCTGGCACACGCCCCGCCGGGCCTTGAACGCCTGCTCCACCGGCGTTGAAATCTCGGTGGCGGTGGGATCGAAGCTGAAATCCCGGTGGATCATCCGCATCAGGTCGTCGGCGGCCTCCACCAGGGGACGGCCCGGCCGAAAGGCGGCACTGGCGTAATTGGCGTACTGAGAATCAATGGGCACATTGGGCGAAACAAAACGGAACGCCGCGGCCTCCAGGAACTCGGGGGTGAAGGGTCGGTCGGCCCGATAGCGAAGGGCATCACGCACCGCCTCCCAGGTCACTTTGAGCGCCTCGCCCGACGGTTTCGGGCGATCTCGCAGCTCCACCCAGAACTCACTGATGATCTCCAGGTACTCGTGTTCTTCGGTGAAATGAATGGCGGTGATCCGGTTGCCGAAGCTGTCGAGGAAGGAGCGCCGCACCGAGGGGTCGGGATCGATGGCCAGATGGTGTTCCAGATTGCGCTGCCAGGGCATTGGTCGGGGCGTCAGCCGCAGCAGGTGATGAGATTCGCCGACCACCTGGTCGTACCGGTACAGGGTCTCGTGGCGCACATGGTAGCGAACGAACGTCATGGCTGCGGCCTCAATCCGGTGTCACGGACCGGTTCGAATACCGGGTATGGATGAAATACTGGCGCTGAATTTCATCGGATACACGATAGACCTCGTCACGCACCGCGTAAAGCGTTTCGGCGAGCGCCTCGCAGGCCTTGTCTGGCCGCTTGCGCTCGAATTCGTGAAGGTCCACCGCCCGCAAACTCTGTAGGCAGTCGCCGAGGTCCGGCGGGAACAGCTGGCCGGTCTTCCGGCCCATTTCCGGCAGGTCTTTCTGGAGCTGGCGCACCTGGAACATGACCGAATGAGGGTTGCTGGCATCCATCACCAGGGTATGCAGAACCCCGAGCAGTTCAGGCGTGCGGCGGTATCGGGTGCGGTAGGTCACCTCCGAGTTGGCCACCTCCAGCAGCCACTCCAGCATGGCGTTGCGGCCGAAGCGGTCACTGAACAGCGGCACGCAGATCAGCGTACACAGGTTGGCCAAGCGTTCGAGCCGACGTCCGATCACCAGGAACCCCCAGCTGGTGTCGCGGGTGATGTCGTCCATGGCAAAGCCGGCCAGGGAAATACAATCCAGCAGCACCAGGTTCAGGGCCCGTACCGCCTGGTCCGGCGTTCTTGGCGCCGGGGTCAGCGGCCGGCCAACCCGGTTGAGGGTGTGCCAGTTGTCGGCCGACAGCCGGTCCCGCACCTGGCTGGCGTTGAACAGCAGGCCCTGCAGTATGGAGGCGATGGATCCGGGCAACTTGAGATCACTGACGGCCCGCAGCAGGGACTTGGGCAGCGGCTCCAGCTCGGCGTCCTCGTCTGGTTCCAGCAGGGTGCCAAACTGGATGGCCGCCTGCTGCAGTCCCAGCAGCGCTTCCTCGCCGGCCTGGTCGTGGCCGGACAGCCGGTTGAACGCCGCCCTGAGCAGGCGGGCGGTGCCCTCGGCCCGCTCCGAATGCCGGCCCATCCAGAACAGGTTCTCGCCCACCCGTGAGGGGGTATCCCGTTCGCCATCAAGCAGGTCTGATACCTGCAACCGCTTCTTGAGCAGCGAGGTGGAACTGGCGGTACCCCGGGCCTGCACCCAGGTGTCCTTCGACAACCCGCCCCGCTGCATGGAAATAACCTCCACCCCTTCATCGGCGGCAACCCGGGTCAGGCCGCCGGGCATTACCTGCCAGCCGCCAGGGGTGGCGGCGGCGAACAGCCGCAGGCCGATGGATCGGGTGGCCAGCGGCCGATCCGGCTGGCCGCGCCACACCGGCGCCTGGGAAAGGTGCACCAGTTCCTGGCCCACGAACGCATGGGGATGGGCGTGCATTTTCCGGATCAGGGCATCACGGTCGGCGCCTTTGAGCTTGTAACCGAACACCGGCTCCATGCGCATGCTGCCGAAGGCGGGTTTGACCACCAGCTCATCCAGATGCTCGATCACGTAATCCAGGGCCGGCTTCTCGCCACACCACCAGGAAGCCACCGACGGCATGGCCAGGGGCTCACCCAGCAGTTTCTTGGAAATCTCCGGCAGAAAGCCAAACAGCGCGGCGCTTTCCAGCACGCCGGAGCCCAGGGCATTGGCCATCAGCACCTTGCCCGCCCGGACGGCCCCGAGCAGGCCGGGAATGCCCAGCACCGAGTCGGCCCGCAGTTCCAGCGGGTCACAGAAGCCGTCGTCGAGCCGGCGGTAGATGGCGTGCACCCGCCGCAGTCCCTGGAGGGTTTTCAGGTAGACGGTGTCGTCGCGCACGGTCAGGTCCTGGCCCTCCACCAGCGGCAGGCCGAGATAGCGGGCCAGGAACACATGTTCGAAGTAGGTTTCGTTGAACCGGCCCGGCGTCAGCAACACGCACAGGGGCCGTTCGTCGCCCGCCGGCGACATAGTGGCCAGGCCATTCTGGAAGGCCTGGAAAAAGGAGGCGAGGTTGGTAGCCGGCAGGTTGTGGAAGGGCGCCGGAAACGCCCGGGAGATCACCAACCGGTTCTGCAGCGCGTAGCCCGCCCCTGAAGGCGCCTGGGTGCGGTCGGCCATCACCCACCAGCTGCCATCCGGTGCCCGGCCAAGATCGAGTGCATACAGATGCAGGAACCGGCCGCCAGCGGGGCGAATGCCCTGGCACGGCCACTGGAAGCCCGACTGGCCGTAGACCAGGGCGGGGGGCAGCAGGCCCTCTTTCAGCAGCGACTGGTTTCCGTACAGATCAGCAAGAACCCGATCCAGCAACTCGGCACGCTGGGCCACCGCCCGGGACAGGCCGTGCCATTCATCCGCACCGAGCACCAGGGGCAGCAGGTCCACTTCCCAGGGCCGGGTGACACCACGGGGATCCTCGTAGACGTTGTAGGTAACGCCGTCTTCGGCAATGGCCGTGGACACCGTCTGGGCCCTCTGGTTGAGGCCCTCGAGCGACTCGCCGTTCAGTTGCTGCAACAGCGGACGCCAGTGGCTGCCGGGGCCGGCCCGGGAGCCCAGTTCATCAAACCGGTCGGGCACCGGGTGATACTGGTGGATGATGTCCGTTACTGCGCGCTGCTTGGCCACCTTGAGGTCGGGCTCCGTTGGTTCAGTGAGCTAGAAGCATAGCCGCTTTGCCACCCGTGGAGCCAGCACCTCAGTATCCGCACAATCCTCCCCAGATTCACTCCCCGTTGTGATAGCGCAGGTCCAGGGTAAACGGAAACTCCCGGTGCTCGGGGACCGGCCGCCGGGGCTGCCGGCCGTCACTGTGGCCGATCCGGAAGAAGCGGGCCATGCGACGGCCTTCCGCCTCGAAGGAGTTCACCGGCAGGGTCTCGAAGTTCCGGCCGCCCGGATGGGTAACGTGGTACTGACATCCCCCCAGGCTGCGCTCGTTCCAGGTATCCACCAGATCAAAGACGAGAGGACCATCCACGCCGATGGTGGGGTGCATGCACTGGGGCGGCTGCCAGGCCCGGTAACGCACGCCGGCCACGAATTCGCCCACCTTGCCCGTGGGCTGCAGCGGCAGCGGTACCTGGTTGCAGGTCACCTGGTAGCGGTCTGGCGCGGCGCCCCGAACCTTCACCTGCAGGCGCTCCAGTGACGAATCCACGTAGCGCGCAGTACCGCCAATGGCGCCGTGCTCGCCAGTCACGTGCCAGGGCTCCAGGGCGGTGCGCAGCTCCAGGGCAATGCCCTGTACCGCATAGTCCCCGATCCTTGGGAACCGGAATTCAAAGTGCGGCGCAAACCACTCGCGCTCCAGCGGGTAGCCCCGGCCCTGCATGTCGGCAATCACATCCTCGAAATCCTGCCAGACGTAATGGGGCAGCAGGAACCGGTCGTGCAGCTCGGTGCCCCAGCGCACCAGCCGCGAGGGCCGGTAAGGCTCTTCCCAGAAGCGGGCCACCAGAGCCCGCAGCAACAGTTGCTGGGTCAGGCTCATGCGGGCATGGGGGGGCATCTCGAAAGCCCGCAATTCCAGCAGCCCGTGGCGCCCGCCCGGGCCATCGGGCGAATACAGCTTGTCGATACAGAACTCGGCCCGGTGGGTGTTGCCGGTCACATCCGTGAGCAGATCCCGCAGCAGGCGATCCACCATCCAGGGCGCCACTTTCTTGCCGATGGGACAGACCCGGTCCATTTCCTGGAACGCCAGTTCCAGCTCGAACACATGGTCGTTGCGGGCCTCGTCAATGCGGGGCGCCTGGGAACTGGGCCCGATGAACAGCCCGGAGAACAGATAGGACAGGCTCGGGTGGTTGTGCCAGTAACTGACCAGACTGCGCAACAGGTCCGGCCGACGCAGGAAGGGTGAATCCTCGGCGGATCGCGAACCCAGCACAAAGTGGTTGCCACCGCCGGTGCCCGTGTGGCGGCCATCGAGCATGAATTTCTCGCTGGTCAGGCGGCATTCGTAGGCGTCGGCATAGAGCGACTCGGTCTGCTCCACCAGCTCATCCCAGGTATCCACCGGCTGTACGTTGACCTCGATCACCCCCGGGTCCGGTGTTACCCGGAAATGGTTCAGGCGCCGATCGGAGGGTGGCTCGTAGCCTTCCAGCAGCACCGGCTGTGCCAGTTCGGCGGCGGTTTTCTCGATGGCGCCGACCAGCGCCAGGTAAGGCTCCAGCTCCGCCAGCGGCGGCATGAAAATTCGCAGGATGCCATCCCTGGGCTCCACGCACAGGGCGGTACGAACAACCTCGGTGGCCGATTCGCCCTGGTCTGGCTCACTGACAGCCATCTCGACATCGCCGGAGCGCCCTCGCAGGTTCCATTGCAGGATGTCTTCATTGCGCGGCAGGGCCTCACGGGGCGCAAACGGATCCGGCTCGTGGATCCATGGATAGTCGGCCTCCGCCACCCAGGGCTGGCTGTCCAGGGGCAGGCGGTAGCCCATGGGTGAGCCGCCGGGAATCAGGTAACAGCGCTCGCTGCGCAGGAACCAGGGGCCGGTCTGCCAGTTGTCGTTATCCTCGCCGCGCTTGAGCGGCAGTACATAACCCACCGGCTGATCCAGCCCGCGACTGAAAATCTGCTGCAGCTGCTTTCGCTCCAGGGGGTTGTCCAGCTTCGAATCAAAGGGGTCCACATTCACCGGCAGACGCCGCTCCCGCCAGAGGTAATAGAAGGCGTCCTCGAAGGCCGGAAACACCTGCCCGGCGTCCACCCCCAGTTGCCGGGTCAGCGCTTCGACAAACTGCCGGGCCGATTCCGCCGTGGCCTCGCCGGCCTTGCGTTCATCCGCCAGCCAGCGCTCGTCCTGCCAGATGGCCTCGCCATCCCGGCGCCAGAAGCAGTTCAACGACCAGCGCGGCAGGGGCTCGCCCGGGTACCACTTGCCCTGCCCGAAGTGCACCAGCCCGCCAGCGCCGTAACGGTTGCGCATGCGGTGGTACAGGTCGATGGCCTTCAGGCGTTTGGTGGGGCCCATGGCTTCGGTGTTCCACTCGGGCTCGTCGCGGTCGTGATTGGCCACAAAGGTGGGCTCGCCGCCCTGGGTCAGGCGCACGTCCAGTTCCCGCAAACGGCTATCCACCTGATGGCCAAGTGCCACCACCTGCTGCCACTGCTCCTCGGTATAGGGCTTGGTTACCCGGGGCGCTTCCCAGATGCGCTCCACGCTCATCTGGTGCTCGAATTCCACCTCGCAGTCCTCCACCATGCCGGTGATGGGCGCGGCGGAGGATGGCTCGGGACTGCAGGCCAGGGGAATGTGCCCTTCCCCGGCGAACAGGCCGGAGGTGGGATCCAGGCCCACCCAGCCGGCGCCGGGCAGGAACACTTCGGCCCAGGCGTGCAGGTCGGTAAAGTCGGCTTCGGCGCCCGAGGGCCCGTCCAGGGCTTTCTGGTCGGCCTTGAGCTGGATCAGGTAGCCGGAGACAAATCGTGCGGCCAGGCCAAGATAGCGAAGCGTCTGAACCAGCAGCCAGGCGGAATCCCGGCACGAACCCGAGCCTTTCTCCAGGGTTTCTTCCGGTGTCTGCACGCCCGGCTCCATGCGGATCAGGTAATCCACCCGCTGGGACAGGCGCTGGTTCAGGCCCACCAGGAAATCCACGCTGGGGGTTTCCGAGCGGTCGATCGATGCCATCCACTTCCGGAATTCCGGCGTTTCCGGCAGCTTGTGGAGGTAGGGCGCCAGCTCCACCGTCTGCCAGTCCTCGTAACTGAACGGAATGGTTTCAGCCCGGGGCTCCAGGAAAAAATCGAACGGGTTGATCACCGCCATTTCGGCCACCAGATCCACCACGATCTTCAGCTCCGGGGTTTTCTCCGGGAACACCAGCCGAGCCAGGTAGTTGGCCTGGGGGTCCTGCTGCCAGTTGATGAAATGCCCCTCGGGTTCGACCCTCAGGGAATAACTCAGCACCCGGGTGCGGGCGTGGGGACACGGCCGCAGACGAACCACCTGGGGCCCGAGGGTGACGGGCCGCTCGTAGCGGTAATGGGTGGTATGACTCAGGGCTACGTGAATCGACATGGTGGCTCTCTCGCAATCGCGTCAGTACGTTAAATCAGACAGGTCTCAGGCCGCCTCGTACACGGGAAACCAGGTCTCCACGATGTCTTCGTGAAGCTCGCCAATCTCCAGCTGCAGGTTCTCCAGGAACAGGATGCCGCCCTCCTTTCGAATCAGCGCGTCGACATCCGCCTCCCGCGTGTGACGAACCGCCTGCAGCGCCGTGCGCAGGGGAATCTCGTTCCTCGGCAGCCGGCCCAGGGCACTGGCTACTTCACCCAGGCTGTGCAAGACCGACCGGGGAAAGGGCTCGTTCTGCAGCAGGAACCGGACCACCAGCGGGCCGCTGACCTTGCGCCGGACATTGTGGCGGTACATCTGGAAAGCACTCTGGTAGCGCAACACACTGGTCCACATGATCCCGCCGTAGGTGTCGGTGCCGTCCCAGCCATCCAGGAACTGCAACGCGCCCACTTCGATCTGGCGCGTGGCCATGTCGGCCCGCTCCAGATTGCGACCCACCCGGATAAAGTCGTAACCGATGTCATGGCTCATACACCCGGCCAGCAATCCGTTGAGCATCTGGCACCGACCGACGATTTCCGTCAGGAAGTCGTAGCGGGCCCGCTTGCCAACGCCCTGGTCCAGGTGGTCCTGGATATAGCGGTACAGCTCGTTGATGACCTCCCAGGCGTCGGTGGGCACCTGGTCGCGGGTGGTGCGCACATTCTCCCGCGCGGCCTTGATGCAGGAGGCAATGGAGCTCGGGTTGTAGCTGTCCGCCACCAGAAACTTCACGCAGTTGCGCTCGTCGGCCCTTTGATAGTGCTCGTCGAACACCGCCCCCATGCCGGTCACGGCCACCAGCCCCTTCCAGGACAGCTGGGTTTCCCGGGGCATGTCCAGGGCCATGGAATTGAAGGCCATGATCATCCGGGCATTGTTCTCGGCCCGTTCCAGGTATCGGGCCATCCAGTACAGTCGCTCTGCTACACGTGACAGCACATCAGTTCTCCTCGTCCACAATCCAGGTATCCTTGCTTCCACCGCCCTGGGAGGAATTCACCACCAGGGAGCCCTTGCGCATGGCAACGCGGGTCAGGCCGCCCGCGGTCACGTAGGTCCGCACCCCCTGCAGCACGAACGGGCGCAGGTCCAGATGCCGGGGCGCCAGGCCCTCCTCGGTGAGGGTCGGCGCCACCGACAGACTCAGGGTGGGCTGGGCAATGTAGTTGCGCGGGTTCTTGTTGATCAATTTGGCAAACTCGGCGCGCTGCTTCTTGGTGGAGTGGGGCCCCACCAGCATGCCGTAGCCGCCGGACTCGTTGGCCGGCTTCACCACCAGCTCGTCCAGGTGCTCCAGCACGTATTCCCGGTCCTGCTTGTTCACGCACATGTAGGTGGGCACGTTGGGAATGATCGGCTCCTCGTCGAGGTAATAACGGATCATATCCGGCACGAAGGCGTAGATGACCTTGTCGTCGGCCACCCCGGCGCCAGGCGCGTTGGCCAGGCCCACCTTGCCGTTGCGCCAGGCCCGCATGAGCCCGGGTACGCCCAGGGTGGAGTCGGCCCGGAACACCTCCGGGTCCAGGAAATCGTCGTCGATACGGCGGTAAATCACGTCTACCCGCTCCAGGCCCTCGACCGTGCGCATGTAGACGCAGTCGTCCTCGCCCACCACCAGGTCGGCGCCTTCCACCAGCTCCGCACCCATGCGCTGGGCGAGGAAGGAGTGCTCGAAATAGGCGGAGTTGAAAATGCCCGGTGTCAGCACCGCAATCTTCGGGTGGTCCTGGGGCCGCGGCGAAATAGAGGCCAGCATGTCGAACAGCTGGTTGGTGTAGTCGTCCACCGGCAGGATGGCGGTGTTCTCGAACAGCTCTGGGAACACCCGTTTGGTCAGCTGGCGGTTCTCCAGCATGTAGGACACACCGGAGGGCACCCGCAGGTTGTCCTCCAGCACATAGACCTTGCCGTCCTTGTCGCGTACCAGATCCGAGCCGCAGATGTGGGCCCAGACCCCAAGCGGCGGGGTAAAGCCCCGGCACTGTTCGCGGAAGTTCTTGGAGTTGGCGAACACGTACTTGGGAATGACCTTGTCCTTCACGATCTGCTGGTCGTTGTAGATATCGTTGATGAACATGTTCAGGGCGGTCAGGCGCTGGGCCAGGCCCTGTTCAATGGTTTCCCACTCGCGCAGGGAAATGACCCTGGGGATGATGTCGAACGGCCACGCCCGGTCGATGTTTTCGCCCTCGCTGTAGATGGTAAAGCTGATACCCATCTCCAGGATGGCCAGCTCGGCGGCCTGCTGGCGGGCCTGGATCTCCTCCGAATCCAGGTTGCCCAGGTACTCGGTGATCTCGGTGGCGGCGGGCCGGGGTTTGCCCTTGGCGGCAATCAGTTCGTCATAAAAGTCGTTCGGGTCGTAATTCTTCCAGTCAATGAGTCTGTTTTTTTTCATGGTGTGTCCTTAACAGGCGTGTACGATCTGATGCACCAGCCGGAGCTTCTCCACCACCGGCTCTGCCAGTACGAAGGGGTAGGCGTGCTCGTGCCCCATGCTCCGGTTCAGGCTGTTGAGGGCGAGGGTCAGTGGCCGCCAGTGGCGGACCAGGGCGTCGAAATCGTCGGTCTGGTAGGGGTCGAACGACGGGTCCGAGGCCGTGTCGGGGTGCTCGCCACCATGGGCGTTCACCCGCAACCCGAACTGCCAGGCGGTTTCCAGGGTATCCAGCATATGCAGGTAGTGTGCCCAGGTTTCGGCCCAGTCCTCCCAGGCATGGCTGGTGGCGTAGGCGCTGATGTACCGGTTTTGCCAGTCCACCGGCGGGCCGTACTGGTAATACCGGTCGAGGCCCTGCTTGTAGTCGGCGGTGTCGTCGCCAAAGCGCTCACGCACCGGTGCCAGCCAGGCGCTGCCTGCCACCAGGCGGTCCCAGAAATAGTGGCCGGATTCATGGCGGAAATGCCCCAGAACAGTGCGGTACGGCTCCGCCATCTCGCTACGCATGCGCTCCCGTTCCACCGGGTCCGCCTCGGCAATGTTGAGGGTGATCACGCCATGGGCGTGGCCGGTCAGCACCTTATTGCGCTCATCGAACCGCGCCGGCTGATCGGACAGGAAATCGAACGCCAGCCCCCCCTGCTGCTCTTCCAGCGGTCCGAAGGGCAGCCGCATGCGAAGCAGCGAATACACCAGGCGCCGCTTCTCTTTTTCCAGGCGCAGCCAGAGTCCGTGGTTCTTCGGGATACCCAGGTCGGGAATAGTGCGGTTAAGCCGGCAGGCAACGCAGAAGGCGTGGGTGTCGTCGAGGGGAATCAGCCAGTTACAGACGCTGTGGTCCCGGTAGTTCGCGCACAGCCGGTAGCGCTGACCACTGGTAATCGCCACTCGGGTATCGTCGCCTGCTGGCTCAAGGGCCAGCAGCTCCATGGCGTCGGGGGCGAATCCCAGATCCGCTCCGCAGTGGGTACAGCAACTGTTTTCAAAATACAGCAGGTTGGCACAACGGCCACAGTGAAACAGCTTCATCGGAGGGGCAATCCTTGACCGAAAGCGGCACGACCGAACTTTAAGTATTGGCCAAAAGGGCCAAAACGCAACTCGGTCTGCCGCTTTGCAGCCTGAACCGCCCCCGGGCTTATCCCTGGACCGCCAGCGCAGGCTCCCGGTCCAACGCAGGCGCTGCGGCCACCTCCGCGCCTCCGGCAACCCGGTACTGGGCAGCGTCAAACCGACGGGTCTGCTGTCGGAACTGCCAGGTAAACCCGGGCCAGAGCGTGGTGTTCTTGCCATTCTCGTTCACGTACCAGCTCTTGCAGCCGGTCTGCCAGACGGAATCGCCCAGTTTGGCGTGAATCGAGGCGTTGTACCGGCTCTGGGCGTCCTGCTTCACCTCCACGGTGCTCCAGCCTTCCCCGTCCATGCGCTTGAGGGCGTCCAGCACGTACTGGATCTGGCTTTCGATCATGTACACCATCGAGCTGTGGCCCAGGCCGGTGTTCGGCCCCATCAGCATGAAGAAATTCGGGAAGCCGTGGATGGCGGTGCCCTTGTAGGCCTCGGCGCCATCTTTCCAGGCATCCAGCAGGTCCTGCCCGTTGCGCCCGAATATCATGCCGGCGGGAACCGGATCCTGGGCCTTGAAGCCGGTGCCATAGATGATGCAGTCCACCTGGCGCTCGTTGCCCTGGCCGTCGACGATCACATTGCCCCGGACTTCCCGGATGCCGTTAGTGACCACATCCACATGATCCCGGGCCAGAGCGGGGTAGTAGTTGTTGGAAATCAGCACCCGCTTGCAGCCGAAGTGGAAATCGGGGGTGACTTTTTTGCGCAGCTCCTTGTCCTTGATCTGGCTTCGGATGTGGCGACGGGCCTGCAGCTCACCGATTTTCAGGATCCGCGGGTTGCCCACGAACCCCAGCACCCGGGCCTCCAGGGTCCAGTAGATGCTCTGGCGGAGGGCGTTCAGTGATTGCGGCACCATCCGGAACAGGCGCTTCTCCAGCGGCCGGATCGCCCGGTCCGGCTTGGGCATGATCCAGGGCGGGGTGCGCTGGTACAGATCCAGCCGCGCCGCCTCCCTGGCCACTTCGGGCACAAACTGGATGGCCGAGGCGCCGGTGCCGATCACCGCTACCCGCTTGCCTCTCAGATCGTAGTCGTGGTCCCAATCCTGGGAGTGAAAGCGCTTGCCTGTAAAGCTTTCGATGCCCTTGATCTCGGGATAGGCGGGCGTGCTCAGACCGCCCATGCCGGAAACCACCACGCTGGCCCTGAGGGTATCGAACGCCGGCAGGTCGCCGTCCTCGCGATCCAGCCGGTCCCCCGGCTTCAGGCCCTTGGCCTGCATGAAGCGCCACAGCGCCGGGCTGTCACAGGTTTCTACGGTCCAGGTACCGGAGGCCTCATCGTAACGGGCTCCCGTCACGTGCGTGTTCAGACGAATGTGCTTCATTAACCCGTATTTCTCGGCACAGTGCTTGAGGTAGGCCTTGATCTCGGGCTGCTGGGCAAACATGCGGCTCCAGTTCGGGTTCTGCTCAAAGGAGAAAGAGTACAGCGCCGATTGCACGTCACAGGCGCACCCGGGGTAGTGGTTCTGGTGCCAGGTGCCGCCGATGTCGTCGCTCTGCTCCAGAATCACGAAATCGTGATAGCCCGCCTCCTTGAGTTTGATGGCCATGCCGAGGCCAGAGAAGCCGGTGCCGATGATGGCGATCCGTGTGGTCTGTGTCATTTTTGCACTCCTGTGTTGGCCCGTGTGGCCTTGTCTGTTGTTGTGCGGTTGGTCATGATGACCGGTAGACACATGTATACACAGGAAAGTAGACAGTCGTATACTATTGACCCGACGATTGGCCTCGGTTGACTGATACCTGGCCCGCTCGGCGGGCTCTGCTTGGGGGGCTGGCCCTCCCCACAAACGATCGTCACACTCACCAAGGCCCGCCTTTAAACACTCGTTTTGAACCGGGCAAACCTACGCCATTGCACGGGGGGCCGCGTTGGCGGGCGTTCCGAAAATGCTCGTAGCCATGGATGGCGGAGAGCAAGCGTACAGGGACGTACTTGCAGCGGTTTTCGGAACGCCCGTCAACGCGGCCCCTCCACCGGAAGCAGAGGACAACGTGAACGCAATAACCGGCGGAAAACTCAAACTGATACAAGCGGCGCTGCGGCTGATTACCGAAACCCGTAGCCTGACGTCTCTGGGATTGCGGGAGCTTGCCCGTGAGGCGGGATTAAATCCGAATACGTTTTACCGGCATTTCAAAGGCCTGGACGAATTCGGCCTGCAGGTTCTGAGCTACGTCGCCGCGGAGATGAAAGCCGGCGTTCGGGAGCTGCGCCAGATGGCGGACACTTCCGAGCAGGCATCCCGGGACACCGTGGCGTTTGTCTACCGGTACTTCCTGGCCAACCCGGCGGCCACCACCGTGGCGGTGCGCGAACTGCATGGCCCGTCGCCGGTGCTGCGCCGGGCACTGGAGGCGCAGCTTGAGGCGAGCGCCCGGGAAATGGCGGAAGACATTATCGAGCGCAACCTGGTGAGTGCGGTGCCGCCGGAAACCATCCACGAGATTTCCCGCATGACCATTCGCTATATACTGTTCCGGGCCCTGGATTACATCGAGAAGCCTCATCAGAGGGCGGCTATACAGATTGAAACCGAACATTTTATCAACCGGCAATTCCGGGGCGCCCTGCTTGATGACCTGTCGGAGTCCGACATTCTTGGCCTCAGGTCCCGGAGCCACGAATAAGCGGCATTCGCCTTGATCGAAATCATTTTCGTTTAGGAAAACGCTTGCAAATCTGGTACCGTACGCACCTTAGTAAAAACCGAGACATCCTTTAAGTCGATCGTTCGGGAGGACGAACTTAACATGAAAATCGGTATCCCCAGGGAAATCTTCGAGGGCGAGCGTCGGGTAGCCGCTACCCCACCCTCGGTCCATAAACTGATTGGCCTTGGTTACGACGTTGTCGTAGAGGGCGGGGCCGGCGAGCCCGCGAACTATTCCGATGCCGCCTACGAGAAAGTCGGTGCGTCCATCGCGGCCGACACCGCCTCGTTGTGGCAGGAAGCGGATTTCATCCTGAAAGTCCGCGCGCCCATGGAAAACCCGGCGCTGGGCAAGCACGAAGCCGACCTGATGAAGGAAGGCGCGTTTCTGGTCAGCTACATCTGGCCGGCCCAGAACCCGGAGCTGCTGGAAAAACTGGCCGCCCGGAACATCACGTCGTTCGCCATCGACAGCCTGCCGCGGATCAGCCGGGCGCAGAAGATGGACGCCCTCAGCGCCATGGCCAACATTGCCGGCTATCGGGCGGTGATTGAAGCGGCCAACCACTTTGGCCGGTTCTTTACCGGCCAGGTGACGGCTGCAGGCAAGGTACCGCCGGCAAAGATCATGGTGATCGGCGCCGGCGTTGCCGGTCTGGCTGCCATCGGCGCTGCCAACAGCATGGGCGCCGTGGTGCGCGCGTTCGATACCCGCCTGGAAGTACGGGAGCAGGTGGAGAGCATGGGCGCCCAGTTCCTGGTGCTGGACTTCGAGGGTGAAGACGGCAGCGGCAGCGGCGGTTACGCCAAGCAAATGAGCGACGAGTTCATCAAGGCCGAGATGGAGCTGTTTGCCGAGCAGGCGAAAGAGGTGGACATCATCATCACCACCGCCCTGATTCCCGGCAAACCGGCGCCGAAGCTGATCACAGCCGACATGGTCAAATCCATGAAGCCGGGCAGCGTGATTGTCGACCTGGCGTCCGAGCGCGGCGGTAACTGCGAACTGACCGAGCCGGGCAAGGTGGCGCACCAGCACGGCGTCACCCTGATTGGCTACACGGATCTGCCCAGCCGCATGGCCAAGGTCGCCAGTGACCTGTACGCCACCAATCTGGTGCACCTGCTCACCGAGCTGACACCGGAGAAAGACGGCAAGCCGGTGGTCGACATGGAAGACGATGTCATCCGTGGCCTCACCGTGGTTCATGAGAAAGACGTTACCTGGCCGCCTCCCCAGCCGGAAGCCCCGGTCAGTCCGAAGCCGGCTCCGGGTACAGAGGAGCCGTCGGCGGAAGCCAAGGCCGCCGCCAAGAAAAAGGCGGACCAGCGCAGTGTGATCGGCAAGAGCGCCTTGCTGGTGGTCACTGCCCTGGCTCTGTATGGCGTGGGTGCCTACGCGCCGGAAAGCTTTCTGCAGCACTTCACCGTGTTCGTGCTGTCCTGCTTTATCGGCTGGCAGGTGATCTGGAACGTGACACCGTCCCTGCACACACCCCTGATGAGCGTGACCAATGCGATCAGCGGGATCATCGTGATCGGCGCCATCCTTCACCTGGCCCAGGCCAGCGGTATTGCCGTGGGCGTCATGGCGTTTCTCGCGGTGCTGATCGCCAGCATCAACATCGGGGGTGGCTTCCGGGTTACCCATCGCATGCTCAAAATGTTCCGCAAGTAGGAGACGCCCGACATGAGTACAGGATTGGTGAGCGTGGCCTACGTGGTCGCGAGTATTCTCTTTATTCTCAGCCTGGGCGGCCTCAGCCACCAGGAATCCGCTCGACGCGGTAATATCTACGGGGTTGCCGGCATCATCATTGCTGTTGGCGCAACCCTGGCCAGCGTGGATGGCGGCATTATTGCCATTCTGATTGCGGTCCTGCTCGGTGCCGGCATTGGCACCATGATCGCCAACAAGGTGGAAATGACCCAGATGCCGCAGCTGGTGGCCCTGCTGCACAGCTTCGTGGGCCTGGCCGCGGTGTTTGTCGGCTTTGCCGGCTACCTGGAGCCGCTCATTGCCACCTCCGGTGCCGAGCACACCATCAAACTGGTGGAAGTGTTCGTGGGCATCTTTATCGGTGCCATCACCTTCACCGGCTCACTGGTGGCCTGCGGCAAGTTGGACGGCCGTATCGACAGCAAGGCCCTGACCCTGCCGGGACGCCACCTCATGAACCTGGCGGCGCTGGTGGTGTGCGTGGCGCTCGGTGCCTGGTTCCTGAGCACTGACAGCACAGCGGTGGGTGTCATCGCCCTGATTATCATGACCGCCATCGCGGCTGTGCTCGGCATTCACCTGATCATGGCCATCGGCGGTGCCGACATGCCGGTGGTGGTGTCCATGCTCAACAGCTACTCCGGCTGGGCGGCAGCGGCCATCGGCTTCATGCTTGGCAACGACCTGCTGATCGTCACCGGCGCCCTGGTGGGCTCAAGCGGTGCCATCCTCAGCTACATCATGTGCAAGGCCATGAACCGGTCGTTCATCAGCGTGATCCTGGGCGGTTTCGGCCAGACCAGCAGCAGCTCGGCTGCCGCTGACGGCGACCAGACCGTGCACGAATCCAGCGCCGATGACGTGTGCGAGGAACTGCGCAATGCCTCATCCGTGATTATCGTGCCGGGCTATGGCATGGCAGTGGCACAGGCCCAGAACGGCGTCAGTGAGATGACCAAGATTCTCCGGGACAAGGGCGTGAACGTGCGCTTCGGCATCCACCCGGTCGCGGGCCGTCTGCCCGGTCACATGAACGTGCTGCTGGCGGAAGCCCATGTGCCCTATGACATCGTTCTGGAAATGGACGAGATCAACGATGACTTCCCGGACACCGACGTGGTGCTGGTGATCGGTGCCAACGACACCGTCAACCCGGCCGCCGCCGAAGACCCGGGCAGTCCGATTGCCGGCATGCCGGTACTGGAAGTGTGGAAAGCCCACCAGGTGGTGGTGCTCAAGCGGGGCATGGCGACCGGCTACTCCGGGGTCGAGAACCCGCTGTTCTTCAAGGACAACACACGCATGTTGTTCGGGGACGCGAAGGAGAGCATCGACAAGCTGGTTGGAGGCCTGCGGGGCTGATCTGATTGATCAGATGCCTGCCAACGGAAGCCATGCTCTGCCTCCAGAGCATGGCTTCTTTGTTTCCGGCCGTTACTCCGTGGTGTTGTAGACGTAGGACGACACGGTGCCATCCTGGTTGAAGCGCACAACCAGATCGGTGGTTTCGGCATCACCAAAGGCTGACCACTTATACTTGCCGTAGGTCCAGGTGCGCTTGCCGTCCTCAATGCCGGTACGCCAGGGCTCACCGAACATCTCCTGGATATCGGCCCGGGTGGTTTCCCCGATCCGGATCTGGTCCACATTGTGGGTCGCAAAATCCTGTCCCACCGTGGCACAGCCCACCATGGCCGCCATGACCATGGCAACTGCCAACGTTCTGAACAAACCCTTGATTGTCATATCGATCCCTCTCATTGGGTGAATTTCGTCCATCTTAACGTGTCCTTTGGCAAACGCGATTACAAACACGACAGGATCTGCAGGCACAAAAAAGCCGCAGTCCCGAGGGAAACTGCGGCAGGCCTTGATCGAAGGGTCGATCAGTAAAGCTTGGCGAGGGACTTTTTGGCAAAGGAGCCCACTTCGTCCAGGCGCCCTTCCCTGACCTTGATAAGCCACTCGGGGTCTTGCAGCAGGGCACGGCCCACGGCGATCAGCTCGAACTCGTGGTTGTTCATGCGCTCTACCAGTTCATCAATGCCGGCCTTTTCAACGGCGTCCTTCTTGCTCGCGAAGGTTCCGCTGATAAAGTCTTCGGTCAGCCCGACGCTGCCTACCGACATGGTTGGCTTGCCGGAGAGCTTCTGGGTCCAGCCGGCCAGGTTCAGGTCCGAACCTTCAAATTCCGGCTCCCAGAAACGGCGGGTGGAGGCATGGAAGATATCGACCCCGGCTTCCACCAGGGGCTTGAGGAAACGCTCCAGCTCTTCCGGACTGTGCACCAGTTTTGCCTCGTAATCCTGCTGCTTCCACTGGGAGAACCGCAGCATGATCGGGAAGTCCGGGCCCACGCGATGGCGCACTGCCTCAACGATCTCAACAACAAAGCGCAGGCGATTCTCCAGGGAACCACCGTATTCGTCGTCCCGCTGGTTGGTACCTTCCCACAGGAACTGGTCCAGCAGATAGCCGTGGGCACCGTGAATCTCGACACCGTCAAACCCCAGCGCCTTGGCGTCCTGGGCGGCATCAGCAAACGCCGTCACCACGTCTTCGATGTCGTCCTTGCTCATGGCTTTGCCGTTCGGTTTACCCGGAGCAAACAGGCCAGAGGGACTGTAGCCGGGAACGGACGGATCCGGTGGCGTACCTTCCTTACGCACCGCGCCCACGTGCCAGAGTTGGGGGAAAATGGTGCCTCCCGCATCGTGTACCGCGTCCACTACTTTCTTCCAGCCTTCAAGGGCTTCAGCGCCGTGGAAAGCCGGTACGTTCGGGTAGCCGTTGGCTGCCAGATGGTTCACCGTGGTGCCCTCGGTGATGATCAGGCCAACGCCGGCCTCCGCGCGGCGCCGGTAGTAGGCCACCACATCCTCCCCGGGCACACCGTTTGGTGAGAAATTCCGGGTCATCGGGGCCATGGCCACGCGGTTCCGCAGCTTGAGGTTGTGGAGTTCAAAGGGTTCGAAAAGCGGGCCAAGATTGATGCTCATGGTGATGTGCAACCTCACTAATTTGGTTTCGTTAAGCAACCCTATTAAATCTGGTTTTAAAATGCAACCCTATTCGGTACACTGCCGCCATGGCCAGAAAACGTTTTGACGATTCCAACTGCTCCGTAGCCCGCGCCCTCAATGAAGTGGGGGACTGGTGGTCTCTGCTGATTGTGCTGCAGGCCATGTACGGAACCCGCCGCTTTGTCGATTTCCAGCAGGAGCTCGGTATTGCCAAGAACATCCTGTGCGATCGCCTGGGCCGTCTGGTGGACAACGACGTGCTGCGCAAGGTGGATGTGGGCGAACACGGCTCTCGCTTTGAATACCGCCTGACGGACAAAGGCCGGGATCTGTTCCCGGTGGTCATCGCCCTGCGCCAGTGGGGTGACAAATGGAACCCCGCGCCCGATCAGCCACCACTGGACTTGCGCGATCGCGCGACCGGCCGGCCCATTCATCCCGTTGAAGTCCGGAATGCCGATGGCCAGCCCCTGTCCATCCGCGACGTGTTCGTGCCGGAGGAAAGCCTGCCTGCCAACAAGAAGAACTCGGCCTGACCATCCGTATTGTCCCCGGATCGGCCGTTTTTTTTGAGTTGTATCAATCCCGTGCCCGAAGCCTGCCCTGCAGCCGGGCGGTCTTGAGCCATATCAAGTTTTCCTTTCGCGCGGCCCTTAATCTGTGTCCATCAACGATTCAGGTTAAGGAGATACACATGTCCCGCACATTCAGACTTGGCGCTCTTGCCGCTGCAATCATGGTCGCAGCACCCGCCGTTCAGGCCTATGAGGCAGGAGATATTATCGGGCGCGCCGGTATTGCGGTGGTCGATCCGGATTCCTCCAGCGGCAATCTCAATTCCAATGCCCTGGGCGAGATTGATGGCGCACGGGTCAGTGTGGACTCCGACGTGCAGCTCGGGCTGACCCTCAGCTACATGCTGACAGACCAGCTGGCAGTGGGTGTCCTGGGCGCAACCCCGTTCAAGCACGACATCAAGGGTGATGGCGCGGTGCTGGGTGGCGCCGGAAAGCTGGCAGAGACCAGACACCTGCCCCCCACCATCACGCTGCAATACTTCCCGATGCCCAGTGCCAGCAAGCTGCAGCCCTATGCGGGTATTGGTGTGAACTACACCAACTTCTTCGAGGAAAAGACCTCCCAGACCCTGACGGATACCTATGCCTCGCTCGCATCCGGTGTGGACCGAACCGACATCGAGCTGGATGACAGCTTCGGTCTGGCCGCCGAACTCGGGTTGGATTACATGATTACGGACAACGTGGGCGTCAACGCCGCCGTCTGGTGGGTCGACATCGACACCGAAGCCACCATCAACGCCTACGCCGGTAACACCCGGGCCGACACCAGCACCATCGACGTGGATATCGACCCCTGGGTTTACATGGTGGGTGTGTCCTACCGCTTCTGATCCCCGTGCCCGCGGCAGTCTTTCATGGTCTGTGGACTGCCAGAGGTGCGTTCTCCTGTGCGGGGCCCTCCGGCCCCGTTTTTTTATCCCCATAAAAAAAGCGGAGCCGAAGCTCCGCTTTTCAGTCATTCAGGCTGGCCGTCACGCGCTGGTGCGCTGGGTTGACCGGCCGCGCTGACCACCGCCGTTCTGGCTTCGGCCACCGCTGCGTCCACCGGGCCGGGCACCGAAGCTCTTCGGCTTCCCACCGGGTCGACCATTACCGCCGCCGTTACCACCGCGATTGCGGGCACGGCTGGGGTCCGCCTTGGCCTTGGGTTTCAGGGGCAGGTTGTTGGTGGGCTCGAAGCCCTCCACCTGGGTGCGCGGCAGCTGCTTCTTGATCAGCCGCTCGATGCCCGCCAGCAGCTTACCCTCATCGGCACTGACCAGTGACAAGGCATGGCCGCTCTCGCCCGCCCGGCCGGTACGGCCAATGCGGTGCACGTAGTCTTCCGGCACATTGGGCAGCTCGAAGTTCACCACCTGCGGCAGTTGCTTGATGTCCAGGCCACGGGCCGCGATATCGGTGGCCACCAGCACCCGGATCTCGCCGGCCTTGAAGTCCGCCAGCGCCCGGGTACGGGCACCCTGGGATTTGTTGCCGTGAATGGCCGCTGCGGTGATGCCGTCCTTCTCCAGCTTCTGGGTCAGGCGGTTGGCGCCGTGTTTGGTGCGGGTGAACACCAGCACCTGGTCCCAGCTGTTGTCACGCACCAGCTTGCTCAGCAGCGCGGTCTTCTGGTTCTGGTCCACCGGGTACACCGACTGCTTGACCTTCTCGGCGGTGGTGTTACGAGCGGCAACCTCCACCTGCACCGGGTTGTCCAGCAGGCCTTCGGCCAGGGTACGGATCTCGTTGGAGAAAGTCGCCGAGAACAGCAGGTTCTGCCGCTTGGCGGGCAGCAGCCCCAGGATCTTGCGGATGTCGCGGATAAAGCCCATGTCGAGCATGCGGTCGGCTTCATCCAGCACCAGGATTTCCACCTCGTTGAAGCGCACGGCGTTCTGCTGATACAGGTCCAGCAGGCGCCCTGGCGTGGCCACCAGTACGTCCAGACCCTTGCGCAGTTTCATCATCTGGGGATTGATTTTCACGCCCCCGAAAACCACCGCGGAGCGGGTGGGAATGTACTTGCTGTAGAGCGTGACGCTGTCGTGCACCTGGGCCGCCAGTTCGCGGGTCGGAGTCAGGATCAGCGCGCGCGGGCCCTTGCCGGTGCGCGGGTTTTCACCCAGGCGCTGCAACAGGGGCAGGGTAAAGCCGGCCGTCTTGCCGGTGCCGGTCTGGGCAGCCGCCATCACGTCCTTTCCCGACAATACCGCCGGAATGGCCTGGGCCTGGATGGGAGACGGGGTTTCGTAACCCTGGTCTGCGGTGGCACGAACCAGCTGCTCGGACAAACCGAGTGAAGAAAAACTCATATAAATCAAACCTTGATTGTGCTGCCTCCACGAACACCGTGTTCGGTGAATGCGGGCAGATGCCATGAACAGTCATGGAATAAGAGACGACTACAGTCACGCGCCGGTAACGGGGTGACGTCCTCTGACAGGTCGTATGGAAAGGTCGCACAGGCCACTGGCCCTTGATTGCGGAATCCCTAGAGGCAGGATGCGGGCACGTTAACAGAGGCTTCGCGAATAAGCCATAGGTGATTGTGCCTCTGCAACGAGAGCCGACGGGCCCGATCAGACTAATCCAAACCCACCAGCGGTCAGTATCGACTAGGGAGGTACGTAGAAATACGTAGAATTCACGCAACCGGAAGACCCGTTTGTTATGTCCCATTCCAGATTTCTCGCTGCCCTCGCCATCAGCCTCGCGCCCCTGATCCTTGCGGGCTGCAGCGACAATAACAGCCAGCAGCCGGCGCAGACCGCGCTTCAGCCACCCTCGGAAACCGGCGTTCTGAAAGTGGCCACCCGCAATGGCTCCACCACCTACTATCTTGATCGCCATGAAAACCCGATTGGTCCGGAACACGCCCTGATCAGCGCCTACGCCGAGGCCCGGGGCTGGGAAGTGGAATGGACCATGCTGGATTCCACCAGCAACGTGCTCGATGCGCTGGCCTCCGGCAATACGCACCTGGCAGCCGCCGGACTGACGCACCTGCCCTCCCGGGATAAGCGCTTTGCCCGGGGGCCGGCCCACACCGAGATCACCGAACAGCTGGTATGTCACCGGGACGCCCGGCCCATGCCGCGAAAACCGGAAGATCTGCCGGGAACGGACATTGTGGTAACGGCCGGCTCAAGCTATGTGGAAACCCTGAACGCACTGAATGAACAGTATCCGGGCATTGGCTTCCGCGAAGATGCCGACCGCACCACCGAGGTGATCCTTTCAGCGGTGGCGGAGCAGGATGTCGGGTGTACCGTGGCCGATTCCAACATCGTGCAGGTGATGCGGCGCCACTTCCCCCACCTTGAGGTGGCCATGACCCTCACAGAAGGCCGAAACCTGGGCTGGTATCTGCCCGCGGGATCCACAGACCTGGCCGACGACGCCAGGGAATGGATGAACAGCCGGGACGGCGACGAGGCCCTGGCCGACATGGAAAACCGCTACTACGCCTACATCGGAGACTTCGATTTCGTCGATCTTCGGGCCCTGAACCGTCGGATCGAGGAACGCCTGCCCGAATTCATTGACGAGTTCCGGGAAGCCGAGGCCAAAACCGGCATGCCTGCGGATCTTCTGGCCGCCCTGTCCTACCAGGAGTCTCACTGGGACCCGGACGCGAAATCGCCCACCGGCGTTCGCGGCATCATGATGCTGACCCAGCGCACGGCCGAATCCCTGGGCGTCGACAACCGCCTGGATCCGGAAGCGGCGATTGATGGCGGGGCCCGTTACCTGGCGGACCGGCACCGCCGCCTGCCTGAGACCATTCCGGAACCGGACCGGACTTTTCTGGCCCTGGCCAGCTACAACATTGGCCGGGGGCATCTGCTCGATGCCCGGGAACTGGCCCGCAGCCTCGACAGGAACCCCGATTCCTGGAAAGACATGAGCGAGGTTTTACCCCTGAAGGCGGACAAGCGATACTATCCCAGCACCCGTTACGGCTATGCCCGTGGCTACGAGCCCGTGCACTACGTGCAGCGCATCCGTAACTACCGGGACGTGATACGTTCCGCCTTCGAATAATGTACCGATCAACCACAAGGAGCGCGGCCCCAGGGCGGGGCCGCACGCAGCCATGCATCAACGGATTCTTTTTGTCATCACCCTGCTGGCCCTGACCGCCAGCCATCCCCTGCACGCCCAGGATGCCCCCCTGAAAGTGGGCATCACCGAAGTACCGCCCTTTGTCATGCAGACCGAGGACGGTCGCTGGGAGGGCATCAGCATCGACCTCTGGAAACAGGTGGCGGCCGGGATGGGCCGCGAGTACGAATGGGTTCCCCTGGGCTTCCGGGAACTGCTCGACGCCACCGAAGCCGGCGAGATTGATGTCGCCGTTGGCGCGCTGACCATGACTGCTGACCGGGAAAGTCGGTTCGACTTCAGTCACCCGTTTTACCAGACCGGCCTGTCCATTGCCGTACCGCCAGTGCCCGAGCAGGGGCTTCTGGCCAGTCTGAGGGCCCTGATCAGCTGGCAGTTCGTGAGCGTGATCCTGGCGTTGGGCGTCCTGCTTCTGGCGGTCGGCTTCGTACTCTGGCTGGCCGAACGTCGGCGCAACCCGGAACAGTTTGGCGGTTCCGCCGCCCAGGGCATTGGTGCCAGCTTCTGGTGGGCGGCGGTCACCATGACCACCGTGGGCTATGGCGACAAGGCACCGACCACCTTCACCGGGCGAGTGATTGCGCTGGTGTGGATGTTTGCCGGACTGATCATGGTGGCCAGCTTTACTGCAGCCATTACCTCATCCCTGACGGTCAGCAACCTGCGCAGCGGAATCGAGGGCGTGAGCGACCTGCCGGGCAAAGTGGTGGCCACCATCGGCCAGACCGCCAGCCAGCGTTATCTGGAAGAGCAGCGCATTCGCTATCAGACCTATCCGAACCTGACTGCGGCGATGACCTCGGTGGCGGACGGCGAAAGCGATGCCATTGTCTACGACCGCCCGTTGCTGCAGTACCGGAACCGGCAGTTGGGGCCCAGGCGCCTGAGCCTGCTGCCCGGCGTGTTTGCCGAGCAGCTGTATGCCCTGGCGCTACCGGAAGGCAGCCCGCTGCGGGCACCGGTGTCCCAGCAGATACTCCGGGTGACCGAGTCTGACGACTGGTCGGCTATCAAGGCGGCTTATCTCGGCAGGGACTGAGGAAAGCCCCGGCTCAGGCTCCGAACAGGGCCGAGCGCAGGGGCTTCAGGAACCCGCCGGTGTCACGGCTGCTGGCGTGGGTGCGTTTGCCGTCGAACTCCAGATAACCGTCCTCGATTGGCTCGAACCGCAGGATTTTCACGTCCTCAAGGTAGTTCTGTGACGATCGCCAGGGCCCGTGGGTGCCCTGGCGGGGCAGCCGGTCCGCGGCGCGGCGAATGTAGCCGGAGTTGAGTGAGCCCAGCACCGTCTCCTCGCCCCGACTGTTCTCGAGATCCCGGGCCGCCACCATTCGGTAGCCCCGCTTGTCCATCAGGTTCATCAGCCGGCACAGGTACTCGGCGGCAATGTCCACCTTCAGGGTCCAGGAAATATTGGTGTAGCCGAAGATCATGCCGGCGTTGGGCACGCCCTCCACCATCACGTTCTTGTAGATGACCTTGTCTTTCATCACCACCTCCTGGCCGTCCACGGTCGGCCTGATGCCTCCCAGCATCTGGATCTCCAGGCCAGTGGCCGGGATGATGATGTCAGCCGCCAGCTCCTCGCCGGATTTCAGGCGGATGCCGGTTTCGGTAAAGCGCTCGATATGATCGGTGGCGATGGAGGCCTTACCCGACTTGATCGCCTGGAACAGATCGCCGTCCTTGACCACGCACAGGCGCTGGTCCCACGGGTTGTAGTCGGGAGTAAAGTGGCGCATGTCGGCCTTGCCCTGGACCTGCCGCTTGATAATCCCCAGGAACAGCTTCCGCATGAACTGGGGGCTCTTACGCGATCGCTGGTACAGGAACCGTGAGATGGAAATGTTGCGGGCCCGGGTCAGCCGGTAGGCGGCTTTTTCTGGCAGCACTTTCTGCAGCGCCAGGGTGATTTTGTCCGTTGAGGGCAATGGCATCAGGTAGGTCGGTGAGCGCTGCAGCATGGTCACGTGGGCTGCCTTTTCGGCCATGGTTGGCACCAGGGTGATGGCGGTGGCGCCACTGCCGATGACCACCACCTTCTTGCCGGTGTAATCCAGATCCTCCGGCCAGTGCTGGGGATGCACAATCTGGCCGCGGAAATCGCTTTCACCCGGAAAATCAGGCTTATAGCCCTGGTCGTAGTTGTAATAGCCGGTACAGCCGACCATGAAGCTGGCGGTGTAGTGCTCGGTCTCTCCGGTGACCTCGTTCAGGGCTGTGAGCTTCCAGCACTTGTCGACGCTCGACCAGTCTGCACTTTTCACGGCCAGGCCATAGCGGATATGACGCTCCACATCGTGTTCCCGGGCGGTTTCGGCCACGTAGTTCTTGATCGACGCGCCGTCGGCCAGCACCTTGCCACCGGTCCAGGGGCGGAAGTTATAGCCAAAGGTGAACATGTCGGAATCCGAGCGAATACCCGGGTAACGGAACAGATCCCAGGTGCCGCCCAGGGACTGGCGCCGTTCCAGAATGGCAAAGGACTTGCCGGGACACTCGCGCTTGAGGTGACACGCCATGCCGATGCCGGAAACGCCGGCGCCGATGATCAGAACATCGAAGTGCTGGTTGCTCATACCTGTCCTCTGGAATTACTGTCCGCTTTTTATCATTGATGGTGTGGTTTCAAGATAGCCCAGGGGTGGCTGCGCGGAAATTGGCCAGAACGGACACCGGCACCGGTTGTTTCAGCCAGTCGCTACCAGGCAGAGGCGTAGGGCGAGGGAGGATCACGACGCCAGCCGCCGGGCCCAGAATGATGCAATACCAGCCATAGGGAAGAAATCCAGATGACACAACCGGTCCTGATTCTCGGGGGCGCATCCCTCGATACCATCATTCACCTGGCGCAGCTGCCCGAGCCACGCCCCCAGACCCTCTGGCCCCGGGAAAGCTACCGGGCCGTCGGCAGTACCGGTGCCGGCAAGAGCCTGAACCTGGCGGCGCTCGGCCAGCCCGTGGTGTTCCATACCCTGCTCGGCCAGGATCCGGAGGCTGGGCAGATTCGTGATGCCCTCCGCCACCGGCAAATCCACCTGCTGGCGGAGGAAACCCGGGCGCCAACCGAGCAGCACGTGAACCTGATGGCGGCAGACGGCAAACGCCTTTCGCTGTTCGTCCAGCCGCCGCCAGAACCTCCTGAGGTCAACTGGGCGCCGGTACAGGAAGCGCTGGCCGGCTGTTCTCTGGCGGTGGTCAATATCCTGGGCTACGTGCGCTCCGCCCTGCCCTGGCTGGTTGAGGCCGGCGTGCCGATCTGGACCGACCTGCACGATTACGACGGCCGCAAGCCTTATCACGAACCGTTCATCGAGGCCGCGAACGCGGTGTTCCTGTCCAGCGACAACCTGCCGGACTATCGCAGCACCATGGAACGGCTGATCGAACGTGGTAAGGCCTTTGTGGTCTGCACCCACGGATCGAAGGGCGCCTCCTTGCTGACCAAAGACGGGCAATGGTTCGAGCAGCCCGTGGTGCCCGTGGCCGAGGTGGTCGACACCAATGGGGCAGGCGATGCGTTTTTCAGTGGTTTCCTGTACCGGTACCTGGCAGGCGCCGACTGGCCGGAGTGCCTGCGGGCGGCGGCGATCTGCGGGGCGCTGTGTGTGACCAGTCGGGCCCTGGCCTCTCCCGGGTTAAGTCCGGACCGGCTGGGGTAGAGCGGGATCAGCGGCCCGGTGAAAAGTCCGGGTACTTTTTCTGCAGCCGGTACAGGCGGATGATGGTGATGAGGTTGGTAACCAGCACCATGCCCTCGGCCAGGGTGCCGCCCACGGAGCCGATCACGATGTTGTTCAGCATCCAGCACAGGGCCGCCAGCCCGAGCACGATGCGCAGGGGAATGCCGCGGAGCATGAACATGGCCACCGTGCCGAAGACCGCGGCGGCCAGGGGAAACACGTCGGTGGGCGATTTCCAGGTGAACCAGGCCACCACCAGGTTGACTGCCAGCATCGCCAGCATGATCGGCCAGTTGCCCTGGTATTTGCGGGCCAGGGTAATGCGCACGATCACCAGCACGGTGAGGGCCGAGGCGGTCCAGCTCTCGAAGAACGCGAACATCAGGGCAAAGGCCACGTTGGCGGAGATCAGCAGCACCAGCAGCCGGTCGTCGTTCTTGTTGGCAAAGCCGGCGATACAGAACGCCAACGCCACCAGGCCGCATATCTGGCCCAGTGTTTCCGCCAGGGTCAGTTCCGTGAGCAGCTCTATCATGGTTCACCGGTGTTGCGTGCCATTGCGGTAATCCCTTGTCCCTGTTTACGCTCCCAGCCTGCCACACTTGCCGGTATTGAGCCACGAGGCCCCCGGAACACTCAGCAAGGACCCGACTATGAAAACCGTTTTCTCGCCCCTGCACAGCCGCCGCCATGTAAAAACCGAACTGGACGGCGGCCTGCTGATCGAACCCCACGAGAAGCCCTCCCGGGCGGAAACCATTCTGGCGCGGGTGAAGGACCAGGGGCTCGGTGAGATCCTTGAGCCGGAAGAGTTCGGCCTTGGGCCAGTCCAGCGGGTGCACACCGCCGACTATGTGGCCTTTCTCGAGACCTGCTGGCAGGACTGGCAGGCAGCCGGCAAGCCGGGCGAGGCCATTCCCGCCGTGTGGGCCGGGCGTGGCATGCGCCACCGGATGCCCAAAGACATCGACGGCCGGCTAGGCTATTACAGTTTTGCCGCGGAAACCTCCATCTCCGACGGCACCTGGGAAGCAGCCCGGGCCTCCGCCAACGTCGCCCTAACCGCCCAGAAACTGGTGGCAGGGGGCGAGCGCGCCGCCTTTGCCCTGTGCCGCCCCCCGGGCCACCACGCCCATGCCGACCTGTTCGGGGGCTACTGTTTCTTCAACAACGCGGCCATCGTGGCCCAGGCCTTCCGGGACCAGGGGTATGGCCGGGTGGCCGTGCTGGATGTGGATTTTCACCACGGCAACGGCACCCAGGCCATCTTTTACCAGCGCAACGACGTGCTGACCCTCAGCCTGCACGGCGACCCGGACCTGGTATTTCCGCATTTCCTGGGGTTTGAGGACGAGACCGGCGAGGGCGACGGGGAGGGCTACAATCTGAACATCGTCTACCCGCCCAACACGCCCTACAGCGTCTGGAGCCAGGGCCTGGAAACCGCCTGTGAGCGAATCGCCACGTTCCAGCCGGACGCCCTGGTAGTGGCGCTGGGCGTCGATACCTTCGAGGACGACCCGATTTCCTTCTTCAAGCTGACCTCCGGCGACTATCTGACCCTGGGCGAGCGCCTGGCCCGGCTCGGGCTGCCTACAGTGTTCACCATGGAGGGCGGCTACGATGTCGACGCCATCGGCGTGAATGCGGTGAATGTGATGGAGGGGTTTGACCGGGCCGCCGGCTGACTCAGCCCTTGAAGCCCTTGCCCAGAATGTAGACTTCCCGGGACCGTGCCCGGGAGGAATCGGGCTTGCGCACCACCACCTTGTCGAATACGGCGCGCACCGATTTCAGGTACTCGTCGTAGCCCTCGCCCTGGAACACCTTGGCCAGGAAGCTGCCTTTGGGCTTGAGCACCTGGCTGGCCATATCCAGGGCCAGCTCCACGAGGTACATGGAGGCGGCCTGGTCGGCCACGGTCACGCCGCTGATGTTTGGCGCCATGTCGGAGATCACCACGTCCACCGGGTCGTCGCCGAGGGTGGCCATCAGGGCGTCGAACACGTCGTTCTCGGTGAAGTCGCCCTGGATGAATTCGACTCCGGCAATGGCGTCCATGGGCAGGATATCCGAGGCCACCACCCGGCCCTTGTGGCCCACCAGGTTGGCCGCCACCTGGGACCAGCCGCCGGGCGCCGAGCCCAGGTCCACCACCACCATGCCGGGCTGAATCAACCGGTCTTTCTTGTTGATTTCCAGGAGCTTGTAGCTGGCACGGGAGCGGTAGCCGTCCACCTGCGCCTGTTTCACGAAGGGGTCGTTAACGTGCTCTTCCAGCCAGCGGTTACTGCTTTTGGATCGGGCCATTGGGTCTCTTCAGATCGGGGAATACGTGAGGTTAATTGTACGTGGCGCGCGGGGAAGCGGCAAAATCCTGACAACCGGGTCGGCCACACGTACAATTCCGCCAGCTTCCGGTGATTTCTGCCACCGACCACGCCCACACGACGGGAGACTGGCCCTGTGAACCTCGCCGACATCAAAAAGCTGCACCAGAAAAAGTACCGGCAGTCGTTCGGTCATTACCTGGTGGAAGGCGAGCACCTGATCCTGGAGCTGCAGAAAGCGGCGGCCCGGGAAACTGCCCTCAAGGCTTCGGAACTTTACGTCACCCGTGCCTATGAGCACTGGCAGAGCCCATTCCGAACCCATGTCATCAGCGACCGCCAGATGGCCCAGCTGGCCGACACCCGAACACCGCAGGGGATTCTGGCGGTAGTCCCCATGCCGGAACGACCGGCCGGATTGGTACCCGGGGAAAAAGCGATTTATCTGCATGAGGTTCAGGACCCCGGCAACCTGGGAACCATACTGCGCACTCTGGCCTGGTTCGGCGGTTTCCGGTGCCTGCTAAGCCCGGGCAGTGTCGACCCCTTCAACCCGAAGGTGGTGCGTGCCAGCATGGGCGCGCTCTTTCACGTGCCTCTTGAAACCGACATTAATCTGGCCAGCCTTGCCGACCGCTACCAGAGCCTTGCCTGCCTGGACCTCAATGGCAGTTCGATGACATCGCAGGCTTTCCGCCAGCACGACTGTTATCTGTTTGGTAACGAAGCCCGGGGTGTGCCGCGCGAAGCTCTCGACCATCTGAAGGCATCGCCCTACAGCATTCAAGGCGAGGGCCAGATCGAATCCCTGAACCTGGCATCGGCGGTGAATATGTGCACCTACGAATTAATGCGGGACCGTTAAGCTGCAAAGCTCACGATCTGAGCAGATTCGGCAATGTTTCTGGCGGATCCCGCCATTGCCTCCCGGGTGCGGATTGCGCAGGATCAGGAACTGATCAAAAGACCGGACCACGATTATGCAACGCTACCTCCAGCCCACCGACTTCTTCGACTACGAGCACCCCGACGTGCAAGCCTGGATGGAATCCCGGCTGGAAGGCGTGCCCGAAGACCCGGTAGAACAGGTCAAAGCGCTCTACCTGGCGGTGCGCGATGGCATCAGTTACAACCCCTACGTGTTCCAGACCGACGCCCACACCTTCAGCGCCAGCTACGCGCTGAAAAGCGGCGAAACCTACTGCATTCCCAAGGCGGTACTGCTGGGCGCCGCCGCCCGCTCCCTGGGCATTCCCAGCCGGCTGGGCCTGGCCGATGTCCGCAACCATCTCTCCAGCCCCAGGCTGATCGAATGGCTGCGTTCGGATATCTTCCGGATGCACGGCTACATCGAGCTGTTTCTCAACGACCGGTGGGTAAAAGCCACGCCGGCCTTCAATCGCCAGCTGTGCGAACTGATGAAGGTGGCGCCGCTGGAGTTTGATGGCGTGCACGACTCCATGTTCCAGGAATACACCGAGGAAGGTGAGGCCCACATGGAGTACGTCAACGACCACGGTCTGTTCGACGACGTGCCCCACGATTTCATCGTCTCGGGCGTGCGGGACGCCTATGGCCACCTGTTCAACGATCAGGAGGTCCGGGACAGCGGCCACCGCAGCCTGGAGCAGGAAATTCCGGGGTCTTGAGGGCTTTTTCTTGGGCTTGAGGGCTTTCTTTTCGGCTCGAAGGCTATTTTTTGGGTGCTAGAGGGCTCTTTTCGGCGCTAGAAATCCAGATACAGGCTTCCAGCCAGTTGCCGGTATACGCCGGCCTCTTTCAACGCCTTCAAGCGGGCCGACAGGCGGTTCAGGAACTGCCGGTTGGCGTCGGTGTTGTGGCAGGTCAGGCGATCGTAACTTTCGAGCAGGGGCGCTTGCGGATCGTAGCTGAGGTTGTCCAGTAATGGCCGCACATCCGGCACGGCAGCGATCATGGCGTCGAATCTCTGATGCTCAAGCATGGCCAGGTTCTGGGCATCGCTCTTGGACCAGATCACGTTCAGGTCCCGGCCTTCCAGAACCTTGTCCAGATAGACCTCGTGGCCAATCACTGCGCCCACGGCTTTATCCTCAAGCTGCGACAGATCGCTCACCGGAGCTTCATCCCCGGGTGTGAACAGAAAGTAGCTGAACTTGCCAAGCGGGAAACTCGCAATCACCGCGTCTTCGCCAAGCCGGCGCTTCAGAACGTCCGTGAAGGAATAGATACAGTCAGCACCGCCCTCTTCGAACACCAGCATGGCCCGCTTGTAGGGATAGAAGCGTTCGGTCACCGCCACATCAAGCCCTGCGAGAGCCCTGTGCAGGATTTTCTGGTACACACCGTCCCGATCATCTGTCAGCAGGCTGGTGATGTCCGGCACCGCGATGCGGACCACCGGCTCTGCCATCGCAGTCGCGCTGAGAAGGCTGGCGCTGAAAAAGAGAATCTGCAGTGAATAACGGAAAGCTTTCATGACTCGCTTATCGGTCCATGACGACGCACTAATGGTTATTTTCTATACAGGTTTCACAGTATGACGCGCTTGCTTTCACGGGGCCAGAAAAACCTTGTTAAATGTGTGGTTTTAACACAAAAAAGGGCACCGGATCGCTCCGGTGCCCTGCTCTCTCATCAGGCGGCTGTTCTTTGGATTTACGCCGCTTCGTCTTCGCTTTCTTCCACGGAGTTGCGGATCAGGAAATCAAAGGCGCTCAGTGCCGCCTTGGAACCCTCACCCATGGAGATCACGATCTGCTTGTAAGGCACGGTGGTGGCATCGCCGGCCGCGAAAACACCCGGAATGGAGGTCTCGTTGCGGTCGTTGACGATGATCTCGCCGTGCTGGCTCAGCTCGATGTCGCCCTTCAGCCATTCGGTGTTGGGCACCAGCCCGATCTGGACAAAGACCCCTTCCAGGGCGACGTGATGAGACTCACCGCTGTTGCGATCGGTGTAGTTCAGGCCGCTCACCTTGCCGTTCTCACCGGTGATCTCGGTGGTCTGGCCGGAGGTGATGATCTCCACGTTCTTCAGGCTGCGCAGTTTCTTCTGCAACACCTCGTCGGCGCGCATCTCGGCACCGAACTCGATCAGCGTCACGTGGCCGACAATACCGGCCAGGTCGATGGCCGCTTCCACGCCGGAGTTGCCGCCGCCAATCACCGCCACCCGCTTGCCCTTGAACAGCGGGCCGTCACAGTGCGGGCAGTAGGCCACGCCCTTGTTCCGGTATTCCGCCTCGCCAGGCACGCCCAGCTGGCGCCAGCGGGCACCGGTGGACAACACCAGGCTGCGGGCCTTGAGGGTCGCGCCGTTCTCCAGGCGAACTTGGTGCGGCTGGCCCGGGCGGGAAGCGGGAATCAGCTTCTCGGCGCGCTGCATGTTCATAATGTCCACGTCGTATTCCTTGACGTGCTGCTCCATGGCCGCCACCAGTTTCGGGCCCTCGGTGTAGGGCACGGAAATCAGGTTCTCGATGCCCATGGTGTCTGCCACCTGGCCACCGAAACGCTCGGCGGCGATACCGGTGGCAATGCCTTTCCGGGCCGCGTAGATGGCGGCCGAGGCGCCCGCCGGGCCGCCACCGATCACCAGCACCTCAAAGGTGTCTTTCTGGTTGATCTTTTCGGCATCCTTCTCGCTGGAGCTGGTGTCCAGCTTGGCCACGATTTCTTCCAGCGTCATCCGGCCCTGGCCCCAGGGTTCACCGTTCATGTACACACTGGGTACGGCCATGACTTCCCGCTGCTCCACTTCGTCCTGGAACAGGGCACCGTCGATGGACGTGTGCTTGATGTTCGGGTTCAGCACGCTCATCAGGTTCAGGGCCTGAACCACGTCCGGGCAGTTCTGGCAGGACAGGGAGAAGTAGGTCTCGAACTCGAACTTGCCCTCCAGGGACTGAATCTGCTCAATCACGTCCTGGGAGGCCTTGGACGGGTGGCCACCCACCTGCAGCAGGGCCAACACCAAGGAGGTGAACTCGTGGCCCATGGGGATGCCGGCGAAGCGCACACCAATCTCGGTACCAACACGGTTGATGGCAAAGGAGGGACGACGCACGTCTTCGGCCTCTTCCGTGCGCAGGCTGATTTTCGGGGACATCGGCTCCAGCTCTTCCAGCAGCGCACGCAGTTCCTGTGACTTCTTGCTGTCGTCGTAGGCTGCCACCAGCTCAATGGGCTGCTGTAACTTCTCCATATACGCCTTCAGTTGCTCCTTGATGTTGGCATCCAACATGTTCGCGCTTCTCCTTTATGTGTTAATGGCAAGTATTTGAATTGAATAGGGGTTATTTAAAAGTTGGCGCAACGATACGGCCTGCCAAAAAAAGGCTCAAATTAATTGCCACAAATAGATTAATAGGGCATCTCTATATAACTTGATCCCACGTATCAGGCGCTTGACCAATAGCGCATATGCCCCCGCCGGATGCCGCAGTATCATGGTGTCAGACTGACGTAACATCATTCTTCGGCACTCAGAATAGGCAACGCATGTTTCTAGACCGTTTCCACTCCGTCCAGGACGGACGCATCGTTATTTCAGCGCGCCAGGCCAGCCAGTTCGCCAAGGAGATCGCCGGGGATTTCAACCCCATCCACGATCCCGACGCCCGCCGCTTCTGCGTGCCGGGCGACCTGCTGTTCGCCCTGGTGCTGGCCCGCTACGGACTGTCGGAGCAAATGACGTTCCGCTTCCGCAGCCTGCTCGGCGAAAACGTGCCTCTGCACTTTGTGGAAACCGAGGGCGGCCTGGAAATCCGGGATGACGCCGACAAGGTATATATCGAAGTAGACCGCAGCGGCGCCACCACCCGGGAAGAAGGCCTGATTGAGGACATCACCCGGGCCTATGTGTCGGCTTCCGGCAAGAACTTCCCGCACACCTTGAAACCTTTAATGGAGTCGAACGGGGTCATGTTCAATCCCGATCGCCCCATGGTGATGTACGAGAGCATGAGCCTGGCCCTCGACAGCCTTGAGCTGCCCTCGCCGGGACTGGAGCTGCACAACGCCAGCCTGGACGCCGCCGGCAAACGCGGCAATGTGCTGCTGGAGTACCGCCTGATGGCCGATAACCGGCCCATGGGCGAGGTAACCAAGCGACTGGTGCTCAGCGGTCTGCGCCCTTACTGTCCGGACGCGATGGCCGGGGTGATCGAGGAGTTCTATCGTCTCAAGGCCCGCGGCGCGGACTATTTCAACAACGACAACAACGGAGACTAACGCAATGCCGATTCAGCCAGGCGATGCCCTGCCCGATATCGAACTTCAGGTGATGGGCGCCAAAGGCCCGGAAAAGGTCCGCACCCGAGACCTCTTTGCCGGCAAGAAAGCCGTGCTGTTTGCCGTCCCCGGCGCCTTCACTCCCACCTGCTCTGCGGCCCATCTGCCGGGATTCGTGGTGAATGCCGACAAGCTGCGTGCCAAGGGTGTGGATGCCATTGTCTGCACGTCCGTCAACGATGCCTTCGTGATGGACGCCTGGGGCAAGGCCCACAACGCCGAGGAGATCGTGATGCTGGCCGACGGCCTGGGCGAATTTGCCAAAGCCCTGGACCTGACCCAGGACCGCACGGCCAACGGCATGGGCATCCGCAGCCAGCGCTACGCGATGATCGTGAACGACGGCAAGGTGGAGCTGCTGAACGTGGATCCCCAGGGCCTGGACCAGACCAGCGCCGAGACCATCCTTGAAGCCCTCCAGTAAGCGCGGGTTCCCACAGACGCAAAAAACCCCGGAAATTCCGGGGTTTTTTGTGGATAAGCGTCTCCGTAGAGAGGCTTAGATCTTGCCAACCAGATCCAGGGAGGGAGCCAGGGTCTCTTCGCCTTCCTTCCACTTGGCCGGGCATACTTCGCCCGGGTGCTTGCGCACGTACTGGGCAGCCTTGATCTTGCGCAGCAGGTCGTCGGCGTCACGGCCGATGCCTTCGGCGGTGATCTCAACGGCCTGGATGATGCCGTCCGGATCGATCACGAATGTGGCGCGGTCTGCCAGGCCCTGGCCTTCACGCATCACACCGAAGTTGTTGGTGATGGTGCCGGTCTGGTCGCCCACCATGTAGTACTGGATCTTGCCGATGGTCTCGGAAGTATCGTGCCACGCCTTGTGGGTGAAGTGGGTGTCGGTGGACACAGAGAACACTTCCACGCCCAGCTTCTGCAGCTCCTCGTACTTGTCAGCCACGTCGCCCAGCTCGGTGGGGCAGACGAAGGTGAAGTCGGCCGGATAGAAGAAAAAGACAGCCCACTTACCTTTTACGTCGGCTTCGCTGATTTCAACGAACTCGCCGTTCTTGAAAGCAGTGGCGTTAAACGGCTTGATCTCGCTGTTGATGATGCCCATCTAAAGATATCTCCTTTTTAGTGGATTTCTAAGTCGATGAATTTACGGCGCATAAAGTACGGATAATGATGGCGCGGATAAAATTGATAATTCCCAAACCACAGATAGGGAAAGCCTATGGCAACCCCTTCTTCCAATCCGGGGTCGGGAAATTCCTGCCCGCGCCTTATTCATGGGGCCTTAACCGGCAAGTTCAATCTTTCGGAAATCCAGAATATTTTCCTTCGGTGACGCTTTGATGGCAGCCACGGCCTCCCGTTTGCGAGCGAGGATATACACAAAGCAGGCAAAGTAGAGAGCGATGACCAGGGCGCCCACCCACTGAATGCGCAGAAAGTCCAGCTGGAACAGCATGGTCAGCCCGATCATGGCCACCAGGTTGAAGATCACGTAGTTGACCCGGCCAAGCCGCTGCGCGGTCAGGTTCAGGTTATCGGTGTACAGGCGGATCAGGGAATCCAGCGAATTGACCACCATCAACACGCCCACCGAGATCATCGCGATGTTGGTAAAGGCGGCAATCTTCAGGCCCTCGGCGTGGTAATAGTAGAGCACGCTGAACCACACCCCGATGGCAATGGACGGCACCACCAGCATGGCAATCAGCAGCTGCCAGGTCTTTATGCCGCTGACAAACCGGGCGGTGAACTGGCCAATCATGATGCTCCAGGCAAACCACCAGAACAGGTAGAAGGCGTGGTAGTCATTGATCGGCAGCACGAAGTGATGAATGTTGGCGAAGTATTCCCCCAGCATACCGGCGGTGCCGAAGAAATCGGCGGGAGAGCCCTTGCCCATGACAAACGCCCGGAACCACATGCCCACAATCAGGGCAATGAACAGAATGCTGGAGCCAATGGATAAAATACGCACATACTTGATCTTCGAGCTCGAGTACACCGCCAGCGCGATGGACAGGAACACAATCACATAGAACGCCGGCACCACTGATTCCCCGTCGCCCAGCTGCGGCAGGTACCAGGGCAGGTTCACCAACAACAGGTAGGCGGTGAAGGCACAGGTGCCAATGATCACCACGTTGTTCACCAGCTTGACCAGTGGAATCTCGAAGAATTTGACCCGCGGTTCGATGATGGCGAAGTAGAAGCAGGTCAGGAAATAGAATCCCCAGATCAGGAACGCCCAGAAGCCGAATTCAATGGCCAGGGGGTTGGCAAAACCGTATTCCGGACTGGCTGAAAGGTCGCCGTAGCCACCGAACTCGGTGAGCGGGAACATGATCAGCCCCACATCCAGGCCGGAGGTAAACAGGATGGCAATAAACGTCAGCGTACGCACCGGCGTTACGCCGATGCACTGCATGTCCCACCATTTGTACAGAATCAGGGCAATGGCGGCGAAGGTAAAAATGAGTCCTGTGGATAACCAGAGTGTCATGCGCTGCACCTCCGGTTGTTTGTCATCATTATAGTGAACAGCATGGGTGTTCCTCCTCTACTTTGTAAGCGCTGCTTCTTTCGAATCGGACACAAACCCAGGACTTGCCTATCTGGCGCCCGAAAACGGCGGGATGCCGTCGCGCTGATAGGGAAATCCTGAGGGCTTGCAAAACCCCGGGCGCCTTGCACGCCCGGGCGGGATGACAACGCGCTAGGCGAGCGCGCGTTTTGCCTGTCCCGGTCGCTGGCGTGCCTGCCACTGGTCGTCCATCACCACAGGTTTGCCAGACGGTTGCAGGGGCTCCCTGCCCCGGATCAGATCGGCCGCCCGCTCGGCCACCATGATGGTGGGCGCGTTCAGGTTGCCGTTGGGTATAGTGGGGAAGATGGACGAATCCACCACCCGCAGATTCTGGATGCCATGTACCCGGGTATCCGGGCCCACCACCGCCCGCTCGTCGGTGCCCATCTTGCAGGAGCAGGAGGGGTGATAGGCGCTCTCCACCGCCTGGCGCACGAAGGCATCGATTTCCTCGTCGCTCTGGACGTCGGCGCCGGGCTGGATTTCCGCGCCCCGGTACTCATCCATGGCCGGCTGGTTGATGATTTCCCGGGTCAGGCGCACGCAATCCCGGAAGCCTTCGCGATCGGCTTCTTGTTCCAGGTAGTTGAAGCGGATGCGCGGTGCCTGCTTGGGATCAGCGGACTGTACATGCACGAAGCCACGGCTTTTCGGCTTGTTGTGGCCAATGTGCAGCTGGAAGCCGTCGCCATCGAAGGCTTCCTTGCCGTCGTAGCGCATGGCCGCCGGCAGGAAATGGTATTGCAGGTCGGGCCACTCGACGCCCGCCCTGGAGCGGATAAAGCCGCAGGACTCGAAGTGGTTGGTGGCACCCAGGCCGTCCTTGCGCAGGATCCACCGCACGCCGATCTTGAGCTTGTTCCACCAGTCCAGCTTGCCGTTGAGCGACACCGGTTGCTTGCAGCGGAACTGGAAGTAGAACTCCAGGTGGTCCTGCAGGTTCTCACCGACGCCCGGCAGCTCGTGCTTTACCTCGATACCGGCGGGCTCCAGCACGTCGCGCCGGCCAATCCCGGACAGTTGCAGCAGATGGGGTGACCCGATCGAACCGGCCGACAGGATAACCTCGCCTGCGGCCTCTGCCTCGTGCACCTTGCCACCCTGCTCGTACCGCACGCCGGTGGCGGTTTTACCCTCCAGTAAGACCTTGTGCACCAGAGCATGGGTGACCACGGTCAGGTTCGGGCGGTCCATGGCCGGGCGCAGATAGGCGTTGGCGGTGGACCAGCGCCGGCCATTTTTCACCGTCATATGCATGGCACCGAAGCCTTCCTGCCGGGCGCCGTTGTAATCGTCGGTTTCCAGATATCCGGCATCCACACCCGCCCGAATAAAAGCCTTGTACAGCGGGTTGCGCATGTTGTTGCCGTTGTTGACGCCCAGCGGGCCGCTATCGCCCCGGTAATCGTCGCCGCCAAAGGCCCATTGCTCGGCCTTTTTGAAATACGGCAACACGTTCTGGTAACCCCAGCCGGAAGCACCTTCGCTTTCCCACTCGTCAAAATCACGGGCGTGACCGCGCACATACACCATGCCGTTGATGGAGGACGAGCCGCCCAGCACCTTGCCCCTGGGGCAGTGCATGCGGCGGTTGTCCAGGTAGGGCTCCGGCTCGGTCTCGAACTGCCAGGCGTACTTCTTGGTGTTCATGGGAATGGACAGGGCAGTGGGCATCTGGATGAAGATGCTCTTGTCGCTGCCGCCGGTTTCCAGCAGCAGCACCCGCTTGTCGCTATCCTCCGTGAGGCGGTTGGCCAGCACACAGCCGGCCGAGCCCGCGCCCACAATGATGTAGTCGTATCGGTTTTCTGTCATACGCAATCCTCTTTTCACTCAGCAGCCGCCAGAAAGGTTCTGATGTGCTGAAATGCAAGGCGCCCGGAACGCAGAAAGCGAGGCTTACCTGTGGGTAGGTGAGCTTTCGAGTACCGCGCAACGCTGCAGTTCAGTGCAGCAGGGCCTTTGTGGTGGCTGCTCAAAACGGGGCATCGATGTCCTGCATGCCCACGTACACCGACTTGATCTGGGTGTAATGAGCAATGGTCTCGCGCCCGTTTTCCCGGCCAATGCCGGAGAGTTTGTAGCCGCCCACCGGCATTTCCGCCGGCGAGGCGCCGTAGCTGTTGATCCAGCAGATACCGGCCTGAATCTGGTGAATCACCCGGTGCGCCCGGCGGATGTCGTTGGTGAAGACGCCGGCGGCCAGGCCGGTGTCGGTGTTGTTGACCCGGGCGATCACCTCGTCTTCATCACGGAAGGTGAGCACGGACATCACCGGCCCGAAGATTTCTTCCTTCACGATGGTCATGTCGTCGGTGCAGTCGGTGAAGATGGTCGGCTCCACAAAGTAGCCACCTTTCGAGTCGTCCGGCTCGAAGGCCCGGCCGCCATGGCTCAGGGTGGCGCCCTCAGCCAGGCCTTTGGCGATGTAATCCAGCACCAGCTGCTGGTGCTTTCTGGAGATCAGCGCACCGAAGTTGGTGGCCGGGTTCATCGGGTCCCCCGCCTGAATGTTGTTGCGGGTGCGCTCCAGCAGTCGCTCGATAAAGCGCGGGTAGAGGTCCTCATGCACAAACACCCGGGTGCCGTTGGTGCAGATCTCACCCTGGGTGTAGAAGTTGCCCACCATGGCGGCGGAAATGGCATTCTCCAGGTCGGCGTCGTCAAAGATGATCAACGGGGACTTGCCCCCCAGTTCCATGGTCACGTCTTTCAGCGACGACGCCGCCGCCGCCATCACCTTCTTGCCGGTGGCCACCTCACCGGTGAACGACACCTTGGCAATCTCCGGGTGATGGGTCAGCCACTGGCCCACCTCGGCCGCACCCTGAACCACGTTGAACACGCCTGCCGGCACACCCGCTTCGATGAAGATTTCCGCCAGCTTGATCGCGCCCATGGGGGTTTCCTCGGACGGCTTGAAGATCATGGCGTTGCCACAGGCCAGCGCCGGCGCGGATTTCCAGCAGGCGATCTGGATGGGGTAGTTCCAGGCGCCGATGCCCGCGCAGATGCCCAGCGGCTCCCGGCGCGTGTAGTAGAAATCGCCGCCCAGGTCTTGCTGATTGCCTTCGATGGACGGCGCCAGGCCAGCGAAGAACTCGATGGCGTCGGCACCGGTGACCACGTCCACCGCCTCCGCTTCCTGCCAGGGCTTGCCGGTGTCGCGCACTTCCACGGCGGCCAGCTCGTCGTTGCGCTGCCTCAACAGAGCCACGGCGTTAAGCAGAATCCGGCTGCGCTCGATGGCGGCCATCCCGGACCATTCGACAAAACCGGCCCGGGCGCTTTCAATGGCCGCCTGCTGCACGGCCTCATCTGCCATTTCCACCTCGTAGATCACCTGGCCGGTGGCCGGATTCACCACCGGGAAGGTTTCACCGGTGCTGTTGGCCAGGAACCGGCCGTGGACAAAGTTCTGAATAACGGGAACGGATGCAGACATGGTCAGTGCTTACCTCGATTCGATGTCTTCGGGCCTTGTGGGCCGCTGAATTCGTGCGTGCTCAGGCGGTGACCCGAGCCTGTGTGCCGGTGATGGTCTCGTGGACAAACTGTTTGCACAGCCGCTCGCCGGCTTCGAAGCTTTCCGCCGGGTCCAGACTCAGGGCGCTGCGCAGCCAGAAGCCATCAATCATGGCGGCGGTCTGGCGGGCGGCCTCGGTGGCGGCTTCGGGCGCGAGCACCTGGGCGAAGGAATAGCGCAGATTGCTATACAGCCGGGCGTTGTTGATCTGCTGCAGTCGCTTCAGCCCGGGCTCATGCATGGAGCGGGCCCAGAAACTGAGCCAGGTCTTCGCCGCCAGCGCCGAGCGCTGGAACTCGGAAAAATTCGACTCGATGATGCAGTTCAGCCGCTGCTCGGGCGAACCGTCGGTTTTCGCCATGCGCTCCCGAAGCTCCTTGCCCAGCTGGTCCAGCAGGTACCTCAACGCCGCCTCGATCAGCCCCTGCTTGCCTCCGAAGTAATGGCTGATGATGCCGGAGGACAGCCCCGCCCGCTTGCTGATGCTCACGATGGTGGTGTTCTGCATGCCCAGCTCGGCGATGGAGGCCATGGTGGCCTCGATCAGCTGCTGTCGGCGAGTGTCTTTCATTCCTACTTTTGGCATGGCGGTTTCATGTATTCCCAATGATTTCCGTGTCGAAAACAGGTACTGATGTCAGCCTTTTTTATTAATTGAACGTTCAATTAAAATAAAGCCTATAGAAAAGGCGTTTGGGTTTCAACTTTGGACAGAAAGTAAACAGACAAGAGCCACCTCCAGGGCGAAGCGGCCACGACACCAGCATCAACGCATCAGTACACGGCGTCAGACCAGCGCTCCATCAGTGCCTGTTCTTCCTGTCGCCCCAGCGGAGGACCGGCCATCAATCGATCAAGCGTGCTGTCGAGCACGCTGCCACCGCTGGCGGTCTGATAGCTGTCCAAAACAGGGCCGGCCTGGACATCGACTTTCGCCACCTGCTCCCAGTTGCCGGCACCGGTACGGCAGGCAATCTGTTCCGAGGCATGGTCAGGCCACTGCACGAGGTACTGCCGGCACCAGTCACCCGCCTGGTTCCGGAAGGTCAGTCTCGGCGTCACGGTGGTGTCGTCAATGGCATGGGGCTCGCCGCTGGGACGAGTCTCCAGGGCCTGTGCCACCTCCGCCCAGCGGGCCTCTTCGCCAGAGCCCGGAACGGCCAGCCACTGGGCGAGTGCAAACCCGGCAATCACACCCGCGGCGACGGCTTTGCCGGTGTGCTCACGCACCCGGCGCCACCAGGGGAAGGCAATGACGTTGTCCGGCTCGCCGCCTGCGCGTGCGGGCGGCTCATTCGCCAGCAACCGGTTAACCGCCTCCGGCATCGGCCGGTCATCGATCTCGCCATAACGGGCCTGCAGTTGGGCGTCGACCGATGCCAGCTCCGCCAGGCGATCGGCCAGCGCCGGGTCGGCCGCCAGCTGGTCACGCACCGCCTGCATTTCCGCCTCGGGCAGCTCACGGTCCAGGAAGGCAGACAGGGTCTCGTCGGTTATGTTCATGATCCGGTCCTCATGGTTACAGGCGCCAACGCCTCGCTCAGTGCCGCCCTCGCCCGGGCCAGCCGGCTCATTACCGTGCCCTTGCGCACCGAGAGGATTTCCGCAACGGCCTGGTAGGAGAAACCCTGGATGGCCACCAGGGAAATGATCTGGCGCTGATCCTCTGGCAGCGTTGCCATGGCCGCATCTACCCGACTCCACTCGATCTCGCGGGCCGTCTGGTGCTCGCCATCGACGACCTGGCCATCGGAGAGCTCCGGCTGTTCTGTTGCCTCCCGGCGAACCTTTCGGGCCCGGCACTCGTCTATCCAGACATTCCGGCAGACCCGGAACGCCCACTTGGTGAGGTCTGCATCCTCCGGCATGTCCCGGGCCAGCAACCGTTCCACGGTATTCTGGAGCAAATCGTCGGCATCGGGCATGGAGCCGGTTAGCGAGTAGGCAAAGCGTCTGAGCCTGGGCAAAAGTTCGGTGATTTCCTGTTGCATAGCGCTCTTCGCTGATAGGTGTTACCAGTAAAACGAGCCAGAAACCGTTTTATTCCATGAAAGAACGGAATTTTTTCCCGACCCGGTCGTTGTATCGAATGAAACACTTCCGAATCTGGACAGACACGATGACGCACTTCCGAAAGATCCATTGGCTCCCCGCGCTCGCCCTGGCCTCGCTCGCCACCCCGGTGCTGGCACTGGGTACCGGCAGTGTGCTGGACGGGGCGGCCGGGCCCGTCACCCGACAGGTGGAGCAGAGCGCAGAACGCCTCGTGGAACGCAGGCTGTCCCGACAGGTCGAGGACCGGGTGAAAGCCGCGCCTGATACCGTGCGGAACCCGCTTGAAAGCCTGCCGCCAGAGCTTCCCGTTCTGACGGAACAGGGCGAAGTGGCGTTCACCGATGTGGCCGTCGAGGATGGCTGGCGCGCGGTGGAGCGTCAGTGGCTGTTTACCGGCACCGAGCAGGAAATTGACCGGCTCGACCGGGCCGGCATTACGCTGCTCGAGCGTCAGGAACTGAGCGGAGTAGGTTTGAACCTCGTCCGCTTCCGGGTATCACCGGAGCTGGACTCCCGGGAAGCATTGCGGGCAATCCTGCCGGGACTTGCAGACCGGCTGGACCGAAACCACATCTATAGCCCGCAGGCCGACGGGGCGTCGGAGCCGCAGGGTCAGTCACCTCAGTGGCAAAGCCTGTGTTCCGCCCCGGTCCGGGTCGGGATGGTGGATACCGCGATTGCCACCGACCATCCGGCATTCCGGCAGGCGCGCGTGGTGCAATCCCGTTTTCTGGACGTCGACGGAACCAGGGGCCAGCTAGCAGCGCCCCGCGCCCACGGTACCGCCGTCGCGGGCCTGATGGTGGGCGAGTTCAGCGGCGAGGCGCCGGCCCGCCTGCCCGGTGCCACGCTGTTCAATGCGTCCGTGTTCTTCGACCGGAACCGGGATCTGTCCGGTGCCAGCCTGGGCCACCTTCTGGAGGGCCTGAACTGGCTGTCAGAGCGGGATATTTCGGTTCTGAACATCAGCCTGACCGGGCCGGATAACCGGGTGCTGGCGACGGTTATCCGCAACCTGCTGGATCGTGGCATTGTGCTGGTGGCGGCCGTGGGCAACCAGGGACCGGCAGCACCGCCACTGTATCCGGCAGCCTATCCCGGGGTCATCGGTGTCACCGCGGTGGACGACTCGAATGAGCTCTATCGGTGGGCCAATCGTGGCGAGCAGGTGATGTTTGCAGCGCGGGGGGTATTGGTTCCGGTCGCCGCTCCGGAGGGTGGCCTGGCATCTGACAGCGGCACCTCCCTGGCGGCACCGGTGGTCACGGCGGCCCTGGCCTGCCGGCTTCGTGATGCTTCTGCCGAACAGGCGATCAAGGCACTTATCGGGATAGCCCGGGACCTCGGCGAACCTGGCCGTGACCAGAGTTTCGGTCACGGCCTGCTGGAGTACTGAGCCTTACGGGTCAGAACCCGGCCCGGAGGGTGACGCCGGCCAAGGTTTTGTCGTAGTCGGCCGAGTCCACGTTGGAGGAATAGTTACCATAGGAAATGCTGGGCTCGACACTGACCACCTCGGTCAGGCCGATACGCCAGCCCGCTTCCAGGATCCGCGCCTGATCCACACGCTGGCTGGAACTGCGCTCGGTAAGGTCACCCGTGAGCGGATCCGTCAGCAACGGATCGCTGCTGGTGATGGTCACCGCCTCGTATTCCCGGTCTTCGAAGCGCCAGCCCAGGCGGAACCGGTTGTCCTCGCCAGCCAGCGTGAACTTGTGCACCAGGCTGGCACGGAAGCGGATCAGCCGGTTGTCGTAGGCATCCGCTTCGGCGTCCTCGCGGTCGCCGTCCAACCCGAGCAGCAAGTGGCTTTGGGCCTCGTTGAAAAAGAAGAACGCGTCCAGGCTGGCGCCCTTGATGTCCGAGTCCCGGGCGTTGCTGTCCTCGAAGTCCTTGGCCTTGTCCTGCAGGCTCGCCAGCAGGTAGACATCGTCACCCACCAGACGCCCCAGATAGACACTCGCCCGCCGATAATCCAGGAAAGGGTCGGAACCCAGTGTTGCATGGGAGAAATGGTAGCTCGCCCCGACAGTGACCGGATCGAAGTCGTAACTGATGTCGGCGGAAGCCAGGTGGATGTCCTGATCAAACCGGTCAAACGTCTGATACCGACGCCCGGACACCGAATAGCCCAGTGTGACGTTCAGTCGTTCTGCAGGCCTGAGGATACCTTCCAGACCAGCATCAAACACCCAGGCCTCGTCACTCTCACCGGAAGCGGCATTCAGTTCGTTCACGGTCAGGTTGCTGTCGTGCTCGTAGCCCCCTTCCAGATGCCCATTCAGTTCAGCCTTGTCCGCGGCCTCGGCCACCAGTACCGGAGACATCAGTCTTACAGCCAGGGACACGGTGGAGATTCGCTGTATCAAACGCATATCGGCTCCTCTCTGTCAGAAAAAAGCCGGGCCTGAAACGGCCCGGCTGCGCTCGGATCACGCCTTTACAACAGGCCGCCGCCAGCGGAACCCTGCACCGTACCTTTCACGGTGTTACGGACTTCGCTTTTGACGCTATCGGAGACTGACGTGCCGATCTGCTGATTGGTTTCAGCCTGGATTTCGGCATTTCGGGCCTTGTTCATGCGTTCGCCGGCGGCTTCACGCTGCTCGGCAACGGTGTCGGTTGCCGCATCCGCAGTAGCATTGGCGGTGCCACGAACCTTCTGACCCGCCTCGACACCGGCGCGGACAGCGGTGTTGCCCTTCTGGCGCGCCTCGTTGCTGGCGGCCTGGCCTTGCTCGGATGCTTCATCGCGAGCCGCCTGACCCCGATCGGAGGCTTCGTCACGAGCCGCCTGGCCGTTTAGATTGCCCTCGGCGGAAGCGGAGCCGCTGCCCTGGGCGGACACGCCGCTCTGGGTGTTGGCCTCAGCCTTCATGCTGGTTTCCGCTTGAACATTGGCATTGGCCGCGCCGGAACCTTCGGCCGCCAGGGCGCCGGTGGAAAGGATGGAACAGATTGCGAGAGTCAGTACGTGCTTTTTCATGGTTACGTCCTCCTGTTTTGCCCTTTTCGGGTTGCTTTCACGAGGAGGACGATTCAGCGCGGAATTTATTCCTTACGGCGGTAATTCGGATCGGTCCAGCACTTCGGCAGGGGTTCACCGGAAGGGAAAACCAGTTCGGATTTCTGGAAAGATTCCGGGTCCTGGGCTTCTTCTCCATAGTGCAGACTGCCCTTGATGCTATCCAGATGTGGATCAAAGAGGGCACTGGTATCCAGCACCTCGATCAGGTGTCCGGTTGCTTTCTCAGCGACAAACATAGGAACCTCCGAAAGCGGGAAAATACTCCTTTAAACGTAGCAGAGGCTCGGACTTACAGACAGGTCGGAGGCAGTCTCACGTCGGGTCGGCTACGGGCGCGGGGTTGAAAAACCGAAACTCCTCCTTAACGACTATGGTTATAAGCTCATTTTCCAGAGACGGGAGGGTCCCTATCGTGAGCCTCGAGTACATCCAGAATCTGATCGACACCTGGAGCGGTCTTGGCATCTGGCTGGCCCTGGTGGCTGCCAGCGTTGCCTGGGTCATCCACGATCTTCGAACCCGCAACAGCCACATTGCCTCCATGATGCAATGGGTGTGGGGCCTGACCGTGCTCTATTCCGGGCCCATCGGTCTCGCCATCTACCGCTTTTCGGGGCGCAAGCAGATTCCCACCGACAGTCTTGCCCGCAAGGGTTTTCGTTCCGTTGCGCACTGTTACTCGGGCTGTGGTATCGGTGAGATTCTGGGTGTGATCATTTCCGTTGGCCTGTTTGCCATGGGCAACTTCTGGGCCGCGATTATCACCTTCAGTCTGGCCTACATCTTTGGCTTTGCCCTCAACATCGGGCCGATGATGCAGAATGGCATGCCCTTCAAGGAGGCCTTCAAGGGCGCTTTCGTGGCCGAGACCATCAGCATCGTGGTCATGGAGTCAGTGGCGATCAGCACCGACCTCTACCTGGGCGGCGAAGCAACCATGGGCGACGCCCTGTTCTGGTCCTCGCTGTATGTATCCCTCTCACTGGGTCTGTTCGCGGCCTGGCCCGCCAACCTGCTGCTGATCAAATACGGCCTCAAGGGTGGCATGGGCGATCCGCGGGATGAAGACGCGGCCGCGCACGCGCATTGCCATTGAACGCATCTCGGGATGTGGCCGTCGCCAGGGCGGCGGTCATGCCCCCTCACTGCGTCGCAATGCCTGCCCCAGACTCGCAAAATACCGCTGAAACGCCGCGTTGATCCGTGCTCGCTCCTCACCCTCGGGGTACAGGCCCAGTGCGGCCTCTTCGGAGGCCTTGGTCCCTTTTACCAGGAACGCGTTCTTGTGCGGCGCGTCCTGTACGAAGGCTTCAAAGGCTCGGGCGCAGAGCTCTTCCGGCTGGCTGTAGTAATGCACGCCGGCAACTTTGTCCGCCTTCACGGACTGACGAAACAGGTTGCTCGGCTGATTGCCACTGAGGTCCAGCAGGACCGCCTTGTAGCAGGCCTGCAGGCGATCGTTCAGCGGATGGGCAATCGCGTCCTCGCGGGTCAGCCACAGTCGGGAACCGAAGTCGCCGGGTCGGGTGCCCGGGAAAAGTTTGTCGGCAATGTAGTGGTCGAAAGCGTGGAACCATTCGTGGGCAATGCTGCCCGGGCCCGCGTTCTTGGCCAGCGCGAAGCTGCGGGTCGCCGGTGTGTAATGGGCCGACACCCCGGGCCGCCCGCCAATACCGTACTGCAACGCCAGGGTGCCGCGCAGGGAGATCAGGCTCTCGGTGCCACCGAGGTTGGCCATCAGATCGCTCAGGGCGCTGTAGAACTGGGCAGCGCTGCGCTGTTTTTCGGGCTCGGTGACCCACCGGCCAATCTCCACACTGCGAAACTGGAAACGACGACGTACGTCCAGGAAGGTGACCGGGGCGCCGGCCACGTGGTCCAGTCTGCGGGGATCCAGGTCTCGGTTCACGGCGCAATAACGCGCTTGTGCGCGGGGGAACAATATGGCGACAAATAGCGCCTCATCAGTAGCTTTCGAGAAGAAGATTCAGTTTGGAGCGGAATTCGGCACGCTGCATAACGTCGTCAACCTGATGAATGAGCTCTGCGGCGGACGGAAAACGCCGGGAAACGCCGAGATGGAAAGGGATCATTGAGTGGGGAATAAAATCAACCTTGCGGACCTTCAGGTTCTTCAAGTAACCGAGTTTCCGCGCCGTGAAGCGGGCGTCTTCAGCGGGCTGCACCATAAAATCCCCGGCTTTTCTCAGCATCAGCAGATGCATCATGGTGTCCACGTCTCGCCCCGGCACGCGCTCCAGATAGTCAGGTATGTTTTCCGTTTCCCATGTTGAGCCCTTTTCAACGATCACCTTCAAGTTGGCCAGGTCAGCGAAGCTCGTAGCGGATTCAATCTGGTCTCTGTTGGGGTTCTCCGCCGAGTAGACCAGATGGCCAAAGTCCTGTGTGAAAAGCGGTCTCGCCGAGAAGATGGCGTAGTCCTGTCGGGCGTCTGACGGATAGGTGAGAAACCCGTCGGCAGGACCAAATCTGACGCTGTGCTGGGCTCTCGACCAGGGCATCACGGCGCTCGCCACGCTATAACCGGGGATATCACTGAACACCAGCTGCACAAGATCGGGAAACAGACCGGCAGCCTTGTTATCAATCAGGAAACTGTAGGGCGGTGATTGTTCCGCGAAGGCAAACGTGAGTTTACCGGATGCCATCGCGACACCCGGGAAAACAAGGACTGCCACCAGGTAAACGAGCCGCAAGGACGCGGCCAATTCTTTCAGACGCTGTCTATTCACCCTGGATCCCTTTGAGGAGCGCTAGGTTCGTGCAAGTCAGGGAGTCATCCGACTCCCTGGCGGCTGACAATTAAACCATACGCCCCGTCCCGCGAAAAAGTTTATGCAGGTTCGTGGCGATGACACCGGCGGCTCCGCTCAACCTACCACTCCAGCTGCGCGCCGGTCTGGTACTCGATCACTCGGGTTTCAAAGAAGTTCTTCTCTTTGCGCAGGGTAGCCTGCTCGTCGAGCCAGGGTGAGACGTTCTTCGCGCCCGGGAACGGCTCCTCAAGCCCGACTGTACGTGCCCGCCGGTTGGCCACAAAGCGGAACTGCTCGCTGTGATACTCGGCGGAGTAGCCCAGGATGGGGTCGCGCAGGATGTAGTTGGCGTAGGCGGTTTCGGCGGCTTCGGATTCGTCCCACATGTCACGCACCGCCTTGGGGTCGAAGGTGATGTTTTCTTCCTCGACGATCTGGTTGACCACTTTCAGGCCAAAGGAGAAGTGCATGGCTTCGTCCCGCAGGATGTACTGCAGCTGTTCACCGGTGCCGCGCATCAGGCCCCGGCGCTGCAGGGCAAAGATGGGACTGAAGCCGTTGTAGAACCAGGTGCCCTCGAACACCGCCGCGAAGAACAGGTAGCTCATGATGAACTCCTGCAGGTCGTCGCGGTTGCGCAGGTTCATGTCCGGGCGCATGGCGGCGTCCAGGCGGCGGTTGGCAATCTGGATCTTGCCGTTGATCGCCGGCACCACGCGGTAGCGGTTGTAGATTTCGCTCTGGTCCAGGTTGAGAGTTTCGATGCAGTGCTGGTAGGCCCAGGTGTGCATGGCTTCCTCGTACACCTGGCGGGCCTGGTAGATCTGCAGTTCCGGGGCGCTCATTTTCTCCATCACCGCCAGACCGATGTTGCGCATGGCGAGGATGTCGGAGGTGGTGAGGTAGGCAAGGACGTTCTCGTAGACGTGTTTTTCCGCCGGGGTCAGGCGGTGGTGGTAGTCGGAGACGTCCTGGGCCATGTTCACGTCCAGGGGGGTCCAGTGGTTCTTGTTGGCGTTCATGAAGTACTCCCAGGCCCAGGGGTACTTGAACGGTGCCAGCTGGTTGATGTCGGTCTCGCCGTTGATGACGCGCTTGTCGTCGACGTTCACCGGGGCCGGGCCCTGGGGGCTGGCGGCCTTGGTTTGGGTTTTTGGTTCGTCGTCCCAATCGAGCATGTTTTTTACCTCCGGGTTCTTTGTCTTCCCAGCCTGCTTGCACTGGTGGAGGAACCGGTCTGGTCTGGCCTCCCAAAAACCGCCCGTGAACCCATCCCTGGGGGGCTTGGCTGCAGCCATCCATGGCTGCAGACATTTTTGGGAGGCCAGACCAGCCCGGTTCTTCAGGCTTGGGAGTAATCGCCGTTTATAGTGCGTAGGTCGGATTAGCGCAGCGTAATCCGACTTTGTTCCTGTAATCGGGCTTGCTTGTCGGATTACGCTGCGCTAATCCGACCTACATGTACCGCGGCTTACTGACAGGCCTCGCAGTCCGGGTTGTCGATGCTGCATACCTGCGGCTGCGGTGCCGCCACCAGGGTGGTTTTTTCCGCGCCGGTGGCGCCCAGGGAGCGCAGGTAGTAGGTGGTTTTCAGGCCGCGCTCCCAGGCCAGCTGGTACAGGGCGTCCAGCTTTTTGCCGCTGGGTTCGGCCATGTAGAGGTTGAGACTCTGGGCCTGGTCGAGCCATTTCTGGCGTCGGGCGGCGGCTTCCACCAGCCAACGGGCGTCGATCTCGAAGGCGGTGGCGTAGCGGGCCCTGAGTTCAGCCGGGATGCGGTCGATTTGCTGCACGCTGCCGTCGAAGTATTTGAGGTCGTTGACCATCACGTTATCCCACAGGCCTTCGGCCTTGAGGTCGCGGACCAGGGAGGGGTTGACCACGGTGAACTCGCCGGAGAGGTTCGATTTGACGAACAGGTTCTGGTAGGCCGGCTCGATGGACTGGGAAACGCCCACGATGTTGGAGATGGTGGCCGTTGGCGCAATGGCCATAACGTTGCTGTTGCGCATGCCGTTCCTGGCGATGAGCTCGCGCACCGGGGTCCAGTCCAGGCGGGCGTTGGTGTTGACCGAGAGGTCGCCGTCGCGGCGGGCTTCTTTCAGCAGGTTGATGGAATCAATCGGCAGGATGCCCTGCTGCCAGAGGGAGCCTTCGTAGCTTTCGTAGGCGCCGCGCTCGCCGGCCAGGGTGGCGGAAGCGCGCAGGGCGAAGTAGCTGAGCTGTTCCATGGCCACGTCGGCGAACTCCACCGCTTCCGGGCTGGAGTATGGCAGGCCCAGCTGATAGAGGGCGTCCTGGAAGCCCATCAGGCCGAGGCCGACTGGGCGGTGTTTATGGTTGGAGTTCTTCGCCTGGGGCACGGCGTAGTAGTTGATGTCGATGACGTTATCGAGCATGCGCACGGCGGTGTTCACGGTGCGTTCCAGGCGCTGGACGTCCAGCTCGCCGTCCTTGATATGGGCGGCCAGGTTTACCGAACCCAGGTTACACACGGCGATTTCATCGGCGCTGGTATTCAGGGTGATTTCCGTGCACAGGTTGGAGCTGTGCACCACGCCCCGGTGCTGCTGCGGCGAGCGCAGGTTGCAGGGGTCCTTGAAGGTGATCCAGGGGTGGCCGGTTTCAAACAGCACGGTGAGCATCTTGCGCCAGAGCTGTTTGGCGGAGATTTTCCGGAACAGCTTGATCTGGCCCTGTTCGGCCAGCGCTTCGTAGTGCTCGTAGCGCTCGCGGAAGGCATTGCCGTAGAGGTCGTGCAGGTCCGGGACGTCACTCGGGGAGAACAGGGTCCACTCCCGGTCTTCGCGCATGCGCTCGATCAGCAGGTCCGGCACCCAGTTGGCGGTGTTCATGTCGTGGGTTCGGCGGCGCTCGTCGCCGGTGTTCTTGCGCAGCTCCAGGAATTCCTCGATGTCCAGGTGCCAGCTTTCCAGGTAGGCGCACACGGCGCCCTTGCGCTTGCCGCCCTGGTTCACCGCCACGGCGGTGTCGTTGACCACTTTCAGGAAGGGCACCACGCCCTGGCTCTGGCCATTGGTGCCCTTGATGTGGGAGCCCAGGGCACGGACTGGCGTCCAGTCGTTGCCCAGGCCGCCGGCCCATTTGCTCAGCAGGGCGTTGTCCTTGATGGCGCCGTAGATGCCTTCCAGGTCGTCCTGAACGGTGGTCAGGTAGCAGGAGGAGAGCTGGGAGTGGCGGGTGCCGCTGTTGAACAGGGTGGGCGTGCTGGCCATGTAGTCGAACGAGGACAGCAGGTTGTAGAACTCGATGGCCCGCTCGTTCGGGTCGTCCTCGCGCAGGGCCAGGCCCATGGCCACACGCATGAAGAACACCTGGGGCAGTTCCAGGCGGGCCTTGTTCCAGTGCAGGAAGTAGCGGTCGTACAGGGTCTGCAGGCCGAGAAAGCCGAACTGCAGGTCGCGCTCGGGCTTGAGGGCCTCACCGAGGCGCTCGAGATCAAAGCCGACCAGCGCTTCGTCCAGCAGTTCGTGGCGAATGCCGGCGTGGATAAAGGCCGTCAGCGCCTGGGGATACACCTCCGCCAGGGACTGGTTACGCGGCAGTTCCAGGGCTTCACCGGTTTCCAGGCGCAGCTGTTCCAGCAGCAAGCGGGCGGTCACGGCGCTGTAGTCCGGCTCCCGCTCGATGCGGCCCCGGGCGGTCATGATCAGGGCCGAGAGCACTTCGGTTTCTTCAATGCCGTCGTAGAGGTTGCGCAGGGCGTCGTCCACCAGGGACTCACCGTCGATGCCTTCCAGCCCGGCGGCGGCCTGCTCCACCTGCAGCTTCATCAGACCCAGGTCCAGGGGCGCGATGGTGCCGTCGGCCTTTTTCACGGTCAGGTGCGGGTGGGCTTCCACCGGCTCATCGATGGCCCGCTGGCGCGCGTGTTCTTCCCGGTACAGCACGTAGGCGCGAGCGACTTTCTGTTCCTCGGCCCGCATCAGGGCCAGTTCCACCTGGTCCTGGATGTCTTCGATGTGGACCTTGCCGCCGGCCTTCAGGCGCCGGCTGATGGCCTGCACCACCTGGTCGGTGACCAGTTTGACGGCGTGATTGATGCGGGCGGAACCGGCGGCCTGGTCGCCTTCCACGGCCAGGAAGGCCTTGGTGACGGCCACGGTGATCTTGGAGGCATCAAAGCCCACCAGGGTGCCGTTGCGTTTAATCACCTGCAGGGCCTGGGTGGAGGTGTTCGATTTGGACTGGGATTCGGGCTGGGCTTCGGCCAGAACGGAGGCGGACATGGTTGTTCTCCTGAATACGCGTTGAATTCCTTTCACCTTCGCGTACGCAGGGGCACACCTCGCCATGGGCATGGCTGGGCGACACCGGTCTGCTCACCTTGAAACGCGAAGGTGCAGTTATCTCCCTGGCAGGTCTTCGGACTCAGGGGCGTGAATCGTTGGATTCGGCCTCGCTCGGCGACTTCCCGGTTTCAACCAGTGTCGTAATGCCGTGCTTGTTCCCCAATACCGCTGCGCGTCAGTTCCGGAGTCTCACCGGATTCCCGATACCAGAATGCGTTGATTACGAAGTAATCACAATATCTGGTACTTGACCAAGGATGAGAACACTATATACAGGTCACCCTTCAACAACAAGGCACTTTTCTGTAAAACCCCTGTCTGCACCGGTAACCTTCAGACTCGAGTGAACGCCATGGCCCGGAACCGATACCCGCGATGGACGGCACTGTTGCTCGCCGGCCTCTTCAGCTGCAGCAGCATCAACCTCGCCCATGCCGAGGACGCCGCACTGACTCCCTTTTCGGAAATGCAGTCGCTGACCGACGACTGGGAACCCCTGAATTTCCCGAATATCGAGCAGCACACCCGCTATGAGCTGGTCACCGACGACGGCCAGCAGGTGGTCAAGGCCACCACCGATGGCAGCGCATCCGGTCTGATTGCCCGGGTCAGCGTCGAGCCGGGTGATTCGCTGATTCTTAAGTGGCGCTGGAAGGTTTCCAACGTTTTCGAGAAAGGCAACGCCCGCAGCAAGTCCGGGGACGACTACCCGGCCCGGATTTACGTGGCGTTCGAGTTTCAGCCGGAAAAGGCCGGCTTTTTCGAGCGGGCAAAGCGCAAGACCGTGGAAGTGCTGTTCGGCGAGTCCCTGCCCGGCAATGCCCTGAACTACATCTGGGCCAACACCCTGCCGGAGGGCACCTTCATCGCCAACGCCTACACCGACAAGACCATGATGGTGGCGGTCAATTCCGGCAGGGAACGGGTCGGTGACTGGGTAACGGTGGAACGAGACATTGTCGCCGACTATCGGCAGGCGTTTGGCGAGGCGCCGCCGCCCATTGTGGGGGTGGCCATCATGTCGGATTCAGACAACACGGGCGAACGGGCCACCGCCTGGTATGGCGATGTCCGGCTGGCACCCTGATCACAGTCACTGGAGTTGCTCCGGGTAGCCGGGAATGACGTAGGCGCCGGTCAGGTCCCGAACCGGGGGCACTTCGCCCCTTTCCACCAGACGCAGATAGGCGTCATCGAACTCATCCCGCATCAGTGCCGCCCGGGGATGGGCCAGCGAGAAAATCCAGGCGAGATCCCGGGTGCGCACTTCCGATTCCCGGAGCATGTCATCGGATCCCGGAACTAGTACCTGTCGTACAGGCTGACGATAATCCAGAAGGTAATCCCCCCGCCTGCGCTTGAGCATATCCACGGCCGAGCGATGGTTTGGGGCTTCGGTGATGCGAATGTCCGGATGGGCGTCCAGCCAGTCCAGCAGTCCCGCATAGGTATAGCCGCCAATAACAATGACCCGTTTGCCGCGCAATTCATCCAGATGGCTCAGCGGTGGCGAACCTTCCAGGTACCAGGCGCTCAGATGGACGGGCGCCGGACTTATCCAGCTCTCCAGAACATTGCCCTGCAATCTTGGTACGTCGGTGACCCCGGGCCACACGTCAATCAGGCCGTTGATTAGATACAGGTACACGCGGCTCACCGGCAGGTAGATGAACTCGGGCTGATAGCCGGCCTCAACCGCTACTTTGCTGGTCAGCTCGATAAAGCTGCCGGCGGGCTGGCCGTTGCTGTTCTGATAGGTAATCGGGGGAAACTCAAGGTACGCCACCCGCAGGATCGGGGCCGTCGCCACCGGTTCGGAATTTGATTGGGCAAAAGCGCCCCACGCCGCGAACATCAAAAGGCACAGGCCGGCGAGCCGGGCGATGAACACCCGCCCCTTCGCCAGCCTCCTGAACTCGGGAACGTCGAAACAACAGCTGTACATGGAGTCCGTTTATCCGCTTTTATTTAAGGGAAGATTAACAGACACCCGCAGATCTGCACTGACCCAGGCCGCAAAAAATCCGGCCGGGATGTCAAATGTGGTTAACCACCATGTACAGGCCCACGCCGCCCATCACCAGGGTGTAGGGAAATGCCATGATAACCATCTTGCCGTAAGACAGCCGAACCAGCGGCGCGATTGCCGAGGTCAGCAGGAACAGGAACGCCGCCTGGCCGTTGGGCGTGGCCACACTGGGCAGGTTGGTACCGGTGTTGATCGCCACCGCCAGCTCCTGGAAATGCTCGTAGCTGATGGCGCCGGCTTCCAGTGCCTGCTTGACCTCACTGATGTACACAGTCGCTACGAACACGTTATCGCTGATCATTGAGAGCACGCCGTTGGCGATGAAGAACATGCCCGGTTGCTGGGCTTCGGGCAGCGACAGCACGTAATCGATGATCGGCTTGAACAGGTGCTGTTCGTGGATCACCGCCACCACCGCGAAGAACACGACCAACAGGGAGGTGAACGGCAGCGATTCCTGGAAGGCCTTACCAATCTGGTGCTCGTCGGTAACGCCGGTAAAGGAGGTAATCAGGATGATCACCAACAGGCCGATCAGCCCTACCTCCGCCAGGTGCAGGGCCAGGCCCACCACCAGGATGGCGGCGGCAACCGCCTGCACCCAGAGTGCGGCCTGGTCAGCTTTGGTGCGTTTGGCGCGCTCGTTTTCAGCAAACTCCTCCAGCACCCGGCGCACCGGCTTGGGCAGCCGACCGCCGTAACCAAACCAACGCAGCTTCTCCAGGGCCCAGCAGGTAACCAGCCCCGCCGCCAGCACCGGCAGGCTCACCGGCGCCATATGCAGGAAGAACCCGGCAAAGTCCCAGCCTACGACCTTGGCAATCAGCAGGTTCTGGGGTTCGCCCACCATGGTGGCAACGCCACCCAGGGCAGTGCCGATGGCGCCGTGCATCAGCAGACTGCGCAGAAAAGCCCGGAAGTTTTCCAGGTCTTCCCGGTGCAGCTCGATCACTTCGTCATCGCTGCCAGCGTTGTGGTCCTTGTGCTGATAGCCCTTGCCCGAGGCAACTTTGTGGTACACCGAGTAGAAACCCACCGCCACACTGATGATCACGGCGGTTACCGTCAGGGCATCCAGGAAGGCCGACAGCAGGGCCGCAGCACTGCAGAACAACAGCGACAGCGCCGACTTGGAGCGCACGCCCACCAGGATCTGGGTAAACGTCACCAGCAACAGTTCTTTCATGAAGTAGATGCCGGCAACCATGAACATCAGCAGCAGTATGACCGGAAAGTTGGTGAGTACCTCCAGGTAGACCGCATCCGGCGTTGTCAGCCCGATCAGCAACGCCTCCACCGCCAGCAGGCCACCCGGCAGCAACGGGTAGCACTTGAGTGCCATGGCCAGGGTGAAAATGAACTCGGCAATCAGGAGCCAGCCGGCGGTTCCGGGGCCCAGGGTCCACATCACGATAGGATTGGCTGCCAGAAACAGCAGGATGACCTGCTTGTACCAGACGGGCGCTTTACCGAGGAAATTGTGGGTGAAGCCGGAGAGAACGGTTGTGGGCATGGCGAACATCTTCTGAGAAAGCGGTTTGTTGGTATTGTGTGCCAGAGGCCCCGCATCTTCCTTGATATTTGCGTACCAGGGTATGGTTCAAAGGTACAACGTTCCGACCGCTTTTGGTCTTAATAGCAAAAAGAAAAGAGAACAGGTCTGGCCAACAGCATTATTTTCGTAATATTACTTAATTAACACCCCAGGGGCGACCGCATTCTAACCGATTTCCCGCCACATTCGGTGTTTTCATGAATATTTAACCGGCAGGGCCGGGTGTCCGTGCAACTCACCGGATTCATGGTAATGATATTGGTTTGCATTACGATTTCTTTAAGAATAAGATTCGGCGAATTTCGGTGAGTTCTTCACCGCCCGACCAACATCCGTGATGCAAAGGTGCTCTCCCTATGTCTGCCGCTTTCTTACCCACTCCCCTGGCACACGCCATCCGACTTACCCTGAGCCTGGGTATTGTTGCCACGTCGATGCCCGCCCTGGCGCAGGATGACTCGCCAGAAAGTCTGGATGCCCTGGTGGTCTCTGCCACGGCGCTCAAGGTGGAGGCGCCGCTGGTGGAAACCCCGAGGCCCGCGTCGGTGGTCGAGGAGGAAGAACTCAGGGAGCGCAACGTGCAGTCCCTGGATGAGACCTTCCAGTACCGGGCCGGCGTGCTGTCGGGCCACTACGGTGACGATAACGACACCGACTGGCTGAAGATCCGTGGCTTTGACCAGGCCACCTATCAGGACGGCCTGCGCATCTACCGCGAGGGCTTTTACCAGTGGCTGCCGGAGACCTATGGCCTGGAACGGGTCGAACTGCTCAAGGGTCCGGCCTCCATCCTGTACGGTGAGGCGCCTCCTGGCGGCGTGATCAACGCCATCAGCAAACGCCCGACCAGGGAGGCTCAGGGCGAGGTGCTGGTGCAGGCGGGTACAGACAAGCACCGCCAGCTTGGCGTCGACACCTCCGGACCGGTCGCCGGAAGTGATAACGTCCGCTACCGGCTTGTGGGCCTGTATCGCGATGGCGAAGGCGACCTGGACTTCACCGAGAACGAGCGCTACTACCTGGCACCCAGCCTGGCGTGGGATATCACGGACCAGACCAGCCTGACGCTCCTGGCCAGCTTCCAGAAGGACGACGCCGTTCCCACCAATCCGTTCAAACTGGCCTACGGCACCGTTCAGGGCACGCCGTTTGGCAAGGTGGATCCGTCCACCAACTACAGTGAGCCCGGCTACGACACCAATGAGCGCACCCAGTCTTCCCTGGGCTATGCCCTGAGCCACCAGATCAACGATGTCTGGCGGTTCGAGCAGGATTTCCGGTACAGCGAGCTGGATCTGCTGTTGCGCAGCAGCTACATCTTTTTCCAGACCGGTCCGCGGGAAGGCCAGCGCTACCTGACCTACCGGGACGGCAAGATCGACAGCTGGACGGTCGATAACCGCGTGGTGGGCAACTGGTACACGGATCGCACCGAGCACACCTTCCTGGCGGGGGTCGATTACCAGGATCTGAACAACAAGGGTAAACAGAACGGTGTCGGCGGCTTTTCAATGTTCGGAAGCCCCATTGATCTGTTCGATCCGCAGTACGGTAATTTCACACCAATCACGCCCGCCGACCTGGTCGTTACCGAAACCGACAAGCAACAGACCGGCTACTACCTCCAGCATCAGCTGCGCCTGGACGACCGCTGGGTGTTCCTGGCCGGCGCACGCTACGACCAGGCGAAGGTGGACAACATCAACCGCGACGCCAACACCCGCCAGGAGGCGGACGATGATCAGCTGTCGCTGTCGGGTGGCGTGATGTACCTGGCCGAAAACGGCGTCTCCCCCTATGTGTCCTACACTGAATCCTTCCAGCCCATTGCCGGCACCGACGGCAACGGCAATCTCTACGAGCCGCGTACCGGCGAGCAGATCGAGCTGGGTGTGAAGATTGCGCCCCGCAACCTGGACGGTTACGTAACCGCCGCAGTCTACCGGATTGAAGAGGAGAATTCCCTGGGCACCAGCCAGGGTGGCTTCCAGATCCAGGATCGCGAGCGCACCACTGAAGGCTTCGAGCTGGAGAGTGTCAGCTACCTCACCGAGCAGCTCGAGCTGACCGCCGCCTACACCTACAACAGCGCCAAGGTTCGCGACCAGGCCACCGCCCGCAGCGAACGCCAGGCCCCGCTCATTCCCCGCCACCAGGCGTCGGCGTGGCTGGACTACAGCTTCACCGACCTGGCGCCGGGCCTCAAGGTAGGCGCCGGCGCTCGCTTCGTCGGCGAAACCAAAGACGGCAGTACGGAAGTGCCTTCCTACACCGTGTTCGACATGATGGCCCAGTACGCTTTCGCGCCCCAGTGGCAGGCCCAGTTGAACGTGAGCAACCTGGCCGATCGCGAGTACGTGGCGAGCTGCGATTACTGGTGCTACTACGGCGCAGAGCGCAGTGTGGTGGCCAGCCTGCGCTATCGCTGGTAATTGGCGAACCGCTTCCGGAACCTGACGTGACGACGGCAAGCCGACAGGCCCACCTGGGTCGGATCGATCAGGTTCTGAGGCACATCCACCTGAACCTGGACAAGCCGCTGGCCGTGGCCAGCCTCGCCCGGATTGGCGGCTGGTCCCGCTGGCAGTTCAACCGCGTGTTCTCGGACGAAACCGGACAGTCCGTCGGACAGTATGTCCGGGAACTGCGGCTGAGCCTGGCGGCGGAACTGCTTCTGTTCACCGACCAGCGCATCATCGATGTTGGCCTGGCCTGCGGTTTCAGCTCGGACATCAGCTTTACCCGCAGCTTCAAACAGCATTTCGGGTGTCCACCTGCCCGGTACCGCCGGCGAGGACTCCCCTGCCTGCTCGCCACTCCCCTCTGCCTCGACCCGGCCATGCTGCCGGATGCCGCACTCAGGGCACGGGTGCCCGCCATCCGGCTGGATTCGAAACCCGCGTTTTCGGTGGCCGGTCGTTCCGACAGAGTCCGAGGACTGTTCTCGCCCAGTCCCGATTTTGGTATCAAGGTCCCCGCCCTCTGGGCTGAACTGTCAGAGCGCGAGATGCTGCCCGATGACCGGCCCAGGTTCGGCGTTCTCGATCTGTCCCGGGGGCCGGATTCCGAATTCCGCTATCTGGCCGGCTTCGGGACAGACAGCGGCGGCACCAACACGGAACTGGAGGTCCTCGAGGTACCGGCCCAGAACTATGTGGTTATCTCTTTCCAGGGTCCGATCCGGTCGCTGTCGGAGATCCTCAAGTGGTTCTTCGAGGCGTGGCTGCCCCACGCTGGCTGCAATGCCGTTTACGGCTACGATCTGGAGATTTACCCGCCCGGCTTTGACGCGGAGGCACCGGAAGTGACCATGGAATACTGGATCCCGGTCACCCTGAATGAGCCATTCATTGCCCGCCATGCACCAATCGGTTAAGTCCTGTTTCGCCAGATAAATATAATGGGAATGATTCGCAATTAATTATTCCCACGCCAGACAGGACTCGACATGCCTTCACACCTGCTCAAACCGTCTTTACTTGCTGTTGCCGTAGGCCTCGCCAGCAGCCCGCTGGTTTTCGCCCAACCCGGTGAACCCATGGTCCTGGACACCATGACGGTGTACGGGGAAACCTACAGGAACACCGCCACCAAGACTGCGCTGGAGCCCGGCGAAACACCCCAGAGCATCTCGGTACTGGATCAACAGGTCCTGGAAATGCGCGATGCGGACTCGGTGGCCACAGCCCTTCGATACGTGCCCGGGGTGAACACGGAATTGCGCGGCGGCGCCGTCGGGCGACTGGACCTGTTCAGCATCCGTGGCTTTATCAATTACCAGAATTATTACGATGGCCTGCAACTGCTCTACAACGACTGGAACCTGCAGCCCCAGATTGATCTGAAGGCGGTGGAGCAGGTTGAGGTATTCCGTGGCCCCACCTCCACCCTCTACGGGGCCATGCCACCCGGGGGCATGGTCAACCTGATCGGCAAGCAACCGGCCACCGGGAGTTTCAACAAGATCGAGCTGGCCAGCGGCTCGCGCAATCTGGCCGAAGCGTCCATTGAAAGCCGTGGCCAACTGGGCGATTCCAACCTGTCGTACAGCCTGGTAGGTCTCACCCGAACCCGCGATGGCCAGGCCGAGACTTCCGAGGAAGAGCGCCACATGATCGCGCCCTCCCTGGATTGGCAGGTGAGCGAGGACACACTCATCAACTTCAACCTCTATTACCAGAAAGACCCGGCCATGGGCATCTACACCACCCTGCCCGCCTCCGGCCTGTTCCTGCCCAACCCCAACGGCGAGCTGCCGAAAGATGCCTTCTCCGGCGACGCCAACTGGAACGAATTTGATAAAGAGGTGCTGCTGGCAGGCTACAAGGTCAACCACAACATCAACGACAGCTGGAACTTCCTGCAGAACTTTCGCTATACCGATGCGGAGGCCTTCCAGACCAACACCTATGGCACCGGACTGGCAGCGGACGGCCGGACACTGTCCCGGCAAGCCTACCTCACCGACGAAGCCACCACCGGCTTCACGATCGACAACCAGTTTTCCGGGCGGTTCCAGACCGGCATGGCCCGGCACAACCTGCTGTTGGGCGTGGACTACCTGAGCCTGGACTCCGATGTGATCTATGAAGACACCTCGTTCGGCAGCGGCGCCCCGGCCATCGATCTCTACGACCCCGACTACTACCAGATCTCACGCAGCACAATCGACATTACCGATACCGCCTACTCCTCCGATTTCACCATCCGCAAAAAGCAGCTGGGCCTCTATCTGCAGGATCAGATCGAACTCGGGCGGTTTGTGGTGATCGGCGGTGTTCGCTGGGACGACTTCACCGGTGAAGAGCAGGGTCAGCAATACGGAGCCTCGATTGACCGCAAGCTGGAGCAGGACAACCTCTCCACACGGGCGGGCCTGATGTACCAGGCGGCAAGTGGAATCTCACCCTATCTGAATTACGCCGAGAGCTTCGAGCCTCAGACCGGCAGTGATCGTAACGGCAATGAGTTCGACCCTTCTACCGGCGAGCAATGGGAGCTGGGCGCGAAGTACCAGTCATCGGATCGACGCACCTCCATTAACCTGGCGCTTTACCAGATTACCAAGGAAAACGTTCCCACCCGCGATCCCAACGGTGGCCCCTACGACAAGATACAGGCCGGTGAAGTCCGGTCCCGTGGGGTCGAGCTTGAAGCCCGGGCCCAGCCGCTCGACAGTCTGTTGATGACACTGAGCTACACTGTCCAGGATGTCGAGGTGACCAGGGACAACACCGGACTGGAAGGACAGACACCGGTCTGGGTGCCCGAACAATTGATGTCGGTCTGGGCGGACTACGGCTTCTACCAGGGCCCGCTGGATGGTCTGGTGGCCGGTATTGGCGCCCGCTACATTGGCGAGGCGGAATACAACGCCGCCACCAACGAGGGCAAGGTACCCGACGCCACCCTGGTGGATATTGCCCTGCGCTACAACCTTGGACGGGTGGCCAGCAGCCTCCGCGGCACAGAGCTGGGCCTGTCTGTGAATAACCTGACCGACGAGCGCTACTACAGCTGTTTCGACAGCTCCAATTGCTGGTTTGGCGAGGAACGAACGGTCGAAGCATCCGTTTCCTACACGTTCTGAGCCCCAGGTAGGCCCTGACATGAACGGCATCAAAATCCCGGAGGCGGACTGACCGATGGTACCTCCTGCCAATCCTTCGCAGGCCTCCCGGCTGCCCCGGAGTATCTGGGTTCTGGGGTTCGTCAGCCTGCTGATGGATGTGTCCTCGGAAATCATCCACAGCCTGCTGCCCATCTATCTGGTTTCAGTACTGGGGGCCAGCGCACTGGCTGTCGGGTTGATTGAGGGCGCCGCCAACGCCACGGCGCCCATGATCAAGGTATTCTCCGGCGCTCTCAGTGATTACCTGGGCAAGCGCAAGGGGCTTGCGATTCTGGGCTATGGCCTGAGCGCGCTCTCCAAACCGGTGTTTGCACTGGCGTCGGGGCTTGGCTGGATTGTCACGGCGAGGATCGTTGACCGGGTGGGCAAGGGAATCCGTGGTGCCCCACGTGACGCACTGATAGCGGACCTGGCCCCGCCCGACCTGCGCGGGGCAGCCTACGGCCTGCGCCAATCCCTGGACGTGGCCGGCGCGGTGGCCGGGCCGCTGCTGGCCATCGCTCTGATGCTGCTCTGGCAAAACGACTACCAGGCGGTCTTCTGGGCAGCGGTGATCCCGGCGGTGCTGACCGTGGCGCTGCTCGTATTCGGAGTTCGTGAACCGGCCAGGACGGTGCCGGGGCAACGGACCAATCCGATCCAGCGCGGCAACCTCAAACGACTGAACCGGGCGTTCTGGAGCATCGTCGCCATCGGTGCCCTGTTCACCCTGGCCCGGTTCAGCGAGGCCTTCATTCTGCTGCGGGCAGAGGCATTGAACCTGGCACCAGCCTGGCTGCCACTGGTGGTGGTCGCGCTTAATCTGGCGTTTTCCCTCTCGGCGTATCCCTTTGGCAAGCTCTCAGACCGGCTACCTGCCCATTCCCTGCTGATCATTGGGCTGGTGCCGCTGATACTCGCTGATGCCCTGCTGGCCACGGCCAACCACTGGGCCTGGACCCTCGCGGCCGCCCTCGCCTGGGGCCTGCACATGGGAATCACCCAGGGGTTGTTTGCCAAACTGGTGGCCGACACCGCATCAGACGCCCTGCGCGGGACCGCCTTTGGCGTATTCAACCTGGTGACCGGGGTTACCCTGTTCCTGGCCAACGCCCTGGCCGGGCTGCTCTGGGCCTGGGGCGGGGCGGCCCTGACCTTCCAGGCCGGTGCCGCCGTCGGTGTTGTGGTGATGGTGTTGCTCTGGGTCCGGCGGGAGCGGGATTGAAGGACCGCTCCCGAGGCCCGGAACCCTATTCGACCGTTACACTTTTCGCCAGATTGCGGGGCTGATCCACGTCCGTGCCCTTGAGCACCGCAACGTGGTAGGACAGCAACTGCAGCGGCACGGTGAAGACAATGGGCGCCGTGACCGGATGCACCGAGGGAATCTGCATCACGTGGATGCCCTCCTCCGGCTTCACGTCGGCCTTTTTGTCAGCGAACACGAAAAGCTGGCCGCCCCGGGCACGCACTTCTTCCAGGTTGGATTTGAGTTTCTCCACCAGGTCGTTGTTGGGCGCCACGGTGACCACTGGCATCTCGCTGTCCACCAGGGCCAGCGGGCCATGCTTGAGTTCGCCGGCCGGGTAAGCCTCGGCGTGTATGTAGGAAATTTCCTTGAGCTTGAGCGCCCCTTCCAGGGCCACCGGGAACTGGGAGCCCCGGCCCAGGAACAGACTGTGGTTCTTGTCCATGAACGCCTTGGACATCTCGGCGATCTCGCCGTCCAGAGCCAGCACATCGCTGACCTGGCCCGGCAGCAGATGGATGGCTTCCACGATCTCTTGTTCCTTTTCCTCTGACAGGCCGTTATGGCGGGCCAGGGCCAGGGTAAAGATCAGCAGGGCGGTGAGCTGGGTGGTGAAAGCCTTGGTGGATGCCACACCAATCTCGGGACCGGCCTGGGTCATGATCACCAGATCAGATTCCCGAACCAGGGAACTGCCCGGCACGTTGCAGATGGCCAGTGCGGCCCGGAAGCCGGCTTTCTTGGCCTGGCGCAGAGCCGCCAAGGTGTCGGCGGTTTCGCCGGACTGGGAGATGCACAGGAACAGGGTGTCCTGCTGGATCACGTGCTTGCGGTAACGGAACTCCGAGGCCACCTCCACGGAACAGGGCACGCCGGCCAGCTCCTCAATCCAGTAACGGGCCACCATGCCGGCATGGTAGCTGGTGCCGCAGGCGATAATCTGCACGTGGCGCACGTTTTCGAGGAGGTTTGCCGCCTCGGTGCCCAGTGCCTGCTCGAGCACCCTGGTCCTGGTCACCCGGCCTTCCATGGTGGCCTTGACCACCTTGGGCTGCTCGTAGATTTCCTTGAGCATGTAATGGCGGTACTCGCCCTTGTCGGCGGAGTCGGCACCGTGCTCGAATCGGGTGACCTCGCGCTCCACCGTTTTGCCATCCCGGTCCAGGATCGACACACCATCACGCCGGATATCGGCGATGTCGCCTTCTTCCAGGAACATGAAGCGGTCGGTCACCGGCAGCAGCGCCAGCTGATCGGAGGCGATGAAGTTTTCGCCGATACCCACGCCGATGACCAGGGGGCTACCCTCGCGGCACACCACCAGATGGTCGGGCTCGTCGCCGTGCACCACGGCCAGGGCATAGGCCCCGCGAAGCCGGGCGATGGACGCCCGCACGGCCTGGTGCAGATTACCAAGGCTGCGATAATTCTTTTCGATCAGGTGCGCCACCACCTCGGTGTCGGTCTGGGACGTGAACGTGAAGCCATCCGCCCGCAACTCGTCGCGCAGTTCCTGGTAGTTCTCGATAATGCCGTTGTGGACAATCGCCAGCCGATCACCAGACATGTGCGGGTGGGCGTTGATCTGGGAGGGCTCGCCGTGGGTAGCCCAGCGGGTGTGGGCGATACCCAGGTGGCCCGGAAGGGGCCTGGCATCCATGGCGTCTGAGAGCGACGCGACCTTGCCCACTTCGCGGGCACGCTGGACACTGTGGTCGCTGGTAATCACCGCCATGCCGGCAGAGTCATAGCCCCGGTATTCCAGTCGGCGCAAACCCTCAAGAAGGATGCCCTGGACGTCCCGTTCCGAAACCGCTCCTACAATTCCACACATGCTGCTCTACCTGTCTGTTTTCGTCGTGATCAGTGTTTCTTCGGCTTTTCCCAGCCGGTGATGTTCCGCTGCCGGGCCCGGGCCACGGCCAGTTCGCTGTCCGCCACATCCCGGGTAATCGTGGAGCCGGCACCGATGGTGGCTTCTGCGGCAATGGTCACCGGCGCCACCAGCGCGGTGTTGGAGCCTACAAAGACGCCGTCGCCGAGTACCGTCTGGTACTTGTTCACCCCATCATAATTACAGGTGATGGTTCCTGCACCCACATTCACATTACGGCCCAGTGAGGCATCACCCACGTAACTGAGGTGATTGATCTTGCTGCCCTCGCCCACCACGGCTTTCTTGGTTTCGACAAAGTTGCCCACTTTGGTGTTGGCAGCAAGCTCGGTGCCCGGACGCAGGCGGGCAAACGGCCCGATCTGGGCATTGGCACCAACGCTGGCTCCTTCAATCACACTGTTGGCCTTGATCTCTGCCCCATCGGCGATGGTAGCGTCCTTGATGACGCAGTTAGGACCAATGGAGACGTTACTGCCCAGGGCGACCTTGCCCTCGAACACCACGTTCACATCGATCCAGAGGTCATTGCCGATGGTGAGGTCGCCGCGCACATCCACGCGGGCCGGATCGGCCAGGGTCGCGCCTTCGGTCATCAGCCGGTCGGCCTGACGACGCTGGTACCAACGCTCGAGCTCGGCCAGCTGCAACCGGTTGTTCACGCCCTGAACCTCGTACGGATTTTCCGGCTGGGATACCGCCACCCTCAGGCCCTGCGCCACCGCCATGGCGATGATGTCGGTGAGGTAGTATTCGCCCTGGGCGTTGCTGTTCGAGAGAGTTGGCAGCCAGGCTTTCAGATGCTTCGCCGAGACCGCGAGAATACCCGTATTCACCTCACGGATCTGCTGCTGCTCGGGGGTGGCGTCTTTCTGCTCGACGATTGACTGAACCGCGCCTTCGGCGTCACGCACGATGCGGCCATAGCCCTGGGGGTTGTCCAGGGTAACGGTGAGCAGGCCGAGGGTGGAATCATCCAGGGTAGCCACCAGCCCTTCGAGGGTTTCATGACCCGTTAGCGGGACATCACCGTAGAGCACCAGCACCCGCGCCTCGTCCGGCAAATCCGGCAGCGCCTGGGCGACCGCATGGCCGGTACCCAGTTGCTCGCTCTGGGTTACCCAGTTCACCGAGTCGGCCCGGGTAGCTTCCCTTACCTTGTCTGCCCCATGGCCAATCACCGTATGAATCCTCTCGGCACCCAGTTGTTCGGCCGTGGCAATGACATGATGGAGCATCGACCGACCGGCAATCGGATGCAGTACCTTGGGCAGGGCGGACTTCATTCTGGACCCCTGGCCGGCGGCCAGAATGACAACGTGTAGCGGGCTCATGGCAACGTCAGGCTCCCGGAGTGTTTACTGTCAGCTTTCGAAAAATAAAAAAACCGCATCCTTTGAAGCCGGAAAGCCCAGGCAAACGCGTGGTCTTCCAGCCGCTCAGGATGCGGCTATGGTGTTCGGCAAACCCGAAACGACGATGCTTAACGCATCTTGTTACGCAGCTGCTGGATGGTACGAAGCTGGGCCACAGCCTCGGCCAGCTCTGCAGCGGCACGGGAGTACTCGAATTCACCGGTCTTGTTGGCAAGTGCTTTCTCGGCTTCTTTCTGTGCCTCGAGCGCTGCGGCTTCGTCCACATCCTTTGCACGAACCGCGGTGTCGGCCAACAAAGTCACCAGATTGGGCTGAACCTCCAGATACCCGCCGGACACGTAAAGAATTTCTTCCTCACCGCCCTGCTTGATAATCCGAATGGGGCCCGGCTTCAGCTGGGTCAGCAGGGGAGTGTGACCCGGGGCAATACCCAGGTCACCTTCCGAACCCGCCGCGATCAGCATTTCAACCAATCCGGAATAGATCTTTGTTTCGGCACTTACCACATCACAATGCACGGTCATACCCATGTCAGTTGCCTCTTTGATCGATCCGGAAACAAGGGCTCAAGCGCAAATTACTTCTTGGCCTTGGCCTTCATTTCCTTCGCTTTCTCGACCGCTTCCTCAATGGTACCAACCATGTAGAACGCCTGCTCGGGCAGTTCGTCATAGTCGCCATTCAGGATGCCCTTAAAGCTGCTGATGGTTTCCTTGAGGGAAACGTACTTACCGGGAGAGCCGGTGAATACTTCAGCAACGTGGAACGGCTGGGACAGAAAACGCTCGATCTTACGGGCACGGGCAACGGTCAGCTTGTCTTCTTCTGACAGTTCGTCCATACCCAGGATGGCGATGATGTCTTTCAGTTCCTTGTAGCGCTGCAGGTTGGTCTGCACGCCACGGGCTACTTCGTAGTGCTCCTGGCCGATGATCAGCGGATCCAGCTGACGGGAGGTGGAATCCAGCGGATCGATCGCCGGGTAGATACCCTTGGAAGCGATGTCACGGCTCAGTACCACGGTCGCATCCAGGTGCGAGAAGGTGGTTGCAGGCGACGGGTCGGTCAGGTCATCCGCCGGTACGTAAACCGCCTGGATGGACGTGATGGAACCGTTCTTGGTGGAGGTGATCCGCTCCTGCAGCTGACCCATCTCCTCGGCCAGTGTCGGCTGGTAACCTACCGCGGAGGGCATACGGCCCAGCAGTGCGGATACCTCGGTACCGGCCAGGGTGTAACGATAGATGTTGTCCACGAACAACAGTACGTCACGGCCTTCGTCACGGAACTTCTCGGCCATGGTGAGACCGGTCAGGGCCACACGCAGACGGTTTCCGGGGGGCTCGTTCATCTGGCCGTAAACCATGGCAACCTTGTCGAGAACGTTGGACTCCTTCATCTCATAGTAGAAGTCGTTACCTTCCCGGGTCCGCTCACCAACACCTGCGAATACGGAGAGACCGGAGTGCTCTTTCGCGATGTTGTTGATCAGCTCCATCATGTTTACGGTCTTGCCCACGCCGGCGCCGCCGAACAGGCCAACCTTACCACCCTTGGCGAACGGGCAGATCAGGTCGATAACCTTGATGCCGGTTTCCAGCAGGTCGGCAGACGCTGCCTGGTCGGCATAGCCCGGAGCCTTCCGGTGAATCGCCCAGCGCTCTTCTTCGCCGATGTCGCCGGCTTCGTCGATGGGACGACCCAGAACGTCCATGATCCGGCCCAGGGTCTGGGTACCAACCGGGACTGAAATCGGCTGGCCGGTGTTTTCTGCTTTCAGGCCACGCTTGAGGCCTTCGGTGCTGCCCATGGCGATGGTACGAACAATGCCGTCACCCAGCTGCTGCTGGACTTCCAGAGTTGTTTCGCCACCTTCAAGCAGCAGTGCGTCATATACTTTGGGTACGGAGTCACGTGGGAATTCCACGTCGATAACCGCGCCAATGATCTGAACGATTTGTCCGCTACTCATGCTCGGTTCCTCGTTATCTTGATAGTCAATAAAACCAGTTGGATTGGAGCCGGATCAGACCGAAGCCGCGCCGCTCACAATCTCCGATATCTCTTGGGTAATGGCTGCCTGACGGGCCTTGTTATAAGCCAGCTGAAGCTCGTCGATAATGCTACCGGCGTTGTCAGTCGCGCTCTTCATGGCGATCATCCGGGCTGCCTGTTCACATGCCAGATTTTCTACCACACCCTGGTATACCTGGGATTCAATAAAACGTGGCAGAAGGCCATCGAGGATCTGCCTGGCATCGGGCTCGTAGAGATAATCCCACTGGTTCTTGATCTCTTCCTCGTCCTCACCCTCGGGCAGGGGCAGAAGCTGCTCCACCTTCGGGCTCTGGGTCATGGTGTTGACGAATTCGTTGCTCACCACGTACAGGCGGTCGATCTTGCCCTCGGAGAACGAATCCAGCATGACCTTGACGTTGCCGATGAGTTTTTCGGAGCTCGGGCTATCGCCCAGGTGGGTCAATGCCGCAACGACATTGCCGCCGTAACTCCGGAAAAAGGACGCACCTTTCTGCCCGATGGCGCACAGATCGGATTCCACGCCTTTTTCTTTCCACGCTTTCATTTCACGGACAAGCGCTTTGAACAGGTTGATGTTCAGACCACCGCAGAGGCCACGATCAGTTGACACCACGATATAGCCCACGCGCTTGACCTCGCGCTCGACCATGAACGGGTGCTTGTACTGAGCATTCGCCTTGGCAATGTGCCCGATCACCTGACGCATCTTGTCGGCATACGGGCGGGTTGCCTGCATGCGCTCCTGAGCCTTACGCATTTTGCTCGCCGCCACCATTTCCATGGCGCTGGTGATCTTCTGCGTGCTCTTGATGCTCGAAATCTGGTTACGTATTTCTTTGCCGACGGCCATAACTCACTGCCTTCTCAAGTTAGACACTCGTTGCTACGAAAAGCGGCCCGCGACATCTGCCGCAGGCCCGTTTTCTTACCAGCTCTGAGTGGTCTTGAATTTCTCAAGTGCAGCTTTGAGGCCGGCAGCGATTTCGTCGTTGTAATCGCCTTTCTCGTTGATCTTGTCGAGGAGGTCTTTCTGTTCGGAGCGCATCCAGTCGAGCATCTGCGCTTCAAACTTCACTACCTTGTCGACATCAACGTCGTCCAGGAAGCCTTCGTTGGCTGCGAACAGAACCGTACCCATTTCAGCCACAGACAGCGGGCTGTACTGGTTCTGCTTCATGAGTTCGGTTACACGCTGACCGTGCTCAAGCTGCTTACGGGTTGCTTCGTCGAGATCGGAAGCAAACTGGGCGAAAGCGGCCAGTTCACGATACTGGGCCAGAGCCAGACGGATGTTACCGCCGAGCTTCTTCATGATCTTGGTCTGGGCGGAACCACCAACCCGGGATACGGAGATACCGGCGTTCATCGCCGGACGGATACCGGAGTTGAACAGGTTGGTTTCCAGGAAGATCTGGCCATCGGTGATGGAAATTACGTTGGTCGGTACGAACGCGGAGACGTCGCCAGCCTGGGTTTCGATGATCGGCAGCGCGGTCAGGGAACCGGTCTTGCCTTTCACTTCGCCGTTGGTCAGCTGCTCTACGTACTCGGCGTTAACACGGGAGGCACGCTCCAGCAGACGCGAGTGCAGGTAGAAAACGTCACCCGGGTAGGCTTCACGGCCCGGCGGACGACGCAGCAGCAGGGAGATCTGGCGGTAAGCCACAGCCTGCTTGGACAGGTCATCGTAGATGATCAGGGCGTCTTCGCCGCGGTCGCGGAAGTATTCACCCATGGAGGTACCGGCATACGGAGCCAGGAACTGCATCGCTGCAGGATCGGCGGCACCGGCGGCAACCACGATGGTGTGATCCATGGCGCCGTGCTCTTCAAGCTTGCGCACAACCGCTGCGATGGAAGACTGCTTCTGACCAACCGCCACGTAGATACACTTGATGCCGGTATCTTTCTGGTTGATGATCGCATCGATCGCAACCGCCGTCTTACCGATCTGACGGTCACCGATGATCAGCTCCCGCTGGCCGCGACCGATTGGCACCATGGTGTCGATGGCTTTCAGACCGGTCTGAACCGGCTCGTCAACGGACTGACGTGCGATAACGCCCGGAGCAACCTTTTCAACCGGAGAGGTCAGGTCGGTGCCCAGGTCGCCCTTGCCGTCGATGGGGTTACCCAGCGCGTCGACAACACGACCCATCAGTTCCGGACCTACCGGTACTTCCAGGATCCGGCCGGTGCAACGAACCTTCTGGCCTTCTGCCAGATCTTCGTAGTCACCCAGCACAACCGCGCCCACGGAATCACGCTCCAGGTTCAGAGCCATGCCGTAAGTACCGTTGGCAAATTCAATCATCTCACCGTACATAACGTCGGCAAGACCGTGGATCAGCACGATACCGTCGGAAACCGACAGGATCGTACCTTCGTTTTTTGCTTCGGAAGAGATGTCGAGCTTCTCGATTCTCTTCTTGATGATGTCACTGATCTCGGATGGATTCAGTTGCTGCATGCCAATATCCTCAAACCTTGTGCTGAAATCAGGAGCCCAGAGCGTCGGCCAGCTTGGTCAGCTTTCCGCGTACAGATGCGTCAATGACCAGATCGCCAGTGCGAATAATCACGCCGCCAATCAGAGACTTGTCCAGTGACGCTGCGAGTGACACTTGCCGCTCGAGTTTCTTCGAAAGTGCCTGGGCGAGCTTCTGTTGCTGTTCGTCCGTCAGCTCGAAAGCCGCGGTGACTTCAATATCAACAGTGCGCTCCAGATCAGCCCGGTACGTGTTGAAGAGCGCTGCAATCTCAGGAAGAAGAGTCAGCCGGCGGTTTTCAGCCAGTACAGCGAAAAAGTTGCGAACCTGCTCTGTAACGCCGTCCTCGACGACCTCCAGAATCAGATCAGCCTTCTTCTGCTCTTCCAGACCCGGATTCGCGAGAAGCTGTCGAATGTCTTTGTTCGCGGTGACCTGCCCGGCAATCGTCAGCACCTGTGACCACTCAGCCAGCTGTTTGTGCTCCTGAGCGGCAGTGAAGGCTGCCTTTGCGTAGGGACGGGCCAGCGTTCTCAGTTCTGCCATGGTGAACCTCGCCGTTTAGAGTTCTGCCGCCAGTTTTTCCAACATCTCGTTGTGCTTGGAGGCATCGACAGAGGTTTCCAGGATCTTCTCAGCACCGGCAACGGCAATGGTGGCAATTTCTGCACGCAAAGCGTCACGAGCCTGATTGCGCTCCTGTTCAATTTCGGCCTTGGCCTGCTCAATCAGCTTCTGGCCTTCCTTGCGGGCGTCATCTTTCGATGCTTCCACAATCTGGGCCGCACGCTTGTTCGCCTGTTCGATCAGGCTCGCAGCTTGCTGCTTGGCTTCACGCAGTTCCTGAGCTGACTTTTCCTGAGCCAGTTCCAGATCGCGCGCCGCGCGGTCTGAGGCAGCCAGTCCGTCAGCGATCTTCTTTTGACGCTCCTGCAGTGCGGCCATGATCGGCGGCCACACGTACTTCATGCAGAAGACGACAAAGATAAAGAACGCGATGGCTTGACCAATCATCGTCAAATTAATGTTCACGTCTTCACCTCTCGCCTGTTTTGTTAAGAATCATCTGACCGGGGAAAAGCCCCCGGCTGGCGACTCGATTAACCGGCGATCTGGCCGACAAACGGGTTGGCGAAAGTGAAGAACAGAGCGATACCAACACCGATCATGGTTACGGCGTCCAGCAGACCTGCAACGATGAACATTTTAACCTGCAGCATCGGGGTCATTTCCGGCTGACGCGCAGCGCCTTCCAGGAACTTGCCACCGAGGATACCAAAGCCAATCGCAGTACCCAGGGCACCCAGGCCAATCAGCAGTGCAACGGCAATCGCGGTCATTCCAACTACAGTTTCCATGATAACTCCCAGTTTCAGTTAGGTTTTTCAGTTTAAGGGTTTAGGGTTTAGAACTACGGCTTAATGGTGTCCGATCAGTGACTGTCTTCGTGAGCCATGCTCAGGTACACGATCGTCAACATCATAAAGATGAATGCCTGCAGGGTGATAACCAGAATGTGGAAAATCGCCCAGGGGACAGACAGCGTCCACTGTGCCCACAGCGGCAGCAGTGCAATCAGGATGAAGATCAACTCGCCGGCGTACAGGTTACCAAACAGACGCAACGCCAGTGAGATCGGCTTGGCGATCAGGCTCACGCCCTCGAGCAGCAGGTTCACCGGAACCAGCAGGATCTTCAGGAACAGGTTGTCGGAAGAGAAGGGGTGCAGGGTGAGTTCACCCAGGAAGCCACCCACGCCCTTGACCTTCAGGCTGTAGTAGATGATCAGGAAGAAGACCGACAGGGACATACCCAGGGTGACGTTCACGTCGGTGGTCGGTACAACCTTCATGTATTCGAGGCCCATCAGATGGAACAGCTGGGGCAGGAAGTCCACCGGCACCAGGTCCATCAGGTTCATCAGGAATACCCAGCAGAAAATGGTCAGTGACAGCGGCGCAATCACCTTGTTACGACCGTGGAAGGTCTCTTTCACGCTGTTGTCGACAAACTCGACCATGACTTCCACAAAATTCTGCAAGCCACCGGGCTGCCCGGACGTGGCTTTCTTGGCGGCCATGCGGAACAGGAACAGGAACAGGACACCGAGCGCAACCGCCCAGCCCAGAGAATCGATGTGCAGGGCCCAGAAGCCCATGTCGGACGCTTCGCGGCCGGTTTGGGCCAGTGTCCAGGTTGCATCTTGAAGCACGGTTCCGTCGGCACGCTCGTAGCCCGCCGGCAGTTTACCGTAGGTGAGGTTCTGGAGGTGATGCTGGATATATTCGGATGCACTTCCTGCCATAACGGTTTCCCAGGTCCAGTTAGCTTTGCTGCGTATTGCTGCCCGCCAGGAGCGGTGTCAACCAGTTGGTGACCAGCATGATCGCAAATGTTAGAAAAAGTGCCGACACATCGATCGGCTGAATCCATTTGAACACCACCGTGAAACCGATGGCGCACAGGATGAGCTTGCCGGCCTCACCCTGGTAAAAAGAACTCATGATCTTTTTGGCAGACCGCGCGCCGGAGTAGCGGAATGCCTTGAGCGCAAAGTAACCATGGGGGATCAGAAAAATAAGTCCGCCCAACAGCGCTGAATAACCGGACACCTGGCCTCCAAACAGGAGAAACGCCAGGCTTGCGAGGACCAGCATCACACTCTCAATTGCAAACCACCGTGCGATGGGCGGCCGACCGATACCGCCTGAGCTAGCCTTCGTCATGTTCGTTCCGGGAGTACGGTGCCTTTATATACGATGCAGTTTAAAAAGTAAGCAAATACACCGATACGAGCGCCGCAGATTATATGTGTTCAATGTGCACGAATCAACAAAACCGGGCACCGGCGACGGGCCCGAAGCGGGCGTTATGAAGGGCGTTCGGCCGTTTTCGACACAAATAGACACGCGTTCAATTTTTCAACACTACATGTTGTGTGCGCCGACAATTACGAACTTTCGTAGGGGGCCGGACGGCGGATCGAACGTCGACCAATGCAGGTAGACGGTTACTTGATGTGGCCCAGGATGCCGTCCAGTTCGTCCAGGGAACTGTATTCGATCACCAGCTTGCCCTTGCCCCGCTGGCCGTGATCAATGGAAACCCGGGCGCCGAGCCGCTCGGCCAAATCGTCCTGGAGTGCGCGGATATTGGGATCCAGGGCGGCCTTGCTACCGGACTTGCGGTCGGGCGTCTCCTGCTGCACCCGGCGCACAAGCGCCTCGGTCTGACGCACCGACAGCGATTTGGCCACCACCTGTTTGGCCACCTGCATCTGAAGCTCCGGCGGCAGGGTGAGCATGGCGCGACCGTGGCCCATTTCCAGGTCACCGTGCTCAAGCATGATCCGGACGTCCTCGGACAGCCCGATCAACCGCAGCAGGTTGGTGATGGTGGTGCGGGACTTGCCCACCGCTTCGGCCACCTGGGCCTGGGTGAGGCCAAATTCATCCTGCAGCCGCTGCAGGGCAAAGGCTTCCTCGATGGGGTTCAGGTTTTCCCGCTGGATGTTTTCAATCAGCGCCATGGCGATGGCGGCTTCATCGGGCACATCGCGGATGATGGCGGGAATCCGGTCAAGCTCGGCCATCTGGGTCGCCCGCCAGCGGCGCTCACCGGCGATCAGCTCGTAGCGGCCCTCACTGATGGGACGCACCACCACCGGTTGCATCACACCCTGCTGGCGAATCGAATCGGCCAGCTCCTGCAGCGCCGCCGGGTCCATATCACGACGGGGCTGGTAGCGGCCACGCTGGATGAGATCGATGGGGACTTCGCGGAGCTCGCCGTCGTGATCCTTCAGCTCCTGGTCCAGATTGACCTTGGAGCCCGCCAGCAGAGCGCCCAGTCCGCGTTCACCCAATCCTCGTTTTTTCGCCGCCATGGTGTCAGTCATTCTTCCCGTTGAAAATCGTTGTACTTAAGTGAGTGACAGGGCGGTATGTTACACCGCCACCGGCGCGGATGTCTTTTTTGAACCGTGGCGGCGCACCATCTCACCGGCCAGGGCCAGGTAAGCAATGGCGCCCTTGGAGGCGCGGTCGTACACCAGGGCCGGAACGCCGTAGCTTGGCGCTTCGGCCAATCGCACATTACGGGGGATCACCGCCCGGTACACCTTGTCACCAAAATACTCGCTGAGCTGGCCAGAGACATCCAGGGTCAGGCTGTTGCGGGGGTCGTACATGGTGCGCAGGATGCCTTCCACCTGCAGGTTCGGGTTTACTGTTTCCTGGATCTGCTCCACCGTGTTCATCAACGCCGCCAGCCCTTCCAGGGCGTAGTACTCGCACTGCATGGGAATAAGCACGGCATCGGCCGCAGACAGCGCATTGACGGTCAGAAGGTTCAGGGACGGCGGGCAATCGATCAGGATGTAGTCGTAGTTGTCACGAACCGTGTTCAGGGCCAGGCGCAGGCGGTGCTCGCGCCCGATCTCGTTCATCAGTTCCACTTCCGCGGCAGTCAGGTCACCGTTGGCCGGCAGGATATCGAAACCCGAGGCCTCCGCCAGAATGATCGTTTCGGCGGCACTGGCGCGCTTGGTCAGCATGTCGTAGCCAGACAGCTCCAGGCTGTTTTTGTCGACACCGCTGCCCATGGTGGCGTTGCCCTGGGGGTCCATGTCCACCAGCAGTACCCGGCGTTTGGTAGCGGCCAGGGAGGCAGCAAGATTGACGCAGGTGGTGGTTTTACCCACACCGCCTTTCTGATTGGTCACTGCAATCACGCGCGCCATGTCGTGCCTCCTTGTTCGGTATTAGCGGGAATCGGCTGCCCGGGCAACCACCAGCAGATGGCGTTCGCCGTCGGCGCCGGGGACCTCCAGGGAGTGGCTGGATTTTACCTGCCAGCCGGCCGGAAGGGCAGCCACTTCATCATCCGGAAACTGGCCTTTCATGGCAAGGAACTCGCCGCCATTTGCCAGCAGACCGTCGCACCAGTGCACCAGATTTTCCAGGGCGGTAAAGGCGCGGCTGCTGATCTGGCTGAACGGGCGGGAGGGTGTGCAATCCTCGGCCCGGCCGTGGATCACCTGGACATTATCCAGGCCCAGCTCGAGAACGCACTGGTTGAGAAAGCGGGTTTTCTTGCCGTTGCTGTCAAGCAGGGTGAACTGGCGGCCCGGCAGCGTAATGGCCAGGGGAATCCCGGGCAGGCCGCCTCCGGCACCCACATCCAGCAGGTGATCGGTGGTTACCCAGGGCAGGATGCTCAGGCTGTCGAGCAGCTGCCGGGACACCATCTGGCTTTCATCACGCACCGCGGTCAGGTTGTAGGCACGGTTCCACTTGTTGAGCAGACCCAGGAACGCCAGTAGCCGCTTCTGCTGGTCGTCACCCAGGTCCAGCCCCATTATTGCGAGCCCCGTGCTGAGCTGGTCCTGCCATTGCGCGTTGTTCATGGCCGGCGCTCAGGCCGACTGCTTGCGCAACAGGTCGCGCTTTTTCAGGTGCACAAGGATCTGGCTCACCGCCGCCGGGGTCACACCCTGGATGCGGGAAGCCTGGGCCACGGTTTCCGGGCGTACGGTCTTGAGTTTCTGCTTGATCTCGTTCGACAGCCCGCCGATCACGTCGTAGTCCAGGTCCACCGGCAGGGCAGTGTTCTCGTTCCGGCGCAGACGCTCGATCTCATCCGTCTGGCGCGAGATATAGCCCTCGTACTTGATCTCGATCTCCACCTGATCCGCCACCACCGGGTCGCCGGCCTGCTCGGCGCCGATCTCGGCGATGTGGCCATAAGCGATTTCCGGACGGCGCAGCAGCTCGGCCAGTGACTGGTCACGGGTCATCGGCTGTTTCAGGAAACCATTGGCCCGCTCACCCGCGTCGGTGTTCGGATGGATGCGAGTGGATTCCAGGCGGCTGCGTTCGGTAGCGATCGCCTCACGCTTGGCGTTGAACTTCTGCCAGCGGTCATCGTTGACCAGGCCCAGCTTCCGGCCGGTCTCGGTCAGGCGCAGGTCGGCGTTGTCCTCCCGCAGGATCAGCCGGTACTCGGCGCGGCTGGTGAACATGCGGTAGGGCTCGGAGGTGCCCATGGTGATCAGATCGTCCACCAGCACGCCCAGGTAGGCCTCGTCCCGGCGCGGGTACCACTCGTCTTTCTCCTGCGCCCGCAGGGCTGCATTGATGCCCGCCAACAGGCCCTGGGCGCCGGCTTCTTCGTAGCCGGTGGTGCCGTTGATCTGACCGGCAAAATACAGCCCCTGTATGAACTTGGTTTCCAGGGTGTGGCGCAGGTCCTGGGGATTCAGGAAGTCGTACTCGATGGCGTAGCCCGGCCGGGTAATATGGGCGTTCTCAAAACCCGGAATCGAGCGCACCGCTGCCAGCTGGATATCAAACGGCAGACTGGTGGAAATACCGTTCGGATAAAGTTCGTTGGTGGTCAGGCCCTCGGGCTCCACGAAAATCTGGTGCGAGTCCTTGTCGGCAAAGCGGTTGACCTTGTCCTCGATGGACGGGCAATAGCGGGGACCAACCCCTTCGATGTTGCCCGCAAACATGGGTGAGCGGTCAAAGCCACTGCGGATGATGTCGTGGGTCTGCTCGGTGGTGCGGGTCACGTAACAGCAGATCTGTTCCGGGTGCTGGTCCCGGCTGCCGATGAACGACATCACCGGGGTGGGGTCGTCGCCCCACTGTTGCTGCATCACCGAGAAATCCACCGAGCGGGCATCAATACGCGGTGGCGTACCGGTTTTCAGCCGGCCGACATTGAAGGGCAACTCCCGAAGGCGTTTGGCCAGGGCGTTCGCCGGGGCATCACCGGCACGACCGCCGGAATGGTGCTGCATGCCGATGTGGATAACGCCGCCCAGGAAGGTGCCGGTGGTCAGCACCACCGTTTTCGCATTGAAGCGGATACCAGTCTGGGTCACCACGCCGGTCACCTGATCGTTTTCCACAATCAGATCGTCTGCCGCCTGCTGGAACAGGGTCAGGTTGGGCTGGTTCTCCAGGGTATGCCGGATTGCCGCCTTGTACAGCACCCGGTCAGCCTGGGCACGGGTGGCGCGCACCGCCGGGCCCTTGCGACTGTTCAACACCCGGAACTGGATTCCGGCCCTGTCGGTGGCCTCGGCCATGGCGCCGCCCAGGGCATCGATTTCCTTCACCAGGTGACTCTTGCCAATGCCGCCGATGGCCGGGTTGCAGGACATCTGGCCCAGTGTCTCAATGTTGTGGGTCAGCAGCAGGGTCTGGGAACCCATGCGCGCAGCCGCCAGGGCGGCTTCGGTGCCGGCATGGCCACCACCAATGACAATGACATCAAAACGGGTCGGAAAATCCACGGTTCACCTCGAACATCGGGCTGAAAATAAGGGGCAAAAACAGGGCGGCGAGTATAACGCCTCACCCGGCAAATTGCAGTGGGAATGCACAAATTTTAACCAGAGGAAGGAGAACTTGAAAGCCGGCCACAGCGCCCGATCGTCCCATGGCCCGGTTTAACCGCCTGTACTGGATAAGTGAAAACCGAAATTTATGCTTTTTCAGAGGCTTGGCTGACTCTTCTCAGAAAACTTTTCAAGAAAGTTATCCACACGTCAGCGGTAGCCCACAGACCCCCTTTAAAGACCATAACTAATTGTTTTATATATAATCCTGAAATTTCATCCAGCGTCTTTCCGGAGGTTTTCCCAGTAATTATCCACAGATTGCGGCTGCCGTAGGCCGGATTCGGGGGTTGGCGCCGATCCGGTGCACAGATTCACCGTTTGCCCCGTACTTCTGCCCTCAATCGGTGCAAAAGTAATCGGGGTCTGGCCGGGCAAGTCGTTCCACGCGCCCTCTGCCCCTTGCTGCCACTAGCCCTGTGCCCTGGTTGGTACGAAATTCGCAGAGTGTTCCATCTGCACACCAGCATCACGTACGGCCAGGAAGGCTTTAACCGCACAAGCAGTAGAAAGGTTCCTGACCATGAGCAGCGTAGTCCGACTCTCCCGTCGCAGCTCCAGGCCAGACGGCAATTCGCCCGTTCCGGACATTATCCACAGCCACGACTTCAGTTCCGTGTACCAGCCTATTCTGAGCCCCGCGCACCAGAAGCTGGTGGGTTACGAGGCACTGGTCCGCGTGCATCAAAACGGCGAGGCGGTTTCGCCGCTGGCCCTGTTCGAACAGGCCGAAGCCCACGGCCAGACGCCCGCTCTGGACCGCCACCTGCTACAGCTGCACCTGGATAACTTTGCCGCCAGCGGCCAGCCGGTCTGGTTGTTCCTGAACATCAATCCGGCCACCTGTATTCATCCGGAGGCTTCGCTGGAACGGCTGGCCAGCCAGTGCCAGCAGAGCGGCATTCATCCGGAGAAAGTGGTGCTGGAACTCGTGGAGAGCGCTTCCGACGACCCGGCTGCACTGCTGGAATTTATCGACAAGGCCAAAACCTGCGGTTTCCAGATTGCCATTGATGATTTCGGCATGGGGGACTCGAATTTCGAGCGGCTCTGGCGCATCAACCCACTGATCGTGAAGCTCGATCGCAGCCTGCTGGTAAACGCCGAGATTCACAGCCGTGCGCGCATGCTGCTGGAGAGTCTGGTGAAGATGATCCGGGAGAGCGGTAGCCTGGTCCTGTTGGAAGGAATCGAGAACCACACCCAGGCGCGTATCGCCTTGGAAACCGAGGCGGATCTGCTGCAGGGCTTTCTGCTGGCCCGACCTTCGGTGCTTGAAGACCATTCCCAGGAGCTGACCGAGCATCGGCTGCGCACTGTTGTCGCGGATTCCAGCGAGTGGTCGTTACAGGATGTCCGCGATCGGGAAGGCTACCTGAGACTGTTGCGTTTCGAGATCCTCGAAGCCTGCCATTCCCTCAGCCGCGAGCTGCCGTTCGATACCGCCTGTCGCCGGCTGCTGGAGGTGGACGGCGTGAAACGTTGTTTCCTGCTCGACAGTCGGGGCATTCAGCAAGGCAATCTGGCCCGGGCAAACCCGGACCTTCAGCGTGGCCGGTTCAACCCCCTCTACCACTCCGCAGGCGCCTGCTGGTCGCATCGGGAATATTTCCGCAATGCCCTCGAGCGGCCGCAGAGCATCAGCAGTTGCCGGCCCTACGTGGCCCTTCCGGACGCCAAACGTACCATCACGCTGTCCACCATGCTGCCGGGGCAGCGGGTGTTCTGTGTGGATATCCACCCCGATGAGGTGTTTGGCGGCAAAATCACGTTCCCGGCAACACTCTGAACCCGCCCTGGGCGGGCTCAGAAGTCATCGGCGCGGCGTTGAGGCGCGGCGGCGACCCCGGTGCCACCGGCGGTACCCGCCGCCTGACGCTCCAGTTCCTTCTCCACCGCGTTGGTGGACTTGGCAAAACGGGCCAGCAGGTTGTAGAGCACCGGAATGATGAACAGGGTCAGGGTGGTCGCGAAAATCAGGCCGCCCAGGATCACCATGCCAATAGCGGCGCGACTCTCGGCACCGGCACCGGTCGCGATGACCAGCGGTACCGCGCCAAAAATGGTGGAAATGGTAGTCATCAACACCGGTCGGAACCGCAGGCAGGCGCCTTCGAGGATGGCATCCCGCACCTCATAGCCCCGGTCCCGGAGCTGGTTGGCGAATTCCACGATCAGAATCCCGTTCTTGGCCATCAGGCCCAACAGCATGATGATCCCGATCTGGCTATATATGTTCAGGCTGATACCGGCCCACCACAGTGCCAGCAGGGCACCGGTCACCGCCAGGGGTACCGAGAGCATGATGATCAACGGGTGGATCCAGCTCTCGAACTGGGCGGCGAGCACCAGGAACACGATGACAAACGCCAGGGCGAAGGTCACGTAGATGGCGGCCGAGGATTCCTGGAATTCCCGGCTCAGGCCCTTGTAGCTGACCCGGGCCTCCGGGGGCAGGTTATCCACCGCCAGGTTGTTCAGGTAAGTCAGTGCTGAGCCCAGGTCGTAGCCATCGGCCAGGGAGGCGCTGATCACCACCGCAGGCAGTCGGTCGATGCGCCTGAGATCCGGATTGGCGCCGATTTCACGAACCGATACCAGCGCCTTGAGCGGAATCAGGCGGCCGCCTTCCCGGGGCCGCAGGAAAATCTGCTCCAGATCCTCCGGAGTTGCCCGGTTGGCATCCTCGGCCTGCACGATCACATCGTATTCCCGGCCCCGGTCGATGTAGGTGGTGACCTGGCGGGAGGCCAGCATGGTCTGGAGTGTCAGGCCGACATCCTCGATGGTGATGTCCAGATCCGCGGCCCGCTCGCGATCAATGTTCACCCGCAGCTCCGGCCGGGTCAGTTCGAAATCGGTGTCGAGGTTCTGCAAATTGGGGTTTTCCCGGGCCCGCTCCACGATTTCCTCGCTCCAGGCCTGCACCGATTCGTAGTCCGGGCCGGCAATCACAAACTCCACGGCCTGACTGAAGCCTCGCTGGCCGAGACCCGGCGGATTCACGGCCACGGTGCGGATACCGGAGACATCGGACAGTTTCTGACGAATCTGGCTGGTGACTTCCTGCTGCTTGATGTCCCGCTCTTCCCAGGGCACCAGGCCCATGATCAGGAACGCGTTGTCCTCCTCATCGCGAAAGCCGACGATGGACAGCAACCGGTTGGCAATGCCCTGATCGAGATAGGGCAGCAGCGTTTCCTCTACCTGGCGCACGTAGTGATCGGTGTATTCCACGGTGGAGCCACGCGGGGCGCTGGTGGGCATGATGATCACCGCCCGGTCTTCGGTGGGTGCCAGCTCCTGGGGCAGCTTCGGGTAGACCACGGCCGCGATTACCAGGCCCACCAGGCCAAGGCCCAGCAGCAGACCGGGCTGGTTCAGGGAAAACTGCAACAGCCGACGGTAACCGTTGGTGAGTCCGTTCAGCACTTTCTCGCTGGCAACCCACAACCGGTGACCTTCCGCCGATTCCGGACTGTGTTTCAGCCACTTGGAACACAGCATAGGGGCCAGGGTCAGGGCCACCAGGCTGGACACCACCACGGCCGCCGCCAGGGTAAAACCGAACTCCGCGAACAGGCGACCGATGTTGCCACCCATGAACGAAATGGGCACAAACACCGCCACCAGGGTGAGGGTGGTGGCGATAACCGCAAACGCCACCTGCTTGGCGCCGCGGTAGGAGGCCAGCAGTGGCGGTTCGCCTTCGTCGATGCGGCGCTGGATGTTTTCCAACATCACGATGGCGTCGTCCACCACCAGCCCGATGGCCAGGATGACCGCCAGCAGGGTGAGTACGTTGATGGAAAAGCCCAGGAAACCCAGGCCGATAAAGGCGCCGATCACCGCCACCGGAATGGTCACCGCAGGAATCAGGGTCGCCCGCCAGGAGCGCAGGAACAGAAAGATCACCAGGATTACCAGTGATACGGCAATGGCCAGGGTGGTCACCACCTCCTTGATGGAGGCCCGGATAAAGATCGACTCGTCGTAGCTCTCGGCAATGGTGACTTCCGGGGGCAGGGTTTCACGAATGTTATCCAGCTCCGCCCGAACGGCGTCCGAAACCGCGACGGTGTTGGCCTTGGACTGGCGGATGATACCCATGCCGATGGCGGTCTGCCCGTTGGCCCGCAGGCGGCTGACGTCCGACTCCACCCCCATCTGGACATTCGCCACTTCGCCCAGGCGCAGGAGGTCGTTGCCGTTCCTGCGAATCACCAGCTGGCGGAACTCTTCCACGTTGGACAGTCGGCCCTCGGCCCGAACCGTGAAATTGCGGGTGGAAGAATCCACCGAGCCGGCCGGAAGCTCAATGTTGTTGGCACGCAGGGCTCGTTCCACCTCGGCCACGGTGATGTCCCGGGCGGCCAGGCGCTCCCGGTCGAGCCAGACCCGGATGGCGTAGCGACGCTCACCGCCAATCCGCACACTGGCCACGCCGTCCAGCACGGAAAGCCGGTCCGCCAGCACCCGGTCGGCGAAGTCACTCAACTCCGCGCTGTCCCAGACGTCACTGCGCAGCGTGATCCACATCATCGGCCGGGCATCCGAATCCGCCTTCTGGACCACCGGCGGATCGGCTTCCTCCGGCAACTGGTTCGCCACCCGCGATACCGCATCGCGCACGTCGTTGGCGGCAATATCCACATCCCGCGAGGTGTTGAATTCGATACTGGTGCGGGATTCGCCCTGTTCGGTGGAGGATTCGATCGACCGGATACCCTCGATACCACTGATGGCCCCTTCAATCACCTGGGTAATCTGGGTATCCACCACTTCCGCCGCCGCGCCGGTGTAATCCGTGGAGATGGAGACCACCGGCGGATCGATGTCCGGGTATTCCCGCACCGGCAGGCCCAGCAGCGCTGCCAGTCCGAACACCACAATCAGCAGGCTGAGGACGGTGGCGAACACCGGTCGCTTGATAGAGACATCGGAGAGAATCACGGATCACAGCTCCCGCGCAGTGACAAACCGGTTATCAGGAATGGCGTTGGCATCGTCCAGAATCCGGATTCGATCGCCACTGCTGAGACGGTCCTGACCGGTGACAATCACCGGATCCTCCGGCCCCAGTCCGCTCGCCACCTCCACCAGACCCGGCATGCGCGAGCCGAGAGTTACAGAAGTTCGACGGGCGGTGCCGTCGTCCGCTACAAACACGTATTGTTCATCACCGCGCACCATCACCGCCTGCTCCGGTATCACCAGGGCTTCGCGCTTGCGCAGGGTCAGGGTGGCCGACATGAACTGACCGGGCCTGAGCAGTCCGTCGGGATTGTCGATCAGGGCGCGAACCGGCAGCGACCGGCTCAGTTCACTGACCCGGGAACCCAGCTCCACCAGTTCGCCCGAGAAGGCCTGTTCGGGGTAGGCCGGTGAGGTGCCGGTTACCGCCTGGCCCAGGGAAACCGCCCCCAGAAAACGCTCTGGAATGGCAAAACCCAGCTCCATGCGGTCGGTGGTATCCAGCGTGGTTACCGTGGTACCGGCGGTTACGTAGGCGCCGACGCTGATATCACTGAGCCCCACCACACCGGAAAACGGCGCCTGGATGCGATGGTTCTCCAGCCGCACCCGGGCCGCCTGCCGCTGGGCCTCGGCCACATCCACAGCAGTTCTGAGTTCATCCACCTGGGACTGGGAAATGCTGTTGTTGGAGCGCAGCCTTTGTGCCCGCTCCAGTTGCCGGCGGGCATCGGAGAGCTGGGCTTCGATCACCTGCAGGTCGGCACGGGCCTGGCGATCATCCAGTTGCAGTAGCACCTCACCCTCGTTAACCCGCTTGCCAGCCTCGAGGTTCAGACGGACCACCCGACCACTGACCTCGGTGGTCAGCTCTACCGCATTCAGGGCCTGCAGACTGCCCACCGCCTTGACCACATCCCGCACCGTCTCACGGGTGGGAAGCACCGTGTTGACCGCGCTGGCAGGTCGCTCCCGGGCGCTCATGGCCTGACCATCGCCGTCGAGATTGCGGTACATCAGGGCACCACCCACGGCAACGGCCACCAGCACCAACGCAATCACACACTGTTTCCACATAGCTTTTCCCGATTGTTCGCCGTCTCAGTCTGTCGAATTGTTCGCTGTCATTTTTTCTGGATCACCAGCACCACCTCGCCCACATCAATCCCCCACTTGCTCATGGTGGTCTCGTTGATCAGGGTGTCCGGCGTAATCAGGTACATCCAGTCGTCCATTCGCACATCCAGGGTGCCATCACCATAGGCCACCCGGAGCACGTAGTTCATGTGGATCGCATTGCCGCGCCAGCGCATGGTACCCGGCTCCACAACGTCACCGGCGTTGGCACGATAGCCCTCGTCGCTCGGGGTCAGGGTCCAGACCCGGGTCTGGACTTCGCCGTCGTTGAAGCGAAATACCTCGTCCAGCGTACCCACACCCTCGTCATTCCAGGACGCCGTGATGTCGGCGTCGAAGGTGCGGATCACTTCGCCGGAGAAATTCTTGACCACACCGCGGGCGGAAAGTTCGCCGTCAAAGAACTGCTCGGGAACCAGTGTGGGCGTGCGATCTGCGTAATCCTCAAGGGAAGGGCTGGCACAGCCGCCCAGCAGCAGTGCCGACAACGCTACCCACAGTATAGGGGTGGCCGCGTTTTTCGATACCAGGGAGATCAGGCTTTGCATGACTTTTACACTCCTTGCTCGGGTTTCCGGATGGGTTGCAGGCAGGCGTTCAGTGATACGCCCGCGGAAGGTTCGCCGATCATTCCGTGGCCGTAGCCGCCCGACGGCAAAACCGTCATTTCGGCCAATTGTCCATTCTGACATCCGTGCCGGCGGTTTTCGTCAATGGCAGTGGCCGGGGATTGGCGTAAAACAGAAGACAAGCGAGGCCATCAAGATGCGGCCAGCACGCCATTCAGGCATCAGATCAACGTGTAAGAGAGGAATCCGCCATGCCGGTTTACAAGGCGCCCCTGCGCGACATGAAATTTCTGCTCAATGAGGTGTTCGATTATCCGGGCCATTACGCCACCCTGGCCAGCGGCGAGAACGCCACGCCGGATATTGTGGACGCCATTCTGGCCGAGTGCGGGAAATTCTGTGAGGAAGTTCTGAGCCCACTGTACCTGACCGGCGACGAAGAGGGCTGCAAGCTTGAAAACGGCGAAGTCAGCACCCCGGAAGGTTACCGGGAAGCCTATGAGCAATACGCCATCGGTGGCTGGCAGGGCCTCTCGGCACCGGAGGAATTCGGTGGTCAGGGTCTGCCGGCATCCATGGGGTTGTTCAAGCAGGAAATGATGGGCACCGCCAACTGGCCATTCTCCATGTACCCGGGACTGTCCCTGGGTGCCATGAACACCATTTTTCTGCACGGCTCCGACGAACAGAAACAGACCTACCTGCCGCCGCTGACCGAAGGCCGCTGGGCGGGCACCATGTGTCTGACCGAACCCCAGTGCGGTACCGACCTGGGCCAGGTGAAAACCAAAGCCGAACCCCAGGCCGACGGCAGCTACAAGCTCACCGGCACCAAGATTTTCATTTCCTCGGGCGACCACGATCTGACCGAGAACATCGTGCACATTGTACTGGCGCGTCTGCCCGACGCCCCCAAGGGCACGCGCGGCATCAGCCTGTTCATCGTGCCGAAATACCTCCCGGGCTAGAATGGAGGCGTCGGCGAACGCAACGCCGTGGTCTGTGGCAGCCTGGAAAAGAAAATGGGCATCAAGGCGTCGGCTACCTGTGTCATGAACTTCGACGGCGCCACCGGCCACCTGATCGGCCCGGAAAACGAAGGCCTGAACTGCATGTTCACCTTCATGAACACGGCCCGCATCGGCACCGCCATCCAGGGCGTGGGGCCCGCCGAGCTGTCCTATCAGTGGGCACTCGCTTATGCCAAGGACCGCCGCTCCATGCGGGCGCTCTCCGGCAAGAAGGAACCGGACCAGGTGGCCGACAGCCTGATCCACCACGCTGACGTGCGCCGCATGCTGCTGACCCAGAAGGCCATCGCCGAGGGCGGTCGGGCCATGCTGTATTACGCCGCCCGGCTGGCCGACCACATGGTGGAAGGCTTTACTGAAGGCGACGAGCAAAAGGCAGAAAAGTACGACGACAAGCTGGGCTTCCTCACACCGATCCTGAAGGGATTTCTGACTGAGCTGGGTTACGAGGCAGCCAACCTGGGCGTTCAGGTGTTCGGCGGCCACGGCTATATCCGCGAACACGGCATGGAGCAGATCGTCCGGGACACCCGGATTGCCACCCTGTACGAGGGCACCACCGGCATTCAGGCTCTGGATCTGCTGGGGCGCAAGGTGCTGTTGATGACCCAGGGCGGGGCGGTTCGGGAATTCACCTTCAAGATTGCCAACTTTGCCCGCAAGCACCTGACCGACAAGCGGCTGCGGCCCTGGGCCCTGGAGCTGCTCAAGCTCACCGGCCAGTGGAACCTGCTGACCGTGCGCCTGATGCTGGCGGCCCGCAAGGATCGTGATGTGGTCAGTTCCGCTGCCTACGACTTCCTGATGTACAGCGGCTACGTGACCATGGCCTACATCTGGCTGCGCCAGGCCGCGGTGGCGGTCGACAAACTGGACCACGGCGGCGGTGATTCGGAGAGCTTCTACCAGGCCAAGCTGGCTACCACCGAGTTCTACTTCGAGCGGTTACTGCCTCGTGCCCAAAGCCATGCCTCCAGCATGCTCAGCCCCAGCAAGAACCTGATGCAGCTGGATGCCGACGATCTGGCCTTCACCGGTTAAACGCCCCGTTTTCCGGTGCTTTCCGATCCCGGGCGCGGCCCGGGATTTTTTTGCCCTTGAAAACCCGGGACGCGCCCTTACTTTTTCGCAGGCTTCTCTGTAAAAGACAGTAACTATATGAGTTAAATAAGGAAACTGAACAAATAGACAGGCTTTCGACAATAAAAGAAGGAGGTTCGAATATGGATACTCGTACTGACGACTTTTACCCGACCCGCCTCGAGCGCCCCACCCCAAGCTTTGAACGCCTGGATCCCGTTGTCCACAGCACCGGCAAGGACCGTACCGACGGACCTTTGAGTGAAACCGAACTGGCCCAATACGAGCGCGACGGTTTCCTCGTCTTCAACCGATTTCTCGACCCGTCCACTGTTCGCCGGTTTCGCGAGGATCTGCGCGCCTACGAGGAAGATGACAGCATCCTGCGTTCGGAAGGCACCATCACCGAGCCGGGAAAGCAGGAAATCCGTTCTGTCTTCGGCATTCACGAGCTGTCTGACCGGTTTGACCAGCTGACGCGGGATCCGAGAATTCTGGCCATGGTGCGCCAGCTGCTGGGCAGCGACGCCTACATCCACCAGTCGCGCATCAACTTCAAACCCGGGTTCCATGGCAAGGGCTTTGACTGGCACTCGGATTTCGAAACCTGGCACGCCGAGGACGGTATGCCCCGCATGCGCGCTGTCAGCTTTTCCATCGCCCTGACCGATAACACCCCGTTCAACGGCCCGCTGATGCTGATCCCCGGCTCCCACAAGACCTTTGTCCCCTGCGTTGGCCGCACGCCGGAGGACAACTATCAATCATCCCTGAAAAAACAGGAACTGGGTGTTCCCAACGAACAGGATCTGGCAGCGCTGGTGGACAGCAACGGCATCAAGGCGCCAACCGGGCCCGCCGGTTCGCTGATCATCTTTGAGTGCAACACGCTGCACGCCTCGAATGCGAACATGTCACCCTGGCCCCGGAGTAACCTGTTCTTCGTCTACAACAGTGTGGAGAATCAACTGGAAGCGCCCTACTGTGGCAACAAGCCTCGCCCGGATTTCCTGGGCAACCGGACCAACACCCGCGCGCTGGAACCGAACGACTCCAGGGATACACGCAAAACCGGCTGAAACCGGCACGTTGCCGGCAAGCCCTACTTGCCGATGCAGAAACTGCTGAAGATCTTGCCCAGGAGTTCGTCCGGCGTCAGGTGGCCAGTGATCTCACCCAGGGCGTCCTGGGCTGCCCGCAGGTCCTCGGCGAGAAGCTCGCCGGCACCAAAACCCTCAAGCTGATCCTGGCCCTGGAGCAGAGACGACCGGGCGCGCTCCAGGGCATCCAGGTGCCGCCGCCGGGCCAGAAAGCCACCCTCGGTGGTGCTGGCAAACCCCATGCACTGCTTCAGATGGTCCCGGAGAATCTCCAGGCCTTCGGCGGATTTGGCGGCCAGTCGGATCACCGGCGCGCTCTGACCGGGCTCGGCGGTTATGCCCACCGCTTCACCGGACAGATCCACCTTGTTACGGATCACGGTAACCGGGGCATTGGCCGGTAGCCGGTCGATGAAATCCGGCCAGATTTCGTGGGGCTCGGTGCGGTCCGTAGTGGTGGCGTCCACCATCAGGAGAATGCGGTCGGCCTGGCGGATTTCCTCCCAGGCCCGGGCAATACCGATCTGTTCCACCTCGTCCGGGCTGTCACGCAAACCGGCGGTATCAATGATGTGCAGGGGCATACCATCAATGTGGATATGCTCCCGCAGCACGTCCCGGGTGGTGCCCTCGATGGCAGTGACGATGGCCGCTTCACGCCCGGCCAGGGCGTTGAGCAGGCTGGACTTTCCGGCATTGGGGCGACCGGCAATCACCACCTTCATGCCGTCTCGAAGAATGGTGCCCTGCTGGGCTTCGCCCAGGATCCGGTCGAGCCGTATCAGAAGGTCCTGAAGATCGCTGGCCACCTTGCCGTCCGCCAGGAAATCGATTTCCTCCTCCGGAAAATCGATAGCGGCCTCCACGTAGATCCGCAAATGGGTAACCGCCTCCACCAGCTCGTCGATCTGACGGGAGAACACCCCCTGCATGGAACGCACGGCGCAGCGCGCGGCCTGTTCAGAGCTGCTTTCAATCAGGTCGGCAATGGCTTCGGCCTGGGCCAGATCCAGCTTGTCGTTCAGGAAGGCCCGCTCCGAGAACTCCCCCGGCCTGGCCAGCCGCGCCCCCTGGGCACAGACTTCCCGCAGTAGCAGATCGAGAATGACGGTGCCGCCATGGCCCTGCAGCTCGAACACATCCTCGCCGGTGAACGAGTGTGGGTTTGGGAAAAACAGCCCGATGCCCTCGTCGATCAGTTCACCCTGCTGGTCCAGGAACGGGCCGTAATGGGCGTAGCGGGGTTTGGGTGTGAAACCGAGCATGCGGCTGGCAATGGCACCGGCCTTGGGGCCGGAGACGCGCACAATGCCAACACCGGCCTGGCCCGGCGCGGTGGCAATGGCAACAATGGTGTCTGAAGTCTGGCTCATGGTTTTTCCACCGTCTGAAAAGCACAAAGGCTCCGTAGCGGAGCCTTTGTCAGGTCGGCGAACTGACGGGTGTCAGTGTTTCTTGCCGGCCATTTCTGTCTCGATCTTGCGGGTAATGTACCACTGCTGGGCGATCGACAGAATGTTATTCACCAGCCAGTACAGTACCAGACCGGCCGGGAACCAGAGGAAGAAGACCGTGAAGATCAGCGGCATCAACTTCATGATTTTGGCCTGCATGGGATCCGGCGGCGTCGGGTTCAGGCTCATCTGCAGGAACATGCTGGCGCCCATCAGGATTGGCAGGATGAAGTACGGATCCATCTGGGACAGGTCGTTAATCCATAGCATGAATGGCGCATGGCGCAACTGCACGCTTTCGAACAGTACCCAGTACAGGGCGATGAACACCGGCATCTGCACAAGGATCGGCAGACAGCCACCCAGCGGATTGATTTTCTCCCGCTTGTACAGCGCCATCATTTCCTGGGACATGCGCTGACGATCATCGCCGTAGAGCTCCTTGAGGCGGGTCAGTTGGGGAGCAACCGCACGCATTCGTGCCATGGAGCGATAGCTGGTGGCCGAGAGGTGGAAAAACACGCCCTTGACCAGAACCGTCAACAGGATGATGGCGACGCCCCAGTTGCCCACCAGACTGTGGAACCACTCCAGAATGATGAACAATGGCAGGGAAATGAAGAACAGCCAGCCAAAGTCGACGGTACGGTCGAGATTGGGGGCCATGTTCTCGAGGCGATCAATGATTTTCGGTCCGACGTAAGCTCGGGCACCCACTTCCGCGGTTTCGCCGGGGGCCACAGTGGTCGCAGGATAGACAAAGCCCATCACGTAGTTGGAGCCACGACGGGTGGTCTGGAACTGGGCCGGGACATCCCGCTCCGGCACCCAGGCCGACAGGAAGTAGTGCTGCAGGAAGGCCAGCCAGCCGTTGGTGATCGACTGGTTGATGCGGGTTTCCTGCAGATCACTGAAATCAAACTTTTCGTAGGGATCCTCCGGAGAGCTGATGACCAGGCCAAGGAATGCCTGGATACCCATGCTCGCCTGGGAGGTGGGATCCGGTGACTGGTCCCGCACGATCTTGCCGGTAAAGTTGGCCTGCCAGGGCTGACCGGACTGGTTGTCTACCAGGTAGCGAACGTCAATCTCATAGCTGTTGCGCTCAAACTGGTAGCGCTTGGTGATCTTGACACCGGATTCGGTGGTGAACGTCAGGTCCACCTGAAGCTGGTTTTTGCCATCGGCCAGGGTGTAGCTGGTCGATGCGCTTTCGTACACCGGTGCCGAGCCGCTGTTCCGGCTATCGGGGCCATCCCGGCCAATCAATCCACTTTCCAGCACGTACAGACGGTTCTGGGTATTGTTCAGAAGCGTCAGTGGTGCCTCGCTGTCCAGGGTCTTGTCGTAGTTGAGCAGTTGCGCCCGGACCAGATCGCCACTGACCCGGTCAATCACCAAATCGAACACATCGGTGGTGACCTGGATGTATTGATCCTCAACCTCGGTTTCAGAGGGCTCGGACGCCGCCAGCGTCTGGCCGGATTCAGGGGTACTGAATTCCTCTGTCTGGCTGGCCTGCCCGGTGTTGCCCTCCGGGAGCACCATATCATCTGTCGCGCCGTTATCGGCGCCTGATTGGGCCTGTACCGATTCGGTTACCTGGGCGGTTTGTGGCTGCTGGTGGTAGTCCTCATTCCAGGCGAGCACCATCAGATAACTGACAATAGCCAGGCCGCCAAATAATACGATGCGTTGAATATCCATAGAGTTACTGTCTGGTCTGGGTTGTTGTGTAAGAGTGGTCGGTATGCCCGCAGTGAGTCCCGGCCTGGTGCTGTTCTGATGTCCCCGTACCGGGCACCGGATCGTAGCCGCCCTGGGCCCAAGGATGACACCTTAACAGACGGCGGATTGCCAGCAACAATCCTTTCGCCGCACCGTGCTGGTTGATGGCCTCAATCGCGTATTGGGAACAGGTTGGGTAGTGGCGGCAATGACTGGCCATCAGGGGACTGATCGCATACTGGTAGACGCGAATGGGCAGAAGCAGCAGCTTGCGCATTACCCCGTTCCTCGACTGGCACCCTGGGAGGAAGCCGTAGCGGATGGTTTTGTCTGGGCGTGTTTTTTCCTGAGTCGGCGCCAGAGATCGTCGACTGATGCCCGGATGGCGGGGTTACCCAGAGCGGCGAGACCCTGTCGTCCGAGGACTACGATATCAAGGGCTGGCAAATCGGTCTGATGCCTGAAGCTTTCCCGGATCTGGCGCTTGATGCGGTTTCTCTGGACCGCAAGTTTCAGGTTCTTCCGTGAAAAAATCAGACCGATCCTGGCGTGGCCGAGAGTATTGGGCGTTGCCAGGACCAGAAAATTCCGGTGTGGAACCTTCAGTTCCACATTGTTGAAGACTTTGCCGTAATCAGCAGGTCGCAGTAGCCGGTGCGATTTCGGGAAACTCAAAGCCTTCATAAAGGCACGCTGGTCTTATGCAGACAGACGTGCGCGGCCCTTGGCACGGCGACGGGACAGGACCTTGCGACCGTTGGCAGTGGCCATACGGGCACGGAAACCGTGAACGCGCTTACGCTTCAGGACACTAGGTTGAAACGTTCTTTTCATGGTGATGATCTCACAATTCGTCAGTTGGGTGTTCGGTTGCTGGCCGGAAAATGTACAGCCAAAACAGGAGCGGCATTCTATGCAAATACCGGTGGGAATTCAATGGCTATCGGTAGGGGGTTTTGCGGAGGCGTTCAGTTGGCCACAAGGGGCAGGCCGCTAATAAATGTTGTAGGTCTTTTTAGAATTCTTTTAAGGATTAATTATTACTGTTATTAGCACAGTCTGTTTCTGTGGGTAACCAGGAAAACAGATTGAAAAACAAAATCTTGAGCCGTTGACAGGTGTTTTGAAAACTGGCCGTGAGCTCTGTGGACGAAGCCGGGGCGAAATGTGAAAAAGTCGGGTCTGTGATCCCGGGGCGAGTTATTCAGGGGTGGGTCCAGTGTTTGCCAACAGGGTTGACCCCTGGCTGCACACAGGGGCTTGTGAGTAACTCTGGTGCAACATTTTTTTGTACACAACCCTGTAGGTAAGTTCGCAAGATATTGAAAAATATATTTTAAAATTTCCACAGGCTGTTTATTAACCCGGTTTGACTCTTTCACTGGCGGGCCTGGCGGGTTAGAATTCGGGGTCATCTCACAGGACAGGACGCCCCTTGTCCGGGGGAGACATTTCTGGATTATCGGGAGCAGGCTGTCGTGCCGAACAGT